>NZ_PYGK01000054.1 GCF_003014595.1 Chitinophaga ginsengisoli | reverse complement strand
CAGGAGTATATACAAAGCAGGGGCTTAGAAACTGCACGTTTAGAGATCGGTTATAACACAGGACAGTTCCACCATGGCAGGCGTAGGGATGACCAACTGATAGCGGTCTGTGTGGAAGCAGGGTTACTGTCTCCATGGGGTACAAATAGCAACGGTGGACAGGGGTACAGGCCTTTTGGGAAGTATTGTATCGTGTTTGCATTGCGCAATAGTAAGGGAGAGATCAGTGGCATGTACTTCCGCAGTACAGTTAATGATGAGGACCAGCGTCATTATTACTTAAAGGAGAGAAGCGGTCTTTATCCCTGTTATCCGAAGTCAGATGTACAAAGACTGATACTGACCGAATCAGTGATAGATGCGGCGACGTTACTACAGTGTAGTGAAATATCTAAATCATACGGTATCCTGGCCTGTTATGGTACCAATGGTCTGATAGCTGAACATGAAGCAGCAATCAAAGGCTTAACCAACCTGCAGGAGATCATCTTTGCTTTTGATGGGGATGAAGCAGGACGTAAGGCAGTAGCGAAATACGCCACTACTTTTAAAGATAAGTTACCCCATGTATTAATCAGCACATTACAGTTATCAGAGGGAGAAGATATAAACAGTATGGGTATTAGTCATACCGCTGAGATCTTCCCTCACTTGTTAAATAGTCGGACTGATTTTTTTCTTTCAGTTGAATCAGTTGAAAAACAAAAGGCTCCATCCTCCGAGCCAGTTACAGCGGCCCTACCAGCCACCTCTATACTGGACAGTAGTAATCCTTATAAGCTGAGTTACAGCGGAGATCTGGCCATTTATTATGTACAGGGTGGCGTGAGTAAACAGCTGGACAGCATGAAGGTAACATTGGTAGTAGAGCGCAAGGATAATAGTCAGAAGAGCCGTAATAAGCTGGACCTGTATGAAGATAAACAGGTAGAGAAATTATGCAGGGAAGTAGGTGAGAAGCTGGGTCTTCGAAAAGATATACTGGAACAGGACCTATACCAGTTAACAGACCTGCTGGATCAGTACCGTGAAAGGGATGAGCAGCCAGCAGCAGGAGAAGAGGCAAAGGGCTATGCGTTGAGTGTTGGGGAGCGGAGTGCTGCAGAGCGCTTTTT
>NZ_PYGK01000053.1 GCF_003014595.1 Chitinophaga ginsengisoli | reverse complement strand
CAATAGTTCGGTAATAAATTAAGCAGCCAATTCGGCCGTGTTTAAGCATTTGTGATAAAGACGTTTTATTTTCTTGCAATTCAAGTCCAAGCCTAATGTTGAAAAAATTCTATCGGTCATAAATTTATTGTAATAAGCCACTTTCACATTTCTCATAGAAAATGGGCCTCTGCATAATTGAGGCAAGTTTAGCCAAGTAGTTGCTTTAGCTATTGCCACAGTTGTCAATGCCATATTAAAATGGAAGTCCAGCTTATTGGCACTTCGTGCCTGACAGTCTTCCAATCCGGCAAACTGTTTGGCATCCCGGATAAGAAATTCTATTTGAAAACGCAGCCGGTAATACTTTAATATTGATTCCGGGCACAACGTTGTATCAGTCGATAATAAAATCTCATACTTTCCAGTTATCCGGTGCTCAATATATACTATCCTCACTTTCTTTTGAAGGCCGATCGAATAAACTACGCCACTGTAATAGATCGCATCATTATCAATCTGAAATTCTCGGATTCGCCGCTTATCTATTGTGCTGCAATTCACCTTATCATCATATAATTTTGGTCTGCCTCTTCCTTTCTTACGAGGACCGGTATATAAATAACGAAGATTTGCATCTGGTCGCATCTTCGTAATAACATGTAGCCCTGACTTTACAATAGGGTTAATAAAATCCTTCTTCATAAAATATCCATCCACCGTAAGATACTTGACCATGTCCATTAGAGCTGGGAGCTGACTTTTGACTACATCAATATAGTGATCCATTGATGTCCAGTTCTTTTCCTTAAGCACTTTTCTGCCAGGTGTTTGAACACCTTTTAAAGGCATAGCAGTTCCTGCTGCAACATCTACTATCGCCAGACATCCGAGCTCTAACCCTTTCTTCGCACGGTTTTCTGATCCGCTCCACCACTTTCCTAATCCTGGAGTATGGTTGCCAGACTTCGAAATATAAGTTGGATCAAAAGCTGCTATCAGCTCTTTATGACAACTGTGTTTGATTAGTTGCTTATTAAAGCTAATAAAATCAAACTGCTGTTCCATATGCAACCGAATGCTTTTCTCGCAATAATTGCCAAACCTGCTAAGATTGAGAATTGTATATCTTACCGGTAGTCCTAACCACACCTCAAATAGCGAAATCATAAATTTGTATTGAGGTTTGGTAGTTACTGATAATTCATTTAAAATTGCATCAACAAGGTGTTTCACCTTGCTAAAGGCATAGAGGTTTGTACTAGTCATACTTTCTCTAATGCCTTTTTTTATTTTTGGTTCGACCTTCCGAGCCCTTTAATTATCTACATCGTTTTTCCACACATGTTTTGTGAATAAAACTTACCGAACTATTGATA
>NZ_PYGK01000052.1 GCF_003014595.1 Chitinophaga ginsengisoli | reverse complement strand
GAGACTATAAAATATATTGTGTAAACACATAGTCAACTGATCAAATCCGACATCTGTTTTCAAAAATAGTTAAATATTGATGGAGCACCAGCCCCCAGTTATGGATAGGCATGCTCCATTTTTTTTCAATGTTCATGATAGCCAGGTAAACGGCCTTTTGAGCCGCAGCATCATCCGTAAATTGAACTTTGGTCTTAGTATACTTGCGGATGCCCCTATTAAGATTTTCGATGGTATTTGTGGTATACATGATCTTGCGGATCTCCATTGGGAAGTCAAAGTAGCTGGTAAGATTATCCCAGTTGTTCTCCCACGATTGAATGGCATGTCTGTATTTAGCCCCCCACTTATCAGAACAAGCGACTAACGCATGCTCTGCAGCTGCACGATTAGGCGCTCCATAAACTTCCTTCAGATCAGCACAAAACTCTTTCCTGTCCTTCCATACCACATATTTACAGCTATTGCGGATCTGATGGACAACACACAGCTGGGTAATTGTTTGTGGGAATACACCCTTAATAGCATCTGTAAAGCCTTTTAAGTTATCAGTGCAGGCAATTAATATATCCTCTACTCCTCGAGCCTTTAAATCGGTTAAAACGCTCATCCAGAAGGAGGCGGATTCAGTTTCTGCCATCCACATGCCCAACACTTCTTTCAACCCATCATTTTTCAGTCCGATTACCAGGTATATGCATTTGTTGATATACTTACCGTTTTGCTTGACTTTCAGCACTATTCCATCCATCCAGACCATAAAGTAAACAGGCTCAAGAACCCTGTTCTGCCAGCTTTTTACATGCTCCGAGATACGATTAGTGACATTGGAAATGGTGCCTTCGCTTACGTCTACACCGTATACCTCTTTCACCTGATCACTAATGTCTGAGGTTGTCATTCCGCGGCTGTACATGCCGATAATAGCCTCTTCCAGCTTATCACTCATCCGTTGTCCCTTGGGAATAAGGACTGGGTCAAACTCACTATTACGATCACGGGGAATATTAAGGGCAAGGTCGCCGAGAGATTCTGTCTTAATTTTCTTTTTGTAAGAGCCATTGCGGCTATTACCTGAGTTTCTTCCTTCAGGGCTATGTTTCTCATAACCAAGATGTTCATCGAGTTCTCCCTTCAGCATTTCTTCCACACCCTGCTTAAACAGGCTATTGAAAAAGGCGTGAAACTCCTCTTTGTTCTTAAACTGCTTGAAGAACTCCTTCGAGAATTGTGGTTGTTGATTGTCCATGGTACTGTATTCAAAGTTAAAAAATATCGGGGGCAAATCCAGCCGCCGTACCCAGCAGGTGTCGTTCCGTTCGGCTCCGCTACGCTCCGCCTCACTTCACTCCACCTGCTGGTGGTATTAACTCGATACAGTTGAATATATACTTACACAAAGAATTTTACACTACC
>NZ_PYGK01000051.1 GCF_003014595.1 Chitinophaga ginsengisoli | reverse complement strand
GGATCAAGGCCAAAAGTTGTGAAGCGAGACGAATTTTTCTAATTTTGCGTTAGGATGAAAGGACCCATACAGGACGGCTATTTCGCATTAGTGGAATTATTATTGCCAGAGTTTATATTAGAACACTTTGAATTGAAGGAAGTTCGTAAAGAAGCAGAAGTATTTCATTTAAATCTTGAAGAGGTAAATGCACCACCAGAGGAACTAAAAGAGGAAAAGCTACTATCCAAAGGATTCTTTCCCACCATTACAATTCAGGACTTTCCCATCCGGGGACACAAAGTATACATGCACATCAAACGCCGTCGCTGGCTTAGAACGACCACAGGTAAGGCTGTCTATAGAGATTGGAGTATTGTAGCCGAGGGCACGCGTATGACCAGCGAGTTCGCTGCTTTTTTAAAAGAAATCAGTCGATACAGCGGCGATTGATATCAATACAGTGGGCACCTTTCACGGAGTGCCAGGACGTAACCTGAATCGGCAATACAGAGATTTTCTAAGTGACTTCAAACAGTGGGATCAACGTTCACATGCCCGCAAATGGGTACTGTATCCAAAAAATCTTGGTAAGCATCTGTCCATTGATGAGACCAGCCTTTCAGACGGGGAACTATACACTATCATTACCAATAAAGCAGCCCAAGGCAAACAGGGCGCAATAGTGGCCATAGTAGCAGGTACAAAGGCAGAATTAGTAATAGATATCTTACACAAAATTCCTGTTAAGGAACGAAAGAAAGTAACAGAAATAACATTAGATATGGCGGGGAATATGGATTTTATCTCCAGACGATCTTTCCCTAATGCAGTGCGTGTTACTGACAGATTTCATGTGCAAAAACTGGCCACAGAAGCATTGCAGGAGATGCGTATTAAATACCGCTGGGAAGCCCTTGATGCAGAGAATGACGCCATAGAAAAGGCCAAACAAACTCAAACAGAGTTTAAAGCAGAAATACTCTCCAATGGAGATTCAGTGAAGCAATTGCTAGCCCGTAGCCGCTATGTACTTTACAAAAAGGAAGCAGATTGGACAATTAGCCAGAGACAACGAGCTCAGTTGCTTTTTGAACGATACCCAGACCTTGAAAAGGCCTATCAACTTAGCATAGATCTGAGTAGGATATTTGAAAACACGGAGAACAAGTTATATGGATTAACCCGCCTGGCGAAATGGCATGAAAAGGTTCGCCAGTCTGGATTTAAATCATTCAATACCGTGTCCAGATCTATTCAGAATCATTATAAGACCATTCTAAACTATTTTAATCACAGGTCTACAAATGCATCTGCGGAATCGTTCAACGCTAAAATAAAGGCATTTAGGAGTCAATTTAGAGGGGTAAAATGCATCGAATTCTTTTTATTCCGATTAACCAAATTATATGCTTGATCTACAACTTACTCCACAACTTTTGGCCTTGATCC
>NZ_PYGK01000050.1 GCF_003014595.1 Chitinophaga ginsengisoli | reverse complement strand
GCAACGGAGGTAATGAGGCTATTCCTAATGCAGAGCTATATTCTACACATATCGAGAACCTGATCCGTGCAGAAAACAATGTTCCTCTCAGGGCCTTCTATGGATTGGATGTAAGCGGTGCAGGAGACTCATCAACGAGGTTAATAAAAGCTGGTACCAGGCAGAGCCTGTATTATGATGCTACTGGCGGAACCAATTACAAAATGTTAAGTAAGAAACAGATACCATATAAATATTAATATCACGGTTATGAGAGTATTATCAGTTGTTCTATTCCTTACACTACAGCTCAGTGCATGTAAAACGGATAGTTTTTCTGTTATGTCAAGGAAAATGGAGGTAACTTGTTCGACTAAAAACAGCTCGTGGAAAGGAACAACTTTCCACGACGTTCGTATGCAGGTATTTAAAAGTGGCCGTCTTAATTCCCTGATCAGGAACATTGATACATTGCACACACTCCAGTCATATGATATTCAATCAGGCACCTATTCCGTAATGATGTGGACGTCCCAAGGCAGTCTTAGCTATACTTATAACAGAGGCATATTAAGTTATAATGTGCCCAATTTATTTACAAAAAAAACAGTGGAATTAATACAAAATTGGGACACTGCTGGCATAAGAGAGGAAGAGTCTATCAATGCCAATGAAATTCCTGAAGAACATATTACCGGTATTGAAGTGATCAGGAAAGGTAATAGGAACCAGGTACGTTGTATTAGTTTCAAAAGGTTCTTTAATCTTCAAAGAGACCTTTATCATTATCAATAGCATGTGTCTTTTTTTGCAGGTGTGCCCTTTGGAAATCGATCTTTCGTTGACGCTTGTTGAAAAGGAGTAAATGTGTAATGTATATTTGGAGCCTCAAGGAGAGAAAAATATATACAGAGATGGAGGGCAGCATATTAAATATGGGCGCTTAGACCCTAAAATAGTCAATGATATACCTCCTTTGTGTAAATGCGCAACAGAAGTACTTAA
The DNA here is from genome assembly GCF_003014595.1 of Chitinophaga ginsengisoli. GTDB lineage: Bacteria > Bacteroidota > Bacteroidia > Chitinophagales > Chitinophagaceae > Chitinophaga > Chitinophaga ginsengisoli. Next base: position 551 of record NZ_PYGK01000050.1, on the reverse strand, counting down.
GTTAATCAAATTGTTAAGATAAGTTAGACAAGTGCGTTATTTAATTAGTTTAATACTACTACTGTTTTTAAACAAGAATAGTAAGGCCCAGGATAATTCGGGCTGCACTTGCAACTATTATTCTTATTTTGATATGAAATCTTATTTATCAACTACTGATAGCTTAGTAAAGAAAATCAGGAGAGATAAACATGAGGTTATTCAGGTAATTGGAAGCCGTGCTTATGCAGTTGCAATGATTACCGTCGTCGTCAACAGAAATAATATTAAGAAAGTTCATTGTTATAATCTTAGATCAAAAAAGTATAAGATTGTAACTGGGAAACAAATAGATACATGGTTACAGGGTTTATTACAAGATAGCTCTTTTATTCATACAGCTAAAGCAAGCCCTTCGGTGAAGTCGCATCCTGATAATGGTTATTTTATTTCGTTTAACTATCCATCAGTGCCTTTAAAGGAAATATGCCACTCTGTAATATTGAGCAACCTTGAAAGACCGTTTGCAAAATCTATTTCATCGTACCTGATTTTTTTTAATGAGCAGAGTA
>NZ_PYGK01000049.1 GCF_003014595.1 Chitinophaga ginsengisoli | reverse complement strand
CCTCCAATCGTTTAGCACATTACCTGCGTTTGGAATGTGGTGTAGGAGCAGGCAGTGTAGTAGGCTTACTGTCTGGTCGTTCAACAACCACAGTCATAGCATTGCTGGGTATATTGAAGTCGGGGGCAGCTTATTTGCCTATTGATACTGATTATCCTGTAGAACGCATTCGTTATATGCTGGAAGACAGTGGTGCTGCGTTGTTGTTATGTGATAGTATAGTACCTGAGTTGAATTGTCGCCAGGAACTACTGTCAGCCGATTTGTCAGGGTATGCTGATAGTTATCCTGATTGGGAGATCAGCAGTAATGATACTGCGTATGTGATTTATACTTCAGGCTCTACAGGTCAGCCGAAAGGTGTCGCCATCAGTCATGCTTCGCTGGTGGATTATGTAGAGACCTTCAGTGAATATTTTGGAGTAAACAGAGCTGATATAGTATTGCATCAATCCTCATTATCGTTTGATACAGCGGTGGAGGAGTTATATCCCATATTAAGTGCAGGAGGGGAGTTGGTGATAGCCCGGGAAGGCGGTAAGGCGGTGTCTGCTATGTGCGAGTTGATCCGCTGTCATAGAGTAACGATATTAAGTACAACGCCACTTGTAATTGGAGAGATCAATCATGGAGGGTATGATTTATCGAGCCTGAGAACACTGATCAGTGGGGGAGATGAAATAAGGGTTGGGCAAATAGATAAGCTGCCGTTGTCGCTGGACATCTATAACACCTATGGCCCTTCAGAGAGTACGGTATGTGCCACTTATCATAAAATAGAAGATCGTTCAAAGGCAGTACTACTGGGTCGTCCGATCCGTAATCGTGCTGTATATATCATGGATAGGCAGGGGCGTTTACAACCTGCCGGCGTGAGAGGAGAGATCGTTCTTGGAGGTACAGGTATCAGCAAGGGTTATCTGCATCGTGAAGCATTAAACAAGGAGCGGTTTATATCCAATGAGTATGGTACCGGAATGTTATACCGTACAGGAGATCAGGGCTGGTGGACAGCCGAAGGAGAGCTTGTATTTGGTGGTCGTATTGATACACAACTGAAGCTGCGGGGTTATCGGATAGAACCCGGAGAAATAGAGCATGTGCTGCTGGGATATATTGGAATAGAAGGCAGTGTGGTAGTACCGGTGGAAATAGGAGGCGTATTACAGCTGGTAGGTTACTATAGTGGTCAGACAGTTAGTGCTGAATCATTAAGAGCTTATTTGTTGTCATTGTTACCCTGGTACATGGTACCCGCTCACCTGGTATGTTTGGAACAATTGCCTCGTACGGTGAATGGTAAGATAGATCGGGAGCGGTTACCATTCCCTGAAGTGGGAGAAACCACCTTGCCTGAAGGAGAACAAGAAGTGTTACTGGCCGTTATCTGGCAAGAAGAACTAGGGAAAGCTGTCATTCATCGTGGAGATAATTTCTTTGCCCTGGGAGGTCATTCCTTATCAGCCGTGAGGGTGTTATCCCGTGTTTATGAGCAGACAGGCGTACGATTGGAGTTACGCGATCTGTTCCTTCACCCCGAATTACATGCCCTTGCATTGTTACTGG
>NZ_PYGK01000048.1 GCF_003014595.1 Chitinophaga ginsengisoli | reverse complement strand
TAAATTACTACTCGGCCCTCTTTCTGCAAAGAAAAGGGCCGATCTTTTTGAGATCAGCCCTAATTTCTTCGATCCTGACCTTTTTGGTCAGCCTCTTTTAACGTTGGTACAACGGACCGGACAGGTGTCGAATTTTTGGGTTATTGATTTTAATATAATTAGGCTAGTGCTGGAATGCACAGGAAAAAAGCGTTATATATACTAGAGATTTAAGTTTACGATATACATGAAACTTTACTATCTTTAATAAAAGCTTACGATATACATGAAACTTATACAAAGGCCACTATATACTGAACGAGTAATTCCATTTATTAACAAGCAGGTAATTAAGGTGCTGACTGGTCAAAGGAGGGTGGGTAAAAGTTATGTAATGCTTCAATTAATGGAACATATACGTAATACAGATCAGAAGGCTAACATTATTTATATTAATATGGAATTGGATAACTACATCCATATTAAAACGCATACAGACCTAAGTGCTTATCTTGAAGGTAAATTCATTGAGGATAAGAACAATTATTTCTTTATAGATGAGGTGCAGGAGGTACAGGAATTCGAGAGAACCTTGCGTAGTTTGCTGGCAAAGGGTATCTGTGATATTTACTGTACGGGTAGTAATGCAAATATGCTCTCCGGTGAATTGGCTACATTTTTATCTGGCAGGTATTTAGTATTTAATATCCATAGTCTCAGCTACCAGGAATTTTTACAATTTCATCAGCTTGATAAAAAATTTGAATCATTAATTCTTTATCTCAGGTATGGTGGGATGCCGTTTTTGAGTAATATAGGACTGCAGGAAGATCTACCTTATGAGTATCTGCGCAATGTCTACTCCACTATTTTGTTAAAAGATGTTGTGGCCCGTGAAAATATTCGGAATGTTTCATTTTTAGAAAATCTGGTAACTTATCTCGCAGATAATACAGGCAGTTTATTTTCTGCCAGCAATATTAGCAAGTATCTTAAGTCCCAAAGGGTTGATATCTCTCCACAACTAACTATTAACTATCTACGGGCTTTATGCAACACCTTCTTTGTGCATAAGGTTGTAAGATCAGAAATTGGAGGACTGAAAATATTTGAAATCGGGGAGAAGTATTATTTTGAGGATTTGGGTCTCCGTAATGCAATTGTTGGTTTTAATCAGCGTGCCGACATTCATAAGCTTATGGAGAATGCTGTTTTCTTGCATTTAAAACAGCAAAACTATAAAGTTTTTGTAGGGAAGCTAGGTGATAAGGAGATAGATTTTGTTGCAGATAAAAATGGGGCTAAAATCTATGTTCAGGTTTGTCTTACTGTTATGGATGAAAGCACTGCCAACAGAGAATTCGGTAATCTGCTAAAAATAGAAGACAATTATCCTAAGTATGTAATTACGTTAAACGATGTGTTAATTGGTCAGGATAATAATGGAATAATTCAGCAAAACCTGATAGACTTCCTAACAAGTGAGTTCTAAAACTATTAAGATAGCAGACCTAAAAGCAGCATTGGTCTAAAACGAGGCTGACCAAAAAGGTCAGGATCGAAGAAATTAGGGCTGATCTCAAAAAGATCGGCCCTTTTCTTTGCAGAAAGAGGGCCGAGTAGTAATTTA
>NZ_PYGK01000046.1 GCF_003014595.1 Chitinophaga ginsengisoli | reverse complement strand
CTCTTTATTTTTAGTAAAAAAAAGGACGAAAAAATATCTTGGAACCATGATTCTTAGTAAATTAAGTCATGGCAAGAGGTAAAACATTATCAGTAGTATTTAAGAGTAACTACCAGAATCAGGGGATGCTGTTACCACCAGATATTAATGATCTGATCCCCCAGAACCATCCGGTAAGAACTGTAAATGATGTTCTTGAGAGAGTAGATATCAGCGAGCTTGTACGCCAATATAAGCCAGGAGGAACGAGCAGCTATCATCCCCGGATGTTATTGAAAATACTGGTCTACGCCTACATAAATAATATATACAGCAGTCGCAAAATAGAGGAGGCTGTTAGCCAACACATCCATTACATGTGGCTCAGCGGGATGAGCACTCCAGATCACAACACGATCAATCGTTTTAGAGGCAAACGTTTACAAAAGAGTCTGCAACCAATATTTACACAAGTAGTCCTTTTGCTGTGCGAAGAAGGTTTACTAAGCATAAAAGACCTGTACACAGATGGAACTAAAATAGAAGCCAATGCTAACAGGTATACCTTTGTTTGGGGCAATGCTATCAAGCATCATAAAGAAAAAATTAAACAACAATTAAATGAATTGTGGCAATACGCTCAGAGTGTAGCTGCTTCCGAACTTGATGATACAGATCCTTCAGGTTTTGATAAAATAGATAAAGAGAAGGTAAGCCAGACCATAGAAAAAATCAATGAGGCACTAAAGGGAAACAAGTCTGCGGATAAAAAAATAAAGCAAAAGCTCACTTATGCTAAGCACCACTGGCCATCTGCACTTGAAAAATATGAACAGCAAGAGAAAGTACTAGATGGGCAAAGAAGTAGCTATAGTAAAACTGATCCTGATGCCACCTTTATGCGGATGAAGGAAGATCATATGAAAAACGGACAATTAAAACCGGCTTACAATGTACAGATCAGTAGCAATAACCAATTTATAGCCTCTTATAGTGTTCATCAACAAACCACTGATACTAATACCCTTATTACTCATCTTCAGAATCATATACGTCAGTTCCGTATTAAACCTAACACAGTAACAGCCGATGCGGGTTACGGAAGCGAACAGAATTATCAATGGTTGGAAAACAAACGAATTACAGGCTATGTAAAACATAACCAGTTTGATAGAGATCAAAATAATCGGTTACGTAGTAAAAAGCCTTACACAGTGGATAAATTGGAATATGATCCAGTGAAGGACCGTTACTATTGCCCTACAGGCAAACCCATGAAAAGGCTTGGTTCGTTCACCTCTCAAAGTCGCACTGGATACGAACAGACCATTACTCGTTATCAGGCCAAGAACTGCGATGGATGCCCTTTAAGAGGCGAGTGTCATCAGCAGAAGGGAAATCGAATAATCGAGGTTAACCATAATTGGAATCGACTAAAACAGAAAGCTACTAAGCGATTAAAGACCAAACGGGGTATCCAAAAACGTAAACAGCGCTGTTTTGACATTGAACCCGTGTTCGCTAATATCAAACATAACCACCAGTTTAAGCGCTTCATGCTTAGAGGCATTGACAAAGTCAACATTGAGATAGGATTGTTGGCTTTAGCCCATAACCTAAGAAAGAAAGTGGCTTAAAAAGCCCAAATAATACTCAAATATCTGCCCAATATCTATATAATACACTATACCGCATTCCAGCTAGATTTGTCCCAGATAAATAACAATCAATATATAGCA
>NZ_PYGK01000045.1 GCF_003014595.1 Chitinophaga ginsengisoli | reverse complement strand
GAGGCTGACCAAAAAGGTCAGGATCGAAGAAATTAGGGCTGATCTCAAAAAGATCGGCCCTTTTCTTTGCAGAAAGAGGGCCGAGTAGTAATTTAAGTTACCACACAAAAACTACTATGGCAAAAATAGGTACTTCCCGGAAATTTAAATCATATAGTCCCCAACAAGGTTTATTACTTCCCCCGTCGCTGGATGAGTTAATAGGAGAAAAGCACCTGGTTCGGGTGGTGAATGAGGTGGTAGAGGCCATGGATCTTACCGATCTGATGAATTTATATTTAGGAGGAGGCGCCACAGCTTACCATCCCCGAATGCTTTTGAAGGTACTTTTATATGCTTATAGTGTTAAAATTTATACGGGGCGCAAAATTGCACAGGCGCTGAACCAGGATATTCATTTTATGTGGTTGAGTGGGATGAGTCACCCGGACTTTCGCACAATTAACAATTTTCGTAGTAGTAAGGCTAAAGAAGTGATCGAGGTATTGTTTAAAGAGATGCTGGAGTTTCTGATGGCACAAAGCTATATTAAAATGGAAAATTATTTTTGCGATGGCAGTACATTCCGTGCAGACGCAAACCAACATAAAATGGTTTGGAAGAAGAATGCTGAACGTTATAAGGCAACAACGGAGCAGAAATGTAATGATCTGTTCAAGGCAATAGATCAGCTTAATATTGAAGAAGACCATCAGTGTGGCAAGGATGATTTGGCAGAGACCGGCGCAAGCACTGCAGTAACTAAAGAGGCTATCAAGGCACAGATAGAACGACTGAATAAACACCTAAAAAAAGTTACTGACAAACGGGCCAAACGCAAGGCCGCCACCTTGAAAAAGAAACTATATGAAGCTGATAGCAAGATAGAAAAGTATGAATCGCAGATTATCAATGCGGGCAAACGGAGTGGATACAACAGAACGGATAAAGATGCCAGTGCTATGAAGATGAAAAATAAGGTAGAAATACTTCCTGCTTACAATGTAATGGCAGGAAGCGAACAACAGTTCATTACAGGAATAAGTGTTCATCAGAATACTAATGATGGAATATGTTTTAAAGATCATCTTGAACAGGTTCTTCCCCAACAACCATTTAAGCCCGAAAACATTATTGCAGACAGTATTTTCGGCACTGAACAGAATTATGAACTACTGGCCCAACATGAAATAGAGAACTATATGAAGTTCCCTCTCTATCACAAAGAACAAACCAGATCTTTCCAGAAAAATGCCTTTTTGAAAGAGAATTTCCCCTATGATGTTTTAACCGATAGCTATCAATGTCCAGCTGGTAATCGTTTGCTGTTCCGCCACAAGCACAAACAAAATCATAAACGCACCGGATATCAATCAGTGATCAAAGAATATAGTTGCGCAGATTGTAGTGGCTGCCCATTTTATACACAATGCTGCAAGGCAACAAAACAACAGTATCGTAGTATCCAGATTAATGAAAAGCTTGAAAATTATAAGCAGCAGGCTCGGGAAAATCTGGGGACAGAAAAAGGGGGTGAATTAAAAAGGCAAAGAGGTATAGAGATTGAAACTTGTTTTGGAGATATTAAACATAATATGGGGTTCCGTCGCTTCCATCTGAGGGGGCTTGAAAAAGTGCAAACTGAAATTAATCTGGTCGCCATTGCGCATAATATTCGGAAAATATCTATTCAAAGACAAAGAAAAGCTTCCTAAGTAACCCTAAAGCCTAAAAAAAAACCTTTCCATCCTATAGCCTGTCTCAAATTGCAATAGCGGCTAATGAATATGAATATTACTAAAAATATATAGCCCACCGTGGCGAGCTATATATTTTTAATTTTTGTTGAAATCTGACCTTTTTAGTCAGCCCC
>NZ_PYGK01000044.1 GCF_003014595.1 Chitinophaga ginsengisoli | reverse complement strand
CAAGACAAGGGTGTCCACCGTGAGGTGGAATCTGAAGGAAGTCGGCGGCAAAATCCCGGTCTGACGAACAGAAACCGCATATAAGGCAATCACTGTTGGACAAGACTGCAACACAAGTCAAAGTCCTATACTATCGTAAAACAGTGGGTGTAAATGCGGCAGATATATGGGATGAAAGTGTATGAGCTTACCCAGGGAGATCTGTATAATAGCTGCCAGCGGGAGAAGCGCAGCCTAAAGGGGCAACTGTAGGTAGAGATACTCAACGGGATTATACAGAAGTCAGCTTTGGTAGTAGTATCCGTATCCCATTGACGGAGAAGGACCAAACATCAAAAGTCAAGGAATATCTCTGAAACTAGGCTGCTGTGAAGAAAGCAGAAAATACGGGATTAAGCCGTAGCTACCCTTTTAAAGATAAGCTGGAAGCTGAAGTATAAAAGGGAGTGCTGAGCATCAGACCTGAAAGAAGGAGTGAAACAAGACGAGTGGAGAAAACAAAAAAAGGGAAAGGAAAATGGACTTACTGGAAAGGATCTTACACAGACCGAATATGCAACGGGCCTTTAAACGAGTAAAATCGAATAAAGGGAGTGGTGGCGTGGACGGTATAGAAATGGAAGGGTTTAAAGCCCAGATAGAGGACGAATGGCCTTTCATTAAAACAGAGATTCTGGAAGGAGTTTATCAACCCGAACCCCTAAGAAGAGTTGAGATAGAGAAACCATCGGGTGGGACGAGATTATTGGGAATCCCCACTCTAATGGATAGAATGATCCAGCAAGGGATAGCGCAGGAACTTACGATACTTTATGATGGGATTTTTAGTGAAAACAGCTACGGCTTCCGCCCAAAAAGGAATGCGCACCAAGGGCTGCTGAAAGCGCGAGCGTATGTAAATGAAGGGTACAGCTATCTGGTAGATATAGACCTGGAACAATTTTTTGATCGCGTAAACCATGACTATCTGCTGACCTTGTTAAGTAAGCGGATTAAGGATAAACGCGTATTAAAGTTGATCCATCGCTATCTACAGGCAGGAGCAATGGAAGAGGGGGTGGCAAGAGTGAACCGGGAGGGTACCCCGCAAGGCGGCCCCCTTAGCCCAATTTTATCGAATATCCTATTGGATGAATTGGACCGGGAACTGGAAAAGCGTGGACACAAGTTCGTCCGTTATGCGGATGATATCTGCATATTTGCAAGAAGTGAGCGTGGATCGGAACGAGTCCTGTCAAGTATAAGTAAGTTCATTGAGAGAGTCCTGAAACTGAAAGTAAACCGGGTGAAAAGCAAGACAACGCGTCCCGGTGCGAGCAAACTGTTAGGGTATAGCTTTTACAAGCGGAAGAACGGGACACATGGGCTACTTATCGGAGCAGGAAGCATAAAGAAGTATAAAGACAAAGTCCGGAAGATTACTTGTCGAAGTACTCCAATCGGGATGTACAGCCGATACGAGCAACTAGCGAGTTTGAACCGAGGCTGGTACAACTACTTCAAGCTAAGTGATGCGCGCAGCATATTCTCCGAATTAGATGGCTGGGTTCGTCGTAGGCTCCGGTTATGCTACTGGAAACAATGGGGCTCACCCAAAACGCGGGCTAATATGTTACGCAAGCAAGGAATCCTTGGGGAACAAGCGTATAGCTGGAGCAATACTCGGAAAGGGTGTTGGCGTATCAGTGGAAGTCGCATCCTCTCAAATGCGTTTGGCAACTCTTACTTAAGAAGAGAAGGATACCTATCCCTAAAAGAGTTAAGTATCCTTCCAAACACACTATTTTGATGTGCCGCCGTATACGGACCCGTACGTACGGTGGCTGGAGGGGACGGCATGCGAAATAATCTCATGCCTCCTACTCACTTGTAGC
>NZ_PYGK01000043.1 GCF_003014595.1 Chitinophaga ginsengisoli | reverse complement strand
TACTGATAATGTTTTACCTCTTGCCATGACTTAATTTACTAAGAATCATGGTTCCAAGATATTTTTTCGTCCTTTTTTTTACTAAAAATAAAGAGAGTGCCTCAATTACTTTTGAGACACCCTCTTTTTATTTATTCAATTAGGTTACGGAACCTCTATCAAATAAGGTGACTCTGGATTTGCCGTCTTTATATACCTGTCCGCAGATGGTAGCGTATAAATGCTATTCTTAGTCGTATTAGCTTTATAAATTGCTACACTACCAGTTTCCAGCAATAATAACTGTATAAGTTATATTGTCATTCTTATCAACGTTTATCTCTTGAACAAATAAATTACCTGAAAGGTTAAGTAGATTATCCTCATACACAAGGCAATCTACGGTTCTTAATGGGGCATAGTTGAAGAAGAGTTTATTATCAACGTTGAACACAAGTGATATTCAAGCTTAAAGATGCATAAAAGATCCCTGAGTATGCTTTGAACAAAAAGAAACAAGCGCCCAAAACATACGCTAATATTTCAGACAGTGTTTTTATAATATCAAGAGTACACATTTTTATTTTTGTAGAAAAGGTAGTGACAAAGCATTAGACTGAAAATACAAACTAGTTGGTATTTTGAAAATCGCATAATTCTAACTAAGAAGACTTACCGCTATTAGGCACAAGGCAAAACGCTGGAGATAATATCTCCGGCGTTTTTGTTTATCATTAAGAGAACACTGTAACACAGCTAAAGGACGATCACCAACTCCGCTATCTTGGCCGCAACTTCTACCATCGTATCCTCTGAAGTACTAAGACCACTTCGCGAACCAAGCAAGGGACTTACTTCACGTAGAGCTTCATAATTTGTGTTATGTACAATTGGAACAAGTAGATCTCGAGCCAACAGAGCCGAAAGTTCTTTGTCAGCGATTCCCTCTCCCTTGAGGCGCTGCAATAGCGAAGGAGTTACCAACACGATTCCAATTCGTGACTTCACCAATCCCTTGTCAATTTCCCGAAGCAAAGGTGAACCCAACAAGACGTCTTTTTCACTAAACCAAACAGAGACTCCTTTAGACTCAAGCAGATCGTGAAGCTCTTTGGCAGGACCTTTTCGGTCGTCCCATGCGTGACAAAGAAAAACATCACGAAGCTCTGGTATGGTTGATCGTTTTTCAACATTTTCACGAACAGGTGTAAGTGTCCGTACCTCGGCAGGTGTGTACATAATGGTAGAACCGGCTCGCGACCAACGCGGCTTAGTGCTTTTTGCAGTTGTAGTTCCGCTGCTTCGACTACTGAATTTCTCCGACGAAGAGTAAGATGATGAATAAGATGAGGGCGAACTATAGCTGCGATAACGATTACCACATGCGGGGCAGTCTGCTGCTGCACTCGCTGTACGATGTCCACGTACTGGTGCAGTACATCTAGCCATAATGTTAAATTTTAATTTGATTTAATTAATTAATTCCTCAAGCTGTGAGGAAGTATATAACCAGGTTTCTCCAGTATTTATCCAACCATCACGCTGTGATATAAGCGTCATATTTATGGCTGCTCCTCTTTAATGTCCCAGTATTTAATCCTTCGGCTTATGTTTGTGAGGTTTTAAATCAGGATGTTTAGGTTTATTAGGAGGATCGACCCGTCTTCTCTTATCATCTGTACCATCTTGCTTTTTAGGTTTGGGGCCTGGTTTAATTGCTTGAATCATTTTTCCATAACAATAATTTTTTTTGAGGTCAAAAATTTTAAACGAATTTAGGTATTAAGGTCATACAAAGACAAAATAAGAACAGGGGAAAAATCCTGTTTTTAATGTTGTTCAAATTCCATATAATCTTCAAGTTGCTTATAATCAAAATTAGTTGGTTCCGGGTAGAGCGGATCGTTACCTCCCCGCTCCCCCACAGACCCGTACGAGCGGATTTCCCGCATACGGTTCCTCTGTCTACGGTTTCGC
>NZ_PYGK01000042.1 GCF_003014595.1 Chitinophaga ginsengisoli | reverse complement strand
TTGGTTCCGGGTAGAGCGGATCGTTACCTCCCCGCTCCCCCACAGACCCGTACGAGCGGATTTCCCGCATACGGTTCCTCTGTCTACGGTTTCGCTAATTGATAGCTGTGATAGACCTTCGGTCTTACAAGGGGTATCCACTCCATCGTTAGCTTCCTTATCTTTTCCCATGTCCAGACACGCTTACCTCCTCGATGGTTTAGCCATTTATAGAGTAAGTTTTTAGTCCGGTTATAGTACGTGTGCAGCTTCCGGATATTGAATGTTATACCATAGTAGGCATAGTGGCCGCGTAGTTTCTGGTTCAGTGATTCTATAAGTTCTGCTATAGGTAGCTTGTGTCTATAGAACTTGATCCAGTCACTCAGACGCTTCAAAGCCGCATTCAGTTTCTTACTGCTTGTTTTGCGCTTAAGGATACGTTTTCCATTTCGGCTTTTACTTATATAGTGAGTAAAACCTAAAAAGTCAAACGTGGTACGGGGATGATCTACTCCATCATCGTCCAGGTCTATTAACCTGGTCTTGTCTGGGTGAAGGGTCAGTCCGTATTTACTTAATCGCTTCGGTAAAGCTCCCATCACTCGTAATGCATCTTCCTTGTTGGTAAACCCAAGAAGAAAGTCATCCGCAAAACGGATCATAAAGCTGTCATCCTTCAGTAATCGCTGGATTTGATCTTTGAACCAGGTATCCAGTACATAGTGTAGGTAAATGTTACTAAGTAACGGAGATATACTACCTCCCTGAGGAGTACCTTCCGTGGGATACACGACCTGACCGTTTTCAAGTATACCTGCCTTCAGCCACTTGTCTATCATTTTCCTTATCACACCATCTTTTATCTTTAGGTCAAGGAACTCACGCAGGCAGCTATGATCTATGCTACCAAAGTAGTTTTGCATGTCTGCGTCTATAATATAACGCATCCGGTTCATGCTCACTTCTCTGGACAGTTGTTCTACTGCCTGGTGTTGGGATTTGCCCGGCCTAAATCCATACGATTCATGATAGAATATCCCTTCATATATCGGCGTCATGACGCGCGATACAGCCGTCTGCAACAGTTTATCTTCCACTGTCGGAAGACCTAGCGGACGCAGCTTTCCATCTCCTTTAGGTATAAATACCCGCCGGATGTTGGGTGCACGGTAGTTACCGCTCCTAAAAGCCGTCAATAACTCGGGGATTCTCTCATTTCTTTGTTTATTGTAATCAGTCCATTTCTCCGCATCTACTCCGCTTGCCCCCTTCTTATTCAGGGAATCGAAGCAGTCATGCAATAGTCTGATGTCAATAAAATCATGCAGGTTAGTCAGCGCTTCTCCCGGATACTTCCTTGCCCGGGCCGCTATCTGCATCTCTACTGTTAACACTTCTTTCATGTCTCTGGTACATTTAGTGTTGCTAAGATGCTAGTTCCGTAAACAGACATCCCCCTTCCCTACTAAGTGGCTTTCATAGAGCTGATTTCCCACCCTTCTAACGGTACTATGAGGATGCTAAGACTGCCTTCGTCCTTCTCCTTACCTTCGATTTCTCTCGGCTCGGATACCGCCCGATATCGCCTTTTCTTTGCGCTTACAAGGTGACGATACAAACCTTGTAAGCCGGGATTGTTCTTGTTCGGTCAATCCTATAAACCGATTTCCGTTTGGAGACGTTAGGCTCTCCTGTGTTTCCGTATCACCCTAGTCTGCCTTTGATATGTTCTCAGACCCCGGTCGAATCGCCCCCACTCGTCTATAACGCAGGTTTGATGTTGCTTTAGCTTTTCGAACAACTAAAGCTTCAACATACAGGAACATTTCGAGGCTCAATAGCATACCTTCAGCAGTCGCTGTCTACGCTTCGTGCCATCATCTCTGACAACTACGCAAGACTCGCTTCCGATGGTTGACTAGACCTTGTCGGACAGGATTGGCTACCTGTCGGGTAATTTCGAGGTGTTTCATCTAAAAAAAATCCCCACCTCACGGACTTTGCACAGCGCAATCG
>NZ_PYGK01000041.1 GCF_003014595.1 Chitinophaga ginsengisoli | reverse complement strand
TTGTACATCACAAAGTCTATTACATCCAATGGCTTCCCATGCGTCTTACAGTTACTGCTAAAACAATAACAGCTATGCGTCTTGTAATACACCTGTAGGCTGGGCGTCTTGTCATCGTGGAACGGGCAGTGTAATCGCAGGTGCTTATCCGGTTTTAACCCATAATAAGATAGCACCTGCGATAACGTTAGCTGCTGCTTAATGGCTGCTATTTCCATCATAAGCCTTTTTAACGATCAGCTTTCCTTTTCCGACTATGATATCTATCGGATCACCTACATTAAAGCCTGCTTCTTCCAGCCACAGACCCCGCACATTTAGCCAGGGAACATTACGGCCGCCATGCCAATGTTTACTTAATGTCTGGTACCGACCGTGCAGCTTACCGCGACGTAGTGCTTTGTTTGCCATGTGGATATTTTTTAAGCCTGACAATATTTGGTATAAATGTAGAACATCTATACCAATAGGCAAAATATTTATGGTTTCATTAGCTCATTTTTTGTCAGTATTTTTATAAAACCAACTACTAACAAGCTTTTTAATACCATAAATGCGCATTATGAGCAGCTTTGGCAAAAAACTAAGGGAGGCCAGGGAAGCTAAAAGCTTCTCCCAGGCGGAACTGGCCAGACAGATTGAATCACATCATTCTATCATCGGTAAATATGAGCGGGATGAGGTCAAGCCTACTATTGATGTTGTAAAAAAACTAGCGGAGGTCCTCGATACTACAGTGGGCTATCTTTTGGGGGAATCGGAAGACAGGGAACTATTAAAAGATCCTTCTATGCTCAGAAGATTAAATGATATCGCAAGGTTTCCAGAGCAGGATAAAAAATGTATTCTCTACGCCCTCGATGCTATGATCAATAACGTTAAACTTAAAGCCATTCAATAATAGAAAAGCACCGGTCAATAACCCGGTGCTTTTCTATTATTGAATGGCTAATTAAACTCATTGATTTAGATATTGCATAAGTTCATCCTTAACGCCAACAATACTATTCAATGGAATTAGGTCAGCATGCAAATTCTTCAAATAATCAATTTTTCCACCAGACATATTCTTATTCATTGACCATAAAATATGGCAAATCCCGTCTTTAGTAAAAACTACAGCTGTAACATTCGAAAATTGTTCACCCCAAAAAAAAGTAAACCGCTCATACCTATCAAGCTGTGCATAATCATCATCTGTCCATTCTCCAACTTCTGCATGCAAAACTAAAACCGTCGAAAAGACATCTCCAAAACTTCTATTATTAAAGCTAGTATCATATAAACTATCACCAGCCTCAATAATTGTTTCTAATGCAGAAACTAAGGGGTCTATTGATTTGGATTTCTTGCCATCACCAAAAACCTTACCATTTAAATGCAGTTTTAATTTTGCTATTCGTTTTACCTTATCATAATCCGTAATCTCAATAGCAAAATCGCTTTCTTTACCTACTATCATAATTTTTTGCTCTGTTTTCTACTATCAATTATAATTATCCTATTTAAGGCTTTTTATTCTTTGAATCAGGATGATTCTTTCCTTTAGGATTTTCTGGCCGCAGGAACTTCTTCTGCCAATCATTCCCAAAATTTTCCCGTAACCACTTTATCCCAGCATTAATACGAGCTCGATCACTTGTTGACCTACTCTTATTATCGATCCTAGTTGTATACTTAATATCAGTACCTTTAGAATTCAATTCAATAATCGCTGTTTCCGCGCCTTTAATAGTATACGCATTTGCTTTCCCGTGGATCGTTACTAAGTTCTTTACACGCTCATGCTTTGGATCATATCTACCTGGTATGCTTCCATTTCTCTCAAAGGCAGTCTTGGTTATACCAAAATAGGCAATTGCTGATTTTCCTGTAACAATACCACTATTAATTTTATCCGATCCCGCTGTTTCATATAAATAATAACCATCGTCGCCATTGTCCTCTTTTTCCGGAGTCTTCTTAGGATCATATTGACGCTGAGGATTAGCTGTAGGTTGTGGCGATTTTTCAGGAACTTGTTGAGTAATTGTATTCTCATTAGGCGCTTTTAATAAAGGACCTCTGCCATAAGTGTAAGATTGCGGTCTAGGCAATATTGGCATCACGTCAAAAGAGGACCAATTAAAAGGTAACTCTTGTGGTATAGCAATACGTTCTACAGCCGTTATCTCACCAAATGGACTGCTTCCTGATGCCCACTCAAACGAGGTCTTTCCTCCAACATCTGCGCCCGTCTCCAGTATTTCGCTTGCATTACTAAACATTGGTGGCTCCATTCCAAATACCGGTATCAACTCCTCTGCACCATCCAAATCTATCGCCCAAATCGGCTTATTTCCTGCAAACTGATATGGTGTATACCATGGAAAATCTTGCGTCAACGGATCTACTGACAAAAATCTCCCCAACCTCGGATCATACACCCGCATCCCATAATCCTGCTGATTCCCCTCACCTTTGATTTCGTTGTCGTTCTCCTTCCCATTAAACCCATAACGATAGCCCCCTGCGCAACTTTACTCCTACAGGCAACCAGCCCTGCACGCTTTTTTACTCAAAGAACTGCC
>NZ_PYGK01000040.1 GCF_003014595.1 Chitinophaga ginsengisoli | reverse complement strand
GGTACAGATCCTGATGGAGACGCATTGACCTTCACGAAAGCTACTGATCCGGCTCATGGCTCAGTAGTGGTAAATGCGGATGGAACTTATACGTATACACCAGCTGCGGGTTATACTGGTCCTGATAGTTTCACTATTACCATCAGTGATGGTAAAGGCGGTACGGCAACCGTTACTGTGAACATCACCGTAAATCCTCGTCCAAATAATCCTCCAACTGGTACCGGTGACACGAAGACCACTACCCGGGATGTACCGGTAGTTGGTGCAGTATCCGGTACGGATCCTGATGGCGATGCATTGACCTTTACGAAAGATACAGATCCGGCGCATGGCTCAGTTATTGTAAATACGGATGGAACTTACACCTATACGCCAGCTGCGGGTTATACTGGTCCTGATAGTTTCACTATCCTTATCAGTGATGGCAGAGGCGGCACAGCGATCGTTACGGTAAACATCACCGTAAATCCTCCACCAAATAATCCGCCAACAGGTACTGGCGATACAAAGACCACTATCCAGGATACACCAGTAGATGGTTCAGTATCTGGTACGGATCCTGATGGCGATGCATTGACCTTTACGAAAGCTACTGATCCGGCTCATGGCTCAGTAGTGGTAAATGCGGATGGTACTTATACCTATACACCAGCTGCAGGTTATACCGGTCCTGATAGTTTCACTATTACTATCAGTGATGGTAAAGGTGGAACCACCACGGTTACTGTAAACATCACCGTAAATCCTCGTCCAAATACTCCGCCAACAGGTACTGGCGATACGAAGACTACTAACCAGGATACTCCTGTAAATGGTTCAGTATCCGGTACAGATCCTGATGGCGATGCATTGACCTTTACAAAGGATACTGATCCGGCTCATGGTTCAGTTATTGTAAATACAGATGGAACATATACATACACACCAGCTGCAGGTTATACCGGTACAGATAACTTCACTATCATTATCAGTGATGGTAGAGGTGGTACCACAACGGTTACAGTAAACATTATCGTAAATCCTGTTGTTCCTTCAAATAATCCTCCTACTGGTACTGGTGATACGAAAACCACTATCCAGGATACACCAGTAAATGGCTCAGTATCCGGTACAGATCCTGATGGCGATGCGCTGACCTTTACCAAGGCCACAGATCCAGCTCACGGCTCCGTATTAGTGAATACAGATGGTACTTATACCTATACACCAGCTGCAGGTTATACTGGTCCTGATAGTTTCACCATTACCATCAGTGATGGCAGAGGTGGCACTGCAACAGTTACTGTGAACATCACTGTAAATCCTCGTCCAAATAATCCTCCGACTGGTACTGGTGATACGAAGACCACTACCCAGGATATCCCTGTAAATGGGTCAGTATCCGGTACAGATCCTGACGGAGACGCATTGACCTT
Organism: Chitinophaga ginsengisoli; assembly: GCF_003014595.1. GTDB lineage: Bacteria > Bacteroidota > Bacteroidia > Chitinophagales > Chitinophagaceae > Chitinophaga > Chitinophaga ginsengisoli. The sequence goes on along the minus strand of NZ_PYGK01000040.1, from coordinate 1,254 downwards.
CACGAAAGCTACTGATCCGGCTCATGGCTCAGTAGTGGTAAATGCGGATGGAACTTATACTTATACACCAGCCGCGGGTTATACTGGCCCTGATAGTTTCACTATTACCATCAGTGATGGTAAAGGCGGTACTACCACAGTTACAGTAAACATCACCGTAAATCCTCGTCCAAATAATCCTCCGACTGGTACCGGTGATACGAAAACTACCACCCAGGATACTCCTGTAAATGGTTCAGTATCCGGTACAGATCCTGATGGAGACGCATTGACCTTCACGAAAGATACAGATCCAGCGCATGGCTCAGTTATTGTAAATGCGGATGGAACTTACACCTATACGCCAGCTGCAGGTTATACTGGTCCTGATAGTTTCACTATCCTTATCAGTGATGGCAGAGGCGGCACAGCGATCGTTACTGTAAACATCACCGTAAATCCTCCACCAAATAATCCGCCAACAGGTACTGGCGATACAAAGACCACTATCCAGGATACACCAGTAAATGGTTCAGTATCTGGTACGGATCCTGATGGCGATGCATTGACCTTTACGAAAGCTACTGATCCGGCTCATGGCTCAGTAGTGGTAAATGCGGATGGTACTTATACCTATACACCAGCTGCAGGTTATACCGGTCCTGATAGTTTCACTATTACTATCAGTGATGGTAAAGGTGGAACCACCACGGTTACTGTAAACATCACTGTAAATCCTCGTCCAAATACTCCGCCAACAGGTACTGGTGATACGAAGACTACTAACCAGGATACTCCTGTAAATGGTTCAGTATCCGGTACAGATCCTGATGGCGATGCATTGACCTTTACAAAGGATACTGATCCGGCTCATGGTTCAGTTATTGTAAATACAGATGGAACATATACATATACACCAACTGCAGGTTATACCGGTACAGATAACTTCACTATCATTATCAGTGATGGTAGAGGTGGTACCACAACGGTTACAGTAAACATTATCGTAAATCCTGTTGTTCCTTCAAATAATCCTCCTACTGGTACTGGTGATACGAAAACCACTATCCAGGATACACCAGTAAATGGCTCAGTATCCGGTGCAGATCCTGATGGCGATGCGCTGACCTTTACCAAGGCCACAGATCCAGCTCACGGCTCCGTATTAGTGAATACAGATGGTACTTATACCTATACACCAGCTGCAGGTTATACTGGTCCTGATAGTTTCACCATTACTATCAGTGATGGCAGAGGTGGCACTGCAACAGTTAC
>NZ_PYGK01000039.1 GCF_003014595.1 Chitinophaga ginsengisoli | reverse complement strand
TAGGCTTGGACTTGAATTGCAAGAAAATAAAACGTCTTTATCACAAATGCTTAAACACGGCCGAATTGGCTGCTTAATTTATTACCGAACTATTGGTATATTAAAGCTTTACAAAAAAGGTAGGTTAATCTGCATTGAGGTCCCCAACAAAAACAAACATTTCACGAACGAACAGACCTGATATAGTAGAACTGAGTAACCAAATATAACGAAAACTCTTATATCCATATTTGATTTTTTTCCTCCTCAAAATTTCCCGCCTCTTATTGTTATGTCAAAAATTGCAGATCATTAAAAAATAGCCATCTCCAAGCAATAACTCTGGAGGAGGTTATTGACATCTCTGTAGTAATTAACTCTCTCAAGGAATTTACAGGAAATCTCGCTGACAAGTAAAAAAGAAATCTCCCTACTTAGAAATTTTACAAAATTTTCTTATATGATCTTGCATAAAACGATAGAGCAAGATGGCAAGCGCCTGGGGAGAATGGAAAGAAGGCGGCTCAAAAATGGCAGGAATAGATGCTTACGCGACATCAAAGCAGTGTATCCTCCCTGCGGCGATGGCTTTGGCACGTTAAAATAAAAGACTGCACTTTAATGCCGTGGAGCCAGGGGGCACCCGAGGCACAGGTCTCGGTAGTGAAAGCACAAATTCAGTCGTACGCCTCATATTTGGTCACCTTATGGTTATTTTACCCTCCTTTTCTCACTACAGCAGCACTCCGGAAAAGTCTGCGAAGGTTATAGCAAATATACTATATGAACAAAACCGGCCAGACAGGTATATATTTTGACGAAAAAGGCCATCCAATGATGGGCTCTAATTATCACGCGATCCAAAATTCCAGGACCGTGCTGTCGAGAAGAAACGAGAGCGCTGTTACAGAAAGTATAGTAACTTGAATTCGTTATGATGAAGGTAACAGGAACAAATCCAACATGTCCCATTGATGAAATTTCATCTCAGCATTTTATTTACGAACATTATTTCGTGTTTATTGTAAAGGGAGTCGTGATTCTTTATGATGGGAATATATACTAGGAACTGCGGTCCGGGCAAAGCTGTGTTGCCCACAAAAACAGCTTGGGACGCTACTATAAAACCAAAGAAGACGGTGAACTTGAGAAAGTAATCCTCTCTCTCAATACGACCTTTCTTAACAGTATTATGACAAGCACAAAACAACGGCTACAAAATTCGAGTGTACTGAAACATGCATTCCCTTGAGCAAGAGTGAATTACTTGATAATGTTATCAGATCGTTGCAGCAAATATATAGTCGTGGCCAGATAATAGCATCTTTTTCGAATGTAAACGGAAGGAGTTACTGCTGATTCTTCTAGAGCAGCAACCAGAACTTGTTGGTTTACTTTTCCACTTCGGTATCCCTGCAAAAATCGATCTGGAAGAATTCATGGTCCGAAATTATCAGTTCAATGTCAGCATAGAGCAATTTGCATTCCTTACTGGGAGAAGCATCTCTGCATTCAAACGTGACTTCAGGCAAATATTCAAAGGAACACCAAGCTCGCTGGCTTGTATTAAAGCAGCTCCAGGAAGCGTACTTCCTGATTGATCAGAAAGGACTGAAACCATCTGACATTTATCTGGATCTGGGTTTGAGACGCTTTCTCACTTCTCCTTTTCATTCAAAAAAGTTTTGAACTGACTCCCACAGCTCTATCTGGCAAGAAAAGAAAAACTAGTCCGGAGTAAAGATTTGCCATCATTCCCCGACCATCCAGCTACAACATTTAGCAAAGTGGTAAATTCGTTCCAAATCCTCGGCAAATTGGTTCGATAATTGTCCCTCGCAGCCCGCAATCGAGTAAAAGTGGGAATAATTGAGCAAAACTGAGCTTAGTTATTCCCATTTATGTTTTTATATAGGTGCTAAGTAGTATCGCAATTGGAATGTTTTACAAGTATCAGTTGAGACTAAATTTCATACGGCTTAGTAAAGAAAACTGGCCCCTCCCAATTTTCGCCTTCGACATCATCTAATGTAACAGACTCCCATTCATCTGGTTGCTCAAATTCATATTCACAATACTCGTCGTAGCAGGAATCAGCGTCAAAAATATCCAGCATCGCGATAACAGCAAGTGGATATAACTCCATGTCATCTATTTCCCAAGCTAATTTGATTATATCGCCTGCACTATCATAACACCCCATAAATACTTGCATCGCTCTCCATGAGCGCGCCTTCATTTTATCCAAATGATCAGTACGGCCAATTTCTTTTTTAATATGTTCGTATTTATTAGACCAAAGTGTTTCCCATTGTGATAACATTGCCGGAAGGAAAACATGCTTCTCAATTCCGGCATCTACATAAATTTCCCCCCATATCCATTCTTTGGTCGCAGTATATATTTCATCATAACTTTGGCTTTCGACATACCCCTTTAACCTCGCATGTAATCCAGCATAAGTGTCCATCACATAAACCTCACTATCTGTATGGAAGTGAATTAATTCATCTAATGGTTGTACTTTGTATTGGTTTCTTTTCAAGCCACTGTATTTTTCAAATGCCTTCAAGAATTCGTCATATGGAGGAACCTCCAATTCTTTATTTCCCATATTAAATAACGTTTTTGCAATACCATCCAGACCTTCACTTGCCATCAGTGATTCAGCCACATTCTTCAGAATGGTAAGAATATTTTCCTTCTTCTCCAATTTCAGTTCATGATATTTCTTATTTAAGTGGTTTTTTAAATCAATCAGAGTGTAATAATGCACATCATCGTCATTAGGCATTTCCTTCTTAGAGTTCCATAGTTGTGGATCAATTGTATATTCAAGAGAAAAGGTTACTCTTTCTTTGCCATCACCTATCCTACAGTAGAGATTTTTTTTCCTTCCTTGATTAAGATAAAAGGCTACTTTCATAGAGCAATAGTTCGGTAATAAATTAAGCAGCCAATTCGGCCGTGTTTAAGCATTTGTGATAAAGACGTTTTATTTTCTTGCAATTCAAGTCCAAGCCTA
>NZ_PYGK01000038.1 GCF_003014595.1 Chitinophaga ginsengisoli | reverse complement strand
AAGTTGTAATAGTAGACAACAAAAGCTTTGAAGATATTTAAAGCGAATAAGGGCGCATGGTGGATGCCTAGGCTCTAGGAGGCGAAGAAGGACGTGGTAAGCTGCGATAAGCTACGGGGAGATGCAAACGATCGTTACATCCGTAGATTTCCGAATGGGACAACCCAGTACATTGAAGATGTATTATCCGTAAGGAGGCCAACGCAGGGAACTGAAACATCTAAGTACCTGCAGGAAAAGAAAATAAATTAATGATTCCCTAAGTAGTGGCGAGCGAACGGGGACCAGCCCAAACCGCGGTGGCGTGCTGCCGCGGGGTTATAGGACTACTTTTAGAAGATCAGATCAAGCTGAATCATCTGGAAAGATGAGCCAAAGCAGGTGAAAGCCCTGTAGGCAGAAATTCTGGTGGACGTGTAGTATCCTGAGTAGCGCGGGACCGGAGGAATCCTGTGTGAATTTGTCAGCACCATCTGATAAGGCTAAATACTCCCTAGAGACCGATAGTGAACCAGTACCGTAAGGGAAAGGTGAAAAGCACTTCGAACAGAAGAGTGAAATAGTACCTGAAACCGTGCGCCTACAAGCGGTCGGAGTTCGTAAGAATGACGGCGTGCCTTTTGCATAATGAGCCTACGAGTTACTCCTTACTGGCAAGGTTAAGTACTTAAGTTACGGAGCCGTAGCGAAAGCGAGTTCTAACAGAGCGTTCAGTCAGTAGGGGTAGACGCGAAACTTTGTGATCTATCCATGGGCAGGTTGAAGGTTTGGTAACACAAACTGGAGGACCGAACTCATTAGCGTTGAAAAGCTATGGGATGACCTGTGGATAGGGGTGAAAGGCCAATCAAACTGAGAGATAGCTCGTTCTCCCCGAAATGTTTTTAGGAACAGCCTCGTATAAAGAGTTATCATAGAGGTAGAGCTACTAATTGGGCTAGGGGGCTTCACCGCCTACCAAACCCTAATAAACTCCGAATGCTATGATATATCTACGGGAGTGAGGCTGTGGGCGCTAAGGTCCATGGCCGAGAGGGAAATAACCCAGATTAACAGCTAAGGTCCCTAATCGTATGTTAAGTTGAACAAACGAAGTTTAAATCCTATAACAGCCAGGATGTTGGCTTGGAAGCAGCCATTCATTTAAAGAGTGCGTAACAGCTCACTGGTCGAGGGTTTAAGCACGGAAAATAATCGGGCATCAAACATACAACCGAAGCTTTAGGATTACTGCTAGGCAGTATATCGGTAGGGGAGCATTCTAAACTGCATTGAAGGTGTATCGCGAGGTATGCTGGAGCGTTTAGAAAAGAAAATGTAGGCATAAGTAACGATAAAATAGGTGAAAAACCTATTCGCCGTAAGACTAAGGGTTCCTGATCAACGCTAATCGGATCAGGGTTAGTCGGGTCCTTAGGCAAAGCCGAGAGGCGTAGCTGATGGCAAACTGGTGAATATTCCAGTACCTGCTATAATTTCGATGGGGTAACGGAGTAGTGAAAGGACTGCGCACTTACGGAATAGTGCGTTAAAGGGTGTAGTTAAACTTTGTGTAGGAAAATCCGCACGGGGTGATGAACCTGATAGTACAGCAAAGCTTCGGCCGCGCTGATAATGTCCCTAATCAGACTTCCAAGAAAAACCTCTAAGGTTCGGTTATAGCAGCCCGTACCGTAAACCGACACAGGTAGTCGAGGAGAATATCCTCAGGCGCTCGAGTGATCCGTGGTAAAGGAACTAGGCAAATTGACGCTGTAACTTCGGGATAAGGCGTACTGCAGTGATGCAGTCTCAGTAAAATGGTCCAACCAACTGTTTAACAAAAACACAGGGCCCTGCAAAATCGAAAGATGACGTATAGAGCCTGATACCTGCCCGGTGCTGGAAGGTTAAGGAAGGATGTTCGGAGTAATCCAAAGCTTCTGACTGAAGCCCCAGTAAACGGCGGCCGTAACTATAACGGTCCTAAGGTAGCGAAATTCCTTGTCGGGTAAGTTCCGACCTGCACGAATGGTCTAATGAGTTGGACACTGTCTCTACCACGAGCTCGGTGAAATTGTAGTATCGGTGAAGATGCCGGTTAATCGCAACGGGACGGAAAGACCCCGTGAACCTTCACTACAACTTAACATTGATTTTGAACAACAGATGTGTAGGATAGTTGGGAGACTATGAAGCAGCTTCGCCAGGAGTTGTGGAGTCAACGTTGAAATACCAACCTTCTGTTGTTTAGAGTCTAACCTGGAAGCAGGGACATTGTTTGGTGGGTAGTTTGACTGGGGTGGTCGCCTCCTAAAAAGTAACGGAGGCTCGCAAAGGTACCCTCAGTACGGTTGGTAATCGTACGCAGAGCGCATTAGTAAAAGGGTGCTTGACTGTGAGGCCGACAAGCCGAGCAGGAGCGAAAGCTGGCTAAAGTGATCCGGTGGTTCTGTATGGAAGGGCCATCGCTCAAAGGATAAAAGGTACTCCGGGGATAACAGGCTGATCTCCCCCAAGAGCTCATATCGACGGGGAGGTTTGGCACCTCGATGTCGGTTCGTCACATCCTGGGGCTGGAGAAGGTCCCAAGGGTTCGGCTGTTCGCCGATTAAAGTGGCACGTGAACTGGGTTCAGAACGTCGCAAGACAGTTCGGTCCCTATCTGTTGTGATCGTTAGTAAATTGCGAGGACATGACCTTAGTACGAGAGGACCGGGTCGTACGTACCGCTGGTGTATCAGTTGTGCCGCCAGGTGCAGTGCTGAGTAGCTATGTACGGAAAGGATAAACGCTGAAAGCATCTAAGCGTGAAACCAACCTCAAGATGAGTTTACTTTTAAGGGCCGTCGGAGACTACGACGTTGATAGGCTACAGGTGTAAGGGTGGTAACATCGAAGCCGAGTAGTACTAATTGCCCGTAAGCTTTAATTTTATTTTTTGTTGACAAACTATTACGACTTTCCCAATATGTATCTTATTGCAAGTCTTAAGTCAGATCAATCGCTGTAACAGTGCTGACTTAGAAGACGAAGATCATTCTACACATAGTAAAGATCTTATGGTGGTTATGCCGAGGGTGTTCACCTCTTCCCATTCCGAACAGAGAAGTTAAGCCCCTCATGGCCGATGGTACTGCACTATCATGCGGGAGAGTAGGTAGC
>NZ_PYGK01000037.1 GCF_003014595.1 Chitinophaga ginsengisoli | reverse complement strand
CATGACCTGTTTTTAAACTTTGTGAAGATGGTAACGCTGGTACACCAATACCAGCGTACCAAAGACAGCAAGGGGCGTCTGGTAGCAGAGATCAGTGATATAGAGCAGGCTATAAGTATTATGTTCGACAGTATCGTACTGAAAGTAGATGAGCTGGATGGTAGTCTTCGTCAGTTCTATGAACAGTTAAAGGATTACCTGCGTAGTCAATATGGTCAGCATTACAATCAGGCAGAGTTTAGCTTACGTGAAATCCGTCAGGGCTTAAAGATCAGTAAAACGCAGTTGTTCCGTTATGCGAATGACCTGACCCGGTTAGAATATATCCGTCCCTGTGGCGGCCACGTTAATAAAGGGTTTATTTATAAGATAGTATACTGGGACAACTATCAGGGGTTAAGAGACCGCATCAAAACCCACCTATCCACTCAAATAACGGCTATCAAAACAGCTAGTCCTTCAGAAGTTGGAACGCTACGGAACGCTAGTGGAACGCTGGAACCTGCGTAAATACTGGAAGAAGTGCCTTGTGTTCCGTGTTCCAGAAAAATGCTCAAGGGGGTTAAAAAGTATATCTAAGATCATAGTGGTACCATGCATCATTATCCTACACTTTTTAAGCAATACTTACAACAGAGCGGTTATAGTACTACAACCCAGAACATGTTACCTGGTTGTGTACGGGACTTTTTGCAATATGGGCGTTTTAAGGGCCTGACAGAAGTTACCCCGATAGTTATCCTTGATTTTTACGAATGGCTGCATATACGGCCTCTAAAGCGGGGAGAAGGAGCACTCAGTGCGATGATGATCAGCCATTATGTATATGCATTGAAAGTGTTCTTTAGCTGGCAGGAGGCCAGTGGAGGCATCAGCTATAACCCGATGAGTGGGTTAAAGTTCCGCAGAGGTGAGCGTAACAGCCGTGAAGCGCTGGGACGGGATGAAATAACGGCTTTGTTTAGTGCAGCGCCCAGCATCCGGGAGCGGGTGATGTTACACCTGTTTTATAGCTGTGGTCTTCGTCGTAGTGAGGCAGTGAAGTTAAGCATCCGTGATGTACAAGCCAGGCACCGGTTATTGTATGTACGTTCAGGCAAAGGAGCGAGCCGTCGTGTGATCCCGTTGACGGGTAAGGTAGCAGGGGAGTTGACCACCTACCTGGAACAGTGGCGTAAAGGCAGGGATAGTGATAAGAGCGCCTTTATGCTGAACCGTGTAGGTAAGGCAATGAGTGGCGTGAGTTATAATCATTTACTGAAAGGTGTGGTCAGACGTGCGGGTTTATGGGAGGGGATCACACCACATTACCTGCGTCACAGTATAGCTACCCATCTGCTACAGGGTGGTATGAGCCTTGAATATGTGCGGGACTTTTTAGGTCACCGACACCTGGAAGCGACGCAGATCTATGCAAAGGTAGGCGCCCATCAATTACAACAATTATGACATTAGAACAGTATCTACAACAGCAATACACCCCATCTACAGCGGCGTCCTATGCCCGCGAAATCAGCATCTTTTTATCCGGTTACCCCGATGCCTCTACCGCCGTCTATAAGGACTTAATGGGGTATATAGGCGTCCTTCGTCATCACTACCGCAACAGCCATACCTTAAACCGGATTGTGAGCAGCATCAAAGCCTATTATGATTACCTGTGTTATACGGGGCAGCGCTCGGATCATCCTGCACGGGGGATTAAACTGCGTGACAGGCGAAGCCGAGACATCCAGCTGCAGGACCTGTTCAGCAGTAGTGAGCTGGAACAGTTACTGGAGCGCAAAGAGCGTTTTAGCGTACTTGCTTTACGCAATAAGGTGTTAATGAGCTTATTGATCTACCAGGGCTTACAGGTGGGCGAACTGGCAGCATTACATGTGCAGGATGTGTTACTGGAAAGCGGCTCAGTATATGTCCAGCGCACTGCCATAACTAATAGCCGCACACTGGCCCTAAAGCCGTTACAGGTAGGTTGGTTAAGCAGTTACCTACAGGAAGTGCGCCCTGTGTTATTAGGCGGCCAGGAAAGTGAGTTGCTACTAATCGGCCAGCGAGGTAAAGGCATGCATGGGGAAGACATCAGTAAGCATATAAAACGCAGTTATGCAGGTCTGTTCCGGGGGCGGGATGTGAGTGCGCAGCGCATCCGTCAGAGTGTGATCGCCAACCTGTTTACACAGGGACACGATATAGGCGTGGTGCAGCAGTTCGCGGGTCATAAGTACCCATCAAGTACGGAGCGTTACCGTCAGGATGATGTAGGGCGTTTACAGGCAGCTATAGAGCTGTATCATCCGGTGAAATGAGTAGCAGTTCAAGGGGGTGATCTCTTCTTCTCCAGGTGATCTATGGTGATTATTGTGGCAGAATCGTGGCATTTTACTTTTTTAAAAATCTACATCGTTGCCTGTGGCTGTTTTTAGGGGACAGGTTCGAATCCTACTATCTCCGTAAACGTCTAATGTTGGTTGACTGTGCCAAAGCCTTCTACCATCAGTACGTGGCCTCCGTATTACTAGCGAACAGGAAAAGCGGTCTCACTCCGTCCTCGGGTCGTACAAAAACCTGCGCCAGGTTGCGCGCAAGTGTTCCGTATGCAAGGGGCCTATGCGCAACCTGTCACAGTTTTTGCGCCCCTTCGTCCTACGTTCGGGCAGCTCCCGGTCTGGCGGCTGCCCGCATTGGCTCTGCTACAGCCATCCCTACGCTGCCTCTCGTTAGTCCGCCACCTGCCTAGCCGCCACGGCCTTATCTTTTTGTCTTTGCTGTCCGCTTCGCTCCCAGCTGTTAACAAGGACTAGGCGCGGCTAGCTGCGGCTCCGTGCTTCGCTGCGCTACGCACTCCCGCCCCAGCAGCCGTGGCGTCATGGCGGTGGTGGCGGAGGATCGCTATTAGGCGGCAGATTATAACTGCCAGGCATTAGACCGCTGACCCACCAGCTGATGAAATGCCTGCGCGAACATGAGCAGTAGTACCCTGGTCAGCGTTAGTACTATCTTGCTTCCGTCGGCAGGATAGTGGATGCGATGAGCGTCAGTATAAGGGCTGTATGGCAGGATAAAGCCCATCCGTAGGATATATCCCTCAGCATTAGTAACGCATCCACTATCCCACCGACGTAGTGTTATTTTTTTCTTTCAGCTGAAAGGGCACATGAAAGAAAAAACAATATCTTAGGGCCAGTTCTTTGAGTAAAAAAGTGTGCGGGGCTGTGAGGTCCGTGGGGTAAAGTAGCGCAGGCGGTTATCGTTATGGGTTTAATGGGAAGGAGAATGATAATGAGGTGAAGGGAGAGGGGAACCAGCAGGATTATGGGATGCGGGTGTATGATCCAAGGTTAGGGAAGTTTTTGAGTGTGGATCCGTTG
>NZ_PYGK01000036.1 GCF_003014595.1 Chitinophaga ginsengisoli | reverse complement strand
GGCAGTTCTTTGAGTAAAAAAGCGTGCAGGGCTGGTTGCCTGTAGGAGTAAAGTTGCGCAGGGGGCTATCGTTATGGGTTTAATGGGAAGGAGAATGATAATGAGGTGAAGGGAGAGGGAAATCAGCAGGATTATGGGATGCGGGTGTATGATCCTCGAATTGCTAAGTTCTTGTCGGTAGACCCATTGACACCTAAGTATCCGGAGCTAACGCCATATCAGTTCGCAAGTAATAGACCGATTGATGGGGTTGATATTGATGGCTTGGAATGGGGCCCTCCTATGAAGTTTGATCCGAAAACAAGAAAATGGGTGGTGGATGGAGATGCTGCTATTGCAATACATACTCATCCGAATAATTTACTTGGGCTTGTTATTGCGGCGGATATCTTGGTTACAAAGGGCTGGCTTTCAAGGGCCTTTATGGGGGTTCAAGCTGCCAGTGTATTTGAACATAATACTGCAAAAACACCGGAGGCGAAAGCGCTTCAAAAGGAAAGGACGAATGAAGCATTTACACAAGTTTTCCTTTCCTGGGGAGTAAGTAAAATAATAGGAACGACTATTAGGCTTTTACCCTTAGCGAAGGAGATTAAATATTTGTTTAGAGGTACGAGTGAGGGATATGAAGGATCACGCGCGACGCAAATAACAGCTAGCACACCTACAAGTACAGATCCTGCAAAGGCAACAATATTTGCTCTGCGATCTAAGGAGTTTGGTAATGGAATATTACAGATAGTCCTTCCCAAGAATTTGCAGAATGTTGAAGTTGGAGCAACATCGAATGTCTTGGGAGAGCTAGAAAGTGAAGTAGTCGTGGGATTAAAGCCTGCGGAATTAACATCTAGAGCAGAATTTACAATAACAGCAGATGAAGCTAGAAATATATTGGGAAATATGGGTATTAAACTGCCTGCTAGAGTCAAGTTAGACGATATAAGTAATCTGCTTAGAGAGACCCCGCAAATGACGCAGTCTCAGATAGATGAATTCTATAAACAAGCAGCGTCGTTAAAAGTAAAAAAGTAATGGAAAAGGCAAGACTAAAAGTTATAGGTAGGTTACAAAAAGATCTCAATAAGAGGTTCATTCATGGATTAGATTTAGTGGATTTAAAAGATAATCAGCTAATATTATTTTGTGATTACTCAGAGTTTGACATATCTGTCGATTATGTTTTTACGGAAATTATTGACGAGCAAAAGGGGGAAGTCATTCCTGGTTGTCATATTATTTTAAAAAACGTGAGTCAACAATTTTTTAAACCCTTTGATAGTATTCCACATGGATGGAAAACTGTTTGTAAATTTGAATTTGTAAATAACAATATTCCCAGTGTAATTTATGAATTGCCAGAGGTAAAAGGCTGGGATGAAATAGGTCGGCACTTATTCTTTACTTAATAGAATGACTATATAAGAAGATATAACTTTGCGGTCAAAGATAATATTGTATATGAACGAAGCCCCGGTCATTGACCGGGGCTTTTTATTAAATAGCTCTAAGTTTAATATCATTGAGCAAGGCGTAGAGAATGCATTTTTATGTTGTTAGGCCTTGTTATTTAAGTATTGCTTGCAGTTTAGATTTAGCGAGGAAAGCATCCAGCAGGGAGTAGACGCACTCTTTATCCTTATCCGGCAGTTCATTAATCTCATTGAGTCGCTTCATCATTTTAGGGTCCTTTAGAATATTAGTATCATTAGCTTCCCCTAATAAGAATCCCACCGTAGTATCCAGGGCCTCAGCCAACTTCCTAACCACATCAATAGAAGGCAGCATCTCATCCCGTTCATAGCGCCCGATGACAGTATGGGCAGACCCCAGCTTTTTAGCAAGTTCCTGTTGTGAAAACCCTTTAGCTTCTCTGCACTCCCTGAGTTTTTTACCAAAAGAGACCATTGTGATACGTTTACGGTTAATAAAACCCCTGTTATAGAGGGTTTAGTCAAAATTATGAAACGTATGCGGTAAAATAAAATCGTAAAATATTTGTTCGTTACAACTGATCCGGTATCTTTGTACCGTTTACGGTTAATTAAAAAATATTTTATGTCATCAGGAACTAGAAGTAAAGCACTCCGTCGCGGTAAAATGCATGGGCAGTACCGGGCAGTCAGTAATCACTGGCATGGCGGTCGTAATGTACCCTGGTTAAATGTACGGGGTCTGTGGCTGGAAGAAGCAGGCTTTAATGTAGGTGATCCGATAGATATCATAGTCGGAAAAGGAAAGCTGATCGTTAAAAAGGCCTATGATGGAAATAGCAGCCATTAAGCAGCAGCTAACATTATCGCAGGTGCTATCTTATTACGGGTTAAAACCGGATAAGCACCTGCGATTACACTGCCCGTTCCATGATGACAAGACACCGAGCCTGCAGGTGTATTACAAGACGCATAGCTGTTATTGTTTTAGCAGTAACTGTAAGACGCATGGGAAGCCATTGGATGTAATAGACTTTGTGATGTACAAGGAAGGCTGCAGTAAACATGAAGCTATCCTGAAGTGTAAGGCGTTAATAGGTGGTAGTACTACCGCTAGTCCAGCAAGGAACTATAACCGGGAAGAGACGCTGAACTACATGTTCACTTATTTTAAGAATGCGGTGCATAACAGCAAGCCCGCGCAGGAGTATATACAAAGCAGGGGCTTAGAAACTGCACGTTTAGAGATCGGTTATAACACAGGACAGTTCCACCATGGCAGGCGTAGGGATGACCAGCTGATAGCGGTCTGTGTGGAAGCAGGGTTACTGTCTCCATGGGGTACAAATAGCAACGGTGGACAGGGCTACAGGCCTTTTGGGAAGTATTGTATCGTGTTCGCATTGCGCAATAGTAAGGGGGAGATCAGTGGAATGTACTTCCGCAGTACAGTTAATGATGACACGCAACGTCATTATTACTTAAAGGACAGGAGTGGTCTTTATCCTTGTTATCCGAAGCCAGATGTGCAAAGACTAATACTGACCGAATCAGTAATAGATGCCGCCACGCTACTACAGTGTAGTGAGATATCCAAGGAATACGGTATCCTGGCTTGTTATGGGACCAATGGGCTGACAGCCGAGCATGAAACAGCCATCAAAGGCTTAACCCACCTGCAGGAGCTGATCTTTGCTTTTGATGGTGATGAGGCAGGACGCAAGGCAGTTGCGAAATACACCACTACTTTTAAAGAGAAGTTACCCCATGTATTAATCAGCACCTTACAGCTCCCGGAAGGAGAAGACATCAACAGTATGGGTGTTAGTCATACCGCTGAGATCTTCCCTCACTTGTTAAATAGTCGGACTGATTTTTTTCTTTCAGTTGAATCAGTTGAAAAACAAAACGTTCCTGCCTCTGGGCCAGTTGCAGCGCCTTTATCAGCCACCTCTATACTGGACAGTAGTAATCCCTATAAGCTGAGCTACAGCGGCGATCTGGCCATTTATTATGTGCAGGGAGGGGTGAGTAAACAGTTGGACAGCATGAAGGTAACGCTGGTAGTAGAGCGTAAGGACAATAGTCAGAAGAGCCGCAATAAACTGGACCTGTATGAAGATAAACAGGTAGAGAAATTATGCAGGGAAGTAGGTGAGAAACTGGGTCTTCGAAAAGATATACTGGAACAGGACCTATACCAGTTAACAGACCTGTTGGACCAGTACCGTGAAAGGGATGAGCAGCCAGCAGCAGGAGAAGAGGCAAAGGGCTATGCGTTGAGTGTTGGGGAGCGGAGTGCTGCAGAGCGCTTTTT
>NZ_PYGK01000035.1 GCF_003014595.1 Chitinophaga ginsengisoli | reverse complement strand
GTGTTATATAATTACCCTGAGCGTTACTTTATGAACCGGTTATTATGTTTAGAAGATATAGACGGGTTGAGTGAGGAAGCAGAGTTTGCGTTCCGTGAGCTGCAGAGTAATGGAGAGCTGAATAGTGCCACCAGTATTAAACTGGAGAATGGCCAGATCACCAGTGGTCAGAAGACAGTGAGAGGCCCGATAGCCAGCCTTGCGTGTACAACCCATGGAGAGATCTATGAGGACAATATGAGCCGTGTGTTCCTGATAGCGGTAGACGAGAGTCCGGAACAGACGAGGCGCATTATAGGCTACCAGAACAGTAAGGCAGCAGGGGAGACAGATACCCGCAAGGAACAGGATAGTAAGGGGTTTATCCGTAACCTGGTGCGCTGTCTGGAACCGCTGGAAGTAGTGAATCCTTATGCGGGGCGTTTACAGTTGCCCGAGGATGCGCACAAGATCCGCCGTTTACATGACCTGTTTTTAAACTTTGTGAAGATGGTGACGTTGGTACATCAGTATCAGCGAAAGAAAGACAGCAAAGGCCGTCTGATAGCAGAGATCAGTGATATAGAGGAGGCAGTTAGTATTATGTTCGACAGCATAGTACTGAAAGTAGATGAGCTGGACGGTAGTCTTCGTCAGTTCTATGAGCAGTTAAAGGCCTTTATAGGTCAGCGGGGAAGAGATTATGAGTTTACCCGGTTCGAGGTACGTGAGGCCACCGGTGTAGGTAAAACCCAACAACATCATTACGTAAATAAGCTGGTAGAGCTAAGTTATATACGCCAGTATGGTCATGCCAACCGCGGTTTTAAGTACCGTATAGCCCACTGGGACAATTACAGCGATTTACGGGATCGGATAAAAACCCATCTTGGCAATCAGATATCAGCATTGAGGACCGAACACCAGCGAACGCCAGGCCGAACACCAGAGTTGCCTATGGTGGCTGAAAGAGGGTGAAAAAAGGGCTGGTGTTCGGCGTTCAGAAAAAATGCTCAAGGGGGTTAAAAAGTATATCTAAGATCATAGTGGTACCATGCATCATTATCCTACACTTTTTAAGCAATACTTACAACAGAGCGGTTATAGTACTACAACCCAGAACATGTTACCTGGTTGTGTACGTGACTTTTTGCAATACGGGCGTTTTAAGGGCCTAACAGAAGTGACCCCGATAGTTATCCTTGAATTTTATGAATGGCTGCATATACGGCCTTTAAAGCGGAGAGAGGGGGCATTAAGTGCGGGGATGATCAGCCATTATGTATATGCGCTGAAAGTGTTCTTTAGCTGGCAGGAGGCCAGCGGAGGTATCAGCTATAACCCGATGAGTGGGTTAAAGTTCCGCAGAGGTGAGCGTAATAGCCGAGAGGCGCTGAGACAGGATGAAATAGCAGCCTTGTTTAGTGCAGCGTTGAGCATCAGGGAGCGGGTGATGTTACACCTGTTTTATAGTTGTGGTCTTCGTCGTAGTGAGGCAGTGAAGTTAAGCATCCGTGATGTACAGGCCAGACACCGGTTATTGTATGTACGTTCAGGCAAAGGAGCCAGCCGTCGTGTGATCCCGTTGACGGGTAAAGTAGCAGGGGAGTTGACCACCTACCTTGAACAGTGGCGTAAAGGCAGGGACAGTGATAAGAGTGCCTTTATGCTGAACCGTGTAGGTAAGGCGATGAGTGGAGAGAGTTATAATCATTTACTGAAAGGTGTGGTCAGACGTGCGGGACTATGGGAGGGGATTACACCACATTACCTGCGTCACAGTATAGCTACGCATCTGCTACAGGGTGGTATGAGCCTTGAATATGTGCGGGACTTTTTAGGTCACAGGCACCTGGAAGCGACACAGATCTATGCCAAGGTAGGCGCCCATCAATTGCAACAGTTATGACATTGGAACAGTATTTACAACAGCAATACACCCCATCTACAGCGGCGTCCTATGCCCGCGAAATCAGCATCTTTTTATCCGGTTACCCCGAGGCATCTACCGCCGTTTATAAGGACTTAATGGGGTATATAGGCGTCCTTCGTCATCATTACAGCAACAGCCATACGTTAAACCGTATCGTTAGCAGTATCAAAGTTTATTATGATTACCTGTGTTATACGGGGCAGCGGTCGGATCACCCTGCACGGGGGATCAAGCTGCGTGACAGGCGAAGCCGAGACATCCAGCTGCAGGACCTGTTCAGCAGTACAGAGTTGGAACAGTTGCTGGAGCGCAAAGAGCGTTTTAGCGTGCTTGCGTTACGCAATAAGGTATTAATGAGCTTATTGATCTATCAGGGCTTACAGGTGGGCGAACTGGCAGCATTACGTGTCCAGGATGTGTTATTGGAAAGCAGTGCTGTGTATGTTGGGTGTACCGCCGTCACTAATAGTCGTACACTGGCCCTAAAGCCGTTACAGGTAGGTTGGCTGAGTCGTTACCTGCAGGAGGTGCGCCCAGTATTATTGGGAGGCCAGGAAAGTGAGTTACTGCTAATCGGCCAGCGAGGTAAAGGCATGCATGGGGAAGACATCAGTAAACATATAAAACGTAGTTATGCAGGTCTGTTCAGAGGTAGGGAGGTGAGTGCGCAGCGCATCCGTCAGAGTGTAATCGCCAACCTGTTTACACAGGGGCATGATATAGGTGTAGTGCAGCAGTTCGCAGGTCATAAGTACCCATCGAGTACGGAGCGTTACCGTCAGGACGATGTAGGACGTTTACAGGCAGCTATAGAGCTGTATCATCCGGTAAGATGAAGCAGAGGTTCGAGTCCCGTTCTGCATGTGAAAGGGGACCCTGTTCGACCCATTATAAAGCTGCCCTTTAGAAGTTATAGGTCCACCTATACGTCTGGTATGCGTCGTGTATGAAGCCTGTATAGGTCGGGTGTGAGGTACGTCAGAAATGGTTCAACTCCACCTCAAAGGCATATCAAAGGCATGGTAAAGGCATACTAAAGGCATGGTAGGGGTATAACAGATCAGGGGGATGGTTCCATACCAGTCTCCCACCATCAAATCAGGTCCTCCGTATTATTAGTCTCCAGGAACAGCGGTCTCACTGCGTCCTCGGGTCGTACAAAAACCTGCGCCAGGCTGCGCAAGCGTTCAGTATGTAAAGGGTCCTAAGCGCAGCCTGTCACAGTTTTTGCGCCCCTTCGTCCTGCGTTCGGGCAGCTCCCGGTCTGGCGGCTCGCACACATTGGCTTTGCTACAGCCATCCCTACGCTGCCTCTCGTTTGTCCGCCACCTGCCTAGCCGCCACGGCCTTATCTTTTTGTCTTTGCCATCCGCTGCGCTCCTGGCTATTAACAAGGACTAGGCGCGGCCAGCTGTGGCTCCGTGCTACGCTGCGCTTCGCACTCCCGCCCCAGCGGCCGTGGCGGCATGGCGGTGGTGGCGGAGGATCGCTATTAAGCGTCGGTTATAGCTGCCAGACATTAGATCGCTGACCCACCAGCTGATGATATGCTGCGCGAACGTGAGCTGCAGTACCCTGGTCAGCGTTAGTACTATCTTGCTTCCGTCGGCAGGATAGTGGATGCGATCAGCATCAGTATGAGGGCTGTACGACAGGATAAAGCCCATCAGCAGGATATATCCCTCAGCATTAGTAACGCATCCACTATCCCGCCGACGTAGTGTTATTTTTTTCTTTCAGCTGAAATAACAGATGAAAGAAAAAACTATATCTTAGGGCCAGTTCTTTGAGTAAAAAAGTGTGCAGGGCGGTTGGGCTATAGGAGTGAAAGTGAGCAAGCGGTTATCGCTATGGGTTTAATGGGCAAGAGCACTCGAGTGAGTTAGGAGATAATAATTATACTGCACAGTTCTGGGAGTATGATAGTAGAATAGG
>NZ_PYGK01000034.1 GCF_003014595.1 Chitinophaga ginsengisoli | reverse complement strand
AAATAATACTCAAATATCTGCCCAATATCTATATAATACACTATACCGCATTCCAGCTAGATTTGTCCCAGATAAATAACAATCAATATATAGCAATCTATACTGCCGTATATAAAAATAAAGAGGGTGCCTCTTTATTTTTGAGACACCCTCTTTTGCTTTTTAAGGTGGTCAAGATCCTTTCTAGGCCTGGTTATTAGCTCTGACTGACTAATGATCTGACAGTAATAGTCGATGATCGGTGCATTGACAGCTATCTGACCTAACTGCCTTACAAATGCCTCATTGGCCGTATCCCCCCGGAAACGCTCTTTGCATACCTTTACTGATTGACAATGGTAGTAATAATAGATGCCGCCGTTGCCTTTTGATCCACTCCTGCTTAATAGCCTTCCACAGCGAGGGCAGATCAGGAAACCCCTTAGTGGAAGTTGCTGGTCAATTTCGGTGAAAGTGTTGACCCTGACGTTTCGCTTCTTGCCTTTTAGGACGTCCTAAACATCGTCAAACAGACTTTCAGGGATGATAGGCTCATGGATACCCTTTACACAATGGGCGGCTTCGTTCTTATAGGCAGCTATAAAGACCTTTCCGCAGTATACCGGGTTACGGACAAGACTCCAGAACTGACTACGGCCAATCTTTAAACCTTTCCTGTTGGCCATACGCCGGAGTGTATCAATATCCCATATCCCTCCGGATAGTTCTTCGAACGTCCAACGGACTATTTCAGCCTTTTCATTAGGGATAAGGAAAGGCTTGTTATGCGCGTCACGCCCGTTCTTATAGCCAATGGCGGCAATACCCAGGTACCTCCCCTCTTTCTTGGCTCTACGCATACCGTGAAGTATATTTAAGGCACACCGGGTCATTCTCTACCTCTGGTGTAGTAAGGTAGATTGCCAGCATGATCTTGCTCTCTGGTATATCCATGTCCAAAGGCTGTTCGATGGACTGAGGTTCCACGGATAGCCTTTTCAGCTCACCTATCATTTCGTAGGCAGCCGCGACATTTCGGGAGAAACGATCCTACTTAGAAAATAGTATCAGATCAACAATGCCTTTATTTTTGCTGATCACATGCAGCATCTTTTGAAACTCCGGCCTGTCAAATGTCTTTGCCGAATGGTCTTCCCTATAAATGCCAACTACCTGTATGTTCTCCTTCTCACATTACCAGCTCCATGTGGGGGGATAGTTATGTCCAAAGCTATAGATTGAATACCATGATTATTTTTATTAACATTTTTGTCTAACAAAATAATATTTATCGCATATTTGTACTGTAAGACTGAAGCGTTAATATCTAAATGAGAACCCGTGGGCGTAATTATTCGATCATTGAGTTATATTCATCCAGACAATGCGGAGCTATTCCAGGATTTGAACCTTATCTTAAATGATGGAGATAAAGCCGCATTAGTTGGAATAAATGGTGCAGGAAAGTCAACATTATTGCGCATCATCTCAGGAAAATTGCAACCAACAGCTGGGGAGATCATCAGTGCGGAACAACCCTGGTACGTACCGCAGCACCTGGGCGACTACGATACTTGGTCTGTCGCCAGGGCGCTGGGTGCCGAAGCCAAGCTAAAAGCATTACAGGCAATTCTGGCAGGCGATACTGATCTGCAACATTTTACAGTGTTAGAGGACAACTGGGACATTGAGAACAAGGTGAAACAGGCACTCGAGAAATGGGGGCTAATTCATCTGCATGAAAGTCGTTTGCTTGGAAGTCTGAGCGGCGGGCAGAAAACAAGAGTGTTCCTGGCTGCTATGGAGATGAATAGTCCAGCGCTTATTTTGCTAGATGAGCCCTCTAACCACCTGGACAGGAGAACCCGGATGAAGCTCTACCATATGATCATGCAAAGTAAATCTACCATGTTAATCGTCAGTCATGACAGGTCATTGTTGAATCTCATGAACAAAATTCTGGAACTCAATGAAAAAGGTATAGAAGTATTTGGCGGTAACTTTGACTTCTATCAAAGTAAAAAAATGGAAAAGGTTCATGCCTTGCACGCCAGTCTAAACGCTCAATCCAAAGCATTGAGGGAATCAGAAAAAAAGGCGAAAGACATGGGAGGACTAAGAGCCCAACAAGAACTTAAGGGCAGGTCAGTGGGACTTAGCAACTCAATACCACGTATCATCGCCGGTGGATTAAAAAACAAAGCAGAGCGCAGCACCGCAAGAATGCTGAATGCCCATGAAGAAAAGATAGCCAGCCTTCGACATATCATTGAGGCAACCAAAGCACAGATCGAGGAATATGAATTACTAAAATTCAATATCAAGGCGCCCGAACGAACACCTGGGGAATTGCTCATAGAGATGGTAGATGTCAACTTCAAATACAACGAGAATACATTATGGCATAACCTTAATTTTCAAATCAAATCAGGCGAAAGAGTGCAGATTGAAGGAGATAATGGAAGTGGTAAAACCACTTTATTGAAGATGATCACACGGGAGCTGCAGCCCTTTACCGGCAGCTATAACAGTACCGGCTTCTCTTATTTTTATCTTGACCAGGATTACTCAGCAATAGATCCAACACTAAGTATTTATCAACAAATTGAATCCTACAATAAGTATGGACTGGAAGAAGGCGAACTAAAGCAACTACTCATATCGTCACAGTTTAACCCGGAATATTTTGATAGAAAATGTGCAGGCTTAAGCGGTGGTGAGAAAATGAAACTATCTTTGAGTTGCATGCTGATAAGTAACCAGGCGCCTGATGTACTCATTCTGGACGAACCTACTAATAACCTGGATGTGCAGAGCCTGGGCGTATTGACCTTCGCAGTAAAGAATTTTGAAGGTACCTTACTAGTGATTTCACATGACGAATACTTCATCAACGAGATTGGAATTGACTATAGCATAATTTTAACTTAAGAAAACATGCCGCTTAAAAATACTGGTACGGAGCAGCTTATAAAAGACACCGCCAAACAACTATTGTTTGCAGAAGGCAAACTACACGCCACTACGCAGGAAATAGCAGATGCTGCCGGCGTTAACAGAACCGCCCTTCACTATTATTTTCGCTCCAGGGATCAGCTGATCGCTGCTGTATTTCAGGATGCAATGCAGGGCCTGAGTCAACGCCTGGATGAATGCATGCTATCAGAAACCTCTTTCAAGGAAAAGACAGCCAATATCATCGCCGTTTTTCTGAAAGACATGATGGCTTTTCCTTACCAGGAAACATTCCTTATCACTGAAATCAATACCTTCGGTAAAAAGCTAATCACGAACATACAATCAGAACCCGTAAAGTCTTATTTAAAAGAGGCAACTGATGAAATGGAAAAAGGCTCTATCGACAAAATGGATCCCATTCATTTTTTAATGAACTTATTCTCCCTGATGTCATACCCATTAATTATGGCGCCCCTTTATAAAAAACTATTCCGTGTGTCAGAAAAGGAATTCCAGCGATTGATAAATGAGCGGGAAAGACTTATTATGAACATGTTGTTCAAAAGCTGTTGATTACATTAATCTGAAAACCAAAGGCAATCTCTTTCATCCAGCACTTAACTCTCTTAAACGCATCTCCCGCTATCAATTAGGCGTCAGGCTTGTGACGTGGAGAAATAGTAATATGAATGTTATTACACATCAGGTGTGATCATGTAATTTATTGATGATCAAGCACAATTGGTTCGAAAACAATTCGCTACTGGGCACAAAAGACAAAAAGAGGGTGTCTCAAAAATAAAGAGGCACCCTCTTTATTTTTATATACGGCAGTATAGAGTGCTATATATTGATTGTTATTTATCTGGGACAAATCTAGCTGGAATGCGGTATAGTGTATTATATAGATATTGGGCAGATATTTGAGTGTTATTT
>NZ_PYGK01000033.1 GCF_003014595.1 Chitinophaga ginsengisoli | reverse complement strand
CTGATCTCTGCTACCAGACGCCCCTTGCTGTCTTTGGTACGCTGGTATTGGTGTACCAGCGTTACCATCTTCACAAAGTTTAAAAACAGGTCATGCAAACGGCGGATCTTATGTGCATCCTCGGGCAACTGTAAACGCCCCGCATAAGGATTAACTACCTCCAGTGCTTCCAGACAGCGCACCAGGTTACGGATAAACCCTTTACTATCCTGTTCCTTGCGGGTGTCTGTCTCCCCTGCTGCCTTACTGTTCTGGTAGCCTATAATACGTCTGGTCTGCTCAGAGCTCTCGTCTACAGCTATCAGGAACACACGGCTCATATTGTCCTCATAAATCTCTCCATGGGTTGTACAGGCAAGGCTGGCTATCGGGCCTCTCACTGTCTTCTGACCACTGGTGATCTGCCCATTCTCCAGTTTAATACTGGTTGCACTGTTTAACTCTCCATTGCTCTGCAGCTCCCGGAACGCAAACTCAGCTTCCTCACTCAACCCATCTATATCCTCTAAGCATAATAACCGATTCATAAAGTAGCGCTCAGGGTAATTATATAACACTTTATCACTTACTCGTGTTAACCTTGTTACTTTCTCCGGTGGCATACACTCTGATACCTGCTTTAACAACCGGGTCTTACCGCTACCACTACTGCCCTGGATTAGTGCATGTAAGGGCGCAGGCATCTTGTAACTCAGCGCCACCAGTAATAAAAATAACCGGTTGCTTTCCTCTCCTACTATACCCGTTTCCCCCAACAGCTTGTTCAGCTTCTCCAACAAGCCAGCCTCCCGTAAAAAGCGCTCTGCAACACTCTGCTCGCTAACACTTAAAGTATACCCCTTTGCCTCTTCTCCTGCTGTTGGTTGCTCCTCCCTTTCACGATACTGATCCAACAGGTCGGTTAACTGGTAGAGGTCCTGTTCCAATATATCTTTTCGAAGGCCCAGCTTCTCACCTACCTCCCTGCATAACTTCTCTACCTGCTTATCCTCATACAAGTCCAGTTTATTGCGGCTCTTCTGACCATTATCCTTGCGCTCTACTACCAGCGTCACTTTCATACTATCCAGCTGTTTACTCACACCTCCCTGTACGTAATAAATGGCCAGATCGCCGCTGTAGCTCAGCTTATAGGGATTACTACTGTCCAGTACAGAGCTGGCTGGTAAAGTCGTTGTAACTGGCTCGGAGGAGGGAGCTTTTTGTTCTTCAACTGCTTCAACTGAAGAAAAAAATGCAGTTCGACTATTTAGTAAGTGAGGGAAGATCTCAGCGGTATGACTAACACCCATACTGTTGATGTCTTCGCCTTCTGGCAGAAGTAAGGTACTGATTAACACATGGGGTAATTGCTCTTTAAAAGTAGTAGCGTATTTCGCGACTGCCTTACGTCCTGCTTCATCCCCATCAAAAGCAAAGATGATCTCCTGCAGGTGGGTTAAGCCTTTGATGGCGGCTTCATGTTCTGCGGTTAGACCATTGGTCCCATAACAAGCCAGGATACCGTATGATTTAGATATTTCACTACACTGTAGTAGCGTGGCTGCATCTATCACCGATTCGGTCAGTATCAGTCTTGTTATATCTGAGGTAGGATAACAAGGATAAAGACCACTCCGGTCCTTTAAGTAATAATGACGCTGGTCCTCATCATTGACTGTATTGCGGAAGTACATACCACAGATCTCTCCCTTACTATCGCGCAACGCAAACACGATACAGTACTTTCCAAAAGGCCTATAGGCATGTCCGCCCTCTCTCGTATTCGTTCCCCATGGGGACAGTAACCCTGCCTCCACACAGGCTGCTATCAGCTGGTCATCCCTACGCCTGCCATGATGGAACTGGGCCGTGTTATAACCGATCTCTAACCGGGTAGCTTCTAAGCCCCTGCTTTGTATATATTCCTGCGCAGGCTTGCTGTTATGCACCGCATTCTTAAAATAAATGAACATGTGGCCCAGCGTCTCCTCTCGGCTGTAGTTCCTTGCTGGTGTAGCAGGAACACTACCACCTATTAACGCCTTACACTTCAGGATAGCTTCATACTTACTGCAGCCTTCCTTGTACATTACAAAGTCTATTACATCCAATGGCTTGCCATGCGTCTTACAGTTACTGCTAAAACAATAACAGCTATGCGTCTTGTAATACACCTGCAGGCTCGGTGTCTTGTCATCATGGAATGGGCAGTGTAATCGCAGGTGCTTATCCGGTTTTAACCCGTAATAGGACAGCACCTGCGATAACGTTAGCTGCTGCTTAATGGCTGCTATTTCCATCATAGGCCTTTTTAACGATCAGCTTTCCTTTTCCGACTATAATATCTATCGGATCACCTACATTAAAGCCTGCTTCTTCCAGCCACAGACCCCGTACATTTAGCCAGGGCACATTACGGCCGCCATGCCAGTGATTACTAACTGCCCGGTACTGCCCATGCATTTTACCGCGACGGAGTGCTTTACTTTTAGTTCCTGATGACATAAAATATTTTTTAATTAACCGTAAACGGTGCAAAGATACCGGATCAGTTTAATTGAACAAATATTTTACGATTTTATTTTACCGCATTCGTTTCATAATTTTGACCAAACCCTCCATAACAGGGGTTTTATTAACCGTAAACGTATCATACAATGGTCTCTTTTGGTAAAAAGCTCAGAGAGTGCAGAGAAGCTAAGGGGTTCTCACAACAGGAACTCGCTAAAAAACTGGGGTCTGCTCATACTGTCATCGGACGTTATGAGCGGGATGAGATGCTGCCGTCTATTGATGTAGTTAGGAAGTTGGCTGAAGCCCTGGATACTACAGTGGGATTCTTATTAGGGGAAGCTAATGATACTAATATCTTGAAGGACCCTAAGATGATGAAGCGACTCAATGAGATTAATGAACTCCCTGAGAAGGATAAAGAGTGCGTATATTCGTTACTGGATGCTTTCCTCGCTAAATCTAAACTTCAAGCTATACTCAAATAAAGATGCCCGGTGATCACCGGGCATCTTTATTTGAGTATAGCTTGAATAAAAATCTCTTTTAGGCTAAGAGTTCTTCATAAAAAGAAAAATATTTACTGTCTTTGACAATCTCCTTGCATTTTTTCAATAAATCGTCGCCTTCCTCATCACTTATATTATGTCCAAAAAATCCTTTTATACTAAACTCCGACAACGCTACGAAGATTGATAAATAATCGGAAAAAGTTCTCGCCAAAACATGTAACAATTCATCATCTTCAGTTAAAAATTTAACCTCTAATGTTTTTTTATCTACAACAAGCATATCAGTATCCCTCCCTCCAAATAAAAAATAGTCTTCATTTTCATTAATCCCTTTATTAAAATATAGCCCCATAGCTGTTAACTCTGATAAATCAAATGTCTTAAACAAATCATGCAATAGGTCTCCGTTTGAATCTATTACTGGCTTCAACCGTTTAGGTTCATACATCTCAAATATCCATGAACTCTCATCTTGTCTTGGATATTTATTGGTAATATCTAATAATTGCTGTTCAAATTCGACTATATTCATATTCAAATTATTTCTCTATTAGTAGTCTCATTCTTTTGGTAATCTGTCGTTATAACTTTTTGTCCAGTCTTCTCTATACCAATATAGTTACCATCCTTATCCTTTCCATAACTTTTATAAAATTCTAATACTCTATCTGTTTTCTGGCGATTCCCATCCTCATCATAATAATTATCTTCTTTTAAAATCTGATAATATCCACCATCAGGATTAATATAAATCTGTCCAATATGTGCTCCATTACCAAAGGTAGAGTTCCACATGGTATTTGGATTTTTTGAGAAAACTTCTACTGCTAAAGAAAGAAGATTCATAGACAAACCTAGTCCAGTCGTCACAGTTTTGGGATACTTTAATGGGTGTAGCTCCTTCGTCCATTTCTCATGAATAGTTTTAGGAACTGCAGTAGCCATATTCCCCTGTTGCTCATGGTGATGAACCAGAATATCATTCTCGTAACCGACATGAGTAGGATTGGATTCGATCCATTGAGCGTCTACCCTAGGAGCTGCGCCATTTCCAACCCTAGCCAGATTAGCAGGACTAAATGCCTCTGGTCTCATTTTGATTAACTCATTCCAATAATAGAGATAGTTTCTCGGAGCACCCAAAGGTTTTGTATATGTGGTAGCTACACTTAATTTCGGATTATTGGTGGCAGTCACACGAGCTGGGGCTCCATTCATATCTATACTATTAGCCGGGTTTAAATAACTATTAGGCAATGGTGAGGATGTATAAGTGGTTGGTTGTTCTTCTAAACCATCCAAATCCACTGCCCATATAGGCTTATTTCCTGCAAACTGATAAGGCGTATACCATGGGTAATCCCTAAACAACGGATCCACACTCAAAAACTTCCCTAACCTTGGATCATACACCCGCATCCCATAATCCTGCTGGTTCCCCTCTCCCTTCACCTCATTATCAT
>NZ_PYGK01000032.1 GCF_003014595.1 Chitinophaga ginsengisoli | reverse complement strand
GGCCCTGAGAGGAACATTGTTTTCTGCACGGATCAGGTTCTCGATATGTGTAGAATATAGCTCTGCATTAGGAATAGCCTCATTACCTCCGTTGCCATTAGTAACAGTTTTCCAGGTATTCCTGTTGATCGTGTTATTCCATACATCACGTATATGCGCCATTTCGTGCGCTAATCCTATAAACGCAGATCTGTTAATGTTGCCATTCTCATCCGGAGCAGAGGTAAGAGAGGCTGGGTTCCAGTGTATATATTTTCCATCTTGTCTATCTGCTCTGTTGGATTGCCCTTGAGCAATCTGTACACTCTTATTGGTATTCAGGTTGCTAAGATCGGCTACTAACTGTCTACCAGTTTGACCTCCTGTTTCAAGATCAGAAAGCGCCTTTGTTACTTGCGCTGCAAATTTATTATCACCGGTATATAAAGATCCATTACTGTCAACAAAGCCAGTAATGCCGTTTTCATCCTGTCCGTAATAATAGCTTGTTTGTGTATAATCATATTTCCCAGTTTGCTGATTCAACACCTGACTAGCTATTACCAAGATGATACTATCCCCATTGACGTCAATAATACTGACCGGATTATTAGCGCCATATTGATATGGAGAGAGTGGTTGATATTTATCCGCAAATTTGTCCTGTGTGAAGAATCTTCCAATCTGGGGATCATACATTCTCGCACCATAATCATATAACTCCAGTCCACTTCCATCTCCAAACTCCCTATTCTGTAATTCCTTTCCATTATATTTCATTCTATTCTCAGCATAATTCATCCCTTTGAGTGCATTAGAAGATATCCCGGCCATCGTCATCCCAAACGGATAATAATGCGTCTCCTCCAACAACGGTCCACTATTCACCCCCAAAACAACATTATCAAAGAACACATCCTGCTGGCTTTCATTGCTCGTATAAACATACAAAAATCCGCTTTCTTCCACCGCCATCTTCTCTACTCCCAGTTCCTGCAGCTCATCCGGGTCCTCCTTCACCTGCCTCACTCCACTATTATCCTCCACTAAATTAAAATCATCATCGAATAAAACAAAGTTCAAATAGGCTTTCGGACGGTTTGACTGCCCGTTGTCATTGTCCTTCTCCTTTAAACGTTGATAATTATTGTTATAAAAATCCGCATTAAAAGGTGTGTTGTTAGATACCACCTCAGACGCATGCGATCCATTTTCAACTGTAGAGCCACCAAAGGCCTGTACCAGACCAGCTACCATATCCTCCACCGGGGCCTTTCCGTTATTATTATCCGGCCCCTGGGACTTATAGAATGCCTTTACCTTGATCTGGATGGTATCACCAGCCATTACACGCAGGACCAACGACGGCCCTATCTTCTTCCCCCCTCCCTTGGCGTTCAACTTAGCTACAAACTTATTCTCTTCGGTAGTTTGATCCTCGGGATAGCCGGATGGCTTTTCTGTACGGGTTTCCTCCACATTACTAAACAATACCACTTCCTGAGCTGCAGCCTCGGTTTCCATTGTAGCTGCATAAACTGTAAAATCAGTCTGATCAGTTAATACCGTTCTTACGTTACCCAGATGGTCTTTTTCAAAATAATCGTACGCATAAGCAACAGGAGTTCCTGTTTTATAAACAGGACGGATACGGCCTTCTTCATGACTTATCAGCTCCAGACTGTCTTGTCTATATATGAATGCCCCAGCGTAGTCCGTCAACGTTGTTTTAGGAGAGCTACCTGTGTTATCTAAAACTGTCTTACTGAGCTTATTCCCTGTCGCATCGTATTGATATGTAATAGTACCCTTACCAGCAATAGTTATTACTGATGGTAAGTTAAGATGATTGTACACAATAGAACTGATGTGCTTATTTGAATCTGCCACCATATTACCATTACCATCATAGAAATAGTCATTGCCAGGGTTGCTTCCATCAATAAAGTCTCCCAGTTTCGCGGAGGCTGTTTTTGCAGGGTTAGGATCGGCCACTGCTGTAAGCTTGTTGCTATTAGCCAAGTAAGTATAACTTAAGCGGTCAATCGTATCAATCTTCGTTCCGATCATTCCCTTCTGCCACATAGATTTGATATTACCATTGGCATCATAAGTTAGATTACTAACAGTAAAATCCTTTTTATCCTGCGCCCAGCTACCTCCATTCTTCTGGGTGAAATATGCACCTGTCAAACGGCTCGCTTTATCATAATTGTAACCATATGCCCAGGCGCTATCGGCACGTGTCTTCCACTTAATCCCGGATATGTTGCCATTATACTGGCTGGAATCAAATCCATAGTCATAGCTAAGTTCCTGGCCAAACCAGTTCGATGTACTGGTCCCACTGTTTACAAAGTTCTTATTAATACCCTGTAGCCAGCCGCGAATATTATACGTGTAACTTAAACTGTCAATTACACTTCCTGCAGCAGCGACTCCCAGACGCTTCAACATTAACTGCCCCAATTCATCATAGTTGTTTGCTGCAATCAACCTCTCCTGGCTTACATCATCATTTAACCGTTTCCTCATGGTAAGCAATCTTCCTCCATGGTCGTAGGTCATATTTGTCAGCAATGTACTTTGTGGCGTAACACTCTTAGGATTTTGATGACGAAGGTAAGTTGCCAGTACGGCTCCTTTGAAGTTGTACAATGTTGTCAGTACATCCTTACCTCCCAGGTTATTTTCACTTAATACCTGAATGGCACGTCCTTTATCATTGTAATACGTGGTTGTTATTAGCCATTTATTGGTTCCCAGTACCCTCACCTTACTTCCGGTCACAAGTCCTGTAGTCATAGTACTTACAGGCAGCTTCTCCGGATATAAAGTATCGGCAGCTAATAATTTTCCAGTATCAGTTGCCATAAAAGCCAACTTGCCGGAATAGTTATAGTTATCATAAAAAGCATACGTCAGAGGTGTCAGCGCCGATGCAGAGATACCCGGTAAGGGATTATTAGCAGTGATTGCCGTCGTATCACCAGCCGCAGCGGCATCGACCCTTACCTCTGTTCCACCACCAGTCCCAGAGTCGAATCCTTCAAGGAGGGTCACACTATTGGTTGCAGTATATAGGCTGCTACCATCGTGAATATAAACAGCCAGATCTGCTTTTGCGGGAGCTACATAAGAAATAGGCTGCGAAGCAGACACCGAATTCATACCCGTCTGCAAGGCGTCTCGCGTAGAAGTTCCCTTATATATAGCCGTCATGGTAGGGCGATTCAACTCATCATAGAAAGTTACCAGCCACTCCATTGGGGATTTCGCTCTTTGCACAGAATCCTGCGTAAATACAAGCCTGTCCCGCACATCATATACCATGAACATCCTTCCCGCACCGGGCACCTTTTTAACTATCATGCGTTGCCGTGCGTCGTATTGATACTGGAAACATAATTCATCTGCGATGGCTGTGCTTACTGTCCAGGAACCCTTTATAGCATCGACTGCCAATGGTGGTATAACGAAGCAAAGATTGCCTAGATCATCATACACATAATAGGTGCATAACCAACCTATATGTCCAGTACCGGGCATAGCAGCTATCTGCACCTTTTTTAATACGACCTGCCCTTGCTTATCTTTATATTCAACCACCTGGCTGCCCTGTTCGTCAATAGCCACATTTTCCTGCAACTGCCCTGCAGCATAATTGCCGGTACTGGTAGGAATCCCCGTCCCAATATTCCACAACCTTACTGAATCAGAAACTGTATTAACCTGATATCGGGCCTCCACAGGGTGAGTAACCCAACTATTACCTGGCGCATAAGATTTCAATGGTCTGTTCAGCGGCGACTGTTCAAACTCCTGCTGACTATAAAAGATATTCTCACCTGTAATACCAGGATTAAGCACTCCATTTTGATAAAATGCTTTCTGCGCATTAAAGGGATCTGTCTTAAACTTTCCATCGCTAAGATTGTCTGATTGCTGTACGTAGGGAAGATATTTGTACTGTTCTCTTCCATAACTATCATATATCACTGGCGCAACAAGGTCTTTTCCTCCACTACTGATTCCTTTTGAAACAGTCTGAATTGGCCGACCAAGACCATCGAAATACTGGGTGGTCTGTTTCACTTCCCTTACCAGTCTGCTCCCCGACACAACTGCTGCGGTATCAGTCAATGGCTTATCTGGTTCCCAGGTGCGAACATAATTGATCGAAGTAGTATTATAGCCTGCGGGGATTGTTACCGCCGTCGCAGTACTACGTGTTCCACCCGGTCTGTTGCTTTGGGCAAAGGCTCCATCAGAAATAAACGAAGTTGCTGCCAATGCTCCGGTGTATATTACATATTTTATAACATTCATAGGTAATCACTTATTTAGTTAGGGGCGCCTGATACTGGTAGTCAATTTGTTTTAAGATATTGTCGTTTTGATCCCTGATTACCTTCAGTCGGCCAAAGCCATCGTACTCAAAAGTACTTGTCCTGCCATTCGGATCTGTGATGGTACTTATTCCATATAACGGCGAGTAAGAATAAGTAGTAATAATGGCCTTTTTAAGTCTTGCGTCGGAACGAAGCGGGGCCAAAAAATTCTTTAAGGCAACATCCGTGGGGCTTACCTGATTACCAAAAGTTGATACGGCAGCTGCACCTCCAAGAACAGTTTCTACAACGGTATAATCAGCATTTTTAATCTCCGCTATTGGAAACTGCTTATTATAGCCCCATATATAGCATGTAATCATTCCACTTTCCTGACCTTCCGATTTAGGATTTCCTTTACTGTCATATGCGTAGTATCTTAACCGTATTTCAGTGGGAGTATTTTGAAATTGCGTCTGAACCGTCTGCGGCAAAACAGAAAGCGTATTATCAGGCCAGTTCTTCTTATAGTCTGTCGACAGCTTTTTCTGCTTTATCTGGCTCACTTGCAGTTCCGTCTCAACCACTGAATTGATCATATTACGGCTAACCATATCCTGATAAGGGTCTGTCTGTCCATTTATCGCCTTATCTGCAGGATAAGTATACACCTCCGCCACTTCCTGTTGCTTACTGTTGACAAACTTGTGTTTCTTCAGATAATAGTAATTCGGATCATATTCATAGGTGTTAACAGTCGTCATGGTTTGCCCTGTTACGGGATCCCGTTCGGCAACACTGGTACTTGCTATGTCCCTTCTTCCTGCGATAGGCAGATAACTATTATTTAAAAAGCCTATAGCGGGGTAACCTGATACCTTAACAGAAGTATAAGTATCATTATAGTCGTCCGGTACATTAAACAACACAGGTGCAATTGTATAGGATGTAAAATTATTCAGTGCCGCCTGGTTAGAGTAATCGAGCATTAATCTATCTGTATATTCATTCACCGTGGTTCTGACAATATTGTCGCTACTATCATAGACCACTTCTTTTTGTACAGAACCATAAAGCCAGGTAGCGTTACTAGCCGGTACAAATGGCAAACTGCCATTCGAACCGCTGCTGGGAAATGTAAACAAACGCTCAATTTTTCCGTTGCTCTTATTGCCATTTTTCAAATATTCAACCGTGCGCTTGTAGGCGACAGGGCTTCCAGCGGTGTATATGACATCGTAAGCGGAACTACTTTGACGAAGGCGAATTAACGGCGGTCCTCCCACATATGTTGCCCCGCTCGATATAGACGCATTCCCCACCCCCTCATAACGGGTTGCATATGTGTATGTAGGGTACGTTGCCAAAACACCCGATGAAAGACCGCTTTCTTCTTTATACTCATATTCTCTCACCATAGCCGGAGCCGTAGAAATGCCATCATAATCAATGATTTTTTTTGCTCGTAGCCCACCTACAAATGGCTGCTTATGGCTATAAGTTACCGTATGTGAGGTTTGTGACTGTTTTTCCCGCCATTTCAACTGTGCAACCGCATTATAATTGCTAACAGGTAGCATATTATAGTAACACCGTATCCGGTACTGTGTTCCTTTCACAAGGTTAGGAACGGAGAAGGTTACAGAAGACTGGGTGAAGGGAGAGGTAAAGTCCTTTGATGCCAGTAAACTTCCGTTGGGCGCAAACATCTCTATTCTCAGCGCGCAGCTGCCGTTGCAAATCTGGCCGAATCCAGATGGTTGCAGCGACAAAGTAAATGCAGTATTTTCGGGTTCTCCATTAAAGGTAAAATAGGTATCCTGGAAGGAAGGAACGCCATTGTTCATACTTAGA
>NZ_PYGK01000031.1 GCF_003014595.1 Chitinophaga ginsengisoli | reverse complement strand
TTCCCTGGCTAAATGTGCGGGGTCTGTGGCTGGAAGAAGCAGGCTTTAATGTAGGTGATCCGATAGATATCATAGTCGGAAAAGGAAAGCTGATCATTAAAAAGGCTTATGATGGAAATAGCAGCCATTAAGCAGCAGCTAACGTTATCGCAGGTGCTGTCTTATTACGGGCTAAAACCGGATAAACACCTGCGATTACACTGCCCGTTCCATGATGACAAGACACCGAGCCTGCAGGTATATTACAAGACGCATAGCTGTTATTGTTTTAGCAGTAACTGTAAGACGCATGGCAAGCCATTGGATGTAATAGACTTTGTGATGTACAAGGAAGGCTGCAGTAAGCATGAAGCTATCCTGAAATGTAAGGCGTTAATAGGTGGTAGTGTTCCTGCTACACCAGCAAGGAACTACAACCGGGAGGAGACGCTGAACTACATGTTCACTTATTTTAAGAATGCGGTGCATAACAGCAAGCCTGCGCAGGAGTATATACAAAGCAGGGGTTTAGAAACTGCACGTTTAGAGATCGGTTATAATACAGGACAGTTCCATCATGGCAGGCGCAGGGATGATCAGTTGATAGCGGTCTGTGTGGAGGCAGGGTTACTGTCTCCATGGGGTACGAATAGCAACGGGGGACAGGGCTACAGGCCTTTTGGGAAGTATTGTATCGTGTTTGCATTGCGCAATAGTAAGGGAGAGATCAGTGGTATGTACTTCCGTAGTACAGTTAATGATGACACGCAACGCTTGAGAGAAGCTTTTAGCTTCCCTGGCCTCCCTTAGTTTTTTGCCAAAGCTGCTCATAATGCGCATTTATGGTATTAAAAAGCTTGTTAGTAGTTGGTTTTATAAAAATACTGACAAAAAATGAGCTAATGAAACCATAAAATATTTTGCCTATTGGTGCAGATGTTCTACATTTATGCCAAATATTGTCAGGCTTAAAAAATATCCACATGGCAAACAAAGCACTTCGATGCGGTAAGCTGCACGGTCGGTACCAGACATTAAGTAAACATTGGCATGGCGGCCGTAATGTGCCCTGACTAAATGTGCGAGGCCTGTGGCTGAAAGATGCAGACTTTAAGGTAGGCGATCCGATAGAGATCGTAGTGAGTAAAGGAAAGCTGATCATAAAAAAGGCCTGCGATAACGTTAGCTGCCGTTTAACGGCAGCTAACGTTATCGCAGGTGCTGTCTTATTTGGACTAACGTGCGAAATATAGGGTTGTTGATTTGCTTCAAAAGAGTGCATCATTGCTGTATTAATGTAGTAAAAAAAATATCGACATGGCAAACAAAACACTTCGACGCGGTAAAATGCATGGGCAGTACCAAGCATTAAGCAATCATTGGAATGGAGGCCGTAATGTGCCCTGGTTGAACGTACGGGGCCTGTGGCTGGAAGATGCAGGCTTTAATGTAGGTGATCCGATAGAGATCATAGTAAGCAAAGAAAAGCTGATCATTAAAAAAGCCTGGGATGGGAATAGCAGCCATTCAAACTATCCTGATCGGTTACGGTGAGTTGTTAAATGCATCCACCGGGGCTACGTATTGATTATTAATTATCCTTAAACCAAAACAATGAAGAGAAGAAAAACAAAAGGTAAACGCTGCCACAGTAGCTGGGAGCATCATGAGCTACGTATCCCTGCTCAGCTACGCTTACTGAGCCGTTTGTTGGCTGTACCAGTTCACCGGATGGTGCAGGAGTTTATAGATCACCTAAGTATGGATATCTGTGGTCGTGGAGATGATCAGCGTAGTTGCGCGTTATCGTACCTGCAGAGTACTGGTTATGGCCGTCAGCGTTACAGTGTAGAGCAGTTAGGAGAGCTGTTGGAAGAGCTGAATGCGCAGCGTCGCGAGTGGCCTGGTTACGAGCAGACGCATTATGATGGGGTATCACTGGACCGCTATCAGGTAGATCGGCGTCACTGGCTCTGGAGTTGGTACAACCGTTGGCGTGATCGTCAAAAAAGGCACGGGCAGTGACTTGCCTCGGGGAAAGGGCCTGCTAAGAAATAGCAGGTCCACCTTAAAGCGCATGTCCAGCTATTCATGCACCGGCTGAATAATTACTTTCCCAATCATAATTATTCCAGTCGTCCCTCCTTACAATATGCAGTTCATAACCAGTTGATATTCTTATAATTGTTAAAATGTTCGAATATGAAGCCGTAAATAAAATCGGTAAGTAAAGAATAATATACAAAAATGCAATATTAATGGTAGACGTTCATGAATGCAAGTAGGGTTGAACATGGGTAGAAGGTAGGTTAGTCATAGGTTGGACGTAGGTTGATCGGTCACAAGCGACCAACATACGTCCAATATACGACCAATATACGACCAACATACGACCAACCTATGACTCTGTATAGTCCTAGTATAGCTTTACAGTAATCCTAAATAAACTTAACAACACCCTAAATTGGCTTAACGCGTCCGTGCTATGGCTTGACAGATAGGACTGTTTTTTGAAGTTTAATGTCTAAAAGCATGAGGGATATCGTATTTAAAAAAAACACATGGTTATTTTTAATACCGATGAAGGGAATGTTTGGGCAGGGCAGTTCAAACTACCGGCTATTTTGAATAAATTCAATATTTGTTAATAAAAATTGACGCTCTCAAATTAATGGAACGTTATTTGAATGTCAGTGAATGAATAAATTACATTCCAAATAAACCTAACCTATGAAGCAAGTCTTTTACTTACTACTTCCCCTCCTTACCATTCAAAGCTTTGCGCAATCGCGCAAATTCCCTTATTACGATGGCCATAAATGGGGCCTTGTTAACGATAGCAATCAGGTAGTGATTCAGCCGAAGTACGACTCAGAATTCTGGATCTTTAGAGAAAAGATCGCCATCGTGCAGCAAGGTGGTTTATACGGTTCGATAGGAGTTGACGGTACGACGATAACGCCCTGTCGTTATGATTCCATTTCAATTATCAAAGGATTCACCACAGCCGCCCGGTTCAAAGGTAAGTTCCGTCTGGTAGATGTAAGTACAGGCAAAGAGCTTTCTGAAGTTGGATTTAACAAATGGGGAGAGCGTGAGCATGATAACCCGTCCATACTGCCGGTAAATATTGGTACTAAATGGTATTTCATGAACATGGTTACCGGTCAGCTGATCAATAAGCAAGGTTATGATAATGTCGGATTTGTTACTACTGGTTATTATGAAGGTGTGGTGCAGCAAGGCGGTAAGTATGGTGTATTAAACCTTACCACCGGTGCCCTGATTGCGCCCATCCGGTATGATCACCTGGTATACAAAAGCCAGGGAGCCTTTGATGCCATTGAAGGAGATAAGGTGCTTTCTTACACTGCCGATGGCAGGTCCACGCCAGGGAATGCCGAAGTACTAACGCAGCACCAATCGGCGTCGTCCGCTGTTATCCCCTACGATGCAGTCAAGCTTGACGATTCCTATGTTGGTTATATGAGCTTGTATGTATATAAAGGCAAGGACAAGGATTGGAAGGTGACATATGAAAAACGAATGTATGCTGATTCACCAGTGACACCTGCCAAAGAATTTCAGTTGACTGGTTATACTAACGTTGAAAGGTTTTACTATGATGAAACCATGCACCCTCAAGCGCTGCTGAAGGTAGTACAAAACGGCAAAACTGGTTTGATAGCACCCGAAGGCGATGTTATACTGCCTTGTATCTATGATAGCATCCGAAATGAAGGCGGTTTCTTTGTGACCCAGATAGATGGCAAAGAAGGATTAATTAAAACTGACTGGAGAGTACTAAGTCTGCCTGTTCTTAAACATGTGTATCATGCTAACTACGAAGCGGAAGGCTACTTTATAGAAATGCCGGACGGTAAAAAAGGTTATATGGATATGCACAATGGTAAGATATATATTCCGAGAGTGGGTAGATAACATTGCGCGGGAGTAATCATACAGGTATTTATGAAAAAGGAACTTTTTATTGCAATAGGGGATGCCGTATTGAAGTTTTGTTGGTGTCCTCCCGGGAAATTTATTCAGGCAACTCGAGGAACATCTTTGTTTTATAAAACCGGCAATGAAAATGTTGTTGTTGAATTTACTAGTGGATTTTGGATTTCAGCAACCCCATTGACCAATGCTCAATGGCTATCGGTATTAAATACTGACTACTATGAAAAGCTGAAGGAAAAGCCGAACTATCCAATAGTCAGTCTCTGCCTGTCTGAAGTTATTGATTTTCTTAAGAAAATCAATGAATTGAATTTGCTGAAACACGGTTTAGTATTCGACCTACCAAATTATTTGCAATCTCGATATGTATGTTATGCAAGAACGTCACTAGATGAAAAATTCTATTGGCAGGAATTAGGTAATGATTTTGGTGAGTACGCTTGGTATGCTGAAAACAGCGGCCTTTCGATTCACGAAGTTGGCTTAAAGTTGCCTTCTGTATGGGGTGTATATGATGCATTGGGTAATGTTTCAGAAATGTCCTTGGATGTACAGGCTATGTCCGGGCAGTCGATCCTTATAGATCCCGTATCAACAATGTTAGACGCCCCATACTTTTTCTCAGCGGGTGGTTATTATGCGTCAGACTATGATGAATGTATTGAGTTTGAGAATGAAATTCTTGAGTATGAGAATGTAAATCTGCAGGAATGGGGCATGAGGCTAATAATTGCAGAAAAATAGGGAGGATGTTAGAAATGTTGAGATGAAACATGCCGGGTAATTAGTATCCGCTGAGTTATGATCAATTCAATTTTTTCAGGTGTGCTTTATATGAAGGTTACACAAAGAGGATTTGGAATTATGAAGAATTAGTAATATGGAAAGAGGAGAAATAACTAAGAGATTAGAAAGCGAGAATATTGATGAGGTGATTTCTGCCATGGATATTATGGCGAATGAGTTGTTGTATTTTATTACTCGGTCCTTAGATGCATTAGAAAAGAATAACGAATGGAGACCATTTATCGCGGAGAGGATTTATAAATTAATCAATAACTCCAAATGTGCTATGGACGATAGGTTCCAGGAACAAGGTGCAAAGGACGATGATTTACGTTTTTGGTTAAGTTCTCTATTAGTGGTGTTTGATCAAAATGAAAATTTTATCCTTGAAATTTTACATCATGTCATTAATAATGAAGATGATAACGAGATGATGGGATTAAATATATTAGTACGCAAGAAGGTTATTGATATTGATGAAATCATTATTGAGAAGTTGAGAAAAGCTGAGTTTACAATTAAGAATTATTATAGAATCGATTTTTATTTGGATAAATTAAAGACCTTAAACATAGGTATTCCTGAAGACATTATTGAGAAAATAAACTCTTTCCATCAGCGCGTACAATATGACTGGCAGAAGTTATATTATTAAGAGACTGCCTGCATTTGGGAAAATGAAGCCAAAGTGTTTATTGAAGTATTCGCAGACTTGAGAAGATTGGTCTTATGAGGTAAGAGATTACATATAAAATGCACTAACTAAAAAAACAAGTTATTGCAAAAACAAACAAACGTGAGAGTTAGATATTTAGAATGAGGTATATTGAAATAAGAAAAGACATATCATCTGGCGCGCCAGTAGTAAAAGGTAGAAGAACTACTGTATTTAATATTGTTTCCTGTATATACTACGAGGATAATTTACAAGAAGCATTGGACAGTTATGAAATTATACTTGATGTTGCCAGGGAAGCTGTAGCATATTGTAGTGAACTTAAGTGTCAAGAGGACGTCAACCTGTTCAAATTTTGCAGTGGTTGTGTTTTGAGGGCATTGCAGGAAGATTGGAATTTCAGTAAGGACGATTATAAGGAAATCCTTTTAGATGAGCAAAAGCAGATAATTACCATCTCTAAGGATGGAAATAGTATCTTCTTAGGATCACTTCAGGAGCTTGAGATTACAGAATTGGGCGAGGCTGGCTGGTTAGTTGCGCAGGAGATTAAAAGAAGATACCCTGTTTTGAGTGCAGACGTATAGCTTATTGATGACTTGGATAATTACATACAAGTTCCTGTGAAATTATTTTATGTTCGAAATTATATATTACAAAGGAAAGAAAGACGGCCATCGCGATATCGTCATAACAATTTCTGCTATTAATTTTCATTCAGAAGTCGATTCTTATTATTTATGCATAGATCCACTTTTTATGCCTGAGCATGAAACTCCTGATAAGGTTGAAAAATGTTTAAGGCTAATGATTAAAAGTTGGGTTGCAACAATAGATAAGATGGAAGTTGACCAAACGGTTTATCTGCCGTATGATTTCTCCGATCAGTATGTTGGAGTTCTCGGAATAAAGATGAAATCAGATGGTGAGGTTTATTTTAGTGCTGGACATACTACCAGATATTGTGGATATGAAATATCTCCTTCAAGAGACACTGCATTAAATTTAAAAGAAGATGAATTTGCGAATGATGGCGGTGAAGTGGTTTTGTCAAAGGATATTTTAATTAATCAGCTTAGTAGCTCGCTACGAGTTTTATAGATACTGGTATTTGGGTTGAATAATTATTGAGATCGAGCTAATTGATTGATTGTTTAGTGAGGCTATGGGAGATGTTTGTAATCCCTCTAATCTGTAGTACAATGCAAAGTTTAATTATCAAGGACAACATTAACCGGCACGACATTGAAGAGATAATATATTCCAGGATATAAAATATTTAATAAAGAGACTATAAAATATATTGTGTAAACACATAGTCAACTGATCAAATCCGACATCTGTTTTCAAAAATAGTTAAATATTGATGGAGCACCAGCCCC
>NZ_PYGK01000030.1 GCF_003014595.1 Chitinophaga ginsengisoli | reverse complement strand
TTCTCCTTCCCATTAAACCCATAACGATAGCCCCCTGCGCAACTTTACTCCTACAGGCAACCAGCCCTGCACGCTTTTTTACTCAAAGAACTGCCACTAAGATATTGTTTTTTCTTTCATCTGTTTTTCAGCT
Organism: Chitinophaga ginsengisoli; assembly: GCF_003014595.1. Lineage (GTDB taxonomy): Bacteria > Bacteroidota > Bacteroidia > Chitinophagales > Chitinophagaceae > Chitinophaga > Chitinophaga ginsengisoli. The sequence continues at coordinate 8,808 of NZ_PYGK01000030.1, read as the reverse complement.
GAAAGAAAAAAATAATCCAGACCACTCCGTAGCCTGGATTATTGTACTTTAGTATTGCTTTTAAGTAGACAGACTATTTAGAGCAATACTTTCCCGGGCACCTCACTGCCCGGGCCTTTTTTGACTATTACGCCAACGGCTGTACCAACTCCATAGCCTGTGACGGCGGTGTACCTGGTAACGGTCCAGGGCTACACCATCATAATGCGTCTGCTCGTAACCAGGCCACTCCCGACGCTGTGCATTCAGCTCTTCCAGCAACTCTCCTAACTGCTCTGCACTATAACGCTGACGGCCATAACCGGTACTCTGCAGGTAGGATAAGGCCCGACTACGCTGCTCATCACCGCGGCCACAGATATCCATACTCACATGATCAATAAACTCCTGCAACATACGGTGAACAGGCACACCCAGCAGGCGGCTGAGTAAGCGTAATTGCGCTGGGATGCGTAATTCATGATGCTCCCAGCTACTGTGGCAACGTTTGCCCTTTACTTTTCTTCTCTTCATTGTTTTGGTTTAAGGATAATTAATAATGGATAGGCGGAACCGGGGCTATTCCCCGGTCGATTCATTCAACAACTCTCCATAAGCGATCAGGATAGTTTGGATACTACTACCATGCAGTAATATCTGACCCTCGTACTGCTCCTGGAACGAAGCTTCATCTGCTTCCTTTACTTCCATGATAGTCAGTTCTCCGGTCTGTTTTTTAATCAGATAATAATTCATAATTAATTGATTTGATGGTGAGTAAAACGCCTGCCGCGGACAGGCTTTTAAAAGAAAAAAAAGAAAAAAAGAAAGCTGTCTCCCCTGCCGCCGCCGATCCAGGCCAAAAGGAAACGGAATAAATGCGTGGGATTCTGACGATGACTAACCAGATAGGGCTGGTGCAGGATATAATGACGAGCATATGCACTAACGCTTTATGCCGTAGTCTTTTGGCTGCTGGGTGTTATATTAGCTGGGTTATGCACTAATGCTGACGCGGCGGCTATCTTTGCGCCCTTTTTTTGCTTTTTTCTTTTAAAAACATGTCTTCATCCGCGCATCAGGGAACTATCCCCTGGCTGCTATAATCTCCCGCCTAATAGCGATCCACCGCCACCACCGCCATGCCGCCACGGCTGCTGGGGCGGGAGTGCGTAGCGCAGCGTAGCACGGAGCCGCAGCTAGCCGCGCCTAGTCCTTGTTAATAGCCAGGAGCGCAGCGGATGGCAAAGACAAAAAGATAAGGCCGTGGCGGCTAGGCAGGTGGCGGACTAACGAGAGGCAGCGTAGGGATGGCTGTAGCAGAGCCAACGTGCGCGAGCCGCCAGACCGGGAGCTGCCCGAACGTAGGACGAAGGGGCGCAAAAACTGTGACAGGTTGCGCATAGAACCCCGTTGCATACGGAACACTTGCGCGCAACCTGGCGCAGTTTTTTGTTCGACCCGAGGACGGAGTGAGACCGCTTTTCCTGGAGACTAGTAATACGGAGGCCACGTACTGATGGTAGAAGGCTTTGGCACAGTCAACCAACATTAGACGTTTACGGAGATAGAAGGATTCGAACCTGTCCCCTAAAAACAGCCACTGGCAACGATCTTGATTTTTAAAAAAGTAAAGTGCCACGATTATGCCACAATAATCACCATAAGATCACTTGGAGAAGAAGGGATTCGCCCCCTTGAACCACTACTCATTTCACCGGATGATACAGCTCTATAGCCGCCTGTAAACGCCCTACATCGTCCTGACGATACCTTTCTGTACTGGATGGGTATTTATGACCTGCGAACTGCTGTACAACCCCTATATCATGCCCCTGTGTAAACAGGTTAGCGATCACACTCTGGCGGATGCGCTGGGCGCTTACCTCTCTGCCCCGGAACATACTCTCGTAACTGCGTTTTACATGCTTACTGATATCTTCACCTGCCATCCCATTACCTCGCTGGCCGATTAACAGCAACTCACTTTCCTGACCGCCCAATAATACTGGGCGTACCTCCTGCAGGTAGCTACTCAACCAACCTATCTGTATGGGCTTGAGCGCCAGTGTGCGACTATTGGTAACCGCCGTACGCCCGATATATACTGAACTACTTTCCAGTAACACATCCTGGACACGTAATGCGGCCAGTTCTCCCACTTGTAAGCCCTGGTAGATCAATAAGCTCATTAACACCTTATTACGTAACCCAAGCACGCTAAAACGCTCTTTGCGCTCCAGTAACTGTTCCAGTTCGCTGCTGCTGAACAGGTCCTGCAGCTGGATGTCTCGGCTTCGCCTGTCACGCAGTTTAATCCCTCGTGCAGGATGATCCGACCGCTGCCCCGTATAACACAGGTAATCATAATAAACTTTAATACTGCTCACGATCCGGTTTAAGGTATGGCTGTTACGGTAGTGATGACGAAGGACGCCTATATACCCCATTAAGTCCTTATAAACGGCTGTAGAAGCCTCGGAGTAACCGGATAAAAAGATGTCTATTTCGCGGGCATAGGACGCCGCTGTAGATGGGGTGTATTGCTGTTGTAGATACTGTTCCAATGTCATAACTGTTGTAATTGATGGGCGCCAACCTTCGCATAGATCTGTGTCGCTTCCAGGTGCCTGTGGCCTAAAAAGTCCCGTACATATTCAAGGCTCATACCGCCCTGCAACAGATGCGTTGCTATACTGTGACGCAGGTAATGTGGTGTGATCCCCTCCCATAGTCCCGCACGTCTGACCACACCTTTTAGTAAATGATTATAACTCTCTCCACTCATCGCCTTACCTACACGGTTCAGCATAAAGGCACTCTTATCACTGTCCCTGCCTTTACGCCACTGTTCCAGGTAGGTGGCTAACTCCCCTGCTACTTTACCCGTCAACGGGATCACACGACGACTGGCTCCTTTGCCTGAACGTACATACAATAACCGGTGCCTGGCTTGTACATCACGGATGCTTAACTTCACTGCCTCACTACGACGAAGACCACAACTATAAAACAGGTGTAACATCACCCGCTCCCGGATGCTGGGCGCTGCACTAAACAAAGCCGTTATTTCATCCAGGCTCAGTGCCTCACGGCTGTTACGCTCACCTCTGCGGAACTTTAACCCGCTCATCGGGTTATAACTGATCCCTCCACTGGCCTCCTGCCAGCTAAAGAACACTTTCAGCGCATATACATAATGGCTGATCATCCCCGCACTTAATGCCCCTTCTCGGCGCTTTAAAGGCCGTATATGCAGCCATTCGTAAAAATCAAGAATACTCCTCGGCCCAATCTCTGTTAGCCGCTTAAAACGCCCGTATTGCAAAAAATCACGTACACAGTAGGGTAACATATGCTGTGTACTATCACTATAACCGCTCTGTTGTAAGTATTGCTTAAAAAGTGTAGGATAATGATGCATGGTACCGCTATGATCTTAGATATACTTTTTACCCCCCTTGAGCATTTTTCCGGAACACGGAACACAAGACACTTTTTCCAGTATTTACGCAGGTTCCAGCGTTCCACTGGCGTTCCGTAGCGTTCCAACTTCCGGGGCTTTAGTACCGCTATGATCTTAAATATACTTTTACCCCCCTTGAGCATTTTTCTGGAACACGGAACGCAAGGCACTTTTTCCAGTATTCACGCAGGTTCCAGCGTTCCACTAGCGTTCCGTAGCGTTCCAACTTCCGGGGAGGGACTACCTGTTTTAATAGCTGTGATTTGGGTGGACAGGTGGGATTTGATACGGTCTCTTAACCCCTGATAGTTGTCCCAGTATACTATCTTATAGATAAACCCTTTATTAACGTGGCCGCCACAGGGACGGATATATTCTAACCGCGTCAGGTCATTAGCATAACGGAACACTTGCGTTTTACTGATCTTTAAGCCCTGACGGATTTCACGTAAGCTAAACTCTGCCTGATTGTAATGCTGACCATATTGACTACGCAGGTAGTCCTTTAACTGTTCATAGAACTGACGAAGACTGCCGTCCAGTTCATCTACTTTCAGTACTATACTGTCGAACATAATACTAATGGCCTGCTCTATATCACTGATCTCTGCTACCAGACGGCCTTTGCTGTCTTTGGTACGCTGGTACTGATGTACCAATGTTACCATCTTCACAAAGTTTAAAAACAGGTCATGTAAACGACGGATCTTATGTGCATCCTCTGGCAACTGTAAACGACCTGCATAAGGATTCACTACTTCCAGTGGTTCCAGACAACGTACCAGATTACGGATAAAACCTTTACTTTCCTGTTCCTTGCGGGCGTCTGTCTCTCCTGCTGCCCTGCTATTCTGATAGCCTATAATACGCCTGGTCTGCTCGGGGCTCTCGTCTACCGCTATCAGGAACACACGGCTCATATTGTCCTCATAGATCTCCCCATGTGTGGTACAAGCAAGGCTGGCTATCGGACCTCTCACTGTCTTCTGCCCACTAGTGATCTGACCATTTTCCAGCTTGATACTGGTCGCACTATTTAGCTCCCCATTGCTTTGCAGCTCCCGGAACGCAAACTCTGCTTCCTCACTCAACCCGTCTATATCTTCTAAGCATAGTAACCGATTCATAAAGTAGCGCTCAGGGTAATTGTATAACACTTTATCACTTACTCGTGTCAACCGTGTCACCTTCTCCGGTGGCATACAGTCGGATACCTGCTTTAACAACCTGGTCTTACCACTGCCACTACTGCCCTGTATCAGCGCATGTAACGGCGCAGGCATCTTGTAACTCAGCGCTACCTGTAATAAAAATAACCGGTTGCTTTCCTCGCCTACTATACCCGTTTCGCCCAACAGCTTGTTCAGGTTCTCCAACAAGCCAACCTCCCGTAAAAAACGCTCTGCAGCACTGCGCTCGCTAACACTTAAAGTATAACCCTTTGCCTCTTCTCCTGCTGCTGGCTCTTCCTCCCGTTCACGGTACTGATCCAGCAGGTCAGTTAACCGGTATAGATCCTGCTCCAGGATGTCTTTTCGAAGCCCCAGCTTCTCACCTACTTCCCTGCATAATTTCTCTACCTGCTTATCCTCATACAGGTCCAGCTTATTACGGCTCTTCTGCCCATTATCCTTCCGCTCAACTACCAGCGTTACCTTCATGCTGTCCAGCTGTTTACTCACACCTCCCTGCACATAATAAATGGCCAGCTCGCCGCTGTAGCTTAGCTTATAGGGATTACTACTGTCCAGTATAGAGGTGGCTGATAAAGGCGCTGCAACTGGCCCAGAGGCAGGAACGTTTTGTTTTTCAACTGATTCAACTGAAAGAAAAAAATCAGTCCGACTATTTAGCAAGTGAGGGAAGATCTCAGCACTATGACTAACACCCATACTGTTGATGTCTTCGCCTTCCGGTAGCTGTAAGGTGCTGATTAACACATTGGGTAACTTATCTTTAAAAGTAGTGGCGTATTTCGCAACTGCCTTCCGTCCCGCTTCATCCCCATCAAAAGCAAAGATGATCTCCTGCAGGTGGGTTAAGCCTTTGATGGCCGCTTCATGTTCTGCGGTTAGACCATTGGTACCATAACAGGACAGGATACCGTATGAGTTAGATATTTCATTACACTGTAACAGCGTGGCCGCATCTATTACTGATTCGGTCAGTATCAGTCTTTGCACATCTGGCTTCGGATAACATGGATAAAGACCACTCCGGTCCTTTAAGTAATAATGACGTTGCGTGTCATCATTAATTGTACTGCGGAAGTACATACCGCTGATCTCGCCTTTATTATTACGCAACGCAAACACAATACAATACTTCCCAAAAGGCCTGTAGCCCTGTCCACCGTTGCTATTTGTACCCCATGGAGACAACAACCCTGCCTCCACACAGACCGCTATCAGCTGATCATCCCTACGCCTGCCATGATGGAACTGTCCTGTATTATAACCGATCTCTAAACGTGCCGTTTCTAAGCCCCTGCTTTGTATATACTCCTGCGCAGGCTTGCTGTTATGCACCGCATTCTTAAAATAAGTGAACATGTAGTTCAGCGTCTCTTCCCGGTTGTAGTTCCTTGCTGGACTAGCGGTAGTATTACCACCTATTAACGCCTTACACTTCAGGATAGCTTCATGTTTACTGCAGCCTTCCTTGTACATCACAAAGTCTATTACGTCCAATGGCTTGCCATGCGTCTTACAGTTACTGCTAAAACAATAACAGCTATGCGTCTTGTAATACACCTGCAGGCTCGGTGTCTTGTCATCATGGAACGGACAGTGTAATCGCAGGTGCTTATCCGGTTTTAACCCGTAATAAGATAGCACCTGCGATAACGTTAGCTGCTGCTTAATGGCTGCTATTTCCATCATAAGCCTTTTTAATGATCAGCTTTTCCTTACCTACTATGATATCTATTGGGTCGCCTACATTAAAACCTGCTTCTTCCAGCCATAGACCCCGCACATTTAGCCAGGGCACATTACGACCTCCATGCCAATGTTTACTTAATGTCTGGTACCGACCGTGAACTTTACCGCGTCGGAGTGCCTTGTTTGCTGGTCCCATAAAATATTTTTTTGTCAAACTTATTTGGCAAATGTAAATATCTCTTTCCATTTCAACAACAAACATTGATTTCTTTTGCCAAATCAATTTGACTAATTTTGCCTACAAGTCAATAAAATCATTGGCTTTAGGCAACTATGTTGAACATTGGAGAACGCATAACGCAACTTAGAAAACAGCAAAACCTCTCCCAGGACGAACTGGCAAAGAAGGCCGAAGTTTCACGTACTATAATTGGTAATTATGAGCGCAATGCTAACACCCCATCCATTGAAGTGCTGATAAAACTCGCAAAGGTGTTTAATGTAACGGTGGATTACCTGATCGGAGAAGGACAGTTATCCGCCTTTGATAAGGATTTGCTAAAACGGATTGAGGATATTGAAAAACTCGATGCCGAGACCAAACAACATCTATTTTTCCTTATTGATAATGTGATTCAGAATTATAAAACTAAAAAGGCTTTTGATAAATAATTCCTTTTTACAAAAAAAAGTGTGTACACCACTTGTTAGATGCATTTCTCGCTAAATCTAAACTGCAAGAGATACTTAAATAAAGATGCCCGGTGATCACCGGGCATCTTTATTCTATAATCAATAACCTCATCCTTGTAACATACTCTTAGAAGAACATATTAGATTAACTGTAATGTTACGTATTATAAATATCGTGCAAAAACTCAGAGTCCGGACTATTCAGCATTAGACTCTCATTACTTGACTCCTTCTTATACCATAATTCCAAACGACCTTTCCCAGGGCCTTTTTCTATGGCCCTAACTCCATCTATAACACAAAGAAAGCCAAAAATCGTGCTCTGAACAGACTCTAGCATAATTTGCTTAACCATGTCTTTGCCTGACTCGTTCAAGGTATTATAGAATGCTGACATCTTTTTAAACTCTTCACTGGGAAGTTTGCTTTCCTCAAATTCCTTTATTAAACTATTAATAGTAGACTGTTCTACTGCCGTTCTAATTGCATTTACAAATTCCTCATTATTCATCGAATCTTTTTTTAAATGACTCAGGATATTTTGTTTTATTAAGTTCAATTACTTTAAGTAACACCGTTGACGGAATAGGCGTACAACTCCGCAAATATAAGATTTCACTTGCCAGCAATCCTCGCGCACTCTTTACCTCTGTAAATCTTACAGATCGAATGTTTCGATGAACCGTCAAGGGCAATGCTATAGACACCCCTGTATTAATATCAAATTTCTTTATCAATCTTACTGCATCCTTAGCATTAGGTATATGATGTAAATCCAACATGTTATTGTGTTTTAGGTGCTCTCGGCGGTCTTACATAAGAAGTTGGGAATTGAGCTTTAGCCATATTTAGCAATCGTTCTATGTAGGTATTTGCTACTCCCGCCTGCCTCAAGTTCCATGCGTCATTTCCCAAAAGCTGTCTTGGTGTACCAGTATAAGTTCCTTTTGTCCTTGGTATCGCCCTATGAGTAACTTCATTCAAAGCAATTGCTGTACCTGTTTCTGGCCTATAGCCAGGTATAACTTGCCCCGCAGGATGTTTTTGTGGCACATGATGCAAATCTAAATGATCTCCAACATCTGATCGATCCTGCAAATCTTTATACTCACCGATATCATATTCCTGAACTGGCTGCCTGTTCTGACCATTAGCTGCATTGGCCAATACTACCGGAGCTTGCTTTATTTCAGCATTTACTGTTGGTTTCAAAACAGCAGCCTCACTACCAGAGACAGCAAACCCCGTCGACAAGTTCCCTCCGCCGCCTTCAGGCAGAGGTAGCGAAGAAACTACTAGCGCAGATCCATTAAAATAGCCCGCTTCTGTACCATAGAAACCAAGACTCTCAGGAGTCCTACGCATAAGACCAAAAGAAAGTAATCTATTCCCTCCTTCTATCATCCCAGCTCCCGATGCTCGAAGGTTGCGTACCCCCTGACGAACATCTCCCTTGATCTGATCCAAACTCTTGGGCTGTATATTGGCTACTTTATCAAAAGTCTCTCCCGCTTTAGAGGCATCTCCCCCCATTCCATACATTAATATCATATACGCGGCTCTCGCACTTGTATACCAACCGGGAGGATCTGAGTAATTCCCTAATACATCACTATATAATATCGGACTATTATTAAGTGTCGCATATTCACTGATGCCCGTAACAGGCTCCGGATCAAGATTCCATCTCCTGCCTATTCTACTATCATACTCCCAGAACTGTGCAGTATAATTATTATCTCCTAACTCACTCGAGTGCTCTTGCCCATTAAACCCATAGCGATAACC
>NZ_PYGK01000029.1 GCF_003014595.1 Chitinophaga ginsengisoli | reverse complement strand
TACTGATAATGTTTTACCTCTTGCCATGACTTAATTTACTAAGAATCATGGTTCCAAGATATTTTTTCGTCCTTTTTTTTACTAAAAATAAAGAGGGTGCCTCAATTACTTTTGAGACACCCTCTTTTTTAAACAAGTTTCGTGATTCTTTAATTCATTCATATTCAATCTATAATTGGTTCGATCTCTATCCTTTGTAGTCGTTCCCAAACTCCTTGTAGAAAGTGCCCCTACTCACTAACGCTGTTCCCCAAAAGATAATGCTTATTTCAGGAACAAATCTGCTATTTTGTCAACGCAAAGGCAAATAATTGATATTAATGGGAAGCCGCGTAAACTATGCTATTAAAAGTAAAGATGGACTTAGAATTTATCACGATCGATGGGGCGCCAGTCGTATTCCATATGATCTGTATCTCGGAGAAAATGCATTCTTAGAATATGTAAAGGAATGTACCATTACAGAACACTTAAGGGAACATGGATGGATGGAAGGATTTGTCATTGCTGATATTGAGAAGAAACTACTCGGATTTTGGTCTTGGGAACTCGAACATGAAACCTCAGTGGTACATTACTTCCTTGCTGCATTGAAGAAAAAATGGCCCGGTTGGCAATTAATGCACTTAGCCAACTACATGTACGATGCTGAGAAACTTATTGGGATTGACTACACTTCAGCTCAAATAATTCCAAAGTATACCTCTCCGACTACTGATGTGATGTTGAATGATGGAATCGACGATGGCTATCCATACGCACTATTCATTATCAGACAAAATGAAAGTATTTATGTCACTGAGACAATGACTATACAGTTGGAGCAAGTTATTTGTTACGGAGAGAAATCAATCAATATACTGCTGGAAAAGCCATCAATACCATTACCTATAGAAGGCGAAACGCGTTCATCATATCACATGGTCATTGATGCAGACAATAAGCTGCTGATCGTAAATGATAGCATATTTGGCATATGGGAAACAATGGCCCATAAATGGCCAGATTATAACCTGAAAATGGGCTGTATTGGCTATTTGGCAATGTTGAAAGAAGCGAACATACCCACTGCCGGTCTCGAAATGTCAGAAAAGAAAATCATAGTAGCTTTTACTGAGATGATTACCGTAAAACATTAGAGTAAATAATGTCCTGTGGAATATTAGTAGAAAAAAGTCTTATTTGATCCGAAAATCTATGGTAAGGCTGTGATTTAACGCCAGATTGCTTTGATTACTTATCATGGCCTCTGCGATTTAACTTACTAATAATCAAGAGCAATTGGTTCGTAAATTTACCACTACTGGGCACAAGAAACAGAAAATCCGCTCTAGTGGCGGATTTTCTGTTTCTTGCCAATTTGACATTCAGAATAACATATTAATAATCAAGCTGAAAAGGGTTCGATCAGTGCGGAAAGTTCTCATCTTCGAGATTTGAACAATTCGTTCAGGCGCCTCATCGTTGAAATCCTACCTATTAAATTTCGAAATTCCTAACTCTCAGTTTTGCAATTACTTACCTGTTTGTTAGGCTGTCGAACTAGTCAAAGCTTCCTCAAATAAATTTAGATTATGCCAGATTAAATCACTCTTGTTCATTTCATCCTTTGGACAAACATCGGCCTTCAGCGCGTGCTCATTTGTTAGGTGATACTTTCCCCCCTTTATCGCCTTAAGGATGGGTGCTGCAGTAACGATAGTTGGAATATGACCTGAACTTGACAGCGTAGTAGCTACTTTAATGGCATTAGCATGACCTGTCCCTACAATAATAACCTGAAAAGAACGACCTGCCAATTTTAAAGTTTGTATTAAATCATCGAGTTTAATTTTTACAGTATCCCAACTACGGGTTGACGTAAAATCTCTAGATACTATGTTTATACCAGTATTACTTTTAAGCCATTCTCCCCACTCCCTTATTTGTCGTCGGTCCCTATCCAGAGTATATAAATTGGGCACAGCACACAGCTCTGCTTCATTAATTTCCGTTAAAACACGATGATGCCTCATTAGCATTGAAACATTATGTAAGGCCGGAACAGGAGCCCCAGTTGTAGTTAATGAATTCAATGAATATGTAGGTGATGTGCAAATTGAAAACCCTAATGACGCAATTTTTTTTAAAAGAAATTTACGTTTTCCAGCCCAAAAGCTTTCCAGTTTTCTATCATTGCCATTCAATATAGCGACTAACTTGCAACTATCACTGACATTTAAAAACTCTCTTAATGATTTGGCATCATTAAAACGGTCTCTTAAGATAGCTCCTTCTTGGCGTGGAAACAGAAATAAGGATCGAATATCAACAGCAACCCACTCTGTAAATTTCTTTTCATGCCGAAAAACATGTGTGCTTTCGGGTATAAAAACTGGCAGTGAATGTTTTGTCTGAGAAAATTTCACTTCATTTAGTAATTGACCCTGGGCAAACTCTTCTTCAAATGATTTCACTTTTAAATTAGGACTATTACAATACACACCACGTTCCCGACAAAGGTATTGGCACTTATTACAGGCATATCTCAATGAGTCTCCCATTGGATACACGCAAAGACAAGGCGCAGTAGTACGACAACCGCCACAGGCAGCATAAGCCTCACAATTGGTTGCGCAATCATCGAAGAGTTGATGAGAGTAATCTGGTTTCATTGTAAGAAGGTTACTTTAACTCAATAGTCACAGAAAAAGGATTTTCCGCTACCTCAATTATAACCGCACAATACTCGTGGATGGGAAATAGTCTGTTGTTATAATAATTGGGCACTTCGCCCAGCCTTTGATTATTAAATAAACATACGTACCTGACAGACCTAAGTAAGATGCTTACTTCATTTCCTACTCTCACATTTTGGAAAACTTGCAGATCCAGCTTAACAAGCTTTATTGTATTAATCGATTGTTTACCATAACCACTTTCGCTATCTGTACTCTGATTTTCGCCACTACGAAGTAGTTGCTGGGGTTGGTTTTTTTTTCGGGGAGGGGTGTTGCTTTTTGTATTTCCCATTCTATCATAATTATGACAATTAAAGAAGAAAACGCTCATTCATTCTCAAACCTATCTATTAAGCAATTATCATCAAATTTATACACCTAGAACACATTTCCTGAATTCCATATGTCGATATTTGCAAATAACTGTATAATTTAACGGGTTGATTGAAAAAGTTTTGCACAGGTGTGGATAAAATACAAAAAATGCATAATTTACTACCCTGAAATAAAGCAATGTTAGTAAAGTTTTCTGTAGGTAATTATTTGTCTTTCAAGAACATAGCTATATTTGATATGTCCGCTGAAGCCTTAAAAGAGAAAAAGGGCTTCACTCATATACCGTTTTTACATAATCCTAAAATATCGCTTCTTAAATCTGCCGCTATTTATGGCCATAACTCCTTTGGCAAGAGTAATTTATTAAAAGCTTATGTTTCATTCCAGCAAACAATACTTAACTCCTTTACTATAGGCAATATTGCCTATGAGACGAGTATTGAACCATTTAGATTAAATACGACCACATTGAATAAGCCTAGCTTTTTCGAAGCGATTTTTATTATCAAACAAACGAAATACCGTTATGGCTTTGAAATTTATGAGAAAAAAGTAGTAAGTGAGTGGCTTTATTATACGGACGGAGTATCACGAGAGCATACACTCTATATTAGAGTTGGTCAAGATTATGGTGAAATAAGTAAGTTATGGTTGAAGAATACGGGAAATAAGGTTCATGAAGCTAAAGTTTTTACGAAATCTAATAACCTATTTCTTTCTACACTACTTTCGCAAGAAGGAATTCTCCGTATTGATGACATTGCCGGTTGGTTTAAAGGAAATTTAATCTTAAATGGCAACTATGGTCTAACTCCAAATAATAGTGCTGTTCAAATTTATTCTAATGAAGAGTACAGAAACATCATTCTAAAATTTTTAGATAATGCCGACTTAGGCTTCAAAAGTGTATTCGAGAAAGTATCACGGTATATAAACGAAAAAGGCTACCATACAGATTTAATTAATACTGTATTTGATACTAAACAAGCCAACTTCGATCTTTACACACAGCATAAGATATATGATGATAATTATAAGATCCAGCGAACAATTGAATTTGACTTGATCAAAAATGAGTCATCAGGGTCTATTAAGTATTTTATCTTAGCCTGTTATCTCGCTTACGCACTAAAAAGAGGGCAACTCATTTGGATTGATGAAATTGATGCAAGTTTGAGCACTCAGTTACTTACATTTCTACTTGAAATTTTTAATGATGATAAGAACAATGTCTGCGGTGGGCAACTAATATTTATTGCGCATAATACCGCATTATTAGATAATAAATTACGTCGAGATCAAATATGGCTTGTTGACAAAAATGAATTTGGTGAATCAACGTTACATAAAGGTCATACTCCCGAGACACCAATAAGAATAAATAAGTCAATTGAACAAGATTATAGAGAAGGTAAATTGGCTAGAGGAGTATCAAAAAAAGTGTCAAAAGACAATCTACCTTCCTTGTTTGACAATCTTCCTCCAACGGAATAGGCTAACATGTATGCCAACCTGCGGTCCTAATGCTTACAGTCCCTGTTCTAGGCACACAAAAATGTAAGCCCCGTTCCTCGAGCGGGCTTATTTATTCCTATTGTAGTAGATTAGGCGCAACTATTCTTATTAATTTACTGATAATCAATGTTACCTGGTTCGAAACACTCCGCTACTGGGCACATAAAAAGACAAAACCCGCTCTTAGAGCGGGTTTTGTCTTTTTATGACAATTCTCTTCTTTACATAAGAAATAGATTATCAATGCACTTAAGTTCGATTCTTGCTCTGCTATCGCCCTAAAATCATTTATTTTTCAATGTTTCCCATCCTCCTTTTTTGGGTATTTATGGGTAATTTTATGGGTAATTTGAATTATATGGGTATTTATGGGTAATTTTATGGGTATGGTAAATTCCGCTTCATTAATTATAAGCCCAGAAATTCTTTCACTTATAGCTGAAATTGATGAGTTTAAAGGAGCTTGGCGCGCTTTAGGTCAGCTTGCTCCCGAACAGCTATCTTCTCTTAAAAAGGTCGCTACTATCGAAAGTATTGGATCATCTACCCGTATTGAAGGAAGTAAGCTTACTGACAAACAAGTAGAAGAATTATTATCCAATCTTGAAATACAAAAGTTCACAACGAGAGATGAACAAGAGGTAGCAGGCTATTCTACCGTAATGAATTTGCTCTTCCAGAGTTATGCTGAAATCCCGTTGTCCGAAAACTATATTCAGCAATTGCATTCACTCTTATTAAAACATAGCGAAAAGGATTATTGGCACCGGGGTACTTATAAAAAATCGCCTAATCATGTAGAAGCATTTGACAGCACTGGTAAATCTCTCGGAGTTGTATTTGAAACAGCAAGCCCCTTCGAAACACCTATTCGCATGCAGGACTTAATAGAATGGGCAACACACGCGTATACTATTAAAGACCTACATCCTCTACTAATAACAGCTATGGTAATAGTCGAATTCCTTGCGATACATCCTTTCCAGGATGGAAACGGAAGGCTTTCCCGAATATTAACCACCTTTCTTCTATTAAAAGCAGGTTATCATTATGTGCCTTATAGTTCTCTTGAGTCTGTAATTGAACAAAGCAAAGAAGGCTATTATCTTGCTTTACGCCAAACTCAGGGAACATTAAAAAACGAAAGGCCTGACTGGCAACCATGGATTTTGTTTTTCCTTCGTGCTTTGCAACAACAAAAAAGGCGACTGGAGGTAAAAGTCGAAAAGGAAAACCTTCTGCTCATGCAATTACCAGAATTATCCCTTCAAATCCTACAATTTATTGAATCAAGAGGGAAAGCAACTATAGGTGATGTAGTCACTGTAACTAACGCAAACCGCAATACCATTAAAAAACATTTGGAGACACTGGTTAGTACAAAACGGCTTCAAAAGAATGGAATTGGAAAGGGGACTTGGTACACAATTTAACATGTACTTGATGGCTAAAATATCATGGGATGCAAATTTACCTTAAGCCTAATATGCAAAATTCTTCGATCGCTTTAAGATTCAAAACAAACAACCCAAATTAATATTGATGTGATTTCTGATGATAAAATAGCTCTTTTCCGTTCCCTCTTCAAAGGTCGCGAAGATGTCTTTGCATTATATTGGGAGAAGAGCGGTAAATCGGGCTATATGCCAGCCGTTCATTTTGACCCATATCGTTTCAAAGTGCATCAAATGAAAGGCGGAACAATGAGTGATTTTCCTGAGAAGACTTATCAAAATTTAACGAATGAGCAGATAAAGCAACATATACTTGGGACCCAGCTTATTGGTGTCTATCCGCTTCTAACTGATAATTCATCCTGGTTCATTGTGGCCGATTTTGATGAAGAGAACTGGAGTGACGATAGCCGGAAGTTTTTATCATATTGTCGGGAGAAAAATATCACCGCTTACCTTGAACGTTCCCGATCAGGAAATGGAGCACATGTCTGGATTTTCTTTGAGCAACCATACCCGGCAATAAAGAGCCGAAAAGTATTACTTTCATTATTGACAGAAGCTTGTATCATTTCAACATTCGATAAGAATTCTAGTTTCGACAGGCTCTTCCCCAACCAGGATAAACTTGCCGGAAAAGGATTCGGTAATCTGATCGCCCTCCCATTTTATAAGCCTGCTATGGATCGTGGCAATAGTTGTTTCATTGATCCACAAACGATGAATTCTTATCATGATCAGTGGCAATTTCTTACAACTGTACAGAGAGTACAAACTACTATCTTAGATTTGCTATATGAACAAACAGGCACTGGTACATTAGCTGTAAATGCTACAACTAATCAAGCCTTAACCATAATATTGAATAATGTTATCACTATAGGCAGAAGTAGATTGCCTATCATCCTGATTAATTATTTGAGAGAAGAGCTCAATTTCGCTAATACCGAATTTTTCATCCGTCAGAAATCAGGGAAAAGCACATTTGGAAGTAAACGTTATTTCAGGTTTATTGAGGAATCAGGTGATCACATTATTATTCCCCGTGGATTTGCCAGGCGGCTTCTTGATTTTTGTAAGGATAACAATATTCCATATCGATTGGAAGACCAACGTAAAAGGATGCCCGCTCAGCCCTTTTGTTTCGAGGCAAAATTACGGGACTATCAGCAGATAGGGGTTTCCGCAACTGAAAACAAGCATATAGGAGTTATTGTAGCCCCTCCTGGTTCGGGAAAAACTTTGATTGGGTTGAAGATAATTGCCACCAAACAACAGCCTGCTCTTATTGTTGTACACAGAAAGCAGCTAATGGACCAGTGGGCAGAACGTATTACCACTTTCCTCGGAATTCCTGCCCATGAAATAGGGAAAATCGGACAGGGAAAATATAAGCCAGGAAAGGTGGTAACTATAGCTACCATTCAGAGCCTGGCAAGAGTAATAACTGATAAATCTAATAAAGAGCTTACCAACTCATTCGGAACAATATTAATCGATGAATGTCACCATATTCCTGCTGAAACTTACCGAAATACGATACAGCAATTCAATAGTTTTTATCAATATGGGCTTACTGCTACTCCCTTCCGAAAATACGATGACGGTAAAATTATTTTCATTCATCTTGGGGAAGTTATTACAAAAATAGATAATCAGCAGGTCACAAATTCGCCTCAGGCAACTATAATAATACGAGAAACATCGCTGGATGTACCATTTAACCAGAAAACAGACCGATTTGAAACATTGTCTAAAATTCTGGTACATGATTCAACAAGAAACAATCTAATTCTTGAAGACGTAATTAAAGAACTCAGTAGTGGAAAGCGTGTCGTTGTGCTAACTGAACGTAAGGAACATATAGACTCATTGTACCAATATCTGAAACAATCATATGAAGCTGTTACACTAAGTGGAGATGATAGTATCGCCAGCCGTGATGCTAAATGGAAGCTGTTAAAATCAGGGAATTATCAGGTATTGATCACAACAGGCCAGTTTTTTGGGGAAGGAACGGATTTGGATAATGCAACCTGCCTGTTCCTGGTTTATCCTTTTTCATTTGAGGGAAAACTAATCCAGTATATTGGCAGAGTACAAAGATCTGAAATAGCACCAGTAATTTATGATTACCGGGATGTTAGGATTGATTACCTGAACAAGCTATTCTTAAAACGAAACACCTATTATAGGAAACTTATTCGACAGCGATCATTATTTGATGACCCTGTCGAAGAAATAGCCCCCGTAATTGTAAGTGACACAATTAAAATAGAGAAAGAAATTAGCATTCCTCTGGAAAACCTTGAGTTCAAATACGGCACGATAGGTTTTTCGTATATTTATAAGGAACCTAATGAGAAGCTTGAATTTGAAATCGCGCATGAAGAGGTTCGACCAGAATTTGAGGTACTAAAACCTTATTTCGTAAAAGCATTAAAAACTAAAAACATTAGTATTTCTATATACGCAGAACTGGAAAAAGGGGTGCTTGTTTCTCAAACTGCGGAATCGGAGGATATAAAGCGGATCAATAAAGAAATTATTGAGGGGGTGCGTTTTAAATTTATGACAAAAGCGATCCTTAATAAATCTTCTCTCCCTGAACAGAATTTATTGGATATAAATCAACTACAAGCGGGTCAAACAATTTACGAAACTAGTGAGGAATTAATTACCGACATATTAAAACAACCACGTTTTAAGCATCATCAACAACTTCGTTACCTTGCTGAAAGGCATGCCGGACACATTCTGAAGATCCGGTTTGTACTTCAGCCATTTTCTTTTGTGTTCCTAATAGAAGGGGAAGAAATGTATCATGTGATATTAGAAACACTGGATACTGAAGAAGCCAGCTATTTATGGTATTTTGAAAAGCAACGTCCGCTTTTGCCTTCCTATTTGAAAGAGTTAGACAAGCAACTGGATATTATCAGACAACAAGGGAGACAAATCTTTCTTACTGACCCACCAGCAAATTTTAGCAGGATTGTTCATGACTATAACAACGAACAGAAAGGGGTCATAACCTGGAAGTATATGTTGGAAGAACGTTTGATTTAGTTAATTATACTTCTTTCCATTTCTATTCACCGAATTATCATTCCCATAGCTATAAACATTATGAGTAAAAGTAAAAAGATGAGATACCTAAAGAACTTAGATACCCATTTTATTCTTGAAAACTATATATCACAGCTAAAGTTGATAATGGAACAACAATCTACAAGCCCTATACACAATTTCCTGGAGGAACTTATTCATCGTGAACGATCAATTGCCTATGAAATGATTGCCCGATTTGTTCCAATGGAAACAACTGGCGAGATTTTAGCATTTTTACAGGCATTTATTGCCGAAGAAAAAAAAGGAGACGACTACATGAACGAAGATGGGCAGGAAGCAGTAGAAAAAATTGCCTGGAGCCTTCTAGATAAAGGCAAGGAATTAATAAATAAAGATAACTACTTGGCTGCCGCAGAAATAGCGTTTGCCATAATTCTCGCCATTGAACCAGAACTATGCATGGTATATGATGAGGGATGGACCTACCAATATACAATAATTCAGTCCTTTGAATTGTTAAATGAGATCGGCAAAAAGCCATTAAATCCTGATGTGTTTGATCTATTGCTGCAAAAGGCCACAAAACATTTCAATAGTATTAGAGAAGAAGATAGGTATGTCGATGATAAATGGAAGGAATTAATGCTAACGTTCAAAAACGGCAATACCCATTAATCATAATAAACTGCAAAAATTACTGATGCAAGAAGAAAAAATTCAATCATTCAGTATCCATGCTAATACTATCATAGATTTTAACAGATTGCTGATCACAGGTTCGTGTTCTGATAGGGACGGCTTAGGAATAGAGGTTACGGAGCTACTATATAACCTATTAGCAAAATGGTCTGGATATAACCAAACTTTACAACAGTGGCTACATGCCGAATGGAAGGATTTGGGGAATATGCTTTTTATTCATGCATATAATGAACCTGCATCCATTATGCTTCAAATTGGCATCAACTGGGAAGGAATCTATTTGCAAATGACAATTGATGAGAAAGAGACGTTTGAAAATTGTCTGCCGGAAAATGTAAAATCACACCTTTTAGAAGTATCTCAATTAGGTAAATTCGAAATAAGTGATGATAATAATGATTTCCTGATAATGTGGCCGTATGAGAACTTTTCGGTAATTGATATTGCTTCTAATGGCAGTATTGCCTTCTCCCTGATGTATGCACTTTGCCTGGAACCAAACAAACTTGAAAATTAATGTCATGCCCACTAGATTCTATAATATCCCAAAAAGGATAGAACGGTTATTTGAAAAAAGTTTTAAAGACATATCCAAACGACTTGAGCACTTTTATATTACAAGTCATATCTGGAGGCAAACTTAAAATTCTCCCTTCACATTACTGGAATTGAAGATTTTGACTGGGAAGAATTTTACCTATTAGGTCCTGGAGGAAAAAAGGAATACGAAACATTAAAGAAAACTCGTCCGTCCTATACTGACATATTCAATATGACTAGTTTTGATCCTTATTATGATGAAGACTATGTACTATTTGCAAATAGTCACGAGGATTTCTGATAAAAAGCGGTTTAAACTACCCGTTGCAGATATGAAGGCCGCAGAAAAAACATCCCGGAATATCAGTTAATTGAAGATTATTCCGTTTGGTTCATTAATTATTAGAAAAGTGACCTTAACCAGGAATAGGCGGGCGAAAATTCCATTTAGTATCGTGTAAAAATGCAATTCAGAATTTCAAATTAACAATCATATAAAGTGAGTTTAAGTAGCTCGAGAACATAAAGTTTTAATAATCAGCATAATTTGGTTCCGGGTAGAGCGGATCGTTACCTCCCCGCTCCCCCACAGACCCGTACGAGCGGATTTCCCGCATACGGTTCCTCTGTCTACGGTTTCGC
>NZ_PYGK01000028.1 GCF_003014595.1 Chitinophaga ginsengisoli | reverse complement strand
AAAGGAAATATGCCACTCTGTAATATTGAGCAACCTTGAAAGACCGTTTGCAAAATCTATTTCATCGTACCTGATTTTTTTTAATGAGCAGAGTAAATGATTTATATGAACAACGATCAGTGAAGAAAAGAAAGTTAATCGACTAATGATTAGCTTAGATTCCTTTTACAGGTTTACCAACTAGTTGGCGTTATATCTAAATTGGGCCTGAAGTATTGACCTTAAAGGATGTTAACAAGTATAATGCTCCTTTATAAGAATATGAAGAATCATAATATAATAAAAAGTTATTTGGCGGGCATACTGTGTTTATGCGGTATTGGAAGTTTGTATGCGCAGAATGCAACCAACCAGCCTGCGTTAATGAATATAACACCACCCAGCCCGAATGCTGCTTCTTTGGGCAAATTCGGAGACATACAAATTGGCCCGTCGACTGGCATTCCACAGATAAACGTTCCTATTTATAGCTATAAAAATGCCAATAGCACGCTCAAGTTAGATATCTCGCTAGACTACCATGCAGGAGGAATAAAGGTAGATGAGGTAGCATCAAATGTAGGAAGCGGATGGGCGCTGGGAGCTGGTGGAGTAATTACCCGAACTGTAAGAGATATTTATGACGAGGCGACTGGTTGGGGCTACTTAAATTCAGTTCCTGTTCCAACGGAATACGAAGGGAATGCGCGCGGAGGTTTTGGAACCTCTACCAGCCTTTTTAATGCTATGGCCACTCATAATGCGGATGGTCAATATGATATATTCAGCTTCAATTTTGCTGGCAGAAGTGGAAAATTTATCTATGGAAAGAACAATGACTTCCTGATGCTGACTTCCAATAAACTGAAAATTGTAAAGGAATATGGCGCTCTAGTGAATGGCTCTCCATCTGATAGAATAGGCAGATTTACTATAACAGACGAGAATGGAATAAAATATGTGTTTGATGCTGTAGAGTTGAGTGATGATGGTTCAGCCCAGAATTACCATGTGTGGACTTCTGCTTGGTATCTTACTAAAATAGTATCGCCTTCTTCAAGGGATAGTATTGTATTAGAATATGACGATGAATATACTACTTATACTGCGGGTAAGTTTGTTACCATGACCTATGGGTTAGGGACCTTTCCCTCAAAGACGCAGGAAACTTCTTATTCCAATATTATTTCTAACGGCAAGCGTATAAAAAAGATAAGCTTTCCTGATGGGGTATTTACGACTTTTATCTACGACACAGCAGACCGGCAAGATATGCAATCAAGCTACGGACTCGTAAGATTGAAGCAGATTAATGTTAGTGACGGCACATATACCCGAGGATACAATCTTTACCATGATTATTCTCTTAACCGATTAACATTAAAAAAGGTTCTCCCGTATAGCATGGTGGGCGAAGAGAAGGGATATTTGTTTGATTATAATGGAGTATTGCCCAATAGATTAGATAACAATCAGGACCATTGGGGATTTTATAATACGAATGCAGCAAATGATATGTTGCCAGTATATCGGGAAAAAACTTCTGGTGACATCATACCGGGAGGCAATCGCAATACTGATCCTGTCAGGGCAAGAGCTGGCAGCCTGAAAAGGATGACGTATCCTACAGGAGGTTATACCGACTTTGAAATGGAATCAAACACCTCGGCAGATGCACGATTAACTGATAGTACAATAACCTATATCAGGGAAAAGAGTTTTAGTAGTTCAATTTACTGTAGTAGCGGCACGCCAGCTACAGAACCGTTCACCTATAACGGTGACCCTAGTGTTACCACCACATTCAACGCGCAGATCATTCTTTCCGCTGACTGTGACCTCTCTTCAAACGATTGTTATTTTGTTATACAGGTAAGAAATAGCTCTAACCAGGTACTTACCACCCAAACAATTAACAACGACGGTTCTTATAACTATCTTGACTATCCATTCGTGGTTGCAAACCTCACCAAAGGCGCGTCCTATAATTTTTATGTATATACGGTGGGAATGAACTATCATAATTATATAACGTTGAGCTGGAAAGAGTTGCATAATCAAAATCCTGATACAATCAAGACTATCAATAAGCAGCTTTACATTGGTGGGTTAAGGGTGAAATCTATAAAAAATTACGATGGTATCAATACCTCACCGGTAACAGCCAAAGAGTTTGAGTATCTTAAAGATGATAGTACTACTTCTTCAGGGGCATTGGGTGTCATTCCCGAATACGAGCACGATGTATTCTATGAATCCGAGGAAGAAACGTCTATACCGCCAAATTATCATCCCTCTTATAGCAGCTATGGTCTAACCAATGCTATTGTAAGGTGCAGTTCACCTACTCAAACATTGGCGTCCATTAATGGTAGTCCAGTTACTTATAGTAGGGTAGTGGAAAAGCAGCTAAATAATGGAGTAAATAATGGTCGTATCGTCCGGTACTTCAGTTCGTATCCGCCTGGAAGCCTGGGGGGGTATAACGTCTTTCCGTTTACACCGCCTACCAATACAGAATGGGGGTACGGTGAACTGGAAAAGGAGTTGGTGTTCGATAATTTAAACAACCTGTTGAAAACCACGGAAAATGTTTACGTAAGTACCATTAATGACTATTACAGCAGCCAGCAACGTGTTCAGAATTTTACAGCAGTAGCCCTTGGTCCGGTTAAATACCAGATATATAGAGGTACCTCTTTCGGTTGGGGAAACATCAAAGATGTTTGGTATTATGCATCCCGAGTCTTTACACCCGCTTCAGGAAGAAGAGATCTTATTAAAACGACTGTTACAGAAAATCTGAGTGGACAGTCCCTTGTTACTGAAGTAAGCTATACTTATGACACAGCGTTTAATATTAAAGTAGTTACTGGTTTTAATAGTGTGGGGGATAAGATGGAAAAAGTGAACTATTATCCATACGAATATAATACCACCGTCGCAAATGCCATGAAGGCCCAGAATATGATTGCTCTAGAGATTGCGGCTGAGAACTGGAGAACAAAGGGAGCAGTAAAGTATCTTGTTGGCGGTTATAGTAATCAATACATTCAGCACGCGTCTGGCATAAGAAATAGTGGCATTGCTGCGTTTAACAGTACAAATGCCATAACATCTACGTCGGTGGTGGCATTTAACCCCGCATCGTTTAATAGAGACACTTCACTTTTTAAAAATCTGATTTCTTTCAGTCAGTATACATCTAAGGGATACTTAAATGAACAAAGTAAACTTGGAGATGCGAAACACGCCTATATCTACGGTTATAAAGGAAACTATGTAATAGCAGAATCTATTAATGCAGGCGTCAACGAAATTGCTTATAGCGGTTTTGATGAAGATGGTAAAGGTAACTGGTCTTACGCCGGTGCGCCCGTAACTGATGCAGCGGCTTTGTCTGGCAACAAAGTGTATAACCTTTCAACGGGGGCCATTTCAGTAAGTGGATTAGATGCTGGCAGGTTATATAAAGTATCTTACTGGAGTAAATCCGCCGTTGCGGCAAGTATTAACGGCACTGCTACTATTAAGGGAGATGTAAGAAACGGCTGGACGTATTTTGAGCATTTTTTGCCATCAGGGGCCACTAGTGCCACAGTTCAGGGTGCGGTTATCATTGATGATCTACGGCTTTATCCTTTAGATGCTACGATGGCTACCTATACATATCAACCTCTGTACGGCATGATATCCAGCTCTGATCATAACGGTAACTCTGTGTATTATCTATATGATGGTTTCGGAAGGCTAAAGGTGGTGAAAGATGCCTTGGGGAGGATATTGAAACAGTATGATTACCAGTTTCAGACCTCCAACAATTAATAACATAGATCTCTATCAGAATTATGAAATTTCAAATAATTTCAAGGGTGGTTTTTGCATTCTTGATCCTGCCATTTACCTTATTTGCACAAAATAAACCTGGGGGTACCCGACTTACAGCCACGGCTGATTCCATTCCCCGGCCCTACAATAACCCGGTGATCAACTTTGTGAGAACCTGGGAACCCGATAGCCCTTTTACAGATACCGGTGCGGTTTCAGCAGCAAGCAGGTTAGTTAGGGAGGTAAAGCAGAAGACGGAATACATGGATGGTTTGGGTCGTCCCGTTCAGGCAGTTTCAAAGGGAGTGAGCCCTAACCGACGTGATTTTGTGTTGCCCGTAAAATATGATGATCATGGGAGGGAACAATATAAATACCTCCCTTATGTACATCAATCTTCTGCAGACGGGAAGTTTAAACTAAATCCTTTCAATGCACAAGATTCCTTTTACAGAAATCAGGTGCTTAATCCAGGAGTAGAGGGCGAAAATATTTTTTATGGCAAAACGGAGTTTGAATTCTCTCCACTTAACAGGGCGGTAAAAAGCTACGCTCCCGGAAATAGCTGGGCGAGCAAACCGGTCCAAACCCGTTATCAGGCCAATTTGGTTGCTGATTCTGTAAGGGTCTGGAATGTAGGCGCAGGTATTCCCTCTAGTACGGCTACCTATGCTGCAGGACAATTGAGGAAAACTACATCTATAGATGAACAAGGTAGCCAGACTATTCAATACCGGGATAAGGAAGGACGAATTGTGTTGAAAAAGGTTCAGCTATCGCCTACGCCAGGCAATGGTCATGCAGGTTGGTTGTGTACTTATTATGTATATGACGATATTGGCAGCTTACGCTTTGTAATTCCTCCTCTGGCTGTAGAGTCGATTAAGGGTGCTTGGGTTATCAGTACAACTGTTGCCAATGAGCTGTGTTTCCAGTATCAATATGACGAACGACAGCGAATGGTGGTAAAGAAAGTACCTGGTGCTGGAAGGGTGTTTATGGTGTATGATATTCGGGATCGGCTTGTATTTACGCAAGACTCTGTTCAGCGGACGAAATCACTTATGGAGTGGATGGTAACCTTTTATGACGGGTTGAACCGGCCAACTATGACGGCAATATATAAAGGTACAGCCACCAGGGAGGCTTTGCAAACGAGTTTGAATTCCGCGCCCGCGTTGCAATCCATTTCTTATATAGCACCTGCCAAAGCTGATTTGGCATTATATGATCATGACGGTAGCCCTTCATATACTGCTACCAACAGTATAACCATATTGGAGGGATTTGATTCCGGTCCAGGCGGTCAGACTGAAGCCAAAATTGATGCTTCTGGCTCAGGTGATACTACTGTTATTATAGCCAGTAACCCATTACCCAACATACCAGCATCGGCTTTAACCCCGCTGACGTATACCTTTTACGATAACTACAACTATGCCGGCAAGCTGGCCTTCGTGGGTACAGATACGGGAAAATTACAGGCTGCGGATACTTTATATCCAGAAAAGCGGCCAATAAGCAACATGACGGCTGGTTTAGTGACAGGAAATAGAGTAAGGGTGTTAGGAACCGATAAGTGGTTGACAACAACTACTTATTATAATGATAAGGGCCGGGCTATACAGATAATCAGTGAGAATAATCTGGGGGGGAAGGATGTAATGACGACGCTGTATAGTTTTAAGGGTGCTATCCTGGCTACTTATCTTCGCCATCAGAATCCCAAAAGCACGGCCTCGCAAAGCACCCTTCTCACGACTATGACCTATGACCATGCAGGCCGGTTACTTACCTTACGGAAACGTTTAAATGATAATATTGAACAGGAAAAGTTGATAGCAGCAAATAGTTATGATGAATTAGGGCAATTAAGACTTAAGCGTTTAGGAGTAAGTGCTGGGGGAACAGTCTTGGACAGCTTGAGCTATACCTATAACATTCGTGGCTGGCTGCAGGGCATCAATAAGAACTTTGTAAACGGTGGAAGTAATACCTCTAACTGGTTTGGCATGGAGTTCAGCTACGACTATGGCTTTGTTAATAACCAGTTCAACGGAAATATTGCCGGTATTAAGTGGAAAACGAGGGTAGATAGTGTCCGGGCATATGGTTACAGTTATGATATGGCTAACCGGCTTGCAGGAGCAGACTTTACCCAAAAAAATGGCGGAAGCTGGGCGCAGGATAAAAAAGACTTCACGGTAAGTAACCTAAGCTATGATGCCAATGGCAACATCAAATCAATGTGGCAAAAGGGGATGATTGGAGTAGTAAGTGATACAATTGACCAATTGACCTATTCTTATGGCGCCAGCAGCAATAAACTGTTGTCTGTGACTGATGGGAAATCAAATAAAACGGCCACTGCCAAGCTAGGTGATTTTAGAGATGGTACCAATACAGGAAATGATTATGCCTATGATGGTAACGGTAATTTGGTAACTGATTTAAACAAGAATATTAGTTCCATTACTTACAATCATCTGAACCTTCCATCTTTGATCACCATTACAGATAAGAGTACCATTACCTATAAATATGATGCTGTGGGCAATAAGTTGAGTAAAACTGTTTCAGATAACACAGGCGGCATTCCTAAAACAACGGTAACTGATTACGACGGAGCCTTTGTATATAAACAGGATAGTCTGGAATTAATAAGCCATGAAGAGGGCCGTATCCGCCCGGTTTATAAAGGCGGGCAACCGGTGCAATATGCTTATGATTATTTTGAAAAAGACCACCTAGGCAACATAAGGACGGTACTGACTGATCAGAGTGATTTTACCATGTATGCGGCCACTATGGAAACCGAGGTGGCAGAGAAGGAAGTAGCGTTATTCAGCAATGTAGAGGAAACCCGTACCGATAGGCCGACTGGCTATCCCGAAGATCAGACTACTAAAGGAAATAAGTTTGTTGCAAGGTTAAATGCAAAAGAAGGAGGGAAAAAGATAGGCCCCTCAATAGTGTTAAGAGTGATGGCAGGAGATACTATACAAATCAATGCAAAGGCGTTCTATAAATCTCAGGGCCCAACTGACAATAGTCAAAAGACTCCCGTAGAGGATATTATAGCAGGACTGGTGCAGGCATTTGGCGGTGCAAGCCAAGAAAAAGGATCGCATGCTTCTGACGTGAACACTAAGAATACTCCTTTCGATCTGGATTTCTATAACAATACATATCAACATTTGAAGGAGAAAAGCCAGGATAACGGTCAACAGGACCGTCCAAAAGCTTATTTAAACTTTGTTTTATTCGATGACGAATTTAAATTAGTGGAGGAGAACAGCGGAGTAAGGCAGGTAAAACAGAATCCAGATGAGCTGCAGGAGCTGGGAGTAGATAAAATGGCGATTGAAAAGAGCGGCTTCCTTTACGTATATACGAGTAACGAAAGCCAGCAAGACGTGTTCTTTGATAATGTTGTTTTAGCCTTGGGTAGTGGGCCATTGCTGGAGGAGACGCATTATTATCCGTTTGGGTTAGCGATGGCTGGGATATCCACAAATGCATTGAAAGGAACAGATTATGCTGAGAATAGAGTTAAGTATAATGGGAAGGAATTGCAGAATAAAGAGTTTGGAGATGGTAGTGGATTAGAATGGTCCGATTATGGTGCAAGAATGTATGATCACCAGATTGGAAGATGGTTACATGTAGACCCTCTAGCTGATAAAATGAGGAGATGGTCTGTATATAGTTATGCATTTGACAATCCAATAAAGTTTGTTGATCCAGAGGGAATGGCTCCCTATATTTATAATTGGGAAACGAAACGTTATGAAGACGAAAATGGCCAGGAAGTAGCGTGGGAAACAGTTAATGAGAATCTTGAAAAGAATGGGGATATTGAGAAGAAAGGTATGGCAATATTTGTATCCTATCCAGATGCTAATCCGGAAATACCTAGTAATCAAGGATTTGCAAGATGGTTTGAAAAAACTTTCAGCGATGGAGATGGTAAGATCAATGGTGGCCATGCCGGTGTTGTAATAATAGATGAGGAGGGCAATTCTAATTATTTCGATTTCGGCAGATATGATAGGCCAGACCTTAAGCGAAAGAAGACCAGGGGACAAAATGAAGGATCTGTGCGTTCAAGCAAAAATTATGGAAGAGCATTAATGGTTCCCCGTTGGGATTTTGCAAAGACTGATAATGATAATGTAACAGCTATTCTACTGAAGTTACATCAATCTCCATTATTAGCCGGGTACGGGAAGATTGTTGGAGCACTTGCTAAAAACCTCGACTACAGTGCCATGTTAAATTATGCCCGAAGTGCTGAGAGCGAGGGATATTTACCATTTGGAGGGTATACAACTGGTTATAACGTTTGTAATAGCGCTACTTACTGTGCCAAGTTTGCAAGAGCGGTTGGAGCGGCAGGAGGTGTAGATTGGGAGTTCGGTACACTGTATGGAATAGGAAATATATCGGATATTGAGGATGAATATGATGTTGAGCGCATTCAAATACCGTCAAAAAAGTAAATTATGAATATTAAAATTTCTACCATAATGATTAACTCGTTATTGTTGATTGCATTATTAAACATGAGCTGCCTAAGTGGCAATGGACAAGATGAAAATAAAAAGGTATTGACTCCAGATACGACCCAGAGACCTGCTAATGTATCGAGGCAGGCTACCCTTATAAATTTTGGTGGCGACGATTTACCTGTATTTGTTTGGGTTGAAGCTGTTGGCCCCCTAATAGCTGATGGAAAAGAATATTCACATATCCGGGGAATAAAGTTTACTTATGTTAAACCAAGGAAATCGTACACTGAATATTATGAAAACCTGAACCTGCGAAATGGCGCTAGAAAATTCAATTTTAAAACAAGTAAGGTTCTGGAATATCCTGGAGAAGCTAATATTCATCTCGCAAGCGGAAAGGATACCTTACCGATGTTTCATGTTTTGGGGAATGATGAATTAGAAAGAATGCATAGAGGCATTAAGTTTAAAGATATTTCAACGGTTTCGCGTGATCAATATGGTGAGTACATTGCAGATACAGACATGGAATGTAATATAAAGAAAGATGGGAATGGCATGTATATAGTGACGCTAAATAATGGTTCAAAAATAATATATAAAAGTACCTCCAAATGTAATGTAAGTGAAGAGTCTGTTAGTTTTCTAAATAGAGAAGACGGGAAGATATATCTTTTTGATAGGTCTTGTTGTTTGGAATTGGTTAATAAAGAAGATGTTAAAAAGTTTCAGGACTTAAGGTAGCATATTAGATAAAATGTTCTAATATAAGCAAGAAGGGCTGGCTATTATGAGATTTTTCCATTAGAAGAATAGTTGTGTCTGACAAGCTTTCCGGGGAAGGTCCCTCAGTGTATCGCATAGCGACAGCATTGAGGGACCTTGTTGCGTTAGTCTACGATCTGAATAGCGAAGACCAATTTTCTCCGGTGGCTATCTTCAGAAAACGGAGTCATCTTATTGTCAAATTGGCTTGTAATAACAAACGGCTATTTGTCATTCGCAACATAGGCTATCCGCAAAGTCGGAACTGGAAATGCTGAAGTTTTTTTGTTTCCAGGCAATTTATCGGATTGAAAAATCCGCTCCTTCCTAGTCAACTCTGTCCCCTTTCCAAACAGCTTCTCCTTCACCATCCCCATACTCTCACTAATTTTCCTCTTATTCGCCTTAACATAAATCTCCGTCGTCTTCACCGACTTATGCGACAGCATCTTCCCAGTGGTCTTAATATCCACCCCATTATTAAACACAACTTCATTAGCAAAGAAATATCGCCACTGATGGCTGTGGTTAATGATATTAATCCCTGTTTCGGTCGCAATCTCTTTAATCCCTCGGTTGTACGCCTGATTAGTAGGTACAGGCAGGAGACGGTTCCTGCGTAGACATAATGGATGATCTTTGTATTGCTCAATAATCTCTAGTGCGAGCGGTAGGAGAGGCAAACTTACATCTCCATCTGTCTTCTGTCGCTTTTTCTCAATCCACAGTTCCCCATCTGAGCCTTTCACAATGTCCCTAGGGCTAAGATCAAATACTTCCTGGTAGGCCAGCCCTGTCATTCCGCAAAATATATTAATGTCCCGTATCTCCCGTAAGCTTTGTTTAGACAGATCCGCGTTCAGCAGTGTCACAAAATCATCCATACTTGGCCATAACTTATCCGGCTCAACATAACTACACCTGAACAGACCGAAAATATTTGCCTGTAGCCAACCATTTGCCACTGCCCGGTCAATAATCTCCTTCAGGCATTGACAGTATTTGGTCGCCGAATTCTCGTTCACTCCCCATTGAACCAATAGATAATTAAACAGGTCAGCAATGAATTTATACTCCAACTTTTCAATAGCGAGATCATCCGCTTTATATCGGTATCTAATAAAGGAGAGATACCGATTTTTCCTGCCGATCATTTTCTCCAGGCTATTCGGAGAACGATTGCCGCTGAACGCCAGCAACAGAAAATTCAGCAGATACTCATCGATGGCCAAAACGAGTGTCTTGTGATGGCTCTTGTTATCAAAGATGGTATTTGCCTCTTTGGTAATAGCGTCCAGTCTTTTTTTAATACCATTCCGTCGATCTTCAAGAATGATCCTTTTCTCTGATGAAGGCACCGCATCAAATTCATACGCCTTCTTCTCAAACCTGCAGTATTTGATATAATCGCATATCAGGGCATCCAGCCGTTCACTAAAAGCCAGATTGGCAATTTTCTGTTGCTGTTGATCTTTACCGTTAATAGGGGAGCGGTAGGAGTCCAATACCAATTTCGGGGTTGCCAGGCCATGTAGCGCCTGTACGAGGTCAAAATGCCGCTGGAGATCGGCCTTCATTAGTTCCAGGGTTTTGTTATACTTCTTGTAGTCCGGGTCACCGGCGGTGACCTGTTTTCGTTCTTTATCCCAGTGTTCATCTTTGACCTTAATCCCCGAGGTTATTTCATCTGAAATCCCATCAATAGTAACCCGGAGATAAATAAATACCATCCCGCTTGCGGGATTCTTCTTCTTGCGGTAGACTAATACCGACAAATTCTGCTTTACGTTCATTTTGTCACATTTAAGCGTTAAAAAAATCGCTCTTCAAACCCACTACAAGCATATCATTTTGCCGCGTGCCCCACAAAGATAGGCACCGAAAGGGTCACCGAATGGGGCACCATTTCACTTGATTTCATTTAAGCTACTTTAGTATCCAAAATCCCCCGAAACCCGCACCAGTCAAACTTTCTTGCATAAAAAAAGCGCGACTTACATCGCGCTTTCGTGAACCGGATTGGATTCGAACCAATGACCTGCTGCTTAGAAGGCAGCTGCTCTATCCAGCTGAGCTACCGATCCATATCCCCAAATTTTCCTATATTTAACGTTTAATTTGGGAGTGCAAATCTATGGAAAATTCCCTTAATAATTCAAAATAAATCAAAAAAAATAAAACGCTATGGAGGTACAAATCGAGCCTACCTGGAAGGAAGTCCTCAAAGACGAGTTTCACAAAGGCTATTTCGAACAGGTTGTCATGGCCCTCAAACATGAAAAAGCCGTCGGAAATACCATTTACCCCCCCGGAAACCTGATATTCAACGCCTTTGATAAAACCCCCTTCGACAAGGTAAAGGTCGTATTGCTAGGTCAGGACCCTTATCATGGCGCCGGACAAGCACATGGATTGTGTTTTTCCGTACAGGATGGCGTAAAACCCCCGCCCTCCCTGGTAAATATCTATAAGGAAATGAAGGCAGACCTGGGACTACCCATCCCGCAGGGTGGCAACCTGACAAAATGGGCAGATCATGGGGTGTTGTTACTCAACGCCATGCTGACGGTAAGGGCCAATGAACCGGCTTCCCACAGCAAAATAGGCTGGGAGAACTTCACCGATGCCGTGATCAGAAAGGTGTCTGAACTGAAAAAGGACGTGGTTTTCATCTTATGGGGCCGTTTTGCGCAGGATAAGCAGGTCCTGATCGACGCTACAAGGCATCATATATTAAAAGCTGCTCACCCATCACCCTTCAGTGCGGACAAAGGCTTCTTCGGGTGCAAACATTTCTCAAAAACCAACGAATTACTGGCAAAAGCCGGCATAGAACCGGTCGACTGGAGCCTGCAATAAGAAATTACAAAGGCCCCGGAATAATCGGGGCCTTTGCTTGCTGTTTACGATCTGGTATAGTTAGGCTTATTCCTCTTCGGCGCTGTTTTTCATCTTCATCAACAACGCATAAGCATTTTTAGTCACTAATTTTGTACTGGTATCCACCCCAGGTGCCGAAAACTGTTCCTGTCCATTATTCACATTCCCGGGAGTAACCTGCACCATTTGAAAACTATTACCCCCCTTATCTGCAAACACATAAAAATTATTCTGCCAGCGAACGATCGCCGCTTCATTAACAGTAAGGGCAGTCGCATTGTTGACCGCTACCTCCGCATTCATAAACATCCCCGGCAGGAGGGAAGCGTCAAACTGGTGGAAATGACAATGTACCGTCGCCATCCTGTCTTCATTCAGGTTCTTGCTTATCAGCAGGATTTCGGCATTATATTTCTTCTCCGGATGCTCGTTATTGTAGGCGACTACCTTCTGTCCAACGGACAACTGGTTCACATCCTTCTCGAACACACTCAGGGCCAGGTGAATATCACTGGGATTCACCAGTTCGAACAGCACATCAGTAGGAGAGGTGTATTTGCCGATATTGACATTCACCTTAGACACAAACCCACTGATAGGCGATAGGATATTCACACTCTTGGATATATTACCCGCATGCAAGTGCTCCGGATTAATCCCGATCAGCTCTAACTTTCGCGCCAATGCCTGCATGGTGATACGCTGACTCTCCATCTCAGTCTTACTCTGCTGTAGCACTTTATCACTACTCGCCTTACTGGCATTCAATTCCTGCTGCCGCTTATATTCCGTATCAGCGAAGGTGAATTTCTCTTTGGCCAGCAGGTAATCCTGTTGCAGCTGGATGAACTGCATATCTTCCAGAACGCCTAATACCTGTCCTTTGCTGATATGAGCACCCGGCAGGAGGTCTGTTCTTTTCAGGTAGCCCCCCAGTGGAAAACTCACACTCACGGTGCTCTGTGGTGGTACGTCAATGGTCCCCTGTAAACGCAGCGCACCACTCACGGCCATAGTGGAGGGATATCCGGTTTCAATACCGGCATTTTTAATCTGATCGCTGGTAAGCGTTACCATGCTGCTGTCGGTGGATGCTTCCGCCGCTGGCTCCTGGACAGGCGTATGACTGTTACAGGCAACGAACAGCAGATATAAGAAAAGATATTGTCGCATGAATGATTGAATTAAAGGTTTTGCAATTTCAGCACCTGGATAGCGGCCTGATTGTAATTGTTCAACATATCAAGGTATTCGTTCCGGATACCTATCGCCTGATCAACGAGGATAACCCACTGCAGATAGTCGATCTCTCCGCCAACAAACTGTTTATCGGCGGTAAAGATGATGGCCGCAGCATTTTCCAGTCCTTTCCCCTGATAGTATTGCAGGCTGGCAGCATACTTCTGCACCTGTGTCAATGCATTCTGCCATTCCGTACGTGTTTGCAGCAGCGCATAATCAGCTCGTTGCTGCGACAGCTGCCAGTCTAATTGTGCTGCTGAAGCCCGGGAACGCTGCGCCCCAAAGAATAAGGGAATACTGATCCCTGCGTTGACATAGTTGAACCGCTTACTGTTATTGAAATAAGTCTCCTGACCATCCACATTCTGCATCCCTGAAATACTCTGGTTATTATACCCGATGAAGAAGTCGGGCAATAACTTCGATTTCTCCGTACGCCAGCGCCAGTGGGCTGCGGCAGATTCATGCTGCAGGGAACGTATGCGGGGCAGTTGTCCCAATGCCGTATCCAGTGTGGAATAAGCAATACGGATACTATCCGTTTGCGGCTCATAAAACACACTATCTCCCAGCAATACATTAAACTGCTTCAGTGTGATCTGCATGTCTGCAGAAAGCATCTCCAGCTGATTGGCAATCTGCTGCCGGTGAGATTCCGCAGTGGTTTTCTCCAGTATATTGGTCTCCCCGGTTTTGAAACGGAGATTGGTCTTTTCTTCGAATAAGCCGTAGATGCTGTCCGCATACCGCAACAACTGCTGTTTCTCATGCAGCCAGATCCAGTCGTAGAACAGGCGCCGTACTTCAGCCCTGATATCCTGCTCCATCACCTGCGTTCTGGCCTGTGCCGCCAGGTAGTTCTCCCGTAGTGTCTTTTTCTGGTGACTATACACCGTCGGAAAACTCAGTGACTGCGTAATGCCAAAACGGTTATCTTTCTGGATACTGTTGATCTGCCCATAGTCGGCGCTGAACTGCGTTTTCGGAATGTCGACGCCCGTCTTCTGCCGCAGGTTCTCCGCCTGTTCGTTTAAGCGGGCGCTCTTGGCCTGCAGATTATGACTCAGTGCAACGTTGATAGCCTTGTTGAGATTTACAGGGCTGTTCTGGGCCTTAACGGAAGGAATGGAGATAAATACCAGTCCCGCAATTATTGCCGCTTTATTGAGTCCTATTTTAGCCTTTCCTTCGAATAAGAGATAAAGGGCCGGCAGCACAAATAAAGTCAGCAGGGTAGCGGTCAGTAATCCTCCGATTACAACGGTCGCCAGCGGGCGTTGTACTTCCGCACCGGCGCCGTTGCTTAGGGCCATAGGTAGGAATCCCAGTGATGCCACCGCAGCTGTCATCAATACCGGCCGCAAACGGTTACGCGTACCCATCATCACCAGTTGCAGTGCATCAGTTACTTTTCCTTCTTTTTTGATACGATTGAATTCTGAAATAAGCACAATACCATTCAATACCGCTACGCCAAACAAGGCAATAAAACCAACACCGGCAGATATACTGAATGGCATGCCCCGCAGCGCCAATGCAAAGACGCCGCCTATCGCAGATAGCGGGATCGCTGTATAGATCAACGCGCCCTCTTTCACAGATGAAAAGGCAAAATACAGCATAACAAAAATGAGCAGTAATGCCACTGGCACCGCAATGCTCAAGCGCTTTTTCGCCTGCTGCAGGTTTTCGAATGTACCACCATAAGTAATGGTATATCCCGGTTCGAGTTTTATTTTCCGTTGGATCTTTTGCTGCAATTCTTCAACGATCGACTGTACATCACGTCCTCTTACATTGAAGCCGACAGTGATCCTGCGTTTGGCGTCTTCCCGCTGTATCTGGTTAGGGCCTTCTACTTCATCAATGGCGGCTACCTGGTACAGCGGTATCTGACTACCGGTGGAAGTGGCGATCATCAGGTTGCGTACATCTTCTATATTCCGCCTGCCTTCATTACCGACCCTGACTACCAGGTCAAAACGTTTCTCGCCCTCATATACCTTGCCCGCAGCAGCGCCTGCAAAGGCGGCATTCACCGTACGGTTGATCTCATTGATATTCAGCCCGTATTTCGCGATCTCATTCCTGTTATAACGGATCACCACCTGCGGCATCCCCGTCATCTTCTCCACATACCAGTCAGCCGTACCGGATACCGTTTTACTGATAGCGCCGATCTGTTCTGCATACTTCGCCAGCAGGTCCAGGTCCTCGCCAAAGATCTTACATACCACATCCTGTTTGGCACCGGTCATCAGTTCATTGAAACGCATCTGTACCGGGAACTGGAAACTTAGTGTCACGCCTGGTATGGCCTGCTGCACAACGGCTGACATTTTCGATGCCAGCTCCTCAAAACTTTCCCCACTTGTCCATTCAGATTTATCCTTTAGCACAATAATCATGTCTCCCGCATCTATAGGCATCGGATCTGTCGGGATCTCTGAACTGCCAATACGGGATACGATCCGCTCCACCTCAGGGAATTTATCTTTCAGAATCCCTGAGATCTGATGAAAAGTCGCAATGGTCGTACTCAGGTTCGTACCAATCAGCAATCGTGTCTCTACCGCAAAATCTCCTTCTTCCAGCTGCGGAATGAATTCTCCGCCCATCCGGCTAAACATGAATACCGCTACGGCAAACAATCCAAAAGCAAGGGCCACCACACTTCTGCGGAAGCGCAAAGCACGGCCCAGCACCCGCTGATAAAAGTGTTCAATCTTATCCATGACACGATCAGAAAGATTGCGCTTATGCGAGATCTTCTTGCTGATGAATAATGAACTCACCATCGGTACATAAGTAAGTGAGAGGATAAAGGCTCCCATAATAGCGAAAGCCACCGTCTGTGCCATCGGCTTGAACATCTTACCCTCAATACCTTCCAGTGAAAGAATAGGTAGGTAAACGATCAGGATAATGATCTGCCCAAATACAGCAGCATTCATCATGCGGGAGGAAGACCCCGCTACTTCGGCGTTCATATCCTCCTGAGAAAGCCTGTCTTTCTGCTGATACTCCCTGGAGAAATGCAAATGATGCAGGATTGCTTCCACAATAATAACCGCACCATCCACGATCAGCCCAAAATCAAGCGCACCAAGGCTCATCAGGTTACCACTTACGCCGAAAGTATTCATCATAATAATGGCGAAAAGCATCGATAGCGGAATAACTGACGCAACAATCAGCCCCGCACGCAGATTCCCGAGGAAGATCACTAACACAAAAACGACAATCAACGCACCTTCCAGCAGATTATGCTCTACCGTGCCAATAGCATTATTCACCATTTTGGTACGGTCAAGGAAAGGCTCTATCAGCAAGCCTTCTGGCAATGTTTTTTGTATCTCTGCAATACGTTGTTTGATATTCCTGATAACCTGAGAGGAGTTTTCTCCCTTCAGCATCAGCACAATAGCTCCTGCCACCTCTCCGGTGTTGTTATAGTTCAAGGCGCCATAGCGCGTAGCCGCGCCCATTCTCACATTGGCAACATGCCTGATCAATACAGGCACTCCTGACGCGGTATTTTTTACCACAATATTTTCTATATCTGTAATACTCCCTGCCAGGCCCTCACTGCGGATGTACATAACCGTCGGTCCCTTTTCAATATAAGCCCCGCCGGTATTCTGGTTGTTGTTCTGTAAAGCAGTGAAAACATCATTGATCGTTAATCCCAACGACTTTAACTGGTACGGATTGATCGCTACCTCATACTGCTTCAGCTCTCCGCCGAACGTAGAGACCTCCGCTACGCCTTTGGTCCCCAGCAGTTGCCGTCTGACGATCCAGTCCTGGATAGTACGCAGATCAGCCAGACTATACTTACCCTCATAGCCTTTCAGCGGCCTGAGTACATACTGGTAAATCTCCCCCAGACCGGTAGAAACGGCCGCCAGCTCTGGTTTACTGGCATTTTCATTTATCTCCACCTGTTGCAGCCGTTCGCTTACCTGCTGACGGGCCCAATAGATATCAGCATCATCTTCAAATACGACGGTGATGATGGATAGTCCGAAACGCGACATACTCCGGCTTTCCTTCAGATGCGGCACATTGCTGAGGGCCTGTTCAATAGGAAAGGTGATCAGCCGCTCCACATCCTGTGCACCTAATGCCGGGGCGGTGGTAATAATCTGTACCTGGTTGTTGGTGATGTCTGGCACGGCGTCAATAGGCAGACGCGTCACTTCAAAGATGCCATAGATAACCCATAGCAACATGAACAGGCCAATCACCAGTTTATTTCTAACTGAGAATTGAATAATCTTATCAAGCATGATATCTGTTGAATGAATTGCAGGAAAGACCTATGAAATGACATACGCGCAGCGGAATACCGTTGCCATGTCAACACAGATCAATAAATAAGTGGGTGCAACTCACGCACAGGGAGGTCTGAAAGGGGAGGTCAGATTCGGGTCAGGATGATATTGGTCCTTATAAATAGTGAAAGTCCTTGATACAGTTTGTTCAGCAGCAATGATGCGGGGCGCCTGGGTGAAACGTGCGAAAAGTATATAGTGCGTATTGATATTCACCTTCTTAAAGGGAAGCTGCATATCACGGTCATTATCTGTGTCGTCCATATCCTGCCCCCAGTAGTGCATAGCCAGGAATTCCAGCAAGTCCACATTCCGGTTCTTGAGCTGGTGTTCTTTGAAATGTTCAAATAACACGGGCAGCTTCAGCAACTGATCGAATGAGGTACTCTCGGCCCAGATAAAAATAATCAGTATGTAAAGGCATACTTTTCTCACAGGGCAAAAATACGGCATAAGCCGGTTTAAGCAAGCTACTATATAAAAAAATATAACCCATAGATGGGTATCGTATCTAAATAGTGGCTGTTTATTTACGCGGTACCTATGCAGCTGATATTTACACAGCCTCTTCCGGCGCCAACAGAGGTAGTCGCGATATGCGCGTATGGCTGTTCTTAAGCCGATGAATCGTCGATGTAATCCCGTACAAACGATGTTTCACCTATGTTCATCTTACGTTAATCTTACGTTCCGGAACGTAAGATTAACGTAAGATGAACATAGGTGAAACATCGTTAATTCCTGTTTGAATCGGTATTAAAAGGGAGAGTGATGGGAGTGAATCCCCGGATGGTTAAAAATAAGCATTTTAAGCCCGATACAGGCCGTTAATCTTTGTGAGCGATATTGATGTGCCCCATGACCCGATTGGGCCCGAAAATGCCATTTTAGTCCCATTGTCAAACCGGCCCTGCTACAACTCATATTGTTTATACCCCTTCGCTCAGGATAGCCTCAAGTTCCAGTGGAGGCTATATCCTATAGGCCCATTACTATAGCATTACAGGCACTTTCTATAGCCACGGCTATACAATAGTGCCTGTAATGTAGGACTAGAGAGCCTATAGGATATAACCTCCACCGAACCTCCACTATAGCGCAACACTTCCCCAAACCCTCACATCCCACTTTCTTCCCAATCCACTGCACGTTACACTTTAAATATACTTACATATGTTACTTTTAAACCCTCCCAAGTGAAATTTTTGCAGCATGACCCCGGGAAATACGCAGATTTTTGAGTAAATTGTATAGTGGCGTTGGGGACGATAAGTGTGCTTTTTTATGTTCAAGGATTGTAGCAATTACTTACCCAATTTATACCAAGATGCATCAACCAAGTCTAACTAAGCTTTTAGGGAGCTTATTCATTGCCTGTTTTCTACTTATTAGTGTTAATGTTCAAGCCCAGGTAACTACCGCAACATTAAGTGGTATCGTTAAAAACCAGAAGGGGGAACCCCTGCCCGGTGCTACCGTCAGAGTCGCCTTCACCGATGCCGGTATCAACAAAGGACTGGTCACTAAATCGGATGGTAGTTTCGTTGTACCCAACCTTCGTGTAGGTGGCCCCTATACGGTGACTGTTTCGTTTACCGGTTATGCTACGGAAACGGCTACCGGTATCTATCTCACCCTGGGACAAAACACGGCCCTCGACCTCCGCCTGGTCGAAGAAGCCGGTAAACTCAATGAAGTGGTGATCAGTGGTCGCTCCACCATTTTCAATGACCAGCGTACGGGGGCTTCGACCAACATCAGTAGTACGCAGATCCGGCAATTGCCGACCATCTCCCGCTCTGCGGACGATTACCTGCGTATCACACCGTCTGCTTCACCTACCTACAACGGTATCTCCTTTGCAGGAAGGAATGGGCAGTATAATAACTTCTCACTGGATGGAGCGGTGTTCAATAATCCCTTCGGACTGGATGCACCGGCTCCCGGCGGACAAACAAACGCACAGCCTATCTCATTGGATGCGATAGATCAGATCCAGATCAACATCGCGCCCTATGATGTTACGCAGTCAGGATTTACCGGCGCCGGTATCAATACCGTTACGAAAAGCGGTAGCAATAAATTTGGTGGTACCGTATATGGCTTTTACCGCAACGACGCTATCTCGGGCGATAAAGTGGATGGGCATAAACTAAAAGTGCCTACACTCGATCACTTCCAGGGAGGTTTCTCATTAGGCGGCGCTGTCAAAAAGAATAAACTGTATTATTTCGTCAACTTTGAAACGGAACAACGCAAAGATGGCGCCAGCGCCTATGTGGCCAGGAACAACAGTAATGCAGGGGATGTAACCACCTCCCGCGTACTGGAATCAGACCTGAATACGGTCAGCGCAGCACTGGCCCAGCGTTATGGTTATGTAACCGGCCCTTACCAGGACTTTGACCTGCAACGTAGGAACTATAAATGGCTGGCGAAAATAGACTGGGTGATCAACAGTAAACATAACCTGTCATTCACCTACAACGGGTTGGATGCTTCGCAGGAAAAGACCGCACACCCCAACGCCATTAACCGCCGTGGTCCGGACGCCATCACCCTGCAGTTCCGTAACTCAGGGTATAAGATGATCAACAAACTGCACTCCTTCGGACTAGAGCTGAAGTCTAACTTCAACGACACCTACTCCAACAAGTTCCGTGCAGTGTTCACCACATTCAGGGATAAACGCGATCCTTTCTCATCGCCGTTCCCTGTACTGAATATCACGAAATACAATGTGCCTTACATAGTAGCAGGATACGAGCCTTTCTCCATTAATAACCGCCTCAACCAGGATGCATTGCAGTTGACCGACAACTTCAATATCATCCTCCCCAAACATACCCTTACCATTGGAGCATCCTATGAACAGTTCAAGTTCGGTAACTCCTTTAACCTGACAGGTTTTGGATTTACTGTATTCTCCGGTGTGGATATCAGTACCTTCCTGGCTAACGTAGCTGCAGGAACATACGACGCCAATGTAACGTATGCGAAGAACCGTGTTGCGGCCGATCAGTGGACATGGTACTACCTCACTGTAGGCCAGATCTCCGCTTATCTGCAGGACGAGTTCAGTGTAACTGATCATTTCAAGGTAACCTATGGCGTACGTTTCGACAAGGCCCTGTACTTTACAGACAAGGCCAGTTACAGCAGTCCTAACGTTAATCAGGATGGTACTTTCGCCGGTACATTCGTAACCGGTTCACCTACTGTTCCTAACAGTGACAACCTGAAGCTGTTCGATGAAAACGGAAACCCGGTGAAAAATGGCCCTGGTCAGCAGATAGACAACACCCGCATGCCAAGCGGTAAAGTACTGGTGTCTCCACGTTTAGGTTTTAACTGGGATATCAGAGGTGATAAGACCCTGCAATTGCGCGGTGGTACGGGGCTGTTCACCGGTCGCTTTCCTTTTGTATGGTTAGGTAATGCCATCGGTAATCCATTTACCGGTTATTACAACGTAACAGCGCATAACTTCAAATGGCCACAGATCTGGCGCTCCAACATCGGACTGGATTATAAACTGCCTATCGGTACAGTGCTGAGTGGCGATATCGCCTATTCAAAAGATATCAACGCTATGATGGTGCGCGACTATGGTCTGGCTACACCTACAGGTGTACTGAATTCCGGTACCGGCGACAACCGTGCCATCTACCAGGCGTCTGACAAAGGAAATACATCTACCTATGTATTCACCAATGTGAAAGTAGGTTACTCTTTCAACGGTACTTTCCAGGCACAGCAGACTTTTGGTAAAGGATATTTCCTGATGCTGGGATATAACTACCTGATCGCAAAAGACGCCAGCTCTATTTCCGCAGAGATCTCCGGTGATGCATTTGACCGTAACCCTGTTCTCGGCAACGCCAATAAGGCAGTGAATTCTCACTCACTGTATGGTAATACCCACCGTATCACATTCGCCGGTATCAAGAAGTTTGAATATGGTAAAGGTAAGTATGCCACCACTGTATCATTCTTCAGCAACTGGACAAGTGGTAACCGTTTCTCTTATGTATACGGCGGAGACTTAAACAACGATGGTTCTGCCGCTAATGACCTGATGTACGTGCCTACAGCAGGAGAGATCAGGAACATGAACTTCTCACCGCTGCTGGATGCGGAAGGTCATAACCAGGATGCTGCCGCACAGGGTGCTGCACTGGAAGCATTCATCAATCAGGATAAATACCTGAGCAAACACCGTGGTCAGTTTACACAGAAATACGCTGGTACTACGCCCTGGTTTAGCCAGGTAGATATGCGCGTGTTACAGGACTTTAACTTCCGCGGTAAAGAAAAGACCAGCACCATACAGTTAAGCCTCGACGTCGTGAATCTCGGTAACCTGATCAGCAGCAAATGGGGATTGCGTAAATATGCAAGTACCACCGGTTATTATCAGCCAGTCGGTTTTGCAGGTAAAGATGGCACTGGTAAAGCTATTTATCAATTCGATCCTTCACAGAAACAAACATTTACCACCAGTCCTGACCTGATATCGAGATGGCAGTTGCAGGTAGGCGCAAGATATATTTTCTGATGATCTGATTGTGATGATAGAGATGGCGTTTTTCTTACAGGAAAGACGCCATCTTTTTTTTTGTGATCAGCAGCAGATCGCTTAACGGTCTCCCGGAGGGGATTTATGACCTTATTGAAAACGGACAACCCGTGTATCAAAAGCGGACAATATCATTATGCCCGATTATCTGAAACTGATTGATAATCATATGTAAATGAAACTGTCATTATTTTTGTACCGCTAGCA
The DNA here is from genome assembly GCF_003014595.1 of Chitinophaga ginsengisoli. GTDB lineage: Bacteria > Bacteroidota > Bacteroidia > Chitinophagales > Chitinophagaceae > Chitinophaga > Chitinophaga ginsengisoli. The sequence continues at coordinate 22,204 of NZ_PYGK01000028.1, read as the reverse complement.
CAATAAGTCCATCCGCTATGATCAAAAACTACCTTAAGACCGCTATCAGGAACCTCTTACGTAATAAGGTCTATTCTGTTATCAATGTGCTCGGATTAAGCATAGGTTTGGCCTGCGGGATGCTGATCATTTTATATGTGAAGGATGAGGTGAGTTATGACAGGTTTCACGAAAACCTGAGCAGCATTTACCGTATTGGTATAAAGACCTTTGATAAAGACGGAAAGATGGATGGTAAGGGTGGATACACCGGTTATTTGCAGGGGCCGCGCTTTGCCGCAAATATTCCTGGTATCAAAACCTTTGTACGTGTGCAGAGTGATATGCAGGATGTAAAAACGGGTACAGCTATTAAGGCAGAAAGTGTACATCGTGTGGACTCCGCTTTCTTTTCCGTTTTTTCCTTTCCCCTGCTAAGTGGTAATCCGGCAACAGCACTGACATCTCCCGATGGGATTGTGATCAGTGAAGACATGGCAAAGAGACAATTCAGCACTACTGATGCGCTGGGTAAAACCATTATGATGAAAAGTGGGGATGAGGCGTTTAAGCCCTATACAGTAACAGGGGTAGCGAAAAGAAGTCCGCAGAATTCCTCTTTGAAGTTCAATGTTTTAATGCCGATAAAACCCTCTGCAGCTGAGGAGGCAAATGATGATAACTGGTTCAACTTCTTTCTCAATACTTTCATTTTATTGCAGCCCGGCACAGATGCTGCAAAGGTGGAGCAAAAGATCAGGCAATTTTATGCAAAGGATGCTGCTGAAGCCTTAAAAAGGCAAACGGAAAAATATGGACCTTTAGGTACGGTTGAATATCACCTGCAATCCCTGCCAGATCTGCATCTTAGTCGTGATTACCGGGCAGACAATGGATTGACGAATGCGAGTGATCCTCTTTACTCTTACATTCTTTCTGGTATCGCATTATTTGTGCTGTTGATAGCCTGTATCAATTTTGTAAATCTGACGATAGCGCGTTTGTTGAAACGTGCAAAAGAAATCGGCATCCGCAAAGTAGTGGGTGGAGACAGGAGACAACTGATGATGCAGTTTATGGGAGAATCTTTTATCCTCAGTTTTGCTGCTTTCCTGCTGGCGCTGATTATGGTAAAGTTGTCATTACCTGTTTTCAATGAACTGGCCAATAAGGCATTGGCACTGCAATATTTATTTGATGGCAGACTGGTAATGGGATACATCCTGTTGTTTCTGGCCACTAGTCTGCTGGCTGGCTTTTATCCTTCGCTGATATTATCAGGTTACAATCCGGTGAACGTGTTGTATAACCGCTTTACTTTATCCGGAAAGAACTATCTGCAGAAAGGATTGATCGTTTTGCAATTCACACTGGCCTCCTTTTTAATCATTGGTACTATCACTATCTATAGTCAGTTCAGTTACCTGACAAATGAGAAACTGGGCTATGATGATACACATCTTGTAACGGTCCGCCATAGCAGGATACCTTACGAGCAAACGGAACATATCAGGGCTGAATTGATGAAAAGTCCGGCAGTAGCAGATGTTTCTTTTAGGAGTAGTGGCGACTGGACTACATCTGCAAAGGTGAGCGGAGAAACGTCTATGGACTTTGTATATGAAACAGTCGATGAAAGCTATTTGCCTATGTTGAAGGTACCTATCATTAAGGGCCGTAATTTTTCAAAGGCATTTCCGTCCGACTCAACACATTCTGTGATGGTGAATGAGGCCTTTGTAAAGGAGGCAGGCTGGAAGAATGCGATAGGGCAGGAGGTGAATTTCTGGTACAATCAGGAGAAATATACAGTCATAGGAGTGGTCAAAGATTATCACTACGCCGGAATGGCGCAAAAGATAGGGCCGCAGTTGTTCACGATGAAGCATGCTAACCAATACGGCAGTACTTTTATCAAATTACATTCAAATAGTGAGACTGCTGCATTGACACACATAGAAAAGATATTTAAGCAGGTCTTTCCGCTGAGTCCCTACGAGTATACATTTAAAGATGTTGAGAACCGGCAGCGGTATGAAGCAGAAGCGAGGTGGAAGCAGATTATCCTGTTGAGCGCCTTGCTGACGATCTTCGTGTCCTGTATCGGTTTGTTTGGTCTTTCCGTATTATCTGCGGAGAGAAGAACAAAAGAGATCGGTATCCGCAAGGTACTGGGTGCTTCTGTGGCCTCGGTGGTCACTATTTTATCGAAGGATTTTTTGAAGCTCGTCATTATCTCCCTGGTATTGGCGATGCCGGTGGCATGGTATGCGGGTAACAAATGGCTGGAGAACTATCCATACCGTATTACGCTCAACTGGTGGCTGTTTGCTACAGCCGCCTTCCTGGTGTCTGCTATTGCATTGGCAACAGTAAGTTTCCACGCAGTGAAAGCAGCTGTAGCTGATCCGGTGAAGAGTTTGAGAGCAGAGTAGAGTGATCTACTGTTTACTCAAAGGATCGACATCCCGGAAACATGTTTGTATCTGGCTGGCGGAAAGGAGATGCAGTTGTTTTATGGCAGGCAGTGTTGTATCATATCCGCTGATCTCTGGTTGATGTTGCCCCATCCAGGTCAGGGCATTCTCCAGTATCATCCTGTTGGCCATACCGTGGCCTGAAGGACCAACGGTGGCAACAAGCTTACCGAATATGTATTGCGGAAAATCTGCACAGGCAATTTCAGATAGTTTGGCGCGGTATTCCCGTTCGCTGCTGGGCGCTTTTTCAAAGTCTTTCGCAAAATAGATCTGGTCAATACTATGCCGGCCCTCATGTGCGAAAATAGAAGCATCTTCCTGTTTTCTTTCGAGGGCATTCATGAACTGTAACTGCAGCTCGCTGCCGCGTAATCCCTGATTGTATAAGGTAGCATACACGCTGTCCATCGCATTAATCCGTAAGCGTATATTGATACCGTTAAGCAGTGTGGCAGTGTCAGATGTGGTGTTGGCAATGGCCTTTTCAAAAACGGATAACTGCTCTTTGCGCACCGTACTGTCGGTAATGAGCGTCCATGCCTCCACAGGTTCCGTCATGTACGCTTCCCTGACCCTGTAAATCGTATCATTCACAGACCAGCCGCCGTTGCCGAATCTTTTGTTGGAAAACCAGCTGATGAATCCATTGGAGGTCATCAGGTCTATCTCAATAAAAGTAAGTGATGCCTTATACCCGTATTGCAATACATCCTTACGGGTAACATTGACGATATGTCCCAGGCATACTTCTTTTGCATGGAAACTGGATGTAACGCCCAGGAACCCCATCGTCCCGAATCGTGGTTGCATCACTTCCAGGAACTTTTCATAGGTGAGGGAATCTTTTCCTGCGGATAGATGGAGGTCTTTCAGCACCCCCGCAGATAGTGCCATCACCTGTTGTTCAAACAGACTGTCCTTGGCAGTATGCACAGCTATCTGACGATAATAGTTATCTGTGAGTGTACCTAATGCCTGCAGGTACCGTGCATAAATGAGAATGTCTTTCTGTGAAGGTATTGCCAGTAATGCAGCATGCTCATAAAAGCCAGATCTTGCCAGTGCCTGGGCTATCTGTTTCCGCTCCGTAGCAGAAAGCGTATTGCCTTTCCAATACGGCAATATTGAGGCTAATACCTTTGCGGGTTCCTTCAGATAGGCATAGGCACTGTCTGCCGTTACAAAATGAAAATAAGCGTTCCAGCCATTCAGCAGTAAGCGGCCATCCTTTTGAAGGATACCTGTTCCCACCAGCAGTTTTGCAGCCTGCGGATGCCCTGGCATCTGTTGCAGTACTTCCATCAGTAACTGGCCTGCTTTGTTTAACTGGTGTACATCGGGATGTGTACTGCTTTTGGAAGAAAGGTAAACAGTGTTGGCATAGGCGATGGCAGCATCTCTACGTTCAGCCGGAGTAGCGGCAAGCTGTAAGGCCTTTTCTGCAGCTTCCAGCGAAACAGCATAACGTTGCGCTTCCGCAGCGATGTTGCTGAGCGCCACAAGAGCAGCATTGCCGCTTGCCCGGATAGCCAGTGCACTGTCAAGGCGTTTGGTGGCAAGCGCATAGTTGTGCTGGAATTGCCAGTCGCGCAGTGCCAGCGTGCGGTATACTTTAGCGCTGTCGCTCGCATTGGTATGCGGGTCACGTAGCATGTCTCTGAGAATGGCGGCAGCACCGTTCATATCAAAGGTGAAGAATGCGCGGGCGGCCTTCTCCCATAGCATATTGGTTTGTTGTGCCCGGGAAGGGGAGGGTATCAGGTAAAGGAGTAAAAATAATGTGATGATACGTTTCATATGTTACGGAATCTTACTTGCTGACAAAGTAAGCACTCCCGTAAAGGACAAAATTGTACAGAACTAACCTTTCAGCGTTTTGCTGAAATCGCGGGGGGAAGCACCGAAGTAATTTTTGAAGCTGCGACTGAAATGACTTTGATCGTAAAATCCGCTGCTGTAGCCGATGCCAGTCAGTTTCTCCTGACCCGATACAATGCTGTTGGCGGCCTTTTCCAGTCTTACCCGGGTAATATATTCTGACAGGCGCAGGCCTGTTTTTTCCTTGAACTTCCGCAGCAGGTAAATTGGGTGAATATTCACTTCCGCCGCGAGTACGTCCACCAGGTGGGGATCGTCGGGCATATCATTGATACGGTCTGTAATTGTTTTGATCCATGTCGCCTGACCATACCTGGAAAGAGGATCCTGCTCAAACAGATTGGTAACGATCTCAAAAGACAGCATATCCAGCGTATCAGCAGCATGTCCTTTGAGGAAACGGTAATGCAGCAGGAAGAGATCGAGGAATGACTGTTTGAAGATCATTGTATGCTGTGCTTTCCGTTGCCGGTTGAATAGATCATTGACGTTATTCTTAAGCTCAAGATTGAAACATTTTCCTGGCTGCTCATCAAAGATGTTGGCATGTTCATGATCGTCTGGCCGGAAGATGGAGTACCCACCGGCGATAATAGTATCTTCTTTGCTGTCTTTTTCGATATAGTTACCTTCCAGCAGCAGGCTGAGATAAGGATTTTCGTGATGATGTCTTGGGATGGCCGCATCGGGGGCATATACGGTCAGGGTGAGATTGAAATGTTCCAACTCAAGCCGGCGAACAGTATTGCCATAGAATTTTCCGTCGGTTAACAACATGATGCGATGGTGTTTAGGATGTTGCCTGTGAAGCGGCTCTCATACGGTTTTTGATGTTGGTCCTGTGCATAGTACCCCATTCACGTAATGATTGCAGTACATCTTTCAGGGTATCGGCATAATCTGTTAGTATATATTCCACTGCCACAGGAGATCCTGCCTGTACCGTACGGACGAGAAAACCATTCAGTTCAAGGTCTTTCAGTTCGTTGGACAGTACCCGGGCGGAAATGCCATCTACCCGGCGTTGCAGTTCATTGAACCTGGTAAATCCTTCGGTGAGGGCGATGATGATCCTTAACTTCCATTTCCCGCCTATTACATACAGGGCATCACCTACTGCTGTTAAGGCTGCTGAGCATTCCGACCTGCCCATCACGGCCCTGCCCACCGGTGTTGACTTTGCAGCGCATTCCGCTGTTTGCTGTATCTCCTGAACATCTGTTTCAGCCATATTTCACGTTTAAGTCAGCTAAAGGTACTAACTTTTTATTAGTGGCTAGCATTTTATGTCATACAACATCCTGCCGGGCTGTCCGTTCCTTTTGCGTATAAAATGTAATTCTACCTCATTGCCGGCCTGAACGCTGGTACCCAGGTTCTCAATAGGCCGGACGAGGTATAGCTTGTCACCGACCCTGTAATAGACGTCGCCGGTACCCCGGTTAGGCCGCATGGTGGAGATGATCTCGGTGACCTTACCGCGGATCACAACTTTGCTCTCCGCCTGGCTGTAGCTGTTATAGACGTAATAAGCGGGAGTGGCCAGTAAAAAGAAGACGAGGTATATAACGCCGATGACGATGTACAGGTTGGAATAATATCCCCTGGCAATACCCCCCAGCAATAATATCAGGGCCAGGCCGGTACAGCTGGTCAGAAACAGTTTCACGAGTGTGGACTGTTTCTCTTTCATCAGCAATTGGTCATCGTTGGAGATCCGGGCGGTACTTTCCCTGAAAGGGGTATGGGGGTATTCTGCTTTCAGCAGGATATTGCCTGATGTGCTGACGTGCAGCACCACCTCTTGCCCGGGCTGACCATTGATGCTTTTGACAATCGCCGGATGATACGTGTTTTGTTGTTCGTAAAAGAAGCTTTTATCTGGCAGGGCAGGTTTCACATCAACGATGTCATTAGTAGCGCTGATATACTGTAGTTCCCCCCTGGGAGTGACATGGAGTAATCTTATCCGTAGGCGTAGTATGCGTTTTTTTCCGGTATGCAGGCCGGCCCTGATCAAATGACGCTGTTTCAGGGCACTGCGCCACATAAAGAAGCAGATGCCCATCACTATTCCCCAGGCAGCGGAAACAGGAATATAAAGTGTTGCCTGCCGGCCACAGGCGGCCATGAGCAAGAGGGCAGCGAGGACCAGTGTAATGGCGGTGAACAATAATAGCAGTAACCACCGTATTCCCGTAATCCTTCCGGCGGTTTTGAGGAGCCGGATGTCTTCATTGGTAAGAGGGGTTTCTTCCTGTATCATGTATCTAAGGTAGAGAAAAACGTTATTCCGCCCGCAAGCTCTCTACAGGATTGGTCAACGCGGCCTTTATGCCCTGGTAGCTGACGGTAAAAAGCGCCACCAGTAAGACCAGTATGCCTGCCAGTACAAAGATCCACCAGGAAAGGCTGATATGATGATCGAAGGAGGAAAGCAGTAAATGCATCGCGAAGCCAGCCAGCGGGGCTGCTATCAGGAAGGCAATCAATACAGGTTTCAGGAAGTCCTGCGACAGCATCAGCCAGATCTTTGTGACATTGGCGCCGAATACCTTGCGGATACCTATCTCCTTGTTCCGTCGTTCTGCCAGGAAAGCAGAGAGCCCAAACAGCCCCATACACGATATGAAAATGGCGAGTATACCGGTAAGGCTCACCATCTGACCGGTGGAGCGGATACCCTTGAATTGCCGCTGGTAGACATCTTTTGTAAAGTGGAACTCAAAGGGGTAATCCGGGTTGCGCTTTTTGACAATCTGCTCTATCTGTGTCAGCCTTTTCTGCCAGTCGGCATCATTCCGGAGGCGGACAAACAAATGGCTCAAAGGTCCGTGATTCAAATAGACGATTAAAGGCCCGGGCGCGTTAAAGGCATCATTGAAGGAAAAATCTGCTACCACACCCACAATGGTGTTGTTACCCAGTTTAGTGCCCACTACGGGGTCTTTAAGCCCCATTTTCTTTACGGCAGCTGCATTGAGTATACAACCAGTGGAGTCCGCGCCAAAAGCCGGGTTAAAATCCCTTCCTTCAAGCAGCTGTAATCCTGCGGTTTTCACCCAGTCATATGCTACATCAGAAACATTGATATAGAAATTCTGATCGGCTGTTTTTCCGGGCCAGCTGATGCCATCCGTAGCACCGCCAAACCTTACCAGGTCATCAGCGCCGGCAGATACTGCCATGACGCCAGGCAATTGTAACAGATCATTTTTCATGACCCCGAGCTTTGTGCTCATATCACCTCTGGCAGGAATATCTATGAGATTGCTTTGTTCATAGCCGATAGGGAGCTGCTGTATATATGATTGTTGCCTGTATATAACGATGGTAGTGATGATCAGGAAAATGGAAATAATGAACTGAAAAGTAACAAGCCCTTTACGTAGCAAGCTGCTGCTTTTTTTGTTAGTGATCACTCCCTTCAACACACGTACCGGCTGAAAGGCGCTCATGAAAAAGGCAGGATAGCTGCCGGCGATCAACCCCGTAAGTATGGTCATACCTGTTACCAATAGCCAGAGTTTCCAGTCGGATAAACTGATAGTGACATTCTTTCCTGTAAAATAATTGACGCTTGGCAATAATAGCACGGCCAGTATAACGGCGATGAGCAGTGCGAGAGTGGTCATCATCAAAGCTTCGCCCAGGAACTGAACAATCACCTGTTTTTTCGTGGCGCCCAGCGTTTTCCTGACACCTACCTCACGTGATCGCATAGCAGAACGGGCGGTGGACAGGTTCATAAAATTGATACAGGCAACCAGCAATATGCATACGCCGATGACTGCGAACAGCAATACGAGCTCTATCCTTCCGCCGTTTGGCTTGCCATTTTTGAAGCTGCTATAGAGGTATCTGTCTTTAAAAGGATAGACAAATATTCCGGTATTGATATCGGTTGGAGGAGTAGGAAATAATGCATTTATCTTCTTATTGACGGCTGTGAGATTTGCGCCCGGTTTCAGTTCTACATAAGTTGCCAGCACATAGGCGTCCCAATTTCTGAACGTTCCTGCATTCTCCTGTTCCCAGATCCGGAAAGGCAGTGCCACGTGGAAGTTCACAGAGCTGTTTGACGGCAGATCCTGCATAATGGCGCCGACTTTCAGATCGTGCTGGTTGTTGTGCCGGATGATCTTGCCGATCGGATCTTCGTCGCCAAAGAGTTTTTTTGCAGTCGATACAGTAAGTACAATAGATCCGACATCTCCCAGAGTGGTAATGGGATTGCCCTGTACTGCGGGGAAGTGCATAATGTTCAGCAGATCAGGTTCCGCATATATGCCATCCTCATAAATACTCTTTCCACCATAGGTCAGTAACTGTTGCGAGTTGGAGCTGCAGTGAGCTGCGTAATTTACTTCCGGTATGCTGTTGCGCATAGCTCCTGTCAATAGCGCGGGCGTTGAGCTACCTGTCCTGATATTGCCTTCCTGCCTGGAGTTTGCGAGCAGCATATAAATATGATCGATGTTCTTGTGGAACCGGTCCTGTTCAAATTCACTTTTGATGAGAAGTATGATCAGCATCCCTGCAGTCAAACCTATTGCCAGCCCACAAATGTTGATCAACGCGGCAAGCCTGTTCTTTACAAAACTTCTGGAAGTGATCTTTAAGTAATGCTGAAGCATGAACGCAATTTTGCAGAACAAGCTACTAAGGGAGTGCCAGTATTGTATTATATTAATTAGTTGTAATTTATGATTGATGATAATTAATAAAGTGTTCGTTTTTGGAACAAGGGCTGTTCATATGTGGGCAGGAGAGAAAACTTCCGTTATAGCCCCATGTACTTCTCCGCATATTACGCATTGCAAAATTGCACCTTTAACGGATGCAGTTCCCTTCACATCATCACACACCATTTTCCTGCTTCCCGGAAAATGAAAATGCGTTGATCATTTCCTCCTGCGCGCCGCAAAGACACATTTATATCATCATTGTTACTGGTAATTTTGCTAATGTAGGCCCCGTGGGCCTTCTATCGGTATATCGGGAACTGGCATAGTCGTTTTCCCACCATCAAAACGTGATAAATCCACGCTAAAAAGAGATTTAAAAAATAAGCCGCCCTATAAAGAGCAGCTGTCTGATATCCCTATACCTATGAAATATATTGTCTAAGTTATAAAAGAGGATGAATGATCTCGTTAATGAGATGTTAACAGAATTAAAATAGTTCATTACGTCCCTGGGAAAACGGAAAACCTATTAATTTTGTAGGGTAATAGGAAGAGGTGTACCTTTGCCCCCAAACCAACTTTACCTGTGATAAAAAAATCAATTGAAAGTCTCCAGCAGGAAGCTGCTCAGAGTGGGGCCAACACACTAAGACGTAATCTCGGGGGTATCAATCTCATTGCTATAGGCATTGGCGTGATCATAGGCGCCGGTCTTTTCTCCCTGACAGGCATTGCTGCTGCCAATAATACCGGTCCTGCCGTTATATTGTCCTTCATTCTTGCAGCTGTTGGTTGCGCCTTTAGTGCGCTGTGTTACGCAGAAATGGCCTCTATGGTGCCTGTTGCCGGTAGTGCTTATACGTATGCCTATGCCACCCTGGGTGAACTATTTGCCTGGATCATCGGCTGGGACCTGGTGCTGGAATACTCCGTAGGCGCCGCCACCGTGGGTATCAGCTGGTCTAAATACCTTATTACCTTTCTGGATAGGTTTAATATCCACTTGCCGGCCCAACTGGTCACCTCTCCGTTTGAGCTGGTTAAACTGGCGGATGGTACACTGATACATGGTTATATCAACCTGCCTGCTGTATTGATCATCGTTTTTATTACTTCCATTATCATCTTCGGTACCAAGGGTTCTGCATTGTTCAATGCTATCGTGGTAGCTTTGAAAATAGGCGTTGTATTGGTCTTTATCGCCCTTGGCTGGCACTATATCAATCCGGAGAACTATAAGCCCTTTATTCCGCAGAATACAGGCGAATTCGGGCATTTCGGTGTGAGTGGCATTCTGCGGGGAGCCGGTGTCGTATTCTTTGTATTCATTGGTTTTGATATCGTGGCCACCATGGCACAGGAAACGAAGAATCCCAAAAAGAATATGCCCATAGGCATCCTGGGTTCCCTGATCATCTGTACCATTCTATTCGTTCTCTTTGGTTATGTGATGACCGGACTGGCACACTATACCGAGTTCAAAGACAATGCTGCGCCCGTGGCCGTAGCCATTGCACATACGCCATATGAGTGGTTGTTCCTGGCGGTAATAGCCGCTATCCTGATAGGATATACTTCCGTGATCCTGGTAGACCTACTGGGTCAGTCAAGGGTATTCTATTCCATGAGTAAAGACGGTTTACTGCCATCCGTATTCGCCACACTGCATCCCCGCTTTGCCACTCCTTATAAGTCAAATATCGTTCTCTGTATCTTCATCAGTCTTTTCGCCGGACTCGTACCCATTCATGTAGTGGGCGAGATGACCAGCATTGGTACCCTGCTGGCCTTTGTAATGGTCTGCCTGGGTGTCATCATCCTGCGTGTCAAACAGCCGGATATCCCAAGGTCCTTCAAAACACCCTTTGTGCCGGTAGTACCGATACTCGGTATCCTCACCTGCCTGCTGATGATGTTCTCTTTACCACTGGATACCTGGATAAGATTGATTGTATGGCTGCTGATCGGTTTTGCTATCTACTTCGGGTATGGCCGCAAGCATAGCAAACTGCGGAATAGCTGACAGCAGGGAATCGCCATCAGGAAAGAACGCCACTTATCATTTCCGGAATAAAGACGTTGTTGCATTTACTATCTTGGATGGTGAATCTAACAGCAGCCTTTATTTATGAGAAAACTATTACTCGTTCTTACAATGTGCTATGCTGCTACAACAGGCTATGCACAGGAAAACGCCTTATGGCTCAGATACCCCGCTATTTCCCCTGATGGCAAGACCATCGCTTTTGGTTACAAAGGAGACATCTACCGGGTGGATGTCAATGGTGGTGTGGCCATTCCCATCACTATTCATGAAGCCCATGATATGATGCCCGTATGGAGCCATGACGGTAAATCCATCGCTTTTGCCAGCGATCGCTACGGCAATTTCGACGTATTTGTAATGCCGGCCACGGGAGGTACACCTGCCCGTCTGACTTACAACAGTGCCGCCGATGTGCCGTACGATTTTACGCCTGATAATAAACAGGTGCTCTTCGGCAGTGCCCGCAATGCACCGGCCAACAGCGTGCGTTTCAGCTCCGGCCTGTTTGACAACCTGTATACCGTGTCCGTCACCGGTGGCCGCTCTCTCCTCGTGAGTGCAGCTGGCGCCGAGTCGGCCCACTACAACGGGAAAGGTAACCAGATCATCTTCCAGGACATCAAAGGATATGAAGATCCCTGGCGTAAACACCATACATCATCTGTAACGAGGGACATCTGGGTGTACGACCTGGCCACTAAAACCTACAAACAGGTATCCGGCTATGAAGGTGAAGACCGTGAACCCCTGTTTGCAGATAACGAGCAGGTATTTTACCTGAGTGAAAAAGGAGGCATCTCTCAGAACCTCTTCAAAGGTTCTGTAACAGATAAGAATAAAATGCAGCAGCTTACCCGCTTTGAAAAGCATCCGGTACGTCATCTGTCCAAATCTGATGACAACCTGCTTTGCTTTACCTGGAACGGGGAAATCTATACATTAAAAGAAGGTCAGCAGCCAAAGAAGGTGCCTGTCCAGATCTTTAACGACGGCCGTTCTTCTGTGGCTAAACCATTGCCCATCAGTGGTAATGTAACGGAGTTTGCCATGAGCCCTAACGGGAAGGAAATGGCCTTCGTAGCCCGTGGTGAGATCTTTGTGACCAGCGTGGAAGGTAATATGACCAAACGTATCACCAACACACCCCAGCAGGAAAGATCTGTAACCTGGGCGCCTGATGGAAAACATATCGTTTATGCGGCTGAAAGGAAAGGCAACTGGGATATCTACCAGGCTTCGATCGTCCGTTCTGAAGAGCCCTACTTCTTCGCATCTACTATTCTGAAGGAAGAACCGCTTATCGCTACCGGTGCAGAGGAATTCCAGCCCCTGTTCTCTCCTGACGGTAAGGAGATTGCCTATACGGAAGACAGGAATGTATTGCGTGTATACAATATCGCCTCTAAAAAGAGCCGTACGCTATTGCCTGCAGGTCATAACTCGTCCTACTCTGACGGCGACTGGCAGTTTGCCTGGAGCCCCGACGGGAAGTGGATCGTGACCGATGATCACCAGGGTTATTTCAATGTAAGTAATGCAGCTATCATTGCTGCTGACGGCAAAGGACAGAACATCTATCCTGTGCTGAGTGGCTTCGGAGAAAATAACAACAAATGGGCGGCAGATGGTAAGGTAATGACCTGGCTGAGTGACCGTGATGGTCGTCGTGGATTGGCAAGACAAGGCGCCACTGAAGTGGACATCTTCGGTGTGTTCTTTGACCAGGAAGCATTCGACAGGTTCAAATTATCCAAAGATGAATTCAATCTCCTGAAAGAGAAAGAAGACAACGCAAAGAAATCCGGTAAGGATTCCGCTACCACGAAAAAAGATACTGTTACTGCGCCTAAAAAGCCTTTTAATCCGGACTTCGACAACCTGGATAGCAGGATCATCCGCATGACCATCAACAGCGCCTCTATCAGCGATTATGTGCTGAACAACGATGCCAGCAAAGTATATTACATGGCCGCTTTTGAAAAAGGCTATGATCTCTGGGTAACAGAACCGAGAACAGGGGAAACAAAGATACTGGCCAAATTAGGCGGTAGTCCGGGTAGTATTGAACTGAGCAAGGATGGTAACACCCTGTTTGTCAGCAACCGTGGCAGCGTGGTGAAAGTAGATGCCACCTCCGGCAAGATCACACCTATTGCTATTAGTACAGAGTTCCTGCTGGACCAGGAAGCGGAGCGCAGTTATATCTATGAACATGCCTGGAAACAGGTGGAAGACAAGTTCTATAATCCGGCTGAATTAAAACAGATAGACTGGGAAATGTATGCAAAGAACTATGCACGTTTCCTGCCGCATATCAGTAACAACTACGACTTCCAGGAGCTGCTCAGCGAACTGCTGGGAGAGCTGAATGCTTCCCATACCGGTGGCCGCTTCTACGCAAATCGTGCCGATGGTGATAATACATCAGCACTGGGTTTACTGTATGATGAAACATACACCGGCAATGGCCTGAAAATAGACGAAGTAATAGCAGGAGGACCATTCGACAAAGCCTTCAGCAAACTGAAGAAAGGCAATATCATCGAGCGCATAAACGGAGAAGAGATCACGGCACAACAGGATTGGGCCATCCTGCTGAACCGTAAAACAGGTAATAACATACTGGTAAGCATCTATGATCCGGCTACACAGAAACGCTGGGATGAATCTGTAAAACCTATCTCCGGTCAGGAAGAAGGTAACCTGATGTACAAACGTTGGGTGACCAGCATGCGGAAGATGGTGGATAAACTGAGTGGTGGTAAAGTAGGATATGTGCATGTACAGGGCATGAACGATGCCAGCTTCCGTTCTGTATACGATGAAGTAATGGGTAAGAACAGGGAGAAACAGGCCCTGATCGTAGACACCCGCTTCAACGGCGGTGGATGGCTGCACGATGACCTGTACAACTTCCTCAGCGGAAAAGCATATATGAACTTCGCACCACAGAGCCGCAGAACAAAAGCATGGGAACCACAGACCCGATGGGCAAGGCCTAGCTGTGTACTGGTAGGAGAGGGAAACTACAGTGACGCACATATCTTCCCTTTCATCTACAAACAGGATAACCTGGGTAAACTGATTGGTATGCCGGTAGCAGGAACAGGTACGGCAGTCTGGTGGGAACGGCAGATAGATCCTACATTGGTTTTTGGTATTCCGATGGTAGCAACGTTTGGAAGAACAGGGGATCACCCGCTGGAGAACATGCAGCTGGAGCCGGATATCCGCGTGCCGCTGCGTTATGAAGACGCGCTGAGTGGTAAGGATGATCAGCTGGAAGCAGCGGTGACAGAGATGTTGAAGGAGATTAAATAAATCAGGATAATGTTACAATGAAAGCGGGTGTGTCAGCAATGATACACCCGCTTTTCATTGTCAGCAAAGGATAAAAGATGGCCGTCCCAGAACAGGGACGGCTTTTCTCATAGTAGAAAGTAACTATCTTATAAGCAGGTTGTTTTAGTTGTCTCTGTGCATCTGTATACGTTTGCCCGAGCCATCAGACATGTATGAGAAATTGCCTTTGGCAAAGCGGCTATATTTATCCTGGTACTTTTTGTGTACAGCATCAGGTTGTTTAATACCATTCACTGTCATTTCAACGGGAGACATTGTCAGCATACGCAGGTCACTGGCATCAGTGATCAGTTTATCGTTCACAAGATCGACGGTCAGGTCGGCCAGTAGTTTCCTGTCAGCTTCTGCCTGTGCGCGGTCTTTCTCCGCTTGTGCGCGGTCTCTCACGGCTTGCTCCCTGTCTTTCTCTGCTTGTGCGCGATCTCTTACAGCCTGTTCTCTGTCTCTCTCAGCCTGCTCACGATCCCTATCCGCCTGTTGCTTGTCTTTGATAGATTGCTGCCGGTCTAATTCAGCCTGTGTGCGATCCTTCTGTGCCTGCAGACGGTCATGGTCTGACTGCCCTCTGTCCTTATCTGCCCGTATGCGATCCAGTTGGGCCTGTTCCCTGTCTTTCTGCGCCTGCAGGCGGTCGCGATCTGCCTGTATACGATCCAGTTTAGCCTGTTCTCTGTCTTTATCCGCCTGTATGCGGTCCAGTCTTGCCTGTTCCTTATCTTTCTTCATCTGTTCACGGATCTCGTCAATAATGGTCTTATAATCGCCCCATTTCTCCTCCGGCACACTTACACCATCCACTGAAAGAAAGGTCATTTTACCATCCGTAAATTCTAATTGATAGGTCTTATCATCGCGGTCGGTAACAATACGTTCCTTCCCGTTTTTCTGACTGCTGCTATATTGGGAAGTAGTCTTCTGTGCGTTCAGGGAAACTGCCAGTACCAGGAATATTGCAAGCAGTATGTTGCTTTTGAAATAATGTGTTCTCATTTTCTGATGAATTTAAAAGTTTGTAAATAGCGTCTGGTATGTACAGGCAATAAATATCCTGTTACAGCCGTAGCTGTTAAAAAATGATGCATGTTTGTAAATAATGCCCGGAAATGAGCGGGAAATAAAAGTCCTGTCGCAGTAAGGACTGCGAAAAAATCTTAGGTCATATTATTGTTTTTAGAATGGTAGTGGCAATACAATGCCATCCGCGCAGCAGCACGGCTTTTTAAAACGATGAATTATTATATAATTGGATTATTGTGTTTGCAGTCTTTTTTCCGCCTCTGCTCTGGCCCGGTCTTTATCAGCCTGTATGCGATCAAGGTTTGCCTGCATCCTGTCTTTTTCTGCCTGTAAACGGTCCAGCCTTGCCTGCTCTCTGTCCTTGTCTGCCTGCAGGTGATCCTGAATGGCCTGTTCACGGTCTCTTTGCGCCTGCTGACGATCTCTGTCAGCCTGTGCACGATCTTTATCTGCCTGTATGCGGTCCCTGCTGCTCTGTTCCCTGTCCCTGTCTGCCTGCTGTTTGTCTTTATCCGCCTGTATGCGGGCCAGTCTTGCTTCGCCCTTCTGACGATTCTGTAGTGTTACTTCAGATGCTGTCAGTGTTACCTCTTTGCCATCGGCAATAAGGCGGAGCTGAGAGGTCTGCATATCATCAGCCAGTAACTTTTCCTCGTAATGCTCATCCACAGGATCTTTTGTTATCGTTACCTGGTGTATAATGACGGGTGGAGCAGGCTTTACATCATTTATCTGTTCCTTCTGCCGGGAAGGAGCGACAGATGGTGCAGTGCTATCCTTCAAGACAATCACGGGCAACTGTGGCTGCTTAGGTGGCACATAATTCCTGGCAGTGTTATGTTGTTTGCTGGAAACAGTACGTTCCATACTCCGCAATTGCGTGATAGCAGCTGTGGATAAGATGGCCGTCAGTAGTAGTACACCCGCCATGAAGAATACCTTTTCTGCTGTTCCCAGCGGTTGATTTTTGTTATTGATAATACGGCTGACCCTTTGTAACAACTGGTTCTTCTTGCCGGGAAATGCAACAGCAATGGTATGGCTGTACATGGCGTGTTCCTTGAAACTGATCAGTGCCTGTATAAACTCTTTTTTGTTACCGGTTTGTCCGAGGGCAATATCATCGCAACAATGTTCTCTTTCATCCCGCAGTAATCCGGAGATCCATAAGAGACCGGGATTAAAGAAGTAAACAGTTTCACAAAGGGTTTGCAACAGGTTCACGATATAATCATGCCGGCGTATATGGGCCAGTTCATGTAGTAATACCGCTTCTAACTGTTCAACCGGTAAACCGGTTAACAACCCTGCAGGCATCAGTATCACCGGTTTCAGATGTCCTATTATCATAGGCACTTTTACACGGGCAGATTCCAATAACCGGATGTGTTTACTGATATGTAGTTTGTTGCAAAGCAGGGCAAGCCGTTCCTGCCAGTCGGCCGTAACAGGCGTGTATTGCTGTTTTGTCTTTTGCAGATAGATCAGTCCCTGCACCATCCTGAAGGAACGAAAAGTGAAAAAGATAGCCCATATGAGTACCAGCAATGAGGCATGGGTGGAAATATAAGCCGCACCTGCGTCGGCAAACTGCTGTATGTTAATCGCGTTGAGTTGCAGCAATTGTGACGCATTCTGTCCGATGGTGCCAGCTAGTGGTACAATACTTTCTGAAGGCCCGTTCATGCCACGGAAGAAGGTCCATATACAGGCCAGTATAAACAATACAAACTGAATAAATATAATATTGTACCGCCATCGTGCAGACGCTCTTTTGGTGAATTGCAGCAACATCGCCGTTATAACGGCCAGCAGCAATCCCTGCCAGAGGGAATGGACGAGCATCCAGCTAAATGCCTGCAGAAACCGTTCGCCGCCTGAATATAAGTTGAGGTCCGGGTACATGGGTGTAGAATTTGGTTATTTACCATCCATATTTTTCAATAACTCCTTGATCTTCTTTAACTCTTCCGGCGAGGTCTTGTCGTTGCCCAGCAATGCCACCATCAGGTCACTCGGAGAGCCATTATACATAGCGTCCATAAAACGGCTCAGCAACGTACCCTTCACCTTTCTCTCCTCCACAGCTGCGCTATAAACGTGTTTCATGCTACTTTCATCACGGTCCAGCATCCCTTTTTCCTTCATTACCTGCATCAGTTTCAGCGTGCTGGTATAGATCACCGCTTCTTTCTGCTCATTTAGTTTATCATGCACAAAGCGTACAGTAGAAGGACCGTACTGCCAGAGTATCTGCAGCACGTCCATTTCAGTTTTCGTCGGCACCATCTCAGGGGATGTATCTTTCTTAAATAAGCTCATGAATCAAAGGTATGCATTAAAAACGTACGTTACAATAGCTAGGGTGTCTTTTTTTAAAAAAAAGACCGCCCTGGAATATCCGGGACGGTCTTTTATCCGCTATAGCCGTGACGTCTGTTTACGGCTTATTACAGGCCAGGTACGTTAAAGTGTGTATATGAAGTGAAGCCTAAGAATGTTCTGTCATTAGGCACATACAGCGGATCCTGCAGTTCCCGCAGGTACTGCAGATTAGCTGTTTTGTAATAATTGTAAGCCACTTCGGTACCCGGGAATACAGGGCTGGAAGTAGAACAGGTAGTACAGGAAGTGGTCCTGGCGTAGGCTTTTCTCATATAATCATAGCCTTTGCTCAGCAGGTTGGAGTTGAATGTCCACAGGGAATTATCGCCCTGTATATTTGCCAGCTCGGCCGCATATGCAAATGCAGTCAGTGAATACTGGTAATGTACGCAGTCGTTCCTGTCGCAATACTCCGGAATGGTGCCGTCAGATTTGATAATGATCGGCAGATGCTGTGTAATGATATTATAACCATTCTGGTACACAGTAGTGCTGTTCAGGAAAATACCGATGGCCATTTTAGCATAACCGGCAGAAGCATTCCAGTTGTTGTTGTACGCCGGCGTATTGTTGATGTAGTTGTTCTTCACCAGGTTCAGGTAGTTGTTGAACTGGTTGATATCAGCGTCAGACCAGCCGGCTGATTGTCCGAAGGCCTTGTAATAACGGATGATCTCAGCAGCGGCAACGAAGCTGGGAGTGGTCCAGGAAGCCTCCAGCGATGGCTGGTACTGGTTAGAACCGGACAGTACAGCGTACTGTTTAAACGTGTAGGACCAGCCGTTCAGGATAGCGATACACTGTTGTGCGTAGGTAGCAGTACCGGTTTTTGCCCAGCGCAGCGCCAGTGCATACGCCAGTATAGCGTCCTTCCTGATCTGGCTTTTTGATTCTGTAGTGGCTCCGTTGGAGCCTACAGTTACTGTTTCCCAGAATTTTGTTGGAAGCGCATTGTTATTGACATAATCCAGTACTTTCTGGTAGGCAGCAGAACGCACTGCTTCACCACCGTTTACCTGGGAACCAACAAGGTCCAGGCTTGCCTGTGTGTTCAGCACACCAGGATGTACGAAAGTAACGATCTGTGGCGCAGCAGCAGCGGCCACCAGACTTTTGTCTGATAACGGCTTCATACTGTTTGCGTCTTGTTTTTTGCACATCAGCAACAAAGTTGCCATGGCAAACGTGGTCATGCAAAGGAGGAGGGAATTTATGGTCTTCTTCATGTTAAGAGGGATTTTTATCAGGCTATAGCGGAATGTATTGTAGTCTGATAGACGTATATGGCTATTTATGTTATTAGGTATGAGGGAATATGGTTCCAGTGGAACTCTAAACGTGGAAAATGCACTTAATATTATCTCGTTAAATTATAATATTTCTGACTCTTTTAAAGCATTATTGCGGAGAATTTTTTGGAAGGGTAGACATACCGGTATTGCTATAAAAGGAATGCCGGTCTAAATGAATGATAAAGAATTAATAACGGAAATTTATAGCTTAAGTGGGATTGGTCCCGAAGATACACAGTTGTATTCTTTTCTAGCATAACTGAAGAAGAAGCCGGTAGGCTGTATTTGAGCCGAATGTCGTAACTTGACCGGTACTTTGTTTAAAAACCTGAAATCATGATGAACCTGGCACTGTTGCTCACCTACAACCATCGGCTGATAAGCACGGCCGCCATTTTGGATGTATTCGAATCAGTAAACAGTATGTATATTACCAGCCAGCAGGCCCCTATCTTCAATATACAGCTGGTGCTGCCTGATCAGAAGGAAGTGGACATGTTCCCCCATTACGGCCGTCATACTACGGTAGCATTAAAGGAAGCTGCCAAACCGGATTTAGTGCTGATCCCTGCTTTTATTGCAGGAGATGTGGATATGGCTATTGCCGCTAACAGCACCTTTATTCCCTGGCTACGGCAACAACACCACGGAGGGACCGAAATAGCGAGTTTCTGTACCGGCGCTTTCCTGCTGGCAGCTACAGGACTGCTGGATGGTAAGCCCGCTACTACGCATATGAATGCCTGCCGCGCATTTGCAGGTCATTTCCCCGATGTACTGCTGCAACCAGACAAAGTGCTGACCTCTTCAGCGGGTGTCTATACAAGCGGAGGCGCTACCAGCACCTTCCACCTGCTGCTGTACCTGGTAGAAAAATACTGCGGACAGGACATGTCCGTAAAGGCCGCAAAACTATTCGCTATCGATATGGACCGTGAAACACAATCCTACTTCGGTATGTTCCTGCCGGAAAAGAAACATGCAGACCCGCTGATCTCCGAAGTACAGCAACGCATGGAGTCCTGCTTCCAGGAAGCGCGCAACGTGGAATCATTCATGGAGAATATTCCCGCCAGTCGCCGCAACTTCGTACGCCGTTTTAAACTGGCTACAGGTATCACCCCCATAGAATACCTGCAGAAGACCCGTATAGAGGCAGCCAAAAAGATGCTGGAACAGACCAGTAACAGCATCCTGACGGTAATGCTCGACTGTGGTTACAACGACATCAAAGCCTTCCGCAAAGTATTCAGAAAGGAGGTAGGGCTGACACCTACAGAATACAGGCTCAAATTTGCAGGCAGCCGTAATGCGAATACTTCGCTGGCGCTTGAGATGTGATCTTTTTGTGTATCTTGACAACATTTCACGGAGGGAAACGGGAATATACTTTAATCAACCAATGGTAATGATTCAGGCATTACCAGCAATCCCGTATATATATGTCTGCTCAGGAAACAGTTTTAAAGAAAGTGATCAGGCCCATACACCTTTGGGCCATCGGCGTCGGATTAGTCATCTCAGGTGAATATTTCGGCTGGAACTACGGCTGGGGGGTAGCTGGTACCATCGGCTTTCTCGTGGCCACACTCGTCATCACGCTTCTGTACATCACCTTCATTTTCAGCTTTACAGAACTGACTACCTCCATACCACAGGCAGGAGGTCCGTTTACGTATACACACAGGGCCATGGGCCCTTTTGGCGGACTGGTAGCCGGGTATGCCACTGCTGTGGAATTCCTGCTGGCTACGCCCGCCATTGCCTTCGCTTTGGGGAATTACCTGCATTTCCTCCATCCTTCGCTACCGATATTGGGAAGTGGTATCGCTTTTTATGTACTGCTAACCGTCATCAACCTGCTGGGGATTAAAGAATCAGCCCTTTTCTCACTCATCATCACCTTACTGGCAGTAGTAGAACTGCTAATATATATGGGCATTGTAGGGCCTTCTTTCAAAGCTTCCAACTTCATGCACAATGCCATGCCTGCCGGATGGCTCGGCGTATTTGCAGCCCTTCCTTTTGCGATCTGGCTGTATGTCTGTATTGAGGGAATTGCCATGGTAGCGGAGGAAGTAAAAGACCCCTCCCGGAATATCCCCAAGGGATATATCTCTGCCATGTTAACACTGGCACTACTGGCAGTGGGCGTAATGGTATTAACAGGTGGGATTACCGACTGGAAAGCATTATCCGGCATCGATTATCCTTTACCGGAAGCGATCGGCATCGTATTGGGCAAACAGAATGGTATCACAAAGGTCTTTGCAGGCATTGGTCTCTTCGGATTGATCGCATCTTTCAATGGTATCATTATCAGTTATTCCCGTCAGCTTTTTGCGCTGGCTCGCGCCGGCTATCTGCCCGGTGCACTGGCGGCACTCAGTCCTAAAAGACAGGTACCTTACATTGCATTGATAGCGGGAGGACTGCTCGGCGTAATTGCCCTCTATCTTGGTAAAACAGATCAGCTGGTGATCTTATCTGTAATGGGTGCAGTTGTGATGTATATCCTCAGTATGATCAGCCTGTTCATTCTGCGAAAAAAAGAACCCGCATTAGAACGTCCATTTAAAGCGCCGCTCTATCCCTGGTTCCCTGCTATCGCACTGATATTATCGATCGTATCATTAATAGCAATCGTCTATTACAATCAACTACTGGCGCTATTGTTCTTTTCGGGATTGATCATCGCAGTGGTTATTTTCGTCGCGATGGGAAAACACCGAGAACCGGTCACCGTCGCCCAACAAAAAATGGTTTTATAACAAAACACAATAGGACTCCGTTAGGGCTTTCGTAATACAGACCGCGACGACCTCGGGAAATGTGAACAAACGATATGGCCGGAACAACGTGAACGTAATAACAAAACACAATAGGACTCCGTTAGGAGTCCCCTTGTTGTGCGCCTGGCATGTTCATAAACTAGGAGGTGTAAGTCCTCCGCGAGCCTTGATAGTAGGAATCGCTAGCTCAAGACAAGGGTGTCCACCGTGAGGTGGAATCTGAAGGAAGTCGGCGGCAAAATCCCGGTCTGACGAACAGAAACCGCATATAAGGCAATCACTG
>NZ_PYGK01000027.1 GCF_003014595.1 Chitinophaga ginsengisoli | reverse complement strand
CTAATGAATATGAATATTACTAAAAATATATAGCCCACCGTGGCGAGCTATATATTTTTAATTTTTGTTGAAATCTGACCTTTTTAGTCAGCCCCACTTTGGTACCGCGTACGGGAGTCGAACCCGTCATTCCTCCGTGAAAGGGAGGCGTCTTAGCCGATTGACCAACGCGGCCTTTCCCGTTTGGGATTGCAAAGGTAGCGAAATACTTTATTCCGCAAAATTTTTTTTAAATATTTTCAAAAAGGAGAGAATACCCCACCTTTGTACTACTATGGGAAAACTAAACATACTTATAGCAGAAAATGACGCAAATGGTAAGGTCCTGATACAGGAATCATTTGTTGATACGGGACTATTTAACGTAGTCGCGGTAGCAGAAGATGGAAAGATCCTGAAAGATATCATGGAGGAATCCGATATCCTGTTCCCGGATGTGATCCTGTCAGCCGCAGGACATGGTTATGATGTACTCTATTACATTAAAAGAAGTGATGCTTTCCGGGAAATTCCGGTGGTAACCTATTCCGCCTCTGATAGTGGCAGTGAGGAACAGAAGTGCCAGCAAATGGGCGCTTTAAAACACTTCATCAAGCCTGACAATGCTCCCGGCTACCAGAAAATGGCCAAAGAACTGTATGACCTCTTGCTCGGGGAATAAATTATCCCGCCTGCCACGCCACTAACCAACCCTCCAGGTTGGTCAGTAATACTTTATATACTAACTGTATTTAGCCATGACGATCAGTCATGGCTTTTTTATGTCCGCATCAAAACGGGGTGTCAACCCAGTGAATTATCTACCATAACTCATATACAAACCATCCTCCAGCCATATATAACCCATATATAACCCATACTTTTTAAATATGGGTTATATATGGGTTGTATATGGCTTATATATGGGTTATATATGGGTTATCTCAGGGAATGCACTGGAATAGCGGCCTTACAAAGCTATAAGAGAAAGTATATTATATTATGTATTAATTAAGAGATGTTTGCAGAGTAATTAATAATGATATATGAATAAGTTGCCTGAAGATAAATCCTTATATGAGCCATTTGAAAAACAATGCTTCTCGGGATAATGCAATGGCACTTCATGTAAATCCGGGTCGAACAATTGAGAAAGTTATGTAATTTGGCCCGCCGCAGTCAACAAACGACTACTTATGAATAGGAAGAACCTATTTCTGCTTCTTTTAGCTCTTTTTATATTCCGGGTGATTTATGGATTGTGCTCGGAGTTCTGGTTCCCCGATGAATTACAAATCTACCTGATAGGATTAAAGTCCTTTACCACCGGTACCTGGCCAACCTACGGCCCGGATGTCGTGTATACCAATACACAGATCCCCGGTGCTTTACAGGGATTGCTGGTCAGTGCTGGTTTTTATATTGCGAAGCTGCCAGAGATGCCTACCCTCATCCTCAACATTTTATCTTTTGCCAGCCTGTCATTACTGGCATACTATATCACCCGCCGGATAAAGGGCATTCCCGCCTGGATGATCTGGGTGTTGTGTATGACCACGCCATGGGCCATGTACTATCCCACCAGGGTCGTGAAACCTTCCTATACAATGGCGCTGGCTATTCCTTTCTTTATCTGCCTGCTGGAGGTATTGCCTATGAGCAAGGACAAGTTTATCCCTCCCGGACTGGCTTTCTTTGTAATGGGGCTCGCCACCACCATGATCATGCAGTTACATCTGTCCTGGGTTCTATTGCTGCCATATGCCGGAGTAGCATTCCTGTTCTCTTACCGGCTGGCAGGAATAAAAAGTACTTCCGTACGTGTGATGGTCTACCTTGCGGGATTGATCCTCGGAGCGCAGACGCTGATCCCGACCTGGCTGCACCCCGATCCGGAAGCAGGTAAGGTGGGGGCTAATGTTGTATTCAACTGGGAGAATATTAAAAATATCGTAACCATCCTGACAAGGTACTGGTCGTTCGCTTCTTTTGAGGTCCCTTACGTAATAGGCAATTCTGAGGAAAAGTGGCAGCTGATGAAAGAACAGATGTGGGTGACTCCATTCCTGTTTTTCCTGCTGATAGTCGGGTTCGCACAGGTGGGATTGTTCATTCTTTCTTATTTCATCAAAACAGACAATGAGGAGTGGAAGAAAATGAGATGGCTGAACCTGTTCACGTTCCTGCTGGTGTTTGCCAGCTTCTTTTTCTCGATCAAGGGACCGTCTTCACATACCTTCTGTATGTTGTTGCCTTTGCCCATGATCTATTCTTTCTATTGTTATGAATGGCTGGTGTCAAAGAAGGCGTTCGTTCTGAAATTGCTGCGCATTATTATCATCAGTGGTATCTTCTTCCATATCGGCCTGGGGATCTTTAATTTCCAGCACAGATCACTGTACAAAGACAGGGCTAAGGTGGTGGAAGCACTGGACAAAATGGACTATAAGATATTGGGAGAAAGACGTTCTGACGACTTAGGTTACGGTTATTAAGCCGCCTGATCAGACAGGCATATAAAATAAAAGGAGCGTCCCGGTTCAGAGACGCTCCTTTTATTTTATGCTTACATATTACTTGAATATTACACCGAAGAAAGCGCGCATATCGTTCCAGGAAGCAGTATCCGCTGCCGGGTTGTATGCAATAGGCAGGTTGAACTTTTTGCCGTTTGCAGTAGAGGCTGGATTTGTGAAGGCATGGGTTGCGCCTGCATATTCCTTGAAGGTATAAGGAATGTTCAGGGAGTCCAGCTGTTTTCTGAAAGTAGCCACGTCCTGTGCGGGCACAAACGGATCGGCCCCACCCTGGCAAACCAGGATCTGTGCTTTTGTCAGGCCTTTTACAGGAGGTACACCCTGTAGTCCACCGTGGAAACTTACCACGCCATTTACAGGAAGCCCTAGTTTAGCGCCGTTCAGCACCATGGAGCCACCAAAGCAGTAACCGATCGCTGCAATGCGGGTAGTATCGGCCTGCGGATAGGTTTTGGCTTTTGCCAGCGCTGCCTGCAGTCTGCTGAATCCAAGCTGTGGATTAGTGTAGAATGGTGTGGCATATGCTTTTGCCTGGTCAGGATTATCAGCATGTTTGCTTCCACCGTACATGTCTATACCAATAGCCAGGTAACCCAGTTCTGCAAACTGTTTGGCCCTGCCTTTTATGTAGTCGTCCAGTCCCCACCATTCAGGAACGATCAGTACGATTGGCTTTTTAGCAGTGGTGTCATCGCTGAAAGCCACGATACTGTTCATTGTTACGCTATCCGCCTGAATAGCAACAGTTTCTTCTGTAATGGTCGGTTGTGTGGCCGTGCTGTCGGCAGCGTGCTCAGATGTTGAATGCTGGTTGTTGCAGGCTGTCATGCAGAGTGCTACGACCGCCGGCGCGATAATTGTTGCAATGTTGAATTTCATGTGATAGTTATTGAGTTAGTTATAATTGGATAGATATTAAAAAAAGGAAATAAAGGTAGACATTATACAGATTAAGCCGCTAGCCGTTTATCAAAAAATACACTCGCTATAAATCACATTAAATTTAACTTACTATTATCTAATTTCAAGGAATGGATCGTGGATTTAATACAACCATATCAAACGCTTTTCTTACTGATGCAGGAATATCACAACTGGATCTCCTGCAATTATTACCCATGGCAGCCTGTATATATAATGCCAGTGGAAAGATGATATTTTATAATGAAGCTGCTGCCAGGTTATGGGGAAGGAATCCCACATTAAGGCAGGCAAATGATATTTATGATGCTGCTTTACCGTGTTACACGGCGGAAGATCTCTATTTATCACACGATGCCGCTATGCTTAGTGCATTGATAAAAGAAGGGGCGCCCTGCGATGACTGGCAGGTTGTGATGGAACGCCCGGACAAATCGAAGGTGCTACTGAAAGGCACGCTGCTTCCTTTGAAAGATAAAAATGGGGTGACGACAGCTGTGCTGCATTGCTTTCAGGAAATTACAGTGACCACTGCTGCGCTGCAGGAAATTGATGAGCATATTGCCCGTTATACGCACCTGAACGAGGAATTGAAGAGGAGCGAAGAGCGCTATCATAAAATGATCGAAGAGGTAGAAGATTATGCCATCCTGATGCTTGACAAATCAGGTATTATCCAGAACTGGAATAAGGGTGCAGAAAAGATCAAAGGATATCTTGAGTCCGAGATCGTCGGAAAACATTTCAGCATCTTTTATCTGCAGGAAGACAGGGCAAGACATCTTCCTGAAAGGTTGATCACAGAAGCAAGAGAAACGGGGAAAGCCGTACAGGAAGGCTGGCGCGTACGTAAAAATGGTAGCCGCTTCTGGGGAAGTATTGTTATAACGGCCCTGCATGACGCAGAACAGCATGTTATTGGCTTCTCCAAAGTAACACGTGATCTGACAGAGAAGAAACTGGCGGAAGACAAGATCAGGCAGTATGCCAATGAGCTGGAGTTTCAGAATAAAGAACTGGAACAATTTGCCTACGCCGCTGCACACGATATGAAAGAGCCATTGCGGAAGATCCAGTTTTATAATAATTACATTTTCGACAATTCCGGTCTGCTGCTGCCGGAAAAAGCCAGGGAATATTTAATGCGGTCCATCAGCGCAGCATCCAGGATGCGTGGACTCATTGACGATCTGCTGACTTATTCCCAGGCATCTTCCTTCTCACAGGAAATGGTGGAGACTGACCTGAATGAGGTGATCAGGGAAGTCATCTCCTCTCATCATGACATCATTGAGAAAAATAATGTGATCATTGAAGCAGATCAATTTCCCGTTATGCGTGTGATCCCCTTCCAGTTTGCCCAGCTGTTTGATAACCTACTGGGAAATGCGCTGAAATACCGGCATCCTGAACGTCAGCCACATATTACTATCCGTGCTGAGAAAACAGCAGAGCCTCCTGATGTCAGGAATACAGACTTTGCTGATCTCTGTTATTACAGGTTCTCAATAGCTGATAATGGTATTGGTTTTGAGCCTGATTATGCAGATAAATTGTTTGAACTTTTCCAGCGATTACACAGTCAACCCGGTATTACAGGTTCAGGAATTGGGCTTGCTATCTGCAAGAAGATCGTACTGAATCACCATGGCGTCATTAAGGCATACGGTAATCCTGGACAGGGCGCCAGGTTTGATATCTATATTCCCTGTGAATAAGGGCTCAGCCCTTACCCGCTTCCAGCATTTGCCTGGCGATATTGTCTAATTCATCTATTTTGGTAGGCTTCACAAAATACTGAAGAGCGCCTTTTTCCATACAGCTCCTGACGTGCTCGGGCTGATTGGACGTGCTCCATACTACCTTGGGAATGGCTTTCAGACGGGGAATTTCCCGGATTTTCTCCAATACCTCTATTGCGTTGTAGATGGGCATTTTATAGTCAAAAATGAGCAGTTCCGGCAAACTGGCCTCGGGACAATTCAGAAGGTATTCAACGGCTTGCAGCCCATTCACCACAGAATAAATGTCTGCTGTTGGCTCTAGTCTTAAAATTGCGTCTTTCAGAATTTCCTGGTCTTCAGGATCATCATCTGCTAAAAAGATAATTTTAGCCTTGCTCTCCATATGTTTTATCTCAGTTTTCGATGCTTAAATTATGTATTCTTTTTAAAAAAAAAGCTTTTCCCCCGCAGATTGTTTTGCCGGTATGCCCTGACAATGAATGCGCTACGCCTGTGCTGGATGGCTGCAGTACTTTACAGCAGACCTTTATTGCCTGTAATAAAGGATGATGATGGTAATCGGCCGGAAGGTACAGAAAAGAGAACAATCACAACGAGAAATGTGTTCAATTCCATCGTGTTGGCAGAGCCTGTCACCTGTTGGATAGCAGCCTTCATTCCCATGATCGTAAAGACCAGCGTGCAATACATCTCTGGGGTAGCCTTCCGGTATTGTGAAGGGCATAAGTAATAGTCCGAAGATTTATGCCGGTTGAACGGAGACGCGTATATATGTCTTCTTTGATTTATAAAGTGTCTCTATGATCCTCCGTGGATTTTTCCATTCAAACAGATGAATGATCCATACGGTGAATTGGATCAGTTTTCCGGCAGGGCGTAATAAGCCTTCTGCCAACTTACGGATGCTGGTATCTCTTGCCGTAATACAGGCGGTATAGTCCGCGCCCTTCTTGCCATATAATTCTTCTGCGAAGCTCCAGGCGCCATCGCGGGCGTTAGTGATACTGAACTGGATCAGGATAGACTGGTCGTTGTTAGCGTTCAACCCTAAGAGTGACATAAAGGGAGAGATGCGGTTGATCTCTGTAATGACTTCCCCGGTCAGGGAACCAAGGATGTTGTTAATAGCATTGAAATCTTTACGGGTAAGCTGAATGTCCTGGTTGCCGGCAACTTCAACCGCGGCAATACCCAGGTCCAGGTTGATATGGGCATTCATGCCCAGGAGGAGTTGCTGCAGTACCAGTACAGATGATCGCTTTGTGCCTTCAAAAGCGATGGCCCAGGAGCCGGTAGGGCGCTGACCGTTTTTATATTGTGTTACGGCTTCCAGGTAGCGGTTGGCGAAGATGACGTCCAGCTTTTCCATACGGGAGCCGTTTTCAAATTCATTATTGCTGATGCCTTCTTTTACCCTGACGGTAACTTTATGGTAGAGGGCTGCGAAGTAGCCAATCCGGTCGCCGGTATCTGAAGCGGAGTTAATAATTTCTTCCAGTTGCTGAATGACTTCGTTGATTGTGTGGGCGGCCATATAAGTATTTTGGGATAATTGGCCCTAAATGTAAAATATTTAAATAAGAAAAGGGTTAACCGGAAGGTAGAAACCTTCCTGGCGTAACCCTCTCCATTACAAGACTTACAACACTTACGCAGCGGTAAATGTGAATGAGTGTATAATGATTTCAACTTCCTGCTGGTTAGACGGTGCGTTACCGTTAAACAGCCAGAGGTTCATATGTACCGGTAAAGATAATGTGCTTACATTGAAACCTGCCGGCGTTGTCCATGGGAAGAAGGAGTTAGCTTCGTCCAGGCCGTGGCCATGGTAGCCCTTGTAAGACACAGCAGTGCTGCTCCGGGTGAATTTGTAAGAACTATAAGTGCCGTTCAGTCCCAGCTCATAGGTTTGTGATACACTACCGGAACCGGAAGCAGGATATACGGTATAGTTGAAGTTAGGCCATGCATTGTTTCCCCAGCGGGCAAACTCGATGTCTACTTCATGGTGTCCGTCATCACCTGCCTTGTAATTGAACAGCCCCAATACGATGTTTTTGTCCAATTTATCTACCGCACCTTCTACTTTCCAAATATAAGAACCGTATCCGAATGTTTGCT
The DNA here is from genome assembly GCF_003014595.1 of Chitinophaga ginsengisoli. GTDB lineage: Bacteria > Bacteroidota > Bacteroidia > Chitinophagales > Chitinophagaceae > Chitinophaga > Chitinophaga ginsengisoli. The sequence goes on along the minus strand of NZ_PYGK01000027.1, from coordinate 47,313 downwards.
GGGAAGTTACTTCAGCGCATAGCCATCTGCCGGTAGCGGGATCTTTCCTGATCTTCAGATGTAGGTGCCCCTCACTGTCTACCCATACACTGCCGGCGCTCCAGTAGTTAGGGCCAGGACCAGATGAGCCTTGCTCTCTTACTTCCCATGTATAACCGCTGAAACTAATGGTGGTAGCAGCTTTACGTGCTCCGCCATCCGCGGTGATGTTTGTCGAAGGGGTATCTTGGGTTGTTGCCGCTTCTTTGCTGCAGCTGGTAAAAATGGCTAGTGCCGCAATGATGATTGTGAGTTTTTGCATAAATAATGGTTTACTTGAAGGATCAAAAATTTTGGCTAGCCAGTATAATGACAACCGGGGAGAGGGGATACTTTGATGGAAAGGAGAAGTTTTTTTCAGAAAAGTATAACAGGACTCATTTACAATGGGTTAGAATGGGAGGACAAGGCACTGGTATCATCCATTGAGATACATGATAACTTCAACTCCTTTGCCACTATTAAACATGCAATCTGCTCAGCGTCTCCCTTGAGACACCTAAATAGGCCGCTATCATGGCTTTCGGGACGCGCTGAAAGAGGGAGGGGTATTGCTCCAGTAATTGCTGGTACCTGGATTGGGCATCATTCTTCATCAACGCCATCACTCTTTTCTGCATGCTGACAAACCCAGAGGTGATCTTTAGTCTGCAGAAACGTTCGAACTGATGTAGTTCATCGCACAATCGCTGTCTGTCGTCAAATGATATGTATAGCAATTCTACATCTTCCAGGCATTGGATGATAAAGGACGACTTTCCATTGGTATGCAGTGCCATGTAATCGGACACCCACCAGTTCTCCATAGAAAACTGCAGGATGTGTTCTTTCCCGCTGTCGTCAATCGTGAATGTTTTCAGTAACCCTTTCAACACAAAATATTCATGGTTGACAACATCGCCGGGTTGAAGGAGGATGGAGTGTTTCTTAAATTTCTTGAGATGGTAACAGGGGGCTATATGCTCATATTCTGCATCGGTCAGTTTGACTAATTCCTCAAAGTGTTTTCTAAGCGCTGGATGCATACAGATCTCTTAAATGGCTCAAACTTAACAAAAAATATAGTGTGATCTACATCACATCAAATGTGTGAGCCAGGTCCTTGGGCTGAGAGGCTGTATGGACCTAGCTTTGTAGAACAAAAACAAATATATGAAAACGAAGATCAAATATGTGGCAGCATTTATGGTCCTGATGGCATTGGCTTTTTCCGGCATGACAGCAAGCGCTCAGACAAAAAAAGCGAAGAAAGTACTGATCGTGGTAACGTCTTTCGAGACTGTGAGCGATGATGTTAAGACAGGTCTTTGGATGGAAGAATTTGCCGCCCCTTATTACTATCTGGTAGAGAATGGCGTAACTGTTACGGTGGCTTCTCCCAAAGGAGGGAAGGCACCTATCGATGCTGCAAGCATCAGTGATCAGCTGATCGCACCTGTTTCAAAAAGGGCATTGAATGATCCGCAAGTACAGCGTTGGCTTAATAATACAGTTCAACTGAGTACGGTAAAGGCGAAAGATTATGATGCGGTATTCTATTCCGGTGGCCACGGACCAACCTGGGATATGCCTGATAATGCAGCGTCTATTGCATTGATCCAATCGTTCGTTGAACAAAAGAAACCAACTGCTTTTGTATGTCATTCCGCTGCAGCATTGAAAAATGTGAAGACTAAAAACGGTGAATACTTGTTGAAAGGTAAAACTGTGACAGGCTATTCCAACGATGAAGAAGTGGCAGGACAAACAGGTGCAAAAGGTGCTTTCCTGCTGGAAGATATGCTGAGAGGCCGTGGTGCAAACTATCAAAAGGCAACGGAGAAATGGACTCCTTTTGCGGTGCAGGATGGTTTACTGATCACAGGTGAGAATCCGGCTTCCTCTCAGATCACAGTTGAGAAGTTGCTGGCTACACTTAACGCTAGATAACTAGTTATTACCTGCTGAATAGATGCTTGTTTAGGATTGCGTGTATACAAAAGCTATCAGAAATGGTAGCTTTTGTTTTTATATCTTGTATATCGATGTTATAATAACCCTACTCAAAATGCCACGTATCATGAAAACACTTATTGTATTACTATCCATTTTGTTTTGTAACCTGCATCCCGCAATAGCAAATCCGCAGGTGCTCCCTGACTATGTTACCGTTACGCTCAGGAATGTAAAGAGTAGCAAGTACATGGAGGTAAGCGGGAATCCTATCTTAAACGAAAAGTACAAAGACAGTGCTGCCTTGCAGCAATGGGAAGCCTCGATCTCGCGCGGTGAAACGGACCGCTGGCAGAAGTGGCATCTGATATATCGGGTTACAGCCAACGGTATCAGGTATTACCATATCCGAAACCTGCATAGTGGTAAACTGATGGATGCAAATGGGACCATTGTACAGCAGCTTGCAGCACTTCCGCAAGCCGCTGACAGACAACTATGGCGGTTGGAAGATAAAGGCAACGGACAATACTGGATCTTCAATAAAGGTAGCGGACTGGCGTTATCGCTTGCAGGAGGCACAACAGGTAACGGCGTGAAAGTGATCCTCGATAGAACGGCAAATGATGGCAGACAGTCCTGGATGCTCAACATTATCGCTAATGATACTTATCGTGATGATGCCTTAGTACGTTTCTTTTACCGGAATAATACCACACAAGGTTCTGCCGCTTTTGATCAGGGGAATAGTATTCCTCTCACCTGGGAAGCTAACAACGGAAAGGTGTTATGGGTAACGCAGGATGCATGGGATGGCGTTCAGCTGCAACCCAACAAAATGTTCAACTGTGGTGATTTTCACCGGTATAGTAATTCCGTGTTGATCCAGCCGGCTGGAGCTGACTGGGATCCTGAGCACAGTCCCAATATGACCATCAACAACAGCACTTCTGGTAAGCCGCGGCAGGTTTTCAATATACAACCCGGTACTTCATGGAGCTGGGCTGGTCCGGGTATTGAGATTGGTGATAAGGTGTATGTGCATTGTGGGGAAGGGCAGGGGCTGGATATTACGGGGCAGTCGCTTTATCGCCTGACACAAAGCTCCGGTACAGAATGGAAGGCCGAGCGTACAGTACCTAACGGCCTGGATAGTCAACAGGTCATCACCTATTCCTGTGGTATGGTGAAGCCAGGCGATGGGTATGTGTATGTTTTTGGTAAAGAGGGAATTAGCTTCAATTATGCCAGTTATGTGCATGTGGCCCGGTTTCGGGAAAGCAATCCACTGCAGTGGGAATACTATAATGGCAGCGTGTGGACTGGCAGTCCCAGTCCCGGTAGTGCTGCTAAAATTGCAGAGGGCAGGGGAACTGTGAGCATCGCTTATCTAAATGGTAAATACATCCTGATGACTATGGATCAGGGCTTTGACTGTGATACAGCCAGGAATATATACATCGCCACTGCCAGTTCCCCGACAGGGCCGTTTTCCGGACAAACGCTGGTGTATACGATACAGGAATATTTTAAGGGAAAATATGCGCGGTACTATACGCCTGTGGTTCATCCTGAGTTTGATAATGGCAGGAATGAGCTGCTGTTGACGTATTGTTTGAACTTTTCGGCGTGTAAACTGGAGTCTTGTGAAGACGGCTATATGGATCCTTACTACTACCGGGTAAAGGGTATACGCATACCGTATGCAAAAATCGGTCTTTGATTACCTTCTGCTACTCCTGGATACCGGTTTTGCAGCAATGAAATAGCAAATGGCTAAATAAACTGCTGCATAAACAAAGATGTATAGGTCAGCAGTGCTGTAATAATGAGCCCAGCCGGAAGGCAGGTAATCCCTGGAAAAGCCGGTAAAGAAGATGTAGATGGCTTCTCTAAAGATACAAATGGCGTAAATCGCGATCAGTATCAATGTAAAGAGCACAGACCGTCGTAGTTTCCGTGAAAGTGTCAACAGGCAGGCTGCCGACAGGAAAAGGATGAAAGGGAGGGAACCGGCACTATGGTTCAGTTGCCAGGTATTGCGAAGATCCGTGACCAGGAAAACAATCATCAGAAATGCAGCAAGAGCAGCAATAATATTGGCAGTGGATAAATACCGGGGCCTCATTTTTCTTAAATGGGAGTTGAAGACAGCCATTACAAGAAAGCACGGGGTAGAGATGCCATAGGCTAGCAGCAGGTACAGGGGGATAGTTGTGTTCATACTTAAAAATAAGCAAAGGGCTTGATAAAAGATAATCGCCAGCCTGTTTCGGGCTGGCGATTATCCATATTAGGCGCCCATAAGGTCGTCTTGTTTTTCTGTGACGGCTTTCTGTCTGAATACCAACTCTTTGAAACTGCCTTCATTGAGTACATTATCTTCCTGGCCGAAGTGGCGGAGCAGATAATAGCGGTCATTTTCCTTATTTTCGGTACGCAACCAAAGTGCTTCCAGGTTCAGCGCAGGGAACTTCAGCACTCTCATTTCTCCCTCTATCTCCTTTTCCCGCAGGCTGGATTTTATTTTTTCCATGCCATTCTCAATACGATTGAGGTAATCGTCGTCAGTACTTACCTGTAATACCTGTGGATCATCCTCTGTAGTAGCGAGGTCGTAGAGCGCTACAGGCTTCTTCTGATCCAGTTCTATCACACGAAGGGAACTAGGTCTTTCAGGAATCTTGATATCCTTATCGATGTCTTTTAGGCCTACGACATATGCGTGATGTGCGAAGCTCAATTCCAGCTCGGCAGCGGTCTTGTCGGCCTTCAGATCAGGGCGCTGTAAACGGATCAGCGGACGAACTTCAGGTATTGGCTTGAGTAATTCCGGTTTGAATACGAGGTCTTTGATCCACATAAAGTAAAAATGTTTTTTCGTGATATAGCTATGTGTCCAGGAACCGCTGCCCTGATAATTGGTAGAAAACTGGTTAACGGTGAGTACGCTTTTGCCATAGATGGGGTCATCAATATGGAAATATTTGGTGTTCAATATTTTTGAAACACCATAAATGGCCATAAAGTGGCCGCCACCGCCAGACCAGCCTATGCGGGTACCTACCACCAGACCGGCATCAATTTGCGCTTTAACAGCTTCCCAGGTCATCGTGCCGCTTATCAGTTGAACAAAGTTCTTCGTGCGTGTCAGTGCCTTGTCGAGGTACCAGGGTACGTTACAGGGGCCGGGTACGGGTGAAGTACAACAGGTCTGTCCGAGTTCGGCAGATGCGATTTTACATTGTGTCCATGGATTTAACAGTGCTGAATAAAAGAAGGACACACTTTTAGAAGTCGCTGCCCAGCACCAGTTGGACTGTGTCTGCGCTTCCATATTAAAATTAAGCACTGTACTCGAATAAAAGATGTTCCAGATGATTAGTTCGTCTACGAAAGGTTTGTGAATAACCTGTTCCTGAAGATTTGTGAAATTCATGATGTATGATGTTTTGGGATTAAAAATTAGAAGCTCGCTGTGGAATCGTAAGAACAAAACTACCTGCTTCTGTAATATCTGCAAAGCGTAGAAATACCTGATTTAGGCGAGTTGGAACTCTTTGGTCCTCAATATGTTTACAGGAAACAGCAGAAAAGGAATAATGAGAAAAACGGTCCGGTTTGCCCGGCTTTTAACTATCTTCGAATACCCGTTGTGCCAACTGACAAACAAACGCTAATACACTACCCTATGCGACAGGAAAAAAGAAGTGTTAACACATCCGGCAGTTCTTCCCGGGCTGCGGCAAATAACAGTAATTCACAGAGTATATCGAAGCCTGCCGTTGTTCCGTTTCAGAAGAAAGACTCCCAATCGTTTCACGGAAAAGAGAATAATTCATTCAATGGCTCTTCTAATACCCAACAAATGTCCCTCAACGGCTCAGGACTTGTTGTACAACGAACAGTTGCTGAAGCGTTAGCATATTATTCTGAAATAAAGGAGACGCATGTGGAGAGTGAAGATGAGGTAGACTTTGATAATATGACAGATAGGGAATATAGAACGTACCAGCGATTAAAAAAAAAAGAGGGTTATAAAGAATCTATAGAGCCTCGCAGGAAAGAAGAGCAGAAGAAGAAGAAGGAACAGCCGAGGGGAAAGAAAAGAGTAGCATCAGAAACTAATAAGCCCGTAAAAAAAAGGAAAACGGAGAAATCAAATAAGAAGAAGGAATCAGGTAATTCCCAACGGGTGGGCATTGTGACCTGGAATATAGCTCACTTTGGCGGTGGAAAAGAAGGGAGAGCGTTTAATGAAAAGAAAATCACCGAAATCGTTAATATGTTTAAGAAAAACAATTGGCTGGATATTATGGTAGTGCAGGAAGTGAATGATATTGACTTGTTTGAAACGCTGATAGGCCGTACTGATTTACAGGTACTAACCGGGGGCCTTCCTATGGGGGCGCTTAAAAAGACCGGTACAGTGGGACAAAGTGAGGATTATGCCGTTGTTACGAGGAAAAGTAGTGATTGGAGTATAATCAGCACTGATTCTTACTATCCGGGAAGTGGAATGGATGTTTGGGAAGAGTCCGATAATATGGAGATAGGCAGCCCCGTACGATTTAACAAGAAAGCATTTGAAAAATCATTAGCTCCTTCCTTAACGGAGAAGGAAAAAGATGATTATGTTAACATGACAGATGAGCAGAGAGAAAATGGTCTTGCTCCTGAATTAAGAGAATACCTGAAAGAACTGGAGAACGACTTTGGCAATGAAGAAATCAATTTTCGTAAAGATGAGGACGTTGACATGGAAGGGGAATATATCAAATGGAATGAAAGTCATGGAAGTAGGGATGTTTGGCGTGACCGGGGAGGAAATTTGGAGCTGAAACGGAATATCGAGAACGGGAATAACGATATACTTTTATTTATAGAAGATCTTAACAAGCGATTGAAAACCCAGGGGTTTAAGCAGTTTAAAGATGTTATACCTGAGGATAGAACCGGAAAAGGGCTTACCAATAAAGCTTATTACAGTCAGTTGAAAACATGGGTAAATGCTGTCATAGTATTCCTGGGGCGCCTGGATGAACAGGGTTTCGCAAATGATATTAAACAACTGAATGCGCATCTTCATAATGTGGAAACGATGATTAGGATAGAAGCAGAGGAAAAGGGCACTTACAGGCCAATACGACGGTATTCGATCAATAGTGAAGAAAGAAATATAAACCTTGCGTTGAATGTTGTGCATACATCGCCCAGTGATGAAGGAAAGACAGCAGATGGTAAGAAGAGAATGAAGGTTTTTAGCCAGATATCATCTGCCCTTGAAGATATGTCGAAGCGTAAGAACTCCAATGAGGTGATGATTGGTGATCTGTACATTAATCCGAAGGATCTCGTTGAAAAAAATAAAAAGGCCGAGACTGTTTTTGATGAGAAGGGAGTGAAAATTGCCGGTGATACCACTGCTGCAACAAATAGATGGTCGAATAAAAAAAATAAGGTCAAATACAACCAGGCAGATATTATCCTTGTAAATAAGGATACCAAAGTCACGCGTGGTGGTATTGTTAAACGGGAAAAGGGGGGGCTGGAAACTGTTGATGAGCATCATAGGGAAACAGATAAGTGGACAACAGAGCAAGGGGAACAAAAAGCGTTTAGTGATCATGCTCCTGTGGGTGCAATAATCGATCTTAAAAAAAGGATCGGGGTGAAGCTTCAAAAAACGGCGACCGAGGAAATGCTGGAGGGCACAAACAGAGAAAAGGTAGAAATGCCTGGTAATCCGTTTTTTTCACTATTGTGGAGTCCACCAAAGGATGAAAAGTAGAATAAACAGGGTAGGCGCTGTCACCGTTGACCGGAATTTGTGACATAGTTAATTTTATATATATTTACCATTATTCCTTCAAGCCCTGACCTGAGTGTTTAACCTATGAAACTTTATTTGCTCGTATTTTTTTCGTTTTTCCTGCAATCAGTAAGGGGGCAGGTGCTGCTTACCAGTTCTTTACAGCCCTTTTCGCAAGAGAGCCTGCAGTTTGCTGATAAATCGCTGACCGCGGTGGACAAACCTTATAAAGTTGTATATATCCCGGTATGGAACTATGTCATGCCACCTGAAAATCTGATCGATGAAAAGACCACCCTGACACAATTGCGGAATGGAGAGTGGGGGGGCGATCCGGATTATCTGCAGCAGGCACTTGCTGAGCAACAGGCGGCGGATCTCATAACAGCAAGGAATTATTTTGACAAACTGGGAGACAAAACAAATACCATTCTGGTGTTGGATAACATTGTGCAAACAATTGAGGTAATTGATGGAAATGCGCGTAAGAAATACCTGGAAGGGCGCCAGTTTGTTTTCGGGGATGGAATACCAGCTTCCATCAGACAAGTAATTACAAACTACTCGCCAGTGGCGCAACTGGATTTTAATGATCAGACACTCGCTGTTAATGATAAATACCTGGAGGAGTATACTTCCATTCTGGTAACAACTGTAAATAAAAATGGTGCAGGTAGTATTGCCGAGGATGAGTATCCTAAAATGATTCCGTTATTGATCATGATTGTTGATGGAATTGGATATATACATGCTGATCCGGCAGCGGGTTTGGCGAACCTTACAGACGAGGAGCAGGAGAAGTTAAAGACAATCATCAAAGAACGTGTAAATGTAGTAGATATTAAATTTACCCCCATTGATTATAGACTTAAGGATAAGGATTTTCCTATTTATGGAATGGAAATGGTATATGCCTATAAAGAAAAGAAAACAGATGACTTTATTCTCCGTCCGAATAAAGCAGCCAACAGAACCTGGAAACTGAATGATAAGGTAATGGAGACCATCGCCGCAACTGACAGGACCTTTTCTTTTACTGCTTTTATTCCGGAGAAAGATGTAGCCAGCAAATATGTGTTAAAGGATGGCGAAAATATATTTACAATCAGTACAGATGTGGGGACAGACTACGACAAAAAGAATCCGACAACGACTTTGGAAATTAAGTTTTTGTATAACAGCAACAAGTTCTTCCTCAAAGCAGGCATCAAAGGAAAAAAGCCGGAACGTGTCAATTTTGGTGAAATCATCGGAGATAATGACGGTCATCCGACATTAAAAGTTGGAGATAAGGTAGACCTGTATTTATATAAACAGGAGGGAGAGACGGAAAAAGTTGTCAGTACTGCTATGTGGACGACGGACAATGAGAAATTTGTGACTGCAGATCATTATGCGGTGACCATTGTGGACCGCAAGAACACCATCATGGTGAAGGCAGATCAAGATGGGTATTTAAATATCATGGACTTTGCTTATCAGAAACCAGTAGTAAAAGATATTGAATATTCGTTTGTAAATATAAATGTAGATGCATTGCCACAGGACAGCAAAGAGAATGCGAAAACGCTGTTTAAGAATGCACTTAAGAGTATTAAGGAAAAGAACAAAGCACTTTCTGCTTATTTTGTCAGCAATAATGCAAAGATCCAATCTTATGTACTGCCAGGAAGCGATCCTTTGCTGGTAAGACCCAAAACTCCAGAGAACGAAGGAACCGTTTTAATGGGATTTGCCAACAAACAATTGGCAGCAACATATCGATATGGGCATCTTGATGTGATTAATATAAGTAAGACAAAAAAGGGAATAATACAAGATGCAACACTTGTTGTCAGGATCTATGGTGCTGATCAACAGACACTGTTAGATGCATCACTTGCTCCAACCGCCGAAGGTAAAGCCAAAGCAGAATTTATTTTAACTAGATTGGCGAAAACAGATCAAAATATGTCAGACAAGGTCCGCGCGCTTATTGCGTCACGTCGGCTGACTGCAGAGGCATTGAGTGACTGTTATGAGCTTGTTCCGGATGACAAAACGGTATTGTCTTCCTATTTCGGAGGCATGACGACCAAAAAGCTTATATATCTTAACTATGACGGAATACTCGCGTCAAACATGACGCCTCCTGCGACCACAGATGATAAATTTACCAGTGTCACTGCTCATGAAATGATGCACGTATACTTTACATCGATGAACTACTATTCTGTATTGAAGTGGTCAGTAATCCGGGATAAGCAGATGCAGTACGGATATGGTCTGGGAAAGAGTGATTGTAGTATGGCTGATGGACATGAGGAGTATAATCCGGAAGATCAAAAAACCTGTGACGAAGAGAAAAATTATATACCAGCACCCAATCCAGGAAGCGTACAATTATGAGGAAATTAATGACAACATTGTTATGTTTTGTTTTAAACTGTGTTTTTTTATACGGACAAAGCGGACCTCATCAAAGAGTGCCAGATAGTGTGTCCAGGTATATTATATCGCAGATAAATGCGGCCATTCTTCAACACCGGGTTGATTATAATCCCGAATTGACGGAAGCGGACAAGATCTTTAAAAAGATTGGCAACCAGACACTATATAAGGACGCGGCCTGGATCTTATTTGAAGACCCGGAAGTTTACGACGCACCAAAGCTATTGATGCAGGTTGACAGATGGCCGGAGGTGAATCCATTGGCGCATTATTACATCGTAACCAAACAGGAGAATCGTTTCGCAATGGATTACTCCTTCCGCCCATACAAGGGTAAGCTGGCAGATACTTTATATTCAAAAAAGTACGATAGCAATAACAAGTATTTCCCTGCTGATGGACGTTTTCTCGTTTACTACGATGAGCAAAAGGGTATTTTCCGGTATCTGAGCGGCAACTTTTTTCAGGACAGGATAAATGGTGACTGGTATATATATGGAACAGCTATGATCCCTCAGATCCGTTTGGCGCAGTATGCAGTCAGACCTCCTGAAAGCTTCCTTGTTAAAGGAGATACAACCATTTATAAAATGCCCGGCTCCCGTGCTATTACCCATGGCACTCCCGGCAGATTTTTGGTGAAGACCATTGAGCAATTTCCTTATGATTATGTGGAAGTGGTCTACTATAGTAATGTGGTGTCTGAAACGGGAGATAAGGACGTCCATCATTTTTATGAAATAAAACAGCTCCGTGATTATACCAGAGGATATCCTGTTACACGAGAAGTAAGCAAGCCAGTTGTTCGGCTGCTGGATGGGAAGGAAATGGCGGCATTGGAGGGTTATTATCGTGAACCGGTGTATAATTTTGGGAATATTGATCCAGCTGGGATTCCGGGGGGATCTACCACCAAATAAAACGGGATAATACTTTTGTACTATCCCGTCCGTGTTGGTACCGCATGCCGGGGAATGATTTAACCAGGTTATATTGGTACCTTATACTACTTCGCTTTTCATATTTTTTGCGGAGCCCTGTTGTAGTAAAACTTCTCACTTTCTATCAATCCATCATGCCAGTGTTGCACAGATATCTGTATGCGTTTGCTGGATTTCTTTGTTTCTTTATTGGTGATGGTCATTTCCCATTCACTAAAAACTACATTTCTGTCTTCATCAATTGCCTGATCCATCAGAATACTGTCAATATCAAAAATGTCAAGTATCATTTTTTCATATTCCATACAGGTATCCTTTCCTTTTCTCGGACTGTCCTCATTTTCCTGCATCTGTACATCATGTGCATAGAATAAATCCATCGCCTTTAAAGTTTCCTTGCTGGTGATAAGGTTATTAAGTGCATGAATGTTCTCTTTTAATGTAGTCATGAGCTAAAGTTACGACGAATAAGTTGAAGGATATTTAATTGCGGTAAAGGAGACAAGCTAAGCCCTTTTATACAAAGATTGTTTCAGCCGAAAATTCCCTGTATGAAAGGTGTCGGACTATTGGGTGGAGGATAGTTTCATACAATTATGGGTCACTTGAATTTTTTTCGACTTATCCTGCATTGGAAATAGATACCAGTTTCATCTGACCATCTATCATTTTGAATTCAAGACTTTCAGATCCACCTAGTGGTGTTTCGAGTAGTTCGCCATCCTTGTCATATTTTGGTTCCTCTCCATTAGCTATATTATTTGATTCATAGCTGATCCACATTCGCTGTTCTGCCCTGCGGAAGGAGATGGTACATTTGTAGTACCATTTATTGCTGCCCTGGTATTCTGGTGATTCAACGAATTTTTTCTCGAATACTTCCTTTGTTTTGATCTTTAAGAATACAGTGACGAATTTCTTGTGGAAGATCTGGTCAAAGTAAAGCATGAATAATTTTTCGGTCAAAGGTGTTGCATTACTGGCCAGTTGGTTAATGGCTTTCTGCGTCAGGGAATCATTCGCGTCATTATTTTCCTGTGCCAGGTACCAGACATTGCTGACACTAAACGGGAAATCAAAAAACTGTTTGACGGTTTCTTTATCACGTTGATAGATGGCATCGCGCAAGGTGCGGAGCTGTTTCAGCCAGATGCTGTCTGGTGTTTGTGCATAGGTACGCAGCGTGGTGAATAAAAGGAATAGGATAAGGATGTGTTTCATTATTTAAATTTATAGGGTAGATATGTTCTCATAATGTACCGCGAATTGCCTCAAAAGAAAAACGGAGATAATACTTTCGTACTATCTCCATCATCTTTGGTACCGCGTACGGGAGTCGAACCCGTCATTCCTCCGTGAAAGGGAGGCGTCTTAGCCGATTGACCAACGCGGCTAATCCCCTCTTTTACATGATCTCCATGTTTAGAGGACTGCAAAGGTAATCTCAATTTTGATATTTTCAAAAAAAACTTGCTTAACTTAAATTTATATTGCTTTATCCCGCTATAGCTTGTAAATTCGCTACTCAATTTTTTTCAATCTCAACAAACTCAGTGTAAAATGGGAACTACTCTTAAAATCGGTATTAATGGTTTCGGTCGTATCGGCCGCTTAGTATACCGTCAGATCTACAAGATGCCAGGTATAGACGTGGTAGCTATTAATGACCTTACAAGTCCCGCTGTATTAGCTCATCTGCTGAAGTACGATTCTGCACAGGGTCGTTTCGATTCAGAAGTTAAACATTCTGATAATGCCATCATCGTTGATGGTAATGAAGTAAAAATATACGCACAGAGAGATCCTTCACAAATTCCCTGGAAAGAACATGGTATTGATGTGGTGATTGAATCTACAGGTTTCTTTACAGACAAAGATAAAGCAGCCGCTCACCTGACTGCAGGTGCTAAAAGAGTAGTTATCTCTGCTCCTGCTACCGGCGACCTGAAAACAGTAGTTTTCAATGTAAACCATGACATCCTGGATGGTAGCGAAACTATCATTTCCTGCGCTTCATGTACTACTAACTGTCTGGCGCCAATGGCAAAAGTACTGGACGATACCTTCGGTATCGAACTGGGTACTATGACCACTATCCACGCTTATACTAACGACCAGAATACACTCGACGCTCCTCACCCTAAAGGTGACCTGCGCCGTGCACGTGCTGCTGCCGCTAACATCGTTCCTAACAGCACTGGTGCTGCTAAAGCCATCGGTCTGGTACTGCCTGGCCTGAAAGGTAAACTGGACGGTAGCGCACAGCGTGTTCCAACTATCACCGGCTCCCTGACTGAACTGGTAACCGTTCTGAAGAAGAAAGTGTCTGTTGACGAAATCAACGCTGCAATGAAAGCCGCTTCCAGCGAGTCTTTTGGTTATACAGAAGACGAGATCGTGAGCAGCGACATCATCGGTATCACTTACGGTTCCCTGTTTGACTCTACACAGACTAAGATCGTTTCTGTAGGCGACAAACAACTGGTGAAGACCGTATCCTGGTACGATAATGAAATGAGCTATGTATCTCAGCTGGTACGTACTGTGAAGTACTTCGCCGGTCTGATCAGCAAATAAGCTTATTGCTATACTGTAAGTGGTGAATGGTAAATGGTGTTTATACACACCATTCACTGTTCACCATTTATATTTTATTCTCAGATTACATCTCCATCTCTTTAAAATAATTGCAAATGAGTCAATTCTCCGACTTCAATTTCAACGGCCATAAGGCTGTGGTACGTGTTGATTTTAACGTGCCACTTAATGATAAATACGAGATCACTGACGATACCCGTATGACTGCTGCCGTACCTACTATCAGGAAAATCCTGAAAGATGGCGGTAGCGTGATCCTGATGTCTCACCTGGGTCGTCCGAAAGATGGTCCTACCGAGAAGTATTCCCTGAAACACCTGGTTTACCACCTGGTAAAACTGCTGGATGGTGTGACAGTGAAGTTTGCTGAAGACTGCATCGGTCCTGTAGCTGAATCCGCAGCTGCAAGCCTGCAGGCCGGAGAAGTGCTGCTGCTGGAAAACCTGCGCTTCTATAAAGAAGAAGAAAAAGGTGATAAAGGCTTTGCAGAAAAACTGTCCAAACTAGGTGATGTTTACGTGAACGACGCCTTCGGTACCGCTCACCGTGCACACGCTTCTACAGCTGTTATCGCTGAATTCTATCCTGCTAACAGACGTATGTTTGGTTTGCTGATGGAAGCTGAAGTAGGTAACGCTGAGAAAGTGCTGAATGGTGCAGGTAAGCCTTTCACCGCTATCCTGGGGGGCGCTAAAGTAAGCGACAAGATCCTGATCATTGAGAACCTGATGGAAAAAGCCAACAATATCATCATCGGTGGTGGTATGGCGTATACCTTCCTGAAGGCGCAGGGTAAAGAGATCGGTAACTCCCTCTGCGAAAATGAGAAACTGGACCTGGCGCTGGAACTGCTGGCTAAAGCAAAAGCCAAAGGCGTACAGCTGATCCTGCCTGTGGATTCAGTAGCTGCTGATAAATTTGCTGCCGATGCAAACACGCAGATAGTAAGCAATGATAACATCCCTGCCGGATGGATGGGACTGGACATCGGAGAGAAATCTGTAGCGCTGTTCAGCGAAACGATCCAACAGTCAAAAACGATCCTGTGGAATGGTCCGATGGGTGTTTTTGAAATGCCAGCTTTCCAGAAAGGTACCAAAGCCGTAGCTGATGCTATCGTGAACGCTACCGCACAGGGTGCATTTTCCCTGGTAGGCGGTGGTGACTCCGTAGCGGCAGTAAACCAGTTTGGCCTCGCTGAAAAAGTTAGTTACGTGTCTACCGGTGGTGGTGCAATGCTGGAATTCTTTGAAGGTAAAACCCTTCCTGGTATTGCCGCTATCAAAGGTTAATCGTTACATACTATATTAAGAACGCTTAGCGCTGTATGCAAATCGCACGCAGCGTTAAGCGTTTTTTTGTATCTTGACTATATGAGTAAATTATACAGGCATCTATACTTTCAGGTAGTCGTTGCAATTGTCCTTGGCATACTCGCCGGCGCCCTATTCCCCTCCATCGCTGCTACCGGTAAGTTAATGAGTGAGATGTTTATTAACCTGATCAAAATGCTGATCGCTCCTATCATCTTTCTGACTATCGTGCTGGGTATCGCCCGTATGGGCGATATGAAGAAGGTGGGCCGTGTAGGAGGGAAAGCGATCCTGTACTTTGAGATCATCACCACCCTGGCCATTGCCATCGGATTATTGGTGGCCAATCAGCTGAAACCAGGCGTGGGGGAGGCCTTTCAGAAGATGAACACTGCTGCCGTGGCGAAATACCAGCAACAGGCGGAAGAGTTCAAATGGTCTGAGTTTCTCATGCATATTGTTCCCTCCAACGTAATAGACTCCTTTGCGAAAGGAGACATCCTGCAGGTTCTGATCTTTGCGGTGCTGTTTGGTTACGGTGTTACCAGAATGAATGGTGCCGGCAATTCTCTGCTGGCTACTTTCGAGAAACTATCCGAAGTGTTTTTTAACATCCTGAAATTTATCATGCGACTGGCCCCGCTTGGTGCTTTCGGCGGAATGGCCTATACAATAGGCAGCTTCGGACTGGAATCCTTATATCCCATGCTGAAGCTGATGGGATGTGTATACCTGACAATGTTATTATTCATAGGCGTAGTGCTGGCAGGCATTGCGCGTATTTATCGTTTCAGTCTGTGGCATTATCTTAAATTTATCCGCAATGAAATATTGATCGTACTGGGCACCTCTTCCTCCGAATCCGCCTTACCGGGTCTGATGGCGCGGCTGGAAGAACTGGGATGCGCCAGGCAGGTAGTTGGATTGGTAGTACCGGCCGGCTATTCCTTCAACCTGGATGGCACCAGCATTTATCTTTCTATGGCGGTGATATTCCTGGCTCAGGTCTATGGCGTAAATTTGGATATCTGGCAGGAGCTAACCATCATCGGCATTCTGATGATAACCTCAAAAGGAGCTGCCGGTATTACCGGCAGTGGATTTATTGTACTGGCATCTACCCTTACAGCTATTAAGGTAATCCCCATCGAAGGATTGGGTATTCTGATCGGTGTGGACCGTTTTATGTCGGAAGCGCGTGCTATTACTAACCTTATCGGGAATGGCGTAGCCACCATCGTGATGGCCAAAAGTGAGAATGCTTTTGATGAGGGGAAATACCAGGCAGCTGTTGGTATCGGCAGGGTACATAAAACAATTTAACGCTTTCACCATCTTGAAGAAACTGCATTTGTCGAAACGCTTATCTGTTTCAGCCTTGCTGCTATGGCTGATGGCATGGTATTGCCCGGACATGCAGGCGCAGGGTACAGCTTATACTTTCTCACATCTCGACCGTAAAGACGGACTGGCCAGTAACCATGTTTCCGCCATTCTCCAGGATAGCAAAGGCTTTATATGGATTGCCAGCACAGCGTTGCAGCGCTACGACGGCATTAACCTGGTGACGATCGCCAGTTTTGATAAAGTGCCCGGATCTATCTATTATGATGATATCTGCCTGTGTGAGGACAATAAAGGAAGGATCTGGATGGGAGCCCCGGATAATATCCGATATTATGACCCTGCACTATCATCGGTGGCGGTGCTGAAGATTGATATTCCTCCCTCTCCCCAGGGCAACCTGAATTGTAGCCGCATCATACAGGACCATGCCGGTGTTATATGGGCTACCACGCAGGAAGGGCTGTTACAGTATGACGAGGAGCACCGCCGTTTTATCAAGCCAGGGAATATTCCTGAAGCTATACGGGAAAACCTTTACAGCGCCATCATTGAAGATGCTAAAGGTAACCTGTGGATCAGCGGACGTGATGGTATCTATCTATTCGATCCTTCCCGCAGACATCTCTACTATCATGCAAACAATCCCCATCATAACCCCCTGCTCGCTGTCAGGAGCAGCGTCAAAAGATTTTATATAGACCGCCAGCAACGCATATGGATGGCCGCCAGAGCAGGCGATACGCTCTATCAGTATCACCCTGATACCCACCAGTTGAGCACCTTTTCTTTTACCTTGCCCTCAGGTAAAAATATGGTGACGGATATCATCGCCGACAAGGGAATGAATATCTGGGTGTCCACCGAAAACGGAGGTATCTACAGGTTCAATGAAAGCACCCGCAAATTCACCACAAATATCCAGGCCCATAATGAAGACGATCAGAGCCTGCATTATGACTTTGAGGTGAATTGCTTTCTGAATGACCGTAACGGCCGCCTCTGGGTAGGAACAGATCTCGGTGTTAATATCTTAAATATGCCGGACAGCTCCTTCCGGATCATGGACCACCGCACAGTGTTTAAAGGTACTGAAGAGCGATTGCCCAGGGCGGAAGTAACAGGGCTGTTCCAGGACAGTCGGGGAAATATATATGCCGGATACTGGGGAAAAGGGTTTAATTGGTTAAATCCTTCACTGGAGCTGAAAGGCCAGTTCCTACACAATACCAGGAGCCCGGCGTACCAGTTGCCGGAAGAGCGTGGTCTTGTCTGGAGCTTTGCGGAGATGCAGGATGGAAGCGTACTCGTAGGGCAGGAGAATGGCCATCTCTCTGTATTTGATCCGGAGAAAGGTATGTTCGTGAATCACTATCATTCCCCGGCGTTTGGGGAGCAGACCCTGATGACTATGCTGCCGGAAGATGATACTGCTGTCTGGATAGGATTGTATAAGAGAGGACTGGTGCGATGGGATACGCGTACCAATGAATTTGTGCGTTACCCAGGACTGCTGGAATATGTAAGACGACCTATAACGGTAATGGATATAGCCCGTCAACATGATTCTCTGTTGTGGATGGCTACCAGCGATGCGGGCCTGATCAGGTTCAATATAAAGACCGGAAAGGTGAGCAAATCCACGCTTTTCATACAGGATAAACTAACGGTCAGCAATATTACCTGTATTGAATTCCTGGACGATAGCACCCTTATAGCAGGAACTGATCATGGTCTCTGGGTCTATAACACCGTTAATGCAAAGGGAAGGCCTTTAATGATCAATGGGGCCCTCTTCGACGAATGGGTGCTGAACCTGCAGGTGATCGGCAAAACAGGCGTCTGGTTCACTACCCAGTATGGTTTTTACCGCTTCAACAAGCCAGGGGGAACCATTGAAACATTTGTACAGTCGGGAGATATTATAGATAATAACAGGAAGGTGCGCCGTTCCGTAAGCCAGTTGCGGGATGGCCGTTTGATGGTAGGGGCTTCGGATCATTTTGTGATATTCGATCCTGCAGCCCTGGAAGTAGCGCCACCACCACCGAATGTGACGATCCTGGGCTTTCGGGCCATGGACAGCGTGATCAACATAGGAGTGGAGGGCGGCCGGTATACGCCGGTTACGTTGTCGCACCGGCAGAACTTCATCAGTATCGAATTCAAAAGCCTGCAGTACCACCATGAGTCTGTGGGATACCTCTACCAGATGGAAGGGGTTGATGAAGAATGGGTGAAGGCAGAAGGATTGCTGATAGCCAGATATACCAACCTGCCGCCCGGCAGCTACCTGTTCAAGGTACGTAGTGTGAATCCTGCCGGCACGTTTTCAACAGGTATCACCACTCTTACGATCAACATATTACCTGCTTTCTGGCAGACGGCCTGGTTCCGCATATTATGTGCATTCCTGACCATTGTGCTGATCTACATCTATTTTAAACTGCGGGTGAATGCTGTCAAGAAAGAAGCACGCCGGCGTGCAGTGATCCAGCAGCAGATAGCACAGCTGGAAATGAAAGCGCTGCGTGCGCAGATGAACCCTCACTTTATTTTCAATGCCCTGAACTCTATCCAGACCTTCATGATGAAAAGGGAGACAGAGCAGGCGCTGTCTTACCTGAGCCGTTTTGCAAGACTGATCAGGAATGTATTGGACAACTCACAGTTGAATAGTATCCCGATATCGAAGGAGCTGAAGATGCTGGAAAACTACCTGGAGCTGGAGAAGCTGCGGTTTGGCGATCAGTTCAGTTATAATATTACCGTAGATGATGCGCTGGATCCTGACTTTACAGATATCCCCACTATGATCTTACAGCCTTTTGTGGAGAATGCCATCTGGCACGGATTGTTACATAAGAAGGGAGATGGCCGCTTGTCTATCACTTTCGAGCAGCGGGAGGGAAGCTTGTTGTGTGTGATCGAAGACAACGGTATTGGCAGGGAGAAAGCCGCTGCACAGCGACAGCAGGGAAATGAGCATCATTCCCGCGGACTACAGATTACAAGAGACAGGCTGGCATTGTATAACAGGCGTTTCAACCTGGATGCCACATTTGATATAGAAGACCTGTACGACGAAGCGGGGCAACCCAGTGGTACACGGGTGAATGTCTGGTTCCCGCTGACAGAGATATAAAAGAAACAGGCTGTCGCTTTAAGCAGACAGCCTGTTTCTTTTATACGGTAGTTTACGTTATTACCAATTGCCGCTGGCGCCGCCTCCACCTCCGGAGCCGCCACCAAAGCCACCGAAACCTCCGCCACTATCACCACCGCCCCAGCCTCCGCTGGAACTTCCGCCACCGAAACCGCCAAAGCCGCCAAGACCTCCGATAGTAGGGCCTATCCAGCCGCCGGAACCTCTTCTGCTGATGGTAGTGCCGCCACCGCCACCCCGGTTTCTTATGATAAGAAGGATGATGATAATGACAAAAATGGCGATGAACAGGGCATTACTGCCTTTCCCTTTGCCGCTGCGGCTGTTGGGATCTGCTTTGTATTCTCCTGCAGCAGCTGCAATGATCTTGTCGGTTGCCTCGTCAAAACCCTGGTAATAGTGCTGCTCACGGAAATTAGGCTTGAGCGCTTCGTCTATGATACGGTTGGCAATAGCGTCAGGCACTACACCTTCCATACCATAACCCGTTTCGATACGTACTTTCCGGTCCTGTATGACAGCCAGTATCAGAATACCGTTGTCCTTTCCCTTCGTACCGATACCCCAGTCCCGCAGGATCTTCAGGCCCACTTCGCTGCTTTCGTAGTCGCCGATGGTGTTCATCGTGACGATCGCAATCTGTGTGGAGGTACTATCGTAATAGGCGCGGAGCTTGCGCTCCAGCGTTTCTGCCTCGTCACCTAACAATACGCCTGCCAGATCATTTACCAGCCGTGGAGGATTAGGACGGGGAGGAATATCCTGCCCCTGTACTTTCCATCCGGTGAATAACAGTATAACCAGCCATAACCAGCATATTTTCCTCATCATATAAAATTTTACAGTGCGGGGGATGATCAGCCGCCGCTTATCTTCCGATTACTATGTCGTCGGGTAATTCGTTTTCGTCGTCCCCTTCAAATGGAAAATACTTGCAAAGCGATTCTCCTATTTCCCTGATGCAGGCTTCTATACCACCAACGTAGTCATTCTTCCGGAAATAGTCGATCAGCAGTTCTCCTTCTTTTACCCAGAAGTCGCCGCCTACTTTCTCGTGAATACCCCGGTCTCCCAGGATGGCAAACTGGCGGTCTTTCAGAGCAATATACACGATCACACCGTTACTGCGTTTAGTCTTGTCCATACCCAGCTGCAGGAATATTTCCTGTGCACGGTCCATGGGGTTGACATACTTGCAACGGCTTTCCACGTACAGCCTGATCTCTCCGCTGGTAAGCCTTTCGGAATCGCGTATAGCCTGTACCAGTTGTTGTTTTTCAGCCTCTGTCAGGAGCTCCTTTTTTTTGAATGGGAATATGCTCATACAGGATTGCGTTTAGAATTGCACTTTAGGAGCATTCTCTGCACCTGCCTGTGCCTCGAAATAAGGTCTCTGCTGGAAGCCGCCGAAGCCTGCCACGATGTTGTTCGGGAAGGTACGGATGGTACTGTTATATACTCTCGCAGTTTCATTGAAATCTTTACGGGCAACAGCGATACGGTTTTCAGTACCTTCTATCTGTGCCTGGAGATCACGGAAGTTCTGGTTAGCCTGCAGGGTAGGATAAGCCTCGGCAACAGCCAGTAATCTTCCCAGTGCACCGCCCAGTTGCGTTTGCGCCTGCTGGAACTGCTGCATTTTTTCAGGAGTAAGGTCATTTGCATTTACTGTGATGGCTGTAGCTTTTGAGCGTGCTTCTATCACTTTGGTCAGTGTTGACTGCTCAAAGTTGGCAGCACCTTTTACAGTTGCAACAAGATTCGGAATGAGGTCTGACCTGCGCTGATACTGGCTCTGTACGGTACCCCAGGAGGTTTTTACAGATTCATCCAGCCCCACGATACTGTTATATTTAGATACACCACAACCACCGAGTATTACGATTACGGCTATGATAATTAAGATAACAAGCGTGTTTTTTTTCATGTTAATAAGGATTTAAGTTTAATCTATGGTTTGCAGTTTAGCATACAACAGTACTATATCACTTTGGTTTATCGTAACTTAGAATGCAGTTTGGGGGCATCCGGTTAGACCTCCATGAAATAAACTGGATAGCAAGAGCAAACATAGTTGCTTTTTTTTAATCTTCAAGAGGGAGTAGTGGGAAACGATAAAACGGCGTTATTTCACTTTCACAGAAAAGATACCGGCATTGTCAAAAAAAACGGCAGCGTTATGTCTGTTTCTCTATAATTTTACTAATATTTCACGGTAGCCAGGTACGGAACAGCTTGTATCTAAAGAAGTTATCCATGAATGGGTCCAATATAAGCGCTTGTTTTTCAATGTCTATCCTTCTTTCATTCGTTTGTAACGCGTTTTTTTTTAATTATTTGAATCTAAGGCAGCGTCAATGAGTGCACAACACATCCATATCCTGTATGTTGATGATGAGATACACAATTTAAATGCTTTTAAGGCATCATTCCGTAGGCTCTACACAGTGTTTACGGCTACTTCAGCAGAGGAGGCAGAAGAGGTGCTGGCGAAGCAGGAAGTACAGATCATCATTTCTGATCAGCGGATGCCCAAAATGACGGGAATAGAGTTCTTCGAATCCATTCTCGATAAATATCCGGAGCCGATCCGGATGCTGTTAACCGGTTATGCTGATATCAATGCTGTAATAGATGCCATCAATAAAGGGCAGGTATACAAATACTTCTCAAAGCCCTGGAATGATGATGAGCTGAAGCAGAATATAGATAAAGCATACGAAGTTTACTCCCTTCGGAAAGAGAATAAAGAGTTAACAGCCAAGTTGCTGGATGTAAACGAGAAACTCGAATTTCTGTTACGGCAGAAACTGATTTCCTGATTGTTTTCCGCCTATTGTTTCTGTACGGTAAAGTGAATGGTGCCGTCATAGATCTTGTAGTCAAGACCTTTCTCCCGGCAGATATCGTTTAGAAAGTCAGTAACGGGTTTATCCTTATC
Organism: Chitinophaga ginsengisoli; assembly: GCF_003014595.1. GTDB lineage: Bacteria > Bacteroidota > Bacteroidia > Chitinophagales > Chitinophagaceae > Chitinophaga > Chitinophaga ginsengisoli. Next base: position 24,797 of record NZ_PYGK01000027.1, on the reverse strand, counting down.
AAGATCTCCGGAAATAAGCTGGTCGGCCATACCGGGGGTTGCAAATGAAACCTTCAGTCCAAACCAGCGCTTCATGACCGGAATGATATTGTCCAGCGGTTTATTCTGAAAGCGGAAGATCCCGTCCCTCCAGCCCAGGGTAACGTTCTCGTCAAAACGTTTTACCTTAAAACGTTCACCCGGCCTGTAAATGGCCTCATAGCCCGGTTTCAGGGTTACATCCAGACTGTCACCTACATCTGTTACCACACTTCCTGTGACAAGGGAGGTTGTGATGATATTATGATCGTAAGAATTTACGTTAAACTCCGTGCCCAATGCAATCACAGAGGTGGTACCCGTATGCACAATAAACGGGTGCTTCGGGTCATGTGCCACGGTGAAGAATGCCTCTCCTTCCAGGTAAACCTCCCTGGTCCTGCCAGGGAATATGAAGGGGAAGCGTAAGGTAGAGCTGGCGTTCAGGTGTACCTCCGTTCCGTCAGACAGTTCTATTCTGTAATCTGTTCTGGGCGGCACCGTCAGGGTATTCCACTCGATAGTGCTGCTCTGGTAGATGCTGTCGTGCGTGATCCGCTTGCCGGCCAGAGGATTGACCGCTTCCGTAGCGACAGTATCTCCGGCAGGCGTTACTGGCATATTAGCGGCCAGTAGCGCAGGATTGGTAGTAACGTGGACGGTGGTATCGGCAGGTAATACCACGGCTTTGGAAACGGTGGTTTTCACTGCCGGCGGTGCCTGACGGTGTACAATGGGGCTATACACCGGCGTTTCGGCAGGCGTCTGAAAATAATCCTTTGTGTAAACCATCCAGCTGCCCGCACACGTAACGGCTGTAATAAAAACAGCTGCGGCAGTGCTATGCCGTTTGGCTAACAGAAAGATCCTCGTGTGCAAAGGTTTAGGCGCAAGTACAGCTGCTACTTTCAACCAATCATGTTCCACCCGCAGATCGTCTAGAAAAGCATTATCGGTATATAGTTTAGCTTCTTCCTGTTCATAGTAACATTTACGAACCTGTTCATCGGTGTGTATGACGTTTTGCAGCAACGTATCTTCTACTTCACTTAATTCGCCCAGTTGCTTACGCAGGAGTAATGTGTATATATACTCTTGGTCGTATTTCATCTTGTGCTTAGAAGATTAATTGAGGGTAATATATGTTGTGTTTTGAAATGACCGGGTCACGAAATTATCCATCGCGGAGATAAGGCCTGGGGTACAACGGCAGGTCCTGTCTGGCAGGGCGGACAGGTACTCGGTGCTGCCTGTTGTTGTATCCTCTGGCATCGCTCAAATAAAAGCTGATAAAAGAATCCGCCTGGAGAATGGTCTATTTGCCGGTAAATCTTCTTTTTCCATACTTCTATAAATAATTGCTGCACTTCTTCCTTAGCACGTTCCTGGTTCCCCAGCATCTGACAGGCTTTAAAGCAAAGGGGCTTGTAGTATTTCATAAAGAAGTATTGGTAAGCCTCCAGCCTGTTATCTTTCTGGAGGGCGGATAACATTGTGATGTCCTCGCTGATTTGCATACTATTTTGGGATTGGTGTAGTGTATACCGGTTTTTGCAGGGTTAAGTTCGATCAAAAGTTCAACAAAATTGTTAATGCGGTGTTAATGTAGTCAAATTGATCAGCTGAAACAGACAAATCAATATTTCCGACTTTCCCTTAAATTGCACCTTTCTAAAAGTTAATTTACTGGAACATGCAAGTTTGGAAAGATTACCAGGTTACACACAAAGATCGTTTCCTCGAAGAACTGCTGGAATTGCTGCGCATCCCTTCTGTTAGTGCTGACTCCAGCTTCAGCAAGGATGTTAAAGCCTGCGCCGAAGCCGTGAAACTGCGCCTGCAGGAAGCCGGCGCGGAGAAAGTGGAAGTTTGCCCTACTGCAGGTCATCCTATCGTATATGGAGAAAAGATCATAGACCCTGCATTGCCTACTGTATTAGTATACGGACACTATGATGTACAGCCTGCAGATCCGTTGGAGCTCTGGAACAGTGGTCCTTTTGAGCCTGTTATCAAAGATGAGAAGATCTATGCACGCGGCAGCGCTGACGATAAAGGACAGTTTTATATGCATGTAAAGGCATTTGAAACCATGGCTAAAACCAACACCCTGCCCTGCAATATCAAATTCATGATAGAAGGGGAGGAAGAAGTTGGGTCTGCTAACCTGGGTATCTTCATCAAGGAGAATAAGGAAAGACTGAAAGCAGATGTAGTGCTGATCTCTGATACTGCTATGCTCAGCCTGGAAAATCCTTCACTGGATACGGGTCTACGCGGCCTTTCATATATGGAAGTGGAAGTAACCGGTCCTAACCGTGACCTGCACAGCGGCGTGTACGGTGGAGCAGTAGCTAATCCGGCCACCATCCTATGTAAGATGATCGCTTCCATGCACGATGAAAATAATCACATCACCATTCCCGGCTTTTATGACAAAGTGCAGGAACTGAGCAAGGAAGAGCGTGATGCACTGAACGCCGCTCCTTTTGATGAAGCGGCATATAAAGCTGACCTTGGTGTAGACGAACTGTGGGGCGAGAAAGGATATACCACTATCGAGCGTACCGGCATCCGTCCTACCCTGGAGGTGAATGGTATCTGGGGTGGTTATACCGGCGAAGGTTCCAAAACAGTATTGCCATCCAAAGCTTCTGCCAAGATATCCATGCGCCTGGTGCCTAACCAGGACTGGAAAGAGATCTCTGCTTTATTCCAGGCACACTTTGAAAAGATCGCTCCGAAAAGTGTGAAAGTAAAGGTAACGACCCATCATGGTGGCAGTCCTTACGTAACGCCAACAGATCATGTGGCTTTCAAGGCTGCCAGTGAGGCTATCAAGGCCACTTTTGGTAAAGGTCCTATCCCGATGCGCGGCGGTGGAAGTATTCCTATTGTAGCGCTGTTTGAGAAGGAACTGGGTCTGAAAACCATCCTCATGGGCTTTGGTCTGGACAGCGATAACCTGCACTCACCAAACGAAAAGTATGGCCTGGCCAACTTCTATAAAGGAATCGAGACCATCCCTTACTTCCACAAATATTTTGCAGAAATGAGCAAATAGCCTGATAACGCTATTTATTGATAAATTTGAAGGCCGGCTCGTTACTAACGGGCCGGCCTTATACATTATCCAAAGATGAAAGAAGTAGAAAAAGTACGCATAGACAAGTACCTCTGGTCTATCAGGATCTTTAAGACCCGCTCCCTGGCCTCTGCCGGCTGTGAATCCGGCAGGGTGAAACTAAATGGCGTAACCGTAAAAGCAGCCCGCCCCGTTGCCATTAATGACGTTTATGAGATCAGAACGGAAGGCCGCAAGTGGGTAATACAGGTAACCGGCCTGCTGGCCAACCGCGTGCAGTACACAGAAGCTATCAAGTACTACACTGATATTACTCCCGAAGAAGATAAGCAACAAAATCGGGAGGCCTCCGTATTCCAGACCGGTAAACGACCGAGCAAGATCGGTCGCCCGACCAAGAAAGAGCGCCGCGAACTGGACGACTTCATGGGCGGCGGAGAAGAAGATTTATAAAAAATCTCCGGTTTCAGTAGTAAATTCGCAGACTTTTCAGGCGGCCCTTACAGAAAATCAGCTGTCTGCATATGAAAATTTGTAAATCATTATCCATAAATGTCTAAGCAAAGCGATCTTCTCTCAGCTGACTTCCTCGTGAAAGTGGCAGAGGAATTTGGAACACCGGTATATGTATATCATGCTGAAAAAATAAAGATCCAGTACGAAAAGCTGCAAACTGCTTTCCATAAAACGGATGCCCGCTTTTTCTATGCCTGTAAAGCATTGACCAATATCAACGTCCTGAAATATATCAATTCCCTGGGCTGCGGACTGGATACCGTATCCATCCAGGAGGTATTACTGGGCCTGAAAGCGGGTTTTACACCTGATAACATCATCTTCACGCCTAACTGTGTGGACCTGGACGAGATCATCGCTGCGAAAGAACTGGGTGTTCACATCAACATCGACAATATATCTATCCTGGAACAGTTTGGAAACCGTTTCGGCGATACTTATCCGATCTGTATCCGCCTGAACCCACATATCATGGCGGGAGGGAACTACAAGATCTCTACCGGGCACGTAGATAGTAAGTTCGGTATCTCTATTCACCAGCTGCGCCATATCGAGCGTATCGTGAAAAGCACCAAACTGAAAGTGACAGGCCTGCACATGCATACAGGTTCTGAGATCAAGGACGTGGATGTATTCCTGCGTGGAGTGGAGATCATGTTCGAACAGGCAGTACATTTCCCCGACCTGGAATTCATTGACCTCGGTAGCGGCTTTAAGGTAGCTTACCAGGCAGGTGATCCGGAAACAGATATCAACCTGCTGGGCAAAAAGCTGTCAGAAGCCTTTAATAAATTCAGCAAGACCTATAGCCGTCCTTTACAGGTATGGTTTGAGCCAGGTAAATTCCTGGTAAGCCAGTGTGGTTATTTCATCGTGAAAGCCAATGTGATCAAGCAGACTACAGCTACCGTGTTCGTGGGGGTGAATTCCGGGTTTAACCACCTGATCAGGCCTATGTTCTACGATGCCTTCCACCTGATCCGTAATATCTCCAATCCGAAAGGAACCGAGCGTATTTATACCGTAGTAGGAAATATCTGTGAGACAGATACCTTTGGCTGGGACCGAAAACTGAATGAGGTGAAAGAAGGGGATTACCTGGTATTTTATAATGCCGGCGCTTATGGCTTTGAGATGTCCTCCAATTTTAACTCCCGCCTGAAACCGGCGGAAGTCCTGGTGAAAGATGGTAAGGCACAGCTGATCCGTAAGAGGGATGTATTGGAAGACCTCTTGCGTAACCAGATCGAGCTATAATTAATTAATTCGTTAATACTTAAAGCACTAATGCAGATTTGTATAAGCAAATCTGCATTTTTTTTGAAGTGTTGTAACAAGTTTTAACATAAATTTGCAGAATCATTCGTTGTAATCCTGCTTTTACCTGCACACTGTCTATTCTGCTAGCCATAAAATAATTTATTGTCCCAATCGTCTTTTATATATAGGATGAGCATTTTTTACACATTATAGTTTATGAAAGTTTTATCAGCTAACTCCGAAGTGTTCAAGGAAGAGGAAGTAATGATAGACAGCCATATCTCATTCGGTCCTTACGTTAAGTTTCTGAAAGAAAAGGCTGCCAAAACATCGGACGCACGTGCTGCTTACTACCAGAAGATAGTTAAACAGTTTGAAGGTAACCCCGCCCTGCTGGGGCCTATAGCCGGTGCGGACGACCTGTCTGCTTACCAGGAATATCTTGATCTGATCATTGCCACCATTTTCCCTGTCACTGTCGACATGGACAAAGACATATACGGCATAGGTGTTCCACACAAGTTTGCCATCTTTTACTACTCTGACCTGTTCAAGAAGCTCTTTGCCGCCAATGGCGACAAGCTTTTGGCAGTGCCGGAGGGCATCTCTGTCGAGAAAGTAAAAAGAGATAAACTGGAATGGTTATACAAACTCTTACTTGAAAAAGTATATGGGTTTCCGATGGATTATCAGAACGAGATCATCCATCATGTTACATTGCCAGAAAGTAACGGCTTGAAGAAGTACGTGAAATTACATATTGACGCCCGTTTTGTAGATGTAAAAGTAAAAGGAGAGATTCCTAACCTGAAATATGATAACATATGTCAGCAGCATTTCTCTCTGGAAACTTTACAGGAAATACTGCCATTACGCAACTTCGCACTGGAAGGTTTTGTGATCTGGACCATACAGGATGTTACAAAGGATGAGGTGCAGAACACCATGAAGAACCTGATCCTGAACATGCACGATGGTAACGAACAGCAGACCTATCGCCGGATGGAAGAGGAACTGGAATCACTGATCCAGCAGGAAGATGTCAGCGTGCATATTGTACCTATTCCCAAGATCAATGGTAAGTATGTGCTGGAATGTGAGCTCTGCGAAAGCGGCGTTATGCTGGGTGTGATCAACAATGGTAAACAACAGCAGCAATTGTTTCAGCAACTGCTGGAACACCTGATGTTGCAGAAAGATCCCTTGCTGATCCCGGAAGTGACAGATGCCACTTTGTTATCTTATCCCTTCCTGCGCTACCTGCCACTGAAAGGTATCAGAAGCTACCTGATGGCGCCAATATGGTATGAAGGCCAGCTGCTGGGTATTGTTGAAATAGCGTCTTCCCAGGTGAATAAGGTCACTGCCGAAACGATAGGGAGAGCATATCCTGCTCATCCGCAGGTGATGATGCTGCTGACCAGGGGCGCCGACATTGTGAATAACCGCATCGTACAGGTGATCAAAGAGCAATTCACAGCCTTACAGCCATCAGTAGAATGGAAATTTACAGATGCCGCCTGGCATTATCTGCATACACCGAAAGAGGAACGTAAAGACATAGGCAACATTTCTTTTGAAGATGTCTATCCTTTATACGGTGCTGTTGATATAAGGAACTCTTCTACAGAACGCAGCAATGCGATCCACGAAGACCTGCGGGAACAGTTACTGCTGATCGGGGAAACACTTGATTATATCGGTAATGCGATCTACCTGCCATTACTGGAAGAACTGAAGTTCAAGAATGATGAGTTGATCACCGGTATCACCAGTGGCATGCTGTCAGAAGATGAGCTGAGGACCAACAACTACCTCGATGAAGAGATCGGACCATTGTTCCGTCACCTGCATGACAGCCATCCTGAATTGCAATCTGTGCTCGAAAGGTATTTCTCTGTGGTAGATACTTCAGAAGGCCACATCCTGCACCACCGCCAGGAATATGAAGACAGCCTGGCGAAGATCAACGAGAAGATCAACAAATACCTTGATAGGGAGAAAGAGAATATTCAGCATTCTTTCCCCTGCTATTTTGAGAAGTACCGTACTGATGGTGTGGAGTACAATATCTATATAGGACAGGCTATCGCCCAGAACCGTAAGTTCGATATGCTGTATCTGCGTAACCTCCGCCTGTGGCAGCTTTCTTCCATGGCAGAGATCGCGAAGATGACGAATAAGCTGAAAGACACCCTGAAGGTGCCTTTACAGACCACACAGCTGATCCTGGTGCATAGCAATCCGATAGATATCAGCTTCCGTCAGGATGAACGTCGCTTTGACGTGGAAGGGGCTTATAACATCCGTTACGAGATCATGAAGAAACGGATAGATAAAGTACACATCCGTCAGACAGGTAAACGCCTGACACAACCCGGTACTATCTCTATCGTATATGCATACGCGAAGGAGATGGAAGAATATCTGAAATATGTCACCTTCCTGCAGAATAAAGGAGTATTGTCATCAGAAGTGGAAATGCTGGACCTCGAAGACCTGCAAGGGGTAAGTGGTCTGAGGGCATTACGTGTGAAGGTGAATATGGACTAGGACTGTAGGATTTAATATAAAAGAAAAGGCCCGCTCTTGTCATGAGAGCGGGCCTTTATTATTTTATCCGGATATCAGAACCTGAATCCGAAGGTAATATATGGTAATACGCCTTCATCAGAACGGCCTACTATGGCAGAAAGCATTACGAGATTAGCAGGCGTGAAGTAAACACCTCCACCATAACCGTCATGCCATATAGATGACTTTTGACTGGAGTACCATACCCTGCCCACATCATTGAAGGCAAGCAGGCCTACACTGGCAGGGAAGAGGTAAGAACGGAAATCAAACAGTTTGATGCGCAGCTCTACGTTGTTGTACACCGCCGCATTACCGCTGAAACGATAGTTACGATAACCCCTGAGATTCTGTACACCACCGATCATCGCTGCCTGGAAGTATTCATAATCACCCCAGATCTTGTTGGCGCCGAAACGGGTTACCAGCACGACACTGGTAGGTACATGGAAGTTGGTGTAAATGCTCAGGTCTGTTTGTGCCTGCAGATAATTGTGTTTCTGTTCATTCAGTCCCTGGCTGCCATACACAGAAGTATTCCAGCTGATACCTCTTGTTGGTATCAGGGCATTATCACGGGTATCTATCTTCAATCCCAGACGCAGACCAGCATATGACTTCGACTGGTAAACAGACAGGGAATCCAGTCCGTTGTGTGGAAAATCTGAAATGATACGTCCGCCTGTTTCATCTTTGTCAAGGCTGTAGTAGGTCAGTGAAGGACCATAATACAGCTCCACATTCCTTGACAGTTTGGTATTCAGTAAAGGCTCGATGTTGAACAGTGCGAAACGGGTACGATAGTAGCGGATGGTTCGTGACTTATCGAACACTGTTTCATTACCAAAGCCAAAGAAGTTGATGGTATTGTTAGGTGCTTTCGCACTGGCCGTGATTGTCAGATCAGTATTGCCGATCACGTCTGTAAACTCGCCCAGGTAGCGGAACTGCCAGGCATCGGTACCCAGTGAATGACCTGCCAGTACGGTTTGTCTTGTTGCAAACGGGCGTTTACGGAAGCCCTGTGTGGTATACTGGAAGCCGAGGCCGAGCGACAGACCATCATCCGCGTTAAAGCCAGCAGATGCCAGTGGCATCAGTTTATTATAGTTTAGACGGAAGAAGGTACGTTCATACCTGATGATCTCAGGGTTGGAAGACAATATACGCCTGTCATTGCCGTGCATATCAAAACTGTCTTTCCTGTTGGCCAGTTCATAGATGCGGATACGTTTGCCTGCATGACTGCCGGTACTGTCGATATAAGTATCTATGTCCTTACCACCGATAATGCGCACCTTGATGGGTGAACCGTTATCTCCTTTCGTTACATATCTGTCTTCACCACCGAGGCCAAACAGTCTTATTTCACGGGTGTCTTTCGGATCGAAAGTACGGTGATAGATAACCTGTTCCAGTTCTCCTTTTTTATTGATCTTGGTAACTGTTACATCCATCAATCCTCCCGGCAGACGTTCAATGGTGAACAGCTCATCTTTTTTACTACCTGTCACTTCCACATGTTTAGACAGGAAGCGGTATAATACGAGGGCTTCTTTCTCCAGTATATCGCGGCGGGCTTTCAGTGTATTGTAAGTACGCTCGCCTACTTCCGCCCTGATTGTGTCAGGGAAGTTGTTCACCGCAGCCTTGATGGCAGAATCGGTGATATGCTGTACGAAGTTGTGGGTAATGTCTTTCCACTGCTGTTCACTTAACTCGTTCATAAAGGAACGGTCAAAAGGTTGTGCGGTGGGGTTCTGTCCCTCTATGTACCTGATCTTTGGACGGAAGCCCTGGATATTAGGCATTGCCCAGCGTCTGGAGGCAATACGTGGTAGCAGGCCTTCGTTGACAAAGAATGCCTGGTCACGGTCGCGGGGGATAGGGAAGTATTTTTGCGTCTTCGCTTTTTTGCTGTTCTCTGCCGCCCATCTCCATTGGTCATCGTGGCGGTCCCAGTCTGCCATCAACAGGTCCAGCAGGCGTGCATTCAGTACGGCCGGCTGATCGATGGTATTGTCATTGTCGCCCTGCAGCTGTTCGAGTACTTTGAGCGTACTCAGTGTTTTTCCCTTTATATCTGCTTCTCTTTCTTCAAACAGGTATACATCATCCCCGAAAGTGCTTTGATAAATGCCGAGAACTGTGTCTTTAGGCAGGTATACAAAGGAAGGGTTGGTATGATGTACACCAGCAGCATCCGCCAGTGGTACTACTGCCAGTGGTGCATAAGGATTGGCAGCAGAGATCTGGTCCTGTACTACTTCCCTTGCGACTGTTTCACGTAATGCCTCTGGTATGGCTTTCTCCGGATATTTTTTCAGGGAACGGAGCACCCATTCCTTGCCATCTCTATCTTCCAGGCGCAGGGACAGGGTCTGCATACCACCACCGCGTTTCAGGATCTTCAGGCCGCCTTTCTCTTTATTCAGGTCTAACACGCGGTAGTTCAGTGGCGTAGCCCATACATCACGGTAGTTCCGACCCATCAGCCAGTAATGGAAGCCTGTTTTATCTGTATACTGCGAATCTGCAGGCATGCGAACCGTAGCGGGTAGCTGACTGGCAGAAAGGTTGGCGTTGGCAATAGCGTTGGAACGGATATCCTGCAGGCTGAATAACTGTTGTGCATATACCGGGGCATCCGTTTTCTCTATGGTGTAGTATTTCACTTCCACGCGGCCGCTTTTGGATATTTCCAGTACGGTATACCCGTTCTCATTGCTGGCGAAGAGCGATTTACTACCTTTCTTTACCCTGTTCTCTTTAGAGCCGGAACCACTTACAATATAGAAGTTCTGGTCATCTTTGATGAGCTGAAGGGTATGATCATGACCTGACACGAAGATGGCCGGGCCATGAGGTTTAATGGCAGCTTCGACTCCACGGATCATTGACTGGTAGATCGGATTCGGAATATCTTCCGGGGTACCGAATACACCACGAGTGATAGGGTAGATAGACCCGACCAGCGGTAATGGAATGTACAGTCCTTTTTTCAGATCAGTGAAAGGGAATATATGCTGTTTGATGGTATAGTATCCGCCATGTATGCCATAACTCCTGAAAGGGTGATGCGCTGCAAAGATGATCAGTTTATTCCTGTTACGGCTAACGATATCGTTCAGTTCAGCGAGCACTTCTTCTCTTGTTTTAGTATCGCAGGAAGATTCGGATCCGGGTTTCTGGTAAGGGAACAACCACCATTCTGTATCCATGATGATCAAGGTCGTGTTGTTATCCAGGTGTACCTCTTCAGGACCAGGGCAGCCATCTTTAGGCAGGAAGTTAACGTTCGGCAGTTGTAAGGAATCCACATACAGCTGCTGGTTGATCACTGTCTGCCATCCATCCGGTTTGGAGCGTTTCCAGTCATGATTGCCGGGAATGAAGATGGCCTGTGTGTTGGTATTTTTCACCAGACCTACCTGGTAGTCCAGTATTTGTCTGGCCTCTTCGTACCTGGAGGAACCCGCGTCCGGCAGGCCGAGGGGGTATATATTGTCGCCCAGGAATAATACGGTGTTCCTTGCATCCTGGAGATTAATACGTTGTTTCACTGCATCTATAACAGGATTGTGCCCGTCTTTATGTAGCTCTCCGGCATCTCCGATGAGGATCACCCGGCGAGCCAGGCTATCGTCTGTCATCTGGGCCTGCGTGAGCAGTGGCAGGAAGAGTAGGGGTAAGATGTGTCTTGCTTTTGGTAAAATGCTAATCATCGTGATGAGTTCAATGGTACTTAAATTTCAGAATGCTGGCCTGCGATTCGTCTACTGCTTCGTTAGAGATGTACATATCGCCGTTTGCGGTGAAGGAGATGCCTTCCGGTTGCGGAAAGCGGCGACGCCGTAGATTATAAGCTTCCTGTACTTTACCGTCAAGGTCGGTAATAACGAGCAGGCGGTTGATAGCTGATACGATATATAGCCGGTGTTCTATCGGGTGAATGGCTGCACCGGATGGTCTGAAGCGACCTACATCCCCACCTGTTAATCTGGCAATATCGGCTACATTGATACGGTAGACTGGTGTGGTGTCATACTCCATGGTATTCAGCCGGAAACGGTAAGCGCTGGTAAAGCCTTCTCTTTTGTCTTCTTCGCAATTCTTACAAATGACAATCAGGCTGCTGTCTCTTGCGTCGAAATACAGGCTTTCAAATTCCCTTTTACCTGGAAGGGCGAGTTTATAATGAGTGGCATCTACCGTGTCGGTGAACATGCCATTCACATGATACAGGTGTCCATTACTTTTGAGTACAAACCAATCCGTACCGGTGGTGGCCAGATCTTCGTAGTCGCCGCTTCTGTCAAACTTGGAAGTAGGGTAGGGTCTGTCTGTACTCACATCGATGGAATAGATCTTGCCCTCTTCGTCATTGATAGACAGGATGTGATGTTCGTCAGGGGCCAGCACAATGCCTGATATCTCCTGCATGGACTGTCTGACACGGTAACGGGTAGGCTCTGCAAGATTATAACCTTTGGGAGAGCCATATTGTTTATCCTCGCGATTGAAAGCATTGCAGGACAGAAACAGGAAAAAGAACGCAATATATCTTACTTGCATAGATGAGTGGTTAATATTCAATGCAAAAACACAGCGAGCGACAGGCCCGCTGTATCCGGCATTGCGTATTCATGGAATAAAATTAACTTAAAAATGCAGTAACTTGCTGATCTCAGTTTTGCTTTTTTAACTAAGGCTTATGCAAACAGGATTAATCATAGAAGCAGCAGGATCATATGTTGCGAAGCAATACCAGGAACGTCCTCACCCTAACCTGGTGTATCATAATTTAGAACACACAAAGCTGGTAGTGGCGGCGGCACAGCAGATTGCAGCCCATTACCGGCTGGCGGACAATGATTTGCTCGTAGTATGTGTTGCGTGTTGGTTCCATGATCTGGGCTACCTGATGGGAGAAACGAAAATGCATGAAGAGAAAGGAGCAGAGATGGCCAGGGAGTTCCTGAATGTACAACAGATTCCAGAAAATGTACAACAGCAGGTGGTTGGCTGTATTATGGCTACAAAAATGCCGCAGAACCCACAGAACCTGTTGGAAGAGATCGTATGTGATGCAGACCTGTTTCACCTCGGTACCAAGGAGTTTAAAGAACGATCCCGCTTACTAAGACAGGAAATGGAACTGACACTGCAAAAAGAAATTCCAGGCGCCGTCTGGAATGCAGGCTCTCTGCGACTACAGGAATCCCACCATTATTTCACAGCATACTGTAAAGCATTGCTGCAACAACAAAAAGAAGAAAACATCGCCAAGTTGAAAAGTAAACTGGACAAACAGGAAGAAAAGGCCCAAAAGAAAGAAAAGGCCGCCGCTAAAAAAGAAGGGCATATCGCCTCCCCTGCTGATAATGGCAACCTTGCTACCATCAAGGAAGAGAAAAAAGGAAAAGAAGAGAAAAAGAAGGAGAAGGAAAAGGAACCCAAACCGGGAAGAGGCGTGGAAACGATGTTCCGTACCACTTCTACCAACCATATCCGCCTTAGTTCTATGGCCGACAGCAAGGCGCATATCATGATCTCGGTAAACTCTATCATCATATCCGTTATACTGGGGGTGTTGTTCAGAAGACTGGAAGATTATCCTAACCTGATCATCCCTGCCTTCATATTCCTGCTCACAGGAGTGCTAACTATCATCTTCTCCGTGTTGGCCACCCGCCCTAATATCAACATCGGAAAGTTCACCAAGGCAGATATCGACAGCAAAAAGACGAACCTGCTCTTCTTCGGTAACTTCCATCAGATGTCGCTGGAAGAATATACCTGGGGTATGACTGAAATGATGAAAGACAGCGAGTATGTCTACGGCAGCATGATTCAGGACATTTACCACCTTGGCGTGGTATTGGGCAAGAAGTATAAACAACTACGCATCGCCTACAACATCTTTATGTTCGGATTGATCATTTCCGTGTTGGCGTTCCTGATAGCAGCCCTATTTTTTCCGGTGAAGAATTAAGCATGAGTAACAAGACTATATCTACGAATGTTCCGCTGTATGACCGTGACCTTAGCTGGTTATCGTTCAACTATAGAGTGCTCTGCATGGCTAAAAGTGAGGACGTACCTTTGTATGAAAGGATTAAGTTCCTTTCTATCTTCTCTTCCAACCTGGATGAATTTTTCCGTGTACGCATGCCTGCTGTCCTGACGGTGAACAAGCTCTTACATCGTAATCCCGATGTAGCAGGAGAGGACATTCTTTCGCCAGATACATTGCCTGCCATACAACAGGAGATCAACAGGCAGCTGGGTGAATTCGGACGCACATTGACGGGAAAGTTACTGCCTGCATTAAAGAGTTACAACATACACCTGTATTACAACGAGCCCTTACATACCTTACATCTTGAGCCCCTGCGGGAGTATTTCCTGACAAAGGTACTCAGCTTCCTGCAGCCATTGTGGCTGCGGAAGAAGAAGCCGGAGGAGGTGTTCCTGGAGAATAACCAGCTTTACCTGGTTGTATCCCTCACAGAAGATACTACTCCTGATATGCAGCAATATGCACTGGTCAATATTCCCAGCGCTTCGCTGCCCCGCTTTATAGAATTGCCAGCACTGGATAATGTGTATTACATCGCCATGCTGGATGATGTGATCAGGGAGAATGTAGGCTTCCTGTTCCCGGGATATACGGTGACAGGTTGTTACAGTATCAAGATCACCCGTGATGCAGAAACAGACATGAACGAGCTGGCCAGCGATATTCTTGAACAGGTAGAGACCATGATCCAGAAGAGGGAACTGGGTATCCCTACCCGCTTCCTGTTTGATGCCACCATGCCACTGGCATTACAGAAACTGCTGGCTGTTTATTTCCACATCCTGCCGGAGGAAATGGTGGAAGGTGGCCGTTATCATAACCTGAAGGACCTGAACGACCTGCCTATGCCGGTAAAGTCGCCCGCCTTCAGTTATCCGAAACAGCCTTCCATACAGGTGCCGGCTCTGGAGAATGTATCCCGTCTGCTGGATGAAGTGGCCAAGCGGGATATCTTGCTGCACGCGCCTTACCAACGGTACGACTACATCCTGCGTTTCTTTAATGAAGCAGCGGTGGATCCTAATGTGCAGGAGATCTATATCACCCTGTACCGCATTGCTTCCAGCTCACAGATTGCGAATGCGCTGATCAGTGCTGCCCATAATGGTAAGCAGGTAACGGTATTTGTGGAGCTGAAAGCCCGTTTTGACGAAGCTAACAATATCCGCTGGGCCAAAAAGATGAAGGCCGCAGGGGTAAAGATCATATACAGCATACCCGGTTTGAAAGTACATGCCAAGATCGCATTGGTGAAACGCCGTAGGGGATACCAATGGGATTATGCTGGACTGATGGCCACCGGTAACTTCAATGAAACGACCGCGCGGTTCTACACAGATCATGTGATGATGACGGCCCACCCGGGTATTACACAAGAGCTCGAACTGCTCTTCCTGTACCTGCAGGCCAGGGAGCAACCAGTTAAGTATAAGTTCCTTACCTTCCAGCATCTGTTGGTAGCGCAGTTCAACATGATGGACCGCTTTAAGGAACTGATCAATCGGGAGATTGAAAATGCCCGCACAGGCAAACCGGCCAGGATCATCATCAAGCTGAATAACCTGCAGGAGAAAGAGATGATAGCCAGTCTGTATGCCGCCAGTCAGGAAGGTGTAACGGTTGACCTGATAGCCCGTAGTATCTGCTGCCTGGTGCCGGATCAGCCGGAAAGCAGTAATATCAGGGTTAGGAGAATTGTAGACCGATACCTGGAACATGCCAGGGTCTTTATCTTCCATAATAATGGTAATGAAGAGGTTTATATGGGATCGGCAGACTGGATGAACCGTAACCTGCACCGGCGTATAGAAGTGGTTTTCCCGGTATATGATCCGCAGTTGCAGGCGCAACTGAAAGAAATCATCCGCTTACAGCTGGCAGACAATACCAATGCGGTAAAACTGGATGCGGAGATTCGTAATATTGACATTGCTCCGGAAGAAGGTGTGCCGCGTGTCAATGCCCAGCAAGCTATATATCAGTATATACAGTCTTTGTAGACAGATAAATTAACGTATGCAGAAATATTTATTACTACCCATTGTGGTAATGATGTGTGCTATCAGCATGGCACATGCACAGGAGAAACCCTACCTGGATCTTCAGCACATCTATGATCCCGGTGCAGATGCAGCAGCAGATCTGCTGAAGGCAGAAAAACAGGCAGCAGCAAGCAATAAACATGTGCTGGTCCAGATAGGCGGAAACTGGTGCATCTGGTGTAAACGCTTCTATAAGTTTGTTCGGGAAGATTCGACCCTGAACGCTCTGGAAGAGAAAAACTATGTGGTGTACCACCTGAACTACAGCAAGGAAAATAAGAACTTACCCTTGCTGAAACAACTGGGGTATCCGCAGCGATTTGGATTCCCGGTGCTGGTGATCCTGGATGCAAAAGGCAACAGACTGCATACACAGAATTCCGGCTTGTTGGAATCGGCAGATACCTATGACAAAGAAAAAGTAGCTGATATGCTGAAACAGTGGTCGCCGGATGCCTTGAATCCCGCTTATTACACAAACCAATAAAGCTACCGCTATGGAGCATTCCACGTCTCATCCGGCTGTCCGCTCATTTATTCGTTTTGCAGGACACCCGTTTAAGTTCTCCCTTTACCTTTTATGGAAGCTACCCAGCGCATGGCTGGCAGGCGTGAGGTTGAAACAGTTGAATGAGCAGCAGTGCACCACGGTAGTTCCTTTTAAATGGTTATCCCAGAATCCTTTCCATTCTACCTATTTTGCCTGCCTGGCAATGGCAGCGGAAATGAGCACAGGACTAATGGCGATAATGTATATACGCACGGCCACTCCCAAACGTGTATCCATGCTGGTAACAGGTATGGAAGCTTCGTTTGTGAAAAAGGCCACCGGTAAGACCTGGTTCACCTGTAATGACGGCGGAGCAATACAGGCTGCAATAGCGCGTACTGCTGCTACCGGCGAGCCTGAAGTGCTTACGGTGAACAGCATCGGCAGAAGCCATGATGGCACAGTAATTGCCTCTTTCGCCATCACCTGGTCATTCAAAGGAAAAGCATAGACAGGAGATATACCATTACAGATCATTTTTCAAACACACCACATGAAAATTGCATTTCACGGCGCTGCACGCACGGTTACCGGTTCCAAACATCTTATTTCATTAAAGAATGGCAAGAAGATACTGCTGGACTGCGGTATGTTCCAGGGAATGGGCAGGGAGACCGATGCGATGAACGAAGACTTTGGGTTTGATGCAACGGCAGTAACACACATGATCCTTTCACATGCGCATATCGATCATACAGGACTCATACCATTGCTGATTAAAAGAGGATTCAAGGGACAGATCTATTGCACACCCGCCACATTTGATCTGACAGAGATCCTGCTACTGGACTCCGCCAAAATACAGGAAGACGATACTAAGTTCAAAAATAAGAAGCTGAAAAAAGAGGGCAAACCAGAAGTGGCGCCCCTGTATAGCGTTGACGATGCTAAGCGCAGTATTACACAGCTGAAGAAAGTAAACTACAGGACCTGGTTCCGGATTGATGATGATGTGGAAGTGTATTTCACCGATGCCGGTCATATCATAGGAAGTGCGTCTGTACACGTACGTATCACTGAAGATGGAAAGACCACTCAGGTCTCCTTCAGTGGAGATGTAGGTCGCTACAATGACGCTATATTACGATCTCCTGAAGTTTTTCCACAGGCAGATTACATCCTGCTGGAATCTACATACGGCAGCACTTTACATGCCGAAGCTGCTCCTTCAGATGATCTGCTGATCAAATACATTCACGATACCTGTAAAGTAAAGAAAGGGAAACTGATCATCCCTGCTTTCAGTGTGGGCCGTACCCAGGAACTGCTGTATGCACTGAACAGGGCAGGGTTGGAAGGCAAGTTGCCGAAGGTGGACATCTTTGTGGATAGTCCGTTGTCGATTGAAGCTACCGACGTCGTAAGGCATCATCCGGAGGTTTTCAATAAGACAGTGGCTAAACTGTTGGAAATTGACGATGATCCGTTTGACTTCCCCGGTTTGCACTATATAGAGACGGTAGATGAATCGAAAGCATTGAACTTCCGCCAGGAACCTTGTGTGATCATTTCTGCTTCAGGCATGGCGGAGGCCGGCAGGGTGAAGCATCATATTGCCAATAACATCGGCGATACCCGGAATACGATCCTAATAGTGGGATACTGTGAGCCGCAGTCGTTGGGTGGCCGCCTGATGAGAGGAGCGAAAGAAGTTTCTATTTATGGTACCCACTATGAAGTGAGGGCCGAAGTAGGGGTGATCCGTTCTATGAGCGCTCATGGCGATTATGAGGATCTTAGTCAGTGGTTGTCCTGTCAGGACCCAAGAGAGGTAAAGAAGTTATTCCTCGTGCATGGGGAGTATGAGGTACAACAGATATTCCGTAACTTCCTGATAAAGAAAGGGTTTCAGGATGTTGAGATCCCAGAGAGGCATTCTGAGATAGGATTGGGGTAACCTCGTCTTTGATTCATGTTCTATTTGAACAGGTACAAGCTTCGATTTAGCTTCGTTTTAACAATGTATCTCCTATGTTCATCCTACGTTAATCCTACGTTCATAAACGTAGGATGAACGTAGGATGAACATAGGAGATACATTGTTTGTACCTTATTATAACGGCGTTAAAGCGAAGAAGAGTAATACTCAGACCGGCGCCATAAGGTCATTGCTTCTTCTTCGATGACCGGAACATAAATTCATAAAAAAAGGGGCTCGTCTGACGAACCCCTTTTCCTTTATTGCTTTGACTGATTTAGTTCTTCAGCTCACTCGCCACTTTCTTCATAAAATCACTTTGCTTCAGTAGCGCCATTTTCTTGTCTGGGCTGGCTACCGCCGCTTTTTCTTCTTTATTTCTGGCTATTGGCTGCAGCAGGCTTACCAGGTAGTTGTTGACCATTTTGTTGTTGAACAGCAGTGCCATCTGTTTGATATCTTCCACACCTTTCAGCACTTCGTCGGTATTATCTACAAGGCTCAGGATAGACAGGTATTGAATAGCGGCATCCAGTTTATCCTGGCCACTGGCTTCATTGAAGGTTTTGGCAAAGAAACCGAGGTCTGCTTCATTGCCTTTCTGGGCGTATACACCTGCGATGGCATTGCTCAAAGCACCTTTGGAATCTTTTTCCATTTGTTTGGCCAGTGTATAGCTCTTTTCCAGGTCCAGGGCGCTCAGGCTTTCCAGGGCCGCACCTGCAGCGGCATAAGAGCGGTCTTTTGCAGCCGCTTCGAAGATCGACGTTAATTTAACGTCTTTCAGCGTACCCAGTTGTGCCAGTGCGGCAGCACGTACAGTTGCATTTTCGTCTTTCTTCGCCAGCTCCTGGAGGGTAGTAAAGGTGGCTGCCTTCACCGCAGGATCTGTCAGTTTCAGACCGTTGATAGCCAGCGCACGCAGGCCATAGAATTTATCTTTTAAGGCAGAGGCCACCACTTTCAGTGCCGCCGGATTGCTGCTCTGTTCTTTCAGGCAGGCTTCGATAGCTTCCCTGCGGTCCAGGTATTCCGGTGCGTGGGCATATTGGAAGATGTAAGCGTTGATATCCTTGTTCTCCGTTTTGGTAGCCAGCAGTACTTTGTCGCCGTCGAAGTTGACGAGATCTGGTTTGATCTCGGACGGGAAGGTGAAAGTGCTTACTTTATCGGTAACGGTCACCTGGTGACGAACCTTTTTACCACCGGCATAGACGTCTATCGCTACTGGCAGTTGGAATACCTTATTGCCGGGCTGTTGCTGTTGTACTGTAACGGTAACGGTTTTGCTTCCTTCATTGTAGCCGTAGTTGATATCCAGTACAGGATAACCCTGGCCGAAGTACCATTGGTTAAAGAACCAGTTCAGGTCCTGGCCACTCACTTCTTCAAAAGCAAGACGCAGCTGGTGAGCTTCAGCAGCCTTGAACGCGTTTGTTTTGAGGTAGAGGTTCAGTGATTTGAAGAAGGCGCTGTCGCCTACTACGTTGCGTAGCATGTTCAGGATGCGGCCACCTTTCTGATAGCTGATGGCGTCGAACATATCTTCTTTATCGTGGTAGTGAAAGCGCACCAGGTCTTTGTCGCCGGAGTACTGGGCAAACTTTTCATAGCTCTGCGCCGCTTTATAGGAATGATCGTCCGCAGCGTCTTTACCATATTTATAAGCCATCCAGAGGTATTCACTGTAGTCTGCAAAAGACTCATTCAGTGTCAGGTTGCTCCAGGATTCTGCCGTTACCAGGTCGCCAAACCAGTGGTGAAACAGTTCGTGGGCAATCACAGCCTCGTTATAGTTGTTGTTGTCCAGGAGTTCCCTGTCTGTTTTCTGCAGGAAGTCGCCATGAATAGTCGCGGTGGTATTCTCCATAGCACCTGACACATAATCTCTTACCACTACCTGGGAATATTTTACCCAGGGATATTCATATCCGAGTATGTTGGAGTAGAAGGTCATCATTTCGGGGGTATTACCGAAAATAGCCTTTGCATACGGAGCATATGCTTTTTCCACATAGTAATTCACTTCTTTGCCTTTCCATTGGTCTTTAATGATCGCGAAGTCGCCTACTGCCATCATAAACAGGTAAGGAGAGTGGGGAAGGTCCATCTTCCAGTAGTCAGTACGGGTGCCATCTGCATTGTTCTTCTGGCTAACCAGTTTACCGTTGGAGAGGGTTACATATTTTTTATCTACAGTGATGCTGATCTCTTCGGTTGATTTCTGGGCGGTACGGTCGATGGTAGGGAACCAGGCGGAGGCGGATTCTGTTTCACCCTGTGTCCAGATCTGTACCGGTTTGTTCTTTACACTGCTGTCAGGATTGATGAAATACAAGCCTTTGGCATCTGTAATAGCAGCACTGCCTTCGGATTTTACGTCGTCAGGGCGGGCTACATAGTCTATGTATACAGTAAAGGATTCAGTTCTCTGGTAATCCTTATCCAGGTCAATATGCAGTTGCAGACTGTCATACTTGTACTTGAGCGGCACATTCTTTCCACCTTTCACAATAGCTACCTGTTTGATGTCCATTGCTTTAGCGTCCAGTGTGAGGGAGTCTGTCTTGTAAAAATGCGGTTTCAGGGTCAGCCAGGCTTTTCCTATCAGATATCTTTTAGCATAATCAAAACGAACATCCAATTTGGTGTGAACCAGGTCATGCACTTTAGTTGAGGTGGCGCGATAGATTTTAAGGGAGGGATCTTCCTGCTGTGAGGGGGCCTGTTGCGCAGCGATCGGGGTAATGTATATTATCCCTGAGAGGCTTGCCAACAGTACACATTTGAGCGTTTGCTGCAAAGGTTTGAACATGATTGTTAACTGTTTTTGGCACGAATTAACAGGTTTTATCACAAATAATTATGATCTGAGCTGTTAATATTAACTAAATCATGATAATTGGCCATAAATAGGGATCATTCGCAAAACCCGCGGCCGGTAAGTGTTTAAAAATGTTATTTTTGTCGCTGTCCAGTTAAATTACCATGTTATGATAAAAACAATTGTGAATGGAGATCAGCCGTTTGTGGTCAATACGGAGATATTCCCTTTTACCTGTAATGGCCAGCCTGTCACATGGTCGGGAGTGGCGCTTCCTAATGGTAATCATAGTATTATACTGGATGGAAGGAGTTTTGTAGCCCAGGTGATCAAGGTGGACCGGGACACAAAAACGGTTACTATTATGATCGATCAGCAGGAATATGATGTGGTCATAGAAGAACCGATCGACCAGCTACTGGCAGCGATGGGGATGAAAGATGCCCTGACCCGTAAGGTAAATGACCTGAAGGCGCCTATGCCGGGTCTGGTATTGAAAGTGCTGGTAGAGCCGGGACAGGTCATTAAAAAAGGCGATCCGGTATTGATACTGGAAGCCATGAAAATGGAAAATGTGTTCAAGGCTGCGGCGGATGCCGTGGTAAAAGAGGTAAGGGTAAAGGAACGTACGGCAGTGGAGAAGGGGGAAGTGCTGGTTATCTTGGAATAGATTTTGTAACTAATTTAATCAATCATAAGCGATCTGGAATGACGGATTTGTCCGTCATTCGTAGTTATTCAAGAAATGTGTATGCCGCAATTTTTCAAGAGATCTATATTCACATTGTTTTTCCTGGGAATGACCTTCCGCATGATGGCCCAGGAACAGCTGTATTTTGTATACATACAAAGTGAAAGATCCCAGCCTTTTTATGTTAGATATGATGGTAAGCTGATCCCGTCGTCAGACAGGGGGTATCTGATCCTTTCAAAAATGCCGGCAGGTACGGCTTCTCTCCGGATAGGTTTTGCCAAAAGTGATGTGCCGGAACGTCAATACCTGGTGCGCGTTACAGGACCAGCGGATCAGGGATACCTGTTGAAACAGGACGCTGGCCGTGGATATGCGTTGTTTAATCTGCAGACTTTTGCGGTGATCAGACCTGGGGAGGAGAGGAAGAAAGAAGCCGTAGCAGTAGCGGAAACTCCGGCAGTGACAACACCGCCAGCGGAAGAGGCGCCAGCTCAGGATACAGCGACGGCTCCGGTGGTAGCAGCGAATTCACCAGAAACGACACCTGCACCTGCTCCTGTTCCTGCATCCGCAGATAGTGCATTGGTACCAGCGCCGCCAGTAGCTGTTTCAGAAGAGCAACAGAAACAGGCGATGATGGCATCTCTAAAGAAAGATCTTGATTCTACATTTCCTGCGAAAAGCGGCGTGACGGTAGGACCGGGCACCCGACCTGTAAAGCAGTCCAATAAATTCTCCCAGGCGCTGGATAAGGTAGTCAGCGACGACCGTCCGGATGACATACAACCGGAAGAGCCCAAGGCGCCGGTAGCTGCAGCGGTAGAGGCAGTAGCTCCGACAGTAGCGCCGGCTACTGATGCAACCGAAGCTCCGAAGAAACGGAGGAGAAGGAGAGAGCGGGAGCCTTTGACAGATGAGGAAAAACAACTGGCCAGTGCCGTACTGGCTGAAGAGAATAAATCAGCAGAAGCAGCTCCGGCAAAGGAGCAGCCTATCACAGAGGCAACTCCGGCGGTGGTACCTCCGGCAACGGAACCGGCACCACCGGCAACAAAACCTGCCACAGAAACGGCTAGTGCTTCTTCGGAAGCGGCCCCTGTAGTAGTAGCAGAACCAGTGAAGGAAGAGGCGCCTGCTTTGACAAAGAAGGAAAAGAGACAGCGGAAGAAAAAATCAGACGATCCGGCATTCATTGACTTCCTGGATACTGGCGGGCATCAGGCGCCACCGGCAGGTAGTGTAGCTGCACCAGCGACACCAGCAACAGCGCCGGCAACAGGGGATACATCTGTGGAAACAAGCACTCCTGCAGAAGAAGTGCCGGCAAGCCCTAAAAAGAAAAAACGCAGCAAGCTTGCTGAAAAGATCGATACAATAGATACTTCAGAACATCCCAACAATGTAGTGAATGACCCTACCGGCTATGAGGTGAGCGATTTGTCTATAGATCATCCGAAGGAAAGCAAAAAAGACAAAAAGAAAAAGAAAGAGGCAGAAGGGGAGAACGTTGATGTAGCCGCCCCGGTGGCAACAGAAGCGACACCCGCACCCAAATCATCTTCGCTGAAAATGATCAATTCTGATTGTGGAAAGGTGATGGATGATGATACTTTTCGCAAGATGCTGAGAAAATTCGTAGCTGGAAAAGACGATGACGGTATGCTGGATGCATTCCGGAAACAGACGAAAGGTTATTGCCTGGAGTCTGCACAGATAAAGACATTGGTGCAGTTAATGAGCACTGATGATTCCAGGTACCGCTTACTGGATTTGGCTTATCCGAAGGCGTATCATTCAGACGAATATGCCGGTTTGGAGAGCTTATTATCTGACAGTTATTACAAAGGACGTTTCAGAGCGATGCTGCACCGATAGCAGTTTGCATAAATTATCCGGAAGGTCACAGGGTTGTATGAAAGCAACTTTGTGACCTTTTTTGTTTTTTGGCCACGTACCTTCGCGTTTCGCAATCGGGAATTATGAGATATTTTATTGAGGTAGCATATAAGGGAACCAGTTTTAATGGTTTCCAGATACAGGAAAATGCAAACACTGTGCAGTCTGCGATAGATCATGCTATCAGTCTGTTGATGCGAACTAAAGTAGAGACGACGGGTTCCAGCCGCACGGATGCGGGCGTGCATGCGTTGCAGAATTTCCTGCATTTTGATATGGAGCAGCCATTACATCCTCAGTTCCTGTATAAGGTGAATGCGATACTGCCGCCGGATGTGGTGGTGAGACATGTGTATCAGGTGGGGGATGACGCGCATTCCCGCTTTGCGGCCCTGAGCAGGTCTTATGAATATACTTTGTATCTGCATAAGGATCCTTTCCTGCATGACAGGGGGTATTTTTTCCCTTACCGGCTGGATGTGGGGTTGTTGCAGGAAGCGGCGGGCGTGTTGATGGAGTACGAGAACTTTATGACATTTTCCAAGCGGAATACGCAGGTGAAGACGTACAACTGTAATATCATGTCTTCAGCCTGGACGGCGGGAGAGCACCGCATTGTGTACAATGTAACGGCTAACCGGTTTTTGAGGGGAATGGTGCGGGGAATGGTGGGTACGATGTTGCGGGTAGGGCGGGGCAAGCTGAGTATGCAGGGATTCCGGGAGGCGATAGAGAGCCGGAATTGTGTGAATGCCGATTTTGCGGTACCGCCGCAGGGCTTGTTTTTGATGAAGGTGAGCTATCCGGAGGGGTTGTTGAGTGAGCCGGTGCAGTAAACATTCTTTCTTAATATATTGATAAATAGTGTGTTAATATAATCATGCCAGTTATCTTTTAAAATTTATTTGGTGGTAACGAAAAAACTCCTACTTTTGCGTCCCGCTTTGATAGAAAGCAACGCACACAAAAGCTCTTTCCCAGGTACAGAATTTCTCTTTTTTTGATGAGGTATAATCAGCTGAAAAGCTTTATACGATTGAATTTAGAATGATCATTGCTAAATGATCGCTAAAATAAAAATCTTCAAAAAAATTTGGTGGTAATGAAAATTTAATACACCTTTGCAACCCCAACGCAAACGACGCGAACGGGGCACACACGAAGAAGTTCTTAAAGTATAGAAAAGATGTCAGGCAGTAAGTGCCACACAGATCGGATCTGAGACATTAACGAAGGTTAAGCGAATGGCTTAGCTAAAGTTCTTTGAAAGAATGGAAACAACAGCAAACATTATACACAGGTAATGTCAAGCGAAAACATTAGATAAATGACGTCTAA
>NZ_PYGK01000026.1 GCF_003014595.1 Chitinophaga ginsengisoli | reverse complement strand
AATATTTATGGTTTCATTAGCTCATTTTTTGTCAGTATTTTTATAAAACCAACTACTAACAAGCTTTTTAATACCATAAATGCGCATTATGAGCAGCTTTGGCAAAAAACTAAGGGAGGCCAGGGAAGCTAAAAGCTTCTCCCAGGCGGAACTGGCCAGACAGATAGAATCACATCATTCCATCATTGGTAAATATGAGCGGGATGAGGTAAAGCCTACTATTGATGTTGTAAAAAAACTAGCGGAGGTACTCGATACTACAGTGGGGTATCTTTTGGGAGAATCGGAAGACAGGGAACTCTTAAAAGACCCTTCTATGCTCAGAAGATTAAATGATATTGCAAGGTTTCCGGAACAAGATAAAGTCTGCATCCTATACGCACTCGATGCTATGATTAACAACGTAAAACTTAAAGCTATTCAATAAATAAGCACCTCAATTTTAGACAACGCCCCGTCTGATAAAACAGACAGGGCGTTCTTATTTTAGAAAACGATTATATTCTCTAATATGCAGCTTACATTCTAAAAAGTTTCTGGTAACTCCTTGGAAGGATCAATACTTTCTCTATATGCCTTTAGCCTATTAATTATATTTTCCACTGATAAATCACTACCAAATAGTTCTAATTTTAATTCATCTGATTCAGGTGAATTAAAATACATATGCTCCACAATAAAATTATCCTTATGCATTGATATAATTATACGAAGGAATACGTCATTATAACATTCATATAACTGGAATCGCCGAACATCTGTGTTCGCACTTGCTACAGTACTTTCAATTTCGAAAAAGCCTAATCGCATTAATTCTTCTTCTTTCATATTCTCATTTTGTAAAAGTTACAGAAGCGCTAGTGTAGTCCCCAGCAGTTCCTTCAACACGATTTATTTTCACATTATTGAAACCTAGTTCCCTTGCATTTGAACCTGTAAAAGTCTCAAATGCAGCTTCTTTAAGAAGAGCATCTGCATCCGTACTTGAAAGGCTTTCAAATGTTGCTGATCTAAGAGCCAACTTATCTTTAATTGCGGTGTTAAATGCCCTTAAATTTGATCCCAGAGAACCCCGACTCCATGTCCCGTTTATTCCTGTCACAGTTTCGGTAGAAATAGCTCTGTTAAAGAGAGCCTTCATGACATCACTCCCCCTACCACTATATTCAGTTCCCTTAGTATTTACATAGAAATCCAAATTCCCGTACGAATTCTTCACAGTACCAACAATTCCACCCTTACTATCCTGAACTTCAAATTCGCCTATACTAGCATAGAGTTCATCAGTTACAGTAATAGGTTTAGCTGTGGAAGCTGCAGATTCCGCCGCTGTCACTTCAGCACTATTAGTGGCTCTAGCAGCAACACTTCCCATCACCTGAGGGGCTGGAAGAACTGGCGCTCCCGTTAAATACGAAAGGGCCAACGGAATTCCTGCGGCAGGGCTCATCCAACCAACAAGTCCAACAAC
The DNA here is from genome assembly GCF_003014595.1 of Chitinophaga ginsengisoli. GTDB lineage: Bacteria > Bacteroidota > Bacteroidia > Chitinophagales > Chitinophagaceae > Chitinophaga > Chitinophaga ginsengisoli. Next base: position 67,620 of record NZ_PYGK01000026.1, on the reverse strand, counting down.
AACAACAGGTGCAACATTTTTTCCAACAATTATTTGGACGCGTGCACCTTCTTTCATCTCATCAGAAAGCTGCGCACCAGATAGTCGTTGTGATTTGGGAACAAACTCATTTGAAATATATTTCTGATTCATTTGTCCACCTATAGCTCCAAAATACTCCAATCCATCAATATCAATCCCATCAATCGGCCTATTACTTGCAAACTGGTATGGCGTTAACTCTGGATATTTTGCAGTTATCGGATCCACACTCAAAAATCTCCCCAACCTCGGATCATACACCCTCATCCCATAATCCTGCTGGTTCCCCTCACCCTTCACCTCATTATCATTCTCCTTCCCATTGAATCCGAACCTGTAATTGCCCGCATTAAAACTCCTTCCCACCATCATCATCCCAAACGGATAATACTCCTGTGCCGATCTAACATCCGCCTTATACCACCCTGCAGTCTGCAGCCATCGCTTATCACTCACCGTTGCCAGTACGTTCCCTAAATGGTTACTTAATTCAAAGACCTTATTACCTCGGATGAAATTAATATTTAATCCTGAATCTAATCCCGGTAAATTTACCGCCGTAGAAGGCTGTGCATCTTCCAAATTGGTAACCAATGAATTAACGCCTAAACGACTAGAACCATAGAGATGTGCCTCCGACCTTGACAATTTGCCGCCATTAACGCCTAGATCTCCTTTCTCATAAACGGCCATCACATTCCCCGTAGCGTCGCGAACATACCAGGTCTCCACACCATTCACATTCTTGCTGATGCGGTTACCAGCTACATCATAGGTATAATTAATGAGCGTACCACCCTTGTTGATGCTTTTGATCTTTCCGTATACAGTCCAGTTGATAGCTGTTATACCAGCATTTACATCCTTCGTCAGATTACCGATATTATCATATTCATAGTTTCCTGATGATTGACTATCAATATCATTATCGTAATTAGAAGGAGATACTACATCTTGTACATAATCCAGTTTATTTGTTCCTGTCTTATAATTATAGGTAAGATTGTCCATTTGCAAGGGCTTACCTGCGAATATGCTATCCCCCGCTCTGTTATAATTCAGGATATTACCATTTGCATCATAACTAATATCCTCTTTAAAATCAGGCAGGTTAACCGGCGTCCATCTATTAGCCAAAGAATCCAGCCCTCTGCTCACCTGCATGCCTTTCAGGCGGTTTAAAACGTCGTAATTGTATGCATACTGCAGTGGTGTACCCAATGAAGGAATAGACTGGCTAATAGCCCCTATATTGCCATTAAACAGCGGTTTAAACCCAATATTCCCCACCGGGGCAAAAGGACTCAGGCCCTGGCTTACAGTTTTATAATCCCTATCGCCATAATAATGCAAAGCAAACCCGAAGACATCTCTGGCCGCACTGGTGCCGTCGTGGCCCATATCAAAGCCGGTGCCTACAGCAGTGCTGTTAACGCCTTTTAACCAGCCTTGTAATGTATATGCGTAGTCCATTCCCTGCACCTGTTGCTGTCCAATCACCGTACGCGCCAGTGGCCCATGTTTATAGTACTGGTAAAACGCATCATTCTCCCAATACACACTATCGCTGCTGGTCTCCACATTTGTCAGGCGGTTTTCTGCATCATAGCTATAACGATGATAGAAAGCATCCGGTCTACCTGGCTGATATGCTACATGATTTACCTTACCACTGATCAGATCATATCTGTACACAATCTTCTTGAAACGATTGAAAGCAGTAGCCATGCTTCCTTTCTTATAGTCCTGTAACAGGGTGTCAACGTTTCCATGAATGTCATAACTGTAGAAAGTAGCAGCAGCATAACCACCGGTAGCCTGCTCAGGAGCGGAATCGTATAATGCCGTCCAGGCTACCCGGTTGCGTAAGTTAACCGGTGATAAGAAGCCGGTAATGAAACTATTAGCAACGTCATACGTCGTCTGGGTGATCTGCGTACGACTGTTGGCAGAGTTGGTGAACCACGAGTTTAAGCTACCCGGATTCCGGCTCAACGTATTGTCCATTGCAGCACTACTGGAGATCTCCCCTACTTCTGTGATTCGTCCTAATGGGTCGTATTGCGTATAACTGTAAGCCGCTAAAGGTTGTTGTTTTGCATTCTGGGAAACCGCCAGTCTGCCTAACCTGTCATACCAGAACTTACTGTCTCCTGCGTCAGGTGTACGTTGTGCTATTACCTGGTTTAAGGTATTGTACCGGTATTTAGTCACCATGGTATGTGCAGGTGTCAGATCAGCGCCGGCTGCTCTTGCCGCTCTCACACGGCTGGTCCATGATGCAGAGCGATCTACTACTACACCTGCAGGAGGAACTGTTTTCACCAGATTCCCTGCCTGGTCGTAATAATATAAGGTGTAATGGTATTCACTGATATTGTATGTCAGCGTATAAGCTTCCTTCTGACCGGCCTGTATACAGCTGTCAGCATAGGTATTACCAAAGCTTGTTCTCAATGAATCAACATATGCGTTATAGAGCTCCGTTCCTTTGCTGACTGCAAAGTATTCATTGTCTGAGCAATTGTTCGTACTGTCTGTATAGCCACGGAATATTGCATTTGAATTTCCACATAATAAAGGACCACCCCGAATCTTATAACAGGTGTTACTATCATTGCAGCCAAGCCCGAAATCATACACCGAAATATCAACAGACTGAATAAAAACAGGCAATAACGCACTATCAATACTTCTTGCTATGTTAATAGCCATCGGACTATTCTTATTCGGTGTAGCCCTAAGCGTAGTGAAAGTACTATTCAGCGTAGAGTTACCACAGGTCAGCCTTCCGGATACTGGCGTATATACAAGTAACCCGCGGGTGCCATAAGTACCTGCTGCCACATAACCACCATCAGGCCTTTCCAGTACATCGTTCAGGAAAGACGAACTATCCAGCCTGATCAAGTCAGACCAGACAAGCGTAGTATCACTATTGATCTTATTAAGTGCAAAGATATTTTTAGGCTGCGTAAGCACATTTTGTATCGCCAGAATACCATTGGAAGAGCCAATCATCGGCATTCCCTGGGCAACGACCGTATCCAATGGGCTCGACAGCTGACGGGACGTAAGGATATCTCCATTATTAGTAACACCAACTATTCCACTTCTTGCCGATTTCCCGACGCCATTTGTAACATTGAACAGAAACCCGTAAGTCGTTTTCTGAACAATATTTGGATAGTTATTATTTGTTCCCGGCGCACTTCCAAAGTCATACCGGAATGTTTTGCTCGTAACACCCGTATTCTTAATCAATTTAGCGATCACAACATCATAGTCACGCCATCCGGAGCTATGTACCAGGAATGTACTTCCCAACACCACCAATGTATCATGATCTTCGAACATTGAATACACCTCATCAATACTACCATTACCCAATTGTCTCAGCCATCTGCCATATCCGTTAGCATCTATAGCGCCTACTAACCAGTCGCCGGTACTATCTACATAGTTGCTATTTGTCCTTCCGGCAAAAGCATAGCCACCATCACTTGTCTGGATGATATCCCAACCTGTCTCACCATTCGCAGTAGCTAATCCGATTTTCCTGCTCCACTGAACATTTCCACCAACGTCCGTCTTCACGATGAGCACTGCCGAACTATCACGCCCTACGCTTTGTACCGAGCCGATCGCCACATAGCCTCCTTCACTCGTTGTTCTTACTTTTGTAAAGTAGTTATCGCCACCGAAACCATAATGTTTTGCCCATTGTACAGCTCCATATTGGTTTACTTTCAACAGGAGAGCAACACTATCCTGCCGTACTACTGGTGTTACAGGTGTTACAGGTCCTACAGATACATTTGAAGTATCGCTTACTCTCGCTAAACTGACAGTAGAATCTGCTACACCTATCAGAGAACCCGCCAGGAGATAGCCATTATCCGATGTGCGGACCATATCTGCAATAACAACACCTCTTCCCAACCATTCCTCATAGGTATGATAAAGCTTATTGCCAGTTTTACAAACGGTGCTGTCTTTCGTTGTATACAAGGCACAGGTATCCATAAAAACAAGGTATTCCCATGCCTGCTTGCCAAATCCCAAACGGTTATTCATATAGGCGGCGAACAGCTGGTTCTTCAACTGCTGCAAGGAATCTGTATCCTGTTCCTGCGGTGTCACACCAGGGAACTTCGCCTTAAAAGAGTCATATGCATCCTTTACTTCTGTACATGAAACACAGGGCGGTGCCACATTACATTGGATCAATACAGGGATTTCCACCGGTTGAGACAAATAAGTACAGCTACCCGCACCAGCACTACATGCATTCAGTAATACCTGGAGATCTGCCTGTTTAAGTGACGTACCTCTTGTCCGGTTTAAATAGGCTGCCAATGTAGTGTCTACGCTCTTCTTACGGACATTATATTCTGTCTGCAAAGTGCTTAATTGACTACACTCGCAGTCCGTCGGCCCCGTATAAGTTTTCTTATCTCCATAGGCCGGCTGCTTGTCATATGGAACAGGAGCCGTGATCAGATATGCGTTACATGTCCAGGGACTATCAATATGATTATTCCTGTTGTATTCATCCAATACATCCTGGAAGCTCTTGTATCTGTAACTGCTGGATGGCTTTACAGAGCTGGCTCCCAGGGGATGATCTACATCTGATCCCTGCTTACACACTTCCAGCAGCTTCGTCCTGATATCTTTCCAGGCAGTTGTATCATACTTGCAGGGAGCCAGCTGCTGCATCCAGGTGGATACATAGGCATTACAGTTCTGCGCGTATGCTGTGTCAAGTGCTTTATTCAGCGAGTCAGTTAATTCTTTCTGTGTCTTGTTGGTACTCAGATAACCCAGTCCATTCTGCGACAAAGCGGCTGCCGCTGTATTGAAGCGAGGGTATTTGCCTATTCCTATCAGCTGCTCAGCAGTTATCATGGCATATCCTGCAGGAGCACCGACGTTATAAATATCTGCATCCAGGAGATTATGCTTGGCGGCCAGATATAACTGACGGAAGCTCCTCCAGGCCATATCAAGATCTCCTGTACATAACACATTCTCATTAAATGCATTTGCATATGATATATACCTTTCAAAACAACCCTTTTCAGCGTCCTTGCATTTTACACTGATGGTAGCCATACTCCACATAGAAAGGCTATTGTCCGGAGCTATCTGGCTGTTATAGCTGGTCAGGATCTGTTTGAGCTGTGTATTCCATAAAGAATTCTCTGAAGCCAGCGGATCTTTGTTGGCCTGTACTGCAGTGAAAATAAAAGTAGTATCTGCTATAGGGTTCAGGTAACCACTATCTCTCGCTGTTTTATAGTCCTCGATAGCCTCCAATTTTCTGTCCCAATCATAGCTGGGCTTATGCTTCAGGAAGGCCAGGTATTTATAATACTCAGGATGGAATTTCAGCAATGCCTCCGCCCAGGAATCCTTGAACTTAGCGGCAAATACTTTAGGCGATAACTGCTGCGGTTTGACATATGCCTGCGTTTCGTCGTCATATACCATATCAGGTAAACCTGCCTCATTCATATAATAGACAGTATCGCGCCTGTATGGAGGGAGGTAACCCAGATCCTTATGATAGAATATGGAATAAATGTTTGTAGTACTATCATCCGGATTGGCATACTGTCCTGAAGGTGCGGTTACGTCCAGCAGCATTGCCTTACGGATGTCTGCAGCATCGCTGGTGCTATTACATAAAGCATCGCAGTTCTCAACAGCCTTATTGTAATCAGATAATGCCTGTGCTTTGTAGAGCGCAGAATCTTCCACTGCTTGTCCTATCAGCGCCGGATATTTGGCCCAGAACTCCGCCCAGGTACCAATACTATCCCTACAGGATTTACAATCAGGTACACATTGCGCCGTCGCCAGCAAAGAGCGCTGCTGCTGGATGAACTGATCAAGTGTGATGCAGGTGTTCTGCTTCAGGAAGATACTATCCCTGTAGTATTCCAGCGCCTCACGATTAATGGTCAGCTGCTTGGTGATCTCATAGTTTCCTTTAGGCAGGTTCACTGTAAAGGAGACATTGAAATCCCTCGGCTGGATACTGCAATCCGCCTTTATGCTGTCCAGGTTATAGTTGTGGAATACTGTATCAAAAGGTTTACCGCCTAAACGTTGGTTATAAGCATCATCCGTGATCTTTATTTCAAGATCATACAAACCATTGAAGCATATCGGTCCCTGGCAACCACTCAGTTTTATTACAGGCGCCTTTAGCTGGTAGTTAAAGATGTGGTTACCACCTATTGTTACCAGCTGGCTCTGCCTGTTTTCCAGTGTCAGGTCCTTGATGATATTACTGTTCTTAGTGGATAAGGTATCAGTAACAGTCTGTTCGCTATAAGATGACAGGTCAGACAGACTAGCGCTATCCGGTCTGCCGGCGAGCGCAGTCGCTACTGTACGGCCATGCATATCTACATAGCTTACCGCATACTGTCCGTTCGCGTCCTGGACCATGTTCTTGAAATAGTGCGTTCTATCGCCCGCATCTGTGCCGAAGAGGGCATCCAGGTCGTTTACTCCGGGAGAACCATAGTAGTATTCCGTCTCATGATTGCTGCCGATCCTGAATACCGGTCCTACCCCACCCTGGCGACTGATCCTGCCGGTATTATCCTGGGTATAAACAGTCTCCGTGAAAGCATAACCTTCCGCATCAGGAATGAACTTGTTAAAACCTGATGTATCCGGATTATTCGGAGAATAATACTGATTAGCACCAGTGCTGGTTGCCATCGGTTTGGCACTCGCCGTCAGAAAGTTTGCCGGAGAAGGCAGTGTATCATACTGTCCTTTGTCATACTCGGCACTATTGATACCTGTATTGAACCCTGGTGAATATTTGATGATACTATTCAATGTAGGCGAAGGCATTACCTGGATCGTGGGTCTGCCCTGGTGATCGTAGAAAGTCTCGCCTACAATAGTGGTATTGGTTGTATTATCCTTTGTGACTGTTTGCCGGCTTCTCAGGCTACCGTCGTAATACTGTACAACAGATTTACGCTTACCTTCCTCTGCAAAGCTGGTAGTAGCCTGCCAGTTCAGCGCTGTCTGATGACCACTGAACGGATAACTGCCCAATCCACCGGGGAAAGTGGAACTCCATGCCGTCTCTATACGTACATTACGCTCCTTTTCCTGCACCGCTCTTACCCTGAAATAAAGTACACCTTCCTGATCGTATAGTAATGGGATATTATAACTATTCCCGGCATTACTGCCATTTCCACTGATCGTTACACGGGATGCATTATTCTTAAATATCAGTGCGGTATTAATAGGATTCCCATACCTGTTTACCCTTAACGCACTTGAATCGATGTATGCCCACTCAAGGTCATAGACGTCTGAACCAATTACTGTTGCCCAGCTGACGCTGAGTTCATCAGCATCATTCTGACTCACAGGCTGAATAGACGTGAAGCTTTTTACGGCATTGTCCGTGCAGGACAATTTATATACAGGGTAGACCTGCATTTCATTGTCAAGCGCTAAAGCAGGTTTAACGTCAGTACTGCCACTGCCTGTCACAGTCAGACTGAGCACACGTACCTTTACCTGGTGCGCATTGTTAAACACAAAACTACTTCTGCTGGTATAGGTACTGGTATCTACATAATTGATAGATAAAGTCCTGTCTACAGAATCCTGCTGAAGGTCAGGTCTTGTGTAAATGATCCTGATGGCCACATTGGCTGTAAATGTGGCCGGTAGCGCTATAGCGGAATATTCGTTGATCTTAAACGTGATGATGTTCCTCACTTTATAAGGCGTATCCAGCGAATTGAGTACTGCCGGATTGAAATACAGGCTATCTGTTACCGTAGCAACAGAGTCTTTGGCGATCTGCCCGCTGCTACCACTCAGTGTCCGCTTCAGCGAGATCATAGACTGCGCCTGACCGGCCATCGCCATCATCAGCAACAGGCAGGCCAGTACCAGAGATTTCATATGATTCAGGGATAATAAAAATGGTCTCATCTGTCAGTATTTTCTTTTAAAAGTGCACTCCTCGTTTCGGTAATGGTTTTAACACCACGTTCCGTTTCTTTCTTCAGGCGAATGAGTGTACCATCATCATCGTATTCATAAAAGGTCGCGTAGTTGTTCTCATCCAGCTCTGCCATCAGGCGAAGATCTGAAGGGTTATATACGTACGACTTCATATTGGCATTGTAAGGATGTATCCTGATATCGTCAAAGTAGACCGCATGCCCCGCTATCGCCTGCATGACGATAGATATGGAGATGGCATCATCAGGCACAGCCACCACTTCCTCATAACGTTGCCATCCTTCAATAATAGCACCCTTAGGCTGGGCTATTATGGTGCTGCTGTCACCCGGTTGCTTCACCAGTATAGAGAACCTGTTACCGGCATAGGCAGTGCCCTGACAATCCTGCGATTCCTTCACCCAGGCACTGACTACGATCGTCTTGCCTGCTATAGGAGAAAAAGACGTTATCAGCGCATTAGCATTCGTACTTATCGCTGCCAGGCCATAGATACTTGTATCGCAGCTCGTCTGAGCCTTATTAAATGTAAGACCGAATCCATCATCCGCTGTACCTGTTATTCCAGCGCTGATACCGGCACTTGTATCTACCCGGAGGCTGAACTTTCCCGTATGTTGTTCGGTAGTGTCAAACTTGCTCCTGTAGTAAGAGAAGTCGAAACTTCTTGGCACTGCGCATACAGCATCGCAAGGACTTCCGCCGAAATCATAATCTTCAAATCCTTCATATGCGATCTCTCTGTACCTGGCGTTCTGGGCTACCGCTACCGGCAATGCATCGTCATAACCATATATGCCGGCATTGTAGCGTCCTAGTGGATCTTTGTTTTCCAACTCAGCACCTTTACGGTTCACCAGCGTCAGCTGACTGTTCCAGACCCATTGGGCTGTGTCGTTCACCATTTTAAGGGTGTTGCTGTCAAACTTCCAGAAGGAAGAGAAGCTGCGGATAGTACCTGCTTTGCGTAAATATGCTTCTTCATTCAAAGACGTCTCATTACGGTCGCTGTAGTAGACGTATGAGCTGGAAGGCCGCCAGTTACCTGCTAATCCGTATAAATATGGGTTGACGGGAGCACCTGTAATGGCACTCACACAAGTACTGGTAGTCGCGGGAGTACAACTTGCACAGGAATCTACCTGTAAACGGGCAACCAATGTCGAACCTCCATTTACATGATAAGTGACAGAGCCATCAGTGCCACAGGCATCACTCCGCAGATTATAGAATGTTACATTACCACTAACGGATTTTATTGATACCATACAATCGCCTATCTGCGCCTGATAAGTAGTGGCGCTGGTCGCCTGCGTTTTAGCATAGAAAGCACCGTTTATATTGCGGGACAGGACCGCACACTGAGGATACGAGACACTGTATCCCGCATCTCTTGCATCTTCCAGGATCGCGGCTAATGTCATACCGTCTGAGGCTTTTGTGAATAACCTTTGTGAGGTGATCAGATAGTCGAACAACGGCTTCAGACATTCGCAGGTGCAGGAAGATCCTGAACTCTGGGCTTGCGAACCCAAAGCCATATTTAATGATAGCAGGGTTATTGCTAATACCCGAAAATATATTCTCATAAAACTCTTTATATAAATAGTTTATTGATTTATCACCGTATATCCCGCACCAACAAGCAGTTTATACATCCACTGCTTACAGTGACCTAAACTGTCTGACCATTGAGTAAGGATCTTGTCTCCAATAACAGTCGTCGTTCCACTACATAAAATCGTCTTCTGGGACGGTACATCCTGCCCACCATTTCCGGAACAATCAACTAATGTTACCAAATAATTAACTGTTAAATCTGTAACAGAAAGAGGAATTGTAGCTCCCGGATCAGCGTAAAAAGCCAATGATATTTTTTCATATGTATTTTCTTCATCACTACCTGGCGCGTCCGCGAATAACATTTTAACATAAACAACTGGTGTTCCACAGCCATAAGCATTTGCATACATCTGCGCGGCCAGTGCAAACCTTGCACGAGCCTTATCATTAGCCGCCGCCTTGCTGATCATTGAAGTGTCAACATTGGCCGGTATTGAATAATATACACCGGTAGCCACTTTGCCGGAATCACACACCGGATACACCAACAATCCTGTTGTATCATTACTATAATAACAGCTTCCATTGTTACCGGCACTTATCACTGCGCTATCTCTGAGACGTCGTTTCACTTGTTCGTCCGCATCTTCCTGGCTGATCGTAGAGGTGAAAGTCCCTGCAGCGACCTTATAAGTATATGGTAACGGAATAGCGGCCGAATCACAACTATTATGTTGAATCGTCACACTATCAGCCCTGCTTTTATAAGTATAACCACAGCTACCATTGATATTGGCGTATATCTGCCCCACACTGTCTATCTCGGCCGATGCCATTGCATTCGCATCTGCTACACTGATAGTCGAAGAATACCTGTTTGCAGGCACCGTATAGGTTACATTCGTACCCGTTACACCGCTGCCACAATCATTCTTTCTGATTACCCTGCTCTGTACCTGGTTACCGTAGTACCGTATACCACAATCACCATTTGCCCCCACATATTGACTATATGGTACGGTCACACAAACATTAGACGTTTGTTGCTTTTTCTTATCAACAACTTTCCAGAATTGGTTATAGGCTACTGCCGAAGCAGCCACTACGTTGCTGGTACTATCCAGTACAAGCACTTTTTTTCCAGCTATAGTTCTGAGCGGATTAGTCAGACTGGTAACGCTGCCCACCGCAGCAGCTATGTTACGTCGTCCGGAACGTACGATCTTTAATGAGATACTATCTCCGGAAAACGGCAGGCCGTCCCTGTCAACGAAATAGATATCCGGTTTTCCCCCGCTTACTGCATTTGCATCTACTGCATAGATAAAGGCAGATGCAGGGAAAGTAGCTAACTTCGGATCACAATCTGTCCCCACTACTCTTTGATGAGAATGAATCAACAATTCATCGCCGGCAGCAAAATAACTGGTGGCATCATTGTTCAGTCCTTCTACAATCCGCCCGTTACTCATCTTAATATTGTTCATCACCAAACCGATGTTCTTATACGCACCACTCATTCCATCATATGCCCAACCAACAGGGAAGCTGAAATTGTAGATGGGATCATTGAACTCGTTCTGTGTGCTTGTCAATAACACATCGCCTGTTTCAGCATCATATAAAAGATTGCGGGTAGCCACCCTGCTGCCTTTGTCGATCGCGATGATACTATCCAGTATACCATGCCTGTTTATAATTTTCGTTGCTGCTACTGAACGGAACTTTGTCTCTTCACGCTGGATCAGATTCAATGCCATTGGAATCAGGAATAATGGCGGGAAGGAGAAAGTAAACAAGTCAGCATTAACATTCAGGTTGTTGCTGTTAGTCACAGAGCGCTGCTCTCTCATGTCCATCATCAGCTCTACGTCCTTACCAATAGTAGTAGCGGTGTCAATATCTCCTTGTGGGGAAATAACACTGACTGTATTATTCAGGTGTTTATATAAAGCCTGTGGATCATCCACCTTATAGAAATACTCCGCGTAGGTAAGCGCTTTATCAGGGTCTGTTTCTGCGTAAGATGCCTGTGACTTTATCTTACCTGTCATATCATTCAGCTCTACTTTAAAGCCCTGGCTTAACGCCAGGAAGTGACGGGCATTGATATGCAGAAAGTTTGACAACAGTGGCTTGAACCGCTTCTTGTTATCTCCGAGATTGCTCATATCTGTTAATGTCGGGAAGTCATACCCCGTATAAAAGCAAGTCTCCTCATATCCATTTGCAGAGCGGGTCTTATCAGCATGGATCGTTCTTACACGTACCTTGCTATATCCTACTGAAGGAGCAGGGAAAAAACCTTCTCCAAATGGTAATTCCGTATATCCTCTGTCGACCGGTGTTAATGTCGATACCTGCAGATTATACTCTACCGGCAGTTTCCATGGGTTTTCCTCTCCACCTATAACAGGTTCATAAGACGCTACCCCACTACTGATCACTTCTTTCTTTCCATCGACATCGCGGGTGTTAGTATATTGGTATTCCTGACCGTAGACAGATTCTTTCTGTTTCGTCATCTTATTCCAGTAGTCATGGATGACCACCTTCTTCACACGTAAACCTCCACCATACTTTTTATAATAAGGGTTATTCAAACGGGCGTAACTCCGGGTCAGATCAACATTCCTTGCCCACTTCTTCACCCTTGTTGACACTTCGAATGTCAGCAGCATATTGTTGATGTTATCTACCTGTGACATCAGCACTTTGATGGCATCTACTGCACTTAAATCATCTCCTACATCTGAACCGGGATATGCCTTGGAGGGAAGGTTTAACTTCAGGAACTGAATGGCTGACTGTGCCAGCGGACTATACACACTTCTCGGTGTATTCATCTTTGCAGCAGGGTCGATGGCTTTCATTCTTACCCAGATGGTCTTTCCACCATTGATAAAACCAAACTGTCCGGGGTCGAGCGTCGCATAACAAGGTACATACTCCCGTCCCTTACCAAACTTATCTCCCGGCATCTCCACAAACAGGCGGAAATACAGTTTATCCATGTTCTGCAGATACCTGTTGTATACTTCTTCATTGCTGCTGACTGCATAGGGTACATTCACTGCCACATACATATAATCTATTACCCCGTACAGATCAGCGCTCAGATCACTCAGCGAAGAAGGTTGTCCAGCAGAGAAACCTGCTATCTGGTACATCTGCGCTGCACGTTTATTCTGCACATATGCATAGTCATCACTTTCATAAGTGATCTTCATACTACCGCCCGATGGCAGTCTTATAGAATCTAATGTCCAGGCAGCAGCATTCGTTGCGGCAAGTGTACTATCCTGCAGGGAATATGGGTAGTCTGCGTTTGTGATGACGTTCCCTGCGGAAGATCCAGGGTTCTGTAATGGGTCTTTATAATTCCCCCAGCGGTCATTCGCTTTTGGACTGTAACCAGGATTATTACTGTTATAATAAAAGACATAAGGGTTACGATTGCTTCGTCCTGTTGTGTCATTGCCATTATATGTGAACCATATCTTTTTCAATGTCAGCTTACCATTATTATTTAACGGCTTGTTGGCACCCGGGCAAAGCTCATAACTATAGTCAAAGTGGACTGTCTTGATCGGCCTGGCTGCTGTACCGTGTGCTTTAAAATCAGCTTTGGTATACAGGTTGATCTCATCCAGTTTACGTGCGCGCTGGTCTGGCAGTCTGACGCCATTTTCATCTATCGCCGCCAGGTCATCACGTTTGCTCACTTTGAAAGTGGCGATCATATTCTTCGACTCGATCGAGTTCAGGTACCACAGTTCTTTTTCACCATACACATAGTTTCCTTTGTCGTCCCTGTTGTCTGTTTTAAGGCCCTCGTTATAGCTGGCACTATCACTGCCTGCGGGTATACGCCATAGAGAAGGGTTCTTAATACCCGCTGTTTTAGTATAGTTAAATTTGATAGCATCTCCCGGATCATCGGGTGTAATACCATCACCTTTGAGATCCTGGTAGTCGGGCGACAATACCCCTGTCAGCAAAAAGGAATGTGCATAAGCAGGTACCCGTTCGCTACTGAAATAATGATCGATCCCATTTGGATTATCTACAGAATTATCCCTGCCCCTCGTATATCCTACTACCCCTCCTGCTACTGTGGCACGGGACTTATCTACCGCGAAAGACACCTCCTTCTGTTGGAGATTATATACCGGGATACCGTAAACGTACCTGCGGCCATCTTTGTTTAACACATCGATCTCAGAAATATGGTTCTTCTTACGGAAATCATTGATCCTGGTTTCTTTTGACAAGGGCAAACCAGCCACCGCGAAAGTATCCTGCGCCGGCTGATAAAGGTTCTCCCGCGGAATGATCATCGCAGGTAAACCTCCATATTGCCAGAAAAGCTTCATCACTGCTTCTCTTTTTCCCTGAAGGAGTTCAAGCTTCAAATCATAGGTTTCACCTGCTACCAGGTTGACCGTTGTCTTTTCCAGGCTATAGGGATGGTCATCTCTCCAGACATCAATTACCATGGTGTCATTCAGATAAAACCGGTCGCCGTCATCGGAACCAACATAAAAGGTGTAAGTACCGGTAACAGGCGCTTTCAATCTTCCCCTCCAGCGAACGGTGAATGATTCGTTCAAAGGAGATACACCAGCCGGCAGGTTTGTATTGAAAGCATTCTTATTCTGGAAATTGATCTGAGGATCTATTCTGCTGAACAGGAATTGCTCGAATCCTTTTCCTGCGTAGTAATCGCCCTTCAGGCCATGTGCAGTATCATCAGGAGGTGCTACTCCACACATATCAATTCCATAAGTATTCTCTCTGTAATTGTCTATATATTTTGACAAGCCACCGCGGCCAGCTTCTTCCGCTGTGAGATAAGATATTACCTGTGTTCTTTTGTCGCGTTTATCTCTCGTCGTATTCCTCGCATTTACAATCTGTTTACCCACAAACCGCTGGTTCTTATAACGATTGAGGATATTGGTGGTACGCAATTCACTGCTGCTGATGCCCGGCTGATAAAGGTTAACTGCCACTACATCATCACCACCGATATTCCGGTAAAAGGCTGTGTCGTTAATCGTCATTTCTCCGGGATTCCGGAAGTATGCCGCTTCGAAGGACTTATCTGATTTCCTGAATGCGACGTTAGCAGCAAGCGGGTTCTCTTCTATCCATGGGCCGGAAACTGTGTATGCCCTGTTGCGGTGTGCGTCTATCCCCATATGGGTCAGATCTCCTCCGCCCAAATCAATACTTGCTCCACCAGAGAGATCTTTTGTCCGCATCTGGTGATCAAACACATATCCTATATCACCCCGATAAGCCCTGAAACTTCCACCTGTGCCTTCGCCGGTCATGCCGAAAACGTCATAGGTATAAGCTGGTATCGCTATATTCGGTACTTCTGGCTTCTCCCGGTAAGGCATTTCCTTTTCCCGGTTAAAGTCCAGTAACACAGCTGCATTGGAACCAGCCTGCTGATAATTCAGATAACCATAGGCAGGTAATGCCAGGCTGCGGTCAGCACTTTTGATTTCCTGTGTAGAGTAATACGCACTCAGGAACCAGTTAGGATGCAATACTTTGGTTGCGGAACCTAGCTTTGCGGTAAAGCTGAATGAGTAACTGGTATAAGGCAGAGAGATGCCAGGCGTATAAGTAGGATATGCAAAAGAGAGATTAGCCGATCCGTCCACTACGTCCCTTGGGGTATATTTTTCATTTTTCCGGGAGTACGCGTACTGTTGCAAGCCTGCAGAAAGCTGTAATGCCTTCAAACCAGAGCGCGAGCTATAGGTAGAACCAACGGCTATACTACCTCCAAACCCACCTTTATCCTGCTCATACCGGTACCTCGTGTTATAATCCATTGACGTCCCCACGGAGACACCCTCCTGCGAGTTGTTGGTCATGGACAGGCTGCCTGACAAGGTTCCCATACTTGCCGATCCGGCGTTGATACCTGCGCTGGCACTGCTTTCAACACCAATCCCTTTATAATTGTTGTAGAACAAACCGATGGAACCCTGCGCGCTAATACCTCCGGAATCCTTGGCACTTTCGCTCAGGGGAAAACCTACCAGCTCCACGGTGGCTCCTATAGATCCTCCAAATGTCTTATTGGGTTTTATACTGGTAACCTTCTGCACCGTATCCTGCGTACCTTCAAAATCATCCGGTAAACCGCGCATATTACGTGTGATCGTCCCTGGGTTAATATTCCAGCCTAAGCCCACCCAACTGGCTTCCTGGTCCATAGAAACACCACTGTTATAGCCAATAGCGACCGGGTATCCTCCTACATCCAGTAAAGGAATAGAATAGGAGAAATCACCCGTAAAAAGATCAACCATGTTAGCGCTGTTGACTGAAGCAAATGACTGCATCTCCGGCTGGGTAGGACCACCTATAAATGCCTTCGCAACGCTTTTGTTTCCTTTTAATGAAACAACCGGTGCTTTGATCAGGGAAGATGGTACCGCCATATTCCCGGCGGGAGCTTTTCTTACACTCGTTGTATAAACGGGCGTTCGTGCATTACCTAAGGCATAGGATGGGATTATCGTTTCAAAGTAAAGCAGCGTCAGAAAAAGGTATGCCACTACTCTCTTTCTCTTTTCACTAATTTCCAGTATCATCAGGGATATATTTGAAATGTTATTTTATTGGTCGTATAGTCTTCCCCGAATAGCGGCAATAGCATTACTATCGGCAGAGAAGCCGGGACAAAACGGTTTATTTAGATTTCTGACAAAGACATTCTGTGGACATAGCACTTTCACCCCGCCTCCAGGGCCGGAAATAAATAATAGTTCAATGCATACCATCTGTAGCTCCCTTATCTCAAGGCTGCACAAAACACAATATCATGCTGCAAAGCAACAGCACCGGGCAAACAACAACTGGTACAATAAGTCCTTTAGGAATACCAATTCATAGATAATTAAGGATTACGATTCTGTTAGCTGACTTTAAAACTGACTTAAAAATTGCACTACGAACATTTGCGCGTCTTAACGTATACAAGGTCCTCTTGATCCTGGACATTCAGAAGGGCAACAAATGTATTTATAACTATGGTCTTGCTGAACGGTATAGGCTCTCCAGCAAGCTCAGTAACAGCAAACTTACATTCTTAAAATAATATTTCAAACTTTTTCACAATGTTTTATCTATCCTGATAGTTTATACGATGAAGAGCAATCATCGCCATCCACAACGGGTAGGCCTTGTAAAAGATTTCCAGGTTGGGTTTAAAGGATACGGCTATATTGATTAAAGCAAAAGCGGGCGCCCCAATAAATGAGACGCCCGCTTTCATTGTTATAATGACTTACTTCTTAGAATCTATAAGATACAGTACCTACGAACTGAGTAGGTGGTATCGGGTTGATGCTATAGTTTTCGTGAACGTAATAGTTGTAAGTGTTGGTCACGTTAGATACTTTAGCCAGTACAGAGATACGTTTGAAGGTATAACCTGCACTCAGATCAAGTGTAGAGAAACCTGGTGCAGAGATCAGGCGGTTGTATTTCTGGCTCTGGTTGACGGTATTGTTCCAGCCGCCGAAACGCTGACCGATATAATAATAACCTACGCCAAATTTCACGCCTTTCAGTGCTGATTGCTGTAAGGTATAGAACACATTCGCGTTGGCGGTATGATTTGGGTTACCCACCAGGCGTTCACCTTTTATAGAGCTACCGTTTAAACCAGTGCTACTTGCAATAGTGATGTTATTGTAGCTGTATCCGCCAATTACATCCAGACCTGGCAACGGATGGCCTGCGATGTCCACTTCCACACCACGGCTTAATGTTTCGCCGATCAGCGCTTTCAGGTTGGTATTGTTGTTAGGCGTCACACCATCTTTCTGGAATGGAGCGGTCTGCGCGTAATTACTGTTCTTGATACGATATGCGGTAACATTCACTGACAGTTTTCCTTTCAGGAAATCATTCTTCACACCTACTTCATACTGATCAATCACAGATGGATCCAGGGAAGTACTGTCAACGTTCAGACCAGTGTTAGGCGTGAAAGAGTTGGAATAACTTGCGAATACTGCCACGGTTTCTATCGGCTTGTACACGATACCTATTCTTGGAGAGAAGGCATCATCATATTTAGCGGCGGTCTTTGTCGTCTGGCCCGATTTGTAGTCGTAAGTAGCCGGTGCTTCATTCTGCAGATAAGAGAATCTTACACCTGCCAGTACATTTAACTTAGGCGTGATTTTGATCAGGTCCTGTACATATACACCGATGCGATTGATCGGGGTGGTTACGCTCTTGATCCTTACTGCATCCGGAATATCAGTGCGCGGTTTGTACAGATCAGGATTCAGGATGTTGATGGTATCGTATGTAGCAGGCTGATTGTAGGTATAAGCCTTGGTATTGTAACGGTCTCCATCTACACCGGCCAGCACGTTATGTTCTAAACTACCTGTTTTAAACTTACCGTTCAGGTCTACCTGTGCCAGGTAATACTCTTCACTGTTGAATGTTCTGTTCAGCGGGCGGGCCCATTTACCGGTAGCATCTGCCTGGATCCTTTCTACGGCATAATAATCGCGGCTATAATGCTGGTAAGAAACCATACCATTCAAAGTCCATACATCATTCAGTTTGTGCCTGATGGATGCACCGGCAGATGACTGTTGTGTATGTGCATACTGCCATGGTGTACCATAAAAGCTGTTACGTGGTACATCAGGTATTTTGGTATTGTCCAGGGAACCGATACCGAAATCAGGTGTAAAGTCATGTTTCAGATAATCACCCTGTACCACTATCTCTGTACGGTCGCTTAATTTGAACAGCAGCGAAGGATTTACATAATAACGTTTTGAATGTACTTTATCGCGGTAGCTGTCTGTTGTTTCAAAGGTACCGTCAATCCTGTATGCTACTTTGGACGAGATAGGGCCATATACATCAAATGAAGGCTTTAACAGGCCATAACTACCTGTGCGTACATTCACTTCACCACCGAAGTTAAATTTAGGTTGCTTGGTCACCATATTCATCACGGCGCCTGGTGCAACGTTACCATAGAGGATAGCGGCGCTTCCTTTCAGGATCTCTACTTTCTCCAGGCCGCTCATTTCCGGCATTACGCCAGAATTGACACGTGCGCCATTCTTGAACATGTTGGTGCTGGAAAAGGCGTATCCTCTTGCGTTGAATGCTTCCTGGGTGCTGGCGCGGGAAGACGCCATGTATACGCCATTCACATTTTTCACTACATCGCTCATGCGCTGTACCTGCTGCTCTTCCAGTGTTTCATGTCCGATTATAGCAACGCCCTGTGGCAGGTCGATGGCTGCAACAGGGATCTTGCCTATATTAACAGGGCTTTTATTGATCGTGCTTGTTTTGGTGCCTTCCACTACAATTTCGTTCAGCTGCGCAGCAGTGGCTTCCAGTGCCAGCGTAACGTCCGTGGTCTGCTCGGCAGAAACAGTCACCGATTTATGTATTGTTTTGGTACCGGTGTAGGAAATAACCAGTACATAGTCACCTTGTTTAACATTTTTGAGTATAAACTGCCCTTCTTCATTCGTCAATGCTCCCTTCTTTGTATCCTTCAAGCCCACAGTCACAAATGCGGCGGGTTTACCATCGGCAGAATTGATCGTTCCTTTGATAGTACCAGTTTGTGCGAAAGCGGCAATATTTATCAGAATCAGACCGAGTATAAAGTATAGATGTTTCAACTACAGTAAATTTTATGCAAAGAAAGACTACTCCGCAGTAGTAACCGGCTCGGATCGGGAAAAAATACTGCACTATGAAAAGGAATAGTAAAGTTCGCCGAAAGGGTACTCCAGGCGATAGCACAGGCGCCCTAAACGCGCTACCGTATTGGTTTTCATACACTCAGAAGACACTCAATGGAATAAAATAAAATATTATATGCCTGGCCCGGGCCTGACCGGACACCTGCATTCAGAATTAATTCAGATTTGGGAAATAATATTGTGACATGAAACTATTGATCATCGATGGCGATCTGGCACTATCGCAGGTTATGATCTCCTATTTATCTGACGGAAATTATATATGTGAGTATGCAAACAACTATCAGCGGGCACTGTCAAAAATAGAGATGTATCAGTATGATTGCATCCTGCTGGACCTGGTCCTGCCGGATGGGGATGGCAACCGGCTGCTGGAGGCAATAAAGGCGAATAATAAAATGGCAGGCATCATCGTCATTTCCGCTAAAACTGCATACGAGGATAAGATCTCTGCCCTGGAGAATGGGGCGGATGACTATGTTACGAAGCCATTTCATTTGCCGGAACTATCCGCCAGGATCTTTTCCGTGATCAGAAGAATGAAATATGATAACTGCAATGTTATCCGGCAGGAAGAACTGACCATCGATCTGCTGGGTAAAACTGTACAGATCAATAATAACCCGGTCTCCCTTACCAGGAAAGAGTTTGACCTGCTTTTGTACTTCCTGGGCAATAAAAACAAGGTCATTTCAAAACACGAACTTGCAGAGCAGCTTTCGGGCGATATCGCCGGTCTTCGTGAAGATAACAACGTTATTTACGCGCACATCAAAAACCTCAAAAAGAAACTCCACGAAGCCGGCGCAGGCAATTATCTGAAAACGATCTATGCAACAGGATATAAATGGGAAGCCTGAAGATTACATTTCCAAGGTGCGGATTTAAGCACCAGTAATACATTATAAATAATATTATATAATATAATTCCAGACTCAAACCTCCTTTTTTTCGGTATCTACCACTGAAATTTTAATTCTTTTTGAAGAGACTGCTGTTATTTTTCCCCGTAAAACACTAAATTGTATCTGACGCCCGAAAACTTACTAACCCATTAAACCACTGGTATGAGCCTGCCAACATTATTGGAGCAATACGACTATGCCACCGGCATCTGGGACGAGATGTGCGACCGGCAGCAGATCAGGGAGCAATACAGCAAGGTCATTGCCACCCTTAAACAGTTTAATATTGATGATCTGCAACAGAAAGACAGACTGGCCGGAGAGCTTTTTATGAACCAGGGTATCACCTTCACTGTATATAGTGAGGATGCCGGTATTGAACGCATTTTCCCCTTTGACATTATTCCCCGTATTATTATCGGCCAGGAATGGGATCACATTGAGGCCGGCATCAAACAGCGCCTGAAAGCGCTTAATTTGTTCCTCAAAGATATCTATAACGAGCAGCAGATCCTGAAAGATAACATCGTGCCTGCCTCGCTGATTGCCTCCTGCCCTCATTATACCAGGGAGGTATTCGGGATTAAAGTGCCTCATGATGTTTATGTACATATTTCCGGGATAGACCTGATCCGTGGCGAAGATGGCCTCTTTTATGTACTGGAAGACAACCTGCGTACGCCATCCGGCGTCAGCTATATGCTGGAGAACAGGGAAGTGACCAAAAGGATCTTTCCTGAACTGCTGGCGGCCAGTCATGTGAGACGTGTCAGCAATTACCCTCTCCTGCTGCATGAAATACTCCTGCAAATGGGGCCCGGGCAACTGTCTAATCCGCTGGTGGTTTTACTGACACCTGGCATCTATAATTCAGCTTATTACGAACATACCTTCCTCGCCCGGCAGATGGGCATTCCACTCGTGGAGGGAAGAGATTTGGTGGTGAACAACCATAAGGTGTATATGAAAACAACCAATGGCCTGGAACAGGTGCATGTGATCTATCGGCGTATTGATGATGAATTCCTGGATCCGCTGATGTTCCGTCCTGATAGTGCACTGGGCATCCCCGGACTAATGAGTGCTTACCGCATGGGCAATGTAGCCATTGTGAACGCGGTGGGAAACGGTGTTGCTGATGATAAAGCCGTATATGCCTATGTACCGGCAATGATCCGGTATTACCTCAATGAAGAGCCGATCCTTCCCAACGTGCCCACCTATGAAATGAGTGACCGGGATGCCCGGCAATATGTGTTTGACAACTATACACAGATGGTCATCAAAAGGACTAACCAGTCAGGCGGCTATGGTATGGTGATGGGCAATAAGGTAAGCCCGGAAGAATGGGCAAAGGCAAAAGCTGCTATTGAGGCAGAGCCCCGCAGCTTTATCGCGCAGCCTATCATTAAACTGTCTACCGTTCCCTGTTTCATAGATGGTACTTTCCAGGCAAGACATGTGGACCTCCGTCCTTATGCCCTTTGCGGTCCGCAGGGTGTGCAGATCGTACCGGGCGGACTTACAAGAGTTGCGCTCCGTAAAGATTCCCTGATCGTCAACTCCTCACAGGGAGGAGGTAGTAAAGATACCTGGGTTATAGATTGATTCACCACACCAAACGAAGTTTTATTCATGCTAAGCAGGATCGCAGATTCACTATTCTGGCTGGCCCGTTATATGGAGCGCGCAGAAGGACTATTACGTGTTACGACTACTCACAACCTTTTATCACTCGACAAAGATGTGAACGGTCCCCTTACCTGGCGGTCTGTTCTCGAAACCTTTACCAGCGTAACTGGAGAAGAACTCAATGCCATTGAAGGCAATACCGGCGCGGCCCTGAAGAAACTACTGACAGATGCCACAAACAATAACTCTCTTAAATCCATCATTGGCAAAGCCAGGGAAAATGCCCGCGGTATCCAGGACTATATCACAAAAGAAGTATGGGAGGAAGTCAATTCCTTCTATCACCTGATCAATCAGCCGGCACTGGACAGCCGTCTGTCCAATTATGAAGCTGCTGATATCCTGGACCTTTTTACCAGGCATTCTGTGCTTTATACAGGCATTACTGACATTACCATGGCCCGGGGTATCGGCTGGGGATTTATGAACCTGGGGAAATATATCGAGCGCTGCCTGGAAACCATCGTGCTCACAGACAAACAGTATGCCGTCAACCAGTACAAGGTGGATGAGATCAAAGACATCATGCAGTGGCGGCATTTGCTGATGTCGCTTTCGGGTTATGAACTGCATCTCAAAACATACCGGTCATATCAATATACCCACGATGTACTACACCAGGTATTATTCAATGAAGATTTTCCTCATTCCGTTATATATTCGCTGGGCAGAATTGACAGGCACCTGCAGGATGTGACCAAAGGTTATATCTCTGAGGAGAATGCGGCCCTGATCAGAAACTTTGGAAGACTGCACAGTAAAGTGAAACACCTGGAAATTGATGATCTCAACAACCAGACCTTAAAACCTTTTCTGGAAGACCTTCGTCATGATCTCCTGCATTTTACCAACCTGTTCAGTCAAAAATTTTTCTCCTACGCATAATTTCGCATATGGCCATTTTCAGAATACATCATGTTACCAGGTACGAGTACGACAGACCGGTTAAAGAAAGCGTAAATGAGATCAAGATCTTCCCATATAAATGCCCGGAGCAGGAGATACTCCAGCACGACCTGCTGATCACGGGACAGCCGGAGTTACAAACCTTTACTGACTATTGGGGGAATAAATCCGGCAATTTCAACCTGCTGCCTCCACATAAAATACTCACCATTGAAAGTAAGCTGTTGGTGCGTACTACAGCTTCTTCCCAATTACAGATCAACTTCCATTCAAGTTTCGAACAGTTGCAGCAGGAAATGGAAGGCCAGCTGTTATTACTTGAACTGGCGCAGCCCGACATCATAAAGACGCAGAGCGCGATCAACAATATCATCACAGTTATAAAACAGCCAGGCAAAAGCGTAGCTGCTGTAACCGAACATTGCAGCGAATATATCTTCAAGAATTTCAAGTATCTGAAGGGGATCACCAATGTAGAAACAACAGTAGATGAGATCCTGCAACTCAGGTCGGGCGTTTGCCAGGATTTTGCGCATATCATGTTACATATCCTCCGCTCCTGCGGCATTCCCTGCCGTTATGTAAGCGGGTATATCTGTCCCAATAAGGACGGTATGCGGGGTGAAGGCGCCACTCATGCCTGGGTGGATGCCTGGATACCCGGATATGGCTGGGCAGGCATTGACCCGACCAACAATATCTGGGTTACCAACAAACACGTAAAACTATCTGTAGGAAGACATTTCAATGATTGTAGTCCTGTGAAAGGCACCTTCAAAGGACCAGCGAGACAAAAGCTGTCCGTATTCGTAGCGGTAGGCTATGAAGATGGCAATGTATCTGAAGAAACCAATGACGTACACCTCCATGGGGAGATCCTACCAATGGAAGATCATTCCGAAGGACAACAATAATCAGGACTTATTCCGCCAGGCGAAATAATAGACAGGTATTCCCAGTAATACAATGCCTAATCCAGGCCACGTATACATCGGTTTATAGACCAATAGCGCGAAGCAAATAGTAGCGGCGGATACTATATATAACAAAGGCAATACAGGGTATCCAAACGCCTTATATGGCCTTGGCAGCTCAGGTCTTGTACGGCGTAACCTGAAGATGCCTGCAATGGTCAGGATATAAAAGATCAACACTACAAAAATTACATACTCCAGCAACTGACCATATTGGCCACTGAGGCACAATACAGAAGCCCAAGCACATTGTATCCACAATGCTTTTCCCGGAACCGCGTTTTTGTTCAGCGTAGCCAGTTGTTTAAAGAATACACCATCCTTTGCCATAGTATAACATACACGGGCGCCAGACAGGATAAGGCCATTATTGCAACCGAAAGTAGAGACCATCAGCAGTCCGGCGATAATGTAAGTACCTCTGGTACCGAATATCTTCACGGCCGCCGCTACTCCTACCCTTTCATTTTCCGCAAACGCAATCTCCTTCAGTGGTAATACGCCCAGGTACACCAGGTTGGTGGCTACATAGATAACAGTAACGATGAGTGTACCGAGGAACAGGCTTCTGCCGATGTTACGTTCAGGATTTTTGATCTCTCCTGCGATGAATGTGACGTTGTTCCAGGAATCACTACTGAACAAACTTCCCACCATACTTCCCGCGATAGCACCCAATGCCGCCAGCCCAACATACGGCGCCAGTGTATCGGTATGCTCTGTCATTTTATGCAGGTCAAAGCCTGTCTGCCAGTTAGCATCCCATACACCTTTATCGGCTGCAAAACATCCGAAGAGGATCAGTGCCAGCAGTGCAGCTATCTTGGCTAAGGTAAAACCTGTCTGTATCAGCTTGCCTTCCTTTACGCCCAGGGTATTGATGAACGTCAACAGTACAATGAGGAGAATGGAAGTAATCTGTGCTGCGGATATTTTGATGAATGACAGATCAGCCACGATATTTTTTTCACTCAGCACCGGAAACAGGTAGGCGGAGAACTTAGCAAAAGCGACGCCTACCGCTGCAATGGAACCCGCCTGTATCACGGTAAAGAAACTCCATCCGAACAGGAAACCGGTGAGCCGGTTAAAAGCTTCCCTGAGATAAACGTACTGTCCGCCGGCTTGCGGGAACATGGCACTCAGTTCTCCATAACTCAATGCGGCAGTCAGTGTAAGGACACCGGTGATGATCCATATCAGTACCAGCCAGCCGGCAGAGCCGACATTACGGGTGATGTCGGCGCTTACCAGGAAGATGCCGGAACCGATCATGGAACCGGCTACAATCATTGTAGCATCCAGCAGTCCGAAGGACCGCTGGAAAGATTTTGGTTGATCTGACATAATAGGGTATAGTGGTTTATCGCGTAAACTGATTGTCTATCTGCCGCCAGATGCCTAACGGATTTGCGGCCTTCAATGCATCGGGTAACATTTCCTCCGGGAAATTCTGGTAGCATACGGGCCGTACCCATCGACGGATAGCACCTGTACCTACAGAAGTAAAACGCTGGTCGCTAGTAGCCGGGAAAGGTCCGCCATGTACCATGGCAGCACATACTTCCACACCGGTCGGCGGGTTGTTTAAAATAACACGGCCTGCCAGCGTAGATTGCACCGCGATCACGTCTTTCCACTGTGCGGTATCGGCAGCAGTACCCACGATGGTGGTGGTCAGCTGTCCGTGCAGGCTTTTCAACACGGCCAGCAGTTCGGCTTTATCTTCACATTCTACCAGCAAAGAGAAGGGACCGAAGAGCTCTTCTTTCAGGTGTGGATTGCCCAGGAATGTTTTACCCGTAGTACGCGCCAGCGACGGCCAGGCTTCCATATCGGCAGGAGCGGCAGATTCATTCACCAGTACCACATCCTGCTGCGCAAGCATGTGCTTCCGACCTTTACCATATGCCTCACAGATGCCTTTGTGTAACATCTTCTGCGGAGCAACAGCGGCAATCGCATTGCCCAGTAAGCTGACGAAATTGTCCAGGGCAGCGCTCTTCAGGCCGATCAGCAGACCGGGATTGGTACAAAATTGTCCCATGCCCAATGTAACAGAACCTGCAAAAGTCTGCGCCAGTTGTTCTGCCTGTGTAGCCAATGCATCAGGATAAAAAACAACAGGATTGATACTACTCATTTCTGCGAATACAGGGATAGGTACTTCCCTCTCCGCAGCATAGCCCAGCAAGGCTTTTCCTCCCTGTAAAGAGCCTGTAAAACCAACGCCGGTAGTCAGCGGATGTGTTACCAACGCTTTCCCCACAGCATTGCCTTCACCGGTCACATGCTGCACGGTAAATGCCGGCATACCGCTTTTACTGATGGCCTTCTGCATGGCTTCAAATACCGCCAGAGAAGTGCGTGGATGTGCAGGATGCCCTTTAATAACCACAGTAGCTCCGGCCGCCAGTGCACTGGCGGTATCGCCACCGGCAGTAGAGAAGGCAAACGGGAAATTACTGGCGCCAAATACCACTACGGGTCCTGCAGGCACCAGCATTCTGCGGAGGTCTGGTTTAGCAGGTGTACTATCCGGCTTTGCCGTATCAATGACAGCTTCCACCCAGCTGCCTTCTTTTATCAGGTTAGCAAACATTTGCAACTGGCTGGTAGTACGGGTGATCTCACCATTGAGCCTTGCAGCAGGCAGATTGGACTCTGCCTGCGCTGTTTCTACCAGCATATCCCTTACCTGTGCAATTTCTGAAGCGATCGTTTCGAGAAACGCGGCGCGCACGGAAGGACTGAGCTCCCGGTACTGCGCAAACGCTTCTGCTGACCGCTGCATAACATCATCTATCTGCATGGTGCTGTTAAATCTTATTGTTATAGTGAACGATAATCAGGTAATACAGGTCTGTTGGCAATAGCGGTGTCGATCACTTTCAGGATCCTTTCTCTTTCTGCACCTACCAGTTGCAAACGGGGTGCTCTTACTGTTTCACTACCCAGTCCTGCCTGTTGTTCTGCCAGTTTGATATACTGTACCAGTTTCGCATGCAGGTCCAGTTCCAGCAATGGCAGGAACCAACGGTAAATAGCCAGGGCTTCTGCAATGCGGCCTGCTTTTGTCAGTTTATAAATAGCCACTGTTTCTGCCGGGAAAGCACATACCAGTCCACCTACCCAGCCTTTTGCACCCAGGATCATCTCTTCCATTGCCAGTGTATCCACACCACACAGCAGGCTAAAGCGATCTCCAAAACGGCTGATCATACGGGTTACGTTAGATACATCTCTGGTAGATTCTTTTACAGCCTGTATGTTGCTGTATTGTTGCAGCTGATCGAAGATCTCCAGCGTCACTTCCACTTTGTAGTCCACCGGATTGTTATAGATCATGATGGGTAATTCTGTGGATGCTGCTACTGCTTTAAAATACTCCGCAGTCTCACGTTCATCACTTTTGTAACGCATAGGAGGTAATAACATCAGGCCTTTCGCACCCCATGATGCGGCCAGCTTCGCCTGTCTGATAGCTTCAGCAGTAGAGCCTTCTGCGATGTTCATGACAACCGGGATCTTTCCCGCGACCTGTTCAACTGCATATTTTGTCAGGGTTTCTTTTTCAGCGGTGGTGATAACACTGGCTTCTCCAAGAGAGCCGCCTAAAATAACCCCATCAATACCAGCCTCAATCTGGGCTTGCAGGTTCTTCCCGAACAACGGCAGGTCCAGTTCATCAGCGGCTGTAAATTTGGTTGTAAACGCAGGAAATATTCCTTTCCATTCAATAGCCATAGAAGAACAATTTTTTTTTCAAAAGTATCAGAAACAGGTAAAGAGTCCCTACCTGATAGTAATCAATTATTAGCCGATATTAACCTGTTTTATATTCTTAGCAGCATCATACAGATGGAGTTAACCTTTTTTTCACCGCTAATTTTATTTTTTTACTAAATCCGGGTTAAAATTTGTAATATTGAGTCATCAGTAAAATAATTGTACGATTCACACTCATTAGTGTCAGGACAATCAACCAATATAAATTGTAATTGCTGCGTAGAAGAATAAACGCCTGTAATCATATTCCCGCAAGCGCCAACAACTTGCTTTACTTTAAAAATGCTAACAGATGAAAGTGCTACAGTTCACCATACCTGTTCCGCTGGACAAATCAATCATTGTGCAAAGAGACGTGCTGCCCTATTTCTATCCTCATCTGCACAGGCACCAGGAAATTCAGTTAACCTGGATACAGCAGGGAGAAGGCACTCTCGTTGCCGACAACAACATGCATGCTTTCCGTCCGAACGAGATCTACTGGCTAGGTGCCAATCAGCCTCATATCTTCAAGAGTGAAGCATCCTACTTTCAGCCCAAGAGCCGTAAGAAGATCATCGCCCTGGTTATTTTCTTTAATCCGGATGGTGAACTGGCTGGATTCTTTAATCTGCCGGAGATCAAGATGTTGAAGAACTTCATTCAGCAGCACCAGTCAGGATTTAAGGTACCACAGGAACATGCTACGGAAATATCCAGTCGCATGCTAAAAGTGACAAACAGTTCAGGCACGGAACAATTGCTGCAGTTTGTAGAACTCTTAAAGCAGTTGTCCGGCTACCAGGACATCACACCGCTGGCTTCCGGTCAGAAGACACAGCAGGTCAGTGAGCATGAAGGCATCCGTATTGGTCATATCTACAACTACATCATGCATAACTATGACCAGCCGATCACCCTGGAAGATGCTGCCAAACAGGCGCATATGACGCCCCAGGCGTTCTGCCGGTTCTTCAAGAAGCATACCCTGCATACCTTTGTCTCTTTTCTGAATGAAGTGCGTATCAATGAGGCCTGTAAAAAGCTGACAGACGGCACTTACGATAATATTGCCACCGTGGCATATACCTGTGGGTTCAACAGTATCACCAACTTTAACAGGGTATTTAAGACGGTGACTAATAAGTCGCCCAGTGAATATATGAACAGTTATTTCCAGAGCGTTTAGCAGGGGGCACTCTCCTGCTGATCGTCTTTGTGTTGCTCTCTAATTAAATAGTATTGACCTGAAAACCGGCTGGTTTAGTAATTTCTTACTAATAACTGCTATCTTGGGTATCCAAAAAATAAATTCCATATGAGTGCTTATGTACCCGCCGGTGACCGGTATGATGCTATGCTCTATAACCGCTGTGGTAAAAGCGGGATCCGTCTTCCTGCTGTTTCACTTGGCCTGTGGCATAACTTCGGTTCCATAGATAATTTTGAGAATGGCCGCCAGATAGTACGCCGTGCCTTTGACAAGGGGATCACACATTTCGACCTTGCCAATAACTACGGTCCGCTGCCCGGTTCTGCCGAAGAGAATTTTGGCGCTATCCTTCAGAAAGATTTTACAGGTTACCTGCGCGACGAGCTGGTGATCTCTACCAAAGCCGGCTACCTGATGTGGCCTGGTCCATACGGAGAATGGGGTTCCCGTAAATACGTGCTGTCCAGTCTCGACCAGAGCCTGCGCCGTATGAAGCTGGATTATGTTGACATCTTCTACTCCCACCGCCCTGATCCTGAAACACCTATTGAAGAAACAATGGGCGCACTGGATACTGCCGTTCGTCAGGGTAAGGCATTATATGTAGGATTATCCAATTATTCCGCAGAGGAAACCAAAGCTGCACTGGCGGTGTTAAAATCGTTAGGTACGCCCTGTCTGATCCATCAGCCTAAATACTCCATGTTCGAAAGATGGGTGGAAGGCGGACTACTGGATGTACTGGGCGCCAATGGCGTAGGATGTATCCCGTTCTCTCCGCTGGCACAAGGCTTGCTGACAGACCGTTACTTAAAGGGTATTCCGGAAGGCTCCAGGGCCAGCAAACCAAGTGGCTTCCTGAAAGCGGAACAGATCACCGCCGACAAACTGGATAAGATCCAGCGTCTAAATGCGATTGCACAGAAAAGAGGTCAGTCGCTCGCACAGATGGCGCTTGCGTGGTTACTGAAAGACAAGCGTATTACCTCTGTTCTGATAGGTGCCAGCTCAGTAGGACAGCTGGATAATAACCTGGGAGCATTGGATAAGGTACAGTTTGATGCAACGGAATTACAGGAAATAGAAAGTATTCTGAAATAATAAGAGTTCAAGAAAAGAAAGCCGTTCGCCTATGGCGGACGGTTTCTTTTTTTACAATAATATCTGAAGAGAATGGATTCGTTATGGCTCCTCCGAGTGTGCTATTGTCGCGAATGATGCCCGTTATTGCCAATACTTATCATACCTTAAAGGGCATGTAATAAGCATATAATCAGGTACAGATACCGTACAAGCTTCGCTTTAACGATGTTTCACCTATGTTCATCTTAGGTTCATCCTACGTTCTGGAACGCAGGATGAACGTAAGATGAACATAGGTGAAACATTGTTTAGACGAAGTTTGAACGAAGATTGTACCTGATCAGATACTAAATAAAAGCGGGGCTGACCTATAAAAAAGGCCAGCCCCGCTTTTATTTATATTGTAAAAACCTATTTGCCTCCGTCAAGGAAGAAATGGAAGCTGTCGCCGCGTAAGCCGACACGCATGGCTTCCAGAGAGATCACTTCATGGGCGGCGATATTACCCAGGTTAGCGTTGCAACCGATGAGATCCAGGAAATACAATTGCTGGTCTTTCCGGGGTGCTTCCCAGATGATCTTTTCACCCGGAACCTGGGTCAGGATCTCCTGTACCAGGCCCTCACGTACTTCCCCGGAATCGCGGTACAAACCTACAGTACCGTTTTCCCTTGCTTCTGCGATAATGTATTGGGAACCAGCAGAGAATTCTGTCTTCATCAGTTCAATCCATTTATAGGGAGGAGTGATATGCTCACGGTCTTTATCCTTGGAACCAATTTCGCTTAATACAGTACCCATTTTAGCCAGTTTCTCGATGTAACCGCACTTTTCAGCATGCGGGATAGAAAGAGAACCGTCGGATACCTCAAAGTAGTTGATCCCGTACTTCTTACTGACTTCTATATAGTCATCAAACTGGTTACGGATGATGAAAGCTTCCAGTAACAGTCCGCCGAAATAAACGGGGATATTGAATGACTGGTATACCTTGATCTTCTCGTCCAGGTTAGGTGTTACATAGGCGGTACCAAAAGCCAGTTTCACCATATCGACATGCGGAGCGGCTACAGAGAGGAAGTCCTTTGTATCCTGCAGGCTCAGACCTTTATCGGTTACCATGGTAATACCGAATGAACGTGGCTGCTGTGTACGATTAGGAATTTTGTCCAGATTAAAATTCATTTTACCTAAAGTTTTGTACTGCGATTTACTTCCTTGAATTAAACTTCGGACAAAGGTATTCAAAAAATAATCAGGCGCGTTGCTGATTAAAAGATAGTTTATAGGAAGGGAAATTTGTTAACAATACGCCCAGCAGGATCACTACCATAGCAAGCAGCTGCATCCAGCTTAACTGCTCATTTACGAAAACCCAGCCCACCAGCACCGCCACTACGGGATTAACGTAGGTGTGGGTGCTGACCAATGCCGGCGGACGCACTGTTATGAGCCAGGTAAATGCCATATAGGCTATCAGAGAGCCGAAAATAACCAGGTAAAATAAGCCTGCCCAGGCCTCGGCAGGAACTTCATTAAAACGGATCTTCCCCCATTCACCGGAAATACCGCTTAAAAGACTGCTGCATATTCCTCCTGCAAACAACTGGATACAGGAACTGACAGTGTTGGAAATACCTTTCTCCATACGTCCTTCGGCATGTAATGCACCACCCACCCAGAAAACGGTGCCCATCAATATTGCCCCATATCCAATCCATTGTGTGGCAAAATCTCCTGCGGGCGCCGATGCAGCATCACTGCCGCCAAAAAATAACAGGATACCCATAAAACCGATCAGTAATCCAGCAATAATGAACCAGCTGGAGAAATACTCTTTCCACCGTTTCCGGTCTGCCAGCAGGAAGACAAAAGGTTCAGCAGCGATCACTATGGCCGCCTGCCCGGAAGTAACATATTGCTCTGCCCAGGCTACCATACCACTACCTCCTACCAGCATAAATATTCCGCTGATAGAACAGCTACGGACCGCCTGCCAGCCCGGCCACTTTTCTTTCCTGATAAAACACCATCCCAGCAATAACAGACCTGCCATCAGGTAACGCAATGCGGAAAGCATAAAAGGGGGAAATCCCCGCAGTCCATAGATGACAGCCAGATAGGTAGTGCCCCATACGATATAAACAGCCATAAATGCCAGTACAATCAGCCACTGGGGCGCTTTCTGCTTAGCCATCACCTACTCTTTTTTACTTGTTAAAGTACATTTACTGGTATAAAAGTATGAAACTTTTATTACCAGCAAAATATTTTTTGATGGTAATAACCCTTAATGTACTTTTGATATAGATGAGCAAAGAGAGATCTATAGCAACCCTACCACTGGATGGTGGAGCACTCTGTTTTCATTTTATCAATACGGTAAATGCATGGAGGAGTATCAATCTGCATGAATACCTGGGTAGTTATGAGGAGCTGATTGACTGGTGCAGGAAAGTAGATATTCTTGATGAAGCGCAGCGGACGGCTTTACTGCAATATGCTACCGCGAATGAGTCAGCAGCAACCGCAGCATTACAGAAGTTAAAACGCATTCGGGAAACCCTCTATCATTTCTTTTCCGGTATTGCAGAAAATGACGGTATTACCCTCGCTCCAGCCGTATTAGAAAAGTTCAATAAAGCACTGGCCCATGCCTTAGCACACCTTCAATTTGAAACAACGGAAGCAGGTGTTAAAGCCACCCTGGAGAGGGATGATACAGACCTGATAGCGCCACTATGGACGGTGATGAAGTCGGCTTACGATGTACTCACCAACGAGGACCATGCGCGGATCAAAGAATGCGAAACCTGCGGATGGATATTCCTGGACCAAACCAAGAACAATAAAAAACGTTGGTGCAGCCCGCTTACCTGCGGTACGACGGATAAGTCTAAACGTTATTATCAGAAGAAGAAAGAAAAGACTGAAGAGTAAAACACAATAAATAAAACACAATAGGACTCCGTCAGGAGTCCCATTGTTTGTAGCGCGGGGTTTCAACCCCGGGAAAACGTGTTTGTAGCGCGGGGTTCGTAACCCCGGGAAAACGTGTTTGTAGCGCAGGGTTCGTAACCCCGGGAAAACGTGTTTGTAGCGCAGGGTTCGTAACCCCGGGTAACGTATTCGCTGACCGGTCATACCCGCGCCCCGGGTGTAACCGAATCCAAAATCGATGTAATTATATTCTAATACAGCGTCACAGTCCAGCTTCTCTCAAAATGTTTACCCGCCTCCAGGATATGGATCCCTTCTTTACCGGTAATCTCCCCTGTAGCATTCACACTATCTGCAATACCATTCCAGGGTTCTATACATACAAAGTCGGCATCTTTTGCCGCCCATATGCCCATGTAAGGGAAACCGTCATATTGCAGTTTCAATCCGCGGGGTGATTTATCACTCTTCAGCTCTATGATGTTGGAGGCAAGTGTTTTAAACACCAATGCATCTTTATAGAACAGTGAATGTTTCAATGATAATTTATGTGTCTTTACCAGGAATGGTTCCGGTGTCAACTCAATTAATCCATCCGCAGATAATGGCCATACGCCATCATTCTCTTCCTGGTTAAAGGTCAGGTAATAGTCTTCATACCCTGTTCCTTCGGTCAGCGGTACCTTAAAGGCCGGATGAGCGCCTACAGAAAAGTACATGGTATCTTTTCCAGTGTTCTCCACGAGATAAGTCACTTTCAGTGTTGTATCGTGCAGGGTATATATTACCTGGAAAGTAAAATGGAAGGGATATACCTGGAGGGTATCTTTTGTATCCTTTAAAGTAAAAGTAAGCTGATGGTCTGTTTGTGCTGTCAGCGTAAATACCTTGTCGCGGGCAAAACCGTGCCTGCCAAGTGTATAGCTTTTACCTTTATATGTGTAACTGTTGTTTTTAAGGGTACCCACTATCGGGAACAAAACGGGACTTTTCTTTGCCCATTCCGGTCCCGCATGCCACAGATATTCCTGATCTAAGTCCGTGCGGACAATATTTTGTAACTCGGCTCCTTTTTCGGCAACAACTACCCGTAGTTTATCATTCTTTAATTCAGGCATACGACACTTTTTGCCTCAAAAATAACCATTCGGGCCTGATATGCCTTATTTTTTCCTGCCGCTTAATACCAGCACCAACCCCACTACAGCCACGATACCGCCCGCATAAGTAGGCCAGCCTACCCAGTGGTTTTCCTTTTTATTGACCTCCACCGGTCCGAGGTCCACTACTTTCTTTTCTGTCTTTACAGAGAAGCCACGGATCACGATCATGGCAATACCGGCAATGATAAGAATAAGACCAAATGCTTTCATGTGTTGTAGGTTTATTACGTTCTATCAACGCAAGACACATGCCAGCTCATCACAGAAATTGAGAAGTACTCAGGTAATCCGTCAGCTGGAAACGCCCGCATTCTTTCATCGCTTTCAACCCACCTCTGATATCCACCAGGTTGTGATATCCCCGCATGCGCATAATGGAGATAAAGATCGCGGAGCGGTATCCTCCTGCACAGTGTACATAGTACAGCTGCTTCTTATCGGGCAGCTGTGTATTGTCATTGATAGATTCCAGGGGAATGTTGATGGCATTTTCGATATGCTCGTTTCCATATTCACTTCTTCTGCGTATATCCAGGATGTTTACAGCCGTCCACAACATGCGGTCTGCCAGTTCATCGGGCGTAATCACCGTGATAGTGTCTGTAGGTCTGTCATCTGTTTTCCAGGCATTAAAACCGCCTTCCAGGTAACCGATCGTATTGTCGTATCCTATGCGGGCCAGGCGGGTGACCACCTCTTCTTCACGGCCCGGATCTGCAATAAAAAGAATGGGGTGTTTCACAACGGGAATGAGGGTACCTGCCCAGGGAGCGAAATTACCATCCAGCCCAATGTTGAAAGAGCCGGGAATAAATCCTACCACAAATATTTCCGGGCCACGGGTATCCAGTATCACCGCCTCCGTTTCGTTAGCCGCAGCTTCAAAGGCCGCCGGCGACAGAGGACGCAGACCTCTGTTCATGACTTCCTCCACATGCCCATAACCTTGTTTGTTCAGGCTTACATTCATCGGAAAATAAGCAGGAGGTGGTGTTAGTCCTTCGGTAACTTCTTTGATAAAATCCTCTCTTGTCATATTCTTCCGGAGGGCATAGTTGATGGCCAACTGATGAGCGAGTGTATCTGTGGTCTGGTCGCTCATATTTTTACCACAGGCGCTGCCGGCGCCATGAGCAGGGTATATAGTAATATGACCGGGTAATGGCATGACTTTGCCACGCAGGGAGTCAAACAGGATACCGGCCAGTTCTTCTTTTGTTTTTCCGGAGGCCTGTTGCGCGAGATCCGGGCGACCTACATCACCGATAAAAAGTGTATCGCCGGAGAAGAGGGCGGTTTCTTCTCCCGCTTCATTGATCAGCAGAAAGCAGCTACTTTCCATTGTATGTCCCGGCGTATGTAATACTTTAAGCTTTATAGCGCCCAAAGTCAGAATTTCACCATCAGTAGCAATATGAGCGGGGAAACCGGGTTGTGCTTCCGGACCGTATACGATGGTAGCGCCGGTAGCGGCTGCCAGCTCCAGGTGTCCCGATACGAAGTCAGCATGGAAATGGGTTTCCAGCACATATTTTATAACGGCATTATCCTGTTGTGCTTTTCTGATATAAGATGCAACATCACGCAGCGGATCAATAATAGCCGCGGCTCCATTACTTTCAATGTAGTAGGCGCCATGGGCCAGGCAACCTGTGTAAAGCTGTTCGATTTTCATGTTTAACCGTACTTATATCGCAAATGTCCGGTAAACGGGAAAACGGGAAGATGACGATCATCACGGGGCGGGATGATATTGATGCAGTCATGGTAATGCCAGGCTGCGAAGAGTGTTATTAATCAGGTATGTAAATATCAATGCTGTTCGGCTCCTGTCAGGAGTTCGCGGATAATGTTCTTGCTGATTGGTTTAACGAGGTATCCGGACAAGCCGGGAAATTCTCTTGCCCGCTGGAGATCGCTTTCATGTGTGGAGCTGGTAAGAATATAGATGCGGATATGTTTATCGTCTGGCAGGGACAGCTTTACGAATTCGCGCATAAACTGCCAGCCGTCCATATACGGCATGTTAACATCCAGGAGAATAAGATCCGGTAAATCATCCGGCGTGTGGAGATGGGATTTAATATAATTCAGTGCCTGCTCTCCATCCGTGAATTTATGAATGTGCTCTACAAGTTCCAGCCGCTCAAAGTGCTGCCGCATTACAAACTGGAATAGCTCATCATCATCAACAATGCAAACATGCTTTACTTTATTCATCTTGCTGTAAGGTGTATACGCGGTTATTAAAATAAACAAAGAAACTGCTACCCCTGCCTGATTCACTTTTGACCTCAATATTGCCACCAAATGTCCTGATCTGGTTTCTTATCTTAAAAAGGCCGACGCCATTGCTTCCGTAACCGCGGTGAAACATCCTTTTATACCGGAA
Organism: Chitinophaga ginsengisoli; assembly: GCF_003014595.1. GTDB lineage: Bacteria > Bacteroidota > Bacteroidia > Chitinophagales > Chitinophagaceae > Chitinophaga > Chitinophaga ginsengisoli. The sequence goes on along the minus strand of NZ_PYGK01000026.1, from coordinate 31,190 downwards.
TAATTGTTCCCGGTGTTTTTCAAGGTCAATCCCTATGCCATTGTCTGGCACCATTAACACGATGTTCTCTTCCTCTCTCCATGTTTCTACCCGGATCTCCAGTATTACACCGGGCCGGGTATAGGTTATTGCGTTACTAATCAGGTTAAATAAACTATTTTCCAAATATACTTTTACGTAGTTTATAACGGTTACGGTCAAATTGAGCGACAAATGTGCATCTTTTTCCTCAATCTGCGGACTCAATAATTTCCACACCCGCCTGATCATTGGCTCCAGCTCGCAACGAGTGAACAGGTTCTGTATCTCTTAGTTCTGCAGATGAATATCCTAACGTGGCGGCCGGCGATTCATTCACATCCAGCCATATGATGTCGGGGTTGATAAGCCGATACCGGCAGGCAAAGACTTGTAGCAGTTGCTATTGCCGGTAACCAACTGTTCGCATAATCGACCTTCATCAATTCATAGTTATTTTGACACACCGAGCTAAATAAATACTGATTAAATCAAAGCTCTTTCCGGGGCGTAGGATATGATTATAGACAGATAATCTGCTAATAAACAGCAATATAAAAGAAAACTACAAGTTTGCCGCCAAAAAAGCGGTATTCATCTCATTTTTTTTATATAATATAGATTTTTTGGGTTGTTTTGGGTTATTTAACTGTTACACACGGTAATGACTACAATTACTACTGATACGAAGCAGGCCTGGTATTCGAACAAATGGGCGCAGGTATCCCTGCATGTGATTGCCTGGGTGACGCTATTTTCTCTCCCCTACCTCTTACGTCCTTCTCCAGATCAGCGGCACGCGCCAGATCCGGATGAGCATTTATGGCAGATCCATTATATCATTAACGCTGGTATACTAACGCTTTTTTTCTATCTGAATGCCAATATTCTTATCCCTAAACTTATCTACCGGAAAAAATACCTCCAGTTCAGCGGTGTACTATTGTTCCTCTTTGCTGCACTGGTGTATTCCCGCCGGCTATTTATACTGGGATTTATCACCCATAAACAGTTTGAACTAAGGCCTACCATCCTTTTTACCTTCTTCACTTTGCTGTTCATCCTGGCCTGTAGTACCGCCTGGAAAATGATCCGTGACAAGATGAATGCAGACAAGCTGGCCAGTGACAAGGAGAACGAAAACCTTAAAACCGAGCTGTCCCTCTTACGCTCACAGGTCAGTCCGCACTTTATGTTCAACGTACTGAACAACATGGTGGCGCTAGCCAGGAAACAATCAGATCAGCTGGAACCCTCCTTAATCAAACTATCTTCTCTCATGCGCTATATGTTGTATGAAGCGGATGAAGATAAGGTACCACTAGACAAAGAAACAGACTATCTCCAGAGTTATATTGACCTGCAGCAGCAACGCTTTGGCGCCAAAGTACAGGTGAATGTTACGATGGAGTTGCCGGAACATGGATATGAAATTGAACCCATGCTGCTGATCCCGTTTGTGGAAAATGCTTTTAAACATGGGACGGGGCTGATACCCGATGCACGTATCGACATAGAACTGCGTGCCCGGCAGGGTTTACTGCAGTTTACCGTGATGAATAAGTACAATGCTGAGTACACCGAAATCAAAGACAAAACCTCCGGTATCGGGCTCACAAATGTGAAGCGAAGGCTCAATCTCTTGTACAAGGATGACTATCAGCTGCTGATCAATAAAAAAGAAGGCTGGTTTGTCGTTTCTTTGCAATTACATTTACATTAAATTGATCTATGACTTTACGTTGTATAGCCGTCGATGATGAACCATTAGCTTTGGATTTGCTGGAAGATAATATCCGCCAGGTGCCCTACCTCGAACTAGTGGCCAAATGTGCAGATGCATTTGAGGCCATTAAGGTATTGCAGGAAAAAGAAGTGGACCTGATCTTTCTTGATATACAAATGCCGGGATTGACAGGGCTGCAGTTTATACAGAGCCTGGCGCATAAACCCATGATCATTCTCATTACTGCTTATGAAAAATTTGCGCTGGAAGGATTTGAACTGGATGTGACAGATTACCTGGTAAAACCTGTGGCATTGCCTCGTTTTATCAAAGCCTGTAACAAGGCCCGGGAACTTTTCCAGTTGAAACATCAGCCTGTTACTGCTTCTGCTGCCAGCACGCCGGAATTCTTTTTTGTCAATTCCGATTACAGCCTGTTGAAAATCAATGTAGCCGACATCATCTGGATAGAGGCATTAAAAGATTATATCAGGATCCACCTTACCGGTACCGCCAAACCCGTTGTGACCCGTATGCCATTAAAACAGGTGGAAGAACAGTTGGCCCCCGCTAAATTCATCCGTATTCACAAATCTTACATTATCGCTGTGGCGCACATCACCGCCATCAGGAAAAACAGTGTATTTATCGGCGCCATGGAATTGCCCGTGGGCGACAATTACCGGGAAGCAGTAGCTGCTCTCACAGGCATCAAATAAGTCTATACCAGCTTATCATGTGTAGCCTGCCAACGCTCAATTCCGGCTATTTCGTCGCATTATTTTTAGACGTTGTCTCATTTGCTATGTATAATGGAAATACGCTATTAGTTTTGTCCTTATAAGAATGTTACTTATGCAAAAATTTCTCTGGCTTATTGCCATGCTAACTATCTCCCTTCAATTATCCGCGCAGCAAAGGCCCGGAGGTTTTGCCGGAGGTAAACCACCCAGCATAGGCCGCCTTTACGGAAAAATACTGGATAACGAAGGGAAACCCATGCCCTATACCTCGGTGATCGTATTTCAGAACCGTTTCGATTCCGCAACGAGGACGAAAAAAGACGTACTGATAAAAGGCGTTATTACACAGAATAATGGTGAATTCAACCTGGAAGAACTGCCTATCATCGGGCCGCTGGTCCTGAAGGTGTCCGCTACTGGTTTCAAGCCTTATTCCCAGGTAGTATCTTTCATAACAAAGAAACCGGCTCCCGGTACTATGCCGTCTTTTGACAAAGATCTGGGCAATATCAAACTCACCAGCGATATCAGTCAGCTGCAGGGTGTAACAGTGACCGCCTCCAAACCACTCATGAAAGTGGATATGGATAAAAAGGTGTTCAATGTAGAAAAGAACATTTCCAGCGCCGGCGGTACTGCACTGGATGTGATGAAGAACGTGCCTTCTGTGAATGTCGACATCGACGGTAACATGACCATGCGTAATGCGGCTCCTCAGTTGTACATTGACGGACGGCCTACTACCCTCACCCTCGATCAGATCCCTGCTGATGCAATCGAAAGCGTGGAGGTAATGACTGCTCCCAGCGCCAAATACGACGCTTCCGGCGGTGGGGCAGGTATCGTGAACATCGTACTGAAAAAGAACCGTAAAACAGGTTATAACGGTAACCTCCGTGCTGGTGTTGACAAACGCGGCGGCATCAATGGAGGTGCTGATTTCAACCTGCGTCAGGGTAAATTAAACCTGACTGCCAGCGGTATGATCAACCAGATGCGTGACCGTACTACCGGTAAAACAGACCGTTACGACATTTCCCATGATCCGGATATCCATACGCTGCAGGAAAACACTTCCAAAAGCAATGGTGGATTCATGTTCGGCCGACTGGGCGCTGATTATTTCGCCACCAACCGTACCACTTTATCTATTTCCGGTATCAGGGTACATGGTAGTTTCAAACCTTCCAGTATCCTCGACATCAACACAGATACGCTGTTCAGTGGGGCGCCTACGACGGCTTTCAGTCGCAGGGTGACCTCCGGTCATCGCGTATTCAACGGTACCGGTTTAGTGCTGGGTATGAAACATCTTTTCCCTCACGAAGGAGAAGAACTGACAGTAGATGCAAACTATTTTGGTGGTAACGCTAAAAATAATTCCGACTATAACACCGATTTTTACAATATCAAAGGTGGTGCTGTTACCAGTAACCAATTGGAAAAGATCTCCGGCAACGGTAAGATGCGGAATATTACCGCGCAAACAGACTATGTAAAGCCGATCGGTGCTAAAGGCAAACTGGAGGCTGGTCTGAGGGCAAATTTCCGTCATATCGAAAATGCCAACTATAACTACCTGTTCAATGAGGCTACCGATCAATACGATCTCACCTCTGGTAACACCAGCAATTACAAGAACAATGAGAGTGTATACGCGGCGTATCTAACCTTCAGCAACAGTATTCATAATTTCAGTTATAAACTGGGACTACGCGGGGAAAGCTCTAAATACACCGGGGAACTGATCCAGACCGGACAGCAATTCAGCAACAGCTATCCTACCAGTCTGTTCCCTACCATCTTCCTGAGCCAAAAGCTGAAGCATGACCAGGAAGTACAGTTAAGCGCTACCCGTCGTATTAACCGCCCGAACTTCTTCCAGCTGATTCCTTTTGCGGATTCAACCGACAAGCTGAACATCACAAAAGGTAATCCCGGTCTGGTACCAGAGTTTACCCAGTCCCTGGAGTTATCTTACCTGAAAACATTTAAAGGTAACCACACCTTCCTGGGGTCCGTATACTACAAATACACTGACAATACCATCACCAGTTATATAGATCGTCAGACTGACCCAACCACAGGTAACACAGCTTTGATCAATACTTTCATCAACGCGAAAGGCAGTTATACTACTGGTGCGGAGTTTACAGTGCAAAACTATTTCACGAAGTGGTGGGATATGTCTACCAACATCAATATGTACAATTCTAAGGTAGACGCAGGCCAGACAGATGTAGCTAATCAGAAGGCATTATGGAGTGTGTTCGGTAAGCTGAACAGTAACTTTAAATTGCCGGCAGCCTTTGATCTGCAACTGACAGCTACCTACCAGTCCAAGACCAATCTGCCGATCAATACCAACAACGGCTTTGGTGGTGGACCTCCCGGTATGGAAGCACAAAGCTCCTCACAAGGTTATATCCGTTCTTTCTATGGTATAGATCTGGCGCTGAAGAAGAGCTTCCTGAAAACAAAGGCGCTGAGTGCAACTATCGGGGTAAGTGATATCTTCCGTACCCGGAAGACGGATCAGTACTCATACAGTGCTTATTTTACCCAGAATTACACCCGTTTAAGGAACCCGCAGATGATCAGGCTGAACATTGCCTACCGCTTCGGTAAAATAGACGCCTCCCTGTTCAAACGTAAGAGTCAGGGCTCCGGTAACCAGGGTATGATGGACGGCATACAATAACACAACATAGGAACAACAAAAAAACAAAAACGAATGGTCATACAGCCATTCGTTTTTTGTTTTTATGAGCATATCCAGCCTTCGCAGCTATTAAGCATTCAGGAAGTCCAGATCGAAGTAATACTCCCCGCAATCGGCCGGATTAAGGTAAATAGAGATCTGCTTGTGTTTTTCCATCAGGAAATTGACCGTCACCCGGTCTTTGTAAATGTAGGGACTGAGTAATTCAATATAGGTGTTATTGTCCGCCTGATAAGCGCAGGAGAGATAACATATCTCCCTTTCCCGCACATGGTCGGCCTGACGATCGATCAACCCATCCAGCATCCTGACTTCCAGGTTCTCTGTATTCACCGCTTCTTCATAATAATTAGACGTAAAGATGGTAAACGCGTCTGCGTTCACTGTAATTCGGTTTCCGGTCGTTTTGAGACCGGCGTTGGGGTCTTGCCGCGTTGGGGGAAAGAGTAGTCCAATGAGTTGTTTCAGCATAATAAATCACTTTAATGATGACGATCAAGCTGGCATTGGTTCTTCGTTGTAATGGTAAATCCTGGCTGATATTGATATCAGTCCGCCAAAGGCGGACTGACTGTTGCTTCAAATATACAAAGTATCATTAAATATCTTCGGAATCGTATACGATCACCTTTTTCCATACAGAAGAGCATTCTTCTATAAACTTCAGGTGAGCAGGATCTGTCTGATAAACATCCTGGTCAGCTTTGTTTTTAAAGAACAGCAACCAGGAAACCTGGTAAGAGCGGTCTATTACGTCGCGATTAGTGGTAGACGGCGTACCGATATGGTGTTGTTTGATGGTTTTAGCCTCTTTTGCCAGCTTTTGTAATCCGGCAATGAGTTTGGCCTTGTCTTCCTGGCTGTCCGGATTATGGAGCCAGAAATATACATGATGCACAAAAACTTTTTCAGCCGGTGGTTCTGCCATGGCCGCACTGCCGGTCAATGTAGCTACACCTGCCACTGCAGCCGTTTTACCTGCTGCGGAAAGGAACTGTCTTCTGGTTTGTTTTGACATAGGGTTATTTTTTGCGAAGGAAAATAGGAAATTATCCTGACTTCCCGCATTTGCATTCCATATCTTTACCTGCTGCGTGCCAATTCAACTGGTTCGCTTTTTGTAATTCTATCTGCAGGATCATACTAAGACACATAACAGCTTTGAACCCCAGCCCCTGTTTATTCCACACCGGCTGATTTTTGGTGAACCTAATTGCTACTACTTCGTTAAAAACTTTGATATGGATACATATGACATGAAGCCTGAGATTCTCTTTGTGAGCACTTATCCGCCTCGTAAATGCGGCATTGCCACCTTTACTGCCGATCTTACCAGAGAACTGACCCGTCTGTTGAAGCATGAGTTTGACATCAATATATGTGCGCTGGACAAAAGGGTCAATACAGAGCTGTATGAAGCACCTGTCACGATGGTCATGGACGGTTGCCGGCTGAATTCCTGTATAGCAGGTGCAGAGGCCATCAATCAGAATCCTGCTGTGAAAATGGTTTGTGTGGACCATGAATTCGGGCTTTTCGGCGGAAACATGGGAGAATATATACTGGCCTTTCTTTCCCTCCTGAGCAAACCTTTTATTATTCGTTTCCATACTGTCTTACCTCACCCTGATAATGAAAGGCTGAAGCTGGTAAGAAGCATTTGTCTGCTGGCCGAAAAGGTGATCATAATGACCCATCATTCACACAAACTGCTGGTGGAAGACTATAATATTGAACCGGAAAAACTGTTGATCATCCCCCATGGTACTCACCCCATTCCTCCAACCAACAGAATGGAATTGAAAAACAGGTTCAACCTGCAGGATAAAAAGATACTGACTACTTTCGGACTGCTTAGTCCTAACAAGGGAATTGAGCTGGGTATTAAAGCGATGGTGAAGATTGCTGCGGAATTTCCGGAAGCTGTTTACGTCATTCTGGGGAATACACACCCCAATTTAGTGGAAACTGAAGGAGAAACTTACCGCGAAAGTCTTTTGCGATTGATAGAGGAAAATAATCTTACCAGAAATGTAAAACTTGTTAATGAATTTATTCCGACAGATCAACTGCTGAACTATCTGTCTCTTACTGATATTTACCTTTTCACTTCCAAAGATCCTAACCAGGCTATGAGCGGGACATTCATGTACGCCATGAGTGCTGGTTGTGCCATCATCTCCAATGCTTTTGTACTGGCTAATGAAATGCTGGATGAGGATACAGGTGTTATCATTCAGTCAGGCGATGAAAACGCCCTGGCCGACCATGCTATCTATCTGCTGCGTAATGAAGCAGAAAGACTGGAGATGGGTAAAAAGGCATTTATGAGGACCAGGAATACTCTTTGGGGTACTGTGGCGCGTAAACATGCGATGCTGTTCTATGAACTGATGAAAAGACAGTCACCCACCTACAACAATATTGTAGCACTCTAACCGGCGTCGCCTATTGTTCACTAAAAAAATTAATATGCACCCGCATTTAAAGACAATGAAAACCATTCAAAAACAGGAAACCATACCCCGCAAAATATCTTTGCCGGCCTTTAATCCTGATCACGTACTGAATATGACAGACGGCACGGGCATCATACAACATGCCCTGCGTAATATGCCCAACAGGAAAGAAGGCTATTGTACAGACGATAATTCCCGGGCGTTGTTGTTAACTGTGCTTGCATGGAAACATGACGGTTACCCTGATGTGCTGAAGCTAATGTCCGTTTATCTGAGCTTCATCCATTATATGCAGATGGAGGACGGCTATTTTCACAACTTCATGCATTATAATAAGCAGATCGTGATGGACGGCGGCTCGGAAGATGCTTATGGCAGAACGATCATGGCCCTTGGCTATCTGATAGCCGATGGACCATCGCCACTTACCATAAGAACAGCGGAAGATATTTTCCTGAAAGCGGCTCCTCATATGGACAAGCTGATCTCTCTCAGAGGCATTGCCAATAGCCTGATCGGGTTATGTATGTTTGTCGGATCGCATCATCCGCTGGACGGACATCTGAACAGGGTCGGACTGCTGGCCGATAAACTGATACATGAATATCGCAGATATTCAGATAAGAAGTGGTGCTGGTTTGAGGAAGTGCTGGCGTACGATAACGCCATGATACCACTGGCCCTGCTACACGCCTATGAGCTCACCCGGCAGGAAGAATACCTGCATACGGCGCTGGAGGCCATTAGTTTCCTGGAATCGAAAGTATTTCGTGATGGTATATTATATCCTGTCGGTAATAATGGCTGGAGCAGTAAAGGCGGCAGCACCGCTTTATTTGACCAGCAACCGCTGGATGCCATGGCCATGGTATTGTTTTATCAGCAGGCATTCCATGTCACGGGAGATAAAAAATTCCTCGCCAGGGGAATACGGTCCTGGCAGTGGTTCATGGGTGAGAATGCATTACAGTTGCCGTTATATGATAAAGATACCGGTGGATGCTCTGATGGTTTGCAGCCCGACAGGGTAAATGAAAACCAGGGCGCTGAAAGCACCATCGCCTTCTGGATAGCTTATTTTGCTGTTTCTGAAATGTTAGACAGATAAATGAAAATAGCAGTTCTCTCCCCTATCGTCTGGCGTACCCCTCCCCGTCAATACGGTCCATGGGAACAGGTAACCTCTGTACTTACTGAAGGTCTCGTAAAAAAAGGAATCGATGTAACACTTTTTGCCACGGGCGATTCTGTCACCCGTGCAAAACTGTCATCCGTGTATGATCATCCGCTGGGAGAAGAACCGGCTGACTTCAAGGTATGGGAATGCCTTCATATTTCAGCCCTAATGGAAAGAGCCGGGGAATTTGACCTTATACACAATAATTATGATTTCCTGCCCCTCACCTATTCACGGCTGATTCCCACCCCCATGTTAACGACCATTCACGGCTTCTCTTCACCGGATATTATACCGGTATACAAGAAGTACAATAATACCGGTCATTATGTATCTATCAGCAACAGTGACCGGAGCAGTGAACTACGGTATATCGCCACTGTCTATAACGGTATTGATACGTCGCTGTTTCCATACAGGGAAGTAGCAGAAGACTACCTCCTGAGTTTTGGCCGGATACATCCTGAAAAGGGCACTCATCTGGCGATAGAGATTGCCCGGAAGCTGAATAGGCAGTTGGTTATCTGCGGCCTGATACAGGATGCGCGATATTTTACAGAAAAAGTGGAGCCCTTTGTGAATGGCGAAACTGTTATTTATAAGGGGAACGTAGGCCCTGCGGAGCGCTGCCGGATACTGGGCAACGCAACTGCATTATTGCATCCTGTGCTATTCGAAGAACCGTTTGGGTTAAGCATAGCGGAAGCGATGATGTGTGGTACGCCTGTCATTGCATTTAACAGGGGCGCCATGAAGGAACTGATACTGGAGGGAACGACCGGGTTCCTCGTCAATACGGTAGAAGAAGCAGTAGCTGCCGTAGGAAATATACCCGACATTCACCGGCATAATTGCCACCTGCACGCAATGGCCAATTTCAGCCAGGAGCAGATGGTCAATCGATACATTGAGGTATATAAAAGGATAGTCAGTACAGCCTGACTACCCACCTTTTAACAAAGCTTTCAGTAATTTATCCAGCGGTACACTGGCAAATGACGACGCATAATCTGACACTGCGTAGGGAATGAAGACCAGCCCTTCATGGATCATTGCGCCACAGGAATAGACCACATTCGGCACATAACCGTCCCGCTCATCTTCTTTCGGCATCAGCAAAGGATATTGCAGCCGGCCCAGTTCCTTCGTAGGATCTTCCAGGTCAAAAAGGGCAGCTCCCAGGCAATATTTCCGCATAGGTCCCACGCCATGGGAGATGATCAGCCATCCTTTTTCGGTGAGCAATGGTGAACCGGCATTACCTATCTGCACAAATTCCCATGGATATTTAGGCTGTTGCAGCAGGATGGGTTCTTCCCATTCATACAGATCATCTGAGAACATGATATAGTTGTTCACACCATCTATTCTGGACAGCATGGCATATTTTCCGTTGATCTTTTTGGGAAAGAGTGCCAGGTTCTTATTCACTGCACCTTTCCCGTATAAGGGGGAAACCTCAAAATGCTGGAAGTCGCAGGTTTTGATCAGCTTAGGCAGGATGAATGAGCCGTCATAAGCCGTATAGGTAGCGTAATAAGTGCAGGAGCCTTCTTCCTCTACAAATCTCACAAAACGGGCGTCTTCAATACCATTCTTTTCTGTGTAGGTGACCGGAAAGATGACACGTTCAGACAGGCCTGTATAGTCCGGGAAATGCAGCTCATAGCTGGCATCTACCAGTTCAAGCACATGTTGTTTCATGTTCTGCTGGTCGGATGGATCTTTAACACTCCTCAGCAGGGTGCGCAGCACAATGTCTATTTCCGAGTAGGTGAACTCTCCCGTGAGCTGGTGTAGTATACCGACATGAATATCTTCCGGCAGGCGTAGCTGTGACAGCTGCTGGGCAAAATGCTCTTTATCGTTCAGCTTTTCACCAGTCAGCTTGCCTTCTGTCAGAAACCTGGCGGGAGGTTCGAGGTGAATGTTACAATCCTTATCCAGCAACCCTTCCCGGAATTCGATGGAGGAAATATGGCTTTCTCCTGTAGCCCGGAAACTGACTATTACCCGTTTTTCACCGGGTTTCAGCCCGGACTGGTCTGGCGCTTCCACGACCGAAGGATTAAAAAGGGCGGCCGCTTCCAGGGAGTATTCCATGGTAAAATAAGCCCCCAGTAAATGTTGCCGTTCTTTGGTCACTGTCATTCCGGGGGGCACCAGGTTGCTGATCCTCCCATAATGGTTCTCAAAGACCACATTGATATCTTTATACCTGCAGGAAAACTCATTCTTTACGCTGCCCAATACTTCACATACGGCATCTTCCGGCATATTCACAACATTGCTGATGATCTGGAGAGCACGTTCATTTCCCGAATTAAAAAAGCGTGGAATCACTCTCTTAAAATCTGGTGTAATCCTGATATTTTTTCTCGTCATGCTTAACATATGCAACAATCTACTGGGTTAAGAAAAGATATATACCTATAAAGTTAACTCTTTTAATGTTAGGTTTTGGAATGCCACGTAGCAGCGTCACCGTTCGATTCGTGTAGCTGAATGAGTTGACTGCAGTTGGCATTGAGCTTATCGGCAACGCAATATTTGAGCCAATAGATAAAAGTAAGCAATTCCCTCCACGGCGGCAGCCTCTGATAAAAGCTGATAATCACAGCCCAATTCAGCACTATTTGTCCAGCAGGCACAGCTGCACAAAATTTATTATCTTTAAGTAGTTGGGGGACACGTTATGAAAGTTACTAAGTTTCTACTACGCCACTTTATTACCAAAGGTGAAATATTCCATCTTGCCAGGGTGAAGATCTTTTCACGCGATGATATATCCCTGCATAACCACGACTATGCCGAAATATTCTGGATAGAACATGGTAGCGGCACTCACCTCATTAACGGAAAGAAAATCTCCTTAAATACGGGCGACCTTGTCATGATACGGCCGGAAGATCAGCATACATTTGCTTCCAGCCGGCAGGGCATTACCATGATGAACCTGGCCTTTCCGCTGAAAACGGTGCAGTATTTCCGAAAAAGGTACTTCGCCGGAGTAGAAGATTTTTTCTGGAAAAAAGGGCCCCTTCCCTATCATATTACCCTTGATATCAACATTCTGCGTAATGTGACCCACCTGGCCGAAAAGATCTGGAAACATCAAAATTCTGCTATCCACCTGGATAGTTTCCTGTTATCCGTTTTCAGGTTATTACTTCCTAATGAAAATCAACCTGATAACCAGGACGTTCCGGCCTGGCTGAATAATGCTGTGCAGCAATTCCCAATTCAGCCCGACCTGTTCCGCCTGGGCGCACGTGGCTTTGCCTCCATTTGCGGGCGCAATCTTGATCATGTGAACAGGACGGTCCGGAAATGCTATAATAAGACCCTTTCTGCCCTGGTCACAGAATTACGTATGCAATTCGCCGCCAGGCAATTAGCGATCACCAATGCCCCCATTAAGAGCATCTGCCATGACTGCGGCTTTAACAACCTCGGACATTTCTACAAACAGTTCCAGGGCATTTATCAGCAAACCCCTTCACAATACCGCGATCAGCACCAGCGACTGTCTTAGATCGTTATAACGTAAAAAATATATTTGTTAGCGCAATAGTATGAGCGCTTTACTATTTTCGCAGATCATAATTTAGCATCTGATGAAAAAATGCATCCTGGCTGTCGTAGCCATGATCAGCCACCTACCTATGAAAGCCCAGACAGCGGAGCTATCGAACAGTGTAAAACAGGAATTTGTAAAGGCCTGGGATACCTACAAACGATACGCGTGGGGCCATGACGTGCTATTGCCGTTAACGAAACAGTATACAGACTGGTATGAGGAACCGTTACGCATCTCGCCTGTTGACGCATACAGTACCATGAAAGTGATGGGCCTTCAGAAACAGGCCAGGGAGATTGAGAAATACGTTGCAGACAGCTGCAGTTTTAACAAAGACGTGTATGTGAAGACCTTCGACATGAATAAGCGTGTGCTGGGAGGATTGCTTGCCATGTATTCCTACACACACAATCCGAAGGTACTGGAGCAGACAAAAGATCTGGGCGACCGCCTGTTACAGGCTTTTAAATCGCCTACAGGCATTCCCTACTACTGGGTAAATCTGAAGACCGGGAAAGCAAGAGGGGAAAAAGTCAACACGGCTGAAGCAGCCGCATATACATTGGAAATGGGTATCCTGAGTTACTATACAAAGGATCCGAAATATTACCAGGCAGCCAAGAAAGCGACGCTGGCAGTTTATGGAAGACGCTCAGAGATCAACCTTGTAGGCAATGTGATCAACAATGAAACCGGGGATTGGCTGGAAACAGTCAGTTATATCGGCGCAGGTGGAGACGTCTATTATGAATACCTGCTGAAGACCTGGCTGCTGTTCAGGGATCCCGAGATTAAAACAATGTGGGAACAGACCATTACAGCTGTTCACACCTATGATGCAGAAGAGAGTGATACGACTGTCTGGTACAGGAAAACGGATATGTACTCAGGAGCGATGAAGAACAGCGCGGTGACCCTTTATGATGCATTCTTCCCTGCATTGTTATGCATTGATGATGATGCTGCAAGGGCAGCCAAGCTTCAGTTTACCTGGGATAAGCTCTGGAAGAAATATGGACTGGAACCGATGATCTATGATTATCGTAAACAGCTGCCTTCCTCTCCGGTGTACGAGCTGAATCCTGAGATTATAGAGTCTGCCTGGTATCTGTATGATTATACAAAGGATACTACCTATGTAGAGATGGGAAAACAGTATTACAGCGATATATTGAAATATTGTAAAACGCCTGCTGCCTTTTCATCAATAGCGGATGTGCGGACCAAAAAACAACAGAATGAACTACCGACGTATTTCTTTGCAGAAACGATGAAGTATCTCTATCTGTTGTTTACACCGGATAGTGGTTTAAATACGGCGGAATATGTATTTAATACCGAAGCGCATCCCTTTAGAATAGCAGATTTTAACACAGCTGAGATAGGAAGACGACTAGGCATTAATTAGTAAGTTAACCAGCGCTATATACAGGAAGAGACTATCCGCCGCCGCGGGTAGTCTCCTACTCCTTAACGGGCCAGTACTACAGTACCTTTCCTTAGTACATCGCCACAGATTGTTTTCGCTTTTATCATGTAAATATAGGAACCTGCCGGCTGCAGTATGCCTTTATAAGTGCCGTCCCAGCAGTCGCCGGGATAGTGTGTACTAAACACCAGGTTTCCTACACGGTTAAATACACTGAATTCAAATGTGTTCGTTTCACCCCAGAACTTTAATCCGAAGCAATCATTCATACCATCGCCGTTGGGCGTAAAAGCTGTGGGAATCGGATACCGCGTGAATGCCAGCGCAATGTCTACATTCACGGTAACAGCTTCCACCTGGGTACAGCCATGTTCATCCATCACGGTCACTTCATAGGTAACTGTTTTCAGCGGAGACACCACCGGATTTGCGACCAGGTTGTTGGCCATACCAACCACAGGCTGCCAGTTGTAATATACACCACCAGTCGCCTCCAGCACCACCTGCGGATGCGCACAGTCTATATCACTTGATTTCACAACAGAAGTAACCGGCAGGTCGTACACTTTCACAGGCACCAGGAAAGTATCTGCTACCTGGCAGGTATGCTGTTCCATATAGATCTTGAATGTGGAATCACAGGTAGGCTTTACGGCAATCAGCGGATTGGTAGTGAGCAGGGAATCTTTGTCTGTATACCACTCATACACATCCGCCCCTTTTGCCATGATCTCTACTGATTGTCCGAGGCATACTACCGGCGTATCCGGCATTACTCTCATATCAGGGGCGGGATTTACTGTGATGTTGATAGCAGATTTACTTGTACAGCCATATATCGTGGTTGCCGTAACAGTATAACTGGTGGTCGTTATCGGAGTAGCAACAGGATTGGGAACAGTGCTCTTATCCAACGATGAATCGGGCCACCAGCTGTAAGTAACCGGGATATCAGCAACAGCGGAAAGCTGCAGACTGTTACCCGCACAGATGGCGGTATCGCTTCTTTTGGTAAATATTGGTGAAGGATTGACGTAGATAGTGATAGTGGCCGAACCCGGGCAACCGGAAGCATCTACGCCGCTTACCTTATAAGTGGTTGTTATTGCCGGTGTCGCTACAGGATCAGGAATTGTATCTGACGATAATCCTGCAGCTGGTGTCCATTGGTACTTAATACCGCCGGTAGCGTTTAACTGCGCCTGTTTGCCGGCACAAAGCACCATGTTGGACAGTGTATTGATATTGGCTGAGCAGGGGGCTTTAATGCTGACGAGATAGTCTTCTACTTCCCCATCCGGAGCAAAACCGGCAGGTGCTTTCAGCGCCTGCTGATCGGTTGATAAACGGAACCTGAATCCATACAAGGGCACCCTCCCGGCGATGAATCCAGCGGGTAGTGCCGTCCAGGTCAACGTAGTAGTGGTTGCATTGGGAGCTATCGTGGCGGTGGCTGATTCGTTCGACTCAAACATACCATTGCGGTTATAATCAAACCAACCCGAGAGATAGGCTGTTTTCCCTGTGGTGTTACTCAGCGGAACAATAACATTATAACTTCCATTACCATTGTAGTCGTTGAAGGTAGTCACAGCATCTTCATCCTGTCCCTGCAGATTATCATCAGTCATACCCACGGTATCTGCATCACCGGCAATACTGCCTAGTTTCAGGTTCGTCTCTAATGCAGTAAGAGGCAATGGCGCTCTATCATTACAGGGATTTTGCGTAGCATATACCAGCTGATGTGTGGCATAACCATAACTGGCAGGCAGGTCACCTTCATCGACAGCAGCTATAATACCAAAGGCTACAGCACTGCCGCCGTGTGTGGTCCTTAGCAGACGTACATCAACTGTTACAGTTCCTGTTGTCGCCGGGACATCGGTAGCCACGATGGGCAGTTGTCCGACGTTTGGCGTTCCGGCATATGTTTCAGAGATGCTGATTGTTTGCGTACCGCAACCGGAAGCGGGACTATTTACCTGCGTTGAATTTCTGAAGAATTCCAGGGTCCGCCAGTTGCCTGCAGTAGTATTCATTGTCAGTGTCTCCAGTGAGTTACTGGCTTCTGCATCACTGGCCACCAATGCAAAAGGAACCGGTTTTCCCCTGCGGGTAGCCCTTAAAGTGATTGTAAACCTGCTGTTATTGAAGTTGTTTGGAACAGAGATCGCCGGTTTGATAGTGGGATCGGAGAAATTATACAGGTTCTTCAGGAGAGCGCCATTCCAGGTATCCATGATACTCGGTGCCAGCGGCGTTCCTGCTACACCAGAGAATGTAGCGGTAACGGTAAGACCATCACCAGTAATGAATGTTTTCGTCGCTCCGTCTTCAATCTTCACATCTGCCCAGTCCATCCACCATATAAAGTTTTTCAAAGATCCGGCACCGGTGTCTGCCAGTTGTGCAAATGACTGAGTATGAAACCATAACAGGAATAAGGATAGTAGTAAAAATTTTGGCATCAGCGTATATAATTATAGGGATCGGTTTTCAGGTATAGATATGCGTTACGGCTAACTATTTCATTATCATCACTAACGACCAAAACAAGCTACTACAGAGGCTTTCAAGCGTTTTCCTTCATAAAGTACGTCAAGATAGTAAATAAATTAATAATTTAAAATGAGTCGTACCCTCCTATTCATATATTAAAAAATGTATATTTGCAGTCAGTTTACATTAGACCGGGACAAAGCATTGACTGCGAATAGTTTATTACCACCATCATAAACGGCTTACCTAATTACACACTACAACCCTATACACATGAAAAGAAGAATTATCTGGGGCGCGCTGCTCCTCCTCACATTCCTGATCTGGTATATCTGGATGCCGGCGGGGCTGTACATCCACATGCCTGTATTTGTGGCTATTATCGGGGGCATTTTATGCTTCATCTTTATGGCGCAGACATTTGCAGATTTCACAGATATGGATGAGATCACGCAGTGGGACAGATATCCCAAACAGTGGTATCACAATATGACATTTGTATGTATTCCTGCTGCCATCGTATTGATCATCGTATTCGCGATGCATTATGGTAAACTGGAAAACGAGGAACTGAGACAGTTTGGACAAATAGTTCCTGCTACCATTGTGGATGGTTATTATAAGAAAAGCTCCAAGAGCAGCACTTACAAACTGACGATCTCCTATTACACTAAAGATGGTAAACAGGTACGTACCCAGAAAGAAGTGGGTAGCGACCAATACGATCTGGCGAGCAAAGGACAGCATGTTGAAGTAGTCTATTCCTCCAAACACCCGAATCTGGTGAAGATCTTACTGGGAGATGAAATGGTGGAGGAACTCACTGGAATGAAGAGCAGACAACTAACCGTTAAAGACATGTCCCAAATACTGGCAATGCCTGGAGACAGTATTCTGCCGGCATTGAATAAGATCAGCTATCGCTGGATAACAGCTGATGACGACAGCACTACTTACGTGAATGAAAACAAGAAGCTCTTTTTTAGTGCGCAGCCACGTGTTCGTGTTACCTATGTGGCTATGGGAGAAAACCTCAGGAGCATGATGCAGGATATCCGTAATTCCGGTTTCCAAAAAGATGCCAGCGATACTACCAGTCATGATAAAGAGGAAGGTGGTTTATCCTTATATACTAAAGGCGATCTGAAACTGGTGGTACATAAAAAAGAGATAGAACGCGAAGTCGATCAGAGTGACAATTCCGCTGTCATGGCAGCTGCTATGGGCCTTAATAAAGAAGTCGCATTGGTAGTGACAATGTTCAGGAATTAAGATAATTTTTACTGTATTTAAAAAAGGCGTCTGGGAATACCGGACGCCTTTTTTATGGTGGAAAAATTTGGTGATTTTTTGAAAGGTCGTTAAATTGGTTTACGCTCAATGAGGGAGCTCGGGATGTAGCGCAGCCCGGTAGCGCGCTTCGTTCGGGACGAAGAGGCCGCAAGTTCGAATCTTGTCATCCCGACGGCATACACTTTAATACGATTCAAAGCCCGCAAATAGTCAGTATTTGCGGGCTTTTTATTTTTTCAGCCTGGCAAATTATATCAATTCATATCATTCTTTTCGTGAGTAAATCCGTGAGTAAATTTTTTACCGAATATTACTCACGAAAACCGTTGTAACTCTTTGGCATTCAAAAACTAACACCATTTCATCTGGTGCCTTTTGATGCCGTTTGCGTGATGATTTCACCGCTTTGCGGTGAGTGGATAGTGGGAGTGATAACAAACGGTATTAAAAACCTAAAAATTGAATTGTTATGAATGCACAAAACTCATTTGGTATTGACTTCATTGTACGCAATGTGAAAGGCGCAAAGGACCTGGCGGTGGTATATGCACGAATCACCGTGAACGGCGGCGAGCCTGTCGAAATTAGCCTGAAAGACAAAATCCAAAAAGATCAATGGAACTCAGAATCGGAAAAAGTAAACGGGAAGTCTGAGGCAGCAAAGCTCCTGAATAACCATATCGCCAATGTCAGGTTCAATCTGAAACGGATTTATAAAGATCTCGTAGACAAATGCGAGCCATTCGAAGCCGAGGATATCAAAACGATCTATAATGGAAAGCAGGTGGTCAAAAACAAAGATCACACGGTAATGGCGCTGGTGAAGCTGCATAAACTTCATGAGGGAAAAAATCTGGCCCCTGGTACCCTTAAAAACTACGGTGCTACGGCCACATACCTACAGAACTTTATTAAGTACAAATTTAACCGGGAGGATGTGCATGTTTCAGTATTGGATTTTCCATTCATAAAGGAGCTGGAAACGTACATTCCCCTTCACCCTATCAAGAAGCATGACAAATGCACCACCAATGGTACTGCCAAACATCTGGAAAGACTAAAGCAAATGGCAAGCTGGGGCAAAAAGATGAAATGGTTAAACGAGGATCCTTTTGTAGATTTTACGCCCTTCAGAATAAAGACTAAGGTGAAGAAACTGAAATGGCACCAAATTGTAGCGTTAGAGAAACTATTGCTGGCTACACCGCAATTAGCCTACGTACGAGACCTTTTTATTTTCAGTTGCTACACCGGTTTTGCCTATTCAGATGTCATGGCATTAACAATAGACAATTTTGACATCACTCCCTCAGGAAAATTCTGGTGTAACCTTTATCGTCAAAAGTCCGAAGAGTTCACAGCCGTCCCTATTCTGCCGACGGCTGTAACCATTATCAAAAGGTACAAAGACAATCCCAGGGCCGTTGCCAATGGAACCGTGTTCCCTCCTATTACAAACCAGGAAATCAATCGTTGTCTTAAAATTTTACAGGAATTGGCCGCAATACCGTTTACGCTTACGTTTCACATTGCCCGGCATACCTTCGCTTCGACGATAGCATTGAAAATGGGTGTTGCTATTAAAGTTGTGCAAATGATGATGGGGCATGCGAAAATAACAACGACTGAAGGATATACTGAAGCAGACGAGGAATGGATTGAAGAGGAAACAAAAGGGCTGGAAGATAAGATCATGGAGAGAAAACAACTACCCTTTCCTATGAAAGTATTGAAGAAATAAATTATTTACTAGTAGGGACCGGATATATGCTCTTCCATTAAAGCGATTTTCGCCGAAAACTCACTTTAATGGAAGAGCTAACAAAGGAACTCAATAGAACTACAGAGCTACTTGCTCCATGGGTTACTATAGAAAATTGCGATCCCTGCTTACTCAGTACCGCCAGCTTCACTATAGAAACACATGATGGCCGGCGCGAAGCAATAGTCGAGAATCTGCAGGGGCATAAAATAAAGAAGAGGGTACTAAAATTTAGCCCCCTCTCCTATGGCAAAACCGTAAAACGCATTGATAGCTATCAGTATACGATTAATGCATTGCTGAGCTCATACGTTTTTTCTTTACATGATTATAGAAAACTAATAAATCACCATAAATAGAATTACCAACATAACATTCCTTTATTTCTCTTGGATTAAGATAAAAGATTGTGTCGTGGCGATTAAATCCCGCTCGTACTTTAATTGAATCTGCCGAAGCACAATAATCACGAACACTTGGTTTAATAGTTTCACGGGACTCAAAATAGGCAGCTCCAAAAACTTTCTTGTAAACCAGCTGATCATCAACATAAATGTACGCGGTATCTCCTTTATTTGCTGCCAAACAGCCGAAATTAACCGCATGGTCACATTGATTACAGCTGAATGCAGTTACTAGAAAACAACCAAACCAAACTAATAATATTATTCTCATGATTTTTATTTTATTCCTTTGGATATAACAATTTACCTCTTGTTGTATAAATATATGGTAATGGGAAACCATTTTGTGTTCGTGTTATTCCTATATGCTTAACTCTTTCAAAATTATTCTGTCTGTTTAGACTGCCATTAACATAATTTTCATGAGCAAGCATTAACTGCTTAAATGTTAATCCAACCGCAGCTTGTATGGCAACCCTATGTGCCTTTAGATAGTCAAAGGTGTGCATAAGGTTCGATTGATTATCTTGATTCGTTTCATCTAATTGCTTTCTGAAGAACTTCAGCATCTCCGTCCACTACTTCGAATATATGATCATCATCTTTAATGTCATTCAATGAAAAAGCAACCCTTAACACAAGAAGCAGAAAGCACTGTCAATTCGATTAGCCCAATCATAAGCAGTAACAATTACACTTCAACTTCAGCCCTCCAAAAAAACTACTTGCTCCAAGGTAAATCCATTGTTGGGAAGTCCGATAATTTGTTGCTTATATCTATATGGCGTCAATTAAATGTTCCATTTGCTGAAAGAAATCCTCGCGGTCATAGACTTCCCTGTAGTGCGATTCGAAATCAACCATTTCACTGTACCTACTGATAATATCATCGAATAGTTCCTTTCCGGTCGCGTGCTCATTTTCAGGCAATGACTGGATCACAATAATACCAGTGCACCGGAAATTATAATATACAAGAATTGAACCATGGTCCTTCATATTTTCGCCCAATTAGCCCGTTTAAAAACTAATTCCCCGGAGTATTTCCTCCACCGTCTTGACACCGGGTACCGACTTTTGCACCAGGTCTAAACCTCTCAGGCGGTATTCAATTGAAATACGGGACACTCCGAAGAAAACAGATAGCTCGTTGGTCACAGTGTAATAGTCCTTAATGCTGTAGGCCTGTTCAGTTACGCACATCCTGAAGGTCGCACTATTCCCATTTTCCGGACCGGGCGACCTCTCTCCTTCTCTAATGAATATTTCCTGGAAGACTATCAAAAAAACGTCAGAGGCGTACTTCAATCCAAAACCGACACCAGTCAATATGCCGCGACATTGGAGACGGCAGCTAGTGCCGTTGAAAATGCCTTATTTTCCAATATTGATAACACGAGAACCGTAAAGCCTTCGGGATATCCTACCGACAACACAACCAATCCAAATGATTTCGTGTCACGCCTCAATGCATCAAACGGGCAAAAGATTGGACCATCCCTTGTACTAAGGGTTATGGCAGGAGATACCATCCAGATTTGTGTAAAGGGCTTCTACAAATCGACTGCAGCTAGTACTTCCCGTACCACAGCGTCGGCAATGATCACTTCAATACTTCAAGCCTTTAGCGGGTCCTCTGTCGTTGAAGGCGTTCATACCGGAAGTGGAGCCGGTAGCCCAATCACAATGTTTAAGAGTTCCACATATGACCAATTAAAGCAACAAGATCCATCACAGAATTTATCAGACAAGCCTAAGGCTTATCTAAGCTACGTTTTGTTCGACGAACAATTTAACCTGGTAAGTGCCAACTCCGGAGTACGTCGGTTCAGGGAAGCCCCGACATACTACAAACGCTTGCAACCAACAGATTTACAATTAAAAAAACAGGTTTTCTTTATATTTATACATCAAATGAGAGTGTTGAAGACGTTTATTTCGATAACTTAGTTGTAGTACACAATACCGGCCCTCTGGTAAGCAGCACCCATTATTATCCATTTGGTCTCACGATGGCAGCCATCAGCTCCGGTGCACTGAAAGGAGGACTCTATAAGACAAATCTTATTCAGTATTCCGGTAAGGAAATTCAGAAAGATGAGTTTAAAGATGGGACTAGTATTCAATGGTACGACTTCGGCGCCAGAATGTATGACTGCCAGATTGGACGTTGGCATGTAATTGACCCGCTTGCAGGTGAAATGCGTAGGCTGTCTCCCTACAATTATGCTTTTAATAATCCGATACGTTTTATTGATCCGGATGGTATGAAAACAACAGGTGATTATTATACAATGGCAGGTGTCTATCTAGGCAGCGATGGCAAGAATGATGACAAAGTTTATGCCGTAAAAGAGGGCGGTGTAATCAAGACTGATCGAACCAGCAAACCAGGGCATACGCTGAATACAGTAAAGAAAAGTGCTACAGTAGATCTGGGCGTGTCATATAAGACGTTCCTCGCGTTTGCCGCCGTTATAAATGAAGAATCGGGAGAGACAAGGATGAATCTTTTGGGATTGCCTCAGTTACCGCAAACTTTATTAAGGAGGGTGGATCAAGTTCACTAAAAACACTAGAGGACATAAGCTTGTTTCGAAACTCTTTTGCCAGAGGAGCAAAGCAAGAGGCCTTGACTAGCTTTATCGCAAGTAATCACGCGGAGAGAAATTCCAAATTTGCGGTGGTGGCTGTAATTAATGCTATTGGACATATGAAGGGACTAGGGCCGGAATTCGTCGACCATACCAAGGGAGCGGATTCATGGGATGGGATCGATTTAATTACTAGTACCAGGGTCAATAGCCACCGCGATCGTATATGGAGTAACGAATCTTTAGATTTGTTAGTAAAATATAAGGAGAAATTCAACGGTGGCGTAGATGTAAGTGCCTGGAAATATTAAAGCGCCAGATACGATGTTTCAGCCACCGCAATTATAGGCAAAACTCTTTTTACAAATCTGTCGGCCGGCCGTGGTGAACGCTTTACTCTAGATGACAATAAGAAAAAAATCCCATTGACATTCCCTAATCAAAAATAAAAACATGCAACCAAATAAACATCTCTCATTAACAAGTGTGGCATTTGTAGTATGCCTACTGGCGATTTCGTGCAATAACCACAAACCTAAATCTCCTCAAACTGACAGTTCATTGACTCAATCGCAGACATCAGATACACAAGATTCCATTGAATATGAGAAAAGATTTCGCACGTGGATTATAGATACCCTAAAGAATTTGAAAGCGGGCGTCATAAAGCTGAGTCCACAAGCTGGGGTCAGAACGAGAGACATATTTGTTCGCGACGATTCGTCAGAATTGATTTTAACAGACAGATATAAGCTGCGTTATATACCACAGGATACTTTTGACCAGAGCACGGGCGACGCTTTTATACTATCAACACTCAAGCAATATAAGGAGGAGCCGTCTGAAGGATCGGAAGTCCAATTTGTTGACGAAATACGTTATACGAGATCTTACTATCCTTCAAGTCGATGTGACTTTATTCAGGATATGGATAGCATTTTCGTCCTGGACAAAGAGAAAAGGACAAAAAAGGAATACTCCTATATACGAGGCCGATATTCGCGCAAAACAGTAACTTATCTCAATTCCAAGCCGCCTCGTGTTGACTATTATGAGTTTCTTTGGCCGGGCGACACGCTTACCAAAAGGCTCGTTAGGACGACGCCACTGAGCAAGTGAATTAGAGACCTTCACTAATAATCGCAATGAAGACAATTCATCTATTAGCACTAGTATTTAATATGATGGTACATATTGCATTGATTGGATGCAATACAAAACAGATTAAAAAATCGATCTATCATTCTGTTGAATCATCGAACCATCAATTTGCTACTGCGTTAAGCGATGCTAGATTTAAACAATGGCTAAGCGACACCATACCCTTTCTTACAACAGCATCGGCCACGACAAGTCAGAAAAATCTGGGTTTCCTAAAGCGGGCAATTAATATTTCCCCAGATTCCCTTGCCGTATCAGTTACGGATGCGTATGGATTTAGCCTTTCAGAAAAAAAGTCTACCGATACCAGTAGCAGAGCAGCCATAGTATTAAATATGTTAGGTGTCGTAGAAGAAGTACCTAGAAAAGAATCTACCATTCAGTTTGAGCATTATACGTTTTACAGCCCATCGTCCTTACAGCGTTTTACATATGAATCGGCTGAAGAATACAAAAATATCAAGGTTTTTGTAGCCGGATCATCTGATACGACAACTTACCAATGCTTAAGAGGTTTAATTGTGTCAAAGACAGATATAAAAAAAGGGAAGGATAATAAACTTAAGAAAACGGATTATGATATCTCCTGGGATGGCAAGACTGTGGAAAAAAGGCAAACTAATACCGTCCAGTACTACCACCCCTTGCATTATTTTGCTTGTTCCTAATCTGATCCTGCCATAAGGAAATTCGTTACACCGGAACTTCGCCTGTCGTAGATCATCAGGACATTTCTGATAATTCTCCCGCATGAAGTAAGAACCAATCTTCACGTTCTGACGCAAGCATTTTCGGATTGTCGGTGCACGAGTCAATCTTTATCTCTCCTTGAAAACTTACGGGGACTTGATCACATTAACGCGGCCTTTCAAATGGGGCATTACCAGGTTATATGCATCGGCAGCAGATTTAAATGCGCCGATGGTAAAAGACATTTCGAATCTCATAGTATAAATGAATAATGGGTTATGCGCTAAAAGGCAATTGCATTGCTGCAACTGCCTTTTTATTTAAAACCTATTTTTTAATCTTACTCCTTCATTAAGTTCAGGCAGAACGGCTATTACCCTGTCAAATTCTTGCTGCGTTTCTACAGGCAATTCCCAATCTTGTATTATTCTTTCATAGGTTAGTACAAGATCTCCTAATCGGGGATTATTAACCAATTTGGCAGCAATGAGGCCCTTGATGATCCTGTATGTTTCATTTGCCATATGCACAGTGTACTGGTCAGGATTTTTGTTTAGTAACCGGTCCACTCCTGCAATATTCCCGCTCTCAAGGCAGTATGGCAGTGCTGTTTTACTAAAATGGTGAAGTAGCTGCCCGGCAACATAATCTACATCAGATGATTCGAATACCAGCAGATCAAGCGATTGATCCCATTTTTGCCGAAGACCATCCGGGTTGGCTTCTAAATTGGCCACATTTCCGCCAAGTGTAATAAAATCAACGGGCTTTGTTAGATATTTATTTACTGTTATTTGTTTATATATATCCTCTATGGCCTTTACATTTATATAAACTACGGGCTCTATTAAAAAGCCTCTCTCACCGGTTTTGGCCACGGTTCTGTCGTAAAACCTGATGTCATAATTAAATAATGCCTCTTTGGTATTTTTGAGATAGTATTGATTTTTACTATCCAGTTTAAAGCCTTCACTTTCAAGCAGCGGTGTTAACCGGTCGAAAATGGCTGATATTGTTTCTTTTTTGGTCATATCGTCTATTTAAAGCCTTATTGTCTTACAAATTTCCCGGTTTTTGAATTCCAAATGTAAATTCCAGTTTCTATCTTAGATGGATCAATAAAAATGTCTTTAAACTCTCCGGCGTTTTTACTCGCCCATTCGACAGTAATGACTTGTACTCTTCTACCTGCTGGCGATAGTAATAGAACTGATCTTGAAGGGCAGCCAGCTCTTTAATATTCGGCGCTAAACTGTGCAAAACAGCACCTATCTCTCATTTTCCTTCTTCAATGATAGCAGAGGTTTGCTCGGTGATAGCGACTTCATTTTGAAGGGCAGGTATCGTCTGTTTGGCTTTTCCAAGCATTTTAAGTCCATCAGTGCCTCGCTGCTCAATAAATTTTACGCTTCCCTGAAGTGAGTCAAGGTAACCAAAGTACTGTGTCGGCATGCTTTCTAGCCATGCTATGTTACTCCTGAAGGCACGTGCTTTGCTAATAAGTGGAGGAAATAAATGGTCAGCATTTGGCTTGTCCAGTATCGCTCCTCGCTTTTCCAGCGTCTCTAACCGCTGAATATAACGATCGAGCGCCTCACTGTTACGGCAAACAATTTTTTTGCTTATTTGGTCTGATGATCGGCTGATACGCCTAAGATATACGTCTGTACGTTTAGTTGTAAGCGTATCCGCTGCATCTGCATTCATGTGTAAGATTAAAACTATCCCTACTAGAAGATGGTAAAGCTTCTTCATAGGTACAATTGAAGTGGTTAATAAACGGGGTTATTAAGTAAAATGAATATGGTACGGGGTGTTATTCCATAGATCGCAGAAGGTTTTTGGAGTATTGAAATAAGAGTTTTGCCGTGAACGAAGGTAACGCACATTCTTTACAAAGAAGTTAACACGTTGTTAACGAAAAAATAGTTCAATTCTGTACTCATTTTTCCATACCCAATTGTCTTTATAATAAACTTATGGAAAATACAGTTATAGAAACAAGGTGTTATCATCATTGCCGTATAAGGTTAATAGCTAATACTTGATCTGACAGATTAAGTACTAGCTGTTATAATTTCACCAGACTTCATAGCTATTAAAAGTAATAAGCGAAACCTGTAGTGCCCCGCGAGTGCAGTGCAACAAATGTGTATGTAATCCCATTAACCTTCCCTTCATGAAATCTTCCCCGCCTTTTTTAGTATAAGCACTCCCACAATGGAAATAAACGCCATACCCCAGATGAAATATGCAATCAGTTTATTGTCGCCATGTCCCAGAATAAAGTAGGGTATACTCCCTTTATCGATAAACATTACAGAAATTACCGACTTATCATCAACACCATAGCTAGTATCGAAATAAATGCTAATACTATCACCAGCTTTTAATTCATCTATTCTGGTGAGTTTTGGCTCAACGTGCCGTGCATCCCGCGCAACCGACATTGCAAAAAGCTTCTTATAATTTTCCAGCCTGATCAATCTCATTAACGGATCTGGGGTCCCATTTACCTCTGCGATACCCAAGCCTTTAATCTTTCCAGAAACTAATTCCAACTCATTTCTGGTAGCATCACCTCTTTTGTACAAAAAGATAGTCATTGCAGATACAAAGAGCATCACATAAATTGTTCTCGCAGTTAACATTTCATTTGTTTATCTATATTGTAGCAGACGCATGCAGAAAGTAACATCCCCATTTCATCTTTTTGCCACCGGATATGCGTAATGTCCTCAAATAACGCCTGGGCATTCGAAAGTATGAACTATAATTTCCATTTTCTATTAATATTGATTTTTTAACTATTAATACACCATTTCTGGTAGTTCATTGAAGTGGTGTTGAACCACTTCAGAATCCCCTCACTCTCTTCTCGATTACGTCCCTACCTCTTTAACACGAAATGAGTTAACCGCATCCTAAAACCGGGTGTATTTCTCTTTCTTGATATTTCAGAAGAAAAATGGTATGACCGTTTCGGAAGAATACCTCACAAATTCTATTTCCCATTGGAGGTGTATCTTCAACATCATGTCTCACGACCAAACCGCCGGTGAAGCAGCTCAGTATCTATATGAGATTAAAACAGGTTGCAATATCTCTGCTCGTGAAAGTCCTTTTTGAAGTCGGGTGCCTGCAATTGATTGCTGGGAAATAAAGAAGGTTTCTAATCTTTTCAAAATTCGACTTATCTGCATTTTATGTAGTCTTTAGAGAAATCCTCGAATATAACCAGGAGACGGCGGTGTGATAAGAGGCGGATTATCGGAGTTATATTAACAAATCTCATTTTAACACTCCATGTCATCATCATCATATTCATATTCAGACCCGTCAGGCTGTGTATAGGGCAAAGACAGATAGGCTAGAAATTCCCTAAATACTTTTCCCACATCTTCTATGACATCCTCATCAGGACCAATAAAGGGGAAAGAAACAAAGGTGCCTTCTTTCCTTCGAATGGCGAAGCCTGTGCCGCCGCCATCTGATGCGATCAGAAAGAAGTCCGGCGTAAATTCGCCATAGCCTTCATTATACGCTATCAATTTCTCCGCAGGCCAGAACCGTACAAATTTGCCTTCACCGATCATGCCCGCGCCACCGTTGGTTTCGCGTAAAAAGTCCAAATAAGCATCGGGAAAGTTACAATCGATGCTATTGATGATCTCTGAGAATTTCGCGCTGTCGATCGGTGAATTGATATCCAGGTCTTTTATGTATTTACTGATATGCTCGTCCATATGTATAGTTTTCTGTCCGTAATGTAAAAAACTGACCCGCAATACGGTGGGCCAGCACAATAACCTTACAGGAGTATACAGTCAATTTCCGAACCGTTATCTTTGATTGAGCGTGCTCCCGGCGGGCGGCAATTTTGCCGCCAACTTCCGTCAGATTCCACCTAACGGTGGACACCCTTGCTATGGGCTAATGGTTGGTGATTACAGACCCCCATAACGGACTTACACCGTCAAGTTTATCGCCATGTATGGTTATCTACAAAAGTATACAGTCAATTTCAGTACCATTTTTATTATAACATTTTCAAATTACTCCTCTTCCTGCAGCTCATATTTATCTAAGATTGGATCTGACAGGTCTGAATCTTCTTCAAATATCCCGCTCTCAAAGTAATAGCCTCCCGCCTCAAAACATTCCAGTACACATTCTAATAATGTGCTGAGGGAGGTGTATCTGGCATCAAGTTCAGTCCCGTATAGAGCCGGAGAGTGCCAATACAGGTAACCATAAAAAGCATCATCTTTATTGCAGTTAACCAGAATATAATCCCCGCCGCCATTTGTAAAAATCGGAAAATAGTGGTTCGGATAGCTTTTAGCTTTTTGCGATGCATGATAAACCTCAATAAACTGGTCAAATGGTACCATTGCTCCCCATCGAAAAAGGAGAGAAGCACCTATCGTTATTTTGCTTAAATCTCTCATTCCATTCTTCCATTCAAAAAGCTCATAAACCTCTGGTGGAAAACTGAGGTTTAAAGCCTTTTTTATCTCATCTATTTCAGCTCTGGAAATCCCATCTTGAAGCAGAGAAAAGGCGATCGACTGCTGAGTTACAAAGAAGTGTTCGAGTTTTTTTAAGACTGGAGTAACGCTCATGGGGATATTATTTTGTGTTTTAAATGATTTCCGGTTTAAAGAGACTCGGCCCGGGCCATTCATTGGTTTCATCTAGACCAAAGGCATCACTCAATCCAAATTTTTTTCGCCTATCAGTGTATCTATCCTAATATACTGGATCTTTTAAAAGCAGGATCTTTAATGCCATGTTAATACATTGAAACACTGACGCACCATCTGACATAACTGCTCGCTTATCTTGATAGCTTTGGCGGAATGAAATTAAAAATCATCGTCATCCCCTTCATCCGGTATTTCGTACTTTGCTAAGACGGCATCGGCCAGGTCATGGTTTATCTCCAGCGCTCCGTCTACAAATGAGTACGCTCCAGCCTCAAAACATTCCAGCACACACTGAAGCAATGTTGCAAGTGAGGTATATCTAACGTCGCGTTCCGTCCCATATAATGCCAGAGAATGCCAATAGAGGTAGCCATAAGACTCATCACTTTTGTCGCAGTTTATCAGGATATAGTCTCCGCCGCCACTGGTAAAAATCGGAAAATACTGTTTGGGAAAATACTTCTGATCCGAAGACGATTTATAGACACTAAAACAACGATCGAATGGTTCTTGTATTCCCCAAGGGAAAAGTAGAGAATTTCCTATGGTTTCATCACTGGATTCTTTTAGCCCGTTTCTCCATTCAAAAAGCTCATACACTTCCGGTGGCAGGGTAATGTTGAAACTTGCAATCTTCTGCTCTACTTCGTGCCTGGGAATGCCTGCCTGAAGATTTGCGGCTGCAATGGATCCCTGAGCCGTTAAATAATGATCCAATTTCCTTAACATTCCTGTTACGCTCAAATATCCTTGAATCCGGGTAAAAAAGTCAGTGTTCAAGGCAATCAGAAATTCTTTAAACGTGCGGCCTATTTCCGACAAATTCTCCTCATCCATGTCGATCAGCGACACTTGAATGAATACCCCTGTTGCCTTACGGATGCCAAACCCTTCACCGCCACCGTTGGTACCGATGAGCAGCACATCTGGCAGATTGTCTGGACTACCATGATAACCTTTATTTGCTTCCTCAATCTCTTCCACTGGCCAAAGCTTGAGCCAGCTTTCTTCCATTTCGCCCTCCGCACCGTTATGGGCAAGCATGAAGTCGAGATAATCTGGCAGAAAATTGCAGTCCAACGCGTCTACAATAGTTTCAAACGTTTCGGGGTTTGCTGGTGGGCCTTTTTTTTCCAGCTTATTGGTAAGATTAACGATTTCTTTGTCCATTTTTTACGTATTGAATTATCGCGAGGTATGGAATTTAGCCTATCTATCAGTATATCTTCCAGTTGTGCGTGAGCCGCAATGCCTCATGCTGCCAGGCATGCTACCGGTAATGAGTAAACGTTTTAATGTTAGGGCCATCGTCATCCCTTCTGTTGCACTAATAAGAAGAAAGTAACATGTAGTTCCAGAAATAATCGAAGAGGATTGCCGGGCTTTTATACTATAAAATGTAAATCGCGTCCCATTCTGGGCACCATTTGCATCCATTGAGGCATCAGTCACTCACCTCCAGCTTTGTCCAATACGCTCTTTTAGGACGAATTTGTGTGATTCCAAAAGTATCCTGTGATTCCTTATGAGCCTACATATTCGAAATTATTCACGAAACAAGGCGCGCCACATTGCGCGCCTTGTTTCAAACCAATCTAATACTTATGCAAGCTGGGTACGGTGCTCATCTGACAGGCAAGATTCCACATATTGCCATTTACCATCAGAGGATCCGACATTGACGTATTCCTTAATAAGTCTATAATTCTGATCCTTCGGTATGTTAATTGCCAAAGTATTCATTTGAGCTAGCACCTCGCAAGCGCATTTGAAGGAATCTTCAAATACTTTTCTTACTTCCTTCCGAAATTGGTCATCTTCTATGATTAATCTTAAAGTACTGTTTCCCGAATACGCTATAAAATCTTCAAAATAAAACTTCTCTTCGCCCTCGTCGTATTCTACACTAATAGCATCTCCAAGCGATATGTTTTTAGCGACACATGGAATATTATCAAGAATATAGCTGTCGCCACTTTTCCTACACCACATTGTTTCTGTTATATATTCGTCTTCTCCAGTTGACTGAAGAAAATTGACTTTAATGAGATCCTTATTCATAATCAGATATTAATGGTTCTACAATTTACTCTTGATGAGGGTGTCTCAAAAGTAATTGAGGCACCCTCTTTATTTTTAGTAAAAAAAAGGACGAAAAAATATCTTGGAACCATGATTCTTAGTAAATTAAGTCATGGCAAGAGGTAAAACATTATCAGTA
>NZ_PYGK01000025.1 GCF_003014595.1 Chitinophaga ginsengisoli | reverse complement strand
CAGTGATTGCCTTATATGCGGTTTCTGTTCGTCAGACCGGGATTTTGCCGCCGACTTCCTTCAGATTCCACCTCACGGTGGACACCCTTGTCTTGAGCTAGCGATTCCTACTATCAAGGCTCGCGGAGGACTTACACCTCCTAGTTTATGAACATGCCAGGCGCACAACAAGGGGACTCCTAGCGGAGTCCTATTGCGTTTTGTTAAGAACGTTTATTCAATTGTTTTTACCGGGCTTTTTCCACTTAACCTCGTAGAGATCCCTGCGCATGTCCTTCCTGGTTTGGACGCTGCCGAAGGCATTAAGCTCTTTAAGCAGCACCAGATCCACATCTGCAATTACCACCATTTCTGTATTAGTGGTAGCATCCGCTTTGACTCCTGTTACAGGGAATGCGAAGTCAGAAGGCGTGAACACAGCGCTCTGAGCGTACTGTAAGTCCATGTTGTTGACCTTCGGCAGGTTGCCCACACAGCCGGCAATGGCTACGTAACACTCGTTTTCGATGGCCCTTGCCTGTGCACAGAACTTCACACGGTTGAAGGCATGCTGGGTATCAGTCAGGAAAGGTACAAACAATATCTGCATTCCCTGCTCTGCCAGTATACGTGACGGTTCGGGGAACTCTACATCGTAGCAGATCTGGATACCTATTTTCCCGCAGTCCGTATCAAATGCCTTCAGCCTGTCACCGCCCTTTACGCCCCAGGCATATACTTCACTGGGTGTGGGATGCATTTTGATGTATTCTTCGTAGGTGCCATCACGGCGGCAAAGGTAACAGATATTGTAGAGCGCTTCGTCAATGACGATGGGCATGCTGCCACCAATGATATTCACGTTGTAGGACACGGCGTGCTGGATGAGTTGATCTCTCAGCTGTTCGGTATACTTTGCTACTCCTCTGATGGCGCCTGCGGAATCGCGTTGGCTGAATTCCGCCATTAACGGCGCATTGAACAGTTCGGGGAATACGACAAAGTCTGAGCCATAGTCGCTTACCGCATCTATAAAATATTCCACCTGCTGCATGAACCCTTCCAGGCTGCCATAGTCGCGCATCTGCCACTGCACAAGTCCGATGCGTACGGTGGATTTATTGTAGCGGATGGTATCCTGGTCTTTTTCGTAGTAGATATTATACCATTGCAGCAGGGTGGCAAATCCTTTGGAGGCTTCGTCGTGCGGCAGATAATTCTTCAGGATCTTTTTTACCTGGAAGTCGTTGGAGAACTGGAAGGTCAATGTAGGATCATAGATCTCTTTATCGCGTACCTTTTCGATGTAATCTCTCGGCGACATTTCATCTGCATATTTAAGATAATTGGGAATACGCCCACCGGCTACGATACCACTAAGGTTGAGTCTTTCGCAGAGCGTCTTGCGGGCATCGTATAAACGCCGGGCCAGTCGCCGGCCACGGTAATCAGGATGTACGAACACTTCAATACCATACAGGACATCGCCCTTGGGGTCATGTGTACTAAAAGTATAATAACCGGTTATTTGTTCATACGTGTGTTCGTCACCGAATTTTCCGTAGTCAACGATGATAGACAATGCGCAACCTACCACCTTATCGTTTACGGTAACAGCAATCTGTCCTTCGGGGAAAAGCTCTACCAGCCTGCGTATGGTGGGTTCACGCCAGTAGCTTCCTTCCATGTCTGCGTATGCAGATACCATCGATTCTTTGAGATCCAGGTAATCTTCAGCGGTTAACTGCCTGATCTCGATTGTTTCGGGAATGTGTTTCGAAGTCATAAAATAATAGTTCACGTTTATCTTTTACTACTGCTTTTCTATAATGTAAAAAAAGTAGCTATATTTGGGTCGTTTTTAGCCATGCTCCCTTGAGACCTCAATAAGCAATTATATCACCATAATTCTTAACTGCAGTGTCACTCATCAGGAACCGGGATATTGTTATCATTGGCTTACAGCAGTGGTATACCCCTATAGGAAGTAATTGTAAGAATATAGCGCTACAATTCGCCCGCCACAATCGTGTGTTATATGTCAATTCACCGCTTGACCGGCGAACCATCCTGCACCAAAAGGATGATCCCAATATCTCTTATCATCTCAAAACTTTACAGAAGAAAGAACCTGCGATCGTACCTGTCGGAGAAAATCTATGGAGCTATTATCCATCTTCCGTACTTGAATCCATTAACTGGCTGCCGGCCAGGGCACAACCACTCTTCTCCTGGCTAAACAAACGGAATAACAGGAAGTTTGCCGCAAGCATTCTGGAAGCGATCACGGCATTGGGCTTTTCTGATGTTATCCTCTTCAATGATAACGATATTTTTCGTGGTTTTTACATGAAAGAATTGCTCAAGCCGGCTACGTACATCTATTACAGCCGTGACTACCTGTTGGGCGTGGATTACTGGAAGAAACACGGAGAAAAGCTGGAACCCCAGCATATCGCAAAAGCAGATGTGGCGCTGGCGAATTCCACCTATCTGACAGACATGCTCAAAAAATATAATCCGAATAGCTTTTATGTGGGACAGGGATGTGATCTTTCCCTGTTTGACGTAACGCAACAGTATGCTATACCTGCCGATGTGGCGAACATAAAAGGACCGCGTATAGGCTATGTGGGAGCATTGAATGCCCTGCGGCTGGACCCGGGCATTATTGAGCATATTGCCAGGGAAAAGAGTGACTGGTCAATTGTACTGGTCGGGCCGGAAGATGAATATTTTAAGCAATCAGTATTGCATCAGCTGCCTAATGTACATTTCCTGGGCAGAAAGGAATTAAAGGACCTGCCGGCCTACATCCGGGCCTTTGATATATGTATCAATCCCCAACAGGTGAATGTACTGACCGTAGGCAATTATCCATTAAAAATAGATGAATACCTCGCATTAGGAAAACCGGTAGTTGCCACCGCCACCAGGACGATGGAGCTATTCGATTCACACACTTATCTTGCCCGGAATGCAAATGAGTATGTTACGCTGATCAGCAAAGCGCTTTCAGAAGATAGTCCTGCGCTGCAGGAAGAGCGTATCTCTTTTGCCCGCTCCCACAGCTGGGAAAACTCCGTAAGAGCCATTTACGACGCCATCTTAAACACTGCATGACCGATGAGCACATTTACAAACCTGAAAGAAAAGATCAAAAGTAATCCCGGACTAAAACAGTTTGCGCACCGTATGATAATGCCCAAAGGCCAGGCAAGGCCGCGCTTATGGGTAAGACTGGTGGTGAACCGTTTTATACATAAAAGAGGAAAAGGTGCTATCGTACGCCGTTATACCCGGTTGGATGTATTCCCCTTCAATCATTTCGCGTTGGGCGCCAAATCAATCATCGACGATTTCGCCACTGTCAATAATGGAATGGGCGATGTACTGATCGGCAACAATGTGCAGGTGGGTATCGGTAATGTGGTGATCGGCCCTGTTACCATTGGCGACAATGTGATCATTGCCCAGAATGTCGTGATGTCAGGACTTAATCACGGCTACCAGGACATTGACGTTCCTATTGGCATGCAACCCTGTACTACCGGAGAGATCAACATCGGTGCTGACAGCTGGATCGGTGCGAATGCAGTGATCACAGCGGGCGTAAAAATAGGGGAACATTCCGTGGTAGCAGCGGGTAGCGTTGTTACCAGAAATGTTCCCCCATTTAGCATTGTAGCCGGGAATCCTGCAAGACTCATCAAACAGTATAACCCGGCTACAAAATTATGGGAAAAGGTTCCCTGATCTATTAGTTAGCTTTTATAAACTTCGTACTCCATTTATAGGTACTGTTCTTGTACACTACCTGCAGGATGTATACACCTGTTGGCAGAGATGATATATCCAGCGCTTCCTGCTGATTATCACCCGCTGGCAGGTTATAACTCCTCAGTGCCTTGCCCGATACGTTATAGATGGTGATTGTACCCTGGGTAGCATCCTTCATACGTTGTTTGAAGTATAATGTGCTGACAGCCGGATTCGGATAGGTCATGATCTCAGGAACGAAGGTATCTCCATCCGCCTCAAGCACGGTCACTTCGAACGTAGAACGGGCGCTTAGTTTATTGGCATCGGTTACGGTCAGTTCAAATACATAGCTGCCCGGGAACGTCATACCAGAGATCTTCGTACTCCGTGCATCCGGCGCAGAGAAACTTGCCGGCAGCGGACCATATACCTGTCTCCACGCATAGGATGTAATTTTGCTGTTGGTTGCATAAGAGGCACTACCATCAGCCGTCATACTTTCCTTCGGCAATTTCAGGGTCAGATCGCCCTGTGTACGAGCTACAGGCGCCTTATCGCTGGTGTTGGTACCTGAAGCCGGCAGTACGGTTACCGTTATATTATCTCTGGTAGTAGCATTTTTATTGTCTGTCACCACCAGTTCGAATACATAAGTACCTTCAGTCAGTGCCGATACCACATTGATAATACCCTGTGAGTTGGAGAAGCGTACGTCTTTGCCGGACATCTTCAACCATTGGTAATTGGTGATCACACCGTCCGGATCGGAAGAAGCTGCCCCATTCAGGATGACGCTGTTCACCGGCAAGGTAATGGTCACATCTGACCCTGCATTGGCAACAGGTGGCTTATTAGTGATTGGTGCACTTTTCACCACCACTTTCACAGTATCAACGTCGGTCACGTTATCATTGTCAGTAACAGTGAGTGTCAGCAAATAGGTGCCCTCTACGAGGCCTGTTGCGCTGGTTACAGCCACACCGGATTGTGTAAAAGTACCACCGGCAGGGCCACTCAGCTTATTCCATGCATATTTCACGATACTGCCATCTGCATCTGTGGAAGCACTTCCATTCAGGTTCACTGTACTGGTTGGCAGTGTGATCGTCTGATCAGGTCCGGCGTTAGCTACAGGCGCTACATTTGGTGCAAGGTTTACTCTTACCACTACATTCGCCGTAGCGGTAGCATTATCATCGTCGGTAACGGTCAGGGCGAAGGTGTAAGTTCCTCCTACGAAACCTGTTACTGTAGTACTTGCCAGGGTAGCGTTAGTGATGTTTACAGTAATAGGGCCTGCTATCTGTTTCCAGGCATATTTGACAATTTTACCATCAGCATCTTTGGAAGCAGCACCGTCCAGCGTTACCCTATTGGTTGGCAATGTGATGCTTTGCATAGTACCCGCATTGGCCACAGGCGCCTGATTCGGCCGCGCAACAGGATTTACGGTCACTGTAACATTCGCAGTAGCAGTAGCCTTATCATCGTCGGTCACAGTCAGGGAGAATACGTAGGTACCTGTCACCAAACCTGTTGCCGTAGTTTTAGCGAGTGTGGAACTGGTAAACGTACCAGCAGCTGGTCCGCTTACTTTCTTCCAGGCATACTGGGTGATCTTACCATCAGCATCTGTGGAAGCAGAACCATCCAATGCTACGGTATTAACAGGCAGTGTGATGGATGTATTCGTGCCTGCATTCGCTACAGGGATTTTGTTTGCTACAGCCGGATTTACTTTTACAATGATACTGTCCATGTCTGTAGCTGCTTTGTTATCCGTAACAGTCAGCGTGAAAATATAAGTACCTGCAGTTAGTCCGGTCACACTGGTAGTGGCGACTGCTGCATTGGTGATCGTTCCTGCGGTTGGGCCAGATAGTTTCTTCCACGCATATTTGCTGATACTACCATCCGCATCGCTGGAAGCGGAAGCATTGAGTGTCACAGTATTCGTTGGCAGCGTAATAGTTATATCCTTACCGGCATTCGCTACAGGTGTTGTATTACCATTGCCCGGAGCTGCGGTTCCCTGGTATTCATAGGCGCCCACATCAAAGCCTTTGTTCATGGGACGTCGGTTACCATCGAGATCATCTGTCAGTCCCAGGTCGGCCACTGATTTACCACCGTCAATCGCTTTTGATGTACCCGTGAGGTGGAAATCGCCGCCGGCAACATTGGTTACGAACTTGCCGGCATTGGCAGTCTTAGTGAACAGGTTATTGCCATAGTCGAATTTAATATTCTGTGCGCCCCTGATGTAAATACCATCCGTAGGATAGCTGCCGCCCAAAGAATTTTCGATCACCAGGTTGTTGTAGACCTTATGGCCGAGGGTAGTCAGGTAGGCGTATATTTTGATACCGCTATTGCCGGTGTTATAGATCGTGTTATTATAGATGTAGGCGGTCACAGGTTCGAGGATCAGTTTATCTGCTACCTGGATACCCTCTCCGTTCTCGACGTTGGAAATAGTGTTATTATACACATAAGAAATACCAGATCCGAATAATGCCACACCGGGCAGATAACCGTGGTCCACAACGTTGTCATACAATTTCACACGGGAGCCACCGCCCATCAACATACCATAACTCTGTGCATCCAGTCTGTTGGTACCATAGTCGCGCACGATATTATTGTGCACCCTGTTATCTCCCATGTCGGCCATTGCCACCTGGATACCGTCCTGGCCCATGTACTGAAGGTCATTGTCATATACTTCCAGGTCCTGGATGTGGTGGGATTTGATACCCTTGCAAAGGGCATAATCCATAATATAATGTGTGTTACCGATATAGAACCCTTCATAGGCTGAATAGCGCCCCTTGATGTGGTGGATCTTCACATTCTTCATCACGTATTTGCCTTCCCAGAACTGGGGATTGTCGCATTCCTGGGTGGTCTTGGCCACAATAAAGGAGCCCACGTTGTGGATATAAAAGTTGTGTACATCAATGTCGCTGCTGCCTGAGCCCAGGTACATCCCCTGCATGACAATACCCAGCAGGTTCTTTCCGTTCACATCAAATCCGTATTCGATACCAGGGGTACCGGAACCAGTGATGTGCAGGAATTTACCTCCCATTATGCCGAAGGAAACATCTGTTTTTAATGTATTGATACCTGTTCTTACCACGCCACCGCAGTTAGTAATAACGATCGGTTTTTCTGCAGTACCTACCAGACCTCCCAGTTGTATGAATTCATAATCTCCTGCAGCAATACAGAGTGTATCGCCTGGTACCAGGTTGAAGGTACTCATGGCGTTCGTATACCACATACCATTGCCGATATTCGTCTTCGCCATCACCCTCTTATTACCGGAAGGTGGTGGAGGTGGAGGATCAACGGATGTACCTTTTGCGTACTGCAGCATCCACTCATATACGTTCATGCCATTTTCCTTGTAGGCAGGATCGTAAGCGGTGGTCCAGGCATCATGTCCTTTTTTATTAAAAATGGTGAGTTTGGGTGTCGGGTTGGCAGCCGGTTTATAGGCATCTATCATGGACACCCAGTCCCTGGAATATTGCGAAGGTACCATTGGATCGTCAGTATTATGGAAGAACCACATCGGTACATCGTTTTTAGCTACTGTATTAGGCGCCCTGGGGAGCGACTTTGGATTCATATTACCTGCAATAGGGACAGCAGCAGCAACCAGCTGTGCATAGGAATCATTTGCACTCGCAAAATCTTCCGTCACCCCCCCCCCCATGCTCAGACCCGTTACATATATACGCCTATTGTCAATCCTGAATTTTTTCTTCAGGTAGTTGATCAGGCTCAATACATCTACCGGGCCTGGAATTTTCTTAAACTGCGGGGCTGCAACTATAAATGAAAAAGATTTCCCTTTGACTGTAAAAGAGGTGGGAAATGTACCCTTGTCGATGAGTTTTGGTAAACCGTTCTTCAGCACAGACTTCAGATGTGTAGTACCGTTGCCAAGTTCACCTATGCCATGAATGAAAACGATCAGCGGAAAAGGCTCTTTGCTGTTTGCGTAGGATGGAGGGACGTATTCGTAATACCCTCCGGAATTTGTAACATTGGTTCCGGCTAATGATACCGCTGTCATCTGAGCGGTTGCTGCTAGCGTTGTGTACAGTGTCAGCGCGAGGCATGCGGTGACCACCCTGAACATAGTTGTGTACAAATGTCTCATCAGTCAGGTTTTTCAATTAAACTATATGGTACGCTTGGAGGGGCTATCCCCTTATCTAATTGATAAAGCAATCAGATGAAAAAGATTAGAGCACGTTGGATGTAATCGTGTACGTTGTCCCGTAGAGGTCTTAGCAAGGTCGTCGTGATGTCCGTTTACTCATCTGGTTGTTCATAAGGGCGTCTGATTCACGCTAGCGTCTACAAATCATCTGATATGCCTTTGCTCTTAGATGCTTTTCAAGATCCGGCGGCAAAGTACAATAATTTTATTTGTCAAATAGAATATTTTTTATATGTAATTATACTAATTAATAAAGCATTATAAAAAATAATACGTAAATAAATAGCAACGATATTATTGTTGGGGCTTCGCGAAATTAAATTTTGTCAAACTTTTATATTACGGTAATATTGTGGTCACTGGAATACACCGTTCCCCCAATAATCTTATCCTGTACAAAGACCGCACAAATTTCAATTCACTGGTTTTATATCAAATACATGGGATTTAAATTATTATTGGTATTTAACAACAGGCATTTTCACTCTTTATTAGGTAATCTCGTTTCTGCTTTCCTGAACGTTTTATCCTTTGCTATTCTCGTTCGTTTACTGTCCCTTTCCGCCTTCGGGGAATGGGTATTGTTCATAGGCACTTATACTGTACTGGACCAGATCCGCACGGCTTTACTGCAATCGGGCATTATTAAATTCTATACCGGCGTCGATGAAAAGACCGGCCGGGAAGTGGCGGGCAGCGCCTGGTACCTGGTGCTCATTTTAACGGGCATTTACCTGCTTTTAAATCTCATTGCAGGACTTATACTCTACAACTTTTTCGATGAAACCTGGCGTTTCTTTATGCGCTGGCTGGGCGTCATGATGGTGGTGTCTGTTCCCTTCAATGTGGCCAGCTGGTTTCTGCAGGCAGAACATCGTTTTGACAAGATATTGCAGATACGTTTCTGGCAGAACGGGGGCTTCCTGGTGCTGATATTAGTGTTTCATTTTTTCGGCACGGTTACCCTGCCATATGTACTGGTAGCTTATATGACCGGGCTCGCGGCCACCAGTGGCTTTACGTTGCTAAAGGGCTGGACCAAGGTGCGTACCGTGGTGCACAGTACCAAAAAACAGGTGATCATACTGGTAAAATATGGCTGGCTCATTGTGGGTAGTATGATCTCTTCCGGCTTTCTCAACTATTCAGATAACTTCCTCATCCGTACCATGATCAGTCCTGCGGCGGTAGCTATTTATAGTATTCCGCAGAAGTTCATGGAGGTAATTGAGATCATTCTCCGCAGTTTTGTGGCCACCGCACAACCTACACTATCCGGGGCTGCCAACAGGAATGAATGGCCCGAAGTATCACGGGCTTTCAGCCGTTATACGGGCGTTGTCAGTATCGTGATCATTCCTTTTATCATCGGTATGATCGTGTTCACCCAACCACTGATCATTATCCTGGCAGGCCGGGCATACCTGCCGGCAACAGATGTAGTGCGTATTTTCCTGCTGTGCGCTTTTCTCTATCCCATTGACCGCTTCATCGGCGTGGCACTGGATATGATCAACCGGCCACTCACCAATTTCTATAAGAACTTCATAAAACTGGTACTGAATATCATTGGAGATATTGTCTTCATCCGGCTCTTCCATGACGTGCGCTGGGTGGCATTTGGCTCGCTGCTGAATATGGTCTTTTGTGTGGTGATCGGTTATTATATGCTGAAGAAATATGTGCCATTCACGACAGGTGAGATTATCCGGCTGGGCTGGGCAGAATGCCTGGTAATGCTGGAGAAAGTGACCGGGAAGTTAAAGCTGGTGAAATAAAGCGTTGCCTGTTTCCTGACAGAAAGAAACAGGCAACCTTCTTTATAAAAGATCCTGATAAATGATCAAGGCGTGTTCATACTCTGGATCAGTGCCACCAGGGCAGCCGGCGTTACAGGCGCTAATGTAAAATTAATCCCTACAAAGCCTCCGGAAGGCGACGGAATAGTAACCGGTATTTTCTGTGCAAAGAAGTTACCATTCAGCGCCGTGATAGCCAGGAAAGTACCTGATTGACCAATAGGCACGGAATTCTGATAACTTAATAAACCCTGACGACCAACCGGTGCATTCAGGATCACGTTATACAACTTCACCACTGTGTTCACACCTGCAGGTTTGAAAAACAACATACAAGGCTCTTCACCACCATAGCTGGTCTGTGTGGCAGGATTGTAGAAGTTAGTAAAATAGCCCAGTACTGTGGTTTTAGGACCAGGCAGGTTAGTCAGCGCGTCGCAGTTTCTCCAGGTCATCAGGCTGTCCAGGCGGAAATTCAGCGTGCCATTCGTGCCGTTGAATAATGCGAATCCAGGCGCCGGATTCCAGGTAACACCCTGATTAGCGCTGGCAGCAACGGGAATGGTTACCGGCTGATTCACATCGTTGTAACCAGAAGTAGTAATGATAACAGACGTATCACCACCCCATAGCGGTACACCTTCTTGTGCTGGTCTTTTAGCAACAGGTACCTGTACGGCCACTGCACTGTCGGCGCGCAAATTCAGGTCCTGTCCTGACTGGGTGGCACGTACGAAGAACTCTCCGTAAGAAGTCAGCTGGGCTCCACCATTGTTAGCCGTAGGCCTGCTGGCAAAGATCATGTTGCTGGGCGTCGAGATCTCCTTAATAACGATGTCGACACTACCAGACACCGGGCCACCACTCTGTGTGACGAGGGAGTTCGGACTGAATGTGTAAATGGAACCTTGTTTGGTTTTGATCCTACCACCCTGTTTGCCGTCTATCTTGAAAAATTCGTACTGAGGACCATTCTGCTGCAAGAGCTTTGCCAGCATGGCTCCATCGCCGTCTGCCTCGGCCTTTACAACGGCCATCTTGTTATGATCCTGTAGTTTGGCATCCTTCGAGCAGGATACAAAAGTGAGCGCGGCTAAGCACATGCCGCTCCATGTCATGAGGGAAAAGGTTTTCATCGTGGGTTGTTTTAAGTTAGGGGTTTTCTGTCGGGAACAAAATTATTCAAAATGGCTGCTACAATATAGACACCTTACTATTACACCGACAAATACTTATGCATATCTGTCAGCTATTACTATCATCAGTGCGCTGGTCTGCAAAGAAAGCAGCATCATTAAAACAAAGAAGCCTCCGGATAATCCGGGGGCTTCGCTCCTTAAAAACAATCCTGTATTAGAACTAAACTCTTTTAAGCACTTTTGACTTAATAATGCTTTTGCAGATATCTGTGAATGCCCGTGTAGCCTCCGCCAGTTCCTTTCCCAATGAACGTTGCGGAAAGTAACGGAGCACCATTTCGCGGGTCCAGGGCTCTTCGAAGTATTTGAGAATGTCTTTATCATCCGGATTCACAATGAACTCAAAGCTGCCTTCCCATTCCACACGCATGGTGTGCAGGTTGGGATGTGTTCTTTCCATGATCTTATACCCGATGGATGCTTTAGGCAGGTATTCCAGGTACAGATCGCCAAAGTCAAAGCTGGTGGGGAAAGAGATTCTTTCTTTATCTACCAGTATTACTTTCCCATCTATTTCCAGCAACACCCATTTATGTGATTTCTTAGGGAAGAGATGTTCTCCCAGCAGGGATGGTGTTTCGATATACCCTCTTTTGGCCACACGGAACTGTTCGTGGAGGAAGGCCACCGGGTCTTCGACATGTTCCAGTACGTGATTACAGATGACATAATCAAACTCCTTATCTTTGAATGGCAGGTGTTCTCCATCTGCTTTCAGGAACTGCTGGTTCCTCAGTACTTTTATGTCGCCGCTACGATGCGTATTGTCATCAACGTATTTATCAACCACTACATTTGACCTGGGGTGCGGGTTATGGCCGCCGCCCACCTCAAGTACCCTGTCCGTTTTTTTAATATCCAGATCGAAACGGGAATGGGGATTTCTGATTTTCATGCGTCAAGTTTATTAATC
Organism: Chitinophaga ginsengisoli; assembly: GCF_003014595.1. Taxonomy (GTDB): domain Bacteria; phylum Bacteroidota; class Bacteroidia; order Chitinophagales; family Chitinophagaceae; genus Chitinophaga; species Chitinophaga ginsengisoli. The sequence continues at coordinate 66,206 of NZ_PYGK01000025.1, read as the reverse complement.
TTATAATGGCGCCAGCATCTGCTGGTACACTGTTTCTATTTTATGAGTCATGTCCCGTACGTCAAAGTTTGCCTTCACACTTCTGCCAGCGTTCTCCTGCAGGCGGCTACGCAATGTACGGTCCAGTATCAGTCTTTCGAGAGCTGCTGCCAGCGCTGCTTCATCTTTGGGTGGTACGAGCAGACCGGTCACCTCATGTTCCACTGCTTCCCGGGTACCATCCACATCAGAAGCAACCACCGCTTTGGCCATTGCCATCGCTTCCAGCACGCCTATCGGGAATCCTTCCCAGAGGGAGGGCAGGCAGTAAATATCCACCGCATTCAATACTGCCGGTACATCCTGGCGGAAATTGTCGAAAATGACCCTGTCACTGATGCCCAGGTCTTTTGCCAGCTGCATTGCAGCGTCTTTCAGGTCGCCCTCACCTATCATTAACAAGGTAAGGTCCGGAAAGTTGGCGCATACCCTGGCATACGCCCTTAACATCCCCAGGGGGTCTTTCTGTTCCGTAATACGGACGATATACCCAATTACCAAGTGATGGGCGGGAATGCCATATAAGGCCTTTATATCGGTGTATTCTCCTAAACGGTTGAACCTGTCCAGGTTGACCCCGTTTTTGACCACCAGCGACTTAAATTGCCCAAATTCGCGCACTCCTGTCTCATGATTGGAATCGGAAACTGTAATATTGAGCCTGGTACGTTGTGTAATGAACTTTTCCGCCATTATCCGGGCCTTTCTGTTCCAGGCAGGCAAGCTGTCATGGAAGGACCATCCGTGGATAGTGTATATCACCGGCAACCCCAGTGAACGGGCTGCCCAGAGTACATTGGTATTGGCGCGGGTACCGTGCACATGCACGATATCCATCCGCTGATCTTTCAGGAATTGTTTTACTTTCTTCCATACCTTAAAGTCAAACGCTTTCTCGGTATGAATAACATGGGCAGGTATTCCCAGCGTAGCAAGGGATGTGATCATCGGGCCATCAGTAAAGGATAGCACTACCGGCTCGAACAGCCCTTTGTCGAGGTAGCGGACGAGGTCCAGCACATGGCTTTCGCCTCCTCCTATTTTGCCCTGGCGGATCGTTTGTAAAACCCTGATCTTCTTAATCGCTTCCATCTTTTACAATTGTTCCATCCACCGGCTATACCATAACTGGAATACGAGGATATTCCAGAGCTTCTGGTGACTTACCTTTCCGCCTTCAAAGTAGTTTTGCTTCAACGCCTGGATATGCTCCGGATCAAAGAGCCCGGTTTGTTCCAGTTTGGCGGGAGATAAATAGTACGCCATCTGTTCTTTCAGTTCATCCCTGAACCAATGCGTCAGTGGAGCAATGAACGGCCTTTTAGGACGGTCCATCAGTGTTTTCGGTATATACTGGTGTACGATTTCTTTCAGGATGTATTTATTGACCTTATTCTTCACCTTCACATGTGCGGGCACCTTTGCCAGGAATTCCACCAGACGGTGGTCCAGCATCGGCTCACGACCTTCAATGCTTACGGACATGGTGGCCCTGTCTACTTTTACCAGGTTATTGTCAACCAGGAAGGTTTTATAATCCACAGACAACAGACGGTTCAGCGAATCGTTGATATTGTTCAGTTCTCCGTTCATATCAAAATTCGTCTTGTAGCTACAATGCGTACCACCCAGGTAACTGGCCGCCTCTGTTTCTGTGATATACTGACTGATATATTTTAATGCCTGCTGTGACTTGCCGGACGCCCAGATCAGTTTCATCTTTTCATAACGGCTGGCAAAGTTGTATTGTTTATTAAAATAAGGAATGCTGGCTGGATTTACCAGTTTCATTACCTTACTTACCACGCCCTGCAGGGACTTAGGCACACGTTCGGTGTATTGCAGGGATTGGTTGAATTTATTATATCCGGCAAAGAGCTCATCACCTCCATCTGCAGATAGCACCACTTTCACCTGCTTTGCAGCCAGTTTGCTGACCAGTGTGGTAGGTACGGTAGAGTTATCGGCAAAAGGCTCGTCATAGATCTCCGGCAGGTGCTCCAGTATGTCACGTGCATCCGAAGGACCCACTATCCATTCGGTATGGTCGGTGCCCAGGTGTTGTGCGATGCGGCGGGCTTCCTTCGATTCATCGAATGCCGCTTCTTTATAACCGATGGTGAAGGTCTTCAGACGGCTGCCGGAAGAAGCCTGTAGTATGGCCGCTACACTGGAGCTGTCGTAACCGCCGCTCAGGAATACTCCTACCGGAACATCAGCTACCATGCGGTATTTATAGGCGCTCTCCATCAATTCTTTGGTGTGACGGATGATATCGCCTTCATACATATTGGTCAGCGGCTGGCGGTAGGCCTCCAGTACACTCCAGTATTCAGAAGTGGTCAGCGCTTTATTCTTCAGGGACAGATGCATGAAATGTCCCGGTTTCAGTTTATGTGTATGTTCGAAGATCGTATATGGCGCCGGGATGTAACTATACTGGAGGAACAGTGATACACTGTTTACGTCAATCTTTTTCTCAAATGCGGGGAAGCGGCTGAAGCTTTTCAGTTCAGAAGCAAACAGTAGTACATTGTTATGCCAGTAATAATAAAGCGGCTTCACTCCTGCCCTGTCGCGGCAGAGGATCACCTGTTCTTCTTCTTTATCATAGATCACAAAGACGAACATGCCGATGCAACGGTCTACTACTTTCTCTTTCCAGCAATCATATCCTTTGATCAGGACTTCTGTATCGCTGCTGGAAGAAAACTGATAGCCCAGGTGTTCCAGTTCCCGGCGTATCTCTTTAAAGTTGTATACCTCTCCATTGAAGATCATGCTATACTGCTTAAAATGCATAGGCTGATGACCGCCACTGGAAAGATCGAGGATGGACAGACGGCGCTGGCCTAATCCGATCAATGCATTAGGGTGTTCAAACACTTCATAACCGCCGTCGTCAGGACCGCGATGCAGCAATGCATCGGTCATGTCTTTCAATACGGGCAGGCTTGCCTTTTTGGTAAAATCAATAAACCCTGCTATGCCACACATGGTAATAATTTTAGTTGACGATGTTTAAGTTCCACATAATGCCCTTCCAGAAAGCCCTTAGGTGCTCCTTCTCTTTGTTCAGAAGGAATTGTAATGTATTCTTGGGAATCGTAAACAAGGTCAGGTACAGTAAAAAGATGATCCGGTTAGGTAATGCCACGTTCCTGCGCATGAACAGTATCCTGTTCCTGGTAAGGTAGTATGTCTTTAATGGACTGTTCTTACCCGTGGACATTGATTCTTTATGATAGATAAGTGACTTATACTGATAATAGATCTTATAGCCTTTACGCTTAAATTGTTCGCACCAGTCGAACTCTTCGTAGTACAGGAAGTATACTTCCGGCATCAGTCCTACTTCTTTCAATACAGCAGCTTTGGTCATCATACCGCCGCCGTGTGCGTAGTTGGTAGCAGAGATCCGATCGTACTGGCCCTGGTCAGGCTCTTTACAACCGATCATGCTATTCCTGCCGGTGAATACATCGACCGACTGGTAACCTGCATATTCGATAATGCCTTTATGGAAGAAGTAATGAAATTTGGGGCTAACCATCCCTGCGTCGGGATGCGCATAAAAGATTTCCAGCAGGCCTTCTATCAGCCCGTCGGTAAATTCCGTATCGTTATTCACGAGGAAGATATATTCACCTGTTGCTTCTACAATGCCCATATTGTTGCCACCGGCGAAGCCCCTGTTCGTTGTACTCCTGATTATCTTCACCGCCGGATAGGCCGCCAGCAATGCCGCTGTAGGATCTTCCACGGAAGCATTGTCCACAACGATCACTTCCACATTGGCGTAACTGTTCCTGCTGATGGATGTCAGCAATTCACATGTAACGCTGCAGGTATTGTAGTTGATCGTTACAATAGAAACAAGTGGTGCTATTTTATTTTCCTGTGACATTGACCAGGGGATTATCGATAGTTGTTTTGGAATGTTTCGTATGAATGAAGGTCTTATCAGCGCCTTTGAGCCTGAATACCAGCGAGAGCATGATGCCTATTACGTGGGGAAGGTTCATTAATACCGTGAACATGTATTTTGAATAGAACTTGCCGGGAAGCGGCAGCATCATGCTGATGGCAAATGCACCCAAACAGATCAGCCAGGCAGATACCGGCAGGGCGAGGTACCGACCGAATACCAGGTAAAGGGCCGTCATGAATACTACACCTGCCAGCAACAACATACGTGGCAGCAGCATGTTCTGTCCTACGGACATATAGAAATAGTCAATTCTGCCTTTGAGCAATGCCCGGAATCCACGTACAAAGTAGTGCCTGAGATATACGAACTGGCTGGACAGCCAGCGTTTACGCTGGTTTTCAAATGCAGCGGCATTTTCCACCTTCTCATCAAACATTAGCGCTTCTTCCAGGTAATGTATCTTATACCCTTTATCTACCAGCAACTGTTGTAATACTTTATCGAAACCACCGGTAGCCTCTGTTTCCTGCAAGGCCTGTTTCATCACCTGGTAATCGAAGGCGATGCCTGACCCGATGATGGAAGCAGAGAGGCCAAGTGCGTTGGCGCCCTTACGGTTGATGTGATTGGCGATGATCTCATTGGCTGCATCCAGGATGGCGAAAGGAGAGTCCATATTCTTTGCAACACGTTGCCCTTGTATAACATGGTGACCCTGCTGATAAGCGATGTTGATCTGCTGCAGGAAATCGGGCGCCGGGATATTATCCGCGTCGGCGATCACTGCCAGGTCATAAATATTATCATCCAGCTGTGCGAATGCAGCATTCAGTGATTTAGCCTTCGTACTCTTTTTGAAAGAGACCGGGATCACGGCGATACCTTCTTCTTCGAGCGTCTGGATCGTTGTAGGTTTCAGGGAATCGGCAATGACGATCACCTTATAGCTGTTGGCCGGATAGTTGAGCGACTCGTAGCTGATAGCTGCGTGAAGGATGATATCATCTTCTTTATAAGCCGGCACCAGGATAGCGATCCTGCAGTATGAAGAAACCTCTCCTGCAACTTTATTTTTCTTTGGAAATAGTTTACCGGCCACAGAGAACAAGAGGTTGTAAAGTACGCAGCCTCCGAGGTATCCGAATATGATTAATTCAATCGCAAGAATCATTATACATTATCTTTTTGTATTAACGCTTTAGGGGTATTCGCCATAATCCACATGTCGTAGGTGAAGCTATGCAGTTTGGAATAATCGATATCCAGTGCTATTCTTTCTTCTACAGACATATCTTTCTTTCCCCTTTTGCTGATCTGCCAGAGTCCTGTGATGCCGGCAGGCGCCAGGAAACGTTGCGCCCATTCATCTGTGGTCAGTGTAGAGGCTTCGTATAGTGGTAAAGGTCTGTTGCCGACAAGCGACATATCTCCTTTCAACACATTAAAAAGTTGGGGAAGTTCGTCGAGGCTGGTGTTCCTTAAAAAGGCGCCGAAGCGGGTTATCCGGGGATCATTGGACACTTTATAGAAAACGGGACCGTTGCTGGCCTTATATTGATTGAGGTGTTGCAGTTGCTGCAGTTTTTTATCTGCGTCTGCGACCATCGTCCTGAACTTATAGAATTTGAATACCCTGTAATTTTTACCGGCCCTGCGTGCTGCATAAAAAACGGCTCCTTTTGATTCAAATTTAATAATGATGGCGATTAACAATAATATGGGGCTGGCGGCGATTAATAAGGAGCTGGCAACAATGATATCAAAAGCTCTTTTCAGTACAGCGTTCAGGGTTCGTTTCGTCCTGATCTTTTTGCCGCCGTTGACAACTGTTAGCGGAGGATAAGTGCTCAGTAGTTTGAATTTGCTGATGAAAGATATTTTGGATGGTAATTTTGACAAGCATTTCGCCGTAATAATTTCGTCTATGAAGGCATATTTTTTTACGGCAGCTTTCATCTGGGGAGTGATCTCTTCTTCATCTACATACAGCAAGAAAGGAATGCAGGAGTAACAGGATTCCTTCCTCAGGTATTCATGCCAGGCATTGAATCCCTTCTGGTCATCTGTATGTGACCTATATATAATGACACCAGGTTTCCTTCTGAAAACAGCCTGCAGCTGCTCCATTGTTCCGGTGGCGGTATTAAAATCCTGTGCAAAGAAACACTTGTATCCGGCGGCCTCAAATTCAGGAGCAGTCATATGTTGTCCCACAAACAGCACAATGTTGTTGTCGGCAACGATCTGACGGGACATCGTCTGCTCACGCTCTTCAAACTGTTTTGGGGCCGCATTCTTCAATACGCTCAGTTCAGGTGTAAATGTATTCATGCTAACAAAGGAATTAATGGTTACATACTGATGATGTGATTAAGTGCTATGAAAAAGCAGGTACGTGCTGTGCTTTCAACACATGATCGATTGTATCCAGTAAGATTACGGGATCAAACGGCTTTTTGATAATCGTCTTGATGTTACCGGGGCGTATATTCGCAAACGACTCTTTAGTATCATGCACACCGGATAGCACCATGAGTGGTATATGCTGGTACAGATTACTTTCGGTCATGAACTCTATAAGTTCCCATCCGTTGATGTTGGGCATCTGGAGATCTGTGATCACCAGGTCGGGGATATTGCCATTTTTAAGCCATGCCATTGCAGCGAGACCATCACACGCTGAAACAACGTTGTAGGTCCTGTTTAGCATCACTTCCAGTAAATATCGGATGGGTAAACTATCATCTATTATTAAAACTGTTTTTTTCACCTTTAACCAATTTAATATTACAAATAGCTCCCAATACGGTTAGGCATTGGAAAGATTAGTGTTCGTTGGCTTTAAATTGGATAAGGTTTTATTGGAACTCAAAAAACAGTTTCTCAGGGGATATGAAAGAAAAGACTCAAATATGGTTTCATTTACAAAGCTTGCACTAAAGTACGAAAGTAATTTTGAACAGCAAGCCTGAAATTTTCGCAATAGTATTGTCCTTAAAACAACGATGTAAAAATATAATACTTTATTCATTTCCCAATATGTTTTTGGTAAACGGTTGGATTTTTTGGGTGAATGCACAAGAAATTATCGTAAACGGATATTCAATGCTTTGAAGCTCTTCTTTTTTTTAAATGTAGCACACACTGCTGAAAAAATACTGCACAATTATTATACTTTTGCTGTGAATCCACCTACGGGTTGTTATCTAACGTGCTACAACGCTCAGTTTATCCCCTCAATTGATATATATTATGACTGTGATCACAGTGCTCTTCTGGTGCAGCCTCTTTCTTGTTTGCTATAGTTATGTAGGATATGGTATACTACTTTATATAGTAATTAAACTGCGCCGTTTATTTGTAAGCCCCCGTTATACGGGAAATGAACCCCCTTTCACACCTGAAGTGACCCTGATGGTAGCCGCCTATAACGAAGAGGCGTTTATCAGGGAAAAGATTACCAATACACTTTCCCTGAACTATCCGGAGGATAAGGTACAGATCATCTTTGTAACCGATGGCAGTTCTGACGACACCAATAATATAATAAGGAGTTACCCCCGGATCACATTGCTTTATGAACCGGAGCGCAGGGGTAAGACTATGGCGGTGAACAGGGCCATGAAATTTGTTAAGACGCCTTTTGTAGTATTTTCAGATGCGAACACCTTATTAAATAAGGACGTTCTTATTTGTCTTATGCGTCACTTCCGGGACGAACAGACCGGCGCGGTGGCAGGAGAAAAAAAGATCCTTGTAGCCGAACAGGCGGAAGCGGAAGGCGCCGGAGAAGGTATGTACTGGAAGTATGAGTCCTTATTAAAGAAATGGGATGCTGAGCTGTATAGTGTAATGGGTGCCGCCGGTGAATTGTTTGCCATACGCAGTTCCTTATATGAAGATATACCTGCGGACACTATCCTGGATGATTTTATGATCTCTTTCGGTATAAATAAAAAAGGTTACAGAGTGGCCTATGCTCCCGATGCCTATGCGCAGGAAACGCCCTCCGCCTCACTGGAAGATGAATATAAACGTAAGGTACGCATTGGTGCGGGAGGGTTCCAGTCAATGAGCCGGCTGATGGACCTGCTGAACATTTTCCGTTATCCAAAAATTACCTGGCAGTATGTTTCTCATCGTGTATTCCGCTGGACAGTTGCCCCATTGTGTTTATTATTGGCACTACTAACTAATATAGTATTATGTGTGTCGGGTGCGCCCCTTATCTACTGGGCAATACTGCTGATGCAGGCCGCATTTTATGGCATGGCTTTAGTTGGATATGTGCTGGCAAGAAAACAGGTAAAAAGTAAAGTGTTCTATATACCTTTCTATTTTGTATTCATGAATGTGGCCGTGTATCAAGGGTTTGGCCGTTTTTTAAGAAAGAAACAGTCTGCAGTATGGGACCGCTCACAACGTCAGTTAACAACGGGTTGAGGTGTACTTTTTACACTTACCGTTCTCTTGTATGATTTCACCAATTGTTTTATATCGTTCACCCTTCAAAAACAGATTTTCACTAAAAAAGTCTCCAACTGTAAAAATATACACTTACTTTTGGAACTTGAACCGAGTACACTAAGCTTCTTCCTTGTCTGATTATATGAGAAAGCTACCAAGTGTGAAATAATTCCTAACCTCATCCTACATAAAAGCCAATCTGGTAGTAATTCTTTTTTTCGGAACTACTCAATTTTAATTTTACCATCTCCTCTGATTTGCCCGCCCTGGGTACTTTGGGCTGTTGTTTATTATTTCTGGCTAATTACCGGGTAATGCCCGATTGTCCATAATTCATATTTTCTTTTATGAAAAGAAATGTACACTTACTATTCAGCATTCTGAGCATTCTGATGCTTTTTGCAGGTACGGCTTCTGCGCAGCAAGCTTTAAACCCCGCGGACCCCATTGTTGTGTACAACTCCAGTTCCCCCCCTACACCACCACCTTATGGACGTATTGGGAAATGGGTAAAGACGAATCGCCTTGCCTGGAACACATCTAATTTCAAATGTTATATTTACAAGGGACTTAACTTCCGCCTCAAATTCCCTAAGACCTACCAGCACAATGTGGCTGATGGAAAAAAATATCCAATTTTTGTATTCCTTCACGGACGTGGTGAAGGTGGTAGCGTTTATGATAACGAATACCAATTATTACATGGCGGACAGAATTTTGACACCCAGACAAGCAACGGCAACTTCGATGGTTTCCTGTTTTACGGACAAACCGCAGATGGAGAATGGGGCAACAGCCAGTTTGACATTATCAAGGAATTATTAGATAGTCTGGCCCTGGAGGTAAAAGGTGACCTGAACAGGGTTATCGTTAATGGTCTTTCTGCAGGTGGTTATGGTTCCTGGCTTTTCGCAGAACGTTATCCCCAATATTTTGCTTCCATCATGCCAATGAGTGGTATTGCCAACGGCGATGGTTCCACAACCAATGTTAATAATCTTAAGTATACCCCTATCTGGTACTTCCAGGGAGGTCTGGACAACGCGCCTGCTCCTTACACCGCCAATACGGTGGTTTCAGCCTATCAGGCTGCCGGAGCTCATCTTACTTTTACATTATACCCCAATCTGGGGCACGGTACCTGGACTACCGCCTGGGCCGAACCAGACTTCGTTCCTTTTATGAACAGGAACAATATTCTGACCCCATGGCCATTGGGAGGACGATCTGAATTCTGTCCTGGCGACCCGGTGAACATTACTGCCGGTATCCCTCCGGGATTTGCTGCTTATGAGTGGCAAAAAGATGGCGTGACCATTCCCAACGCTACTTCTAACAGCATTAACATTACTGCACTCGGTACTTACTCCGTAAGAGTAAGAAGGGTTGCAGGTGGTGCATGGTCAGAGTTCTCTCCTATCCCGCTTGTTGTTAAAACAAAAGCGCCAACAGTCACTCCTCCTATTGCTATAGACAGTCTTGCAACAAATGTATTGCCTGCTCCTGATGGCAGCACGACTGTCACCATGAAACTGCCTGCCGGCTATGCGTCTTACGAATGGCGCACCGTAGGTGGTAATACTTCATTGAGTAACACCAATACATTCACAGCAGGTGTAGGACAATACATAGCACGTGTGACCGAACAATTCGGTTGTACCAGCAGCTTCTCTGCTCCGTATAGCGTTATAAATGCCGCTGGTACCAATGTTCCTGACGCGGTAGGTGTTATTACGGTAACTCCTGTTTCAGAGACGCAGCTGACATTGAACTGGAACGACAAACCGAATCCTCAGAACAATGAAACGGCCTTTGAAATATACCGTAGCACTACATCAGGCAGCGGCTACAAACTGGTAGCCAAGATACCTGCTGATGTACTGGTATTTGCCGACAAGGGATTAACTTCCAATACAAAATACTATTACGTTATACGTCCGGTAAATGCCAACGGTGCAGCTCCAGTGTCAGCTGAAGCCAGCGGTATCACCCAGGCAGATACCCAGGCGCCTACTTCACCAAAGGCCCTGACAGTTACCAGCACCAGCTCCAGCTCTGTTTCACTCAGCTGGACAGCTGCTACAGATGACGTAGGCGTAAACACGTATGAAGTTTATGTAAATAACCAGAAGTCATATACTGTCGCCGCTACTCAGCTCAATATGGTAGCTTACGGTCTGACTGAAAGACAGGTGTATAACTTCTATGTAATAGCAAAGGATGCTGCGGGTAACGCTTCACCACCAAGCAACCAGGTGACTGCTGCGGCTATCAATAAGGGTATTGGCTACAAGTATTATGAAGGTACCTGGACCAAATTACCTGATTTCAACACCATCGTACCGGTAGAAGCCGGAAGGACGAACAATATAGACATCTCTGTCAGGAACAGGGATGTTAACTACGCCTTCCTGTGGACTGGTCTACTGACCATTCCTACAGCAGGCACTTACACCTTTGCCACCAACTCTGATGATGGTAGTAAACTGTGGTTCAATACTCCTTACACCTACAGCGGTACAGCTACTGTCAATAACGATGGTGCTCACGGTACCACCCAGGTAAATAGTTCATCCATGTTCCTGAACGCGGGTGTTTATCCGATCACGGTAGCTTACTTCCAGGGCACCGGCGGCCAGGCAATGAACCTCCGCTGGAAAACCAGTCTTTTAGGCTCCTTCACCAATATTCCGGATCAGTACATCGGTGATACGATGACTATTCAGGGAGCAGTGCCAACTGCACCACTGATACTGGGCGCGCTTGCTCCTGCGTTCAACGCGGTAAACCTGAAATGGAGCGACAACAGTAACAACGAAACAGGATTTGAATTATATCGCAGCCAGACCTATAATGGTGCTTATTCCGTAGTAGGAAAGGCCGCCGCCAATGCGACCACATTAACGGACAATACTGTCGCTGCCAATACCCGCTACTGGTATAAAGTCCGCGCAGTAGGCACCTCTGGCGAATCCGCCCAGTCTGTGGGTTATCCATACCTGGCAGTATATCCATTGGACAATTCCACTGCAGATGTCAGCATCAATAATAATGGCGGTGCTGCGAATGTAATAACTTACAACAGTGCTAACGAAATAGAAGGCACACATGCCGCTGTCTTTAATGGTACCAGCAGTTACGTGACCATCGGCGGCAATACCAGTGGCTTCCTGCACGACGCATTCTCTGCACGTACCGTTTCTCTCTGGATCAAGCCAACGATCACCAGCAACACCTGCATGTTGGTTGATATTGGTGGTAGCACCAGTGGTTTAGGATTACGTCTCAATGCTAATAAACTGGAAGCCGGCGCAGCAAACAGTGGTACCCGTGTATCTGTATCTGTTCCTTTCACAAGTACAGCATGGACACATGTGGCAGTGGTATATGGCAATAGCTCCCTTAAGCTGTATATTAACGGCGACCTTGCAGCGTCGACAGCTACCAGCTTCAGTACTATCAGCGCAACCACTGACAATGCAAGGCTCGGCGTGAACAACAACACCAACGTATTTAATTTAACAGGTTCCTTCTACAATGGTATGATGGACAGAGTTGCCATTATAGGACAAGCGCTGACACAGGCTGAAGTAACCCAGGATGCCGGACAGTTACTGCCATTCTACAGTGTAATGACACCTGCATTACCTGCAGCGCCGTCTGCACCAAGCAACCTGGTAGCTACCACTACGTCTCCATCTACTATCAAACTGACCTGGACCAACAACCCGGCCAATGCTACCGGCTATGAGATCCAGCGCGCTTTTGGTAACAGCAATACTTTCGTACTGATTAAAGCCGATACCCTGGTCGGTACCTCCGGCACTTATACAGATACTGCATTGTATTCCAACCAGCAGTATGTATACCGCGTACGTGAAACCGGCAACGGTGGCAACTCCGCTTACACTTCCAATTCCACTGCTGTTACCGGCAACAATGCACCGGTAATTGATCCGATCGGCAACCAGTCAGCACGTTATGATGTGGAAACACACATTCCTATTGTAGCAAATGATGTAGACGAAGATCCGCTCACCCTGACTACAGCTAATCTGCCTTCTTTCGTCACACTGGCATCCGATGCGAATGGTTCCTTCCTGAAGGTAACGCCAAACATCGGCCTGCAGGGTACCTACAACAACCTGACAGTGTATGCGGCAGATCAGTTTGGAGGTAAGGATACCGTTGCATTCAACCTGACAATTAATGATAATTATAGCCCTGTCATAGCCTCTATTGCCAACATTTCCCTGAATGAGGGCGCTGGCCAGCAGCTTTCTCTCTCCGCTACTGATCAGAATGCTTCAGATGTACTTACATGGTCTGCAGCATCATTGCCCTCATTCATCACTCTTTCCGGCAGCAACCGTACTGCCAGTCTGAATGTCAATCCTGGTTATGCCGACGCGGGCGTTTATACAGTGAAAGTGAACACCGTTGATGGTAACGGTGGTACTGACACCAAAACATTCACCGTAACTGTCATTGACAAGGATCCGAACTATAAATTCTTTGTACGCTTCAAGAATCAGACAGATGCTCCGGCGCCATGGAATAACATTACTTCGGTATCTACCAGCAACCTGGTGAATGACAAGGGTGAAACTACAAATGTAGGCCTGCAGTTACAGACCAATAACTGGTACACCTGGAACGAGGGCGCAGTAACCGGCAACAACAGCGGTATCTATCCTGACGTAGTGCTGAAAGAATACTACTTCTTCGGATCATGGCCTGGCATCTTCACTTCCGATAATGCTATCGACGTGAAACTGACCGGACTGGATACCACCAGGAAATATTCCTTCAAGTTCTTTGCAGGCAGTGCATGGTCTGTACAGGCCAATAACGGCACCACCGTCTTTACGATAAATGGTGTCAGCAAACCGCTGAACGTACAGGGTAACACCAGCAATACGGCAAACTTTGACAATATCAGTCCAAACAGCAATGGTGAAATCACCTTCAATATGGCAGTAGCCAATGGTACACAGGTAGGTTACCTGAATGCCTTCCAGGTGAACGCTATACTGGATGATGGTACCCTGCCAGCTCCGCCTAAGGAACTGACCGCTACGCAAAACAATGGCAACGTATCCCTCGCCTGGACCAATGTTGCTTACAACGCTACCGGCTACAGGATCCACCGCGCTACCGACAGCCTTGGCACTTATAGCCTCCTGGGCAGTCTGAACAGCGCAACGGCGAGCAGTTATGTGGATAGTACCGTACATGGTAACACACATTACTATTACAAGATCAGTGCTTCCAATTCCGAAGGCGTATCTCCTAACTACAGCAATATTGCTAGTGTGATCGTACCGGTGAAACCACCTGCTATCACGACTATTGCTGACGTGAAACTGAAAGCAGGTACTGCTGCACAGCTTAATGTACAGGCTACTCCTGACCTGGGCAATACCGTAACGCTCAGCGTAACTGGTCTGCCGGCATTCGGTAGCTTCACAGATAACGGCAATGGTACAGGTACCTTCAACTTTGCACCGACTGCCAACAACCTGGGTAACTACGCTGTGGTCCTGACCGCTACTGACAACCAGAATGCAGCCGCCAGCGATACCTTTAATGTGTTCGTTACTGATAAGAATACCACCAGCGTATACCTCGACTTCTCTTCCAGCAGTCCGGCTCCTGCACCATGGAACAATGTAGCGGGATTCCCTTACCAGGGTGTAAGACTGAATAATGCACTGGATGAATCAGGTAATCCTACCGGTATCAGCGTGACATTTAACGAAGTATGGGAAAATGACCAGCCTGCAGTAGGTCAGAGCACTTATGACAACTCAGGCATCTATCCTGATGTCGTGATGCAGTCTGCAGTATATGATAGCAGGAATATTACCCATACCGTGAAATTATCCGGTTTGAACAAAGCGAAACGTTATAATGTTGTGTTCTTTAGCAGTCTGAACTTCGGTGTGGCTGCCAAGGTAAGATACACTATCAATACAGACAGCGTGGTAATAGATCCTGCATATAATACTTCCATCGCCAAACAGATCAACGGCGTACTGCCGAATGCGAATGGTGAGATCAACGTCCTGGTGAACAAGACCCAGAATGGTTACTATATGCACATGAATGCAATGGTACTGGAAGCTTATGACAGTGCAACAACAGTCCTGAATCCGATCAACCTGCGTGCAACCGCAACCGGCGCCAAGACAATCGCGCTGCAGTGGTCAGACAGGTCCAACACTGAAACAGGATACCAGGTATGGCGTGCAGTTTCCGGCGGTAGCTACGCACAGGTAGCCAGTCTCCCGGCCAACTCAGTAAGCTATACTGACAATAACCTGACCGTAAGCCAGAAGTACTATTACAAGGTGCGCGCGGTAAGAGGTGCGAGCAATTCCGATTACAGTAATGCTGCATCTGCTATCAGCCTCGGATTCAGTGTAAATGTGAACTTCAGCGAACTGCTGGTGGCTCCGACTCCATGGAATAATACTGGTATGCGTCCACAATCTGGCGTAGTGATCAGCAACATGCAGGACGGCCAGAACAATGCAACCGGTGTAGGTATCACCATCCTAGAAAACTTCGATGGTATGTATTCTGCCGGTATCAATACAGGCAACAACAGCGGTATCTACCCTGACAACGTGATGGTAGAAAACTATGGTCTGTTCCCAGGCCGCCACGCAGACTACTACATCACCGGCCTGAATCAGTCGCTGAAATATGACCTGGTATTCTTCGGCAGCTCTGTAGAATGGGATGATATCACCGGTAAATACACCGTGAACGGTACGAAGATGGCATTACTGAACGCATCCCTGAACAAGAGCGGTGTGGTAACCATCACTAACGTAGCACCAGATGGTTACGGCAGGATCCATGTAGATGTTGATCCTGGTACGGCAACATCCCGTTATGGACTGGTGGCAGCTATGATCGTCAAAGGACACCTGGATCCGGCTACCCAGAACGATGCCGGTCCGATCGATCCTCAGGGTGGTCAGGCAGCAAGGATAGGCGATGGTACAGTAGCAATGGCGGCTCCTCCGGTAGCGCTGATCAATAAGGCCGCCGAGTTCGGAGATGCGAAGGTATATCCGAATCCATATGAAAATCAGTTCAACGTAGACATAGTATTGAAAGCCGAAACAGCTGTAAGAGTAGAGATCTTTGATATGTCAGGACGGCTGTTATATTCAGATTACAAGGGTTCCGTTCCGGCGGGTGCCAGTACCCTGCGTATTAATACCGGTTCACGGATTAGTGCGCCTGGCATCTACCTGCTCCGCATCAGCGGTAAGAATGGGGAATCCAAGATGGTTAAACTGGTAAAGCATTAAGCTTTACCAGTTTCTCCCAAAAAGTCCGGGCAACCGGATTTTTTTGCACGCTACAGATGTTAAATAATTACAATTAATATGGATATAATATATTTCATAAAGGCCCTGCTGAAAAAGAAATGGTGGATCATTATCAGTACCATCATTGCCATTGTTGCCGCCCTGTTTTTTACCCTTGGCAAGCCGAGAATGTATGCTTCCGTAACCCAGATTGCTACCGGGTTCACTATCAATGACCAGGTGAAACTCCGCGACGAGAATGTCAATATCTTTGAAACAGACGTGAAGTTTGACAACGTGATCGAAACCATCAACTCACCGGTGGTGATCGGCATGCTGTCTTACGACCTGCTTATTCATGACCTGACCAGCACTAAACCCTTCGTCCGCCTGCAGGAAAAAGACCTGAGTTCAGACGCCTATAAAGCGGTAGACAAACAGGCCGCCGTAGAGATACTGCGTGGCAAGCTTGACTCGCTGCAGGTACTCTCCTCTTACAACCCGGTTGAAAGGAATATCCTGGCCTTTCTCAAACTGTTTAAATATGACTACGAATCTATCCGTAAAAGACTGAATACCTCCCGCGTACAACGTACGGACTACCTGGAGATCGTAGCCATGGCAGAAAATCCTGAGCAGGCCGCTTATACTGTAAATACGGCTTACCGCGAGTTCCTGCGTTACTACAGGAGTATGCGCACAGAAAGATCAGTAGAAAGCGTGGAGTCTTTCGATGAACTGGTAAGACAAAAGAAAGCTGAACTGGATAAAAAAGTAGAAGCACTTCGTTTATACAAATCATCCGAAGGCCTGCTCAATGTAGAAACCGCCAGCGGTAATGAACTGGACCTGATCAAACAGTTTGAAAAGGGCCTTTCTGATGAAAGGGCTAACTACAATACCATCAACTCTTCCCTGCAGAGCGTAACCCAGCGTCTTGCTGCCGCCAGCCAGGGCAAAACCGTTTTTACCAACAATAACAGTGAGATCATCGATCTACGTAGAGAGATCAATGATCTCAATACAGAACTGACAAGGAAAGGCACTAATGATGAAGCGCTGAACACCAAACTGGCCGGACTGCGTGCACAGCTCCAGAAGAAACTGGGCGCTGCCAACACCGGTACACAGACTGCTACCACCAAAGATGCCTTAATACAGGAAAAAGCCAATCTCGAAGCACAGCTGAACGCCTCCAGCCTGAATATAAGCGCACTACAGGCCCAGATCGGCAAACTGAAAGGTTCCGTAGGTTCTTATGCCAATAAGGAAGCTACCGTAAGCGGTCTGCAGGCCGAAGTGGACATGGCACAGGAAGAATACAATAAGCTGAAGGAAAAGCTGAATGCGGCACAGGACAACCGGACCACTCCGGATGTCAACTTCAAACAGATCCTGAAAGGACAGCCCGCCTTCAAACCGGAGTCTTCCAAACGTATGATCATCATGGGTATGGCAGGTATCTCCACCTTCCTGATGACCTCTTTCATTGTACTGCTGATGGAATTCCTGGACGGTTCACTGAAGTCGCCTTCTGTGTTTGAGAAGCACCTGGACCTCCGCCTGATCAGCAGCGTAAATCATGCTGACCTGAACAAATACAGCATCCTGGAAGTATTGCAGAAAACAACGATCTCTGACAAGCATTCCAAACAGCGTCAGAACACCTTCCGTGAGTTGCTGCGCAAACTGCGGTATGAAGTGGAAAGCAGCGGTAAAAAGTCATTCCTGATGACCAGTACAGAAGCGCGTCAGGGTAAAACCACCCTTACACAGGCGCTGGCATACAGCCTGAGCCTCAGCAACAAAAATGTGCTGGTAATAGACACTAATTTCTGTAATAATGACCTCACCGTACAGATGGAGGCAGCGCCGACATTGGAAACATTCTCCGTTCCTGCAACAGAGCTGAGCATTGACAAAGTAAAGGCGATTGTAACCACCTATCCTGTATCTGGCATTGAAGTGATCGGTTGTAAAGGTGGCGACTATACCCCGTCAGAGATCTTACCGAAGAATAACCTCTTAAACTATCTCCCCTTCCTGACAAATTACTATGACTTCGTCCTGCTGGAAGGCGCCCCGCTAAATGACTATACCGATAGTAAAGAGCTGGCGCAATACGTGGATGGTGTCATAGCAGTTTTCTCATCCAAGTTAGCGTTAACCCAGGTCGACCGTGAATCGACACAGTTTTTTGAGACCCTTGGTGATAAGTTCGTGGGAGCAGTACTGAACAATGTCCAGGAAGAATACCTCGAATTATAATCAAAAGTTTACTTAACAATGCCAAGCTTAACACTCAAAGAACTGTTTAACTTCAAGCCACCACAAGCCAACCGGCTGGGATGGATAGACTATGCAAAAGGCATAGCTATCATTCTCGTCGTATACCGACATGTGCTATTCGGATTGAAAAGCAGCGGCATGGCTGTCAGTCAATGGATCATTGACGGCAACAACATGTTCTACAGCTTCCGTATGCCCCTGTTCTTTCTCCTCTCCGGGTTATTCTTCGAAAGAAGTATAGCCAGGAAGGGGGAAATGGGCTTTTTTGTTACCCGTGTCAATACCTTATTATACCCCTACGTTCTGTGGGCCTTCATTCAGATTACCCTTCAGATGATCTTCTCTTCATTTGTTAACGCCCGCCGCACCGGCGCCGATTACCTGAACATTTTGATTCAACCCCGCCATCTTGACCAGTTATGGTATTTATTTGCATTGTTTAATGTAACCCTGCTGTATTTGCTTGTAGCAAAGCTTTTCCGTTATGATAAATTCGCCCAGGTCCTTGTGTCGCTGGCACTACTGGCTATCGCCCCGCTTGTGAACAGTATCAGCACCCTGTATGATGTGGCCTTACACTACATCTTTTTTTGTATCGGCAACCTGACGGCAACTTACTTCTTTTCTGAAAAGGTACAGGACAAGCTTTCTTCCGCATATGGACTGATCATCCTGCTGCCTGTATTTGCAGTATGCCAGCATTACTTCCTGTATCATCAGCAGATGAACCTGTTCCTCTATGCGGGCATAGCGCTGGTAGGCAGCCTGTTTACGATCATGCTATCCTTCCAGCTGGCGAAGTATAATGCATTGCCCTTCCTGAAAACGTTCGGGCATTACTCCTTGTATATATACCTGTTGCATGTCCCCATTGTAGCGGTGATCAGGTATTTCCTGATCGCGACTATGATGAAACAACATATAGTGCTGTTGTTACTGTTGCTGATCTTTATCGCCATTTTCTTTTCCATCGTCGTTTACCGGATATGTATGCAGCTGAAGCTGGGCTTCCTGTTTACTGGGCCCTTTAAGGCCAAACCATACAATCCTCATCAAACGGAGATGGTCACCCAAAAAACACATTTGTAATGCCCGTAAAAAGGAAATATACACCCGGCATCAGCAAGGCATTCCATCAAACGATGCTGATGATTTTTGTGGCGCTGACGATGATAATGCTATTTATGAAGATCATGTTTTTTTAAAGTATCCAGATTATTATGCTCAGTCAACAGGCTAAGAAAAACACCGTAATATACCTGTTCATCCTGCTTTGGGTGCTTGCAGTCCCTGTTATCGCCTACGTATCGTCTATGGACGCCAAACTCAGTATGGCGGTATTCGGCGGCATCATTGGGCTGGTACTCGCAGTGATCAGTGCCATGAACTTCCGTCTTGGCTATTACATATACATCACTGTTTCAATGTGCGCCCACGTGCCGGAAAGAATGGCCGGAACAACAATGCCTGTGGGTGTTGCCATGGACGCTTTCCTGCTGCTGATGCTGGCAGGCGCCATCTTCGACAAGAAAAGCAGGGAGAAGTCCAATGTGCCCTATTTTAAAGACCCCCTCCTGCTGGTATTGTACCTGTATACGGCCTACCTGCTGATACAGTTCTTCAATCCCAATATGTTGTCCATACAGGGTTGGTTCATTTTTATCAGGGTATATATCCGCAACTTCATCTTCCTGTTCCTCACCATGAAAGTGCTGAGCGACTGGGTACAGATCAACAAGTTCTTCAAATTCTGGCTGGCACTATCTACCGCAGCAGCGCTGTACGGCTGTCTGCAACAGGCGGTGGGGCTGCTGCCCTTTGAAAGGGCTTATGTGGCCATGAACCCTGACAAGTTCAAGACGGTGATGATACAGGGACGTGCGAGGATTTTTTCCTTCATGGCAGACCCTGCGGCTTTTGGTGTGCTGATGGCCTGCGGCGTTATCATCAGTATCATATTGCTTACCGCCAGCCAGAAGATCATCAGCTTCCCTAAAAAGTTTTTGCTGCTTTTTATTATAGTAGTTCATCTGTTGGCGCTCGGTTACTCTGGCACCCGTACCGCATATGTGATGTTGCCCGTTGGACTGTTACTATTCTTCCTGGTGAACCTGCATAACAGGAATACCCTGATCGCTGCTGCCATTTTTACTTTCGGTATGCTGGCTATCCTGTTCGGACCTTTTTACAGCAGTCCGACCATCATCCGCATCCGCACCGCATTTATGGGCAGCCAGGATGAATCGCTCAATCTCCGTGATGTGAACAGGCATAATATCCAACCCTATTTGTACGCACATCCCATCGGTGGTGGGGTGATGACGGTAGGCGGAGACGGGGTCACCTATAATCCCGGTCACCCAATGGCAGGAGTACAACCCGACAGCGGTTACCTGCGTGCGGCAATGGAGCTGGGATGGATAGGGCTGATTATCACCTGTATCTATACCTATATGGGCATTCATTACGCCGTTAAGAATTATTTCAACGAGGAAAATGAACTGAACAGGTTATTGCTGATAGGCATCGCTGCGGTGATGTATGCTATCCTTGTGGCCCAGTACGCACAGGAAGCGGCAGGGCTGGTGGAATCTTCTATTTTCCTTAATGCAATTCTGGGCATCACCCTTAATGTAAGATATAATCTTTCAACATCTAAATAATACAGTATGAAAAAGGGACTTTTATTCATTATTGGCTTGGCGTTCTGTATATCTGTGCAGGCACAGAAAAAGGAATCCAGCCTTTATATCCCTCTCACCGATCCACCTGAAGTAGCACAATTGAAAGCCGTATTAGTAGAACTTGCTATGCAAAACCCCGCATTGAAGGTGTACGACAACAAGGCTAAAATTGCCAAGTATCAACAGAACAAAGCCGCAGCAGGATGGGCCAACCTCTTTCAGGCATATGGAAACCTGAACGAATACACACTGAAAAACAGCAGTAGTAATTCAACGTTCTTCCCCAGGTATAACTTTTCACTGACTATACCTCTTGGTAGTTTCGTTTCCATCCCTAACGATGTGAAGATCGCCAGGACTGAGCGGAAAGTGGTCATGAATATGAAAGAGGAAGAGCAGTTGAAAATAAAGGCAGATGTACTCAACGCATATGAACTGTATGCTGCCAATAAAAAAATGCTGGAGCTGGAAGTACCATTGCTGGAAGATGTGTACAACCACTACAAACAAACTGAAGAGAAGTTCTCTGCCGGTGATAAGGAAGTATCTGTAGAAACCCTGAACATCGCCTACAGAAGCTATAATGAGGAGATGGTTAGAAAGGTAATGTTGGAAAGGGATATCAGGCAGGCAAAGATAGAACTGGAAAAACTGATCGGTATCAGCTTCGAAGAAGCAGTATTACAATCACAGGCGCGGACCTTTAACAAATAGTGCAATCAAGGGATGATGAGATATTACGTCCAAAAAAACTACCCTGTCATGACCACTTTACTGCTGCTGGCAGTATTGCTGGTCATGGCCTGCCGTCAGGTACTGGTGCAGACGGGTGGCCATTTCTGTTATCCGCTGGATGACACCTTCATTCACCTGTCTATTGCAAAAAACTTCGCATTGCATGGTGTATGGGGCATCAATGCGCAGGAATTCAGCGCAGCCAGCTCCTCCCCTTTGTATACCCTTCTACTGGCCACATTTTTTAAAGCAGGTATCAACAGTATCTGGATGCCGTTTTATATCAATGTGTGTTTTGCTTTCCTGCTGGTGATCATGACTGATAAGCTCTTACGGCGCTTCAGTCTGCCGGCTGCCATCAGATGTATTACGCTGATTTCGCTTGTCATACTGGTACCGGTACCAGTGATGGTGGCAAGTGGTATGGAACATATGTTGCATGCCTTCCTGGCCATGTGGATGTTATACCTGTCTGTTGCTTTTCTGACACCAGACAATACCACCCGCAACCAGGTTTTGCTACTGTCGCTGGTATCCGGACTAGCTATCCTGGCCCGCTTCGAATCCTTATTCCTGCTAGCCGGGATAATAGTAGCCGGCATTTATAACAGGCGCTGGCAGCAGACCAGCGTAGTACTGGCACTCTCGCTGGTACCGCTGATCGTATTCGGCTATATCTCTGTACGACATGGCGGTTATTTCCTGCCCAACTCTGTATTACTGAAAGCCAGCAAACTGGCAGGCGGCCCCTCACAGCTAATGAGCAGCCTGCAGGAGATTATTGTGTACAAACTGCTGTATGGCAATAATACCATGGTGAACATCTTTACCAACAAATATTACCCTGAGGGCTCTTCATCGCTTTCAGGTACGACGGTGGTAAGAATGCTGCTGATCATCCCTACGTTGATCATATTACTGCGGCCGGATAACGACAACGTCAATACGATCGGTAAGGTAAAACAACTGGCCTGCATCCCGCTGATCAACACCTTCCTGCATATGGCTTTGGCCGCGGTGGGCTGGTTATTCCGGTATGAGGCTTACCTGCTGGCGCTGGATATAACGGTAGTAGCTATACTGTTGTATTACTACTATCGTCAGCTAAAGCGCAGTCAACGGCATTACTCCCTGCTGGAGAAAGCAGCGGGCGCCTTCCTCTTGCTCTTTGCATTTGCACCGCTGCCATTGAGAGCTGCGGGCGCCTTTCATAACCTGCCGCTGGCATCACGTAATATCTATGAGCAGCAGTACCAGATGGGACGTTTCCTGGAAACCAGCTATCAGCATACGGCAGTAGCCGCAAATGATGTGGGCGCCGTAAGTTACCTGTCTGAAAACAGGATATTGGATCTCTGGGGGCTGGGTAACAACGTGGTAGCTGCCGGAAAACTCCATGGACAATATTCTCCGCAGTTCCTGCAGCAGTTTACAAACAGGGAGCAGGTGAAGATCGCAGTGGTATATGACACATGGTTTGACAGCACGCTGCTGCAGCAATGGAAAAAGGTCGCTTCCTGGAAGATCGCCAACAACGTGATCTGCGGTGGAGACGAGGTGTTCTTTTATGCAGTGGACCCTGCGGAGGCAACATCCCTGTATAACAAACTGGCGGCATACAAACCATTGTTGCCACCTGGCGTAACGGTCACCTATTATCCAATTCAACCGTAATGCAAACACAGACCAACTATATAAAAAGCCTGGATGGCGTTCGTGCCATTGCGATACTGCTGGTAATGGCATTCCATTTCGGCGTGATCCGCTTTGGCTGGATGGGGGTGCAGCTTTTCTTTGTACTCTCCGGTTTTCTTATCAGCAGTATACTGCTGAAGGAAAAGGATAAACCATCCCCGCTGCCCCAACGCCTCAAAAAGTTCTGGATAAGGAGAAGCCTGCGCATTTTCCCGTTGTACTACATTTACCTTACGGTATTTGTGGTCATCTGTCTGTTTACGGCTTTCCCTCCCGGTTATTTCAGGGACCTGCCCTACTTATACTCCTATACCTTCAACCTGACCAGGATCAGTAACAGCTGGCATGAAAGCCCGGTGTACACACATTTCTGGTCGCTCTGTGTTGAAGAGCAGTTTTACCTGTTCTTCCCTTTTATTGTTTTCCTGCTTTCCCGGCCCTCCCTGCGGAGATTGCTCGTAATAGTATTGATAGCAGGGCCGCTCTTCCGCTGGTCTTTTGGTAATTACCTGGCGCAAAACGGTAAGACGCCCTTTGAAGTGTTCGATGTGATCTACTGGTTTCCGCTCAGTCACCTGGACGCCTTTTTTACCGGACTGGCTATTCCTTTGCTGGGACTGAAAGACCGGATCAAACGTCCGCAGTGGTTATTTGCATTGTGTGTCGTACTGGCGCTGGGTGCAGGCATGGTCAATTACTTTTACGAAAGTCACGGGCATTCGCTGCCTACCTCTATGGGGTACAACTTCGGGGATGTGAACAGTTATCAGCATGTCTGGTATTATACGGTGCTGAACCTGTTTACCGCCTCCCTGGTGTTGCTGCTGGTCTCGTCCTACAGCAGTGTATTAGGCAATTTTGTAAAGAAAATATTTGAGAACAATATCCTGGTAGCTATCGGGAAGGTTTCATACGGTATGTACATTTTGCATTGGGTCATACAAACGCAGCTGGTAGAACGATGGATCCCTGTCAGCGAAAGCAACAAGTACTGGTTATTCCTGATAGATGTACCGATTGTGTATGCTTTCGCACTATGCAGCTTTCATTTCATTGAACAAAGATTTACTCAACTTAAAGATAAATTCACTGCCGGCAACACACCGGTAAAAGCCACCACACTCAGCACAAAAAACTAGACAATGAAAAAAGTATTACTACTTGCCGCGCTGACTATCCCCAGCCTGGCAGGCGCTCCTGGCATACCGGGAGCATTCAGGCAGATAATTGTGCCAACCGATGCCTTTCACCAGGTGCCAGCTTTACTACACGTTCCGCAGGGAAGCCCTAAGGAGAAGTTTCCGCTGATCGTTTGTTTCCATGGCAAAAGCATCGCGGGGCACGACATTTCAAAACTATTCAGGGAAGGCATTCCCCGTCAGATCAAGGAAGGCCGTAAGATAGAGGCTGTCAACAAAGTAGACGGCAAACTGTACAAGTTCATGGTACTGGCCCCGCTGGCGGAAAGCTGGGGTATCAATCCACCGCAACTGGAATTTATCCTGGATGATGTATTGAAGAAATACCCGGTTGATGCTGACCGCATCTACCTGACGGGATACAGTGCAGGCGGATGGTGTACGCTGATGTCTATGACGGAAAGCAAACATCTTACTTCCCGCCTGGCAGCAACCGTACCTATGTCGCCGGCGCCTTTGTACCCGGAGAATTATGGCCGGTTTAAACTGGTAACGGATGCGGGCGTTCATGCATGGTACTTTGCCGGCACTGCGGAGCCCCAATTTCTGGAGAACATCCTGCGGTGCATAGATAGTACCAACCACTATCAAAAAGGCCTTGTAAAGCTCACAAAACACGAAAAAGCACACACCGGCTGGCATGAGTTCTATGACCCTGCCTATAGGGACAGTACGGATAATCTGAGCATTTACGAATGGATGCTGCAATACAAGCGAAAAAAATAATCCCTCTAACTACTTTTTGATAAACCGCCCACAAACAATGAAAGGGCTGTCTCATGCATTGAGGCAGCTTCTTTCTTTATTCCCCGATGTCCTCATTCCAGAGCGCCGGACGTTGCTGAATGAACGTCTGCATCATCTCAATACATTCCTCGTTATTTTCTACCGTTAATTCCACCTTATTGGCTTTTAGCAGGTCTTCTGCGCCCATGAATGTTTTATTTTCACCAATCACCACCTTCGGGATACCATATAACAGTATAGCGCCGGTACACATCGGGCAGGGAGATAATGTGGTATACAATACGCATTCCCGGTAAGTAGCTGCCGTAAGCCGGCCGGCATTCTCCAGCGCGTCCATTTCTCCATGGAGGATCACGCTGCCTTTCTGTACCCTGCGGTTATGTCCACGTCCGATGATCTCTCCTTTATGCACCAGCACCGATCCGATGGGGATACCACCTTCGCTGAGGCCCTTTAATGCCTCTTCTATAGCGGCTTTCATAAAATTATCCATAAGAGTATATATTGATGTTGGGAATTGGGGAGATCCTAATATAATAAAAAACCGCCTCATTATGCATGAGACGGTTCCTTAAAAATTATTTCTCAGCGGATCTGCTTACAATCCGAAAGCTGATTTTACTTTTTCAACATAATCCAGTTTCTCCCAGGTAAACAGCTCCACGTCTACTTTCTTCTCGTTCTTTTTACCCTTGTTGAACACCTTGGTCACTACTTTGCTGTCGCGGCCCATGTGACCATAAGCAGCTGTATCAGAGTAGATAGGATTACGCAGTTTCAGGCGCTGCTCGATAGCGTAAGGACGCAGGTCGAAAATCTCTTCTACCTTTCTTGCGATCTCACCATCGGTCAGTTTTACCTTCGCTGTACCACGGGTATCGATGAAGAGACCACAAGGTTTAGCCACACCGATAGCGTAAGATACCTGTACCAGCGCTTCATCGCAAAGACCTGCAGCAACCAGGTTCTTAGCAATGTGACGGGTAGCGTAAGCCGCTGAACGGTCTACTTTGGAAGGATCTTTACCGGAGAATGCACCACCACCGTGAGCACCTTTACCACCGTAGGTATCAACGATGATCTTACGACCGGTTAAGCCGGTATCACCGTGCGGACCACCGATCACGAACTTACCGGTAGGGTTGATATGATAAGTGATCTTGTCGTTGAACAGTGCCTGTAATTCAGGTTTCAGCTGTGCCTTCACACGAGGGATCAGGATATTGATCATGTCGCTCTTGATCTTAGCCAGCATCTTATCTTCTGCATCGAAATCATCGTGCTGTGTAGAGATAACGATGGTGTCAATACGAACAGGTTTGTTATCGTCAGAGTATTCGATGGTTACCTGTGACTTGGCATCAGGACGCAGGTAAGCGATCTCTTTATTCTCGCGACGGACAGCAGCCAGCTCGATCAGCAGTTTGTGAGCGAGATCCAGCGCCAACGGCATATAGTTCTCCGTTTCGCGGGTAGCGTAACCGAACATCATACCCTGGTCACCAGCGCCCTGTTCTTCAGGGTTCTTACGTTCAACGCCCTGGTTGATATCTGGAGACTGCTCATGAATAGCAGAGAAGATACCACAGGAGTTCGCTTCGAACATGTATTCGCTCTTTGTATAGCCTATCTTACGGATTACCTCACGAGCAATTTCCTGCACATCCAGGTAAGCTTCAGATTTTACTTCACCGGCCAGAACCACCTGACCAGTTGTCACTAATGTTTCACAAGCCACTTTTGATGTGGTATCATAAGCAAGGAAATGATCAATTAGTGCGTCGGATATCTGATCGGCCACTTTATCCGGATGGCCTTCGGAAACAGATTCTGAGGTAAATAAATAAGGCATAAAATAATTGAATTTCGCTTTTAGATTAGTATTTAATTAGTACAATTTACCAACTTTTTGCATTTTGGTGGTATGCCTCATGGTAAACTGCGGCAAAAATAGGAAAATAGTTTGAGAATGAACTTTTCAGGGAATAAAAAAAGCCTCGTTCGGAACGAGGCTTTCTGTAGAGAAATAAATTATTTTCCAAGTAGCTGTGTATACAGTTGCAGATAGTCCGCCAGATCTTCATTATCCTTTTTGTAAGGGAGAATGATCTTGCCTTTTTCTGCCTTCAGCTCATCTACTACTTTCTTTTCTGTCTTTTCACCCGCCAGTACCACGGCATCGGCATATTTACCGGCGCCTCTGTTCAATGCACTATTGGTACCCTCTTTATATAACTCCAGATCTTTCTCTTTGATCTGGGTGCTGATAGTAGCTTTCTTCACAAAGCCGGCGCCCAGTTTCTCCTTAAAGGAGTTAGGCTCCATGGAATATACCACTTTGGAATGAGCAAATACCGGTTCTTTCTTGTAAGCAGTCTTCAGGTATAAAGGAATCAGTGAAGTCATCCATCCGCTACAGTGAATAATGTCCGGCGGCCAGCCAAACTTCTTCACCGTTTCCAGTGCTCCTTTACAGAAAAATACCGCACGGGCTGCATTATCGTCATAGAATTGCTCGTTTTCGTCCGTGAACAACGTCTTACGTTTGAAGTAATCTTCGTTGTCCAGGAAATAAACCTGCAAACGGGCGTTGGGCAGTGATGCCACCTTGATAATCAACGGATAATCGTCACCCTCTATCACAATGTTAATGCCAGACAGTCTTACCACCTCGTGTAACCGGTGCCTTCTCTCGTTGATAATGCCAAACCGGGGCATGATCACCCGCACTTCCAGCCCGGACTCATTGGACTTAATTGCCATTTTATTGACCATATTCGCATACTCTGTTAATTCCAGATAAGGCGACATTTCCTGAGCAATAAAAAGAATTCGTTTCTTTGTGGACATCTAATGCTGATATTAATGCAGTAATTTTAAATTTGGTTTGCAAAATTACGGATTTTTAACGGAAGAAAAGACAAATTGGCACTTTTAACATCCTTTTAAGCAATAAATTATGTATCTGTTCAAGCAGAAAGACGATCTCGAAAGGCACTTATCAACAGCACGGAAAGAGGGTAAACGTATTGGTTTTGTGCCAACTATGGGCGCATTACATCGGGGCCATTTGTCCCTGATCTTAGCAGCAAAAGAACACAGCGACCTCGTCGTGTGCAGCATATTTGTCAACCCGACCCAGTTTAATGATCCGGCCGATTTTGAGAAATATCCCATTACCATAGACCAGGACATCCTCCAGCTGACCTCCGCCGGTACTGATGTACTGTTCCTGCCATCTGTGCAGGAAATGTATCCTAAAGGCCTGGCACCCGAGATGCACTATGACTTCGGACAGCTGGAAACCGTACTCGAAGGCGCCCACCGCCCCGGACACTTCCAGGGTGTAGGTCAGGTGGTACATAAACTGTTAAACCTGGTACAGCCCGACAAGCTCTTCATGGGACAGAAAGATTTTCAACAATGCCTGATAATCAACCGCCTCATCAAACTATTACATTTAAACGTTGAGCTGGTTATCTGTCCTACCCTCCGTGAACAGGATGGTCTGGCCATGAGCAGCCGCAACCTGCGGCTCAATGCTACCGAAAGACAAAATGCCCTACACATTTCCCGGGCGCTTTATTACATAAAAGATCACCTCACCCAGGCCCCGCTGAAGACAATCGCAGACAAAGCCATTAACGAGCTGAAAGGCAATGGCTTCGATGTTGATTATCTCGATATGGTATCCATAGCGCCAGATGGGAACATCGATTTTCCCAATACTCCCGGTAAAGATCCGCTATATGCAGTGGTAGCCGCCAGGGAGATCAGCAGTAATGTCAGGCTGATCGACAACATGCAGGTAAACTGACCGGTTGAAGACCCATCGTCATCAACAAAACATCAATCAACCCCTTTATGGGTTGCATTGTTTGTAGCCAGGGATGACAACCCCTGGAAACGAAAATGCCCCCCGTGAAACGGAAACAATCGCGGGATGATCCCCCGGGACAAAAACAACCGTATTATATTTTTTCCCTAATTTTGCCTTTACACCAGACCCACGGAAGTGGGATATTTTTTATCATGCACATTGAAGTACTGAAAAGTAAGATACATAGAGCAGTTATCACTGAAGCGAACTTACACTATGTAGGAAGTATTACCATCGACGAAGATCTGATGGACGCTGCTAACCTGATAGAATATGAAAAAGTACAGGTAGTGAACGTCAATAACGGAGAACGCCTGGAAACCTATATCATCAAAGGAAAACGCGGTTCCGGTGTTGTTTGTATGAATGGCCCTGCTGCCCGCCTGTGTGCGGTTGGCGATACTGTTATTATCATCTCTTACGCCACTATGGACTTTGAGGAGGCTAAAAAACATACTCCCATCGCCATATTCCCGAAGGAAAATAACAAAATGTAACCGCTGGATCCCAAAAAGACTATTACTATGCCCAAATTTTTGAAGTTTATCTGCTTTTTAGCCATCGGGCTAGGATTAGTTTGGCTTGTGACGCATAATCTTACCGATAAGGAGAAAGATGATATCTTCAATTCGTTGGAGCATGCTAATTACTGGCTGCTGATCCCCGTTATCATAGTCGGTATTGCCAGTCACTGGTACAGAGCTGTCCGCTGGAAGCTCATTATGGAGCCTATGGGCTATCATCCCAGTACATTGAATACATTCTTTGCCGTAATGGTAGGCTACCTTGCCAACCTTGCGGTACCCCGCCTGGGAGAAGTGACCCGCTGCGGTATCGTAGCCCGGTATGAAAAGATCCCGGTAGACAAACTGGTAGGCACCATGATCGCAGAACGTGCGGTCGACATGCTGCTCCTCCTCATTCTGATGGTCATCACCGTCGTTATTCAGATAGACGTGATCGGTGGCCTGTTCGTTGCCGAGATCTGGCATCCTATTGAGAATAAACTGGGTAGTGCTGGCAGCTCCCGCTCACTGATCATTGTCGGCGCTCTGGTAATACTTATATTACTCATTTATATCGTTTTCCGCCTCATTGCCCGTTCCACCATCGGCATCAAGATCCGTGCACTGGCTCACGGCGTGTGGGACGGTATCCGCTCCATCGGTCAGATGGAAAAGAAAGGCTGGTTTATCTTCTACTCAATACTGATCTGGGCGATGTACTTCGCTATGATGTACCTGGGCTTCTATTGTATGGAAGAAACCCGTTACCTCGGACTGAAGGCCGCTCTGGCAGTGCTCATCATCGGGAGTGTAGGTATGATCGTAACACCCGGCGGTACCGGCGCTTACCAGTTCCTGGTACAAAGGACCCTCATGGTATATGGGGTACTCGATACGACGGCATATGCCTTCGGATGGATCGTATGGTCAGCCCAGACCCTCCTGGTATTAGTCGTTGGCCTGGGTAGTCTGGTAGCCCTCCCCCTGCTGAACCGTGCGCAAACGCCGTCAGAAAAAGCCGGGCATACCGTCTGATGCCAGTGTAATTACTTCCGGATCATCCCCCTATAAATGATATATACAAGTATATCTAAGAAATATACTATAGATTATTGTCTAAGCGCTATTCACTATCGCTTCATTATTCCTTATCTTTAAGGAATGCGTATCAGAAATTTAACATAAGATCTATTCCAAAAATCTGTATTGTTGTGATTAACACTATTAAACCAGTATAACCACAACCGTTAAATACCCTTCAGATGCGATTGTCAAGCAGTGAGCCATTAGATCTAAACATACAAGTTCCGGTGATGGAAAAGAAAAGCAATAGCAAAAAGATTGTGCCAGTGAAAAAAGTCAGGATGATCCCCCGGGATATCAGCTGGCTGGCATTTAACGCAAGAGTGTTACAGGAAGCAGCTGACAATACTGTACCCCTTCATGAACGTATCCGCTTCCTGGGTATTTTCTCTAACAACCTCGATGAGTTTTTCCGCGTACGTGTTGCCACCCTGAAGAGAATGCTACTGGTCGGCAAGTCCACCCGCATGCATATGGAAGAAAACCCCGACGAGATCCTGGACGAGATACAGAGCATGGTAATAGACCAGCAACGGGAGTTTGACCGTATCTGGGAAGGTATTGAAAACGAGCTCAAAGAACAGAAGATCTTTATCCGTACAGAAAGACACCTGAATAAGGACCAGCAGAAATTCGTACTCAACTATTTCAACGAGGAGGTACGTACCAATATCATCCCCCTGATGATTGAAAGTATCCAGCACTTTCCATTCCTCAGGGATAAATCCATCTATCTGGCGGTGGTACTGGCCAGGCAGGATAACTCTGTCAGACAGAAGTTTGCCCTGATAGAGATCCCTACCTCTATCCTGCCCCGCTTTATCATTCTGCCATCAAAGGAAGGTGAAGAAGACATCATCCTGCTGGAAGACGTGATCCGTTACTCTCTCCCGCATATCTTCTCATACTTTGGTTTTGACAAGTTTACCGCTCATATCATCAAGGTAACGAGAGACGCGGAACTGGATATCGATAACGATATCTCCACCAGTCTGATACACCAGATCGAAAAGGGCCTGAAAGACCGTCGTAAAGGAAAACCGGTACGGTTTGTATACGATAAAGACATTGATCCGCTGCTACTGGAATACCTGATGCGCCGCCTGGGGCTGTCCAGCAAGGACAACCTCATTCCGGGAGCCCGTATCCATAACTTCAAGGACTTTATGGATTTCCCTACCAGCGTATTCAAAGAAAGGACCCATTCGCAGCGAAAGAGCTTCATTCACCCGCTGTTTGCCAACGCTTCCAGCGTGATGCACGTGATACAGATGCAGGATGTGATGCTGCATTTCCCTTATCACTCTTTCGATACCATCATAGACCTGCTCAGGGAAGCCGCTATCGATCCTAATGTGACCAGCATCAAGATCACGGCTTACAGGCTGGCGCGCAATTCCAAGATCATGAATGCGCTGGTAAATGCCGTGCGCAATGGTAAACAGGTAACGGTAGCACTGGAGTTGAGGGCCCGTTTCAATGAGGCCGACAACCTGGAATGGAAGACCCGCCTGGAAGATGAAGGGGTAAAAGTGCTGATTGGTATTCCCGGCCTGAAAGTCCATGCCAAATTGTGTGTTATCAAGAAACGTATCGGTACCAAGACCATTCAATGTGGCTTTGTGAGCACCGGTAACCTGAATGAGAAAACCGCCAGGGTATATGGTGATCACTGCCTGCTGACCGCCAACAGGAACATCATGGCAGATATCAACCGTATTTTCGCCTACCTGGAGAACAGCAAACATGATATCAAAATGCTGGAGGCCTGTCATACACTGCCGGTAAGTCCTTACAGCATGCGTTCTTTCTTTATACGCCAGGTGGAAAAGGAGATCAAGAATGCCCGTCATAAGAAAGGCGGCGCCATGATCCTTAAAATGAACTCCCTCTCTGATCCTGAAATGATCAACCTTTTGTATGAAGGCGCCAAAGAAGGTGTGGACATTAAGATGATCATCCGTGGTATCTGCTGCGCCTATACGGAGAATAAGAAATGGAAAAAGGATATTACGGCAGTCAGCATCGTGGACGAATACCTGGAACATGCCCGTGTATTTTCCTTCGGTAAGGAAGGGCAGGAAAAGGTATTCATTGCCTCCTGCGACTGGATGCTGCGTAACCTTGACTATCGCGTGGAAGTGGCTATACCGATTACAGACCCGGGTATACAGCAGGAACTGAAAGACATCCTGGCCATACAGCTCAGTGGCAACGTCAAGGCACGTATCCTCGACAACGATCAGAACAATGAATATAAACGTGACAACGGCAAGAAGATCAGGTCACAGATAGAGATTTTCAAATATCTCCACGAGAAACAATATAATAGTTAAAAGGAAGATATACATTTGCGCCCATGAAGCTTGCTGCCATTGATATCGGGTCCAACGCTGCCAGGCTGCTCATCTCTGAAGCATCTCCCAACAGCCAGGGTCGGATGGATTTTACCAAAGTAAACCTGGTCCGGGTGCCTTTGCGCCTGGGTCTTGATGTATTCTCAGAAGGCGCTATTTCTGAAAAAAGGGCGGATCACCTGCTGAATACGATTAAAGCGTATAAACTTTTACTGGAAGTATATGAAGTAAAGTATCTGAAAGCCTGCGCTACCTCGGCCATGCGCGATGCTTCCAATACCGCAGAGATCCTGCAGAATGTCAGGCAGCATACAGGTATCGATATCAAAGTCATCTCCGGGCAGGAAGAAGCCTCTTTCCTATATGAAAGTCATATAGCAGAAAACCTCGACAAGACCCGCTCTTACATGTACATTGATGTAGGCGGTGGTAGTACAGAGGTCACCATCTTCAGTAATAACAGCCTGAAATATAAAGAGTCCTTCAATATCGGCACCATCCGCCTGATGCAGAACCAGGTAAGGGATGACCAGTGGCAGTATATGAAGGATACCATTAAAGCCCGTCTCCGGGGAGTGAACAATATCACTGCCATCGGTTCCGGCGGTAATATCAACAAGATCTTCTCCCTTTCCAAGCGTAAGGAAGGCAAACCGCTTACGCTGGAAGTACTCAAAGACTACTACAAGGAATTCAACAGCTTCACCGTCGAAGAGCGCATCCACCTCTATAATCTCCGGGAGGACCGCGCCGATGTGATCGTACCTGCCCTTCAGATCTATATCAACATCATGCGCTGGGCCGATGCCGAAGAGATATTTGTACCCAAGATAGGTCTCGCAGATGGCCTCATCCAGTCACTCTATGCTGAGATAAGCCGGTAATTTCCAAATATTGGTTACCTTACGCGCGCTTTTACTTATCAACAAATAATCTGTCTTAGGATGTCTACGCACAAAGAAGTTAAACGGATCACGACACATATTTTGCAGAAAATGAAGGACGACGGAGAGAGGATCTCCATGATCACAGCTTATGACTATTCCATGGCCCGCATTTTTGACGATGCAGGTATGGATATCCTGCTGGTGGGCGATTCTGCATCCAATGTGATGGCTGGCTTTGAAACAACACTTCCCATAACGCTCGACCAGATGATCTATCACGGTGCTTCCGTGGTAAGGGCTATTAAACGCGCCTTTGTAGTGGTCGATCTTCCTTTTGGTACTTACCAGGGCAACTCCAAGGAAGCACTGGCATCTACCATCCGTATTATGAAAGAAACCAGCGCCCATGGCGTGAAAATAGAAGGCGGTGAAGAGGTGATCGAATCTGTAAAACGGATCATCTCTGCCGGTGTGCCCGTAATGGGACACCTCGGCCTGACCCCGCAATCCATCAATAAGTTCGGTACCTATACAGTAAGGGCTACCGAAGAAGCGGAAGCCCAGAAACTGATCAATGACGCCCGCCTGCTGGAAGAAGCCGGTTGTTTTGCCATTGTACTGGAAAAGATCCCTGCCCTGCTGGCCAAAAAGGTGGCAGAAACCCTGCGCATCCCTACAATAGGCATCGGCGCCGGTAAGCATGTTGACGGACAGGTACTGGTGATGCATGACATGCTGGGCATTAATAAAGACTTTAAACCACGTTTCCTGCGCCGCTATCTCAATTTATATGACGAAATTTACAAGGCATCGCAGCAATATATCCACGATGTGAAAGCAAAAGACTTTCCGAACGATAACGAACAATATTAAAATTGTTTTATGTTAGATTATGTTCTTAGCGGTCTGATGCAACGCTACCAGGAGCGCGTTCCTGACGTTGCAGCTATCATTGCCGCCATGATCACTGAAAATCTGATCAGTGTTCCGGAAGACATTGAAAATGACCATATTGCCTTCCGTACGATAGGTGTACCCGAACTTGGGATACAGTCCCTGGAGAAGATCTTCCTCCACTATGGTTACACCCGGAGGGACGCATATCATTTTAAGGAAAAGAAGCTGGACGCTTTCTGGTATGCGCCACCACAGCCCGGCTATCCCCGTATTTTCATCAGCGAACTGAGGGTACAGGACCTGAGTACTGCGGCCCGGCAGATCATCACCAGTTATACCAATGAGGTGCTGGTAGATCCTGTTAGCAATCTCGACCTGAATGACGGGCCTGCAGTAGATGCCTTCCTGCATAGTGCATTGTGGCGTACGCCGACCCTGCAGGATTACCAGACGCTCGCAGCTGAAAGTGAGTATGCTGCCTGGGTGATCTACAACCGATATTACCTGAACCATTTTACCATCAGCCTGCAAAACCTGCCGGCTGGTTACAATACGGTAGCTGACTTCAACAACTTCCTCGAGAAACAGGGATTTGTATTGAATAATGCCGGCGGCAAGATCAAGACAAGCCCGGATGGACTGCTCTTACAGAGCAGTACGGTGGCGAAGATGATCCCGGCTACTTTTGCCGGTAATGAGGTGTTTAAGATAGCAGGTTCCTATGTGGAATTTGCAGAAAGGAAGGTATTACCGGAGTTTGCAGATCTTCCGGCCGATATGATCACCCGTGCACATCGCCGGGAGGGTTTTGAGGCGGGTAATGCAGACCGCATTTTCGAAAGCACTTACAGCTCACAGACAAATAAACAATAATCACGCTTGCCGGAGCAACAGGAAAATAGACCCTCCTGCGATTCCGGCAAGTTGTTTTAAGGGCACAACACGCCCGTTAACTCAAACATACATCAAAACAGCCGTGTCCCACACGGTACAAATAGCACAAAATGATCCAGGACATTCTGCAGCAACTGCATATCAGCAACGTAAACAGTGGCGTCAGCACAGGTAATATCTGGCTGGATGCAAAGGGAGAAACAATTCAGGCATCTTCACCGGTTGACGGGAAAGACATTGCCACCGTTAAAGGAGCCAGCCGTGCTGACTATGACGCGGTGATTAAAAAAGCACAGGAAGCATTTAAGGAATGGCGCTTATGGCCGGCCCCCCGCCGTGGCGAGGTGGTACGTCAGATGGGTGAAGCACTGCGGAAAAATAAGGAGGCGCTGGGTAAACTGGTGTCTTATGAAATGGGCAAAAGCCTGCAGGAAGGTTATGGAGAGGTACAGGAAATGATTGACATCTGCGACTTCGCGGTAGGTCTCTCGCGCCAGTTACATGGCCTGAGCATGCACTCTGAACGTCCGGGTCACAGGATGTATGAGCAATGGCATCCGCTGGGCGTTACAGGTATCATTTCAGCCTTTAATTTCCCCGTTGCCGTGTGGAGCTGGAATGCTATGCTTGCATGGGTTTGTGGCGACGTATGCGTCTGGAAACCATCAGAAAAGACACCTTTATCAGGTATTGCCTGTCAGCAGATCGTACAGGACGTACTGAAAGCGAATAAAGTGCCGGAAGGCGTGTGTTGCCTGGTAGCAGGTGGCCGCGAAGTAGGTGAATGGATGGCTGCCGATGCCCGCGTTCCATTGATCTCCGCAACCGGTTCTACGCGCATGGGGAAGGCTGTAGGCAGTGTGGTAGGTGCCCGTCTGGGACGCGCCCTGCTGGAACTGGGCGGTAACAATGCGATCATCATCACCGCCAATGCAGACCTCGATATGTCTCTCATAGGCTGTGTATTTGGCGCGGTAGGCACCGCCGGCCAGCGTTGTACCAGCACCAGAAGACTGATCATTCACGAAAGTGTATATGAGGCATTTACACAGAAACTGGTGAAAGCCTATCAGCAGCTGCGTATCGGTAATCCCCTGGATGAACATAACCACGTAGGGCCTTTGATCGATAAAGACGCGGTACGTCTGTACCAGGAATCCATCGAAAAAGTAAAAGCACAGGGTGGTACCTTCCTCGTGGAAGGAGGCGTGCTTAGCGGCGATGCATACGCTTCCGGCTGTTATGTGAAGCCTTGCATAGCGGCTGTAGAGAACAGTTATGCCATTGTGCAGCATGAGACCTTTGCTCCGATCCTGTATGTGATGAAATACAGCCATATCGATGATGCCATTGCGATGCAGAATGGTGTGCCACAGGGGTTGTCTTCCGCTATTATGACGCTGAACCTGCGGGAAGCAGAACTGTTCCTGTCACAGGCCGGCTCTGACTGCGGAATTGCCAATGTCAATATCGGCACCTCAGGAGCAGAGATCGGTGGTGCATTTGGTGGAGAAAAGGAAACCGGCGGTGGCAGAGAAAGTGGCTCAGATGCCTGGAAGAACTACATGCGCAGGCAGACAAATACGATCAATTACTCCACTCAGTTACCACTGGCCCAGGGTATTAAATTCGATCTGTAAAAATTTTTATTGGCTACACAATAACAGGAATAATAGTCCGTTTAATATGCGGATAACTTTTAAACTGATATTAATTGCAATGCATAGTTAGCTTGTAAGAGCAGTACCTTTCTTTCACATGGCATGTGAGCGAACAACATAGATATAGATCAAAAAAGAATAGCGAGGTTAGAGAACCTCGCTTTTTCGTTAAACGGAAACCATGCTTATGAGAAAAGTAATCATAACTTTTGGGAAAGTTATCAAGTACTCTTCCAGCTCTAAATATTACACTTTTTTCCGGAATTTCATATTCTACTTTTGTGGTATTTGCAAACTTTTTTTGACGAACGGTTATTTTCAAAGGCCGATATCAATGTAGTAGCGACTTCTGTGGCAACACCCTTCTTCTCCTCTAAAAGAAATTTCATTCACATTCATTTAATTGTTAAATTAACAGTACATGAGCGAATATTAAAGTTACAGGTACTCCTATCTCAGCGGCAGTTGTTACGTGAACGGCTATCCACACAATGAGCTATTGGCATATCGTATTAGCTCGCTCATCATTTAACGCAGGTGATTCCCCCGCATTTTGCGTACCTTTACCTTAATTTGGTTTTTGATTTTGTAAAGCTTTTGAGAAAAAAACAGACTGATGAAATCTAACAGAGCTATGGCAGTCATGGCTGGTGGTATTGTGTTGATGACTGCTTTGACCACTAACCCGTCTTATGCCCAATCTTCAGTA
The DNA here is from genome assembly GCF_003014595.1 of Chitinophaga ginsengisoli. GTDB lineage: Bacteria > Bacteroidota > Bacteroidia > Chitinophagales > Chitinophagaceae > Chitinophaga > Chitinophaga ginsengisoli. The sequence goes on along the minus strand of NZ_PYGK01000025.1, from coordinate 28,218 downwards.
ACCCCCAGGAACTGGCACCTATTGAACTATGCAAAGGATAGTGTGTTCGGGACAGGCGTTGAAAAAGCATATACGGAACTCCTCAAAGGAAGGAAAAGCAGCCCTATACTGGTAGCCGTAATAGATTCCGGTATTGACACGCTTCATGAAGATCTGAAATCCGTTCTTTGGGTAAACCCCAAAGAGATTCCCGGCAACGGTATTGACGACGATAAAAACGGTTATGTCGACGACGTCCACGGATGGAACTTCCTCGGTGGTAAAGATGGCCGTAGTGTAAAGGAAGACAGTGACGAAGCCACCCGCGAATATTACCGTATCAAGAGTCTTTACGGCAATCCTGACTCCGCACTCGATAAACAATCCAAAGAATATAGTTACTGGCAGAAATTGCAGGGTAAGGTAGCCAGACCTTCCGGTGAAAGCAAGGTGACCTACAAGACCATGCTGAAACTACAGGAAAGCCTGCGTAAATGTGAGACACTCATTACCGGCTATCTCCACCAGAATGACTTCAACGCCGCAAAACTGGACAGCATACAAACAGCCGACCAGGATGTAATGGTAGCGAAGAAATTCCTGCTGCGCATCTTCGAAAATACCGGCGAAGCAAACCTCACCTACTCCGAATTGAAATCAGAGTTCGAGGAATACCTGACCGACTTGAAGAAGAAAGCAGAGCAGGCTGACAATGATGCACCGGTTGACAAACGTACCGATATCATCGGGGATAATGTGAACGACATCAACGATAAATACTACGGTAACAATGACGTGATGGGACAATTCGGTTTCCACGGCACACACGTTTCCGGTATCATCGCCGCTGAAAGAAACAACGGCGTTGGTGTTGACGGTATCAACAACAATGTACGCATCATGATGGTGAAAGCCGTTCCTGATGGTGATGAACGTGATAAAGACGTGGCCCTGGCTATCCGTTATGCGGTAGACAATGGCGCCCGTGTAGTGAATATGAGCTTCGGCAAGGGCTTCTCCCCTCATAAAGAATGGGTAGACGCTGCCGTAAAATATGCAGAAGAAAAAGGCGTATTACTGGTACATGCCGCAGGTAATGATGGCAGTGATAACGACGAGGTAGACAACTTCCCTAATCCTGATTTTGCAGATCATTCCGAAAGGGCGAACAACTACATCACTGTAGGCGCCAGCGGTAGTGGCAAGAACGGGAAAGTAGCCAGCTTCTCCAACTATGGTAAAAAGAACGTAGACATCTTCGCTCCTGGTGTACAGATCTATTCTACCGTTCCGGGTGGTAATAAATACGGCAGTGCCAGCGGTACCAGTATGGCAGCTCCGGTAGTAGCAGGTGTCGCAGCACTGGTGCTCTCCTACCATCCTAATCTTACCGCACAGCAGTTGAAATATATCCTGATGAAATCAGCGACGCCTTTACCTGATGGTACGACGGAAGTGACTAAACCGGGTACGCCTGATGTGAAGATCCCGTTTGCAGAGCTCTCTATTTCAGGAGGATTGGTGAATGCATATGAGGCGCTGAAACTGGCGGATAGTATGGATGCGCATAAGGATGTGAAAGAGAAGAAAAAGAAGAAAGCAAAGCTGGAAGCTGTTAAGAAGGGTTAACATCTACCACGAACAAACATAACATAATTAACAAAACATAATAGGACTCCGCTAGGAGTCCTTTTGTTTGTAGCGCGGGGTGCAACCCCGGGAATTTGTTTGTAGCGCGGGGTGCAACCCCGGGAATTTGTTTGTAGCGCGGGGTGCAACCCCGGGGATTTGTTTGTAGCGCGGGGTGCAACCCCGGGGAACGTAAATGATCCGGGGCGACCCGGGAATGTAAATCATCGGTGACAACCCATCATTTCACCAGTCTCCAGCTCACCGGATACCTGTACAACTCCCCATTATGCGCCTTCGTGGCTGCGATAATAGAGAATATAATATTCACCAGGTAGATAATTCCCCGTGTACCATGGAAGACGGAAATATCTGTTATATCCCAGTAATGAAAGCCAGGTCTTCCCCAGGCCCAGTCCCAATGGTTGATCATACCGAACAGGTTGAGCACGACGTTCACAATACTCAATGTAATCTGGAAGTTGACAGCTTCTTTGCCGTTGTGATTCAGGAAGTCTGATTCATTGCGTTTCACCAGCCAGAGGACCAGTGCAACAATGATATTGCCTGCCGGTGGAATGAACATCATGCCGGCAAGACCACCCAGGTGCATGGCGAGCGCCCAGTTTCTTTCTTCTTGTTGTTGCATAGAGATTAAAATGGTTTTGGGTTATGTTTTGCAGGGTTTGTTTTTGGTTGATAAGCAAAAGTTAAAATAAAACTACAAACCTATAAGCCGGATTCTGTTCCCCCGTGAAGAGGATGCTATCATTTATCTTCGATGCCGTTCACACGACACCTGTATCTGCCTACCCTCGGTCATTGGACGAGCAGCCCTTAAGCGACCGTATACATGGCATTTCAGCACGCAAGGTTTACCCTCCAGGTCTGTTGCCATACCCAGACGTGGGCTCTTACCCCACATTTTCACCCTTACCCTGTACCGCTTACGCGGCATAAGGCGGTTATTTTCTGTGGCACTGTCTGTGCCATTCTTCGCTCTTTTAACGGAGAAAAGAACAGCCCCACCCGTTAGGTGGTGCGTTGCTCTATGCTGTCCGGACTTTCCTCATCTGCCTTTCGGCAGAAGCGATAGCACGGTTTGTAGTTTCTGCAAATGTAATAGAAAAGACGGCATATGGACTAGTGCCGGAAAAATATCTCCGTAGCGCCATAGCCATAGCGGGGATGATATTCATTGATGAACCGCTCCACTTCAGGCGTATCCCGCAGGATAGCATGGATCTCATCCTTCAGCTTGCCCTTCCCTACTCCGTGGATAACGATCATGCTGTGTTGATGATGCGCAATGGCCAGTTCCAGGTAGTGTACGAATTCATTCAGCTGTATGGCCAGTATCTCAATATTCTTGAGCCCGCGCCATTCTTTTACCAGCATTTCTATATGGAGGTCCAGCTCATATTTAGGCTGCACCGGCGCTTCCGGTACCGGAGGGGCCGCCGGTGTACTGCCGGCAGAGAGTGAGCCTATACTGCTGGCGTCGAAATAAGGTTTGTCGTTTTTGCTTTTTTCCGGGTATTTTTCGAACAGCACCTGGCTAAGCGTAGCATCCCTCCTGGCCTGCAGTTCAGAAAGCTGCAGGAACAGCTGTTTTACCTTCGGCTTCCATGTTTTCGGGAAGGAAGGCGCCAGTTTATCATTTTTCTCTTTCGGGAAGAAAACGAACTCCAGCCTGGGACTGTCGTTCAGTGATTCAAACTGCAGATCGGACAGATAGAAGTTACTGAAAGGCTGGATCTCGTTCCGGATCTCCAGTTCCATACTGTTCCGCAACCATACCTGGAAGTTAAAACGGTAGGCTTCGCTGGTCTCATTCAGCAGATGGAATTTGAGGGACTGGACATGCTCTTCATAAGCGTCCATTCTGAAAACAGGCAATATAGAAAGGAACATTCCCCGGCTCATCCGGATATTATCTTCGTATTTCTTCTTTTCCGGCTTGATATCATAGCCCTGGATCCGCTGTGGCGGCGGAGTCGGTTTAGGCGTTGTAAAGCGGTGAAAATACGGAAAATCTATCTGGTCAAGATACACCGGAAAGGTGACCTTGCCCACTTCTACCATGACCATGTCGGCATTGATAATGTCGACAACTGTCCCCTCTTCTTTGGAATGTAGCAGTAATATTTTATCGCCAATCTCAAACTTCATACTTGCAGGTCCGCGATGGAAAATACAGTTTTAACGTGAACTGCCAATACAAAGCAGTCCGCATCGCGGAGGGCAAAGGTAAGACAATTATTCCTCAAGCCGGATGGCGGCGCATATAATCATCAAAGGACATGGGGCCGCTGCCTTCCACCAGGAAGAAAACCAGAAGCAGCAGAACAAGGATAGAAAGGCCGGTCTCTGCATGTACATTAAATAACCCGGTAGTATGTAACCCCGTAGAAGTATGTACAATAAAGATGGCGCCTAAAAGGATTGGAATCTGGGCCAGAATAGCCACACGTGTAAGTAAACCGAAAACAATAAGGATACCTCCGAGCAAGTGAGCAAAGACGATATAGTGAGCAAGCCAGAAAGACATTACTGTGAGCCATGGACTTTGGTCGATCACAGATTTTAGTACATCAATATTTTGTATGAAAACCACTCCTTTGTAGAATAAGAATACACCTAACAGGACACGGAGACCATCAAGCCAACGAGGATGATGGCGTTCGCCCCAACGGTCAATTCGTTGTAGCAGATTCATAACACATGATTTTAATGATCAAAGAGCTTATCCGAATATACGAAATAAAGTTGACCGTAGCAACATTTAACTTGACGGAAGCAATAAACGACCTAAAACCATGATTATCTTACGCTTGTGCCAGCTTACTTCTTTTATAACCGTAACAGAAGTAAATAGTCAGACCAATCAGCAGCCAGATGAAAAATACCACCCAGTTTCGGAACCCGATCTCTGTCATCAGATAGAAACAGCTCAGCAAACCCAATACAGGTATCAGCGATAGCTTTTTAAGGAAGGAAAGTACAGTGAACGTCAGCGCCGCCACCACGAAAAAGAAGAAGGGAATATTATGTTTCCACTCGTCCCAGCCACCTGCAAAGGAAAAGCGGTGAGGCAACTCATTGCGGAACAGGTAAGCAAATAGGATGACAATGACTGGTACGATGAACTGCCCGTTGATGTAGGGCAATCTGAAACGTTTGGTGTGAGGATGTTTCTCCTGCGGTGGCAGTAACAATACCCCACCACATACCAGGATAAAGGCGAATAAGGTACCTATACTGGTCAGGTCTGTCACAATGGTCAGGTTCAGGAACAGGGCCGGAATACCTACCAGGAAACCCGTTATAATGGTAGCAAATGAAGGCGTTTTAAACCTCGGATGGATGATACTGAACTTCTTCGGCAGCAGACCATCCCGGCTCATACTCATCCAGATACGGGGCTGCCCGATCTGGAATACCAGCAGCACGCTGGTAGTGGCTATCACCGCACTTACAGATATCAGGAAACTCACCTTAGGCAGGTTTACCGCATTGAATACGAATGCCAGCGGGTCTTCTACCTTCAGTTGAGAGTAAGATACCATCCCTGTCAATACAAAAGCAATGAGCACATATAATACCGTACAGATGATCAGCGAATAGATCATACCCCTGGGAAGATCACGCTGCGGATTAGAACACTCTTCAGCCGTAGTACTGATCGCATCAAACCCGATATAGGCAAAGAATACGGCAGATACCCCCTTTAATACGCCGGAAAACCCATTAGGCATAAAAGGGCTCCAGTTATCTACGTTCACATAAAAGGCTCCCACCACGATCACAAAGATGATCACCAGTATCTTGAGGCCTACCATGAAATTGGCGCTCTTTTTACTTTCCCGGATGCCCACATAGGCCAGGTAAGTAACGAGGACCACAATAATAAATGCCGGCAGATTCAGAATGATCGGAATGCCGGCAATATGTGGCGCTGCCGCGTACAATGCAGGCGATGCGCTATCGTAGTTGCTGGTCAGCCAGTCAGGGAATGACAGGTTGAGCCCAACCGCTTTGCCAACACCAGCCAGCAGGTTATTAAAATACCCGCTCCAGGAAATGGCGACGGCTATATTCCCGATGGCATATTCCAGGATGAGCGCCCACCCGATCACCCAGGCGGCCAGCTCCCCGAAAGTCACGTAGGAATAAGTATACGCACTGCCGGATACCGGTACACGGGATGCAAACTCCGCATAACAGAGTGCAGAAAACCCGCAGGTAACGGCAGTAATAATAAAAAGTAAGGAAACCCCGGGACCTCCATGATAAGAGGCTTCCCCGATAGTAGAAAAGATACCCGCGCCGATCACAGCGGCGATACCCAAGGCAGTCAGGTCCCGCACCCGTAACACTTTATTTAACTCCCCTCCTCCGTGTGCATCCGTCAAACCATCTTGATTATCTTGCAGAATACTGACAATAGATTTCTTACGAAAAAGCGATTTGGACATGCAGGTATTTTGGTTACAGGTTTAGCTAATGCGCGAATATATATAAATTAACCGATACACAAATTTGGAGGGAGCAGATTAGTGTTCCCTGTTCAAGAGGTAGTTGGCCAGTTCCATCAGCGGTTTCTTACGGGTAGAGATTACCGCAATATTTTCCAGGTGTTCAAAGGCAATCTGCTGGAAACGTTCTTTCTCCTTTTCCGCCCAGGCATCCACCTTACAATCATGGAACAGCTCCAATACCTGGTTTACCTTATCATCCGGGCTGGTAGCCAGCAGTTCCTTCAGTTGCTGCTGCTGCGCAGGATTGCACAGTTCCAGCGCTTTTAACAGCAGGAAGGTCTTTTTATTGACCAGAATATCCCCTCCCTGTTGTTTGCCAAATTTCTCCGGATCACCGAATGCGTCCAGGAAGTCGTCCTGGATCTGGAAAGCGATCCCTATATTTTTACCGAATTCATATATATGCTGCTGATTGTATTCGCTGCCACCACCGATGATAGCCCCCATTTTCAGGCTGGCTGCCAGTAACACGGAGGTTTTCAGCGCGATCATCGTCACATAGTCATCATAACGAACCTGCTCCGGCTCCATCTCTTCGAAGTCCATATCCATCTGCTGTCCTTCGCACACTTCTATAGCCGCCTTATTGAAAGCAGTGATCAGCTTCTGTTTATAATGTGGCTGTACCTTGTTCAGGTATTCATATACCTTGATCAGCATCACATCTCCCGCCAGTATAGCCGCGGTCTCACCATACAGGGTATGTACGGTAGGCTGGTTACGGCGTAGTGGCGCTTTGTCCATGATATCATCATGCACCAGGGTGAAGTTATGGAACAGTTCTACGGCGGTACCCACTTCGAACGCATCCGGGTGGATCTCGTCAAACAGTTCATTGCCCATAATACTCAGCACCGGTCTGATTCGCTTTCCGCCTATATTGAGGATATGGCTGGCAGCATCATAGAGCTTTTTTGGCTGCGCAGGGAATTGTTCTTTACTGAAATGTTCTCCGAAGCGGATAGTCAGGTCTTTAAATGAATGCATGGTATGTTTTTCGAATAAGCGGCTGTAAGTTATATAAATTATGGCTTTTTACGGGAAGAGGAAGCCTGCCTCTTTGCAGATGCAGGTTTCTTCTTATCGCTTGTATCCTTCTTTTTTCCTTTGGTCTTTGTTTCCTTTCTGTCAGCAGCCGCTGATTTGCGTCCCGGCTTGTCAGTAGCCGCCGGCTTACGCGCAGGCTTTCTGAATGGTCCAGGCTCACCTCCATCCTCTTCAATCAGGTCATAGTCCAGCTGGCGTTTCACCAGGTTGGCAGCTACCACCTGTATCCTTACTTTATCACCTATACGGATCTTTTTGCCGGTGAACATACCGATCAGGGCATACTCATTCTCGTCATACTTGAATTCGTCTTTGGTGCTCATGTTATGAATACTCACCAGCCCTTCACACTTGGTATCCACTGTTTCCACCCAGAAGCCAAAGTGGGCCACACCGCTCACTACACCGTCAAATTCTTCGCCGATGTACTGCTGCATATATTCCACCTGTTTATATTTATTGGCCGCTCTTTCCGCATCCATGGCCTTACGTTCCATTTCAGAGGAATGCTTACACTTCTTCTCCATCTGCTTATCAGGATGGATATTGTGCGTCAGGCATTGCTGCAAAACACGATGTACAAGTACATCCGGATAACGGCGTATCGGAGAGGTAAAGTGACAGTAGTGATCAAATCCTAATCCGTAGTGACCGATATCATCCACCGTATAAGCCGCTTTCGCCATCGTACGGATACCCAGGGTTTCCAATACATGCTGTTCAGGTTTACCATGGGCCAGCTGCAACATTTCATTAAAGGAACGGGCCAGTTTATCCGGATTATCTATTTCCAGCTTATGACCGAACTTACGGGCAAAACCGGAGAACACTTTCAACTTTTCCTCATCCGGCGTATCATGCACACGGTATGGGAATGGTACGTGCTGGTTGGTACCTATGCGGATATTATATACATATTCCGCCACGGTCCTGTTGGCCAGCAGCATCAGCTCTTCGATCAATTGGTGCGCTTCTTTGCTCTCCTTTACGACGATACCTATGGGCTTTGCATTCTCATCCAGCTGGAAGCGTACCTCCTGGGAGGAGAAATTGATAGCGCCATTCTCAAAACGCTGCTTACGCAAGGTTTGTGCAATATTGTTCAATAACAATACCTCATCCTGGTAAGGTCCTTCACCGGATTCTATGATATCCTGCACATCTTCATAAGTGAAACGGTGATTGGAATGTATCGCCGTCCTGCCCAGCCAGTGTTCTTTGATCTCACCCTTATCATTCATTTTAAAAACGGCAGAGAAGGTCAGCTTGTCTTCATGCGGACGCAGGGAGCACAGCTCATTGGAGATCTTTTCCGGCAGCATAGGCAGTACACGGTCTGGCAGGTATACGGAAGTAGCGCGTTTGTCGGCCTCCTTATCCAGGGCTGTATCCGGCAATACATAGTGACTCACGTCAGCAATATGCACACCTACTTCATACCAGCTCCCACGCAGCTTACGGATAGAGATCGCATCATCAAAATCCTTTGCATCAACAGGGTCGATCGTGAAGGTGAGGATCTTACGGAAGTCCTTCCTGTTCTTTATCTCTTCTGCGTCTATGTTCTCGGTGATCTGCGCCAGTTCCTTCATGACCTCGCCGGGGAAGCTGAGCGGGAATCCGCTTTCTATCAGGATCTCCTTCATGGCCAGGTCGTTGGTATTGCTGGCATCCAGTACTTCCACGATCTCGCCCACGGGTTTGCGGGTCTTTTCGCCCCAGGCGACTACGCGTACGACGGCTTTGTCCCCGTTCTTCGCATTCTTCATGGAATTGGCGGGTATATATATATCGGGCATGAAGAGCCCTTTTTCCGGTACCAGGAAAGCGAAGCCTTTGTTGACCTGCAGGGTACCGGTGAACTCAATCTTTTTGCGTTTAACGATTTCCGTTATCACCCCTTCCATACGTCCTTCGTTCTTACCCTGTTTGATCACATCAACAAGTACGTCATCTCCATCAAGAGCGGTATTAAGGTTTTTCTGGCGGACCATAACGTCCTTCTCCTGCCCTTCAATGATAACAAAGGACATCCCGGAGCGGGTTATCTGTACAGTGCCACGAAAGGTTTTCTTCTGGCTGCTGTGTTTTTGAGGTTTTTTCTTTTTAGTCATTCTCGTAACGTTTAATCATGGTTACTTCCAAACTGATCCACGTAAGTAAAAATATAATTATTAAATGATTCTCCTTCCCCGTAGAGGAAAGATATTTCTACCGGCATAACGGCTATGGGTATGTTCATGGGACGCAGGCGGTCTTCGAGCAGTTGTAGTCTTACCGCGTCCTTTTCCGTTGTTACCACCAGTTTGTGGGTGCCGGGAAGGTTGCCAAGTTCCCTGTTTATTTTCTCCAGATCAGGGACGGAATAGTAATAATGATCCGGAAAAGGCAGGAGGAACACATTTTTATAGCTTTCCTTCAGTTGTTGTAAAAGCGGTTCCGGGCGGGCAATACCACACACGAGGAGTACAGTGGTATCTGCGGGCGCGGGAACCGGGTTGCCGCTGAACATGTCATATAGTTCGCCATATTTCAGAGAAGTAAAAAACAGTTGCTGATGTGGCAGGGGCTTTATTTCCTGCCTGATGGCGGCTTTTTCAGCGTTCGACAGTTGCGGCGGACATTTGGACACAATGATACAATTGGCCCTTTCATAGCCTTTACGGCCTTCGCGCAGGCGGCCGAAAGGTACTACATGATCCTTGGTGAAGCGGCGGTTATACTCCGTGATCAGGATATTCATGCCTGGTCTTACGGAGCGGTGCTGGAAGGCATCGTCCAGCAGTATCACTTCCGTTTCGGGGCGTTCTCCCAGCAGCTGTGGTATGGCCAGCATGCGTTCCTCCCCTACACAGACCTCTATATCCGGGAATTTCTGATGAAACTGCATCGGTTCATCGCCCAGTTGCGCCGCTGTGCTGGTCTCATTGGCCAGCAGGTAGCCGCTGCTACGCCGGTTGTATCCCCGGCTGAGGGTCGCTACACGGTATTTATCCTTTAATATCCTGATGAGGTGTTCTACGTGCGGGGTTTTACCGGTACCTCCTACTGACAGGTTGCCGACAGCAATAACGGGCAGGTCAAACTCCACGGCAGTCAGCATATTGGTATCATAGAAACGGTTGCGGCTCCACATCACGAGGCCATACAACAGTGAAAAAGGGTATAATAAGATCTTCAGGTGTTTCAGCATTCCTTGCTTTTTTTGAAATCATAAATTGTTTGCGGCGTGATGACCATGTGCAGGGGAACGTCGTTTGCGTTCACATCTTCAATGGCATCCACCGGTCCAAACAATGACAGTCCGATGGTGGTCACTGTTGGCAGGCATTCTTTCAGGAAACGGTCGTACATCCCCTTTCCGTATCCTACCCGCTGGCCGCTTTTGTCAAATGCGAGCATAGGTACAAAAACCAGGTCCATCTCTGCGGGTAGTAAGGGTAGTCCACCGGCGGGTTCCGGTATACCATAGGCGTTCCTGACCAGTACGGTTTCCGGTTTCCACAGGTAATGCTCCATCGTCGCATTGCGCATGTCTGACTTTGACAGTGCCCACTGCAATTTAGGATAGGCCTCTCTGGCCCAGTGCACCAGTGCATACGTATCCGCTTCTTTCTTTTCAGTGATGGGAAGAAAAATGTGTGCCATTCTGAAAGTGCTGTAATCCAGCAGCTGGCATTGGTTTAATAACTCCCTGTTCAGGGTGGCTATCACATCATCCGGAAGGTTTAGACGTTTTTCCAGGTATTCCTTTCGTATATCCTTTTTTGTTAACAAGTGGATCTGTATTACCACAAAGATAGCTTTTCTGCCTGTTCCTTCACAAAAGCCCTGTCAACCAGGCCTGTGTGAGGTATCCTTCCCAGCAGCGGATAGCCGCTCCATCCTATCACTTCGGTTTCATTGCTATGGTATTCTCCGCTGAAGATCCAGCCCAGTACAGGGATAGCGTGTTGTTTCAGTACCCGGGCGGTCAATAGTGCATGGTTGATGCTTCCCAGGTAGTTCTGGGCCACAATAATGACCTTTGCCTCCAGTTGCTGTATAAAATCGATGGTGAAGACCTGCTCCGTTAATGGCACCATCAGTCCCCCGGCCCCTTCTATGACCAACGACCGGTTGGATGGCTGAATACTGTGTGCCAGCTCAAGTATCCTTTTAACGTTTATGTTCACATCCTCCAGTCTGGCGGCCAGGTGTGGCGAGGCTGGCGCTTCCAGGCAGTAGGCCTCCCGGTGGCATACCGACACCGGATTTGATATTAAACTTTTTACCGTATCTGTGTCTGTCCCCTCCTTCAGTCCTGTCTGTACGGGCTTCCAGTAATCAGCCTGCAGTGCTTCCACTACACAGGCCGAAGTGACTGTTTTCCCCACCCCGGTACCTATCCCGGTTATAAAAATCCTTTCACTCATGACATGCAAAGATAGTATAATAGAAATTACTTTGATAATCAATTCCTGTTAAGAAACCGTAACCTCCTTTTTAGCCATTGTTTCCGTTCCGGATTCGCTCTGGTATCAGCCTGTGCTCGCTCTGGTACGGGTCTGTATTCGATTCTTCCATATCACTTTACCGTCATTTCCATATCATTTTACCGACATCTCTATATCGAATCGATATACAAATGACGGTAAAGTGATATCCAGATGACGGCATAGCGATATGGAGATATAGGGATCAGATGCTATTCAGTACGGGTACAGGTCCAACCCAAAGCCATGGCAAAGGCATATCAAAAGCATAGTAAAGGCGTATTATCCGTACCCGATCATTCGCGCCAATAGACCCCGGTAGGGGTCTCATTGTTTGTAGCCCGGGGTTTTCAACCCCGGGGACAAAAAAACGGGTTTCACCCCCCCGGGACCGAGTCGGGTTTTCACCCCCGGGACAGAAACATCCCCCCATCCTTCCCCCCCATTCCCCGCAACCGGAAATTCCTTACATTCGCCACAGTCCAACAAGATTCATATGAAATTTTGCAATAGCATACTCGAAACAATCGGAAACACCCCACTCGTCAAATTACACCGCGTTACCGCCGGCCTTCCATGTCCGGTACTGGCAAAAGTTGAGTTCTTTAACCCCGGCAACTCTATCAAGGACCGTATGGCCGTAAAAATGGTCGAAGAGGCCGAAAAACAGGGACTGTTGAAACCCGGCGGCACCATCATCGAGGGTACCTCCGGCAATACCGGTATGGGCCTCGCATTGGCCGCAGTGATCAAAGGATATAAATGCATCTTTACTACCACGGATAAGCAATCCAAGGAGAAAGTAGATATACTCAAAGCTGTAGGCGCAGAAGTGATTGTATGCCCTACGAATGTGGAACCGGAAGATCCGCGTTCTTATTACTCTGTAGCCCGCCGACTGGCCCAGGAGATCCCGAATGCGTTTTATGTGAACCAGTACGACAACCTGGCTAATCGTGACGCGCATTATGAGCAGACAGGCCCGGAGATCTGGGAGCAGACGGACGGAAAGATCACTCACCTGGTGGTAGCTACCGGTACCGGAGGCACCATTACAGGGGCAGGTAAATTCCTGAGAGAAAAGAATCCAAACATACAGGTATGGGCGATTGACAGTTATGGTTCTCTGCTGAAAAAATACCACGAGACTGGTGAACTGGACATGACCGAGGTATACCCTTACATCACGGAGGGCATCGGCGAGGACTTCATACCGCAGAACTACGATATGAGTGTGATCGATCATTTTGAAAAAGTGACTGACAAGGACGGTGCTGTCATGGCCCGCCGCATTTCCAAGGAGGAAGGCATTTTTGTAGGTTATTCCGCAGGATCGGCAGTATCGGGCTTGTTGCAGCTGAAAAGCAAACTGAAACCGACCGACCTGGTAGTAGTGATCTTCCATGACCATGGCAGCCGTTATGTAGGAAAGGTGTACAATGACCAGTGGATGATGGAACGCGGATTCCTGGATGTGAAGACGGTGAAAGATGTGGTGAACGGTCGCCGCAACCAGCCGCTGGTAACGATCAACCAGGAAGAGAAAGTGAGCGAGGCGATTGTGAAGATGAAGAAGTATGACATCGAACATCTGCCGGTATTACATAATAATCAGATCGTTGGGGCTATTTCTGAAGGAGGACTTTTCAACCGCCTGATCGATGATGCTAACCTGAAAGATGCACAGATCAAACAGGTGATGCAGCATGCTTTCCCTGAAGTGAGCATGGATACGCCGATAGAAAAACTGACCGTTTATATCAACAAGGAGAACGGAGCGGTGATCACCAAGGATGACAGCGGCAAGCCGCATATCGTAACGAAGTATGATATCATCCAGGCACTGGGCAGCTGATCAGTCATCATGAATAAAACGACAACGGGCAACTGATGCCGGTAACAAATATTTACAAAGACCAGCTGGGGCGGGAAGTGAGCATTCCTTACCCGCCCCGCCGGATCATTTCACTGGTCCCTTCGCAGACGGAATTACTGTACGACCTGGGACTGGACGAAGAAGTCATCGGCATTACAAAATTCTGTATCCATCCAGAGGAATGGTTCCGGACCAAGACACGTATTGGAGGCACGAAAACACTGCACCTGGAAGAGATCCTTACCCTGCAACCTGATCTCGTTATTGCCAACAAGGAAGAAAATACGCAGGAGCAGGTGGAATACCTGATGCAACATGTACCTGTGTGGGTGAGCGATATTCATTATCTGGATGAGGCACTGGAAATGATCGAAAGTATTGGTGAGATCACCGGTAAAAGTGAACAGGCCGACGAAATAATCAACAATATCACACAGGGTTTCAATCGAATAGAAGCAAGTAAGCAGGACCGGGCGCCGCTACGTACTGCTTATTTCATCTGGCGGGAACCATGGATGGTAGCAGGTGGGGATACTTTTATCCATACAATGTTAGGACATTGCCGGCTGGAGAATATTTTTGCTGGCACTGACCGGTATCCGGCAATTGACATTGAGCATTTGCGAACCAGGGACTGCCAGTTGGTGTTGCTTTCTTCGGAACCTTACCCATTTAAGGAGAAACATATCGCAGAATTACAGGGACTACTTCCGGGAGTACGTGTTGAACTGGTAGACGGAGAAATGTTCTCCTGGTATGGCAGCCGGCTGGAAAAGGCGGCGGCATATTTCCGGGATTTCCGGGAAAGGCTGGGAGAATGACCTTGTCTGTTATCCCGGCGGAACAATGTTAGGGAACCGACCATAAGCAACCCCGTAAAAGGAGGCTAATGAGACAATATCGAATCAGTGGCACAAAATCTATGTCCAGCAACAAGAATTCGCCCGAAAAAATGACGAATTCCTATAAAAAACACCAAATATTTCGTGATTCATCCAATTCTAATTCAGAAATCTACTATAATAGTTAATCTTTAGTACTTATATTTGCTGTCCTTAAATGTAAAACAATCCGAAAGCTATGGGAAAATACAGAGCTGGCGTGTTATTCGGCGAAGAGCTGGATGCGCTGTACAATGATGCCAAGAATAACGCATGGGCAATGCCTGCTGTTAACGTAGTAGGTACCAATTCCGTAAACGCAGTACTGGAAACCGCTGCCAAAGTAAATTCACCTGTAATTATTCAGTTTTCCAATGGTGGCGCGCAGTTCTTTGCGGGTAAAGGAATGCCGAACGACAAGCTGCAGGCTAACATTGCCGGTGGTATCTCCGGTGCAAAACACGTACACGAAGTGGCAAAATACTACGGTGTTCCTGTAGTACTGCACACTGACCACGCCGCTAAGAAATGGCTGCCATGGATCGATGGTCTGCTGGATGCCGGTGAAGCTTTCATGAAACAGAATGGTCAGCCACTGTACAGCTCCCACATGCTGGACCTCTCTGAAGAGCCACTGCACGAGAATATAGAAACTTCCCTGAAATATTTCGAGAGAATGAACAAACTGGGTATGTCCATCGAGATCGAACTGGGCGTAACTGGTGGTGAAGAAGATGGCGTGGACAACTCCGGCGTTGAGAACCACAAACTGTATACTCAGCCAGAAGAAGTAGCTTACGCTTACGAAACACTGTCTAAAGTAGGTAGCCGTTTCACTGTAGCTGCAGCTTTCGGTAACGTACACGGCGTTTACTCTCCGGGTAACGTAGAACTGCGTCCGATCATCCTGCAGAACAGCCAGGAGTTCATTCAGAAGAAACATGGTACCGCTGCTAAGCCAGTATACTATGTATTCCATGGCGGTTCCGGTTCACCTAAACACCAGATCAACGAAGCGCTGGGTTACGGTGTGATCAAAATGAACATCGATACTGATATGCAGTGGGCATTCTGGGAAGGTATCCATGATTTCTATGAAGCAAAGAAAGACTATCTGCAGGCACAGCTGGGTAACCCGGAAGGTCCTGAGAAGCCAAACAAAAAATACTACGACCCACGCGTATGGCTGCGTAAAGGTGAAGAAACATTCGTAAAACGCCTTGAAGAAGCTTTTGCTGACCTGAATTGCATCGGCAGGAACGCATAATCCGCAAACGGGTACAATTTATCCATCCTCAGGAAGTCATTCCTGAGGATTTTTTTTGTCAACACGTTTTTATTATACCACTTATATATATATCTTTCCAATCAAATTATTGGTTGCCAGGTACTTTAAGTATAATTATAGGGGTAGAATACTTTGGAAGTTAATATAATTTGTATCTTGCACAACTATTTTGTAACCTAATAGCACAATATGTCAAGCTGGTTTAAGCGCATTAAACAAGGCATTCAAACGTCTACAAGTGAAAAGAAAGAGGCGCCGGATGGATTGTGGCACAAATGTCCTAACTGCAAAAAAACCTCTACAGTAAAAGATCTGAAAGAGCACTATTACGTATGCGACAAGTGTAATTACCACAATCGCATCAATTCGGCCGAGTATTTCGAAATATTATTTGACGATAATCAATTCGAAGAGCTTTTTGACAACATTTATCCGAAAGACTTCCTTGGTTTCAAGGACCTGAAGCCTTATGGCGCCAGACTGGTAGATGCACAGAAAAAGTCAGGACTGAAAGATGCGATGCGGGTAGGTGTAGGTAAGGTACAGGAAAATGACCTGGTGATTGCCTGTATGGACTTTGCCTTCATCGGGGGCTCCATGGGTTCCGTGGTAGGTGAAAAGATCGCCCGTTCCATCGATTATTGCATTGCGAACAAAATGCCGTTGATGATCATCTCCAAATCAGGAGGTGCCCGTATGATGGAAAGTGCCTTCTCCCTGATGCAGATGGCTAAAACGTCCGCAAAACTGACACAGCTGGCAGAAGCAAAGCTGCCTTATATTTCCCTGATGACAGACCCTACCACCGGTGGTGTGACGGCCTCCTTCGCGATGCTGGGCGACCTGAACGTGGCAGAGCCTAAGGCACTGATCGGTTTTGCCGGTCCGCGTGTTATCAAGGAAACGATCAAAAAAGACCTGCCGGAAGGTTTCCAGAGCGCAGAATTCCTGCTGGAACATGGCTTCCTGGACCTGATCATCGACCGTAAGGAGATGAAACAACGCCTGGCAGTGTTATTGGAATTATTTAAAAACTAAGCACCAAAACCGAAGAATTTAAGAATTAGGAATTAAGGATTGGGAATGGGGAGATGCTTCCGGATTTCAATTCTTAGTTCCTAATTTTTAAGTCCTTATCTAATAAAAAGATGGCAGAACTCAAGAACAGATCGGCATATTTCGAGTACGCAATAGAGGATAAGTATATTGCCGGCATGGTGTTGACAGGCACGGAGATTAAGTCCATCCGCGGAAGCAGGGTAAGCTTCAACGATTCATTCTGCTATTTCTCAAAAGGAGAATTGTTTGTTAAAAGCCTGCATATCGCCGAATATTCACACGGTACATATGCTAATCATGATCCCCTGCGTGAACGTAAGTTACTGCTTACCAAGCGGGAACTACGGAAACTGGAAGGTAAAATAAAAGAACGAGGCTATAGCATCATTCCGCTGCGCATCTTCATTACCGACAAAAGCCTGGCTAAGATAGAGATCGGTCTGGGTAAAGGTAAAAAGCTGCACGATAAACGCGAAAGCATCAAGCAACGTGAAACGGACAGGGAGATCAGAAGATTCCTGAAATAAGAAAATCTATTATTCGAGTATATGCAAAACCGTCTCCTGTGGCTGATTGCCCCTATCCTACTGATACTGTCCTGTAAATCGGGTGAAAAACTCTACAACAAAGGCCGCTACGATGAAGCGGTGCTGGCGTTCGTAAAAAAATTACAGAAAAGACCTGACAACACTGTTTCACTACAACTACTTCCTCAAGCCTATACACAGGCCCAACGTGCCCACGAAGACAAAGTCAATGGGTACATGATCTCCAACGACCCGCTGAAATGGGAATACATCCGCACGGAATACCGCGCGCTCCAGCGTCTGTACGATGGCATTCACGCCTCTCCTGCAGCACTGGCCATTGTGAAACCAAAAGATTATCGTAATGCCATTTCCGGGGCGCAGGAGAACGCTGCCCAGGTACGGTACGACAGAGGGGCCTCCCTTCTCGATCAGGGCGATAAAGCGGCTGCAAGGCAGGCTTTTGATGAATTCCAGGCTGCCCTGAACCTGATCCCTAACTACCGCAATTCCGCTCAACTCATGGACGAAGCCTTCCAGAGAGGCCTCGTGAATGTAGTGGTAAGACACGTAGACGTTCGCTCTTCCTACTACCAGTTCAGCGCTGACCAGTTCCGTGATGTACTGATCCGCAACCTGCAGCAGCGGAACATCAACCGTTTTGTACAATTTACCGACGAGCGCATCGCCCGTAACAATAAAATACAACCCGACCAGTTCCTGGAAATGAGTTTCAACGATTTCGTAGTAGGACAAACCTACGTAGACCGCTCAGAAAGAGAAGTCTCCAAAGAGATCGTTGTAGGTAGCGTCAAAGACAGCACCGGTAAAGCCGTTATCAACCGCTATGCTACCGTAAAAGCGAAAGTATATGTTGTAAAGGCCACCGTTGTTTCCAAAGGCCTGCTGGACTACCAGCTGATCGATGTGGCCACCAATAATATCATCCGCACCGACAGGCTTCCCGGTAGCTATACCTGGATGAACCAGTACGGCTATTATAAAGGCGACGAACGTGCGCTCAGCGATGAAGATAAAGCCCTGATGGTGGGCGAAGACATCCCTCCGCCTCCTCCCCAGGAATTATTCCTGCAGTTCACCAAGCCGATCTACGATCAGCTGACGCGCGAGATGCAGGGTGTATATAACAACATGTAAGAACACGTCATCAACAAAACATAATTAGGACTCCCAGCGGAGTCCTTTTGTTTGTAGGGTACAATCCGGGGGAACAAACACATTATCAACAAAACATAATAGGACTCCGTAGGAGTCCCCTTGTTTGTAGCGCGGGGTGATAACCCCGGGGACGGAAATGATTGCGGGGTGATAACCCCGGGGATGGAAATGATTGCGGGGAGATCCCCCCGGGAACCCGATGTTTGTAACGCGGGTGATTCCCCCGGGAACCAATTCCCCCGAAACCAACATAACCAATAAATAAATATGTATATTTGCAGGCGTAAACAGGTCTACATCAGCTTGTTACCACAAGGAACCAATCTATAAAAACCATAGATCTATGAAAAAACTCGCTTTGTATATGCTGGCGGCAGGTATTTTTGCCAGTGCATGCAGGAAAGACGGGCAAGGGGGAAAGGATAGTGACGTACAACCAACAGGCGGGACTTTCACGATAGAAGGGCAATCTTATCTCTCAGACTATACATACTGGACGGGCACAGAGGGACTGGTACTCACCAATGTTCCCCGGGCGCCCGAATACGTTGAGAACACGGTACAGATCTTTGTTGACAGTCTGTATTTCTCCCGTAAGTACACTTATATGGACCACAATAATGCCGCTTATGACAAGCGGAAGAATTTTTCCAATGCAATAGTCAAATACACACCTAGTGGCGTGTATGGCAACGGATATCAGATAACAGGTGTAACAGCGGGTACCATGAATGTCAGCAATAACGGGGAAACCTTTACGATAGACTACGACATTACCGTAGCGGGCCGACAAATGCAGGGCACGTATATAGGAAAAGTTGCAGGGAAGAGATGGTAATACTGTAGCCGTCAGTTCTTTATAAAGGCATACTGCGCTTTCTTATACTGCGGTTTGTTGATCTGGACTTTCAGTTTTCTGAAAGATTCCATAGGGCCTTTGGTCGCAAACAAGTTCACCAGCCATGCAGGAATACTACCACCAGGATCAGCTTCCAGCGTATACTCGATGTTTACCATGTTATTCTCTGCCGGCGTAATGATCCATTTTCCGGAAGAGTGTTTCACACGTACAATACCGTTCTTTTCAGCCATATAGTCCGGTACTACAGGACCATCAATCGTCACCACTCTGGTATGGGCGTCCTGCTTCGCTGTCAGGTGACAAACAAAATCCCTGTTACTCAGGGGCCATGGCAATCCAACTTCTGAATAATAGTAAACCTCCGCAGGAGAAATCTCTTTCAGTAAAGTGCTTGATTTCGTGCTGTATAACCACTCTGTGGCGGTATTAACATCCATGATCACTGCTACAAACTGTGACAAGGTGGCTTGTAAAGAGCACTTTACCTTGATGCCCTTATAGGCAGAGTTTTCGATAGTTTTGGTATAGATGGCTATACCATCCTTGTTGGTCTTTAAGGTCCAGTTTTCCTGTCCGTAACTTATCAGGCTGAAAAGCAAGGCCAGACTAATGATCGATAATTGTTTCATGTTCGTCTATAGGTTGAAATCCGTCACAAAACTACCGAACTACGGCGATACTTTGTAAAAGTGAACAGATATTGTACTAAAAACGGACATTTTGGTCCTGACCCCTATCATTACATAGCTGATTATTAAGGTCTTAATAATCCGGCACTTACTTGGTGGATACTTAGTATATTCCATCATTGTATGTTACAGAGTTACCTTAAAATAGCCTTACGCAACCTCTGGAAGAATAAACTCTTCACTACCATCAATATAGCTGGTCTGGCACTCGGACTGGCATGCGCCCTGTTGATCATCTTTCACGTAAGACAGGAACTGGATTATGATAAAGGCTTTTCCAAAGCAGACCGCATCTTCCGTGTAACGATGTTAGGTCGCGGTGAAGATGCCCAGAGCTGGGCTGCCACCTCTTTTCCGACCGGTACTGTCATGCAGGAAGAAATTCCCGAAGTAACCGCTGTGGTTCGCTTCCACAGGCTCTATCCCTGCCAGGTATTCAGTTATAAAGCGCCCAATGGTACGCTGACTAAATTTGAGGAGAAAGGCGGCTTTTTTGCTGATCCTACGGTAACGGATGTTTTCGATCTTGATTTTGTGTCGGGAGATAAGACAACAGCGCTGACAACACCCGGTAATATCATCATTACCGAAAAAATGGCGCAGAAATATTTCCATGGCGCAGATGCTATGGGCAAGGTGCTGCAGGATGATATAAATGGCGTGCCTCTGCGGGTCACGGGCGTTATCCGGGAACATAGCTTCCCTTCTCATTTGCAGTTTGACTACCTGGTGTCTATGGCTACCATTCACCGTTATATAGACGATCAGTCACTGGCCAACAGAACATGGAATGGCTTTTATACCTATGTAGTGCTTGACAAAGCAAGCTCTCTTCCGAAGGTACGGTCACGGCTGACTGATTTAACGGTAAAATTTTATCTGCCGATCGGTGAAACCCGTGAGGATATCATAGCAGACCGGCTTATCGCATTGCAGCCTGTTAAAGACATCCATCTCCATTCCAAACTTGAAAAGGAAATGGGGCTTAACAGCGATATTACCTATGTAAGGATCTTTTCCCTGGCAGCCTTATTCATCCTGCTTGTAGCTGCTGTCAATTTTATCAATCTATATACGGCACAGGCCTTTGGCCGGATGAAGGAAATAGGCATGCGCAAAGTGGTAGGTGCCACAAAAAAGCAGGTGATCAGACAGTTCCTGGGAGAATCACTACTCACCACCCTGCTCGCCACCGTAGTGGCAATGGTCCTGTTTAAGACAGCCGTTCCTTTCTACAACGAGCTCGCTTTCCGGCCACTGTATATGTCCAATATCCTGACCGCCTCCAACCTGGGTATCATTGTGTTGCTGGTGGCATTTATAGGATTGCTTGCCGGCAGCTATCCCGCCTGGAGCGTGGCGCGCTTCCATCCTGTCACTGCACTCAAAGGCAAAGGCAACCCGGGAAGCTCCACAAACGCTGTCAGAAAAGGCTTAGTCATCTTTCAGTTCGTGGTATCTGTATTTATGATCATCAGTACCATTGTGATCTATCGGCAGATCAGGTTCTTCCACAACAAAGACCTTGGATTTGATCGCGCACAACTGGCAGGGATAACGATCTACGGGCCCATGTGGCAACGGTTTGGCGCATTGATCAACGACATTAGTCAGAACCCCGATATCGCTGATTACTCCATCGTTTCTACCCTTCCGGGCGACCGGTTTAGCTCACAGTCTTTACGGCCGATAGCTGCAGACCCCGACCAGGCGTTTAACAACACCCGTATCATGTGGGCAGATGAGCGGCTTTTATCTACTTTACAGATCCCTTTGCTGCAGGGCCGGAACTTCTTCAACCAAATGCCGGCGGTGAAGAACAAGGAGTTTATTCTCAATGAGTCCGCGGTGAAAACCTATCAGCTGAAATCACCTCTTGGCCAGCAGATCATCCTGGACGGTGATACCGGTACTGTAGTGGGTGTCGTGAAAAACTTCAACTTTGCGTCCCTGCATTCTCCGGTAGATCCGCTTGTTATTAAGTACGATCCTTATCGGGCCAATTACCTCCTGCTGAAAATAAAACCCGGGCATATACAAGCGGCACTTGCTTTCATGGAGAAGAAAATAAAGGCGCTCACACCATCCGGTATATTCACATATACCTTCATTGACGACAAACTTAATCACCTCTATGCGTCTGAAAACCAGATGAGCAGTATATTCAAAGCTTTCGCTGCCTTCGCTATATTTATATCCTGTATGGGGCTGTTCGGATTATCAGCCTATTCAGCGCAATTGCGCATCAAAGAAGTGAGTATACGGAAAGTGCTGGGTGCATCGTCTTCCTATATTGCGGTATTACTGTCGAGGGATTTCGTAAAACTGGTATTCATTGCCATTCTTTTATCCTGCCCGATAGCCTGGTGGGCCATGGAGAAATGGCTCAGCAACTTTGCCTACCGCATTCCCATCAGCGGATGGATGTTTGTACTGGCGGGCGTATTTGCGCTGATAGTAGCCATACTGACGGTGAGTTATCAGGCGCTGAAAGTAGCGCTGACAAACCCGGTGAAGTATCTGAAAGCGGATTAACCTACTTCACTTTCCTGTTGATCCTTTTGATGGACTTTTTAGCATACGTCAGATCCGGTGCTACCTGCCACAACATATAACCGAATGCGGCATACTGTGGAGGGGTTGATTGAAAAACAAGGAAGTTTTTCGTCTTTACAAAAGCATCCAGGATCATCATATTTTCCTGCATAAATATCCTGTTGAACCTGTCGGGGAAAGCGTCAGCATCCGCACTTCTCAGATTGAAAGCCGTTGTTATGAACCCCAGTGAATAATCAGGGTACAGGTAGGTCAGTACGTTAGAAAAGCCGTCGTACGGCAGATTCCCTGTTTTACAGCAATTCAGGAAGAGGAGCGCCTTCTGATCGTGAGGGATCTTGCCAATTCTTACCAGGTGATGATTCGTAAAATTATCATGCGTCAGTGTAAAACGAAAACGATCTTCCACTTCTTCTGAATAATGGGTCGAAAACAAGATAAACCGGGGATGTTCCTTATTCTTCCAAAAGTCAATCAGATCGTTATAACTCTCCACTTCATATTTCATCACACTGGGATCATGTGCCAGCGCATTCTTTTCCAGGTCAGAAATATGAAGATCCGAATTGGTGGCGTGTATCGCTTTGATAGTAGCGCCATTCTTCAAAGGGCCTTCATGCAGATAAAGTCCCTTTTTAAATTCTGCACGGTCTATATTGTTAATGATCTTAAAGCGGAAGTCAAAGAAAAGCTGCAGCAATTCACTCGTTGAATACTCTTCCCATTCCTGTTTGTTGGGTTCTCTGGGAAACATCAGGCCCAGGCAGAATGAAAAATCAGGCGGAAAATTAGCTTCCAGCACCCTGGTATACTTCACTTTGCTTATCGGCTTCTTCGTGCTCTTTATATTGTTCAGTATCTCAATATTCCAATCCAGCGCATAGAAATCCTTATCCTGCTTCTCCAGCTCCTCGTCGATCTTTTTAAACATATCATACCCGATATATGCCAGCTCGTAAAGGTCTCTTTTTGATCTGCTTTTGATAAACTTCGCGAGCAGTACACTCAGCTTATTTCTCTTACTGTCGAAATCACTTTTATTCAGGTATATCCAGTCTGTAAGGACCTTCTGATTCCGGTATACGATCTTAAGCCTTATCCGGTCCTTATCTTCAACAACTTTATAAAAATTAAACTGGACCATCTGCTTGATCGCAAGCAATTCATCATGACTATTCATCTTTTACTTTTTTTTCTTGAGGAAATTGAAAATGTATATGTCACTGATAGGGCCTCTAATGGTCAGATAGCAATAGTCTAGGCGGGGCAGACTCCCATCTTCATTTTTCTCAATAACGACTTCACCTTCCACGGTCCGGGAGTCCTTTAGCGGAGGTACCAGGAGTTTAATGATATTCTTTTCATTGTACGAAGGCAGCATGGTGAAGTGATCTTCCGATTTGATCTCATATTTATATTTCACTGCAGGCTTATTTTCCGCGAGGTTCTTCCCAGGGGATTCTCTTTCCTCTCCTTCCTTTTTCTCTATTTCCATTTGGTCGGCATCCATATACAAGTGCAGGCTGACAGGCAGGTCAACATAACGGCTATTAAAAACCGGCCAGTTGACGTCCTCCAGGTCAACCCCGTGAAATTGTATTTTAAACCGGATGATCTTCCTGTTGGTCGTCGTAGTCAGCGTTCCATCCATGTCTATCTGTGGCATGGTAGCATGATACCACTGGGTCAGCAGGTTCTTATTCAACAGATGATTATCAATTAAAGAAGTGCTCAGGTTATTAAACATAGACTTAAAGGCGATACCGGGATAGGTAGTTGCATCCCTGTACCCCTCATTCAGTACGATCCCGATATATGCCATTTCGGAATTGTCTCCTTTCCTGGTTCCCATTTTGATAATCCGCAGATAGCCGCCCTGCCTGTTCAGGCACAACATTCCCCATACGTTTATCAGCTTCAGATAAACTTCATACTGATGGATATTCTTTTCGATCTCCCTGCTTAGCGTTATCCTCCGGCCAAATGTTTCGGCCTTATGGACCTTCACCGCCTTGGTGATGATCTTTTCTGCAAAGGGCTTGAGTTCTTTAGCCTTTGCCAGTGTGGTAGCAATATATCCATGATCAAAGAGGTCGATCGCCAGGTTCCTTAACAGGGCTTTCCTGTGTGCGGAGGTTCTGCCCAGTTTATTAATTTTATTTCCGTGTCTCATTGCTGTTGATTTTCCAGGAATCGGGGATAAGCATTTGTTTTGAGGTATTGGACCAGTTTTCTACCATCACACTATTAGGCAACATTCTCTCAGGCGCAGCCCGTTCCAGCACTATTATCTGAAAGGCCCCTTTCAATCGCTCTACGGCGAAATCAAGGCATTCATGCAGTATCCGGATACGGTCCAGGTCATCACTTTTCTTACCCGAAGAGAAAGCCTGTCCAGGGTGATCTATTAACAAAAAAGGAAAAATGGGGTTCTGGTCTCTTTTCAGAAAGAATTCGTGAAAGCTTAAAAAGGTTGAGATATTGTACCCTACATAACTTTGTGTATTGCCCAGCTGATAAAGGTATACGTGCTGATCTACCGGCGTCAGAAACCTTAATATCGCTGCTTTTTCATCGAAGATGGGAGTGTATTCAAGGTATTCCAGCTTTAACTTCCTTGCGTATGCCTTTATTAATTTCGATAGCCCGGACAATTCTTCGTCTATAGTGCCATTATGCTGCGAGTTGAATTCAATGGAATGAATATCTGACGTCACCAGCTGTAATTCATAATCAGACTTGTTCATCGTATCAATGATCTGGGCAAATTCCAGGCACTCCATGATTCGTCCTAATACCAGCAGTTTCTCTCTGTGCTGCCCGATATTGCCATCTGCCACCAAAAGGCTTTCCTTTGAATATAGGATCCCTTCAAGATACAGGCGCAGCTCATCACTCTCCGGTTTTACCACGTCAGGGTCCATATACGTGTCCACTAGTCCCAGGGAGAAAGCCTCTCTGTATAACAGTTCCATTCGCTCATTCACATTTGACAACTGTCCCTTAAAGTTCTTCTGCTCGTTCTGTACCTTACTCTGGATACCCCGTTTTAACCTGTAATAAGCCGTTTCCTTGCTGTATAATAACAGGGGTAATACCTTCTTCAGCTTTAGTATAGAAATGTAGTGAGAATCGGCTATAAAGGAAGAGGGATTCAATAGTGCATACTGCATCTGGTGATTGAGGGTCAGCGTATCCCTGAAGGAGATCTTGCCTATCTTTTTGTCCTGCAGTTCATGTTCATCCCACAACTTCCGGGGAATTTCATGCAGGAAAGAATTGAATTTACCGGCCACCAGCTTTTCTACAGAGGCTTCGTCTGTATTCTTCCGTGGACTGGCAGGAATATCAAGGTCACGTCCCTCTAAGAGCATATACACCGACTGCCGGTTCTTCTGTGTCTGCTCATTTTTAAGGGCACTATTCTGACGGGCAATAAGGAGCTGTTCCTCTCCATTGGATAAAACAATCCCGAACCAGCTGGTGAAGTCCCTTGCCGGTCCTATGGGCACTCTTAGTTCACTACTGCAAAGGCAATAGTCAATGATCGGCCATATACTGGATTTCCCGGTATCAGAATCTCCGATAATGTAATTCACCTTTCCCGCAACGAATTGAATGATCCTGATATCCAGGCTTTTATTCTCCGGCCATAAAATGATCTTTGAGAGTTGCATCTTGGTGGAATTGTTTAATCCTTCCCGCAATGAACATACAGAACCATGAAATGTTCTGTTAGCTTGGGGCCGGCTTAGATACAATGGGTATTACTACCTATGCTATATGACATGGAGGTGCTATTAGTTCGCCAAATATTAAAAGTGAGACAAGCTATTCAAAATAACAATACCAACTAGTTTGTATTTTTTCGGGGGAAACAGGATTCTGAATGGGGTAATTTACCCTTGCGGTTCAGATTCTCTCTGCAGCAGCCACTTTAAATATCGCTTTAGTGACCTGAAGTTGAAAACGATAAATAGAATCAGCAGTCCAAGCGAGAGAAGTTCCAACCGGTATTCTATTCCAAAAAAGATATTTGTTGACAAAATCTTGCGTGTAGACGAGAAGACAATCCAACCAAAAAGCCCGGCCACCAATATGCCTAGTGTCATCAATTTCCCGATCCGGGGATTAAAGCGCATTACAACCATGCTTGCTATTACAGCGCCGATACCGATGTAAAACTTACCGTCGTTATTCACCGCATAGTCCGTTGTGTTAATGAGATAAAACGTGTAAAGCTGTACCAGTAAAAGAATTAACGGGATAACATAATCGAGGAATTTTCTTGGTTTCATCAGGTTCAGGGTGTTTTAGCTAATATACTAATACTTTTCCTGAACCTGATGAACTAAAATCATCTTGATGAATTATTTACCAACGGCTTCAGCTTCGTTCCTATCAGCTCAATCGCATTCATCAGCTTATCATGCGATACTTCTGCAGAATCCATCTGGAAAGTAAGCCTGGAGATACCTCCCAGGGCATCAGCGTGCCTCAATACTTTCTCCGCAATCTCTTCCACGCTACCGACCAATAAGGCACCTGTCGGCCCCATCTGACTCATAAAACGCTCTTTCGTCATCGGAGGCCAGCCACGCTCTTTCCCTACCTTCGTCATGCTTGCCGCATATCCCGGGTAGAAATCTTCAATAGCCTGTTCTGTAGTCTCTGCAAGATATCCTAAGGAGTGCAGTCCTACTGTTAGTTTCTCCGGTGCATGTCCTGCCCTTCTTCCTGCTTCCCTGTACAGATCAACCAGCGGACGGAAACGATGTGTTTCGCCACCGATGATCGCCACCATCAGGGGTAATCCCAATGCACCTGCACGTACGAACGATTGTGGTGTACCACCTACGCCCAGCCAGATGGGTAGTTGTTCCTGAACAGGTCTTGGGTATACCGGTTGATTCTTCAATGCAGGACGGAACTTACCAGACCAGGTCACAAATTCATTCTCTCTTATTGCCAGTAAGAGTTCCAGTTTCTCTGCAAAGAGCTCATCATAATCGTCCAGGTTATAACCGAACAAAGGGAAAGCATCTGTAAAAGAGCCTCTTCCCACTACCATTTCAGCCCGGCCACCAGAGATCAGGTCTAAGGTAGCGAAGTTTTGAAATGCCCTTACCGGGTCTATTGCGCTTAATACGGTTACCGCGCTGGCCAGCTTTATCCGCTTAGTGCGGGAGGCAGCTGCTGCCAGTATATGCGTAGGTGCTGCATCCAGGAAGCCTTTCCGGTGATGTTCGCCAATACCAAATACATCCAGGCCTGATCTGTCTGCATGTTCCATTCTTTCCAGCAGCTGGAACATAGCGTCTTTGTCGCTCAATGCTGCTGCAGCGTTGTCCGTAAACCGGGCTGCAAAACTGTCTATTCCTATTTCTATCATAATATTTTTTCAATGGGGTTGTCACCCACCCCGTGGTTGCACCCCGCGCATTTCACGGATCCCCGTGGTTGCACCCCGCGCGTTTCATGGATCCCCGGGGTTGCACCCCGCGCGTTTCATGGATCCCCGGGGTTGCACCCCGCGCTACAAGTGAGTAGGAGGCATGAGATTATTTCGCATGCCGTCCCCTCCAGCCACCGTACGTACGGGTCCGTATACGGCGGCACATCAAAATAGT
>NZ_PYGK01000024.1 GCF_003014595.1 Chitinophaga ginsengisoli | reverse complement strand
ACACAGAAACCAACAGTACCAACTATCACTACTGCTCAGACACTGACCAGTGATAATACACCGACTGTAACCGGTACTGCAGAAGCTAACAGCACTGTAACTATATATGTAGATGGATCAGCAGTGGGTACAACCACAGCTGACGCTAGCGGTAACTATACCTTCACAGTGCCAACAGCCCTGACTGATGGTACGCACGCATTCACTGCTACTGCTACCGATGCTGTAGGAAATGTTAGTGCGCCAAGTGCAACACTGAATATCACTATCGATACCCAGAAGCCAACAGTACCAACTATCACTACTGCTCAGACACTGACAAGTGATAATACACCAACTGTAACCGGTACTGCAGAGGCTAATAGTACTGTAACTATATATGTAGATGGATCAGCAGTAGGTACAACTACCGCTAATGCTGGTGGTAATTATACATTCACTGTGCCAACAGCCCTGACTGATGGTACGTATGCATTCACCGCTATTGCTACCGATGCAGTGGGTAATGTCAGTGCGCCAAGTGCAACGCTGAATATCACAATCGATACCCAGAAACCAACAGTACCAACTATCACTACTGCTCAGACACTGACCAGTGATAATACACCAACTGTAACTGGTGCCGCTGAAGCTAATAGTACTGTAACTATATATGTAGATGGATCAGCAGTGGGTACAACCACAGCTGACGCTAGCGGTAACTATACCTTCACAGTGCCAACAGCCCTGACTGATGGTACGCATGCATTCAATGCTACTGCTACAGATGCAGTAGGTAATGTTAGCGCACCAAGTGCAACGCTGAATATCACTATCGATACCCAGAAGCCAACAGTACCAACTATCACTACTGCTCAGACACTGACAAGTGATAATACACCAACTGTAACTGGTACAGCTGAAGCTAGCAGCACCGTTACTATATATGTAGATGGATCAGCAGTGGGTACAACTACCGCTAATGCTGGTGGTAATTATACCTTCACTGTGCCAACAGCCCTGACTGATGGTACGCACGCATTCACCGCTACTGCTACCGATGCTGTAGGTAATGTTAGTGCACCAAGTGCAACACTGAATATCACTATCGATACCCAGGCACCAACAGCACCAACTATCACTACTGCTCAGACACTGACTAGTGATAATACACCAACTGTAACTGGTACTGCTGAAGCTAACAGCACTGTAACTATATATGTAGATGGATCAGCAGTAGGTACAACTACCGCTAATGCTGGTGGTAATTATACTTTCACGGTGCCAACTGCCCTGACTGATGGTACGCACGCATTCACTGCTACAGCTACCGATGCTGTAGGTAATGTCAGTGCACCAAGTGCAACGCTGAATATCACTATCGATACACAGAAACCAACAGTACCAACTATCACTACGGCTCAAACACTGACCAGTGACAATACGCCGACTGTAACCGGTACTGCTGAAGCTAACAGCACCGTTACTATATATGTAGATGGATCAGCAGTGGGTACAACCACCGCTAATGCTGGTGGTAACTATACCTTCACTGTGCCAACAGCCCTGACTGATGGTACGCATGCATTCACCGCTACTGCTACAGATGCAGTGGGTAATGTCAGTGCGCCAAGTGCTACGCTGAATATCACTATCGATACCCAGAAGCCAACAGTACCAACTATCACTACTGCTCAGACACTGACTAGTGATAATACACCAACTGTAACTGGTACAGCTGAAGCTAACAGCACTGTAACTATATATGTGGATGGAGCAGCAGTAGGTACAACTACGGCTAATGCCAGTGGTAATTATACCTTCACAGTGCCAACCGCATTAACTGATGGTACGCATGCATTCACTGCTACAGCTACCGATGCTGTAGGTAATGTTAGCGCACCAAGTGCAACGCTGAATATCACTATCGATACCCAGGCACCGGTTACTCCGACCATCACTACCGCTCAAACACCGACTAGTGATAATACGCCGACCGTAACTGGTACCGCAGAAGCGAATAGCACCGTTACAATATATGTAGACAACAATATTGTAGGTACAACTACCGCAGATGCCAGTGGTAATTATACATTTACTGTGCCAACACCACTGAGTGACGGTACCCATGGGTTTACTGCTACCGCTACAGATGCTGTCGGTAATACCAGCGCACCAAGTGCATCCCTGATTATTGTTATTGATACTAAAGCGCCTGCAGTGCCGACTATTACTACGGCCCAGACGCTGACTAGTGATAACACACCAACCGTAACCGGTACAGCGGAAGCTAATAGCACGGTTACTATCTATGTAGACGGTAACGTGGTAGGCACGACAACGGCTAACGCAAGCGGTAATTATACCTTCACTGTGCCAACACCAATAAGTGACGGTACCCATGCGTTTACTGCTACCGCTACAGATGCTGTGGGTAACACCAGCGCACCAAGTACTACGCTGAACATCACTATCGATACACAGAAACCGGCTGTACCAACTATCACCACTGCTCAAACGCTGACTAGTGATAACACACCAACCGTAACCGGTACAGCGGAGGCTAACAGCACGGTTACTATCTATGTAGACGGTAACGTAGTCGGCACGACAACGGCTAACGCAAGCGGTAATTATACCTTCACTGTGCCAACACCACTGAGTGACGGTACCCATGGGTTTACTGCTACCGCTACAGATGCTGTGGGTAACACCAGCGCACCAAGTACTACGCTGAACATCACTATCGATACACAGAAACCGGCTGTACCAACTATCACCACTGCTCAAACGCTGACTAGTGATAACACACCAACCGTAACCGGCACAGCGGAAGCCAACAGTACTGTAACTATATATGTAGATGGTAACGCAGCAGGTATAACCACTGCTAATGCCAGCGGTAACTACACCTTCACGGTGCCAACAGCCCTGGCTGACGGTACGCACGCATTTACTGCTACTGCTACCGATGCTGTGGGTAATGTTAGTGCACCAAGTGCAACGCTGAATGTCACCATCGATACGAAGAAGCCTATAGTACCAACTATCACCACAGCTCAAACGCTGACCAGTGATAATACACCAACTGTAACCGGTACAGCAGAAGCTAACAGTACAGTAACTATCTATGTAGATGGTAACGCAATAGGTACGACAACCACAGATGCAAGTGGTAAATACACCTTTACTGTACCGGTTTCTCTGTCTGATGGTACCCATGCATTTACAGCGACTGCTACTGACGCAGTAGGAAATGTGAGTGCACCAAGCGCTACCCTGAATATCACAATCGATACCCAGGCACCGGCAGCGCCAACTATCACGACAGCTCAAACGCTGACTAATGATAACACGCCAACTGTAACCGGTACAGCAGAAGCTAACAGCAGTGTGACTATCTATGTAGACGGTAACGCAATAGGCTCGACAACGGCTGACGCGAGTGGTAAATACACCTTCACAGTACCAACATCATTGTCTGATGGTACCCATGCATTCACCGCTACTGCTAAAGATGCTGTAGGTAATGTCAGTGCGCCTAGTGCCACCCTAAGTATCACTATCGATACCAAGGCACCTGCGGCACCAACTCTCACTACAGATAAAACACCTACCAGTGATAACACACCAACCGTAAGTGGTACAGCAGAAGCTAACAGTACAGTGACGATCTATAAAGATGGTAACGCAGTAGGTACCACCAAGGCGGACGCCAGTGGTAACTATACATATACATTTAATCCAGCCCTGGCTGACGGTAGCTATGCTATTACCGCGACGGCAACAGATGCTGCCGGTAATACCAGCGCACACAGCCCGGCCTTAAATATCACCATTGATGCAGCTGCTCCGGCAACGCCAGCTGCGCCTCAACTGATCGGTGGCACGAATGGCATCACTAGTGATGCCACGCCATCTATCAAAGGTGACGCAGAAGCCAACAGTACCGTAACCGTGTACGTAGATGGCAAACCTGCCGGCACCACAAAAACCGATGCCAGCGGTCATTACACTTATACATTTGACCCGGCTCTGGCAGACGGACCGCACAACATCACCGTGACTGCTACAGACGCTACCGGCAATACCAGCGGACAAAGTCCCGCCCTCGCTATCGTGATCGATACACAGGCACCGGCTGTACCAACGCTGACGACCGATAAGTCACCGACCAACGATAATACACCAACCGTCACCGGTAAAGCTGAACCGAATAGTACCGTAACAGTCTATGTAGATGGCAAACCTGCCGGTACAACAACTGCCGATAATAACGGTAACTATAGCTATACCTTTAATCCTGCGTTGGCCGACGGTAATCATAACGTGACCACTACCGCTACAGATGCTGCTGGCAACACCAGCGCACAGACACCACCACTGAGTCTCACTGTGGATACACAAGCACCTGCGGCTCCGACCATCGTACTGGAAACTGCCAGCAACAATGGTGTGATCACTACCAGTAAACCGACCATCTCGGGTGCAGCAGAACCTAACAGTACTGTAACTATCTATGCGGATGGGGTAGTGGCAGGTACCGCAACAGCAGATGCCAGCGGACATTATACCTATACGTTCAACAATGGTCTATCTCAGGGTGCTCATGCGATCACAGCAACCGCCACCGATGCAGCAGGCAATACCAGCTTGCCTGGCGGTCCGCTTGCCTTCTCGATTGATGCAATGGCTCCGGGTATCCCTTCTGCGCCAGTATTACCTGGTATAAATATCCCGGGTCTTGTTAATACCGGTACGCCTAGAATTACAGGTAGAGGGGAACCAGGTACGACAATCACCATTTACACTAATGGCAAGCCTGTAGGTACTGCTGATGTAAATACTGCAGGCGATTGGTCTTATACCTACCATCCTGAACTGGCAGAAGGTGCGTATAACATTACGGTGACTGCCTCCGACAAACAGGGTAATGAAAGCGGACATAGCAATCAGGTGGTAATGACGGTGGATCTGACCCGTCCGGAAGTATCGCTGATGACGCGGGCTAAAGAACCATTAAACGCTCCGGCAGTCTTTACGTTTACTTTCTCCGAAGATGTGATAGGGTTTGAAGCCACCGATATCAATGTGAACAATGGTACAGTGAAGGAAATCAAGCAGTTGTCACCCACCATTTATGACGTAGTGATTGTACCGCTGGAAAACGGGATTTTGACAGTGAATGTTCCGGCGGATAAGGCAACCGATATGGCAGGTAATGGCAATTCGGTTTCCAGTACGCTGGCACTCCGTGTAAAATTCGGAATCAGTATAGACCTCGTCTACCCAATGCCGGCAAGTGATGTGGTGAATGTACGCTTCAGTGGTCTTGATTTCGGTGAGGCTACCTATACTATGACAAGTATGGCTGGTCAGGTATTGCTGCAGCAGAATGGTATTGTGAAGGACGGCATACTCACTTTCAGCACACAACGTGTTCCTTCCGGTACATATGTACTGTACATCAGGATGAAAGATCACAGCTTTAATACGACTGTCGTAATAGCAAGATAACAACTGATAGTCCCGGTAACCGACCTGTGTTGCCGGGACTACATAAATCAATTGAGATGATACGTTTCTGTTTCCGTTCTGCAACACTGGCTTTTCTGATAGGAACAGTTCTGCCTGTTATATCGCACGCACAGGAGAAAACTATTAATGTGGCTACATCTGCGGCGCCCTTTCTGAGGATCTCTCCGGATGCCCGTGCTGGTGGTATGGGGGAAATCGGCATCGCTACCAAAGCTGATGCCAATGCGCCCTTCTATAATTTATCCAAGATCGTTTTTGCAGAAGCGCCCAATGGCGTAGCGGCGTCCTATGTCCCCTGGCTGAGGGCGATCAGTAACAAGATTTACCTGGCTACTGTCAGTGGTTATCATAAACTGGATAATAACCAGGCAATAAGCGGCGCGCTCCGGTATTTTAGCCTGGGTAATATTCAGTTTGCAGACGCTTCCGGTAATGCACTGGGTAGCTCCAGTCCCCGTGAATTCTCACTGGAAGGAGGCTACGCCCGTAAGCTGGGCGACCGTTTAAGCCTGGCATTGGGGGCACGGTACATTTATTCAAAGCTGGCCACTGGAAATGCGAATAATTCCGGGGTTAATTATAAAGCGGGAAACGCATTCGGAGTAGATATCTCCATGACCTATAATATGGTGAACGAAGAGGGAAAGGGCCTGGTAACCGGGGTAACGCTTACCAACCTGGGCTCAAGGGTCAACTATAGCAACAACAGTGCTGCCAAAGAATATCTGCCTTCTAATTTTGGTGCAGGTGTGGCTTATAATCTGCCAATGCAGGAAGGCCACAAATTCACTTTCGGTCTGGATCTCAATAAGATGCTGACACCTGTTATTCCTAACGATTCCGCTGGTATCGCCTCCTATTACGATTACAGCGTTGTGAAAAGCTGGTTTAAATCCTTTAGCAGTGCCAACGGCGGATTGAAATCCTTCCAGGTATCCCTGGGCTGTGAATACAGCTATAAGGAGCAGTTCTTCATCCGTACCGGCTATTTCTACGAGGACAAATACCATGGTGACCGTAATTATCTGACCACTGGCGTTGGGTATAAGTATGGTTCTGCCATGTTCAATAT
This sequence comes from Chitinophaga ginsengisoli, assembly GCF_003014595.1. Lineage (GTDB taxonomy): Bacteria > Bacteroidota > Bacteroidia > Chitinophagales > Chitinophagaceae > Chitinophaga > Chitinophaga ginsengisoli. The sequence goes on along the minus strand of NZ_PYGK01000024.1, from coordinate 71,591 downwards.
TGCTTATATAGTACCATCCGGCAGCGGCGCTACCAGGAGCCCTCTGTCCAATACACTGCGTTTCGGCGTTACAGTGGATCTTCCCTGGAAATAGATAGTCTTTATCCCTTTCCTATATATCCTATACTTATGAAGGTCTGCCTTTCCGGCAGGCCTTTTTGTTTCTTATTTAAATAATTTATATTTGTTATATCTAATCGGCATTTTCCCTAAAACCTAAACCCAAAACCTATGATTTTCTTTTATGGACGCAATAGCTTCAAAGTGAAGAGTGTTCAGTTGTCGGAAATTGGTATACACACGGAAGTTCCCGGCGTGGTACAATTTGAATACAGACAACAATATGCGCATCTGTATTGGATTCCGATGTTTCCTATTGGTTCTCAATGGTGCGTGCGTAAGACCGACAACAAGCTTTACGAGGTAAATCATGAACTGTTGCCTGCACTGAATGCACTACCAAGGCCTAAAATGGGCTGGCTTGCTTTTGCAGGTCCCATTATAATTGCGCTGGTAGTTATTTATTTTCGGATCTTTCATTAAGACTTATTACAGGATATGAAAATACAAAAGGGGGTATCGGCAGGATACTCCCTTTTTGTTTTCCCACAGAAACCGGATATTCCTCTCACTTTGGAACCCCTATATCAGCATTAAGTCTATATTATATTTCCGGGGTATTGATACCATTCTTCCTATACTTTTCTTGTGATGATTGTTTTTTTGTATTTTCATTCTCATACCGTGCCACGTTAAATACAAAAAACATGAGTTCAAGAAGACAATTTATGCAACAGGCTGGCCTGATAGCCGCCGGTGTTATGGTCAACCCATCTGGTATTTTCAGCAAAGCCCGCGAAAATACAGTTAGCAAAATAGGTATCCAGTTGTATACCCTGCGCGAACAGCTGGCGAAAGACGTGAAAACTACCATTGAAAAGGTAGCCCAGACCGGGTATAGCCATGTGGAGACATTCTACGGCTATAAAGCACCCGATCAGAAGGAGCAGTTCTGGGGACTGGATCCGAAAGGTTTGAAAGCCCTGTTAAAAGACAATAACCTCGCTACACACAGTGGTCACTATCAGCTGAATGATTACCTGACCCGTGGAAAGGGTAATGATGAAGCCCTGAAAGTACAACTCGGCATCGCAAATGAACTAGGACAGCAATACCTGGTTGTACCGGTGCCTCCTGCCGGCTTGTGGGATAAGATGACTGCGGATGATTACAAATTCATCGCAGAGCAGTTGAACAAGGCAGGGGAGTTGGCTAAGAGATCTGACCTGAAAATCGGATATCATAATCACTACTGGGAATTCAGACAACTACCCGATGCCCAGACCTCCGGATATGAACTCATGCTACAAGGCACAGACCCATCTCTGGTAAGTTTCGAACTGGACCTATTCTGGGCTATTAAAGCCAATGTTGATCCGGTGACCTTATTCAAAAAACATCCTGGTCGCTTCTCTATGTGGCATGTAAAAGACATTGATAAATCAGCCACGGAGAAAATTGCAGGTGGTGATGCAGATCATAAGACAGCCATGGAGATCCTGCCTCATGTGAAATTCGCGGAAGTAGGTACCGGTGCTGTTGATTTTAAAAACATCTTTGCCAACGCCAGCGTAGCAGGTGTGAAATATGCTTTCGTGGAACAGGACAAGATCACCATCGATCCGTTTGAAAGTATTAAGAAGAGCTACGGATATGTGAAAAGCAATTTGTTAAAGGCCTAAGGCGCTAGTAACATACAGTAACAGACAGGGACAGACGCTCATATCTGTCCCTGTTTGTTGCTTTTTATATCAACTTCTGAGACAGATTTCACTTACTTCGGACATTTTATTCCCTCCACACCCTTATAACCCGCAATATTTACGTAGTTACTGAAAAGTGAATGAATACGTAGTTCCCGCAATGGTGGCCACTTTGAGATTATCTACTGCCTTTTATTTTATCAGAAGTACCATTTACCTGCCAATTCTTGCCAGATAGGAATTGCCATTTTTCTTTTCTTGTGGGATGCTCTTACTTTGCCTCCATAAATTTTCAACCCCAAAAAAAATCGCATTTATGAAAATCGCAATGACAGCAGCAGCCGTGCTTCTATGCATACAGGCGTTTGCGCAGGTCCCTCAAAAAGAAGAAAAAGATGCACCAGAACTTCTCTACAAAAGCGTTAAAAAAGCAACAATGGCCTCTCCGGACGGACCGGACGGTGACGAGATCAGTAACAAACCGCTGAGCAGCAGGTTGAGGACAGTGACTCCTTCAAGAAAGATCACAGCAGCTAAACAGGTAATATTTACAGAAGCCGATGCTCCCGGTATTGTAATGATGCGCGCCGGTAGTAGTAGTTGTGCTGCCCCGATTGTGGAAGACGGTATGGACCCGGTGTATGATGGTGTGAAACCACATATGCCATTGTACCTGCCTTACAAAAGCAGTAGTGTAGGCATCTGGCAAGGCTTTTACTACAGCTGGGACAAAAATAACGATGGTGTTAAAGACATTCACCGCGCTATCGATTTTGGCAAAACATCAGTTGACACTAACGAAGACCCCACTTTCGGTGTGTATGCCATAGCTCCCGGTAAGGTTATTGACGTATATTGGTCAAATGGTGGCGGTAATATTATCGTCATCGAACACACTGCACCTGACGGATTCAAGTACCGCAGCCGTTATCTGCATCTTCGTAATGGATACGATAATGACAGAGCCCTGGCCAAGAACTCTCCCACGGCCAAGTATAAAGCGTTTGCAAAGAATGGCACTACCAGTAATTTATGCTGGGGTACCAATAGCCAGACTATTAAAGTAAAGAAGGATGACTATGTACAGGCAGGACAGTTCCTGGCTTATTCAGGTAATACCGGTTCCGGTGGTATCGGTGTGATCCTCAATGACGATGGTACGCTGACAAATCCCAGCACAAAATCATTCAATGTGCACCTGCATTTTGAAACAAGTGTACTGGATACCCGCAGCGGTCATAGTGGGGAATGGGTGAATGTAGACCCATATGGTACTTATAATCATAGCGGTGTTAGTTGCTACGATCTGGAATCAGTAACACCTTATGCCCGCCTGTTTGCGCCGTTTTACCCTAGTTTCCATAACGTACCTCTGAATATTGTAAACAAATTCTGGTCTTACTATACTGGTATGGGCATGGCATTACAGACCGTAAGCGTTGACCGCAATGGTGGTGATCTGTATGCTGCTGGTTCTTTCCAATGGGGATTATCAGGAGAGTGGTATACACACTTCTATATGACAGGCGCTGTTTACCAGACTTACTTTAATACTTACAGTGCAAAAGGTATGCGTCCCCGCCAGATATCAGTGACGAAAGATGGCAGCGGAAATCCGCGCTTCTCTGTGATCTGGGAGAAGAATCCTGCTGGCCAGACAGCGTACTCTATCCACAATGCAGATGACGCTACTTTTGATAATGCCTGGAAGACGTATGTTACTACCAAGAAATGGCATGTGCAGGAACACGTAGATTATACTGTGGGTGGCAAAAGATTGCATGCGGCGGTTTTCGTAAATACGCCTAATGACAACGGTTTCTACCTGTACTATGGTATGAATTCAACGGACTTCAACAATAAGTTCAACGAATTATATCCTAATTGGGAACTGAAGAGCATTTGTGTAAATGGTAGCCAGGTAGGAGGGGTATGGCGTCCTAAAAAGAACAATTACGCCGCTTACTATGGCATGACATCTGCCGATTATCAATCCAAATTTAACCAGTTTACTTCTCAGGGTTTACGTTTGGTGAAGGTGCAGAATTATGATGACAATGAACGTTTCAGTGCCGTATGGGGTAAATAAACTCATAGCGATATAGTGAAATGCCGTCCTGGAGAGCCAGGACGGCGTTTCCTATGGTTCACGTTTATATTGTGCAATAGACCGAATTATTGTGATATCAGTCGCGACCTTTCGCTACTTGCCTGGGAACGGTTTTTCTTGCTGCAGGCGGTTCAGCGTTTTTGTCCAGCAGTACTTCCAATGAATAGAACCGACTTTCCATCTGAATGTCCATAGCAGTAAACTTTTGCTCAATATCTATCTGTCTTGATTCTACCATAACTACCTTTTTCTCTAAGATGCTAACCCTGTCCCCCAGCGCTCTCAATTCTTCCCTGACTTCCTTCCTGAAATCACATAAGTTGATCTCAAGCGCCTCCACTCTTGTTGTCATTGCATCTATCTTTTTATCCATATTAATCAATAGTGCCAGTATTTGCTGTGCTGTGTCAGCTCCAATTGTCAATTCCATAATGAAAAAGATGTTATTATTTGTATAAATGATTGGTTAAAAGTGGCGTCTATCCCGATACGGATTTAATCCTCCTCAGCAGCTTCTTTCTGCGGTTCTGCACCCATCTTTCCTTCCGTCGTTTCTTCTTCTTCCTCTTCTTCTTCTTTTTCCGGTAATGAATCTGTTCTTACAATAAGTACCTCAGTTTCTGTTGGACTTATTAAGTTGACATTTACGTTGTTTACTACTACCAGCACTGGTTGTGCTGCATCAGCTTTAACTGTGAATTCCAAAATCATGATAAAGTTGTTTTTTTAAATAAATGATTGGTTAGAAAATGATATTCTGTAATTTCAATATGATCCATAACGTCTTGCGAAACTCCTTTCCGCCTGCCTTGTGGTATTCAGCTATCAATTCAACAGCGCACCACTACACCCCCAAACGCCAGACAATAAATCTCCCTTTCCGCCTACCTCAGGGCAAACAGCTATCAATTCAAACAGCCTATAAAAACACAATTCCCCAATAAGACAATAAAACTCCCTGCCGCTTACCTCGCGGTAGACAGACGCAGTAATAATTTTAATTCTTTAGGGGAGATGATGCCGGCAAAAGACTTATTGCGGCTATATGTGGTTGGGATCGTCTACAAACAAATCAGTTGGCGCTGTGATACTATGCAGACTTTAATATCGCATTACTTTGCGGATGCTGCTCCTTATATCCCGGTAACTTTTTAGAGATCTGCTGCGCTGTACCGGGAAATAATATGGGCAGCTGAGCAGGTATTTTCTGCGTTATCATAAAACAGTTTTCTACGTGAAAAATGGTTGGTTTCAATCAGAGAATAATAACTGTGTTTATCGGAAAGATAAACACAGTTATCTTATATAAATTATGGTGGATTGATATGCTTTATCATACACAAACAATGTTTTTTTATTACCCACCAAAAGTATCAAACACTTTTCGGTTTTCCGTCATTCATTTTGTTCATTCTCATATTCAACACCACACCTCCGGTCAGTAGTAGTAACATCACTAAATAACCGGATATCGCCAGTTTGATGCCAGTATAGTAAGACGCTGGTTCAAATCTGAATGTGATAGTATGCTTTCCTGCTGGTACCTGCATTCCGCGCAACGCATAGTCTACACGGCAGTAAGGCGCCGGCTCACCATCGATGAACGCATTCCAGCCCTGCTCATAATACACCTCCGAGAATACCGCAAATTGTGGTGTGCTTGCTGTAGTGTTATAACTGATCTCATTCAGATTGTTTGCAATCAGACTGATAGTCGCCGTAGAATCAAAAGCCGGATTGTCTTTGATCAGTACCTTATAACGCTCGTCAATCACAACACTATCCTTTGTGTCGAGATGGTCTAGCGCTTTCATCTCCGTATTCGCATCCCTCGCCCACAGGATGTGTTTTACAAACCAGGCATTACCCAATGCATCAGGGTTTCTTTGTGCAACAGGATGGCCATCATTTCCCGGTACGATCACATATTTCGCATTTAGCATGTTGAGTACATTGATATTATTATGGCTGATCTGCCGCTCAATCAGATCTGCATACAATTGCAATTTAGCTGCGTGGTACCCGCCTATACTTTTATGAAAATAAGACGTCATCGCATCCTCAAATGGGGAAGCCGTCAGATTGAATACTCTATAGTAAGGATCTTTATCCTGTAATATCTCCTGGTCTGCTGCTGACGCCTGGAAAGGTTGGCTATAGCTGCTTTCATCCATAAAGCTATCTGCGTTCAGATAACGGTTGTCAACCTGCAGCAGATCTACCACAACTAAGAGCGAAATACCTGCCAACAGCCAGGTGCTGTTGAACCGGTTTCTGAGGAACAGCCAAAGCAGGAGAAATGCGAGTCCCGCGAAGATAGCGGTCCGCCATACATCATGCTGATACAGGGCTTGTCGGTCTGCATACAAGGCTGTCATCAGTTCATTTGCTACTTGGGTATTACCCTGGAACATCTGTGTCAGTCTCGAATGGAAAATATCATCTCCACCTGGATCCTGCATATTGCCGGTGGCATTAGTATATCTGAACCCGAAAGAGGCTGCGTAGATCACCACCAGCACACCGGCGATGGTCATTCCTGTCCATTTTAGTTTTTGCTGTATTTCGTCGCGCGATAATTTTCCGCTGATCAGTTCCTGTAATGCAAGTGCGGCCAATACAGCAAACGAAAGCTGCGGAATGATCAACGCCTGCGCTGGTGCACGGAACTTATTATACATCGGAAAGTGATCGAACAGGAAATAGTTGAATGCCGGAAAGTTGCTTCCCCAGGCCAGCAGAATGCCCAATACACTGATCGCAATCAGCCACCATTTATGCCAGGACTGGACAATGAAAAGACCCAATAATGCCAGCAGGCAGATTACAGCACCCATGTATACTGGTCCGGAGGTACCCAGATAAGATTGATCACCCCAATAGAGATTCCAATGTTGGGTCGCCTCCTGTGCACTGGCTTCTGGTACGCCGATGGATACCAATTTCTTGTAGGTCTCTGAACTATTATTCAATGAACCGGAAGAGCTCCCGCCGTATATATCAGGCACCAGCATTGTGAAGCTCTCAAACTTGCCGTAACTCCACCTGAAAGCGTACTCCTTGTCCAGGCCCCCCTTGCTTTTATCTGCTGGTGTTTCTGCTAACGGCGTAAGTTCTGAAGTGCCGCCACGGGTACTTTCCTGGGCATATTCATAGGTGGTCCATAACGTAACAGCATTGGAGGCCAGCGAAAGCACTACTGCCAACGCGGTTAGCAGCCCGGTGACAATGAGATGTTTGTATTGTTTCTGAAGAATGCAGTATACTGTATAAACGATAGCCATTACTGCGAGCATCAGGAAGAAATAATACGTGATCTGCAGGTGATTGGCGCCTACCAGGTAGGTAAGGAATAACGCCATAATACCCGTTCCCAGCAGGTATTTTTTACGTATGATCAGCACAAAACCTGCTATTACTGCGGGCAGATAGGCGAGTGCCAGCATCTTGGTTTCATGGCCTGTCACAATAATGATAGGCGAATAACTGGCATAAGTGTACGCTACCGCTCCCACAAACCCTACCCAGGGACTGGTACCCAGCACGATACATAAAAGGTAAAAGCAAAGGGCTGACAGGAATAACACGTTGATCGGTTTGGGTAGTCCCAATGTCAGGACAGCTGGGATATAGCCAGTAAAATCATATGGCGTTTCCATCGCTATCTGGTAGGTAGGCATGCCTCCAAACATACTGGTTGTCCACAGTGGCGTTGTGCCGTGTGCGTGCTTATACTGCATGGTCTCCCTCGCCATGGCCTGCCATTGTATGTTGTCACTCTGGCTGAGTATTTTGCCGTTCAGGGCTGGTTTACAGTAGATAACAGAGAGCACTAAGAGCCCTAGTATAGCAAGTGCATGTGGTAACAAAGCCTTCAAACGGGTGATCATAAAGGTGTGATGTAAGTGAGTAGTGAATATAGAAATAGTTTCAATAAAAAAGGAGCCCGGTATTACACTGAGCTCCTTTTTCTTATCGATGATGGAAGACTTATTTCTCTTCTTCCTTCTCCTTGTCTTTATCTTTTTGAATATTGCAGATGTGTACCTTGGCAATACGATGCTGGTCCATCTTGATCACTTCCAGTTTCAGGTTCCTCCAGCTGATGCTGTCTCCGGTAGTAGGTATCTTGCCCATCCTGTCCAGGATAAATCCGCCCAGGGTTACGAAGTTGGCAATATTCACTTTTTGCGGATCAGCGTCTAAGCCCATCAGTTCCAGGAATTCTACGAAAGGTAACTGGCCATCTACCAGCAGGCTACCATCTTCATTGCGGATCACCTCATATTCGAATTCATTCGTTTCAGAGATGTCTCCCACAAGGGCATCCACGATATCGTTGATGGTAACCAGACCCTTGATAGATCCGAATTCATCCACGACCATCGCCTGATAGATACGCTCTCTTTTGAATAGCTCAAGCAGCTGATACGCCCTGTTATGGACGGTTACCACCAGCAACTTGCGACTGATGCTTTCGAGGTTATTGATCACCTCATTAAAATTCTCGCTGAGGAGGTCTTTGGAATACACAAAGCCTGTCGTATGATCCAGGTCCTCTTTTGCAAGTGGGTATACCGTATGTTTCTGTGACAGGATTTTGGCTTTATTTACCTCCGGATCGTCTGTAATATCCAGCCATACCACCTCATTACGAGGGGTCATCAGGGCAGATACCTGACGGTCGCCCAGGTTGAATACGTTCTGTATCAGTGCTTTCTCCGTTTCTTCAATCACGCCACCCTGGTGACTTTCAGCGATGATCACACGGAGTTCTTCTTCCGTGTGGATGTCTTCATGCTCATGTACCGGACGGATACCCACAGCCCGGAGTATAACGTTAGCAAGGCCGTTCAGGATCCAGATGAAAGGTCTGAACACCACATAGAACAATTTCAGGGGCACGGCTACGGTAAAGGTAGTAGGCACCGGTTTGCGTATAGCCAGCGACTTAGGTGCCAGTTCCCCGAATACGATATGCAGAATGGTAATACTCAGGAAGGCAAGAGGGATGGCTATTTTATGTGCTACCGCTTCTTCCAGATTGAGATGTAATGCCTCAAAAAGTTGGATGATCAGTGTTGTAGTGACTTTTTCGCCTACCCAGCCCAATCCGAGTGACGCAAGGGTGATTCCCAGCTGGGTGGCAGCAAGATAACCGTCGAGGTTATTAACAATACTTTTGGCCATCTGCGAGACCGCCTTACTACGGCCGGAATTCACTTCTATCTGCGAGGACCGGACTTTCACAATCGCAAATTCTGCTGCCACAAAAAATCCGTTCAGCAGTACCAGGAAGATGGTGAAAAATATGTCTAACGTCATGTATGATGTGTCTTAATTTATACTAAGGATTCTTAAGATAGTACTAATTTGCCTTTTTAGGTCTGTGCAGGTCACCCCAGTCAGAGATGATCTGTAACATATGTCTCATCGACTGACCATCATTTGTGAGTTCATATTCTACTCTTGGTGGCACTTCTGCATATACCAACCGTTTGATCAGCCCGTCCTTTTCCAGCTCCCGTAACTGCAACACCAGGATGCGCTCAGATACATCAGGAATGTTCTTTTTCAGTTCACTATAGCGTAATTTACCTTCCAACAGCGCCCAGAGTATAGTTGGCTTCCACCTTCCCCCAATCAGATCCAGCGTATAAGCCATCCCACAATTTACGTGTATCTTATTCCTGTTCAATGTATTAGTTGAGCTTTCCTTTCTCATTACTTACATTTTTGTCAGTACTTAATAATCTTGTCAGTACCTGTAAAATTAACGCTACCGCTTTACTTTTACAAACAATTAAGAAAAATAGTTATTATGAAACATCTTGAAAACAAGGTCGCATTAGTGACTGGTGGCAGCCGTGGCATGGGCGCCGCCATCGTAAAACAACTGGCTGAAGCAGGCGCAAACGTCGCATTCACCTATGTCCGTTCTGCGGCAAAGGCTCACCAACTGGCAGCAGATATATCAAAGACAACCGGACAAACCATTCTTGCCCTGGCGGCAGACAATGCGTCTGATACGGCTGTTACGGCCGCTGTAGAAGAAGTAGCGGGTAAGCTTGGAGGAATAGACATCCTGGTGAACAATGCGGGTATTTATGAAAAGAAACCGCTGGAAGAGCAAACTGCGGCTGACTATGATGAAATGATGGATGTCAACGTGAAAGCCGTATTTATGGCTTCCATCACCGCCATCAAACATATGAAAGCAGGAGGGAGGATCATCAGTATCGGTAGCAATATGGCTGATCGTGTGGCTGGTCCCGGCGCTACACTCTATGCTATGAGCAAGTCTGCACTGAAGGGGCTTACAAAAGGATTGGCCCGGGAATTAGGTCCTAAGGGTATTACGGTAAACCTTGTGCAGCCCGGCCCTACAGATACTGACATGAATCCTGCTACCAGTGCGCACGCCGACAAGCTCCGTTCTATGATGGCATTGCCACACTACGGAAATGTGTCTGACATTGCCAGCCTTGTAAGCTTCCTGGCAGGTCCGCAAAGCGGATTTATCACAGGTGCCTCACTAACCATAGACGGTGGCTTTAACATCTGATAAAGCAGTACAGCCATCAACGTGGTATTGACAGAATAGTGTGACGTCCCTATTCTGTTCATTTCCGACAGCTGCTGAGTATTCATTCCCCAAAATTGTAATCTTTCAAAAAAATATTATAGCTTATGAGCCAATATTAACCACTCAACGTTATGATCAAACAGATCGCGATTGCTTTTGTCGCTACACTGGCACTACAGCCTGCCAGTGCCCAGATGAAGAAAATCTCCTTAACAACAGATCACTCCGAACTAGTCTTCTCTGTTGACCCAAAAGGAAAGTTATTCCAGAGTTACCTGGGAACCAGGTTGATAGGCAATAATGAGCTGCCGCAAGGAAATCATGAAGCCTATATTCCTGCCGGTACCAATAACCTGTTCGAACCCGCTGTCAGCGTGATACATGCTGATGGAAATCCTTCACTGGAGCTCTTATATTCTTCTTTATCAGTAGATTCTGCTGTTGCAGGCGTCACCGCGTATACGATTACGCTGAAAGATCCGCAGTACGCTTTTGAGCTACTCCTGCACATTGACTGTTACAGGAAGGATGATATTTTCAAGAGCTGGACGGAGATCCGTCATAAAGAGAAAGGCCCCGTTATACTGAACAATTTTGCCTCTTCCATGCTGCACTTCGATGCACGCAGATACTGGCTGACCAATTTCCATGGCGACTGGGCGGAAGAAGCTAAAATGGTAGATAATGAACTAACCAGCGGCATCAAGATCCTGGATACCAAATTGGGTACCAGGGCCGACATGTATCAATCACCTTTCTTTTTCATGTCGCTGAACGAGCCTTCTACAGAGACACACGGGGAACTGATTGCCGGTACCCTTGCCTGGACAGGCAATTTCCGCTTCGCTTTTGAAGTAGATGAACACAACTCCCTGCGGATGGTGACAGGCATGAACACTTATGCCTCACAGTATAAGTTACAGCCTGATCAATCGTTTATAACGCCAGGTTTTCTCTTTACCTACTCTAATACCGGAAGGGGAACTGCCAGCCGTAATTTCCATCACTGGGCCAATAAATGGGGTGTATTAAACGGTGAGGTGCCAAGAACGATATTACTGAACAACTGGGAGGCGACAGGTTTCGATTTTAATGAAGAGAAACTGACCCACCTGTTTGACGATACAAAGAAATTAGGAGCAGATCTTTTCCTGTTGGATGATGGATGGTTTGCCAATAAATATCCCCGTAATGATGATAAGACTTCTTTAGGCGACTGGGAGGAAAACAGGACCAAATTGCCACATGGCCTTGGTTACCTGGTGAAAACAGCTGCTGCCAAAGGTGTGAAATTTGGTATCTGGGTAGAACCTGAAATGGTAAATCCTAAAAGCGAATTGTATGAAAAACATCCTGACTGGATCCTGAAACTGCCTAACCGTGAGGAGGATTATTTCCGCAATCAGTTGGTGCTGGACCTGCTGAATCCTAAAGTGCAGGATTTTGTATTCGGAGTACTGGACAATATGCTGACCGCCAATCCGGGTATTGCCTATATCAAATGGGACTGTAACCGTATGATCACCAATGCATGGTCGCCTTACCTGAAAGATAATCAGTCCGCCCTCTATATTGACTATGTACGCAGCCTGTATAAAGTACTGGGCCGTTTGAGGGCTAAATACAAGGATATTCCCATCATGCTTTGCTCGGGTGGTGGCGGTCGTGTGGATTATGGTGCATTGCCGTATTTTACAGAATTCTGGCCCAGCGACAATACCGATGCATTTGAGAGGGTCTTTATTCAATGGGGTTACTCTTATTTCTTCCCGTCTTTCACGGTTGCCTGCCATGTAACTTCCTGGGGTAAACAGTCCCTGAAATACCGTACCGATGTGGCGATGATGGGCCGGCTGGGATATGATATCAACGTCGATAAGTTCACACCTGAGGAACTGGCTTTCAGTCAGCAGGCGGTGGGCAATTACAGGCGTTTATACCCTGTTATCAGTCATGGAGACCTCTACCGTCTCATATCACCTTATGACGAGAACAGGGCCGTGCTGATGTATGTAAGTAATGTAAAGGACAAAGCTGTGATATTCTCCTACAACCTGCACACCCGTTACGGGGAGAGCTTCCCGAATGTACGGCTGGAAGGGTTGGATGTCACGAAACAATACAAGGTGGAAGAGATCAATACCGCCGATGGAAAAGCCAGCAACTGGAAGGAGAACGGGAAGGTATTTACCGGAGATTACCTGATGAAGGTGGGATTGCCGGTTTCCGGCAGACGTGAGTTAACCAGTATGGTGCTGGAATTGACAGGTATGTAATTATGGCTATCAGATTTGAGAGCGCCTCTGATACAACAGGCGCTCTCAATATTTTATAACACCCGTTATTTCGCTGCCGTAAGGCATCATGGAGGGGTCTGAAACCTACAATACCACTTAGTTTAATATAAAAAGAGGGCGTTGCATCAGGGCAGCTGGCCTGAACCCTTAAAGGAACAGCATCACTGCCAGGGCAATAAGTGCCGGCAATGCCTGTACGAAGAAGATCCGCTTGCCTGCGGTCAGTGCACCGTAAATACCTGCTATCGCTATACAGATCAGGAAGAAGGCAGCGACCTTCAAAGACCACTCAGCGTCTTCGATGAAGAATGACCAGATCAACCCTGAGGCCAGGAAACCGTTGTAAAGTCCCTGGTTACCAGCGAGTGTTTTGGTGGGTTCAAACAGGTGTGCCGGCAGTTGTTTAAAGACCTTGGGCGCCCGTGTGGTCCAGGCAAACATCTCCAGCCACAGGATATAGAGGTGCTCCAGGGCGCAAAAGCCAATGAGAAATTTAATTAAGAGCAACATAAGTAGTAATTTAGAGTAGGTTTTCGATGGACTAAGATATAACTAATTCCACGTGCATGCTGGCCTATGTTAGAAAAAGTATCGGAATGATACTCGTTTGCTGGTGCTGTACAACACGCACGATGGCCCAGAACCTGGTGCTGAATGCCTCTTTCGAAGATGTAAATATCTGTACGGAATATACAGCGCCCTGTGCCCCATCTGCCTGGCTCTCTGTGGCCCCGGAGGTTGCCAGAATGAAATACCTGTGTAACGGCTCCGCCCTTCAGGGACAGCACCATGTCTCATTACTCCAGGAAGGTCATGATAACCCTGATACCAGGGTATATATCCAGACACGCCTGTTATGTCCTCTGGAAAAAGGCCGGGCCTACAGGATACGCCTGTATATGAACACCGACAACTATCCGCTGCGGGCCGGTATCCGTTTTGATACCACTTTCGTATTTACTGAAAATGCTGTCTGCCTTACATCTCCTGCCAGTACGGAACTGACTGAAAACGACGTTCAGAAGAAGCTGTTCCGCCTCAATCATCCCTGGTATATCCTGGAAAAGACTTACGTGGCAACAAGCGCAGCTACCCATCTAATCATAGGTAATTTCAGACCTCTCGAAAAGAAAGGGGGGTATAAAAATGCGCAGCTGTTCATTGATAGTGTCAGTGTAACACCTGTGGATGGCCAGGTAACCTGTTCCAGCCAGGACAATACCTCCCGGGACCTTTATGCAGAACGTCACCGGCATACTATTCCTGAAAAGCTCGTCGCTGCTGGTAGTCTTATCCGCCACCTGGATAGCCCTTCCGGCTGCGATACCATCATCCTGAAAGATGACCTGTTCACCGCCGATAAGAGTAGTCTGAATACCCGCTATAAGGAGCAGATCGATGAGGCACTGAAGAATTACCGGAGCGGCAAACGTGCCCATATCCTGCTGATAGGCCATGCATGGCAGAGCGCCTCTGACGAATTCAATAAGATCATGTCTGTAGACAAAGCGAATGCGGTAGCCAATTATCTGGTTTATAACGAAGGCTATAGCTTTGATGATTTTGAGATACAGGGTGTGGGTAAGAAATGCCCCCGTTATGATACAACAGGCAATGCTGCCGGTAACAATAACCGCGTAGAGATGATCATTTGCCGTCCGCCTGTCGCGTTAGATACCAGCCGCCCCCATAAGGAGACTCAACATCCTGATACCCTCGTTATTCCCGATATCCTTTTTAAATTCAACAGCAGCGAACTGAATACGGAGTTTTACAGTTCACTGGACAGCCTCATGAAAAAGATACCCCGTGATGGCAGTATACAATTGCAGGTAAGCGGCCATACCGATAATGCAGGTACTACTGCATATAACAACACACTTTCTATTAAACGCGCGAATGCCGTAGCCCACTATATGCAGGCGCATGGTCTTGGAAACGATATCAGGCAGATCAATGGAGCAGGTGAAAGTCAGCCTGTTGCTACCAATCAGTCTGCTGAAGGAAGAAGAAGGAACCGCAGGGTGGAGATCATCATTTTTTATAGTCCTGATTAATATTCCCATTGAACACCCGGTTGATGTGTTGACCTGCTGTCTGCCGCTGTACTCACGTTTACCGACCATCAGATTATAATTAAAATGATATAGGAAATTCTTGTAAAAGAATGATTGTTTTTATATTTTGTCCAATATAGGAATATAACACTGCTTGTATTAACCAAAATCTGATAAGGAAATTGCTTATGTCGATGAGACGTTGATTCGTAACCTATCAAAGGAAGTTAACATTATTGCACTATCGGACAAAACCATGTCGTCTTAATGGACGGCCCTGATTTCTCATGCATTTCACATCACTTATTCTAAACTTACAGCTTATGAAAATTTCTACAGGGCTGACACTGGTCATGCTATTGGCCCTCTGTTCTGCCGCATTTGCCCAGAAAGGGAGGCTTGTGCGCGGACAGGTAGTTGCCGGAGATAACAGGCAGGCACTTGAAAGAGTGGCCGTACTGGAAAAAGGCACACAAAACCATGTCTTTACAGGCGCAAGCGGTGAATATGCCATCACTCTCACCGGCGACAATGCCACCTTGATCTTCTCTTACGTGGGATATGCCACCCAACAACTGGTTGTCGGAAATGGCGAAACGCTCAACGTGACCATGCAGTCCTCTCAGAAAGACCTGAGCGAGGTAGTGGTGACTGCTTTTGGCGTAAAGAAGGAAAAACGTGCACTGGGTTACACTATTCAACAGGTGGAAAGCAAAGACCTGAACGTCAACCATCAGCCGAACGTAGTGAACGCGCTGCAGGGTAAGGTAGTCGGTGTACAGATCTCCAGTGCCGGCGGTGGCCCCGGCCAGGGTTCCCGTATCATTATCAGGGGGATTAATTCCATAGCGAGCGACAGGAATAGTCAGCCTTTGTTTATTGTAGACGGTGTGGAAATAGACAACAGTACTTATACTACCGGTAGTTCTGAAACCAGGGGCATGAGTAACCGTGCCAGTGATATCAATCCTGATGACATTGAAAGTGTATCCGTTCTCAGAGGCGGAGCTGCGACAGCGCTATATGGTATCCGCGCAGCGAATGGCGCCATTCTTATTACTACTAAATCCGGCAAGGCCGGTAAGCTGCAGGTGAGTTACAGCGGTATGTATGGACTCGATAAGGTGAACAAGACCCCGGATGTACAATCCCGGTTCTCGCAGGGATACCTGGGCGTATACGATCCTACCAGTTTCTGGCCTACGTTTGGTCCTACTGTGGAAGAGGCCAGAAAGCTGGATAACACTCACCCGGCACAGCTATATAACAATTATAAACAGGCCTTTGAAACCGGTACGCAAACACGTCATACGGTGAACCTGACCGGTGGTTCTGAAAGAGCGCAGCTGATGGGATCTATGTCGTACTTCAACCAGGATGGTGTAATCCCTTTCAGTGATTATACCAGCTATAATGCACGCCTGAATGCGCAGTTTAAGATCAGCGATAAGATCAGTGCAGGGGCTTCACTCAACTATATCAACTCTGGCGGTAACCGGATAAATTCAGACCGTTATGGTGAGCAGATCATTTACTGGTCGCCCCGCTGGAATATGAAAGACTACGTGAAACCTGATGGTACACAACAGACCTACAGCAGTGGTACGAACAATCCTATCTATACCTTGTCAACCAACAAGTTCAGGGATAATGTGAACCGTACTATCGCCAGTACTTTCGTCACCTATAAGCCCACGCAATGGCTGAACTTCTCTTACCGTATCGGTAATGATTTCTATACAGATGGCAGAACGCATCAGGCGCCGGGTCCAATGGGACTCGTAGGGGAAGCACCGAATCTGGACGACAATGAATACGGCTTCATTTATGAGTATAATCTGCGCAGCCGTAACCTGACATCTACCTTGCTGGCAAACATCACGCATACTTTCAATAAAAAATACTCTATCGACCTGAAGCTGGGCCATGACCTCCGTGATCAACGGGTAAGAAGGAACAGTGTGATGGGAGACACACTGGTGGTACCAGATCTTTTCCTCTTGGGGAATGCCAAACGTGTAACGGCTGATTCTTACATCATGGACTACAGGAACTATGGCTACTTTGCTGACCTGACCCTGGGACTGAATAACTACCTGTTTCTGGAACTGACTGGCAGGAATGACCTGACCACCACTTTATCCAGGAGTAACCGCAGCTACTTTTATCCTTCCGTGAGTCTTGCCTACATCTTCAGCGATCAGTTCAAACTGCCCGAATGGTGGAGCTATGGCAAGGCAAAACTGTCTTATGCAAAGATCGGTAAGGATGGTGACGCTTACGCGATCACCAATGGGTTCGAAACAGGGCTGCCCCTGGGATCAACCATTCCTTTCTACCAGAGCAGGACTTTAGGCAATCCCAATCTTCGCCCTGAATTCACCCAGACACTGGAAGCAGGCGCGGAGTTACGATTCCTGGAAAACAGGCTGGGATTGGAAGTCACCGCCTATCAGCAGAAGAGTAAAGACCTGCTGGTACCTGTAGATGTTTCTCCTACCACAGGTTTTGACAAGGCTTATGTCAATGCCGGTGAGATCAATAACAAAGGGCTGGAGGTAACATTGTCTGCCATGCCTGTTCGCACAAAGGATTTCAGCTGGGATTTCCGGGTGAACTTTTCAACGAACAGGAACAGGGTCGAGAAGCTGAATGACAACCTGGGACAGATCGTTATCTCCACGCAGTATGGTTACCTCAGTTCCAGTGTTACTACCAAACTGGTGCCAGGTAAATCTTACGGTGCTCTGTACGGCAGAACTTACAAACGCTATTACGGTAATGAAGTGGATGATAAGATCACGGTTCGTAAAGATCTGCCCCTGCTGATCGGTGCTAACGGTTTCCCTGTGCTGGATGATGCCTCCAACCAGCGTTACCTGGGTAATAGTTTACCTAAATGGATTGGTAGTACCACGCAGACCTTACGATATAAACAGCTGTCGTTGTCATTGCTGCTGGATGTGCGTCATGGCAATTACAAATACAACCAGCTCTCCAACTTCCTGGCTGCTTTTGGCGAGTCCAAACGGACGGAGAACCGTGATCAGACGATCGTTTTCAGCGGTGTACATGCCGACGGAACACCGAATACCAAACCTGTTTACCTGGGTCAGGCCAAAGGTCCGGATGGGGTAGATTATGGCGCTGGTTTTTACAGGAACTACTACAGGGGGGCGAGTGAGAACTTTATTGAAGATGCCTCCTGGGTGAGATTGCGGTCTGCATCATTGTCGTATACATTACCAGCGCAATGGCTGAGTGGTACAAAAACGATCAGTGGAGCTACTGTATCATTCACCGGGAATAATCTCTGGCTGCATACAAAGTACACCGGCTTCGATCCTGAAACAAGTTCCTCTTCTGCAGGGAATAACGCATCGGATGCCTTCTCCGGATTCACTTATCCGGCTACACGCAGTTTCCTTTTCAGCGTAAACCTTCAATTCTAAAACAGCCTATCAATGAAAAGCACACATCATAAAATATATACCCTGGCACTGGCTGCAGGACTCCTGTTCTCGCTGGCAACCTGTAAGAAAGGATACCTGGATGTAAACCAGACCAATCCTAATCTGACAGAACATCCACCGATTAACGGCCTGCTGGCAGGAGTGACGTATAAGTCGGCGGTGAATGTTTTTTCCGCAGGAAATATCACGTCCTACTATGTACAACAACTGGCATCTCCGAATACCGGTAGTGGTTCAGACATCTATGATGATGTAGACAGGAGCACCACCTGGAGATATATTTACCTGAATGTCACAGATATCCGCCAGATGAAGAAACTGGCACTGCAACGTAAGGCATATGAACATCTGGGAGTAGCCGACATCCTGGAGGCATTCAATATGAGCATGCTGACAGATCTTTTCGGTGATGCACCCTACCGTGAAGCATGGAGTGAAGGAGAGAATCTGAAACCAGGATATGACTCAGCGAAAGCTATCTATGATAGTTGTTTGTCCCTCATAGACCAGGGAGTAGCGGCACTGAATCTCCCCGATCCGCAGGTGACGCTTGATGCCAGCAATGACCTGATACATGGTGGTAACAAAGCCGCCTGGGTGAAAACGGCGTATGCCCTGAAGGCCCGTTTGCTGAACCGGATGAGCAAACAGGCGAATTACGATCCGGCAGCCATCCTGGCAGCGTTGGGGAACGCTTACGCAAGTAATGCTGATGACGCACAGGTAACCCGTTTTGAAAGTTTGAGCCTTTGGAATGGTGTGGCCAAGAATAACGCCAGTGGTACCCTGGATGGATGGCTGAGCGCCAACTTCGTAAATGCCCTCAATGGAACCACCTACGGGGTGTTTGATCCCCGCCTTCCCCTGATTACAGATACTACCCGTTTCGGGGATTACAGGGGTACTGCCAACGGTGTTGGACGTACCGGTTCCGGTACAGACAACTCTGCCTGCGCTTTATCGCCAAATGGGTACTATTCCCGGGGCGGAGCACCCTTGTTGATGTTGACCTATGCCGAGATGAAATTCATCGAAGCAGAAGCCTCTTTTGGCTCAGATAAGGCCAGATCTTATCAGGCATACCTGGATGGTATTGCCGCCAATATGGATAAGGTTGGGGTTGCCGCTGCCAGGAAACAGGCTTATCTGACCAATCCGGTAGTAGCAGTAGGTGTAGCGGCCTTTACCAAAGATCTGATCTTCAAGGAAAAATATGTGGCTACCTTCCTGCAGCCTGAGACATGGACAGACGCCCGCCGCTTTGATTACAAATACAAGGATTTCAACTTACCCAGGAATGCCTTGCTGAATACTTTTGTCAGGAGAGTCGGGTATCCTACATCCGAAACCAGCCGGAATGCGGAAAACGTACCAGCAGTTGGCTCACTGGCAGATCATCTGTGGTGGGATAAGTAAACAGATCAGGATTATGCTGTTTTACTTCAATATTGTACTTGATAAGTGTGTAACTTCGTATTAATCAGGTACAAACAATGAATCACCTATGTTCATCTTACGTTCATCCTACGTCTTTGAACGTAGGATGAACGTAAGATGAACATAGGTGATTCATTGTTAAGACGATGTCAGAACGAGGTTTGTCCCTGACCAATACGGGACGATATGCCTGATAGGGTCAGCCTGGTGCATTGTGAGAGTGGTTAATTACCGTTGCTATTTACCCGGCTAAGCGGAAAACTGGCGTAAAAAGTAGTTCCTTTACCCGGTACGCTGTCAAACCACAATTCTCCCTGCTGTAGAGCCAGCAGTTCTTTGCAGAGTACAAGGCCTAAACCGATGCCTTTTTCATTGTTCGTACCGAAAGTGGATTGGGTTTTAAGAGAGAAGAGTTCTTCCTGCTGACTGGGATCAATACCAATCCCGTTGTCAGCTATCGTGAGATTGCAGGTATCTTTATTCATTTGCAGACCGATGCTTACCTGGCCACCGGTGGGAGTGAACTTGATAGCGTTATTGATCAGGTTGCGGATTACCAGTTCCAGCATGTTATGATCAGCAGTGATGTGGATGGCAGGATCTACGTGAGAAATGATGTTGACCGACTTTTTATCTGCCAGCATCCGCTGGATGGACAGCACTCTTTCTACGGCTTCGTGCACATTTTCTGATGACAATCTGACGCCTTTCCCATCCATCTGCAGTTTTGACCATGTCAGCAGGTTGGTCAGTAAGTTGGAGGTATTCTTGGTGAGGGTCAGGAGTTCATCGCCCAGCATTTTCTTTTCCTCTTCCTCCAGGTCATATTCTGCAATAAGGTGCAGGGTAGTAATGATGGAATTGAGGGGACTCTGAAGATCATGAGCAATGATGGAAAACAGTTTATCCTTTTTCTGGTTCAGCTGTTCAAGATTGATATTCTGGGTATCTATTTTGTTCGCACGTTCTTCTGCAGTATGTTTTTCTCTTTCGTAGTTCTTTCTCAGGTAGTTGGTTATCAGATAGATACATGTCAGTGTGACAATATAACTGGAAAGAATGTCAATATACCTGTTGGAGGCGTCCTTATAACTATCTTCTATCCATGCAGGATCAAAGTATTCTTTCGTAAGCAGGATTACCGGGATCAGTAAATGCAATAAGGCCCAGAGCCAATGCCTGCTACGGGGACTGAATGCGATCAGCAGGTTAAACGTCAGGAAAAACAGCAGCAGGGCAGGACCGTGGCTACCGGAATTGAGGTAGAAAGTAGCGGTCAGGGTGATATAACTCACCATCACGTAAGCCAGCATACTAGCATAGTAAATACGCCTGTAACGGGAAAGATAGAAAAAGAAAACCTGTAATACCAGCAAAGTGGCTACCATCACCCATACAGCCGTGAGGCCCAGCCACATATTAAAGGGCAGCAATACAATGAGCAATGCCATTGTCACGACGCTTATGGAATTAAAAGCCCTATTCTCAAGTGAGAATGATGCAGGGTTTCCTACCAGTTCTTCCCATACGTTGGCTAGTTTACGTACAATTTTATACAAATGCCTGGCTTTAATAGTCTAAATGCTGATAATAGATAAGTTACGCAAAGTTCATAGTTTAAAAGCGAATATTTATAACACATACATGTTATAACTTTTATATAACAAAATATGGAATGATCTTAGCATCTTCTACAATAAACTACTTTTTTATGAGAAATGTACAATGTAAGGGTATAGCAGTAATAACATTACTCATAGCGTTGTTTTCCAATGAATTATATGCACAAAAGAAACAGGAGAATAAAGAACTGGCCATCGAAAAGCTGGTCACAGCCCGTAATTATGTTTTTAAGGCCCAAACGGTCCTACCTACCAGCCCAACGGCTAACAGGCAGCTGACGTCCGATTATGACGTGAGAATTTCTCCTGATACCATCATTACCTATCTGCCTTATTTCGGGCGTGCTTACAACGCGCCAATGGATCCGACCAAGGGAGGCATTCAGTTTACTTCGACAAAGTTTGATTATACACAGACAGAGAGGAAAAAAGGGGGATGGGATATTGTGATCAAACCGCATGATACCCAGGACACAAGATTAATGTCCTTCAGTATTTCCGAGAGCGGCTATGCTTCATTGCAGGTAATCAGCAACAACAGGCAACCTATTATGTTCAACGGCTATATCACCGAAAAGAAAACTAAAAAATAAGTTAAAGTTCCGCTAACGTTCTCCGATTCTGGCATAGAGGAATAGTTCTTGTTTTATACCAACCGAACCAAAAATTTTAACTATGTCAAAGAACAGTAGAGAAGGCGTTAAGCATGCAATCCAGGAGTTGGCAATAGGGAACTACAAAAGCTACCCGGAAGAATATGGTGTGCAGGTACAGGATACAGCTGTCAATGTGCAGTCTTTGGCCAAAGGATATTGGGACAGCCGGGAGATCAAGGAGATACAGCGCGATGAGAAACTGGGCATTCACCTGGAGGATTATAAACAATGGACACAGGAGGCGTTTGTAACATTCATGAAGAATCATGAGTATTCTTTAAGTTAACGGATAGCACCCTTATTACGAGAAACATTTTACCGACTGCGGATAATACTATCAATGATAGTTTTATCCGCAGTTTTTTTTATTATCTTTAGAAAAACCGCAAGTCCACCCGTTATGAAAGCAAATACCGCCAGTCGTACGGCCCAATATATGGCGCTGTTCCGGGCACTGGAAACGAACCGTCCATCCGGAAAAAGACTGTT
Organism: Chitinophaga ginsengisoli; assembly: GCF_003014595.1. Classification (GTDB taxonomy): domain Bacteria; phylum Bacteroidota; class Bacteroidia; order Chitinophagales; family Chitinophagaceae; genus Chitinophaga; species Chitinophaga ginsengisoli. Next base: position 49,101 of record NZ_PYGK01000024.1, on the reverse strand, counting down.
TACTGACCCATATGCTGTTTCTTTTCTTACTGCAGGATTTAAATTCGTTACCCAATTATCTGTTATCCCTTTTATCAGGAACCTGGTCTATGGCATTATCCGGAAAAGAATTCCGGGAGCGCTGTCGTCAGGTGTGGCACGTACCCGCTATATTGATGAACTGTTGCAACAGGCTGTGCGTAACGGCGTTAAACAGGTGATCATATTAGGAGCAGGATATGATACCCGTGCCCTGCGACTTGGCTTCCTGCGTGCATTGCCCGTGATTGAAATAGATCATCCCGATACCGCCAGGTTAAAACAGGAGCGGGTAAAGAGAAGTCTGGGAAGATTACCCGAGAATGTACGCTACATTCAGACCGACTTTAATGAACGCAGTCTTGATCAACTGGCCGCTGAACAACAGATAGATAAGACACAAGCCACTGTTTTTATATGGGAGGGTGTCACGAATTATCTCACCGCAGATGCTGTTGCCGCTACTTTTGCATTCATGCAACAGTTTGCCCGTGGCAGTTATGTGATCTTTACCTATGTAGATGAGAAGATCATCAGGTATCCTGCCGCCTTTTTCGGAGGTGAAAAACTGCTGGAAGACCTGAAGCAGATCGAAGAACACTGGACCTTCGGACTGGAGCCGTTCCTGACCAGACGTTACCTCGACAGTTTCGATATGGACCTGCTGGAAGATTACAGCGCGGGGGAATACCGCAACCATTATCTCCCCGAGCGTAGTGAAAAGGGATATGAATTCTACCGTGTTGCATTTGCGGTAAAAAGATAATAAAGCCGATACTTTTTAATCGCTATTCTATATTTTTATTATATAACTGATCCATATGAAAATTTACTCCATACTACTAGCACTTTGCATGATGTCAACAGTTTCCTTTGCACAATCTAAAGAAGAAAAAACCGTCGCTTCGCAGGTGGAAATATTGAGAAAGGCTATGGTGGATGCAGATAAGGCCGCACTGGAAAAAATATCCGACGAAAAATTATCTTATGGACACTCCGGTGGTAAAATAGAAGACAAGACCACTTTTGTGTCCAATATAGTAAGTGGTAAATCTGATTTTACTTCCATCGATCTCTCTGATCAGACAATCACTATCAGTGGTAATACTGCTATTGTAAGGCATACACTTGTTGCAGACACCAATGACAACGGAGTGGTGGGGCATGTGAAGCTGTATGTATTACTCGTGTGGAGTAAAGAAGGCAATCAGTGGAAACTGCTGGCCAGGCAGGCAGTAAAAGTGCCCGCCTGAGGTCGTCCTTTAATTTACCCATAGTGATGAGAACATTACTCCAACTTCTACGGGACACAGCGCTTGTGAGGAGACAATTTCCTGTGGCATAATTTTGTTAGAATTATTGCGTAATACAGAGGCAATAACAGCCTTATCTGTTAACCAATAAAACATATTTTATGCAAGCTACAGTTGAAACTATTGAGGTACTGAATGATCTGATCCAGATCAATAATGACCGTATAGAAGGATATGAAAAGGCGTTGAGGGAATTAAGAGCTGAAGACTCAGATCTGAAAGCATTGTTTTCTTCCATGATCAGCGAAAGCCATGAGATCCGCCTTGCATTGGGTACAGAAGTAAATGTGCTGGGCGGTGATATGGATAGCTCTACGACTACAAGTGGAAAGATCTATCGCGCATGGATGGATGTAAAGGCGGTGTTTACAGGCCATGACCGTCATACGGTACTTGCTAATTGTGAAGCTGGTGAAGATGCTGCACAGCGTGCATACAGAACAGCACTGGAAGATGAAGATCTACCTGCTTATCTGCGTGAAATGATCACTGAACAACAGACTACGCTGAGAGCGTCTCATGATCAGATCAAGGCACTGCGCGATGCCAATAAAGGCAGATAAGTAAAGCATCAGTAAGACGGGATTAAAAAATTGCAAGAGGCTGCTCAATATACCGAAGCAGCCTCTTACTTTTATAACTCTTTAGTATCCAGCAGGGCAAGATCTTTTTCCATCATCGGTTTGATCGCTGCAAATATTTCACGTAACTGACTGACACGACGATCGGTGTCATTATTCCAGGAAGCAGTACTATTAAGTGACTTAATAATCTCTGCTGCTCCTTTCACCTCCAGGTTCATCACACTGGGCTTCATTTTATGAACCACTTTTTTAAGCTCGGAAAGATTTTTCTGCTCTTGCAGTGTAGCCAGGTCGATAATATATTCATCCAGTGAAGAGATGAAAAGCATGATCATTTTTTGAATGAAAGCCGTGCTGGTATTACTTATCTTGTACAAGTACGTATAAGTATACAATTGGTGTTCCGGTCGCATAATGGGTTGATAGTATCGTCAGGCGCCCTCTATTTCACCTGTCTGTAACATTTTATAAATAGTGGATTTGCCAATATCCAGTTTCTCCGCAACTAAGAGCACATTATCATCGTACCTTTTCAGGTAATTGCGGATGATGAGCCTTGTATATTCTCTTAAGGTCAGTTCCGTATTCAATACCGTATCCACATCGTGATTATTACCAGAGAGGAAGGTAATATCTTCGGGTTCTATGAGATTATTTTCTGACATTACGGCTGCCAGTTCTACTACTGATTTAAGTTCACGCACGTTTCCGGGATAGCTGTAAGTCAGTAGTTTTTCCCTTGCACTGGGAGACACTTTTATTTCCGGTACTTTATTTTCTTTACAATAACCAGTCAGAAAATGCTGCGTCAGCAGCAGGATATCTTCCTTGCGCTCACGCAGGGGCGGGAGGGTAATGGGAAGTCCGACAATACGATAATAAAGGTCTTCGCGGAAATTCCCTTTTTTAACTTCCTCTGCCAGGTTCTTATGCGTGGCCACTACCAGTCTGAAGTCCAGTTTGATCTTACTGGTACCTCCAAGGCGGGTCAGTTCCTTCTCCTGCAATACGCGCAGCAGTTTGCTTTGAATATTCAGGTCCATTTCCCCGATCTCATCCAGGAAAAGAGTACCGCCATTGGCTTCTTCAAAACGGCCGGTCTTTTTATTCATTGCACCGGTGAAAGCGCCCTTCTCGTAACCGAATAATTCACTCTCGACCAATTCTTTCGGAATAGCGGCCATATTGACCGGTACAAAAGGATGACCACTTCTGGCGGAATTATAATGCACCGCCCGTGCCACTAATTCCTTACCTGTACCGGTCTCTCCCGATACAGACACATTGATCAGTGAACCTGCGGCTTTATCTATTAACTTAAAAACGGTTTGGAGGGCAGGACTATTGCCTATAATAGACCGGGAATAGTCATACCTGGTTTTGAGTTCAGCTTTGAGCTCGGAGATCTCATTTTTCAGGGACATTTTTTCCCGTAAGCGAATGATGGCTTTCCACAGCAGCTGCTGCGTATTATCATCTTTCACCAGGTAATCTTCCGCACCCATTTTCAGCAGGTCCACCGCTGTTGTGATCCTTTCCTGTGCACTTATAATGATAACAGGCAGGTTTGGCTGGGCTTGTTTAATTTTCTTGTACAATTCTTCCCCGTTCATATCAGGAAGCCCAAAGTCGATGGTCACAAGATCTGGTTTCCGGTGCAACTGTGCCAGGCATTCTTTGCCTGAGCCGATCAAGGTTATTTCGTAGTCGGGGTTTTGACTAAGGTAATGCTGTAATAATCCTCCGTACCACTTATCATCCTCTACAATAAAAATCTTAAAATCGAGCATTCATGGAATTTTCTGTTAATTTAGGAAAATTTCCCATCATCAAAAAAGGCCTCCTTTGCTACACTTTCCGAAAGTGTACGCGCCGGAGGCCCTGGTAGGGATTATGTAGGCAAGCAAAAAAACAAGTTTTATTGTGTTGGTTTCTTCATCAGGCCCCTCTGCCTCACAATTCCATTTGCATCGGGGCCCTGATAAAGCACTCTCAAAGTCGGTAAGGGATCACACTCTAATAACTTCAATGCACGATCATCGCCTGGCCCCTCCAACACTCACTGACAGCAACAACACGAGGGGCCGGGATGACAGTCCACATACTCAACACAATATTTTAAAGATCTTTTTTCTTTTCTGTTATCATCGCCTGGCCCCTCTGCGACACTTTTTCATTTTCACCGGGGCCGGGATGACGCATTCTCAAGCTGGCAAGCAAAACATCCACATCCGTAATCACTTTCAATTTCTTCTGAGTCATCGCCTGGCCCCTCTGCTTCACGGTTTGCTCCTGCACCGGGGCCGGGATGAACGTCCACAAACAACACAAAACGTCTACTGGTATCCTGAATAATAACTCCTGAACTAGTCTCAGTCTACATCGGCACCATATCCATATTAATTTCTTGAATTGTCAATATATTCCTGTAAAGCAGCGGGGTAGAGCAGTACTTCTGCCAGTTGTTCTTTCTTTTTGGTAGGGGTAAAATAATTGCCATCTAAGAAGATATCTCCCACCTGCTGTTTGAAAAATTCTGATTTAAACTGAGAGGCTACCAGTTGTGCAGCGCAGCTCATATCAGCGTATAATGGCTTGTTCTGGAACAGTTGTTCTACGTGTTTGCGAACTTTGTCGATATAATGGCCGCTGATGCGATAGCCATTCCATCCGTGCGCCACCAGTTCGTTTGCTCCTCCGCTCAGTGGTACGATCACCGGTCTGCCGTAACTCATTGCCTGCAGGATACTGATGTCGAATGTATCCTTATGGTGCTCCACATGAGAGAGGTTCAGTACCACAGCTGCACGCTGGTAAAAAGGATGGAGGTTCAGCTGTGTCCCGTATACCATGAGGTTGTCGGGCATCTGGCAGTGTTCAAAGTATACGTCAATATCTTTCTTATGGGCGTTGATCACCAGTTCAAACTTTGTGGCTGGCATGAGTGTAGCTAATTCAAGTAGTTCACGCAGTCCGCTTTCTTCGTCCAGTGGCGCCACCATCAATACTGTTTTACGGGAACCGTGATTGGAATGCAATACTGCTTCCTGTACGAATGATTGCGGCAGGCAACTGTGTATGACGTGTTTCTCCGCTTTCGGGAATGTCATCTGTGACTGTAAGTAGCGGGAGCCGAACACCACCTGCGTAGCCAGTCTCTTTGCAGATTCGCACAGCATTGCACGAAGGAAAGGTAGCGGCACCGCCGTTTCATGAATGTGATAGGTGATCGGCGCGTTCTTCAGCCTGCCGGCCCATGCAGCTCCAAAAGGCAGTAAAGTATTGATATACACTTTCGCTTCCGCTTCATACAAACTCAATACTTTCCAGAAGATCAGCCACTGCGCCAGCAGGAAGCTGAAGAATAAACGCCATTTGTTCCCCCGTTCAGAATAATTTATGTAGTGGTATTGTATACCCGGGACGCCTGTAAGGAGCCCAGGCATCTCACCTGTACGGTTTGTTATGAGATGTACATCCAAACCCTTTTCTATCAAGGTTTCCAGTGACTGGCGAAATACCAGTGTGTGACCGCTCCTGTCGTTTTGCAGATGTACTGCTATGATCTTTTTCATGATATGCGTTGTTAAAGTTGTGGTGATAAAAGGTATAGGGATAAACAGAACACTTCTTTAACTGTTGTAGGTCTAGCAGGCAAGCGTAGGTTATGAAGATCTCAAAACGTCGTACAGATAGCTGAACAATGAACAGGACGCCAGTATCAATCCTACGAAAAAGAAGAACCTGTTGTTTCTGCGTTTTTTCTTCAGATAATCCTGTACTACGAATAATTTATTGAGCGTAGCTGTTATATGTTCCAATACACTGTCGTCTTTAATAATGTAGTCAAAAGCGCCGTTCTTGAGTGATTCTGTTGCGATTTCCGGTTGCTGACGGGAACTGGCGAAGATCACGAAGATGTCGGAATTGAATCGTTTGATATCCTTTAATAAATCCAGTCCGGTCATATCTCCCAGGTCATGGTCTAATAGCACAATGTCGGGCTCATCTGACAGTTGCAACAGAAAGTCTGTACCCGATAAGAAGCAAGTCACATTTTCATATCCCTGTGCCCTGAGGTGCTTATCGTATGTGGCGAGACAGAACGGATCGTCATCTACCACATATATCTTACTGTCGAATTTGTTAGCCATTGTTTCATTGTTTGATATAGTAGAATCCATTTGGGTGCCAGATTACGGAATCGTGGCAAATCCGCTATGGTGGCTAGTTTTAAAATTGGCATAGTAGAAGAAATGTCCATTCGCAGGAAATAATTCCAAAAAATGGAAAAATAGGGCAGGCTCATAAAAAAAACGTTCCGCTATAGGCAGAACGTTTCAAATAGTATGATCTATAATTACTTTTCAGGCGAGAGAGAGGGGCCGTCCTGTTACGGTTTGGGCGGATTATTGCCGCTATGCTGGCTGTTGCCACTCTTACTGCGATGCTGCTGTGATTGATGGCCACCACCACGGTTATGCTGGCCGGATGGCTTTTGATTACGGTTGCCACCGCTACCGCCGGAGCGCTTTTTACCATGCGGGCGACTACCTCCGCCGGAACGGCCGGGTTTGGCTGTATATTCCGGTACGGGACCCAATGTAGCGGGAACTGCAGCTTTGACTACAGGTTTTCCCAGTACTTCTTCTATCCGGGCAAATTTCCGTTGTTCTTTCTCGCTGACGATGGTATAGGCGGTGCCATCAGTGGCTGCCCTGGCAGTACGTCCGATACGGTGAATGTAATCTTCCGCATCATTTGGCACATCATAATTGATCACCAGGTCAATATCCTCGATGTCGATACCACGGCTCAGAATATCCGTAGCCACCAGCATTTTCAGTTTCTTGTTCTTAAAGTCCATGAGCACCTGTTCTCTTTTTTCCTGCTCCAGGTCGGAGTGGATCTCTTCCACGGAAAAACGCGCTTTTTTAAGCTCATGGCAGAGCTGTTTTACGTTCTGCTTACGGGAACAGAAAATGATGATACTGCCGAACTGTTTCTGTGACAGCACGTGTTTCATCAGCGCGATCTTCTGCTCTTCAAAAACTACAAATGCTTCCTGTACGATCTTCTCCGGTGGTTTGGAAATGGCAATGTTGATCTCTTCCGGCTGGTGCAGGATCTTGAGTGCCAGTTTTCGGATCTTATCGGGCATAGTAGCGGAAAACAGGAGATTCTGCCTTTGTTTGGGCAGGAAGGACGTAATCTTGATGATATCGTCATTAAAACCCATGTCCAGCATCCGGTCTGCCTCGTCGAGTACCAGGTACTTTACGGCATCCAGTTTTACATAACCCATGTTCAGGTGGGCGATCATACGGCCAGGTGTACAGATCACGATGTCTACTCCTGAGGTCAGCGCCTTCTTTTCTGCTGAGAACAATGCGCCATTACTACCGCCGTATACAGCAATAGAGCTGACGGACGTAAAGTAGGACATACCTTCCAGTGTCTGGGCAATCTGGACTGCCAGTTCACGGGTGGGTACTATAATCAGTGAGTTGATCTTATGTGTTTCATGGGGCTCGGTAATTAAACGGTGCAATATAGGCAACAGGAATGCCGCAGTTTTACCCGTACCTGTCTGTGCGCAGGCCAGAATGTCCTTCCCGGCAATAATTGGGGGGATAACTTGTTCCTGAACAGGTGTCGCGGTGGTGTATCCCATTGCATCTATTCCGTCCAAAACCCGATCATCCAGGTCAAATTCGTCGAAATACAAAATCTTAGATGGTTTTGATTCAAAAAAAAATATTAGCTAAAGATACGGAATTGTACCCAGACACATACGGTATGTTCTTTGCAACAAAGCCGGATACCAAATAACCCGTCTGATATGCTCGAAAATCTGCAGCGCAATCTCCAGCTTCCTCCCTTTTTATGGAACATTTTACTCGGATGTGCAGCCCTGATCAGTGGCCTGATCATCAAATACCTGGTCGCCATCATCCTGAAATACACTGCCAGGAATGTGACCGATTATTCCTTCGTCAGATCTGTGCTGAAGCGCCTGGGAAAGCCCATCAACTATTTCCTGCCAGTGCTGATCCTGGATATGGTACTGCCGTTTATGGAACTGCACAGAAAGCCCATGGCGTTGCTGAGCAAGATAGTGGAGATCAGCTTAATTGCCTCCTTTGGCTTTATGCTGGTAGGACTGGTGAAAGTTTTTGAAGACTATCTCTCACATACTTATGATCTCAAAAAGGAGGATAATCTGCGGGAGAGGAAAATGCGTACCCAGCTGCAGTTTATTCGTAAACTGTCGATCAGTATGATTATGATACTCACCTTGTGTGCGGTGCTGCTCAGTTTTGATAATCTGCGTAAGATCGGCGCGGGACTGTTGACGGGGGTCGGAGTGGGCGGTATTATTGTCGGTTTTGCCGCACAGCGTTCCCTGTCTAATTTCCTGGCGGGGATGCAGATTGCTTTTACACAGCCGATCCGTATTGATGATGTACTGGTAGTGGAAGGAGAGTGGGGCAGGGTGGAAGAGATCACCCTTACCTATGTGGTGATAGGGATCTGGGACCAGCGCAAACTGATCCTGCCTATCAATTATTTCATCGAAAAACCTTTCCAGAACTGGACCCGGACCGGTTCTGCCATATTGGGCACGGCGTTCCTGTACCTGGATTATACAGCCCCTATTGATATCCTGCGGAAGGAATTTGAACGGCTGCTGAAAGATCAGCCACTATGGGACAAGCGGGTACAGGTCATGCAGGTCACCAACATCACCGAACAGACAATAGAAGTCCGGATGCTGGTCAGTGCCAACAGTTCAGGTAAGGCCTTTGACCTGCGTTGTTATCTCAGGGAGAAAATGCTCGCTTTTATACAGGAGCATCATGCGTATTGTTTGCCCAGGAAGCGTGCTGTTCTTGAAGATGGAGGTGAGCGGCTGCTGGCCGGAAATCAGGAGTGATCATCATTGATCTCTACCCAGTAACCATCAGGATCCGTAAAATAGATCTGTTTCACACCATCTACACGGAGGGTAGGTTTATCGGCTTCACCTTTCCAGCTCTCAAAAGGAATGTGATGCTGGCGGAGGCGGGTCATAAATTCTTCAATTGATGGAACGCTGAAGCAAAGGTGCGAGTTTTTGTCGTGGGTTACAATCTCCTTTGCTCCGGATATAATGTGCAGATGGCTGTGTTCAGCTACTTTGAACCATGTGTGACGACCGTCGTGGAATGGCTCGGGGATGGTATCTATCTGGATGATATCCCTGTAGAAAGCAGTGCTCTTTTCCAGGTTATAAACATAAAGCGCTATATGATTTAACATAGCGCTTTTCCGCTGTGCAAAAGTGGGTATACCGGAGATGATCATAACAGCCACCAGTAAAAGACAATGTGGAATCCGTTGTTTCATGCTCCAATATAATCATTGGGAATCGAATTTTATGAATTTTCTGCTCACCTTAATACCAGTATTCAAGATCAACGTTACTACGTATACGCCCGGGTTGAAACGGGTGACATCCACCTGGCGTTCAAACCTGGTACCGAAAGCGTTGTTCGGAACAATCCCCTGCTCGGAGTACACCATATTTCCGCCGATGCTGATGATACGGATATCTATCTTTTTCACGGAAACCGTATCCTCCCTCATGTAAACGATCGTCAATTTGGGCGTCGTGGCAATTGGATTCGGATAAAGGACCATATCTCCATCTTTCAGCTTCAACAGGTTCTGCAGCGGGGGTTGCAGGAAACCCTGTGTGAGCAGGACCACATCCGGATACTTGATGGTGCTTACCGCAATTTCACCTACGGACCAATCCATATCAAGCCCCGATTCAAGTGAACCACCGGCTTCATAAGTGATGTTTTTACTGGTGCTGGTTATTACCTGTCTCTCAATATATTGCGCGTGCGCCATTCCTGGTAAGAGGAAGGACGCACCCACAATATTAGCAGTTAATATTTTTTTGATAACAGTCATCATTAAGGTTTTTCTTCAGTAAGGATTTCCATTTCCACTCTTCTGTTCATTCCTCTGGCAGTTTTACTGTCGTTGGCAGCGAGTGGTTTCGTTTGTCCGTACCCTTTGGTAGCGATCCTGTTTGCAGCAACACCTTTACTCACCAGGTATTGTTTGACAGCTTCGCTTCTTTTTTCTGATAAAGTCTGGTTAAATGCTTCAGTTCCTTCATTGTCAGTGTGGCCGCTCAGTGATAACTGCCATTCGGGATGCGCCTGCAGCAGGCTGGCCATTTTGTCCAGGGAAGGCAGTGATGTTGTTGCGATATCCGCCTTTGCACTGGCAAACTGAAGGTTGGAGAACGCTTTATTGATAACTTCTTTTTCTGTTGTTTTCAGCTCTACTGTTTTCAGGGCTGGTTTAGCAGTGGTAACAGGTGCATCAGGCGTAGCAGCTGTAGTAGCTTCCTGTACCGGTAATGGACCAGGACCTACAGGGAAACGTCTGTCTGAGTAAGGGAGCACGGTTCCGTCAGGCAGTACTTCATCCGCACGGGATGCAACGATCTGCCAGGTGAAAGGAACGTTTGATTTACCACCTTGTAATTCTTTTACATCGAAACCTTTAGCTGATTTATTGGTCACATATACACCGTTACATTCGCCTTCCAGCTGAATGAACACCTTCATCGGGTGTTTAGCATCTACACGGATCACTTTTGTCAGCAGGCCTTCGAGATCGATGTGAGCAGCACCATTCTGAAGCTCACCGGTGCCGAAGTCCTGGAAGAGTACTTCAGGCGCCTCTGTACAGAACAGGAGGCGGTTTTCACCAGCATTGTCTTTTACAACGGTTGATTTGGTACCATTGGAAATGAGACCGTAGATGCCGCTTGCATTGGCACCTGCCAGGTAAGTGTATACATGGATAGAGCTGATGTTAGTACCAAACTGGAAAACACCTCCCCAACGATCAATATCAGTAGGGTTACCTTTTGCAAAACCATGTACGCCAACGCCAGCGTTCAATCCACCTGCAGAACCAGCTAAACCTGCACCACCAAGCGGATACACCACTACTTCATTGTTACCACCGCCAACTACACCGATACCGTTGAAAGCAGTTGTTCCAAAACCAACCACACCTGCACGGGTACCAATACCCATCATACCACCACCAATTGTAGGCGGGTTGGAGAACAGGTCTGGTTTCAGGTTATTACCAACACCCACCACGCCATAACCAGAGGCATGAGTGGAAGAACCCATCACACCAGCGGATCTTACTTCTGTAGTAGGTTTATAAGGAGAGTTGGTCGTACCTTCCACACCCAGACCACCGTTGGTGGAAGAGTTAGTTCCTTTTACACCTTGTATATAGCGGGAAGTACCAGTTCCGAGAACAGCAGGTCCGAAAGCGGTAGCACCTCTGATACCAGGGCCACTACCAAAGTTATATCCGGCAACACCAGCGCCGGTGCTACTGTTGGCATATCCGACGATACCGTTGGCGTAATTCGGGTCGCCGTTAATGATACCGGTCGGTACTTCACTTGAAAATACGGTTAATACAGCTTTACCTACCTGTGCACCTGCATCGTCAGTACCATTTAAGATGGTCATTGGTTTATCAGGGAAGGTACGGAGCCTTTCAAAGTTAGGACCGGTACCACCAGCCTTTATAATAAATGGATTATCATCTACTGTACCGATAAAATCAAGAGCAGGGTTGGTGTCGGTGTTACCTCTTACCAGCCAGGCCCTATTTTCTGATTTTACTGTATCTGTACTTGCTGTTGTAGTCAGTCCTAAAGAACCATTGTCCTCGAATTCGAGATTTGACAGGTTCCATCCTGTACCGTCCTGTGCCAGGATCTGCCATGTGCCGGTACTATCATAGATGTAAGCTTTTCTGTCAGCGCTGTTGTAATAGGCCTGATTTACCAGTGGATCAGCGGGAGCGGCTGCTAATGTGCCCAGCCAGCTGATAGAGATGCCGGTGGCGCCATCTTGTGCCAGCACATTCCAACTTCCGGTGCCGGTAGTATCGTAGATGTAGGATTTTTTATCTGCTGTATTGTAATAAGCCTGATTTAGTGTGGGAGTGGCCGGAGGTGTTGCTAAAGAACCCAGCCAGCTGATAGCGGTGCCGGAAATACCATCCTGTGTCAGGATCTGCCAGCTACCGGTGCCGGTCGTATCATAGATATATGACTTCTTATCTACTGTATTATAATAAGCCTGATTGATCACCGGACTGGCGGGAGGTGTTGCTAAAGAACCCAGCCAGCTGATACCAGTACCAACGCCGTTCTGACCACTTTCGGAGAAGATCTGCCAGGCAGATCCATCATATACATATGCTTTGCGGTCGGTCAGGTTATAATAAGCCTGGTTTACACCCGGGCTGGAAGGAGCTGTTGTAAATGAGCCCAGCCAGGACATTGCAGCACCTGGTAAACCATCCTGCGCCATAATATTCCAGTTGCCTGTGCCGCCAGTGCTGTCGTAAATATAGGAGCGTTTATCTGTACTGTTATAATATGCCTGTCCTACCGAAGGTGTTGCCGGAGGCGTGGTCAGTGTACCCAGCCATACAATGCTGACATTGGTACTACCATTTCCTCCGTTACCGCCGGAACCACCGTTCGCGGCATAGAGTGCATAAGGCACTGCCATGAACGGCATTACACCGATAGGCACGAAGTCATTTTGTCCCTTGATGTCCAGTTCTACCTTCAGGTACTGGTTACCTCTGCTCCAGGGAATGTTTTTGAAATCCCCGATTTCAGGAGTACCGGCACCGATCACCAGGGAGAAGAGACCCTGACTATTGGTATTGGTCTGATGCATTTCTGTGTACAGTGGATTGGCATCAGGACCACCATCGAGGATGCTGAATTTTACCCGTACTTGCTGCAGAGCAATGACAGCACCTTTTGGGTTTTCCCTGGCAATAGCCTGGTAATTGATACCCCACAAGCCACTTTGCTGCGCTTTCGCGATGAAGCTCGAACAGACGAAAATGGGAACTAATAAAATGAGTAAAATTGCTTTCATCTCATACAAGTTATAACAGTAATAAGGCTATAAGTATATAATATTACATTATATATTATATTATAAATAAAGTAAAGATATGATTAATATTCTATTTATTCTTATTTTAATGTAATAGCTACACAAACCTGCTACACGTTGGATGTAGAAATGAAGGTGTTATACTCATTTTGATGTCTATTTTTACAACTTTCGTGGTATATGAATTGACAGGACACTTGAAGTAACAAGAGGTTATTACTTGATTATCAACTAGCAAGGGTGCATTGCTTTTTCAGTGCTTATACTCAATTCCGGATACTTCCCCAAAACGTGTTACCATATTTAAAAAGATAGCATTATAGCGTGTAATTTGTCCAGTTACAAGAAGTAATCCATTGCGAATTGTTTTTATGGGACAGCTACCTTCCAGCTCGTCTTTCGTTTTTTGCGTTCCCGTCCGTATATTGCCTGTCTAAAGGAATATTGAGATATGCAATTGGGACTTAAGCATTATCCTGTGCTGGCTGCTTCACTATTATTAGCGGGCATGCAGGTAAAGGGACAAGAGAAAAAAACAGCTTTCACTGCGGCAAAAGATTTTAAACCGACAGCGTATGTAGATCCCTACATTGGTTCGGGTGGTCATGGTCACGTGTTTGTGGGAGCGAGTGTACCATTTGGTGCGGTACAGGTTGGGCCTACCAATATTGTAAAAGGGTGGGACTGGTGTTCCGGATATCATTATTCGGACAGTGTTGTGATCGGTTTTCCGCAGACGCACCTTAGCGGTACCGGTATCGGCGATCTGGGAGATGTGCTGATCATGCCTTATACTGGTAAGATCAGGACAAACCATGGCAGCCAGGAGAACCCCACCAGTGGATACGGTTCACATTATTCACATGCACATGAAACAGCTACACCGGGATATTATTCCGTACAGTTGGAAGATTATAATATTAAAGTAGAGCTGACCGCTTCCGAAAGGGTTGGTTTTCATAAATATACTTTCCCGCAGGGTGAAGAAGGTCATATCATTATAGACCTGAAAGAAGGTATTGGTTGGGATGCTCCCGTAGAAACCTTTATCCAGAAGAAAGACGATTATACCCTCGTGGGCTACCGTCTTTCAAAAGGTTGGGCAGAAGACCAGCGCCTCTGGTTTGCTATCCGTAGCAGTGTGCCACTGAAAGATTTCCAGGTGTTCAATGGTGATGAAAAACTGAGCGGTACCGAGGGTAAAGGCAAGAATATCAAGGGTGTTATCTCTTTTGATAAAGCGCCGGCACAGGCGATGCTGAAAGTAGGTATTTCCCCGGTTAGCAGTGAAAATGCCCTGGCGAATATCAACAGCGAGATCCCATCCTGGGACTTTGCAGGCACAGTTAAAACTGCCCAGGGAAAATGGAATAAGGAACTGTCTAAAATACAGCTGGAAACCAAAGATGTGACCAACAGGAGCATCTTCTATACAGCGCTGTATCATACCATGATAGGACCTGCACTCTTCAATGACCATAACCGCGCTTACCGTGGTACTGATAAAAAAGTGTACAGCAATCCGGGTTTTGATAATTACACCGTTTTCTCACTCTGGGACATTTACCGTTCCTGCGCACCTCTGTATACGCTGACACAACCTGACAGGGTAAACAGTTTTGTGAACTCGATGCTGACTATTTATAAGCAACAGGGGAAACTGCCTATCTGGCCACTGATGGGTAGCGAAACGAACTGTATGGTGGGTTATCACGCAGTACCGGTAATTGCAGACGCTTATCTGAAAGGATACAGGGGCTTTGATATCAATGCTGCCTTTGAAGCGATGAAGGCTTCTTCTACCAGGGATGATCTGGGCATGAAAGATATCAAGGCAAAAGGATACATTCCGGCTGACAAGGAATACGAGTCTGTATCTAAAGCCATGGAATATGCGATAGACGACTGGTGTATTGCTGCCGTAGCAAAGAAGCTGGGCCGTACAGCTGATTTTGACTATTATTCAAAAAGAGCTGGTTACTATAAGAACTACTTTGACAGCACTATTAAATTCGTTCGTCCGAGAATGGATGACGGCAGCTTCAAAACACCCTACGATCCGTTCAACTCTATCCATGAGAAAGGCGACTTCACTGAAGGTAATGGCTGGCAGTACACCTGGTTGGTGCCTCAGGATGTGGAAGGTTTAATCAGCCTGATGGGCGGTGATGATGCGTTCACAAAGAAACTGGATAGCCTGTTTGTAGCAAAAGGCGATATGGGCGCCCAGGCATCTAACGATATTTCCGGTCTGATCGGGATGTATGCACATGGCAATGAACCAAGCCATCACGTGACTTACATGTATGCTTATTCCGGCAATCAGTGGAAGACTTCTGAAAAGGTAAGACAGGTAATGAAGGATTTCTATACCAAGAGTCCTGAAGGTCTGGCGGGTAACGAAGATGTTGGCGCGATGTCTTCCTGGTATGTATTCTCTTCCCTGGGCTTCTATCCTGTAAATCCTGCAAAAGGTATTTACGTATTCGGTAGTCCGCTGTTTGAAAAGGCCAGCCTGAAACTGCAGGGTGGTAAGACATTCACTGTAGAAACCATCAACAACAGTGCGGAGAATATCTACATTCAGCAGGTAACACTGAATGGCAAACCGTATAACAACAGTTATATCCGCCATGCAGACATCCTGAAAGGTGGTGTGTTAAAAATCACAATGGGTAACAAACCTTCCGACTTCGGAAAACTGGCGGCTAACCGTCCGGATTCAAAGTATTGATCATATAATGATATGGTGCAAATGGCTGCTCTGGGAAATACAGGGCAGCCATTTTTCTTTATATTATACTCTGTTTACAGATGCCAGAAAAATGTAATGCGCTGCGGTACCGTTTCCTACGCAATCGTTTACCTTCACGCCCTCATAACAATTTGTTAGCAAATGCGTTAACTGGCAATTAACAGTTTTAATGAACGGATGTGCGTAGCTTCATGCAATAGATTGCAGTGAATGAACCTGCATCGTCCACGTGCGGAGCCATCTATCATAAAATGAACAGTTAAGAATGATGAGTGAAAATCATGAACACATTTACCAGTTGTTGCTGAAAAAGCGTAATGGCACTATTAACGAATCTGACGATCAATATGTATCAGCGTTAATCAGCGGTCATGAGGATGTCGAATTAATGTGGAGGGCTTTGAAGCATAGTTTTTCATTGCCGGGAGAAGAGAAGTTCTGGCAGCAGATAGATGTGACAAACGCCTGGACTTCCGTAAGGAGTGAATTGTCTGTTAAACATACGGGAATCCTTAGCATCAGAAAGTGGCTGTTTGCTGCCGCTGTGGTAATAGTCGCTATGGTCGGCATCAGCCTGATATGGAAAACTACCCACCGCAAGGTGGAACAAACGCCGGCAGTAGTAACGGCAACTCCTGCACCGGCTAACGGTCTGCAGTTGCAGCTGGCAGGAGGTGAGACCATTGCACTACCCTATAACCAGGCAAAACAAAATATTAAAGCCGGGGATGTACAGCTCAACGCTGGCGCCAGGAAGCTGCAATTTACCGGTGGTACTGCCATGGGCAATGGCTTTAATACGCTGACCGTACCACCTAAAATGGATTATAAGCTGTTGTTGTCAGACGGTACTGAGGTGTGGCTGAACGCTACCTCTAAACTGCGTTTCCCGTTTAACTTCACTGGCAACAAGCGGGAGGTATACCTGGACGGAGAGGCTTATTTCCAGGTAACAAAAAATGACGCCAAACCATTTATTGTACATACCGAGCAGACAGATATCGAGGTACTGGGTACTTCCTTTAACGTCAATGCTTATAACGATGGCATCACAAGAACCTCGCTGGTAAGCGGCTCCGTGATAGCCAGGGCAGATGGAAAAGAAATACATCTGCGGCCAGGACAGGAAGCCACTTACAAAACAGACAAGGGATATGATGTACACTCATTTGATGAGAGTGAAGTACTTGCCTGGATGAAAGGAGTATATGTGTTCCATAACACCTCTCTGCAGGAGATTGCCGAGGTGCTGGAACGCTGGTATGGTGTAAGGGTCGTTTTTGACAATAAGGAGCTGGCCAGCAAAAAGTTTACTGGTGGATTGGAGAAACTACAGCGCCTGGATTACTTCCTGGAAACCCTGGAGTTGATCGGCGACATCCATTACAGCTACGATGCAAATGGTACCCTACATCTGAAATAACTCCTTACGATAATATTTTATACTGCTGCGTAAGGTGTTTTATAGCATATTTTATCAATGAATTATGCCCTGTAAGGTTTAGCTTTTTGGAGATATTATGCCTGTGATTCTCGACCGTTTTAATACTGATATTAAGCGTCTGTGCAATCTCTTTAGTGCTCATTCCTTCTGCAATCATCTGCATCACCCTGAATTCCGTTTTGCTCAGTTTATGATGGACCTCAGGAGGGATAACGGGCATAGAAACGATGGTAGTGTGCTTTTTTTCTCTCTGCTGTACATTAAAGATCGTAAACCGGTTCAGCCTGGATTTTACACTCAACAATAATTCCTTACTCTTGAAAGGTTTTGACAGGAAGTCGTCAGCACCGAGATTCATGCCCATACGCATATCTTCTTTCCCTTCTTTCCCGCTGATGAAGATGAGAGGAATATGCTGGAGGGAAGGGTCATTCCGCAGCTCCATCAGAAAATGATATCCGCTTCCACCACGCAATCTTACACCACATACAACAAGATCAGGTCTATACTGCCGACAGATATAAATGCCCTCTTCGGGAGTAGTGGAAGTATAGATGTCGTAATGATGCAGGGTTAATAACTGTTGAATTTTCTTTATTAAAGCAGCATCTTCTTCAATAACCAGTATTCTATAAATTGGCTCTTTCATTGGCTAACTAGTTTGAGGTAGTTTGTTCGTCCCCGTTAGTGCTATCGTCATTACACCTGTTTGTCGGGCATTCGGATGAGTTTTTCTATTAAACGCATAACTGCTGCTGAAATTGGCAGTAGGCAAATATTCTATCCGCATAGTTATAGGTCGCGTATTAGTTTTTATGTTCAAATAAGTCTTTTTGATCGATGAACAATTCACATCCGTACAGTCCGCAGCAATGTAAACCGGACAATACAGGATTTACTTTTAATGAGGTTTTCCAGGGAAGATTGGTGGGTAGAAACAGTCAAGCAGCAAGCTAGGCGTAAATATGCGTCAAATATTGGGGCCTTTTACCGCCAAGACCGCTGTGCTTCTTTAAAATAAGTGTTAGCACCTAGAAATATGTGTGTCCTTACTCATTTTCTATATTGGCTTCCGAAATTTACGAAATTGGCAGCAACAATTGTACATCTTTACATAAGAAATGCATAAATCATTTAGCTTTAATAGCATTTGAAGTAGAAATTAATTTCAATGGGTTATAATAATTATATGTTTAATCGACATATCTGATCATACTAAACTGCCATATCCATATCCATAATAAAGCCACATGCTTTCGTAAGCCTGATATGCTGATTATGAGATTGTATACCAAGGCAAATACGAAAGATTTTTAAACACAGGTTTTCATAGGATAGATAACTAAATTGCCGCTCATTCCTGGGCGGCATATTTATTTTGTTCCCATAATTTATTAGCTTTATTCCCTACAGGTTTCACCATTTGCGTGGTATAACCGCAACGTGCATACTTAACTATCATAATTCCATGGAACAACAACCTAATTCCTCCAACCGGAGAGCTTTTATCCGGAACCTGTCACTGGGCAGTCTGGCCGCTATCAGTCTTCCAAACATTGCAACGGCAGCTGCAGGTGAAATGAAAGCCAAAAAAGTAACATTGAAAAAGGATGCGGTCATCCTCTTTCAGGGAGACTCTATCACAGATGCAGGACGTAAGCGGGACCAAAATGAAGCCAATAGCACCAGTGCACTGGGAAATGGTTATGCCTACCTTACAGCTGCAGCTTTGCTGAAGGAGTTTCCGGAGAAAAATCTGAAGATCTACAACAAGGGAATCAGCGGCAACAAGGTATACCAGCTGGCTGAAAGATGGGATGCGGACTGTCTGCAGATAAAACCTGATGTACTCAGTATCCTCATCGGGGTAAACGACTACTGGCACATGCTGAACGGCAACTACAACGGTACTATTAAAACCTACCGCGATGATTTTACCGCTTTGCTGGAACGTACCAAGCAGCAGTTACCAGACGTACAGCTGATCATTGGTGAACCTTTTGCTGTGAATGGCGTGAAGGCGGTGACTGACAAATGGTTCCCGGCATTCGACGAATATCGCGCAGCAGCCCGTGAAATTGCCACAAAGTTTAATGCAGCCTTCATTCCATACCAAAGTATTTACGACAAGGCCCAGCAGTCTGCACCGGGTTCTTATTGGACAGGAGATGGGGTACATCCTGCTATTGCAGGGGCATCGCTAATGGCAGCTTCCTGGATGGACGTGATCAAAAAATAATACAACTGAATAGCATAAAAAAGCCGCGGTGATTCCAGAGTGATCCGCGGCTTTTTTCGTTTATCAATGATTCCCCACCTTCGGAGGGATCAGTTTATAAATAATCGGGGTGACAATCCTTGACAACAGGGTGGAGCTGATCAAGCCGCCAATGAGTACTATCGCCAGGGGGGCTATCAATGGGTTGGTCGATATCGCAATGGGGATCAATCCCCCGATAGCGGTCAGCGAAGTCAGTACAATTGGCAGGAATCGTATTTCCCCGGCCTCCCTGATCGCTTCATCGAGCGACTTGCCCTGTTCTCTGAGCTGGTTCGTAAAATCCACCAGCAGGATGGTATTCTTCACCTCAATCCCCGCCAGGGCTATCATACCAATGATGGCCACAAAGGACAGGGAATTACCGGTAACCCATAGTCCGACGGCAGCGCCCACCACACCCAGTGGTATTACTGAGAGTACAATCAGGGTGCTTTTGAAGGTCTTGAACTCCAGTACCAGCACTGCTACGAACAGGAACATGGTAACAATGATAATGCTCATAAAGCCGCCGAAAGAGTCCTGCCTTGTTTCCACTTCACCACCCATTTCGTAGCTGTAGCCAGCAGGCAGGGGGAAGGCATTCATTTTCCCGATAGTGCTGTTGATCACCCTGTCTGTCAGGAAGCCTTCCTGTATGGAAGCTGTTACAGACACTACACGCCTTTTCTCCTGGTGATTGATCCGCAGGGGAGATGCCTCCATCCTGAGACTGGCCACCTGCGACAATGGATAAGGTTTATCATCCTGGTTGTTGACGTAAAGGTTGTTGAACACATCCATGGTAGGACGGCCATCCTTATTACGTGTCAGCAACACATCATATTCATTGTCATTCTTATCGGCATAGTGTCCGAGGTTCAGTCCAGCTACTGCCAGTCTCACTGTTCTGTCAATATTGATACTCGGAATACCCAGCAGCTGCGCTTTCTCTTTATCAATATCCACCCGGATATCTGTCTTCAGGAGCTTCACCGGATTGTTCACATAAATAGCGCCCGGTACTTTCTGCAGCATCGTTTCTACCCGTGCAGCCAGGCTGCGGAGGGTATCGAGATTATCGCCGAAGAGGCGTACTTCCACGGGGGCGGGGGCGGGTGGTCCCTGTTCGAAGTTAACCACCTCCACTTTAGCCCCGGGATATGGTGTCCACTGTCTACGCAACTTTTCAATGAGTTGGAGCTTGTCGTACGGCGTTGTGTGATTGTCCAGCTGTATGAAGATCTGGGCGAAGTCACTCCTTTCATTTTCCTGTATCACATTATAGTAGATACGGGGATTGCCCCTGCCCACATTCGTCGCGAAGTAGGCAACAGCCCTTTCCTTCTTCAACGCCTGTTCCACCTGCCTTGCGATGCTCTTGGTATAAGCAAGACTTGACTGCGGAGGTGTTGTAATATTCACCAGGAACTGGGGCTTTTCGGAAGCAGGGAAGAGACTGAAACCTACCACCTGGAATAATACGATGGAACCACCGAAAATGATCAGGGTAATGATGATTGAAAGCACTGGTCTTTTCAGCGCTTTATCCAATACGCGTGAATAGCTGCCATGGATCAGTCTTTTGAGGGCACGCATGAAGATGTTGCCCTCAGGATTACCCGTATGTTCCGGTAACAGCTTGCTGGCCAGGAAAGGAATGATCGTCAGCGACACGAACATAGATGCAAATACGCTCAGGATAACAGCCATTGGCAGTCCACGGATAAAGTCTCCGGCTCCTTCCGGCAGGAAGACCAGTGGCATGAAGGCAATGATTAATGCGGCTGTACATCCCACCACGGCAAGCCCGATCTGTTTGGTGGCTTTCAATGTAGCGTCCATTCTCGAATGACCTTCCAGTATCCAGCGCTCGATATTTTCTATTACGACGATACTATCATCTACCAGTAATCCCAATGCTACAACCAGTCCTACGATGCTCAGCTGGTTCAGATTATAACCGAATATATTGAGCAAAACAATCCCGATAGCCAGTGATAAAGGGATGGAGATCATGACGATCAATGCTGGCCGGAATCCAAGCGGCAACAGGGTAACAGCCACGAGTAGAATGGCGATTATGAAGTCTTTTCCCAGTCCACCCAGGCGCCTGTTCACGTTATCTGCCTGGTCAAAATGCTGGACCATGTCGATATTGGAGGGCAGTGTTTTCTTAAACTGAGCCAATACCGGGCGGTACAATTCTTTGGTGGCGCTGATGTTCTCACCTTCTTTCTGTGCAGCCACCACAAAGGCGCATCTGCGTCCGTTCAGCCTTGTCTCATACTGTTCATCTGCCAGACCGTAATAGATAGCGGCAACATCTTTCAGGAAGATGTTTTTTCCTTTACTGTTAAAGACAACGGTATTCTTTATTTCATCCAGCTGCTGATAACTGCCACTGCTTTTAATGTTGTAGCTGCGGTTGCCGGCTTCAATGCTACCTCCGGGGATATTGCTCATTTCGTTCTGTATGCTGGAAATGACCTTGTATACCGGTAGGCCCATCTGGGCGATCTTTTCGAGGTTCAGCTCAATTCTCACCTGCCTGTCCGGAAGACCATGTATCTCCACATTCTTCAGGGCTTTGATGGTTTCCAGGTCATCCTGCAGCTTCTCTGCATAATACTGTAGTTTGTCTTTGGACGCTGTTTCCGACACCAGTGCTATCTGCATAATGTTTACATCACTGGGTTGCTGGCGCATGACATCGATGCTGATGTTCTCAGGCAGCTGACTACGTTTGCCATTCACCACACGCAGTACTTCCTGGTATTTGTCATCGACGTTACTTCTGTATTTGTATTCCACGCGTATTACTGCCAGGCCATCGCCTATACTGGTACGCACACGTTTGATATTTTCCTGCGAGGATAATTCCTTTTCCAATGGATCTACCACCAGGTCTTCCATGTCTTTCGGGCTGGTGCCCGGATATACGACGACTACATTAAAGAAGGGAGATTTCACTTCGGGATCTTCGGACCGGGGCATGGTAAGAATGGTAGTAACACCCAGTACGATGATCATAATAAAGATCACCAGTGTAAACTGATAGTTCTTTACCGCGTATGAAGAAATTTTCATGATTCGTTGATTTATTAGAGGAGTTCCGTTGCCGGGCGAGTATTATTTTACGGTGATGGTGCTGCCTTCTGTCAGATAAGCACTACCTGAGATGATCAGGGCGCCTGCGTCCTGCAGTCCTTTGCTGATGATCACTTTATCGGCTTCCATTCCGGCGATGGTTACAGCTACTTTGTGAGCGGTTTTACTATCGTTGGTCACATATACATAACCTGTGCTGCCATCACCTTCCAGTAAGGCATCATAGGGAATGGCCCACGGGCCTTGGTCACTGGCAGAAGTAACTATTACAGGTTTGATAATTGCCTTGCCGAACATACCGAAAGCGATAGCGGACGGCCTTTCTCCCGTTAGCTTAATATCCGCAGTAAAAGAACCGCTTTGTGGCTGTACACCTTCTGACTTGCGGGATACAACACCCTGAAAGGCTTTACCGGGAACAGCTTCTACTTCTACACTCGCTTTATCCTGGAGATGGATAGCAGCCCACTCTTTATTGCTGACATTTACACGCAGCATCCAGTTGCCTGATTGTGCGCCATTGGTTTCCAGTACAGGAGTGCCTGGTTGTACCAGTTGTCCTTCGCTGGCTAATTTGCGCAGTATATAACCACTCTCCGTTGCCAGGATCTGGGAATGCGTACGGTTGAACTGTGCGGTCTTGAGTTGTTCACCTGCCATATCCAGCGCGGTTTTGGCGTTCTGGAGCTGTTCAAGGGTGGCAACACTATCCTTGTAAAGATTCTCTACACGTTTATGATCCCGTTGTGCCTTTTCAAATCCCAGCTGCGCCTGTTGTACCTGCGCATTGATCTCTATCGGGTTCAATACCGCGAGTAGTTGTCCCTTTTTAACAGCGTCGCCTTCCTTCACCATGATGCGTTGAATGATACCACCGGTTTTAAAGGAGAGCAATACTTCATCGTCTGTAGTGAACTGGCCTGATACAGAGATCGCCGGATTGGCGTTCATCTCACCGTTCAGCGGCAGGAGTTTTACTGGTATTTCGGTAGACTGGCTGTTGTTGTTTTCTGCTGCGCTGGGTGCTCCGCAGGAAATGACCAGGCAGGAGAAAGACGCCAGCAGCGATAAAGAGAGAATAGATTTCATGTTGAATATTTTTAAGGAAGTGGATTAAAGTTTATAGGAAGCCTGTGTGCGTTCGATGTCGGCGATGGCGGTTTGCACGGCTGCAAAAGCAACGGACAGCTGCAGCTTTGCATTGGTAAGCTGGTTCTGTGCATCCAGCAATTCGATATACAGTAGCTGTCCTGCTTTGTAAACCTTCGATTGATCTGTATAGTATTTTTCAGATAGCTTGAGTTGTTCCCTGGCGCTTTTAAAGTTGGCGACGGCTGTATGGTAGTTATTCTCCGCTACCTGTTGTTCCAGTTGGAAGGAGATATTGCTTTCGTTATAAGCCGCCTGTAGATTACTGATGTCGATGGCCGCCTGTTGTGCCTTGTATTTGCGCTGACCAGCGGCGAAAAGATCCCATTGCAGGTTCACGCCCCACATATAGTAACGGGATTTATTGTCGACGTTCCAGTTGAAACCTTGTGAGCCAAGATCCAGGAACGTGCTTAGTTTAGGCACCAGGTAGGACTTTGACTGACGGTAAAAGAGTGAGGCGATCTTTTGCTGTTGAGATAATTGCAGCAGTTCATCCCTTGTATTGCCGGTAGGAGTGGCAGGAGGTAATATTTCTTCCGGCATGAAAATGCTGCTGTCTACGGTAATAGCAGCGCTCAGATCACGGTTCAGCAGGAAATTGAAATACGCCTGGGCATTCTTTTGTTTATTTTCTGCTTCTGTAATGGAAGCGGCGATCTTTTGTTGTTCTGCTTTGGCACGGGTCAGCGCGGTACTGTTAGTAACGCCGTTGGCGAGGAAGCTGGTGTTGACCCTTATGTTCTCCTGCACCTGGAGCTGGGCAGTATTGTAGATCTCCACTGCTTTCCCTGCCTGGTAATACTGATAGTATGCTGTTTTAATATCTTTTACCAGTTTGCGCTTATACACGTTCACTGCTGCCTGCTGCATCGTAATGCTCTCTTTTCTGATCTTGTTGGCGTACCATATTTCCGTGTTCACTAAGGGAAGAGAAGTACGCACGTGCACATCATAGAAGTTATTCGGGTTCAGCAAAAACGATTGGTTTTGTACCTGCGGAAATTTCTCACTGTTGGTGAGCTGATTGAGTGTGCTGTACACAGGGTTCAGCATATCCCCGATAGGCAGGTCGATGGTACGGCCGCCATCCGTCTTTGTATAGCTACCCGCCAGGCCTATCTGTGGATAGAATAAGCTCTTAGCCTCTTTCAGGGCATAGAGCGACTTATCCAGCTGAAAGTTCTGCTGTTTCAGCCCCTGATTCTGTGAAAAGGCGCTCTGGATATACTCATCCAGGACCTTTCCCTGTCCATAGCCATACCGGGCAAACATTCCGGATAAGGCGAGCAGCATTATGAACGTTTTTCTTTTCATGATCGTAGTTGAAATTATGAACAGTGTTTAGTGGTAAAGGATAAAAAAAGACACCTTAAGTGTCGTAATCAGGCTGTTACCAGGCAGATAAGTGCGTTATGTTGACGAGGTCAAATAACAGGCACATATCTGCGTGATAAAAACCATTGATAGTTGATGACGTCAATTATCAGACGTCATCTCTTACTTTTTCATCAGCCGCAGATGTTCTTTGGCAGTGGCTATTATGATGTTACGGATCTGATCGTCAGGTAGTTGCATGACCTTAATGCGCTCCCTGATATAAAGAGAGATCAGGCCATGCCCGATTGACCAGATAGAGAGTGCTGCGATCTGTGGATTATCGAAACGCAGCTGGTCACCACACTTGTCTATTATATCGGCCAGGTAATTATAAGCTTCATCGCAATTCGGCCAGTCATTTTCATCGTCTACCGCCTTCATGGGAGCACGAAGGATGAACATCAGGTCATACAGATCCGGATGTTCGAAACCAAAGTTGATGTAACTGAAGAGCAGCTGTTCCAGTCTTTCCAGGGGATCAGTAGCTGTTACTTCCTTCACGAAGGCGTTATATAGTTCCAGGAAAGCCTGTCCCTGCACTTCATATAACAACTCGTCCTTGTCCTTATAATAGAGATAAATAGTGGCGGGACTGTATTCTATTTTATCAGCTATATTACGTATCGATGTCCTTTCAAACCCCTCTTTAATAAACATCTCCATGGCGGCGTCGATGATCAGTTTCCTCATTTCCTGCTTTTCCCGTTCTTTTCTGTCTGTGATGCCCATATAATTAACTTTACAGCACAAACTTACTGAACACTGTTCATAAAATGAAATATTTCTTTTAGCTTTACGTCATTAATTATAAAAAAAGCTACCCTATTATGACCAACACACATTCAAATGTAACAGGATCAGGAGTTTACACAATTTTAGGCGCAGGAGGGAGTATAGCGAAGGAGTTGACAACCGTTTTACTGGAGCAGGGAAAACATGTGAGATTGGTAAGCAGGCAGGCTAAGCCGGTAAGAGGGGTAACAGATATTATAGCGGCAGACATTACAGATCCCCTGGAGACGCGTAGGGCTGTCAGCGGTTCGGCCGTCGTGTTTTTATGTGTGGGGCTGGTCTATGACCACAAGGTCTGGCAGGAAAAATGGCCAAAGATCATTCAGAACGTGATTGAAGCCTGCAGCGAGGGCGGTATCCCTTTCATCTTTTTTGACAATGTATATATGTATGGGTTGGTGAATGGCGCCATGACCGAGGATACACCTTATAATCCAAGGAGTAAAAAAGGAGAGATCAGGGCAATGATCGCAGATAAGATCATGCAAAATGTGAAGCAGGGAAATCTTACCGCGAGTATTGCCCGCTCGGCGGACTTTTATGGTCCCTCGGCAGACAGCACCAGTGTACTGAATATTATGGTCATCAATAAACTGGCAAACGGGCAGGCTGCCAACTGGATGGGAAATGACCAGGTAACCCATAGTTACACTTTTACTCCCGATGCAGGAAAGGGGTTATATCTGCTGGCATCTGACGCATCGTCTTTTAACCAGGTATGGCATCTACCAACAACTAATCCGGCGCCTAACGGAAAAGAATATGTGGAAATGATAGCAGCAGCTTTACATGTGAAGCCCCGTTATTCAAAACTGAATGGCTTTATGATCCGCCTGGCAGGGCTTTTTAATAAGACTATCGGAGAATTGCATGAGATGATGTACCAGACTACACACCCGTATATTTTTGACAGTTCTAAATTTGAAAAGCATTTTAATTTTAAGCCTACATCCTATGAAGAAGGCATTTCTCTAACGGTGAAAAGTATAGCAGATAAAAAATAAATTTGGCGATTTAATTTGTTCTCCTATATCTTTGCACCAGTTCTTTAAGTTTCTTATCAAGAAAGGCAGAGGGAAATGGCCCTGCGAAGCCTTAGCAACCACCCGGTTCCACCAGACCGGAAAGGTGCTACATCCATCCCGCTTACAGCGGGAAAGATAAGTCAGTAGGTTTGATCTATTTTACTAAAAATATACAAAACTCACCTGGCTACCAGGTGAGTTTTTTGTTTTTAATGACTTCCTGCCACTATCTGCCCTCTCTTTGATAAGTTCCTCATAAGGACCTGTTTAATCAACAATTATCATCAAACTCAAAAACAAAAAAGAGATGAGCACAATCACAGAACTGATCCATTCTATTCCCGTAGATCCACAAACAGGCGCCATTGCTGTACCTATTTACCAGACCTCTACTTTCGTACAGGAGGCACCAGGCGTAAACAAGGGGTATGACTATGCAAGGACGAATAATCCTACCCGTGAAACATTGGAAAAAATAGCTGCGCAACTGGAAGGCGGTAGCACTGGCATTGCTTTTTCCAGCGGACTGGCCGCCATTGACGCTATTATAAAACTACTGCAATATGGTGATGAAATTGTGGCTGTGGATGATATCTACGGAGGGGCTTTCCGGTTATTCAACAAAGTGTATGATAAATTTGGTATCAAGGTTACTTATGTGGATACTTCAGATGTACAGGCAGTCTTTAATGCTATTACACCAGCTACTAAGCTTATATGGCTGGAAACACCTACCAATCCTACCCTGAAGATATCCGACATTGCTGCCATTGCGAAGATCGCGGCTGCCAGTAAATGCCTGTTCTGCGTGGACAATACATTCGCTTCTCCCGTATTACAACAGCCACTGGCACTCGGCGCCGATATCGTGGTGCATAGCGCCACCAAATACCTGGGTGGACATAGTGACCTGATAGCAGGACTGGTGGTGACAAAGACGCCTGAACTGGGTGCGGAGATCAAATTCTATCAGAACGCCTGTGGCGCTATTCTCTCACCATTTGACAGTTTCCTGTTGATTCGCGGTATCGAGACATTACACCTGCGTGTAAGGCAACACTGTGCCAATGCGGCGGCCATTGCGGAATACCTGGCGCAACATCCATTGGTAGATAAAGTATATTATCCCGGTCTTGCCAGTCACCCGGGGCATGATATTGCGAAAAAACAGTCGAAAGGGTTCGGTGGTATTGTTTCCTTTACTTTCAAGGACGATACCGAAGCGACAGCACAAGCTTTTGTGACTGGCACCCAATATTTTAAGCTGGCGGAAAGTCTGGGAGGTGTTAAAAGTTTGTTATGTCATCCGGCCAGTATGACCCACAAATCTATCCCTGACGAAAAGCGGAGAGCCGCCGGGGTGGCGGATAGTCTGGTCCGTTTATCGGTTGGACTGGAGGAGCCGGCCGACCTCCTTTCAGACCTCGATCTTGCCTTTCATAAAATTCAACAGGCGACCCGGTCCGTTTTAAGTCTATAGTTTCGTAGTTTGCAGTTTCTGGAATTGATAAACTGCAAATTGCGTAACTATGCTAAGACGTGTGTTTCTCAGTGTTTGCCTTTCCGCTATATGTTACTACACTTATGCCCAGGACAACACTTCTTTTATACTCAAAGACATTACCCTGATTGATGGGAGCGGGGCTGAAGCCCGTTCCCATGTCAGTCTGGTCGTTACCGACGACACCATTGCCGCTATACTACCGGCAGGTACAAACTATCCTGTTAAAGACGCTGAACAAATAGATGGTCAGGGAATGACGGTGATGCCGTTGTTGGTGAACGGCCATGGTCACGTAGGATTATTGCAGGGCACAACGATTGCCGCCGCCAATTATACCCCGGAAAATGTAAACCGCCATCTGATGCAATATCTGGAATATGGCGTGGGAACAGTATTGAGCCTGGGAACTGACCAGCCGGCGGCCTTCATTTTTAAAGATGCATCACGAATGGGTATGCTTCCCGGTGCTTCCTTTTATACTGCCGGTTATGGTTTTGGAACACCCAAAGGAGTTCCGCCGGTGGCATTCGGCCCTAGCATACTGCGTCCGGTGAACGCGGATCAGGCCTTGCAGGATATGCGCCGCCTGGTAGTATTGAAACCTGATTTTATCAAGATCTGGGTGGATGGAACACCCCGCATGCTTCCTGAAATTTATCATGCTATCATTACAGAAGCACATGCGCATAATATCAAAGTAGCCGCACATGTATATTACCTCGAAGATGCCCACAAGCTGGTAGATGCAGGTATCGATGTATTGGCACACAGTATCAGGGATCAGGAGGTCGACGATTCCCTGATCATTATGATGAAACAGAAGAATATCTGTTATATTCCCACCCTTTGCATCGAAGAATTCGCTTTTGCTTATGCCTCCCTGCCGGAATGGTTTCCGGATCCTTTCTTTGTCCGTTCGTTGGAACCTGGTGTATCGGATCTGCTGAAAAGCGAAGAATATCGCAAACAAAATAGTGAAGAACGGGAACGCAAGATGCAATCACTACAGATCGCTTCCAGGAACCTGCACAAAATGGATAGTGCAGGCGTAAAGATCGTCATGGGTACCGACTCCGGTGCGCAGCCAGTGAGGGCTATAGGTTTTTCTGAACACATGGAACTGCAACTGATGACAGAAGCGGGCATTCCTCCTTTAAGGGTGATCCAGTATGCCACTTATAACGGCGCTGCCATGCTGGGGATAGAAGGCCAGACAGGCAGCCTGCTGCCTGGTAAGAAGGCTGACTTTATGATATTGGACGCCAATCCATTACTGGATATCAGGGCTACACGCAGCATTAAAGCTATTTATAAGAACGGAAAACAGATACAATAATCAAAGCCTTGGCGCAGCCAACGCGCCGGAGAAAAAATATGAGATCAGTAGTAAACATGAGCCTATGTTTGTTATTGTGCCTGGTAACATTGACCGCGCAATCACAACGTAGAAAAACAACAAGGGGCAAATCCAAAGCAAGGACCACAAAAACAGCGAAGGTAGCTGCTCCTTCTTACACCGCAACACAGCAGTTACAGATGAGAAAATCATTCTACCTGTTATACCTGCTGGAAAGGAGTGGTCCTGCACACAACGTTATTGTAAAAGATGCTGTATTTAACCAGATAGCGAAAGACAGACAAGCACGATTAACTACTGCTTACAGTCAGTGTGCAGATGCCGCCTGTATTGGCAAAGCGCTGGAATGGACGGCAGATGAAATACAGGAAGTAAGTGATGAATTCAAAAAGCTGGCAGTCAGCAATCCCGATGTAGCAGAAATGGTGCAGCGTCTCAAGCTCGTTGATCGTTATCCGTTATATACACAGCATGCCGATACCACCTTTATTCGTCTGGCATGGCAGGATGTAGCCGCAGGTATCAATCATATCTGCCAGGTATATTTGCAGGGTATTCCGCCCCGCTATCCCAGGATCGATTCTATCTCTTTCCGGCCTTCAGATCCTGCCTTCGTAAAACAGGTGAAAACAGCGGTACAGCAGATCATGTCAGTGGGGACAGGTAATGCCTTCTACAGACAGCCTTTGCTGGGATCCCTGGAGGTATTGGAAATCAATGGCAGGGATGAGGCTACCCGTTATGAGCCTTTATATAAAGGTCAGAATGCAGCTGCCTTTGCAAAGTCCAGAAGGACCAACTGGAATGCATATCACTTCAGCACTATTCTGGTGCCGGGAAGCGGTCCCGGAAAGGCAGGACAAACCATGGACAGTATGGGTATGTTCCGTTGTAAACTGGCGGCAGAACAGTATCGTGATAATGTAGCGCCTTTTATTATTGTGTCCGGAGGGCATGTGCATCCATACAAAACACCTTTCTGCGAAGCGATCGAGATGAAAAAATATATGGTGAGCAAGTTAGGGATCCCGGATAGTGCAGTGATCATAGAGCCACATGCAAGGCATACGACCACCAACATTCGTAATGCGGTAAGGCTGGTATACCTCTTCAATATGCCTGCCTCCAAACCGATGCTGATCGTATCAGATTCATTCCAGTCGCTCGCTATTGAAAAGATGGCGCCACGCTTTATCAATGAAATAGGCTACCTGCCTTATACAGGGCTGGAAAGAAAAGCACCTACGGAGAATATTATACTACCGGATCTGAAAGCCTGGCAGCAGGACCCTGAAGATCCTCTCGATCCTTAAGCCAACGGCGCCCTTTCATGACCCTGGTCACCATCATGGCGGCTACTGTATCGCCGGTAGCATTCAGGATGGTGGCCAGTGGATCCACAAGGGTCCCGATTACCATTACCGCCGGCAGCGCTTCTATAGGGAAGCCGTATACAGACATCACTAACAGTTCCCCGATATAACCACCATTCGGAATTCCTCCTTCTACAATACTGACGATCACCGTTACCCCTAATGCCAGCAATACCGTGTCCACACCTGTCAGCGGACGGTGGAACATGGCAAATACAACGCCTATTTTCACAATAGAAGAGATGCTGGAACCGTCTTTATGCAGTGTGCCACCCAATGGTACAACCACATTGCCGATATGCTCCGGAATGCCCATACGCTGCGCAGCAGTCAGATTAGCCGGTATAGTAGCGATACTGCTGCAGGACCCAAGCGCAGTAAACGTGGGCACCAGGTTGTTTTTCCAGTAGATCTTCACACCCGCCATTCCGCCGGCTAGGAAAGCATATACGCTGAACATTACGATGAAATAAAACAATCCGAAGCCATAGTACAGCGCCATGGAACTGGCATAGGTGCCAAAGAGCTCAGGTCCCAGTGTACCGACCTGGTATGCGAAATAGGCGCCAAGACCAATAGGACCCAGTACCATGATGATGTTCAGCAGTTGTTTCATCACCTCATTACCCGAATCCAGGAAACGACGAAAAGCCTTACCTGATTCGCCTGCCTTCAGTGCTGCAAATCCTACCAGGGCAGAGAAGATGATGAAGGGTAACATGTTCTTTCGCGACAGCAGTTCATAAAATTCTCCTACTGTCAACAGTCGGGTGAGCTGTTCTCCGGGTCCGGCAGTATGCATTTCCTCCATCGCTGTGGGGCCGGTAGTAACTGCCTGTAAAGGAAAGAACCAGATAGCCACGATCGTAAGAAAGGCAGATACCAGGACAGTACCCACGAACACCAGGCCCATAACAGAGATCACCTTGCCCAGCTTCTGACTGGGATCAACATTGGCGATGGCTGAAGCAATGGCAAAGAACACCAGCGGTATAACAGCCGTAAAAAGAAGGTTCAGGAATATATCGCCTATCGGTTTAATCACTTCTACCTGTTTGCCGAAGATCAGTCCGAGGATGCTGCCGGCGATAATTCCGCCTAACAGCAATAGCAGGCTGCTATAATTTTTGAGTATGGTCCGCATGCCTCAAATATATTGAAAAGTCCACTTTATCAGATGTTTTGTCCATTTATAGCGCATAGGTGTTGTTTATCTTTACATATTATGAACAGGAAGGATTTTCTGGCCGCTATGGCCGTTTTGCCTGTAGGAGGATTATATATGCAATTACAAGAACTGGGTAAGATCACCCGTGAATATCAGCGTACTACGTTGATGCCGGCAATGTTTATCGGACATGGTAGCCCGATGAATGCTCTTTACGACAATGCTTTCACCCGCCGGCTGAAAGAGATGGGAGAATCAGTAAAACAATTACCTAACGCTATACTGGTAGTATCGGCGCACTGGCTGACAAGGGGCACACATGTGCTGACTGCCAGCAGGCCGGCTACAATACATGATTTCGGAGGCTTTCCGCAGGCACTGCATGAAGTGCAGTATCCAGCTCCGGGAGCACCGGAACTGGCCCGTGAAACAGCAAAGCTGATCAAAAGCACGGAGGTGGTGGAAGATGATCAGTGGGGACTGGACCATGGCACATGGACGGTGTTAAAGCACATGTATCCTGAAGCCAATATACCGGTATACCAACTGAGCATTGACTATTACAAGCCGCCTGCATATCATTTCCAGCTGGCGCAGGAGCTGAGAGAGCTTCGTAAGAGGGGAGTGCTGATTATCGGCAGTGGCAATCTTGTCCATAACCTGCGACAAATCAGTTTTTCAGAGAATGCCGCTCCTTTTGACTGGGCGTTAGAGTTTGATGCTATCGCAAAAGCCAAGATAGAGCAGCGTGCATTTGACGATCTGCTGCACTATGAAAGGCTGGGAGAGGCGGCAAAACTGTCCATCCCAACGCCGGATCACTATTTTCCTTTTATTTACGGTCTTGGCCTGGCTGGGGCGGATGAGGAGATCAGGTTCACCTATGAAGAGATCCAGAATGGCAGCATCAGTATGCGGTGTTTCCAGGTAGGGGAGTAGATAGTACCATTTTAAACATATAGAGGTCCAGGGATAAGGGTCGTACATACGGCTGTTATCCCTGGACTTTTTTTATGCTCCAAAGAAGGAAAAAATATAATTGTAGTTTTGACATTTATCACTAAATTGCACGAGGTAGCAATTACGTTTACCGAAAATTGCCCGTCCGGATGTTCCACTGTTATGCTATTTATCCGGCAGGCAAAGAGTCCTCTGACAGATCATTTATAGCGCTGCTTTTATAACTGCGGGATCTGTTTCCTGTCTGCGGGGGTGTGGTGTGTTGATAGTGTGGTACACCGGTTCAATCATGAAAATGTTTCTGCGAACTGCATGCAAATTCCAGTAATTTTTGCCGCATGCGGTCGATTCAATAACGTGAACTAGATCGCGAAGGTCGAACTCATTCGACCTTCTTTTTTTTCGGTTCCCGGAAAAAAAAGTCCCGGGGGGCACCCGGCGCCATAAACACGATTCCCTGGGGTGAAACCCCGGGCTACAAACAAGAGGACTCCCACGGAGTCCGATCTCAGCAAATAATTCCTGGAGAAAGCTCCGACTGTTTAAATTTCAAGCCAACTTAAGCAAATAAGGCGGGAATTGGGACTACGTTGCAGCTATTTAATTTATTAGCTTTGCCCCGCTAAAATTGTAAAACTGGCATATGAAAAAGGCATTTATATTTGACATGAACGGCACTATGATCGACGATATGGCGTATCATCTGGAGGGTTGGTATAACACATTATTAGAGCTGGGTGCAGGTTTGAGCCGGGAGGCAGTGAAAAAGGAAATGTATGGCAAGAACCAGGAGCTGCTGGTGCGTGTTTTTGGGAAGGACCGTTTTACAGCGGCAGAGATGGACGCATTATCCCTGGAAAAGGAGAAACGTTATCAGGCGGCTTATCTGCCTCATCTGCGACTGATACCGGGCCTGCAGGCATTCCTGGAAGCAGCTGAAAAAGAGGGCATCCCTATGGGTATAGGTACTGCGGCTATTCCTTTTAACGTTGACTTTGCATTGGACAATCTGCATATACGCCACTACTTTAAAAGTATCATTACTGCCAATGATGTAAGTACCAGCAAGCCGCATCCTGAAGTATTTCTGAAAGCAGCCGCTGAACTAGGCGCAGATCCTGCTTCCTGCATTGTTTTCGAAGATGCACCTAAAGGCGTGGAAGCTGCTGCCAATGCAGGTATGAAGGCGGTGGTGCTAACTACTATGCACACCCGTGAAGAGTTCAGCGACTACGATAATATCATCACTTTCGTATCTGATTATAACACCTTAATTCCCGGTCAATTATTCTGAGAAAAAATAATTGTAAATTTGACATTTAAAGTTCTATCTTGTGTAGAAATAAACAGTCTGTGAGTCAAAAAGCTGGCAATGTCAACAGGGAGTTTTATATTAGCGGAATTAAACTCCTGGATAGTATGACACGTTATTCCCGGCAAACCCGGATGCTTGTAGCAGTAGACTGTATTATTTTCGGTTTTGACGGACAGGATCTAAAGCTTTTGCTGATCAAGCGTGGTTTTGAGCCGGAAAAGGGAAAATGGAGCCTGATGGGAGGCTTCGTGCAGACTGATGAAGATCTGGAGCAGGCGGCAGCCCGCACCTTAACCAAGCTCACGGGGCTGGAAGGGGTCTATATGGAGCAGCTGACGGCTTTCGGCAGCCCGAATAGGGACCCGATGGAACGTACGCTTTCTGTAGCCTATTTTGCATTGATTGACATCAACCAGTACAAGCAACAGATCACGGATGAGTACAAAGCTGAGTGGTTCCCACTCAAGGATGCACCCAAACTGATCTTTGACCATGCTAAAATGGTAGAAGAAGCCCAGGCCCGGTTACGTTACAAGGCAGCTATTCACCCGCTGTTATTTGAACTGTTACCGACCAGGTTTACCATCCCCCAATTGCAGATACTGTTTGAAGCAGTATACGATGCCGGCTTTGACAAGCGTAATTTCAGCAGGAAAGTATTATCTACCGGCTTACTTGTCAAACAGAAAGAAAAAGAGAGGGCTACTTCCAAAAGGGGAGCATTCTATTACAAGCTGGATAAAAGAAAATACAGCGCCAAATTCCACGCCTTCCTCAATTTTGTTTCCGATCCCGGAAATCTGAAATAAGGCAGACTGATATGGTAATCACCGTCATGGTGATAGTCATATCAGCATTTTTTTGCCTTGTTTTATAATTGTCGGTTTGACAATAAAGTAGACTGGAACATTTACTCATTTTAAAATAGCTGCTGTCTTCCGCTGCCGACAGGCCCGGAAACAGTTCAAGTAGGTACGTTATGGAAAATTCATTTGTAATAGGTGTCGACTTTGGCACCGATTCAGTACGGTCTCTCGTAGTGAATACCCGGACAGGAGAAGAAGTTGGCAGTGCCGTGCACTATTATCCCCGCTGGCAGAAAGGATTGTATTGCGATCCTGCTGTGCAGCAATACCGTCAGCATCCCCTGGATTATCTGGAAGGGCTGGAACAAAGCATCCTCGGCGCATTGAAACAATGCCCGGCAGGTACCGCTGCGCTGGTGAAAGGTATTGCGGTGGATACAACGGGTTCTACCCCCGGTCCGGTAGATGAAACGGGCACTCCACTGGCCCTCTTACCTGGTTTTGAGAACAATCCTAACGCGATGTTCGTGCTATGGAAAGATCATACAGGCAATAAAGAAGCCGCATTGATCAATGAGACCGCACATAGCAATGAAACAGACTATACAAAATATTGTGGTGGCATTTACAGCAGTGAATGGTACTGGGCAAAGATCCTGCATGTCATCACAGAAGACGCAGCTGTGAGAGAGAAAGCAGCCTCCTGGGTGGAGCATTGCGACTGGATCCCGGCGCTGCTGACAGGCAACAAGCGCCTGAGCACCTTACTGCGTAGCCGTTGTGCGGCGGGCCATAAAGCCATGTGGCATGCTTCATGGGGTGGTTTACCACCGAAGGATTTCCTGGAGAAATTAAACCCCTTGCTGGGCAAATATGATCAGACATATACAGATACTGTAGAAGCGACCGTTCCGGCTGGCACCATCAGTGAAGAATGGGCGACCCGCCTCGGTCTTTCAAAAGACGTGGTAATAGGTACCGGTGCTTTCGATGCCCACATGGGCGCTGTGGGCGGCGGTATTCAGTCATACTCACTCTGTAAGGTGATCGGCACCAGCACCTGCGACATCCTCGTGGCGCCAATGGAAGAAGCCGGACATCTGTTTGTAAAAGGTATCTGCGGACAGGTAGATGGCTCTGTAATACCTGGCATGCTGGGACTGGAAGCCGGACAATCCGCCTATGGCGATGTATTTGCCTGGTTGCGCCGCCTGATCATGGGGCCATTATATGCTCTGCTACCGGAAGATAAAGAGAAGCTTACCGCTGTAGAAGATAAATTATTAGGCTATCTGTCGCAACAGGCGCAGCAGCTGCCCTTAAAGGATAACGATCCACTGGCACTGGACTGGTTCAATGGCCGTCGTACGCCAGATGCCAATCATACGGTGAAAAGCACTATTACCGGCTTACACCTGGGGATAGATGCAGTGCAAATGTTCAAAGCACTGGTAGAAGCAACCGCTTTCGGTGCACAGAGCATCGCAGAACGTTTCGCGAAAGAAGGTGTGCCTATTAAAGAAGTGATAGCACTGGGCGGTGTAGCTAAGAAATCTTCTTACGCGATGCAGGTACTGGCAGATGTGATGAACAGACCTATCAGGATCGTGAACAGTGAGAATGCATGTGCACTGGGCGCAGCAATGTTTGCAGCCGTAGCTGCAGGTGTTTATACTGATATTAAGAGTGCGCAGAAAGCAATGACCTCCGGATTTGAAACTGTCTGGCAGCCCCGCCAGGAGAATGTTCCATACTATGCGGCCCGTTACCGTCAATTCCAGGAACTGGGTGCATTCACCGAAAAATTGTATGTATGAGCAACCGATATAAAAGCATCCAGGAACAGGCTTACGAAGCCAATATGCAATTGCCTGCATTAGGACTGGTGCTGTTCACTTTTGGCAATGTGAGTGTGGTAGACCGCGGCCTGGGCGTCTTTGCCATTAAACCCAGCGGCGTGCCTTATGCGTTATTGTCGCCGGATAAAATGGTCATCGTGGATTTTGATGCACAGACAGTCGAAGGAACCGGACGTCCATCCTCAGATACCAAAACCCATGCAGTATTATATAAGCACTGGGAAGA
Source organism: Chitinophaga ginsengisoli (assembly GCF_003014595.1). Lineage (GTDB taxonomy): Bacteria > Bacteroidota > Bacteroidia > Chitinophagales > Chitinophagaceae > Chitinophaga > Chitinophaga ginsengisoli. The sequence continues at coordinate 11,684 of NZ_PYGK01000024.1, read as the reverse complement.
AATCGGAGGTATTGTACATACACACTCCACCTATGCTACTGCCTGGGCACAGGCACAGCGGGATATTCCCATCTATGGCACTACACATGCTGATCATCTGACAGCAGATGTACCCTGTGCGGCGCCGATGAGCGATGAGATGATCAAGGGCAACTATGAGCATGAAACGGGCTTCCAGATTATGCAGTGCCTGCAGGAAAGACAATTGTCTTATAAGGATGTGGAGATGATGCTCGTGGGTAACCATGCGCCTTTTACCTGGGGGAAGACGGCTGACAAAGCTGTGTACAATGCAGCAGTACTGGAAGAGGTAGCGCGGATGGCTTACCTCACAGAAACGATCCGTCCGGAGTGTCCGAAACTGAAAGATTCCCTGATCAAAAAACATTTTGAACGCAAACACGGGCCCGATTCCTATTATGGTCAACAGTGATAGAGAAGGTCATATCTAAAATTCCAACAGCATGATACAGTTGAAGCAATTTGAAGCCTGGTTCATCACCGGCAGCCAACATCTTTACGGAGAAGAAACTTTAAAGCAGGTAGCGGCGCACGCAGAAAAGATCGCACAGTCGCTCAGTGCAGACGCCAACATACCGGTACGCATCGTATTTAAACCGGTGGTAAAAACGCCGGACGAAATATACCGCATTTGCCAGGAAGCCAATACAGCGCCGGATTGTATCGGCGTGATCGCCTGGATGCATACGTTCTCTCCGGCCAAAATGTGGATCGGTGGACTGAAGATCCTGCAACGCCCATTATTGCATTTGCATACACAGTTTAACAGAGACATCCCCTGGGGTGAGATAGATATGGACTTTATGAACCTGAATCAGTCTGCTCACGGCGACCGCGAGTTTGGTTTCATGATGTCGAGAATGAGAATGGACCGCAAAGTTGTAGCTGGCCACTGGCAGGATCCTGAAGTAACTGCAGAAATAGGTACCTGGCTGCGTGCAGCTGCTGGCTGGTTTGACTGGCAGGGCGCCCGTTTTGCCCGTATCGGCGATAACATGCGCCAGGTAGCTGTGACCGAGGGTGATAAGGTGGAAGCAGAGCTGCAGTTCGGTTATTCCGTGAATGGTTATGGTGTAGGAGACCTCGTAAAATATATCAAAGGCATCAGTGATGCGGCTATCGGCACGCTGGTACAGGAATATGAGCAGAGTTATGTGATTGCAGCTCCTTTGCTGAAAGGCGGTGCACAACACGCCTCCCTGCGGGAAGCGGCACGTATAGAATTAGGTCTGCGTGCCTTCCTGGAAGAAGGTAAATTCAAAGGCTTCACAGATACCTTTGAAGACCTGCATGGCATGGAACAGCTGCCTGGTATCGCGGTACAGCGTCTGATGGCTGACGGTTATGGCTTTGGTGGTGAAGGCGACTGGAAAACAGCTGCCCTGGTGAGAGCGATGAAAGTAATGGGTAGCGGACTGCCGGGTGGTAACTCCTTCATGGAAGATTATACCTATCATTTTGATCCGGCTAATCGCCTGGTACTGGGGGCACATATGCTGGAGATCTGTTCGTCTATTGCGAACGGCAAACCATCCTGTGAGATCCATCCGCTGGGTATCGGCGGCAAAGCTGACCCGGTAAGACTGGTGTTCAACGTAGGTGGCGGTCCGGCTATCAATGCATCTGTGATCGACATGGGTAATCGCTTCAGATTGCTGGTGAATGAAGTAGATGCGGTAGAACCGTTACACGACCTGCCTAAACTGCCGGTAGCGAGGGTATTGTGGAAGCCACTGCCTGACATGCGTACGGGTTGTGCTGCCTGGATACAGGCGGGAGGCGCTCACCACACCTGTTACAGTCAGAACCTGGGTGCTGCGCATATGCAGGACTTTGCAGACATGGCGGGTATTGAGTATGTGAAGATTGGCAAGAATACAGACCTGTATCAGTTCCGGAATGAATTACGCTGGAACGATGCATTCTACCTGATGAAAGGATTCAAATAAGACTAGATCAAATACGGCTGAATAAGCCATGACGTGGAATATCAAATCGCCGTCCGCCTTCTGGCGGATGGCTTTTTTTATTACAGCGTCTCCCAGTTCCTGACCAGTTCCCCCAGCAATACCTGTCCTGTGGGCCATTCGCCCAGGTTGGAATCCGCATTGATATGTCCTTTTGGTCCGGCGTTCACGAAACGGCTGCCCCAGGCATCAGCAAAAGATCTGGCCCGTTCCAGGCTGGCATATTCGTCGTTCGTACTGGATACCACGATGCTTTTAAAAGGCAGGGGCGCCAGTGGGATAGGTGCAAATCCCCTTGCTTCCGATGGGAAACCGGGACGTTCTGTGTCGGCAGGCGCCACCAGCAGGGCCGCCTTAATACTCAGCTTCGTTTGCTGTGCCCAGTAGGCCAGCGCGATGCAGCCGAGGCTGTGTGCGGCAATGACCACGTCGGGACCTGCTTCAGCAACAGCGTCTTCTATTGTTTTTACCCATTCAGCCATGACCGGGGTATCCCAGTTTTGCTGATCGATACGTTTGTATCCGGATGTTTTTTCCCAGATGCTTTGCCAGTGTAGTGGACCTGATCCGTGTAAACCTGGTGCGGTTAATACCTTAACTTCCATAAAACAGAAACTTTATAGCACTCCCTTTTGCAGATAGGTGATGGAATAGTAGTTGGCAATTCGAGTTGTAACAATGTACGTAAAAAGAATAAAAAGCCAATAACCTCATCCGTTAATAAAACGCAAATTTCTGCGGATGCCGGCATATTTTGATCGTTTCATGGGAGAACGGCGGAAGATCTTCTTAAATTCCTCTTCTGTCAGTTCTTCCCAATCCTTCGTGCTGAAGTTGAGGATCTCAGGGATCGGGGTAAATTCAACGGTCTGATTAGGTTTGGAAAAGCGGTTCCAGGGACAAACATCCTGGCACACATCACAGCCGAACATCCAGTTATCAAACTGACCCTGCATGTTTTCAGGGATCAGCAATTCTTTTAGTTCGATGGTGAAATAGGAGATACAGCGACTACCGTCAACGACGCCGGGGGCCACCAGTGCACCCGTAGGGCAGGCATCCAGGCAACGGGTGCAGGAGCCGCAATAGTCACCCACCGGGCTGTCGTATTCCAGGGCCAGATCGGTAATGAGGGTGGCGATAAAAAAGAAGGAACCCGCCTGTTTATGAATGAGGTTACCGTTCTTACCCAACCAACCCAGACCACTACGCTGCGCCCAGCTTCTTTCCAGTACCGGGGCGGAGTCTACAAAGCCTCGTCCGCTGACGGCTCCGAATGCTTCCTGCATACGGGCCAGCAGGGTGTTGAGTTTACCTTTGATGACCTCGTGATAGTCCTGTCCGTAGGCATATTTGGAGATCTTCGGCGCTTCCGGCTGCTGCTGCTGGTCGGGGTAGTAGTTCAATAACAGCGTGATGACCGATTGGGCATTATCCACCAGCTTCCTGGGATCAATACGTTTATCAAAATGATTCTCCATGTAATGCATAGAGCCATGCATCCCTTTATGCAGCCACTGTTCGAGCCGGCGGGCGTCATCATCGAGCTGCACCGCCTTCGCTATGCCACAATGGTCAAAGCCCAGATCAGCCGCGTGCTGCTTGATAAATGCCGTATATTTTGCTGCAAGTTCCATGAGAGAGTGCAAGTTACACAAAAATAAAAGTTTGCTATAGCAAGAGTTGGAATACGGTTTTTCCCTTACCTTCATCCCCAAAATAATCCTTATATCCTGTATGCGTAGCAGATCTATTGTATTCCCCCTGCAGCTGGCGGCTGCATGCTTGTTTGCACTTACAACATTTTCTCAGACCAGGGACAAGGTCAAATTCGGGAAAATCAGTCCGGAGGATTTCGCTCCGACATCATTTGAAAAAGATACTTCTGCACATGCGGTGATTCTCGCTGACATCGGCTCTTCAGAATTCCAGGTGGAAAGAGATCATTTTGAGCTGTCTTATAAGCGATTTAAGAGAATAAAGGTCGTGGATAAGAACGGTTACGACGCTGCTTCCGATGAAATTCCTCTTTATATCTCTGGTCAGATGGAGGAGAAACTGGTGAACCTCAAGGCAGTGGCCTACAACCTGGAAAACGGCCAGGTGGTAGAAACAAAAATGGAGAGTAAAAGTGTCTTTACCGATAAGTATGACAAGAACCACATTTTGAAGAAGTTTACCGTTCCTGGGGTAAAAGAGGGAACGATCATCGAGTATACCTATTCGGTCACTTCTCCGTTTAACTTTAACCTGCAACCCTGGAATTTCCAGGATGAGTATCCCTGTCTGCTCAGTGAGTACAGCGTTACTATTCCGGAGATATACGACTACGTTTTCCTGAAACAGGATATCAACAGCATGCTGACTGTAAAAACAACTGTTGACAGACAGACCTATAATATAACATATGAATCTAATGGTCCGACGAGCGCTTCCCAGCATGGCAGTTTTTCTGCCAATACGGTAAAGAACGTATGGACGGCCAAAGATATACCAGCCCTGAGGGAAGAGAGTTATACCACCTCCCTGAGGAACCATATTACGAGGATAGAATTCCAGTTGTCTGCCATCAAGTATCCGGAGTCGCCTGTAAAACCGATCATGGGTAACTGGCAGAAATTCTCAGAAGAGCTGAACAAAGATGAGGACTTCGGTGCAGATCTGAGTAAGAATAACGGTTACCTGGGAGATATAGTAGACGAGCTGACGGATGGCCTGAAAGATGATACCGCCAAGGCGCGCCGTATTTATAACTATGTGAGAAATAACTTTACCTGCACAGATCATTACGGCTTATATCTCAGTAAACCATTAAAAACGGTTTTTTCTTCTCATAACGGTAGTGTAGCAGACATTAATCTGCTGCTGATAGCGATGTTACGTCGTGCAAAGTTGAATGCCGATCCTGTAGTACTCAGTACCCGTAATCATGGCTTTACGCATGAGCTATACCCGCTCAGATCCCGTTTTAACTATACGATGGCGGCCATTACAGTGGATACACTGACTTATTTCCTGGATGCTTCCCGCCCTTATCTGGGTTTTGGCAGAGTAGACATTTCCTGCTATAACGGTCACGCAAGGATGTTGACGGCAGAATCAGTGCCTGTATATTTCAATCCCGATGATCTGCTGGAACAGAAGAATACTTTTGTAATGCTGATGGGGGGAGAAGGCGGCAGTCTGAAAGGAAGCATACAGCAATATCCTACCTATTTTGAATCCTGCGCGATGCGTTCTTCTATAAAGGATAAGGGTAAAGACGCCTATTTTAAAGGAAAAGAAAAAGACTTCGCCACGGAAACTGTTATCAGCGGTGTAGAGCTGGAGAACCTGGATGATAATGAAGAAGTATTGAAATTGAAGTATGATTTTGAAATGAAGGCAGATGATGCCGGCATGATCTACCTCAATCCTTTATTTACAGAGGCAATGCATAAAAATCCCTTCCGTTCACAGGAACGCAGATACCCGGTTGAGATGCCATGTGTAATGGATGAGACTTATACGCTGAACCTGACGATCCCTGATGGATATGTAGTGGAAGAAATTCCTAAATCAGCCATGGTGAAATTCAATGAAAACGAAGGTGTATTCCAGTATCTCATACAACAGAATGAGAGTTCCATACAGTTCCGTTCAAGAATAAAACTGAACAGGGCTGTATTCGCGCCGGATGAATACAATTCATTGCGTGAATTCTTTGATATGATTGTAAAGAAGCAATCAGAACAAATCGTCCTCAAAAGAAAAAGCTAAACATGCTAACCTACATCATAAAGAAGTATGCAGCCGCTATCTGTTGCTGCGTATGTTTCCTGTTCTTCCTGACACCCGTATTTGCAGGTGACCCGGTTTATCCGGCATCTATGATCCCTGATTCACTGAAGAAGAACGCACATATTGTGGTGCGGGCGGAAGAGGTGAGCGTTAAGATCAATGATCCGCGGGACGTAAGGGTGACCACGCATATAGTCATTACCGTTTTGGATGCAGAGGGGGAGAAGTATGCACATGTGACGGAGGGGTATGATAAACTGACAGATCTCCGCTATATTAAGGGAACCCTGTATGATGAAGCGGGAATGCCGCTAAAAAAGCTGAAACAAAGTGAGATACAGGATATGAGCGGCGTGGGTAGTGATCTGATGACGGATGACAGGTATAAACAGCATTCGTTCTACTACAAGGTCTACCCGCATACAGTGGAGTATGAAACAGAGGTACGATACAACCACTCCTATTACCTGCCTTACTGGGTGCCGCAGGAAGCCGCATCTTATGCGGTGCAGGAGAGTAAGCTGGTGGTGACTGCCCCGAAGGATTATGTGGTACGTTACCGCAATTTCAACTATAAGGGAGAGCCGGTACTGACCAATGATGGTGATAACAAAACTTACACCTGGGAGGTAAAAAATATGCACGCTATGGCGGACGAGCCCTATGCTCCAAGATGGTACAAACGTACTACCACCGTACTGCTGGCGCCTGCTATTTTCGAAATGCAGCAGTACAAAGGGTCAATGAATACCTGGGAGGAGTTTGGTAATTTTTCTTACATCTTGAATCAGGGAAGGGATCAGTTGCCAGAGAGTGTGAAGCAAATTGTCCATCAGCTAACAGATGGCCTGAGCCGGGAGGAGAAGATCACAAAGCTTTATAAGTATCTGCAGGAACATACCAGGTATATCAGCGTCCAGCTGGGTATTGGTGGGTGGCAGACCTTTGATGCCAATTATGTGGCCACGAAGGGATATGGGGACTGTAAAGCGCTCTCCAATTATATGTGCGCCCTGCTGAAGGAAGCCGGCATAAAGGCCTCTTGTGTACTTGTGTATGCCGGCGACAATGCTAAAGATGTGACGGAGGCAAGTTTTCCATCCCCCCGTTTCAACCACGTCATTGTTTGTGTACCTGGCACAAAAGACAGCACCTGGCTGGAATGTACCAGTAGCTCTCTGCCAGCCGGATACCTAAGTGGCTTTACTGCCGACAGGCCTGTACTGTTTGTGGATGAAACCGGGAGTAAGCTGGTCCACACGCCGGTGTACACTATGGAACAGAATCAACAGATACGCCACGTGAATGCCACGATTGTAGAAACAGGCGATATGACCCTGAAGGCCGATACACGTTATACAGGTCTGCAGCAGGACGATCTGCATGGCATGCTGAATACACTTACCAGGGAGCGGATGCTGGAACTCCTGAAACAGGCCGGCTATTTCCCCAGTTATGACGTGAGCGGTTATGAATGTAAGCAGCTGAAAGCGTCGCTGCCCGCCGTTGATGAACACCTGGAGATCGCTGCCCATAGCTATGCCACTGTTACGGGTAGACGTATGTTCCTGGAACCCAATCTGCTGACTAAAACAGGCAGGCGCCTGACAGCGGATACTGCCCGTAAATCGGAGATATACCTAAACGATGCTTACCGGGATGTAGATACAGTAAAGATCACGATCCCTGAAGGATATACGCCGGAGGCCATGCCTCAGCCAGTCACCTTGCAAAGCATGTTCGGCAGCTACGCTTCGAAAGTGGCAGTAGACGGCAACGTGATTACCTATATCCGTTCGATAGATCATAAAGGAGGATCTTACCCGGCTTCCGCTTTTCCGGAACTGGAGAAGTTCTATAATGGCATGTATAAAGCCGACAGAGCCAGGATCGTATTGGTCAAAAAATGAAATAATTGCAGTCCGGTACCGGAAAAGCTGTAAAAAGAGCAGTCCGGTACTGTTATTTCTGCCAAATTGCCTCCTTTGTTAACCTTGGAGCATGTTTTGTTGTTCTCTTAAAGACGTTTTAGTAGATAGCGTTAAAAGGAGAAAACTAACTGAATATGAATCTGAATAATTTCACTATTAAATCACAGGAGATACTGCAACAGGCGCAGCAATTAGCCTTCAATGGACAGCAACAGGCCATTGAAACGGGGCATTTGCTGAAGGCGTTGCTGGACGATCAGGAAAGTGCAATAGACTATCTGTTGAAGAAAAATAATGTAAATACCAACTTCCTGTCGTCGAGACTGGAAGAACAAATAAAGAAATATCCCCGTGTTGCTGGTGGGGAAGGCGGACAGGTGTTAAGCCGGGATGCCAACAATGCCATGCTGAGAGCTGGCGCCAGCATCAAAGAGTTTAAAGATGAATTTGTCAGTGTAGAACACCTGCTACTGGGATTACTCGGTGGTAGTGATGATACTGCCAAACTGCTGAAAGATGCAGGTGTAACAGAAAAAGGCTTAAAGGCCGCGATCCTGGAATTACGCAAGGGTAGCACAGTAAATTCACAGACAGCTGATACCCAGTATAATTCCCTGCAGAAGTACGCAAAGAACCTAAATGAGCTGGCAAGAGCGGGTAAACTGGACCCGGTGATCGGCCGTGATGAAGAGATCCGCAGAACACTGCACATTCTTTCCCGCCGTTCTAAAAACAACCCGATCCTCGTGGGTGAACCGGGTGTAGGTAAGACAGCTATAGTGGAAGGGCTGGCACACCGTATTATCAATGGTGACGTTCCTGAGAATCTGCGGAGCAAAACCATCTATGCCCTCGATATGGGTGCATTAATGGCAGGTGCGAAGTATAGGGGCGAATTCGAAGAAAGATTGAAAGCGGTGATCAAGGAAGTGACCGAGAGTGAAGGACAACTGATCCTCTTCATAGACGAGATCCATACCCTGGTGGGTGCGGGCGCTATGGAAGGAGCAATGGACGCTGCGAACATCCTGAAGCCTGCACTGGCGCGTGGTGAGCTTCGTGCTATCGGTGCTACCACCCTGAACGAATACCAGAAATATTTTGAGAAAGATAAAGCACTGGAACGCCGTTTCCAGAAGGTAATGGTAGACGAGCCTACTGTGGAAGATGCTATATCCATCCTCCGTGGTCTGAAGGAACGTTACGAAAGCCATCACCATGTGCTGATAAAAGATGAAGCGATCATTGCAGCGGTAGAACTGTCTAACCGATACATTACCGACCGTTTCCTGCCCGATAAGGCCATTGACCTGATAGATGAAAGCGCAGCTAAACTTCGCCTGGAAATGAACTCCATGCCGGAAGAACTGGATGAACTGGAACGCCGCATCAGACAACTTGAGATAGAAAGAGAGGCCATCAAACGTGAGAATGACGAAGATAAACTGCGTGAACTGAATGAAGAGATAGCCAGACTGGGTGAGCAACGCAGCACATTCAAAGCCAAATGGCAGGCAGAAAAGGAAATTGTGGATAAACTGCAGAATGCCAAAGCATCCATAGAAAACCTGAAACTGGAAGCTGAACAGGCGGAACGTAACGGGGAGTATGGCAGGGTAGCAGAGATCCGCTACGGAAAGGTAAAAGAACAGGAAGAACTGATCGCCCGCTATACAAAAGAACTGAATGATATATCCTCAGACCATAAGCGACTGTTGAAAGAAGAAGTAGACGCGGAAGATATTGCGGAAAACGTGGCCAAGGCGACCGGTATTCCGGTATCAAGAATGATGCAGAGCGAAAGGGATAAACTGCTGCACCTGGAAGACGAACTGCATAGAAGAGTGGTAGGACAGGAAGAAGCGATTATCGCAGTATCTGATGCCATCCGCAGAAGCAGGGCCGGATTACAGGACCCTAAACGTCCTATCGGTTCCTTTATATTCCTGGGTACTACCGGTGTTGGTAAGACAGAACTGGCCAAAGCATTGGCAGAGTACCTGTTTGACGACGATTCCATGATGACGCGTATCGACATGAGTGAATACCAGGAGAAACATGCAGTGAGTCGCCTCATAGGTGCACCTCCGGGATATGTAGGTTATGATGAGGGTGGACAGCTGACAGAAGCAGTAAGGCGTAAACCTTATTCCGTAGTGCTCCTGGACGAGATAGAAAAAGCGCATCCGGATACTTTTAACATTTTATTACAGGTACTGGACGATGGACGGCTGACAGATAATAAGGGCCGTGTGGTGAACTTTAAGAACACCATTATCATCATGACCAGCAACATGGGTAGCCAGATCATCCAGGAGAATTTTGAAAGGATAGATGAAAAGAACCGTGAGGACGTGGTAGACGCTACCAAAGCCGAAGTGATGTCTCTTCTGAAGCAGACCATCCGGCCGGAGTTCCTGAACCGCATAGACGAAGTGATTATGTTCCAGCCATTGCTGCGCAATGAAATTAAGGGAATAATTAACATCCAGTTACAGCAGTTGAAGGACCTGGTTGCACAAAATGGCATGATATTGGAATTCTCTGACTATGCGATGGAGTATCTTGCCACCCAGGGTTACGACCCACAGTTTGGGGCAAGACCGCTGAAACGGTTAATACAGAAAGAGATCATTAACCTGCTGAGTAAAAAGATCCTGGCAGGGGATATTGATAAAAGCAAACCAGTATTGATAGATGTATTCGATGGAGTGGTGGTGATAAGGAACAATAACAATCATCATGCTGTGAACGCATAAGTGCATAGAAATACTTTATATTCAAATACGACGATATACAGTTACGAATACCCGGATAATTCTTTATCCGGGTTTTTTTATGCTGTAAGGGAGGCGCGTCAATTTTGCGTACTTTTGAGAGGCACGAAATCTTTCCGCCAGATGCCATTACGCTGGCGGACTGTTTAAAATAACAATGAAAAGCATCTTATGATCGGAGAACGAGAAAAGCGGTTTATGCAGATAGCGGTAGACCTCTCCCGGCAGGGAATGGAGAACGGCGAAGGTGGACCTTTCGGGGCTATCGTCGTGAGAGGGGAAGAGATTGTTGGCAGGGGCTGGAATCAGGTATTATCCCACAATGACCCTACTGCCCATGCTGAAGTGATGGCCATCCGGGATGCCTGCACCCGATTAGGTACTTTCCAGCTGCATGACTGTGAGATCTATACATCCTGTGAACCCTGTCCGATGTGCCTGGGTGCTATTTACTGGGCAAGGCCTCAGCGCGTTTATTTTGCCAATACCAAAGAGGATGCTGCCGCTATTGATTTTGATGACTCCTTCATTTACCAGGAGATAAGTGTACCCCACGAAGATAAAAAGATCCCGTTTATTGCGTTCCCGTCTGATGCGGCGTTGGCGGTGTTTAAGGATTGGCAGATAAAAGGGGATAGGACCTTGTATTGATATAGGGCCGGGGCGAACCCGTATTACAAATAATGGTTCGGGGTTGAAACCCGCGCTACAAATAATGGTTTGGGGTTGAAACCCGCGCTACAAACAACGGGACTCCTACCGGAGTCCTATTGACGCGAATGAATCACGATAAATATATTTAACAAAACATCAATCGGCTCCGTTAGGAGCCGTTTCGTTTGTAGCGCGGGGTGCTCCTACCGGAGTCCTATTGACGCGAATGAATCACGATAAATATATTTAACAAAACATCAATCGGCTCCGTTAGGAGCCGTTTCGTTTGTAGCGCGGGGTGCTCCTACCGGAGTCCTATTGACGCGAATGAATCACGATAAATACATTTAACAAAACATCAATCGGCTCCATTAGGAGCCGTTTTGTTGTGCGCCTGGCATGTTCATAAACTAGGAGGTGTAAGTCCTCCGCGAGCCTTGATAGTAGGAATCGCTAGCTCAAGACAAGGGTGTCCACCGTGAGGTGGAATCTGAAGGAAGTCGGCGGCAAAATCCCGGTCTGACGAACAGAAACCGCATATAAGGCAATCACTG
>NZ_PYGK01000023.1 GCF_003014595.1 Chitinophaga ginsengisoli | reverse complement strand
GGTGTTATCCCGTGTTTATGAGCAGACAGGCGTACGATTGGAGTTACGCGATCTGTTCCTTCACCCCGAATTACATGCCCTTGCATTGTTACTGGAACAACGTGAGCAGACGGGCTATCAGCCTATACCAGTAATCTCACAACAGGAATATTATCCTTTATCGCATGCGCAGCATCGTTTATGGGTATTGGACCAGTTTAAGGAAGTAGCAGTTGCTTACAACATACATCTCTGTTACCGGTTGAAGGGTAGTATTGATATTCCATTACTGGAAGCTGCATTCAGGTATGTGATCGGTCGGCATGAAAGTCTCCGCACAAAGTTCATCAATCAGCATGGCGTCCCTTTTCAACAGATTACAGATACGACATTTGTTCTCGCATATAGTGACCTGTCGGCTGTTACAAACAAAGAACAGTTGGTGTTAAAAGCGGCAGAAGAAGCAGTGGCTACTCCTTTTAATCTGGAAGAAGGACCGCTGGTACGTGCATGTATCTGGCAGTTGGAAGCCGGAGCATATGTATTTGTGCTCGTGTTACACCACATCATTGCCGATGAGTGGTCTATGGGAATATTGATGGAAGAACTATTGGCCGTGTATAATGCTTATCGGGAGGGTAATCAACCTGCATTAAACAACCTTACTATACAGTATAAAGATTATAGCGCCTGGCAGCAAGTGATGTTGCGGGAGGGAACAGCTGTGGCAGCCAGAAAGTACTGGACACAGCTCCTGCAGGAGCCGCTGCCGCTGTTGTCTATGCCAACAGACAGGCAGAGGGAGCCCATTATGACTTATAGTGGTGAACGTATTGACTTCGTTATTCCTACCATTACATTTAAAGCACTGCAGCAATTACTGAAGGAGGAGAACAGTAGCCTGTTCATGGGCCTGTTGTCGCTGGTATATGTGCTGCTATACCGTTATTCGGGACAAAAAGATATGATAGTAGGCACACCGGTGGCCGGACGGGATCATCCTGCGTTAAAAGACCAGGTTGGTTTTTATGTCAATCTGCTTGCCTTACGGATGCAACTGGATACCACTGTTAGTTTTACCGGTTTGCTGAATAAGGTGAAGACACTATTGCTGGATGCATATACCCACCAGGAATATCCTTTCGACATCTTACTGAAGGAACTGTCGCTGAAGAGGGACCTGAGTCATTCTCCATTATTTGATGTAATGATGGTATTGCATGACGGAAGGAAATCAGTGGGGTTGAAAGATATCAGCGCAGAAGAAATAAAGCTGGAAACAGGTTTCAGCAAGTTTGACCTGACCTTTTTGTTCACAGAAACAGACGGTGAATTAGGACTTACATTGGAATATAATACGGCCTTATTTGATAGAGAAAGGATACAAGGGCTGGGGAATCATTTCATACAGCTAACAGCAGCATTTGCGATAGATCCGGATTGTATCGTCAGGGAAGTAGAAATACTATCAGATGAAGAGAAGCATCAGTTACTGGAAACCTTTAACGGACCGGTAGCGGCGGCATCTGAAGAAACACTGGTAAGCCGTTTCGAAGCACAGGCACGGCGTACACCACAACAAATTGCCTACCTGGATGAAAATACAGAGCTGGATTACAGGACATTGTCCAAGCGTTCTACACAATTGGCCCGATACCTGGTTACTGTCTGTGAAGTAAGATCACAGGAACCGGTAGCACTGATCATGAACAGGAGTGAGTGGTTAATTGCCGGGATGTTAGGTGTGTTAAAAGCAGGTGCGGCATACCTGCCTGTCGATGCCAGCCTGCCGATAGAGAGGATCAGGTATATGCTGGCAGATGCAGGTGTTAAAGTTGCACTGTCTGCTATACCCTTCAGTAGCGAAGATGTAACAGTATTACCGGCAAATGTATACTGGGAAGAGGTTGGGCAGGATTGGGATATTACGATACCGGAAGCAGATGACCTGGCGTACGTCATTTATACCTCCGGATCTTCGGGCAGGCCTAAGGGAGTGATGGTTGCTCATGCGAGCATCGTACAGTTGTGCGACTGGCATACAAGGGCCTTCCAGGTAAATACAAGCAGCAGGGCCACCTTATTTGCCGGTGTTAGTTTTGATGCTTCCGGTTGGGAAATATGGCCCTATTTGCTAAACGGAGCTACCTTGTACCGTGTGCCGGAAGCCGCAAGAACGGATATGGAGCTACTTGGTAGTTTCCTGACAACACACAATATCTCCCATAGTTTCCTGCCAACAGCTGTTTGCAGAACACTGCTGAACAGCGGAGTGGCATTAAATGGAGATCTGACATTGCTGACAGGAGGAGAAGCATTGGGATATATACCTTCACCTGTATGCAAATTGTATAATAACTATGGCCCTACTGAATCGACGGTAGTAACTACCTCTTTCCATGTAACAGAAGGCACAAAAGGCGCTGTACCTATCGGCAAGCCAATCGCAGGAAGGACGGTATATATACTGGATGAGAACATGCGTCTGCAGCCCGTAGGCGTCAATGGCAGATTATATATAGCAGGCGAGGGGCTTGCACTTGGTTACCTGGGATTACCAGCACTGACAGCGGCGCGGTTCGTCGCCAATCCTTTCCATAAAGGAGTGATGTATGACAGCGGAGATACAGGAAGATGGCTGGCTGACGGGAATATTGAATTTACCGGACGTTCTGATGAACAGGTGAAGATCAGGGGGAATCGCGTAGAGCCGGCGGAAACAGCTCATCTGCTGATGGAGCATGAGCGCATCCAACAAGCAGTCGTATGCGCATTCGGTAATACGGATGATGTATTGCTGGCCGCCTATTATGTAGGTGATGATGTTAGTCCGCCACTGCTGAGATCCTGGTTACAGGATCACCTGCCGGAATACATGATACCAGCCTATTTTATCAGGGTGCCTGCCATACCCCTCACCGTGAATGGAAAAACAGACAGGGATGCATTGCCCGCACCAATTCCTGTTAATACAGATTTTACGGCGCCCAGAAATGAAACAGAAGGAAAACTGGCTGTTATATGGCAGGATATACTGGGTGTTGCAAGAGTTGGCATAGATGACAATTTCTTCCTGTTAGGAGGACATTCACTGAAGGCAATACAGGTATTGTCAAGAATACATAAAGAGTTTTCAATAAAGCTGGATTTAAGCAGTTTATTCCAGCACCCCATACTCTCAGACTTCCATGATGAAATAGCCGTGCTGATATGGGCTAAGAGCACGCAAACTGATGTAACCACTATTACGAATCCCACAAAAATTGACGAGATAGTATTATGAGCATAAGCCTATTGTTAGCCAGGTTGAAGCAATTGCAGATAAGCCTCCAGTTGAAAGATGGTCAGCTGAGTATCAGTGCCCCTGAGGGGGTACTTACGCCCGAACTTATACAGGAACTAAAGAAAGAGAAGCCTGCCATCACTTCGTTCCTGCGCAACCTGCAGGGAGGAAATTATCAGAAAATAAAACCGGTACCACAGCAGGAACACTACCAGGTATCACATGCACAGCGACGTTTATGGCTGATGGATCAGTTTGGAGATACCACAGCAGTGTATAACATACCTATGATCTGCAACATTCGTGGTAATCTCGATATCGGGGCAATGGAGAAGGCGTTTCAGACAGTGGTACAACGTCATGAAAGTTTAAGAACGGTGTTTCTGTTGTCAGACGGTGAGCCTCGTCAGAAAGTACTGCCTGTATCAGATGCGGACTGTCAACTACTATACGAGGATCTGCAGGCGCTGCCTGATCCTTCAAAAGCCGCCTGGGAAAGGATAGCGCATGTCATTTCCACGCCCTTTAATCTTCAGGAGGGCCCATTATTGAGAGTATGCTTGTTGAGAGTAGCGCCGCAGGTATCCCTGTTTGCTTTCTGTATTCACCATATAGTGGCAGATGAATGGTCTATGCAGTTGCTCGTGAAAGAGATACTATCATTATATGATGCCTATTCACAGGGAATAGGCGTAGAACCTGTTACATTGGAGATCCAGTATAAGGACTATGCCGCCTGGCAACTGGAATCATTGAATGAGAGTAGTGGGCAGGACCAACAGCACTACTGGCTGGAGCATTTGAAAGGTCCATTGCCGGTACTTGAACTGCCGGCAGATCATCCCCGTCCGCCCGTGCAGACTTATAACGGAGAACGCGTAACGGCAATGATCCCGGTAGAACAACAACAGTTATTTGCTACGCTGGTACAGAAACGTACGGCCTCTGTTTTCATGGGACTGGTGGCTATTGTAAAGACCTTACTATATCGTTATACGGGGCAGGAAGACCTTATTGTGGGAACACCGGTGGCGGGCAGGGAACATCCTGACCTGGAAGACCAGATCGGCTTTTATGTGAATACATTGATCCTACGTACGCAGTTGGATGGAAAGAAAGGATTTAATGATCTGTTGGATAGTGTAAAGGAGATGGCTTTAAAGGCTTATGCCAATCAGCACTATCCATTCAACCTGCTTGTAGAAGAACTGGGCCTTAAACGGGATATCAGTCGCTCTCCCATATTCGATGTAATGGTGGTACTGCAGGATGCGAATGAAAGCATACCGCTTAAACTGCCTGGTGTAGATGTACAGGAACTGGATATTCCTCTCTCAGGAAGCAAGTTTGACCTGACATTCTACTTCAAGCAAAAAGCCGAAGGCCTGCAGATAGAACTGGAATACAACAAAGACATTTTCAGCCGTACCAGGATAGAACGCATGGTAGCCCACCTGGAAGGTTTGCTGAGAAGCGTAGTGGTGTCACCAGATGCAGCTATCAGTGATCTGAAGTATATAGCGCCAGCTGAAGAGCAATTGATACTTGAACAGTTCAATGATACTTCAGTTGAATTTCCCCCATTTATTCCGGTACCGGCACTCATTGCAAAGCAGGCGGCATTACATCCGGAGAAGACAGCTGTTGTTGCCGGTGGAATCCAGCTAAGCTATGGCGAGTTAGCAAGAAAAGCAGGCTTGCTGGCAGCTTATCTGCAACAACAGCAGAAGCCCGGCGATAAGGCGCCTGTGGGTATTCTACTGGAGCGAACGGAGTGGTTGCCTCTTGCAATACTGGGTGTTTTACAGTCAGGTGTCGCTTATTTGCCGATAGACTATAATGCGCCGGCAGAACGTATCTGTCAGATACTGAATGCCAGTGGCGCCAGCCTTGTATTGACCAGTGAAGGATTACAGGAACTCTTATCCAACTATGATGGGCAGACTGTAATTGTTAATAACAAGACGATATACAATAATGCAGCAACGTCGCAGGCTGCAATGATAGCTCCTGATGATCTCGCATATGTCATATATACTTCCGGATCTACCGGGCAGCCGAAAGGCGTAGTGATCAATCATGCAGCGCTTTATAACCTGGTGCAGGCAATGAGTCACGAAACAGGTATTAATGAAACAGATAAATGGCTGGCGGTTACAACCGCCTCATTTGATATGTCTGTAGTGGAATTGCTGCTACCATTGGTGAACGGCAGTCAGCTCGTTGTGGCGACAGGTGATGAGGTATATTCGACAGATGCATTACAGACGCTTTTAGACGATGATATTACAATGATGCAGGCCACACCCGGTATGTGGCATCTGCTCACAGAAAGCGGCTGGAAAGGCCGCCCCGGGTTGAAGATAATTACCGGCGGAGAAGCCCTTGGTATTTCACTGGCACAACGTTTACTGGATCGTTGCGGTACCCTATGGAATATGTACGGTCCTACGGAAACAACTGTGTATGCTACCTGGCATAAAGTAAGGCAGGCAGCAGATGCTATACTGATTGGCCAGGGGATTTCCAATATGAAGGCATATGTGCTGGATGCTAACCGGCAATTGTTACCGGTGGGTGTACCCGGAAGATTGTTTGTCAGTGGCGCCGGATTATCAGACGGCTACCTCGGACAGCCGGAATTGACTGCAGGCAGGTTTATAGATAACCCTTTCCGTCAGGGAGAACGCATGTATGATACAGGTGATATCTGTTGCTGGACAGCTGAGGGCTACCTCAGGTATTATGGCCGTGGTGATCATCAGCTGAAGATACGCGGATACAGGATTGAGCCGGGGGAGATAGAACATATATTGCTGCAATATGCAGGCATCAATCATGCAATTGTATGTGCCTTTGAACGGGAGAATGAGAAATACCTGGCCGCTTATTATACCAGCCAGGACAATGTATCGGAAGATACCATACAGCAGCATCTACGTCGTTATCTGCCGGATTATATGGTACCCGCTTATATTCTTCGCCTGGAGGAATTTCCGCTCACGCCGAACGGAAAAGTAGATCGTAGCCTGTTGCCTGAACCGGAACGTAAGCAGGTACAGTATGTAGCTCCCAGAAATAAGACAGAGCAATTGCTGGCTACTATCTGGGAAGAAGTACTGGGCGTGGAACGGGTAGGTATTACCGACAACTTCTTTGCATTGGGCGGACATTCCCTGAAAGCCATACTTGTATTATCCAGGATACAGAAAGAACTATCACTGAAACTGGAACTGCGTGACCTGTTTATGCTGCCCACCCTGGCCGATCTCTATGCTGAAATAGAGATTATGGAATGGGCCAGGGATAGTCAATATGAAAAATTGAGCACCAATAAAACCGATGAGATCATTTTATGAGCATCCAGCGTTTACTTTCCCGGTTAAAGGAATTAAAAGTTCAACTCAGGCTGAAAGATGATAAGCTCAGTATTACTGCGCCTGACGGTGTACTGACTGAGGAGCTGATTGCGGAGATCAGATCGAATAAGGAGTTGATCACAGGCTTTCTGAAAAATATTGAGCACGCCACTTTTCGGGAGATCCCACAGGTAGCGGAAAGCACCTGTTATGAATTGTCGCCCGGACAAAAGAGGATGTGGTTATTGGAACAGAAAGGACAGGGGCAGCTTACCTACAACATGTTCACCGTATATACCCTGGAAGGGCCGTTAAATAAAACGGCCTTGTCCAGCGCCTTTGAGGCACTGGTTGAGCGTCATGAGAGCCTGCGCACAGTGTTTGTAGTAACAGATGGTATGCCGAAATCATGCATCATACCTTTCAATGATTGTGGTTTCGAAGTAGTGTGGTGCAGACCCGATAATGCAGAAGATTACCTGGAGGCTGTTGCCAATACTCCCTTTAACCTGCAGACAGGGCCACTGTTTAAAGTAAATATCCTGGAAACAGGCGAACAACAGTTTATGTTGTTATTATCCATGCATCATATTATTTCTGATGAATGGTCCATGCAGGTAATGCTGCAGGAACTGCTGCTCCTGTATAATGCTTTTGATACGAATACGAAACCAGCGCTATCGCCACTTCCTGTTCAGTTTAAAGATTATGCGGCCTGGCAGTTGCAGCATTTGCAGGGAGAAAAGATAAATGCACATCGTAGTTACTGGCTGGATCATCTCAGCGGCAAACTGCCGGTACTGCAATTACCATTGGATAAACCAAGAGCAGATGTGCTGACCTATCATGGCGCACAATACAATTTTACATTTAGTGATAATGCCGGCCCACAGTTACAGCAATATGTGCAGTCAAAAGGTGCCACACTTTTTATGGGATTGCTGGCATTGGTGAAAGCGTTGCTGTATCGCTATACAGCGGCTGAAGATATTATTATCGGTACACCCATAGCAGGTCGTGAACATCCCGATCTGGATGGAGTGGTCGGCAACTTTCTGAATGCACTGGCGCTGAGAACGAGAGTGGATGGCACTACAGGATTTGATCATCTGCTGGAAAATGTGAAAGCAACCGCATTAAATGGGTTTAGTCACGATATATACCCGTTTGATCAGCTGGTGGAAGACCTTGGCATTACACCAGAACCTAACAGGCATCCCTTGTTTGATGTGGTCGTGATCATGCAGAGTGAGCAGCAGCGTCAGCGTGCTTTTCCTGCCATGAATGGCATTACAATAGATACCAGGGCGGTAGATCTGAAGATCAGTAAGAGTGATCTGCGCTTTCAGTTTGTCTATGATAATGGCATACTGGAAGGTGGTATTGAATATAATACGGATTTGTTCAATGCATCAAGGATAGCTGTAATAGCCGCAGATCTTGACCGTCTGCTGGCTACCGTTCTTGTTAACCCCTTACTGCCATTACAACAATATGTATACCATGATAAGACGATGCCGCAGGGAGCAGTAGATTTTGATAAAGTGATGGCGGCTCCTGTATATCCGGCATTACATACTGTGCTTAATGAAACCGCGCGCAGGTTTGCTGCAAATATTGCTATATCCTCAGGCAAAGAACAACTGACCTATAGCATGTTAGATGAGAGAAGCCGGCGCCTGGCACAGTTGCTGATTTTGCTTGGTGTTACACCAGAGACCTGTGTAGGTGTATTTCTGCCTTCCGGAACAAGGCAGGTTGTTTCCCTGCTTGCCTGTTTGCATAGTGGTGGCGTATATATGCCACTTGACATACAACAGCCATTGACCAGGAGTTTGCACATACTGAAGGAGCAATCCCCACAGGTTCTTATTACAGGCATGGAAGACCTGGAGCATGTAAAAGCAATCAGTCAGCAACTGAAGATCAAAGTGCCTTACCTGCTCGGAGTACCTGGATTAACTACTGCGTTGCTGGAAGGCCTGGAGCTGGATGATATTTCGTTAATAGATAATTCGGCAGAGCAATTACAGCTGTACGCTTATAATGGGACCGGGTATGTATTGAGTGGCATTGCATTGCCTGTGCTAAGTGGAGAGATCATTCCTCCATATGCAGGCACTTATGTCTTCTTTACATCCGGGTCAACGGGATCCCCCAAAGGAATTAAAGGGGATCTGCGGAGCCTTGCGCACTATATACACTGGCATAGGGAAACCTATGAGGTGGGAAGTAAGGACAGGATAAGTCAGCTGGCGCCTGCTACATTTGATGCCTCACTGAAGGACATACTGGTAGCGTTAACCAGCGGCGCCACACTTTGCATTCCTGAGCCGGAAGAACGTTTTCAGATGGCTTTGTTGGTACAGTGGTTGGCCGTAAGCAATATTACAATCCTGCAGACAGTACCTTCTCTGTTCAGGCTTATCATCAAAGAACTGGCATCGGCTGACAGCCGTTTGCGGTCGCTCCGTCTGGTAGTACTGGCAGGAGAACGATTGTATGGACGGGATATTCAGCAGTGGCAAGCAATCAACGGTAATGATGCATTGATCGTGAATATGTACGGTCTCACAGAAACGACAGTACTGAAAAGCTATTATCCGGTAGTAGAATGGACAGGAGCCGCAGGCGATATTGTGCCTGTCGGACAGCCGATCTCTAATACCAGTATTGCTGTTATCAGGAATAATGTGCTATGTGTGGCAGGGGAAATAGGGGACGTGTATATTAAAAGTCCTTTTGTAAGTCTGGGGTATACAGATCCTGCGCTGACAGAAACATTATTCGTAAAGAACCCATTGGTGAATGACCGTGTGGAATACGTATGCCGGACCGGTGATGTTGGTCGCTATCGGGAAGATGGTATGCTGGAATTACTGGGACGTAACGATGACCAGATAAAACTTCATGGCGTAAGGGTAGAACTGGGGGCGATAAACAGTACCATATTGCAACTGGAAGGCATTACGCAGACAGAGTTGATCGTACGGCAGCTGGAAGACGGGGGGCAGGTACTGGTTTGTTATTATACAGGACAGGAGTGGAAGAGCGAAGTATTACGGAAGGAACTGGAACAACAGCTGCCCGCAAGCTATCTGCCGGCATACTATCTATGGATGGAGGCTTTTCCGTTAAACATTAATGGGAAGGTAGACCGTAAAAGATTACCCCAGCCGGAAGCACTGTTATCCGGCGACAAATACAAGGCGCCTTTGCCAGGAACAGAGCAGGATATCAGCTTGCTGTGGAAACGTTTACTCGGCTTAACACGTATCGGACGCGAAGAATCATTTTTTGTGGTAGGAGGCACTTCGTTGAAAGCTATACAGCTTATTTCCCTGATCTTTAAAGAGATGGAAGTGCATCTGAGTATCAAGGAAATCTTTGATCATCCTACAATTGCGGCACAGGCTCTCCTGGTAAGCAAAGCGCAGAAGGCATTATATCAGACTATTCCCCCGGTACAGCCACAGGAATACTATGATCTGTCGCATGCCCAGAAGCGGATCTGGATAGCAGCACAACAGGAAAATGTTTCCTTGTCGTTTAATGGACTTGAAATATACCGGCTGCAGGGTACATTGGATAAAGCAGCTTTGATAGCAGCTTTCAACGCCTTGTTGCAAAGGCATGAAAGTCTCCGCACTACATTTGTATTGGTAGACGGATCTCCTAGGCAACGCATACGCACGCTGGAAGAAAGTGGTTTTGCTGTGAAGTATGCGGAGCTTGAAACAGTCCCTCCCGAGATGATCAATACAATAGCCAGAACGCCGTATAATCTGGAAGAAGGGCCGCTCATGAGAGTGCAGTTGGTAAAGACAGGCGAACAGTCATATATACTGCTGTTCGGCATTCATCATATCATTTCTGATGAATGGTCTATGCAGCTGATGTTGAGAGAGCTGCTGGTGCATTATAATGCCTATAGTAATAAACGCGACATTTCACTGTCTCCTTTAAAAATACAGTACCGTGATTATGCTGCCTGGCATAGCAGGCAGCTTTCAGGTACCGCTGTTCAAACGCTGCAGCAATATTGGTTACATACGCTGGAAGGTCCTTTACCACGGCTGATATTACCAATGGACCGCCCCAGGCCGGAAACCCGAACCTACGACGGTGTTCAGTATGGTTTCAGTATTGACACCACGAATGCCCATGCATTTATGGCTTACCTCGAAAGAGAAAGTGTTACCCCTTTCATGGGATTGCTTGCACTGGTAAAAGCTTTGCTGTTCAGATACACTGCAGAAGAAGATATCATTATTGGCACGCCGGTGGCAGGTCGCGATCATCCGGACCTCGAAGACCAGATTGGTTATTATCTCAATACCCTGGCCTTGCGTACGCAGGTATCCGGTGATATCCATTTTGGAGAGCTGTTACAGCGGGTAAAGAAAACCGCCTTGTCTGCCTTTGATCATCAGCTATATCCTTTTGATGCGTTAGTGGAAGATTTGGGGGCAGGAACAGACCAGAGCAGAAACCCCCTGTTTGATGTAGTGGTCGTATTGCAGAATATCCGCGTGCATGAGGGGCCGGAAGCAGCATTACAGGGACTGAGCGTGGAAAGAGAGCGGGTAGATGTAAAAACCAGCAAGGGAGATCTGCGTTTTCAGTTTGCGTTGGATAATGGTTTACTGGAAGGTAGTATTGAATATAATACAGCATTGTTCGATGAGAAGCGGGTGGCTAATATGGCTGGAGACCTGGATCGGCTGCTGGCTTCCATCATAACAACTCCTGGTTTACCATTAAAACAGCATGTGTATCATAATCACTTAATGCCAGCATCGGCAGCAGATTTTGATAAAGTAATACCGGTACAGGAATTGCCAGCCATACACACTGTATTCTCGTCAATTGCCAGAGAGTATCCTGCAAAATATGCTGTCGAAACACCATTGGAAAGCATTACATATGCAAGTCTGGAAGCAGACAGTAACCGTTTAAGGGATGTATTGTATACGCTGGGAATAGTGCCTGGAGAGATCGTAGGTGTATTATTACCTGCCGGTATTCGCCTGGTCACCGCCTTACTTGGTTGTCTGAAAGCCGGTGTTATATATATGCCGCTGGATGTTGATCAACCTGTCGGCAGGTTGAAAAATATACTGGAAGCACAGCGTCCGGGTATACTGATCGTGGGATCAGAACATGTCGAAAAATTATCGGGCATAGCTGTAACACCATACCTGTTGGGAATGCCGGCATCTATGGGGTCTCTGGTAAAAGGATTGGAGCTGGATGATATTTCTGCTATTGCAGTGGCTTCGCAGGAACTGCAGCTGATGAAACTTGAAGGGGAAAACTACCAGGAAGTTGACATCCCGGTAACACACACTAGTCCTGTACCAATTATCGGCAATAATGCCGCCTACATTTTCTATACATCCGGGTCAACTGGTGCCCCGAAAGGTATTGTCGGCAGAACTGACAGCCTTGCCCACTATATACACTGGCATCGGGAACACTACGCCGTTACTGCTGCTGACCGTATCAGTCAACTGGCGCCTGTTACATTTGATGCTTCATTGAAAGATATCCTGGTAGCATTAACAGCCGGTGCAACACTCTGTATGCCTGCACCGGAAGATCGTTACAGACCTTATCAATTGGGGCCTTGGTTATCAGATACAGGCATCACCATCCTGCAAACAGTACCTTCCTTGTTCCGGCTCATTACAAAGAGTCTCTTACAGGAACACTGTAATTTGCCTTCCCTGAGGCAGATCGTACTGGCGGGAGAAAAGCTGTATGGACGTGATATCAATCAGTGGAAAAAGATCAATACTATCGCCCGTATGACCAATATGTATGGTCTGACTGAAACAACTATTCTGAAATGTTACTATGAGATTCCTGAAGGAGAATATGAGGCAGGAGCGGTGATTCCTGCGGGTAGCCCCATTAGTCATACCAGTGTTGCTGTGATCAGCAATGATGTTTTATGTGTGGAGGGTGAGATAGGAGAAGTGTTTATCAAAAGCCCGTACCTGACGCAGGGTTATATTGACACTACCCAGACCAGGCAACTCTTCATACAGAATCCGTTGGTGAAGGACCGGGAAGAACTTGTTTGTCGCACGGGAGACCTGGGGCGTTTCAGGAAAGACGGTACATTGGAACTGCTGGGACGTCGTGATGAACAGATCAAACTACATGGGGTACGGATAGAACTCGCGGGTATCCGCAGCACCTTGCTTAACCTGAACGGCATAACGCAGGTGGAGCTGATGCTGCACGAAAAAGAAGATGAACAGACCCTGTTATGTTACTACAGCGGTCAGCATTGGGACAGTGAAGCGCTCAGGCAGCAGCTGGCCAATGAGTTACCTGCCAGCCACCTGCCCGGATATTATATATGGATGGAAAGTTTCCCGCTCAATCTGAATGGGAAAGTAGACCGTAAGAAGTTACCACGGCCTGAAGACGTCATAGACGGAGAGCAGTATGAAGTGCCTCAGAATGGCACGGAACAGGTGTTACTCGGTATATGGCAACGCCTGTTGGGGGTATCCCGCATTGGAAGGAATATCTCCTTCTTTGTAGCAGGAGGCTCCTCGCTGAAAGCAATACAGCTTATTTCGCGTATTTATAAAGAACTGGATGTACAGCTGACCATCGGTGATGCATTTAATCACCCGACTATCGCTGCACAGGCAGCGCTGCTGGATAATGCAAAAAAGGCCGTGTATCAGGAGATCAGGAAATCGCAGGAAAGTACCTTTTATCAGCTTTCTCATGCACAGCGAAGGTTATGGGTGGTTTGCCAGCGTTTAGGCGAAATACAGCCTTTTAATGGCCTTGAAGTGTATTACCTGGAAGGGAACCTGCAGCCGCAGGTATTATCAACGGCACTAGGGTGCCTGCTGGAAAGACATGAAAGTCTTAGAACCGTGTTCGTGCTGGTAAATGGCGAACCGCAGCAACGTATTTGTCCGGTTGACAGCACCGGATTTGATATGATTTATGAAGACCTGTCTGCCGACCCTGCACAACAGGAAAAGATTAAACAACGCAAACTGGCAATAGCAGGTACTCCTTATGAACTGGATAAGGGACCACTGTTAAGAGTGCAACTGTTAAAGACAGGGTCAACATCGTATACGCTGCTCTTTGGCATCCACCATATCATCTCGGACGAATGGTCTATGCAGATCATGCTGAGAGAATTGCAGTTGTTGTACAATGCCGCACTCACAGGTACAACAGCCGCGCTTTCTCCTTTAAGGATACAATACCGGGACTATGCCGTCTGGCAGCTGGAATCGTCAAACGGCCCTGTATTCAAAGAACATAGGGAATACTGGTTATCCAGGCTGGGAGGGGAACTGCCCCGTTTGTCCCTGACTTCCGGTCGCCAGCGACCCGCTGTTCAGACATATAATGGCCGGCATTTCCATTTCAACCTCGAAGCAACACTTGCGGATGGATTCCGGCAGTTGCTGAACAACAGTAACTGTACCTTGTTCATGGGATTGGTAACGCTAGTGAAGACTTTATTGCACCGTTACACCGGGCAGGAAGATATTATCATTGGCACGCCTGTAGCAGGAAGAGAACATCCGGACCTGGAGAACCAGGTAGGGTACTACCTCAACACGATCGCATTACGCACAAAGCTAACGGGTGACGAAACCTTCAGTAGTTACCTGGAACAGGTAAAGAAGATCGCCCTGGAAGGATATGCACACCAGGAGTATCCCTTTGATCACCTCGTGGAAGAACTGGGTGCTGGTACGGATATCTCCCGTAATCCCGTTTTCGATGTCACCGTGATCCTGCAGAATATACAACTGAACAAGGGACAGGATATGACTATGGATGGAGTGACCGTACATGCAGAATTGCCAGAACTGCATATCAGTAAAGGTGATCTCCGTTTCCAGTTTATAGAAAGCGAAGGCAGTATTGCCGGCAATATTGAATATAATACTGACTTGTTTGATACATCACGTATAGAACAGCTATTCCTGGACCTGAAAGCATTGTTAACCAGTGTTGTTACTGACCCCGGTATATTGCTCCGTAGGATCAGTTATATGGAAGATACCCAGGCTGCCCGCATCGAAAAGCAGCAAATTCATTTCATGTCTGATATTGATGAATCTTATTAACAACCCACTAAAGAAACCCAGATGATCGAAGCTTTAATCCCGGAAAAATATATGGTTGAATGGAGTGGATGGCCCCTCACAGACAACCGGTTTGGTGAGGAATTTGACCGTGATGCCCGCATAAGAATGGTAATGGGCGGCAGAAGACTGATCCCCTATTTGCTGAAGAACAGGAAACACCTGAAAGGTGATCTGCTGGAAATCGGCCCCTTTTTCACTCCTTTATTATACTCCCCTGAGTTAAGGGAAGTACTGCCTTCGTCAGCCAGTATCACTTTCCTGGAAAATGACAGTGATGCCGTGGAATGGTTACAGCAGCAGGGCAATTGCCGTTTGCTCAACCTTGATATGAATGCAGCGTCTTTCGCCGGGGATCTGCAGCAGCAGTTAGCTGGTGAAGTATTCGATAATATCATTATTTCCCAGGTGCTGAACTACGTTGACTATATAAGTCTGCTTGCCAGATTGTTCGCATTGGTCCGCCCGGGCGGATATCTTTTTATCAATAATGTTTGTGACTATGGCCTTCCGATACTGTTTTCAGGAAAGCGGCCTTCAGATAATGAATCTGTGATAGCAGCGTCGCTTACTGCAGGATTCAGCATAAAAGAACAACATGTTATCCCGAAGTATTTCAGAAAAGAACCGGCCGACAGGCTGATACTCGTTCTGCAGCGCCCCTGAAATATTGCAAAGATTCCCAAAAACTTCATTCCAGATGTCGAAATCATTTATCCATAGCGTTATAGAAAACAAGGCTGCTTTGCTGAAAGATAAAGCGGCTATTGAAGAATCCCATGATGTGATCAGCTATGAAGCGCTTTCTAAGGAAAGTAACAGATTGTCTCATGTGTTATTATCACTCGGTATTATCCCCGGTAGTAACGTAGGTGTGGTGATGCACGCCAGTATCAGGCTGGCGGTTGCTATGTTGTCATGTTTTAAAACCAACCAGGTATATGTACCCCTGGATATTGACCAGGCGCCTGCTCGTGTACTACAGATGTTGTCGCTTACAACCCCGGCCGCACTGATCACTTTTTCTGAAGACCTGGATAAGCTGCAGCAGTTCCTCCTGCAACGGAAAGTACATATCCCCCTGCTGATCGGCCTTCCTGCAGCAGCCCATACTTTGCTGGCTGACCTGCAACTGGATGCCAGTATGATTGAAACACAGGAGTCAGGTTATACATTAGCCAGACTGACAGGAGATGTTTATACCTGTGAAACACTTACGTTGTCTGCGTTTAGTACTGCACTGCCAGCAGTAGCGCAACAGGCGGACGACAGCAACTATATATTTTTTACATCCGGCACCACCGGTACACCGAAAGGTATATTAGGATGTCATGAAAGCCTGAGCCATTATATACATTGGCATGCCGGAGAGCTCAATATAGATGAATCAGGCAGGATCAGTCAGCTGGCCCCCGTAACTTTCGATGCATCCCTGAAGGATATACTGACAGCACTAAGCACTGGCGCTACTTTGTGCATACCAGATCCTGCTGTTCGCTATCAGTTGCCGGCCCTTGTAAAGTGGCTGTACAATTCAGGCATTACGCTGCTGCAAACAGTGCCTTCTTTATTCCGCCTGATCACCAGGACCATGAAGGAGCAGCAGATCATCTTGCCACAGTTGAAATACGTAGTGCTGGCAGGGGAGAAACTATATGGGAAGGACCTGCTCAACTGGCGTGCTGTTGCTGGTGAGCATACCGTTATCTATAATATGTACGGTCTTACCGAGACTACTATTCTCAAGTCCTCTTACCGTATTCCCCATTGGGAATGGCAAGCGGGAGAAGTGATCCCGGTGGGAAAGGCTATTAGCAATACCCAGCTGGCTGTGATCAATGAAAGTGGTTTGTGTACAGGAGGAGAAATAGGAGAGGTATACATTAAGAGCCCTTACGTAACCAAAGGTTATATTAATCAACAGGATGCACAGCCCTTGTTTGTACAGAACCCATTGGTAAAAGACCGCGAGGACATTGTTTGCAGAACGGGTGACCTGGGACGTTACAGACCGGACGGTATGCTGGAACTGCTGGGACGGCGTGATGAACAGGTGAAGATACATGGCGTACGTGTAGAACTCGACGCAGTTAAATCATCCATGCTGAAGCAGGAAGGAGTAGACCAGGTAGAGCTGATCGTATACCAGGACGATGACTTTCAACAGGAGCTGATCTGTTATTATACAGGTAACCCACGTAAAGACGCTGATCTGCGTGAGCTGCTGGCAGAAGAATTACCCGTCAGCCATCTGCCTGCGCATTATGTATGGCTGGCCAGTTTTCCGCTGAACATCAATGGTAAGGTGGACAGGAAGCGTTTACCCAGACCCGAACAGCTGATGGCTGGACAGCAGTTTGATGCGCCGCATGCCGGACTGGAACAACAGTTGTTAACCATCTGGCAGGCCATACTGGGTATTACAACTATCAGTAGGGATGCATCGTTTTTTGTGAATGGAGGATCATCTTTAAAGGCTATCCAACTAATCTCGCGTATTTATAAAGAGCATGATGTACAACTAACCATTGCTGATATTTTCAAACATACTTCTATAGCCGGACAGGCGGTATTGATCAGGGAAGCGAAGAAAGCCGTTTTCCAGTCCATCAGACCTGTTGCAGCACAACCATATTATGCACTGTCATATTCTCAAAGACGTTTGTGGTTGCAATCCCAAAGATTACAGGATGCGCAGCCTTTCAACGGGTTGGAGACGTATCGCCTGAAGGGAAAACTGAACAGGGAGGCATTAACGTCCGCATTCTATACCCTGCTTGAGCGACATGAGTCGTTGAGGACAGTCTTTATATTACATAACGGAGAGCCGAAGCAAAAGATCTGTAACCTGGCGGAATCAGGCTTTGCGATCAGCTTCCAGGATATCAGTGCTGGTGAAGATATTGCAGGGATCATTGCACAGCGCCAGAAAGAAGTAGTGGAAACGCCCTATGATCTTGAAAAGGGACCCTTGCTTCGTATTGTATTACTGCAAACTGCTGCAGAAGAGTTTACATTGCTGTTTGGTATCCATCACATTATTTCTGACGAATGGTCTATGCAGCTGATGATAAAGGAATTGTTACTGCTTTATAATGCATTTCATGATGGGCAGGGCAATCCCTTATCACCACTGCAGCTGCAGTATAAAGACTATGCTGCGTGGCAGATGACGCAGGTAACAAACAGTGATCATAGCACCCACCGCAAATATTGGCTGGAACAGCTGGGGGGTGAGATTCAGGCATTGTTGCTGCCGGTAGACAGGCAACGGCCACAGATACCAACGTATAGAGGTGCACAGTATCATTTCAACATAGATAAAGAAAGAAGCACTGCTTTGCAGGTATATCTGAATAAACAGGAAGCGACCCTGTTTATGGGATTGGTTGCGCTGGTGAAAACATTATTGTTCCGCTACACCGGGCAGTCCGACATAGTAATAGGTACGCCTGTTGCTGGTCGGGAACATACTGAGCTGGAAGACCAGATAGGATATTATCTCAATACACTTGCATTGAGAACGCAGGTAGACGGTAACGCAGGATTCTCGGCATTGCTGGAAGCTGTAAAGCATTGTGCTGTAAATGGATTCCAGCATCAGGCATATCCATTTGACCTGTTGGTAGATGAACTGGGGGCAGATGCGGATCCCGCCCGTAACCCCCTATTTGATGTGGCGGTAGTATTACAGAATGTACAGCTGGATACTTCTGCTGTACAGGAAATGAAAGGAATTGAGATAGAGACGGCGCCTTCGCTCTTGTCGATCAGTAAAGGAGATCTGCGTTTTCAGTTCAGCATACGCAATGATATGCTGGAAGCCGGTATTGAATATAATACAGATCTGTTCAATGAAAGCCGGATCACCACCATATCTGAAGACCTTAACCGGCTGCTCACAGCGATACTCGAAGCACCAGACAGAAGTCTGCGGACATTGGCATATCATAATAAATCCGTACCCGAAGGGGCGGTATCTTTTGATAAACGACAACTTGTAAAACCTCATAAACCGGTACAACAGTTGTTTGCCGATACTGCTGCACAGTATCCTCTGTTGGTAGCTATTGAAGAGGAGGCGGGCCGGATCAGTTATGAAGAGCTGGAAAAAGATAGTAACAGGCTGGCCAGATTACTGAAGGCAAAAGGAGTAGTGCCAGGAGATACAATCAGTGTAGTGCTTCCATCTGGTATTAACCTGGTTACCGCTATGCTGGCAGTGATGAAGAGTGGTGGGATATACCTGCCGCTTGACCCCCGGCAGCCGCAGCGTATATTGTCGGGTATATTGCAGCAACTGGAGCCTGTCATGTTGATCACTGACAGTAGTTCCCTGCAGGATGTAAAGGGATTTGCAGGAGATATTCCCCTGTTGCTTGAAATGCCCGCGTCCGGAGAGGAGATCCTGAGTGAACTGGATATAGAATTCTCATCGCTGATAGGTGTTGAGAAACGGCCTTATCGTTGTTTTACACCTGAAAGCACGTTACCGGAGTATGAGGTGCTGCCGGAAGAATTATCCTCAGCGGCGCTGGATATTATGCTTCCGGATGATGCGCCTGCTTATGTATTTTATACTTCCGGTTCAACTGGTGTACCAAAAGGCATCAAAGGAACTCACCGCAGCCTTAGTCACTATATACAATGGCATAGTAAGGAATTTGCCGTAGGTATCGACAGTAGGATCAGTCAGATCGCTCCTGTTACGTTTGATGCATCCCTGAAAGATATACTTGTAGCTCTCACTTCAGGTGCTACCTTATGTATCCCTGCGCCCGACACCCGCCAGCGTATGCCATCGCTGGTACAATGGCTGGCAGATATCCGCATCTCCGTTCTTCAGACTGTTCCCTCCCTGTTCCGTCTTATTACACGTGAAATGGAGGAAGCCGGTATTGAATTACCTGCGCTGCAGCATGTTGTACTGGCAGGAGAGCGCCTGTATGGACGCGATGTGCTGAACTGGAAGAAAGTAAATAGAGGAAAGGCGCGCCTGTCAAATATGTACGGACTGACAGAAACAACTATCCTCAAGAGCTGCTATCATATCAAAGGTCTGGATTGGGAGCCGGGAGACGTGTTGCCAATAGGGAGACCTATAGAAGATACCAGCATTGCTGTTATCAACAATGGGCTACTCTGTGTGGAGGGAGAGATCGGGGAGATCTATATCAGCAGTCCTTATGTCACGTTAGGATATACAGATCCCATACTGACAGATACTTTATTTGTGCCTAATCCATTACTGGAAGATGACCGGTTCCTTGTATGCCGTACCGGCGATATAGGCCGTTACAGAAGTGACGGTATATTGGAACTGCTTGGCAGAAGAGATGATCAGGTAAAGCTACATGGTGTGCGGGTGGAACTGGAAAGCATACGTCAGGCATTGCTAAAACTGGAGGATATACGGCAGGTAGAATTAGTGGTACACCAGGATGAAGAGCTGATGCAGGAGCTGATCTGTTACTACAGCGGAAAAGAATATGCCGCTACCGCGCTGAGAGCCTTACTGGAAAAAGAATTGCCGCTTACGCATCTGCCGGTGCATTATATTTTTATGGAGGCCTTTCCACTGAACATCAATGGAAAGGTAGAGAGGAAGAAACTGCCCAGGCCTTCTGACAGGAAAGAGCAGGAAAATGATGATCAGCCAACTGAAGGTGTGGAACAACAGCTCGCCGGTATCTGGAAGGCTATTCTGCGGGTGGACAAGGTTGGACGTAATACTTCATTCTTTACTATTGGAGGCTCTTCATTGAAAGCCATACAGCTTATATCGCGCATCTATAAAGAGCTGGAAATACAGTTAACTATTGCAGACATATTCAACCATACTACTGTCTCAGCCCAGGCTATACTGATCAATGGAGCAAATGCCCAAAAGTACCAACAGATCGGAATAGCTGCTGTTCAGCCAGATTATCCCTTATCGCATGGGCAGCGCCGCCTGTGGGTGATTGACCAGCTGGAAGAAAACCTGGTGGCATATAGTCGCCCGCTGGCATACACTTTACAGGGAGAGCTGAATCAAATGGCTTTGCAGCAGGCTTTCCTGAAAGTGATAGAAAGACATGAAAGTCTGCGCACAATTTTCCCGCTTGTCAACGGAGCGCCCAGACAGAAAATACTGTCAGTAGAGGAACTGGATTTTACTATCGTTACGCACGATCTTAGTGGTGACAATAGCACAGTGGAAGAATATAAACAGTTGCTGGCTGCAACGCCGTACTCCCTTAGTCAGGGGCCGTTGTTACGTGTCTGGCTGCTGAAATTATCCGCAGATCAGCATACCCTTTTGCTGGCTGTACATCATATTATTTCTGATGAATGGTCAATACAGGTATTGGTGAAAGAGGTAATTACTGCGTATAATGCCATGCATCGTGGAGAAGCGTACCAACATAAACCACTGCCACTACAGTATAAAGATTATGCAGTATGGCAACAGGAACAACTAAGTGGCGACCTGTTGAAAGATCACCAGAATTTCTGGCGCAATGTACTTTCCGGAGAATTACCCGTATTAGAATTGCCGCTTGATCATCCCCGGGGTAACAATCGCACGTACAATGGAGAGCAGCTACGCTTTCATCTCCCTGCTGCACTCAGAACCTCCCTCGAAGAGGTTACCGGAGCAACAGGTGCTACTTTATTTATGGGATTAGTGGCAGTAGTAAAAGCGCTGCTTTACCGCTACACAGGACAGCATGACCTCATTGTAGGAACCACTGTGGCTGGAAGAGAGCACTTGCAATTGGAAGAGCAGATCGGTTTCTATGTTAATACACTGGCACTGAGAACTATTATTGATGGCGATGCCACTTTCCCCGTATTGCTGGAGCAGGTTAAACGGGTTATGTTGGAGGCATTTGACCACCAGGTATATCCGTTTGATAAGTTGGTGGATGAACTGGATATTCCCCGTGATCTCAGCCGCTTCCCGGTTTTTGATGTGGCCGTGGTAATGCAACAGGGCATGCAGATGGAAGAAAGTGTACCGCAGATGGATGGCCTGCAGGTAGGAGAGGAGAGGGTAGGCGTTACTACCAGCTTATATGATCTTACTTTCTGGTTCCTGGATCGTGGAGATGGCATTACACTGACATTGGAATATAACACAGATCTTTTTTTAAGAGAAAGGATTGAACTGATGGGCCGGCATTTCGAAAATCTGCTGGAACAATTATGTGATGGGGTTACTGTTATGGATGCTGATTTCCTGGAGATAGAGGAGAAGGATAAGCTGTTACATGTATACAATAAGACAATAGCACCAGTTAGCAAAGATACTTTGCCGGAACTCTTCAGTAGTCGTAGTCTGGCATGGGCCGGGCAACCTGCAATAGTATGCGAAGGCCGGCTGCTATCTTTTGCTATACTGGATGACTATACTAACCGTATGGCCGGGTATCTTATCAGCCATTGTGGGGTAAAACCTGGTAATATAGTAGCCCTGCTCTTGCCACGGAATGAGTGGGCAGTTGTATCTATGCTGGCAGTATTGAAAGCCGGTGCGGCCTACGTACCGATGGATATAACTTATCCTGCCCAAAGGGTCAGTTATATACTGAAGGATACGGCGGCAACATTGATGATTACAGAGGAGGATATCCCCGTGGCCGGTGTGCCGGTATTATATACAGCTGTTATCCGCACAGAGATCGCAAAATGGGAGGGTGTTGTATTGCCACTTGTTTCCCCGGATGATGTGGCTTATGTGATGTATACCTCCGGCTCTACAGGGAACCCGAAAGGCGTTATTATACAACATAAAGCATTACTGAATTACCTGTTATGGGCGAATACCTGGTATTTTGATGATCTGCGGGGAAACATTTTCAGTGTGTTTACATCACTATCTTTCGACCTTACTATTACAGGACTCTTTTCGGGATTACTGAGAGGAGATAGTGTACATCTCTTCCCCGGAGAAAATATAGAACAGGTATTGTCTGATACTTTCAACAGTGCTGCTATAAATGCCGTGAAACTGACACCATCCCATATCAGTGTCCTGGAGCTGCTGAATATTGACGCGACTGGCGTGAAAACAATCATCGCCGGAGGTGAAGAACTGCATAACGGACATATCAGCATATTAAGGCAACTCAACCCCGACATAAGGATCTTCAATGAGTACGGTCCTACGGAAACAACAGTAGGATGTACTGTTTATGAGGTGAAAGAAGAGAACCGTATATACATAGGAACGCCTGTGGCCAATGCGCAGATCCTCGTACTGGACGATGAGTTAAGGTTATCGCCCGTAGGTATTGAAGGTGAGATCTTCATTGGAGGTATGGGTGTAGCGGCCGGCTATCTTGGGCAGCCACAGCTCACCGCTGAGAAATTTATACATCATACGTTAACGGATCATCGGTTATATCGCAGCGGCGACCGTGGACGTTGGTATTTCAATGGCCAATTGGGATATGCAGGCAGAAGGGACGAACAGCAGAAGATCCGTGGCTATCGCATAGAAACGGGCGAAATTGCGCAGGCACTGTCTGCTTACTCTGGAGTGAATGAAGTCTTTGTTACAGTGCTGACGCAAAAAGAGGATAAGCAGCTGGTAGCTTATTACACAGCAGCTCATAGTATAGCCGCAACAGACTTGAAGACGCACTTGTCCCGGTCATTGCCTGAATACATGATCCCCACCTGGTATGTACAGCTGGACGCCATGCCACTGAACAATAACGGAAAGGTGGATAAGGCAAAATTACCAGCCCCACTGGCTGCTGCCGGGGGCTCATATATAGCACCCCGCAATAAACTGGAAAAACAGCTGGCAGCAATATGGAAAGACATTCTCGGTGTAGCACAGGTGAGTGTGAACGATGACTTCTTTGTCTGTGGAGGGCATTCATTAAAAGCTATGCAGCTGATAGCAAGGGTATATAAAGAGCTTTCTGTGAAGATTACCCTGAAAGATGTGTTTAAATACCCGGTGCTGGAAGCACAGGCATCCTTTATACAAAGTTCCAGACGTGAACAATATGTTGCCATACCATTAGCAACACCTGCGGCTTATTATCCTGTCTCTTATGCACAGCATAGACTGTGGGTATTACATCAGTTTGATGGTATTGATCTGGCTTATTCTATCACGGAGATATTTGAATACGAGGGCAAGTTAGATACAGTACGTCTTGCGGCTGCATTCGACATCCTTATCAACCGTCATGAAATATTACGTACTGTATTTGATATTGTAGATGGCAAACCGGTGCAGGTGGTGAGAGGAAGTACCGGTTTCCATCTGCATAGTGAATCTGCAGATAGTAACCTACAGGCAAAGATCGCTGCATTCACCCGGCAACCATTTGATCTTGGCAATGGCCCCTTGTTAAGAGCTGCTGTATTTAGTGACAGTGATACTCATCACTATCTGGTGCTTGTTATCCACCACATCATTGCAGATGAATGGTCGCTGCAGGTATTAAAACGTGAGCTGACAACTATTTATACAGCGCTGGAGAATAAGGAAGAGATCCGTTTGCCGGTATTGCCCGTTCAGTATAAAGATTATACAAGTTGGCAGCGGAATAACCGCCATAGTGACTCGCTGTTGGCTCAGCAGGCATATTGGAAGAATAAGTTGCAGGATGATCTGCCCGTACTGGAACTACCTGCAGATTTTCCCCGTCCGCCAGTACAGCGTTTTGAAGGAGGGAATTACTATCATACTATTCCTGCCGAAGTACTCGGCGGATTACAGTCACTGGTGGCCGGTAGCCAGGCTACTTTGTTCATGGGATTAGTAACAGCAGTGAAGTCCCTCCTGTATCGCTATACAGGGCAAACGGATATTGTTGTAGGCACCCCTGTAGCCGGAAGGGAACATCCTGACCTGGAAGACCAGATAGGGTTGTATGTGAATACGCTGGTACTACGCACAACGCTGACAGCAGATGAAGGTTTTACCAGCAATCTGTCGGCTGTAAGAGAAACAGCGTTGGAAGCTTACGCCAACCAGGAGTATCCTTTTAACCTGCTGGTAGAGGATATAGACATTAACCGGGATGTGAGCCACTCAGCTATCTTCGATGTGATGATCGTGCTCAGGGATGCAGATGAGGAAGTACCGGTACGGGGAACGGAGCGTCGTGACGAAGAGCTGGACATGCATCTGGGAGGCAGCAAGTTTGATATTACCTTCTATTTTAAACAACAATCTGACGGGCTGCAATTGCAGATA
Organism: Chitinophaga ginsengisoli; assembly: GCF_003014595.1. Lineage (GTDB taxonomy): Bacteria > Bacteroidota > Bacteroidia > Chitinophagales > Chitinophagaceae > Chitinophaga > Chitinophaga ginsengisoli. The sequence continues at coordinate 53,606 of NZ_PYGK01000023.1, read as the reverse complement.
GAATATAACAGGGAGTTGTTTACACATGCGCGTATCAAACGTATGGGGCAACACCTGCATCAGCTCATGAAAGCAGCAGTGGCTACACCGGGTACGCCTATCTCCAGATTACCGTACCTGAGCGCTGAAGAACAACAGGCATTATTGCATAGTTATAATAATACGGCAGCGGTATTCCCGCCTTTTACGCCACTGGGTACATTGATTGGCAGGCATGCGGCAGCTACACCGGAAGCGATAGCACTTATTACCAGCAACCGGCAAATAACATATGCAGCACTCAATAAACGTGCTGAAAGATTGGCCGCCTACCTGCAGAACAACGGTTACGCAGGCACTAATAAGGTGGTGGCTGTAATGGTAGATCGTAATGAATGGTTGATGATTGCGATACTGGGTATATTGAAATCCGGTGCAGGTTATCTGCCACTTGACATTACTGCTCCGGCAGAAAGATTAAAGTACCTGCTTGAAACCAGTGGAGCAACTGCTGTTGTGGCAGGAGTGGAAGAAGTACCCCTGCTTTCCTTTTATGAAGGAAGCATCATCACAGAAGCATTGTTGTCTGATGCAGTCGTTTGTGATCATGAGATCCAACCAGCTGATCTGGCTTATGTGATCTATACCTCCGGTTCTACTGGTAAGCCCAAGGGAGTAATGATCTCCCATGGATCAGTGTATAATCTGTTCCAGGGGCTAAGCGCGAAGACAGGCATCAGCCATACAGATAAATTACTGGCTGTTACGACAGCCTCGTTTGATATGTCTGTGCTGGAATTGTTGTTGCCATTAATAAATGGGGCTACGGTCGTATTGGCCAGCAGGGAAGAGGTGTATTCTCCTGAAGCACTGCAATTGATGATGCAACAGGGAATCACTTTTATGCAGGCAACGCCAGGTATGTGGCACCTGTTGACTGAAAGCGGCTGGAATGGAACCGAAGGACTGACCATCATCACCGGCGGAGATACGCTGAGTGCATCGCTGGCACAACGCCTGCTGGATAGATGTAAGGTGCTGTGGAATATGTATGGCCCCACGGAGACTACCATATACTGCACATGGCACAGGCTTAACAAAGCGGATGAATCCCCATTATTAGGCGGCGGCTTATCCAACATGTCGGCATATATCCTGGATGCCAACCTGCAATTGTTACCAGCAGGTGTTCCTGGAGTAATATATTTCAGCGGACCAGGTATTGCTACAGGTTACCTGGGGCAACCGGAACTGACAGCCAGTCGCTTTATTGATAATCCTTACAACCCAGGTACAGTAATGTACAATACCGGTGATGTTTGTTCATGGACGGAAGATGGATTGATCCGGTTTAGTGGCAGGGCAGATTTCCAGGTCAAGATCCGTGGTTATCGTATTGAGCCGGGAGAAATTCAGGCATCGATGATAAAGCTGGAGGGTATTACCCATGCTATTGTACTGACCTACGGAAATGGCGCCGATAAATACCTGGCGGCTTACTACGCTACCGACAGAGATATACAGCCGGATACCGTCCGTGAATACCTGCAACGTTTCCTGCCGGATTATATGGTGCCAGCTCACCTGGTACTGTTGGATGCTATTCCACTAAATAGGAATGGGAAAGTGGACCGTGCCCGCCTGCCGGTGCCCGGGCTCACCAAGGTTGCTTATATGGCGCCCGAAACACCAACAGAGAAAGTGCTGGCCGGGATATGGGAAGATGTACTCGGTACAAAGAACATAGGCAGGAATGACAACTTCTTCACTTTGGGAGGGCATTCGCTGAAAGCAATACAAACAGCCTCCCTGATCTATAAACGCCTGGAAGTAAAAGTGCCGCTGAAAGAAATATTCTTGCGGTCAGTATTGTCTGACCTCGCTGCAATGATAGATCAGAGTGGCAAACAGTTGTTCAGTGCTATACCATTGGCGCCTGTACAGGAATATTATCCGCTCTCCAATAGCCAGGAACGCTTGTGGATCCAGCAACAGATGCTCAACAACCTGGAAACGTTCAATATGCCGTATACCTACTGGCTGAGAGGACCGTTTGACCGAACTGCATTTGAAGCCGCTGTGCGTTTGCTGGTGGAGCGTTATGAAATATTACGCTCGGTGATGTTCTTGGTAAATGATAAGCCCGTACAACAGGTAAAACAATATGAAGATTTCGACAACTGGTTGGGCTTTGAAGACCTGAGAGCGCTTCCTGATGCGGAAGAGCAGGGGCTTATCGCGGTGGAAGAATGGGCGGGCATTCCTATCAATCTCAGGAAAGGACCGCTATTAAGACTGAAGTTATGGCAGGTAAAAGATGATCAATACCTTTTCCTGCTATGTATACATCATATTATCGCAGACGAATGGTCCATGCAGGTAATGATGCGAGAACTGGTAATACTGTATTCCGCCTGCCTGGAAGGTAAACAGCATCCGCTTGAACCGCTGCCATTGCAGTTTAAGGACTTTGTGATGTGGACGAAGAACGAAGAGAACGTAGCCCTTATGTCAGAACACCGGGAATACTGGGTGAACCGTTTCTCCGGGGATGTTCCGGTACTGGAACTGCCGGCAGACAGACCAAGACCAGCGGTACCCGATAATACCGGTACCAGGTACTATAGCAGAATGCAGGGGGTACTTAACGGAAAGTTATTCTCACTGATAAAGGAACAGGAAGCCACCCTCATGATGGGACTCGCTGCTATCGTCCAACTCCTGATATACCGTTATACAGGAGATAAGGATATTGTGCTGGGATTGCCTGTTACGGGCAGGGAGCATCCGGACCTGCAAAACCAGATAGGATTCTTCCTGAATACCATACCACTTCGTTCGCAGATCGATGAAGAACACGGATTTGATGAACTGCTCAGGAAGGTAAAGGCTGATGCTATTGCGGCTTATGACCGTATATCTTTCCCCTTTGAAATGCTGGTAGATGCCGTGAATGAATATAAGCCGCTCAATAAGCGTTCGCTGTTCAATGTTATGCTGGTATTACAGGATGAAGACCGGAAAGAAGAAGACTTACTGAACCTGCAGGATATGCTAGTGGAAGAAGCCTCAGTAGCCACTGAGATCAGTAAGTTTGACCTGACATTCTTCTTCAGAAAACAGGGCGATGATCTTTTACTGACGTTGGAATATAGTACGGTATTGTTTGATGAGGTCAGAATGGTTCATCTCTGCGAACATATGCATCAGTTGATCATCAATGCAGGGGAACAACCTGCTTTACCACTGAACCGTATTAAATACCTGCCTGCACAGGAAGAAACGCTGCTGCTGACAACACTGAATGATACCAGCACAAAAATCCTTTCAGGTACTATTGTAGACGCCTTCAGAAAAGTAGCCGCTGCCCTTCCTGATAGTAATGCGCTTGTTACAGGCAAAACAGCTTACACATTCGCAGCATTGGACTTGTTGTCTGATAAACTGGCTGCTTATCTCATACAACACTATCATGTAAAAGCAGGGAATGTGGTTGCAATGATGGTCAGCAGGAATGAGTGGGCACTCATCAGTATTCTGGCCATCCTCAAAGCCGGAGCAGCGTATCTTCCGATAGACAGTTCTCTGCCTGAAGACAGGATCAATTATATCCTGGATGATGCGGCAGCTACATTGCTGATAACGGACCATGACAGATTCTCCTGGAATGGAAGCGTATTGGCGCTGAAGGAGCTTGTAAATGATATAGATCAGATAACACCCCGAACACTGCCAGTAATTAACCAGGCAGCACCTGCCTATGTTATTTATACTTCGGGTTCTACAGGTATGCCGAAAGGAGTGCTGATCTCTCATGCCTCCCTCATGAACTACCTGACATTCGTTAACCGTCATTACTTCGGCAATACTGCCGGTCATGTATTCGGCGTATTCTCTTCATTGTCTTTCGACCTCACCGTTACCAGCCTGCTGAGTGGTTTACTGCGTGGCGATGAAGTGTACCTGACACCGGAAGAAGACATACTGACAGCCCTGAAAGAGGTCTTTACAAATGACAGGCTCACGGCCGTAAAGATCACTCCTGCACACATCCGTGTACTGGCCACCTTACAATTAGAGGAAACAGCTATTAACACGGCGATTGTGGGTGGAGAAGCGCTGTTACCAGACCATGTGCTCATCCTGAGGAAGCTGAATCCACAAATGAGGATCTTCAATGAATATGGTCCGACGGAAACAACAGTAGGTTGTACAGTCAGTGAGATAACAGGAGCAGAGCATATCACCATCGGTAAGCCTATAGATAATACACAGATCTATATTCTCGATGAGTTGCAACAGTTGCAGCCTGTAGGTGTGGAAGGGGAGATCTATATCGGTGGTGCTGGTGTGGCTATAGGATACCTCAACAGGGAGGAACTGACTGCTGCCCGCTTTATTCCTGATCCTTTCGGCCCTGGCAAATTATATCGCAGTGGTGACAAGGGCAGATGGAATCATCAGGGTGAAATTGAGTACGCCGGAAGGGCTGATGAACAGATCAAACTGAATGGATTCCGTATCGAACCAGGAGAAATAGCGTCCGCCATCCTGAAGTACCCGGGTATAAAGGAGGCTGTTGTGATTAAAACATCCATTCAGCGGGAAGATTATCTCGTAGCTTATTACACAGCCCCGGAAGCAATAGACCGGAAAGAACTGCAACAGCATATCGGGAAGTTCTTACCTGCATTTATGGTACCTGCATGGTTCATACTGATACCTGCTGTACCGCTAACCACCAATGGTAAGGTAGATAAGATCTTGCTGCCGGCGCCGGAAATAGATAGTCTTACTGCATTTGTAGCCCCCCGAAATGAACTGGAACACCAGACGGCGGTAATGTGGGCTGAAGTGCTTAACCTGGAAGCGGTTGGTGTTACCAGCAACTTCTTTGAACTGGGAGGGCACTCTATGAGGGCGGTACAACTGGTATCGAGAATGAATAAGGAGCTCAACCTGAGATTGTCACTGCGCGATTTCCTTGGTTATCCTACTATAGAGTCCTTGTTGGCACTGGCTGATACACGTGGTGTACAGAAGGGAACCTTGTTAAGCCTGAACAGGAAAGAGGAAGGGCTACCCCGCATGTACTGCTTTGCTCCTTTGATTGGTACCTCCCTGTTATATATGGAACTGGGTAAGACGCTGCAGGGAATATATAACTGCTATGGCTTACAGGATGCCGGGTTTGATGATGGTAAAGATTTTGATGCCACCATCGAAGAAAAAGTAAGGCGGTTTGCAGCAGCTATACAGGAGAATGAGTCTGGCAGGGAAGTCATGTTAACCGGTTTCTCTTTCGGCGGTACTATCGCTTTCGAAGTGGCGAAAATACTGGAGGAAAAAGGTATACGTACTACCCTGTTGTTGTTGGACAGGGATACAAGAGATAAAAAGAAACGCAAGCAGTCAATAGAGCTGTCAAGAGATGCCATACAGCAGGAAGTTAACTGGTTGCGCGACTGGCTGGCAGATGTGGGGCTGGAAGATACACACAGGGACCACCTGGAGAAACTATTCTATCATAATCTCCGTCTCAGCGAGGCGTATGAGCAGAAAGGAAAGATAAAAGGGGATATTATTGCTTTTAAGGCCAAACAGAATATTCATAATGACTTCCTGCATATGAAAGATTGGGAACGGTACACCAGCGGCCGGTTCACACACCTGTTCACACAGGGAGATCACTATGATGCCATCACATTGCCAAGGAACCTGCAATTGGTGGTAACAAGCATCAGCGAGAAAAATAAGTAACCCGTTTTGTTAACGTTAATATTTAGTTAGTTATGGAAAACGAAGTGGTATACCTCAGACCCAATGTTGTATTGGAACCCTTAGTAGATAAATGGTATGCCTGGACGCATCTGATCTATCCTCCTACTGCGGCTATGAACATACTGTCGAGGCACCTCAGGATCATGAGCTCTTATGTACAGGCGCCACAGGTGCATGCTGCCGCCATCCGCAACCCGAAAATGCTGGGAGGACCGTTCATGAACTATGAAACAAACAGAGCGGAAGATATTAAACAGCTGATAGTCGAAACAAAAGAGAGCAGGAAACACATGCTGGAACTTGCCGAAGCTATTAAAGACCTGGATAACCTGCTGCAGCAGGAAGCCCATGGTTTTTCACTTGATCCCCTGTATGAAAAAGTGCCCGACATATTAAAAGGACTTGTAGAGATCAGTTACGATCTGCATAACAATCCGGGCTTTCGTTTCTTCGAGCAGTTGATGTATAAGAGTGAATATTATAACGAAAATGCGCAGAGTCTGGCTATGTGGCTTACTACTAATGATGAACGTCCCTTTGTGCTGAGCACTGCAAGGCTAAAAGATACTACGAGCATAGAACTGAATATTCCCTTCTCCAGTAGCCTGGTAGACCGCCTGCATCATATGAGGACTTTGCCAGGTAGTTTCGCCGAAATAAAGGAAGCATTGGATATCGCTGATGAAGACCTTGCACTGTTCCAGTCGTTTTTTACAACAGAAGCTCCCCCAAAATATGAGCGTTATACCGGCGATAAGATACGGATGCGTTATTTCGGACATGCCTGTATCCTGGTAGAAACAAAGGAAGTATCCATCCTGGTGGATCCTGTTATCAGCTACTACGGTTACCAGGCAGAGGTGGAAAGATTCTCCTACAGCGATTTGCCAGAGGAAATAGACTATATCCTGATCACACATAATCACCAGGACCATATCCTGTTTGAAACCATGCTCTATCTGCGCCATAAGGTCAAAAAGATCATTGTGCCCAGAGGTAGTATGGGAAATCTGCAGGACCCCAATCTCAAACTGATGTTCAATATGATCGGTTTCCATAATGTAGTGGAGCTGGAAGAAATGGAATCTATTACATTCGGCAACACCACTATTACCGGATTGCCTTTCCTGGGAGAACATGGCGACCTGAATATCCGTTCGAAACTCTGCTATCATGTAAGAATTGGTTCACAGTCGATGCTATTCCTTGCAGACTCCTGCAATATAGAGCCCCGGTTGTATGAGCATGTTGTGAAACAGACAGGTCCTGTGGATATTATTTTCCTGGGCATGGAGTGTGACGGGGCGCCTTTTACGTGGGTGTACGGCCCCCTGATGACAGAAGAGATACAAAGAGAGAAAGATCTTTCCCGCAGGCTGGCGGGTTCTAATTTTCCCCGCGGACAAGCGCTGGTGAATACATTCAAACCCCGTGAACTGTATGTGTATGCGATGGGACTGGAACCCTGGATAGAATTTATCAGCAGTGTAAGGTATCATGAGGATGCCAATCCCATTGTAGCATCCAATAAGCTGATCACCGATTGTGGTGAAAACAATATAGCCGCAGAAAGACTGTTCGGCGAAAAAGAATTATTATATGAAATCTGATTTATAACATCGCTAAATCTTCATGTATGAACTTAACTACATCTATTGCTCACATAGGTGAGGATAAACTGCCCGTGTTCCTGAAATTTGAAGAACAGATAAGCACTGATTTCTTCGCTGACTGGTACCATGAGAACCGTGAACTGATGGACTCGACATTGTTAAGAAATGGCGCTATTCACATAAGAGGTATTAACATAGACTCAATTAACGCTTTTAGTGGGTTAATGAAACGTCTGCATCCTGCATCATCCAGTTTTCTGGATGGCAATTCCAGCAGAAGCAAACATACTTCCAACGTATATAATGCCTCCGAATATGATGCAGGGTCTGTCATCAGGCTGCATACAGAATTCTCTTATTCTAATCTCTGGCCTGCACATATCTTCTTTTGCTGTATCAACAAAGCAGATACAGGAGGTGAAACAACTGTAGGTGATTGCAAAAAGGTACTTGCATTACTTTCTCCCGCTATAGTAGAAGAGTTTGAAGCGAAAGGCATCACTTATATCCGCAATCTGCATGGTGGTTCAGGCCTTGGGCCTTCCTGGCAGGAAGCGTTTGAAACAACAGATAGGCAGTTCATGGAGTCTTACTGCAATGAAAATGGTATCACCGTAAAATGGCAACCTGATGGAGCAGTACGACTGGAACAAACAAGGCCGGCTATCAGAAAACATCCTGTTACCGGCGACCGCTTGTGGTTTAACCAGGTAGATCAGTTTTACCCGGTCATTTACGGGGAAGAGGTATTTGAAACACTAATGTTCCTGGCTAATAATGATCCTAATGGCTTGCCTATGTATGCGCGTTATGGCGATGGTTCAGAAATACAGAAAGAATATATCGATGAAATTATCCGGGTAATGGATGAAGCAACGGTGCCGGTTCCCTGGGAAAATGGTGATCTGCTGATGGTAGATAATATGCTGTCACTGCATGGTCGTCTTCCTTTTACCGGCGATAGAAAGATATTGGTTTCGATGGCCTGAGCCCGGAGGCGCGTCCTTTTTCGTAAACTCCTTTTTAATTTTTTGTAATGTTTAAGTTCAAATCATACAACATCAATCAGCTTGATAAGATTCCCCAATTAATGTTACTGGATCACAGGCAGATGGAGGACATCCGGATAGTCAGCGAGATCTATCCTTTTAAAACGAATAATTATGTATTGGAGAATCTTATTAACTGGACAAATGTTCCCGACGACCCGATCTTTCGCCTGAACTTTCCGCATAAGGAAATGCTGACGGAGTTACATTATGATCAATTGAAATGGGGAAAGCGGAACATGGATGAAGCATCCTACCGTAACCTGGTCCATGATATACGTTTATCACTGAATCCACATCCTGCGGGGCAGGTGGATCATAACACACCTTATTTTCTGGGTGAGAAACTGGAAGGTATGCAACATAAATACCGCAATACCATATTGTTCTTCCCCAGTCATAGTCAAACCTGTCACGCATATTGTACGTTCTGCTTCAGGTGGCCCCAGTTCGTCAATGAGCCTGGCTTCAAGATACAGGCGAAGGAGATAGAACCTTTAGTAGCCTATCTAAGGGCCAATCCGTACATCTCAGATGTATTGCTGACAGGAGGTGATCCTATGGTTATGAGCCCCCATATCCTGGCAAATTATCTGCTGCCGCTGCTGGAAGTAAAGAGCCTGAAAGTGATAAGGATAGGTACCAAATCACTCAGCTACTGGCCTCACAAGTTTGTTACAGATGCCGACAAGGATGAGCTGTTGCAGTTATTGGCCAAAGTAACAGCTGCTGGTAAACACCTGGCCATCATGGCCCATTTTAATCACTATGTGGAGTTCGAGACAGCTGTAGCACAGGAGGCCATATTCAACCTGCGGAAGATAGGAGCTGAGATCCGCACACAGGCACCGCTGCTTAGAAATATCAACAACAAGGTAAGGATCTGGTCAACCATGTGGGAGCGGCAGGTACAGCTGGGGTGTGTACCTTATTATATGTTCCTGCCCAGGGATACAGGTGCACAGCATTACTTTGCTGAATCCCTGGAAACGGCATTACATATTTATCGTGGGGCGATACAGTTAACGGGTGGGTTATGTCGTACAGCCAGAGGCCCGGTGATGTCTATGACCACTGGTAAGGTGGAACTATTAGATATTGAGGATGACGTGTACCAGCTACGCTTCCTGCAACATAGGAATGGCACATTGGCATATAAAACATTTAAAGCCAGGAGTCGGCAGGACCATCCGAAATGGTTCGATGATCTCTCTTGTTACGATGAGCGATACAGGGAATTTTTCAGTGACCAGGATGATTACGACACGAATGAATTACGGTATGATAACATTTCTTTGCAGCTCTAAGAAGCAAAAGTTGATCCGATAAGAAGGATTGTTGTAATAGATATAAATAAAATGCCGCAGGCATATTGCCTGCGGCATTTTAATGTTTAATTCAGTGCCGGTACAAACATTAGTTTTTCCGGTGTAATCCACCCACCGAAATATTCTTTATCAGTCGCTATCGGGAAAAAGAGTTGTTTATCTTATCTTGCATTTAAATAAGCTATGCTTTTTCATTTCAGCAATAGATTTCCACAACTAAACGCATTCTGGGATAAATATCTCCCATTTCAGAAGCGTATGGACGTTCCTGCGAAAACCATTTTGCTGGAAGAGGGAAAGATTTCCCAGAACTACATTTTCATAGAAAAAGGCTGCGTGCGCTTATTCTTTAACAACAATGGAGAAGAGAAAACAGTGCAGTTTTTTTTTGAGAATGAAGGGGTGACCTCTTTTGATAGCTTCGTTAATAATATTCCCAGCCAGTGTGCTATTGAAACGATTGAACCAGCGGTTATTTACATGCTGCCCAAACAGTATGCTATTCAGATGATAGAGGAGTTAATGCTTGAAAGGGACTTTGCACAAATGATGTTGCAGATGTTTGCGCTTCGGCAGACGCACTACGTTAATGAATTCATCTCCTTCATTCGTGATACTCCCGAGCAGCGTTATCAAAATCTGCTGAAGGAACGTCCGCATATCGTGCAACGGGTACCACAGCATTATATCGCTTCTTATCTGGGGGTAACGACTGTGCATCTGAGCCGTATCAAGAGTAAAATAGCAAAAGGGAAAACACATTTCTAGGTCGTCTCCTGACTTAATAACATATGTTATCGTCCACCGACGCTGCACATCCTAATTTTGTTCTAACAAAAAAGGAAAAACATGAAAGCAGCAGTAATGTATCAGCAAGGAGGATTTCCTCAATACGTAGATTTTCCTGAGCCAATCACTCAGCATAATGATGAACTACTAGTTACTGTAAAGGCAGTGGCTATTAAACACTTCGATAAAGCCAGTGCTTCAGGCACACACTATTCAAGTGACGCTCCAAAACAAAATGGCCGGGTAATTGGCGGAGATGGGATATGCCTCCTGGAAGATGGTACAAGAATATATGGCATAGGTATTAGCGGTATGTTGGCGGAAAAAGCAACCATCCGCAAGGATCTTATAGTAAAAGTGCCAGATGCGCTGGATGACGTCACAGCAGCAGCACTGCCTAACGCCGTTATGGGCGCTGCTATGGGCCTTAAATTCAAAGCGGATATTCAACCGGGAGATGTAGTATTGATCAACGGTGCGACAGGTTTTACCGGCCGTGTTGCTGTTCAGATAGCCAAACATTATGGTGCAAAAAAGATCATCGTAACCGGTAGAAATCAGCGGTCGCTGGGAGACCTCTTATCATTAGGGGCGGACGAAACAGTTTCTGTGTTGCAGGATGATGAAAGCTTTAAAAACAGGATTAAGGAAATTCACTCGCAAACACCTATTGATATCATTATTGACTATCTATGGGGACACACGGCAGAAATGATATTAGCTTGCCTCAAAGGCAATGGTGCATTTACCAACAGGATAAGATATGTATCGATTGGTAGTATGGGGGGAGACCTCATACAATTATCAGCAGCAAACCTGAGAAGTGTCGATCTTCAGTTAACAGGATCTGGTCTGGGCTCCTGGTCTAAATCCCAGATTGGTCTGCTCATTAAGGAAATGTTGCCAGAGATGTTTCAGTTGGCTGCTGCCGGCAAACTGAAGGTGGCAGCTACGCAAGTGAAGTTAAAAGATATTGCAGCACTATGGGATCAGGATGTTCCTGACGGGCAACGCCTGGTGGTAACCATTTAAGTAACCCCTTTTTCCCATGTCATAACTACTCATAATTATGATAGCAGCACTATTAATTGCCGTGTGGTCGTTTATTGTACTGAAGGTAAGGAAGTCTACTTTACTGAAGGCAATAATGGCCAGACTGATGAAGTCTGAATATCCGCAGGGTGAGAAAATGAAGGTTGAACAATAATACAATGCCCCTGGCCATTAGGCGAGGGGCTTTATAATTCTTTTGAAGGGTCCCAGAAGAACTTCCTGAAGTTTACCACCTTATCACCTTTTACTTCCACACCTTCCTTCTCAAGTAACTTTTTTCTGGCGGCGATGCCTGCCGCTTCTCCTGTCAGTTGTCCCTGGCTGTTTACTACACGCTGTGCGGGTACAGGAGGTTTCTCATGCCCGCAGGCGCCCATGGCATGTCCTACCATGCGGGAGTAGTTTCCTTTACCTAAAGCCTTTGCAATCGCCCCGTAAGAGGTTACACGGCCTCTTGGAACCAGTCTGGCAATCTCATAAACGAGTTTGTTGAAATCCGGGTCATTCATCATACAGCATAATTAAGCTTTATGAAGGTAGAGAATTCCCGGCAGCGTGCCAACATCGCAAGGTAATCCCTGCTGGTGTGGCTGCCAGTCAGGAATTTTGGGGGATTCTCCTCGATGACGCTGAGTAATATTCACACAACAACGACAATTTTTCCATCTGCTGAATTACTGTCCATCAGTCTATGCGCCGCAGCAATATTATCAAGCTTAAACGTACAGCTGATGCTCAGCTTTATATCACCTGCTTCCACATCACGAATAAACGCCTGGAAATGTTCGCTGTTCACCCTGATCTGGCCAGTGCTGTACGTAGTGAGGCTAACTGTTGCCGGGATATATTCCATAGGCGAAAAATTATTTATTGTCCACTGTTCTGAGAGTATCCCCGTCATGCAGACTGTTCCTCCCTGTGCAGCACATTGGAGTGAGTCTTTTAATGTTGTGGTGCCCACTAATTCAAGTATTTTGTCGATGCCGGCTGGAAATGAAGCTTTAATCCTGGGAGCAAGATTACCATCGTCAATAAATACCTCATCAACGCCATTATCTAAAAGTAGCTGTTCCTTCTCTGGTTTCCTGGTAGTGGCTATTACATACAGCCCGTGCTTTTTTGCCATCTGTGTGGCAAGCATGCCAATAGAAGAAGTGCCTCCTCTGATCAGTAAAGTTTCATTCTTTTTAATTCCCAACGCGAGATGTAATGATCCAAAAACGGTCTGGAACATCTCAGGAATAGCACCCAGCTTTTCCCAGCTCAAATGACTATTGAAAGGAACGAGAATAGCGCTGGGCAGCACCGCATATTCTGCATAGCTGCCATCATATGCTCTTCCCATTTCTCCCATGAACGCAGCTACTTTTTGTCCCTGTTTAAGTTTCCCGGATGGATCATTTTCTACTTCGCCAACACATTCAATGCCTAGTACTCTCGGAAAAACAACGCTTGGCGACAAACCTTTGCGTGTCATTAATTCCGATCTGTTTAAGCCAAAAGCTTTTATTTTCACCAGCACCTGCCCTTCACCCGGAACAGGTATTGGTCTTTCTTCCAGTAAAAAGTTTTCCGGGCCACCTGGGTGGTATAATACTGCTGCTTTCATGTATACTCGTTTAGATAGTTATTAATGCTGCTGACCAGCAACATAATTGAACATATAGCGATAGATCTTCCATGCTTTCCTCTCTTTACGAAACACAAAGAAATCCCTGCTTTGTTTTGTTGATGGCTGTCCTGTTAAAGGATCGTGAGTAGTGGTGATCGCGGTTGCCTGTACAAATGCATACCGGGTATCCAATACAATGTCTTCTACTGTAAAATCGATATGGAACTTTGTTCTTTTGATGTAGCTCCCATTATTCCTGGTTAACAGGTCCTGGAAGGTAAGTGTCTTCATACCAGCTGGCATAAAGAGGCCGTCATCGGTATAAAAGGCGGATATCAGCCCTATATTCGCTGTGTTCAAAGTATCTGCGTATGCAGTTACTAATTGACGCACTGCCTTTATCTCTTCCTGAAAGCTCATGTCTGTCCTTTTTGTAAGGCAAAGATGGCATCGAAAAGCAGGATCAGCCAATGAGGTATCTTAAGAAATACCCTTAATATAGTTTAAGGGTTAGACCGCTGACTCAGGTCTTTACGGATCTTACTGAGAAATTCCGGGGTGATCCCCAGGTAGGAGGCAACCTGTGTATTAGGTAACCGGTTAGAGATATGGGGATATTGCTCCAGAAAAGATTGATACCGCTCTTCTGCTGTTGAGCTGATGTTTTGTAATACCCTGTTCTGCAGGGCGATAAATTTCTGTTCGATGATGATCCTGAAATTGCGGTCAAATTTATGATGGTTGATATAGAGGGAAATCAGATCAGGGTATTTGATCTGTAATATAACAGATGGTTCTATTGCTTCTATATACAGCTGGCTTGGTTTCTCTGAATAAAAGCTGGCCAGATCAGTGATCCAGTCATTTTCCGCCGCAAACTGGATATTGTGCTCTTTTCCATTTTTATCCACTGCGTACATTTTGAAGCAACCGCTAACCACAAATGTAAAGTGGCGGCATACGTCTCCCTGTTGAAGGATAAACCCACGGCGCTTTACTTTACGCTCTGTAAAATGCAGGAATAGCTCATCACGTTCCTTGCTGTTAAGTGGGAAGTAGTTTTTGAAATAGTTTATTAACTGCTTTACTGATGTATTTTCAGTACTCAAAATTCAAAGAATAAAGGTTTATAACGAGATAATAAGTAAAGATAATAAAATCAGCAAAATCAGCTTACTGAAGGGAGTATCACATTAACAGTAGTACCCGTACCTGCTTCCGAAACCACCTTTATTTTGATGCTATGATAATCAGCAATGCTTTTTACAATAGACAGGCCGAGTCCATAGCCTTCACCATCTACCGTATTCTTTTTTCTGAAACGGTTGAATATTGTGTCAATATCTGATGGATCAATTCCGACCCCCGTATCCCTGATGGAAACGGTATAAGCGCCATCTGCGGCCAGCGTATCACTGATATCAATACTTCCATCGGGTTTGTTATACCGGATAGCGTTGTTAATAAGATTGTAGAACAGCTGGAACAACAGGTCATGATTCATTTTATGCAAGGTAATATGCGGCTGCAGGGAAACGCCCATCCGGATATTTTTATCCTCCAGCCGATGTGTCAGTTCCTGTACGATTTCGCTGATCATTTTGCCCGGCTGAATATTATCCTGCCTGGCATATTGGTCATTTTCAATCCTGGAGATCAATAACAGTGAATGAACGATCTTTTTCAGGCGATTAAGGGTCTTCATCATTTCCATGATCTTCTCCATCGTTGTTTCTTCAAGATCATTTGATAGCAGCAGATTCTCCATCTTGGTCTGCAGGATACCAATGGGCGTCATCAGCTCGTGAGATGCATTGGAGGTGAATTCCCTTTCCCTGTCAAAGTCTTCCTTTATCCGATTCATCAGTGCGATGAGGGAGTTGTCAAGATATTTGAAGTCAATGGTCGTAGTACGGATGGAAGGCGGGCTCTCCTTGAAGGGAAAGACAGGATTGATGAGTTTAGTCTGGATGATTGTTTGTAGTGGTTTAAGGAGGATGCGTGTAAAAGAAATATCCGTAAGCAGTGTCAGTATCGTGAGCATACCGAGCACATATAAAGCAATTCTTTGTAAGGGGCCATTATACTGGCTGATAGATGCAATTGTCTTGCCAATTTCCAACTCATACAACTGGTCGTTATATTCGAACGCCTGGTTAAGGATACGGTACATGACAGTATCTCCCTCTATAATTCTTTGTGCTGTCTGAATAGTATCCGGTGAATAGATGTGTTTAGCCCGTTCCAGGGAAATATATTCTTCCCTGAGCAGGGTATAGCTGCCATACGTTGAATCTCCCTGCAAATAATAGTCGATACCGTTAGTCTGTATATTGGTCATTACCTTTTTTGCCTGCTGCTTTAACAGGCGGTTGGTGCTTTGAAAAGCGACCCTGTCAATGAGTACAGGCAACAGTATGATAAAGAGCATGACAGTTGCTATCTTCGACAGGGTGGAGGTAAGCGTAAGTTTGGTAAGCAGCTTCACGATATGATTATAGTTTAATTTTGTACCCTACTCCTCTGATGGTTTGCAACCATTCTGCCGGTCCATATACAGTTAGTTTTTTGCGGATGTTTTTTATATGTACATCTATATAATTGGAATCATAATCATCATCTGAAAAGCTTCCCCAGATGTGCTCACTCAGCTGCATACGCGTCAGCGGGCGATTCTTGTTCAGCAGCATATAACTCAGCAGGTCAAACTCTTTTTTTGACAGGTCAATGTCTGTATCCCCATACAACACCATCCGGGTGTTTAAGTTAACAGTGAAATCGCCCAATTCTACCAGGTTGCCTTTCAGTCCTGATTTCCTGCGACTGATCGCCTGCATACGCGATTGTAATTCCAGCAGGGAAAAAGGCTTGGGGAGATAGTCATCTGCTCCCAGATCGAGACCTCTTATCCGGTCTTCCAGTTTGCCACGGGCAGTAAGAATGATATAAGAGGCTTCCGGGCAGATCTTCTTGGCATCTTCCAGTACCAATAGCCCGTCCTTGTCAGGCAAGCCAAGATCAAGGAGAATAAAGTCATAAGGACCTTCCTCCATGAATTGTCTTGCCTGTTTCGCTGTAAAGGCAAGATCGCAAAGGTATCCTGCCTTTATAAGGAAATCTTCCATTTCCAGCGCCATGCCTCTTTCGTCTTCAATGATCAGTACTTTCATATCATTTAAAACTGGTAGTAAAAGCTTGCGGTGAAAAATGAGTTCGCTTTTCCCGGATCAGATTGGGACTTTTGCCCAAGTAGGGAAAGCTGGTATTCGAACTCTATCATATAGCTGGCCCTGTTGTAAGCCAGGGGCAGTTTAAGGTTGTAGGATAAAAGATCGTAGCTGGTAGTTGCCTGGGTAGTGGTCGTACTACCCGTTCCGCTTCCCGGAGTAGTACCAAGAATAGGAGGAAGAATACCCAGTAAACTATCCCTGATACTTTTTTCCTTTACATAGTATGTGTAAAACCGTTGCGTGCCCGCTGTTACATCTATTAACGGGGTGAGTGTAACGATATCTTTTGAAGTGATGCTAAAGAGATTGATCTGTTTACTCACACCCAGTGTAGAGAAAAAGTCATTGGTCTTTCCAAAAGCATAATCCACGCCCAGCGTAGTTGTTAACCAGCTGCTATGAGTCAGGCCGACAGCTGCTGAATGAGGATTAGCAGCCTGCAGGAAAGGAGAAAGCTTAGGATAAAAAGTATAATTATAACTAAGATCTGCCGACAGACGTTTACTCAGCTTGAAAGAAAAGCCTGCTCCCGCGCTGTAAGCTGAAACAGTATGATCATGATCGTTCAGTAAACGATAGCTTGTGCCTGTCAGTGAGAAGCCCGAACGATGCTGGTATTTCGCTACTGCTGCTACATAAGCCATTCTTTCAGTTGATTTCTGACCGTAATAGTTCGCATTGTTGGCATAACTGGTTCCAATAGTAAGCGTGGATTTTTCAGCAACAGACGCACTGTCCTTTTGTAATGTACTGTCCGTCTGCGCCCGGCAAAAAACACTGATCAATAATATTGGCAGTAAAAAGAATAGCTGTTTCATGGTTTTTCATTGAAGTGCTGTGTTATGGTACACGGACACCTATTTTTTTGATGACAATCTTTGGCTTGATGATTTGCGGAGGCTTTACAGGTGTCACAACCGTTGGAACCGCTATAGGCTTCAGCTGTTTTTTGGACTTGGGCACCTCTTTAATGACAGGTTCCACTGGCAGCTCCTGCTTTTGTTCTACTGTTTCTGTCTCGACCGGCTTTTTAACAGGAATAGTGTCCAGCGGCACGGTATTCACGGGGATTATCCTGTAAGGATGTTGGGGTAGTGTTGCACTACCCCAACTATGGAGGGAAATGATTAATAGTGTAGTAGTTATTCCTACATGGCGATATAAAGCCCCTTTGTTCATTTTCACGACAGTATTTTAATAATGTGTTACCTCAGTCCCACCTTCATATTTGCCCCAATATGAGCGGCAGGTTTGATAGATGGTGCCTTTATGTTATTATGCACAGCTCCTGCAACTTTGATAGATGAGGGAGTGACAGCTTTTGTATGATTCGCTACACCAGCATCTACTGATTTTACAGTTGCTTTTGTACCAACAGCAGTTTGTTTAACGTCACTGTTGACAGTCGCGGCGACATTTTGTGTGCTTTTAACAGTCGCGTTGGTGGCACCTACGGCAGTCTGTTTAATCTCACTATTGACACCAGTGCTAATATGCTGCGTGCTTTTAACAGTCGCATTGGTGGTACTGCTTGCACCATTCTTTAATGCCCCTGCATGTTCACTAGCTGCAGAAATGTTTGTTTTACCCTCAGAAGCAATCGCTGTACCATTTTTAGCATTGATCCCGGTTGAGGTGTTTGCAGTCCCTGCAGCCGCTGTTTTTACATTGCCTGGCTTAATATCAGCCTGGGATGCTGTCTGTGTAGACGCTTTTCCATTCACTGAACTTGTCCCGATAGTCGCTGATTGTGTTGTTTTTACAGTGGCATTCTGGGCAGATACAGCGCCTGAAAATAAAAAAGCAGCCATGACAAAAAGTGTTGTTTTCATACATTTCCAATTTTAAGTTAGTATTTATTGCTTGTTGATACAAACTTAGATGCCCAACATGAAGAAAAAATGAAAAATGGGTTATTGGGGGATGGGGGCAACCTGGATAATATATAATAAAAAAGGAGGGGCAAATCCCCTCCCCGTTACATTGATTGATTATTGCGTGTCAGTTTTGCTTTTTTGAGGGCATTAACATACCAGGATAAAACACGCCGTCAGCCTGCTTCAGTTCCAGCCCCAGTAACTTTGCTATCAGCGGCGCCACATCTTCCAGCCCTATTTCAGGAAACACAGCTCCTTTATTCAGACCAGCTCCCATCGCCACGAAACCTGTACGGATCTCTCTGAAATCAGGAAAATAGCCATGTGCACCTCCTTTGGCAGGTCTTAACTCCGGGCCATCCGCATTGTTATTGAAGGAGATACCCTGTACGCCTGTAATTGCCAGGGCCGCCGCAGGATCGCTGTGTATGCTGTCCATTACAGAGCGGTCTATTATACGGAATAGTTTTCTCACAGATAATGGTTGTTCAGCCAATAGCTGTTTAACCTGCTGTAATGTTTTTTCATCTTTGGGATCTTTCAGATGGAGAAAGGCCGACCCGCCGGATGAATGAAAAGCCGCCTTCCAGTTGCCTCTGTCAGGTGTTGTGCCAATCAATCCTTTCCTGGCCAGCCATACGTTCGGGGCAAGACTGGAATGTGTATCCACAAAGCCATGATCACCGGTGATGATCACCACGGTGCTATCCATGATTCCTGCCTTTTCAATGGCTTCCATAATGTCGCCTATCGCCCTGTCGGCAGCAGCTACCGCTCTTCTTACGCCCTGTCCTTCGCGGCCTTCCTTATGTTGCTCCTCGTCAGTACAAGGCAGGTGTACCGTTACCAGGTTGGGTTTGTATTTCCTGATCAGATAAGCGGTCATTCTACCAAGGTTCTGGTTCATAGACAGGTAGCGCAGGTCCATATCATTGGCTTCCAGGTGACCAGTAGCATTTTCCTGAATCTCCTCAAACAACCCTTTAGGCGTAGCATCCTTGCTGGTCGCCGGCCTGCGGTCGCCGGGAGTATCTTCTGACCATGTTTCAGGTATATTGTAGTCAATCTGTGCACCTACTGATACAGGCCATGATACTGACGCTGTTTTCAGACCAGCATTGTGTGCAGCTTCCCAGATGGTCTGTACCTCGATATCTTTTGATTCTTTAAACCATCTGCCTGACACTCCTTTAGGATCAAAGGGCGTATTATATACAATACCATGTTTCCCGGGCATAGCGCCGGTAATGAGAGTGGTATGCGACGGATAGGTGACTGTAGGAAATATACCTCTTACACCTTCCGCATAGATACCTTTCTCCATCATCTGCTGCATGTTGGGAGCAGGCCAGGATTTGTCCATGTAGAAGTCGGGGCGGAATCCATCCACACTCACCATTACCACATATCTGGCAGTTTGTGCCTGCAGTGTGTTTTGAGCAAATAGCAGTAAACCAGCTATCAATATCTTCTTCATATACTTAGTTGATGAATGGGAAAATTTCTTTTGATTGTTTGTTTGCAATCAGCACTTTGTTCATATCGTACTTCATGGTCACCACACCGTTGGCAACATCGTATGTAAAATCATCCATGCCACGGTTCAGCGGAATGAAAGAAGGGATCTGTGCTTTGATATCGCTATCCTTTACATTCTTATTATTCAGCTGTTCTGTTTGTGATACCGGGAACCTGATACCAAGATCTGTCATACGACGACCTTCAGCCATGAAGATTTCCTGGCGCATTCTGTAAAGCAGGTATAACAGTTGGTCCTGTGTGGTGGCTGCATCGAGTTCTGCACTTGTAACCTTAGTGCCGGACACGGTATAGGCGGTGATATTGCCGGCCTGCCTGTCCAGCACATACGCATCGCGCAGGCTGTCAGTAGTATCGAATTTCACTTTTACCGCTTTCAGCGGATAATCTGTCCTGTTACCGCCATTGCGGGTTTCTTTTTTGTCGTCCAGTTGTACAGTAGGGCGTTTAGCTACTACCTGCGACAGCAGATCTTTTAATGTCTGTCTGCCGGCATCAAGAGCATTCGCAGAGATCTGTGTTTCCGCCAGTATCAGCCATGCCTCTTCCGCTTTCACGATAGTGACAGGTTTCTGGTCTGCACTGATCACTCCAATGTGATAATACTTAGGATCTAGGAAATCAAGCCTTGGAAGTGGAGCAAATTCATTATTCGTAGAAGAGAACAGGAAGGTCTGTATATCATTGCTCACACTATTTACACCATCATATTTTACCTGGCGGAGTAAACTGGCCGATGTCATCGCTGCTGTTGCATATTGAGCCGCATTGGCAGCATCTCCCATACTGTAATATACCCTTGCTTTCAACAGGCTGTAAGCTGCCCTTTCACTGTTGCCTTCAGGTAAAAGCGCAATGGCTTTATTAAGGTTTTCCAGTGCGATGTTTAGATGCTGGCTAGGTGTTAATACCACGCCTCCGGTGCTTCCCGGTAATCCTGTAAACAGCTCTCCGCTCAGGATGTGGGCAAAAGCAAGGGTGAAGTACACCTCAGCAGAATCAGCAGCTTTGGATGATGCATCTTGCGGCAATACTGTCGATAAGCCATATTCCGCCATAGTGCGTAAACCTTGTACCCGCACCTGGGCGGTATTGACATCAAGGTCAAAGTAATCTATCTGCGGAATGTCAAATACTTTACTGCTCTGTGTACGGTTGTTAAAGTAGTTGTCAGACACCAGTTCTGCGTACACCACTACGCTGTTCATGGTAATGCCCAGTTGTCTGCGCAATCCGTTCATCCAGCTGGATGTGGCGCCGGGATTACCGATGTATACTTCTTCGGTAACATTCGGGTTAAGCACATTACAGGATGTACTGCCCAGTAATAATATGATGATGATATATTGAAAGATATTTTTCATTGTCAGCATTTTAGAAGTTTAGCTTTAAAGAACCCAGCCATTGACGTGGTGATGAATAAGTCGCATAGGAGATACCACCAGTTGTAGCCCCGCCTTGTCCCTGTGCTGCACCACTGATGGTGGCTTCAGGATCGAAGCTGGATGACGCGAAATTCAATGGATTCACCGCCATGAATCCAATCACCATCGATTTTACTTTATTGTTCAATAAGCCTCCTTTGATGGAATAAGATGCCCCAATCGTTCTTACCTTGATAAAGTCATTCTTTTCTGTGAACATGTTGGTGATGTTCAGCCAGTTGGTACGTTTGTTCTTGTCGATCTCTGCCTGTGGAATACCCTCATTGCCGGCGCCATAGTTGAAACGGAACTGCCTGTCGAATGAATTTGCATACGCACCTTTCTGATAGTCGCCATTGGCATACAACTCGAAACGTTTAAACCGGAAGTTTAGTCCGAGGCTACCAAAAAGGGTAGGAATAGTTGTGCCAAGGTTCTGCTGTGCTTTGGTCGATGCCAGTGTACCATCCGGACCGAAAACACCGTAATTTCCTCTCAGGAACCCGATAGGATTGCCTTCCTGCACAACTGTCTGAAGGGTACGGGCACTGAAGCCGTTGATATTGAAAGGCGCTACGCCACCAGAACTGAGCACTGTATTATACAATGTATTCACGGAGGCATTCAGGCGTAAGTCGATATCTTTTGTTTGTATTGGGATCACTACAACATTGAACTCAAATCCACGGTTGAGGATCTTACCCACGTTATAGAGTTGTGATTGCAGCTCTCCGCTGGATGGTGTAGGCGGTACAAAGAACAATGCGTCGCGGGTGAGCGCACGATAATAACCTGCAGTCAACAGGATACGGTCATTCACGAAACCCAGGTCCATAGCACCTTCTGCTGTCTGTGTCTTTTCCGGTTTCAGATTATTGTTGCCCGGCTGACCAAAGTATGCCGCCTGCTCTCCCAGGTATCCGCTGAATGCGATGGTGCGCTGATTAGCGAAGGCATTGGGAAGATTACCTGCCAGACCATAACTTCCTCTTATCTTGGCAGAAGATATAACGGCTGATATGGCATCGAACCAGGGTTCTGCACTGGGAACGTAGGAAATACCCGCCTTAGGATAATACTGCACACCGATATTCTCACCAAACGCCGGATTGCCGTCGCCTCTCACACCGAAGTCTACGAATAGTTTGTTTTTGAACCCGATATTTTCCTGAAGGTATACGCCATAGTTTACCACCTGGAGATAATATTCATTACTGGTTTTAAGCGCCGCATTGGTAATAGTGCGCGAACCATCCCTGATGTTACTGCCGTTATAAACGATCTGCTGGTCTTCATTACGGAATAACTGCCAGCCACCGGTAGTTACAAAAGAGAAGTCTCCTGCTTTCGCTTCATATTGTCCGTTCAGTTCCAGTGTGATGCCGAAGTATTTACGATCGGCGTTTGAAATGCTTCCCTGATCGGTAACAGTAGTGTTGGTAGTAAAAGACAGGTACTTGTTGGTGGTGATCACCTGGTTACGTTGTATACGGTAGTCAATACCGCCGGTAGCTTTGAAGACCAGGTTTTTCAGAGGGGTATACTTAAACACCTGTGAAGTATTGAACCTGTTGACAGTAATGCTATTGTCCTGGAGGCGTTCTGCTGTATGCACAAAGTCTTTTATCTTCTGAAAGGATGCCTCGGATAAGGTATCGAGATTAGGATTGAACCTGGGACCTGTAATAGCTGAAGCACCGCCTTCGGCGAACCAGAGGCCGGTATAACCACCCTGGTCGCCGTTACGGTTGCGTTTGTAGCTATTATTGACATAGGACAATGAGCTTTCATAGCTGACCTTCTTACCCAGCGCTGCGCGGAAACCACTGCTGAAATCAATCCGCCTGTTACTGTTCTGGTTGAAGATCTGCACGCCTTCGCTGTTGCTGTAGTTGCCGGCGAAGCTGTATCCAAAATTGTCTTTTCCGCCATTTAATGACAGATGCTGCCGCTGATAGAAGCCGTTCTGCATCAGCAGTTCTTTTGTACGTTTGAAGTGCAGGAAATCGGCAGTGGGGGTTTCAACACCCATCTGCGATTCTACAGTGATGTTTAGTTTATCTCCGCCGCCTTTTTTGGTGAAGATCTGTATCACACCGTTCGCCGCATCAGAGCCGTACATCGTGGTGGCAGCGCCTCCGTTGATGTATTCTATACGCTCAATGTTATCCATCGGAATGTCTGAAATAGAGCTGACACCAGCACTGCTTGAGCTTCCGCCTGCAAGCTTTGAAGCCGTATTGAGGTTGTCCATTCTTACGCCATCTACATAAATGATAGGCGTTGAGTTGATAAAGGCAGAGTTGAAACCCCTGGAACGTATGATGGAAGTAGCGCCTGCCTGACCGCCTGTAAGACGGATCTGGGCATTGGGCAACTTGCTTTGCAGCAGCTGGTCAAGGCGATTGGATGGCGCCTCGTCCAGTTCTTTTGTATTGATACTTACTACGTTGGTAGAGAGCCTTCTTTTGCTGATATCCAGTCCCTGACCGGTCACAACCACTTCGTCCAGACCCAGTCTGTCTGCCTCGAGTGCAATATGTAAAGGAGTGGCTGCGGATGCTTTATGAATGGTCAGCTCCTGTTTCTTATATCCAAGATAATATACTACCAGTGTCACCGCTTCTACATCCTGTGGAAAGCGTAGCTGGAAGTTGCCCTGTGCATCGGTAATGGTACCCAATGTGGTGCCTTTTATGCCAATGCTGACACCAGGAAGCATTTCTCCAGAAGGTTTTCCGCTTACTTTACCCGTGATGACTACCTGCTGCTGCAACAATAATTTGAGCGCATAGCTCACTTCATTGAGCACAATATATTTGTCATTCACCTGTTTCGCAATAACGGGGTATTTTGACAGCAGTTCGGACAATACCTCGCTGACAGGCTTGTTTGTAGCTGAATAGCTAACCCTGTTGCTATCAGGTATATTATCCCTGTTATAGCCAATGATAAAGGAGGATTGCTGTTCGATGAGGTTGATGGCCTCTTTCAGAGATCTGCCCTGGATATGCAGACTGATTTTTACATCATTCATGGATTGTCCCGCCCCGCTGGATGCGAAGGACAATGCAGATGAAAATAGTAACAGGAAGCTTGTAATTCTCATTTTCAGTGAAAAAAGCTTTTTGAACAGGTTGTAGTAACCTGTAAAAATTTTGTGCATCTTTGACATGTTTTTAATGTGTGTTAGATCCGTTAAAAATGCTGCCCGCTGTTATCAGCGCGCAATCCATAGCCGGAAGTGCCGCAAACACTTCCGGCTTTTTAGTTCGCATATTGTCCCTTATTTATATTCCATGATGTGTTATTTTTTTATATGAATAAGCACCTTGTCTGACGCTATTTTATAAGTAATGCCCGTAAGGCCGGCAAGGACTTTTAATACTTCAGATAATGGTTCACGCGAAAAACTGATCTTATAATGCCCCTTGTCTTTTCCTGCGCCGCTAACAATGACTGGAATGTTATACTGTCGTTGTAATTCTGCGCCTATTTCCGCCAGCGTACTGTTATTAAAATAGAAGATATTCCTGCGCCATGCGCCGGCTATTCCCTCAGGAAGATGATTGATCACTGCTTCCCTGGTAAGTGGGTCATAGGCCAGTTGCACGTTTGCTGTCAGAGAGTCTGCGAGTGAACGGTTGGTTTGTGCATCAGCGACTTTCACCTTGCCGGATATGACGGCTATATCATATTCCTGTTGTCCTTTATAAGCCCTGATATTAAAGGAAGTACCCAGTACGGTAGTATGCAGGTTTTCTGACTCAATGATAAAGGGATGCGCCGGATCGGGAGCTACGTCAAAAAAAGCCTCGCCGGACAATATGATACGTCGTTCGGTCGATCCAAAGTCGCCGGGAATGGTCAGTGCAGTAGCTGCATTCAAATGTATCACAGTACCATCTGATAAAGTCACCTGTTTCCGCTCACCGGCAGGAGTAGATATCAGTTGTGCAGCTGCAATAGGTGGTTGCTTCCTGTTGATAGTATAAAGTCCGGCAATAGTTACTGCAATGAGTACTACGGCAGCCGCTGACCACCAGTATATAGTACGTCTGCGTGGAGGCGCCTGTATATGCTGAATAACACCCGACAGGATCTGCTGGTGTAAACGTTCCTTTTCATGCGGGTCCAGTAGTATACCTTCCTCTGTAAAGGAAGCATACCACTGCTCTACCTGTTGTATTTCGGCAGGTGTAGCGGTGCCTTGTATATATTTATTTAATACGGCTTTGAGGGTGGCCGTTGCTAACTGTTTTTTATCCATACACCATATATATCCCCGTTGCGATATGGTGGTACTGATATTCTATGTTAAGGAATTATGAAGGAAAAGAAAGGATCGTGATCAGCAATACAACAGGTATTTCATTTTGTGTATGCATGTAGCTACGGAGAATGCGTAACGTAGTAGATATATTGTTTTTAACTGTCTGTTCTGATACAGATAGCCTGGCCGCAATTTCCCGGTTACTGAGATGCTGATACCTGCTCAGGCGATAGGGGAGATGTAGTCTTTCCGGCATCTGGTCTAATGCCGCATGTACCTTTTCTTCCATTTCCTTTACTACCAGCAGTTCATGCGAAGATGTAGTATATTGCCCTGAAAGGAAATCACTCAGTATTTCTTCATTGTAAATAATTGCCTGTGGCCTTCCGAAGTGGTTGATAACACGATAACGCGCTGCCTGGAACAGGTAATTTTTTATACCATTTTCTTCTTCAATTATTATGGTGTCCCTGTTCTTCCAAACGGAGATAAAGATCTCCTGTAAGATATCTTTGGTATCTTCCTCATGACGGAGCCTGGCATAAATATGCCTGTATAGTTGCTCCCAGTAACGGTTGATCAATGCAGTAAATGCATGATTGTTCCCCTCTCTGACCAACTCCATCAGCCTGTTGTCTGAAAGCTTTTCCATTGGTACAAACATAATACCTGGATGTAAACTCAATATTAATATTCCGGCACCGGAAGAGAGGAGCTTATAAAAGTACCGGATGCTGGTAAAATAATATCAGCTATCTTTATGTAACAACGTTACTGCTATGAATATTCTTACACAAATATCCACACACCTGCTTGATACGCTTGAAGGAGAGAACTGGACTGACATAAATGTAATGGATAGCCTGAAGGACGTAACAGTACAGGAAGCTACTTTGAAAACAAAGGCTTCGCCTAATACAATTGCCTCCCTCGTAAATCATCTTATTTATTGGAACCGGGTAATGATACAACGGATAAATGGTATCAAGGTAAATATACCTGATGTCAATGGATTCGATGTTCCCAACTTAACAAGTGAGCAGGACTGGACAAATCTGAAGAATGAGTTGGTTACATCTACATATGAACTGGCCAACGCGATTAGAACGGTGGATGAAAACAGACTTGAGGAACCAATCCTGCCAGACCACTCAGCTATCTATAAAAGCCTGCACGGGATGGTGGAGCATTTACATTATCACCTGGGGCAGATCGTGATCCTGAAAAAGTTAATTAAGGCCGGCAATTAGCTGTACGACCTTAATCATTCTCTTCTTCTTCCTGTTTTTCCTTTTTTACTTTTTCAGGATTATCTTTTTCATCGTTTTCCCCTGCTTCCTCTCCAATCTTTCTGACAATAGAAGATACAGGCCCTTTCATATGCTCCTCGGGGTTTGGTCCAAGTGTTTCCGGGTCTGGTTGTATGTTGGAATCTTCCTTTTCCTTTTTAACGTCTTTATCTTTTGGATTTTCCTGTATCATAAAAGTTCATTTACTATCCCCCGCAACAAAATCATGCCAATGCATGAACAGGTTTCCCGGGTTTCCTTAGGTAATTAATATGGGTTGTTTGAATTTTGCAAATGATGGTTTGATGTTCGTAATGGCTATAACATGGCTCCTTCTTAATTTTGACTATTATTCAACGTAAACAGATGAATTCATGAAACTAACAGGAAATAAAATTTTAATTACCGGCGGTGCCAGCGGTATCGGACTGGGACTTGCAGAAAGATTTCTACAGGAAGGCAATACCGTGTTGATCTGTGGCAGACGTGAAGCTGCGTTGAAAGAAATTTCAGATAAATATCCATCCATTATTACCAAAGTATGCGATTTATCTGCGGAAGCCGGACGGGAAGAGCTGTATAACTGGATATCCACCCATCACAGTGATCTGAACGTACTGGTGAATAATGCCGGTATCCAGAACTGGACGAACATCACAGATGCGGATTTTTATCAGCTTGCAAAAAATGAGATAGCTACGAACATTGAAGCTCCGGTACATTTAACAGCGCTTTTCATCAATCTGAAATCACTGAATGCAATCATGAATGTTACCTCAGGACTGTCTTTTGTACCATTAACTAAAGTTCCCGTTTACAGTGCTACCAAGGCATTCTTCCACTCATTCACACGTTCATCACAATACCTGCTCAAAGCAAAAGGTATAGAAGTGATCGAAGTGATACCGCCTGCATTGAATACCGACCTTGGTGGAAAGGGTCTGCACGATGCTGCGCCTCCGGTTAGCGATTTTATAGAAGCAGTATTTAAACAGCTGAAAGAAGGTAAAACAGAACTGACTTTCGGATTTAGTGAGGCTATGTCAAAAGCTAATCCTGAAGAGTTGACTAGCGCTTTTAACAGGATGAATCCAAGCTGAGGACCCATAGCACAAGGATGTTCCTGACGGGCTTATTTATGTTTTATCGGATGCTGTGTTTATAGCAAATGCCATCAATAAATCACAATAGGACTCCGTCAGGAATCCCGTTGTTTGTAGCGCGTGGTGACAATCCCGGAGATACGGAATGGCTTCAACCCCGGGAAAACGGAATGGTGACAATCCCCGGACGTGTGGTCACAGCGGACAATTGTTTCAGCGTGAAATAGGTAATGCCAAACATAGTTCCAAACAGAAAGGTGAATGCCCACATCATGATGTGTTCCTGTGGCCTGAGAATATGCAGGGAGAAGGTATACAAAAGCTTTTGCGGTTCGGTAACAGCATCCCAGCTGTTAAAACGCAGATACCTGCCAACATAGACGCCGTAGCCGCATAACATAAAGCTTATCATCACGGTGATCTTTACCCATCTTTCCTTCAGGTACCTGGCCAAAAACTGTTCTATCTGCATGAGCGATACGATCCCCAATAAAAGACCGTTCCATGCTGCAGATGTTACCAGCAACAGATCAAACCATTTGGGAACCGGAGGTTTTTCTGTATAGTGGAAAAGATCTGTTATCATGTAAGGAGCATTGGGGAAGAATGCCAGCCAGCAGCCTAATAACAGTATGGCCCTGAGATTAAACCGGTTCAGACGGATCAGGAACCGGCTGAATAATAAAGGCAATACCGCCAGGAAGGTATTCCAGACATAAAAACAGTACGCCAGTTCTTTTGTATAAACGAACCTGGTGAACAACAACAGCATGGTAAAGGACACGGAAACCAGCAGCATTCTTTCGAGAGAGGAAATCTTCTTTAACATATTGGTATTATTGTTTAATCCCTAGTGTGCAATAGCATTGTTGTTAAATGCAGCGCTGTTTGCCGTTACACGATTGATAATTCTGTTGTACTTGTATCTCATCTTGATCATATATTTCCTGAACGTATTACCGCCCGCTTTGAATAACTTTTTGTGGGCCATCCATACTACGCATGCGGTAGAGAAGTAGAATAGATAATATGCCTTAATGGAGATGGCTTTCCCTAAAGCGGTCTTGTTGTTGTAGATGATAGAAAGGCGCTCTGTCTGAAACTCAATATGAGGTGCTTCATCGATAAGTATATCGGTACAGATCTGCTTGAGTAATTTACAGTTGCTTGCATCCTTCATGGATTGATAGAATATCTGAGCAGTACTTTCTACAACAGTAACTGTCAGCGTCCATATTTCCATATTAGCATTGAAATACCTTACTTTTCTAAAAAGTGTATCTCCGAGATCCGCTTTGATCCTTGGTTTACCTATTCTATCGAGGTATATGCCCAGGTTGTTGCCATGTTTCTGTTCTTCCTTTATGAACAGGGCGGTAGCTTCAATATAAGCCAGATCATTGATCTGGTTGGCATACCTGGTCACTGCCTTCAGTAAATGTCTCCCGTCTGATGTCTCTCCCAGTTGCCAGGCCTGAAGGGAACTTAATATTGCTGCAATTTCCTTTTCAGAAATCTCTGCTTTCAAAGACCAGTCAATACGTTGCCTTTTTGCGTTTTCCTTAAAGTACAGAATCCACTGATTACTTGTCTTCATATGTCATGTTTTATCATAGTTAGTACAGGTCGATATTGTTCTTTAAATATGCTTTGTATTTCAAAGTGTAAGCCCAAAAAAATGGCAGGACAATGCCCTGATCGGACTATCAGCATTGTGCCTGTCACGATCCAATGAACCGGGTTATTGAAAGTGTTTAGATGTTGCGGATAACATCGGGTCCAGGTACCACTATATACTCCCTGATGGAGAAGCTACCGGCAATAGGCAAACAGAAAGATATGCAGTTAACCGCATCGCTGTTAACAGGTTGCAATACATGCGGACTGCCATTTCTTCATCCGTATAAAGTGATTTTAAAGCACTTTGAATAACAAAGTAAATGAATAATTTTAACTTTAAACAAAATATTTTTCCCCTCCACTTACCGCTCATAAAGCTTACCTTTTCATACTTCTGATCTTTTTATAAATTAGATTAAACTACTCTACAACATATGCGTAAACTGTCTATTGTCGCCTGTGCCTTAATATGTACCAGTTCTATGTGTTATGGCCAGGAAAGACCCACCATTGATTTTGAAAAATACGATCCGCCTTCCTCCCTGGTAGTACCGGAACATAAGCTGACAAGGGCGAAGTTCCCTTTCATAGATGTACATAATCACCAGAACGGTTTGTCATCGGGAAACCTGCGGGACCTGCTACAGGATATGGATGCCCTGAATATGAAAGTAATGGTGAACCTTAGTGGAGGTAACGGCAGCGGGCTGAAAGCGCAGACAGATAATGTGAAGAGTAAGGCGCCTAACCGGTTCATCATTTTTGCGAATATTGATTTCAGCGGCATAGGAGAGGAGGGATGGACAGAGAAAGCAGTTCGTCAGCTGACGGAAGATGTGAAGAATGGTGCAAACGGCCTGAAGGTATTTAAGAACCTGGGGCTTAGTGTACGTGATAATAAAGGCAAGCGGGTCGCTATTGATGATCCCCGCCTGGATGCTATATGGGACCAATGCGGTAAACTGAAGATCCCTGTACTGATACATGCGGCTGATCCGAAACAATTCTGGCAACCAGCAGATTATAACAACGAACGCTGGCTGGAATTGATCACTCATCCGGGACGCAAGCGTAGTGATACGGATCCCGCGCCCTGGGAGCAGATTATTGAAGAGCAACACCGGATGTTTAAGAAACATCCGGGTACGACCTTCATAAACGCCCACTTTGGCTGGTATGGGAGCGATCTGGCGCATTTATCGCAGTTGATGGACGAGATACCGAATATGTATGTTGAATTCGGAGCAGTGATTGCTGAACTGGGACGACAGCCGAGAGCGGCAAGACAGTTCTTTGAGAAGTATCAGAACAGGATCCTTTTCGGTAAGGATTCCTGGCAGCCGGAAGAATATACTACCTATTTCCGTGTGCTCGAAACAGCAGATGAATACTTTCCTTACCACAAAAAATACCATGCCTTCTGGCGGATGTATGGTATGGCATTGCCGGATGATATATTGAGGAAGGTGTATTATCAGAACGCATTGAAGATCATTCCGGGGATAGATAAGCGCTTGTTTGAATAATACGGTAATGGGGCTGAGAAATCAGCCCCATACTTTATCACCGTCCACCATTTCCAGCTCGCCAATACCACCTTCCCAACCGGGAAGATCAATATACCATCTGTTTGATGAAGTTTTGTAAAATCTGAATGTGTGTCTCATGTTTTGGAGTTTAAAAGGATGCAAAGATAATGCAGTTATATGTATGACAATTTCATATCATATGGGAAGGTCTTGTAACCCGACTTGAAAGAGTGCTCTTTTCCCTGCTTGATACCTGTTTGATACCTCTTATCCTCCCTTAATCCTCCCTTTCGAAGGGAGGATTAAGGGAGGATAAGAGGTATCAAACAGGTATCAAAGCATTGTATGTATAGCTTAACCCCGTCATTTCGCAAACGATTCCAGCAAAGCCGCCGTTTTCCCCGGTTCTGTGATCATCGCATCATGCCCTGTCGCCAGTGCATAATATTGCCAATCCTTACTGTTTTTTGTCTTTTCCGCAAAAGGAACTATCGCCGGCAGCATTTTTACGGTACAGGCGATATAGATCAAGGGAAGATGATTGCCGTAAGGATGTTGCAACACCAGTGGCTGTGTAAATGTCCTGAAAGGCTGACCTGCCAGTCGTGCATTCACCCAACTGATATCTGTCGGATTGCTTACACCGAATGTCTCAGCAGACCATGCCGGAAGCGTCAGTCCGTCGTCTTTTTCTGCGGCTTTAGCCATGGCATCCTGTACTGCTTTAGGTTGAATAGAGAATGCGCTTTGCCCGTTCTCCGGTAATATGGCATCCAGGAATACCAGTTTACTCAATCGCTCCGGAATCCTGTCTGCAACACCGGCAATCACTGTACCCGCATAGCTATGACCTACAAGTATCACATTATGAAGATCTTCCATTTCTATCAGGTTGACGATATCTGAGATATGCGTTTCCAGGTTGACGGCGGGACTCAGTATGTTTTTATGCTCTCCCAGTCCGCTGAGTGTAGGCGTATAAACAATATCACCGTGTTCTCTAAGCAGGTTGCTCACCCGCTGCCAGCACCAGCCACCATGCCAGGCACCATGCACCAGCACATATACAGGATGTTTGGACGAAGTAGATTGTGCGTAGGTATCCGTAAATACAAAAACGGATGCTAACAGGAGTAGTGCCAGCCTGATTTTTCTTATTTTCATAATGTTTATTTTTGAAGGCAAATTTATCCCGGCCGCGAATGGCCGGCAATAACTCACCCGAAAGTGAGTCGTTAAATGAATCTATATGGCGAGCAAGATCAAGGAGACTTCTACCAATGCATATAACCTGAAAGTATTGGCAGCTTCATGTGAAGTGAATGATATGCTGAAGATGATCAGTCCCAGATGGAAGATGCAGATCCTCTACTGCATCTCACAGGGCGTGCGGCAGTTCAGCCGCCTGAAGGAAGTTTTCCCTTCATTGTCTGATCAGGTATTGGGGAAGAGGTTAAAAGAGTTGGTAGATGAAGGATTGGCTGAGAAAACAATATTGAATGAGACAGTTCCTCCACAGGTTATCTATACACATACCGAAAAAGGAGCAGCCTTACTGGCTATTGTACTGGACTTGCATCTGTGGGGAAAAAGAGACTGGGGAACTGGCCCTCTGGAATTCTGCAAATATTCCAGATAGAAAAAGGCAGCATTTTTCTGCTGCCTTTTTTGTTGGGATTGTAACAAAAGATGTCACTTTTTAAGTTCAGTACATCATGATAACGCCATGTTAGAAGCCATAACTAACCGATGCACTGAGAATTTGCCCCGTGGAAGTACCCTCTTTCTTTAATTCACCGTCTACATAGATCTGCACTTTTAACGATGAAGATGCATTTGCGCCAGACGCACTAACAGCTGCTGTTGCCATTACGGTGCCTGCCGGAACGGTAATCTCAGGACTCGTCCAGGTAGTGCCGGTAAGGCTGGTAGCAGTTGTCTGATTGGCATCATAAGCGTAAACAGCTACCGAGATGTTGGAACCCGTACTGGCAGTTGCCTTGAAAATTACTTTATGGGATTTGGATGCTGGTTTGTTATCATCGTCTTTAGAACAGCCAGTAAAAGCTGAGGCTAACATTAATGCCAGGAGTGCGTTTCTTAAGAATTTCATACATGCAAAGTTTGGTAAAATGCCTACTCTTTCAGTTAATCAGTTTTCGGCGTCCCTGTTATCGAAAAGCAAAGTTATACCTGACCGTTAGGCGTGACAATACCGGGAACCCATGATTTATTTCTACCTGTTTCCAGGTATTTTTTTAATTTTACTGACCATGATCCGTTTACTTAACCTGATAATATTATTCGTAATCATTTCTGTATGTTGTAAAGCCCAGTTGCCTCTTGATCAGCAGAGATATTATGATAGCCTGACCACCATATTGCAGAAGACCACCTCCGATAGTTTAAAGGCAAGGGCCCAATATGGACTGATATATTATTGGGTGCCCAGAGACACAGCAAAGGCAAGACAATGCCTGGATGAAGCCCGTAGACTCAGTAAACAGTATCCCTTCCTCCTGGCTGTTTCCTATGCACATGAAGGATATCTCTATTACAGTGCTGATATAGACAGGAGTGATGCCGCCTTTGCAAAGGCAGATAGCCTTTTAAACAACTTTACTACAAAGGAAGCATATCAGTCAAGAGCAAACGTGTGGATAAACCGTGCCGCCATCAGACAGCGAAAAGACGACGATAGGGCCTATATTGATATTATACTGAACAAAGCCATTCCATATGCGCTCAAAGCAGGAGATAGTGCTATCGTAGCATCCCAGTATGCAGGTATAGGCACCGCCTTTATGAACCTGGAGGAATATGACAAAGCTGAACCTTACTATGATCGGGCTATTCAGATCTTTCGATCGACCAATGCACAGCCTTCAAGATTGGTGGCGGCGCTGAACAGGGCAGGAGAGAATTACACCTACCTGAAGAAATATGATGAAGCGAAGAAAACAGTGGCGGCCGTAAAGACATTACTTGCTCCCTATCCGGAATCAGAACTATATGCAGTACACTATATGGTAGAGGGATTGTGTTATTTACATGATCAGCAATATACGCAGGCAGAGACCAGTTTTGATAAAGGAATAGCGGCTGCCAAAGGGCCCAATAAAGCGTATGTGATACAGGAACTGCTGTTCTATAAGGTCAAAGCATTGCTGGCGAATAAGAAATATGAACCGGTAAAACAGATCCTCCTGGAGCTTTCCAAAGATGAAGAAGTAATGGAGCTGGGTAGCAGCAGGTTGGAAGTGTACGAAGGACTGGCAGCAAGTTATGCAGGACTGGGGCAAATGAAGCCTGCTTATGAGTGGATGAAGCAGTCGCGTCATCTGAGCGACAGTCTGCATGAGAGTGATGTTGCTAATGATATCAATGAACTAGAGATGAAATATCAGCGTGCCGAAAGCCAGAAAGAGATCATTACACTGAAAGCAAAGAACGAACAGGCTGCACTCTCGGCAAGGAACAGCCGTTTATATATTTTACTCCTTGCCTCCACTGCTTTGCTCTTATTGATAGTAGCCATATTTGCGTTGTTGTACTATCGTAGTAACAGGAAATTGTTGTTGCAGAAAGAACTGAATCATCAGCAGGAATTGAAGGATATAGAACAACAGCAACGCCTCCGGTTCGGGCAGGCGGTGTTACAGGGTGAGGAACAGGAGCGCCGCAGATTGGCCAGGGACCTGCACGATGGCCTGGGAGGGGCGTTAGCAGGCGTGAAATTAAACCTGTCAGGTCAGGTTGATAAAATAGCTGCTGAACAGCAGCACGAACTCCGGAGGACAATCAGCCAGCTGGATGATTCCCTGACTGAGTTGCGCCGTATTGCACATAATATGATGCCGGCAAACCTGCTGAAGTTTGGCCTGCAAACTGCATTGAAAGACTTATGTGAGTCAGCGATGACGAATGCTTTGAAGATAGACTTCCAGGCTTATGGTATTGAACCAGCTATGCCGGAACAGACACAGATCAACATCTACCGCATTGTACAGGAATTGCTGGCAAATGCGATCCGTCATGCTGCTGCAAGTAATATTATCCTGCAATGCAGCCAGGACGGAGATACATTCCTGATCACACAGGAAGACAATGGAAAAGGTTTTGATACAGCCATCAACGGGAAAGGTATAGGGCTCAGTAACATAAGGAACAGGGTGGGTTTCCTCAGGGGAACAATGGACATTACATCCGTTATCAACGAAGGAACCACGATAAACATAGCATTACATGTCGGATAATAAGACCACACTCGCCATTGTGGATGATCATCCAATTGTACAGGAGGGATTGCAGAAGCTACTGGTGAATGCAGCAGATATCACTATTGTGGGTTGCTTTACCACAGGGACAGACTTTGTCCATTTCCTGAAGGATCATCCTGTAAATATCGTTCTGCTGGATATCAGCCTGCCCGATGTCAGCGGTATCGACCTTTGCAGGGAAATAAAGAAACGCTCGCCCGATACCTGTGTACTGGCACTGAGCAATCACAGTGAACGCAGTATGGTGCTGCAGATGTTACAGAACGGTGCGACAGGATACCTGCTGAAAAATATCTCCGGAGAGGAATTAATAGCCTGTATTAATGAGGCTTTGAACGGACGGGTTAGTTTCAGTCATGCAGTGAAAGAGATCATGTCAAGACCCTCGGTAAATGAGTTGAAGGATGTGCCCCGGCTCACCAAAAGAGAAAAGGAGATTCTGCAACTTATTGCAGATGGTATGACTACTACTGATATCGCCGGAACATTACATTTAAGCCCGTTGACAGTAGAGACACATCGCAAAAGCCTGCTACAGAAATTTGATGTGAAAAATGTGGCAGCAATGATCAGGGCAGCTATAGAGCAGAAGCTGATATAAGCATTATAATTTCCAGCCTTTCTTTTGCAGATAAGCGGCGCACTTTTTACAGAACGCCTTTTCTTCTCCTGTAGGGTCGCCACCTTTGGCATCGCGCATATAGCAGGTAGGAACGGGGCAATGTTGTAATCCCATATTATGCCCCAGTTCATGAATAACCAATTTGTAGAAATTCTCTTTGTTTTTTAAGCGAGGCAACCCCGCCATAATATTCCCCTCAGGAAAATTTATTTGACGAGGCAACCCTTTCTCTGTAAACTGCATTTATAGAAGTACAAACCCGCTGTTCTCTTGACTATACCAGAACTCATAAAAGAAGCTAAAAAAGGCAGTACGGCCGCCCAGCGCTATCTGTTTGACCTGTTGTCGGACAAGATGCTGATGGTATGCCGCCGCTATGTCAGGAACCAGCAGGATGCTGAAGAGCTGTTGCTGGATGGCTTTTATAAGTTCTTTAAATCTCTGCCGGACCTGAGTTACCAGGGAGATGCCGCCCTGCACAGTTGGGTGAAGCGGATCATGATCAATGAATGCCTGATGTTTCTGCGAAAGAAGAGCGCATTTGTGGTAGTGTCAGAACATGTAGCGGAAACAGTGGCCCTGGAAGAAGATGTACTGAACAACCTGTCGGCCGCAGAGATCTTCAACCTTGTCATACAATTGCCGGCAGGTTACAGAACGGTATTCAACCTGTACGTCATTGAGGGCATGAATCACGGGGAAATAGCGGGACTACTGGGAATATCGGAGGGTACCTCCAAGTCCCAGTTAAGCAAGGCCAAATCTTTATTACAGAAAATGCTTGTGCAGCAAAATATTGAGTATGTCAAACGAAAAACACAGTAATAGCTGGATAGGTAAGCTGGATGAATTGGAAAGTTTGCCAGGTGAGGCGCCGCTTGATAAAGTGGCTGCATGGGACCGTTTGCATCAGCGGATGGACGGAAAAAAAATTAAAAAGAGGGGGGCTTGGTATTGGGCAGCGGCCTGTTTATTCCTGGCTGTTATAGGGCTGCTTCTCCTGAAACTGGAACGTAAAGGAAACTTCCCGCCTCCGGCATCATATGTAGCGAATCCGTATAAAAAGAAGATGCAGGAGAAGGAATCGGATATAAAGGAAACACCTGTTATCGTGAAAAGCCCCGCAGTACCAACTCCGATGGATAGCCCTACAGGAAAAAAGCCGCTTCATGTAAAGGAAAAAACACCTGCTATAATATCGGATGTAGCCACCATATTACCACCCATTATAAAGGCAATTCCTCATCCCGATACTATGCTGGCAGAGACGACGACAGTAGCGGCGGCACCCAAAAAAATGCGGGTGGTGCATATCAATGACGTCGGTGGTGATGTGATCGGCAACGCCTATGTATATCCTGAACACAAACAATTTAAAATAGGCCTTAGCGGTCCTGCTGGTTTTGCCAGCCAGATAGTGGCCGATAAGACACAGAAAACAACACTCTCGCCCAAAAATTAAATAGTAACATGAAGACGAACATTTACTTTCTGATGCTCTTTATGAGCATCACCGGGGTAGCGTATGCCCAGGAGAATCAATCCGCCGCGAATGAAGACCGGGTCTTTGACCTGCCCACGAACGAGATCAATAAGCGCTTTTTCATCGCCCTCGATAAGGGTGATAAAATGCAGGTAGAACTGGTAGATATGAGAGACCTTGCCCACGTTGGAAATATCGATTCATTGCTGAAGATCTTTCTGAAAGATCTGAGCCCACTGAAAGATTCCCTGTCCGACGAACTTTCCGTAAAACGTATCGATTATGTAATGGAACCACCTGCAGCAAAGAAGATCCGTATCAGGCAGGCAAGACCTGCCGGCAAGAGTTTCCTCATACAACAGAATGATGTGGCCGCATTGAAACTGGAACAGGATACCGTGCATTTCATTGGTGTAGTACCTGTACCTGGCGCCAAAACTATCCACCGTTACAGGATCAGTTTCTTTCTGAACCGCCTGGATGATCTTGCCACTTATGCAGATGGGCGTTTACAGGCAAGGCTGGTCAGCCTCCGCGAAAATGTATACTCCAACTGGGTGAAAGGCGATAAAGGCATGATGCATCTCAAAAAGGACTATACTATATCGTCTAAAATGCCGGCAGGTTCGATTTATTCCCACGGCGACTACCTGGCCTTCACGCCGACGGCCAATATCCAGAACTACAAAAATTACTTTGTGCCATCTTTCAGCCTGGGCGCTACCGTCATAACCGGCACCATGGGTAGTACAGGTAGAACACACGAATTTGGGATCTACTGGGAACCTAACTTCTTCTTTGGAAAGAATAGTGAAGGCAAAGTGAAAACCTACCGGAACGACTTCCTGACACTGGTATATGGCGGAGGACCGGGAAGGAAGGAAGTGGAAAAAAAGGAGCCTTATCTGCAATATGTCTTTTCTGTGAGTTATCTTATTCACCGCAGTGGGGATTATTTTGACAAACATACTTTCCGGGCAGGTGTAGGACGGATGTCGCTATTTGAAGGAAAAACGAAGATAGAGCCTGTCCTGTATTTTCATGAATTCTTTAAAGGAGTTACACCCGGTATAAGAC
This sequence comes from Chitinophaga ginsengisoli, assembly GCF_003014595.1. Lineage (GTDB taxonomy): Bacteria > Bacteroidota > Bacteroidia > Chitinophagales > Chitinophagaceae > Chitinophaga > Chitinophaga ginsengisoli. The sequence continues at coordinate 15,056 of NZ_PYGK01000023.1, read as the reverse complement.
TGATACAAAGCTTTTAACAGACTTCTTTATACACCTCCATTTTATAGAACCGTTTAACCGGAAACAGAGAATTACGGGAATTCCCGTAATTTTCGCCTATGTATACAAGGAACCTTACACAGCAGCTGGAAATCGATTATGTGATCACCGACAAATGGCCCTTGCCCCTGCATAAACATACCCACTATGAACTGCTCTTTATTATGCGGGGAAAAGGGCAGCACATGATCAACGGCCATGGTTATAACTATGAAAAGGGAGATCTGTTCATCCTTGCTCCGCAGGATAGCCACTTCTTTATTTTTCAGGAGAAAACAGCAGTCTGCCTGGTAAAGTTCCATGAAGACTTCTTCCAGGATTACCTGCAGGATGCCAGGTTTAAAGAGCTTTTTAACCGCCTTTCTTCACCATACCGTAAACTGTCTGCTACAAGCAATAATAAACAGCATATTGTACCGCTGATGGAACTGATCATTACTGAGCACCGTAAGGATACGCCTTATCAGCAGATCATCATTAAAAATGCATTATCGCTGATCATGGCCCTGACAGTAAGAAATGCAGGCGAGCACACGCCTACTGCTAAAGATGACAAGATCCAGTCAGTCCTTAACTATATCCACCAGCATATTGCAGATAAACATTTGCTGGCCGTACAAAAGATGGCGGATACTTTTCATATCAGCAAAAGTTACTTTAACCAGTACTTCAAAAATGCCACTGGCTCCACTTATAAAAAGTATGTACAGGAATATGCATTGAAACTGATTGCTCAACAACTGGTAGAAAGAAATAAGACGGTATCCCAGCTGGCAGAAGAATTCGGGTATAGCGACGAAAGTCACCTGAACAGGTCATTTAAAGCGTATTTTAAGCAGACGCCTTCTGCGTTTAAGAAGCAGCAACAAGCGCTTTAAGTCATCCTCTGTTTGTACAGGATAATCATTGTTTCGTTCAACTTTCCATCCCTGGCATTATCTCAACTTTGTACAGGATAATTTAAAAACGAGGCATATGCACATCGACCATACTACCCTGCGAACAGATCATCTGGAGGAAACAAGAGATTTTTTTATCCGCGTTTTTGACATGGTGGAAGGACCAAGACCAGCCTCTATTGCCAGGGCCATGCCGGGGTATTGGTTATATTGGAAAGATACGCCGCTGGTGCATCTTATACCCAGCTCATTTTATCATGACAGAAGTGGAAATAGCGCTGCGGAAGCAATTGATCATACTGCTTTTTACATGGAAGACTATGAGGGATTTAAACAAAGACTGATCGATCTGAAAATAAAATTTTCACCCATGGATCTGCCGGATATAGGCGAGCGGCGGATCTTCCTGCGTACGCCGGCAGGGATATTGCTGGAGACGGTGTTTAGGGTGGATAAGTAGTGTATGTTCCCTAAATTTGTACCAAACGCTCCAAAGAGATCTACGCCATGAGAAAAAACATACTGGACCTTTCCGGCAACAAAGGCCTCCCTTTACCGCTGGACGCGGCCATTTCCTTTACTCCCTTCATTAACTACCTCCGTAAACGGGTAGCTGGAGAGAAAACGGCCAAGGCTGGTATATACAGGAATGCACTCACATTGTTTGATAAGCACAATGTACAGGACCCTGACCTTACGCTTGAGAACATTCATGAATATGAAGAGTTGTTGGAACAGATGTACGTCTGTTTATCCCCTCCCTTGGCAGATGAATATGAAATAGCCTGGGGACTTGGTATCCCATTCCAGCCAATTATCTGTTATGGCACTAGCTTGCTGTATGATTTAATGCAGAATACTGTAGCAGATCAGGATAAGTATGTGGTGACTAAAACACCTGAACAATACCATCAAAGCCGGCTGCAGATCGTATATTCTTTCATCCTGCAGCGCCTGTATAACTTCCGCATTCCTGTACCGGCAGAACAATACCATGCAGGTGTCAATACAGAAACAGGGCTGCTGCAATACTTTGCGGTGCATATCAATACCGATTTCCTGGAAGTAGTACCCGTAGGCGCATTGCCAACGCCCGACTTCACAGAACTGTCCGTGCGTATGGCGGAAGAGGAAGGATATGAGGTCTTTGAAAAGCTGCTGCCTTTGTCGATGTTTAAGTTCAGAGGGATAACGATGGTAACTATATCAGATGTTACTGCTGCGAAGGCCGTTGAAAATATAGAGAGCGTGCGACTGGCAAGAACACCGGATAACGATGAGACCAGCTATCAGCACGTTATCCAGTCGCTCAAAACGATAGTAGGAAATAAAAAGATAGAATTTGACCTGTTCCCACTGGTAACAGTGAATAATGAACCGGTATATGGATACAAGAAAGGGGGCACAGGCATCCTGTTTGAAGTATGGGGAGAACGGCTGTCGCCGGAAGTTTTCCGTAAGCAGGCCAAAGGCTACTTCTCCAATCCGAACTCCTTTTTCTCTAAAGATCTTTTTGCTGCGAAGGAGATGGAGGTCAGTTTCCTGGATCATTTCCGGAAACTAAAGGTCAGATCCCTTGCGCTGATGCCGGTATTTTATAACCGCCAGGCAGTAGGAGTGCTGGCAATGCATACCTGGGGCGATGATACATTTGATGAAGGAGCTGTTTCATTACTGGAACCGGCATTAGCGGCCATAGGAAGCCTGATGCAGGTCTATATTGATGAATTTAACCTGGAGATAGAAAGTATCATCAAGGAGAAATTTACCTCCATACAGCCCTCTGTACAGTGGAAATTTAATGAGGTGGCCTGGCACTACCTGTATAACAGGAAGAGAGGCCTGCCGGAAAAAGCAGAAACCATCCATTTCAATGAGGTATATCCGTTATATGGCGCCATCGATATCAGGAATTCCACTGTGGAAAGGAATAAGGCCATCATTTCCGACCTGGATAACCATCTGAACCTGCTGATGAACACCTTAACAGCTTTGCAGGTGGAACATCATTCTGTGTTGCAGGAAGAGATGATCTATAAATGTAGTAAGTGGAAAGAGGTATTGAAACAGGAACAGCTGAATGGCAGTGATGAGAATAAACTGGTAACCTTCTTCCGGGAAGAGACAACGCCTTATCTGACGCACCTGTCAAAACATAATGGCGATAATGCCTTGCTGGCGGATTATATGACAGCGCTGGAAAAGTTCAATAGTAACGTGTATGGCAACAAACATGCACTGGAGCTGTCTATGCAGATGATCAATAATGTGGTCAATAACTACTTTGAATCAGAGAAAGACCAGCTACAGAATTCATATCCCTGTTATTTTGAAAAGTTCAGAACAGACGGAGTGGAATATGACATCTACATAGGGCAATCCTTTTCTCCCAATCATCCATTCAATCACTTCCACCTGAAAAATCTGCGCTTATGGCAGCTGTCTTCTATGGCGGCAGTAGCACAGCTGACGGCGTCGTTACTACCGGATATGCCGATCGCGCTGCATACCACGCAGCTGATCTTCGTGCACAATCATACCATTGATATCAGTTTCAGGGCCGATGAAAGAAAGTTTGATGTGGAGGGCGCCTATAACATCCGATACCAGATGATCAAAAAGCGGATCGATAAGGTACATATCCATAATTCTGAAGAGCGGTTAACGCAGCCAGGAAAGATCGTACTGATTTATTTTGATAAGAAGGACATTGAAGACTATCTCCCTTTTATTCACTATCTGCAGGAGAAAGGGACCTTGAACAATGACCTGGAAGAGCTGGAACTGGAAAACCTCCAGGGACTGACCGGGTTAAGGGCGCTAAGGGTAGGGGTTGCCCCCATAAATTTTCAGGAGATACCAAAAAGGGGACGCGCCAATTAGCGACATATCGACAACAATTGGCCCTGAATTTTCATCATAAATATTTGACCAGCATTCATATAAATGGGAATCCCGCAGCATTCAGGCCGCGGGATTCTTTTATAGAGAGTAGGTTGGTAATTATTTGCGGTAGTGCGCACGTAACATCCAGGCCATCTTCTCATGCGTTTCCATCAATCCTGTGATGTAATCACTGGTACCTGCATCTTTATAAGTATTGGCAAATGCATCAATGTTACCTCTCAGGAACTCGATAATGCTTTCGTGATCTCCCAGTAATTCTTTAATGAAGCCCATACTGTCATTTGGCTGTTCGCTGTATTCTGTCAGGTGAGTCAGTTCCAGGAAGCTTTTCAGGGTAGCCGGAGCATAGTGACCGAGCGTACGGATCCTTTCTGCTACGCTGTCCATGATCTCATCCAGTTCATTGTACTGTGCTTCGAAGAACAGATGCATGGAGTGAAAATCGGGCCCTTCTACATTCCAGTGTGCGTTACGGGTCTTAGTATAAAGTAGGAACTCGTCAGCCAGTAATTTGGCCAGCTGGTTAGTAACCTGCTGTCTGTTTGCTTCGGTAATACCAATATTCGTATTCATATGTCGCTTGTTTAATATTGCGAAGGTAGAACATTCTTGCCTCTCTAAATTCCTCTGGCTATAATTAACACATCATTTACAGTAATGTTTACAACAGCAAAGGTTTCTCCATACCATCATAAGGAAATGGTGTGATAGTACAACCATATAACAGTATAGCGGCATAACAGTATAACGGCATAGCAGTATAACGGTATAACAGTATAGCGGCATAGCAGTATAACGGCACGACAGTACAATCGAATAACGGTATTATAGTCCAGACAATAATAAAGGAACCGCATAACCATTAATAGCGACAGCGAAAGTAGCAAGCGGTTTCAGATGGGAATGGCGGGCCTTCGGCTCTCCGGTGACACGACCGGTGCTGCCCAATAGATATCCCAGGCCCTATTCGCTTGACAACGCCAAATGGCGTTCCAGAGAGGCGCCGACCGCCATCCCATACTGAAACCGGAGCTACTTAGCGTTAACCCCGAAGCTACTTAGCGTTAACCCCAGAGCGTTAAATAATAACGAATACGCGAATCACCGAAGCATCTTTTTAATAATCTCAAGCCCTTCTACCACCCTGTTCATATCCCGCTCAGCACCCATCGCTATTCTGATATACTCGTCTGTACTAACACCCGGCGCGGCAAAGATAGTACCCGGCATTACCTCGACCCCTGCCTGCAACAGAGAAGCATATAACACCGCCGCTGTAATACCCGCAGGTAGTTTCAGCCAGCAATGGAAGCCATTATCATGTCCATATACTTCAAACCCGGAGAGCACGGCTCTTGTCTCGGTCTGTCTGTATTTCCCTTCCTCACGTTTCCTGAGGACCAGGTTCTCCAACTCCCCGCTGGTAATAGCCGTCGACACGAATCTGGTAAAGAAAGTGGATGGATTGCTGGACGTTAATTTCAGCATCATGATAATCTGCTCCCTGTATTGCTCAGGAGCAGCAATGAATGCCACCTTAACATCAGGAGCGAATGGTTTGGACAGGCTGTAAATATACCAGCCCAGGTCTGGCGCCAGTTGTGCGAAGTTAGCAGGAGGATTATCATCCAGGAAACCATAGGCATCATCATCGATAATAATCTGTCCGTTCTTGCGGGCAATATCGATCAGTTCAAGGCGGCGTTCCAATGGCATAACGACACCGGTAGGGTTATTGACAGTAGGCATGATGTAGATGCCCCTGATATGGTGTTGTGCGCTGGCGGCTTCCAATGCCGAAGGCAACATGCCCTTGTCATCTGTTTTGCAGCCGATCAGCTGTATATTCAGCAATCGCGCAATGGTCAGAAAATTGGAATAGGTAAACTCATCAACCGCAATAGCCGTACCCTGCAAAGAGGCAGCAAGCAATGCCACGATAATAGCCTGGTGACCGGAGATGGCCATGAATACACGATCTTCACTGATAACAGGTCCGCCGTGCGATATCCATCCGGCTGCTATTTGTCGGTCTTCCAGGTTACCAGCAGCAGGTTTAACGGTAAACCACTCCTTGTAAGTTGTGCAATGGCTCTCTATAATAGATTTGAATACGGCCTGTTGGTCGGCCAGTACCGGGTAATTTGAACTTAGCGATATCATGGAGGCGAGGATTTGGATCGCCAAAAGTACAACTATTTCTCTTCAGAGATCTTACCCGCCTGTGATGCCAGTAATGTAATGCCTGAACTCAGCAATGCAATCAAGGCAAAAGACCAGCGCAGACTGGTAGCTTCAGAGATGAAACCGATCATCGGAGGTCCCAGTAAAAAACCCAGAAATCCGACGGTAGAAACCGCAGCAATCGCTACACCGGGAGCCAGTGTTTTAGACTTACCTGACAATGCCAGCACCAGTGGTACTACGGATGATACACCGATACCCACCAGCAGGAATCCAATAGTAGCAGTGACGAGATAGGGAAAACAGATCGCCAGCAATAAACCGGAGCTGGCCATCAAACCACTGGCCTGTAATACTTTTTTGGTGCCCAGTTGTGTCACAAAGCGGTCGGCAATGAATCTGCCACCGGCCATGGTGCTCATAAAGGCGATATACCCCGCTGTAGTAAGATGTTCCGGCACTTCAACGATCTTCTGAAAATAGATACCGCTCCAGTCAAACATGGTGCCTTCTGTCACCAGGCTGCAAAAAGCGATCAACCCCAGTTTCAGGATGCTGCTATCCGGTTTGGCAAAGATGGGTTGTGAACTGTCTGAAACTTCATCCGCCGGCAAAAGGTATCGATAAAAGATCAATACCAATGCCCAGCAAATGATGCAGATGAAGACGAAATGTTGTAACACCGGCAACTCCATGTTAATAGCGATAGTGCCGAGCCCTACCCCGGCAAAACCTGCTAAACTCCACAGACCGTGGAAGGACGCCATAATGGACCTGCCATACAACGCCTCTATTCCAACGGCCTGTGTGTTCATGGATATTTCAAAAACATTGTTCATAAAGCCAAAACAGAACAGCAGGATCACTAACTGCCATATAGCTGAAGCCAGTCCGATCGCAGAAAGCATAAGAGGGAATAACAATCCGGCACTGATCAGCATTTTCCTGCTGCCCAGGCGGGTCACCAGCCAGCCCGATACTGGCAAACTCACCATCAGGCCGATAGGCAGGGCAAACAACACACCGCCCAATGCGGCATTGTTCAGCCGGAAAATAGCCTTGATATCATGTATCCGGCAGGCCCAGCTGGAATAGGTCAGTCCGGCGATGAAAAAGAAAACGCTTGCTGCAATACGGTGCGACCGCTTCAGGTTAAGATGGACAGTCAGATCTTTCATAAATCATTACGAGGTTAAGGTCATAAGGCCTATATGCTGCTCCAGTTCATCATAATCCGAAATCTTGACGATGTCGTTGATATGAGCCAGCTTCTTGTTATCAATACCGATAAACTTTATGCCAAGTTGCTGCGTGGCCTGGTAATCCCAGTTGCCATCACCGACATAAATAATATCGGAAAGCTCGGGCGATTCATTATGCCGCTTGTTCATCTTTTCGATAGTATGACTGATGATGTCACGTCTTGCAAAAGCATCCTGTGCAAAAGATGCCGCGCTGCACTCTTCAATATTGATGCCCGCACACTGCAATTTAAATAAAGCAGATTGTTTCCATCCACCGGTGGCCAGACCTATCCTCAGGTCTTCATTACGCGCCAGTGTGTCGATGATCTTCCCTGCTTTGGGAATCTCCTGGAAGTGACCGGCCTGTTTCTCATAAGCGGCTTCCAGTAATGTGCAGAAGCAATCAATGAAGTTTTCGATCTCTGTAACTGTGCACGGACGGTTCCTGCGTTCAATTGATAACTGGTTCAGGATGCCGGAATCGGTCGTATTCTCGTAATGCCCGTAGTTGGTATTAAAATCAGAGAAATTAAAAGTAGCAGCAATGGCCTGTGTAAAACAGAGGTCATCTATCTCTGTCGTGTTGGTCAGTGTGCCATCTATATCAAAAATAATGTACTTCATAAAAATAGTTTTAAAACTTGATGACAGATTTCAGGCTGGAGATGTCATTGTTACGCTGACGTTTGGCAACGTTACATCCCAGGTCTGATACAGCATCTTTGAATTCATCGATGCCGTATGCCTTTGTGATGATCTTCTCCAGTCCCAGCACCTGGTTGTTGATAAGGTCTACAGCATGTTTAAAGGTGTCTTGTGAATCAATGGAGCCGATGATGGAAATACTGCGGTCGGTGATCTCACGCGGATTGATAGTCTGCTGATTATTACGCAATCCTATCAATGCAATCTTTCCGCCATCGGCTACTGCATCGATTGATTTTTCCAGCATGCTGCCTGTCGTATCCACGATCAGGTCATACTGGTGTTTACGAGGTGCAAAATGACCGGACAGGTACCAGCCGGAGGTGAGAATATCATTACTCGTGATAAGCTCAGTTCTGTTGGCAGAAGTCTCATAGATAGTACCTGCCTGTATACCGTATTGTTTTAAAGCCAGGTAGAACAGCAGTCCGATAGGACCACCACCCAGGATGGCTACATTGTAGAAAGGAGTGACTGCCAGTTTTTTTACAGCTGTCAATACACAGCTGAGTGGTTCAGACATAGCACCCTGTTCGAATGGCACATCATCCGCCAGGGGATAAATAAACCGTTTCGTCGTCTTGAAGTATTTGGTGAACGTGCCGTCAATAGAAACACCTGCTTCGGTGCTCGATTTCAGGAAACAGTGATTGCGTAATCCTTTCCTGCAGTTCTCGCAATAACCACAGTAATAGGTAGGGTCGATGATAACACGGTCGCCTACATTGAAGTTCTCAACGCCCCGGCCTTTTTCAACGATCACACCGGCAGATTCGTGACCGATGATCACTTTCTCTTTTGCATTATATTCTCCGGAGATGATGCTGAGATCTGTACCACAGATGCCGGTGGCGCGGATCTCCACGATGACTTCATCAGGCAATGTGATAGCGGGTTCTTCCCGCTCTTCAAGTTGAATATTCCAGGGACCGTGATAAACGATAGCTTGCATGGGTAACAATTTTTAAAGCTGACTGAATAATTTGTCCAGCCTGTCGCAGATCTCCTGTACATCGTCGACAGTAGCTGTGAGCGCAGGTCTTACTTTTACAACATTGCCAAAGCCATACCTGGAACTTCTGAGAATGAGTCTCTGTTCTTCCAGTGCTTTGTCAATGATCCTATTGGTCAGAGGCACATCCGGGGCGCCGTCTTTGTCAACGATCTCCAGGCCCCACATATATCCCATACCTCTTACGTCGCCGATGAAGTGGCCATACTTCTCTTTCAATCCGTTCAGCAGTTGGCCGAGTACTACGCCGTTATCGCGCACGTGCTGGAGGAATCCTTCACGGGATACAATCTCCATCGTTTTTTGCGCAGCGGCCAGAGACAGCAGGTTACCACCGGAAGTATAGGAGTGCTCAAATTTCTCCAGCACCGCAAATTCAGGTCTGTAGAGGATAGCAGCCGTAGGTATGCCTATGCCGCCTAATCCTTTTGCAAGCGTGATGATATCAGGTTGCATATCAAAATGCTCACTGGCAAACATATAACCTGTTCTGCCGATGCCGGTTTGTACTTCGTCAGAGATGAGAACGATGTCCAGTTCATCACAGATCTTTTTGATCCTTTCAAAATATCCCGGCGGCGGTACAATGTTCCCGCCATTGCCCAGGATAGGTTCCATGATGATGCAGGATACGTTGCCGGAGCCGCCGTATTCTACATAGTCATAGATAGCTTCTGTACATAAGTAACCGCAATTGGGATACTTGGCAGCATAAGGGCACCGGTAACAGTAAGGTGCAGGTACAATAGCGTGTTTGTTAGAGATGGTGTTGGAGAATGACTTTCTTCTGAAAGCATTCCCTGAAATACTGGTAGTGAAAAGCGTTTGTCCGTGATGGGAAAGGGACAGGCTGAGTACTTCATTTTTACCATTGAACTTGTTGGCTATTTTAACAGCACCTTCATTGGCCGTGGAACCAATGATATCACGCATCCAGCCATCAGTGATACCTTCGGGAGCATGTTCCAGAATGCTGTTCAGCACATTGGAAGCAAGTTCGCCGGTAAATGAGGAGGAAACATGTATCAGGTCTTCTACCTGTTGCTGCAGGATCTCTACCACTTCAGGATGACTGTATCCGAGAGAGAGGTTAAAGGTACCTGAAACGGCATCGATGTACTCTTCGTCATGCGAAGTATAAAGGCGTATGCCACTGCCTTTAGTAAACTGAATGTTAACAGACATGGGGGTTGGGTTTTACATAAGAAAAACAAAATGGTGGAATGGCGTAAGATAACGGGTCACATGGTGAACTGAGTTACATAACGAACAAATGTTTCTTGAACTTCCTGCAGGGAATCCGGGTTATACAATTTTTTTTAGACGTCGTGGAAATGAAAATGTGTCTGGCTTCATTATCAAAATTCACGATGCCAAAGTAGAATGTATTTGTGAGAATTTATTTTTTTTGTTTAAACTGAAACCTTTATTTTTTATTAAATAGGATTGTAAATTGTAGCTATTGGTGAGGAAAGAGTGTCTGCTATAATGCTTTGCTGTAAAAGGTTTCATGGCTTCGCTGCATTGGTGTTGCATGCGATGGACCTGTTGCATTGCTGCATTTATTATATGGTATAACAGCGTTATAAAACGGCAACTGAAATGATGTTGCGGCCATGTGTTGATGACTGCGAAAAACACGAATGGCTATCCCGGTTTTATGCGGAACAGCCATTCCTGTATTATTTTCATTTCTCTGTTTATCAGAACAACGCTTAGCGTCGTTATTCTATTACTGTAACCTTCCCTTTGTAAACACCTGTAATACGTCGCTCACCAAATTCAAGTACATACGTGAAGGTTTGATAGTCAGGGCCCTGTACAAAAGTGAGACTGCCTCCTGTTGGTTTACTGAGGATCTCACCTGTTCCTGTTACTTCCAGTCCCTCTTTATAGGTGACATTCTGATAGAGTAATGCCACATCAAAATTTTTGTCCCTGTCAAATGCCGCTGAATCAGAAGGCATGTAAGTGTAAGTAACTTTATCAGACAATGTTTCCAGCAGGAATTGAACAGTATGCACTTTGCCGGAATAGGATGCGGATTGTTTCATGTCAGTAAAGGCAATTTCAACACCGCCCGTCCAGTTTTTCCTAATAGCATACTCCGTTCGGACCAGGGAACCATTCAATACAAAACCATTACGGGGATTTACACCGTCATTGCCTCCGTATACGCATCCTGAAAAGTATAAAAATAGTATAGCAGCCACGAGGCTGAGAGTTGACGTCTTCATTAGTTGTAGGTTTCTTGTAGTCTATACTGATTATAACACAAATATATAAATAGTTTCTGATGAGCGGAATAAAAAAAAGACTGCCCATGAACAGGCAGCCTTCCTTAAGTATGAGAATCTTATTAGTTACAGTGGCCGAATGTTCACGGTATCCTTGAACTGGCCTTTGACAGTAAGATCGTTTTTGAATTTCAGCTCATATACAATGTCATAAACCTTCTCAGTCTTCTTAACAGTGATAGAACCACTGATCAGCGAACTGGTATTCAGGCGGTTGTCTTCAGCCTCTTTAGTGAAATCGCCATTGGCAAATGGCTGTTTGTAGTAGCCGTAGATATAGGAGAAATTTTTGGCTTTGTCGAAGCCCGCAGCACCAGATGACTTATAAGTATAAGTCGTGTTTAATACAATCTCGGTAGTGTCGAAAGAAATACCGAAGACAGTGACATTGCCGGTATAATTGCTATCCTTACCAAATAACGCTTTATCCGTAAAATTTATTTGCCTTCCAGCTAAATCCTCATGGACGATGTTACAATAAGGAGTCGCCAGAAATTCCCCATTGTAAGTGAGTCCATTTACAGGAGATTGGTCAGGAGTTTTCTCGTCGTCTTTGCTACATGCAGCAAAGAATACAGTTGCGGCCAGCAGGCTGAGTGCTAATTTTTTCATGGTTTGTGAATAGTTTTATGGGTATAGGTTAAACATCGTCACTATGACGAATAGCATTGGCTTCCTTTTCTTATCAGTTGAACAATACAGTAAAACGGTGATCCTCTGTATGGGCGGAATACAATCACGACAATCTTACTGGGGTTGCGGGCGCAAATATAGTAAGATTATTTATAATACAAATGGGCGGAGTAAAAAGTATGTCCTGGCGGCTGGCAACGATCGCCAGAACGGGAAAATGCATGGTTTATCAGGATTGGCCATTAAGGGCCGCTTGTAATTCTGCCTCGTTTGTCAGATCGAGCCGTAAGGGCGTAATAGACACATAGTCATTCTCCACAGCCCATCTGTCAGTACCTTCCTCTGCGGGTTCCAGCGGAGTAACAGTGAACCAGTAGTGCTTGCGGTTCATGGGGTCGGTACCCGGTACGATCTTTCCGTCGTAGAGACGTACCGATTGCCGGGTCCAACGGATACCTTTGGGTTGCGGTGGAAAATTGACGTTAAACAGGCTCAATCCGGGCTTTTCCAGCAACAGTTGAAGCACCATTTCCACATAATTCTCAAAAGCCGGAAAATTGGGTTCTGACTTACCCACAGGCGTACTTAATGCAATGCCTTTAATGCCAAGTAGTACAGCCTGCTTTGCGGCAGCCAATGTACCAGAATGCCACATACCGTTACCGAGATTAGGCCCCATATTGATGCCCGAAAGCACAACGTCCGTCTTTGTGTACAAGTGAGTGCCCAATGCCACACAGTCGGCCGGAGTACCATTCACCCTATACGCCTCAATACCTTCAAAGTTAATAGGAGAGGCCTTGAAGGAAAGTGGGCGGGAATGTGTGACCGCATGTCCCATAGAAGACTGTTCCACATCAGGCGCTACTATCCTTACCTCTCCAAACTTCCTTGCCACCTTTGCAAGGAAAGCTATGCCGGGACTGTAAATGCCGTCGTCGTTGGTAATTAGTATTCTCATACCTATGCGGCCTCCAAATTCATGCCATCAGGGCATGGTATCCTTTTTGCAAATAATATGTTATGAAAGCGCATTTACTGCACAACCCCAAAGCGGGCGACAAAGACCATTCTGAAAATGAGCTGAAAAAACAGATCACTGCTCATGGCTTTCGGTGTATATATTCGAATGTAAAAAAGGACTGGATCAAAGAACTTACGCCCGATACGGATTTTGTGATCATTGCAGGAGGAGATGGTACGGTCAGAAAGGTCATCCTCGAATTTCTCAATGGTAAAGCGGCTGATAAAAGATATCCCATTGCATTATTGCCGATGGGCACTGCCAACAATATCAGCAGATCGCTTAACCTGAGAGATGATGCAGAGCATATCATTGAATCCTGGCATCAGCAGCATATGCAGAAATTCGATGTAGGCAGGATCGCTGGTTTTCACGAGGAAATGTTCTTCCTTGAAGGCTTCGGATTTGGTGTGTTTCCAGTGCTGATGGCGGCCATGAAACAACTGGAGGAACCGGAAGAACCGGAAGAGAAGATGAAAATGGCCCTGGAAACCTTGCATGATGTTATCGACGATTATACCGCCCGGGAATGCCGGCTCGAAATTGATGGTGTGGACCATTCCGGCAAATACCTGATGGTAGAGGTCATGAATATTCGTTCTATCGGACCCGGATTAACCCTCAATGCAGATGCAGCGGTAGGAGATGGCGAAATGGAAGTGATATTACTGGGAGAAGATAAAAGAAAAGGTTTTGCGGCCTATATCAGGGACAGGATCACTTCCGCTGCAGATAAAGATTATGATCTTCCTGTTATCAAAGGGAAAAGTATAAAGATAAGCTGGGAAGACGAACATGCCCATATTGACGATGAACTGATAAAAGCAGGGAAGGGCAAAAGCTACATTGTCAGTATTTTGAAGCGGGAGCTGGACTTTTTAGTCCCTGCCTGAGCATACATTGTTTGCTTCCTGCCCGTATAAGTGGTAATTTGCAGCTTTTTATGTGATATTAGCTTTATATGAATCTGTTAGAAGTATCGGGCGTGCGTAAGCAGGAAGGAGATCAGGAGGTGCTGAAAGGTGTCAGCTTCACACAAAAGGAATTCCAGAAAATAGCCATAGTGGGAGAGTCAGGGTCTGGTAAAAGTACCTTACTGAAAATAATAGGCGGACTCACACAAGGGGATGGTGGAGAAGTGCTGTTTGAGAACGTGCGTGTGAAAGGTCCGCTGGAAAGGTTATTACCAGGACAGCCAGGTATCGCTTATCTTTCCCAGCACTATGAGTTGCGCAACCATTACAGGATGGAAGAGATCCTGTCTTACGCCAATACGTTATCCGACGAAGAAGCGGAAACACTCTATGAAGTATGTCACATCAGTCACCTGATGAAAAGAAAGAATGATCAGCTGTCAGGAGGTGAGAAACAGCGTGTGGCGCTGGCCCGTTTGCTCACTACTGCTCCCCGTCTGCTCATCCTCGATGAACCTTACTCCAACCTTGATCCAATCCATAAGAACACCTTAAAAAAGGTGATCCATGAAATAGGCAAACGTCTCGATATCACCTGCCTGATGGTATCACACGATCCCGTGGATACCTTGTCCTGGGCGGATGAGATCATCATCATGAAAGATGGACAGATCATCCAGCAGGGGCCACCTCAGCAGGTGTACAGCCAGCCGGTAAACGAATATGCTGCCGCCCTGTTCGGTGCTTACAACCTGATTCCTCCGGCAGCTGCAAAAGACTTCAAAAGCCTTCCTGGTATCAATGTCAATGGTAAAAGCCTCTACATCCGTCCCGAACGTTTTGAGATCACAGATAAGACAGCACACGCACTGAAGGGAAAAATAACCGAAGTACACTTCATGGGAAGCATCTATGAAATAGCTGTACAACTACCATCCAGTGTAGTCACTGTCAAAACAGGCAACAGCCACCACCGCATCGGAGAAGAGATCTATCTGTCTTTATCCCCCGATGATGTATGGTATGCCTAACAACAAACCATAATGAGGGTGTCTCAAAAATAAAGAGGCACCCTCTTTATTTTTATATACGGCAGTATAGAGTGCTATATATTGATTGTTATTTATCTGGGACAAATCTAGCTGGAATGCGGTATAGTGTATTATATAGATATTGGGCAGATATTTGAGTGTTATTT
>NZ_PYGK01000022.1 GCF_003014595.1 Chitinophaga ginsengisoli | reverse complement strand
TAGAGGTTCGGTCGAGGTAGCCTCATCCTCCCTTAATCTTCCGTTCCGGAACGGAAGATTAAGGGAGGATGAGGCTACCTCGACCGAACCTCTACCGAATCAACACCCCGGTTTCGGTGTCTCTGAAATGAGCTTTTTTACCGTCTTTATACCGCTTTAATACCGCTAATCCTGCGTTGATCCTACGTTCATGAACGTAAGATCAACGCAGGATTAGCGGTATTAAAGCGGTATAAAAGCGGAATTTAAGTGCAGTAATTTGCCCCGGGAAAAGGCAGAAAGGGGTATTCTAAATTTAAGTTAGCACTATATATCGTAAAATTTCACATTGAACACAAATCCGATCCCGTACACGTTCTTGATACTGATACCAGGATTCTGCTGGAAATATTTTCTGAACCTGGAAATGAATACATCAAGGCTTCGACCAACGAAATAGTCGTTAGAGCCCCAGACTTTGGTAAGGATCTCTTCGCGTTTGATCACGCGGTTTACATTGTGAAAGAATAACACCAGCAGGTCGCATTCCCTTGGTGTCAGCACGATTTCATCTCCCTGTTCTGTAACCAGTTTCAGGGAATCAACGAATAGCTGGGTGTTGCCTATAGTGATGACATTATTGGCTTTTACAACATCCGGCGCCACCACAGGTTGTTTACGTTTGATGATGTTCCGGATGCGCAACACCAGTTCATCCACATCGAAGGGTTTTACCACATAATCGTCTGCCCCGATTTTGAGACCATTCAGACGATCTGTTTTTTCACCGCGCGCCGTGAGGAATAGAAAAGGGACCTGGTTATTGATCCTGACTACATGTTCGGCCAGTTCGAATCCGTTCATGCCGGGAAGATTAACATCGATCAGCACTATATGATAGCGTTCCGGCGCCCGTTTAAAATCTTCCAACGCATCACTGCCGCTTTGTTGCCAGTTTACGTCAAAATCCATCAGTTCCAGGTACTGTTTTACTACATTACCCAGATCTGATTCATCCTCTACCAATAAAATACGATGTCTCATAGCTCTCAATTTTAATTTGAAGCAGCCGACCTGTTTACATTAATTACTAAAAAATATTTTATACAGGGATAACTATTACAAATGTAGTCCCTTTTCCTACTTCACTGTCTACTTTTAATTTCCATTGATGTGCATCTATGCACTGTTTCACATAGTGCAGTCCTAGTCCCAATCCTTTTGTGTTCTGCGTCAGATCTTTCTGATGTCTGTAAAATTTCTCAAAGATATGTTTGAGCGTATCTCTTGACATGCCGATACCTGTATCTGAGACCGTAATGTAAATACTCTCCTTGTCATTGCGGATATGTACCATCAGGTCTTTGAGCGGCTGAAGATTATACTTCACTGCATTGTCCAGTATATTCAGCATTAAGGTAGTAAAATGAAAACTATCCAGGTTGACTACCAGGTCTTCCTCTGCAGGTGTAAAATCAACCAGCACATTAGAAGAGGAAAACTTGATGCTGAAGTCGGTCAGAATTTCACTCACCAGCATATTCAGGTGATGTGGCTTTTTCTGCACGAATAATTTATCGACTGTGGCAAGATCCAGTACTTGTCCGAACAGCAGTTTCAACCGGTGAGATTGCCGTTCTATCACATCTGACAGCGATCTGATAGCCATCTTGTTATCCAGGATCTTTTCATTCTGGATGTTTTTGTTGGCGACCATAATGGCTGACAATGGTGTATGAAATTCATGCGTAATGTTATTGATAAAATCAGTTTTAACATCAGAGAGTCGTTTCTGCTTTATCCAGTTCCGCATGGTGATGAAAAATAGTAAAATAATGGCAAACATGGACAGGAGTGACATAGTTAGCATCAGGCGCATTTGCCGGAAAACCATCTGCCGGCGGTTGGTAGGTTCTGCGTGGAAGCTGAATGCCATGGCGTAAGTATAAGGCATGGCATTGCTGACATTCAGTCTTGCTACCTGGCTTCGTTCATCAGGATTCTTCAGATCGCCATAAAGGCGGATACCGTCAGACCATTGCAGTGAATCGTCTATCAGTTTATATTTCTTCCGGCTGTCATAGATATTAATATACTTCCTGTTGCCGGTCATAATATCGATCTTGGAAATGTTCAGTGCATACCGTAGTGAGTCGGTGATATGCTCGTGTTCACGGATCTGCCGCATCAGGCTGTCGACCGTCTGTCCTTTGATGAGTTGGTGGAATATTTTATTGAGTAGCTGTTGTGAGTAAACCTGGAATTTTGTGGTGTCTGTGTTGTAGAGTTGTTCCAGTGTTCTGAGCTGAGGCACCAGGATGCTGTCTACGATGGCCTGGCCCCCCGGATATAACTTATCATTGGTAATAGCCTTGCTGTATTCTTCATTGATCTTACTTTTTTTCTCATAGTAGAAACGCCTGTTAAGCAGATCATAGGTATTATAGACCAGAATAAACTGAACGAGTGCCAATACAAGAAAGCAAATAACAGATGTAGTTATGTAGATCTTAAAGGGATGCTTCATCGAAAAATTCCTGAAGAACAAATATATTCTTTCAGCCGGCAGTTTCAGTAAACTCCTTGATTTTCTACTCATATTTAAATATTGGAAATTTAATTTTCATTCACAATTTGTTTAAGATTGTTTACACTTCGTTTGCTTTCCATTTACAACTTTTCTGCAACCGCTTTGCTAACTTCGGTTCTCCGGCAGGCAATGCTGAATTATCGACTGCCGGATTTTTTAACTACAGACAAGTCCTGCGGGATCTTTGTGCTAATTACCACGAAATAGTACTCAGCCACCTTTAGAAGAAACAAACTACAGGCTGTACATTCTGTGCGGCTTGTAGGTTGTTAATCCATTAATGTCACTATCAGAAAAGATAGTTATAATATCAGCGATGTAAAAGTGAATAGTACCGGCCTTTAATTTGAAAGAAACAATTTCACAGGCGGTATAGGATGCTGATAAAAAATCCGGATGAATGCAATAGAATATATCAACGAAGTGCACTGCCAATTTGCGGTGCATTTTTGTTTTTAGCCATTATAGTCATTGTACGTGAACAGGAATCCGTGAACTTTTCCTGCCAATAAGATACTTCCATTTTTTTACAGATCGAAATATGCCCCATCCTACCAATATAGCCGGGTTTGCCCCCTTATTTCTGCCATAATGATGAGTTTTTTCAGATGAATATACTGATTTTCAAGTATTTTAAAACTTTTCTGCCGGGCTCACAGGCACATTAGTCTACCGGGATCTGTACAGAAAGCGCAATTTTTACCCCGTAGAGACCTGCTGGTCTTTGGAGTTGGGGAGAATTATTCCACATTTTACTATTAAAAACATACTGGCAAATAATTTGTTCTATTTAGTGTGTCAGCTTATTACTAACCCATTTAAATGTGAGATTATGAAGACGTATTCGAGCAAGGGTCAAAAAGCAATGAAGAGAAGTGTAGAGGGATCAAAAGCAGGTCAGACAGTGAACAGTGACAACTTTAGCGTGCCCCCGGCCGTCAGCAGCCAGTAACATATTCAACAGATTCTCTCGGACTTAACCTGCTATGGAACAAACCATAGTTGGACCCCTTTTTAATTGATTTAATTGTTTGTTATGGAAAGGCGTACAATAACAGTTTATATCGAAGGTAGATCGTACCAGCTTGCGATCACCGTGGACGATGTTGCAGAGGAAACAACATACGAAGTTATCACCAGCGGAAATATTCTAAGGGATTTTATGCCTGAAGAGATAGACTGGCAGGAAGATCGTATGATTACTACGGACGAACGGGTTAAAACTATTGAAAGTGAACAGATAGCCCGTATCATCTGGACAGACATACTGGATATGATGGAACACTAGAATCTGCTCTTCATATACCTACTATATTGGCTCAATATTACCATTCATATAAAAGTCTACATAAATAGTAGACTTTTAAAAATGAACTGCATATATTTGCATCGATTATCATTGTGCTCCCACCAAGAGACTAATGCAAGTAACCGGTAAGGTTACACTCTGCGCATTTATAATCAACCAACGATCCAAGTCTCAGTTATCTGATGTTTAAGCTACGAATGCCTTTTTGGGCCTGCGTTGCAGGTACCCTTATGATTGCCTGTGAACGCCGCAATACCGCTATGCCGGAACATTTCGGATATGGCCGGCCAGCTACGGAGAAAGAAATAGCAGCGATAGCTATTGCTATTCATCCGGATGGTAAAGGATTACCTGCGGGAAGTGGTACTGTGCAAAATGGTGCATTGATCTATGCTGCAAAATGTGCAGCCTGTCATGGCGCCACAGGTGTAGAAGGGCCATACAATATACTTGTAGCGCCTGATACCGTAGATGCACCGCCTTTTGATAAGGCGCCAAAACGCATAAAGGCTATTGGCAATTACTGGCCATATGCCACTACCATCTTTGATTACGTGCGTCGTGCAATGCCTTTTAATGCACCGGGCTCACTATCAGATAACGAAGTCTACAGCGTCACAGCCTGGCTGTTATATGCCAATAAACTGATCGGCGCAAATGCTGTCATGAATGCGAAAACCTTACCTGCCGTTGTCATGCCGGCCAGGAAATATTATGTCACAGACAGCAGAAAAGGAGGGGACGGACCATATGAATAACCATATGTGTCGTACAAAACTGTAATTCGAAACAGAACTTAATATGAGTCAAAAGATGACGCGTCGTCGCCTTTTGCTGGGAGGTGCTGCCACAGCCGCTGTGGTACTGGTAAAGTCATCTTTCGGCAAAATGGTGCAGACAGGTATTCCCGAAGCGGCTTTTGATCCTACCAGACAGGTGGGACCGCTGCCTGGTGTACTGGGTACAAGATCTCCATTTGAACATCCGCAGAGAAAGCCTTCCCTCACTTCTTCTCAGACGCCATTACAGGATCTCTACGGCATGATCACGCCTTCTGATCTGCATTTTGAACGCCATCATGCGGGTGTGCCTGCTATTGATCCCAATAGCTATGAATTGATGATACATGGTATGGTAGACAAGCCGACTGTCTTTTCCCTGGCAGATCTGAAGCGCTTTCCTTCTGTGTCGAGGATCTGCTTTATAGAGTGTTCCGGCAATTTCAGAAAGCCTGATAAAGAAAATATTACACCACAAGATATCTGCGGACTGACCAGCCAGAGCGAATGGACCGGGGTGATGTTATCTACCCTGTTCAGGGAAGTAGGCATTCATCCAAAGGCTACCTGGTTCCTGGCAGAAGGTTCGGACGCAGCTGTGATGACACGAAGCATTCCCGTCAGTAAGGGCTGGGAAGATGCTATGATTGTTTATGCACAAAATGGGGAGGCAATTCGCCCCCAGCAGGGTTATCCGGCAAGACTGCTGCTACCGGGGTGGGAAGGCAACACCAGTGTGAAATGGATACGCCGCATTGAATTGTCAGACGGGCCTTTTATGACAAGAGAAGAAACTTCCAAATACACAGAACCTGTAAAAGATGGTAAGATCCGGCAGTTCAGTTTTACGATGGATGCCCGCTCTATTATCACTTATCCGGCCTACCCTGCACAACTTCAAAAAGGATGGGTGGAAATAAGAGGATTGGCCTGGAGCGGACGCGGTAAAGTCCAGAAAGTGGAAATAAGTACAGATGCTGGAAAAACCTGGAACGCCGCACGCCTGCAGGAACCTGTATTAGACAAGGCGCATACTTACTTCAGATACTTATGGCAATGGAATGGGGACACTACCGCTATTATGAGCCGCGCTATTGACGAAACGGGCTATGTACAGCCAGCACTGCAGGAATTGTTCGCTGCCCGCGGCCTAGGGACAGGTTATCATCTTAATCCTGTTACTGCATGGCTGATCAAACGGGACGGGCAGGTAGTGTATAGTCCTGAGAAATGGAAATAGCATCATCAGTATAAAAATCAACCAACTATATGTCATTCTTTGATTATCGACAGACGCTTGTCATACGCCGGCTTGCGAGAAATGCAGGTTTCCTGCTCATTCCCGCTGTACTGGGAAGCGCAGAAATAATGGGGGCAGTATTGCCAGCTTCCAATAAACATGTTGTTGCCGGCAGGCTCCTGGCAGATGTTCCCGTAAAAGGAAAAGTAACCGATAGCAACGGCCAGCAATTGCCGGGGGTAAGTGTAAGCGTGAAAGGCTCAAAACGTGGCGCCCTGACACGTATAGATGGCTCTTTTGAATTAAATGCACCGGCAGATGCCGTGCTTGTTTTTAGCTATCTCGGTTATAAACCGCAGGAGGTAAAGGTAGGTGCAAACGCTCATCTCAACATACAACTGGAAACAGACGATAAGAAACTCAGCGAGGTGGTGGTAGTTGGTTATGGTACACAGGAACGCCGTAACCTGACCAGTTCTGTATCAACCATCAACGCTGCGGAAACGAGGAATGTACCTGTGGCGGGCTTTGATGCCCAGTTACAAGGTAAGGCCGCAGGGCTGCAGATCAACTCCAATACAGGTGTACCCGGAGATGGTGTCTTTGTACGTGTACGTGGTACTACTTCCATCAATGCAGGCAATGATCCTTTGTATGTAGTAGACGGTGTGTTTGTAAATAATACCAGCCTGCAGACGGTGAGTACCGGCGGTCGTGCTACCTCTCCTATTGCAGATATCAATCCGGCAGATATTGCCAGCATCGAAGTACTGAAAGATGCCAGCGCCACTGCCATCTATGGTTCACGTGGTGCGAACGGTGTCGTGATCGTTACCACCAAACGGGGTAATTACGGAGAGCGCACCAAGGTCAATGTGAATGTATCGCATGGTTTTGCAAAAGCACCGAAATTATGGGACCTGACAACCGGGCCTGAACATGCTACCCTGATCAATGAATACTGGATCAATACAGGTAAAGATAATCCCGCGCTGAACCAGACCTTTGCCAACCGCCCATTCCGCCCTGTTGCAGAAGGAGGGCGCGGACTGCCGGAAGAGCAGAAAACATATGACAGATTGGGTGAGCTTTTCCGTACCGGTCAGCTGGCAAACTATGACCTGTCGCTGAATGGAGGTTCTGAAAAGACGAAATTCTACATAGGCGCCGGTTATACAAAACAGGAAGCCAATATCCGTCCTGTATTCTTTGAAAGGGCCAGTCTGAAACTGAATGTTGACCATAAGATCAATGACAGGGTGCAGATAGGTGTGAGCAATGGTATTACCCGTTCCTACAGGAATCAGGCGCGTGCGGGTGATGGTCCGCAGGGAGGACTGCTGCAGTCGGCATTACATACACCTACCTATCTGCCGGAAACCAATGCTGATGGCACTCCTGCCCGCTGGGCCGGTTTTGACAACCTGCAGGTATTGCTGAATAACTACGATGTGCATACTATCAGTTTGAGGTATATCGGCAACGTATATGCGGAGGCGGAGATACTGCGTGACCTGAAGTTCCGCACCAGCTGGAGCGTGGATTATAACAACTATGATGAATCAGAATACTGGAATGATAAAACACAATTAGGCGCTGCGCCAACCAATGGCTTAGCTACATCTTCCATTACGCAGAACAGTACCTGGATCAATGAGCAGACATTGTCTTACCGGAAGAAGCTTGGCCGCGGACATACATTTGGCGCCGTAGTAGGTAATACGATCCAGCAGAATACACTGGCAAGGACTTTTGCTCAGGGAACAGGTTTCCCGAATAATGCTTATAAAGATATTTCTTCCGCATCCACCCGTACTGCCGGGCAGACCTGGACGCGGGGTACACTCGCCTCTTTCTTTTCCCGTGTTGATTACAACTACGATAGTAAGTACTACCTGGAACTAAGCGTTCGTGCCGATGGCTCTTCCCGCTTCGGCAGTAATCACCGCTGGGGATATTTCCCTGCCGTTGGTGCAGCATGGCGCCTGAAACAAGAGCAGTTCCTGAAAGATGTACAGTTCCTCAGTGACCTGAAATTAAGGGCTAGTTATGGCGTGACCGGTAACCAGAGTGGTATCGATAATTATGCTGCCCGTGGCTTATGGACAGGCGTTAATGGTTATCCTGATGCAGAAAGCGGTGGAGATAAAGCGGCGACCGCTCCTTTACAGCTCGCGAATCCTGACCTGCGCTGGGAGAAGACCACACAGGCCAACCTGGGACTTGATGCGGGTTTCCTGGATGGTCGTGTATCAGTCGAAGTGAATGTTTATTCCAAGAAAACCACTGATGTACTGTTGCAATTACCAGTGCCTTCCAATACCGGTTATACCACTTATTACTCCAATGCCGGTGAGATCAGCAACAAAGGATACGAAGTAGCTATCCGTTCTGAGAATATCAAACGTGGTGCGTTCACCTGGAATACGTCCTTTACCATTTCCGGTAATGTGAACAAGGTGGAAAAACTGCCGGTACCGATCACACAGTACAACCGCGACTGGATCAGGATGCAGCAGGGATACTCTATGTATTCCTTCTGGATGTACAAACAACTGTATGTAGATCCTAAAACGGGTAATGCGGTATTCCAGGATGTGAATGGAGATGGTAGTATCACGGTTGCTGACAGGCAGATCGTAGGCAATGCTTTGCCCAAATTCTTTGGTGGTATCAATAACAGTTTTTCCTGGAAATCATTTGATGCAGCTGTGCAGTTCAACTTCCAGTATGGCAACAAGGTATTAAACCTGAACCGCTTCTTTGGAGAAGGTGGTGGTACCCGCGATGCGAACAGGGTACTGTTTGCCAGTCAGCTGAAACGCTGGCAGAAAGAAGGGGATATCACAGATGTACCCCGCCTGACGAAGGTAGGCAACAACTATACACTGGAACAGAACAGCCGTTTTATTGAGAATGGTTCTTTCCTGCGCTTACAGGCGTTGACGGTAGGTTATACACTACCTAAATCGCTGACCAGCCGCTGGCATGTCGAGGCCTTACGTTTCTATTTTGCCGGGAATAACCTGTGGCTGCTCACAAAATATACAGGCCCTGATCCCGAAGCAAACGTGACAGCCACGCAGACCGTACAGGGTATTGACCTGGGTACGCCGCCACAGTCGCGCACCCTGCAGTTTGGTTTGAACGTGACATTATAGGAAACATTTAATGAAGAAGATCATGAAATTACTTATCCGCATATTACCACTTGTATTCTTGTTCACGTCCTGCAAAGACTTCCTGGACGTGCAGCCCCGCGATTCCGTTTCGGATGATGCGACCATTGTTGATGAAGCTTCCGCACAAACCGCGGTAAGAGGCGTATATCGTGAGTTGGGGGATGATGCCTATTATGGTTCTCTCTTTCAGACCATTGGTTATTTATCTGGTGACAATATCCAGTGGACGGGATCGCAGTCGGTGATACAGCAGTTCATTTCACATAATGTAAAAGCCGATAATACCAATGTGGCCACTGTCTGGGCAGGCATCTACTCGACCATCAACAGGGCCAACCAGGTCATCGATAAAGTACCCGGCGTGATAGATGCGACCTTTACGCAGGATGAAAAGAATGCTTTAATAGGTGAAGCCTATTTCGTACGTGCACTGGCTTATTTTGACCTGGCCCGTACCTGGGGCGGCGTACAGCTGGTACTGAAGGCCACTACCAACATCACCGATACCAGGGGTCTTAAACGGAGTTCCCTGGAGCAGACCTATGCACAGGTACTGAGTGATCTGCAGACGGCAGAACCGCTGTTGCCGGAAACCACTAACCGTTATCGTGCCACCCGGAAAACGGTATGGGCATTAATGGCCCGTTTTTACCTCTACAGGCAGAATTGGGAGCAGGCCGAGGCTTATTCCTCAAAACTGATACAAGACGCCAAATACGGCCTTATAAAGCCATATAGCGCCTTCTTTGCCAACAATGTGGTGGCTACAAACGAATCGATTTTCGAAATATCCTATAGCGCCAACAATGTGAATGCGCACCGTGGTTACTGGCAGCCCCCTGCCAATGGCGGTACACGCCAATGGGCGCCTAACGACGCCTTTATTGCGCTGATCAATGATCCGGCGATTGGCGGTAACCGTAAGGCGGCCGTGGCCATTACGAACCAGGGACTGTGGTATGGCAACTTCTATTACCGTAGTCCTGCTACCGATCCTGCTTATGTACTACGTATTGCAGAACAGTATCTCATCCGTGCAGAGGCTAGGACGCAATTAGGCGAGCTGGAAGGTGCATTGGAAGATCTTGATGCGGTGCGAGACAGGGCGGGGCTGACAGCCAGTACTGCTACTTCTCAGGGAGATATCCTGCTGGCCATTGAAAATGAGAGAAGGCTGGAGTTTGCCTTTGAGCCTCATCGCTGGTACGACCTGGTGAGAACCAACCGTGCTGCCACAGTGCTGGGTGTGACAGACGCACGCAGATACGTGATGCCTATTCCAGCTGTGGAACTGAGTGCAGATGGCGCTTTAGATCCTAATCCCGGTTATTGATATTTCACAACATAAACATTGCAGGTATGACACATCCGGCAAACTTATTACCACCGCAAAAGTGGAAAGCATCCTGGAAGATCCTCTTCCGCTTCTTTTTCATCTATTTCATCATCCAGTGTATTCCGCTGGATGTGAAGTATTTCAGTACCTTATTCCACATTCACTGGGGAGCACTGAGCTTCAGGGATATTTTTTATCTCGCCAGGTATACTCCTAAATTTCTGCCATCTGATAGTCCTTTCGGCGGCTTTGCAGACTGGGGAATTATTGCTTTCATTGCCCTGATCGGCACACTGGTCTGGACTTATCTCGATAGGCAACGCCAGGAGTACAACCAGTTGTATTACTGGTTGCGCGTCATTGTTCGCTACCGGCTGGCGATCGGCGTCATAGCTTATGGGCTGCTGAAATTGTTCCCACAGCAATTGCCATATCCTTCCATCAGTCAGTTGAATACACAGTACGGCGATCTGTCGGACTGGAAGATCTTTGCTATGAGCACAGGTGTGGTGCCTTCTATGGAGACCTTCCTGGGACTGGTAGAAACAGTGGCAGGGCTACTGCTGTTCAGCAGAAGAACCGCCACTATTGGCGCTGGCATCATCATCACATTTACCGGCAATGTATTCATGTCTAATCTCGCTTATGAGGGCGGCGAATATGCATATAGTTTTTACCTGGTGATACTGGCCTTATTCCTGTTGGCATATGATGCAATACGCATCATTAATCTGCTGACGCTGGAACAGCCTACCGCCCCTAATACTGTACGGCCTTATTTCGCGAAGCCGTGGCACCGCAGTGCAAGGATCGTATTGAAGACCCTGTTCATCTTTTTCTTCGTAGGCCTGTATGGGTATAAGACCTATGCCAGCTATCAGCATAATGGATATCAGTATCCGGAAGCACCCGGACTGACCAATGCAGCAGGTATCTACAATGTATCAGCGTTCCGGATCAATAACCAGGAGCTACCCTATTCACTAACAGATACCGTGCGTTGGAAAGATGTGGTGTTCGAGAAATGGGCTACGCTCAGTATCCGTTCCAATCGCTATGTACACCCCGATCTGGCTAATACGGAGGAGATCTATCCGAAAGATGAAGAGAAGAATTATGAGCTGGCAGGTTCTCAGAGCAGGCATTACTATAGCTATGGTATCGATGCATCCCGCCAGGTATTGTTCCTGCAGAATAAGAATAAATACCATCAGCAGGAAAAACTGGAGCTGCATTATACGCGACCCGACAACAGCCGTATTATTTTGTCCGGTGTCAATGAAAAACATGATTCTGTATATGTCGTGCTGGACAAGATCAACAAGCAATACCCATTGATTGAAGGTCGCCGTAAACCGCTTAAACTTTAAAATCAACGTTATGTCTGATATAGCTAATTCACCTGTCATCACGCAGGCAGCACCGATAATACCGGATACTACCAGTCAGGCTGCCGCTGTACAGGGTAAGCCCTGGAATGCATATCAAAAGTGGGCATTCCGCATTGCCTTTATCTTTTTTGTGATCATGAGTATTCCCACCAGCTGGAATTGGTATACTCATCTTTTCACGATGGACTGGATACATCTGAAGTATCGCGATGTATATGATATTGCGCGGTTCCAACCTAATCTCTGGAATGTGGATTCGGAGAGTGGTCGGTGGGGAATTGCCAGTTACACCAGTTGGGCAGCTGCACTGGGTATTGCCGTTATAGGAGCTGTGATCTGGAGTTTGTTTGATCGTAAAAGACTGGAGTACAATCTGCTGTATTACTGGCTGCGCGTAATTGTGCGGTACCGTGCCGGTATAGGTATCATCGGGTTTGGTTATACCAAGTTATTCCCTGTACAGATGCCGTATCCATCTATCTCTAATCTGCATACCAATTTCGGCGATTTTACCGCACAGAAGATCTACTGGTTATCGATCGGTATTGTGCCCTGGTACCAGGTGTTTGCAGGCATTGTGGAAGTAGGGGCAGGTATGCTGTTGTTCTTCCGTGGTACAGCTGCTATCGGAGCTGTGCTGCTGGCAGGAGCACTGGCTAATATCACCTTTGTGAATCTTGCCTATGATGGAGGTGTACATGTGTACGCCGCATACTTTGTATTGCTGGGTGCCTTTGTGCTGGCGTATGATGTACCGAAGATCTACAACCTGCTGGTATTGGAGCGTTATACAGTGCCTGTACATTATTATCCTTCCTTCACGAAAGCATGGCAGAAGTATGGACGTTGGGCATTGAAAGCCGGTACTTTTCTGTTGTTTGTATTTATACTATTTTACCTGCAGATGTGGAACTATCTGTATGATCCTTATAAGCAACCTGTCGAAAAAGGATTGGCTGGTACACGTGGATATTACAATGTGACGGAATTCCGGTTGAATAATAAGGTGATCCCTTATTCACCGCTGGACTCCATACGTTGGCAGAATGTAACCTTTGAGAAATGGTCCACTATCACTTACCAGGTGAATAAACCAGTGTGGCTGGACCTCAGCAACGGTGGTGGTTCCCCGAAGAATGATATAGATCGTAACTTCGAACTGGCAGGTGTAGCAGGTGGCAGGAGGTTCTTTTACTACGAAGCTGACACCGTAAAACAAGCGCTGTCCCTGCGGGATAAGAACAGAAGCGCTTCTAACCAGGGCCGCGAACGGCCGCGGCGCAATGCTACTGATCGTCCGAATACAAGTAAGAAGAAAGATGCCCCGTTTGTTTTGTACTACGAAAGACCCAGTGACACGCGGATTATTCTTCATGGCTTAACACAGAATAAAGATTCGATTTACGTAATTTTAGACAAAGTAGATAAGCAATACCTGCTATCGCCCAGCAAACTGGAAGCGGGGCAGTATTAACATATTCAATCAGGGACCAGGATGCTATGGTTGTAAACAAAACACCGATAGGCTCCGTCAGGAGCCATGTTGTTTGTAGCGCGGGGTGACAACCCCGGGATCAATCGGGTGGTACCCCCCCGGGTTAATGACCCGGTGATACCCCGGGAGGGGCGTTAACCCCTGAATCATGGTCCCTGATTTTCAAATGAACGCAATGCATAAAAACGAATACGACGCCATCGTTATCGGATCAGGACCTAATGGATTGGCAGCAGCTATTGCAATGCAACAGCAGGGACTTGCTGTATTGCTGATAGAAGGACGGAATGAGATCGGAGGAGGCCTGCGTTCAAAGGAGCTGACATTGCCGGGGTTTATGCATGATATCTGTTCCACGATCCATCCTATGGCGGTCACCTCTCCCTTCTTTAGTCAGTTACCGCTTGAGCAATTTGGATTGTCGTATCTCTATCCTGCTGTAGATGCAGCACATCCTTTTGATGGAGGTACCGCGGCTGCTTTATATCCTTCGCTGGAAAGAACGGCTCAATTACTCGGCGCTGACAGCCATACTTATACGAATCTGTTCAAGCCCTTACTGAAAGATTTTAAGGGACTGACAGAAGATATACTGGGGCCATTACAGTTTCCAAAACATCCGCTGACACTGGCAAAATTCGGACTGAAAGCCTTACCATCAGCCATGCACCTGGCTAAACGTTTCAAGACAAAAGAAGCCCGTGGATTGTTTGGCGGTGTGGCGGCACATGCTATTCAGCCATTGACGAATATTGCCACAGCGGCTATCGGACTCGTACTGACGCTGAACAGCCATGCGGGTGGATGGCCGACCCCACGTGGCGGTGCAAACGCGTTAGCGACTGCTTTAGGGAATTATTTTGTTTCGCTGGGGGGTGAGATTGTAACGGGTACCTATGTGAATGCGTTGAAAGAATTACCACCTTCAAGAGCCGTGTTGCTGGATGTAACACCACGTCAGCTACTAAAGATCACGGGAGATAGATTTTCCTCTTTTTACAAATGGCAGTTGCAACGTTACCGTTACGGCATGGGAGTGTTCAAGGTAGACTGGGCGCTGGATGGGCCGACTCCATTTACAGCTGCCGCCTGCAGGGAAGCCGGTACTATTCATCTCGGCAATACCATTGAAGAAATTGCTGCGAACGAACAACGTACAGCAGATGGACATCATCCTGATCAACCGTATACCTTGTTTGTACAAACAAGTGTCTTTGATAATACACGTGCGCCGAAAGGCAAGCATACTGCATGGGCTTACTGTCATGTTCCCAATGGGTCTACGAAAGATATGACGGCAGCTATTGAGAACCAGGTGGAACGTTTTGCGCCGGGTTTTAAAGACCTCATTATTGGCAGGCACGTGATGAATACAACCGACATGGAAACCTATAACCCCAATTATATCGGTGGAGATATTAACGGTGGTATTCTCGATATCACGCAATTGTATACACGACCAGCCATGCGATGGTCTCCTTATACTACGCCTGCCAAAGGTATTTATGTATGTTCTTCTTCCACACCTCCGGGAGGAGGTATTCACGGTATGTGCGGTTATCATGCTGCAAAGAAGGCATTGAAAGATGTTTTCGGTATCAGGATTAAATGATCCTTTAACTTCTGTTAACATTCCGTTTGATATCCATTGACAGCTTTGCCTGCAATTGCTTGCTATATTAGTATGATCGTATATCGTACGTGTGTAACCCGTTTTGTGAGCTCTCAGTATCAACCAATGTCAGACCACGCGAAAACTTCACGTTGAACCTATGTTTAATAACAATCAATAGCGCCTTTATTCACAAACCTTAAATGACCAATTACTATGCGTATGCGTAATTTTACAAAGTTGTCTTTGTATGTAACCCTGCTATGCAGTACTGTGCCGGCCCTCGCACAGACTGACATAACATCTGCCGCCGGCGTACTGACGGTACAGTATTCCAACTCGAATGCAGCAGAGAACTATCCTAAGGTGATAGATAACAATGTCAATACGAAGTATTACATTGACAAAACAGCGATCTGGATACAGTTTGAAGCCGCCAGATCGGCGATCGTTAACCAGTATTCTATCACTTCTGCAAATGATTTTGATACCAGGGACCCGAAAGACTGGAACCTACAGGCCTCTGATGATGGTAAAACATGGACTACACTGGATACCCGGACAGGTCAGGCTTTTACTGCACGTTTCCAGGTGAAAACGTATTCATTTACCAACACAACGCCTTATCTCTATTACCGGTTAAATATTACTGCTAATAACGGTGCAGGTGCTATCCAGTTCTCTGAATGGGAGCTGACAGGTACTTTAGGCGGACCCGCTTCCGGGCCGAGCGGATTGACCGCTACATTGCAGCCAGGTTATAAGGCAAGCCTCAGCTGGTCTGACAATGCGACCAATGAAACAGGTTACCGTATTGAAAGTTCGCTGGACGCCATCACCTTCCTGCCACGTGCAACCGTAGGTGCTAATGTGACCTCTTATACAGATTCGTCGCTGAGCATCGGCACCAGCTTCATCTACCGGGTAAGAGCGGTAAACGCTACCGGTGTATCTGTTGCAGATACTTCTGCTGTTGTGACAACCGCTGATGTGCCTACCGGTACTGATATCACCAACTTTACAGATGCTGTGGTAACAGATCAGTACAATACTACGGGTGTGGAAGGATTGGCGAAAGTGGTAGATAACAATACTTACAGCAAATACCTGGCATGGGCGCCTGTGACCTGGATCCGTTATTACTTACCGGGTGGTGCTGTTGCTACAAAGTACAGCATTACTGCCGCAAATGATGCGGCAGACAGGGACCCGAAGAACTGGATATTCCAGGGTTCTAACAATGGTACTACCTGGACGGATCTGCAGGTACAGACTAATCAGCTGTTCACGACAAGATTTAAGAAACGTACTTATGTAGTGCCTAACACCACTTCCTATCAATATTACCGTTTAAATATTACGGCTAATAACGGTGCTGGTATTACACAACTGGCGGAACTGGAAATATTTGGTGCAGGCGCTGGTGCCGTAGATACCTCCGCTCCTGCCGCTCCGAGCGGATTTACAACACAGACGGTTTCCAGTAATCAGATCCTCCTGAACTGGCAGGACAATGCTGCAACAGAAACCAGCTATCGCCTGGAAAGAACTACAGATACACTGAACTGGGATGATGCGTTTGTACTGGCTGCGAATACCAGCCGCTATTTCTCGCTGGACCTGGCGCCCTTGACCACTTATTACTACAGGGTGAGAGCTGAAAATGCAAATGGTGTATCTGCATGGATAGCAGGCCGTAATACTACCCTGACTGATGTTGTACCTGCAACGTGGCAGGAACACTGGGCTGGTCATACGGAATTATTGTCGCGGGTATATAGCAACAGCAGCGTAAATATCTGGTTTGACGACGCTGTAAGTCGTTCTGCTACCTGGATGAACCAGGACTTCACAGATGTATGGGAGTATGTAAAACAAAACTATGGTTCTTTCAGCGATCCTAAAGTGAATATGATCTTCCATAGCAAAGCAGGATATTCCGGCGGACATCCGTCAGTAGTATTTGATGCCGATCATGACTATAAGAACTCCGGCGACCTGGGTGGAAGCTGGGAAACCAGGGAAGGCTGGAACCTGCATGCTTCCATTCATGAAGTAGGTCATATCGTGGAAGGCGGCAGCAAAGGCATTCATAACTCACCTTCATTCCCTATATGGGGTGACAGCAAATGGGCGGAAATATTCATCTATGACGTCATGAAACGCCTTGGATGGACAGGAGATGCTCAGCAGGCTTACAATGATTTTGTGGTGAAAGAGGAAAGTTTCCCTAAACCTGGAACACATTGGTTCCGTGACTGGTTCTTCCCGATCTATGACAGGGCAGATTCCAGTGCGGCATTAAACCGTTATTTTGACCTGCTGGCGCAATATTTTCCGCAGCATAATGGTGAATATACCCGTAACCTGAACCTGGGAGAATTTATACACTTCTGGAGCGGCGCAGCACAATTCAGTCTTGAGGCGCAGGCAGATACTGCTTTTGGTTGGTCAAAAGATGTGGAGATGCAGTTTAAACAGGCGCAGATAGATTTTCCGTTCACTTATCCGCAGCCACTCAATATCAATACAACGGCAGTAGCTCCGGTGAAGGAAAAATCAGTATTGAATATCTGGCCTAACCCTGCCAGCAATACGCTGAACCTTTCTTTGCCTGCAGGTGACAAAGTGTATACTGTAGATGTATACAGTATTGCTGGTGTAAGAAGACTGTCCCAGCGGATAAAAGGGAATTACAACAACCTGAACATTTCTTCCCTGCCGGATGGCGTGTACATTGTTACCGTGAGGGACAATAAACAGGTGATCCAGAAGGAGAAGATCGTAGTAAGCAATACTTCCCGTTAATCAAAGTTATATAATAGTAGTTCCGGTCTGCCTACGGTGGGCCGGAACTTTCATTTATAAATCGTCAAATGTTAGTAGCTGTTACACGCCTGCTATGATAATGTGGAAGGTCGCGCCTTTACCTGGCGAAGATTCTACATGCAGATGTCCGGCATGGTTGGCCATGATACGTCTGCATAGTGATAACCCTATACCAGAACCGGGATATTCGGAACGGTTATGCAGGCGTTTAAAGACTTCAAAGATCTGGTCTGCATATTTCTGATCAAAGCCAATACCATTGTCGCTAAAGGAAATATCAAAGTATTGTTTATGACGATCTGGCTTGCCCAGATAGATACCGGCCAGTTCTCCTGAAATGGGCCGGGATATAATTTCAATCACCGGACGAACGTCTGGCTGCGTAAACTTCAGCGCATTGCTCATCAGGTTATAAAATAGCTGGTTGATCTGCAGGGGAATGCCTTGTATAACCGGTAATGGTCCTATAACGATTTCCGCCTGCTTTTCCTCTATGACCAATTCAAAATCGCTGATCACACTTTGCAGCATAATCGTAAGATCTATTTCCCGCATCATGTTCCCTTTTTCCAGCAGGCGTGAAAATTCCAGCAGATCTTTGATGAGCATGGACATTCTCTCGGAGGACTGGTTGATCTTTTCCACTAAGCGTTTATGATGGAGAGGAAGATCTTCCTGGTGATTCAAGAGGTCGGCATAGATACGGATCTTTCGCAATGGTTCCTGCAGGTCGTGGCTGGCTACGTATGCATATTGTTCCAGTTCCAGGTTGGAGCGTACGAGGTTAAGGTTGGCATCCTGCAACTCTTCGTTCATTGCGGCCAGTTCTTCATTGGAGGCGGCCAGTTCTTCCGTTCTTTCTGCCACTTCCAGTTCCAGTGTATTTTGATATACGAGTAGTTTATTTCGTGCCAGCACCTGTT
Organism: Chitinophaga ginsengisoli; assembly: GCF_003014595.1. Taxonomy (GTDB): domain Bacteria; phylum Bacteroidota; class Bacteroidia; order Chitinophagales; family Chitinophagaceae; genus Chitinophaga; species Chitinophaga ginsengisoli. The sequence goes on along the minus strand of NZ_PYGK01000022.1, from coordinate 82,957 downwards.
CTGTAACGTCGATGGTCATATCCACAACAGCATACACTTCTCCTGCGGCATTCAGCAGTGGCTTATAGGTGAAATTGAAGTAGAAGATCTCTGGTTTACCATTAATGACCAGCACTGACCTGGCTTCTTTTTCATGATGGGGGATACCGGAGGAATATACGTTGTCCAGTATCTTCATGAAGGGTTGATCATTCAATTCAGGTACAGCTATTCCCAATGGTTTGCCCAATACAGCATACCCTTTGCCCCAGAATCGGATCATGGGTTCATTAGCTACTTCTATAATAAACCGAGGGCCTACGAAGAGAGCTGTCGCCACGGGCGCTTCTTCTACCAATGAACGGAAACGGGCTTCACTTTCAAGCAAGGCCTGTTGTACATCCAGTTCCGCTCTGAGGTCACGTGCCACACAGGCAACCGCGATAGGTTCGCCACTCATGGGACTATCGAGTCTGAACGCATTGGTATGAAAAGGGATCTGTTCACCTGTTCCCTGATGGGTATAATATTGTCTTCCCATCCATTTGCCTGTATTGACAACAGCGGGCAGGACCTCCCTTTCCAGTTCTAACAGGTGTTCCAGTGTGAATATATCCCTGATATTGCGGGTGAGGGCAGATAGTTTATTACCTATTCCAAGCAGCTTCATACCGGCATCGTTCATATAAGTTATAGTGCCATCCATGTTGGCAACAGCAATGAGGTCACCGCTGTTTTCCACCAGCGTCAGCAACTTTTGCTGTTCCTTTCTGGCGGCCACCTCATTACTGATATCGAAGGAGATCACCAGTATATTCTCTTTACTGTTATTCTGATCATTGATGCCAGCTATATTTACCTGTACCCAACGGTTGCTACCATCTTTCCGCCGGTAACGTTTTATTTGGTTAAAGACGTCCCGTTTCCCCTGCAGGAGCTCTTCGAAAAGCTGGTTGTTCTCCTTCCGGTAATCTGTATGTATAATGTCGAGATAGGATTTGCCGGTGAGCTCTTCTGCATGATATCCTAATAATACCGCGAATGCCTTGTTCAGCATCCGGAATCTGCCTTGTCCGTCAAGGAAGGCCATTCCAATAGCGGCATTATTAAACGAGAGAGAAAAACGTTGTTCTACTTCTTTTAACAGTCTGTCCTGTTCTTTCTGAGCAGTAATGTCCAGGCAGATGCCGGAGAAAGAAACAGGTGTACCGTTTATATCGTATTCATATTTACCGCGCAACTTCCCCCAATGGATGGAACCGTCATCCCAGATGAAGCGGGCCTCATAATGAAGCGTGCCGGTGTTTTCGGCTTCTTCATAGGCCTGTTCTCTTATTATTTTGTCGTCGGGATGCACATGGCTGATCAATACATCGCGGTCTTTAATGACCGTATCCCTGTTGCCGGTCAGGATGTAATATAAATTGGGAGAAAAGTCGATGGTATTATTGATGAGGTCTATTGCGAAGATACCTGCATCAGATGCATCAACGGCAAGCGCAGCCATTCTTTCTGCTGCCTGGGCTTTTGCGTTAGCGGTTACTTCGGCCGTAATATCCTGGCTGATACCTGAAAGACGGGTAGCTATCCCTTCAACACTAAAGTATGCCTGTCCTTTAACATTCAGCCACAACACATTTTTATTGTCTTCAGTAATACATCTGAAGCGAATATTGAACAGATGGTCTGCATCGGGTTGTAAAGCCTGTTTTACCGCTTCTATGATAGCCGGTTGATCGGAGGGATGGATATGTCCCATGACAGATTCATAGGTAGGCTCTTCCTTCTCATCCAGGCAGAAAAGTACTCTGCACCGGTCATCCAGCACGATTTGACGGTTAAGTATATCTACATCCCATATGCCGATCCCGGCAGCATGTAATGCAAATTTTATCTGTAATTCCTGGTCTCTGGGAATAGATTTATCAGGTCTTGGCACTTCACTCATTTTCTCTTTGGCATACAGTAACTGCTACAAGTTAATAAATCAGCTGAATATTTACTTGTCGTTTAACTTTCTGCCATTTTCCAGTTTTTCAATCAAAAGGTTGAGCCTGTTTTGTTTGGTTTCTTCTCTTTTAGCGGAGGTGATCCATACAACATATTCCTTCCTGTCAGTATAAGACAGCTTATCAAAGAAAGCCCTTGCTTTGGGATGTTTAGAGAAAAGGGCGGCTACTTCTTCGGGTAATATCACCTCCCGTGGTTCCGTATCCTGCTCCAATACAATGTGGATCGTATCTCCCAATTCTTTTCCCAACTCTTTCCGGATGGCCTGGGTAATGCCAAGTGCATGAAAAGGAGTACCCATTTTCGACAGGCTACCTCTATAGGTAACCTTGCCATCTATTAATGCCTTTACCTTCACCTGACCTTTTACACCATACAATTCCAGTACATCATAGGGGAACACAACATAACCGGCATTCATACCGCCGAATTGTTCTATTACAGCATCAAAAGTTACTTTCTTTGACATGTTGCAGATTTATTCTTTTTCGTAAGCGTCGATCTCTTTCAGGAAATTCATCGCCTTTGTAACGGAGGTCCATTCACTGCTGCCAAATATAAACTTAAACCAGCGTTTATCAGCATTCTCCATCCGGGTATTACGGTATATCCAGATGGACATTATCGTGAATACAGTGGTAACAGTCAGCTGCAATACCCAAAGCCCGATGGTCCCATGTTCGAACATACTTTTGTTAATGTAAAAGGTAGTGTAAAATGGTGCCGAGAGAAATAGTATCCGGGTAATATTGATAGTGGAAGATTGAAGCGATGCAAGTTTACGCTGTGTTTCCATCACATGCATACTATTGTCGATCTGTTGAATAAGTACGATCTGTTTGATATAAACAATGATGGCAGCTACTGTGATAATAATAACAGCCAGCGCAGAGATGACAAAGAAGTGCCGGTAATACGTCATGGCGGATAAGGCCAGGCATACAAGTACAGACAGCAATAATGACCATAGGATCCCTAACACGACTGCAATGATCTTGATTGCTTTCAATGGGCGTAAGGCAGTCCGGGCTTTTTGCGTTTGTATTTCAGTAATGAGACGGTAATTAAGTGCGAGTGATTTTTCCAGCTTCTTATCATAACCAGCCCACATTTCTTTTAGTGTGATATCGTCCATGTTAATTAATTATGAATAGTGGAGAATTTTGTTTTCAGTTTGTTTTTGATGCGGTTGATCTTCGTTGCAATATTTGTTTCCGTGAGTCCAAGGATATCCGCCATTTCCCTGTAGCTTTTTTCTTCCAGGTAAAGGATCATGATCGCCCTGTCCAGTTCCGGTAATTCGCTAATGAAACGTTGAAGGAGGTGCAGCTGTGGCCCGGTGTCTTCTTTTTCTTCCGCAACTATTATGATATCAGCTGTCAGTCCGGAGGTACGGTCCGTTCTTTTGCTGTCTTTGCGGTAAAAGGAGATGGCCACATTCAGGGCTATTCTGTATAGCCAGGTGGAGTATTTATACTGATCATTGTACCTGCCGAACGATCGCCATAACTGGAAGACGATCTCCTGGATAAGGTCTTTCCTGTCCTCAGTATTTTTGCAATAGGAGTTCGCTATTTTATAGATAATTCCTTTATGCTGTTCTATTACCGATAGGAAGACATTATCTTCTTTTGAAGAGGTCATATAAGGTTATAATTAAGGTCACGAATAAGATATTTTACCTTATTATTCGCAGCGGGGAACAAAAAATCACAACAGGATACCAGCCGGTCCTGAAAGTAGTGATAATAACAATATGGGGTTGGGATTATTAAGGTTTTCTGACGCCTTTTTAAAACAAAGGCAGGTAATTCATAGGATAGTAAAAATTATCTTTAAGATTTTCAAGCTTCGGCTCAAACTGCACGCCATAGCGGGATTCGAGCCGAAGTAAAAAGGTGTTTCATAGGATAGTATACGCTAAAGATAATCAAATTTTGATATCAGGAAATTATTTCTTCTCTTTTTGAAATATTTAATATTAAAATGCAAAAAATAGCGTTGTGGAATAAAAATTCCGCATTTTTTGATCGATAAATTATTAAAAATCTATCAGGTATTTCTATCGTTGATCCTATTCGTTTGTTTAACGTCGTTATTACCCCTTCGCAATCAACGAAAGCAATTCTTCAGTTGATAATTTCCCGCTGATATCACTTCCTTCCAGCAGCCTGTCGGCCAGGTCTCTTTTACTATGATGCAGGGCAATGATCTTTTCTTCGATGGTATGTTTTGCTACCAGCCGGTAAATAGTAACGGGCCTTGTCTGGCCAATGCGGTAAGCCCTGTCAGATGCCTGTTCTTCAACAGCGGGGTTCCACCAGGGATCAAGATGTATCACATAGTCAGCTGCGGTTAGATTTAGTCCAGTTCCTCCCGCTTTCAGGCTAATCAGGAATAGTGATCCTTCTCCTGACTGGAATTGCTGCACTACTTTTTCTCTTGTAGGGATAGGCGTACTACCATCCAGATAACAATAGGATATACACAATTCATCAAGTGCCTGCCGTACCAGTTCCAGGTGACGCACATACTGACTGAACACCAGCGCGCGATGGTTGTTGTCGATCAGTTCCTTCACTATCTCCAGGAACACGGTCAGTTTGGACGAGTGTATATCTATCTCCGGATCTATCATCCGGGCATTACATGCCGCCATTCGTAGTTTGCCTATTTCCGTCAGCGTGTTCAGATGTTGTTTGCTATTCTTTTCCTGGCTATATTTTTTGATATTCTCTACCGCATTCCGGCGCATAGCCTCATAGAATGCCGCTTCATCCGGCGAGAGAGACACCATTTTAACGATCTCAGTTTTCTCCGGCAGTTCATCCAGTACCGCCGTTTTGGTGCGGCGTAACATGAAGGGGCCGATTAATTTCCTGAGATGTTTGGTGACACTGCTTTCCGCATTATAGACGACTGGTGTGGCAAATTGTTTGTTGAAGTGTTGGAGATTGCCGAGCAGTCCGGGATTAATAAAGTTGAACAGGTTCCATATTTCCGTCAGGTGATTCTGTACCGGGGTCCCCGTCAGGATCAGTTTGAAGCCGGCCTGTAATGCCATGGCTGCCCTGGAGGTTTTAGTCTGGTAGTTTTTAATGGTATGGGCCTCATCGAGTACAATGGTGTTCCAATGAACGCCTGCCAGTAGTTTATCTTCTGATTGCAATATGCCGTAGGTGATAAGGACGATATCAAAAGGTCCGGCTGTTTTCAGCACTGCCGACCTGCTGCCATTGGTGATCTGTTTTACCTGCAGGGAAGGCGCAAACCTGTATAGTTCATTCGCCCAGTTAGGCAGTACCGAAGCCGGACATACTACCAGTGCTGGTCCTTCGCTGGCCCGGTATAGTAACATGGTGATAGCCTGTATGGTCTTACCGAGCCCCATATCATCCGCCAGGCAAGCCCCTGCGCCCCAGCCTGCCAACCGTACCATCCAGCGGAAGCCTTCTTCCTGGTAAGGGCGTAATTGCGTTTGTAGGGTAGCCGGTACCTCGGGATGAATATCTTCAGCACTTGCCTGCCTGGCACGTAAAGCCTTCCAGTGTTCATCAGTATCTACTTCGCCGGCACCTTCCAGCAATTCATCCAGCATATGGGCAGCCAGCGGCCGGATATGTATCTGCTCATGTTCGGCCAGTGCAATGCTGGCCAGTTCATTGAGTTGCCTGTGCAGTTTTGTGGTAAGGGAAAGGAACTCCCCGTTGCGTAAGGTGATGAACCGCGTAGGGTTCAGCTTCACTGCATCCAGTAGCTCCTTTAAAGACAAGACAGTGTCTTCATCTATTTTGAGTTCTCCGTTGCAGGTAAACCATTTTCCATCCACTTTACGGATCGTTACACGTAATTGTGTCTGATGCGCCACTCCCCTGACTTTCAGTTTCTGTCCTTCCGGCCATTCCGCTACCGCCAGTTCAGGGTGCCGGTATATTACTTCGAGCAGCTGCAGGCAGTCCAGCGGATCATCAAAGAAAATGGTATCATCCACGACTTCCTGTGCGACAGATTCCTGTATCAGGATCATCAATTTTGCCAGATTGCTTTTCTCTGCCTCCAGGTCCCTGATGGCCTGACATCTTTCCCCATTGGTAACCCCAATGAGATGACGGGCGCCCTCACCCGGTTTACAATAAGGAGGATCAACTGCAAATGGCTTTACGAAGAAGGAGGCTTTAAGCGCATCCCCGGTGGGTTGCAATTGTACCCGTATACGTGCATCAGCGGCGCGTTGCTTTATATTTAAAGTGGCGGTGTCGTCTAAATTGGAATGAACGGTAATATGTGCACCGATATTCCGCAGGGCCTGTAACAACTTCTCCTTACCCTCTGCAGGTACGGTACCGATCTGTTTTAATGTCTGGAAGACAGACCGTTGCTGCTGCGTCAGTCTGATCACTCTTACACGGGTAGGTGTCTCTTTTATCAGTACTATTTCGCGTGTATAATCGCTGATGTTGGTGCTGAATATATATCCTTTGCCAGTTCCATTTACGATCAGTTCCGGCTGCGCCTTGATCACTTCTACAGGAACGGTGGGATCTTCCAGTAAAAAAAGATAGGGATGTCCGGTTATTTCCTGCCAGACCCTTTCTCCAAAAATATAAGACTCTGTACCATAGGTATGATAGCTTTCTTTCAGGATGGTACCTGCTATCCGCATATCATGGTCTGTCATGTTTTCCAGCTGTCCTTCCTTGAGCTTTTTCAGGTCTGTAGGTCTGCCACGGCTCCAGCCGGCATCTCCCTGGTGCGTTTGTATAACCGGCACTATCTCTGATCTGCTTAGGTCTATCAGATAGACCAGGCGGGTAAGGGCCGGTGTCTTTTCTTTTAGCGGTTTATTGACGTCGGACAGGATCAGCGTATTCAATAGCCGTTCCCATTCAGGTACGGCTTGCATACGGGAGAAGATGGGCTGTTTACCCAGGAAAACAGCCAGATCACGGAAGGTTTTTTCTGTGCCCAGGTACGCCTGCTCCCGGAAAAGATATAGCAGTTCATACGTCAGCAGGCGGTAATGATGATGTATGCCCTTGTAAAGCACCTCCTTAATGAAAGGAGCATATGTTTTCAGCAGCTTGCTTTTAGGATAGAAAGCCTGCAGGCATACCAGTGAAAGATAACTGAGTAGATGTTTATCCTGTTGCCGGGAAGTTGTTTCCAGCAGGATCTGTAACATATGTTCTGCCCGTTCTTTCCTGCCGTTGTGGAACTGTAACAGACTGATAGCTGGTGTGATATCCTGGAACAGCTTTTTGTCATAAGCCGTCAGGATTTTATTGATGACAGTGTATGTTTTTTCCTCCGGTAATACCGTTAAGGTATAGGCATACAAAAAGGCAAAAAGCGGAGACACGGGGATACTGTTCTTTTTATCCTGCAGCCGCTGTTGTTTGATGCCCTGTTCAAATAATACCAGGGCTTTGTCCGGCAGGCCTTCATATAGCTGTATTACGGCACCTGCGTAGAGTGCATCGGTGCCTTGAATGTCTTCCTTGATATAACCTTCCTGTAATGCCACTTCAGCATGGGCAAGCGCAGACGCTTCCACTCTGATAAATGCGGCCGTCTGTAGGCCGAACGCATGTAATGCATCCAGGGGGGCCATCGCCAGCAAATGCTGTCTTACAGCTGCCGTGTATATTTTTATGATACTATCTGTATCAAACAAACGGAGTAAATCTTTATACTCAGAATAGTATAGCAGATAGCACAGGTAGGGAAAATATTCCTGCAGCTCAAAAGAGATCTTTCTTACCGGGGGCAGCAATAAGGATTTTTCTCCTGTAAAGAAAGCTGTCAGCAGCTGCTGCAGTTCCTGCAGGCGTGCACTGGTACTATAAAAAGAGTATGGTTTGGCGTGATCGAGCAGGCGGAGGTACTGCGGCTGGCGGATATTATCTGGAAACAGGAGAAAGCCCAGTTCTGGTATCAGTGAATAGTTACCGGCCAGGTTGTAACTCCCCAGGCCTTTTTCTTTCAGCAGTTCCAGTATGTCGATAATCCTGTCCTGTGGCATTTCCCTGACGCGGTTCACCGCGTCAATAAACGTATACCGCTCCAATGGATAAAGATAGACGGATAGTACGTCAACGATGATCCTTGTGTCGGCATCCAGGGATTGATATTGTTCTTTGTAAAAGGAAAGATTCACCATCGTTGGTGCAATCTACATTTTATCCGCCGTTCATTGTTTGACAAAAGAAAGCATATAGGCTGCAGTTGTCCGGAAAGAGGCCAGGTCGCTGGGTTTGGTAATATAGTCCTTAACCCCCAGTTCGATGCTTTTAGCTTTGAATATAGGTGAAGTAGAAGTGCTCCAGATAATTTTCGGAATATCGCTGAAACGTCCCTGATCGTTTAGTTCTTTGACAACTTCTACACCCGTCAGTTCCGGAATGTTATAATCCAGGATCATGAGCGCTGGTAATTCCTCTTCTCCGATACTGTCCAGGTATTTGACAAATTTTCTGCCGTTGGGAATGCATACCAGTTGCCAGCTGGGGTCTATTTCTTCAATCGCATTTTCTAGCAGCTCCTGGTCATCAATATCATCTTCTGCCAACAGGATCAGCCTCTTCGAATGGCCTAAAAGTTGCATTTGTTAAGTTGTTTTTATGGAAACAAAAGTACTTACTTCAAACCACATATTACATAGCATCTATATGGTATAGAACTAAGTTCCCTTAGAACTGTAAACACAACTTAGAGAAAAATTGATTTGTATACATAGCATCAGCTAACACCTTGTATCATGAACACGCGGAGAAAAAGTCCCGATAATGCGGCCTTGTCCGAAAAGGTTGTGGAAAAAAGTCCACAAACTTCCACAACAAAGAGCAAAAAACAAACGAAACAGGTTCAGGCACCAGTGGCTGATGAATTAGATTTGCGCCAGCTGTTACAAATTTTGTCGGAGGTCAGAAGTGGCAATTTCTCAGCCAGGATGCCGGCAGACAGCATTGGGTTAAGTGGTAAGATCTGTGATACCGTCAATGAGATCATTTCCCTGAACGAAACGTTGGTAGAAGAATTGACCCTGGCCCGGAACACCATTGGGAAAATGGGACGTCTGAACCACCGGGTGGTGATGCCCCGTACGGCGAAAGGATCCTGGGATACCGCGGTACTCTCCATTAATACATTGATCTCGGATCTCGTACATCCTACTATCGAAATAGCACATGTGATCAGCTCTGTGGCGAAAGGAAATCTTTCGCAGGAAATGCCGTTACAGATAGAGGACCACATACTGCAGGGTGAATTTGCACGTATTGCCACTGAAGTGAACGGGATGGTGAAACAGCTGAACCTCTTCTCCCGCGAGGTAACGCGTGTGGCCCGTGAGGTAGGTTCCGAAGGTAAGCTGGGCGGACAGGCAAAAGTAAAAGATGTGGCAGGGGTGTGGAAAGACCTGACCGACTCTGTAAACCAGATGGCGGGTAACCTAACGGCACAGGTGCGTAATATCGCTGATGTGACTACAGCGGTGGCGAAGGGTGACCTCTCCAAGAAAATTACAGTAGACGTACAGGGAGAGATCCTTGAACTGAAAGATACGATCAACACCATGGTGGACCAGTTGAATTCCTTCTCATCTGAGGTAACGCGTGTGGCGCGTGAGGTGGGTACGGATGGTAAGCTTGGTGGCCAGGCAGAGGTAAAAGGGGTAGCAGGTACCTGGAAGGACCTGACAGACTCCGTGAACCAGATGGCGTCCAACCTGACAGGTCAGGTGCGTAACATCGCAGAAGTAACAACGGCGGTAGCGAGAGGTGACCTGTCGCGTAAGATCACCGTGGATGTGCGCGGGGAGATCCTGGAGCTGAAAAACACCATGAACACGATGGTGGACCAGCTGAACTCCTTCTCTGTTGAGGTAACGCGTGTGGCGCGTGAGGTGGGGTCGGAAGGTAAACTGGGAGGCCAGGCAACAGTAAAAGGCGTTGGTGGTGTGTGGAAAGACCTGACAGACTCCGTAAACCAGATGGCGGGCAACCTGACAGCACAGGTGCGTAACATCGCAGACGTAACAACGGCGGTGGCGAAAGGTGACCTGTCGCGTAAGATCACCGTGGATGTGAAGGGAGAAATCCTCGAACTGAAAAATACGATCAATACGATGGTGGATCAGCTGAACTCCTTCGCTTCTGAGGTGACCCGTGTGGCCCTGGAGGTAGGTACGGAAGGTAAGCTGGGTGGTCAGGCGAAAGTGCAGGGTGTGGGTGGTACCTGGAAAGACCTGACGGATTCTGTGAATCAGATGGGGTCCAACCTGACGGCCCAGGTGCGTAACATCGCTGAGGTAACGACGGCGGTGGCAAATGGTGACCTGTCCAAAAAGATCACGGTGAACGTAGAGGGAGAGATCCTGGAGCTGAAAAAGACGATCAACACGATGGTGGACCAGCTGAACTCCTTCGCCTCTGAGGTGACCCGTGTGGCCCTGGAGGTAGGTACAGAAGGTAAGCTAGGTGGTCAGGCGAAAGTGCAGGGTGTGGGTGGTACCTGGAAAGACCTGACAGAATCTGTAAACCAGATGGGATCTAACCTGACGGCACAGGTGCGTAACATCGCTGAGGTGACGACAGCAGTAGCGAAAGGTGACCTGTCACGTAAGATCACCGTGGACGTAAAGGGAGAGATCCTGGAGCTGAAGAATACGATCAACACGATGGTGGACCAGCTAAACTCATTCGGTTCGGAGGTGTTCCGTGTGGCACGTGAGGTGGGTTCTGAAGGTAAGCTCGGCGGACAGGCAGATGTACCTGGTGTGGAAGGTTTGTGGAAAGACTTGACGGACTCCGTGAATATCATGGCGTCCAACCTGACATCGCAGGTACGTAACATCGCTGAGGTAACTACAGCAGTGGCAAACGGTGACTTGTCCCGTAAAATTGAAGTAGACGTTAAAGGAGAGATCCTTGAACTGAAGAATACCATCAATACCATGGTGGAACAGCTGCGCGCATTCGCCTCTGAGGTAACGCGTGTGGCGCGTGAGGTAGGTACCGACGGTAAACTGGGTGGTCAGGCATTCGTGCCGGGCGTAGGAGGTACCTGGAAAGACCTGACCGACTCTGTAAACCAGATGGCGGGTAACCTGACGGCCCAGGTACGTAACATTGCCGATGTGGCCATTGCGGTGGCAAATGGGGATATGTCCCGTAAGATTACGGTGGACGTACGTGGAGAGATCCTGCAGCTGAAAGAAACGCTGAATACGATGGTGGACCAGCTGCGTGCATTCGCCTCCGAGGTAACGCGTGTAGCCCGTGAGGTGGGTACCGATGGTAAACTGGGTGGTCAGGCATTCGTACCGGGTGTTGCTGGTACCTGGAAAGACCTGACGGACTCCGTAAACCAGATGACCGGTAACCTGACTTCGCAGGTGCGTAACATTGCTGAGGTAACGAAAGCGGTGGCCTCCGGTGACCTGTCCAAGAAAGTAACGATAGACGTAAAAGGTGAAATCCTCGATCTGAAAAATACCATCAATACCATGGTGGACCAGCTGAACTCCTTCGCCTTCGAGGTGACCCGTGTGGCCCGTGAGGTGGGTACGGAGGGTAAGCTGGGTGGTCAGGCAGAAGTACAGGGTGTGGGAGGTACCTGGAAGGACCTGACAGACTCTGTGAACATGATGGCATCCAACCTGACCAACCAGGTGCGTGGTATCGCTAAAGTGGTAACTGCCGTGGCTACCGGTAACCTGAAACAGAAGTTGTCTATTGTATCCCGTGGTGAGGTGGCCCAGTTGACAGAGACTATCAATGAAATGATCGATACGCTGGCGTTGTTTGCTGACCAGGTAACAACGGTGGCCCGTGAGGTGGGTGTGGAAGGACGACTGGGTGGTCAGGCAAGTGTGCCTGGCGCTTCCGGTATCTGGAAGAACCTGACTGAAAACGTGAACCAGCTGGCAGAAAACCTCACTACCCAGGTACGTGCTATCTCTGCGGTGGCATCGGCGGTAACGAAAGGTGATCTTACCCAGATGATCCGTGTGGAAGCGAAAGGTGAGGTGGAAGAACTGAAGGATACCATTAACCAGATGATCGCCAACCTGAAACAGACAACCCTGCGTAACCAGGAACAGGACTGGCTGAAATCCAACCTGGCCAAGTTCACACAGATGCTGCAGGGGCAGAAAGACCTGAACACGGTAACCCGCCGTATCCTTTCGGAGCTGGCGCAGGTGGTGAACGCACAGAAAGGGATGTTCTACATCCTGGAACAGGAAGAGAACCTGGAAAATCCAAAACTGAAATTATTTGCAGCATACGCTTATGGTAGTGAGGTAGGCATCTCCCGTGAATTTGCACTCGGCCAGGGTCTTGTAGGACAATGTGCCGTGGAGAAAGAACGTATTCTGCTGACCAACGTACCTTCCAATTATATCAAGATCAGCTCCGGCCTGGGAGAAGCTACACCGGTGAACCTGATCGTGCTGCCTGTACTGTTTGAAACACAGATCAAGGCGGTGATAGAACTAGCCTCCTTCGATATGTTCAGCCAGACACACCTGGACTTCCTCAGTCAGCTGACGGAAAGTATCGGTATCGTATTGAATACGATCGAAGCGAACTCCAGAACGGAAGACCTGCTGGAACAATCCCAGTCACTGGCAGATGAATTAAGGCGTACGAACGAAGAGCTGCAGGACAAAGCCCACCTGCTGGTGAAACAGAAAGAGGAAGTAGAAGAGAAGAACAAGGAGGTGGAAGAAGCAAGGAAATCACTGGAAGAAAAAGCAGAACAGTTGCAGCTTACTTCCAAGTATAAATCAGAGTTCCTGGCTAATATGTCGCACGAGTTACGTACGCCGTTGAACTCCCTGCTGATCCTTGCGCAACAGCTGTACGAGAACCATGATGGTAATCTGAATGAAAAACAGGTGCGTTACGCTAAAACGATTCATAGTTGTGGTGATGACCTCATTCAGCTGATCAATGATATCCTCGACCTGTCGAAGATCGAATCCGGTTATATTTCCACAGACTTTATCAAGGTACGTTTCAGCGAGGTGGTGTCTTTTGTGGAGACTACCTTTAAACACGTATCAGAAAGTAAGAGTCTACGCTTCCGTATTGATATGGATGACCAGTTACCGGCATCCCTGGAAACGGATGTACAGCGTCTGAACCAGATCCTGAAAAACCTGCTTTCCAATGCGTTTAAATTCACAGAAAAAGGAGAAGTGAGACTCCGTATCTATGAAGCGAAACGTAGCTGGCGTATGATCAATGAAAGCCTGGAAAGTGCGGACAAAGTGGTGGCCTTCGAGATCAGGGATACGGGAATAGGTATTTCGAAAGATAAGCAGAATATCATCTTCGAAGCCTTCCAGCAAGCGGAAGGTTCTACCAGCCGTAAATATGGCGGTACCGGTCTTGGACTGTCCATCAGCCGCGGTCTGGCAGACCTGCTGGGTGGTTCCATTGAACTGGTGAGTGAAGTGGGCCGGGGTAGTACTTTTACACTGTTCCTGCCGCTGCAATATAATCCTGCTACTATCAGAAGGGAAAAACAAAGCAGCCTGACAGTAGGACAATACCAGTTACCGGAGGGATATGAGACTACTCTCATACAATCTATACCAGGCGTGAAACTGCCTGAAACAAAGGACCTGGAAGGACTGAATGAGATCATCAATGAAATAGGGGATGACCGGACACACATTATCGATACGGATAAAGTAGTGCTGATCGTGGAAGATGATGTACGCTTCGCCAAGATCATGCTGGAGAAAGCACATGAGATGGGGCTCAAGGTAGTGGTCGCCACCAGTTTCGGAGATGTGTTCGACCTGACAAATAAATATAATCCGATTGCCGTGACACTGGATGTAAAACTGCCGGATGCAAGCGGATGGAGAGTATTGGATCTCTTTAAGAATGATATTAATCTACGGCACATTCCTATTCACCTGATTTCCGGAGAAGAAAACCGTTTACTGGCGATGCACCGTGGCGCCAGAAGCTTTAGCCTGAAGCCACTGAAAGCAGAATCATTAAATGTATTGTTTGCGAACATCATGGAACACGACAGCCGGAAAACGAAAAAAGTGTTGGTCGTTGAAGATAATGAGCCGGATGCGTCACAGATAGCCAGGATACTGGATAATGGCGATCTGATAGAAATGGAATTTGTAGAAAATGGAAAAGCTGCGATCGAACGGGTGAATAATACAGTATATGATTGTATCATTGCAGATTATATGCTGCCGGATATTGACGGGGCGGAGTTCGTGGCTAACATGAATACTGTGAACCGGCATAATTCAACTCCGGTGATCGTATATTCGGCGAAGGATTTTTCCACTAGTGAAAAATCAAAACTAAAACAGTATGCAAATAAAATACTGCTGAAAGGCGTTAATTCCCTTGACCTGTTACTGGAAGAAACGGTGATGCAGCTGCACATTAATCACCAGTCCCTGTTACCGGAAAAGAGAAAACTGATCGAAGATCTCCGTTCCCAGAAAGATGTACTGATCCATAAGAATGTACTGGTAGTAGATGATGATGTACGTAATCTCTTTGCATTGACCACTGCATTTGAAAGATTCCATATTAATACGATTACGGCGGAAAGTGGTAAGGAGGCAATGAACATTCTTAGTGAGAACAGTGATATTGATATTGTGTTGATGGATATTATGATGCCTGAAATGGATGGCTATGAAACGATGCAAAAGATCAGAAGGGAGCATAAAAACAGTGCATTGCCCATTATTGCTGTAACGGCAAAAGCCATGAAAGGCGATAGGGAGAAATGCCTGGAAGCGGGGGCATCTGATTATATTACCAAACCATTAAAAATCGATCAATTGCTGTCGCTGATGCGTGTATGGCTATACCGATAGATTTAAAGTATTCATTTGAAAATCGAACAATTTTGCAGGACCAAGGCTTAATTAAAATATTGGTTGTTGATGACCGGCCGGATAATTTATTGTCTATAGAATCCATCCTGGAAAGGGAAAGCTATACGATCATAAAAGCCAGCTCGGGAAGGGCTGCACTGAAGATCCTGTTGAAGGAATTCGATTTCTCATTGATACTAATGGATGTGCAGATGCCTGAAATGAACGGTTTTGAAACGGCTGCACTTATTTATCAACGGGATAAACTGAAAGAGATTCCGATCATCTTTATTACAGCACACAGCCATGAAGAAGAGGCCATTTTTAAGGGATATAGGGTAGGTGCGGTAGATTTTATCTATAAACCTATTAATCCTGAGCTGTTGCGTATAAAGGTGGGACTGTTCGTAGAGCTATACCGTAAAACGCAGTCTCTCATAGCACAGGAGCAGAAACTACTGCTGGCAAATGCTTCCCTGCAACGGGAAATAGTGGAGAGGGAGGCTTCTGAAATCAGGGTACGCGAACTGAACCAGCAGCTGTTGCAGAATAACATACACCTGAAGGCAGTGAACGAAGAGCTGGACAGGTTTGCCTACATAGCGTCTCATGACCTGCAGGAACCTTTACGTAAGATCAGGGTCTTCAGCGATATGATCCTGCAAAAGAAAAGTGGTGAAGGGGAAGTAGATAGATATGTACAGAAGATCACAAATGCAACTATCCGTATGCAGCAGCTGGTGAGCGATCTGTTACGGTTTTCCCGTCATTCCATACAGGGAGGCGACTTTATGCAGTGTGATCTGAATGAGCTTGTGAAAGAAGCGCTGACAGAGCTGGAGATCAAAATACAGCAAACGAATGCCCGGATTCAGATCGAGACCTTGCCTTCCTTACAGGTGATCCCTACGTTAATGCGACAGGTATTCTATAATCTTATCAGTAATGCATTGAAATTCCGGAAAAAGGAAGTGCCGCCGGAAGTGCATATTTATGCGGAGATGGTGACTGCGCCGGATCATCAGTATATGAGTGAAAGAGACAATGGTAGGTATTACAAGATCTTTGTGACAGATAATGGTATTGGTTTCGAAAGCCAGTACGTGGAAGATATTTTCGTTGTGTTCAAGAGACTGCACAGTTATCATGAAATAGAAGGTACAGGTATCGGATTGTCTATCTGCAAGAAGATCATGGAGCAACACAATGGATTTATTACAGCAACAAGCGAGATCGATAACGGTGCGACATTTATAATCGGTATTCCAGAGAAGCAATTGCTGCCGATGAATCTTAGTATAACCTAGCAATATTCATAGTATAAAAATAGCCATCGCGTACAAATGCGATGGCTATTTTTATTATTGTTATTTACGACAGATCAATATTTACACAATACCTGTTGCTTTACTTCGAAGCTGCCTTTTAAACGGATATCTTCAGAGGAAGCACCCACCATTACGCTAAAGGTACCTGGTTCTACTACCCATTTCATATCGACATTCAGCAATTTCAGATCTTCAGGTAAGAGTTCAAAAGTAACAGCCTGTTGTTCGCCTGCCGCCAGATGTATACGTTTGAATTTCTTCAGTTGTTTTACTGCGGTAACAACAGAGCTGGCATCATCACGGATGTACAACTGCGCTACTTCATCGCCTGCTACCTTGCTGGTATTCTTCAGGGTGAAGGTAACAGACACTTTCAGGTTATTGCCTGTTGCCTGTACATTCGCTTTCAGGTCCTGATAGTCGAAAGTAGAATAGCTTAAGCCATGGCCGAAGCTGTACAAAGGTTTTGCATCCATTTCCACATAGTCATGCCTTGATGCACTTTTGTAGTTATAATACACTGGCAATTGCCCTACAGACTTAGGAATGGAAACAGGTAAACGGCCGGCAGGATTGTAGTCGCCAAAGAGTACATCAGCAACAGCATTGCCACCTTCCTGGCCAGGATACCATGCATTCACAATAGCAGGTACGTGTTGGGCAGCCCAGTTGATATTCAGCGGACGGCCTTCAATCAGTACCAGCACGACTGGTTTGCCGGTAGCCATGATACGTTCCAGCAAACGGGATTGTAAACCCATCAGGTCAAGGCTTACCCTGTCATATCCTTCTCCGCTTTCCATATCACTTACGGCCACTTCTGCTGACTTCACCTCTGCAGCGCCTGTGCTCTGGTAAGAAGTTTCGAAATCGCGTGCGCTGGAACCACCCAATACTATCACTACCGCATCCGCCTGCTGGGCGGCGGCAACAGCTTCATTGATGCTGGAATGAGCGGTATCGCGGATAGCACAGCCTTTTACATAGGTTACCTTTGTATCAGGAGATACTTTAGCTTTAATACCTTCCAGTACGGTCACTATCTTTTCCTGGGACTGCGGAGCGGTATAATCGCCCAGCTGGTTGTAAATGTTATCAGCATTAGGTCCGATCACAGCCAGGTGCTTAATGGCCTTATTTAAGGGCAATAATCCGTTTTCATTCTTCATCAGTACGATGGATTCAGCTGCTACGCGTTTGGCCAATGCTTTATTTTCAGCTGTACCCACTGATTTTTCTGCTACATCTGCATCAACGTAAGGATGCTCGAATAATCCCATGGCGAATTTCAGTCTGAGTACATGTGCCACAGCGGTATCGAGGGTAGCCATGGTTACTTTCTTCTCATTCACTGCTTTCATTAAAGCGTCGCCGTAGGCTTCACCTCCCAGGTCTGCATCCAGGCCGGCATTGATAGACAGTGTTGCTGCTTCTTCCATAGTAGCGGCCACGTGGTGGTTGGAGCGTACACCGGGAATACCACCCAGGTCAGACACCGTGAAGCCTCTGAAGCCCCATTGTTTCACCAGTACATCTTTCAGCAGGAAGCTGTTGGAGCTGCATGGTACCCCATCAATAGAATTGTAAGACGCCATAATAGACAAGGCACCCGCCTTGATAGCTGCCTGGAAGGGAGGCAGGTAAGATGAATACAGGTCTCTCAGACCGGTCAATGCGATACCTCCGTTATGGCCGCCTTCAGGAGAACCATATGCTGTGAAATGTTTCAATGTTGAGATCACATTGCTGCCGGAATTGATATTATTACCCTGGAAACCTTTTACCATCGAGATACCCATCTGGCTGATCAGGTAAGGATCTTCTCCATAGGTTTCTTCCAGCCTGGACCAGCGGGGCTCACGCACGAGGTCCAATACAGGGCCGTAACCAATATGTGCACCCTGTAAACGGGCTTCTTTCGCGATAGTAGCCGCCATCTCCTGGATCAGGGCCGGGTCCCAGGTGCTGGCCTGACCGATGGATGTAGAAAAGACAGTAGTTCCAATAGCCATGTGTCCATGCGGACATTCTTCTGCCAGCAAAAGCGGGATACCCAGGCGGGTATTTTCCATCATATATTTCTGGAGGGCATTGGTTGCCTTTGCTGACAATTTCGGCGTTAAACCGGTTACCAATGTTTTCTTTGTCCAGGGATCGGCCCTTAAAGTAGCCCAGAAGCTACCGATATAACGTTTGGAGATCACTGTCTTAAATGCTTCGCTGACACCCACGGAATCACCTTTCTTATCGTACATATCCCATCCCAGCAGGGTACACAATTGCCCTACTTTTTCCTCCAGCGTCATGCGTTTCAGCAGGTCTTTTACCCGGGCGTCAACCGGTGCTGAAGCGTTTTTGTAGAGGACCGTGCTGGTATTTCCTTTTTTGACCTGCCCCAGGGCTGGTGAGCCTAACCCGAGTATCATGGTGAAAACCATAAGATAACTCCGGGGAATAGCGATGTTTTTCGTTCTCATTGGACCTGTTGATAAGATTCTATTATGTTAAGTTAATTGACAATCATTTGTTTAATAGCTGTATCAGTAAAAATAACAAGTAGTGGGAGGAATTTCATAAAGAATTTTAGCTGGATGGGTTTTGCGGAGATTATATGGCTTATTCTCCGCAGATTATGCGGAGAATAAAGCTGTCTTCAGTTGAATTAGGCGTATATTCACCGCATAATTTGCGGAGAATGATCACCTACATATATGAACATAAGGACTGGCCACATTTTCACTGGGAGCAGGAAGTGCTTGCTGTGAAATTGGGTGCCGTACGCCACAGGCAGGGACGGATTATGGGACATATGGAGGCATTAGGGTTCCCTTTGCAGGAAGAGGCTATGCTGGCTATCCTGACGTTGGATATTGTAAAGACAAATGAAATAGAAGGGGAACTTCTGAATCCCGAACAGGTACGTTCCTCGGTTGCTCGTAAGCTGGGAATGGACATTCCCGGACTTATTCCGTCCGACAGGCATATAGAGGGCGTAGTAGAGATGATGCTGGATGCTACGTTGCGGTATGATCTGCCACTCACGGAAGAGCGTTTATTTGACTGGCATGCTGCCATGTTTCCGACCGGAAGAAGTGGTATGTATAAAATTACAGTAGCAGGCTGGCGTGATGACTCCAAAGGTCCTATGCAGGTGGTTTCCGGTGCTGCAGGAAAGGAACAGATACATTTTCAGGCGCCCCATGCCGATACAATAGCCAAAGAAATACAGACTTTTCTGGATTGGTTTAATGAGAATATCAATATTGATCCTGTGCTGAAAGCAGCTGTTGCACACCTGTGGTTTTTGACGATCCATCCCTTTGCGGATGGCAACGGGCGTATTGCCCGTGCTGTTGCAGATATGCAGCTGGCCCGTGCAGACCAGACAAGTCTCCGCTTTTACAGTATGTCTGCGCAGATCAAAAGAGAAAGAAATGCGTATTATAAAATAGTGGAAAGGACGCAGAAGGGAAGTCTTGACATTACAAGATGGCTGGAATGGTTTATTGACTGTCTGGAACGAACCCTCATTGCTACAGAAGAGATACTATCGGCAGTATTGAAAAAGGGCCGGTATTGGGACAAGCATATTGCTGTTGCATTGAATGAACGTCAGCGTCTGATGATAAATAAATTATTTGACGGCTTTGAAGGCAACCTTACTTCCTCAAAATGGGCAAAGATCACCAAGTGCTCACAGGATACCGCCTTGCGTGATATTCAGGATCTCGTTGATAAAGGCATGTTGGAAAAAACATCTTCCGGAGGAAGAAATACAAGCTACGTGCTGAAGACAGACTGATACTATCTGTCTAAACAGACATAAGAAAAAGGGCCGTCCACTTACAGCGGACAGCCCTTTCTTTGTATGTAAAATGGATGAAAGTGTTATTTATTCTCTTCTTTGGATCCCTCCTCTTTGTTGCCCAGTTGCTCCAGGAGCTTCAGTCCCAGTAAGCCGCTGATAGAGCCGTTGGTGCTGTCTCCGCCCCCGATGAGGATGTCAGGCATGATCTTGATATGCTGCTCACCGATGGCTTCCATTACTTTCAACTGGGTAAAGTTGTTGCCACCCATTGCCTCTACTGCCAGTTTATAAGACTCGGCGCTGGATTTACCGATAGCGAGGATCTTTTCTGCTTCCGCGTTACCTGTCAGGGAGATCTTTTCAGCATCAGCTTTTGCGATCAGCTCTGTTCTTTCCGCTTCTGCTTTCGCCAGTACACGTACTTTTTCGGCCTCACCACTTGCCAGCAGTTTCATTCTGTCGGCTTCCGCATTGGCCTGCAGACGTACGCTGTTGGCATCACCGGTAGCCTTTTTAACGGCAGCATCAGCGATCCTTTCTGCGATCAGTACACCCTGGTCGGCCTTAACGATCTCTTTCTGGATTTCAGCGATCGCTGTTTCTTTTTCGAGTGCCTGCCTGGTTTCCTGTGCACGCATCTGTGTATCGTAGGTTACCTTCTGTTCTTCCGCCAGCTTACGGTCTGTCAGTGTCTTCATCAGGCTTTCAGGAGGTACGATATCACCGATCAGGGTATCCACACCGAATACGTTGTATTGTTCCAGTACTCTACCGATATGCTCTTTGGCAGATTCCTGTCTTTCCTTACGGCTCTTCAGGAAGTCGATCACTTCTGCGTCCTGCGCGGAGTTACGGAAGTAGTTACCGATGGTAGGTTCCAGTACCTGTGTAACCAGGTTGCTCATATTACCGAAACGGGCAATTACTTTAGGCGCCTCGGTAGATGGAATATGAATGATCTGCGCTACGTCCAGGTTGAAGGTAAAACCATCCTTACTACGTACGGTAATGGTAGACAGGTTCTTGTCCAGCTGGTGCGCTTCGCTCCGTGCGGAGGCCCAGTTCAGCACCAGGTTGGTCGTAGGTACATATTCCACTTTCATGATGTAAGGGTTGATAGGATATTTACCCGGTCCCAGTGGGTCGGCCCATACACCCTTGTGGTTTTTGGCAACGATGTTACCATGTTTGAACTCTACACCGCTGAGGTCTTCACCGTCGCTACCTACATAAGAGATTACAACGCCCACATGGCTGATCGGAATTTCCGTCATCTGCCGCATTTCCACTTTGGCAAACCATGGGTTCAGGAAGTAAGAACCGGAGAGGATCACCTGTTCCTGCAGCCCTTTATACCCGCCGTTAGCGAGGAATGCGTCTGCATCCTGGAAGTTGTTGTGGTTTGTGATGATCTTACCCGCGATCTGGCCCGTTTCGATAGCCTGGCCTTCCAGTGTGGTAACGATACCTACCGCATTATCAGGTACAGTGGTCATATCAGTGATCTCTACTTCAAACAGGAAGGTGTTGATACGATAAGAACCTGGTGTCATGATAGCGGTCTGCCGCCCTTTTTGTCCGCCGTTGTTAAGGAATGATTCCGCATTCTGGTATGCATCACAATCCACGCGGCGGGCCATAATGGCACCCGATTGCAGTTCTGTACCGTCTTTTGCCAGTACAAGACCGATCTTACCGGTAGGGATAATTGTAAATGACTGGAAGGTCACTTCATACTGCCAGAACCATTTCCCGAAGTAAACACCGGGAGCCAGGGTTTGCGCCTGGAAACCCGCTTCGCCATTGGTGGCAATGATACGGCCTTCCGGTAGTGATTGTTTACCGACAAGAACGAATTTCTTTGTTACAAGACCGATCTTATCTTCCGGTACGATAACCAGACCAAAGAAGACACGAAGGATGAACTTGTAGAGAATAAGGCATAGTACGGGCAGGCCGATAATCATCAGCCATCTGATTACTTCAGGAGTTTGCATAATTGTGCTGTATTTGTATGATATAGATAATAGGATGTTGTGGCCGCATATATATGCATACGCGAATAGATTGTACAAAGCCGTACAATCTGCATAGCGTTGCTTTTACAGTTGTAGCTGTAGTAAAAACGTGTGCAGACTAAAGCCCTGTTAAAAACTTTCCGTCGCTCGTAAAACTAAATTCCGGGGGGAGAAGTGTTAAGAATGGTGAAGTGTAAAAAGTGCTTATTAGCACGCATATAGGAATCAGTGTCCATTGTAAATTGAATTACCATACAAAGGTTATAACAATTTTCTGAATTGCAAAAAAGATTCGGAAGAACGGTAATGAAATAAACTGCAAAACCTTTTGTTACTATTTGGTAATCATTTAGTTGAGTGGTGTGTATAAATATTTGAATATTTCCCGCAGGCAATGCCGCTAATGCCCTTTAAATGCTGCTACATCCGGGCATTCAGTATAGCTATCCGTATATACTTTTGTATCTGCATCTTTCTCTTTTAATAGTTTCAGATAAGGGAAGCTGTAGGGCGCCGTATTCCGCCAGTAGTCATCAATACCTTTACGATATTTTGCTTTCTCAGTGAAGAATGTATACCTGGATTTATCACAGACATTAAGCATCAGCAATATCTTCGCGTGTAATTCTTTGTTGCCGGCGCTTAACCGTAATGCTTTTTGATACATGTCGAATGCATGTGAGCATTGGTAATAATCACTTTTATAAATGTTTTCATTTGGGTAAAAAGAAAACCACGCCCAACTGTAATTATCAAATGTCTCTGCTGATTCTTCTCTGTATGACTGTCCGTAAGCGCTCATCATCCATTCCCTGCCATAATAGGATATATTGAAATAGGCATTCCCCAGCAGATAATGGAAGCGCGCTTTTGCATCCATTGTGCTGGCCTGTGACAGGCTATCCTGTAATGCCAGGATATCTCTCAGTATTGCCTTTTTGCTTGTTATAGGATAATGTCTCCGGCGGTCTTCACCTGGCACAAGTATGCCCGGACTTCCAATATACATGCGTGTCAGGTAACCTTTATACTCCCAGTTCTTTTCCCAGAAATCGTCAGCTATTTTTTCCATCTCCATAGCTGCTTCCTTGAAACGTTGCTGACGAATAAGTAATGTTCCTTTTACATCGCGATAGAAATCATCCGGTGCCCATACTGCCGGTACAATCATTTTTTCGAATGGTGTTTTCCGGGATTGATGTTTGAATCGTATCAGCTTCTCCACATCATCCGGCGACCCGTATTTATCAAAATAAGCGATCCTGGGATAACTTACAGCGGGGCTCTCTTCCTCATAATATCCACCGGTATATTCGTTTATGGGCAGATTGGCCTTCTGAAATAATAGTCCTGCTGTTACGATATCTCCTGCCTGCTTATAACGTTGGCTGAGCATCAGCAATAATGCTGCACGCATATCTTTGTTTTCACTTCTCCAGTTCTCTATATTAGCCTGGTCGCCTCTCAGTTCATAGCCCAATTGTTCAAGCGCCTGGAACTGCTTGGACAGGTATTGTTTTACACGGACATCAGTAATATCCTGATTATAAAAAGCAGCGACCAGTTTCTCAACAATGGCTTGTCTTTGATACAGCGTGTCTTTTAAAGGACTTAATTTACCAAGTTGATAGGTGGCATCAGCATAACGTCCATCCATGTTATAAAGATGTGCAACCGCTAAGCGGATCATATCTTCGTTAATACTTTTCTTTTCCAGCATACCGGTAAGGAAGCCTGTGAAAGCGCGTAGATATTGCCGGTCGCTTGCCATATTTTTGGCTGCATAGTATGCATAGCCAGTATCGGGCTTATGATCATCCGAATTGGTTTCGTAGTTCCTTGATGCAAAAAAGAGATTTTCTCTTACAGATGAATTGAAGCCGAGTATTTCAGGAGTGGATATCCAGTCTTCCAGTTTATTGACCTCCCTGCATATCAGCAAAGGCAGGTATGAGCAGTTGGGTTCAATACTGTACAATTGCTGTAATGTTGGCAATGATCTGCCGGGTTGTTTCAATGCCTTTAATACATGAACAAGTGCCACAGTATGTCTATCTGATGTTGCAGCTGAAAATTCATCCAGCTGCCGCCGGGTCACATCGCCAAACACAGGCCCTTTTTTCTCCTCACACCTGTCAAAGCTTTCCAGCATATATTTCAGGTACAGGTTGGGATCTCGCTGTATAAACCCATAATAGTACAGGGCCCAATCTGATACTATACTTGAATTGTTTTTCAGATAAGTATCATAACAACTGATCAAACGGCGAATGGCAGTGGTATCATTTTTCCTGTTATAGAAATACAGCTTTACAAGCTGGAAGGCATAGCGTTGCTGCAGAAAGAGAGATTTGATGCTATCGCAATTACGAACTGCCGTATTGATGAGTGGGGCCGTGTTTTCGGGAAGGGAGCCAATCCGCCAGGGATCAGGGTTGCCAAGCTGGCTGAACTCTACCTGTTTGGCAAAGGCCATATAGTCCAGCTCCTTTTTATGCGCCGGCTTCCGTAACCACTGCACAAATGAATTATCTTCCAGTTGTTTCCAATCAGCATGACGATAGGCATACAGAAAATCATCCGGAAATACATCATACTGTATCGTGTAGATGTCCTTCAATGTGACAGCCTTCCCTGTCATTTTTTGCCATTCCCGGCAGTTGCGGAAGTAATCTGTTTTTTGTGGATCAGAAATAAAGTACCCGTTTTCTGGCATGCGATAATACAAAGGCGCCAGATTATTACGTCCTGAGAGGTCTGGCTGAAATAATGCAAAGCGCATATCTGCAGGAGAAAGTTCCGGACCGCAGCTCCGGGTGTTCATATATGGAAAGACTAATAACAATAACGTGTTAACGAGTAGCAAAAGTCTTTTGAATAACTTTTTCATATGTCTCTATTGAAGACTGATTCCAGTGATAGAATGCAATGCGATGGTAGTTGGGCACTTTTTCCTTTACAAGTTCAATAGCCTTACTGAGCATATTGGAGTCGGGATATTCCCTGCGTAATATGTCGCCCGATCGGTAATAATAGTTGCCCTGCACAGTATCTGTCATTACCCGGTAACGATGAGTATCCAGTCGGGTAAATGTAATGGTGTCATCCATAAGTGAGGGCTCATCATGAACAATGCCTTTAAATTCATTCCCTCTGAACCAGGCATACCATCCAAACACCGGAAAGGCTATATCCAGTTGCAGGGGATAAGAAGGGCCATTAAAGTATTGCTGCAGCGTCTTTAAATCAAAAACGGAATTGTTTGTATTGGCATCTTTAATATTGCCCAGGTTATAGCACATCAGCATACCCCGGTCTACCGGTGGAACACCCATCTTTTTAGGATATTTATAAGGATATAGCCGGATAGTGGCAGAAAGCACCTTATCAGGATAATGTAGTCTAAGTGCTTTCAGGAAATGAAAATACTTATCCCTGGTGTTGGCTGTCCAATCGCAATCTATCTGGATTTCAGTGATAAACCCTTTTCTGGCTGCGGTGATTACCTTTTGAATGGAATCCCGCTGCAGGTATGTAGGAGACGGCAACCGACTATAGATATGCAGCGTCTTGCTGTAAATGATGTATGCTTCAATCTTATCTGAGAAAGCATTGATCTTGGCTGCTACGCGTTTGGCCAGCCATTCACAGGAGCTGTCGGGCATGTGTTCAAAAGTACGGTTGGTAATAAAAACGACAGGTGTGTAGTTGCAATCTTTCAGCAG
Organism: Chitinophaga ginsengisoli; assembly: GCF_003014595.1. Lineage (GTDB taxonomy): Bacteria > Bacteroidota > Bacteroidia > Chitinophagales > Chitinophagaceae > Chitinophaga > Chitinophaga ginsengisoli. The sequence continues at coordinate 57,218 of NZ_PYGK01000022.1, read as the reverse complement.
CTTATCGATATCGCTATAAATGTTGAATTCCGCTTCCGGAACGGGCATAGATAGATTCTCACTCCAATCAACATCAAAGTAATGCAGGTAAAAGTGTTGTACGCCGAGGACCTTTTTCATACTATCCGGCCATTGTGGCTTGTCATGGTCCCAATCGGTCCCCCAGTCATAGCTTGATTTCCAATAGTAAAATGAATGTTCTGCTTTTGATGTACGGGTATTACATGAAAAGTACAAGGGGAGCAGCAGTAGTAGCAGCGCTTTATGGTAAGGCATATAACAGGGGAAAGTATATTGAAGTTAGAGAAAAAAGCAATGGTAAATGTTGCCCCTGTGCGTTTTAACAAAAGATTTATTATTGTCTGGCAGGCTGTATCAGATCCCACATATTGCCATACAGATCTTCAAAAACAGCTACTATTCCATAAGGTTGTTCAAGGGGTTGTCTTACAATCTTTACCCCTTTATTCAGCAGGTTCCGGAAGTCTCTTTCAAAATCGTCTGTATAAAGAAACAGGAATACTCTTCCTCCTGTCTGATTGCCTACCCTGCTTTTCTGTTCTTCACCAACTGCCTCGGCTAACAACAGGCAGCTTCCCTCCGATCCTGGCGGGGCTATCAGCACCCATCGTTTGCCATCGCCCAGCGGGGTGTCTTCCACAAGGGTAAAATGGAGCTTTTCGGTATAGAACCGGATAGCATCGTCGTAGTTGTCAACGACAAGGGTGATATGGGCGATCTTTTGTTTCATACTATAAATATATATCTTGAGGCCATTATTCCAACGTTATGAACAAACGACTGCTATGTATATCCCTGCTGATCATTTCCTGTATTATCATCTTTTCACAATGTGTCGGTAAGCGGTCTAAGGAAGAAGAGGATCTGCGAGGCAGGCAATTTGCAGGATCGGCAGCCTGTATCAGCTGTCATAAGAATATCTACGATAGCTATGTAACTACCGGGCATTATAAAACTTCCAGCCCGGCCTCTCGGGCATCTGTTAAGGGCAGTTTTGTAAGTCCTCATAACGTCTTTTCCTACAGCAATGGAACGAAGGTCATAATGGAGGCCAGGGATAGTGGTCTCTTCCAGGTGGCCTTATCGGACAGCACTTTAGAGGAGCTACACCGGTTTGATATCAGTATAGGATCAGGCAGAAAGGCACAGACCTTCCTCTCCTGGCAAAACGGGAAGTATTTCCAGCTACCACTGTCTTATTTTATCTCCGCGCATAGCTGGGCCAATAGTCCCGGTTTCCCGCCTTCCTATCCCAAATTTGACAGGATGATACCTGGTACCTGTTTCGGTTGTCATAGCTCTGCCGTGGGTATTAAGAATGTCAGTATGGAGGGCCTGCAGTTGTCTGAGGAGTTTGAGAAGAATCAGCTGGTGTATGGTATTGATTGTGAACGATGCCATGGTCCTGCGGCGGAACATGTAGCTTTTCACAAAGATCATCCGCAGGAAAAAAATGCTATGCACATTACGAAGATCGGTGCTCTAAAGAATCAGCAGAAGCTGGATATGTGTGCACTTTGCCATTCCGGACTGGGTACCCCGCAAAGGTCTGCGTTTGATTTCAAGCCGGGAGACAATCTATCGGATTATTTCTTCCCCGATTTCACCCGTCCGGAGAAGACCGCAGAGATGGACGTACACGGGAAGCAATACCAGTTATTTACTGCCAGTAAGTGTTTTATAAAAAGCGAGGAGATGAACTGTTCTTCCTGTCATAATCCGCATAGTAATGAAAGAGACCAGTTACAGGCCTTTTCCCAACGCTGTATGAATTGTCATAAAACAGAAGATCACACTTTCTGTAAAATGACTGCGCTGCCGGCAGCGATGCTTTCGAAGAATTGTATTGACTGTCATATGCCGGCATTAGCTTCCCGGAGCATCACTATGCTGACGAACGGACAAACCAGTCCTACGCCCGATTCCATGCGTACACACCTGATTGCTATCTACAGGGAAGAAACCAGGAAATTTATGGCGACGCTCAAACAGTAGTATCACCGGCATCTTTCAGTAACCTGTTCAGGCTTCTGACGGAAATGCCCAGGTATTCGGCAAGGTCCTGTTTGGTAAAGGTGATCTGCTGGGATTCCAATGCAGACAGCAGTTGTGGCAACGTTTCTGATAAGGTATACAGTTGTTGCCTTGCTGCTTTCTCAGAGATCCGGGCCAGCCGGGTAGCTATCAGTTCCAGCACCACGCTGCTAAAGGCAGGCAGCGTTTTGAAAAAATGATGAAACTGTGTGCTGCTGATGGTATAAACAGTCGTTGGCGTGATGGCCTCTATCGTACATGTTGCCCTGGTATGCCTGATCGCTTCAACCTCCCCAAGGATTTCACCTTCTCCCAGGAAAGCCAGGATATAATCTTTCTCATTGTTTTCTGTAATAAAACACTTGGTTACACCGGACCTGATAATATATACACTCTGAAGCGCCTGATCCTGTACAATCAGTCTCTGTTTAGGCTGAAGGGTTCGCAGTGTGATAGCACTGCTGGTGCTATCGTTGCCTGTCAGCTCTTCCATTAAATTCCGCAGTTGCAGATTTGTTGTGATCATACCTGTAAGTGGGACAAATGTCCCGAAATTTGAGTTAACACCCCTTACCTTCGGGGTGACAGAACATTAAGATACCTCTAACATATGAAAGTTTTAGTTACCGGAAGCGCCGGACATCTTGGTGAAGGGCTGGCCCGTATACTGAAGGCACAGCGTTATGAAGTGATTGGCATAGATATACTTGCCTCTTCGTTTACAACACATGTAGGTTCTATCACAGACAGAGACTTTGTAAAAAGTTGTCTTGATGGTGTGGAGGCCGTATTTCATACCGCCACATTACATAAACCACATGTGGCTACGCATAGCATGCAGGAGTTTGTTGATACCAACATTACCGGCACACTGAACCTGCTGCAGGAATCTGTTGCCGCAGGTGTAGGCGCTTTTATCTTCACCAGTACCACCAGCGTTTTCGGAGATGCGCTGGAACCCAAAGCAGGATCGCCGGCGGCATGGATCACAGAAGATGTGATACCTGTACCCAAGAATATTTATGGTGTTACAAAAGCCGCGGCGGAAGATCTGTGCCAGCTGTTTTTCAGGAACCATGGTCTGCCTTGTATTGTGCTCAGAACTTCCCGCTTTTTCCCGGAAGAAGATGATAACCGCAAAGCAAGAAACGCCTATGTGGATGAGAATCTGAAGGCAAATGAATTCCTGTTCCGTCGTGTAGAGCTGGAAGATGCTGTGAATGCACATATATTGGCCGCTAAACGGGCAAAGGAGATCGGCTTTGGTAAATACATCATCAGCGCTACTACTCCTTTTATGCGCGGGCATGCCACCTATCTCCGGAATAATGCATTGTGGGTAGTACAGGGGCTTGTTCCGGAGTATGTGGAAGAGTATGAGCGTCGCGGCTGGCAAATGTTCCAGGGAATCGACAGGATATATGTGAATGAAAAAGCGCGGAGAGAGTTAGGCTGGCAACCGGTGTATGATTTCAGGTATGTGATTGAACGCCTGAAGGCCGGAGAAGAATTACGTAGTCCGCTCACTAAAACCGTAGGATCCAAGGGCTATCATGCAGAAGCATTCGAAGATGGTCCTTATCCGGTATAAATTGGGGAAGGGGCAGCTGGCATTGAAGCCGGTTGCCCCTTAGTTTAGAATGGCGGTATTTATTCCCCCGTTTACTAACAGCAAAGAAAGTATACCCCGTGAAAGTAAAATTGTAAAAAAGAGAACAACCCGTTTTATTATCTTGGGAGATACATAAACCAGTTGTTGAATGACAAACATTGTTTGGTTAGTATCATTGTCCACGTTATTGTTATTAGCGTCCTGTAAAAATCCTGCTGCCACAAATGATTATAATAGCTGGGCAACCTATGCCGGCTCCAAAGATGGCATCCGCTACTCTGCCAATACCCAGATCAATCCGAATAATGTATCCCGGCTACAGATAGCCTGGACATATAGCACGCACGACAAGGATACTGCCGGCCGTTCACAGAATCAGTGTAATCCTGTGATGGTGGATGGTATTTTATACGGTCTTTCTCCCCGCTTAAAACTTTTTGCCCTGGACGCAGCTACCGGACAGCAACACTGGTTGTTCGATCCTGCTTCTGAAGACACTGCTGCTAAGAATGATCCCGCTGTCCTGATGAAGGTCAGCCGCGGCGTGGTATATTGGCAGCGTGAAGATGGAAAGGATAAGCGGATCTTTTACAATGCGGGTAACCGTACTTATGCTATTAATGCCCTGGACGGAAAGCCTGTCAGGAGTTTTGGGAAAGGAGGGTATATTGACCTGGCAGCCGGGCTCGATAGAATGACTGACGGAGACGCCTATGTATCGGGTAATACGCCTGGTATTATTTACAAAGACCTGCTGATCGTCGGTGTCAGGGTAGCTGAATCGGCGGATGCGGCTCCCGGGCATATCCGTGCTTTTGATGTACATACCGGTGAGCGCCGCTGGATCTTCCACACCATTCCTCATCCCGGGGAGACGGGGTATGATACCTGGCCTGACAAGGATGCCTGGAAGAAATTAGGGGGAGCCAATAGCTGGGCGGGCATGTCGCTGGATGAACAAAGAGGGATCGTATATGTACCTACAGGCAGTGTAGGTGGTGATTTTTACGGTGGTTTCCGCAAAGGCACGAACCTGTTCGCCAATTCACTGATAGCCCTGGATGCTGCCACCGGGAAATATTTATGGCATTACCAGGTGGTGCACCACGATCTCTGGGACCGCGACCTGGCGGCCAATCCGAACCTGGTCACCCTGCATAAAGACGGAAAGACAATTGACGCGGTAGCACAGATCACAAAGCATGGTTATATATTCCTGTTTGACAGAACGAATGGTAAGCCCATCTTCCCGATAGAAGAAAAAGCTGTTCCCCAGGAAGCGCTGCCAGGGGAAGCCCCCTGGCCTACACAGCCGATTCCTGTATTACCGGAGCCTTTTGCCCGGCAGCAGTTTGGTGAGGAAGACCTGACTGACCTGAGCCCCGAAGTACACCAGGAGATGCTGGAGAAGTTCCGGAAAGTAAAGTACACCACCATGTTTACGCCACCCTCAAAAGAAAGCAGCTGGATATTCCCCGGTTTTGACGGCGGTGGAGAATGGGGTGGTGCTGCTGTTGATCCGGAAACGCAGGCCCTGTACGTGAACAGTAGCGAATTGCCCTGGTCACTGACCATGATCGACGTACCTAAAGCTGGCAAAAGTAGTGCCGCTACCGGGCACAACACCTATAATAAATACTGTATCAGTTGTCATGGTCCCGAACTGAAAGGGAATGGGACCTCCTATCCTTCCCTGGTGAATATTGGCAGGAAATATCAGGCAGATCAGATTGGGAAAATAATAACAAGCGGGAGGAATATGATGCCATCGTTTAAACAGATCCCGGATGAGGAAAGGGCAGCACTGATTGATTTCCTGTTACACACAGCAACCGCCGGTAAAGAAGAACCGGGCGCCCGTACAAGCGCTAATACCTCAGGAAAGAAAAGCATTCTCGATGAGGTGCCCTATACCATGACGGGTTACGTTCGTTTCCTGGATAAGGATGGGTATCCAGGCATAAAGCCACCCTGGGGCACTTTAAATGCCGTAGACCTGAATTCCGGTAAGCTGTTATGGAAAGTACCTCTGGGCGAGTTTGAAGCCCTTAAAAAGAGGGGAATACCTCCAACAGGGACACAGGTGTATGGTGGTCCTGTCGTTACCAAAGGCGGGCTGATATTCGTAGCTTCCACGCAAGACGAAAAGATCAGGGCTTTCGACAAAAAGACGGGTCGTCAGTTATGGGAAGGGCAGTTGCCGGCAGCAGGGTATGCCACCCCGGCTGTTTATTCCCTAAATGGTCGGCAATATGTGGTTATTGCCTGTGGGGGAGGGAAAATAGGCAGTCCATCGGGCGATACATATGTGGCTTTTGCCCTGCCGGAATAATTACCTGTTCACTTCAGTATGCGATAATTTAAGTTCAGTAGTGATTTTTGTAAGTTCAGTCAGATTGACCGGTAATTTTCTGGTATTTGGGGCAAATTGCTGTCAAATAAAGGAAACAGTCATGACAAATACATTGCACTACGCGTCACAGCTGTATAAAATAGGTAAATTGCTGAGTATTATTAAAATCGTTTTATCTGTTTTATCATTAGGCATACTATATATAATATGGGATTTGCTGACAAGACCTGTTCGCCGCGTGTCATTCAAATAAACATATTATAACAATAGGATAGTGTAGCCTGGTAAAAGTCTCACATATTATGGCTACATCCAACTATAAATTCTTAAGACTTTATGGCTATCCTATTTTTTGTTTGCTTACCAACCTGATATTTTTCCTGATCAACCCCTACGAGCGAACCTTCAACGCCTGGAGACAATTCACAGTATTTGATTTTATCGTCAACACACTGGTATCCTGGTTGTTCCCCCTGCTGGTGATAGAAACCGGTATCTGGCTGACCTATGTGCTGCATCGCAGGTTGCCATGGGAACGGAACATGAGAATGCGTTTCATGGTACAGCTAATATCTCACATGGGTATCATCCTCCTTGTGCTTTACCTTTTTTTCCATGTCCCTTTCCCGGAGAAGTTCGCATTTAACCAGCTACTCTACCGCCAGTCTTCGATTACCGGGATGATCTATTGCCTGGTGATCACCTCCATCTTTGCGGCAGAACATCTTATCAACAAACTGAATAATGCACGCCTGGAGGCATTTAAATTGAACGAGCTGGCTGTTCAGGCACAGCTGGACGCCCTGAAACTGCAACTGGACCCGCACTTCCTGTTTAATAACCTGAGCGCACTCACTTCCCTGATAGAGGAAAATCCTTCCTTATCTGTTAACTATGTGGTGAAGTTATCTTCCATCTATCGTTATATGCTGACTAACCGGACACAGAATACTATCTCTATAGCGGTAGAACTCGATTTTATCAGGAATATCCTTTTCCTGCACCAGATCAGGTATGGTCAGGCTATTCGCATCAATATATCACAGGAAGTAGAGCATCTGCAAAGCGATATTGCTCCGCTGACTTTACAATTACTCATTGAAAATGCGATTAAGCATAATCAGTTTACGAATGATTCGCCGCTGATTATCGATATTTACATGGCAGATAATAAGTGGCTTGTGGTTCGTAATAACAAGAATCCGAAGCGCATACAGGAACCAGGAGCACAGCTGGGACTAAAAAACATCACCCAGCGTTATCTGCTGCTAAGTGGTAATAAACCTGTCATTAGCAATACTGACAACTATTTTGAAGTGAAGATACCATTGATGAAGAAAAATGAAAAGGAACATGTTGAGCATACTGATCATTGAAGACGAGTTACCTAATGCGGCGAGGTTGAAAAAGCTGTTATGGCAGATCGATAAGCAGATTGAGATCATTGGCGAGCTGCAAACCGTTCAGGCGAGCATAGAATGGTTGGAAAAGCATGAACATCCTGATATTATCTGCATGGATATTAAACTGACAGATGGATTGAGCTTCGAGATCTTCGATCATGTGCAGATCCGGTCGCATGTAATTTTTATTACAGCTTATGATGAATATGCACTGAAGGCCTTTGAAGTGAATGGTATTGATTATCTACTGAAACCATTGGAAGAAGCCCAACTCGAAAAAAGCATCACAAGGATCAAGGGGCTGGTTAAGAACGCAGATACTCCTGACCTCCTGGAGGTGATTAAGAAAATGCAGCACCGGGAAGTGGTATACCGTTCCCGTTTTCTGGTATCTTACCGGGATATGCTGATACCGGTCATGGTACCCAATATCGCTTATTTCTTTTCTGAACACAAACTGGTGTACCTGGTCACTAACCAGGGAGACCGTTATACAATCGATCAGACCCTGGAAGAGCTGGAACAGGAATTGAACCCCAGGGATTTCTTCAGGGCAACCAGGCAATACATTGTATCTGCCGGGGCTATACAAAAGATCCACCAGGTATTTAATGGTAAGTTGAAACTGGACCTGTTTCCTCCAACGGAGGAAGTGATGGTGAGCAGGGAAAAATCAAATGCCTTGAGGAAATGGTTGAGTTAAGCTGCCGGTTTCCTGTATTCCATTAGTTCCTTTCTTATTAATTTCTTACCGGCTTTTCTTTCTCCTTTCCAGTACCTTCTATGCAAAAAACTGCGCAGATGTGTGCAATATTCCATTACCACAGTAAGATGTCCTTTTCTTTTGTAAGCCATGGGGATTTAAATAGTCTGACGAAGGTAAATAAAAAATAAATTTCATCTGAGTAAGGGTAGTTGATAAATTGAATTGTCGTATAGGTGGCATTGTTCTAACCAATGTCACCTATCATTCTATGAATTACTACATACCAGATGTTCCTACACTGCAGACGCTTGCCAGTAGCAACAAGCAGAGATATGCAGAAGGAAACCCTTTCCCGCATATATACCTGGATAATGTTTTTCCGGAGGAGGCGCTGAATAACGTACTGGATGAATTTCCCGGAGCGAATGGTGCGCACTGGCAGCGATACAGTAATGCGCAGGAATTGAAGCTGGCATTAAAAGATGAAAGTAATTACGGTGCATTCACGCGACATTTTATCTATTCATTGAACTCCCGTCCCTTCCTTAATTTTCTGGAAGAGCTGACAGGTATAAGGGGATTAATACCCGATCCTTACCTGGAAGGCGGCGGTTTGCATCAGATTGTCAGAGGTGGATTACTGAAGATACATGCCGATTTCAACAAACATCCCATTACAAATCTTGACCGCCGTTTAAATGTACTGATATACCTGAACAAGGATTGGGAGGAGAGTTATGGTGGTCATTTTGAACTGTGGGACAGAAATATGGAAAAGGCAGAAGTGAAGATATTGCCGCTGTTTAACAGGATGGCTATTTTCAGTACTACGTCCTATTCCTATCATGGACATCCGGATGCCCTGAATTGTCCTGAAGACCGTACAAGGAAATCTATTGCGTTATATTATTACACAAATGGGCGCCCTGAAGAGGAGATAGATCCTACTTTGGGAAGTCATACAACATTGTTTAAGATCAGGAGACACCGCACAGAAGATTTTAAGAAAGGGATTAGATTAGGTCTGAAAGACTTCGTGCCGCCGGTGTTGATGCATGCTTACAACAAATTAAGATCCTGACCACCCTGTAGGAATGCCGGATAATGGCTTATACAGTCATTTCCGGCATTAAATAATGCTTAGAATATTTTGTAGAACAAGGAAAGCTGTATACCGATCCATCGCTTGAAGTCGCCTGCTGTACTATAGTTTTGCCCATATGAATAGGCACCGTAGCTTTCGCTGAGTGTATAAGGGGCTTTGCCATAGCCGAAATGCTGATAATCGCCCGCCTTGGTCTGTGCATACACCGAGGTGGAGTCGGATGTTTTTTTGAGTATGTTGTAATGGAACTGTGCCTGGAAGGTTATACGTGGACTCACTGTTTTAGACCATCCTGCACCGTAACGTGTCAGTTGTTCCTTCACCCCATAGATGATGGCAGAATCAGGCGAAGTTCTTCTGTTCAATGTGCCTGTGGTAAAAATGACACTCAATTGTTGTGTTTCATTCAATCTGAGGGGAATACCTGCTCCCCAGCGGAAACGTCCGCCGGGAAATGCGTAACCGTAAGAAATGATACCATAAACATATTTTATGCCTGCCATGAGTGATGCATTGAGATATAATATCTCATCTGTGCTGAATCCTGTTTTCACAGTTGGTTGATACCATGCTACATCATCAGCGTTTATTCTTTCAGCCCCGGATGATCTGTTCCGCTGTCTGCCATTATGCTCTTTTTGCTTTTTCTCTTTTGCCATGGCGATGCTTTTCATAAGCGGTTGAACGGTATTCCTGATAACGGGTGTTGTTTTATTGTTGGTATTATCTGTATTGTCAAATAGTGTCAGCGAAAACATTTTTGGGGTATAGCTGGACACGGTATATGCGGGTGGCAAGGGTAGTAATAGACTACCCTTATTATCAATGGCCTGGCTTCCAACAGCGCTTATCCCCTTTGATGAAGAAGTGATGGAGTCCTGTTTCCTGGCAGGCGTGGTAGTGTTGCTGGTAGCTCCGGCATCGGAGCTGTCTGCTGTCTGACTCGCTTTTGTAGCAGGAACTGTTTTTGCAGTTGCTTTGGATATGTTTGTTTTCTCTGAGGATGTATTTTTCGTAACGTTTGTTACCGTAGTAGTTTTAGCGGTACTTTTTAATTGACTGGCAGATGATGTTGATGACTTCACTGCTTTGGAAGCCTTATCGTTGCCTGCTTTTAATGACTGGTTTATGGCATTTGATGGTAGCGATGGAACACCTGTTGTGCTGGTGGTAATGCTTTTGTTCACAGGTGGCTGATAGTCCATGAAAAGAATATGGTCACCAAGTATCCTGTAATTAAGTCCTGCCTGTTGCTGTACCTGCTTTAATATATCGGACAAATGCCAGTTGCCTGTTTTTAAAGTAATATGTTTCCGTAGCGATGCATTTTGCATATTCAGGGAATACTGCAAGCCGGTTTGTTTCGCAATTGTTTTTGCCAGGGATGTAATGTCAACAGGCGTTTGTGATATTTTTACAATGGCTTTTTCATACTGTTGTGCATATAGGTTACCGGTGAATGTGAGCAATAGAATACAGAACAAAAGCAGGTTAGTTCGCTTTCTCGAAATAGATCTCATCGTTGTTTAGATTGGAAGTATATTTTACATTAAGTGTGATGGCAATTACCTCCAGTATATAGCCAAGTGGTTTGTTGTCAAAATTGCTGGAAATCTTGAGGGAGGCAATCTCAGGATCCCGGATGATTATTTTCTTATGATAAGCCTTAGACAATGTTGCTATCACTACTGACAGGTCTTCATTATCGAAATGAAAGCTGCGTTGTTCCGGTTCACGTGCCAGCTGTTTCTCTTTCTTCAGATAGCTGCCTGTTTCTCCACCGGAAATGATGATTTGTTGTGCTGCAGCGGACACGAGTACCTTACCGCTGATTACTTTTATCGTGATCGCAGTATCTGTGTCAGTTACATGAAAGGCAGTACCCAGTACTTTTATATTTACGGGGCCTGCAGTTATAATGAATGGCTTATCCGGCAAGGGCTTCACATCGAAATAACCACTGCCCTTCAGTATTACATGTCTTTCATTACCTGCAAGTGACACAGGGTAAGTGATGCTGCTACCGGGGGAAATAGTTACCTGCGACCCGCATGGAAGTGCCTGTTGTATAGTTGTATGCAGAGCGGCCGTGACTGTATTTTGCTTTGGCGTATTATTTGTCTTAAAAAATAATACGCCTGAAATAGCTATGAAGAGAAGCACGGATGCAGCTGCTGTCCATCTGAGCAATATGGTACGTCTGGACGGTAACTTTTTAGGAAGCGGCAACAATTCCTGCCAGGCAGTTTGTATATCACCTATTGTATGAGAGCGTAGTGAAGTCTGATTCCAGGCAGACCACAATGCGGCAAATTCCTGCCGGTTGTTCTCATTGCTGAGTTTCCAGTCATCAATGGCCATGGCTTCTTCCGGTGACGCTTCACCGGAGAAATATTTTGATAGCAAGTCGTCATTTACAATAATATTTTTAGCTCTCTGTGCCATAACTATTGAATAAGTTTGTTTATTCCAGTCAATAAGTGACAGCTTATCATGAGCCAGAAGAACGTCTTGCCGGATAGGATAGTCCGTAAAATACGCAGTGCTTTGCCCATTTGTGCTTCGACAGTTTTAACAGATATATTGAGTTCTTCAGCGATTTCGGTATAACTTTTCTCTTCAAATCTGCTCTTGTAGAATATTTCCCGGCATTTATCCGGTAGTGTTTTCATAGCTGCCAGGACTTCCTTTTTCAGGTCTGCCAGTGCGATATGTTCTTCCAGTGTGGTGGTAACGTCCTGTTCGCCGGAGGCAAACTGATCATAATGTTGTTGCCGTATTTTCCTGCTTTTTATATAATTCAGGCAATGGTTGTGGGTAGCGACATACAGGTAGGAACGAACAGACTGTTTGATGGTCAGGACATCTCTTTTCTGCCATAGTTGCATAAAAACGGACTGTACTACATCTTTCGCCTCGTCATTGTCTTTCAGTATGGTATAGGCATAGGTATGCAATACTTCAAAATACTCAAAGAAGTACTGTTCCAATAGCCCGTTGTCTTTTTTTGACTCTTTTACCACTTCCAAGGCCTCGCGCTTATAATTTGTCGTCGAAGGTAGACAATGCAGAGAAAGGATTACCCCTACGCGAAATGAAAAAAAGTAAAAAAAAGTATTTAAGTTTGCAGAAATTAACGAACGAGACCCATCAATGTGAGATATAATTTCTTTCAAAAAAGATAAGTAGCGCTTCCCGCTGAGGGAGGAGCTGGATTTATTGGCTTTAAAAAGAAAGGAATTATGTTATTTCTGCAAAATCTCACGTATACCCATCCCAACAAAGATTTATTATTCGACAATATCAATCTGACTATTAACAGGCAAGATAAGATTGCACTTATTGGCAATAATGGCGCAGGTAAATCTACCCTGCTGAAAATTATGGCTGGTGTGCTGCAGCCATCAGGCGGCGCTATGCAGGTCGATACTGTACCATATTACATACCACAGCTTTTTGGTCAGTACAACGATATTACCGTTGCACAGGCCTTGCAGATTGAGAAAAGATTAAAAGCGCTGCACGAGATTCTAGATGGTAATGTAACAGAAGAGAATCTAACGGTGTTAAATGATGATTGGACCATTGAGGAGAGAAGTATGGACGCGCTGATCCATTGGGGGCTGGAAGCGCTGGACCTTCACCGGAAGATGGATACGCTTAGCGGCGGACAGAAAACGAAGGTTTTTCTGGCAGGGATTGCCATTCATCAGCCCGAAATAGTCTTGTTAGACGAACCGAGTAATCATCTCGACAGAGCAGGCAGAGAACTGTTGTATGAGTTCATTGCGTCTGCTTCCTGTACTTTGATTGTAGTCAGTCATGACAGGAAATTGTTAAACCTGCTGGATACTGTTTGTGAATTAAGCAAACGTGGCATCACTGTTTACGGCGGCAATTATGATTTCTACCGGGAACAGAAAATGATCGAAAGTAATGCACTGGACCAGGATATCAGAAGTAAGGAAAAAGCATTAAGGAAAGCCAGAGAGACAGAGCGGGAAACGGCGGAAAAGCAGCAGAAGCTGGACGCCCGCGGTAAGAAAAAGCAGGAGAAAGCAGGACTACCCACTATATCTATGAATACCTTCAGGAATAATGCAGAGAAGAGTACTGCACGTATGAAGGGCGTTCATGCAGAAAAGGTCGATGCTATTTCCCAGGGTCTGAATGAACTACGAAAGGAGTTGCCTGATATGGATAAAATGAAGTTAGGCTTCGACAATTCTACACTTCATAAGGGAAAGATATTATTTACTGCGAATGATATCAATTATCAGTACGGTGAACACTTACTCTGGAAAGAGCCGCTGACATTTCAGATCACGAGTGGAGAACGGATTGCCTTGAAAGGGTTGAATGGTTCGGGTAAAACAACGCTGATCAATATCATACTGGGGAGTCTGGAACCTACGTCTGGAATAGCCAGCAGGGCTGATAACAGGACGGTGTATATTGACCAGGATTATTCTTTGATCGATAATAATCTACAGGTATATGAACAGGCGCAGCGATTTAATGATGCAGCCTTACAGGAGCATGAGATAAAGACGCGTCTTACGCGTTTCCTGTTTACCAAAGATTATTGGGATAAGCCCTGCAGTGCGCTCAGTGGTGGTGAGAAAATGCGTTTAATGCTTTGCTGTCTGACTATTAGTGATAAAACGCCCGATATTATAGTGCTGGACGAGCCGACTAATAACCTGGATATCCAGAATATAGAGATCCTTACGGTGGCGGTGAATGAGTATAAGGGGACACTTATCGTGGTGTCGCATGATGAGTATTTCCTGGAGCAGATAAATGTGGAGCGGATACTTGAGTTATATTGACGAACTACTTTGCTGCTGCATCGGCGGAATGCCAGTCATGCTTGCAAAAGCGGCACTGGTGTGCCTCCGGTGTCCGGGCGATCAGGTTACATTTAGGACAGAGGTTCAATGGCAATATATCCTTGTGTTCCCGCCAGATCCTTGCTACGACTCTGCGTTTGAATTCTGGAAAGCCATCTGCTATCATATCAAGGATATGTGGTTCATCATTGAACCATCCTCGTTCACGCATTTTTGCAATCATAGCTTCGGATGTATTTGGCGTTTTATAGAGTAGTACCTTATGGGCCATGAATTCGTCCTGCGTCATGTATTCTTTACAATATTCATAAATATAGTCTTCGAGTTCGCGATATAATATCATATTCATGTCAATTTCACACTTTATTAAAATATGCACTAAATCCTAATATTCCTACCGGATATCATGTGAAAAAAGTATATATCCCACAATATAGTGCAAAAGCCGGCTTTTCCCTTTCGAAAGGGGAGCCGTTTGGTCATGAAAGATCGTTTCAGTCACCCTTTTTCCTTATGGCTGAGGTTGATTACCAATTGCTTGTGTTTTCCTATATTTGGAAACGATTGCAAACAGATATTCTTATACCTGGGACAATGAAAAATACATATCGCTTTAGAGCCAACAACAAGCAGGATGTCTTGAAGTTACAGCGCATTCTGGGAGGTGATTATGAGATATCACCCGTTAAAGAAGGATCTTCCGCAGTGGAAGTGCATTTGGAATCTCCATTCACTATTGAGGAAATTATCCGGTTTATTGAGTCATTACCGAATAGTAATGTAATGTACCAGACGATTGATCATGAGGAGAAGTACACGGGGAAATTAAACCTGGCACGCTACAGGAATATTAACAATTGACGCAGCCGTTTAAGCTAAAACGGTTTATCTGTTCTTATGCCCATTATACAGTGGCTATATGCTGAATGGGTTATCAAGGCAGATAGGGCTTTCTTTATGCATAGTTTTATGCCCTCGCAGCGTAAATCGCGGCAGAAGTGAGCATATTTTGAGGTCAATAAATCAAAGAACTTTTGGTTTTCCGAATTCGATCTTCCGTAATCTGAAATCTGAATTCGCTCGTGGTTCGGTAGAGGTTCGGTAGAGGCTATATCCTATAGGCTCTCCAGTCCTACATTACAGGCACTTTTCTATAGCGATCGCTATAGGAAGTGCCTATAATGCTATAGTAGAGCGCCTATAGGATATAGCCTTCACTGAACTTCGGGTATACCTTGAGCGAATACATACCTTTTCAAAAGCCTTTCCCAGCTAGAATTATCATGTTAAATTGTCGGAATTGTCCCACCATCGATGACATATTCCGTACCTGTAAGATAACCGGCCCTTGGTGAAACAAGGAATCCCACCAATTCTGCCACTTCTTCCGGCTTCGCCGGCCGGCCGATTGGTATACCACCCAATGCATCCATTACACTTTGTGCAGCTTGTTCTACGGAGGTATTGGAGCTTTCAGCAATACGTTCCATCATTCTGTTGGCTGCAGTGGTCATTATCCATCCAGGAGATACTGTTAATACGCGGACACCTTTGGGAGAAATCTCATTTGATAAACTTTTACTATAATTGATAAGCCCGGCTTTAGCTGCCGCATAGGGTAAAGTAGCATCATACAAGGGCAGTTTGCCCTGAATAGAAGCGATGTGGATGATAACCCCTGTTCCTCTTTCTATCATACCAGGTGCAAATCCCCTATCCAGCCTCACAGGCGCCAGCAAATTTGCCTGAAAGGTATTTATCCAGTCCTGGTCTGTTAGTGCCTTAAAACCGCCGCCAGGGGTTTCAGAGCCGCCTAGATTATTTACCAGGATATCAAGTTTGCTGAACCTGTTTAAAACCTCACTAACCACCTTTTGTGTGCCTTCAGCAGTGCTGAGGTCTGCGGAAATGAAATAGAGCCTCTTATTTGCCTCTTCCGGCTGATTCCTTGCCGTAATGATGACAGTCGCTCCTGCCTGTGATAAACGGTCGGCAATGGCTTTCCCTGCTCCTTTTGTACCGCCGGTGACAAGTGCTATTTTACCCTGAAGTTCATCGTTGAAACTGAATTGCTGTTCCATGTGTCGAATAATTTTAAACACAAAGTTGAAACTCGCGCCAGTCTCTGACAAGTACGGAAAACCGAATTGCATAGGGAGAAATTCTTCCCATATTGTCACATTTACCGCATTGGGCTAATTTTGCTATCATGTATGAAAGAAAAATTTCTCCGAACCTGCATTGCGGGCTGGATCTCGTAGCCGAAGTGTTATACGGCAAGTGGAAGATCCGTTTGTTGTGGTTTATCAACGAAGGATATCAACGCCCGAGTGAACTGCAACGGAAGATCCCTGATGCATCCAGAAGAGTGCTTAATATCCAGTTGAATGAACTGGAGGCGCATGAGTTGATATCAAAAGTGATATATCCTCAGGCGCCGCCAAAGGTTGAATACAGTTTAACTGAGTTTGGTAAAAGTCTGATACCGGTTATTACTGCGTTAGGCAATTGGGGAGACGGGAATGCAGAACGGTTGAGAGAGGTGATTGCGAAACGGCTTGAACAAAATCAGGATTGCTCCAGATAATGCGCCACTTCAATAAACAATTCCCCAAAATAAAAATAGAAACCAAAGCTATTCCTTATTTTCTGCGGCTCCCGCTCAAGCTGTATCCCACCGGCTTTTAGCTTTGAAAAAAGTTCATTCACTTTTTCACTACTATCCAATATAAACCCAAGATGAAATGCATCAGGATAGGTTGTATTATCAGTCTTGCTCATTTTCGAAGACATCAATACAAGGATGAAATCAGCCGGGTTTCTCAATACGGCAATCATATTATCTCCTTTGGTCTCCAGGCATTTGAAATCAAAATAGGATTCAAAGAAGGTAATTGTTTCCGCGACATTGGACACGGGTAAGTTGAGGTGGTTAATCGTCATTGCTCTAAAGGTTAATGTGTTAATAATAAATGAATGTTCGTTCTTTAATGAGGTCAAAAAATTTTAAGGATTTAGGGATTTTATTACTAAGGTGAACACCTGTTTCAGTTTTTGCTCTGTCAGGGTAAATGCTTTACCCGCTATATTGCGTTGGTCAAAATGAAACTTTACCAGGGTATAAAACGGACCATAGGCAATCGCCCAATACTGATCAACAGGTAGATCAACAAGCTCTCCTTTCTTAACAGCATTGTCAACAAAGTCGTTCATGATCTTTCTGAAAACACTGGGTTTTATATCCTTGTGATTAATGAGCGGAGAGTTGCGGAATTGCTCAGCAAACTGATACTCCAGGGGATTCTGACAGATATTCCTGAAAC
Source organism: Chitinophaga ginsengisoli (assembly GCF_003014595.1). Classification (GTDB taxonomy): domain Bacteria; phylum Bacteroidota; class Bacteroidia; order Chitinophagales; family Chitinophagaceae; genus Chitinophaga; species Chitinophaga ginsengisoli. The sequence goes on along the minus strand of NZ_PYGK01000022.1, from coordinate 39,808 downwards.
GGTTCTTCCATTGTAACCACAGCCCGTCCTCAAATGGCATATCAGGGGAAAAATTGGTCAGGGCGTCTCTCTCGAATTTCTCCCAGACGCTCAGATAAAGCTGGTTCAGCAAATCCTCACGGTTTTTGAAATAGATGTAAATGGTTGAGGCCGAGATATTAGCCTCTTTGGCCAGTTTCTGCATACTCAGCCCATCAAACCCTTCCTTTACAATCATCTCAATCGCTTTTTCCCGGATGATCAGTTCCTTGTTTTCATCTTTAACTCTCATGATGCAAATATAAACGAATATTCGTTCTTTTTAGAATTATTTTACAATTAACTGTTGATTAAGCGGGTTATTAACCTCTCTATTAAGCGTCTGCCTATTAAATTGTAGTCAACCAAACTCCACGTATATGCGGAAAATATTGTTACAATTCCTATTGATGGCAGCTCCATGCTGCAGCCCTTTATTTTCGTTGGCCCAGGTGGCGCCTGCCGCCCAATCTGTTACAGGCAAGGTGATCTGCGGTTATCAGGCCTGGTTCAATGCTTTTGGAGATGGTTCACCAGTGGCCCGCTGGCGGCACTGGTCGGCCGGACAGTACCAGACCAACAACGGCGCTCCTGCTCCGGGTGCCATTACCTTTGAGGCATACCCCGACGTGACCGAATATGGTGCAGGTCAGTTGTTTCAAACGAATCTTGGCAATCTGAATAATGGACAGTCTTCGAAGTTGTTCTCCTCCTGGTTTCCGGAAGTGATTGACCGTCATTGCAAGTGGATGCAGGACAACGGTATTGACGGCGTAGCCCTGCAACGTTTCCTGGGAGAGACCCGGGATGGCGTATTCCGGACCAACCGCGATAGCGTAACCACCCGCCTGCGTCGGGCCGCTGAGAAATACCAGCGCATTTTCTATATCATGTACGATATGAGCGCAGATGATACTGCTTATTTAAAGAGTGACTGGTTACATATCGAGAACGACCTGCAGGTGGTCAATTCACCTTATTATGCCCATCAGAACGGTAAACCTGTGATCTGTATCTGGGGCTTTGGCCTGACCGGCCGTACGAATTCCCCAGCCAACAGCCTGGCTATCATCAACTGGTTAAAAGGAAAAGGCTACTATGTAATCGGAGGTGTACCGACCCACTGGCTCACCGGTACTGACGATTCCTATGCCGGCTATGGTGCGGTATATGATGCATTTGATATGATCTCTCCGTGGTCGGTAGGTCGTTTTAAGGATCTTACCGGTGCAGATAATTTCAAGAATAACCAGCTGGTACCTGATCTGGCTTATTGTAATTCACACAATATCGATTATCAGCCAGTGATCTTCTCCGGCTTTGCCTGGAGCAACTGGAACGGTGGACCGGTCAATGAAATTCCCCGTAATAAAGGTGAGTTCTTCTGGCGGCAGCTATACAACATCAAGAACCTGGGAATGAACACGGCTTATATCGCGATGTTTGATGAATATGATGAAGGTACCAATATCATGAAGATGGCCGACAGCTATTTTGCATTGCCCAATAACCAGTACTTCCTGACCAGCAGTGCTGATGGTACTTATATCGGTTCCGACTTTTACCTGCGCCTTGCCGGCAGGGCCACACAGGTACTGAAAGGTACCCAACCGCTGACCACCAATGTAACTATTCCTTATTCAGTGGCGCCCCTCTGGTTCCGTACAAGCGTGGAAACCGGATATGATGCCATGTTAAGCTGGACAAACAGCGCCGACCCAAGTTCTGTTCCGCAGAATGTGAGCACTCCCCTATGTGGTGTAGTGAGCGGAGAAACCAGTCATACCGGCCCTTCATCCATACGGGTAAGTGGCACAGACAATTCAGCTACCAGCTCCTACTATTACTTTCGGGCATTTGATGTGAACATCCCGGTGAATGCGGCTACGAAACTGAGCTTCTGGACCTATCCTACCAATAACCTTTCCCGCTATGTTACAGTCGACCTGGTAATGACAGACGGTACTACCCTACGCGATATAGGCGCTACCGACCAGAACGGGATTTCCATGCATCCCGGTGCAGGCCATGGAGTGGCAAATAACTGGCGCCGCATCTTCTGTAATATTGGTAACTGGCTCAATGGAAAGACCGTTGACCGGATCATGATTGCTTATGATCATGGAGTGGAAACCGGCAATTTTAAAACTTATATAGAAGATATTATCATCAGTGATACGATCACTGTAAACAGTGCGTTGAAACTGCCAGGTGTAGCGGAACATATTGCTCCAGCACCGATAGATGAAAACAAGTTGTCCGGTTTGTTGCAGGTATATCCACAGCCCGCTATTAATACGGCTATCCTGAAATTCAGAAATGGCTGGAAAGGAAATGGACTGGTGACCATCCTCCATGTGAATGGATCTGCCGCTGGCCAGCGGATGATCAATATTGAAGGAGGAAGGGCAAGTCTGCCGGTAGATGACCTGCATTCCGGCATGTATTTTTTGAAGGTTGAACAGCAGGGAAATAGTGTAACGCAGAAGTTAGTAGTGGCACATTAAGAACCGATGATAAGGAAGTCTGTACACATATGGCGCACAGACTTCCTTATTTAAAAGTTCCTTAACATCATTCCATATTGATCAATCAATGGACCCATGTTATTATTCTTTGAGAGGCCAAGCCCGGTTTCAGCAATTTCCTGCGAAAAGAACCTCCAGTGAAATACATACAGTGTATATGGGCCTAATTTGTCGGCCAGGGCACGTTTCAGGTTGTCGTATATTACCACATAAGGCTCTGGCACATTCGTGTTTTCAATAGGCTGCATTACCTTATCTCCTGTATCAAAAATGACTGATTTTACTCCTCCGGATTCGCAGTATAAAGTATGCCCTCCTTCATCAAAAAATTTCACGCCATTGAAGATGCTGAACAGCTTATTTAATTGTTTTGCAGTTGCATCCAGGTAACTATCCAGAAAAGTATACCTTTCAAAAAGATGACTGTATATATGATCGGATGCACTGATGGTTAGCTGACTATCTTTTGCATGAACAATAGCTGCGAGCTCGGCATAGCGCTGGTCGCCGAGTATATCAGTATGTTTTGAAGCAATTTTCTTAAAGTTAAATTTTTCGGGGATGCTGTCTATGAAAGAAAGCACCCAGTAAAGGCTATCATCCTCAATGACCCCATTCGTCTTCTTAAACCCAATGAAACAATAGAAATAATGGTATAAACTTTCTATGGCGACGGGCACATAGTCACGTAAAAAAGGTCGCGTCTCAATCAACTTCCGTACAGTTTCCAGTTCACTACTGAGCGTGACGTCTGGTTTCTTTTCTGTATTCAGTGCTGTAATAGCTGCCTCATTCAGGAGGTAGAAGTCCCCGAAGTTGTATGCTTTTAATAAGCACAGTTTGTCTTTCAATAGTCCTTCCCAGGATTCAGTAAAGGCTTTGGGTAGCGTCGTATTAAAGACTTTTTCAATCATTTTAAGAGATGTCATAGGGCAGGGTATGGATTTTTTAAAATCTGGCCACAAAATAAGAAGCTTGTGCATAATCTCAAATTCTACCCAAACATGACACGGCTATTGTTGAAAGAAAATGATAGTACAAGTAAAAAAGGATAAATTTGTCTTTTATTGACAACTTTACTAATTTTGATATCGCTATGGGGTCAAGGAAGTCAGGAATGAGAAATGAGCAGCTGGCGCCGTTATCTGCGGGCCATGAATCCGGTTGGTGGCGGCGGATGATAAGAGGTCTTACCCAACGAATGGCGAATACCAGTCTGTCATTCTGGATAAAAATAGCTTTGGTAAATCTGGCGGTAGTAGCTTTCCTGGGACTGATACTGCGGAGTAAAATCCTTTTTGACATTCCTTTCTTTGATTTCAAGTACCTGCTGCATGCGCACTCGCATTTTGCTTTTGGAGGTTGGATTACAATTGCGCTGTTGTCGTTGATGACGTATCTCATTTTACCTCCGGAACGGGTAGGAAAGGCGGTATATAAATGGATGCTGGCCGCTATTCTAATCAACTCTTATGGTATGTTGTTCACCTTTCCGTTTCAGGGATATGGGTTGTACAGTATTACGTTTTCAACCCTGTTTATTTTTTCCTCTTACGCATTCACTATCGTCTTTATTAGAGATATCTGGAAGTCTGCTGTGAACAATTCTGTAAAGGTGCTCTCCATTGGGGCTGTTATATATATGTCCCTTTCTTCTGCGGGGGCTTTTACATTAGCATACCTGATGGCAACAAAATCACAGCAGGCATATTTGTACCGGGATGCTATTTATAGTTACCTACACCTGCAATACTGTGGCTTCTTTTCTTTGTCTGTCTTCGCCCTGCTGTTACATTATCTGAAGATAGATAACAGGTATACAAAGTGGTTTACATGGTCTTTAACCGCCTCTGTATTGCCCTCCATGTTTCTATGTTATCTCTGGCATAACGTTAGTAGCTTATTTCATATCATCGCCCTTGAAGGAAGTATTTTACTGTTGATTACCCTGCTCAGTTTTCTGCTAATGCTTCCGGGTTTGCAGGCAGGCAGCCGGAAAACGAGGCCGCTTACTAAGAAGGTGGCTGGCCTTGCGATGATCGCTTTTGTACTTAAAATGATCTTTCAATCGCTGACCATTATTCCTTCACTTGGTGTACTTTCCTTTTCAAACCGGCCAATCATAATAGGCTTTCTACATCTGGTATTACTGGGATTTGTTTCGCTGTTTATACTTGCTTACCTCATAGAGAACAGGCTGTTCAACTATAACAAGGTAACAGCGATAGCGCTATGGACATTTATAACAGGCATTATCCTGAATGAACTGGTGCTCTTTTCCCAGGGACTCGGATACATCTTCATGATAAGCACTCCAATACTGGACTGGCTCATACTTACCGCTACCGTTTGCCTGTTCCTCGGAGCCTTGGTAATGGCCATTCAGAACAGGCGGAACATATACCGGCGCGTTCCTGTTATTGATACTGATGGTCGCTTAAAGATCCTTCCTGTTAAATATTCTGACTGAAAGTAATAGTGGAACTATAATCCATAGCATAATACAGGCAATAGAGAAAATACTGCCTGTGGCTGAACCCAGAAACTTTTTAAAGAGTGCACCGGAATAACCCATCAATACAGCTACATCCAGATGCAGTAACATCAGTACCCGTGCAAGATCAATAGGATTGAAGGCAATAATACCAACTACTGCCTGATCTATCGGATAATCACTGAAAGAATATATAAATGCAAGCAGGAATCCATCGAACAGTAGGGTAAAGAACAATGCGATGGCAATGGCGATCCCTATTCCCTTCGTTTTATCCCGGAATTTTACAAAGATCAGCAGGGCAAGTGAGGAGAATACAAAAGTAAGCAGTATACCTATCAGCGTCAGAATGAATGATTCGATACCTGATACAAGCAGCAACAGTGGGATTCCAATGCCAACAGCATAAGCGGTAGACAAGGACACTGTCAGTGCTGAATACTCGGCCAGGAGCACCTTATTTCGTTTAATGGGTTGAGATAACAGTAGTTCAGTAAATTCGATAGCATTAAAAAAATAGATAGTAGAAAACAGGATCGTAATAAGCGGGACGAATAGCAGGGTGATATTCAGTAAGCTTAATAACCCCTTTGTTGGATTATCGTCAATCCCTAAAACGCTCACTGCTAGTACGGCTAGGATAATGGTATAAAATAGTATGACCCTGTTTCGCAACAGATCGAGCAGAACGTATTTGATAATTGTTTTCATTACTGTATAGTTTTAGCAACGCGTGATTCATTTTTCATGATATGTGCAATCACCTTGTTTAGTTTTTCTTCACCTGTAGCTGCCTGTAACTCTTCAACAGCGCTGTAAAAACGAAGGTCACCATCCTGCAAATAGATAATGTGACTGGCAATGCCTTCGAGGTCGCTCAGCACGTGAGATGTGATCAGTATGAGTTTACCTGCTTCCCGCTCCTTCAGGATCTTCTCCTTGAGCAGTTCACTTGACACAGGGTCGAGGCCTGCAGTAGGTTCGTCGAGGATATACACACTGGGAGAAAACAGGAAAGCCAGTGAAGCACTTACCTTCTGCCTTGTTCCTCCCGAGAGGCTGCGCATTGTTTTATTACCGAGCTTATTTAACTGAAATCCACGGATCAGTTCCTCATCATAGTCGTGTGTGTCTTTCCTCATTTCCTTTATCAAGGCAAATACCTGGTCGATGGTCATGTTATCAGGATAGTGCCCTATCTGCGGCATATACCCGATCAATGAGCGATAAGACCAGTCACGCTTTACCGACTGACCGTTGATGGTGATATTACCTTTTTCAGGTATTACAAGGCCGAGGATAGATTTTATCAGCGTGGTTTTACCTGATCCATTTGGCCCAAGTAGTGAAATAGCCTGCCCCTGCCGCATATGGACATTGATATCTTTCAGTGCAGCAAATTTGCCGAAAGACTTGCTGAGATGTTCGATCTTAATCATAATTTCCACTTTTTCATTCTTGGTGTATCATCTTTGAGTTGATCTGGGATGATGCTTGGCATTACTTTCTCCACCTGTTCCATGATGCCTGTCAGAAAACTCCTGTACAGGATCATTGCTGTTGGCACACGTTCGGAAACGACGGAGTAAACGCTTACCGGGTAATAAGGTACATCGCCGGTTCCATTTTTATCCAGGTCATAACCATCATATTTATCCCAGAAGTTTTCACTGAAGTGATTTAACATAGTGGTGCCATTCGTGGCCACATCAAATGAATTGCCGGTGAAATTATTCCTGGTGAAATTACTCCCGGAGCAACTTGCCATTACTTTAATACCCCAGCCATTTTCATTGAATTGGTTGTCGCCGACTGCAATGTTGGTGGTGCTCTCCATGTATAAGCCAACCGTGTTCTTCAGGAACTGGTTGTGGTTGATCTTACTGTCTGCGATTTCCTTTAGTAAGATCCCATAGGCCGCATCACCCCAATTGTGCAGGAAGATATTACCGGTCATGGTTACTCCTTTAGAGTACATAACAGCCACTCCCGAACCATTATCAGAGAAGCGGTTGTTGGTATAGGTATCATTATGGGAGAACATGAAATGTAGTCCATAACGCACATTGGCGTGCGACACATTCCCTGTAATAGCAGAAGTAGTAACAAACTCAAAGTAAATACCGTCACGATGTCCTGATACGTCATTACCTGTAATTATCAGGTCATGGCATTTCCATGCGTGAATGCCGTTACCGCTGTTCAGTTCATCTTCTGAGTTGGCTTGAATGATATTGTTCTGTACAACGGTAAAGCCAGCGTTTTGTAAATAAATACCGTAGGTATTGTTAAATGCCTTGTTGTTACGAACGATGACATGATTGGCATTCTGTACCCTGATGGCTGCCATGTCTGTCATACTGGAGCGGCCTGTGTTTTGCACCTGGAGTCCTTGTAGTATGACAGAGTCAGCTGTAATGAAAATAATCTGCGATGTATGTTCTCCGTCAATCACAGGATAGTGCACACCAATTACCACGAGCTTTTTATTGATAAGAATATCATGTTCCTTATATACACCTGGCTGCAGCAAGAGCGTATCATTCCGCTTCGCTGCGTTAATAGCCTTCTGAAAGCTATTTCGGCCGGGATACACCTTTATGGATTTTGCCCAGGATAACCCAGGCAGGAACATTAGTAATACTATAATCAGCTTGTAAGGCAACATAACTGCTATTTTAGATCGTGCCATGCCATTGTTTGAGCATCGTTTACTGAATGTTGAATATGTGCTGCGCTTTCCGCTGTTTCGACAGCAATGAGTCCTCCATTCATCGGGCTTTTGAATACGTCTGCTTTTAACAGGATCGCCTTTTTAGCATCGATGAATTTGTCTGGTTCATTAAAGGCAGCAACAAAAAGTAGTAACTCATTCTCTTGCAGCGATTGTTCATGGGCAAATTTTCTCATGCATATCAGATCATCAAATTTGTATGTCTTTCCTTTTTTATCTACGATTTCGCAGGCGAATTTTTTATCCATGATCATCATCCTGCAATGAGCGCAGGCCTCTTTCCCATAGTCGATTGGCTGGAAGCTGCGCTTACAGGAAGTAAGGAGCAGTGTAGAGAAGAGCGTCGTTAAAAACAATAATCTGTTCATGGTCGTATAGATTTTCTACTTTGATAATAACAGCCTGCCAAGAGCAATACACCGGCAAGGATAAAGCACCATCCGCCAATATGTGGCTGAGACAGGGCTTCAAAGTTCAACATCTTCTTATACCCTAAAAGTGGTGGTTGGTACGCCATGCCGGGCACTTTTATAGGTGCATTGGGATCGAGGTTGTGGCCGTAGTCATATTCCCATTTATAGAAGTCATAGAATGAAAGCAGTCCGAGTATCAGGAAAAGAATAGTCCACAGGTAATAGGCAATTTTCCGGTTAAGCAGCAATACCACTACTCCCAATCCTATGAAAGAAAGAATGGCTACCGGCAGATAGACGAATTCACGGAAGTCCTGTTTGTGAATGGTCTTCATCCCGATATAGTGATTCAGGCCATTAATGATATCCACATCTCCTGTAATATTATTGATCCAGATCTTCATAGAAAGTCCTCCGGGATACTGAGGTGCCCGCAGGTCGATCTGCCACATAGGAAATACCCATAGGGAGGCGAGAAAGAGCATTACCAGGATGATATTCACTTTCCCTAATGCGGTTAATTTTTTCATACATCAAAAGATAAATAATGGCAGTACACAGGTACTGCCATTAGTAAAGGAACAGGTTTATTTTTGTGCAGTTAGTGTACTTGCTGTATCGGTGGCATTTGTACCAAATTTCAGCGGTACATTGCTTCCTTTAGCAGAAACTCTCAGGTAACCCTGCATTTCCTGATGCAGTGCAGAACAGAAGTCTGTACAGTAGAAAGGATAAATACCCTGTTTATCCGGAACAAATTTCAGCGTGGATGTCTCACCAGGCATGATCAGTAATTCAGCATTCGGATTGTTCTTAATGGCAAAGCCATGTGGAACATCCCAGTCCTGTTCAAGATTGGTTACATGGAAATAGATCTCGTCACCGACAAACACTCCTTCGATATTATCAGGTGTTAAGTGGGACCGGATAGCGGTCATGTAAATATCAACCCTATTGCCCTGGCGGATCACTTTTGTATTCTTTTCACCGAGTGATATGAACGGATGTTTGTTCTGCATGATGTCGTAGAACTTCGTGCTCTTATCCTTTATCTTCGCAGCAGGTAGCGCCTGTGCGTAGTGTGGTTCGCCAAAGGTTGGGAAGTCCAGTAGCAGCTTTAATTTTTCACCTTCAATGGAGTAGAGTTGTGCAGATTGCGCCAGTTCGGGTCCTGTTGGCAGGAAGCGGTCTTTAGTGATCTTGTTATACGCAACAAGGTATTTACCGTAAGGTTTCTTTGTGTCCCCACCTGGTACCATCAGGTGACCTACAGAATAGAAAGTAGGTGATCTGTCGATTACCTTCAAATCTTTAATATTCCATTTCACCACTTCAGATGAAATAAAGAAGGAGGTATAAGCATTGCCTTCTGCATCAAACTCGGTATGTAATGGGCCTAAGCCGGGCTTTTTCACTTCGCCGTACAGTGCTTCTTCGTATTTAACTACAGGGATACCATAGTAGTCGCCTTCATATTTTTTGTTCTGAATGGCCGTCTGCAGTTTGGTGAAGGAGAACACAGGGATCAATGCCGCCAGCTTTCCGCTGCCCACTATGTATTCACCGGTAGGATCTATGTCACATCCGTGTGGAGATTTAGGACATGGGATCATATACAGCATGTCAGGACAATCTTTTGGATCGAGCACCAGTACATCTTTCTGTAGTGTAGAAATGGTGTTTTGTGTATGCTCGTCGAATGTGTTATGTATGTATCCAGCAGGCATTTTCTTTCCTTTGCCTGCATGGGCATATTCTTCCGCCTTTTTCCAGTTCACGGCTACAATGAAGTCCTTGTCTTTCTGTGAAGCGTTTACCTCCAGCAGTGTGTTGGCTTGTTCAGTGTTATAGGTGGAGAAGAAGAACCAGTCGTGAGAAGGGCCTTTACCCGCGTGACTCAGGTCAAGGTTCATACCTGGCAGCATGATCTGGAAAGCGATATCCATATTGCCGGTATTTTTATCTACGCTTACGAAAGTGGCGGTACTTTTGAAGTTTTGCTTGAAGGAATTAATAGGAACATCTTCGTTGCCCATAGGTACGGCAAATCGGGTACCGGCTACCACATATTCTGTATTCTCGGTAATGAAGGGAGAAGAGTGGTTACCTGCACTGTTCGGAATTTCCAGGATCTCCATTGTCTTAAAGGTTGTGAGATCGATACGGGCAATGCGGGGTGTGTTGTTGGCATTCGCGAACAACCAGCGACCGTCATGTTCTCCGTTGGTCTGAGACAACTCCAGGTGGTGCTGATCATCCCAGGGAACATAACCGGCGGTTGTTTTCAACATATCTTTTGTTTCTTCGCTATATCCGTATCCATTCTCCGGATTCAGCGAGAATACGGGGATCATTTTTAATAACCTGCCGGAGGGCAGGCCATATACTGTCACCTGGCCATTAAAACCGCCGGAGACGAAATTGTAAAACTCATCATACTTGCCGGGCGCCACGTATACTTTGGATGCGGCATCACCACTTACGGCTGATTCAGTATTCTTCATTTTACAACTTTGCATGCTACCTAAAACGGCGCAGCTAATCAAAAGAAAAGAAAGCCTTTTCATAAAGTTTGTTTATATAATTGAGAGAAACATTCAATTAATTTTTACCATCGGTTTTACGCATGAACTCAAGTATGGCGCGTGCGTCTTCATCTTTTAAGTTCTGATTCGGCATTCTGACCATACAGATTTCGAGCATCGCCTGTGCTTCAGCATCTTTGTTCAGCATCTCCTCAGTGTTGGTGATGAAATTCATGATCCACTCAGGTGTTCTGCGATCGGTTACTCCTTTCCAGCCGGGACCTACCAGTTTTTCGGCTGTCGTTTTGTGACAGGAGGCGCATTTTACGTCGTAGGTCTGTTGTCCTGCGGCGACCATTTTTTCATCCAGGGGATGTGTCAATTGAACATTCGTAAATTTTCCGACGCCTTTTGGATCTCCCGCGGGCACAGGTGCTGGTGTAGCTGCTGATGCCGGTTCTGCCTGAGATGTTTCAGCCGTTTCATTCGAAGGCGATTTTTGTTCGGAGCTCCCGCAGCTGTAAAGCACCACGGATATTGCACAAAAGGCAATACAGAAGAGTTTAAGTTTCATAAAGGAAAGATTTTTGGTGAATCAAGAACTTCACAGTACAAAAGTCGGGGCGCTCGCCTTACTGTTATATGATTTGAATCATGTTATATTGTGAAAAGTGTCAACTCTATAGTGTATAATGCATGATACTGATCATACTGTTATCAAAGGGGTATAGGTACCTTTATTTTACTGCTTTATTTTCCTGAAATGAAAAAGGGGCAAGTCGCGGTTACAATTTGAGGAAGAAATGTGGGTCTTAGAGGGCTTTAAGCAATAAGGAGCAATCAATTTAACCTTGACGCGAGAAGGCAACGGAGCTAGACAAATAAAGCAACCGTTATTCAAACTAAAAAGCCTCCAGATCTTTCGATTGAAGGCTTCTTAGTTTGAATAAGCGTGACAAGTTTACCAGATCTTGATCCGCTTATCTTCTTCCTGGTACATCTTCTCTCCAGGTTTTACATTAAAAGCTGTGTAAAAAGCCGGAGTATTCATCAATGGACCATTTACACGCCATATGGGTGGAGAATGAGGATCGTTATTAACCCAGTAACGCAGGTATTCGTCTTTCATTTTCACCCGCCAGATCCTGGCTATTGAGAAGAAAAATCGCTGATCGGGTGTAAAGCCGCCGATCCTCGTTGTATCCTGACCTTGTTTAGTCATTTTAAAAGCATCATATGCTACAGCAATCCCGCTGAGATCCGCCGTGTTTTCTCCTACTGTCAGCGCACCTTTTATATGAATGCTATCCAGTACGGTGAACTTACTATACAGGTCAATAACCTGTTGTGTTTTAGCCTTAAATTTCTCATAATCCTGAGACGTCCACCAGCTTTTTACGTTACCGTTTTTATCAAACTGGGCACCCTGGTCATCAAACGTATGCGTCATTTCATGTCCGATCACCATGCCAATACCACCATAGTTAAGCGCGTCATCAGCATTATTATCAAAGTAAGGAGGCTGTAGAATTCCAGCGGGGAATACAATCTCATTGGCGTAAGGATTGTTATAAGCAGTAACTGTGGACGGTGTAGTGAACCACTCGGTTTTGTCAACCGGCTTCCCAAGTTTGGCCAGGTTATATTGGAAGTTGTTCGCGGCGGCCGATACCACGTTTTCAAAATACTTACTTCTCACAACATTTACATTGTTGTATTCGCGCCACTTATCAGGGTATCCGATCTTCTTGGTGATGGCGAATAATTTCTCCTTAGCTTTTTGTTTGGTGCTGTCACTCATCCAGTCCAGGTGATCCACTCTATTGGAGAACGCTTTCTGCAGGTTATTCACAAGCTCCAGCATCCGTGCTTTGGCTGACTCGGGGAAATATAGCTTCGTATATAACTGTCCCAATGCCATACCAAGATAGGCATCTACTACACCCGACATGGTCTCGCCGCGTGTTTTTTGCATAGCCTGTCCTGTAAGGGCTTTATTATATTCAAAGGAGGCATTTACAAAGGGTTTGCTGAGGTAATCTGCATAACTACTGATGTAATTCACTCTCAGGTAGGTTTTCCAGTCCTCGAGCGGGATTGATTTGAGGAGTGTATTCAATTTGTCATAATAACCTGGTTGGGCTATATCCAGCGAATCCATGGTAGCTCCCAGATGTTGGAAGTAAGTCGTCCAACCTATATTGGGATGCTGCTTATTTAAATCGGCCAGCGCTACTTTATGGAAATTGCTCTTTATATCCCGCAATTCAACATTTGTTTTATGTGATGTTGCCAATTGCTTTTGGATAGTGTAAACAAGTGCTGCATTTTTTTGCGCTAACGTAGTATCGCTTCCAGTCAACGCAAAAAGATCTGTGAGATATTTTTTATATGCTTGCTGTATAGCAACGGTGGTGGTATCGGTCTTAAAGTAATAGTCCCTGTCAGGCATGCCGATACCTGTTTGATAAATATGCCCCATATTTATGCTACTGTTTTCCTGATCGGGAGAGACCTGAAAATCAATAAGGGATACATTTGACAATTTGGTTTCTTCTGCTATGAATGTAAGCATATCAGCAATACTGGTAATGGCATTGATCCGAGATAACCCGGTTTTGAGTGGCTCAAAGCCACGTTGGTTGATAACGTTGGTATCCATTCCAGCAGCAAAGAAATCACCGATTTTTTGTTCAAGGCTGCCAGGGGAATTAGTACTTTTTGATACGCTATCAAGGATGCCCTGTAACTTGAGACGTTGCTGATAGTTCATAAACCGGTATGCACCTACGCCCGACTGACTGGGTGGTATTTGTGCGGTATCATACCATTTTAGATTTACATAATTATAAAAATTATCGCCCGGCTTGATGGTTGAGTCGATACCTTCAATGGCAATAAAGGGTTTCTCGTGTACTCCTGGTTGACAGGCAACAAAAGAAACCAGGAAAACGGATAGTAAGAGCCAGTTTTTCATATAGCTTAGATTCGTTGGGAATGATGGTGAATGGTTAATAAAGATATACAATTCCCAACCCAAATGAAAAAAGGACAAATCATCTCTTGATAATTTGTCCTTTCGATGCGGACTGTGAGTGGTGGTTCTGTAATATGTTGCTTGTGAATGAATTGCGACTTGAGTTGAATGTTTTCTCTATTTGTCTAAATAGTCAGGAGGGTAAACTTCCTGTCCATATTTCTTTGCAATAGCCATAAGTTTTTCTATTGCATCTTTATCGAGGTGCGGGTGTGGTAAGAATTCACCTGGTTTTACCGGCGTACCTATTTCTTCAAAAAAGGCATCTAACCCTGCCGGAACAACCGTGCATAACAGGTGGGCCATGCTATCGCTGACATTTTTAAAACTATGGATGGCGCCACCTTTCGGGATGGTGATGACATCTCCTTTCTGGGCAATGGTCTTCCCTGTTTCCGTTTTAAATTCGACCTCCCCGTCCACTACATAAAATGATTCGTGGAAAGATGCATGAGCGTGGGGGCCGGGGCCGCCACCTGGAGGTACCAGCATATCGATCATTGCAAATTCCCCATTGGTTTGTTCTCCGGAGATAATAATGCGATAGGTATCGCCAACTATGGAAAGATGGCTTCCCTGGTTGTTATTTATTTGCCTTGCGTTGTTTGCCATGTTTTGCTTTTTTGAATGATTAATTTGTTCCCTGATGTTCTTTAATTGTTACCGACTATTTACAGTACAAAGGTCTTTTGAATTGAGGTGGAAAACTTGTATCAAATCACTGTTCTTAATACTATTTGTAACTACTGGAGGTTGCCACTATACATGCCGCCATCAAAATGGGCAGTGTTTGTCTGCGTAATAAATAATACGATGTCACTTGTCTTAAGTGCAGTGAATGCCGGATATGCTGTTCCTATCAATACACTTTCTCCGCTATTGAGGAGCATGTCTCCATTTACCTGTATTTCTCCGTTAAAGATATAAAAGAGAAAGACTGTATTTTCCGCGACTATTTCGGGTAGGAAAGTTTTGCTGCCTGCTTCAAGACGGATATCCATTATCCAGGTATTACTTCTTATTTGCAAAGGGTAATCATCTCCTTTGCCTGCTATTCTTCGCCATTGGTTTATACTGTATATTTCTTGTAATTGATGAAACTGCACCTGCGGTTTTAAGCCCGCTGTTTCCGGCCTGATAAAAATTTGCAGACCCTCCAAAACACCGCCCTCTTCCAGCACCAGTTCTTCGTGGTAAAAATTTGCCCCGGCATTCATCATCATCAGTTTTTGATTCGATATAACGTCTGTCAGGCCTTCCGAGTCCCGGTGCTGTACGCTGCCGGTCCGTAAATAGGTAAGGATCTCGTCATCCCTGTGTGGATGCATGGGAATAAGCGTGCCGGCTTTAATCCTGGCATGGTCTATCCTGCCTATTGTAGCCAATCCGGTATCGTTTAGTTGTGGCAAAACAAGCCCCGGATACAATATCTGTATGCCAAAACCGCCATGCTGTTTGCCATACTTTATGGCGGTATCAATCTTTGTTAACATAGTGCTTGAATTATTTATTCAACGACGGCTTAGTTAATTTCTACGACAACTTTACCTATGATGCCTCCGCTTTCAGCGTAACGGTACGCTTCGACGGACTGAGCGAATGGAAAGACCTTGTTTACTTCAATTTGCAATCCGTTGCTGATTGCATTCAGCAGCAGGACCATATTTTTTGAAGTTGGCTGAGAGAGGATTACAGTGTGTTTTTTGCCGGTAAATAAATTTTTGAAGAGTGAGGTAGGAATTTCAATGGGCTGTGGGGTGGGATTTAAGAATAATGATTTGGGCTTCATGATTTGTTTGGCGTTGGCATAACCCATTCTACCTGACAAATCAATAACGATGTCATAAGTTTTCTGCTGAGCAAGTACATTTTCTTTAGTGTAATCAATTACGGCATCTGCTCCCCATTTTTTGGCAAAATTTACTGCTGCAGGGCTGGCAACAGCTGTTACGCTTGCTCCTTTTTGTTTTAATAATTGGAGTAAAAACATGCCAAAACCACCGCTTGCGCCATTTACCAGAATCTGACTGTTTGTATTTATGTTACCCATTTTTTCTAATGCAGTAACAGCGGCGGCGCCAACAATGGGAACAGAAGCGGCCTGGGCGAAAGTGAGAGCTGCTGGTTTCTTCCAGACATGTGTGGCTGGTACGGCAACATACTCGGCTAATGCGCCGTCTTTCATGTTATTCTTTACAACGCCGAAGACTTCGTCTCCTTTTTTGAAATTCGTTACAGAAGGTCCTGCGTCTTCAATAACGCCTGCAAAATCAACTCCGGTATGCCTGGGAAACGTTGAGCCGGACATCAATTTCATTTCGCCTTTCCTGATCTTCCAGTCCATCGGGTTGATAGAAACGGCTTTTACTTTTATCAAAACTTCATGTGCCCGAATAACAGGTTTGGGTTCTTCTACGGTTTGCAAAACGTCTGTATTGCCAAACTTTTGATACGCTATTGCTTTCATGGTGCTATCTTTTAAATTGTTTGTTTGATAGCACAAAGTTGAAAAGAACAGCCCTAATAAACTTGTATCAGATCACTATTGTGTTTTAACGCTTTTGGTGGCATACCGAACATCTCATACATGTACTTGTTCAGTTGAGGCAGGTCATAAAAGCCCGTCTCGTAAGCAATATCTGTGAGGCTCCTGTCTTTTTGGGAAAGTGTAAGATAAATGACCTGGCGAAGCCTTGTCCACAATAAATATTTGGATATGCTGCTGCCGGTTTGTTGTTTGAAAAGTGCAGCCAGACGGGAAGGGGAAAGGAATACCATATCAACAAATGTTTGTGGCGTTATATCCTGCTGAAAATAATTGGCTTTGATGTACTCAACTATTCTTGTTATTCTTTCGTCATAGGAGGCAGTTTGTAGCGTTGAGAGTAGCGCGTCTATGATGGTATATATATCAAAGGTGTCTTTGCCGGTTTGAAAAAACGTATTTGTTTCGGTTGGGGAATGGAAAACAATATGATCCTCGTTTGGGCCAAACCTGCCTGAAAGCTCCAAACCAACATTGGAGTAAGGTTCTATGTTCAGGACGTTTATACTCCCTTTTTCAGCGACACAAAAATGCGGTACCTGTGGTTTGATCAAAAAGCCATGAATGCGTTCACACAACTGGCCGTTTATGGTTGAAGTAAACGGCGTGTCGTTCGATAAAACGATTTGATAAGCTGAATGATGATGAATTTCAACAGTAAGGTTGTGTGCCTTTAGTGCCAGAATAAAAGGATTATTTATTTGTTTTTTCATCTTACTGATTTTCTTATAAAGAAAACTGGTGTCGGTATGTCTAATACCTCTTTAATTTACTGCTTATAAGTAACCTACACAATTTATGCGCTTTTCTATTTTATTTTTAATTCCGTGCGATTGATATTTCCCTCAGATGTAGTGATATTGAGCGTGATACTTTGAAGGCCAGCCTTAAAGCGGAGGCGGCATTTCCGTCACCCCACGCTTATCGTATTCATCAGCAATAGTTTACCAGAATAAGACTTATGATCGCTACAAATAGCAACGCTGCCCGCAGGCTGATCACTTTATCCCAGCGTTGTTGTAACTCTCTGATATTATTCACCAGCCGGCCGAATTTTACGCCATCTACCATGATATTATTCACCGGCTTAGCCACGGTGAGATATATGGTAAGATGTAGCAGCAAGGCTGCTAATGACAGGACGGCCAGTTGTCCCTGGATGGTGTGTAAACCGGTAACAATCACCTGCAATAAGGTCGTGAAGAGGGCCATAACACCGATGAGGGGCATGCGCGCATCTGCCACTGCATGAAAATGGCCCATCACATCGGCGATGGATGCGTCTTTACTTTTGGCAGCGGCTTTTTTACCTACAAGGGCAAAAAATGCATCGGTACCGAAGATAATGGCAGTAGCGACTATCGCTGTACCATTTAAAATATGTAATACTAAAGTGTTCATGATATTAGCTTTTAGGATTTGCTTTAAATAGCAGGATAGTGGTAACCGCCATATACACCGCTGTAATGCCATGGATCAGTAAATGGGTTATATCTTTAGTGCCGTTGACAGCCAGGACAGTAAGGCAATCGGATACGGGGATAATGATGGCTGCGCCAAACACGAAAGCCGTAGCCCGGGGCATGCGGGTGATGAGGAATATGAGCACTACAATACCCGAAAATATATCCTTGATGCCTTTGATCCATCCGTAGGCGATGGCTTCTTTCGTATCGGCCAGCGGAATACCAAATCCCTCGGCGCCGGCACCAGGTGCTAGCATAAACCTTATGCCCAGAAAAATGATACCTATGGCTACCAGAGCAGTGAGCCAGTATGAGGCTGAACGTGGCCCCCAGGAGTTCATTGTTTGAGTTTTCATTTGCTTTAGTTATTTGTTTAAGCAAAGATCGCCCTGTCCGGTTTTCTATTCATTCACCCAGGTTAATTAATACTGCCGGCATTCATATATTCTGCCAGGCTGCTATCTTGTTTTAAAACTTTTGCATAAGGACCTGGACAAATGAAGTATATTTAAGGTCAGGTGCCCAGAAATATATGTCGAAATTGTATCCATGTTCAAAAGGGGAAATTTCAGACAGCAATCATCCGTAGATTATGAAGTTCCATAAACATATACCGGCTTATCCTTTATCTGATTACATTCAGCATATGGTGTATGTTAGTGGATCAACGTCTTCCATCCCATATATCAAGGAGCTGCCGGATAGAGGTGTTAATCTGGTCATTGAACTGCAGGAAAAAAACATCAATACTGCATTCCTCGATGCTGATCTCAAAGAGAAAAGGGTTATGAAAAATGCCTGGATATCAGGTATGCAAACACAGGCTCTTTTGTATCAAAACAAACAGGATTCGAGTATTCTCAGTGTACGCTTTACAACCGGCGGTTTTTACGCACTAACGAAGATCCCAATAACAGCTATTCAGACTGTTTGCCTGGAGGCCGAATTGCTTTTAGGTAATTCCTTTAAAAATTTATACGAAAAGCTTATTAATACTGAAGATGTCCTGCAGTTGTTTGGGCACATTGAGAGTTATTTCCTGCGATACAGCAGCGATCTCCGTTTCGAAGATTCCCTGGTGAAATTTATTGACAGGAATATTGAAAAGCCCATTGATTGGTTAATAACGAAGTCCGGTTATTCCCAAAAACATGTTATACATATCGTCAAGCAACATACTGGTTTTTCAACCAAATACCTGCAAAGGCTCCATAGATTTCAAAAGGTGATCAGGGATATTCAAACCCTTAAGGGAAAGACAGACTGGTTGACACTTGTTAATGAGTATGATTATTATGATCAGGCGCATTTTGTCAAAGAGTTTATCCAGTTTACCGGCATCAAACCAACACAGTATTTACTATCACAAATGGAAATGGAAGAAAATTATCTTGTAGCAGATATGATTCTACAACCTCCTGCTAATCCCTAGATTGTGGATAGGTAAATTTTTTACAATTGGGTTAGGCGGGAGGCCGCTACATTTGTGTAAACAAAAAGATAACCCAGATGACACCTTTTAAAATAGAAGTCCCCCAGGAAGTTTTGAACGATCTATCTGTAAGATTACAACAGACACGTTGGACAGATGAACCAGAAAACGCCGGCTGGAATTATGGTACCAACCCCACTTATTTACGTGAACTGGTAGATCATTGGCAGCATAAGTATGATTGGAGAACACAGGAAACCTATCTGAATAAATTCCCTCAGTTTAAGTCAGAAATAGATGGTATCACTGTACATTTTATATATGTCAAAGGAAAATCTAAGAATGCCAAACCTCTGATATTAACCCATGGCTGGCCCGATAGCTTCTACAGGTTTCATAAGGTAATCCCTATGCTTACTGATCCCGAAAGCCATGGCGGGAACGCAGAGGAGGCTTTTGACATCGTCATTCCCTCAATACCCGGTTTTGGTTTTTCGGATAAAGTTCCCCAAAACAGTGACCAAACTGCCCGTTTATGGGCTAAGCTGATGACAGAAGTATTGGGATACCAAACCTTCTTAGCGGCGGGAGGAGATGTTGGCTCAACCATCAGCAAGTCATTGGCCAATCAATATCCCTCACAGGTCTCTGCTATTCATATAACGGATGTTGGCTATCCAAACGGACAGGAGGATTGGTCGACGATGTCAGCGCCGGAGCAGGAGTTTGGCCGCTTTATCCAACAATGGTTCTTTGCCGAAGGAGCTTTTAACCTTATTCAGACAACAAAACCTCAGACATTAGGTTACGGCCTGAATGATTCCCCTGTAGGGCTGGCATCCTGGATAATTGAAAAGTTCCATGGTTGGTCCGGTAAGCCCGAAAATCTGGATGATTACTACTCGAAAGACGAGCTTATCACCAATATCATGATATATTGGATTACGCAAACCATCAATACCTCGATCTGTATGTATGCTGAGGAAGGCAGGGCAGCCTGGTCTGTGGGGCTTAAATCGGCAATGAAGGTAGAAGTTCCCACCGGCGTATCCTTGTTCCCAGGGGAAGCTCCTTTTCCAATAGAATGGGTCAACAGGAAAGTGAATGTGCAACGATTTAATGTTATAGAAAAAGGCAGTCATTTTGCTGCGTTGAGTGCACCTGCTCTATATGCAAAAGAACTTAGAGATTTCTTTCATAGCAAATCCTGAATAGTCATCTATATGGAAATGAGTGAGTGGTGTACGCCCTCACTCATTCTTTTATAATTAAAGGAACAGGTTGCCAGAGCGATTGTCTGCCATAGTCTAGGTTGTTTGCAAACTGGTCAGATAAGGTGTATGAAATTCTCCGCCAAAGGATTCATCTCCTTAAAATACATACCAGGAGAGGAGCCCACTATCTTCCTGAAATCTTTATTAAAATGTGCCTGATCGCTGTACCCGAGGTCATACAATATGTTATTGTAGTTCATCTGAGAGGACTTATATCGTTTACTAAACGATTTGATCCTGATAATACCTGCATATTGCTTTGGACCCATTCCTACAAAATCAACAAATTTTCTTCTGAAATTCCGCTCACTCATTAGATGTTCATGGTGCAGTATGCCTATGTCAAGGTTGCCTTCAGCAACATGAATATTTCTCACTGCCTGCATTATATTATGCATATGGTATTCTTCCTGAAATTGCCCTATATATTTCATTAGCAGCTTTTCCAGAAAATGATGTCTGGCGGGCTCTGAAGGGAGGCTTGCCAGCTGTTCACGTAATAAGTAGATATCACGTCCGAATATATCCGCAGCATCTATAGTAGACGCCTTTATATGCTCCAGGCTATCTTTTATAAAAAGATGTGCTGTGCCTGGTTGAAAAACAACTCCTACGAGATGTACTTTCTCGGCATAGCAAATAAAATTCCTGTTGGGATAAAGTCCGGTTAAGGATACTGCCGGCATAGGAAGGAATTGTACCTCATCGCGGGATAAGCTCACGGCTTCACCTAAATTAAAAACCAGGTCCAACGTGCCGTCGGGAAGGCGACGGTGAATGATATTAGTCGCTTCATTTTCGATTACTGAATAAAAACATTGCACATACTTTTCCAGGAATAGGGGCCTGGTTTTTACAATACCCATAAAACAAGAATGGCCGATTTGTACAAACAAATATATGTCATATAGGGCTAACATTGTCCTCGAATTAAATACATTATGAAGGCTTTAGTATACATCTTATTATTAGCGGCAACACCCGCAATAGCACAGCATCTTGGGGACAGTGAAAAATCCAGGATTATTGACTCTATCTCTCATAAGTTAACGACATTATATGTGTACCCTGAGGTCGCAGAACAAATGTCCAAACAGCTGCATACTAATGCAGAAAAGGGGCAATATGCCAATATAAAAGACCCGAATGAATTTGCAGGCCGCCTTACTTCCGATTTGTTGGCGGTTGCTCACGACAAACACCTGGGGATACATTTTGATCCCCGCCCGATTGGGAATCAACCGGCAATGGAAGAAGACTCTGCGCTGGCCAGGTCCCGGAACTACGGTTTTAAAGAGCTGAAGATCCTTGATGGCAACATCGGCTACCTGAACCTCAGCTACTTCGAAGACCTGCCAAAAGGTGGTGCTACTGCCACAGCGGCCATGAACTTCCTCAGCAATACTGATGCTATTATCATAGATCTCCGCAACAATGGCGGTGGCTCTACAGAAATGGTACAGCTACTGGCCAGCTATTTCTTTGAAGGCGAGCCTCAGCCACTTACTGATATTTTCTGGCGGCCTACCAATAGCCTTACTCAATACAGGACCCTTCCTTATGTGCCCGGCAAACGCATGCCGCACACAGATGTCTATCTCCTTACCAGCGAAAGGACCTTTTCTGCTGCAGAAGACTTCTGTTACAGTCTGCAGAACCTGAAGCGTGTTACTATTATAGGTGAAACCACTGGTGGTGGCGCCCATCCTGTAGAGCAGGCAGCAGCCAGTGATCATTTCATTATTACCATTCCGGAAGGTCGCTCTATCAGCTCTTTTACCAAAACCGACTGGGAAGGTACCGGCGTAAAGCCTGATGTTCAGGTATCTGCAAAAGAAGCTTTGTTAACAGCCCAGGTGAAGGCCCTAAGTAAAGCACCTGAAAACAACTTTCCTGCAAAATGGGCCCTGATGGCAATAAAAGCCCAGCTCACACCTGTCACTTTATCTGAAGAAAGCCTGAAAGCCTATGTCGGTACCTACGGAGAAAGAACCATCTCCCTTGAGAATGGTCAGCTGTTCTATGCTAAAACCGGTGGCGCTAAAAGCCGTTTGATTCCAATGGATAAGGACATATTTTCTTTTGAAGATAAGGATTACCTGAGGATTCGGTTTGATAGGAAGGATGGTGTGGTAACTGGTTTTACAAGGTTATTTGATGATGGATCAACGCAAACAAGTGTAAAATAAATACTGGTATAAGGATACTGTTTCGCCATTCTAAAATGTGAATTAATAGACCAAAGGATACTTTCATTTAAAGTGTCCTTTGGCTATTAACAGGCTATAAGTGCTACCAGTTTATGGAGGATGTTCAGCCATTTGGTTATTGGGCTGGGAATTTACTAATGTCCATATAGAAAACTTCCCAGGTGTGCCCGTCTAAATCTTCAATAGTTCGTTGTTGCATAAAACCAAAATCTCTCAGTTCGTTAGGTTCGGTTCCGCCAGCTTTAAGGCCATTAGTTACTACATTATTCACTTCGTCTAGACTGTCTAACGATAATGAAAAAAGCCCTGCTAAATTTGATTTTGTGTCTGCTAATGGTTTGGTTGCAAAAGTTTTAAACTTTTCGTGTGTCATTATCATCACAAAAATGTTTTCACTCCAGACCATACATTTTGCTGTGTCATCTGAAAATTGAGGATTGTTAGTAAATCCTAATGCAGTATAAAAGTCCAATGATTTCTGAAGGTCTTTTACCGGTAAATTGATAAATACTTGTTTTGCCATTTTATTGTTTTTCGAGGTGAATAAGTTTATGATAATAGAAATGGGCAATGGTCAAAATCGCCCATGTACGCTGTTTCTTTACCGTATGTGTGAGCGTATTTATCATTCAGCCTCACCACAATTCGGCATGTTCGCTGCGTCCATATAAACAATTTCCCATTGATGTCCATCAGGGTCTGCAAAGCTGTGTTGGTACATCCATCCGTGGTCTTGCGGTTCAGCATAAATGGAGCCCCCAAGTTCAGTTGCTTTTGTTATGGTTTGCTGCACTTCTTCACGCGAGGCTGCATCAAGGGCCAGCAATACTTCTGTTGACAGACGTGCATCGCCTACCTCTTTTTTGGTGAATGTTTTAAAATAGCTTTCTACCAGCATCATTACGTAAATGTGTTCGCTTACCACCATGCAGGCGGCCTTATCGTCGGTAAATTGTGGATTAAAGCTGTAGCCAAGTCCGCTGAAAAATGTCGTTGACCGCTCTAAGTCTTTCACTGGTAAGTTGATGAAAATTTTTGTTGCCATGATTTGAGTTTTTCAGTTGTTATTGATGGCACAAAGTTGCGGCAACCATTTTTCCGAAAATTTTACATATGTTGAGAAAAGCAAAAATCTTTACTTATTTGCAAAAAATATCCGGCTTAGCTGCGTGGGCGTGATGCCGAGATAGGCGGCAATGTGTTGTTTCTTTAGCCGTTTCACTAAACCAGGGTATTTGCGAAGAAAATTATCGTAGTTGGCTTTAGCTGATTCATATCGCAGTGATACTTCATAGGGTTCCTTCTCGATTATCCAATGCTGCTCCATATAGCGAATATAAAATGCGGCGATATCAGGATAAATGCTAACAAGTTTTTTAAATTCTATGAAATTGTATTCCAGCACAGCCGTATCCTCCAGTGCTTTTATCGTAAAATTACTCGGAGACTGTGTGAGCGTGGCTGTTATGGAACCTGCAATCCGGTTCTCGGGGAAGAAATATTTAATCACCATGTCGCCGTTTTCGGCAGCGTAATATTGATACATTAAGCCACTTACAACAAAGGCCACTTTTTTAGGTGTCTGACCTTCGGCAATAAAATAGTCACCCTTATTGTAGTTGTTTTCACGGAGCAAAGCAGCCCACGCCGTTTCGGCTTGCGGAGAGAGTTCAGCGTACGTTTTTATTTTCTGAAAGAAAACATCGAAGCTCATTCGCTAAAGATAGGAATCTTATTTGCCAGTACAATGAAAACACCAGATTAGTTTAATGTACAGTTTGTGGGAGCATTTATATTCTTGTCTTGTACCAAATTTGGAGATGATTGCTGAAATGAGCGTATTAAATCTTTAAAAACAGAAAGGTAGTTGGGCGAGTATTTATTATACTTTCAAGACAACTGCAAATAAAGAACGGCCGGTGCAAGACATGTACCGGCCGTTCTTTAATATCAAAATGTAAACAGAATCATTATGTCATCTTTACCATCCATAGTTTTGTACTAATTGATGATTTACTTCTATCTCCGTCTGAGGTATTGGAAAGAGATAATGTTTAGGTTGAAATACCCGTGTTTGTATAACGGTGCGTTTGTAAAATACAGACAACCCTGCTTCTTTACTGTTTACGTCGAAACCAGAGGATTGTAATTCCTGTGTAGTGGGACGTGCATTTAAGCCGTGGACAGGTCCATTGTCTACAATTGTACCGATCATCCAGCGTCTTACATCCCAGAATCTGTGTGACTCAAAGGCAAACTCAACCCGGTTTTCGTTTTGCACGCGCGCTCTAAAGCCAGCAACGGTATTGTCGTCAGCAATGATAGGCAATGCAGGCATATTGACCCGTGCGCGTACTTTATTGATGGCGTTGAAGGCTTCAGCTGTTGGCCCCTGGTTATATTCGTTCAATGCTTCTGCATAAATGAGATAAATTTCCGGGAGGCGTATCACAGGATCATTGCGTTTAGCATCAGGAGATGTCCAGTAATTGAGCATATCCACATCAGGGGAAATCCATTTACGGGGATTATAACCAGACACAGGATAGGTGCCGGTTGATTTTGGCCAGCCCTGTGATGTACCACCATTAGATCCCCACCATGACATCCATACCGGAGTATTCGCCGTATGACGAATCGCCCATTTACTACCCTGGAAAGTAACGGTCGCATAAAATCTCGGATCACGATCTCTGTACATTTTTGAAATATTATCGAAATGCACATTTTCGCTATAGCCATCAGCGCCAAAGATATCGCCTGACCAGGTACCTACAGAATCATATCCTGAAGCCGGGTCATGTATTGGATATCCATTGTTCATCTCGTAAGCATCCACAAACTCCTGCAGTATGCTATACTTTCCCCAGCCACCAAACCAGCCACCATATGGCAAGCATTCATTTTCTATATTCTTACTGTTATTCTGTTGTTTGGCTACAATTATTTCGTCCCAGTTACGGGTATTAAACACCCTGGAGTAACTGTTAATCGGATCACCAGCTACTGTATTTAACGTATAAAGGTTCAGGTTAAGGACCTTCAGTGCTTCATCTGCCGCGCGTTTCCATTTCTCCTTATCTGCCATTTGGCTAAACAGCGCTGTACCATCGGGGTTTTTGATATCCTTATACAAAGGATTACCATTAAATAAAGGGCTGGCGGCATATGCCAGTGTGCGGGTTGCCAATGCCAACGCACCACCTTTGCTGATTCGTCCCAGGTCGCCGTCTGCATAGCTAACAGGCAATATTTCTGCGGCCTGCTCACATTCTCTTGTAATGAAATTCACTATGGAATCTACCGGCAACCTGGGCATCTGCATCTCCCCTGTTTCTGATGCAGCATAAGAGCGGGTGAGGACTGGTACCGCACCATAGCGCCTGAGGAGATCAAAATAGAAAAATGCACGTAACACCCTTGTCTCCGCTTTATACCGGGGCAATACTGTGGCGTAATAGGATTGCTGATTCTCCGGTACAGGCACTTTGTCTATATTCTCCAGGAACAGATTGCATTGACGGATTTTCTGGTAAGCATCCGCCCATATATCGTATGGGTTATTCGCTGCATTCCATGCACCGCTATTGTAATAAAGAGGATAAAAACCGGCTCCCCAGTGATGATAACATTCATCCGTTGCTGCACAGATCTCATCCGTCCAGCCGTCGGCAAGGGATCCCGGCATTTTGGAGTATAAATTCGCCAATACACCATTGGCATTATTAATATTGCCCCATACCTGGTCTGAAGTGACTAGTTCGGAAGGAACCACATCGAGGAATTTTTTGCAGGAAGACGCGGCTAGAAATGTGCTAACTATGGCCACTGTCGCAAGACTCCTGTATATATATGTTAGTCTGTTCATTTTTTAATGTTTTAGGTCATACAGCATTATAATCCCACGGTCAAGCCTGCGTTGAAAACGCGCATCTGGGGATAGTTTCCTGAATCATTAGGTGTTTCCGGATCGAAAATTTTGATCTTATCCCAGGTAACCAGGTTCAGGCCATTTACAAAAAGCCTTAAATTCCGGATGCCCACCAGGCGCGAAGTGGTGTTAGGAAGGGTATAACCAATTTCTAAATTTTTCAGTCGCAGGTAGTTTGAGTTGTATAGCCACCAGCTTGAATTCTGATCATTGTTCTGATTCGCTGCGTACGACAATCTTGGATACTTTGCATTTGTATGTTCAGGTGTCCAGTAGTTGCCTTTCATATCCGACAATACACCCGCATCGCCTGAGAATGGCCACATACGTGGTCCGGTAAACCAGGTATGACCACCAAATCCACCCTGGAAAAGCAGGCTCACGTCAAAGGAATGAAAATTACCACCCAATGCAATACCTGCAATCTGGTAGGGTACTGAGCGCTTACCCAGGTAGGTCTGGTCAAGCGAGTTAACCACGCCGTCTTCATTCACATCCTTGTATTTCAGGTCACCTGGTTGAATGGCGCCAAAGGAAGACTGGTCTGGACTTTTATTAATATCATCCTGTGACTGGAACAGGCCAAGTGCTACATATCCATATTGATCATCGATAGCACGCCCGGTATGCCGTTGATAAGTATGTCCGTTAAAAGAAGGCTCGTCCATGGCAATAATACGGTTCACGTTGTACGAGAAATTGGCTTTCAGGAAGTAGCCGTATTTGCGGTAGTTCTTACGGTATTCAATGGTGATCTCAAAACCTTTGTTTTGTACCTTACCCAGGTTTACATAGGGTAAATTGGCGATACCGATCATACTTGGAATGGTTCCGGGAGTAGCCAGGATATTACTTCTTAATTCATAAAACGCATCCCCTGATATAGAGAGAGCGCTGCCAAACATTTCGAGGTCTATACCCGCATTGTATTTGTTCGCTTTTTCCCAGGTCACTGCCATGTTACCCGTTCTGTCTTCCAATACCCCACCATATGAGGATCCATCGTGATTGCGGCCGAACTGATAACCGGTGCCGCCCAGTGCCCAGGTGCTTTGGTACAGGAAGCGCTGACCACCGATCTTGTCATTACCTACACTACCTGCAGATGCACGGATCTTCAACAGGTTGACGAGTGGCAAGTGGTTTTTAAAGAAAGGTTCTTCGGAAATAACATAACTCGCAGAAACGGCCGGGAAGAGATCATAACGTCTACCTGCCGGAAAATTTTCAGACCCGTTATAGCCAAAGTTTACCTCACCGAATATTTTACTGTTATATGCGTATGTTACCCTGCCTATTAACCCGTTATACTTATAAGGAAGACCGTTGATGGCATCATTGGAGCCCACCGCATCGAAAAATGTTTGTTGCTGGTAAAGCGCCATGGCGGTAACGGCATGTTTACCAAAAGTGCGGTCATAGTTAAGATAAGCTTCCAGCTGTGTACGGCGATTACTGTTAGCTGCCACATCATAGCTCAGGTTGTTGGAACCATCGGTCACCTTTGTGTAGGTGCCGGTAGACAGGTCGGTAGCCTGATCATCAGCTATAGACCATTTATATGTGTAGTAGGATTTAGATCGGGTTATATTCCTGTAATTGTAGGAGTCAAATGAGAGTCTTACCCGGGTACTTAAACCTTTGGTGATCCAGGGCAGATTGAGCTTGAACCCGGTGGTGGCCTGCAGTGTATTTTGGAAATTGCGCTGATAGCCTCCCTGGGTTAAACGGCCAAACGGGTTGTAAGGTTTGGCAGATTGATAGGCGACAGATCCATCCGGATTTTGCATTGGGTACAGGTACGGGGGAATGGCCTGCATATCTGCGAAAAGTGCGGAAGCACCTACGTTGGGGTAGTTATTGTCATATACGATCTGGCCGAGGTTCAATTCCATTGTCAGATCTTTGCTAATGTTCAGGTCAATATTGGAACGGAAGTTATACTTGTTATTAAGTGCCTGAATATTATAATCAGATAAGTTGGCGTATTTGTATAACCCACTTTGCCTAAGGTAAGAGATGGAGGTAAAATAGCGTACAAAGTCATTACCCCCAGATACGTTTAAGTTACTGGAATACATAGGGGCAGTTGGTTTCAGCAGTTCATGCAGCCAGTTTACATTCGGATATAGATACTTGTAGGCCGGGTGTGATCTGTCCCTGAATTTATTCAGATAATCATCCGTGTACATGGCATAATTCTGACCATCGTTGATCAGCGCCTCGCGGTATAATTTCAGCGCATCATAGGAGTCGAGATATTCAGGCAATCTTGTTGGTTCCTGGATGCCTCCCTGAAGGGTAAAGTTGATCTGTGGCTTTGACTTCATGCCCCTTTTGGTGGTGACTAATATTACCCCGTTAGCGCCCCGTACCCCATACACGGCAGTAGAAGATGCATCTTTTAATATAGAAATACTCTCTACTTCATTGGCATCAATACCAGAGAATGCACGTTCTACCCCATCCACCAGGATAAGTGGACTCTGGCTACCAGTAAAGGTAGCCATGCCTCTGATCCAGAGTGATGATGCATCATAGCCGGGTTCCCCGCTGTTTTGTAAGGTTACGAGACCGGGTAAACGCCCGGCAAGCGCATTACTTAAGTTGGCTACAGGACTTTGTTTCAGTTCTTTTGTGCCTACAGTAGCAATGGCTCCTGTCAGGGAAATTTTCTTTTGTTTGCCGTATCCCACAACGACTACTTCATTCATATCACTTGAAGCTGTCTTGAGAACAATGCTCCCGGCCCCACTGACAGGCACTACCAGCGTGAGATAGCCAATATGGGAAACCTGGATAGCAGAATCGTTATTCGTACGGCGGATACGGAATACTCCGTTTACATTTGTATTGGTGATATGCTTGCTATTCACCAATTGAATAGTGGCACCGGGTATAGGCACACTTTCGTCAGTGACAACTTTACCCGTTACAAAGCCTGTGTCTGTTGCAGGTTGGTCCTGTGCCTGTAAATGTCCACTGTAAGCGCTAAAACAAACGCATAGCAACGTTGAGATGTACAGATTGATTACATGTGTTTTCATAATATGAATTGAGGTAAATACATAGTCTGAATATGAATGCAGTAATCTTCACGCACACTCACTCTTAAGCATACCACAGCCACCTCCGTCTACACAGTAACTGCAGTAAACAGGCAGAAATGGTTTTCAATAACTACTACAATGGTGGCCAGCTGGACGCGCAAGGGAATAATACCCTTACATTGAGTGATAATATTTAAGTAAAACTTTGAAATCGAAATGCCACAAGTGTATAATCCAGGGATATATTCTTAATACTAGTTAGTTTTCTACTAATAGGTTTTTGGTTGACAGTAGTCTTTTAATATAATACGCTAACTTACTCAAGAGTTGAGGTTTACCATAAACGGATTATAACATGTTATTTGCAAATTTTAACAAATCTTTTTTGGTGGGAGGATCAGGGGCAAGCGCATTTGAAACGGCGGCTTTAGCTCCGGTAAGTGCTGCGGGGAACAAGTTAGAATCAAATGTTTATCTCAAAGGCCCTAACGGGAAGACAAACCAAGTTGCCTGAATACGCTTGCAAGTGCAGATGCGATGATGGCATTTCCTTTATCTGATGGATGTAATCCGTCGTACGTAAGGTTTACCGCATCCAGTGGATAGGGATATTCATCATTTTCAGGATCGAATGGTATGTTTACAAATGCCGGGTAAGTATAATTAACATATTTACCGTTTTGGGGATTTTTCAAACGTTTGAACTTTACCATGTTTTCCAGCTTAAGCAACGCAACGGATGATGATATAGGTCGACAACCGGAATGTGTTCATAGCGTCCGATAGTTAAAACCGTTTCATCCAGATGGTCGTTGAGATAGGTGATGGAGTCGCCAATAGCTACCCAGGTTAATTCTTTCTTCCTGAATGAACACAGTAAAATGATGGAAAGTAATATTGGCAGGAGCTTTTTCATGGACTGTTTAAGATTAGGAACGGATCATTATAGCGTTTTGCACCATGAATATAATAAGTAGACAGGTAATTCCCATTTGCTTCCTCACCCAGCTGCCAAAAAAGCCTTCAGATGATGTCTGAAGGCTTTTTTGATAGTCTAATCGCGAATATGCTTGAATACCGCCTGCTCATTCTCTTATCGCAGAGATCTGAAGGCAGCCCTGAGTTCTTCAGTGAAGATTTGTGGCTGCTCCCATGCTGCAAAGTGCCCACCTTTAGGTGCTTTATGATAGTAATACAATGAAGGATATGCCTTTTTTGACCAGCTTTCAGGAGCCTCGTAAATTTCATGTGGAAAAACAGAAATGGCTACGGGAACTTTTATATCCTTTGTTTTCTGATGTTCAGCACTGAAATTATTGTTATTGTTTTCCCAATAGAACCGGGAAGAGGAAGCTCCTGTATTGGTCAACCAATAGAGCGTAATATCATCAAGGATGGCGTCTCTGCTGATTACCTTTTCGGGTTTTAAGTCACTTTCTGTCCATTCTGCAATTTTTTCGTACAGGAATGCTGCTAATGCACCTGGAGAATCGGAAAGTAAATAGCCGGTAGTCTGTGGACGGGTCACCATCATTCCTCCATAAGCCGCATTTCTTCCAAAGAAGGTACTTAAAGCATTATATGCCTTAGTTTCGGATTCAGAAAGCCCTGATGGTGCAGGATCTCCTGAAAAAATTGGTTTTACAAGTTCAGCAGGAATTGTTGCAGGCATAGTAAGATGTATACCTAAAAGTCCTGAAGATGCTTGTCTCGCCAGGGCGTCGGAGATCACTGAACCATGGTCGCCACCTTCGGAAACATATTTTTTGTAACCAAGACGTTTTACCAGAACGTCCCATGCTTTGGCAACGCGGTCAGGATTCCAGCCCACTTCTTTGGGTATTTCTGAAAAACCATATCCCGGGATTGCAGGTATGATTACATCAAATGCATCTTCCGCTTTACCACCATATTTTACCGGATCAGTTAAGGGGCCTATGGCATCAATGAATTCCAGGGGAGAACCCGGCCAGCCGTGGGTAAGGATTACAGGCAGTGCATTGGGTTCTTTTGAACGTACATGGATGAACTGGATATTTAAACCATCAATTGTTGTCACAAACTGAGGCAGGGCATTTAACTTCTTTTCCAGCTTTCTCCAGTCATAACCATTTCCCCAATAGTCTATGAGTTCTTTTAATTGTGCGAGTTGGATACCCTGAGATTCATCTTTTACAGTTTCCTTATCCGGAAAGCGGGTTTCAGCGATACGTCTTTTAAGTTCATTGAGTTTTGCCTGGGGAATGTTGATCTTGAAAGGTCTGATACTTGTATCGGATGCTGATGTGACCGTTTTTGTTCCGGTCGTCTGTGCATTAGCAATTGCAGGAATACTTAGAGAGAAGGTTGCTGCTAACAGGACGGTATAAATTTTTGTTTTCATTGCTTTTAATTTAGATTTTAAGATTTGGGTGCTATTGTGCAACGAAATTATGCGTAGGGAAGCGCCAGGTAAATAGGCAATCTGTCCAGGTGGACGTATTGGGGGGCGAGCCGGATAATACAGGGCGTGAACAGGAAACCCAAAATGAAAACAATCGACTATGGGAGCCACGGTAGTGTATCTGGATGCTCATTTATTGATTCTAACTACATAGTATATTTGCTTTTCAACTTCTCCGTTCCTATCTTGTTCTCCGAAACATAACATAATGGGACAATATACCATGAAATAAATACGTGCCGCCTATAGCCGTAGCAGATCATTATTTATCATATACCTAAATCACAAATGAAAACATTCAGTCTTTTGTTGGCCTCCATCGGTCTTAGTATGACCTGTTTTGCCCAGAAGCCAACTATTAAATGGGGGGAAGAATTTAAATTACATAAAGGCAGTAGCGACCTTGAAGTAATATCGGTAGATAAATCCGGAGCCTATCTGCAGGAAAGTCACCAGGCCCTGAAAAGTTATTTTGTAGTTGGCGCCACCATGCGTGAATCCGCTTCTCTTATAAAAGTGGACAAGAATTTAACCGAAGTATTCCGGAATGACTTTAACAAGGAATTGAAAGGCAAGGAGTTCGAACAGTTCTTTCCATTTGGAGATAAACTATTTCTGATTTCATCTGATTACAGCCGTCGCGACAAAACAAAGGCTGTTTACGCTTCTGGAGTAAACAAAAGCACCGGAGAACTGACGGGAGAATTCAAAGAAGTAGCCATCTTTCAGAAAGAAGAAAAGAGGGATGATATTGATTTCAAAATTACCTACAATGCAGACAGTACCAAGATCATATTGGTGAGTAGTATAAAAGGAAAGGAAAGAAATGAATACGCAGTGCAGGAATTTGATAAAAATTTCAAAAAAATCGGTAAACCTATAGTCCTTACAAATGAATTTGAAGCAAAGAAATATCAGCTTCAGGACTTACTATACCTGGGCAATAATAAGATTTTGCTCGTTGGACGCGTCTATGAATATGAAGAAGGTAAAAAGAAAAAAGCGAAATTCCTGGATTTTACCAATTATAATATCCGCTTGTATGACGAAAAAGGAAAGCAACAGGCAGAGATCAACACCACTGTCAATGGTAAATGGCTGAACAGTACCAAAGTGGTACAGGAAAAGAACAAAGACCTTGTACTGGCTGCGTTCTACAGCAATACCAAAAAGGGTAAGACCATTGATGGTTTGTTGGTGCAAAGGATCAATATAAATGACGGCACAGTTCTCTCTACCAGTGATAAAGCGATTAATAATTCCCTTTTAACTGCAGACAATGATGATGATGATAAAGATGATGATGATAAGGATGAAGACAAAGAGGAAAGAAAGGAAAGAGAAAGACTGAATAAACTGAAAGATGAAGGAGAAGGGTTCTCCAGATATATGCAGTTCAGAAATATTTTTTATACCCCCGACAATGGACTGGTTATTCTGGCAGAACAATATAAAGAATATGTAACGGTCTCACAAAATACAAGTTCAGCAGGCGCTGGTGCTATAATGGGAGGCGGAAGTACCACTACTACATATCATTACAATTCCGGCGATCTGATGATGTGTAAGATCGATGCCGGAGGTAATATCGGCTGGCTGGAAATCCTGCCTAAGGATCAGCGGGAAGTAATATCGATGACAAGCGCTTCTTCCGGTATGGGTATGGGTTTTGGCGGTTTGGGCCTTGGTCTCAGCTATAGTTATACTGGATACTTTGATGAAGGAAACATGCCTTTTTATTCCGGTTTTGGTGCTATGCAAATAGATGGTAATATCCAGGTCATCTTTAATGATAGTCCTAAAAATGCCGGCGTTACACAGGCCGGGCAGAAGACAAAAAAGATCATCCGTTATGCCAAGTCTGATTGCTATTTGCTGAATATCGATGCAGTCTCCGGTAAACTTGGAAGAAAACAGTTCTTTTCCAATGCGGATGTGCCTACAGCGATGCCTCGTTTAGGGTCTATTATCAATAATGAGATGTATCTGATAGGTAAAACAGACCGTGTGTTTGGAAAAACCAAACTAGCGGTAGCAAAGATTACTGTGAAGTAATATTTGTTTTAAATAAAGTAATAAAGAGGTCGGACCTGTTACGGTCAAAATCATTCAGGAAGAGACCGCGTATCACTGATCCTCAGAAACAAAAGCCTTCAAGTCGAAAGATTTGAAGGCTTTTGTTTGCGGAGAAAGAGGGATTCGCCCCCCGGGACTTTTGACAGTTTTAATACAGCGAAAAATAAGAAAAATAAATCGCTATAGTAGGCATTTCCGGCAAAATAACCCATTAAACAATCTATCTTCCAGGGTGTTAAATCTATGTAATTACACATGCCATGGAAGAGGAACACGAACAACAACCATCAGCCGAGAATCCGGAAAAGTTGTTAAATCTGGAAGTAAAGCCAGCCAAACAATGGGCAGCTGGTATACCAGCCGTAATGGCGGCACTCAGTGATCTTAAAGAAGAACATATTCCCTTCAGGGGAATGAAGGCCTTACTGAAGATGAATCAGAAAGGAGGCTTTGACTG
Source organism: Chitinophaga ginsengisoli (assembly GCF_003014595.1). Classification (GTDB taxonomy): domain Bacteria; phylum Bacteroidota; class Bacteroidia; order Chitinophagales; family Chitinophagaceae; genus Chitinophaga; species Chitinophaga ginsengisoli. The sequence continues at coordinate 5,175 of NZ_PYGK01000022.1, read as the reverse complement.
TCCGAGCTGCGCCTGGCCCGATCCTGATGACGAACGGTCTCCCGTTGGCGAATATTGTGAAAATGGTGCTAAAGCCCTGGCGGAAGAAGCCACTGCCAAAAAGCTGACGGCCGCTTTCTTTGCCGAAAATTCTGTAGCCGGACTGGCAGCCCTTACCGACTACGAGATAGGGAAAAAAGGGCGTCTGACAGAGCCTATGTACATGCCTAAGGGGGGCACCCATTACCAACCTATCAGCTGGGATGATGCCTTCGAAAAAATAGCCGGGCATCTTAATGCGCTCGGTTCTCCCAATGAAGCGGCCTTCTATACCTCCGGCCGCACCAGTAACGAAGCGTCTTTTGTATACCAGCTCTTTGTAAGAGAGTTCGGCACCAACAATATGCCTGATTGCTCTAATATGTGTCATGAAACTTCCGGTGTAGCGCTTGGGGATGTGATCGGCCTGGGCAAAGGCTCCGTAACATTAGAGGATTTTTATGATACAGATGTGATCATTATCATCGGGCATAATCCTGGTACTAATGCCCCCCGTATGATGAGTGCTCTTGAAAAGGGGAAGCGGAAAGGCGCGCAGATCATCGCCATCAATCCGCTGCCGGAGGCGGGATTGATGGGTTTCCGTAATCCGCAGCATATGGACGGTGTATTAGGGCATGGCGCTAAACTGGCCGACCTGTTCCTGCAGGTAAGGATCAACGGTGATATGGCACTGCTGAAAGCCATTGAGCTGGCATTATACGAGGCAGAGCAGAAATCGCCGGGATGGGTATTCGATCGGGATTTTATTGCAAAACATACCGTTGGCTACGATGAATTCATCAGGCGACTGAAGACATACCGTATGGAAGATCTGGCGGCGGCATCAGCTGTCTCCGTCAATGAGATCCGCGAAGCCGCTGAAATGATGCAGGATAAAAAACGTATTATCGTGTGTTGGGGAATGGGGCTTACACAGCAAAAGAATGGGGTTGACATGCTCAAGGAAATTGTGAACCTCCTTTTATTGAAAGGTAGTATTGGCATACAGGGAGGTGGTGTATGTCCCGTACGCGGACATAGCAATGTGCAGGGCAATCGTACTATGCTGATCGACGAAAAGCCTACGAATGAACAGTTAGACCGGCTGCAGGCGCATTTTGGATTCAATCCTCCGAGAGATCATGGTTATGATGTGGTGAAATCTATCAAAGCCATGCACGAAGGAAAAGTGAAAGTGTTCTTCGGGATGGGAGGGAACTTCCTTTCTGCCACACCAGATACTACTTTTACGGCAGCGGCTATGAGAAAGTTAAAACTCAGTGTATACGTTTCTACAAAACTGAATCGCGGGCATCTGGTGCATGGAGAAGAGGCATTGATATTGCCAACATTATCACGTAGTGATATAGATCTTGTCAACGGAGAAGCACAATTTATCAGTACTGAGAATTCCATGGGAGTTGTCCAGTCTTCCCGTGGCATGCTAAAACCTATATCTGATAATCTGCTGAATGAAACGCATATCGCCTGCAGAATGGCGAAAGCTACATTAGGCAAACGTTCGGTGGTGAACTGGGATCTCTTTGAGAATAACTATGATGCTGTTCGTGATGCCATAGCAGCCTGTATTCCGGGTTTTGAAGACTATAATCTGAAAGTACGTCATCCTGGTGGATTTTATCTTCCTAATGGCCCCAGAGAAGGCAAATTCAAGAGCACACGATCTGAAAGCCGTGCGGAATTTTCTTTAACAGATGTTCCGTTGAATGAATTGGCTGACGATGAATATGCTATGGCTACCACCCGTACCCATGATCAGTTCAATACTACTATCTATGGACTGGAAGACCGCTATCGTGGTATCAAAAATGAGCGCCGTGTTGTATTCATGAATCCTGTGGATATGAAGAAAGCAGGGTTAGTGGAAGGAGATAAAGTAGATCTCTTTAACTATGATGATGGCGTAGAACGTGTAGCCCGTCTGTTTGTGGTGGTGCCATATAGCATTCCGGAGAAAGATACTGTCACTTACTTCCCTGAGACTAATGTATTGGTATCTATCAACAATGTGGTAGATGAAAGTAATATGCCTGCGTCTAAGCGGGTAGTGATAAAAATTAAAAAACATATACCACGCCTTTAGCTAGATGCTAAAGGCTTTTAATTTTCTGCGGCTCCTCAAGTTGAATAAAATGTCCGGATTTTTATCCACCACTGTTTCAAGATCTCTCGTTGAATTACTTATATTTCCGGGTTCAGTATTAAATCCTGATTTTCCATAACCAGCTCTGTCATACAGCAAAACATCTGCATCTAAAGAAGTAGATATGGAGAGTCGCATTTGCGCAACCCGGTTATAATCATTTTTTTTGCTAAGTAGGTTTAAAATAACATCTTATGAAAATTTGTTTTCAGTTAAATGTAGCGTATAATAGCGGAAATATATTGTTGGCGATCATTGTGAGGACAGTTTGTTTTTCCAAAGGAAGTTTTGGTTGACAAAGGAATTATCTCACAACACGGAAAAGACGGGAAACGTGGAATTAGGGTTTATCCCTTATGGGACACTGTGACAAATAAACAAGCAGAGAAAACTCAAAGTTGGCAGACCAAATATTTCGTAACAATAAAATTCGACAACACGACCGACCTTGACTTGACAAGAAAATTATTTAACGATAAAAACTGACAGCAAAGAAAACAACGAACCGCCAACAGCGGTATTGGCAAAAGCCTGGCAGACGGAAGCTGTGTCGCATCATTTGTAGCTTTGTGCAGCAGTGGTTCGGGCTTGACAAACAACTTTGGATTAAGAATTAATGATTAACTTTTATTTTCTAAATTCAGCAGTGGTTGCCGGGAAGGACAAGCAATGTTGCCTACAATTTAGAATGATCCCTGTCGTATCAAGCTTATTACTTATAATACTTCGAACCCACTAATTATTTGATAGTCAAAGTTTAATTCAAGAAGGGGGGTAATCGCATGAAAATCATTCGAACTAAAAAAGCCTTCAAATCCAGAGACTTGAAGGCTTTTTTAATTTTTCTGCGGGCCACGAGGGACAGTTTTCGAACCTTTTTAGAGATGAATTATCTAAAATTATGAATTTTATAGTGAAATAATTTTTGTGAATAGGTTTACTTAAGCTTATAGGCTTTTGATACGGCCAGTTAACATTGCAGGTAGAAATAGTACGAATTAGGCAACCTAATGACCCTGTGTAGTATTAGGTCGCCTCTGTATATTCACAATTTAATTGCTTTCTAGAACAGCTTATAAGTGAGCTTGAACATCAAGAAAACGATCATCATTCAATAGATTCATTATTCTATTGAGGTTCTAAATGGCATGGCCCATTGGAATCTCATACACCTTGATGATTATGGCTGGTGTTTTTAAGTATCGATTATTATTTTACAGGATCATTACGTCATACCTAAATATTTTCCAAAAAGCTAAGCTCTTCGGGGTACTTACCGAATTTTTTTACTTTTCCCTTCGCACGATTAAAATGATTTTGTGAAACATTAATCGAATCAATCGCAGCCCATTCCTTTCTAATCTTTTCAAGGCCAGCTTGAGCCTCCTTCTCGGTGTCAGTTTGTAACAAAACTTCAATTTTATGCCTCAACTCTTCATATCTAACGGACATTTTTCGGAATGATTCGGACTTTTCAGAGGATTTCAAAAAGGTCTGTAGCCCTGTCAAAATAGCAATTAATAGCCCTCCTAATGTTAAAACTGTACTTACCGCGTCTGCAAAAAAGTCAAGTTTTGGTACCGCAGCTATCAATACACCCAATACTAAAGCTGGTACCCCTAGCCAAAAATGGATGTTTTTCCACCGGATAGATTCAGATCTATTTGCATATTCCAAGATGTGGATCTTTCTCATCCAATCCAATATCAACTTCCTTGTCTGCTCATTCATTTTGGCTAAGCTTTTTATTGATTTTTATTAAAATATCTTTTGGGTCAATAGTTTCTTTTCTGTTAACGATTGAATTTTCGATTTCGCTAGGTCCTACAACATAAGATCGCTCAACTTTTCCCTTTTTTCCCGTGAATAGAAATAAAGTTGCAGTTGTACAATCATCTGAAACCGTTGATGTATGAAACTCACCGGCTTCTATTTCATATTGATCATTTGCTGCATACATTTCCTTTGCCGTCTCATTCACTAAAACAAAGGTACCAGTATTTATAGCATTTGAAGTTTTCTGATTAACCTTTTCAATGCTATTCCAAACTATTTCAAAAAAACTGTGATCAGTAGGACTTGCTGATTCAATAACGCTAAATCTACAATTCTTTAGCTCACCTAGAAGTATGTGACTCTGTGCATGAAATTGATGACAATGTATAGAAAACATATGAGTCTTCTCTTTATCGATATATCCAGCAAATGATTGATCCCAAATATGTAAGCGTAAAAACTCAAAATGGCCATTCTTGTCATCACTATGGAATAATGGGATTGAAAGAAAACCCTGAGAACCGATAGTAGCTATTATATCAGCTGGTTTCAAATTAATAATAGATTCATAAATATGAGGCCAAACTGCTTTGTTGTCAATTGCAAGTGATTCACATTCGGAATCTCTATTGTAATCAGCAAGAACTAAACTAACAGCGGCAACTCTATGCTTGATAGTATCAAAATAGACATCCTCCTTGGTATCAATGGACACTAACTCATCCCAGGCTATTGAGTCAGCTCCTGGCTTGATAAACTTAGTGAGAATCTCAGATTCTGAGGGCAATTTTGCTTTTGTGGATTCAGAAAAAGTAGGAATAATTGCTTTAAAAATGTGGATCATTAGATCACTCGTAATATTAAGGGGTACGATCACGGTGGAATTGTTTTGATTATGCAAATTAGTATATTATATAGAATACCTTTAGAAATCTTAAAATATACTTCATTCTATATTGGGAATTTCATTAAAAACTTCCTTTTTAAGGCAGAGATCGCGTTGGACAGACTATCTGCCCTTACATATCCTAAAAACATTTCACGGTCTTTGTGTACTCTCATCATCACAAGCTGTTCTGCGGGTATCCCAGCCCCAATGCATTATTATGGTTGAAGATGTATCAATAGTTCGGTAAGTTTTATTCACAAAACATGTGTGGAAAAACGATGTAGATAATTAAAGGGCTCGGAAGGTCGAACCAAAAATAAAAAAA
>NZ_PYGK01000021.1 GCF_003014595.1 Chitinophaga ginsengisoli | reverse complement strand
TAGAGGTTCGGTCGAGGTAGCCTCATCCTCCCTTAATCTTCCGTTCCGGAACGGAAGATTAAGGGAGGATGAGGCTACCTCGACCGAACCTCTACCGGCTATCTGGTATTCACCGCCCTTTCGGCCCTCCTGTATGCCGTCTTCATCTTATAGTCGAACCACTTCTTCCCCAGTATCTTCCGCATGGCATCGTCAAAGCGCCTCGTGATAAAAATATTCCGTACGCCTACCGCACGTTTCAGCATAGAGACCGGTAAAGCACGATAAGCCACAGAGTACCCTGCCGTCTCATACTGGATGTAATGCCAGTAGCCGGAAGGTATGAACAGCGTTTCTCCGAAATGCAGGGTGCACTCCCAGCCATTCAAATGCCGGAGTGCAGGGAAGGCCTCATAATCAGGATTGCGCAGATCTGCAATGCCATGGAAATTCCATGGTAAGCGGTATAAAAGGTCTGATTGCTCATTGGGGAATAACCACACCTTTTTCACTCCCTGGAACTGAGAAAGGAATACATGCGACATATCAATATCGTAATGATACCTCACAGAAGATCCCTCTCCGCCAAAGAACAGAAAGGGTAGCCAGGTCAGCAGGTTATCCGCCAGTTTTCTCACCTTCAGCTGTTGCTTGATGTCCGGCCGCTCCCGCAGCAGGTTAAACAGGAACAAACGCCTCACGGTGGGCCTTGATTCAATCAGGTCCAGGTAATCGCCAAACTTCATTTTTTCTGCCGGCTGGCTTGTCGCCTTGTCCAGATGCGCGTTTTCCTCATTGTGCACACCGACCATCACTTCGCCGGCTTCCTGGCGGAAATAATCGTAGTTCCATTTCTTCAAGGCTTCACTCTCCGGATGAATAAAATCCTTTATGAGCACTGGAATACTGCGTTCCAGAAATTCGCTCGTAAACTGCTGCCGGGTGTATCCACTAATGGTTGTTACAGGTTTCAGTTGCATGATATATTCTGTTGTTAGTTCTCAAGGTGTGTAATGATAGCGCCTCCTGTCGCTGACTTGCCTGGCGCCTTGTAAAGGAAGGCGGTATAGCTTTTCCCCGCCTCGAGTGTCAGGTTAGAAAATGTTTCCCCTTCAATGACTAGTGGACTGTTGTCGGCACTTGTGCTCACTGTCAGCCCTGCAGTACCTGCCGGTACTTCAATAAAAGGCCCGAGCGACCATACATTCAGGCTGTCGCCTGTCAGTACAGAGCCGCCGGCACGACCATAATCCACGCTTCCGAACAACAGGCTCTTCCCACCCTGTTGTTCAAAGGTGATACTTACAGCCGGAATGCCCGGCGCAAGATGAACGAAGCGTAGTTTGGCTTTGCCGGCGGCAGGGGCTTTCAGGTTGTCATAGAACAGTATGAGGGTGTCTTTTGTAATATCTGTTTTGCTGCTGGCGGCAAAGACCGTGTGGTAATAACCTGCAACAGGTCCGTTCGGCCCACCACTGGCGGTAAAAGCAGCCTGGTTGCCGAACTGGCGTGACAGCTTGTAACTGGTGCCTGTGCCTTCTGTAAAGTTGATCTGCACATTCCCAAATACTGTTGGCAGATAGGGCGAGGCTTTGCCAACACCTATAGCCGTTGTTGTTACCTGTGCCGTGAATGCCCAGAATTGCAAAGGAATGTCAACAGGGCGCGCATTCACAAAACTGATCTGCGCGCTAAGCGGGGGTCTATCTCCGGCGTTCACATCCAGGTAATCAGCCTTCTTGCAAGCGGCCTGCGAGCCGGTAAGAAGCAATATCGCCGCAAAGCGGGGCGAAAAAATATGAGCAATGATATTGGTCTTCGTATTCATGTTCTGCATTTTAATGCGCCCCTTAAGCGCGTTTAAAATTGAGCCAGTAACCGGGCAAAAGGCTGGATACCGGCACTGCCATTCTGTATACCAACCACAGTTGGATTGCGAAGACCGGATATACCAGCATCCGTATAATCGCCCAGCACATCAAAAACATTGTTGACGCCTATTGTGGCCAACAGCTGTGGGGTAATATGATAGCCTGCCGACAGGTCTGTTACCCAAATAGGTTTCAGCTTCTGGAAGAAATAATCCGGTCTCGGGAAAGTAGCATTCTGCGCCGTCGCCGTGGTAACACTGCCAAAATAGACGGTACGGAGCAGGAGGTTCCATTTACGGATGTTGTATATTCCTTGTAATGTGATTTTCTGCTGCGGAATATTTGTCGTTACACGCGCCTTCTCTGCTTCACTGAAAATGACATAACGATATGCTTCCAGGCCTTTAGGCGTATTTACACCTGTTACTTCATTACGGGAAAAATTAGCGCCTGCCAGGAATGACAATGTTCCATGATCTAACAGCAGTTTATAGCTGCCTGTGAATTCAATTCCCTTTGTACGGGTGCTGAATGCGTTATAAAAAAACTTGGCCTGTGTTGTGCCTGTCTGTAGCAACAAGGCCCTCACATCTTCCGGCAGATTATTATCCAGGGCGGAAAAGTTACCGGTGTTACCTACCCGGTTTTCTATTTCAATATGATACGCATCCAATGTCAACTCCACTCGCGGCGCCGGTTGAGAAGTAATACCAGCACTAAAGCCCTTTGATCTTTCAGGTGTCAGGGCAGGGATGCCCAGTGCTCTTGCAGCAGCGCTTTTGTTAGACGCTGTTACAAGATCTACTGCCCGTCCCTGCTGGAAAGTGGTAGATGTTTCTGTATAATAGAACTGTGCAAGGTCCGGTGCACGGAAACCGGTATTATAGGCTCCCCGGAAAGCCAGCCATTTAGCCAGGCTATAACGACTGGCAACTTTCCAGGTAGTAACATTGCCAAAGTCAGAGAAATGTTCTGCCCTGATGGCTGCAGACAATAACCAGCGAGCGGTAATATTGGCTTCAATATCGAGATAACCTGCGGCAACAGCCCGGTTAACATTTACTTCATTGGCAGGTCTGAATCCGGCGTGTATCTGTGATCCCGGCGATAGACCATTCAGCGCTATCAATCCTGCAGATGATAAATAAGGCACGCCTGCAGCAGTTGTATCGATGTTATACACATTGCGCAGATCCGCCTTTGCATAAGACGCTTCTTCTCCCGCAATGATCTGGTAGGTTTCTACCCGGTATTGTCCGCCGAAGGCCACATTGATGCCTTTCAGTACTTTGTCAAAATACCTGGAGATGTCCAGACTGGCCGTATTCTGCGAAGCGTTATAACGGCCGGCATCGAAGGTGGTAGGGCTCTTCAGACCATAACTTGCATTCAGGGAATTGTCTATTACATTGCCAAAATCGTTCTTACCGTATACATTGGAAAGATCAACCGTCCACTCTCTTAATTTTCCTTTGATGCCTACGGCGATAGATTTATCGGTGATAGTATTGTCCATCTCCGGCAGAAAACCATCCGGATACAGGAAGGAATTATTTCTTTCTGTCCATCCCGGCAAGCGGTATACCGCAGTGAACTCCGAGTTACGATGACTGATACCGCCAAACGTATATAGCTCTACACCCTCTTTCAGCGGAATGGCCGCGTTGAATGCCAGCAGTGCATCTTTGGCCTTGTTGGACCCGCCTCCCCGCTGATCAAAATAATGACGGTCTATGCCACGGCTGGCCAGTATCGCATCATCTATCTCTTTTGTATAGATAGCATCATATCCGCGGGTATTGGCGCCACCACCATAGATGGGGCCATTGTATAACCCGGCGTCCTTTCTGCCTGCCGGCAATGCAATGCCCTGTGTGGCAAATTCGGCAGTGAGATGCAGGTAGCCGCCCTGTTGTCCTATTTTAATGCCATAGCTAAGGTTGGAACGTGTGGTCAATCCATCTCCCCGGCGTCGTACACTGGCAGTGGAACTGAGGTTGATATCATCGGTTGATTTCTTCAGCACGATATTGATCACACCAGCGATGGCATCAGAGCCATATTGTGCAGCAGCGCCATCACGCAGTATTTCGATGCGCTCTATTGCACCCGCAGGGATTGCGTTCAGGTCGTATCCTGTCGCACCATTGCCCAAGCCTCCCCAATTGATGTTGGCGCTTTTATGTCTTCGTTTTCCGTTTACAAGTACCAGTAGCTGGTCCACACCCAACCCCTTTAATTGCGCAAGATTGAGTGCGGAACCTGCATCACCGGCGTTGCTGCCATTCACTGAGTGAAAGGAGGGAGAGATGTATTGCAGCAACTGCGTCACACTGGTTTGTGGGGCATTTTCCTGTAAAGACCGAAGGTTAATGACATCTACCGGTACCGGTGCATTCAACCGGGTACGGGTCACACTGCGGGAACCCACTATCTGCACCTCTCCCAGATGACGCCGGGCGAGGGTGTCCTTCTCCTGCGACTGTGCAGACAGCCTGTTGCCCGCAAACAGCAGTAAAAAAAAAAAAGATAGTAAAGATTCTCATGTTGATAATGTTAATAAGATAAGGTTGCCCGACTACGGGGACTTTGATTATTGGTTGATAAAACGGTCGTCGGTCAATGTTTTTAAAAATGCTTCCAGTTCATCTATTTCGGTAGCTGTTAAATTCAATGGTGTATTTAGTGACAGATCCCTTTTTATACCGCCATGTACAATGGCATCGGGATTATTATAGTATTGTATTACTTCTCGCAGCGTCTTAAACATACCGTTATGCATGTAAGGCGCCGTCACTGCCACATTCCGGAGACCGGGCACTTTGAAGAATCCCAGTTGTGCACTGTCTTTTGTTACTTCAAAGCGCCCGGCATCTGTCAGTGTAGTGCCATTGTACAAGCCGATGTTCTTAAAACGGTCGGCAGTAAAGTCTTCTCCGGAGTGGCAATTGCTACAATTAGCCTTACCGATGAATAACAATCTGCCTCTGGCAGCTGCTGGTGAAATGGCCTGATCGTCTCCGTTAATATATCTGTCATAAGGGCTATTAGCTGTTTCTAAAGTACGTTCATATGCGGCGAGTGCATCCAGCAGATTTTTCTCAGTCGGCACACTGTTGAACAATTTTCTGAAAGCGCGCACATAGGCACTGTCTGCATTCAGTCGCTTTACTGCATCTTCAATAGGTAAGCCCATTTCGCCTGCGGCGATGATCGGCTGTTTTGCCTGCTCTTCCAATGAAGCGCTGCGCCCATCCCAGAAGAAACTGGGTCTGCCACGCTGATTGGTGATGGAAGGCGTATTCCGCCTCGTCAGCTGGCCATGAATACCTTTGCTGAATGCAGCCGTATCTGCAAATGCAAATTGTGGCTGATGGCAGGATGCACAACTGATTGTTCTGTCGCCCGACAATACCGGATCAAAGAACAACTGTTCCCCCAGCTTTGCACGTGTTAACGGTTCCTCTGAATGAAAGGCCAGCAGCATGACTGCAGATAGCAATATCCCTGCGATGTACCACTGCTTCATTACTGCGCATTTGCCAACAATGTGATGTCCAGCTCAAAATCGTCATAGATCGCTTTGTCACCAAGGTTCTCGAAATAGTTCTTCGAACGGTATTTGATATCATACTTCGTCCTGTCTATTTTCACCTTTGCGGTAGCAGTCAGCTTATCCTTATCCACCTTGATGGTGGCGGGAAAACTGATATCATTGGTAATACCTTTGATAGTCAGCTTACCTGTCAGATCATATTGGTTATTACTTTGAGGTTTGATACCTGTGATCTGAAAATCAGCTGAAGGATATTTTTCTACCGCAAAGAAATCATCACTTTTCAAATGACCAGTAAGTTTCGCGTTGCTGTCAGCATCTTTGATGTCTGTGACTGTGATGCTGCGCGTATCCAGTTTGAAACTACCGTTCTTTAAAGCGTTGTTCTCTACATTTAGTGTACCACTGCTGATGTTAATGGTACCAGTATGTTCACCGGTCACTTTATGTGCGGTCCACAACAGTTTACTGTTCTTGTTATCCACCTGGAATGCAGTTACTTTATTCACTGCAATAATGTTATGAACAGTTGTAGGTAAAGGGTGCGTATTCTTTACCTGTACGGTAAAAGCGGTGATGACGGCTATCACACCTATAGAAGCAAAGGAGGCTGCGTGTTGGAAGAGTTTCATAATAATTTGTTTTTAAAAGGACCTGTGAAGGCTGTCTGCACAGCCCCACAGGCCTGTCTACAGAAAACAACATGAAGAACCAGAAACAGATAGGGTCATCATCTGACGATAATAATATGGTTAGTGGATGCTGGCAACATCCTGCGGAGCTGGTTCGTCAATCAGCGCGTCCAGGTCTTTGTTCCATTTCTCCACGTATGATTTGAAGTACTGACCAGTTACTTCTCCTGTATAACCTGTATGGATCTGCCTTACTTCTCCTTTGCGATCAATGATGATCGTTGTGGGGAAGGCCATCATACGGTTGAGGGCCGGTAATTTTTCCGAAGCCACTTTTTTATCAGCAATGCCACCAAAAAGAATATCATATTCAATTCCGTATTTATCTTTTAATTTACCCAGTGTATACCTGGCATATTCGAGATCATCTTTCTGCTCAAAACCTATAGCGATCGCTTCCACGCCGCGTGTTTTGTTCTTTTTGAACCAGGGAGCAAGGAATGCTGTCTGGTCTGTACAGTTGGGACACCAGGTGCCGATTATTTCTACGATGACCACCTTGCCTTTGTACTTGGCATCACTCAGTGATACCTGCTGACCGTTCAGATCGGGTAAGGTAAAATCCAACTTATTATATCCTTCTTTGAGATAAGTGAGTTTATAAGGATCGGGCAATTCTGCTTCCGCATTTTTATTGCCGTCAAACTTTACATTGTTGTAGATGCCCAGGCTCAGCTCTCCGCTGAAAGACTGATCACCATTGATCTTCCCTTTTATATAAATAGGGCTCGGGCCAGTGAATCCTGACAGTTCGAACTGGTCGCCCTGTACAGTGCCTTCCAGTTCCCGGCTGTCCCCCACTACAGACATGATTACACCGGTCAGTTTATTCCCTTCCTGTTTCAGTAATCCGATGCGGTTGGGAGTAGGCTCTTTGCTATAGATCTGCAATTCCCATTTACCTGACAGATCATATGCAGGTTTGACATCTTTCCCCGGTTCTATAAAGCGGTATTTCTTGCCCGCTTCTGCAACAAAGGGCAGTGCATTACCCCGGAAATTAGGCACCAGGCTTCTGTATTCACCGGTAATACGGCCGTCTGATTCGATCTTTGCAAACAGTGCAGCATCGTAGGTGTTCATCTTCACAAAAAGTGAATCGTCTGCAATACGTTTCACTTTAAAGTCATCACGCCGATGACCATTAATGAGTGTAAAAACGACATGTTCAGGGTCTTTACCTTTCAGTTCAAAGTTGAAGGGGACATTGGCTTCATTGACGGTAAAAACACCACGCCACACACCTTCTTTTAGAAACAGGGGCTTTTTCTCTGCAGCCAGTACAGTGCTGCTAAAAAGTACAGCGGCCAGCAGGCCTTTTACTCCAATGCGGGTAATTCTTTTCATGAGAGCAGATTTGGTTTGATGGTTGATAGTTCAGGGCATGGCAATCTCCTTCCGCTAAGCGGTCAGCTGTAGAGTATATCTGACAAAATGGAATGGAAGTGCCTTGCTAGAGGCAGAAATCAGCTACAACAGGAAGGCATACAGCCGGAAGAACGAAGGAAGTTGTACATGTTGAACGACGTTAGTTAATTTTTATAAATCAACTAATTAATGGTGGCTTAATTAGGGTGGTGATAACAAAGATAGAATGGTGAATCTTATTTTCCAAATAATAGTCCATTATTTTTATAGACTAATAAAAAATGGCGCAAGGTACCACCACTACCGAAGGTATGGACATAGGGATATAATCTGTTTTTCTTCAGTGCAGAAGCTAGGTCGCTACTCAATTAATGCTGGGCTTTACCTGACACGTGGCGCTTAAAGCTGTTCATTGTTCTCTTTCCAGTTGATACTTGTTTTGTGACCGTAAAACCTGTTCACTAAAACAAACATCACTGTAATGCTCGCAATGATAACATAATGTAAAACGATTGACGGCATGTGATTAAAACTAAAAAGAATAAGGTACTAATGTTACTATCTAAATCTACATAATGCAGGTTGAAAATAAACGGCAGTCCTGACAAGTTTGAGGGATGTCGCATATATTCAATAACAAAAGTTAGCAATACCTTCTCAATCTGGCAATACAACGATCGTTTAATCTATCAAAAAAGATAGTCCCGGAAACAAAAATCCCCGCTATAAGCGGGGACTTTTTAACAAAGAGTCAGTTCTGATGGGCTTGCCAAATACCGGCCATCCTTCCTTATCCCAGGTAAACCGCTGAATACGAGGGGATCGCTTGTCTCCGCAACCATCACCTGGATGATCATTCGCATGATAGAGTATCCAGTACTCCTTCCCATCCGGAGAGGTAAAAAAAGAGTTATGCCCCGGAGCATATACATTATTCCCGGGTAATTGTTTAAATACTGCTTCCGGCTTCTTCTTCCAGGATGCGGGGTCCAGCAGATCACTGTCTTCGTCCGCCACGAGCATTCCCAATGCATAGTCGTCTGTCCAGCAAGCCGATCCGGAATATACAATGAAAAGCCGCTTGCCATACTTCAACATTTCAGGCCCTTCATTCACATCAACATGCCGCAGGTTGGGATCACCAATGTCTCCTTTGGTTTCCCAGGCATATTCCGGCTTTGAGATCCTTACCCTTTTTCCACTGATTGTCAGGGGATCTTTCATCGCTGCGATATAAATATCCTGCCGGCCATTCTTATTGCCTTCCCATCCTGACCAGATCATATACAACTTACCGCGATGTTCAAATACACTGGCGTCAATAGCCCATTTGTCTTCCGCGTCGGCTACTTTGCTTTTGAACACCCAGTCGCCCTTCATAGGGTCCTGAGAGCTGTTTTCCAGCGCATAGATCCGGTGGTATTGATTATCACCGCCATCTGCCGCAAAATAGACATACCATTTGCCTCTCAGGAAATGAATCTCCGGCGCCCAGATATCCCTGGAAAAAGGACCGGCAGCCGGTGGCGTCCAGATCGTTTTATGCTCCGCATCTTTCAGGAAAGCGATATTCTTTGTTTTCCATAGCTCCAGGTGGTTTCCCATGGTGTGCATGTAATAGTAATATCCATCCTTATAGATGCACCAGGGATCAGGCCCTTTGGACAACAGGGGATTACGGAAAGTATCCTGCGCCTGCACAACTGTTCCCACCAAAAGCATCAGGCAAACAAGTATTCGTATCATAACTATTTAAGATTAATCTGCTGTACTTCGGAAAACAACAAGTCTTCCACGCCACTGATCTTCACACCGATACGCGCAAATACATAATCCTGGTCGCCGGTAGTGCCATTACCCGAGATGACATCCGGAATATTCACGCTCAGGTGTACATTGGCAGGATCAGTAATATCACTTCCTGCCAGTGAACTGCGGGCGATGTAATTAGTCGCATCTACAAAGCTGGTCTGGTTCAGATACAGGAATACCGATTCTACATTTCTGGCGTTGGCATCGGTGATGATCTTCTCCAGCCGGCAGCTGCTGTTAATGACTGTCGTACCGGTTCTTTCCATTTTGGCATCCCTGATCATATAATAGGGCATCACTTCAATGTCCATCTCGCGGCTGCCGTTTACTGTCAGCAGCATCGTATCAGACTTTGTCTCTGCATCGGTAATTGACCGGAAAGGCCCCTGGGAAGGAGGTATGATCAATTTATAGTTACCATTGAACAACAATGCGGAGTAAGAACCATCCTCATTCACCGCCACGGAAATAGCGCCATTCTTACCCCAGCCGGGCTCCCACAGTTCGAAAGTTACATCTTTTGAACTGACATTCACCGGCACTCCCTGATAAGTAATATGTCCTGACAACATGGAGGATGGCGCCTCGTAGTTGTCCTTCCTGCAGGAAAAAGCAGTCAGTATCAATGTCGTATATACAAATATTTTCTTCATGTAGTTGCTTTTTAGTTGTTGGGATTCTTTACCAGCTTAGGATTATTGCTGAGGATATCTGAACCGATGCGGGAATAATAGTTCCCGAAGTTGAAGCGGTGTGCCGCTGTCACATTGGACGGCTTCACTACCCTGTATACCCATTTCCCATTATTAGGACTTCCCGGGTTGAATATTTTATACCCCCACAGTCCGTAGATCATCGTATTGATCTTATCCGCTTTCCCGATGTTGCTCACCACATCATTGGCTGAAATATTCTCTCCGTTCCATACCTTGTGCGCCAGCCGCCAACGTTTGTTATCGAACATCTCATGTCCTTCAAAGGCCAGTTCTACACGTCTTTCGTGCACGATCCTGTCGAAAGAAATCTGCGCTTCTGTTAAAGGGGTCGTAAAACCAGCCCGCTCTCTCAGCTGATTTATATAAGTGGATGAAAGGCCCGGTTGTCCTAATTCAAAAGCTGCTTCAGCGGCATTTAATAATACTTCCGCATAGCGATAGCGCACCCACCATACATCGCTTCGGGTGCCGATCTGCCCGGAGCCTACGGTAGGGTCCATGAACTTACGTACAAAGAAGCCTGTCTGGGCGCTGAACTGTAAGCCGTCTATCGGGCCATCAGTGCCAACTACCTGTGAGCTTTTAGGAGCGCCTGCTACCGGAATGCTGTCCAGATCTCCAAAGTTGTCGCCGGTGATGGTGTTATACTTCCCGTCTTTCCAATACATTACACCCGCCCAGATATCCAGCGGTACGCCTTTAAATTTGGTGCCAGGCAGGATGATCGTACCTCCAAGACGCGCATCCCTGCCGGCAAAAATATCCTTAGGATCGTCGTAGTATATATAGTCGTTTCCGTTATTAGTAGCAAAGGGACTATACGTGTTATCCAGTTTCTCATATAGCAGTGCCAGGTTGAGTGATGGATTCACCCTGCCGCCCTGCTGTTCTTCCGCTGAAGACCACGGCTGATTGACGAGGGTCCATTCCTGTGTTTTACCTGATTTCAGTTTGAAGTCCTGTGCAAAGATCACTTCGGGATTATTGGCTTTATCATAAAACAGCGCCGCAAAGTTCTCTTCCAGATCTTCTGCTTTCTTCTTATACAGCGAATATTTACCACTGCCGATGATCTGCTGTGCAGCACCCAAAGCAGTCTGGTAATAAGCAGTGGCTTTATCGGCGGATATGCCGACTTCCCCTCCGGGTAATGATACGGAAGGTGTAGTGGCGCCATACTTTGCGATAGACGCAGCATATAATGCCGCTCTTGATTGCATGGCCAGTGCCAGCCATTTGGTAGCGCGGGATTTGATGCCAGCATCTTCCGGCAGTACTGTCTTGATGCTATCCATCTCACTGATCACAAAATCGTAGATCTCTGATTCTTTCGCTCTCGCATGCTGCAGATAGGTAGGATCGCCGCTGAAATTATACTCCATCGGTTCCAGGATCAATGGTACACCTCCCATACGTTTTACTTCTTCAAAGTAAATGGCAGCACGCAGTAAACGTGCCTCTGCTACAAAGCGCGCACGTACATCTGCTGCCAGTTCTTTCGCAGCACTGCATTTCTGTACAAAAAGATTCAGGTCACGGATATACCCATAATCCCAGAGGTTCCACCAGTCGTACGGATAATCTACCTGTTTCGTTCTCCAATACTGGCCGGATTCGGAAGGAAAGGCTTCATCAAAATTGGTAAACTCCGCCCAGTTGGTAATAGTCTGCTGTTCAGGATAACGATTGTACAGATCAGCAAGAACGGACAATACCAGGTCAGGGCTTTTCCATACAGCGTCATCTGTCAGCAGGTCTTTAGGGTCTGTGCTCAGGAATTCATCATCCTTTACACATCCGGATATCATTACAAGGGCCGCTGCTATTGTCAGCAAATATTTTTTCATGCTATTATGCAGTTAAAAGATCAGAGAGAAAGTTCAAAACCAATGTTCACAAATTTGCTCTGCGGATAGGTGAGACCGTTATCATCCACAATCTCAGCATCAATACCAATGCCCCTCATATTGTCGATAGAGAACAGATTGTAAGCGTTCACATAGAAGCGGGCTCTTTCTATTTTCACACGGCTGAGCAGCTCTTTGGGTATGGTGTATCCTAGTTCAATTGTTCTGGCGCGCAGGTATTTTACGTTCACGAGCCAGAAGTCAGAGTTCTTACCAAAACTGCTGTGGTCACCGTTATTGAAGCGCAACGCAGGATATTTTCCGGGTATCCAGCGACTGTTCAGGTCCAGCGGATTTTCTCTGTGCCAGCGATCTTCATATAGGTCCAGCAACAGGTTGCCACCATTCTGGTAAGGATTGCGCATTTCCCAGTTGCGGTTGAAAGAATAACCTCCTCCTCCGGAGAAATCAATACGTGCGTCAAAACCATTCCAGGAAGCAGCGAAGTTCAGACCAAAGTTCACAATTGGATTTCTGCCCGTGCCATAGCCGATAGGACGCATATCCATATCGTTAATCAGACCATCCTTGTTAAGGTCTTTATAGATAAGATCTCCCGGCAGCAGTGTTTTATTGCCCGCGCCATCCACATTCACAGGATATTTGTTGATCTGCTCCTGCGACTGGAACTGGCCCTGCACCTCATATCCCCAGAAGGTATTGCTGAACCGTTCCTGTACGGAGTTGCGGTAGTGATCCCATGAGTTGTTATATACCGGTTTGTAAGTATGCAGAGATTTGTTCCTGGCGTATGAAACATTACCTCCGATATTCAGGTTGACTTTCTGCACTTTTGTAGACCAGGCAATGGAACCTTCTATACCGGCTACCTGATCGCTGTTCACGTTTTCAGAAGGCAGGGAATATCCGAGTTCACTAGGCACCAGGATGTCGTATTTTGCGCCCAACAGGCCTGTTCTTCTCCTGTTAAATACATCTATTGCACCGGTGATCTTGCTGTCGAGGAATCCGTAGTCAAGACCAATGTCCAGCGTTCTGCTCACAAACCATGAGATGTTTTTAACAGGCACGCCTTTATTGCTGGAACCGATTACGGCATTTCCATCCAGTATAACAGTAGAGGCGTTATAATTATAACCAGCCAGATAGTCGTACGGGCCGATACCTACATCGTCATCTCCCAGTTTACCATAGGAAGCACGCAATTTCAATTCACTCACCACTTTCTTACTCACGGTACTAAAGAACTGCTCTTCGCTCAGGCGCCATCCACCGGATATAGCCGGGAAAGTACCCCATCTTTTATCAGGTGAAAACTTCCAGGAAGCATCTCTACGTGCTGACACTTCCAGGTAATATTTGCCGGCGTAGTTGTAGTTCACGCGGCCAATATATCCCAGACGTGCTTCTGTACCATCGGCATCATTATAAGTATCCATCGTGGAGAAATAGATCAATGGCAGCTGATTGGTAGTAGGCACCGAGTGTACATAGCTGCTCAGGTCTCTTCTTTTAATACGCTCTGCGACCAATGTAGCACCAACAGTATGTTGCCCGAATACTTTATTATAGTTGAGCTGCACCTGGATGTTAGGAGTGAGGATAGTCCTGTTACGTCTTTCCCTGTAAGGGTTAGAGCTACCGCCTGTTACGTTATAGGAGCTATCAGCCGGATTGTACGTATATACTTTATAGGTATACTCATGTCCGTTCATAATTTCATTGGCATAGTAGTAAGAGAACAGCCCCTTTGCTGTCAGGCCTTCCAGTGGGAACTGGTATTCGGCTGTCAGGTTGGATTGTAATACACGCCAGTCGCTGCGCCAGTAACCGGACAGCTTTTTATTCTGCACTGCCCAGTTCTCTGTGTTGTGGCCAATATCGTTGGGATAGTCCGGATTGTCGTTGGCGTAGGCACGTTCGGTAGGCCTGTTACGGAGTATCGCAAAACGTGCAGCCCAATAGTCGTCACCACCGGGAACGCCTGGCTGGTCACGGGTTTCCACACGTCCATTGATCTGTGCTCCGATCTTAAAACGATCGGATACACGGGCTTCTATATTGCTTTGTACGTTGGTACGCTCGAAGGTGAATTCTCTTCCCAGTACAGAATATTGTTTCAGGTGAGTAGCAGATACATAGTAGTTGATCCTATCAGAACCACCCGTAAAGTTGAGGTTCATCTGTGTAAGCGGAGCGTTGCCTTTTACAATGAACTTATACCAGTCAAAGTTCTTATAGCCTGTTTCTGTACCCTGTTTCCATTTATCCAGCTCTGCCTGTGTGATGGCGGTCTTACCATACTGGTTCATGTCAGCATCCGCTTTGCCCACCATCCACTCATAGGCATTGGTTGTTTTAGGGAAGCGTGTCCAGTTCTGCCATCCCCTGTAAACGTTTACGTTGATGGTATTACGACTGCCCAGTTTACCGCGTTTCGTAGTTACTACGACTACCCCATTTGCAGCGCGCAAACCATAGATAGCGGCAGAAGCATCTTTCAATACAGTAATGCTTTCAATATCATTAGGTGCAATGTTATTGAACTGGCCTTCATCCTGCTGAATACCATCTATTACATACAGTGGGTTCCCCATGTTCCTGATCTGTATGGAAGCGCTGGCACCGGGACGGCCATCAGAAAAGCGGAAGGACACACCGGCTATTTTACCGGCCAATCCTGCACTGACAGTAGATCCGGCATGTATGCCATTTAAGTCTTTACTTGTTATAGAAGCGACCGCGCCTGTCAGGGACTCTTTTTTCTGTGCGCCGTAACCAACGATCACCACATCACTGAGCGATGTGGAAGATGCTTCCAGTATGGCATTCACGTTATCCTTACCATTGATCTCGATCTCTTTGCTGGCAAAACCTACATAGGTAAACAGCAGGATCCCACTCAAGGCAGGCACATTGAAGGCATAGGTACCTGTAGCATCTGTCGTGGCGCCGGTAGACGTGCCTTTTAGTTTTACGCTTACACCTGGCAGGGGCTGACCTTTATCGTCAGTCACTTTACCGCTGATCCTTACCGGTTGCATCTGCATACCAGGATCTGTTGCAGGTGTCCGTAATCGATTAAGCACAATCTGACGGCCAGACACATGATACTGCAGTTGCAGCGGGGAGAGTAGGCTGTTCAGGATATTGCCTAATGCTTCATTTTCGGCCACTACATCCACTTTGCGGTCTGACTGGATGAGTGAAGAGCTGTAAAGGAATTTAACGTCGACCAGCTTTTCTATCTGGCTCAGGACTTTGCCGACAGGCTGTTGTTTTATTTCCAGGGTAATTTTCTCCTGTAGTACTTCCTGGGCTTTGCCACTGCCGGCAAAGGTGAGGGTTGTAAACAGCACTGCAACCAGCAGTTGAGAGGCACATGTACGCGTAACGTGAAAGATTAAATCACGGATTCGTAATCTTTTTTTCATAACTTGGATTGTGTTCCTTAATAATATGGGAAATAGAAGGGCTGTCTTATCCCAGTGGAGCGGGTATAAGGCAACGTGAAATCAGTCATAGCCAGTGGTACGGCCATACCGCTGGCTATTTTCATTAAGTACTAGTGTTCATTGTTTAAGATTCTGGTTTAGTTTTCAATAACGATGACATCCTTTTGCTGAGAGGGTTATGTCATTCCCTTTAATAATACAGTCAGCCTCCAATGCTCTGCATATCAGACGTATCTTTTCGTATAATGGTTCATCTGTCAGCGATGCCGTCAGCCTGCAATCAGCCAGTAATACCTTGTCATAAGCAATATGTACACCATAGGCGTTTTCAATAGTACTCATCACACTATCTACCGGTGCATCATTGAATACGAACGAATAAGTAGTTGCTTCTGGCGCCTGCAGCTCAATGTGATGCTGTTCGGACAATTGTACCGATACGACAAGTGTATTTCTCTGCAATATGGCCTGTTGATTGGCTGAAACGTTTGATATGACCATACTTCCCAATGGTTGAACAGAGAGCGCTATTTTACCTGTCTTTACGTATACCTGTACCAGGCTGTCCTTATCATATGCCTTTACATGAAAGCTGGTGCCCAGCACGTTGATCACCATTTCATTGGCGTATACGATGAAGGGCTGCTGCGTGTTACGGGATACTTCGAAAAATGCCGCACCAGACAGATAGACCTCACGTTTACAATTGTTGGTTGCACATACCGGGTAACTTATCCTGGCGCCGGGTTCTAATACCACGGAACTTCCGTCGGGCAATCTTACTGTTCTGACAGTACTTTCCTCATTTATTTCTTCTATGCGTTTATTGCCATCGAGCTTTGCTTCCTTCAGCAAACGGGTGTATACGACTGCCGTCTCCTTCTCGGGGCGCATCCACCAGAGGGCTGCACCAGCCATGATACATACTGCGGCTGCCGCCCAGTACCAGTAGATAAAACGGCTTTTTTTTACAGGCGCCGCCTCTGTTGTGTCCATCTGGCTCCGGATCTGATCCCACATCTGCTGCTGGTCCTGCGCTTTCAGCTGAAAGGGAGGTAGCTGTGCAGCTGCCAGAATGATGGCCCTTGCCTGTAATATCTGTTCCTGTTTATCAGGATACTGTTTAATTACCTGTTCCCAATGAGCGCCATCCCTGCCTTCCTTTACCCATGCCACAAAAGAATCGTCACAGACAAAATCTGCGGTATCGTATGCTGAATAATCCATAGCATTAAGTGCCTTTCCGACAGTATTTATAATAATAAAGGCAGGTGGTGGTCGTTTTAACTCACTTCTCTTGAAAAAAATTTATCCTCTTGTTTATTGGTGGGCAGCCATCTGGTATTGCAGGGTTATTTCCAGCCTTCACGGAGTTTGGCAATGGCGCGTTGTACGAGGTTCCTCACAGATTGTTCATTGATCTGCAGGATGCCTGCTATTTCTTCCCAGTTGAAATTATCATAGAAACGAAGGCGGATCACTTCCTGCTGCCGTTCGGGCAGTCGGGACATCAGTTGTTGTAATCGTTGCAGCAGCAACAGGTATTCTTCTGTTTTTATTTTGAGTTCCTCGATGGATTCTGTTTGTAGCGGAGTGGAGGGAAGTACTGGTTTGATATCGGCCATCCGGTGTAAACGGCGGCGCAAAGAGCGGAAAAGGTAATATTTAATGGAGCTGGTGTCAGAGAGGTTATGACGTGTACGCCAGAGATCTGCAAACAGGTCTTGCATGGCATCCTGTACCAGGGCCGTATCAGGAACAAGGTGATAGCCATAGTTGTATAGTGTACCTGCATATCGCTGGTACATTTCACTGAATGCCTCCGTGTCTCCTTGTTTAAAAGCTATCCACAGCTCGTGGTCCGCTATGGATGCATGGTTGATATTTTCGGACCCCGCCAATTTACCTCGTTTAAAGTACAACAGTTCAGACTATTGCATCTAAAGTACAAGCTATAAAAATTAAATGACAAGGGGCGGAAAATTAAAAGGGGCCTGATGAAAATCAGGCCCTCCCCAAATTAACCATTAAAAAACTCATTTGAATTTTGCTGAGTCAAAAATAGGATGATTCCATCCGTGAACTGTTAATCGTAAGTTAATGATTTTAAATAATTTGGAGTGGTAGGGGTGGTGATGGCTGCTCAAGCGAATAGGCTTTGGTTCACGCTAAGTAGCGCCGGTTTCAGTATGGGATGGCGGTCGGCGCCTCTCTGGAAGACGATTAGGCGTTGTCAAGCGAATCAGGGGCAGGATTAGATTGGGCAGCACCGGTCGTGTCACCCGAGAGCCGAAGGCCCGCCATTCCCATCTGAAACCGCTGCTACTTCCGCTCTTCCTGCGATAATATATAAGGGTCCGCTTGTCAGAACAATAAGTAATGGCCTGCAACCGGGCAGATAAGAGTACCATTAACCCGACCTGGGATACGGGAAATACTGAGCAGGGTAGCTATGATTGCCGAACTCGTAGCTGAAAGATTTGATAAATAGTCAACGACATGAACATCTGATGAATCTTAATAGGACAAAACCACCTATTTTTATTCGAAAGCAGGAGATGAATTCCTTAGCCATTTACTAACTGACATTAAATTTTTATAATGAAAAAAACAAGATTAGAAGCTTTTAGCGATGGCGTATTGGCTATCATCATTACTATTATGGTGTTGGAAATAAAAGTGCCCCATGGTGAACAGTTTTCCGAGCTGAAAAAACTTATACCTATTCTTCTCAGCTATGCATTAAGCTTTATTTATATTGGCATCTATTGGAACAATCATCATCATATGATGTCTACTGTTCACAAAATTACCGGCGGCATACTCTGGGCAAATCTACACCTCTTGTTTTGGTTGTCATTGATCCCCTTTGCAACTGGATGGATAGGTGAAAATCATTTTGGTGCTGCTCCTATGGCACTTTATGGCGTTGTTCTCTTAATGGCGGGCATAGCCTATTACATTTTACAAAGCCTCCTTATTAAGAATGAGGGCAAGGATTCCCTGCTGGCAAAAGCTATTGGCCAGGATTTAAAAGGCAAGATTTCACCTTTCCTGTATGTCGCCGCCATTGCTGTATCCTGGATGAACGCTATTCTTTCTGGTATAATTTACCTGATTGCTGCTTTGATATGGCTGATTCCCGATAAACGTATCGAAAGAGCACTTCGGCAAAGTGGTAACGGTATTGATGATTAACGATTGTTCTAAATGATGGGAATAGGCAAAAAAAAAGGCCCCCGCAAAAAATTGCAGGGGCTTACCATTTAACCTATATTCTGTACTGTAGCATCAAATTCTTTAAATATTTTCCAGGGACCTCACATTTTACTCATATCTGTAATCGCCTATTTCACACTTGAAAATGTCTCCCTCAAATATTTGTTGTATCTAAGACTGAGTATTATAACGGAAGTTTAATCGGTGTTCCGATTTTTTTTCATTTTTATTCTAACTTGCCGTCATATGAACAGGATTGACCGTCTTTCTGCCATTCTTATCCAGCTACAGGGCAAAAAAGTGGTGCGTGCTGCTGAAATAGCGGAACGCTTCGATATCAGCCTCCGTACGGTGTACAGGGACGTCAGGGCGCTCCAGGAGGCCGGTGTGCCCGTGGGCGCAGAAGCGGGTACAGGCTATTATCTTGTTGAAGGGTATCATCTGCCGCCTGTCATGTTCAGCCGGGAAGAGGCCGCTGCCTTGCTGACCGGTGAAAAATTAATGGCCAATCTGAGTGACCATTCCAACCGGAAGGAATTCAGTAATGCCATGCAGAAGATAAAGGCTGTATTAAGAGGCAGTGAGAAAGATTTCCTGGAATCACTGGAAGATAATATTGCGGTAGTGAGCCGCCGCCGGCCGGTAGCTGAAGAATTCCCTAACCGCTTTCTTTCTGATATTCAATACTCTCTGGGCAAACAGCAGATCCTTCAGCTGGATTATTTCGCCCTTCACAATGAAACACTCACCAAAAGGGATGTAGAACCCATCGGTATCATTTTCATGAGTGGCTACTGGTACCTCATTGCCTGGTGCCGCCTACGGCATGGCTACCGGAATTTCAGAATGGACCGTATCAAAAATGTTTCTGTTTCAGCAGAAACCTACGATAGAACCCGGCATATTACTCTCAGGGAGTATATAGACAAATATGGTGAATATGATACGCCATTATTTGAAGTCAAAGTCCGTTTCCCGGCTGCTCTTTCCCGCCGCATAGGAGAGCAGAAATTCCATTATGGCCTGGTCGAAGAGCGGACTGTAGGAGAATGTACCGAAATGACCTTCATGGCGCCCTGCCTGGAATGGTTCGGCCGCTGGCTACTGACATGGGGTGCTGCACCTGAGATCGTTGCGCCTCTTGAACTCATGGAAAAAATGCAGCTGCTGGCCACGGAAATAAAACAACATTATTTGGATCCCCGTTCACACTCCTGACATAAGGCTGTCACTTCCCCCATTTTTCTTTGTATCAGTAAAATAAATCTTTACTGATGAAATTACACCTATGGTGCCACTGGTTATTGTTGGTCATTGGTAGCGTACACCAGTTCACGCTGTCTGAAAAGACATGCGTTATAACGCATAAGATTAAACGCAATACTAACCCATGTTATACTAAAACAATGTTTATGTCAAAAACAGATCTCACGAAGGAACACAAAGCGCTTTACACGGCACAGGCTACGCCTGCGCTCATCTTTGTACCTGCCGGTCATTACATCAGCATCAGCGGTAAAGGCGATCCCAACGGTCCCGTGTTTGCCGACAGTACACAGGCACTGTATACGGCTGCTTACAGCATTAAAAATGTGTACAAACAATCGGGGCAGGATTTCACGGTCAGCAAACTGGAGGGTACCTGGTGGGTGAACTCCGACAGTCACAATCCGGTGAAAGAAGTACCGAGAGAGGAATGGCACTGGCAATTGCTGATCCGTATGCCCGATTATGTGGTGAGCGCTGTAGTACAGCAAACACTAAAAGCGGCTTTTCTGAAGAAACAATTACCCTTACTGCAACAAGTAACACTTTCCGCGCTGGCAGAAGGTAAATGTGTACAGGTGATGCATACAGGGCCTTATTCCGAAGAACCGGCAACATTGCAACTAATGGAAGATTTTATTAAACAGGAAGGATTAACAAGGAATGGCAGGCATCATGAGATCTATCTGTCAGATCCACGTAAGACAGCGCCTGGCAGGATGAAAACGATCCTGCGGCAACCAGTGAAGTAAAGTAAAAAGCTGATTATTTTTCGCCGAGACCTAACAGTTCTATGGCCTGCTGGGCAGCGATCTGGCTGGCGTCCTTTTTATTGAAGGCTTTGCCGCTGCAGATCAGTTCACCATCTACTACAGCGCCAACGGTGAATATGCGGCGGCCGTTGTCCATTTGCTCTTCCAGCAGGTCAAATTCCAAGGTCTTACCGTGTTTATTGGCCCATCCGTACAACTTATTCTTATGGTTCATCTCTACATTTTCCAGTTGTTCCAGGTCAATGTAGGGAACGATAAGGCGTTGATGTACGAATTGTTTGGTTCTGTTATATCCTTTATCGAGATATACAGCACCGACCAATGCTTCGAGGGTATTACCAAAGATCTGGCTAATCTTCAGAAAGCTGTTGTATTTATCGTAGATGGTCAGTTTACGCAGGCCCATTTTGATAGCGATATCATTGAGCTGCTGACGGTTAACGATTTTAGACCGCATTTCGGTCAGGTATCCTTCTGTTTTGTAAGGATACTTTTTGAAGAGGTAGTCGCCAATGATAGCGCCAAGTATTGCGTCGCCAAGATATTCCAGGCGTTCATTGCTTTCAAGGAATTTTTCCTTGCTGGACCTGTGGCTGAGTGCTACTTCATACAACGAGAAGTTGCCCGGAGCAAACCCCAGCAAATTGTAAAGGTCCTTGTAAAGGCTCCTTTTCTTAGGAACGAATCGATATAAAAATCCTGGCAGTAATTTCACACAATCAAGCAACAAATTTTTTGAAAATAACTGATGCATTATGGCCACCAAATCCGAAGGTGTTACTCAATGCAGCGTTGATTTCTCTACGTTGTGCGACGTTAAAGGTAAAATTTAATTTGGGATCCAGTTCTGGATCTTTTGTAAAGTGGTTGATGGTAGGAGGTACAATACCATGTATTATAGACATGATTGCTGCGATGGACTCGATCGCTCCGGCAGCGCCTAACAGGTGCCCGGTCATAGATTTTGTGGAACTGATGTTCATGTTATAAGCATGTTCCCCAAAAACCTGTTGTATCGCTTTTACTTCCGCTACGTCACCGAGAGGTGTGGAAGTTCCGTGCACATTAATATAATCAATATCATGGGGTTGTAATCCCGCATCCTGTAAGGCTAACCGCATTACATTCATGGCACCTAATCCTTCCGGATGTGGTGCTGTAAGGTGATAAGCGTCTGCAGTTGCACCACCTCCGGCCAATTCAGCGTAAATTTTAGCACCTCTTGCCGTCGCATGTTCATAGGATTCTAACACCAGCCCTCCGGCGCCTTCTCCCATGACAAAGCCATCTCTGTCAAGATCAAAAGGACGGGAAGCTGTTGCCGGATCATCATTTCTTTCGGAAAGGGCTTTCATGGCATTAAACCCACCTATACAGGCTTCGTTAATAACATTTTCTGATCCTCCGGTGATCATTACATCTGCTTTGCCATACTGTATGTACAGCATTGCCTCAATAATAGCATTGGTAGCAGAAGCGCAGGCAGAAACCACTGAGAAGTTAGGGCCTCTGAAGCCATGACGGATAGAAATATGCCCGGCTGCGATATCGAGAATTAACCGAGGGATCAGGAAAGGGCTGAAACGGGGAGTTCCATCTCCCTGACCAAATTCTTTCATCTCCTGACAGAAGTTGATCATACCTCCAATACCGGAAGCCCAGATCACCCCAACCCTGTCTACATTGACAGTATTGCGATTAATCCCGGCATCTTGCACGGCCTGGTCAGCGGCTATAACAGCCGTCTGAGTAAAAGGGTCCATTTTACGGGCATCCTTTTTATCCAGGTAATTGGTAGCGTCAAAGTTCTTCAGTTCGCAAGCAAAACGGGTCTTGAACTTGGCAGCATCAAAATGTGTAATAGGGCCGGCACCGGATACACCGTCCGTCAATCCCTTCCAGAAATCGGAAATTGAATTGCCGAGCGGTGTAAGTGCGCCTAAACCTGTAACGACTACTCGTCTTGGTTGCATTAAAACAAATCTGATTAAGTAGGATTATTTCACATGTTCTTCCAGGTAGGCAACTGCCTGGCCAACAGTAGTAATAGTTTCAGCTTGTTCGTCAGGAATGGAGATGTTGAATTCTTTTTCGAATTCCATGATCAGTTCTACCGTATCCAAAGAGTCAGCGCCCAGGTCGTTGGTAAAGCTGGCTTCAGGAGTTACCTCGGCTTCGTCAACGCCCAATTTGTCAATAATGATCTTTTTAACTCTTGATGCAATGTCTGACATAATTTTAAGTGTTTTTGGTTTAAAACTTGAGTGCAAAAATATAATTTTTATTGAATTGACAAGAACGCACGCAAATTTTACGTCATATACTTTAGTTGTATACCGTTAAAACATCCGCCCATTAAGGGTTTCAGACATTATTATTAATAACGGAAAAGGGGACATTCCCCTTAAAAAGCGGTTTTAAAGGGGTTTCAGCCCCCATATATATGCGGTTATTGTGACTGGGAACGATCATTGCCACTCAACAGCCTAATCAGCCACCTATATACCGGAAAAATGCAATTAACTTTAATTAACACTGTAACTTTCCTGACAGTAATCCCATTTATTAAATTTGCCCGGATTTATCCCTTCTATATTAATACAATATAAGCACATGGCTGGCAATAAGAAGATCCTGAAAACGGTTTTATTTTTAATAGTGGCTGCTGTCGTTATCGGTTTTATTATAACGAAAGCAACTGCTCCAGGGAAAAAAACAGAACAAACACCTGATAAAGCTGCTGGTGGTGGTAAAGGCGCTGGCGCCAAAAACCTCCTGGTAGATGCTTATGTGGTAAAACCCACCTCTCTCAATGAAACCATAGAAGCGAGCGGTACCCTGCAGAGTAATGAAGAAGTGCAGGTACAGGCAGAGATCACCGGCCGTATTACAGGTCTCTTTTTTAAAGAAGGTACACAAGTGACCCAGGGAACCCTGCTGGTAAAGATCTATGATGAAGACCTGAAAGCCCAGTTGCAGAAACTGGAATTACAGCGTCAATTGGCCAAAACAACCCTTGAAAGACAGGAAAACCTCTTAAAGATCAACGGTATCAGCCGGCAGGACGTAGATGTGACACGCAACCAGGTAAGTGCCTACGGCGCGGATATTGAGTATACACGTACCCAGTTACAGAAAACAGAACTGCGGGCGCCTTTTTCCGGCAGACTGGGTCTAAGAAACGTCAGCCTTGGCGCTATCGTAACCCCTACTACTATTATTACTACCCTCCAACAGATCGATCCGCTGAAAGTAGACTTCTCCGTTCCGGAAAAATACCGTACAGCCATCGCCCAGGGAGACCAGGTGGATTTCAAGGTTGCGGGCGACCAGCAAACCTATAAAGGCCGTATCTATGCCATCGATCCTAAAATCGACCTTTCTACACGTACTATTAAAATAAGGGCCCTTGTGCCAAACGCCGGCAAATTACTTCCCGGCGCCTTTGCCCGCGTGCTGATCTCATTGAAAAATATGCCTGATGCCCTTATGATACCCACACAGGCCGTTATTCCGGGTACACGCGATAAAAAAGTGGCTATCGCTGACAGTGGAAAAGCGAAATTTGTAATAGTAGAAACAGGCATTCGCAATGCGGACAATGTACAGGTTACCAGCGGACTCAACCCCGGTGATACTGTTATTACAAGTGGCATCATGCAGCTCAGGCCCAAAATGGTCCTTAAGTACAACGAGATTAAATAGACAGGTCTTAATAATAACAACGCGTCTGCCGGCTAGCGTCTGCAGACCTTTAAATATACTTCAATGAGTCTCCCTTCGCTATCGCTTAAACGTCCCGTATTCGCTATCGTGATGAATATCATCATTGTGATATTCGGCGTGGTGGGATTCAACTTCCTGGGGGTAAGGGACTTTCCCGCCATTGATCCCCCTATCGTGAACGTACGCACCTCCTATGCAGGCGCCAACTCTGATATCATAGAAACACAGATCACCGAACCACTGGAGAAATCTATCAATGGTATAGCCGGTATCAAGAATATATCCTCTTCCAGCAGCCAGGGCTCCAGTAATATTACCGTTGAGTTTGAACTGGGTATAGACCTGGAGGCTGCTGCCAACGACGTGCGCGACAAAGTATCACAGGCACTCCGTAGCCTGCCGCCCGATATTGATGCGCCACCCGTTGTATCTAAAGAAGACGCCAACTCTGACTACATCCTGTCCATGACAGTGCAGAGTAACGTCCGCAATCAGCTGGAAATCACCGAATACGCTAACAACGTATTGCTGGAAAGACTACAAACCATTCCCGGCGTCAGCTCCATCCGCATCCTGGGTGAAAAGAAATTTGCCATGCGCCTCTGGATGGACCCGGCCCGTTTGTCTGCATATAGCCTTACCCCTACAGATGTACAGGCTGCGCTTGCCAAAGAAAACGTAGAGCTGCCTTCGGGTAAGATCGCAGGTAATGCTACAGAGCTGACTGTACGTACTTTTGGGCGTTTAAACACAGAAGAAGATTTTAATAACCTGATCATCAAAAATGTAAATGGTAATGTAATTCACTTCCGCGATGTAGGGCAAGCCGTACTCGGCCCGGAAAATGAAGAAACTATCCTGAAAGAATCCGGCGTTCCGATGATCGCGCTTGCTTTAACACCTCAGCCGGGTTCTAACTATGTGGCTATAACGGATGAGTTCTATAAACGTTATGAGCAATTGAAGAAAGACCTTCCGGATGATCTTGTTACCAACATCGCTATCGACAATACTAAATTCATCCGCAAGTCTATTGAAGAGGTGGAAGAGACACTGATCGTGGCATTAGTGCTGGTGATCATTATTATATATCTCTTCTTCCGCGACTGGCTCATGGCCTTCCGTCCGCTGGTGGATATTCCGGTATCTCTCATTGCGGCGTTCTTCATCATGTACCTCTGCGGCTTTACGATAAATATCCTGACACTACTTGCAATAGTACTGGCTACAGGCCTGGTGGTAGATGACGGTATTGTGGTCACGGAAAATATCTATAAAAAGATAGAAGCAGGGATGCCGCGTATGCAGGCGGCAAAAGAAGGTTCGGAAGAAATCTTCTTTGCGGTCATTGCGACGTCTATCACACTGGCCTTCGTATTCCTGCCGATCGTATTCCTGCAGGGATTTGTGGGCAGGTTGTTCCGGGAATTCGGGATCGTGGTGGCAGGCGCTGTATTGGTCTCTGCCTTTGTATCCCTGACGCTGACACCGGTACTGAACGTAAAACTGGGTCGTAAAACACACAAACATTCCTGGTTTTATGAGAAGACAGAACCTTTCTTCACAGGTATGGAATCAGGCTATCAGCGAACATTGGAGGCATTCATGCGTATACGCTGGATAGCCACCCTGATTGTAGTGGCCTGTATTGCAATGATCTATTTCATATTCAAAAATCTGCAGTCAGAGCTGGCGCCCATAGAAGACCGCAGCCAGTTCCGCCTATCCATTACTGCTCCGGAAGGAACTTCTTACGATTATATGGAAAAATACATGGATAACCTCACGCAATTCATGGTTGATTCCATTCCTGAAAAAAAGATACTCATTTCCGTTACCTCTCCTGGTTTTGGTGGTACAGGTGCGGCCAACTCGGGCTTTGCGAACGTAGTGCTTACAGAGCCAAATGAACGTCTCCGCTCACAAAAGCAGATCGTGAATATGGTGAACCGCAACATGTTCCGTTTCCCTGAAGGCAAAGTGTTTGCCATCGAGCAACAGACCATCCAGGTAGGGCGCCGTGGCGGTCTGCCTGTGGCTTTCGTACTCCAGCATATCAACTTTGACAGTCTTTCTGCCGTATTACCGCAATTCCTGGAAGAAGCTAATAATGATCCCACCTTCGCTGCTGTTGACGTAGATCTGAAATTCAACAAGCCGGAATTACGTATCCAGATCAACCGCGCCAAAGCAAGCGAACTGGGTGTATCTGTAGATGATATTTCACAAACCTTGCAGCTGGCATTGAGTAACCTGCGCTATGGCTACTTCATACGCAACGGTAAACAATACCAGGTGATGGGACAGGTATACCGTGGCAGCCGCGATAAACCGACCGACCTGCAGAACATCTATGTGCGTAACATCCGCGGTGAAGCTATTCAGCTGGATAACGTGGTGACAATAGAAGAAGAAACAAGTCCTCCTGTTATTTATCACTTTAACCGTTATAAATCAGCTACGATTTCAGCCAGCCTTGCGCCCGGTAAAACGATCGGTGATGGTATCAACGCCATGTATGACATTTACGGTCGTTTGAAACAGAAGGGCGTACTGAATGATAACTATGTATATGCGCTGGCAGGTTCTTCCCGCGACTATGCAGAAAGCGGCTCCAACACCATGTTTGCGTTGATACTGGCGCTTGTGCTGATCTATCTTGTACTGGCCGCGCAGTTTGAAAGCTGGGTCGATCCGTTGATCATCATGATAACAGTACCGCTGGCATTTGCAGGTGCATTGTTCTCCCTGTGGCTATTTGGCCAGACCTGGAATATCTTCTCACAGATCGGCGTAATTATGCTGATTGGTCTTGTTACAAAGAACGGTATCCTGATCGTGGAATTTGCGAATCACAAACGTGATGAAGGATACACCAAAGCCAGGGCAGCGATCGAAGCTTCTGCTATGCGTCTGCGCCCGATCCTGATGACGAGCCTGGCGATGGCACTCGGTGCATTGCCTATCGCGATGTCACTGGGAGCTGCGGCTACCAGCCGTATTCCACTGGGTATCGTGATTGTGGGTGGTATCGTGTTCTCACTGATCCTGACATTATTTGTAATACCGGCCATGTATACTTTCTTATCCAGGAGAAAACCTGTATCTGACAAAATTGACGAAGAAGAAGCCGCCGCGCCTGCCTCTGTGCATGCATAAACATCAGCAATTAAATGAAACGTACACTTCTATATTTCTCTTTATTACTGGGCACCGCTGTACATGCACAGCAGGTGCTTACGCCTGAACAGGCGATAGACCTGGCATTAAAGAATAACTACGATATCCGTCTGGCAAAAAATGATGCGGCCATCACCGCTAACGATTATGCCTATGCTAATCTGGCTTTTGCGCCACGTGTAAATGGTACTGCCAATAAAGTATGGAACGCCACACGGACTAAACAGGAATTTGCCAACGGCAGCAAGCGCGATACCAGTGGTATTCACTCCACCACGCTAAGCGCCAATGTAAGTCTTGCATGGACCTTATTCGACGGGTTGAAGATGTTTGCTACCAGACAGAAACTGGAATCACTCCGCGATCTTGGTGAGCTGGCGGTAAAAGACCAGGTGATCAACACCGTGGCTAACATTATTGCCGGCTATTATAATGTAGTACAGCAGAAGCAACAACTGCGCAATCTTTCAGAGCAACTGTCCATATCAGAAGAACGGGTAAAACTATCCGATGCTAAATTCCAGACCGGACTGGGGCCTAAGACAGACTGGCTGCAATCAAAAGTTGACTACAATGCCCTGAAAGCCTCTTACCTGCGTCAACAAACGCTGATAGAACAAAGCAAGGCATCATTGAATCAGCTGATGGCAGTGGATGCCGGCAACACGCAATATGATGTGATGGACACTATTCCGCTGAATATGGAGCTTTCTTACGGCGGATTAAGGCAGGAAGCACTGCAAAAGAACACCGGCCTGATGGTGGCACAACAAAACCTCAGGGTATCTCAATTACAACTGAAAGAGAGCAAAGGAGATTATTTCCCGGTGATCAATTTCAACTCAGCCTATAACTATTCAAGGGTTAATTCCAACGCAGCGACAAACTCATTCAGCCCTATCTATAACCAGAATGGCGTGATAAGCTATGGTTTCTCTGCTACTATTCCCATTTTCAATGGACTGAATGTTAAGAGGCAAGTAAACGCTGCCAAGCTAAACGTAGGCTATCAGCAGCTGACACTGGAAAATACACGCACCCTCGTAGATCTTTCGCTGACCACTGCATTCAAAGATTACGAGTACTACAAAACTGCTCTTACACTGGAAGATGAAAATCTGGGACTGGCAAGAGAAAACGTCATGGTAGCTATGGAGCGTTTCCGACAGGGAGTAAGCACAGTGATAGAAATGAAGGAAGCACAGCAAAGCCTGGAAGATGCCTATAACAGATTGATCAATGCCCGATATAACGTTAAGCTGGCAGAAACACAATTGCTCAGGCTGAATGGGGCGCTCGTAAAATAACAATAGACGATAAAATAAAGAAGGGTCCGTTTAAAACGGACCCTTCTTTATTTTATATAACTACTAGTTACTTATTGTTGTTCTTCTTTCTTTGCAGGCATATGGGCCTTATCTTGCTGGTAATGCTTGAAGCTCTCTTTTATGAACAACATCAGGTCATACTCAGTGGCCTCCTGCAAGAACTGATACCCTGGTCTGTACCTCAGCATAAAAGTATCCAGCTCATCTCCGCTTAATTTGGTCATTCTTTCCACCAATTCAGGATTATAGCGGTTGTCGATGAACTTCTCCTTTTCCCAGTATACCAGCTGTTCCTGGAAGTGTTCTTTACGCTTACGCGCCTTGCTGGGCACCAGGTAGGTGAGGGCTGTAATAGGGTTGGAAGGAAGTGTTTTTAACACATCCATCGCTCCTGGTTTATGATAGTTGAAATATTTGCCATATTCTTCACGGGTGGCCAGTGAATCATGCTTATAGTCCTTTCCCACTACGGTTACCTGTCCCAGGCCGATTACCTGGCGGGTAAGATAGACGTTAATGAACATGGAGGTGGTAGGAACTGTAAGGCTCTTTCTATAATAACTCAGAATGGAAAATTCAAGGGTATCGCCCGGCATCGCGTCAATGGAAAAACGGCCGCTTTCGTTACTGATGGTTCCGCTCCGGGTAGATTTGTTAATAATAGTCACCCCCGGCAGCCCTGTTCTGGCATCTGCATCTGCCACCATACCAGATACCCTTACTTGCGCATTGGCATGCTGCAGAAAGAATAACAGGTACAAAAACAGTGCTCCGATGCTACCGGAAAGTTGTAAAAATCGTCTAGGCATCGCTCAAATTTAGTTTTCCCAGCGCAAATGAAAAGTTAAAAAATAGTTCCCCGTCGACAGACTACAGTCCAGAATTTGTGGAAAACAAGCATTAAACTTAGGATTTTTATTTCTAATAACTCAACAGTTCATGCCGAACGGCAAATAAGTTTCTGCTTACCGGGTTGATAATCTGTATATAAAAACTATATTATTATCTTTATTCCTTATTTCAAAGAATATGCCTCACAGGATCTTATTTGCAACGCAGCGTTATCAGTATCTGAAAGACAGATTATTATCCCTCGTGCCGGAATGGGAAGAAGGGTTACTGGATATTCAGGATTTTCCGGATGGGGAGCATTATCACCGGATAACGAGCAACGTTGCCAACAAAGAGGTCATTCTCGTAGGCGGTACTATTGACGACAAGGAAACATTAGAACTTTTTGACATTGCTCATGGCTGTATCCAGGAGGGAGCATGTGCTATTAATATTGTGATCCCTTTTTTTGGTTATTCCACGATGGAGCGGGCCGTAAAAAAGGGAGAGATCGTGAAAGCCAAAACCAGGGCGATGCTGTTCTCTGCGTTGCCTCCCACCAGTTCGGGTAATAAAGTACTGATGATGGACCTGCATGTGGATGGTATTACTTACTACTTTGAGAGTGCTATCCGCCCGGTGCATTTATACGGCAAGGACCTGGTAAAGGAAGCAGCCCTGGAAATAGCAGCAGGTCGTCAATTTGTGCTGGCCAGTACAGATGCAGGCCGCGCAAAATGGGTAGAATCATTAGCCAATGATCTGCATGTTTCAGCAGCTTTCGTTTTCAAAAAACGCCTCTCAGGAGAAGAAACACATATTACTGCCATCAGTGCAGATGTGCAGGATAAACTGGTGATCATTTACGATGATATGATCCGCACGGGAGGCTCTCTCCTACACGCTGCAGAAGCGTATCTACAGGCAGGTGCCTGTGAAATAGCAGTCATTACCACACACGGTATTTTTGCAGGCAATGGCTTTGATAAGATCAAAAAAAGTGGCATCATAAAAAGAGTTGTTTGTACAGATACTCACCCTAATGCACTTGCCATCAACGATGAACTACTCGTTATTAAATCAGTAGATAAGATCATTGCAAACTACTTCAATTAGCAATACTCAATGTTAGCCTATATTACAGAGTATGCCATTGGCAAGGTGTTTGATATACAACGCGATAGAAGGGATTGCTGTTGAGGCGGGAACCATTGCCAGGGTACATTATATACTAAGGGGAATGACAAACATCATAGTAGCTGTCGCATCCTCATTTCAGATCAAATAAGAAATCAGCGTACAACCGCGCCAGGAGGTCTATACACTTAATGATATTAAGCGTATGGGCCGTCGACTCATGATCGTATGAACAGTGCGTGAATACACATTTTTAACAAATATCAGCTCCGGGCTCATTGTAACAGCTGGTTAGATTGTATTGTAATTAGCAGAGAAGTTTATCATATAATATAGATAGAAGCAGTCACCTGCTTCAAAAAAATTTGTAACCAAATCTTACCATATAAGATGAGAAGCCATGTACTCAACTGGTTGTGGCTGTGCTTTGCCTTTTTCTGTAGTGTGAAACCCATAAAAGCAGGCACACGCGTTAACCACTCCTTTTACGGAACCAGTGCTGAGATAACCAGATATCAGCCGTTTATTACAGATAATGTTAGCTTTCAGCAGAAAGATACCACTGTAAAACCCACTACCAGTCCGGTAGTTATCACACCTTCCTCGTCGGGGAAGAAAGACACTACTAAACCCGCAACTGCATCGCCTGTAGTCGTCACACCTTCGTCTGATACATCAAGACCGAAGAAAGATTCGGCGGCTAAAACGGCCGCTGATACGACAACTAAGCCGAAAAGTGATACCGCACTGATCCTTCCTGCCGATTCGAATAAACTTAAAAAGGAAGCAGGTCAGTTTAGCCTGAAAGGTGTGGTAAAAGAAACCGGTGGTACACCGATTCCTGGCGCACAAGTCGTAAATCTTTCTACGAAGGAAGCGGTCGCTACAAGTGCAGATGGTGCGTTTACGTTAAAAGCATCTTTGGGAGATACCATCAAAATTGCTTCTGTCAGCTACGCTGAACAGTTGATCCCGCTTGATTCAAGAGAACAACTGACAGTACGCCTCGCATCTGCATCTGCTAACCAGAAAGCGCTCAAAGAAGTAGTAGTAACGGCATTGGGTATTCAGAAAAATACACGTGCTGTTGGCTACGCTGTAGAAGAAGTAAATGGAAATGCGGTACAGGAAGCAAAGGAAGTGAACTTTGTCAATGCCCTTACAGGTAAAGTTCCCGGTCTGCAGATCAATACCAATACAGGTTCCATGGGTGGATCTACGAAGATCACTATCCGTGGTGTAAAGTCTATCCTGGGCGACAATAACGCTTTCATAGTTGTAGATGGTACTCCATTTATAAATAATAATACCAACCAGGGTGGTCAGTTGAATGGCGGTGGTGGTTATGATTTTGGTAGCTCTCTGCAGGATATCAACCCTGAAGATATCGACAACATCTCTGTGTTGAAAGGTGCTGCTGCTACCGCACTGTATGGCAGCCGCGGTGCAAATGGTGTAATGCTGATCACTACTAAGAAACGTCCTGAAGTGTCCAGCGGTATAGGTGTTACTTATAGCATCAATGCACAGGTAGACAGAGTATATGTATTACCTAAATATCAGAATGAATATGGTGGTGGTACCGGTGGAAAATTTGATACACTCTATTACAATCAGCATCCTGAGGCGTTCATCGATGAGGCACATGCCACATACGATAACAACGATGGTAAGGGTCGCTATGATCTGTTAGTGAAATATTATGATGATGCTTCCTGGGGACCAAAGCTGGATGGACAGAAGGTACGTCATTACTGGTCGTGGGACAAGAACAAGGGTAATCCTTACTTCGGCCAGACGGCACCATGGGTGGCTCATCCAAATAATGTGAAGGATTTCTACAGAACGGGGTACACCCTCACCAACAATATAGCCATGGCCGGTAATAACGACAAAGGCTATTTCCGTCTTTCTTATGGTAATATGAATCAGATATTCGTATTACCGAATGCTTCTTTGAATCGTAATAATCTTTCCTTTAATGGCGGCTATGAATTAACGAAAGGGCTCCGCGGCGTGGCGTCATTGAATTATACTGCCATGAAGGCGAAAGCCCGTCCGGGTACAGGTTTCACT
Source organism: Chitinophaga ginsengisoli (assembly GCF_003014595.1). Classification (GTDB taxonomy): domain Bacteria; phylum Bacteroidota; class Bacteroidia; order Chitinophagales; family Chitinophagaceae; genus Chitinophaga; species Chitinophaga ginsengisoli. The sequence goes on along the minus strand of NZ_PYGK01000021.1, from coordinate 105,990 downwards.
GGTCCTAACCCCACCCTGCAGTTCACCATGTATGGTCAACGTCAGCTGGATATGGATCAGGAGAAACAATACCAATACTCGGATGGATCACAGATCACCTGGAACCGCAAATCATGGAGTGATCCTGCTGTTGCTTCCAGCAATGGCCCATACTGGAACCGTTACATGGACTATGAAACAGACAGCCGCAACCGTATATTTGGTAATGCAGGACTGGACTGGGATCTGAGCAAATGGCTGACGATCAGCGGCAGGGTGTTTATGGATGATTATAATACACTGGAAGAAGAAAGAACTGCGAAAGACTACCTGATAGGAGGTTATATCAAACGTGTACGTACCTCCAGGGAAATGAACTATCAGTTAACGGCAAACATCAATAAAGAGCTCAGCAAGGACTTTAAGTTGAATGCATTGCTGGGAGGTAACATCATGCATCGCAAATGGACCACCACCGGCGGTAGCACTGTAGGCGGACTGATCATTCCGGGTGTATATAATCTGAACAACTCATTGCAAACTGCTCTTCCAATAGATGAGTTCTATGAAAAACAGATCAACTCAGCGTTTGCCACCGCATCACTTGGTTACAGGAATTTCCTGTTCCTCGAACTGACTGGCCGTGCTGATTGGAGCTCTGCACTGTTGAGTAAAAACAATCCGTACTTCTATCCATCTGCGTCAGCCTCTTTCGTCTTCTCAGATCTGCTGAAAGACTGGAAATGGCTGAGCTTTGGTAAACTGCGGGCCAGCGTATCACAGGTGGGTAGCGATACCGATCCTTACCAGATCTATGATACATACCAGTTCATTCCACCATTCGGCAATTTCCCGGCTACACAGCTGACTTCTGTTAAATACAACCAGACACTAAAACCAGAGCGCACAAGAGAATATGAAACAGGTATCTCCCTGAAATTCTGGGATGATCATATTGGTCTTGATGTTACCTACTATGACAGGATCACCAAAGATCAGATCATTCCATTACCTATCTCTTCTGCTTCCGGTTTTACCAGCACCATTGTGAATGGTGGTAGTGTACAGAACCGCGGTCTTGAAATAGGACTGAACCTGAATCCTATCCGTCTGAAAAATGGCTTCCGCTGGGACATTACTGCGAATCTCGCACGTAACCGTAATAAGCTGCTAAATCTGGATATTCCTCAGTATAACAGCTCCCTGCCGGTATTACTGATCGGTACAGACCGCAGAACAACCAGGGTATCAGTAGCTGCTTATGTAGGCAAACCAATGGGAACGATATTGGGAACTGATTATGTGTATGATGCACAGGGCCGGAAGATTGTAGGTTCAGATGGTCTGTACAAGATCACAGACCATCCGGTACCTATCGGTAACGCGTATCCTGATTATGTAGGTGGCGTGACCAACTCTTTTACATATAAAGGCGTTTACCTCTCGGCGCTCGTCGACTTCCAGCATGGCGGTGATTTCTTCTCTTACACCAACATGTATGGTAAAGGCTCCGGTTTGCTGGATATTACTGCCGCAAACGGCGTAAGGGAAAAAGGTATCATTGCTCAGGGCGTAACAGAAGAAGGCAGGCCCAATGAAGTAGTACTGGATGCGGCTACCTATTTCCAGAACAACGAAGGTAAAACGCTGAGCAAGGCTAATCTGTATGACGCGAGCTATATCTATCTGCGTGAGGTGAAGTTGGGATATAATCTACCTGAGTCATGGTTCAAAAAAGTGCATGCACAAAGCGCCCGTATTTCTTTATATGGACGTAACCTCTGGCTGATCAAATCCAATGCACCGAATGTGGATCCATCCAATATCCTGAACTCATCATCCAATATCCAGGGTATTGAAGGTGGTGCATTGCCTTCACTGCGTTCTTATGGTGTTAACCTGAATGTTTCATTCTAAAACTGAATTCAATGCTGAAAAGATTCTTAATATACGCATGGCCGGTATTATTCATCTTTGTGATGATGGCAGGGTGTAAAAAGCTGGATGACATTAACCACGATCCTACCCGTCCTACTACAACCTCTCCCGCATACCTGCTGACCGGCGCAGAAAAAAATGCGATGGACTATCTCTACAGTACGCTGCAGAATGGTTATATCGGTATGCACTATGCACAGTACTGGTCCGGCAACTCAAGGGTAGGAGACAGCCAGTATGCGATTGATGAAAATAACAATACGGCCTTCTGGAATTTTATGTATGTGTCGCTGCATAACCTGGACAAGATCATTGCGCTTAACAATGCAAGTGGTAATAATCCGGCCGCTAAAAACCAGAATGCGATTGCTACGATATTAAAAGTCTGGCTATATCAGATCCTGACAGACTCCTATGTGAATATTCCTTATTCACAGGCCTTAAAAGAGGGCGCCAATATCACTCCCGCGTATGACAGTCAGGAGTCGATCTACACATCACTTATTGACACCTTACAGCAGCAGATCACTGCACTGGATCCGGCACAACCTACATTTACTTCCGGTGATGTGATCTATAATGGTGATGTTGCCAAATGGCGGACATTGGCGCATTCCTTACTGCTGCGTTTAGCAATCCGTGTTGCAGATGTTGCACCTGAAAAGGCAAAAGCAGTAATTGAAGCCCATTACCAGTCAGCGATGACCAGCAATGGTGACAATGCACAATTTGCCTATCTCGCCACTGCACCGAATAAGTTTCCTTTAAATGATTCTGAAAGGGAAGTGCTGGATTTCTTTGTCAGCACTACACTGGTGGACTATATGAAGGGCACCAATGATCCTCGTCTGGCGGTATATGCAAGACCAGCTAAGGCTACAGGTCTGATCACCGGGCTCGTATATGGTATCAGTGCCAATGATCCCAGCAGGTTAGCACCTGATAATTATTCCTACCCAGGCACACAGATATATTCTGCCACCATGCCTGGCATCCTGATGACATACCCGGAAGTAGCCTTTATTCTGGCAGAAGCGGCCGCAAGGGGCTGGTCAGTAGGGCAACCGGCTGCCAGCTGGTATGAAGCCGGTATCAGGGCATCTATGGCTTACTGGAACGTTACGGCAGGTGTTGATGAATATGTTGCGTCTGTACCTTATACTGCCGGCGACTGGAAAAATGTGATCGGTACGCAGAAATGGCTGGCTTTATATCCACAGGGCTTCCAGGCATGGTTTGAGCGCCTTCGTCTCGACTTTAAAAAGCCGAATGGCGATTCATTATTCATACCGCCTTATTCCGGCTCATTAGATCAGAATGTGAAGTTTGTGCCGTCCCGTCTTACTTATCCTTTAGGAGAGCAGACACAGAATGCGGCAGCATATAAAAAAGCGGCCAGTGATATCGGCGGAGATACGAAAGCAACGAAGAGCTGGTGGGACAAGTTTTAACAAACACAACTATCCTTCATAAATTCCCGCTATCCGAGATGATGGCAAAAGCCCTGGCCTTCTGGCCGGGGCTTTTTAGTTGATATTATCATTAGCCAGGCGGCTAAATTCTTTCTGTGCGTCTTCTGATTTAAATGCGCTGGTAGGAACCAGGAAGAAGTTCTTTTTACCCCGGTAAAGGAAGAAAAAGTTTTTAGCTTCCACTACTTTGGTAAATGTGCTCCAGGAAATCAACCGTTGATGTTCACTGGTGCGGGTGGATATAGTAATTCCTTCTTCTGAATATTTCAGGTGAATATCGTCTTTGAAGGTAGCGGCTTTATTGTAGATGGACACGGGCAACAAAAACCAGAATACCGCAATAATCAGCAGCACCATGGCTGCAATACCAATGAGGGCACCAACTGTAACTAATTTGAAAGCATATCCGGCCATTGTAAAGGCCAGCAGGATGAAGAGTGTGTTTCGGAATACTTTTATTTCTCCCCGCTGCAAGAAATGATAGCGTAATGCATTCAATACCTCCTCCTTATTATAACTAAACTCCAAAAAATGCATTATGGCAAGGCAAACTTTTTATTTATTAACAGGGAGTGTCATCTGACTCTCCATATCGTCTCTTCTGCTGACAGGTGCATATTTTTTCCGGTTGGCAACTGGTTGTTTCTTAACAGAGGAGGCGTCATCAGACAGGTCATCCTCACTTAAGCCGGGAAAATTATTTTTTACGAACTGAAAATACTGCTGGAGGGTCTTAGCATCAACTTTAAACGGGAACGCCAGCTGGTTGCCGGTCGTCTTTAAAACGTCATTATTGTTGATACGGGACTCATTCTGAAGGTACCATTTGTAGAGATCTACAATTCCCTTCTTGAGCTCCTCTTCGTACATTTTATCACCATCCTGATCTTTGGGTAACATCCATACATACTCCTCAACCCTGCCTGGTCTGGCAGCGGCGACTTTGGTAGATGTTACTGATTTATCATCGCAATTAGCATTCTTACTGCCGGGTTTATCCCCCTCCTTATCCTTTTCTTTCTCCTTCGCAGCCTTTGTTTTGTCCTCGTCCTTCCACTTTTCGCTATTTGCGCTTGCTGATGCAGCTGAGGCTAAACTTACCAACAGCAGGAACAACAGCTTTTTCATAGTGTAAAAAATTTGTAAGACTAAAAATACAAAATCAAAATTATAAATCCCAAACTAATTGTACTGGAAAAGCGGCTGATCCGGCAGAAAAAACAAAAGCAATGGATAAACCATTGCTTTCGAGAGTCATTTTACATTGCATGATGATTCACGCCTGTAGGAAATATTTGGTTTTTCATAGGACAGTAACCATAATAAAATTAATACAATAACAAATATAATAAATATTTATTGCAACATAGACGATCCCATAAATATTTGAAATTCTTCAATTTGTCGTATGTCTTTTTAAATAGCTGGTAAAAAATTAAAATGTTTGTTAAAAATCCAAAACCCGTTCTTTTACGGATATATTAAAATAAACATAAACTGTCTTCCGGGAACATTACAGGAAAGGCGGGTGAAAACAACCAGAAATTCGTAAACACGTGAACAGACGATGAAAAACTATTGTGAATTGCTAAAACTGACCAGTAAAAGAGGAGATTAAATTTTCACAGTAAATAGGCCGATAGTCCGAAATGGGTAGAAATAGTAAGGGCACCTGGAAAGGCGCCCTCAATTTGTTACTATCCTATGAAAACCCTATTTGAATACAAATGTAAGCTCATGTTATTTTTCTTTGAAATTTTCAGGCCACAATAACAAATCATTAACAAAGAACAGGGGCAAACAATAGCTAAAACCCTTTACCATATTGCATTTAAGTCATTTTCTCTTTTTTGCTAAATCCGTTAACAAGCCCTAAAATTCACTACAGCCGGGCCTGTTTTGATGATATTTTAAGCACCTTTTCTTCGGATAAATCACATGACGAGGCCGGCAGAATGGCTTTCGAGCTCATTTAAGTACTTGCTGGAGCAGTTAAAAAAGTATATTTTTATTTGATATGATGTCCTTTTAACCTTTTTGGTTTTCATTGGTTTACAAACAGGAAATGGCCTGAAGATTGTACGATAAACGAGCAGAACCCTTGCTTGGCGGGGAGTTTCATGAATAAAAAATGGATAATATGCATATTTAACTAACAATGTGGCTTATTACTGAAAAATTTATACATTTGCGACAACCGGAACAATGCTATTTTAATGCACAATAAAATATACAACTCTTTTATCGATAGAAAGGCGAAGGGGATAAAATCTTTTGCTGTTCTGATTGATCCGGACAAGGTAACTCCTGCTGGTATAGCAGACCTTGCGGCGAAATGTACAGTAGCGAAAGTAGATTACATTTTTCTGGGAGGCAGTCTTGTGATCACAGATCATCTCGATGAATGCGTACAACAGTTTAAAAGTCTATGTGATATTCCTGTTGTATTGTTTCCTGGCAGCCCATCGCAAGTTTCCCGCTATGCTGACGCATTGCTCTATCTGTCCGTAATATCTGGTCGTAATCCCGAATTACTGATAGGACAACATGTGTTATCAGCTCCCGCTGTCAAAAAAAGCGGTCTGGAAGTTATTTCTACCGGTTATATCTTAATTGATGGCGGCGCCCCCACCACTGTTTCATATATCAGCAATACGACGCCTATTCCTGCCGACAAGGACGACATCGCCATGTGTACGGCTATCGCAGGAGAAATGCTTGGCATGAAGGTAGTATTTATGGATGCCGGCAGCGGCGCCCGTAAACCTATCAGTGAAAGCATGATAGCACGCGTAGCCAGCCAGGTATCGGCCCCTATTATAGTAGGCGGCGGTATCCGCGATGCAGAGAAGGCTTACCTTAACTGCAAGGCCGGCGCCGATATTATCGTTGTAGGAAACGCTATTGAAAAAGAGACCTCTCTGATCAAAGAAATGGCTGATGCAGTACACGCGGCTGCACCAGTATTAAAATAATGCACCTTAAAAGAGAAACGCTGATTACCGTATTCACTACGATAATCAGCGTTTTTTATTTTGACACCCCGGCTACCGCCTGGCAGCCGTAAGGCACTCTTTTAAAAGCTGTACAGTCCCGGCAAAGCCCTTATAAGAAATTGATTTCTCTCCCAACATCCTTCAGAGGCTCATCATCTCTTTAAATTTCACTGCCTGCCTGCGGCTCACTTCTATCTTTTCCCCTCCGCGCATTTCCAGCAGTAAACCACCATTGAAATAGGTATCGATCTTCTCGATCATACGCAGGTTCACAATATGTTTTCTGTTGGCCCGGAAAAAGGTACGTTCGTCCAGACGTTCCTCTAAAGCATTTAAAGACTTCAGGATCAGTGGCTTATTTCCTTCAAAATACACCCGGGCATAGTTGCCCACACTTTCAAAAAGGCGGATCTCCTGGAGTTTTACAAACCAGCACCGGTCTCCGTCCTTTACAAATACCTGGTCATTTTCTGACAGGATCGTCCGGATAGCGCCGGCTTCCAACTGCCGCTCCTTTTCCTCCAGCTGATGCAACTTATGGATCGCATCCGCCAGCCGTTTGGGCTCTATGGGTTTCAGCAAATAATCCAGCGCATTGTATTCAAATGCTTTCAGTGCATGCTCATCATAAGCAGTGGTGAAGATCACCTGTGGCGCTTTTTCCAATTCTGCCAGCAAATCAAAACCTGTTTTATCTGGCATTTGTATGTCCAGGAAAAGCAGATCAGGATGCAGTGTTTCAATTTTTTCCAGTCCGTCCTTTGCATTTACGGCCTCTCCCACTACCACTATTTCAGGGTGGTCAGCCAGTAATTTTTTCAGCTCGCTTCTGGCCAGGCGTTCGTCATCGATTATCAAAGCTTTTTTCATGAGCAACTACTTTTAAACTTGGCGCGAATAATACTACTAAAACAACGGCATCAGCACTTTTGCTTCAACCGTTTCCTCATTTTTATTATAAATATTAAATGACGCTTTACTCCCATACAACAAACTCAACCGCTGTCTGGTGCTTTGCAGGCCAAAACCATGTCCCGTTGTTTCTTCTCCTCCTATCTGTCCCGTATTTTCTATGGTAATTTCGTGATGCATGTCCCTTACATGAGAGCCGATCATAACCGTTCCCCCGCTCACTGTGCGGGAAATACCATGTTTAATGGCATTTTCCACCAATGTCTGCAACATCATGGGCGGTATAGGCAGTTCCAGCGTTTCCGGATCAATATCATATTGCACCTTCAACCGCTCTTCAAACCGGATATTCTCCAATGCAAGGTAATCTTTTACTATGTCCAACTCATTCTCCAGGTTCACTGTTTCTGCCTTTTCCACCTGCATAGAGCTTCTCAGGATATTGGACAGCTCCGTGATCGCAGTTCTGGCCCTTTGCGGATTCTCATCCACCAATGCCCGGATACTGTTCAGTGCATTAAAGATAAAATGAGGGTTCAGCTGGGATTTGATCGTTTTCAGCTCCAGTTCCTTGACCGTACTTTCCAGTTTCAGTTTATCCACCTGGCTGTTACGGCTGCGCTCAATATAGTGCCACACGAAATAAACCAGCCACCAGATGGCAGTGAGAGTAAATATGGGTAATAGGAAGGTCAGCGTTTTCTGGTCTGTCAGGCCCCGCTGCTGCCACGAATACCTGAACATGTTCCCCGCTGTAGTAATACCTACATAAATAATGAGTCCCGCGCTTACCGTAAGGCCAAAGAAAAGCAACATCTGGCCCTCAAAACTATACTGAAACCAATTTAACCGTTTGATGACCACCCGTAGCAAATGCGTGGCCAGTATCCCGAAGAACATGATCATCAGCAGGTTTATCAGATAGAATGAGCCAAATGAGCCCGCAAATGAATAGGCAAAGAAAAGATTGACTACTGCATATGTCGTCCAGCCCAAAATCTGACACCACCAATATCTTGATATTCGTTTAAACATCTATCTGAAAATTAGTAAACTACTGCTACATTTCAAAAATACCGATGTGCTTAGCCCACCTTACTGCAAATGTTATGAGTGGGTTTCCGGCATGGCAGAAGTCCAAATGTGCTGATGTATGGAATAAATGTAGATTAGCGCTTTAATTTGTACTTTTGCTTACTTAAATCCTGCATCAAGAAGTATGAATATAACGCCGGGCCCATTGCTGGGCAAGATCGAAACCCCTGCCGATTTGCGGAATCTCAGTAAAGAGCAGCTGCACGAGGTGAGTGAAGAACTCCGCCAGTTCATTATTGATGTTGTTAGTGTGCATGGTGGCCATTTTGCCGCCAGTCTGGGTGTTGTGGAGCTGAGTGTGGCGCTGCACTATGTATTCAATACCCCATATGACCAGCTTGTATGGGATGTAGGACACCAGGCCTATGGTCATAAGATCCTGACAGGCCGGAGAGACGTTTTCCATACTAACCGTAAATATCATGGTATCAGCGGCTTCCCGAAAAGGGATGAAAGCGAGTACGATACCTTCGGAGTAGGGCACTCCTCTACCTCCATTTCCGCCGCACTGGGTATGGCCATCGCCTCCAAATACAAAGGGGAGACAGATCGTCAGCACATTGCCGTAATAGGTGATGGCGCCATGACGGCAGGTATGGCATTCGAGGCCCTCAACCATGCAGGTGTGGCCAACGCCAATGTGCTGATCATACTCAATGACAACTGTATGTCCATTGATCCAAATGTTGGCGCATTAAAAGAATACCTGACAGACATTACCACTTCTCCTACCTATAACAAACTACGTGACGACGTATGGAACCTGCTGGGCAAATTGCCTGTAGGTAAACGCTTTACCCGCGACATGGCCTCCAAACTGGAAGCCGGTCTGAAAGGCGTCGTATCCAGCTCCAGTAACCTGTTCGAATCCCTGAAGCTGCGCTATTTCGGTCCTATTGACGGACACAATATCGTGAAGCTGGTGGATACCCTCCAGGACCTGAAAGATATTCCCGGCCCGAAACTGCTGCATATCGTGACCACAAAAGGTAAGGGATATGCGCTGGCGGAGAAAGACCAGACCACCTGGCATGCTCCGGGCCTGTTTGATAAAATTACCGGCGAAATCTTCAAGAAGCAGCCGGATAAGCCACAGCCACCCAAATACCAGGACGTATTCGGTCATACCATTATAGAACTCGCAGAGCAGAACAAGACCGTGATGGGTATTACACCCGCCATGCCTTCCGGCTCTTCCCTGAAGTTCATGATGGAAAAAATGCCGGATCGCGCCTTTGACGTGGGTATCTGTGAACAGCATGCCGTAACCCTTTCTGCCGGTCTGGCTACACAAGGTATGCGCGTGTTCTGTAATATCTACTCTTCCTTCATGCAAAGAGCATATGACCAGGCATTACACGACGTAGCTATCCAGAAGCTGCCTGTGGTATTCTGCCTGGACCGTGCCGGCGTAGTAGGCGAAGATGGTCCGACCCATCATGGCGCTTATGACATTGCCTATATGCGTTGCGTACCTAATGTCATCATCAGCTCACCGATGAATGAAGAGGAATTACGCAACCTCATGTATACTTCCCAGCTGCCTACCCAGCAGATGCCTTTTGTGATCCGCTATCCGAGAGGACAAGGCGTAATGCCTGACTGGAAGCAGCCATTTAAGGAAATAAAGATCGGTACCGGCCGCAAGCTGCGCAGCGGTAAAGATATTGCCATCCTGTCTCTGGGCCATCCGGGCAACTTTGTAGTGGAAGCCTGCAAAGAATTGCTGGCCGACGGCTTACAGCCCGCCCACTACGATATGCGTTTCGTGAAACCACTGGACGAGGCTTTGCTGCATGAAATATTCAGCGAATTTGATAAAGTGATCACCGTAGAAGATGCAGCTGTAACAGGCGGCTTTGGTAGCGCTATACTTGAATTCATGGCGATCCACGGCTACAAAGCAGACGTGCGCATGCTGGGTATTCCTGACCGTATTGTAGAACATGGCAAACCGGAAGAACTGCACCGTGAATGTGGCTATGATGCTACTGGTATTGCCAGTGCTGCACGCGCCATGTTGAAGAATAAAATCACTGTTACTGCCTGATAATACAGTCAGCACAATAAAAATACATAGGAAGCCACCTCTGTGACATTGTTCATACAGGTGGCTTCCTTATTTTTATAGCATGGATGAATTGTATATACACCTCCGCATCAGGGAGGTCATAGCAGAGACACAGGATGCATTTACCTACAGGCTGGAAACGATCGACGGACGACCGCTTGCATACCAGGCAGGCCAATTCATTACCTTTCTGATCTACCTGCACGGCACAGAATACAGGCGCTCTTATTCTTTCAGTTCTGCCCCTGGTATTGATCCATATCCATCCGTTACCATCCGGGAGAAACAGAACGGGGAAATAAGCCGTCACATTCTGCATTACTGGAAAGCCGGCGATCAGGTTACCGCCTTACTGCCTTCCGGACGATTTACCTTACCCGGGCATACGTCCTCACCGCGGGATATCTTTCTGCTGGGTGCAGGAAGCGGTATTACGCCTCTTTTTTCTCTTTTGAAGGATATACTCCATAATGAGCCTGGCGCCCATATTAAGCTTATTTACAGCAATACTTCTGAAGAGCGTACCATCTTCCACAAGCACTTACAGGAACTTGCTAAACAGTTCCCCCAGCAGCTGCATATTATCCTTCTGTTCAGCAATGATTCAGAACATATGGTACGCAGGCTAAGTAATCTGTCGCTGGAGCCGCTGGTACAACAACAGCTCCGTTACCGGGCAGCAGATGCCCAGTTCTTTGTATGCGGTCCGCCTGAATACATGCGCATGATACTCTTAACGCTCACTTACATGGGCTTTGAAGAAGAGCAGCTGCATAAGGAGAATTTCGTGGTAAATACGGCCCCTCAGTTGGCAAGAATAGGCACACCGGAAGATAGCTCCATGAAAAACGTGGAATTACATCTGCGAGGGGGAGTGCACAAGCTCTCCATTCCCGGCAATCACAATATACTTGGGGAGGCGCTTGCACAAGGCATCGCCATACCGTATAGCTGCAAAGGCGGTGTTTGCGGTTCCTGTACTGCCCGCTGTACGAAAGGTGAAGTGTGGATGGCCCTGAATGAAGTGCTGACGGACAAAGAAATTGAGCAGGGCTTCGTCCTTACCTGCACCGGTTATGCGGTTAGTGCAGCAGTAGTGATCGAGATATAAGCTTTATCTGCTTTACGAAAAAGCGCTGAAAGCTTTAAACTCATCCCGTAACTCATTGTACAGTTTTCTGAATGTATGCATACGGTCCTGCAGCACATCAAAATCATCTACGGGACGGTCGTCATGCAATATGAGAGGTTTCCCGTTATCCGATATCTTTCGAGCTGATTGTTTCAGATCATGACGTAATTCATCTGCTTTTTCTTCCTGACAGATGAACTGATTCTGGAAGTGCTCTATCTGAGCCAGGGACTCGTCATCAGTTTTACTGATAGACAATTGCTCTAATTGGCTGCGCATAGACCGGAGGGACTCCCTGGTACTGTTTACTTCGTCCTTCCAGCTATTGATCTGTTCGAGATCTGAAGTTTGTGCGGATACTTCCATGTGTATTGATTTTAACGTGATATAATTAAGCAATACAATATTTGTCCGTAACACATTTCTAAGTTACAAAGCTTTTTTCAATTAGGAATTAGGAATTAAGTACCAGGAATTGCAGCTTGCGTTTATTTATTACTTTAATAAAAAAGCTGTTATATAAGAAGTATATTCTTCCTATATAACAGCCTTTCTTTATCCCCGATGATTATTTCAGATATGCATTATACATCCATACCAGCTTCTCCTGTTCCCGGATATAAGTAGTGATAAGATCGTTGGTACCATCGTCGCCCACTTCACTGCTGACAGCAGCCACTTCTCTTTCAATCTCGATCAATGATTGCAGACCAGAGAGTACATGCTGCACACACACAATATCTTTCCCTTCATTCTTGATCTCTTCTATAGTTGATTGTTCTATGTAATCAGAGAATGCATGCGTAGGTGTAAAACCAAGCGTTAATATTCTCTCTGCAATCTCGTCTATCTTCGTCAATGCATCTGTATATAACTCTTCAAATTTCACATGTAAGGTGAAGAATTTATCACCACGTATGTTCCAGTGAAATCCTCGCACATTCATGTAGAACAACTGGTAGGCTGCCAGCAGCGCATTCAGTTTCTGAGCCAGTTCCTTTGATGTTTTCTTTTCAAGTCCGATGTCTGTGGTTGCAGTACTCATAGCAAAATATTTTTTGGGTAATGTTAATCAACTCATCGGTACATCGATCAACAAAAAGTCTGCCGCTTTGAGTGCTTTCACTGTTGCCATATCATAGTTACTTAGCCCAATAGCATCACGCCGTTTCAACACTTCTCCTGCTACTTCCACTTCACCTTCCAGCACCATCAGATAACTGCCATGCTGTGCCATTTTTGGTGCAATGTCTACACTTTGTCCTTCCTCAAAATGACCTAAAGAAAACCATGCGTCCTGGTTGATTCCCAAGGCATCGCTGTTAGCTTCAGGCGATACAACCACCTGCAGTTTATTCAACCTGTCTGCAAGATCAAATGCCTGCTGCTGATAACGTGGTTTTACGTTACGCAGCTTCGGGAATACCCATATCTGTAACAAGGTAACAGGGTCTGTTTTGGAGGCGTTGAATTCAGAATGCGATATACCGGTACCGGCACTCATGATCTGTACTTCATTACTGCGGATGATCTCGTGCCGGCCTGTGTTATCACGATGCTCAAGTGCACCGCTGAGTGGTATGGTCACTATTTCCATATTGTCGTGCGGATGTGTTCCAAACCCCATTCCACCTTTAATTGTATCGTCATTCAGTACACGTAATGCACCAAAATGTATGCGTTCCGGATTGTAATAACCTGCAAAGCTGAATGTGTGATGGCTCTGTAACCAACCATGATTGGCAAAGCTTCTTGAATCTGCTCTGTGAATGATCTTTTCCATAAATCTTTTTTCCTTTTACAATACAAATATCCTCATTAGATGCAGGCCGGTAAATGGATTGCTTGATGAAAAGAGTGGACTATTTATACAATAAAAAATCCCGTTCCTGGTGAAGGGAACGGGACCTTTATAAATGCGATTGCCTTATACCAGTTCGGCATCCAGTGTAATCTCTGTGTTCAGTAGTTTGGAGATAGGGCAGTTAGTTCTTGCTTCTTCTGCCAGCTCAGCAAACTTAGCTTTATCCAGTCCGGGAACAGTTGCTTTCAATTCCAGGTGGCTGCTTGTAATAGCACCATTATCCAGTGTAATGGTAGCTTTCGTGTCCAGGTTTTCAGGAGTGAAACCTGCTCCCGACAACAGGAAGCTCAGCTTCATAGTAAAACATCCTGAATGCGCAGCTGCTATCAGCTCTTCAGGATTTGTTCCCGTACCATCCTCAAAGCGGCTTTTATAAGAATATGCTGTATTGCTTAATACACCAGACTGTGAACTTACTGTACCTTTTCCATCTTTACCGGTACCTTTCCAGTTGGCGGATGCAGATCTTTTCATGATTAAAACGTTTGATTAGTTTAATGAATAAAGTGAATTGAAGGTGGTTATGGAGCTGAAATTACTATTTCTTTTTTTGTTTAAGAAAGGGTATTCCTTCGGGGACTTTTCTCTACATACCTGCTGAAAACAAAAGACCGGGTGAAATGTTTCACCCGGCCTACACTATTTCTGGCAATCATCCTCAAAAAAACTTCTTTCTCCACGCCATTGCTTACACACAATCTCCTGTCTTAACTTCTTTATTCCACGCTATTAGACATTTAACTGCAATGACTGACGCCAGTATGTTGTATTTATGTTACGCTTAACCTTGTTTTACGAGCTGTACTCCAGCCTGCAGTTTCACTTCATCACTCAGCAAAACACCACCCGTCTCAGTTATTGCACTGTATGTGAGTCCGAAATCCTTTCTGTTGATCTTACCTTTGACTTCAAAACCTGCTTTTGTCTGACCATATGGATCCTGCTGGATGCCATTGTATTCTACTTCCAGTTCTACTGGTTTGGTAACACCACGGATAGTCAGATCGCCGGTCACTTTATACTCATCACTACCTTTTTTAGTTACACCGGTAGAAACGAAAGTGATTTTAGGATACTGCGCTGCATGGAAGAAATCTTCTGTCTTTAAGTGCTCGTCACGTTGTTCGTTTTTGGTAGAGATGCTGGTAACATCTGCTTCGAAGGTGATCTTAGCATCAGTGAAGTCGTCATTGCTGCTTTCCACAGTTGCATCGTATGTGCCAAAGTAGCCAGTCACGTTACTGATCATAAGGTGTCTGATCTTAAATTCTACTTCACTGTGCATTGGGTCGATTTTCCAGATTGCCATAACTTTAAGTGTTTTTAAGTTTAGTGTTTTTTTAAGTATGCGTTGTTTCAGAGTGTCTTTCTAAAAGATTGATTAGCAATAAACATCTTCACCTATACTGTGCCATTCTGCTTTATTCTCCCTCTTCCGTCTTTGCTGTTATCTCTGTTTCATTAAGACAATACAAAATTACACGTTGCAACAACTGTTTGAAATGGATAGAATGACTTAATAGGTGTACTTTTTTCTTAGGGCGTTCTTTTTACACTAGTTTAAACGCTCGCGCGTGAGGCATCCTTAAATTCTGATGGAGTCTGATTGGTATATTTCTTAAAAAAGCGACTGAAATAGTGAGGGTCGTCAAAACCCAGTTTATAAGCGATTTCTTTGGCGGAAAGATCTGTATTATAAAGATAGCGTTGTGCTTCCAGGATAACGCGGTTGCGGATATGCTCTCCCGCGGTGATACCTGACAGCTGTTTGCTGATCTCGTTCAGCAAAACCGGTTTTATATGGAGTATGCCGGCGTAGTCCGACACATTCTTCAAGGTTGTATATTTTTCTTCGATCAGGTTCTTAAACTGCAGGAATAAAGAGCTGTTATGGCTGGCATGCTGTTCCGGCGCCGCCAGCATACTGCTGCCCTTAATACGGGAGGCTAGCACCAGGAAATACCGTAATAAGCCATGAAATGCCGTTTCATAATCCGCAGCCTGCTCATTGACCTCTTTCATCAGCATATGCACCACCATCTCAAAATCCTTTTCCTGTTCTGCCGTGAGGGTAATAACACTGCTGAACTGATTATTAAAGAAAAGAGAGGAATTAATGCCCATCAAGGTGGCTGCCTGGTCTTTCAGACACATGAAAGCATCCTGGAATGCGATCATATATCCTTCTATTTTCTCGCTGAACTCCATTTTGTGTACCTGTCCCGGAGCCAGAAAGAAAAGGGTGTTCTTTTTCACAGCATGCGTTACTGTGTCAATAGTATTGATAAGCTGCCCTTTTTTGATCCAGTAGATGGTATAGAAGTCGTGCCGGTGAGGAATGCCATTGCTGGCGAAGAAGTCATCTCCCAATTCACACAGACCGGACACCACAAACTTGGGATCTGTCTGCGCATACCGGGGGAGTGGTACTACTTCTATATGTGCACGTTTTTCACTCATTCAAATGTACCGGGTACTTCCACTTCCCGGTCTTCAGGCTCAATGTAATCAATAATAAAGTTATTCCTGCCTTCCCCTACCATAATTCCGAGATATTTCATCTGCACGAGTTCCAGCATCCCCAGGAACAGGAAAATGGCATGCACCCTGTCCCGGCACAGATCGAAGATCTTTTCAAAAGCCATTGTCTTTTCCCTGCTGGCCAGGTCAATCATATACTCACGGGAGCCTTCCATGGTGTAGTCATACTTATATACGACGTGCTGTGGCTTGTTTTCCCGCTGTTTTACACGCTGCATCACCTTTTCGAATGTCTTGGTGAGCTTAAAGAGTGTCAGGGTCTGTACCTCTGTTCCCTCACTGGTGATTTCCCCGATGGCAGACAGTTCTTTCTGGATATTACCACGTTTGATCTGCAACATGCGTTCTGCTTCCTTCTCTGCCAGTTCTGCCGCTGCCTGTTTGAAACGTTTGTATTCGAGGATCTTGTCGATCAATTCCTGACGCGGATCTATTTCCAGTCCCTGCTCATCCAGCTCTTTACGGGGCAGCAACATTTTAGCCTTGATACGCATCAGGGTAGACACGAAAAGGATAAACTCACTGGCCAGCTCAATGTTCAGTGACTCCAGATGATGTATATAATCCAGGAAATCCTGGGTGATGGTCGTAATGGGTATATTATAAATGTCCAGCTCGTCCCTCTCTATAAAAAAGAGTAACAGGTCAAATGGCCCTTCGAACTGGGGCAGCTTTATCTTGTAAGAGTTGTCACTCATAATGTTACGTATGGCTTTCACTTATCTCCCGGCAACTGAGCTGCTACCCGCTGAAAGTGAAAGCCATCAAAAATAACGAAATTTCCCCGCTCGTCAGAACTTGGCCGTAAAACCGACCCCGATCACCTGCTTGACCTGCAACCTGGGTCCCATAACCCCGGTCTTTTCATTTTTAAACACCTTCACATCATCGTCATAGATCATATCTACGGATACATTGGCGGAAATATGTTTGTTCACCTGCAGGTTCAGACTATTGGTCCAGAACAGGTCAATATTCTGCGGATTGTGCTTGTAGTCGGAAAAGAGGTCCATCCTTGTCTTATACACAATATTCTTGGCGAGGGTCTTTACCCAGTTAACCGTCAGATAAGCACCTAACTCATTTTTTACGTGCTTGCCGGTGTCCACGCCAAAGGCGCCCTGCGCTGCCAAATAATCATCCATCACCACCACATAACGGGCAGTAACGGGTGAGAAGAACACAGAAAGCTGGTCATTGGGTTTATAATCAAGACCTGGTGATACCAGGATGTAGGCAGGTGCAAAGAAACGGGATACCAATGTTGGTTTTGCGGTATCAGAAGATGGATATAAATAACCATCAGTAAACTGGGTACGTAAATCCAGCAAGGCACTGAGGTACAGGTTCTTGCCTACTTCATAACCGTACTTTGTAGTAACGCCGATACGGTCATCGCTTTTACGGCCGCCAAGACTGGTAGTGTTCACATAACCATAAGCGAGGTCCAGCACGTTATCCCAGTTATTCTTTCCCTTTTTATAGAAAGCATATGCGCTCAGATTAGATGCTACTGAGAAGGAGAATTTGTCACCACCTGCAGCCCAGTTTGTCAGGCTTCCCTGGTTAATATTCACATTAAAAATGCCTCCTTTTTTCCAGAGGAAAGGTACAGTGTCGTTGGCATCCTTTTTAATCTTTCCGCTGGCTTCTTCCCGGGATGTCTTCATCCAGTCACTTTGTGCATAGAGCAATGAAGAACATACCAAAAAACAAATAATAGTCAGAACGGATCTTTTCATCAGTATAAACATTTAATTAATGGCAGTAGATAAATATTGTCGCTAATTGGCGTTACGAACAAGCCACGTCATAGAAACGTGGCCGCAAAAATAGGAAACTAACGGGGAACTTTCCCAGACGGGATATAAAGGCAGCTGGCCCAAAGCATTGTCGCTGCAGTGACAGCGACATGCTCCAAAACTCCGGGCCAGCGTAGTATATAAGATTACTTATTCTTCAATACATCACGGATCTCCATAAGCAGTTTTTCCTGTGTTGATAGCTCAGGCGCAGCTGGGGTAGGTGCTTCTTCTTTCTTCCTGGTGAGGCGATTGATAAATTTCACCAGCAGAAAGATACAAAACGCCATGATAACAAAATCAATACAGTTCTGTATGAACACACCGTACGATACTACCGGAATACCGGCTGTCTTTGCTGCTTCAAGCGTATCTACCGTGCCCTTGCTGTGGTCCAGCTGAAAGAATTTTTCTTTGAAGTCTACCTTACCTGTAAGGATTCCCAGTATTGGCATGAATATATTATCAACCAATGAGGAAACAATTTTCCCGAAAGCAGCACCAATGATAACACCGACAGCCAGATCAATAACATTCCCTTTGGTGGCAAACTCTTTAAATTCTTTGAAGAACGACATAATAAACTTTTTAAGGGTGAAGACAATCTGCGGCTAAGATAATTATTATACTTTATAACTATATAACTGTTAATATTTTACTACTATAGTTTCGGATATTCCATCCTGAAAGAACGAAGTGTGTCCCTTAACGTTTGTGCTACAACGTACTCTTTATACCAGTTCTGATCTGATGGCAGAATGATCCATTTTACATCATTACAGTGCTCGATCGCGTCTTCATACATTTTCAGATAATCCTTCCGTAGCTTGATTTCTGTCGAATCATTCTTATTATATTTCCACATTTTATGTGGATCTTCCATTCTTTCTTTCAGTCGCTCTTTCTGTTTTTCTTCTGATACATGCAGATAGAATTTCAGGACAGCTGTATTGTTATGTTCCACCAGCAGCCGTTCAAAATCGTTGATAGCCTGCATTCTCTTCACGGCTGTTTCATCATCGATCCATTTATGTACGCGTTGCACCAGGATATCTTCATAGTGCGAACGGTTAAACACATGTATCATTCCTTTTGCGGGCGCAAACCTATGTATACGCCAGAGGAAATCGTGGTCTTTTTCTTCTTCTGTCGGCGCTTTAAATCCGCGTACATTTACGCCCTGGGGATTCATATTGCCTAATACATTCCTGATAAGCCCATCTTTACCGCTGGCATCCATGCCCTGTAATACTACCAACACGGCATGTTTATGTTCTGCAAATAACAGGTTCTGTAATTCATCCAGCTCCTGTACTATTTCCTGGGTAACTGCCTTAACAGCTTTCTTGTCCATTCCTTCAGGGGCTCTTGTACTGATATCTGATAAATTGATCTTGTTCATCAGTTAAGGGTTAAGTTCATGTAACTGTAACAAAATATACTCCGAAGTGTTGTATCCCCATAATTTCTACTCAGTCATGTAACAAAATATACGGACCTTTGCTGACTTAAAACAATCTTGTGTGAACAGCCGTGCCGTCAACTGGAGTATTTTCCTGTTATTATCATTAACCTGGGGTAGTTCCTTCATACTGATGAAAATCGGTCTGGAAGCGCTTTCACCCTACCAGGTAGCCAGCTTGCGCCTGTTTAGTGCAGGCATAGCCTTACTACCGTTTTTCTTCAAGTTCATTCGTCAGACGCCGCTGAATAAAATCCCTGTCATTATCCTGTCCGGCATTCTGGGTAATCTTTTACCGGCTTACCTGTTCTGTATTGCAGAAACCCGTATTGACAGCGCGCTGGCGGGCATCTTAAACGGTCTTGTACCACTGATGTCACTGCTGGCAGGCTTTTTCATTTTCCACGCACCTATTGTCAGGCAGCAGCTGCTGGGTATTTTTATTGGTCTGTTGGGCGTCGTATTGCTCTTTGTGGTGAAAGGTGTAGATACCGGCTACTGGTACTATGGCTTATGGATCGTCGTGGCCACTGCCTGCTATGGCGTCAACATCGCCCTGGTACATCATTACCTGAAAGGATACAGTTCCTTACAGCTGGGCTCTATAGCACTGTTCTTCTGCGCTATTTTTGCATTACCTATTCTGCTATACACCGACTTCTTCTCTTTACTATCAGGTCCTGCAATTCCCTGGCGTTCAATGGGAGCCAGTGTTACATTGGGCATACTGGGTAGCGGTATAGCCTCCGTATTATTTTATATCCTGATCAATAAGGCCGGCGCTTTATTCGCTTCGATGGTTACTTATGCATTGCCGGTGGTTGCTATTGGCTGGGGCTTGCTGGCGGGGGAGCGGATCTCTTTCCTGCAGGTTTTATGTCTGGGCGTTATACTGGCGGGCGTATATATTGTGAATAAAGCAAAACGCTGATCCTGACGGACCAGCGTTTTGTTTAAATGCTTTCTTCCCATTGGATTTAGATCACCATGATCTCTTTTTCCTTCTGGGCAGTGTGTTTGTCCACTATCTCAATATATTTGTTGGTCAGGCTCTGGATATCAGCCTCTGCGTCTTTCGCAGTGTCTTCACTCAGACCATCTTTTTGTAATTTTTTGATTGCTTCGATCGCATCTCTGCGGATGTTCCTGATAGCAATTTTCGCCTGTTCACCTTCACCGAGGGCACGTTTTACAAATTCCTTTCTTCTTTCTTCAGTCAACGGTGGCAGGAACATACGGATAATCTGACCGTCGTTCTGTGGGTTAATGCCAATATTAGATGCAATAATTGCCCTTTCGATTGGCTGCAGCATATTCCTTTCCCATGGCTGAACAGTCAAGGTCCGGGCATCCGCCACTGCAATGTTGGCTACCTGCGCAAGGGGAGTAGGCGCGCCATAATATTCTACCGTAATTCCATCTAATATCTGTGGGTTAGCTTTACCGGCCCTGATCTTGGTAAGTTCCACCTCCAGATGTGCGATGGCCTTTTGCATGGTTTCGGTGGCGTCGTCTATAATTAACGTTAGATCTTCTTGCATAGCAAAAAATAATTAAGTGCCTGCAAACCTACAGGATTTATCTGAAATTGGAAAGTTGTTACAAAGGGAAGGGCGCCGGTTAAGGGTAACCGGGCCTGAAATTACTTGTCCTGCAGGATACCTTTCGTATTCACGCGCAGGATCTTGGGATGAGTAACCGTCGTTTGCGTTTCACTGGCTGCATCCTTGATAGCGGATACAGTAAGCGCCCGCAACATAGCTTCCTTTCTCTTTTTCATCTGGTACAGTATGCCGGTAAGTAACAACGCTGATACCAGGATGACACTCAACAGGTAACCAGAACCGATGTCCTGCAGGGCAAAAGCCAGGGCGATATAACCTGCATTGATCATCACCATTACTACGGCGGTCTGTTTGTGATTCAGACCCAGTTCCAGCAGATAGTGGTGAATGTGGTTACGGTCAGCAGAGAAAGGAGATCTTCCATGCATCATACGGATGGCAAACACACGTAATGTATCGAACAGCGGCATGATCAGGATAGCGATTGCCACGATAGGTACAGAAGTGACAGGCAGTTTACCGGCGGGATTACCGGCAACTTCAATGAATTTGACAGCCAGGATGGCATTTACCAGTCCGACCATCAGGGAGCCTGTGTCCCCCATGAATATACGTGCAGGAGAAATATTATAGATAAGGAAAGCTGCCAGGCCACCTGCCATGGCAAAACCCATTACCGCGTACAGCAATTCGCCTGTATACAGGAAGTAGGTACCCAATACACCGGATACCAGCATACCAATGCTACCGGCAAGACCGTCTACACCATCGATCAGGTTAAACGCATTTATAATAACCAGGAAAGTAAAATAAGTTAGTAAAAGGCTGAAATGTGGAGGAAGTGCATCAATGCCCATGATCCCATACATACTGCTGATCTGTAAATTACCCAGGTATATTACGGCAAATGAGGCCATTAATTGACCAATCAGTTTTTTAAGCGGAGAAAGTCCCACTATGTCATCTTTCATCCCAACCATAAAGATTACGATGAATGCAGCCACCATATATTGGAAAGGGGAATCAGCAAAAGTCGGTACACATACCGCTGATGCCATCACAAATCCTGAAAAAAAACCGATACCCCCTAAAGTTGGTATACGAGCCTTGTGAGATTTCCGTTCGTCTGGTTCGTCATAAAGATGTTTCAACTCCGCAACCCTTATCAAAACAGGGATTGCAAAATAGGTTATAACAAAACTCAGGACGGTCGCAATTAAAACATTCTCCATGTTGGGAGGGGCTTGATTATTACAAAGATATTAATTTCAATCAAATGTGTATCAAAAAAATAGGAAATTAAATAGATTTGGTTCCCGGAATCATTAAAAACTATTAGCTTAGAGACTAAATATGCCAGGAATCTATCTAATTTTTCTATTAATTTAGCAATTCAAAATTTGCAATTATCATGCCTCAGTTGAAAGACATAGCAACACAAATAAGACGGGATATAGTTCGTATGGTGCATGGCTGCCAAAGCGGTCATCCAGGCGGTTCTTTAGGATGTGCAGATTTCTTTACTGCCCTTTATTTCAAAGTTATGCAGCATAAGCCGCAGCCTTTTGACATGGATGGTGGAGATCAGGACCTGTTCTTCCTTTCAAACGGGCACATTTCACCAGTATTCTACAGCACTTTAGCCCACGCCGGCTATTTCCCCAAAGAAGAACTGGCTACTTTCCGTAAACTCAATTCCCGCCTTCAGGGTCACCCTACCACCCATGAACACCTGCCAGGTGTAAGGGTTGCTTCAGGTTCCCTCGGCCAGGGTATGAGCGTAGCCATTGGTGCTGCACTGACTAAAAAGTTAAATAATGATGACCGTTTCGTATTCTCCCTCCACGGTGATGGTGAACTGGAAGAAGGTCAGAACTGGGAAGCTATCATGTTTGCTCCCCATCATAAAGTTGACAATCTCATCGTAACGGTTGACTGGAATGGCCAGCAGATCGATGGTACAGTAGAAGATGTAGCGGGCCTGGGCGACCTGGAACCTAAATTTGCTGCCTTCGGCTGGAAAGTGCTGCACATGGACGGTAATAATATGGACGAAGTAGTTACTACCCTCGAGAAAGCAATTAGCTTAACCGGCAAGGGACAGCCTATCGTAATCCTGATGAAAACCGTAATGGGTAAGGGCGTTGACTTCATGGAAGGTCATCACGAATGGCATGGTATCGCTCCAAGCGATGAGCAGCTGGCTAAAGCACTCGCACAGTTACCGGCAACAGAATTGGGCGACTATTAATTGATTGATCAGTTGGAATCGGGAATGACTATCTGCATAGTATAACTCCCCCGGGGAGATATCTTTACAGACAGCCAATATGGGAAGTATTGTGATCTTACATAACGCTCCCGGAGCCCTTTTCTGAAGATATTTATAAATAAAAAAGCATCCGTCTCAGGCGGATGCTTTTTTATTTATATCATGTATGTCTTACGCAGCTATCAGGTCGCCTTCAGTTCGATATCCTGACGACCGGCCCTCCGCGCAGGATACCAACTGGCTCCCAGTCCTATCACGATAATGGTAATACTGACCAGGATGAAATCACTCACCTGCATACTTACCGGGTAGGCACTCACCAGGAAAGACTCTTCTTCCAGCGTTATCAATCCAAACTTCTGCTGCAGCAGGCAGAATAAGATACTGATCCCAAATCCGATCAGGGTCCCTATGCCAGCTATGATCATTCCCTCCATCAGGAAAATACGTGTGATCAATCGTGGCCGCGCACCCATCGCTTTCAGGATAGTGATATCCTTTTGTTTTTCCATCACCAGCATATAGAGGCAGCCGATCATATTAAATGCTGCGATCATCAGGATGAAACTCATGATGACGTATACCGCCCAGCGCTCTGTTTGCATAATGGCGTACAATGCCTGGTTCTGCTCATAGCGGGTTTCAATCGTATAGCCATTCCCCAGTAATGCCTGCAACCGTTGCTTGAGCACCATGTCGTCCAGACCATGTATGCCTTTCACCTCCAGCGCCGACATCTCATCGTCCTTCATCCCCAGCAGCCCGCGCATGAAGGCAATATTTGTGATCACATACTTGCTATTGAACTCCTGCTGGATGGCAAAAGATCCCGCGGGATATAATACGCCACTACCCAGCGCCTCTTCCGGCGTCGTAAAGCTCTTCACATTCCGACGGGGCAGATATACACTAATAGGTGTCATATCCCGTTCAAGATCCACGCCGAGTGCTATTTCCAGTTCGATTCCCAGTACTGCCTTGTAACCGTTTTCTTCACCCGTATCAAATTTACCATGGGCAATACTTTTATCTACAGCGGCCACCTTATTGTAGTTGCCGTCCACTCCTTTCAGAATGGCAATGGTCTGATCACCCTCTCCGTAACGTAATACCGCTTTCTCTTCCACAACTTCCGTCATATCCGCGACGCCTTTCACTCCAGCGATCTGTTTCAATTGTGCCGGCGTAAGCGTAATACTTTTGCCAGTCACCGCGCTGATCTTCACCGAAGGATAAAAAGTGGTATAGAGAGATTTCACCAGTCCTTCAAATCCGTTAAATACGCTGAGGATAACGATCAGCGCACCTGCCCCTACAGCAATAGCCGATACACTAACCCAGGCAATAATATTGATGGCATTGGTACTTTTTTTAGCCCTGAAATAACGGGATGCGAACTGCCAGATCAACTTGATACAATTTTAGTTGTTTTCCTTCCCTCCTTCGTCGTCCTTGATCTTCTTGAACAGTTCTTCCATTTTGAACACGTAATCGAGCGTATCATCGAGGAACAGTGAGATCTCGGGCACACGGCGTAATTGTTTGCCTACGCGATTTCCCAGTTCTTTCTTGATCTCACCCATTCTTTCCTTGATCCGGTTCACCATAGCGTGGTTATCGGCTATCTGAAACATACTCAGGTACACCCTTGCCTCCAGCAGGTCTGGCGTCATACGTACGGCGGAGATGGAGATCATGCCTCCCTCCAGTACGTTAAACCCCATACGCTGAAAGATGTCGCTGAGTTCTTTCTGTAACAGCTGCCCTATCTGTTTCTGTCTTTTGCTTTCCTGCATAATATTTTAAGATTTGAGATTGTATTAACTTGCACCCTTAATTCAATCTTCTCCGGCAAAGATAAGGAAACGGGCATGTGCTGACAGATATAAAATCGGCTCCTGCTTCCGGAAAGGATAAACAGACAAGATAAATAATCGTAAGATGAAGACTTTTTTCAGGTTGCTGAGTTTGTCGAAGCCCTATCACCACTACATTCCGGAATATGTTGTATATGTGTTGCTTTATACCATTTTCGGCTTGATGAACTTTTCATTGCTCATTCCTTTGATGGATGCACTGTTTGGTACCGGCGGCCACCAGGAAGCAGTGACACATTTACCATCTTTTTCCCTGACGGCGGCTTATTTCAAGGATGTTTTCTATTATTATCTGTCAGACCTGCTCAGAAGGTATAATGGTAATAAATTCCCTGTATTAGTATATGTATGTATCATCCTCTTCATCAGCATACTACTGAAAAACCTTTTCGGCTACCTGAGTCAGAAGGTGCTGACACGTATGCGTGTAAACATCGTACGCAAGATGAGAGAGATCGTATTTCATCAGTACACGACACAATCCCTGGGATTCTTCCATAATGAGCGCAAAGGCGACCTGCTGTCGGTGCTCAGTAGTGACGTGGTAGAAGTGGAGAACTCCGTGATCACTGCGCTACAGACTATTCTTCGTGATCCGTTGGTGATCATAACCACCTTCATTGCCCTGTTCTACATCTCGAAAGAGCTGACCTTTTTCACGCTGTTATTCTTTCCTATCTCCGGACTGGTCCTCAGTTCCGTTTCTAAAAAGCTGAAAAAACATTCCAACATAGGACAGAATATCCTGGGTAAAATATTGAATATCACAGAGGAAACCTTATCAGGCGTACGTATCATCAAGGCGTTCAATGCCGAGAAATTCATCAAGGGCAAATTCCACCAGGATAATGTTGCCTATGCCAATACGATAAGGGCGATGCAGAATCAGCGTGAGATGGCGTCTCCGGTATCTGAAATATTAGGCGTATTGGTGGTAATCGTGATTATGCTGTATGGAGGGAACCTGATCCTGTCAGGATCCAATACATTGACGGCAAGCGCCTTCATTGCCTACCTGGGTTTCTATTTCCAGATCCTGGCCCCTGCCAAATCAATCGGTACCGCCTTTACAGCTTTACCAAGAGGGATCTCTGCCGGCGACAGGGTATTGCGCATCATTGACCAGGCCAATACTATTGTTGATAAACCAGATGCAAAAGCACTGTCCGGCTTTGAACGTGAGATCAGATTTGACAATGTTTCCTTTTCCTATAAAGCAAATTCAACAGAAAAGAACATAGAACTGGGCCCGGTACTAAAGAATGTACAGCTGGAAATAGCCAAAGGCCGCATGATTGCACTGGTAGGTAAAAGTGGTGCTGGTAAATCCACCATGGCCGATCTGATCCCTCGTTTCTATGATGTTACTTCCGGTAGCATCCAAATTGATGGACAGGACATCCGTGATGTAAAAATGCATGACCTCCGCGCATTGATAGGCATGGTATCCCAGGAGGCTATACTCTTTAATGATACTGTTTTCAATAACATCGCCTTCGGTCAGCCCGACGCTGACAGAGAAGCGGTGATCAACGCAGCCAGGATCGCCAATGCCCATGAATTCATTGTGCAGCTTGAAAACGGTTATGATACCTCTATCGGCGACAGGGGTATGAAACTCAGTGGCGGCCAGCGTCAGCGCCTGACTATCGCACGCGCTATCTTTAAAAATCCTCCTATTCTCATACTCGACGAAGCAACTTCCGCATTGGACACAGAATCTGAAAAGCTGGTGCAGGATGCACTGGACAGACTGATGGAAAATCGCACCACTATCGTCATTGCACACCGTCTTTCTACTATTCAGCATGCCGATGAGATCGTGGTACTGGACAAAGGAGAGATCAAAGAACAAGGTACGCATGATCAATTGATTGCCAACAATGGTATTTACAGGAAGCTGGTAGAGATGCAGGAGTTCAAATAGTATTCACACAGCAGCCCCTGCTATGGCCCTATTTTTGCGGCCCATAGGCCCTATGTCAGATACGGTCTATGGGCTGTTTTATTTTACTATAGGCTGATTATTCACTTAAAAACCAAGCATTCGCCTATGATTTCCATTATTATTCCGGTTCTGAATGAAGGCGCAACGTTACGTCAGGTAATAAAAACCATCAAAAAGACAACTAGAAAGATCGAGATCATTGTGGTAGATGACAACTCCAATGATAATTCCGTAGAGGAAGCATTAAAGGAGAAAGTGCGCGTGATCACCAGCAGTCAGCGGGGCAAGGGTATATCCATGCGGGAGGGAATGATGGCAGCGAAAAGTGATATCGTGATGTATGTGGATGGCGACATCCTTACTTATCCGGACAATATTGTAGAACTGCTGACAGACCCTATCATAGAAGGTAAAGCAGACTTTGTAAAATCCTATTTCGAGCGGCAGGCGGGCAGGGTTACCCAGCTGGTAGCCAAACCATTGCTGAGTATTCTTTTCCCGGAACTGGCCAATTTCAATCAGCCACTCAGTGGTATGATCGCAGCGAGAAAATCGCTCTTGTCGCAAGTCCGTTTTGAAAATGATTATGGTGTGGACATCGGCCTGCTGATAGATATGCACCTGATGGGCGCTCATATTGTTGAAGCCAATATCGGACGGGTAGAAAATGCGATGCAGACCTGGGAACAGTTGAGTAAAATGTCAAGGGAAGTATCCCGCACCATTCTCCGGAAGGCAGAAAATATTCCCCAGGAGAATCTGGAGACCCTGGGTAAGATCAACATTATCAGGGAGCAGATGGAGTATTCCATCCTGGAATCTATTGACAAGCTGCACAAGATGGTCATCTTTAACCTGGACGAGGCCATCTTCGGAGAAGATTATCTTATGGCAGCCGCCAGGGAATTTGGGTTTAGCCATTCCCTGCAACAGATCAGGGGGCATTTTACTGATCCGGCAGTCATCCTGGAGCATACGGCCAACCTGTTCCAGGACAGGAATCTGGCAGAATTGCTGGAGGTAGCAGATACCATTCCGCTGGTACCAGATATCAAGAGTGTAGTGCGGGAGCTGAAGAAAAGGGGATATACCTGTGGTGTGATTACGGATGGCTTTGAATGTGTGGCGCGCCATATTAAAAATAAGCTAGGGATGGATTTTGCCTTTGCGAACAAGTTGCACCTGTACAATAGCGTGGCTACCGGAGAGGTAACGATCCCGGAATATTTTCTGTGTCCCGATAAAAATATACCTTCGCAGCCCGCCGTTTATTGTAAGAGCAATATATTAACCTATATTGCAGGCAAATACCACGTCACGTCACAGAACATTATTTATGTAGGCAGCGGTTCTGATGGCATACAACTACTCGAAGAAGCAGGAATTGGTGTCGCATTTGATGCAGTAAGCCCCGACACAGAAAAAGTTGCCGATAAAATTATTCCCGGCCCATGGATGGAACCGTTGTTGCAGATAGCCCAGGCCAGTCCTGAGAGGTTTAAGCTCCGCTTACCAGCGATCAGCAAGAAACAGGCGAGACGGATAGGTGTAGGCAGTCTTATCGGATTAGCGTCCGCAGGATTGTTATACTTTGCGGCCAGGCATATTAGTAAAAGCAAGAAACCAGTGGTTTCATAAAGATAATCTCCTTGAAGCCCCTGTTTATTTACACTGGCGTTCCTTCTTTAAACAGGGGGGACGCTTTTTTTATGGCACAAAAAAATCCTGATCTGCCCTCCGCTTTCGCACAGTGGCAGTGCCATTTGTGTGCTTAACGGATTTGTAGATCAGGATCTTTAATATGATCGAACCGGTATTCGGTTGTTTTCCTTATTTGCTTTTCGCCAGTTTCGCTTCGATGCTCAGCGTAGCATGTGGTACAGCACGCAGGCGGGCTTTATCGATCAGCTTACCGGTAACACGGCAGATACCGTATGTTTTGTTTTCGATACGCACGAGGGCTTTTTCCAGGTGATCAATGAACTGGATCTGACGGCTGGCCATCTGGTTGAGCTGTTCCCTTTCCTGGGAGCCGCTGCCATCTTCCATGCTCATGTATTTGTTTTCAGTATCATCTGTACCAGCTTCATCTTTACGTGTAATGAGGCCCTGCAGGTATACCAGTTCCTTTTTAGCTGCTTCCAGCTTTTTCAGGATGAGGTCTTTAAATTCCTGCAGATCAGCGTCACTATAACGGTAAACAGGGCCAGCAGGTTGTTCCGGCTGGTCGAGTACTGATTTAGTGAACTCTGGCTGGTAGGTGACTAATGTAGTTGCTTTGCCGCCTTTTTTGTCAGTTTTTTCAGCACGTTCAGCAGGCTTTTCAGCTTTCGCTGGCGCTGCCTTTTCAGTTTTTTGCATTTTGTCCGCTGTTTTTTTAACGGCGTCTTTTGCAACACCTTTGTCTTTATCTTCTTTATTATTCTTTACTGGCATTATTACTGCTTTTTCTTCTGGCTTGGAAATTTGTTTGTCTTTATCTGCAGTAACGCTCGGCGTCACCACTTTCTTTATATCAGGCACTTTCGCGGAAGAAGCTGCAGGCTTAGCAGTAGCTGCTGCTTTCTTTACGGGTTGCACCGCCGGAGCTGCTATGGGTGCTTTCTTTACTACAGATTTACTGGACGAAGCCGTCTGGGAAACCGTTGATTTGCTGGCAACAACTTTCGAGTTTGCAATTGGTTTGACCTGTTTGGTAGCAACTTTGGGCGTAGAAGTCTTGACGGCCGGTTTTGCCGGAGCTGCTGCTTTCTTGGCGGTAGCAGGCTTAACTGCCACAGCCTTCTTTGCAGGTGTTGTCTGCTTCGCCGGAGTTTTCTTGGCCGGTGTTGCTGCTGCCTTTTGGGTCTTCTTAATAGCAACTTTCTTGCTTGTTGCCATGGGATTAGCTTTTTTTGTTAACTAATACGTTGAATGTCAAATCATTTACTTCTATTTCAATACCTTCCTGTAATTCCGGCACTATTTCCAGACTATCTGCCAAAATTTCCGTGCAAATATAGTCATTATAGTTAATAATCGCCGATTTCAGGCTGTCTATTACTGCCACTTTAACGTGTATCCTGTCAGTCAGTTCGAAGTCACTATCCTTCCTGATCTTCTGTATACGGTTCACCAATTCACGGGCATTACCCTCATCCAGCAGCTCAGGTGTAATAGTAATATCAAGCGCTACCGTGAGGGCGCCTTTATTTGCGACTGTCCAACCGGGAATATCTTCTGAAATGATCTCTACGTCCGATAACTGTATAGGTAGTTGTTCATCTTCAACCTGAAGGATAAATTCTCCATTGCGTTCAAGGGATGCGATATCTGCTGCTGAGAATGCACTGATAGCTGCTGCAACGGCTTTCATCTTTGCCCCCATTTTTCCACCCAGGGACTTATAGTTCGGCTTGATCTTTTTCTTTATGAAACCTTCCGTTTCCGTAAGATAGTCAATACCTTTCACATTCACCTCACTTTTTATCAGGTCCTCTATTTTTTCCATTTGCTCTTTTATATGAGCATTTTGAACAGGTATTAATATCTTCTGTAACGGCTGGCGCACTTTAATGTTCACTTTCTTCCTCAGCGATAATACCAGTGAAGATACATCCTGTGCCAACTGCATCCTTTCCTCCAGGTCGGCATCTATCGCTGTTATTACGGCAACAGGGAAATTCATGTGGTGTACAGAAGCATCCGCATGGCGATTGCTCACACTATTAAGGTTGCCAAATAACCAATCTGCAAAGAACGGTGACACTGGTGCCATTAAACCGGCCAGTGTTTCGAGACACTCATACAAGGTCTGGTAAGCCGAGATCTTGTCATGAGCATACTCTCCCTTCCAGAAGCGGCGACGGCACAGGCGCACATACCAGTTACTCAGGTGCTCGTCAACAAAAGCCTGCACGGCCCTGCCCGCCTGGGTAGGCTCATAATCATTCAGATAACCTGTTACGTCTGTCACCAATGTGTTCAGCAAGGAAATGATCCAGCGGTCTATCTCCGGACGTTCCTTCAGCGGGATGTATGCCTCCTTGAAGTTGAAGCTGTCCAGGTTTGCATACATGGCGAAGAAATTATACGTATTGTACAGGGTGGAGAACAACTTACGCTGTACTTCACGGATGCCTTCAATATCAAACTTCATGCTATCCCATGGAGAAGCGTTGGTAACGAGGTACCACCGTGTTGCGTCCGCCCCAAATTGTTCCAGTGTAGCGAACGGATCCACAATATTACCCAGACGCTTACTCATCTTAACACCATTCTTATCCAGCACCAGTCCGTTTGATACAACCGTCTTATAAGCCACGCTGTCAAACAACATCGTTCCCAGGGCATGTAGGGTATAGAACCATCCACGTGTCTGATCAACACCTTCTGCAATGAAATCGGCCGGGAACCCCTTCGCAAACTCTTCTTTATTCTCGAATGGATAATGCCATTGCGCATAAGGCATCGCTCCACTATCAAACCATACGTCTATCAGGTCTGCTTCGCGGTGCATCAACTGGCCTTCATGGTCAAAGATGACATTATCAACCATTGGTTTATGCAGATCGATAGTCTCTAATACTTCCGCTGTTACTTCAACACAATATTCTTTTACGAAAGCTGTCAGGTACCAGTTAGCCAATCCAAGATCCACCAGGGTGATCTCTTCTTTCACGATCTTCTTTCTGATGGCATCGATATCCACAGTGAACATTTTCTGTTCAGTTTCACCTTTACCTTCATATTTAGCATTATGAGCAGCAATGCGTTTGCTCAGCTCACTTCCTTCATTCAGTACATCAGCTTTAAACGCATCCTTCTTATCGAAGAGGAGCGCACCCTGTAATTCAGCTTTTGCGCCCAGGCATTTCTGCACGGCAGCCTCTGGATCGTTCGCATCCTTATTAGCAACAGTACGCCATACAGGCAGCGGAGTACCCCAGAAACGGCTACGACTGAGGTTCCAGTCCACCATATTTTCCAGCCAGTTACCAAAGCGACCGGTACCTGTGCTGGCAGGTTTCCAGTTGATGGTTTTGTTCAATTCCACCATTTTCTCCTTGGCAGCAGTGGTACGGATGAACCAGGCATCCAGCGGATAATATAATACCGGCTTGTCAGTACGCCAACAATGTGGATAGGTGTGTTCGTATTTCTCTACTTTGAACGCCCGGTTTTCTTTCTTCAGCTTCACAGAGATGTCAACATCCACATCTTTATATTCCGGATCACTCTTATAATTTTTCACGTAGCGGCCGCCAAATTCGCCTACTTCATCCAGGAATTTACCCTGACGATCTACCAGCGTCATGATGCCGATACCGTATTTCTGTCCTACACGATAGTCATCCGCACCAAAAGCAGGAGCGGTATGTACGATACCAGTACCATCTTCTGTAGTCACAAAGTCTCCTA
This sequence comes from Chitinophaga ginsengisoli, assembly GCF_003014595.1. Taxonomy (GTDB): domain Bacteria; phylum Bacteroidota; class Bacteroidia; order Chitinophagales; family Chitinophagaceae; genus Chitinophaga; species Chitinophaga ginsengisoli. The sequence continues at coordinate 73,664 of NZ_PYGK01000021.1, read as the reverse complement.
ACAGCACGCGGAACGGATCACCTTCTTCCGGCTGCACATATGGCAACAATTGTTCATAGCGGATATTCTCCAGCTGGCTACCTCTGAACACAGAGAGGATCTGCCATGGAATGATCTTGTCTCCTTCTTTATAAGCAGCAAAATCACCGTCTTCACCTTCCTTCTTGAAGTATTTGCCGATCAGGTCTTTTGCCATTACAACAAAGACCGGCAGATGTGTATAAGGATTGAAGGTACGGATGAGGGTATATTCTATATTAGCGCCTACTGTCAGACCCAGATTGGATGGCAAAGTCCATGGAGTAGTGGTCCAGGCCATGAAGAACACTTCTGCTGCCGGATCAACTTTTCTGGCTGTTTCAAACAGGAAAGCAGATTTATCACCTTCCAGGGCTTTAAACATCGCCACCACGGTCGTGTCTTTCACTTCTTTATAACAACCTGGCATATTCAGCTCATGGGAGCTGAGACCAGTACCGGCAGCCGGTGAATACGGCTGGATACTGACACTTTTATATAACAGGTTTTTATTATAGAGTTCTTTCAGACACCACCAGAGACTTTCTATATAGTTGTTCTCGAAAGTAATATATGGAGATTGGAGGTCAACCCAGTAGCCCATCTTGCGGGTCAGGTCGTCCCATTTGTCTTTAAATTTTAATACTTCTGTACGACAGGCTTTATTATAGTCTTCAATAGAAATAGTTTTTCCTATCGCCTCTTTGGTGATACCGAGCATTTTTTCCACACCCAATTCCACAGGTAATCCATGGGTATCCCAACCGCCTTTACGTTTTACCTGGAAACCGCTCATTGTTTTATAGCGGCACACCAGATCTTTCAGGGTACGGGAAATAACATGGTGAATACCAGGCATACCATTCGCACTAGGCGGACCTTCATAAAATACGAAAGGAGTAGCGCCTTCGCGTAGGGACACGCTTTTCTCGAAGGCCTGGATCTTTTCCCAGTGCGCCAATATATCCTTTTCTATCTGCGGTAAATTCAGCTGGTTATATTCCTGATATTTGCTGGCCATAAAACAATTCTCCGCCCTTTGACGTTAATAAAATAAGTTGATTAAAATTCTGCAAAGTTACGGATTTTAGAGCAGCCTGGAAAAAGGCTTGCCCACTAAAAAAGTCAGATTTGCTTTAAATTGTGGTTTTTTTTGTATTTTTACCGGGCATTAGTTCGTTGCTAGCCTTTTTGGCATTGTTTTGGTAACTACGACGGAAGAAATAAGTTGAAAAACTTAACCCAATTGAAAAACCATATCTGATTATTTATGAAAAAGTTAGTATTAATAATTTGTGTGGCACTCATATCTTCCGGCACAACTTTTGCACAAAAGAAATCAGCAAAAAAAACAAAGAAGGTAGTTGCTAAAGAGGTTGTCGCTCCCGTAGCTGTAAAAGATGCGTTTCAGCAGAATTTTTCAGGCTCGGAAGCAAAGTGGTCAAAGAACTATAGCGGACATTGGGTCGCAAACTTTACAAAAGAAGACGTAAAGACGATGGCCGAATATGACGCAGATGGTAAATGGGTAGCTACCCGTAGTTCATATGCAGGTGACAGGATACCAGAAGCAGTATCCTCTACACTCAGATCAAAATATCCAAGCGCCACTATAAAGGATGGCTGGAAAATTGAAAGATCAGATGTAGCTGCATATTATAAGGTTAATATTCAGGATAACGGTGTTGAGAAAGTGGTGTTGATTAATGAAAATGGAACCGTTACAGAATAATAACCACATTAATTAGTATTTCATAGGTATAGGGATAAATAGGACAGACCCTGCTCTTTTGGGCGGGGTTTTCTTTTTTTGCACACTTTGATACCCCCACATTTCTTTCTCTATTTACTATTTCCAGTAACTAATCCTTCTCTATCTATCTGACATCTAGCAGGTTGGTTGTCGCTTTTTAATACATAATGTCATAGACAACTGTCTGACGTCCTGACAGGCAACGTACAGTGGTGATGTGGCTAACATCTTCTCTGCTTGTTCTCTGCTTGTTCTCTCAGGCAGCTCTGTACTTTTTGTATCAGATTGACGCCGGTGTTTGTTCGATGCTTGTTCGATGCTTGTTCGACGCTTGTTCGAATAGGGGTATTGTGTTAAAATAATATCAGGCGGTGGTCCAATATGGTTTGATGACGTCTTGGGACCGCGGGGACACGTATTCCATTTCCGTTCCCCAGGGTTGTCATCCCGCACTACAACGACAGGACTCATGATGGAGTCCTGGTGCCGCAAATGATTATCGTATTGTTAATGCGCTTTTACCATGTCCGGCTTCGGTAGAGATTTAGTAGAGGTTCAGTGGAGGCTATATCCTATAGGCTCTCTAGTCCTACATTACAGGCACTTTTCTATAGCCGTGGCTATAGGAAGTGCCTATAATGCTATAGTAATGGGCCTATAGGATATAGCCTCCACTAACCCTCTACCGAATCTTAAGCGAATAAATACACCGGGATACCTTCCAATATTGGGTAAGAGAAACGAATATTCTACAAAATGGGGGTACTGGCATATAGTTAATAAGGAACGAGGTTATATAAAACACAAACCGTCTCGTTTGAGACGAGACGGCTTTATGTAATTACGGTAGAAAGCTTACCTGGCAAAAACTGCACTTTTCCAAAAGGTCAAAATTGGGTGTCTGATGAGGTGCAAAAAAAATTAATGGCTTTACTCATTTTTGCCCAGTAAGCTCTCACCATGGTCAAATCTGATAAGGAAGCTTATAAGGAAGATCAGGATAAATATCTGCCGATCGTGATACAAAGAAACACCAATATTCCGGGGACCATTTGTGTATTCGGGAAAACAATTGATCAAATCGGGAAAAGTATGTGTCGTAAAAATGAATATTTTGATAATCAATCATTTACATCTCTTATTGGTCATCATTCGCGCCATTAACAAACCACAATAGGACTCCGTAGGAGTCCCCTTGTTTGTAGCGCGGGGTGATAACCCCGGGTTCATTTGTTTGTAGCGCGGGGTGATAACCCCGGGAAACGAAAATGGGCGCCCACGCGAAATTTGCAACGCGGGGCGTACCACCATGCCTCCGGACACCATTACCTCCCAATAAAAAATCCCGCTCTGACCAGAGCGGGATCGTTATATATAATAAGTTTGATTCTTAACAATTGACCTCTAACTACCTCAACAACAACTCACATGGTTTCAAACCTGTATGTTTCTTAAATGCTGTAGAAAAATGGGAAATACAGGAATATCCCATCAGGATCGCCACTTCGGAAACTGACATCCCTCTTTCATACAACAGGTTCTTCGCCTTCTCCATTCTTTCTTTCTGGAAATAATCATAGATGGTGGTGCCGTACATCGCCTTGAAACCTTTTTTCAGGTAACATTCGTTCATAGCAACCCGGCGGGCCAGATCACGGATGGTGATAGGCGCATCCAATTGTTCCAGTAATATATCCCTGGCTTTTTCTATCTTTTCGCGGTCTTCCAGTTGCGTCAGGAAACGGCAACCAAAGCGGTCGTCGGTGTCATTCTGAACAAACTGGTCTGAACTGAAGAGGAGGAGTTCCAGCGCTTTACTCTGGAGGAAGATGTTTTTAAGGGCGCCATCATAATTATGATGCACCATTTGCTCCAATACCTCTTTGGATTTGGTACTGGGCTGGATCGTTTTAACAAAAGGCTTGCGGGACTGCATGTCGAAAAGGGTAGAACTAGTAGCCCCTTTCTGCAGTGATTGTATGAAGGAAGGCTGGAAACGGACAGTGATCATGTCGATGGAAGGAGATTTCTGTACACAGTTATCTTTATGTCCATCCACACATACACGGTCAGTACAACCCGGATTCTGGCAATATTTATTGCCTGCCACACAATAGCGTAATTCGATAGCAGCAGTCTGCCCTCTTTTGGCCGGCTGATATACCACCATCGCCACATCCTCTACCGGCAACGGACGATCATACGTAAATCGCTGCAAAGTAAAATCGAGACAGTCCGGCACCGTAACGGCGTCGTCTTCTGCCAATAGCAGCTGATCGCTCATAGCGGGCTGCCGGATAGCCAATGATAATATGTCCTGTACCTCTTTCACGCCATTCGTTTTGTTAAATCCGTCACAAAAATAGGCATTCAAATTTTATTCAGAAACGTTTTGACATTCAGGTTACAAACGGAAAACGCCTAAAAAGTGTAGAAATCACATCTAATTTAATGAAAAATAGACACTTAACATTCATTGACAAGTTTCAATATTTTTTGGGGCGATGGTCAGCAGGAACTTCTTTCCAGACCGGGCAATTTCTTATAGGGGACTATTGGTATGAATTTCGTTTAATTGTATATGATGCAGAAAAGACCATTTATTCTACGGATCTGGAAAAAGGTAGTGCTATCAATAGCCATATTAATACTGTTGGTGCTTGGCACAGCGTGGTACATTGGGCAACGCTGGAATAAAGAGATCCAATGGCAGTTAAGGGCCTATATCCTCGACATGTCGGATAGCCTGTATACCCTGCGCTATTCGGATCTCCACCTGAATCCCATCACCGGCAGCCTTTCCCTGGAAAAGGTAAGCCTGATAAGAGATCCGGAGGTGTATAAGCGCCTGCAGAACGAACAAAGGGCGCCGAAGCTGATTTACAGCTTTACTGCCGACCATGTGTCTCTCAGCTACTTCAGGGCATGGCGTTATTTCATGAAAAAGGAACTTAATGCGAGCTCCCTGGTGTTTAGCAATCCCGTTGTCCTGCTGGAGTTGAACCTGCAGAACAAAGACACGACCGTCCGGAAAAATGCGTATCAGAATATCTCTTCAAAAATAAAATCACTCTATCTCGGTTCCCTCCAGCTGAATAATACTAATCTCAGGTACACTATCGTAAAACGGGATAGCAGCCTGGTAATAACACACCTGGAAAACCTGGGTATACAGGTAAATGACTTTCTGATAGATTCCGTGGCGCTGGAAGACCCAACCCGTTTCCTTTATGCCCGGAACTATGAATTCGCCCTGAAGGAATACCGGTACCGCACTCCGGATAGTCTTTATTGGATGCACGTGCAGGATGTACATTACAGCGCTGAGGAACAGACACTACGCATCGGCCAGTTTGCCGTAGAACCCCGGTACCCCCGGACAGAGTTTGATATCCGTTCCAAAACCCAGCGTGACCGCTTTGACGTAAAACTGAGTAATATAGAATTGGCCCGGCTGCAGCCACGCATGTTGCTGGAACACCAGGTGATATGGGCCGATAAGCTGACCATCAGTAACGGGATCCTGGATATCTATCATAACCGTAAACTGCCGGAGGCGCCTGGCAATAAACTAGGACAATACCCCAATCAGCTGTTCAAAAAACTGGCGATACCTATATATATAGATAGCCTGGTGGGGAAGAAAACTGATATTTCATACACAGAGATCAATCCGAAATCGGACGAAGCGGGTAAATTGAGCATCAAACAGGTGCATGGCCTATTCCGCAATGTGACCAATATAGACAGCATGATTGCGAAAAACAGCCATATCACGGCCGATCTTAACGCGATCCTGATGAATAGCGGGAAACTGAAGGTGCATTTTGACTTCTCTATGAGAGATACCCTGGGCGCATTCGGCGTCTCAGGACAGGTAAAAAGCATGGACGGGAAAGACCTGAATCCAGTATTGAAGCCATTGGCTATGGTACAAGTGAAATCGTGCGATATTGACGACCTGAGCTTCAGCATAACTGGCAATGAACGCAGGGCTTCCGGCCAGGTAAAATTCATTTACAGCAATCTGAAAGTGAATATTCTGAAAAAAGAGGAGGGTACGCATGAGTTCAAAAGGAAAGGGCTAATGAGTTTTCTGGCTAACGCGCTGATCATCAAGGATAGCAATCCGGACAACGGAGAAACCCGGCTGGCGCACCCTCATTATGAGCGGGACGCCAAAAAGTCTTTTTTTAACCTGGTTTGGAAAACCTTATTTACCGGTATAAAAGAGACCGCTTTGGGCGAAAATTCCCCTATCTGAAATATGTGGATATCAACGATTCAAAAAGCACCTCTTAAATATTGAAATAAGGCTCATTTTTCGTATTTTTGCACAATTCACGAGAATCCAATTCTAAACAGACTTTACACCCAAATATGAGCGAAGAAATAGCGCAAATAACTACACCTGCACAGGGAGGATATGACGCGGATAGTATACAGGTACTTGAGGGACTCGAAGCCGTGCGTAAACGCCCGGCGATGTACATCGGTGACATCGGCATAAAAGGACTTCACCACCTGGTGTACGAAGTGGTTGATAACTCGATAGATGAGGCACTGGCCGGTTATTGTAAAAATATTGAAGTAACGATCTGCGAGGACAACTCTATCCGTGTTGTGGATGATGGCCGTGGTATTCCTACAGGTATGAACACCAAAGAGGGCCGTTCCGCACTCGAGGTGGTAATGACCGTACTGCACGCCGGTGGTAAATTTGATAAGAATACATATAAGGTGTCCGGCGGTTTGCACGGGGTGGGTGTGAGTTGCGTAAACGCACTCAGTAACCTGTTACACGTAACAGTTCGCCGTGAGGGCAAACTGTTCGAACAGGAATACCAGCGTGGTGTTCCCCAGTACGCCGTACGTGAGATCGGTGAGGCTGATACTACAGGTACCACCGTTCATTTTAAGCCAGACGACGAGATCTTTAAAGACACAACTTATAACCGCGAGATCCTCGCAGGCCGTCTCCGTGAGCTGGCTTACCTGAACCGTAAGATCAAGATCACCCTGACCGACGACCGTGAAAAGGACGAAGCAGGTAATTCTATATCTGAAACCTTCTACAGCGAAGGCGGTATCGTCGAATTTGTACAGATGCTGGATCGTAGCGGCCGTCGTAACGGACTGCTGCCTGACCCGATCTTCGTGGAAACACACGATGCTTCCAGCAATGTAGCGGTGGAAGTAGCTGTAGTCTATAATGATTCCTTCAGTGAGAATATTTTCTCCTACGTAAATAATATCAATACCATTGAAGGTGGTACACACGTGTCCGGCTTCCGCCGTGCAATTACCCGCGTGTTCAAAAGCTATGGTGATAAGAACAAAATGTTCGAAAAGACCAAAATAGAGGTCACCGGTGACGACTTCCGTGAAGGTCTGAGCGCTATCATCAGCGTGAAAGTACCTGAACCACAGTTCGAAGGTCAGACCAAAACCAAACTGGGGAACTCTGACGTAATGGGTGTGGTGGACAGTTCTGTAGCTGCCGTACTGGAAGCTTATCTGGAAGAACACCCCCGTGAAGCCAAGATCATCATCAACAAGGTGGTACTGGCAGCACAAGCCCGCGAAGCCGCCCGTAAGGCGCGCCAGATGGTACAGCGTAAGAGCGTATTGAGTGGTAGCGGATTACCGGGTAAACTGGCTGACTGCTCTGAAAATGATCCTGAAAAATGTGAACTGTACCTCGTTGAGGGTGACTCCGCGGGTGGTACAGCAAAACAAGGCCGTAACCGTAGCTTCCAGGCTATCCTGCCACTGAGAGGTAAGATCCTCAACGTGGAAAAAGCCATGGAGCATAAGATATATGAGAACGAGGAGATCAAGAACATCTTCACCGCCCTTGGGGTAACCATTGGTACAGAAGAAGATGATAAGGCCCTCAACCTCTCCAAACTACGCTATCACAAGCTGATCATCATGACGGATGCTGACGTGGATGGTAGCCACATCGCCACACTGATCCTGACCTTTATATTCCGTTATATGAAGGCGATGGTGGAACAGGGTTATGTATACATTGCACAGCCGCCATTGTACCTGGTGAAAAAAGCCAAGGAACAGATCTACGCGTGGACAGAAGAAGATCGTAAAGCAGCTATCCTGAAAATAGCCAACGGTAAAGAAGACAGCGTAACGATCCAACGTTATAAAGGTCTTGGTGAGATGAACGCAGAACAGCTGTGGGAAACTACCATGAACCCCGATAACCGTACCTTAAAGCAGGTAACTATCGAAAGCGCTGCAGAAGCAGACCGCGTATTCAGTATGCTGATGGGTGATGAAGTACCTCCAAGAAGGGAATTCATCGAGTCACATGCAAAATATGCGAAGATCGACGCCTAATTTCAATTAACAACATGAGCGCAGGTACTAATTACCTGCTCCTATAAATAACTTAAAGCTGCGGAAAAATACATCCGCAGCTTTTTTATTTTCAGTTTATCCCCCATCAACTAGTCCACTTTAGAGCATTAACACTTAATCCTGGTCCTGAACGCCCGATTGCTGATTTTTTTATGTCTTTCATTTCCAGACACTTCTCTGTTTATTGTATCATAGCTGTTAAAAAACTTATAAATATTTTATTTAATTCATCAGAAAGTAACTAATTTGCAGTCCTATTTATCACTATACCTGAAGAAATTACCTATCCTATGAAACTCAATTCCCTCCTGGGATTCCTGTGTCTGTGTCTGATCGCTTTCACGTCTTGTGATAAGGAAGAAGTAGCTAAGGCATCCGGATCCTGCACTTTTAAATTTGACGGTAAATCTTTCTCCGCAAACACTTCCTACGGAGATGCTTTTGACACCACCGGCATAGGTAAGAAAGTACTGCTCATACAGGGTTTAACCGGCACCCTGAACAGCGCCATTGCAATTATGGTTGTTTTCCCCGACACATTAAAAACAGGCACCTTTACAGCAGCAGAACATGCCAATATCGTGTTCACTAACTCTGTATCAGGCGCCGAAGCTTATGAAAGTACCAGCGCTACAATAAAAATTACAAGCATAAATAGTAGATATGCCGAAGGCACATTCGACGGCATTTTAAACAATGGCGAAACAGAAAAGCCATTAACGGACGGAACATTTAGAGTAAACATTAATTGATCATCGTTTTTTTTGAAATCTTTTTCCATCGTGTCCTGCCTCTCAAGGCGGGACTTTTTTTTTTGGTTAATATCCGTCTATAGATAGTCAAGAATCATAAAAAGGTTAGCCCCATTCTGCTATTACATTTGAGTACACATCATTTTAAGTCATTTGCGCAGATGACGGGATAAGTTATTTAGAGAGGGGAATTCACAAAAACCAATATCTAATCTCGTTGTATGAAAAGAATCTTATTTAACCTGCTGGCATTGCTTGCGGGACTGCTGGTCTATTCCTCCATAAATGCACAGTCGCGGGGAATAGAAGGCACAGTGACCGATGAAAAAAAACAGCCAGTCAGTTTTGCTTCCATCATTATTAAAGGCACTTCAAAAGGGACAACTACCAAACAGGATGGATCATTTAAACTTGAAGTAGGCCCCGGGGCAACACTCCTTATACGTGCGGTAGGATACACTGTAAAAGAGATCCCGGTGGGCAGTGAGCAACATCTGGACATTACACTCGCAGAAAACGCCAGTGATCTGAATGAAGTCGTAGTAACTGCATTGGGTGTCAGGAAAGAAAAAAGGAATCTCACCTTCAGCGCACAGGAAGTAAAAAGCGATGAAATACTGCGGGCGAAAGAGCCAAATGTACTAAACGCGCTTACTGGTAAAGTAGCCGGTGTGCAGATCACCAGCTCCTCCGGTATGCCCGGTAGCTCTGCGCGTATCGTGATACGTGGTATTACTTCTATTTCCGGCGAAAACCAGGCATTGATCGTAATGGACGGTGTGCCCATCAACAATGATGAAAGCGGTGGTACTTACAATGGAGGTGCAGGTTCCAACAGACTGGCCGACATAGACCCTGCTACTATCGAAAACATCAACGTACTGAAAGGTGCTGCTGCTACTGCTTTATACGGTTCTGCCGGTGCACGTGGCGTTGTGCTCATTACCACCAAAAGAGGAGCTGCAGGCCGTAAACCGGTGCTGACATTGTCTTCCGGTCTTTCTTTTGAAAACACTATCTTCCCTGACAGGCAATATACCTATACACAAGGGAATAAAGGCGTATATGCTGATGGTGAGACCACCAAGATGAGTACATCCTGGGGACCGCGTATGGATACATTAACCATCAACGGACAAAAAGCTAAAGCTCACAATCCGCTGAAAGAATTTTTCCGCACAGGTGTTACCTCCAACAGCACTGTCAGTGTATCCGGTGGTAATGCTTCGTCCAATTATTTCATGTCCTATTCTTACTTTGATCAGAAAGGAACTATACCCAAAACATCTTATGCCCGCCATAGTGTATTCACTAAATACAGTACACAGATACTGGACAAACTGAATGCTACATTTCAATTGACCTACAGTACTGTCAAGAATAATAAAATGCCTGAAGGATATGGTCTGGAATCACCGCTGTGGACTGTATTTACTGCACCTGTATCATACGATCTGAAACCATATCTCAATCCTGATGGCTCACAACGTTTATACCGCAACAGCCGTAATAATCCATACTGGGTACTGGACAATGTGTTGAACTCCACAACTGTGAACAGATTCCTGCCGGTAGTTACTTTGGTATATTCGCCGTTTGACTGGTTATCTGTTACAGAAAGGGCAGGTGCTGATATCTATGCAGATCAGCAAAGCTATCACGTGAACATGAAAGATATTACATACAGTGGTGGTCTGACTTATAGCAACAACAAAAACTTCAGACAGTTCAACCACGACTTCATTGTACAACTGAAGAAACAGTTCGGCGCCAAAACCAATACCAGTCTGCTGTTAGGAAACAACGTTTATTCTGAGCACAATGACTACATGACCGCACTGGGCCTTGGCCTTGCAAAAGCAGGTTATTACAATATGGCGAGTGCCTCTTCTGTAACTTATACAGAATCACAAACCCTGCGCAGGAAAGTTGGTTTTTATGCACAGGCAGAAGTAGACTATGCCCGCATGCTGGTATTGTCACTCACAGGAAGATATGATGGAAGCTCTGTATTATCTTCTGAAAATACATACTACCCATACGGCTCCATAGCCGGCGGATTTATCTTCTCAGAATTATTCCATGATAAGCTGAAAGACGTCATTCCATTTGGTAAGATAAGAGCATCATATGCTTCTGTGGGTAATGATAACGTGAAGCCGTACGCTACTACTACTCCTTATTACCAGGCGATTATTTATGGTGATGTAAGCAGTAATCTCACATTTCCTTATAATGGACAGAACGGTTTCCTGGTTAGTTCTGCATTAGGCAATCCGAATCTGAAAAATGAATTACAGAAAGAATTTGAACTGGGACTGGAAACGAAATTACTGAACAACAGGATAGGGCTGGAAGCTTCTTATTTCGACAGACGTATGTCGCAAGGTATCGTAGAAAACATCTCACTGGCTAATTCCACCGGATATGCCAGCACTACCATCAATTCTGCGAAGATGTCTACAAAAGGAATTGAAGTGTTATTAACACTTACTCCTGTAAGAACAAAGGATTTTAACTGGGACGTAACAGTGAACTATACCAAGCTTAAACAGAAAGTTGAGCACATCGGCGGTGGACTGACACAAACAAGTATTGGTAGTATCTATGCAAAGGAAGGCGAACCATGGGGCCTTATATATGGTACCAAATACGCACGCACAGCTGATGGCCAGTTGCGCATCAATGATGCAGGCCTACCTTATGCTTCCGGCGATTTCGATGTAGTAGGTAATATTACACCAAAATGGATAGGAGGTATTACCAACCAGCTGCGTTACAAACAATTTGGTCTGAGCTTCTTCTTTGATACAAAACAAGGTGGGGATATACTGAACTCTGATGATGGTTATGGCCTGTATTATGGTACTGCCGTTGCTACAGCAAAGAGAGAAGACAGGGTAGTACCCGGTGTGAGCGACGTAACAGGCGCACCTAACAAAGTATCTGTTACAGGACAAAGTTACTTCCAGCAGATCAGCGGTATCACAGAAGCTGCGATACAGAATGCATCATATATCAAACTGCGTAACGTAAGTCTTTCTTATACACTTAGCAAAGGTTCGCACAGAATGCCTTTCAGAGATGCATCTATCGTCTTAACAGGTCGTAACCTATGGATACATAAAGACGCCAGCTTTAGCGGCGGTGATCCGGAAGTGAATTCATGGGGCGCTGGTAACGGCGGATTGGGTGTTTACACATTCTCTGCTCCTACTTCCCGGTCATTTGACTGTACGTTAAAATTCACCTTCTAGTAAATCATTGCTATATGAAAAGATCGTTCATTAATATATGCATGCTGGCGGTTATCACGTTGTCAGGATGTAAGAAATATCTCGATGTCAATCAGAACTCAAATGTACCTTCAGACGTCTCTGAAAACTTATTGCTGGCGCCTTTGGAGGCAGGCGTTTCCCAATACATAGCAGCAGGTAATGCAGCCAGTCTTGTCAACCAGTGGATGCAGAACTGCGTGCCTAATCAGCCTTTGCCTAATACAGTGAACTACATGGTGACCAGCTCCACGTTTGATGACTTCTGGAACTCACACTATGTAGTAGTATTGAACAACCTCAGCATACTCAACAAGCAGGCTACCGCCAATGGTAACCTCATGTATGCAGGTATTGCAAAAGTACTGACAGCTTATACCCTGGGCTCAGCCACAGACCTGTGGGGAGATATACCCTACTCTAAGGCATTCTCCGGAACAGGCAATACAACACCGGCATATGATAAACAGGAAGATATTTATAAATCGATCCAGTCATTGCTCGATGATGCCATCACACAACTGAACTCAGGTACAGGTGCTACTCCCCGTGCAGATGATTATTACTATGCAGGAGATATGGCAAAATGGGTAAAGATGGCTTATACATTGAAGGCGCGTTATTATATGCACCTTACAAAAGCGCCGGGGTATAATGCAACGACGCAGGCCAATCTTGCACTAACAGCATTATCCAACGGGATGACCGGCAACGATGATGATTGTGCATTCAGCTACAATGGCACTTCTACCTCATCTAATGCATGGTACCTGCACTTCTATAATACATCTACCCTGGTACTCTCTTCATACTACGTAGATTCGCTGAAAAAGCACAATGATCCGCGTTTACCTTACCTGGTCAGTAAAGCAGAAAATACTGGCTTATATACAGGTAATGTGATCGGTGCAGGCGCAGGTAATCTGAAAGACTTTTCAGTAGCAGGTAGTTTTTATGGTGGTATTTCATCCAAGGTATATATAGTGAATGCAGCAGAAGCATTGTTCCTGAAAGCGGAAGCAACGTACATCACTGCCGGATATGCGGCCGCACAACCAGTATTCCGGCAGGCTGTTGCAGGCAATCTGCTGAAACTGGGTGTTGATACTACTGGTGCTGCTGCACAAACATTTTTGTCAAATAGAGGAGTATTGACTGCAGGCAATGCATTACAGCTGATCATTGAAGAGAAAAATACAGCAAACTTCTTTTCTACCGAAAACTATGTAGACTGGCGTCGTACAGGTTATCCAATCTTAAAGATGATCACTAACAACCAGGTAACAAGTTTACCCCGCAGGTTCCTGTATCCTTTGAATGAGATCACTGCGAATCCACAGGAACTACAGAAAGCAAAACTGACGGACAAAGTATGGTGGGATAATTAAACATCACTATAAAAAGGAAAGGGAGCCACACATCAAGTGAGCTCCCTTTTTTATTATGCTACAGGTTATTATTTGATAAAGAAGACTGCTCTTACTTCAGCGCGTACTTTTATCTTTTTGAAAGAAGATGCATCTGCTGATTCAGCGTTAGCGGAACGTGCAAAGCTATTAGCGGCGAATACAACTGGCTGAACATCTGAATAGTTGTCGGTATTGATCTCCTGTACTTCCAGTACACCATCAATTGTATTACCGATAGCTTCCAGCATATAAGTTGCTTTTGCCTTTGCAGCCTGTAATGCTTTGGTCTTTACCTGCTTGCGGTAATCTTCCATTTTGCTGTGGGTATAGCTGCTGATATTTACGCTTTCAATACCTTCAGCATCTACTGCACCCAGGATATCATTTACTTTATCCAGGTTGCTGAGTTTCAAACGATACTGCTTACGCGCCATGAAATCAGGATCCTTCTTCTTTTTGCTCCACCAATTGTCATAGTTGGTACCGAATACATTGGCGATAGTAAGATCGGATGCCGGAATACCTGCTTCTTTCACTGCTTTCTGCAACTGGATTTCCAGTGTGGTCATTTCCACTTTTACTCCTTTATTCTTATACTCGCGCAGCGCGATATCAAGATAGATCTCATCTGGTGTGATCTCGATTTCTGCGGAGCCTGTTACTTCGATCTTTTTAACAGGGGGCTTGTTGTCTGTCTGCTGCGCCTGGCTTAATGATGCTACGAATAATCCTGCCAGTAAAAACATTACCTTTTTCATACTGTTGTGATTTGATGTTAATTGAATGTTATGGTTTCCGTTGTTTGACTATATGATGCTACTCTATATCATGATTCCATAAAAGGGGTAAAATATTTTCCGGAATACCAGCATACAATACTTTACGATAAATGATATATCGGTCATGAGCCTGTAACGTTTCAGGTCTCTATATGTTACACAGATTATTTTTTTTATCTTACTGACGCCTATAATCCTATGAAAACACTATTCCAACTTTTTACTGGATTATCATGGCTGTTATTGTCCAACTTATCATTATCCGCGCAGTTACAAACCCCGTACATATTGAATGGTTCAGCTACCCAGCAGTCATGCAACTGCTATGTGCTGACTGAAGATGTGATGAATGCGAGCGGTACTGCGTGGAATAAAAACAAGATCAGCCTGAATAATTCTTTTGATTATTACTTTGATGTAAATCTTGGCTGCAAGGACCAGACGGGCGCAGACGGGATTGCTTTTATACTACAGACGCAGGGCACCAATCTTGGGGCAACAGGTCGGGGAATCGGGTTTCAGAATATCAGCCCTTCACTCGGGGTACTGATAGATACCTGGCAGAATGCATCTGACGGAGACCCTCCATTTGACCATGTATCTATTCAGATGAATGGCGATATCTCCCATCTCACTTCCAATAACCTGGCAGGGCCTGTGACAGCGCTGGACGGCAACGACAATATCGAAGACTGCAGCTGGCATATTTTCCGGATCAAATGGGATGTCACCACCAAACTGCTGGAAGTAAGCATTGATGGTGCACTACGCGTCTCCGTACAAAAAGATCTGGTAGCTGATATATTTGGCGGAGAACCAATGGTATACTGGGGGTTTGGCTCTGCTACCGGTGGAAGCGCCAACAAACAGCAATTCTGTGCTGCCCTCAGGCCTCAGTTACGATTTGATAATCACCAGTTATTTTGTGAGGGCGCCCCTATTGTATTTGGTGATGATTCCAAATCATTTGGCTCCATTACCCGCCGCCTATGGGATTTTGGCGATGGTACTACCTCTGCTGACGCCAATCCACCACCACATCTCTATACCAAACCAGGAAAGTACGAAGTCCGTTTAGTGATTGAAGATAACGGCGGCTGCATTTCAGATACCATGAAACAGGATGTGACCATCGGTACTTATCCACAAACTGACTTTACGATCGATCAGTTGTGCACCGACCGTTCCGTTACTGTTACCAATAAAACAACACTAGGCGTAGGCACCATCCGGCAATGGGACTGGGATTTCGGCAATGGACAGATATCGGCTGCGCAACAACCTTCTATAACATATACTGACACAGGCACTTATAAGATAAAGCTTCAGGCCACCTCTGCCCAAGGCTGCAGCACCAGTATGCAAAAGGCAAGCAAGGTATATCCCACGCCGCGCATCAGCGCTACGGGAGAGAATGCCTGTATTGGTCAGCCTATTAGCTTTACCGGCACTGATGAGACACCCCTGGTACCTTTGTTACAATGGTATTGGGATTTCGGTAACGGACAGCAGCAAAGCGGGCAGCAGCTCAACTACATCTATCCTGCAGGAGGTGCCTATCAGGCTGCATTACATGTGGCAAGTACTGATGGCTGTCTTTCTGATACATCTTATGTACCTGTTAATATCACTGATATCAACCTGTTTGCTGGCAATGATACCCTCGCCGCCCGCGGTGAGCCCTTACAGCTGAATGCCCGGACCAACGGGAGCGGCCTTCAGTTTACATGGTCGCCCACCACAGGACTCACAGATCCCGGTATAGCTGATCCCGTCGCCTACCTTCAACAGGACCAGGTCTATCACCTTACTGTGACTTCGTCTGAAGGTTGTGTTGAAATAGATACCCTAAACGTGAAAGTTTATGCCGGTCCGGACTTCTATGTACCCACGGCATTTTCGCCCAATAATGACGGTCGTAATGATGTTTTCCGGGCCATCTCACCCGGTGTATCCCAGCTGGATTTTTTCTGTGTATGGAGCAGATGGGGACAGGAGGTATTCAGAACACAATCTCTTTTTGCTACCTGGGATGGCAATTTCAAAGGAACGCCCCTGCCGGCAGGCACATATGTCTGGATGATACAGGGAACGGATTACAAGGGCAGATTATTCAGCAGAAGAGGAACTGTAACAATAGTCAGATAAAACAGGAAAGGCGCGAAATACTTCGCGCCTTTCCTGTTTTATGATCTTCACTCACATTCTTAATCATTCCTTGCATCTTCCATCGCTTTCAGGAAATCATACAGGTCACTCATTGACCTGATACGATCTGCCACCAGCATGAAATTCTTCCCTACCTGCTTCAGCTTCGCATTATTCACTCTCGTTTGCAGATAAGTGAGGATATGATTAAATGTCGGTGATTCGAAGTATGGAGAATCCGGGTTGTTGATAAAATAACAACGCAGTGTCTCGTCTTTCAGCATCATCTTTTCAAAGCCCAGCTTGATCGCCATCCAACGACAACGGATCATACAGAGCAGGTCTTTTACAGGCTCCGGCACTGGTCCGAAACGGTCCTGCAATTCTGCTTCAAACGCCTGGAGTTTACTTTCAATGATAATATTATCCAGTTCCTGGTACAGGTTCAGACGTTCCTGTATGCTTTCCACATAGCTGTCAGGGATCAGTATTTCGAGGTCCGTATCGATCGTACAATCACTTACGAAATCCTTCTTCTCTTCCAGTTGTTCCTTGAAGAGATCGCGGAATTCATTCTGTTTCAGTTCACGGATCGCCTCATCCAGGATCTTCTGATACATATCAAATCCAATCTCTGCCATAAAACCACTCTGCTCACCACCCAACAGGTTACCGGCACCACGGATGTCCAGGTCACGCATAGCGATCTGGAAGCCGCTACCTAGCTCACTGTGTTGTTCCAACGTCTGCAATCTTTTACGGCTATCGGCAGGCAGTGTGCTCATAGGAGGCGCCAGCAGATAACAGAAAGCCTTTTTATTGCTACGGCCTACTCGTCCACGCAACTGATGCAGATCACTTAATCCGAAGTGGTGTGCGTTATTGATGATGATGGTATTTGCGTTTGGAATGTCCACACCGCTTTCCACGATGTTGGTACATACCAGTACATCATATTTCCTGTCAATAAAATCGAGGATCACTTCTTCCAGCTGATGGCCTTCCATCTGTCCATGCGCAGTGGCAACAGAAAGATCAGGACACAACCCTTTTATGAGGCTGCTCATTTCACCTAATCCTTTCACCCTGTTGTACACGAAATACACCTGGCCACCACGCTCTGTTTCATAGTAGATCGCATCGCGGATCAGGTCATGATCAAATACATGCACTTCCGTTTCTATGGGCTGCCTGTTAGGCGGTGGTGTATTGATCACAGACAGGTCACGGGCGCCCATCAGCGAGAATTGCAACGTTCTTGGAATTGGTGTGGCGGTTAGCGTCAGCGTATCCACATTCACTTTCAGCTGCTTCAGCTTTTCCTTGGCAGATACACCGAACTTCTGTTCTTCATCCACCACCAGCACACCGAGGTCCTTGAACTTCACTTCTTTCCCCAGTAGTGCATGGGTGCCAATGATGATATCAATCTTTCCTTCTGCAAGTTTCTGGAGGGTTTCTTTTTTCTCTTTCGCCGACTTGAAACGGTTTAGATAATCCACTGTACAAGGGAAGTCTTTCAGACGGTCTGCAAAGGTCTTATAGTGCTGGAATGCCAGGATCGTAGTAGGCACCAGTACAGCAGCCTGTTTACCATCCACGATGGATTTAAAGGCAGCACGGATGGCGATCTCTGTTTTACCAAAGCCTACATCACCACATACAAGGCGGTCCATCGGCGAAGGCGATTCCATATCCCTTTTCACATCGGCTGTAGCCTTGCTCTGGTCAGGTGTATCTTCATATAGGAAAGAAGCTTCCAGCTCTGTTTGCAGGTAAGTATCCATTGTATGCGCAAACCCTTGCTGGGCCTTACGGGCAGCATAGAGCCTGATCAGGTCTTTCGCGATATCTTTTACCTGCGTCTTCGCTTTCTCTTTCAGCTTATCCCATGCATCACTACCCAGTTTATTCACACGTGGTTCCACACCCTCCTTACCTGAGTATTTGCTGATCTTATGCAGGGAGTTGATGTTTACATACAGCAGGTCGTTGTTCTTGTAAATAATGCGGATCGCTTCCTGCATTTTACCACCTACCTCAATCTTCTGTAAACCGCTGTACATACCCACACCATGATCAATATGCGTCACAAAATCGCCTGACTGCAGTTCGCGCAGGGTTTTCATGGTGATCGCCTTATTCTTGTTGTATGCCTGCTTTACCTTGTATTTATGGTAACGCTGGAAGATCTGGTGATCGGTATAACATACCAGTTTCAGCGTATGGTCTATGAAACCATGGCTGACGGGAGTCGGGATGGGATAGAATGTAAAATCTGCCTTCAGATCTTCAAAGATGCTGCGCAGCCTTTCCAGCTGGCGGGCATTCTCGGCAAAGATGAACAGGGAATACTTATTCTTGTTGTGCGCATCCAGGTCTTTGATCAGCATTTCAAACTGCCTGTTAAAGACCGGTTGCTCCTGTGTTTCGAAGTTGAGCGGAGTAAAGGGACGGTTCGTTTCTTCCCACCACTGGCGGTTGCTGAACACAACACAATGCCTGCGCAAAAGTTCCTGCATCAGCGGATGTGCTTTTACGAAATCAGCTTCTCCCAGCTCTATCTTCTCATCGTCGCCTACCTTTACCGGCTGACCGGTTTGCAGGAATGCATCCAGCTTTTCTTCCAGCTGCAGCACCACATCCTGTACATAACCGGGGTCTTTCATCCAGACGATGGTATTCTCGGGCAGGAACTCCAGCAGAGAGGTCTTCTGGTGATTCAGGCCCTGCGTATCCATATTGGCTATGAGGGTCACCTGTGTCAGCTTGCGTTCGCTCAGCTGCGATTCCGGATCAAAAAGACGGATAGAGTCAATGTCTTCACCGAACAGTTCAATACGGTAAGGTTTCTCATTACCAAAGGAATAGATATCGAGGATGCCCCCGCGGACAGCATACTGTCCCGGTTCATACACGAAGTCGGTATATTCAAAACCCCAGCTAACGAGTTGCTCCAGCAATCCGTCCACTTTCAGCACGTCCCCGACCTTCAGTTGTATCATATTGTTGCTGAAGGCCACGGAGGCGGCCACCTTTTCCCAGAGCGCTTCCGGGTAGGTCACCAGGATCTTTTTATGTACAGCCTGTCCGGAGAACTTCATGAGCGCTTCCGTACGCAGCATGCTATGACTGCTGTTGATTTCGTTAAAGTAGCCGGCTTTTTTGAAAGAGTCCGGGAAGTAGAAGATATCCAGCGCCTGACTTAATGACTCCAGGTCATTATGGAAGTAGGCCGCCTCTTCCTTGTCGTTAAGAATGAAAAGATGATTCACGGAATTGGCCAGCTCCCACGCTCCCGCTGCTATAAATGTGGTGGCACTTCCGGTTAGTCCTGTTAATTGAAAATACTGTGGATCGGACAAATGTATCCCTTTCACCAGCTGTTGCAGGCGGGAATCTCGCTGGTACAGTTGTAAAACAGCCTGTATATTCATGAGGGTTGCAAAGATACGGAATTACTGCATTTGTCCAGCGCCACTCATACTCCTCGAGGCTAGCGGGCTATGGACAATTTTGGTTATATTTAGTATAAATTCCACACAAATGCTGGACCAATGGTATAAAGGGCAGGTAACCCGTATCGTACAGGAAACGCATAATACACGCCGGTTCTGGATACAGATCCCCGAAAAGGAGCAATTCGATTTCAAGGCTGGTCAGTTTGTCACCCTCGACCTCCCCATACATGAACAAAAGAACAAGCGCTGGCGCAGCTATTCCATTGCTTCCCCGCCCGATGGCACCAATACCATCGAACTGGTCATTGTATTGCTGGAAGGTGGCGCAGGCACTACTTATCTGTTCAATGAGATCACCGAGGGTAGCGAGCTGATACTAAAGGGACCGCTGGGACATTTTACGCTACCGGAACAACTGGACAAGGACCTGTTCTTCATCTGCACCGGTACCGGTATTGCTCCCTTCCGGTCGATGGCCCAGTATATCAAGGCGCACGATCTGGCACATCCGCCCATCCATCTCATTTATGGTTGCCGGCAGCAATGTGATCTGCTCTATGCATCAGAAATGTGTCAACTGGAGCAGGAACTGATTGATTTTCATTATATACCCACCCTTTCCCGGGAAGACAATCTATGGACCGGGCGCAAGGGGTATGTGCACCTGATCTATGAAGAGCTGGCCCGCAAGCAGCCCGCCCATTTCTTTTTATGTGGCTGGAAGGCAATGATAGATGAAGCTAAACAGCGGATACTGGCTATGGGGTATGACAGGCATGATATCCACCAGGAGCTGTATGGCTAACCTACATATCACTATATATCTTAATAAAAAAGGCTCCCACCGCTGGTGAGAGCCTTTTTCTATGATGTTTTTATTTTCTATTCGTTGATCTTATTCAGCACGATCTCTTTCACTTTGTCCATTGGCACCCTTTCCTGCTCCATACTGTCGCGGTAACGGATGGTAACGGTGTTATCTTCTTTGGTCTGATGATCGATCGTTACGCAGAATGGTGTACCGATGGCATCCTGACGGCGGTAGCGCTTACCGATGGCATCTTTCTCCTCATAGAAGCAGTAGAACGAAGATTTGCATTTATCCATCAGTTCCTTCGCTAATTCAGGTAAACCGTCTTTTTTAGTGAGCGGGAAGATCGCCAGTTGAACAGGCGCCAGCTTTGCCGGGAATCTCATCACCACACGGCTGTCTTCTTTTCCATCTTTACTCAGGTCTTCCTCAGCGTAAGCATTGCAAACTGTCAGCAGGAACATACGGTCCAGACCAATAGAAGTTTCTATCACATATGGGATATAATTCTGATTGGTTTCTGTATCAAAGTACTGGATCTTCTTCTTGCTGTATTCCTGGTGGCTCTTCAGGTCAAAGTCAGTACGGGAGTGGATACCTTCCACCTCTTTGAAACCGATCGGGAAGTCAAATTCGATATCCACAGCAGCATCAGCATAGTGCGCCAGCTTTACGTGATCGTGATAACGGTATTTTTCCGGAGATGTACCCAGGCTGAGATGCCATTTCAGACGCTCTTCCTTCCAGTAGGCATACCATTCTTTCTGGGTGCCAGGGCGGATGAAGAACTGCATCTCCATTTGTTCAAACTCACGCATACGGAATATGAACTGACGGGCTACGATTTCATTACGGAAAGCCTTACCCACCTGTGCGATACCAAAAGGTATCTTCATACGGCCGGTTTTCTGTACGTTCAGGAAGTTTACAAAAATACCCTGGGCAGTTTCCGGGCGCAGATATATTTCACTTGCCTCATCGGTCACACTTCCCAACTGGGTAGAGAACATCAGGTTGAACTGACGAACGTCTGTCCAGTTAACAGTGCCACTTACGGAACACTTGATCTTATTATCTTCTATCAGCTTTTTGAGTCCTGCAAAGTCATTGTCCTTAAGCAGGTTATCCATCTGCTCAATTAACGCATCACCTGCTTCTTTGGACAAGGTTTCAGCATGGCCTTCTATGAGATGATCTACACGGTAACGTTTCTTGCTGTCTTTATTGTCGATCATTGGATCACTGAAGTTGTCAACGTGACCAGATGCCTTCCAGGTAGTAGGATGCATAAAAATGGCAGCATCTATCCCGACGATATTCTCATGCATCTGGGTCATGCTCTTCCACCAATAGTCGCGGATATTCTTCTTCAACTGAGCTCCGTTCTGGCCATAGTCATATACTGCACTTAAGCCGTCGTATATTTCACTGGACTGGAACACGAAGCCATATTCTTTACAATGCGAGATGATCGCCTGGAATTTGTTCTGATCTGTAGCCATAGTGGCGCAAATATAATAAGGGTTTTCGGATTTAAAGATGGCGTTTAGTTACCTTTTTCTTTCTCAATTGGGGCCGTTAAGGGCAATTCATCAGTTTCCACAGGTACTTCCTTGACATATACTGCATATTCATTTGGCCTGATCCTTCCGCCGAAATGCTGTACATATACTTGAGTAAACTCGGCTCCAAAGTACAGGATAATGGCCGAATAGTATACCCAAAGCAGGATGATCACAATGGAACCAGCCGCCCCATAAGCAGTACCCACTTTACTGGAACCAAGATACAGCCCGATAGCGAATTTTCCTATCATGAACAGGATAGCGGTGGTCACAGCGCCGATGATAACATGCCTCCACTGCACCTTTGCGTCAGGCAGCACCTTGAAAATGATGGCAAACAGCACACTGATGATCACAAAGGTCAGCACCATGTTAATAATGTACACCAAAACGATTGTCACCTGTGGAAAATAGATGGCCAGTTGGTTGCTGAACAATGAAATAATACCGTTCAATGCCAGGGATACCATCAGGATAAATCCAAGGCTAATGACTATTGAAAACGACAGCAGCCTGTTAAGCAGCATCTTGACCAGACCATTCTTGGGCTTGGCCTTGAGCTGCCAGATAAAGTTAATAGAGTCCTGGATCTCACCGAATACACTCGTAGCACCGATGATCAGGGTAATGACACCTACTGTGGTTGCCCAGCCCGAGTCGCCCGAGAGAGCGGCATTTTTGATCATTTGCTGGATCTGGAGGGCGGCATCGCTCCCCACCATGCTCTTAATCTGCCCATATATACTTCCTTCGATCGCCTCTTTCCCGAGAAACACATCACATAGCGTGATGATCACGATCAGCATAGGAGCTATAGAAAAAACGGTATAATAGGATAAAGCGGCGCTGAGTTTGAGCACCTTGTCGTCCATGAAATCGTGAAAAGTCTGTTTCAGGATCTGCCAGAAGGTCTTTACTTTCTTGATGATCTTCATATGATAGCTTTAACAAAAAACCTGCCTTATTGGAGCTTTTCATTGTCCTTGTGCCTGCTGGCATCGCGGATATTTTTCTTCTCGAAGTTCTTTTCCAGGGCGGTGGTCATATCGATCCCTGTCTGGTTGGCGATGCATAGTAATACCCACAGTACGTCCGCCAGCTCATCCGCCAGGTCTTTCTGTTTGTCGGATTCCTTAAAGGATTGTTCACCATACTTGCGGGACATAATGCGGGCTACTTCCCCCACTTCTTCTGTCAGGATGGCCATGTTGGTCAGTTCGCTGAAATAGCGCACCCCGACGGTTTTGATCCAGCCATCGATCTTTTCCTGTGCTTCCTGGATGGTCATATTGATGATTTATTCTTTTGATTTCGTGTCTATAATGATCGTAACAGGGCCGTCGTTCAACAGTTCTACCTTCATGTCTGCGCCAAAAATACCGGTAGCAATGGTTTTTCCCATATCAAAAGTCAACTGGCTGATCATCTGTTCATACAGGGGAATTGCTACATCCGGCTTACTGGCTTTTATATAAGAAGGCCTGTTCCCTTTTTTGGTGGCAGCATGCAGGGTAAACTGGCTCACCAGCAGAATATCTCCTTCCACTTCTTTTACAGAGCGGTTCATCACGCCTTCCTCATCATTAAAAATACGGAGGTTGACGATCTTATTACTTAACCAGGTAATATCTTCTGTATCATCAGCGTCTTCAATGCCCAGCAACACCAGCAATCCTGTCTGGATACTTCCGGTAACACTGCCCTCTACGGTCACGGATGCCCTTGATGCACGTTGTATAACTGCACGCATATGTGTAGTAAGTTATTTTAATTGCGCCGGGAAATTAAAGTATTTATGCGGTATGTGTGAAAATATCACCAGCTTCCGGGTCCGTTACTTTTATCGTGTCTTCTATTTCCAGTTTGGGATAAAACAGTTCCTGCATCAGGTAGTAGTAGAGATAGAGAAATGCCAGGGATAACACCAGCTGTTCATTCAATGCAAAAAGTATAGTGGCTACATTCAGCGCTATTACCAATAGCAGATAAGTTCTGCTGCTGCGCAATTTTATATAGGCGAAGATCTTTAAGAGATATAATGCTCCCAGCAGTCCGATAACCGGCAATCCCAGTCCGGTGGGCGCTGTCAGCATGTGATAGATATTATATACGGTTACTGTAATACCTGCAATGATCATCGCCTGCTGGGCAGCATGCCTGTCAGCTTCCAGGTACAATGCTGCATGTTCTTCAGCAATAGCCGGTTTGTCATCAGCAAACAAGAGTTTTATCACCGCGGCAATATTGATCACGGGAATATAATGCATCACGATCAGCCAGGGATTGTATTCTCCAGTGGTCACAGCTCTGCTGGTAACGATATTCCTCAACAATCCCGCAAGAGAATATACACACAAAACAGCCAGCAATAATTTGAAAATAATAAAAGCAGTAACGACAAATGGTAATACTGTCCCTTCAAAGAAATTGGCCATTAAATAGGTGAGTTCACCAATGCTACCCATGTAAACAAACCATATAGCCAGGAAGATGAAAAAATATTCCCATCCGCTGATGGTTTGTATACGGGACTGCAGTTTTATAAAAAATGCCGGCCATCTGAAACTGTTCTCCGTCAGGAAAATGATCGAGTAGTAAGAGATGAAGGTACCGAAGGTTGTCAGCACAAAAGCAAGGGATTTCACGACTTCTATCCAGAGCCCGGATGCATTCAGCCAGCCTATCGGGATTCCGCCAGTTGGGCTACCTGTTTTAGGAATTACAAAATAGATGGCCGCGGCCAGTACTGCTGCGCCTATTTTATCGCTCATGCCATTCAGATAGAAGCGGGTAATAATGATCACCAGTAAGACCGCAAAGGAATTGAAATAATAGATCAGGGAAGTATTTTGCTGGCTGTTATTAGCTTTCAGGAACTCATTCAGCACAAACTGTAAACCGAAAGCCAGGAGTCCCACGAATGCCAATACACCAAATTGTTTCACATCCTTTTTTATGACAGCTTCCCATATCACCATACCGAGTGTGGCCAGGGCCAGGAATATGGCATATTGCGTCCCGATGCTAAGTGATAATATGGATGGAAATATGCTATCAGCACTCTTTTGGATCACACAAACGATCAACACAGGAATCCAGCTGGTTTTAAGAATGCGTAACTGTACAGATGTAAAGAAATTCATGGCACACAGGATTTATAAGGATGGACGGCAAATAAAATCATTTACCTTTAGTTAATTTACGATAATCAATTATAAAGAAACGTTAATTAAATGAGTGTAGATCTTTCCGTCGAAATTACCTTCCGCACCGCCAGGAGCGGAGGAAAGGGCGGACAAAACGTGAATAAGGTGGAGACCATGGTGGAGGGTTATTTTGATATTGCCGCTTCATCTTTGTTAACCGAAGAACAAAAAACACTGGTGCAGGAAAAGCTGGCGCACCGTATCAATGCAGAAGGATTGCTGCAGGTACGCTCACAGGAAGAACGCACCCAGCTGGGCAACAAACAGCTGGTAGTAAAAAAGATGAACGAACTGGTGAATAAAGCCCTCATCAAACCCAAAAAGAGGGTGCCTACCAGACCTTCCAAAGCAGTGAAGGAAAAGCGTATCCAATTCAAGAAAAGGCTGTCGGAGAAAAAACAACAGCGCAGGAAAGGGCTGGAATAATTAATTTTGGCTAAAATTTTAGGGAATTGAGTATAAAATCACTGGCAGGACAGACTATTTATTACGGCTTTAGTAACATAGCGAGCAAGCTCCTTAACTACTTCCTTACGCCGCTCTACCTGGAGCTGATGACACAGGCTTCGTACGGGGAGATGTCTACTGTATATGCTTATATCCCTTTCCTGAATATCATCCTGACCTATGGTATGGAGACGGCCTTCTTCCGGTTCGCCAAAAAGGAGAACAGTTCGACGGTCTTAAGTACCTCCACTATCTCATTACTGTTTTCTACCATTAGTTTTACGATCATACTCCTGTTCTTCCGGGGTCCGATCATTCATTCCTATATTGGTAAACTGAGCGGGCTTGACACACATCCGGTATTCTTTACCTACCTGGTGCTGGTCATGGCCTGTGATGCGCTGACGGCCATACCCTTTGCCCAATTGCGACTGGAGAACAGGCCGGTCCGTTATGCGGTTATACGCCTGGCGAATATTCTTACCACCATCGGATTCAATATCCTCTTCCTGGTCATCATACCGAAAATGTATGCTGCAGGTCAGACCTGGCTGCCGGATATACGTTCCGGAAACCAGATAGGCTATATTTACCTCAGCAATGCGCTGGGCAGCGGTATCACACTGTTATTGTTCCTGCCTCAAATGATGCGTATCAGTTGGAAGTTTGATATGGCAGTGTGGAAAACGATGCTGAATTATTCCATTCCGCTGATCTTCTTTGGAATGGCTGGCATGGTCAATGAGACCTTCGACAGGGCATGGTTCCTGCCGGAATTCCTGCCGGGAAATAATATGACAGATAAAAAAGAGCTGATCGGGATCTATGCCGCCAACTACAAACTGGCCATTCTGATCACCATGTTCATACAGGCATTTAAGTTAGGCGCCGAGCCATTTTTCTTTAAGCAGGCAGAAGGCAAGGATCCGCAGAAGATGTATGCCCGCATCATGAAACTTTTTGTGGTGATGTTATGCATGATGTTCCTCTTTGTAAGCCTGTACCTGAACGTCTGGAAAACCTTCCTGCGCAGACCGGAGTATTATCCTGGTATGAAGATCGTTCCTGTGCTGCTGCTGGCCAATATGTTCCTGGGCATCTACTACAACCTCACCATCTGGTTCAAGCTGACCGACCGGACAAAAACAGGTGCGATGATCACCATCATTACCGCAGTACTGGCCTTTTTGCTGAACTGGTGGTGGATCCCTGTAATGGGCTACTTTGGTGCAGCGCTGGCCACTATGGTCTGCTATTTTGCCCAGATGACCATCTGTTATATATTGGGACAGAAGTATTATCCGGTACCATACCATCTTCCACGTATCCTCACTTACATAGTAAGCGCAGTGCTGACTTATTACATGTACGACATCCTGAACAGGACCCTGCTGTCGCCGGGTGATGTATATGCACTGAAGCCCTTATCCCTGTTTGTAGCCACCCTCTTCTTCTGTGGCTATATCTGGTTCCTGCTTAAAATGGAAAAGAAGGAGTTTTCCCGCTTGCCTTTTATCGGAAAATTTGTGAGCAGGCTTTAAACCTTGCACTGTCCTGAAGAGTCTGAGTACTTACTGCAGGAAAGGGTTGTACAGCTTCTCAAAACCAATGGTAGTAGACTGTCCGTGGCCCGGGTATACCCTTACCTCATCCGGCAATACGAACAATTTCGTCTGAATACTGTTAATTAAAGTTTGATGGCTGCCTCCAGGCAGGTCTGTACGGCCAATACTCTGGTAAAACAGCACATCCCCGCCAATAAGGAATTGCTGGCTGGCGGAATAAAAGCACACACTCCCCGGCGAATGACCAGGAGTTAACAACACCTCCAGCTCATCATCGCCAAAGCGTATCTTTTCTCCGTCTTCCAGAAACCGGACAGGTTCTGGAGAAGGTTCAAAGGGAACATTATACATTTTGCCTATTTCAGGAGAACGGTCCAGTACAATTTTGTCCTGCGGATGTATTTCCAGGCCAACTCCATAGGTCTTCACAACCAGTCTGTTACCGAAAATATGGTCAAGGTGGCAATGTGTGTTCAGGAGCCGTGTAACTTTCAAACCCTCTTTTTCGATATACGTGAGTAATTGTTTCCTTTCTTCTTCAAAATAACAGCCCGGGTCTATAATTATACATTCCCTTTTTTCGTTAATGAGTAAATAGGTATTTTCCTGAAACGGATTAAAGGTGAAATGTTGTATTTCCATCATTGTTGCCGATTTTTGCTATTTTTAATTCAGAACGCAATATTATCAATACTTTCTGTATGAACCGACTTACTACCAGGTTATTAATTACCGGTACCCTATTACTTGGCTCGTATCTATCCCAGGCACAGACCAATACCGTGGAATTTGGACAGAACCGCATACAGCATAAGAATTTTAAATGGCGTTACTATCAAACCCGTCATTTTAATACTTACTTCAGCCAGAACGGTCTTGAATTAGGGAAATACGTAGCACAGGTAGCAGAAAGGGAATTGCCACAGCTGGAACAATTCATGGAGTTTACCTTCCGTCAGCGGGTAAATATTGTCGTGTACAACAGCTTCGGAGAAATGAAGCAATCCAATATAGGCATTGGCGTTGACTGGCAGAATACCGGTGGTATCACCAAGCTGGTGGGTAATAAACTGATCGTGTACTTCGATGGTGATCACGAACACCTGTACAAGCAGATCCGGGAAGGGATAGCCCGTGTGATGCTGGAAAACCTGTTGTTTGGAGAAGATATCGGAGAGTTTGCCGGTAATGCAGTATTGATTGATTTCCCTAAATGGTTCACAGATGGATTTGTAGCCTATGCTGCCCAAAACTGGAATACCCAGCTGGATGATGAACTGAAAGACGCCATCCAGTCAGGCAGGTATAAGGACTTCTATCAGCTGGCTTATGAAAAGCCCACACTGGCCGGACACGCCTTCTGGTATTATGTAGAAAGTAAATATGGTAAGGACGCTGTGCCTTACCTGATGTATATTTCACGCATCAACCGCGGACTGAAAAAAGGATTTGAGCAGGTATTGAACCAGAAGCCCAAAAATGCGCTGAAGGACTTCATGGTTTTCAACGCCAAACGTTACCAGGACGATAACCGCCGTCGCCGTCAGAGCACCCGTGGCGCCCGTACGGTTGCCGCCAGGGAACTGAAGAAGTCTGACTTCTACCGCTTCCAGGCCAATCCGAAGAGCAACTGGTATGCAGTGGTGGAATTCTCCAAAGGATTGTACAAAGTACAGGTACAGTTCGCCGATATGAAACCTAAAATACTGCTGCGTAGCGGGGTGAGAATGCAGGCCAGCCAGCTGGATCCTAACTATCCATTACTGGCATGGAACCAGAAAGGTAACCGCCTGGCTATTATCTACGAACATGAGGGCGTAACCAGGCTGATGGTATATGACCTCGTTAGCAGAACCACTACAAGACAAGACCTCCCACGCTTTGACAGGGTGATCGATATGAAGTACTTCTTCGAATACGATAACTCCCTGCTGCTCTCTGCGGTGAAGAACGGTCATACAGATATCTACACTTACAGCATCACAAAACAGACTGCAGAACAGATCACCAACGATGTGTATGATGACCTGGATCCTTCCTTCGTTGCCTTCCCTGGCAAAAGCGGGATTATCTATTCTTCCAACAGGCCATCTCCAACCGCTAAAAGCGGAGATACCGTCCTGCCGGCAGGTCATTACAATATCTTCCTGGTCGATAACTGGAACAAGAGCGCTGACAAACAGATCTCCCAGCTGACAGACATGAAATACGGTGACGCACGTTCGCCATTGCAATACAATAACACACACTTTACCTTTATATCGGACGTTAACGGTATCCGTAACCGTTATGCCGGTTTCTTTAAGACAGAAAGAACAGGAGTAGATTCCCTCTTCTTCGTCGGATCAGAGATCCTGCATAACCCTGAAAAGGCTGACCTGGATTCAGCACTGGCAGAATACGGTGCTACCGCACCTGATTCCGTAATGGCAGTATCGCTCACCAAAGACTCTACTTATACCTTCCCGATGTCGAACTATTCTTATGGTATCAAAGAATCCAGAGGAGCAGGCGACCAAAGCGAAGTATCACAGGTGATCCAGCAATATGGTTTTAAGAACCTCCAAAAGCTGAGGATTGATACAGTAACACTGCGCAAAAGGAATGTAAACAGTCGCCCTACAACTTTCAGAGCCCGTCAGATGCACGAAGACAGCCTTCGTCTGGGTCTGCCGACTTACCATGAAAAAGTGAAGGTCGATACTGTAAAACATGACGATTTCTTCCAGAGTGAGTTCGGAAAAGAAGCACAGGATTCAAGTGTGGCAGCAGAGGCCCAGCAAGCATCACAGATCCCGCTGATGGAGCCTGTATTGAAGAAAGCCAAGCTGTTCCCTTATAAACTGAAATTCGCATCAGACTACCTGATACTCCAGCTAGATAACTCTATCCTGATCAACAGGTATCAGCCATTCACTGGTCCTCCTTCCGGTCCTATCAGGCTTGTTGATCCTGTGAATGGCCTGATCCGCATAGGTGTAAGTGATCTGTTCGAAGATATTAAGATCAATGGTGGATTCAGATTCCCTTCAAGCCTGGATGGTACTGAATACTTCATCTCTGCTTCTTATCTCAAAAAACGCTTTGATTATAAATTCACTTACTACCGCAGAGTAGATAAATACAGTGGTATTGGCTTCGACACATCGGGCAACCCGCTGGATTATCCGGCTAAGATGAAGACCAATCTCTTCCAGTTCGAGGTACGTTATCCATTTGATCAGGCAAGAAGCATCCGTTTACAGGCAGGCTTCCGTAATGATAAATTCGTCATAGCCGGTTCTGATGAGACGACATTGAAGATGAAAAATTATGCCGACAACTACGCGTTGTTACGTCTGGAATATGTGTATGACAATACCATCAACCCTGCTATCAACATCTGGCATGGTACCCGTTACAAGATCTATGGTGATATGAACGCACAGATCAACGGTAACCTGAATGATGTATTCGACCAGGGAGCGGCTGCAGGCAAGGGCAAGTTCACCTATAATATGGGCATTGATGTGAGACATTATGAATCCATCTTCCGCAACTTTATATGGGCCAGCCGCTTCTCCGCAGATTTATCCTGGGGTACCCGTAAGTTGTTGTACTACCTGGGTGGTACCGACAACTGGCTGAATCCTAAGATCAATACCAATACACCAGTGAATATGAATGCCAACTATGCATACCAGACACTGGCAACGCCATTACGTGGTTACAAACAGAATGCACGTAACGGTAATAATGTAATGGTGTTTAATACAGAGTTACGTCTGCCGGTGTTCGCTACCTTTATGAACAGGCCTATTAACTCAGCGATCGTACGTAATTTCCAGGTGACCAGCTTTGTGGATATCGGTACTGCATGGAACGAGAAACTGAGCTTTAAAGATGCGAACTACACTTACTACGACAATGGTAGCGGTATAACAGTGAAAGTGAAAGAAGGGTTCCTCGGACCATTTGTAGGTGGTTATGGCTTCGGCGCCCGTACAACTATCGCCGGTTACTTCCTGAGAGTAGATGCAGGCTGGCCGATGGTTGCATTCTTCCGTGGCAAACCAATCTGGTACTTCGGAATGGGAGTTGATTTCTAAGAAGAAAGAACTTCAATATATGGAAGGGTCTCGCATAAAGCGAGACCCTTTTCTTTTAGCACAGGATAGGGATAAAAATGACAGCGCCTGTGATTACAGCTATCAAAGCCGAAATAAGTACTGCACCTGCCGCCACGTCTTTGATCCATTTCACCCTGGGATGGTATTCGGGAGATAGATGGTCCATGATCTTTTCAACAACTGTATTCAACATCTCTGTGACCCATACCATTCCCGTTACTATCAGAATGGCGATCCACTGATTGGCAGATAATCTGTAATAAAAGCCGGCCGCTACCACGAGCACCGTTGCTACAGCATGAATACGTGCATGCGGTTCACTGCGGAGAAATGCGATGATTCCCTGAAAGGCATATTTAAAACTTTTTAAACGCTGTTGCAGATAGCGACCGGCTTGCATGAGTATAACTGTTTATAATTTTTATAATTCTCCCCACTTGATCCTCCGGCTAAAGTACATCACAATAGCCAGTATTATAAACAGTCCCAGACTACCCATAAGCAGTGCCTGGTCTTCGGAACGGATGATGACATAAATAAACCCATAAAGCAGACTTAATACACCTCCTATACCGATAGCCATTCGGCTGCTTCGCAATACGCTGGCCGTATATGCCGCAACCAGCAGAATAGTCAATACAGCGGCGATCAGGTATGCAATACTAAAATTCAGTTGTTCTGCGAGGGCGATCAGCAGGGTATAGAATACACACAATGCCGCGCCGACTAATATATATTGTAATGGATGAACAGCCGAACGGTATAACAACTCGATAAAGTAGAATACCAGGAATGTAAGACCGATGATCAGGATAGCGTATTTCACAGCACGGGTAGATTGCTGGTAAGTATCCACCGGCAGGAATAATTTCACGCCAAAATCTGCCGAGTGCAGATTGGCATTGGCGCCGATCCAGCTTTGGGGGAAGTTGCGGTTCAGGTTGGATACCTGCCAGGAAGCAGTGAAGCCTTTTGCATGCACATTGTGTGCATTAGGCAGGAAGGCGCCGTCGAAGCTGGGATTCTTCCAATTGGAATTCAGGTTAACAGTTGTTGTTTTTCCTACAGGAGAGAAATACAGCTGGGCGGAGCCTTTTAAATCCAGATTGACAGCAAAGTTGCCGGCTACAATGCCGGAGTCTGACATGGTCAATGGTACTCTTACCTGCATACCATTCTCAAACAGATTAGTAGCGGGAATGCCCGGATTGAAATAGAAATTCTGTCCATTCCATTGCACACCGGCCTGGTTCGTAATACCTCGCATATCATTAATGCCGACAGCCAGGTAGGCGTCTTTCAATAACACCGTTGAAGGATCAATATTTAAGCTGTTCAGGTCCAGTGCGGAGAAGGCGCCGGAGATCTGTAAATGTGAACTGTATACGGCCACCTCATAGATCCCGCGCCGGCGTATTTCCGGCAGCAGCTCACCGTTTACGGCCAGTTTCTCCGGCAGGAATACTGCTGTGGATGTGACCCCTGGTTTGCTGTAGTAGGGTATTACCAGCACCGGCCCCGTAATGGTCTGTGCGTCGCCCCACTTCCCGCTCACTTCTCCTTTGGCTTCAAATTGGCGCTGCTCTCTTTCTGAAATAAGCCCCATGATCATAGCTGTGGGAATTAACAGGAATATTACAAGCATACCGATGATCAATGCTTTGATACCATAGGCATAGCGTTCAAAGAAAGAAGGCCGCTCGTTAATGTCCTGTGAACTGTTTCCTGTAGCAGAAGAAGGCTGGCCGGGAGGCAGGGGATTAGGTTCGTTGATGTTACTTGTTTGCATATAACTATATTTAGAAGTGCTTTGAGATTCAAAGTGTAGGTACAAAAAAAATTACTCCATAGAGCGGATCATGTTTTCGAGTGCGGCCAGGTGGCCTTTGAAAGCTTTTTCACCAGCTTTCGTAATAGAATAGGTGGTATTGGTTTTACGTCCTATAAAACCTTTATGCACTTTGAGGTAACCATTTTCTTCCAGTGTACTGAGGTGGGAAGCCAGATTACCATCTGTCAGTTCGAGCATCTGCTTCAGGTCATTAAAGCTGACTTCCTCATTCACCATGAGGATACTCATCACCCCAAGCCGTATACGACTGTCAAATATTTTATTTAAGTTACCTATGGGATTGTTCACGAGTACGTCTTTATTATTTCCACTTAGTTCCGATCTGCACCGGATTTTATTCTACAGCTGTCTGCCGCTCATATTTCCACCACATAATGATGCCATACAATATATGCAACACACCAAAACCGATAGCCCAAAAATAAAGCCCTCTGCGCAAAAAGAAAACATTTAATATGCCAAGTCCTATTTCAGCAATACCCAGGTAACGGATATCAGAGACTGTATACTTGCTGGCATTCAATAATGCCATACCATAAAATATAAGACAGGAGGGAGCGATCAGCACATCCAGCCTGTTATATATCAGACCGGCAATAAAAGCGCCCCCGGCCATCATCGGGATCAATGCATTGATCAGTACTTTACGGGAAGTGGCATCCCAGATAGGAACATTATTCCGTCTGGCTCTCCTCCAGGTGAAGTAAGTACCTCCGCAAAGCGCCAGTGCCATCACACCAAAGCCCAATAAGATCAGCTGCAAACGAAGCATGGAAAAGTCAGCATCATCATAATGCCCCCTTACTTCCCAACGGGCATAGTAAGACTGGAACAGGGCATAAGCGGTTATCGCACCAGCCAGCGCAGATACGCCGGCAAAAACGCCACTCAATCCACTAAGGGAAAGAAAACGGGTGCTCCGCTCCATCATGCGCCTGATATCACTTATTGCCTCCAGGTGTTGCTGATCTGTCATACTTAAAGTACTTTGTACATCAAAGTTACATATTTCGCTGAGAAGACAAAATATATTTTTTCATTATAACTAGTGTTAACGGACATCCGTTACCTCATTCAGCACATCTATAATGATCTTACACGCCTGTCGGATCTCTTCCTCATTGATAATCAAGGGGGGAGCAATACGCAGGCATTCCGGCGCAAAAAGGAACCAGTCGGTCAGTAAACCTCTTTCGATGCAGGCATCTATCACCTTTTTATTCATCGCAAAGCTCTCAAATTCAACGGCCATCATCAGTCCGAGGGAACGGACTTCTTTAATAGCCGGATGTTGAAGGTATTGGTGAAATAACTGCCCTTTCGCCTTCACAGTGTCTATCAGGTTGCTTTCCAGCAATACCTTAAAACCCGCCATCCCCGCTGCACAGATCACAGGATGACCGCCAAAGGTGGTCATATGTCCCAGTACCGGTTTATTGGTCAGGCTCCACATGATCTCTTTATCAGCAATAAAAGCTCCCATGGGCATACCGCCTCCCAGTGCTTTTCCCAGTAACAGGATATCAGGTACTACGTCCGCCTGCTCAAAGGCCCATAAAGTGCCATTTCGTCCCAGGCCACACTGTATCTCATCCAATACCATCAGGGTACCTGTAGCGGTACATTTTTCCCGGATGGCCTGCAGCCATTCTTTCTGCGGCACCCGTACGCCAGCTTCCGCCTGCACCGTTTCCAGTATGATACAAGCCGTACGATCGGTAATCTGGTCTATTGCTTCCCAGGTATTGTAAGTAAGGTGCTGTATGTCAGGCAATAATGGTCTGTAAGCATTCCGCCAGGCCTCATCTCCCATAATACTCATAGCACCCTGGGTAGAACCGTGATAGCTCTTCTCAAAAGCGATGATCTCTGTCCTCCCGGTATAACGTTTGGCCAGTTTCATCGCGCCCTCCACCGCCTCAGCGCCTGAATTGGTGAAATAAACACTATTGAGAGATGCCGGCAGGTGCTGTGTTAATAAGGTAGCAAAGCCCACCTGTGGCGACTGGATCAGCTCTCCATATACCAGCAGATGCATATACTGTTCCGCCTGTTCTTTAATAGCGTCCACTACAGCAGGATGTGAATGTCCCACGTTACACACACTGATACCGGCAATCAGGTCCATGATCTTTTTGCCTTCGGTATCCCACATATACATACCGGATGCCTTCACTATTTCAAGTGCCATTGGCGCATCTGACAGCTGGGCCACATGACGTAAAAAGAGTTGTCTGTTATTCATGCTGCGGCAAAAATACATTAAAGAATCAGTAGGGCATTGACAAGATACCGGTGCTGCATCCTGCTGACAGCAGACCTATACGAATTTCTTTACTTTTGCGTTAAAACTTACTATATGCCTGTCATCTTACCGGTTAAAGGAATACTGCCAACAATAGGGAACGACTGTTTTATTGCGCCTAATGCAACAATTGTAGGAGACGTGGTAATGGGAGACCAGTGCAGCGTTTGGTTCAATGCAGTGATCCGCGGAGATGTGAACAGCATCAGGATGGGAAATAAGGTAAATGTGCAGGACGGTGCTGTCATTCACTGCACCTATGAGAAAACACAGGCTATTATCGGTAACAACGTTTCTATCGGACATAATGCACTTGTGCATGGCTGCACAGTGGAAGATAACGTATTAATAGGCATGGGCGCTATCGTGATGGATAATGCACACATTGGCAGTAATACCATCATCGCCGCCGGCGCCGTTGTGCTGGAAGGAACCCAGGTAGAACCCGGCTCCATCTATGCAGGCGTACCCGCCAAAAAGGTGAAAGATATCAGTCAATCCCTTATCAGTGGCGAGATAGACCGCATTGCCAACAACTATATCATGTACTCCGGCTGGTTTAAGGACGCGCCGGAAAGTAAATGACATATTTTAATTATCTTGCATCTAATAATCACCTTGCCTTATGAAAAAACTATTACTACTAATGGTGGTGTGCGGTATGCTTGCTGCCAGCTGTAAGGTAGAGCGCACCGGTTGCCCCAGCAACAACTACTATTCTACTAAGAATGTAAAACAAAATAAGTCTTCATCCAGGCAGATGAATGGCCGGGTATTTTAATTAATACAGCATCCTATGAAAAGATTTTTACTCTTCGTACTGGTGATATCCCTCATCGGACTATCCGCCTGCCGTACCAGGAAAACAGGTTGTCCTACTCCCCGCAAGAACTGGGGGGCTGAGAAGCTGCTGGACGAAATGAGCGCGCCCAAAAGGAAAAAGAATCGATAATTATTATCGGTCAGACGCTTTAACCGCGATAGTGATCAGTATTGCTCTTCCTGTATGGTTTCCAGGATGGATGCATAACTGACATACCTGTTCACATCGATCTCTCCGGCTTCTACCGCCGCCTTTACGGCACATCCCGGTTCATTGATATGCAGACAGTTATTGAACTGACACTGGGGTAAATAAGCCTGCATTTCGAGGAAATAATGCGATAACTCCGTTTTGGGAATATCTACAATACCAAACTCACGTACGCCCGGCGTATCAATCAGTTTACCACCTGCCGGCAGGTCATACATCTCTGCATAAGTAGTAGTATGCAGTCCTTTCCCGCTCCATCCACTCACGGCCTTGGTACGCAGGTCAAGGCCCGGCAGCAGCCGATTGATCAGGGAAGATTTACCTACGCCGGAATGCCCGGCCATCAGCGTGGTCTTATCCTTCATCTCAGCCACTAACTCGTCTATACCAGATTCTTTTTCGGCTGACACCAGCAGTACTTTATACCCAATGTCTTCGTACAATGCCTGTAATTCGGCAAACTTGTCCAGGTCTTTCTCTTTATAAATATCTCTTTTGTTAAATACCAGTATCACAGGGATGTGATAGGCTGC
Organism: Chitinophaga ginsengisoli; assembly: GCF_003014595.1. Taxonomy (GTDB): domain Bacteria; phylum Bacteroidota; class Bacteroidia; order Chitinophagales; family Chitinophagaceae; genus Chitinophaga; species Chitinophaga ginsengisoli. Next base: position 36,262 of record NZ_PYGK01000021.1, on the reverse strand, counting down.
CGCCGTTACAAGGAAGCGGTCCATAAACCCATTGGAAGTGCGTGGTTCCTTCACGGTGCAGATCAACATGGCCTGGTCCAGGTTGGCAGCCACAATATGTTTCTGATTCTTTTTATGAGGAGAGCTGCGCACTATATAATTCCGGCGATCCTTTATCTCCGTGATCATGGCATTTTGTGCAGTGGCATCTCCGTCCTCCCGCACAATCTCCACAACATCGCCCACAGCGATAGGGTTTGTAGAGGTAATATCCTCATCAATCTTCATGACCCCTTTGATACGGGCCTGGAATGCTTCTCCCGTAGTTGTTTTGGCTGTATACCAGCTTCCGGTGGATTTGTAAATGGTTGCTTGCAAATTCTCTTTTTAGTGATTCAGGCTGTAAAGTTAGGGGGTTTTTCGGATCAGTTGAACACTTACAGAGAAGTCGCGTGGCTCAGCTCCTTCAGAGGCTACATGGTCATAGCGCAGTATGATAATCATGAAATCAGCCAACGAGATCATTCGCGGCGATTAGCCCGCCAGTGGCGCGGCTGTGTAGGATAGATAAAAAAAGCAGGCCCCGGGAAAAAAATTCTCCGGGGCCTGCTTTTTTTATGTAATTATTTTACGGCAGACTTCTGAAAGCTGTATATCTCAGCACCACTTCCAGTAGTATACATGCCAGTGCCAGCATCGCCAGCGGGAAGAAATGTTCTGCAAAACGTTTATAGGAAGTGATCTCTACTTTCGTTTTCTCCAGTTTATCGATCTCACCGTAGATATTTTCCAGTTCTTTGTTGTTGGTAGCCCTGAAATATTTACCGCCTGTTTCAGCAGATATCTTTTTCATCAGTGGCTCATCCAGCTGTACATCCTGCATCTGCATCTGTATAGAACCGTCAGGCATAGTCATCGGGAAAGGCGCCTTTCCTACCGTACCCACGCCGATCGTATATACGCGGATCTTAAATGCCTTGCTGATTTCCAGTGCTGTGAGCGGATCTATCAGACCTGTATTGTTCACACCATCTGTCAGGAGGATGATCACTTTACTCTTCGCCTTGCTGGTACGTAAGCGGTCTACAGAAGTAGCTAGTCCCATACCAATAGCAGTACCGTCCTGCAGCATACCACTCTTTACCAGTGCGATCTGATTTTTCAGTACGCCATGATCTGTTGTGATGGGGCATTGTGTAAAGCTCTCTCCTGAGAAGATCACCAGACCAATACGGTCGCTGATACGGCTGTCCACAAAATTCATCGCTACTTTCTTTGCAGCCTCCAGCCTGTCTGGCTGCAGGTCCTGTGCCAGCATACTACCTGAAATGTCGATTGCCATCACGATGTCTATCCCTTCACTATCGATGCTTTCAGAGGTATTGCTTGTTTGCGGTCTGGCCAGCGCTACTACCAGTGCAGTAAAAGCCAGGAGGCGCAGTACCAGTAATACGGGACGCATGGTCACCTTCCACGAAACAGGTAATCCTTTCAATCCCTGCAGGGAAGACATTTCCATGGCTGCCTGCCGGCGCTGCTGCCGGGCGATGTACCAGTAGATCATTACCGGTATCAGCGCCAGTAGCCCGAAGAAGGCTGGGTGGGCAAATTCAATACTTTTCCAGATCGAAAAATCCATTTATTAATAATAATTTCTCTTTTGAAGGAGGAGCGACCTACTTACGCAGACTGCTTTGTTTCTTCTTTTCCGGCTTCGGCGGCTACAGCTTTTTCCACTGCAGGCTTCGTCCATGCCACTATTTCCTGTGCATGCTGCATAGCGCCTTCATGCTCTTCCGGAGATGGCGTCATTTTCGCAAACTTCGCCAGATCGGCCAGACTTAACAGCGCGCGTAATTTATCACGCTGCTGATTCAGAATGGTGACAGGCTTGATATGTTGCAATAACTCTTCTGATGTCTGTTCGAGCGCCGGAATGTTAAACTGGTGCTCAAAATAAGTACGCAGAATATCGGTAAGCCGGGTATAATACTGTTTGATATTTCCTGACTGCCAAACCTTCTCCGATTTCAGCTGCTCCAACTGTTGCAATGCTATTTCGTAAGGCGGCACCACAGCCACTACAGGAGGAGGAACTACCTTTTTCGGCCTGCTGCGGAAATACACGAACAGTCCTACGCCTACCAGCGCGACTGTAATACCAATAGCAAAATACAGCCAGTAATCCCAGAAGCTCCAACCAACAGTACGTACGCCTTTAATAGGCTTAAAAGCTTTTGTAGTATCGACTTCAACAGTGTTTACATCGATGCTGAGTGGCCCTGTGAAAGCGGAATCAGTAATATTGCCACCGCTCACCAGGTCGAAACGCAGTGCCGGAATATCCCAGCGGCCGGAATCAAAACTGGTCAGCACAATGGTCTGACCCAACAGCTTCGTATTACCTTGCGCGGTGGTATCCAGCGGGGAACGGCGTACTACCTCAAAATGTCCGAAGGAATCCGGGATCTGCGGGAATACCACATTCATGCCTTGCGGCGGCATGCTGGCAGACAGGTGTAATTTTACCTGCTCCCCTAGACGTATCCTGTCAGTATCTGCCTGCGCTTTTACATCTATCTGTTGTTGTGCAGAAGAGATGAAAGGCGCCAGTACGAATCCCAGCAGGAAAAAGAAAATAAGACGTTTAACTATAATAGGTTTAACCATATTAGTACTTGCTCAGCTTTAAACTATCACCTGTTTACGAAAAAGGATTGTAAGGCTTTTACATAATCTTCATCCGTACGTATGCTGATAAGCTCTGCCCCACTTTTCTTGAAAGAGTTACGGCAATATTGTACATGCTGATGGAACTGCTGTGTATAATACTGCTGCACTTTCTTATCAGAAGAATCCACCCACTGACGATCACCTGTTTCCAGGTCATTCATCTGGATCAGGCCAACAGAAGGCAATTCCTTATCACGCTGATCGTAAATGTGAACGCCCACCATATCATGCCGTTTGGATGCAATGTTCAGTGCATCCTGGTAACTACCTGTTAAGAAGTCACTCATCAGGAACACGATGCTCCTTTTCTTGTTGGCGTTGTTGAAGAAACGAAGTGTCTCTTTGATATTGGTGCCTTTGCGTTTAGGTTCGAAAGAGATCAGTTCACGGATGATGAACAGGATATGCGATTTACCTTTCTTAGGCGGGATGTATTTTTCTACGCCATCACTAAAGAAGATAACGCCTACTTTATCGTTGTTGTTGATAGCGGAAAATGCGAGTACGGCACACAATTCGGTCATCATGTTCCGTTTGTTCTGCCTGGCGGTACCAAAGACGGAACTTTCACTCACATCCACCATTAACATCACCGTCAGCTCACGTTCCTCTTCGAATACCTTTACGAACGGGTGATTGAAACGCGCTGTCACGTTCCAGTCAATAGACCGGATATCATCTCCGAACTGGTATTCCCTTACTTCACTGAAAGACATACCACGGCCTTTGAATGCACTGTGATATTCCCCTGAGAATATATGATTGGAGAGGCCCCTGGTCTTTATTTCCAGTCGCCTTACTCTTTTTAGTATTTCTGCAGTATCCACCGGTAATGATTAAAATGAATAATGATTCACATCGCTGTCACACAGCACCTATCAAGGTACTTCTACTGCATTCAGGATCTCGCTCAGAATGTTCTCGCTGGTTACATTCTCAGCTTCCGCTTCGTAGGTCAGACCCACACGGTGACGCATTACATCAAAGCAGATGCTGCGTACATCTTCAGGGATCACATATCCTCTGCGTTTAGTGAATGCATATGCTTTAGCTGCCATGGCGAGACTGATACTTGCCCTTGGTGAACCACCATAAGAGATCAGTGGTTTCAGTTTCTGCAGTTTGTAATCTTCAGGATTACGGGTGGCGAAAACGATATCAAGGATATACCGTTCTATCTTTTCGTCCATATACACTTCACGTACCAGTTTACGCGCAGTTATAATATCTGAAGGCTGTACTACCGGGTTGATGGTCGCAGTAGCCTGAGGATTCAGGTTCTGACGGATGATGTGCAGTTCTTCTTCTTTCGTAGGATAACCGATCGTTACTTTCAGCATAAAACGGTCTACCTGCGCTTCAGGCAGCATGTAGGTACCTTCCTGCTCGATCGGGTTCTGGGTAGCCAGTACCAGGAACGGATCATCCAGTTTGAAAGTAGTATCGCCGATGGTGATCTGTCTTTCCTGCATCGCTTCCAGCAGGGCACTCTGCACCTTTGCCGGGGCACGGTTGATCTCATCCGCCAGGATAAAATTGGCGAAGATCGGACCACGACGCACCACAAACTCATTCTTTTGCTGGTTATATATCATCGTACCTACCACGTCGGCCGGCAACAGGTCCGGTGTGAACTGTATACGGCTGAATTTCGCATTAATAGCAGATGACAGGGATTTAATGGACAATGTTTTTGCCAGACCGGGCACCCCTTCCAGCAGTACGTGACCACCTGCCAGCAGGCCGATAAGCAACCTTTCTACCATGTAACGCTGACCAACGATCACCTTACCGAGTTCCAGGTTCAACAGGTCCACAAATGCGCTGGCCTGATGGATCTTTTCGTTCAATTGACGGATATCCGAAGTATTCTCCATGCTTATTTATTATTTACAAGTTTGCTAAAGTAAACATTCCGCCGGTAATACCTTACGCCCAGCGCAGGATCTGCCCGTTAAAATGCTGTTAATAATAACATTATAAATGACAAATTACGAATTACGTTCATGATTATCAGGGAACTGCGGTTTTTCAGGTTTTCCTTATATCAGAAAATGGTCATTCATAAGTCTCACTAACTCATCCGTCCAAATTAATAAAGCCTGAGCATATTTATATCATCTTTTTTTATAACGTACATTTGCAAACGTAACTTCTCCATACGGAGCTCATAATTAAATATTTAGAAGATGCAGGAAGAATTCGCGCAGCAATGGAAACGGGTGGAGGAAATGCTGACTGAACGTTTCGGAAAGAAACCGAACATGGAAGCAATACTCTTTTTAATAGGCATCCAGGAGCTGGGCCACATGAAAAAGAAATTCACCAAAGAGCAGAAACAGGACCTCATGCATGTGGCCACCTGTACACTGCTCAGCCAGAGTGGTTATTTTGAACTGGAAGGCTATGATAAGGATGGCTGGCCTCACTTTAAAGAGGCACAACCCGTTCCTAAAATGAATATGATGGAGCAGGAAAGATTCCTGCAGGAACATATCATCGCCTACTTTGACGATCTTGAGGGGCGCTGACAGCGCTCCTCTTTCCCTTCTGACTAAACCGGATAAGCAAAATGTCCTTACACCATATCACCCCCATCACACCCAACCAGCTGGCTACACTGGTACAACTGGAACAGCAGACCTTCACGGAAACTTTTAAAGACGTTTATACCCCGGAAGATCTCGCCACCTTTCTGCATGATAAGAAAAGCCCGGAAGTACTGGCTGAAGAAATGACCAGTCCCGACGCGCTTTTCTTTATACTCTGGCAACAGGATGTAGCGGCCGGCTATCTGAAGTTAAATCTGTACAAACAACCGGACAATGATGGCCCACTGCCCGCGCCTGTGATGGAAGTGGAGAGAATATATGTACTAAAGCAGTTCCAGGGCCTGGGACTGGGAAAACAGCTCATTGAGCACAGTTACCGGATTGCTGCAGAAAACGCGATCTCAACAATCTGGCTCGGCGTTTGGGAACATAACCACAAGGCTATCCGTTTCTATCAGCAACAGGGATTCGAAAAGTTCGGAGAACATTTCTTCCATATCGGCAACCAGGCTGATACAGACTGGCTCATGAAAAAACATCTATCATAAACCCAACCCGCATGAAAAAACAGCTACTCCTACTGGTATTATTACTTTCATTTGGTACCGTCATGGCGAAGAACCGCAAAGTAAAGATCATCACACCTTATGGCACGATGATCATCAGACTGTATGATCAGACCCCACAACACAGGGACAATTTCATCAAACTTGTAAAATCGCATTTCTACGACAGCACCCTCTTTCATCGCGTTATTAATACTTTCATGATACAGGGAGGCGATCCTGAGTCAAAACACGCACAGGCAGGCGCGATGCTAGGCAACGGCGATGTGAATTATACCATCCCTGCCGAATTCGAGCTGGATCTTTATCACATAAAAGGCGCACTGGCGGCTGCACGTGATAACAATCCCACGAAAGCAAGTTCCGGCTGTCAGTTCTATATCGTACAGGGAAAGAAGTGGACAGACGAACAACTGGACAAACTGGAACAGACACGCCTGGGAGGCCGTAAGATACCGGTAGATCAGCGGGAACATTACAAGAACATCGGCGGCACACCACAGCTGGACCAGAGTTATACTATATTCGGACAGGTAGTGAAGGGAATGGACGTGATCGACAAGATCGCCACACAAAAAACAGATGCGCATGATCGTCCTTTAACAGATGTACCCATGAAAATAAGATTGATACATAAATTCCTTTTCTTTTAGTACGTCTATTCTCAACTGGAATTTCCTTAATTTTACCGCTTAAAATCAAACTTGCCATGAATTTTCCATCAAACCTGCGTTACACCAAAGACCATGAATGGGTTCTCCTGGAAGGTAATACAGCGACAATTGGTATTACTGAATTTGCACAGCGTGAATTAGGTGATATCGTTTTTATAGACATTCCTACTATTGGTAAAACACTGGGAGCTGAAGAAGTATTCGGTACCGTAGAAGCTGTAAAAACTGTGTCTGACCTGTTCCTGCCTGTTGCTGGTACTATCAACGAGCTCAATCCGGAACTGGACGCTTCTCCGGAACTGGTAAACCAGGAGCCTTACGGCGAGGGTTGGATGATCAAAATGACCGTTAACAATCCTGCCGATGTAGCAGGTCTGCTGGACGCTGCTGCTTATCAAGCGCTGGTTGGCGAATAATCCGCTCATCACTCCCCACGATATTTTAATAAAAGGTTAAAAAGGGTATAACCCGGCAAAGTTTAAGGTTATAAGGTTGGCAACAACTTTATAACCTTATAACTTTACGGACTAAACTTGATACAGGTGCCAGCAATGAAAATTATTCGATACTATCTGCCAGCCACTATCTGGATATTGATGGTACTATATGTATGTACGATACCCGGCGAGAAGATTCCCTCTTCTCCCTTTTTCGAGAAGATCCATATGGATAAGATCGTACACTTCGGGCTATTTGGTGGAACAGTGTTTCTGCTGTGCCTTGGTGTATATCTGCAAAAGAGGGAGCTGTCTAAGTTCACCCTGACTATCATTGCCCTCTCTGCATCCTTTTATGGTCTCGCTATTGAATATATCCAGAAATATGTTGCTATTCACCGCAGCTTCGACATGAGTGATGTGGCAGCAGATACTGTCGGCGCCATAGCAGGTATCATCGCGTTTAATCTTGTAAGGAAGTGGTGGCTGAAATAAGTTACCTGTCCGCTTTTTCCGGCTGAATGATGATAAAATGAATAAGCGGATAGACCTCCCTGATCATCTTCCGGATACGGGTAATCGCCTCATTAATATCCTCCGTATCCAGGTCATCCCTGAAAGTGACGAGCAGTAACAACATCACTTCTTCCGGCGATTGATAAGTAGAAAATTGATGCTGTACTTTCACAATGGCCGGATCTTTTTCCACGATACTCCTGATATGCTGCTGCGTAGCGGGTGCTATACCTTCCCCCATCAACAGGCTGTGACTTTCCCGTGCAAGTAATACAGATACAATACTGAGAATGATCCCCACTATTAGTGACGCTGCCCCATCCAGGTACGGATTGTTATAATGATGCCCCAGGTATACCATGATAGCAACTACTATCAATCCTGTCACGGCAGCACTGTCTTCAAACAACACGATAAAACTTGCGGGGTCTTTACTGCGATGAATGGCCTTCCACCAGGATTGCTCTCCACGCACCTTGTCAAATTCCCTGATAGCCACTACCAGCGATGTACCTTCAAACAAAAGGGAACAGGCCAGTACGATATAGTTCCAGGTGGGGTCTTCCAGCACCGGGGGATGTTTAATATGAATAACGCCCTGATAAAATGAAATACAGCCACCCACACCAAAGATGAGAATAGACACAATAAATGACCAGAAGTATACTTCCTTTCCATATCCGAAAGGTCTCCGTTCATCAGGCGAACGCTTACTACGCCTGATTCCGAACAGTAACAGGAACTGGTTGGTAGTGTCCACCACAGAATGGACACCCTCTGAGATCATCGCAGAACTGTTGGTAGCTGCACCGGAAATAAATTTGATCACTGCAATCAGCAGATTGGCTGCCAATGCTGTATAAATTGTTTTATTGTTAGCTGCCATATATCCTGATGGGGCCTCAAAATCGTGCCAATGGGGTAGTGGGTTACCCTGGGGATATCGGGGGGCGAGGGGGTATCGGCATACCCGGGGTTATCACCCCGGGCTACAAACAAAACGGCTCCGCTGGAGCCGATCTATGTTTGTTAAATACATTATCTGAAAACCAACATAGATTAGGTGACAGCTTCCGGAAAAAAAAAGCCCCCGCATTAGCGGAGGCCCTGTATGATAGTTTTATCAATTCAATATTATTACTGGCCAGATTCTTTCTTCGCATCAGACTTCATCTTGTCGTTCGCGAAGATGGAGAATTCTACACGACGGTTCTTAGCCTTATTAGCATCTGAGTTATTAGGTACTACTGGCTGAGTTGCACCATACCAATAAGCCTGCACACGGTTAGCAGCCACACCCTGTGCTTTCAGGAAGTTACTTACTGCCACTGCACGTCTTTCAGAAAGCTTCATGTTGTAGTCGTATGTACCGGTAGTATCGGTATGTCCTTCCACACGTACATAAGTGTCAGGATATTTATTCAGAATAGTAGTCAGTTCCTTAATATTCTGCTGTGCCTGTGCAGTCAGGTCTGATTTGTCAAAACCAAACAGTACGCCGGAAGCAAATGTCACATTGATACCTTCACCTACACGCTCAACGGTTGCATTTGGCACCTGGTTCTTGATTTCCTGCGCCTGCTTATCCATCTTCTTACCGATCAATACACCTGCACCACCACCAACGGCAGCACCAATGATAGCACCTAAGGCAGTATTACCTGCAGCTTTACCGATAATAGCACCGGTTGCAGCACCGCCACCAACGCCAATTACAGCGCCTTTCTTGGTGTTATCCATGCCTTGCCAGGTTTTACAACCAAATAACATCGATGCGGACAGTACAATAGCTACAATAGGATTTATTCTTTTCATCTTAAATTAATTTAAAGTTCTTTTAATATGCTAGTTGTTCTTATGCGTTTTCTATAGACAAATATGCTGCCAGATTTTGAAAGTGGAAGCATACCAATTCACTAAATATTATTATGCGCGCAAATGTAATGTATAATTATTAACTGCCCACTTTCAGCTTTTCTGCGTTTTCAGCAAATTGCAGCGCCTGTAGCATTTCCTGGATATCACCGTTCATGAAAGCATCCAGGTTGTACATGGTCATACCGATGCGGTGATCCGTTACGCGCCCCTGGGGATAATTATACGTCCTGATCTTGGCAGAACGGTCGCCGGTAGACACAAGGCTTTTACGCTGTGAAGCGATCGCTTCTTCATGCTTACGCACTGCTGCTTCATATATACGGCTACGCAGCATTTTCATGGCAATATCCCTGTTGGAGTGCTGGCTACGCCCTTCCTGACATTCTACTACCACACCGGTAGGTATGTGCGTCAGGCGCACGGCAGATTCCGTTTTGTTTACGTGCTGACCGCCCGCACCGGAGGAACGGAAGGTATCCATCTTGATATCGGCTTCCCTTACATCTACGTCCACCTCTTCCGCTTCGGGCAAGATGGCCACGGTAGCGGCAGAAGTATGCACACGGCCCTGGGTTTCAGTGGCCGGTACACGCTGTACGCGGTGTACACCGGATTCAAACTTCAAGGTGCCATAGACATCATCGCCGGTCACTTCCACAACCACCTCTTTATAACCACCCGCAGCGCCCGCAGTCTCACTCATGATATTGGTGCTCCAGCCCTTTGTTTCGCAATAACGCAGGTACATACGCAGCAGGTCTCCGGCAAAGAGGCTCGCCTCATCACCACCGGTACCTCCACGGATCTCCAGCATGGCATTCTTTTCATCCTGCGGATCTTTCGGGATCAGCAGGTTGCGGATCGTGTCTTCCAGTTCCAGCTTCTGGTTCTGAAGGGACTCGGTTTCTTCCTTTGCCAGCTCCCTCATTTCGTCATCACCGCTTTCCAGTACTTCTTTATTAAAAGCGATGCTGTCAAGTAACTTCAGGTAGGCATCGTGCGCCTTTACGATCTTCTCCAGCTGACGGTATTCCTTACTCAGCTTACTGAATTGTTTATTATCACTAACTATCTCAGGGTTAGTCAGCGCCAGCGATACCTGCTCAAAACGGCCCTTTATCGCATCAAGTTTATCTATCATAATTATCTTTGTTGGGAGGATATGAATGCCCTTTGGCCATCCACCTCCTCTGACTGGGCGCAAAATTAATATAATTACTACATGTCTCAACAGCTGAAATTTAAGGGTACGGCATTATTTAACGGGCGGCAGTTATTGCCCGGCAGTATGGTACTGGTATTATCTGACAAGGGGATTGTCCAGGATATTGTGCACGAGAGTGTGGCGGGCGATGATGTACAGCAGCTGAATGGCCTGCTGAGTCCCGGTTTTATTAATACTCACTGCCACCTGGAATTATCCCATATGGGCGGGATTGTACCCGAAGGGACGGGCCTCCCGGCATTCCTGACGAGTGTGATGGAAAAAAGAGGACAGCAGGATGTCCTTGCCCAGGAGGCTGCCATGCAACAGGCGGCTACCGCGATGTGGGAGAGTGGGATCAGCGCCGTAGGCGACATTTGCAATGGGACCGCCACCCTGGCATTCAAGAAAGATTCCCCCCTGTACTACCACTCATTCATAGAATGTATGGGCTTTGTGCCCGGTTTTGCGCAGCAACGTTATGAGTATAGCCTGGACATACTCAGGCAGTTCAGGGAATTAAATGGTCCGGGACATTCCTGCTCTATTGTACCCCATGCACCTTATTCTGTGAGTGAAGCACTTTTCTCCCTGCTGTCAGCTACGCCGGATAATATGCCTATCAGCATTCATAACCAGGAATGTGAAGCAGAGAACAGCCTGTACCAGGACAAAACAGGCGCTTTCCTTGACTTTTACAAGCATTTCAACATGGATGCTTCGGCTTTTACCCCCTCCGGCACCAACAGTCTGCCGGCATGGCTGCCCTGGTTCAGGCAATTGCCGGTAATACTGGTACACAATACCTATACTACTGAACAGGATATTGCCTATACAAGGGAGCTGGCGCCCCGGGCATACTGGTGCCTCTGTCCGCAGGCCAATCTGTATATAGAGAACCGTATCCCTGATATAGGCCTGCTCCGCAGTCAGGGCTGTACCATCACCCTGGGTACCGACAGCCTGGCCTCCAATCATCAGTTATCTATCTGGCAGGAAATTCAGACTATACGCAGGCACTACTCAAATATTGCGCTGGAAGAAATATTACAATGGGCTACACTGAATGGTGCCATGGCACTTGGCATTGAGGGTAAATATGGCAGTTTCGAAAAAGGCAGACAACCCGGAGTAACATTAATAGATGAGAAGGAAAGCCGCAGGATTCTCTAATTTCGCGCCCAGAAGAATGCAAACGTAAGCTATGAACAATTTACTCGACCAGGTTATACTTGGTAACCCTATCCAAAACTATTTTATACTGGCAATTATATTGCTGTTTGTGTCCATGATCAAACGTTACCTCTCAAGATGGCTGGCTACCCAGCTATATAAAGAGGTACGGCGTTGGGCGCCCGAGATTGGCCAGCATGAATTTTCGCATCTGTTGCTGGTACCACTGGAGTACTTCCTGCTGCTGATCACCTTCATGCTGACGGTCGATCACCTGAACTTCCCGCCAGAGCTGGACGTACCCGTGTACAATGGATTCACCTTGAAGCTGCTGCTCCATACCCTCATGGAACTGGCGCTCACTGTATCTATTATATGGATCATCCTGCGTGTGATCGATTTTATCTCGCTCATGATAAGTAAGAGCGCAGATCTGTCGCACGATATTACTGACAACCAGTTCATCGTATTTTTCAGGGACTTCTTTAAAGCCATCGTCTTCATCTTTGGCGCTATCGCTTTCATACGTATCCTCTTCGGTGCGGTGCTGGTGAACAAGATCATTGCTGGTCTCGGTATCGGTGCTGCTGCCCTTGCACTCGCTGCCAAGGAAAGCATTGAGAACCTGATCTGTTCCTTTATCATCTTTTTCGATAAACCTTTCCGTGTAGGCGATTCTGTAAGAGTGGACTCCTTCCAGGGCAATGTTGAAAAGATCGGCCTGCGCAGCACCCGCATCCGCACACTGGAAAAAACATATGTGACCGTACCTAATAAAAAGATGGTGGATAGTGTGCTGGATAACCTTACCCTGCGTACGCACCAACGTGCTGCGTTGAGAGTAGAAGTGGCAGGCGATACCCCTGCGGATAATCTGATGCAGGTACTGCAGGATATCAAACAATTACTGACCGCCAATGAAAAAGTGCAGGATGGCTTTATTGTGAACCTGAATGAATTCACCAAAGACACTTATGTGATCCAGATCATTTACCTGACGCCCGTTATTGAGGGAGTACCATACAATGCCCTTCGCAACGAGATCAACCTGGCAGTGATTGCCATCATGGAAAAGAGGGGTGTGAAGCTGTCAAGTACAAAAGTGGAGATCCACGAAAAATAAAAAAATCCCGGGCAGCTAACCTGCCCGGGATTTTTGTTTATACTGGATAATTAAACTCAGTCTTTATCTTTCCTGTTTGCTTTCAGCAGGATCTTCGCCATATCACTTTCCAGGGATTCACCCACTTCTCCGCTTACACGACCGATCTCTTTTCCGTCGCGGAACATAATGAAGGTAGGCAGTTTCTTTACGTTATAATTTATGGGAGCGTCGCTGTTCAGTTTTTCATCAGCGCCATAGGTCAGCACCTGTTCTTCAGGGCTTCCGCCGAGGATCATGATCTTATATAATGCAGGCAGCAGCTGGCGGCTCTGGTCTTCCCATGTACCGACTACAGCCACTACATTGAATTTACCGCGATTGTCCTTGATGTAGTTCAGCATGTTATCATTAGGCTGATATCCGTTCACACCAGTATAGAACCAGGCAAAAGCGCTGTCATTCATTAATGTCTTCATTTCTATTTTTCCTTTCAGCGCCTTCTTACCGTTGGATGCACGGCTTGCTGTGGTTTGCGCCCATGTCAGGGTTGACAGTAACAGACCGCCAACCAGGAGTAGTGATTTCAATCGCATGATGTATTTTTATAATTGTTCCTTGAGTTCAGTTAGAAAACCCTTTACCTTTAGCAAAGCTTGTACCATTTCGAAACTGCGGGCTGCCAGTTTGCGATCTTCTTTTAATTTCTGCTTTGCACCTTCAATGGTGTATTTTCTTTCTCTTAGTAAATGATAGATCAGTTTCAGATGCTGAATGTCCTCCTGGCGGAATAATCTGTCTCCTTTACGGTTCTTTTTAGGCTGTAAAATATCAAACTCATTTTCCCAGTAACGGATCAATGATGTATTTACACGGAACATCGTTGCCACTTCACTGATTGAGTAGTATTGCTTATCCAGCGGAATAGCATCCAGCGCCTTCATCAGGTCCGGATCATCTGCTACTTCCTTCAATGATTTTCTGCCGCGTTTTTTCTGCGGTGGCTGTATGGCCGTAACGGATGTGCCTGTGCCTGTAAAAGGAACGGGCGGGAGATTATCAGGCGGCATCTGCACCTGTATCTTCACGGGAATCTCCACCTCCGGCAAGGGCTTAGGAGGCGGCTTCTGAACAGTAACCGGCTCAGGTACCGGTTCTGGTACTGGCGGTTTCGGTTTCGGATCCGGTGAAGAAAAGAGGTCCAGTTGTTGCATCATGGCACCAAATTACAAAATTCTCCACTGTTATTGCAGGTTCAGCTTTAACAAGTTAGTCGAATGACTGGTTGCCAGAGGCGGCAATTTTCAACATACGGTCAAACTCTTCGGGCGAAAGGTCATTAAAGAAGAAGTATACAGGATCAACTTTTTCTCCGTTTTTCACTACTTCATAGTGGCAGTGAGGCCCTGTGGATTTACCGGTGCTACCTACCCAACCCAGTACTTCGCCGCGTTTTACGACAGCGCCAGGTTTCACTTTTATACGTAGCATGTGACCATATAATGTCTTATAGCCATAACCGTGGTTGATCAGTACGTGGTTACCATAACCGACTGCGCTGGAGCTGGCATCTTCCACAACGCCATCGCCGGTAGCATAGATAGGAGTACCTGCAGGAGCAGCGAAATCCAGTCCGGAGTGATATTTTACAGTTTTATAGATGGGGTCAATACGATAACCAAAACCGGAAGCGATACGTTTCAGGTCTTTGTTGGCCACAGGTTGAATAGCCGGAATAGACGCCAGCATTTTCTGTTTATTCTTTACCAGGTCGTCGATCTTTTCATAAGATTTTGCCTGTGTGGCGATGCGGTGTAATAATTCCTGCAGCAATGCGCCGGTACTGGCAATGATCTCGCTGCTGGAGAATGACTGTAACTGGGTCAGCTCTTCCTCTTTTTCCTTACTTCCCGCGCGGGCACTGTCCGGAATAGGGGATGCTTCGAAGATAACACGGTAGATCTCATTATCACGATGCTCCAGTTCTGCCAGCTTGGACTTTACGTCATTCATGCGGTCTTCCATGGCTTCATAGCGCTCATTCATCACCTCTATCTCCCGTCGTAGTCTCTTTTCTTTGGGGGAATCCAGTACACGATAGGATATTGACAAAAATATAAACCCTGTTACGATGGCAGCAGAGACAAATCCCAGTATCCTCAATAGTTTCACCCGCATCGACACTACGAGCTTCTCATATTTCAGTGTCTGTGTATTATAAAAGTATTTTACCTTCTTCATGTACCGGCCTTAAGCATTTAAGCAGAACCTACATTCCCAATGGAAGTCCCTTGTTTTACTTTTAAATAGGGTTAAACAGATATGGATGAGAGGGTATATAGACTTTTTCAATATTTTTGCACTCCTTCCGCCCAGGCGGCAGGGTGTGCAAACCTAATGGAAATAGCGTAAAAGGGCAATCTTTTGAATGTCAATTTTCTAAACACCACTAGTTGGCCTAAAATACAAATTAAAGCCATTTAGGTGACACAAAATTATAATACATACCAATTATTTCAAATACTTATGACAGCTCCTGAGATTCGTCAGCAATTCCTGGACTTTTTTGTGTCCAAAGGCCACCACATCGTGCCTTCTGCTCCTATCGTAGTAAAAAACGATCCTACCCTGCTGTTTACCAACGCGGGCATGAACCAGTTTAAAGACTACTTCCTGGGCAATAGGGCGGCGGCCTGGAAGAGAGTGGTGGATACCCAGAAGTGCCTTCGCGTAAGCGGAAAACACAACGACCTGGAAGAGGTGGGCATCGATACCTACCACCATACCATGTTCGAAATGCTGGGTAACTGGAGCTTTGGCGACTATTTTAAGAAAGAAGCGATCGACTGGAGCTGGGAACTGCTCACAGAGGTCTATAAAATACCGAAAGACCGTCTTTATGTAACTGTTTTTGAAGGAGACGCAAAGGAAAACCTGGAAAAAGACCAGGAAGCTTACGATTTCTGGAAAAAGCACATTTCAGAAGACCGTATCCTGATGGGCAATAAGAAAGACAATTTCTGGGAAATGGGAGATACCGGTCCTTGCGGTCCCTGCTCCGAGATCCATGTTGACTGCCGTCCGGATAGTGAAAGAGCCCTGGTGGATGGTAAAACAAGGGTAAATGCCGATGATCCGCAGGTGATCGAGATCTGGAACAACGTATTCATGCAGTTCAACCGCCTGAAAGACAAGTCACTGGAACCACTTCCTGCGAAACATGTGGATACCGGTATGGGCTTCGAGCGACTGGTAAGGGTATTGCAGGGTAAGAACTCCAACTACGATACAGACATCTTCTCGGGCACTATCGAACATACAGAGAAACTGACCGGGCTGAAATACGGTCGTACCGACAGTAAACAGGACGTGGCATTCCGCGTACTGGCAGACCACATCCGCGCTATCTGTTTCGCTATCGCCGATGGTCAGCTACCTTCTAACAATGGCGCAGGCTATGTGATCCGCCGTATCCTCCGCCGTGCGGTGAGGTATTATTATTCCTTCCTGAACCGGAAAACGCCCCTGCTCCATGAACTGGTACCGGTACTGGCACAGCAGTTTGCCACGGTATTCCCGGAACTGCAGCTGCAGGTAGACTTTGTGACCAAGGTGGTATTCGAAGAAGAAAATAACTTCCTCCGTACCCTGGAAAGTGGTATCCGCAGAATAGAAGACTTCATGGGCAATGCCAAACAGAAAGCTGTTGACGGCAGAACAGCCTTCGAATTATATGATACTTACGGCTTCCCATATGACCTTACCAGCCTGATAGCCAGTGAAAAAGGCTTCTCTGTAGACGAGAAAGGTTTTGAAGTTGCCATGGAAGAACAGAAAACCCGTTCCCGCGCAGCAACTGAGCTGGATATGGGCGACTGGACCGTACTGGATGAGAACCCGGTATCTGTTTTTGTTGGCTACGAACTATCAGAAACAGCAACTTCCGTTACCAAATACCGCAAGATCAAGGCAAAGGGTAAGGAGCAGTACCAGCTGGTATTGTCCCAGACGCCTTTCTACGCAGAAAGCGGCGGACAGGTAGGAGATACCGGCACCCTGACCTTCAATGGTGAATCCATCAACGTAACAGACACTAAGAAGGAAAATAACCTGATCGTTCACTTTGTAGATAAACTGCCTGCAGATATTACCACTACTGCAAAAGCCGTGATCAACAAACAAAACCGTCAGTCTACCACGCTGAACCACTCTGCCACCCACCTCTTACACGCGGCACTCCGCCAGGTACTGGGTACACACGTGGCACAGAAAGGTTCCCTGGTAAACCCGGAATATCTGCGCTTCGACTTCTCTCACTTCGCGAAAGTGACGGATGAAGAGCTTGAAAAAATTGAAAACATTGTTAACGAAAAGATCCGTGCCAATATACCTGTAGTAATTCAGGAACTGCCGAAAGATGAAGCCCTGAAACTAGGTGCTATGGCGCTTTTTGGTGAGAAATACGGTGATATCGTACGTGTAGTAATTATGGATCCCGCCTACTCTGTAGAGCTTTGTGGTGGTACCCACATCGGTGCTACCGGAGAACTGGGCCTCTTCAAATTCACCGCTGAAAGCGCGGTAGCTGCAGGTGTACGTCGTATTGAAGCCTTAACCGGCAGCAATGCACTGGCATTTGTAGATGCACAGCTGAAACAGCTGAAGGAGATCAAAGCAGCCCTCAAGAATCCAAAAGATCCTGTCACAGCTGTTGAGACCCTGCTCCAGGATAAAACATCCCTCGAAAAACAACTCGAAGTGCTGGAACAGGAGAAGGTACGTCAGTTGTCAGCCGGCTTGCAGCAACAGGTAGAACAGATCAATGGTATCAACTTCCTCGGCAAGATCGTAGATGTCAACAACGCAGATGCGCTGAAACAGCTGTGCTTCGCCCTGAAGAATGAAATTGAGAATCACGTGCTGGTCTTTGCAGCGAATATCGGCGGTAAAGCGAATGTGGCCCTCATGATCTCTGACAACCTGGTAGCTGAGAAAGGCCTGGAAGCGCCGAAGATCATCAAAGAAAAGATCGCCCCGATCATCAAAGGCGGCGGCGGCGGACAGAAATCATTCGCAACTGCCGGCGGACAGGAAGCGGGTCAGCTGGATCAGGTGATTACACAGGTGAAGGCGATGTTGTAAGAGATTAGAAAAATCAAGACATACAGAGAGAGGATATCAGTGTTGATATCCTCTTTTTTTATGTCACAAAGCTTACATTATTTCTTCACATCATCCTCCGGAGGTAATGTGGTTATCCGGAGAGGCTTTGAACGGACGGCCTCCGCCAGCTTCTTCTGATATTGCTGCTCTATTTTCCTGCGCTCACGCTTTGATTTAGGGATCCACGTAGCCGTGTAACCAGTCGAAACTATGTTCAAACGTTCAATACACAAATTCGTCACTACAACTTCCCAATTGTTTTTTGAAAGAGAATCCGGCACCAGCATAGGCCCTTCTGTCGCAGGCATTCCGGTTGTATCACTTTTGCTTACCTGTGATCCAGCTGGCACGTCGGTAGTGTCCTTTTGCTCTATCTGCGGAGCAAGATCTACCGGGTGTTGATTGGCTACGGCATTTGAGGCGATACCTGCCGCCAATGCTGTACTCACCAGTAACGCGGGCACAAGGGCATTTGCCCGTTCTTTTTCTATAGCCAACAGATCCCTGTTAAGCTGACTTTCGCTGAATCGTCCACATATAGGTCCTTTACTATCAAGGAATATCCTTGCAACTTCATGATCGGCGAGTTTGGTAAAGTCGATTATTGTCTTCGAACAATGTCCGCAATATCTCCCGCTATCCACAGGATGCATATCGTCCCATGACTGTGTGCATGGCACCGGGATGTCTATTTTAAACGGAATGTTTCTTTTCATAGATCTAATAACAATAGGGATTTTATCGAAAATAATTCTTTAGGCATCAATACTTCCCCACTTCGCCTATTTTAACTTTTCGTTTATTACAACCCCTCCTAAATTTGCTTTGTTAACTACAATATCACTATATAAAAAGGAGGAAATTATGAGCAAGCTATTGCAAACCCTCACACTGGCAAGCATTACCTGCTTTGCTTTTAGCTCTGCCACGATCGCGCAGGATAAGAAGGGCGATAAACTGGGAGAGTACGATGAGATCGTTATCAAACGCAACAGTAACAAAGATGGGAAAGTGACCATCGAGATCAAGGATGGCAATGTTCTGGTAGACGGGGAAAAAATGGATGCTTATAAAGACGGGGATCTTTCTGTTTACAGACGCCGCATCAGGCCTGTAGATGGCAATAACTTCAACTTCGCCCCCCGTGGAGGAGTACAGCTTTTCAACGACGATGAGGGCGATGATACAGCCGGTGGCATGATGGATATCAAGCCAGGGAAAGCGGTACTGGGTGTATTCACTGAAAAGAAAGAAGCCGCAGGCGCAACTGTACGAGAAGTCGCGAAAGAGAGTCCTGCAGAAAAAGCAGGTATCAAACCCGGAGATGTCATCACCCGTGTAGATGCGGATAAGATCAGTGAACCACATGACCTGTTTGAAAAGATCGGCGCTCACGATCCTGGTGATAAGGTGACCATCACTTACCTGCGCGACAAAAAAGAGAATACAGCTACAGTTACGCTGGATGAAAGAAAAGATGTTGGCACACTGCAACTCTTCCCTCGTGGTAGTGGCGCACAGGGCTTCCGTCGTGCTCCCCGCGGAGAATTTAACTTCGGAGATAATTTCCCCGGATTTGGCGGACCTAACCACTTCCGTGGTTTCAATGAGGACAATGACGCTAAGCTGGGATTGTCCGTACAGGATACCGAAGAGGGCAATGGCGCAGAGGTGTTGAGTGTAGCCCCTGGCTCCGCCGCTGAAAAAGCCGGATTTAAAGCGAAGGATATTATTACGCAGCTGGCGGGTGACGATGTTAATTCTACCCGCGATGTGGCCAATGCTTATCGCTCCAATAAGGATAAGGGTACCATCACTGCCCAGGTGAAAAGGAATGGTCAGCAGAAGACTTTGGAAATTAAAGTCCCTAAGAAACTGCATAAGGCTGATTTATAAGTAGATACGCTGTTCAAAAAAAGGATGCTTCTCCCTCAGGAAGCATCCTTTTTTTATGTCCGGATAGGTTTACCAAAGGTTTACCTCAACCACATGTGTAAGGTATGGCAAGGGAGATATAATGCATTTATCTACTATAAAGATCATTCCTTTATAAATCAGTACATAACAAGGTATTTATATCGTCTCAGCAAAGCTGCTATCATAGTGTGTTTCCTGAGATAACCCATATATAACCCATATATAAGCCATATATGACCCATATATAATCCATATTCGAGAGATATGGGTTATATATGGGTTATATATGGCTGGATGATGGTTTATAGATGAGTTATCATAGAGAACACACAGGTATAACACTAGCTTAGGAGTACGACAAGACCGTACTCCAGGCAGGTATTGAACTGTATAATCTTACTTATTTGGAAATGGCAGTGAGTGCTGGTACTGGTATTATATTGCCAGCTGTTCTATGCTTTACCGTCGCTTCTTCGACGCGTCTTCTCCGCTTCTTCGACGCTTGTTCTCTCAGGTAAAAGAGGGGTCAAAAAACATAATCAATTAACAAACAATTAGTTGCATTTTTAACAACTATATTATTAGCCTAAAACATCATATCAAAATAGTATCAGTCGCTTATCTCATCAGCCAGCGGACTATTTTGAGCTTATTTTTGAAAGGCGGATACTTCATCGCTATATCGATCCAGGTACCGGTTTTCATGATGCTTTTCGGGTGTGTAAACGTCGTAAAACTGTATTTCCCATGGTATTGCCCCATGCCGCTTTGCCCAACGCCCCCGAAAGGCAGTTCAGGGTTTGTAAAATGCCCGAGGGTATTATTGATACATCCGCCGCCGAAACTCAGCTGTTCAGTAACCATCTTTTCTGTATCGCTTCTTTTTGTAAACAGGTACAGGGATAATGGCTTTGGTTGCTGCTTAACAAGCCTGACAGCTTCTTCCAGGGCACTGAAAGTAAGCACCGGCAGGATAGGGCCGAATATCTCCTCCTGCATGACGGGACTATCCCAGGCAACATCTTCCAGCAGGGTAGGCGCTATAAACAGCGCATTTTCATCAACAGTTCCCCCATGCAGGACCTTTCCCTGTTGCAGATACCCGTTCAGGGCAGCAAACCTTTTTTTATTGATGATCCGGGCATAGTCCGGACTGTTAACAGGGTCTTTCCCGAAAAATTTAACGATGGCCTTTTGCATGGCGGCTACCAGCTCCTCCTTCACACTGCTGTGTACCAGTACGTAATCCGGCGCTATACAAGTTTGTCCGGCGTTCCAGAATTTTCCCCATACGATGCGTTTAGCAGCCACCCGGATATTTACCTTATCATCCACAATCACGGGAGATTTCCCTCCCAGTTCCAGCGTCACAGGCGTCAGGTGAGGGATAGCCAGTTCCATGACCTTACGGCCAATGGCAGCGCTTCCGGTAAAGAACACATGATCAAAACGGTGCTGCATCAGATCGGGGATGACCACGCCACCATCTCCCTCTACGGCAGTAATGTAAGCCGGATCGAAAGTTTCTTTGATAAGGGCAGCTATTACTGCAGATGTATTAGGTGCCAGTTCAGATGGTTTGACGACTGCACAGTTTCCGCCGGCAATAGCGCCTGCCAGCGGTGCCATGATCAGCTGAAAAGGATAATTCCAGGGCCCGATGATCAGGGTGAGTCCCAGGGGTACGCGGTGTATCCTGCTCTTGCTGGGATACATGATAAAGGGACTGTTCACATCTTCCGGTTTCATCCACCGTTTCAGGTTGCTGAGCAGATAGGCTATTTCGACGTAAAGGAACCCTATTTCGCTGCTGTAAGCCTCGACAGGGTGTTTGTGCAGGTCGGCATGCAAAGCGGCTAAAATATCCTTTTCCCGCTTTTTAATAGCCACTTTCAGCAGCTTAAGCTGACGGCGGCGGAATGTATAGGGCAGGGTCTTGCCTGACGCAAAAAAGTCTTGCTGTACGTTATAAACATCCTGGGTATTCATACTACCCTGAAGGTACTGAAAATGATAAAAGTGGAGATTGTTCGCTTATTCCGGAAGGGAGGTATAGGAAAACAGAATATAGGTTGAATGGTTCTGCAACACAAGAATACTAAAATTTTGTTAAATTCCAATAATATTCTCCGGATTCCCCTTTCTACCCTTCATTATATATATTTGCGCTAATAGCAGAAGATCATCATGAGCGCAGCCATCGATTTTGATAAATATGAGGTAGTAATTGGTCTGGAAGTACATGCCCAGTTACTGACAGAAAGCAAATTATTTTGTGGAGACAGTGCAGCTTTCGGAGGCGCGCCTAATACCCATATCAGTCCTATTACACTGGGTCATCCCGGTACACTTCCCATGCTGAACCGCAAGGCGGTGGAATATGCCATCCGGCTGGGACTGGCCTGCCAGAGCAGGATTGAAAGGGACAACTATTTTGCCCGTAAGAACTATTTTTACCCGGATCTTCCGAAAGGATACCAGATCTCGCAACATACTGCCCCCATCTGTGATGGAGGTATCGTCACCATTCCCGTTGCTAACGGAGAAAGGCAGATCCAACTGAACCGCATCCACCTGGAAGAAGATGCCGGAAAATCCATGCACGACCAGGACCCATCTTTCACCATGGTGGACTACAACCGTGCCGGTGTTCCCCTGGTAGAGATCGTGACAGAACCCGACCTGCATAGCAGTGACGAGGTATATTCATTCCTGACCACCCTCCGCAGGCTGGTACGCTGGCTCGATGTGTGCGATGGTAACATGGAGGAAGGAAGCATGCGCTGTGATGCCAATATCTCCATCCGCCTGAAAGGAGAGACCAAACTAGGTACCAAGGTAGAAGTAAAGAACCTCAACTCCATCCGTAACGTAAAACGTGCGGTAGAGGGAGAAATAAAACGCCAGATCACTATCGTAGAAAGCGGCGGCACCATCATGCAGGAAACAAGGAGTTTTGATGCCGGCAATGGCACCTCTTTCTCCCTACGTTCCAAGGAAGAAGCGAATGATTACCGTTATTTCCCTGAACCAGACCTGGCGCCCTTCCATCTGACAGACGAATACCTGGACAGTATCCTGAAAGCACTGCCCGAACTGCCGGATGCCATGGTACTACGGTTTGTCAGTCAATACGGCCTGCCCGAATACGACGCCCGCGTGATCTGTGATGACAAGGCTACGGCAGACTATTATTCTCAGGTAGCCACGATCATTCCTGCATATAAAGCAGTGGCCAACTGGTTACTGGGCCCCGTTAAATCCACCCTCAACGAGCAGGGTGTGTCTATGGCGGAATTCCCGTTGGCACCAGCTGCATTGGCCGGCCTGATACAACTTGTTGAAGATGGAAAGGTCAGCTTCTCCATCGCTTCTTCCCGCATCTTCCCGGAACTGTTGCAACACCCTGCAGAACAGCCATTGGATATTGCTACCCGCCTTAACCTCCTTCAGGATAACAATGCAAATAACATTGCACCTATTATTGATGAAGTCCTCGCTAAGTATCCGGACAAAGTAGCCGAATTCCGCAGTGGTAAAAAAGGATTGATGGGACTCTTTGTAGGAGAGGTGATGAAACTCTCCAAAGGCAAAGCTGATCCTAAACTGACAAATCAGCTGCTGGCAGAAAAACTGAAATAATTATAACTGATCAATATGAAGAAATTTGCTTTATGGGCAGTAGCCGGACTATTCCTGGCCAGCTGTTCGCAACAAACAGAGAAGGGAGATTTTGTTATCAACGCACATATAGACAACGCTCCTTTGGGCAAAATATATCTGGAGGAACTGACACTTGAGGAAGCGAAGGTGGTGGATACTGCTGTGATAAAAGATGCCAGCGGTAAATTCACCCTGAAAGGTATACTCCCTGAACAGGCGCTCTACCGCATCCGTTTTGCTGAGAATAACCGCTTTATCCTGCTGGGACTCGATGCTGGTACCATGAGCATCGAAGGTGATTACAATCACCTGGAACAGGTTAAAATTGAAAATTCTGAAGCATCTTCAGAAATACAGCAACTGCTCAATGAGGCCAGCACAAAGAACCTGGCGCTGACGGCAGAAATGAAAACCCTTGACAGTCTCTATCAGGCTAAAACACCTGACAGTGTCCTGAAACCAAAGATGGCTGCTTTCGAAACCAAAAAACAGGAACTTGAGCAGTTCATCATGAAAGCAGCAACAGACACAAAATCGCCTGCCGTAGCTGCGTTCGCGTTAAGTATGGTGAGCACGCCCACTTTGCTGCAGGATCAGAAAGTGATCAACGAGATAAAGACCCGTTTTCCTGAAAATACGCTGATCACCAGCTTTACCAACAAGCTGAATGAAATATCTCAAAAGAATGCTTCTCCGGCAACAGATGCGATGGCCGGCGAAGAAGAGAATATGACCGCTGTAAAGATCGGCCAGGTTGCACCTGACTTCACCCTGCCTGACCTGTCAGGAAAAGCCACCAGCCTCAGTTCCTTCAAAGGAAAATATGTGCTGGTAGATTTCTGGGCCAGCTGGTGTAAACCATGCCGCATGGAAAATCCGAACGTGGTACAGGCTTACAACACCTACAAGAATAAGAACTTCACCATCCTCGGTGTATCTCTCGACAGAACCAAAGAGGCATGGGCAAAAGCAATACAGGCCGATGGCCTCACCTGGACACATGTAAGTGATCTGAAATTCTGGGAGTCTGCAGTAGTGCCTTTATACGGACTGAACTCTATTCCATCCAACATGCTGCTCGATCCGGAAGGAAAGGTAATTGCCGTTGGATTAAGAGGTCCTGAATTACAGGCTAAGCTTCAGGAAGTGTTGAAATAAAATTATCACCGCATAAAAAAAAGCGTCCACCAATTGGCAGACGCTTTTTTTTATTTAGGGATTGGCCACTGTCATTTTTTGTACCCCGGATTCTGTTCCATGTTACGGTTCACATCTGTTTCCCTTTGCGGGATAGGCAGAATAGCCGTATTAGAAGTTGCTTCAATCACACATCTCGGCGTATTCAACTGCTCCGGATTATTACAATGGGTTCTAACAATATCCAGCTTATTTCTTAAGAGGTCGAAATAACGATGCCCCTCAAACATAAACTCAACACGTTTCTCTTTGAGCACTGCTGTTAGTACGGCATTGTCTGCCACATTCTCCAATGCTCCCAGATTCCTGTTTGTACGGATCGCGTTTACATCTGCCAGTGCTGCAACGTAATTGCCTGCCTTTGCATACGCTTCTGCACGCGCCAGGTACATCTCTGAAATGCGCAGTATCTTAGGACTATGTAATCCTGAAATACCCTGCTGGCCGGTGAACTTATTATTCTGAAATTCTGAAGGACTGCCATTAAATGCAGAAATGAAAACCCTTCTTGCATCGTTTGGCTCCAACACATTCACCAGGTCGGGAGATACGCGTATATCCCCATAACCTGGTTTTCTAAACATCTGGCCCAGGTTGTCAGAACCAGCTGTCTGCGTGTCCAATATCTTCAAAGTGAAAATATCTTCTTTTGTACCAGGTGTATTGTAAAAATCCGCCAGGTTGTTTGCCGGCTGAATAACATACCCTGCGTTAATCACTCTTGTAGCTTCTGCGATGGCAGCGTTATTATCGCCTTTATACAGGTATACCCTGGCCAGCAATGCAGATGCTGCAAAGGAACTGGCATTGAAAGGATCGGTGATATCCTCAGCCAGTATTGATTTGGCCTCGGTCAGATCGGCAATGATCTGTGCATATACCTGGTCTACCGTATTTCTTGCTGGTAAGCCTACTTCGAATTTTGTTATCACGGGTACGCCCAGTGATGTACCCCCCCCGATAATATATGGCTCAGCAAAGAAACGCAACAGGTCAAAGTGTGCCAGTGCGCGGATAAACAGCGCCTGTCCCTTAGCCGCTTTTTTCTCTGCTTCAGTACCGTCACTGATAACAGGCACGCTATTAATAATATTGTTGGCCCTTAAGATGATAGCATAGGCCCTGTTCCAAATTGCAGTGGCATCCACATCTGAAACGATCCAGCTCAATCGCCAGCTGGGCAGGAAACGGTTACTGTTGCTGGTAGAAAGGTATACATTATCAGCAGTGATCTCTCCCAATATCAGGTAGTTCCTCCCATAGTAGTCAGTAGATCTCATCCCGGCATACATACCGTTTACAGCGGCGTTCACTCCCTTGATATTTGATAAGGCTTCATCCGTCGGCAACTTATCCGCCGGCGAAAGCGTCAGTTCTTTGTTACAGCCCTGAGCAGCATATAACAGGACTAACATAACAGTATACACGAATATTTTTTTCATATAAGCTCTTTACTTGAATTAGAAATTAACGTTTACGCCGAAGGTGATACTCTTGGCAGGAGGATATCTGAAGAACTCCATTGCGCTGATATCCTGCTCAGGGTCCCAGCCTGTATATCCTGTCCAGGTAGCGATATTCGCTGCCTGTGCATAGAATTTCACATCACTCAGGTTAACAGCCCGCATCCATCTCTTCGGAAGACTGTAACTAATGTTGATGTTCTTCAAACGAAGGAAGGAACCATTCTCCAGGTATCTCGTAGACTGCGCATTGTTAGCACCATGATTACCACCGGGAATCGGTTTGGGACGGTCTGCTATATCACCAGCCTTCCGCCAGTAGTTCTTGGTAGTCAGCTTATCATAGTTATATCCGAAATAAGCACCGTCAGCATCTCCCAGTATCCTTGTTCTGTTGAGGATCTTATTACCGGTCACGCCATAGAAGAATATGCTGAGGGAAACACCTTTATAGGAGAGTGTGTTTGTTAGTCCTCCGATAAATTTCGGCTGACTATTACCTACTATTTTTCTTTGTGCGAAGTTGATATTATTTGTTGTTTTGCCGTCTGCTGTATACCATAGCGGATCACCGTTATCTTTATCAACACCGGCCCATTCATTCAGGTACCAGCTCTGTACTGCTTCACCTACTCTGTGTAATTGTGTGGTAGAGGCAGATACATCCTGTCCGCCATACAGTGAGAGGATCTTATTCTTGTTTGTAGATACGTTCAATTCAGTCGTCCATTTCAGCCCGGAAGGAGCATCTATATTCTTACTGGTGATGAGCGCTTCTATACCTTTGTTCTCCAGTGAACCAACGTTTACGGGCTGTGTCAGGAAGCCACTGGTGGAGCTCACAGGTGTATTCATCAGCAGTCCGTCTGTCTGACGCCTGTACACATCAATGACAGCAGTCAGCCTGTTATTAAAGAAGCCAAGGTCCAGACCGATGTTAAATGATTTGTTCCGTTCCCATGTCAGGTTTCTGTTACCAATTGTGGAAGGAGCGTTGCCTGGTTCGCCATTATAAGCTGTACCATAATCATACAAAGCGGTTGCTACAAAGTTGTCAAAGTCAGCATTACCAGTCACACCATAACTACCTCTCAGACGCAGATCTGAAAAGACTTTCTGCGATTTCATAAATGGTTCGTCTATCGCTTTCCAGGAAGCACCCACAGAATAGAATGTACCATAACGGTTATTCACACCAAATCTGGAAGAACCATCTGTTCTTACACTACCGCTCAGGTTGTACCTGTTCTTAAAAGTGTAGTTCAACTGTCCGAGGTATGACAGGAACGTATATTCTGTACCGTTACCGCCTACGTCCTGTGGAACAGCAGTAACATCCAGTGCTTTCAGTTTACCTGTTACAAGACCAATACCATCTGCACTGATAGATCTTGATTTAAACCTGTTATATTCAGTGAGTGCAAGGTAGTCCAGCTGATGATCTTCACTGATCTTAATGGCACCACTGATTGACAACTGGTTGGTCAGTGTCGTGTTCTTCACATTCGCATTATAGATCTCACCACTCTTCGCAGGTTCCGCAGTATTGATACCATCGCCGGTAGTAGGATCGTAGAAAAGGGAAGCTTCACCATATACCAGGTCCATGTTCACTTTTTCCTGCACCTTCAGCCAGTCAAACACACGGTACCCTACTGTGAGTCCGCCTAAGCCCCTGAAGTTGGTCAGGCGTTTATCATTCAGTGGTACGGAGTAAAGGAAGTTATCGCCACTGGCGGCATTGTAGTCGGGCTCCAGTCCTGTATACAATGAGCCATCGGGCTTATAGGGACTCTGAAAAGGAGATACAAAGTAGGCTCCCAATATCGGGCTTGAGTAATAGTTTCCACCCATTGCATTATTCGCGTTGCTCTGCGACAGGTTCAGGTTCATTGCAATGTCCAGGTGGTCATTCACCTGTTGTGAAACATTGGAGATGACAGTATATTTTTTAAACCAGGAATTGATCACGGTTCCTTCCTGGTTCTGATATCCACCGGAGATGTAAAACTTTGTTTTTTCTGTTCCGCCAGAAGCAGCAATCCCATAATCCTGTGTACTTGCTTTGCGGAAACCGGCGCTGTGCCAGTCAAAGGCAGTCTGCATCAATGACATAGGGAATTCCTGATCTACTTCTGCAGGAGTGGCGCCGTTGATAGCCAACACATCGCGGTCGTAGGCCAGTGCTTCCGCCGGCGATAACATACCGGATTTACCGAAGCTGGCTTTTGCGGTACCATACTGCGCTCTTGCAGAGAAAGTAGTAACGCCGGCCTTCCCTTTTTTAGTGGAGATCACGATCACGCCATTAGCACCACGAGAGCCATACAATGCAGTAGCTGCAGCATCTTTCAGTACGTTAACGCTTTCAACATCATTGGCATTCAGGTTAGCCAGCAGGTCATTCGTTTGTAAGGCAAGACCGGAAGTACCGTTAATGTCCCTGCCATCTACGATAACACCATCTATTACATACAATGGTGCAGCACCGGCACTGATAGAACCCACGCCGCGGATCCTTACGTTCTGCACAGCGCCTGGTTGTCCGGATGCACCGCCGATAAATACACCTGCTGCTCTACCCTGTAAGGCCTGGTTAATATCAACGAATGGTGTGTTGGCCACTTTCTCACCAGCTACTTCAGCAACCGAGCTAACTTTCCTTTGTCTGTTCGTGTTACCATAACCGGTAGTAATGTATTCACTCAGCATATTATCAGCAATAAGCGACACTATTAGTGACCCACTATTACCGGGTTTCACTGTTTTCGCAGCAAACCCGATGGAGGAAACGATCAGCGACTGATTGGCGCCGATCTCAATACTAAAATTTCCATTCTGGTCAGTTGTTGTTCCTTTGTTAGCCCCCTGGATCCTGACAGTGGCGTAGGGTACGCCGGCGCCATCTTTGGCGTCTGTAATTTTTCCTTTGATCGTTCGTGTTTGGGCAAGCGCGGGCATCACGCTGATGGCCACGAATAGCCATAGGAGTACAATGTGTTTCATAAGCGATTTTGATTGATGAAAAAACGTCCGGTTATTTCTGCTACATAAAAAGAATGTTTAGGATAGTGCGACACGTCAGCAATCATGTGCAGCGGATATACACATGCATTACTGCTTTACGGATTTAACTGCAGGATGGGTTGTGGGTTACTCCTTAGGTAATAGGAATGCAGCCCCCATATCAGTCATTACAGAGAAAAACCGGGTTGTCAGTTCACTTGTTAAACAATAATTACAATTCCTTTCGTCGGGCAATTAAAGTGGTAATCGGGTTCACTCTAAGGAATTCGGATTCAGATTTTGGTTCAAAATACTCACAATACGTTCTAATGCAATATAATGAAATCACGCGAAATTATCCTGCACATTTTTTTCAATATAATGTAAGAAAAATGTTTCCGTATAACCCTTGCATATCCATCTCTATGCGCGATAGCACCGCTTACCATATATGAGTATAATGGGAAACTGAACACAAAAAAAGGGCGGCTGTTCACTGTGAACAGCCGCCCTTTTTTGTATAATAGCTGGTATCAGATCAATAGCCAGGGTTCTGATGACCTTTCAATGAAGGGCTCAGATCTATTTCGCGTTGCGGGATAGGTAGTATCACCCTGTCCGCGCCTGCTTTTTTATCCGGATCATTCGCACGCAATGATTGTCCTCTTCTTAATACATCCATTCTGCGATGACCTTCGAAACAAAGTTCTTTACGTCTTTCATTCAGGATAGCAGTGATCAGCGCATCGCCGGTAGCAAAAGTGCTGATGGTCCATTCCGGGAGTCCTGCACGTGTTCTCAAGGCGTTCATCAGGTCTATAGATTCCTGGTTCACACCAGCTGTAGCAGCCAATGCCTCCGCCCTGTTCAGGTACATCTCAGTCACCCTGATCATCGGTACGTTATCCTTTGCAGGAGATACATCCGGGAACTTCAGTGTGAATCTTCTCTTTTCGAGATTAGTGGCGGTACCTTCATCACTCATCGCAAATCTTTTGTCAATTGCCTCAGCAGAAAATGCCTGTATCAATTCAGGAGAAAAAGGGCAGAAACCACTGCCACCGACACTTGTCGGGCGATAGTACCCAGCCAGGCTGTTAGTACCGTAATTATCAGTTTCTGTATTCTGAATGGAAAACACATCTTCCTTTGTATTGCCATCATAGAAAGCATAATCACCGGCCAGTTTATAGTAAGGTGCATCCAGCACCGCTTTTGCATACTGCGCGGCCTTGTCCCATTGCTCACGGTACAGGTACAGTCTTGACAACAGTGCATTTGCTGCACCTTTGGTAGCGCGGCCTCTTGCCAGCATAGGATCACTGAAAGTATCGC
This sequence comes from Chitinophaga ginsengisoli, assembly GCF_003014595.1. Lineage (GTDB taxonomy): Bacteria > Bacteroidota > Bacteroidia > Chitinophagales > Chitinophagaceae > Chitinophaga > Chitinophaga ginsengisoli. Next base: position 5,704 of record NZ_PYGK01000021.1, on the reverse strand, counting down.
TCAGGTCAGGTAATGCGTCCAGCAGATCTTTTTCTATCTGCGCCTGTACATCATTTACCGTACCTCTGGCAGGATAGGTAATGGTACCATCAAAAGCGGCGGTTACCACCGGAATACCAGGTGCTCCACCCTGCGATACCTGATAAGGCTGCGAAAAGAGGTTCAGCAGGTTAAAATAGAGGATAGCCCTCATGAATTTTGCTTCTGCTATATACATCTTCCGGTCAGCCGCTGTAAACGAAGCGTCCTTTATACCCGGCACTTTGTCTACCACTGCATTGGCCCCCATGATAGCATCAAAGTGAATACGCCACATCTCACTCACAATAGAGCTGGCAGGAGACGTGATGAAATTGCTGATATCACTCATGGAAGAACCCACATAATTGACATTATCTGCCATAAAATCGGCGATAATCTGCGTCTGACCTCCGCATACCTCCGGACGTTGAGAGCGGCTATAAACGCCATATAATGCGCTTAAAGCAGTAGGTCCGGAAGTAAATACCTCGTCAGTAGGAATCTGCTGCTCAGGATTCTGGTCCAGGTCTTTGCTGCAGGAAAACAGGCTGGTACAGGTAAGACCTGCCAGCAGCCATATCAATATCTTTTTTTGCCCGTTCATTTTGGCTGTTTTCATTTTTTAGAATAACAGGTTCACACCCACAGTGATTGTCTTAGGTTGAGGCAGGGAAAAGTAGGACTCTCCGGCTACCTGGCCATTCGAGCCATACAGGGATACCTCAGGATCAGCACCACGGAATTCCTTCTTTGTTACTGTCCAGAGATTCTGTCCCAGCACATATAACCTTGCGCCACTCAATACATGCGTATTGCTCAGCAGCGTTGATGGCAGATTATATCCTAATGTCAATGTCTTTAAGCGCAGGTAAGACCCGTCAAACAACTGTCTGGTAGATAACTGGTAAAACGGCATGGTCTTCCAGGAAGCGCTGGTTGCTGCCGGCGCAAATGCGTTATCTCCTGGTTTCTGCCAGTAGTTCAGCATGTCTTTGCTCAGATTGGAAGTAGTCAGTGTTGCATTATCCAGGGTCTGGAATTCATCCAACATAACTTTATTACCATATGAGAAGTAGAAATTAACGCCCAGATCAAATTGTTTATACCGTACGGTGTTATTGAATCCGCCAGTTAATTTCGGCATCGCATTGCCGGCTATTATCTGGTCGTTGGCAGTAGGAGTAGTCGTAGCTTTTCCGTCTTTGGTATACCATTCAGGATCTCCTGTTTGCGGGTTAATACCCTTATAATTGAGTACATAGAACGAGTTCAGTGCATAGCCCTGTATAACACGCTGACCACCATATGAACTGAGTATATAGTTTCTTCCTTGTTCATCCCTGGTATCTGAAGACAGCTGTAATACCTTGTTCTTCACAAAGCCCAGGTTAAGGGTCGTAGTCCACTGAAGATCTTTTGTACGTACAGGCACTCCTGTTATCTGCAGGTCTACACCGCGGTTACGCATTTTTCCAGCATTGCGGGTGGCATAGCCAAAACCTGTTGTAGAAGGTACTGCTAAGTACAACAGCAGGTCCTGTGATTTCTTGCTATAATAATCCACCGTCAGTTGTATCCTGTTGTCCAGCGCATTTACGGCCAGGCCCAGGTCAAATTGTTTGGTTTCTTCCCAGCTCAGGTTCGGGTTCTTGATCTGTGTAGGTCTTAATCCCGGCTGTCCTGCATAGCTGGCGTCACTGGCAGAATATAACCCCAGATAATCATAGTAGTTGATGCGGTCATTACCGGTTACACCATAGCTGGCTGTCAGTTTCATGTAGTCGATGAAACGTACCTCCTTCATAAACTGTTCCTGTGAAATGATCCACCCACCGGATACAGCCCAGAAGTTACCATACTTCTTATTGTCTCCGAAACGGGAAGAACCATCCCGGCGTAATGATCCTTCAAACAGGTATTTATCCTGGAAGCGATAGTTACCACGGAAAATGTAAGATTCCATTGCCCAGCGCTTACCGGTAGCAGAACCTGTGGTCACCGCGGCCGATCCCACATTGGGCAGCTGGTCATTTACGAAGCCCGTACCTGTTGCCTTGATATCATCATATCTTGCCGTCTCATAGCTATACGCGGCTAACAACGTTACCTGATGGTCTTTGCCGATCCTTTTATCGTAATTCAGGCTGTTAGTGCTTAACCACTTGTTATCCTGCCAGATGGTACGGCTGGCAGAACCGGGACTGGTAGTGGCGCCTGTTAGTTTAGCAGACCTGCGGATACGTTCTTCTGTTTCCAGGAGATCAATACCCCAATCGGTCTTTACCCAGAAGTCTTTCGTGATATTCACCTTTGCATAGGCATTGCCTGTATTGCGGCGGGTGTAATATTTATTAGTGCTTAATGCAATGTTGGCGAGTGTATTGGTGGTCGGATTGGCAAACTGGCCATCATCTGTATAAGCGGGAGTGAATGGCGTATTGAGGAAGGCTGCTGTATAAGGTGGCTGGTTGTTGTTGCCACTGGAATTTCCCTCCTGGTAAATACGATCCATGTTTGTGTAAGCAGTACTGAAGTTAACTCCCAGCTGTAAGTACTTGTTGGCGGTATGCTCCAGGTTCAGTCTTCCGGACAATCTTTGCAGATTGTTACCGATCACATAGTTGCCATCGTCCATATAGTTACCTCCTACATAGAAACGGGTCTTCTCGTCTCCTCCGCTGGCAGAAAGCGCATAGTTGTTCGTACGGCCGGTCCTGGTGACCAGGGAAGGCCAGTCAGTACTTTTTGCCGGGAAATCGACCGGTGCGATGCCTTTTACCTTGGTGATATAGTTGTTGTAAAAAGAACGGTATTCATCCCCGTTCATGACCTTCAGCTTGTCCGTAGGACTTACCCAACCGGTATAGTAATCCAGTTTAAGCTGTGTTTTATGGTTCAGGGCCCCCTTCTTTGTTTCTATTAATATCACTCCGTTTGAGCCCCTGGAGCCATAAATGGCCGCAGCTGCTGCATCTTTCAGCACGTTGATAGATGCGATATCTTCCGGATTGATTTCCAGCAGTGGATTCAGATTGGCACCACCGCCATAGGGGGTGTTGTAGGCACCATCGTTCAGCGGCACCCCATCCACCACAAACAATGGCTGGCTTCCGGCTGTAATGGAAGCAGTTCCCCTTACCCGGAGGAGAGAGGAATTACCCAGTAAACCGGAAGAATTGGTCATGTTTACCCCTGCTACCTGTCCCTGCAGCAGTTGCTGGGGCGATACAGCCGGTACATTCGTTATCTCGCTGGCTTTCACTACGGATACAGCTTCAGTTGTATACCGCTGCGCCTGTTCTCCATATCCCACCACGACCACTTCAGATAGCCGGGAAGATGCGGGGTGCAGTTTTATATCCAGCCAGGAGACATTTTCAGCAACCTTCACCTGGTGGGTTTCATACCCTACCATGGAGAATTGCAGTTCAGGCGTCCCTCCGATGCTCAGGGAAAAAGAGCCGTCTGGATTGGTGGCTACACGATAGGTAGTACCCTTAATGTGGATAGTAACGCCAGATAGCGGTGCTCCGCTATTCTCGGCTTTGACAGTGCCTGTAAGTGTCCTCATCTGTGCAAGAGCAGGCAGCACAGCCATTAATGAAAACAGATACAGGAATACTCCTTTTTTCATCAAACAGATTTTAAATTAATGCAGGAAGCAGCATTAGTGATAGTACCAAGATTAAAATACCCACATCTGTGGTTAAATGTGGTCAATTGTCCCCGTGTCTTTATTATTTTGAAAAACAGCCAGTCAAGCTAAAAGTATCACAAGATATAAAAATTCTTAAAAAGATATAGAGGTGTGCGGTTTAACATATAGTTATTCGAAAAAGATAGTTCTGGTATCAATACTCTTCTGAGTTATAATCAAAGTATAAGTAATAATAAAATAACCGACCTTCCATCTTTAATAGTTTAATATTTTTTATATTTGAATACTCAATATTTTAAACCGGAAACCCAATTTCAATTTTTCCCTAACCATTTACCAAATTCAACCCACTTTTTATGAAATTCATTATTACTATGCGATGGCTAATTGCCATATTTTTCATTTGTCTTCAATTACCATTATTAGCGCAAACTCCCCCCTATATAGATGGGCCATCATCTGTATGCCCTAATACCACCGTACGATTTGAGTTCAAACCCGCCGGCTGTTCGAGTGTAATATTTGGAGATGTACAAGGGCCGCTACCGGTAACGGTTGTATCCAGAACCAACAGCTACATCGACGTTATATTTCCACAAGTCTCCGGCAGCGCCCCGTTTCGTATTCTGGCCAGTTATAGCTGTCAGAATACAACACCTGCTGTCGGCAATCTCGTAAAGGAGGTAACGGTTAAAATGACAAGTGCCTCTTCTTCTTCTCTAAGCATTCCTTGTGAGTTTAGCGGCAACTATACTTTCAAGTATGGCATGGACCCTGCCGAAGCTACGAATATCAGCTGGAGCAATACTGCCGGATGGCCACAAGTGGGACAAATACAACCACCTTATGATGGGCAGGCAGGTATTAAAATGTCGGATGTAACGTACAATATCAACAATACGAGCTCAGGTACGGTAACAATTTCGTTTGGTAATTCGGGTTGTCCAAATCTTCCGGCATCAAGCCAGACATTTAACGTCACAAGGCCTACGAGTAACAGCCTCGCTGCCCCGGTTTTTACCACAAAGCCGACGCAGATGTGCCGTAATGCAACAACGACCTTTACAGTACAACCTTATGCCAATGCCATCAACTATACATGGAATTCCAGCCAACCGGGTATAAAGATCAATAACCAGACACCTCCTGTCACCATTCCAGCCAACAGCAACGGCAACAGCGTTACTGTAACATCCGGCAGCACCGATATAAATACCAATATCACTGTGACAGTAAATTCTGCTTGTGGTCAGACGTTGGCAGCCAGTGGTTCATTAACTGTAGGTCAGATCCAACTGAGAGTCACGGGCCCAACAATGGTGGCTGCAGGCGACATTTCCGATTATATATGTAGTCCTATTTTGGCTGGTGCAACCTATGAATGGCAGCCTGGGGGCGCTATCATCAGAAATGGTGACGGCTCTTATAAAATAAGGGCAGAATGGCCACAAGGAGTAGGAGGTGTTCCTACAACAGTGGGCGTAGTTGTATCAAATCACCCAGCTACCTGTGGTAGCTTTATTGTTGCCTACCTAGATGTATTTGTTGCAGACCCGGGGGTTTTCCTCATCTCTCCGAATCCAGCTAGCACAAATATCACTGTCAGTCTTCAAAACAGGATTTCTGCTAAAACCAACACTAAGGCGGCAGCGAAACCCGTCCAGATCAATGAGATTATGATCGTTGATAAGTTTAACAATATTAAAAAGGTTGTAAAATATCCATCAGGAACCAGCAATATATCCGTCGACGTAAGCAACTTGCCAGCAGACATGTATATACTACGTATCCGTAGCAACGACACCTGGATCAGTAGACAAATTATTGTAAGTGAGCATTAATCCAGCTACCTGATATAAGATGAAGAATAAAATTGCGGTACACCGGTTAAACTATATAAAGAGGGTGTCTCAAAAGTAATTGAGGCACCCTCTTTATTTTTAGTAAAAAAAAGGACGAAAAAATATCTTGGAACCATGATTCTTAGTAAATTAAGTCATGGCAAGAGGTAAAACATTATCAGTA
>NZ_PYGK01000020.1 GCF_003014595.1 Chitinophaga ginsengisoli | reverse complement strand
TCCACTAATGCGAAATAGCCGTCCTGTATGGGTCCTTTCATCCTAACGCAAAATTAGAAAAATTCGTCTCGCTTCACAACTTTTGGCCTTGATCCGTAATCCATGCAATTGCTACAAAATGTAGCAAAAACAAAAAAGGAGATCATTTCTGATCTCCTTTCTGTCGGGGCGGCAGGATTCGAACCTGCGACCTCCTGCTCCCAAAGCAGGCGCGATACCGGGCTACGCTACGCCCCGAACCCGTTAAACATCTCGCTTTGTTGCCATCGCTTTCGATGTTTGGGATTGCAAAGGTAGATGATTTTTTGATATATCCAAAAATGATTCAAAAAAAATATCAGATTTTTTAAAATAACTTTCGGACGTGGTCAGTGACATGCATCCCCGGAAAGAGGAAATGCGCATCTGCACTGGAGAAATGAAGAATACTATGAGCCTTGCGAAACTTTTATGGCTGGGCAGCCTGATGCTCGCCCTGCAATCCTACGGACAAACAAAAAAACTGCCGCTGGTAAGAGAACAGCTGTTCGACGACAACTGGCGGTTCAAAAAAGATAGTCTGACCGGAGCGGAACAGCCTGACTTTCCCGACGCCGGCTGGCGGACCTTGCACCTTCCGCATGACTGGGCGATAGAAGATCTTCCTGGCCAAAACGATAGCACCATCATCGGCCCTTTTTATAAATACAGTCCGGCAAAAGAACATGGCGCCTATGTCGTAGGTGGCACGGCCTGGTACCGCAAGCCATTCACTTTACCTGCCCTTCCGGCAGGACAAACCGTTGCCATCCGCTTTGACGGCGTATACATGGACAGCGACGTCTGGATCAATGGACACCACCTGGGGAACCACCCCTATGGTTATACGCCTTTCACCTACGACCTGACGCCTTACCTGGCTACTCCCGGACAAAAGAACGTCCTGGCCGTCCGGGTAAAAAATGAAGGACTTAACTCCCGCTGGTATACCGGGGCAGGTATCTACCGGCACGTACACCTGGTCATGGCCCCTCCCGTACACCTGATAAAAGACGGCATCTTCATCACCACTCAGGAAGCCGGCAAACAAAAAGCGGTGATACAGATAGCCACTGCAGTGACGGGCAGCGTGACAGGTGCCGCTCAACGCCTGCTGCAGATCCGGCTGAAAGATAGTACCGGCCAGGTGGTTGCATATGCATCTCAGCCGGTTAACATTGCCCCGGGCGATACAACTACGGTCATCAGGCAACTCACTGTGAACAACCCGGCCTTATGGTCGCCGGGAAGGCCCTACCTCTATACCACGGAGATCCGACTAATGGATACCCTTAATGTAAAGAACACTGCCACCGCAGACCGGCTTGAGATCAAAACAGGTATCCGGCAGATCAGGATCAATGCCACCAGGGGGCTGACCATCAATGGTGAGAAGGTTCTGCTGAAAGGCGGTTGCCTTCATCATGACAACGGCCTGTTAGGTGCGGCGGCCTTTGACCGGGCAGAAGAAAGGAAAGTGGAATTGATGAAGGCTTACGGATTCAACGCCATCCGCACCAGCCATAATCCCCCTTCTGAAAAATTCCTGGAGACCTGCGACAAACTCGGCATACTGGTCATCGACGAGGCTTTTGATATGTGGGAAGACCAGAAGCAGCCGCAGGACTACCACCGTTTCTTTAAAGCATGGTGGCAGCGCGATCTGCAAAGCATGATACTGCGCGACAGGAACCATCCGAGCGTCATTATGTGGAGCATTGGCAATGAAATACCTGAACGGGCGGATAGTGCAGGACTTGCGATCACCCGGCAGATGGTGAAGGCAATACACCATATGGATAGCACCCGGGCTATTACAGCTGCCGAGAATGATTTCTGGGAAAGACCGTATAAATGGACGGCTACAGATGCCTCATTCGCCCTGCTGGACGTTGCAGGATATAATTACCAGTGGCGTAGTTATGCTATAGACGAAAGACGTGTGCCCGGTCGTGTGATGTTCGGATCGGAAACCTTCCCGGCAGATCTGTATCATGCCTGGAACCAGGTGCAGGGACTCCCCTTTGTAATCGGCGACTTCGTCTGGACGGCTATGGACTACCTGGGAGAAGCGGGTATAGGACACAGCACCTATACCGGCAACGGCACAGGAAGACGCACCCATCCATGGTTCAATGCATGGTGTGGCGATATAGACCTTATTGGCAATAAGAAACCTCAATCTTATTTCCGGGATGTGGTATGGGGCAGAAGCATGGTGGAAATGCTGGTACATACCCCCATCCCCGAAGGAACGAAAGAAAAAGTAAGCCGCTGGGGATGGCCGGATGAAGTACCTTCCTGGACATGGCCGGGCATGAACGGTAAAAATATGCAGGTACGGGTCTTTACAAGAGGAGAGAAAGTCGAGCTCGTATTGAACGACTACCGGGTGGCGACAAAAACCGTATCAGACAGTACACCACTTACGGTGACATTCAATATTCCATATACCCCAGGCGTGCTGACGGCCTTTGTATACGACAGCAAAGGCAATGAGATCGGCGTCAAAACGCTGGCGCTGGCTAATCCTCCGCAGGCCATCAAATTAACGGCCGACCGTACACAAATTACTGCAGACGCAAATGAACTTGTGTACGTGAATGTGGATATTGTGGATAACCTGGGAAGGATTGTTCCTGATGCCAATTTACCGTTAAAGATCAGCGTCAGCGGACAAGCCACCCTGGCAGCTGCAGGTAGTGCCTGTCCGGACTGTCCGGCAAGTTTCCAACAACCGGCGCTGACCACCTTCAGAGGACGCGGATTAGCCATTTTAAGAGCCAATGGGCGGTCAGGCAATATAACACTCCAGATCGAAGGGCAGGGGCTTAAAACGGCTAAAATTGACATCCGGGCAAAATAAGCCTGCTTGTTCTCTCCGTCTTCTCTGCTTCTTCTCTGCTTGTTCTCTCACTGTACTCTCCCCTTCCCTCATCCTATCTTGACATAGTTAGATTGGGATTTCCCGATATGTTTAGATAATTTTGCACCCTTAAATACGAATAATGGAAGCTACTATGACAACCCGCCGGTATTGGTCACTGATACTTATATTGGGAACAATGACGGCACTGGGGCCATTTTCAATCGATATGTACCTTTCCGGCTACCAGGCTATTGCGATAGACTTGCACACGACGACAGCCAGGATCGGACTTTCCCTTGCCAGCTATTTCATCGGCATATCTGCCGGACAATTGCTATATGGTCCACTTCTGGACCGCTTTGGCAGAAAAAAACCGCTTTACGCAGGCCTGGTCGTTTACATCCTGGCTTCTGCCGGTTGTATCGTGGCGAAATCACTGGATTTCTTTGTGGCGGTACGTTTCATCCAGGCTATCGGTAGCTGTGCCGCTGCAGTAGCCTCTGTTGCCATGGTACGTGACTTCTTCCCTATAAAAGACAGTGCAAAAGTATTTGCCCTGCTTATGCTGGTAGTGAGTGCGTCTCCGATGCTGGCACCGACTATCGGCGGTTATATCACAGCGGCCTGGGGCTGGCAGATCATATTTGTTGTACTGGGTCTTATGGGATTTTTCCTGATGCTGACTTGTATTTTCTTTCTGCCGGAAAGCCATCAGCCGGATACCTCCATGTCACTGAAACCAGCTCCGATTATTAATGGCTTCTGGGCAGTTATGCGGGAGCCACAGTTTTACACTTATGCGTTGACGGGAGCACTTGCCTTCTCCGGATTATTCGTATATGTGTCTTCCTCCCCGGTCGTATTCATGGACATCTTCCATGTATCTGAAAAGCATTTCGGCTGGATCTTCGCAGGCTTGTCAGTCGGACTTATTGGCTCCAGCCAATTGAACAGTCTGACCTTACGTTATTTCCGCAGTGAGCAAATTATCCGTGTAGCCCTGCTGGGACAAACACTCGTAGGCGTTGCGCTCTGTTTTGGAACCTATATGGGATGGCTGGGATTAGGCTCCACCATTTTCATACTGTTCCTTTTCCTGAGTTGTCTCGGATTTGTTTATCCGAATGCTACTGCACTTAGTATTGCACCTTTTAAAAAGAATGCGGGAAGTGCGGCTGCACTGATGGGCGCTCTGCAGATGGGCATTGGCGGACTTGCCTCTACCATCAGCAGCTTGTTTGATATGACCACCGCTGTACCTATGACCGTTATTATGGCGGCTACAGCTGTGCTATCACTTACGATGTTACTCATAGGACGTACACGCATCACGAATCCTGTTTTGCTGCAGGAAGCTGGTGAGGCTGCGGTCATTCACTAAAAGATGCTATCTTGCAGTCAGCCATATATCCTATGAAAAAGACTTTCTTATTTCTGCTTGCCCTTCTGAGCTTTCAATGCAACAGGCATTCTGCCAATAAGAACTTCGATCTGAAGATCAATGTAGATATTGGTAACTACAAGTATACACGTCATCCTATCACGGAAGCAGAGTTCCATGTGTTGAAGACGAATATCACGAAGACATGGCCTCAGCAGATATTAGCCACCAGCAGAAGTACGACGGGAAGCGATCATGAAGCAACACCGGTGTTGCAATCAAAGTATTCCGCAGAAGAATATATCCGCATCGCTAATGATATGGAAACCTTCAAAAAAACGCTCCTTGCTCCCGGTCAATACCTGAAAACAACTGCGGCTTCACCGGAAATAGCCGTGCTGGAATATAACAAGGTCTTTGCGCCATTATCTGATGAATGCATCGCCGAACCTGTGAACTATAGTGATCTGATCACAACCGCCATGCAGGGTATTCTGGCCGACAATAATATCAAACTGGAGGTCTGTTATGGTTTCAAACAGACCTCCACCTTTGAAACCAAGTATACGATCTACGCCAAACTGGATCACACACTGCATACGGTTACGTTCTCCAATACCAAAGGGTGCACTCCCGACAACACCGCCATTTACCTCTTACTGAATAAAGTACTGATGAGCACTGATATAAAAGAGCGGCTGGTCAGATACAGCGATCATAACAGCCTGATATTTGTGCAGCCGGCCAGGTATGAAAGACTGACAAGAAGACTTGCACAACCCTGATAACGCCGGACCTACTGCAGCCAGATGAATGTAAAATTTTATACATTCACGTTATAAACACGTTAGAAAAAGATGACCATGTCAATAACCGGAACCCCAGTCGCCCTGCTCTATCAGGCGCAGCAGCCACCTGCCAGGAATGGCATCCTCAAGCCTATGAAACCCGGAGGCTATTCAGACAGTGGTGCAGACATTGCCTATGCGCTACGTGAAAAACAAGTGCTGGTAAGTACACCTGTGACCCATCCGCAATTGGCTATCGACCTGGATTGGGTATTCCCCGACACGGAAGCGGGTATACTGCATGCCCTGGCTAAAGGGGCACAGGTATTGTGGCTGAATACGATCTTATACAATGGGCATCCTGTGGAAGCGTTTCTGAAAAAAGGCATTGCCGCAGTAGGGCAACTGCCCCGTAATACAGACCTGTACGATGATAAGTGGATCACCAATAAACTGCTGCAAAAAAACAATCTCCCTATTCCACCGGCCGTTCTGATCAGCAAAGACAACATGTACGATTACCAGCTGCCCTTTTCCTTTCCGGTAGTGGCTAAACCCATACGTGGCAGGGGAAGTGAGGGTGTACGTGTTGCTGATACCCAGGAAGAACTGGACGCAATACTAGGAGAGATGCTGGCGGTAGAAAACTACGGCAGCGCCGTTTATGTAGAAAAATTCCTGCAAGGACAGGAAGTGACAGTTACGGTGATGCCACCAGGTAAATATGAGTTCAATGGCCTATGCCAGGAAAAGATCAACTACTGGAGCCTGCCGGCCGTAGAACGTTTTAATCACCAGGACGGCGTAGCCCCCTACAACGGAAGTGTTGCAGTTGTCCATAACAGCAGGGTGCTGGACGATGCACAACTGCAATCACAAAAGGTCATTGCTCTCTGTAAACAGTGCGAATCTGCTGCGGCGTTAGTAGGTGCAAAAGCTCCTGTGAGAATAGATTGCCGGCAGGATGAGCAGGGGAATTACTTCATCTTCGATCTGAATATGAAACCTAATATGACCGGCGCCGCCCGCCCGCACAGACAGGATCAGGACAGCTTATCGGCATTGGCGGCACGGAAAATAGGCTGGACCTTTCCAGATCTGCTGGTGAACATGCTGCGACAGCAATGGCGTTTGTAACACACCTGCCAGCGCAGCAGCTATGATGTTTACATGTTATCTACACGGAGACTATCTGATCTTCAGCTTTTCCAGCATTTCTCCGGTAAAGGCATCAGAGGAAGCACCGTAACCCGTTACCAGTATACCTTTGATACCATTAGTAGATTCAATGGCATATACGGCTGCTTCATCTGAGGGATCAGTATTGCCTTCATAACGATACACGTCTACAATGCTGAAATCACTTACGCCTATCTTATTTCCCTCATTTACCAGGTAATTTCCTTCCAGGTTAAAATCAACGGTAAATCCCTGCCGTTTCAGGGAATTAATGGCATTGGAGACGGTGTCATAATGGTGTTCCATATCTGTTATTTTGAATGATAGAAATATAATTATTTATAGCCCGCCGGGCTTTTCTTCCATATTGCCTGCATCTTCAACAGCTTAATCAGATAGATGATCAGTAAAACAAGTTCCACTCTGAAAGAAGCGATATAACTACCGGTGCCGAACATGGTATACAAACCTACAAACAGGCAGACCAGAATACCTATCGCCGCGTCAACCAGGCCTACTTCGATCGCCCATTCCTTTTCAAGCAATAAGCCATAAGCCACCACTCCTTTTAAGAGGAACAACACGACTACTGCCAACATAATGAAAGAACGTTTGTCTGAGCTTTCCAATCCATACAAGGACACATGATAGTCGTTCTCCAACAGGAACATCATCGGGTACATTGCCAGCGCAGCTATTCCCGTGAATAAAAAGAGATAACTGAATATCTTCAACCACCAGGTCAACAGTGTTCTTCTTCTCGGCAACAATAGTTCCTCCAGATCATCCAGCTTGTCTGCTATAATAGATTTATCTTCCATATGCGCAGGTATTAAGGGTTAGTCCAGACAAATATACGAACTACCGCTGCAGCCTCCCGCAAAAAAAGGACCGTTCCTGGAGAGAAACGGCCATTAACAATCAAGCTCCACTGTATGAATAAAAGGAAGGATATACTTTGAAATTAATATCGCAGCGCATCACATTCCATGTTAGCATTCCATAGTCGATAGACGAATAGTTCATAGTAAATCACCGGTTCGTATTCCTGGCTGGTTAACTATGTCTGATTGGGCTGATGTTCATTTCCAAGCGTTATCTTCTATGAACTATTGCCTATCGTCTACAGATTGCTCACTTTCCTTATAAGCTGCTGACTGATTGCTGTCGCACCCTGTCAATACACACGTTCATCCTCTTTACCTATGAGTATCCTGTCCGTTGATCCCTGTCTTTTACTGTTTGTTGATTTCTCTACAAAACTACCCTCATAGCACCTGAATGTCAATTGCCTAATCACCTGTTCTGTTGTACTTTTTATGGAGAACGCTATAATGTATGTCTTTTCACAATACCCAGTTTCTTCATCTTTGAAGCCAGTGTAGAAGGCGGCAGATTCAGTAATTCCGCCGCTCCACCCGGACCGGATATTTTGTGATTACACTTCTTCAGTACAGTAAGTATATGTTCTCTTTCTAATTCTACAATTGTCTTAATATCTTTTTCAGCACTCACCACGACCGTTTCTTTCTTGGCAGATGTAGGCAGCGATACTTCTTTGATCGTGCTTTCGCGCGCCAGCAGCACGCTTCTCTCTATCAGGTTTTGCAATTCACGCACATTGCCCGGCCAGCTGTAGTCCATCAGTTGCTTCAATACTACCGGTGTTACATCTTCTACCATCTTTCCTGTAGCAACAGCATATAAACGGATGAAATGGGAGATGAGTAATGGGATGTCTTCACGGCGTTCGCGCAGGGCTGACAGCATAATAGGGAATACGTGCAACCTGTAATACAGATCGAGGCGGAAACGTCCTTCAGCGATCTCTTTTTCCAGGTTACGGTTAGTAGCGGCAATGATACGTACATTCACTTTCAGCGGTCCGTTACCACCAATCCTTTCAATTTCCTTTTCCTGCAATACACGCAATAGTTTCACCTGCAGGTCTGCCGGCATGTCGCCTATTTCATCCAGGAAAATAGTACCGCCATCTGCCCTTTCAAACTTCCCGATCCTCTTCTCTAATGCACCTGTAAAGGCGCCTTTCTCATGACCGAACAGCTCTGATTCTATCAGGTGCGTGGGCAGGGCAGCACAGTTCACTTTCACGAATGGCTTTGCTTTGCGGGGCGACAGCTTATGGATACAATTTGCCACACCTTCCTTACCGGTACCGGTTTCTCCCAATATCAGCACAGAAGTATCCAGCGGAGCTACCTGGCGGATCAGCTCAAACACACGTAACATAGGATTGCTTTGCCCGATAATGCCTTCAAAGTTGGGAATAGACGGCAGATTGTTATGCTGTGCCTCTATCACTTTATCTGGCAGGAAAACGGGCAGACGTGAAGGCTCGGCCTGCTGTTCATTATCTGGCTGTATTTTTAGGGCGCGATGATGCTCGTAACGGTAGCGGGCAATATCCAGTGTCACCAACAGATCTTTCTCCCTGAACGGTTTCACAATAAAACCGTAGGGCTGGGTTACTTTTGCAGCCTCCAGCACCTGGCGGTTGCAATTGGCAGAGAGGTATACAAAAGGGATGTTTACTTTATTCAGCTCAACGGCCAGATCTATACCAGTCTGGTCTCCCTTCAGATAGATATCCAGCAATACAAGGTCTGGCCTTTCCGTTTCTATGATCTCCAATGCCCGGTGTACAGAACGAGCCACGCCTGAGACCTTATAGCCAGCACGCTCCAGCGTCAACCGTATATCGCCCGCAACAATCAGCTCGTCTTCTACGATCATAATTTTTTCTTCCATACTAAGCAGTTTTGTTTACTAATTTCAGTAAGCCGGGAACCTTTTCCCTGGTGTGTTGTGGTTTAAATATCATAACGACGGTTACTCCATCCTTATTCTTAACAGATAGCTTTCCCTCCAGTTGCTCGCTCAATGTTTCCATGAGAACGATGCCCATGGAAGCATGTCTTCTTATTTCAAAATCTGCCGGTAGTCCTTTCCCGTTGTCTTTCACTACCAGCAGGACATTATTATCTGCGCTATGGTGCAGGTTAACTGTTATGGTTCCTTCACTACCGGCCGGGAATGCGTATTTGAATGAATTGGTGATAGCCTCATTCAGGATCAGTCCGATGGGAACTGCCTGACAAACCTCCAGGTAAACATTTGCTATTTGCAAATCAAAAGAAATCTGCTGTAATCCGGCAAAGCTATCTTTAAAATATGCAACAAGTTCCCTGATATATATATCCATATCAACTACCGCCGTACTTCCGGACAGGTACAATTTCTGATGAATGAGAGAAATAGCCTGCATCCGGTGCCGGCTTTCCTGGATGGCAGCCAGCGCATTTTCATCGTCCAGGTGAGCCGCCTGCGCGTTCAGCAGTCGCATGATGATCTGCAGGTTATCCCTCACCCGGTGATGGATCTCTTTTACAAGCCACTCTTTCTCTGCCACCAGTTTTCGTTGTGTACAGAGTAGTACATGCAGGGATTTATGCTGCTCATGAATCTCATGCTGCTGCAACTGCAATTGCCGGTTGACGTTTTGTTTCAGCTGATAACGGTTATAACCCAGTATCAGCAATACCACCAGCATCAATGTCCCTCCTATGATCACATTTCCTTCCAGGCGGGCCCGCTGCAGATCGCTCTTTTGCAGGAGTCCCTGACGGGTCAGTATTTGTATGCGCTGCTCTTTCAGCAGCAGGTCCTGATCCTTCTTTTCAATATCATATTGCATCTGGAGCTGTACGATTTCCCTTGTTTTTTCTTCCCCATAGAGGGAGTCCTGCAGTAATTTATATTGCTGATAATAGACAATCGCATCAGGATAATTTCCCAGGGCAGAATCTGCCCGGAAAAGATACCGGTAGTCATTTAGCAGCTCCCTGGCATATCCTCCTTTTTTACAATAGCGCTCATAAAGCTGACCATACCATTTCACATTATTATAATCCTTTATTGCCAGGAAATAGTTGATTACAGCATTATATATTTGATCCTGCATATAATGGTCAGGGCCGAATGCTTTGGATAAACAATGCAATCTTTTCACCTGAACATACGCCTCTTCATAGCGCCCCAGACTGACATAACCGGCGGCCAATCCTGCACATAGGGTGATCCTGTCTTCGTCGGAACTGATCTTGTACCGTTGCTGCATATCCTTCAGTATGTAGATCGCCTCTTCCGGCCTTCCCAGTTGTTGCAGCGTATTGGCTACATTGGGAAGCAGGGTAAGAATGGATGTGGTATCGTTCCACTTTTTCGCTACACCCAATGATTTCTTAAAATATGTCAGCGCCTGTGCATAATCTGCCAGGTGATAGAAGGTAAGTCCCAGCCGATTGTAAATCGTGCAAAGCATCAGTGTCGTATCCTGCTGCTTTTCTGCAGTTCTTACCGCCAGGAAACCATTCTTCAATGCAATTTTATAATCACCCATCTGGCTATTCACATTTCCCAGCAGGTCATAAATACCCTGCAATGCGGGATACTGGATTTCCTTGTAAATGGTCAGGGCCTCTTCCAACGTCGACAATGCCGGCAGCAGTACTCCCTGGTGATTATAGCAGTCGCCCAGTATCTGTAATGCCATTGCCTGCTTAAGCGGATTGGCAGCCATCTTATACAACGGAACGGCCCTTTCATAACAGGCAATTTTCTGCGTCAGCCCCTCCTCCGAATAGGTATCATACCCTCTACCAAGTTCCATCCAGGCATCTCCGATGCCTTCGGGAATGGGATACTGTACCTGCTGCCTGGAAGAAAGCGACTGGATCGAGCTCATTTGCGCAACTGCTACAGTGGGGCATGAACACAATATCACAAAATAGAGCCGCAATACCCATGTACAGCAAGCGCTAATATGATCCCCATTTTTTTCAGGCATAATTCGTGATTTCCTCCTTAAATTCCAGCGGTCCGGTAAAAGCTTGTTTTTCCCGGTATTTAAAGTTGACAGTAATTATTACACCGTTATGGCGCTGTATGTTCAATGTTCCCTCCAATTGTTCACTTAAAGTATTAATCAGTGTCATTCCCATTGACTTTTTACGGGGCACTCCATCCTCCGTCTGGAAACCATTGCCGTTGTCTGCAACAACAAGTGTCAGCTGTTGATCGCCTGTCTGCTGCAGGGAAACGAGGATAGTACCATTGCCTGTAAAAGCATATTTAATAGCATTGGTAATCGCTTCATTCAGGATCAGTCCTACGGGTACTGCCTGCGATACGTCCAGCTTTACAGGAGCGATCTGCAGGTTGAAACTGATCGTGTTCATGCCGGTGAATCCGTCTTTGAGGTATATCACCAGCTCATGGATGTAGGCATGCATGTCTATCAGCGCCATATTCTCCGACTGGTACAGCCTCTGATGGATCAATGAGATAGCCTGCATCCGGTACCTGCTTTCCCTGATGGCATTCAGGGCATCTTTATCGTCCAGGAAGGCGGCCTGTGTATTCAACAGGCTCATAACGATCTGGAGGTTATTCTTCACCCGGTGATGGATCTCTTTCAGCAGCCATTCCTTTTCCTCCAGCAGTTTATCCTGGGTGCTGATCAGCTCCTGCAGGGACAGGTTCTGCTGATAAATTTCCTCCTGCTGCTGTTTCATCTGTTTGTTGCTGCGCAATTTCAGCTGGTACCGGTTATATCCCAGCAAGAGCAATAGCAGCAACATACCCGCTCCGCCAATGATCACGTTCCTGATAAACCTGGCGCTTTGCAGCCTTGCTTCCTGTAGCTGTGCTTCGCGCGTCAGCAGTTCGATGTTCTGTTGTTTTAGTTTCAGCGTCTGATCCTTCTGTTCCGTTTTAAACTGGACCTCCAACTGGTTCAGTTGATGGTGTTTTATGATATTAAATAAGGAATCATGTAACGCTTTATATAACTGGTAATGCCGGATGGCATCCTCGTAACGCCCCATGGCAGAATCAGCCTTAAACCAGGTAGCATAACTCCGGGCAAGCACCTCCAGCCGGCCATCCCTTTCTGCGGCTGCCGCTAATGCAGCAGCATATCGCCGAACGGCCTCGTATTGTTTTTTATGCTGATAATACCTGATCAATCCTGTATATATGGTTATGCTATCTGTCACTTCGTTTTCCATCTCTGTAAAGGATGCATGGCGGGTAGCTGCCCTTGACAGGGCAATATCATTCCCGGCATCTGACACCTTATTTAAAAGCTGTTGCAGCTTTACTTCTGATGGAAATAGCTTGTTCAGTGCCATGCACTGTAACAGACAGCCCATCATGCAATAGGAAAGCAACAGTAGCCTATTCATAAGTTAATTATTTTAATACGTCTCTCCTACGACCTATGTTTGCTGTTGTTAGTGCTAATTCTTCTTGTTCTATATCGGAACGGCTAGCTGGCATTATATTTTAAAGATTGGCTTGATTGCTTGAGGGACAGGAAAAATACAACTTTTTTTACGTCCAGGCAATGTCTGACATGACTCTCTTATCCGATTTGTTGTTTAAATGACACTATTACCGATACTCCTTCGTCCTCCTGGATGCTAATAGTACCCTCCAGTTGTTCTGCCAGTGTTTCCATCAGACGGGTGCCCATAGAGCCTTGTGTAAACACATCAAATCCCGGCGGAAATCCCTGTCCGTTATCAGAAACACTGAGTATTAACTGATCCTCCGGTTGACGAAGCAAAGATATAATAACAGTCCCCTGCCCGTTCTTATTAAACGCATACTTAATAGCATTTGTAAGGGCTTCGTTGAGTATCAGTCCGACCGGTACTGCCTGGGATACGTCCAGTTGTACTGGTGTAATCTGCAGATCAAAATAAATCCGCTGTACCTCCTCAAAATTATCTTTCAGGTAACCAATCAACTCACGGATATAGGTTGGCATATCTATCAATGCCATATTTTCCGACTGATATAATTTCTGATGGATCAGGGAAATAGCCTGCATCCGGTGTTTGCTTTCACTAATGGCCTTCACAGCGTCTGCATCGTGCAGGTAGGCCACCTGGGTATTCAGCAGGCTCATAACAATCTGAAGGTTATTCTTTACCCGGTGGTGGATCTCTTTGACCAGCCATTCTTTTTCCTCCAGCAGTTTGTCCTGCGTGGTGATCAGGCGCTGCAGAGCAAGGTTCTGTTGATAGATCTCATCCTGTTTCTGCTGCAGCTGTTTATTGTTCTGCTGTTTCATCAGGTAGCGGTTGAAACCAAGCACCAGCAACAGCAATAGCATAAAGGCACCGGTGATGATCACATTGCGCGTAAGCCTGGCCTGGTTCAGTGCTGACTGTTGTAATTGCCCCTGCCGGGTCAGCAGTTCAATATTCTGTTGTTGCAGTCGGATATCTTTGTCCTTTTTATCGATGTCAAACTGCACCTGTAACCTGGCAATCTGACCTGCCTTTGCTACATGAAATATTGAATCATTCATGATCTTATACTCCTGGTAATGTTTGATAGCGGCAGGGTAATTCTTTAATGCGGAATCTGCCTGAAACCAGCGTAAATAGTTCTGGGATAGCACATTGACCAATCCTATATTTTTACATACGTTATCCTGGAGTGAACAATAGTAGGAGGCCTCAATGTATTGCCGGGTGGCGAGGTAGTATTGGACCAATGCTTCATAGATCATGGTCTGATAATAATTATATGCTGACATCTGTCGCGAGAGGCTTTGCAACTGCGGAATAAAGGCCTTTGCCTTATCATACTGATGCATTGCCGAGTAACATTTCACCATATTGGCAGAGATCCAGAGGCGATCTTTAAAGATGGGTTGCCGGTATATTTCAACGATTTTATTCAATAATGCGAGCGCCGCTTCCGGTTGTCCGGTTTTGAGATAGGTGCCAACAATATTAGTGCTTACCATCAGGAAAGAAACAGTGTCTTTATAGCGATTGGCAATTTTCAGTGCCTTGCGCAGGCTCTCCTGTGCATGTGTATAATCGCCCAGCTGATAATAAGTAATACCCAGCCTGTTGTAAATAGTACAGAGCTGCAGGCTGCTGTCATGCTGTTCTTCCGCCGTTTTTACCGCCATCAGCCCATAGGTCATTCCCAGGCTATAGTCGCCGGTACCTGTGGCAATAATCCCCAGCAGATCATACACACCTTGCAGGTCCTTTCTTCCTGTTTCCTTATACAGTGCGAGCGATTTATTTAAAAGGACCAGTGCCTCTTTGAATTTCCCCCAACAATGGTAGCAATCGCCGGTCATTTTCAGGGCATAGGCCTCCTTTTTCTTATCACCGGTTCTGTGGTACAGCTCTCCCGCCTGCTCATACAAGCGGATTTTCTCTTTCAGTTGTGATTCTTCATCAATTGAATAACAGTCGCCGTATTCCATTAATACATCACCCAGATCGCCCGGGAGGTCGGCAGGCTCTAAGATGGTCCGTGCTTTCAGGAGGGCCGTTTTCCCTTCATCAAACATTCTCTTTTCCCGGTAAGCTTTGGCGTAATAATAATAGCACCTGGCCTCCCAGCGAGGGTCTTTCACACGATAATTGATCCGGGCGGCTTGTCCTATATATAATAGTCCGCTGTCCAGATCAGCGGTATTTTCACCTTTCTTACCCACGTAAACATCGGCAAGCTGTAATAATATGTTGATCTTTTGTGTATCGGCATTGGCGTTCAACAGCTTATGCTGTAATATAGGGACAGAGGTATCAGGCTGGCCCATACACGATAGTATGCCCCAAAGCATCATAAGGAAGACCAGCGCTAGCCTATACATAAGTTAAATAGTTTTTGTCCCTGCAGCTGTAGGCCGATACAATAATCCGATATTGTTTTTAATAATTCTTTCTATTCGATAATATGTACAAGAGAACCGATAAAAGGGCAATTGGCGGGCGGGGATTTATTCAATAGTATGAAGAAACGCAAGCAGCGATTTGTCTTTCAACATGCCAGTATAAAAGGCTTTCACCCTGTAGGAAGTATCCAGCACTACCCAGGCAGGATAGGCTGCATGATGCTCCATCAGCTTCACAGCCAGGGCATGTATGCCCTGTGTACCGTAGGGAATAAAGGAATAGGTAGTATCGTTAAACACAATGGGTTGACGACTTTCCGCATTCAGGGTTACGTAATAATATTTCTCAGACAGCAGTTGTTGTAGCGCAGGAGAACGTTTGATCTGCATGTCCTGCATCTTACAATAGCTGCACCAGTCGGTATAGATCTTTATGACAATGGGTTTCGGATGTATTGCCATATTATCCTGCAGATAGGTAAAGGTAACCGGCCCCTGTTGTGCAAGGACCGGTGTTGTTAGCAATGTGCTATATATGATGCAGATGAAAAACGCTCGTATCATTATTTAAACAGATTATATCTCACACCCAGAAATCCCCTGGCGCCCTGCAATGGAGCATAGTTGTATTGAGTGTCGAATGTATATCCGTTGGGATTATTCACCGGATCATTCACATGTTTATCGAAGGGATCAAAAGGTCTCATCAATGCATATTTAGGTACGTAGTTCAGTAGATTCTTTACACCACCGTAGACCTCCCATCCTTTGGCAAACTTCTTAGTGACCTGTGCGTTGGCCAGCAGGAACCAGGGGGAGTATTCGGGTCTGTAGTCTTTAGGTTGTATGGGCAGGCGCATGGGGCCATTCCAGTTGCCGGTAAGATCTACTCCGAAACCTGCGGGCAGGCTATAGCTGATAGTAAAAGTACCGGCCCATTTAGGAGCATCTATTTGCCTGCTTTTTAGCGGGATACCTGCCGCATTTTCATCCACCTGGTATACGTCCATGTAGGTGATACCAGCCAATACTTTTAGCGGAAAGGCAAAGGCGGCATCCACATTCAGCGAGACACCCTCTGATACCGCATGCCCCCGCAGATTATTATAGATGATCTTATCGGGATCGGTATCAAAATCGCCTGTGATCTTGTTGGTGAAATAAGAATAGAAGCCGGTAGCATCAAGGTTGATGAAAGCAGTATTCATCGGGATCTTCAGCACATAGTTCAGGTTGGCATTGTAAGACTTTTCAGGCTTTAGTGCTTCGGCGATGACCACCTGCCGGGAACCAGTCAGTGCGGCATGGTCTTCCGTAAACAGGTTTACTACACGGAAGCCAGTACCCAGGCTGGCCCTGAGGGTATTATTTTCATTGGGCGTCCACTTGTAGGCGATACGGGGAGAATGGATGCTACCGTGATTTTTGTCATGGTCGTAGCGATAACCCAGCAGGAATTTATGCTTCCTGGCAAACGACCATTCGTCCTGTACGAAGGCGCCCGGCAAAGGTGTTTTAGCAGGCATATTGATCTTGCCATCCTCCGAAAGAGTACCAGGTGTATTGTCGTCATACCAGGTATAGCGGAAAGAGATGCCTGTCAGCAGGTTATGTTTTTCACCCAGTTGTTTATCCCAGTAAAGCTGCGTAAATCCTACATGCTGTGTAGCCATGTAGGGCATCTTACCATAGTAGGAGTTCTGCTCATGCCTGTTGTAGGAGTATTGCAGCATGATCTTTTCTTTTACCGGGAGCTGGTACATCCCGATCAGTTCCACTCTTTTGGTATAAATACTTTCTCCGTAGATGCTGTCGCTACCACGCCAGGCTTTGCTCCATCTCATGTCGCCACCCCAGCGGTCCTCATATACATATCTGGCAGCGATACTGGCCTGCCGGTTTTCCTTCCGACGGAAGGCCCACTTATTAAAGAGGGAGATACGGTTCTGTAAGGTCAGGTCGGTGAATCCGTCACTGTTATTATCTTTTGGGTGCTGGTAATTAAACCAGCTGAGGCCAAACAGTCCGGAGGCACTACCTGCTTTCACCTTCATGGCAGCGTCTATATTATACTCTCCCCAGCTGGAACTAAATACGTCTGCGCTGATGACGGGCGCGTTTAACGGATTTCTCGTGATTACATTCACGATACCTCCCATTGCTTCAGAGCCGTACAAGGAAGAGCCGGGGCCTTTTACCACTTCTATGCGTTCCACCATGCTCATAGGAATGCCGCTCAGGCCATATACGGTAGACAATGCGCTCACAATGGGCATGCCGTCTATCAGGATCATGGTATAGGCGCCTTCCATCCCGTTGATGTGAATATCGCCCGTGTTACAAACATTACAGTTCAGCTGGGGTCTTACACCATTCACCATACCGATGGATTCCAACAGGGAGGGAGAAGGATTTTTCTGAAAGTATTTAGGGGTGTACACTTCCACGGGTATAGGACTTTCCGCCCTGCTGACGGGCTTCAGGGTACCGGTGACTACCACATCATTCAGTTTGGTGACGTCCTGTTGTAGTCTTATATGTAATGAGATCTTCCCACCTGCGGTAACAGTCACTTTCCTGGAATAGGCCGTAAAGCCGGTAGCGGAGGCTCTCAGTGTATAAGTACCTGCTTTCACATTATTCAACCTGAAAAAGCCGGTAGAATCGGTGGCCGCACCTGCTTTATTTTCTGCCAGGTAGACATTGGCCAGGAATACTGGTTGTCCGTCGGATAGTACATATCCGCTGATACTGCCATTAGGAGATTGCGCCATCCCTGCCGGGGGAAGCACCAGGCAAACAACGGATATCAATAAAGATATTTTTAAATATACGAAAGTATAAGTACGGATCATTTCTTAATATTATTTAGCCTTGTCTAAATTATTATTTTAGACAAATCTAATTATTTATTCGGAAAATGGCACTCCTTAAGTTAATAATCCGGGAAAGTAGATTGAATATCAATCCCTACCGATATAAATATACCGGCAAGTACAAGGCATTTAAAGTGGAATGTGTTATTTCCTGCTCAGCAATTCCTGGACTAAAGGAATGTAAGCGCTCTTGGGAAAGTTGGTTTTGAAGTAATAAAAAAGTTCAATCTGGGTACCATTTCCCTTATAACGGTCAGGGATATTGGCCAGGAACTCATTACCTGCCATCATTTCGTGTAAGTTGATGGGGGCATAGGCGTAGAGCTTATAAGGCTCATCGAATCGACGCCAGAAATCTGTCATAGCAGCGTCCCCCCTGATATATCCTTTTTTGATGAGGTAGCACTTTTTAGCGATCAGCTGCTCCACACCGGGGCTGGAAACGTATTTTACATCAAAGGGATCGTATAGGTCTGTGGCGTCCTGGATAAGCTGTTTCAGTTCTTTTTCGTTCAGGGACTTGTTTTTCCTGTTAGCAGGATCCTCCAGGTATTTGCCGGCGCTGTTTAACAGGCAGTATATCAGCCGGCTTTCGAGGGTGGTCACCATACTTTCATAGAATCCTACTGAGACCTGTCCCTTTCTGAGGTGTACCAGCAGGGGCGCTTTCAGGTCGAAGAGGGTTGAGCGCATCCCCCAGAGGGCCCCGTTGACAGATCTGGCCGTATCCATGACATGGTCCATAGCGCTGCTCAGCTGGTCTGGCGAAAAGGGCGTATTATTATTGAACAGGTCATGCCCGGCGGCATTGTTGCCTGAATAGATCTTTTTATCTGCGCTGCCTTCCCGGCTGATGCCAATATCCACAGAATCGCCCGGTTCTACATAGAGGACGGATTTTACGTATTTATTCTCTATGGTGATATAACCTGGTGCCTCCATCGGCACTGTCAACGTAAACTGGTGATTGGTTACTTTGCCCGCGCTTTGTTTATAAAGTGAATTGAAATAGGTTCCTATAGGCTTGTAGACAAATACATCTATACTATCAGGAGCATCCGGTACCTTTCCTGTAATAACAACCTGTTGCGCGAATGCGGTGAATGGAATCAATAGGATAAATAGTACTTTTCTCATATCATTTTCTGCTTATCAAATCGGACCCTCTAAGCTGCCGGGTAACATTTCAGTTGGCCATTAATTTACACAAAAAAAAGAAATCCCCGGGATGAATATACCGGGGAGCCTGCTTTTTTTCTAATCCTTCATCATTTTTGTCTATGGAAACTTCTGCATCGATGGAAAATAAAGCAGGAAGGCATAGGGCATAGGATAGATATAAGAGCCTTGTTTTGAATGCGAATTAATTATAATACAAAGCTACATCCCCGCTGCATTCCGGATACTGACAACCATCATCCGTTGTTGTGATACTGGTCTGGCCATCCGGCTCCTTCCGGAGTCAATAAAACAGTATAGGATGAATACCGGCCGGGGGGCTCATGATAACTTTAAGGCTATAATAGGTTTGGGAGGGGTATCTGGTCGCGGGGAAGGCGGAAAAGGTAAAAGCACCCCTTATAAAGGAATGCTATGTCAATTTTACGGGGAAGGTGATTGACAAACACCTGTTATCGAAGTATGAATGGGGATTAGTAGCTGGCTTGTCCGATATCCAGCCTGTCGATCTTTCCCGCTGCATTGATATGGAACTTAAAGTAGGTCTTGAAATCGCCCCACTGATCGCTATGAAACCTGCCATAGAGGTCCAGCCCATTGTTTTCCACCTTATCGATGCTGGTGAAGCGTTCATGTCCGATTGCTTTTTCAAAGAAGCTTTTGAAGTTCATTTTATTACCATCGTCATATAGTGCAGCGTCTGTTGTAAATAAAGCGAACCATGCTTTGCTGTCGGCAGCTTGCAGTGCGTCGATCGCATTTTTAACGGTGGTATTGGTCAGTTTATCCGTGTTCATTGTATTGGATTTACTTTGTGCCTTAGTGGTTAATACGCATATTATCAATGCCATTGTATAGATGAAGGTCCTCATTTAGTTGGTTTTAGCGAGTGGATGTTGTAAAAAAATAACGACAAGGTTCATCATGAGGAAGGGCAGTTCTATAGCAGCGCCTTTCAGGTCTTTTAAAGATAACTGCAGACAGAGTATCAGTAAAATAGCAGCTGCCATGAGAAAGTTTCCTGTTACAAAGGTTCTTGGGAATAAGATCAACACTGCGCTTAACATTGTCACGATCCCATTGACTAATACAGCGGGCCTGTTGAACTGAAAACGGCTCAGCATAGTTGTCATTTCCGGTTTACCGGAGATCATTGCCCATCCCTGCTTTATCCCCATGAACACTATCACCAGGACCAACGCTGTACTTAATATTTTGACGAACATAGTAGCTGTTTTTTCAAGTGAATGGCGAGCGGAGTCTTAGTTTGTGGCGCCACCGTTTACTAACAGATGTTGACCGGATACGAAAGAAGACAGATCACTCGCGAAGAATTCAGCAATATTAGCCACATCTTCTACTTCTGCCAGACGGCCCATCGGACAGCTGTCCAGCAGTTGTTTCCTTAATTCAGGATATGATGCAGGATCTGCGAAGATGCCGGAATGGTCTACTGCGAAAGGAATGATAGAGTTCACGGTAACCCCTCTGTACCCGATCTCTTTAGACAGAATATCTACCAGGTAACGAGGAGTTGTTTTGCTACCGCCATATACAGCCATACCTGGAACCGGGAAGGAAGTGGTGCTGGATGCGATATAAATGATACGTCCATTATCTTCTACATGTTTTGCAGCCTGCTGCATCGTGAAATAGGAACCTTTGGTATTGATAGAGAATACACGGTCAAACTGTTCTTCTGTAAATGCTGTTACCGGCGTATCTACCAGTTCTATACCTGCGTTTGCCACTATGATATCGATCTTTCCGAAAGCAGCTTTTGCTTCTGCGAACAGGCGTTCTATATCTTTTACTTTACTCACATCCGCCTGTATAGCGATCACATTAGCGCCCATGGCTTTGATATTGCTGACTACTTCTTCTGCAGATGCTTTATCCCGGGAATAATTGATGACGATGTCTGCGCCCAGTGCCGCATAACGCTCTGCGATGGCCTTACCTAATCCTCTTGCTGATCCTGTAATGAGTGCTACTTTACCTTTTAAGCTATTCATGATTGACATTTATTTAAAGTGTTATTGTTTATTGTTAATCGATATTTTAATTAAGCCATACCACCGTTTACGCCTATGTTTTGTCCGGTGATCCAACTTGCGGCATCACTTGCCAGGAACGCCACTACTTCTGCGATTTCTTCAGGCTTACCGATACGGTTAAAAGCAGCCATAGAT
This sequence comes from Chitinophaga ginsengisoli, assembly GCF_003014595.1. Taxonomy (GTDB): domain Bacteria; phylum Bacteroidota; class Bacteroidia; order Chitinophagales; family Chitinophagaceae; genus Chitinophaga; species Chitinophaga ginsengisoli. The sequence goes on along the minus strand of NZ_PYGK01000020.1, from coordinate 128,409 downwards.
GCCAGCCGGTCTATCACTTCCTGTGATTTTCCATTCATAAATAAGTCGGTGCTGGTTGGGCCAGGAGAAACAGAGTTCACATTGATACCTCTGGCGCCCATTTCTTTTGAGAATACACGGGTTAATTGTTCTACGGCTGATTTAGTAGCTACGTAGGTAGCGTAGGTAGGTATCATCACCCTGTTCACGGTAGTGGAGAAGTTGATGATAGATCCATTATCCGCCAGTCTGGTGGCTGCTTCGCGGAGTGTATTAAATGTACCTTTTACATTGATATCAAACTGACGTTCGAATTCTTCGTCTGTCGTATCCTTGATGGGTTTAAGGATCATGACGCCGGCGTTATTCACCAGTACATCGATCCTGCCGTAATGTGCGATAGCTGCATCGAACAGGTTCTTTACATCTGCACTCTTGCTGACGTCCGCCTGCACAGCTATAGCGTCGCCACCTTTTTCTTTGATGTCTGCTACAACCTGATCAGCGGCATCTTTACCACCGGCATAATTGACAATAATTTTCGCTCCTTCTGATGAAAGTTTGCGGGCAATGGCAGCGCCGATACCTCTTGAAGCGCCTGTTACTAAGATTACTTTGTTTGTTAGTGTGTTCATGTTGCTCTGTTTTTGTTTGTCGTTGTTGACATAACAAAGATGGAACATAAACACGCCCTAAAATTGCAAGATGTACACTATTAGTTGCAAAAATCTAAGACACCCCTGTTCCGAGGTGTTTTCTATATAAAACGGGGGTGGTATCTGTATATTTCTTAAAGTAATTACTAAAATGCGCCGTCTCTGCAAACCCAAGCTGATCAGCGATCTGCTTAATAGGGGTAGCAGAATTCTGTAGTAATGATTTAGCTTCTGTAATGGTCTTATCAATGATCCAGGTGCTGACGGATTTACCCGTTTTCGTCTTGATCACGTTATTCAGGTAGTTGGGATGCAGGTTTTGTTCGTTGGCGTAGTCCTGCGCCCGGAAAACACGTTTAGCCTTTCCTGTGCTTAGCTCACGGTAATGTTTTTCCAAGGTTCTTTTGAAGTTCTTCACGATCTGGGAGCTACGGTTACCTTCGTAGATCGGGTTGTAATCTTCCCAGAAGTATTCTTTGATCTTTAATAACAACACCACAAACAGGTTACCGATTATCTTATTCTTATAAGGAGAGTTCGAGAAGTACTCTTTATAAATCTGCAGGTATAGCGGTTCAAACTCCGCAAATACGGCCGGCTCCAGCACCCTCGCAGGGACCGTTTCTGCCAGCAGGAAAGGAAACTCCTCAAATATATTGGCGTGGACGTTTTCCTTTAAGAAAGACTCGCTCATGGTCACCAGGTAGACTTCCTTCAAACAATACCACTCAAAGGACTTGTAATGCCCCGGATTGGTAAAATATATAGTATTGGGCTTCGTATTAAACTCCAGATCGTCCGTGGTATATCTCCCCTCCCCATCCTTTATAAACAGAAAAGAGTAAAAATTGGCCCGGTATACGCAGGATTTAAAGGGCAGTTCCCCATGGATGTCCATCAACTTGTGGATCGTAAAGTCATTCTTTGGGTCGATCAGGTCCACCGGCAACCCGAGATACTCATAATTCTCGATCAGATTGTTAAAAACGGGGGGCCTGTCTGTTGCTTTCTGCCTGGTCATGGTAACGGAGGAGGTTTAGATGGGGTTAAAGTTACAAAACGTTTGCGCCATCTTGCAACATATAACCCCTAATCATTATAAAACCTCTTTTGCACTGGCTGCCAGGGTCAATACTTCAATCTGGGGAGGGAGTACAAGGCCGCTATCATCCCGCTGCTGCTGGAAGGCCTTGAAGGAGGGTGTATTTAACACCGCAGCCTGGATGTCTTCATTTTTGTAGTGGGAGATGTGGGTGAAGATGTTTTCGTTGGTGTAGACGGTGTATTGAAAGTCCTCCATTCTCCGGAAATCCTGCATAAAGGTTTCGATATTCTGCAGATTCTGTGCTACGAAGGAAGGCTTTACGGTGTAAGTTACTTTTACTGCTATCATGGTTTTATACGTTTTATATAGAGATAGACAGTCGGGGGTATAAAAACGTGACGGGATCTCCAAAGTTTTATTGCACTCTCCTAACAGTGATCATTTACCGCTGAGTTAAATTGCGGGCATATTGCAGTAGATCGCATAGTTTACCTGTAGACCACTGCCCTATATACAGCTTTTTTCGCTAAAAGAGTTCTGTCTGCGCAACAGAACTCTTTTGGTTTTTTATATGGATCGGTTGCTATGGTTTTTATCCGTGATCTTCAAAGTTTGAGGGCCCATTCTCAAGCATTACTGGTGTTGTGCCCCCCAACCCATAAACCACCTCATATACACATATTCTAATATTTATTACTATCTTGGCAGAAATGCAATATCAACTATCGTAAACGGGGTCATTAAATATTTCACTATCAATTAATTAACGTTCGGGAGAAATCACCTATCTATGAAAAAACTATTCGCTGTTCTTGCGACTTCGGTCGCACTTTATTCCTGTAGCTCAACAAATCTCGTCTACATCAGCGTTCAACAGCCAGCTCCTGTCACCATCTCTCCAGATATCAAAAACGTAGGGATCGTTAACAGAAGTAACGTTGCAGACAAAAACAAAGCCCTGGACATCATCGACAAGGTACTTACAGTGGAAGGCGATAGCCTTGACAGACAAGCCGCCCAGGCAGGCGTGATCGGATTGGCGGATGAACTGATCAAAAATAACAGGTTCAACAATGTGACCGCTTTTAATAGCATCGACCTGAGAACAAACGTCCCTGGACAATTCCCCACTCCTTTAACATGGGACGTAGTGGAGAAGATCTGCCGGGAAAAACATCTAGATGCATTGTTCTGCCTGGAAATGTTTGACACAGATTCAAAAGTGAGCTATGCCGCAGTTCCCATATCAATGAAAACACCGCTGGGCAATATCCCCGGTATCGAACACCACGCTAACATGCTTACTACTGTGAAAACCGGTTGGCGGATCTACGATCCCGTTGAAAGACTGATACTGGATGAATACCCTATTACCAAAGACGTTTCATTCACCGGTAAAGGCATCAACCCTGTAGCTGCTGCCGGCGCCATTATCAACAGGAAAGAAGCATTGCTCGACGTTAGCAGAAAAACCGGGCAGGATTATGCCATGAGATTAGTCCCCTATTGGATAAGAGTGACCAGGGACTATTATGTAAGAGGCACCGATAACTTCACCATCGCTACACGTAAAGCGCGGACAGGCAACTGGGATGGTGCTGCCGAATTATGGAAGAAAGAGACCAACTCCTCCAGCAGGAAGGTTGCCGGCAGGGCATGTTACAATATGGCCATCATCTGTGAAATAAACGGTCAGCTGGACAAAGCCATAGAATGGGCACAGAAAGCCTATGAGAACTATAACAACCGCCTGGCACTGAGGTATGTCAACATACTTAAAAACAGAAAGGCGAATAATAATGTGTTGCAATATCAGCAACAAAGCTAAGGTGCAAGGTCTATGGGAAAGCTGACTTTCCCATAGACCTGTCCTTTTGAACCTAAAACAGCCCCAGACTATAATGCTTCCCCATTAATATCCGTCGTCAGCACATCACTCATATAATCGAAAAACGGGCGCATATGCTTGAATGTCTGATTCGCTTCTTTCAGGAACTCACCACTCAACACCACCTCGTCCGGAAAATGCCGGACCAGCAGAAATTGCTTATAGCGTAACAGATCGATCCCCTCATGATCAGCAGCAAACCCTTTAGGCGCAGTTTTCAGCTGCTCACCTTTCAGCTCTCCAAATGTCGAAACAAAGGATTTGGCTTTCAGAATTTTCCGCAGCGGAGCCGGGTCAAATGCAATGTCTTCCCTGATCCGTTTAAGGTCTTCTGTACTGGGACCAAAGAAACCACCTGCAACAAAGCTATTTCCAGGCTCAATATGGAAGTAATACCCACCCCGGCGATACTTGGTCGCACGCTTGAAGCTACCGCTCCAATGGGTCTTATAAGGCGTTTTATCTGCAGAAAAACGGGTGTCTCTATAAATACGGTACAAACTTTTCTTACCCGAAGGCGTTTCTATTTCATCATGTGCGTTAAGTGCCTGTAATAATGCTTCGGCGAAGTTTTCTACAATGGCCACCTCCTGCAGAAAAGTATCCTTATGCGCATTGAACCATTCCCTGTTATTGTTCTTCTTTAGTTTATTCAAAAAATCAAAGCCTGATGGAAGTAATAATGCCTGCTTGGCCATAATATCCGGTTTAAATTTCCCTGCAAAGATACTAACACAAAAAACGATATTTCGCGAATCTGCATCCCATTAGCGATATATCACTAAAAAACGCTTTTCAAAAAAAGCACTATCTTACTGTCTGACAGCCATTTAACCAAATGGCATTCCCCTTGTCATCCTTTCCCGAACTCCTAATACTTACAACTATGATTCAGCTCACCACATTAGGCTACATCCACACAATCATCGGTGTATTGGCCCTCATCCCCGCATTCATTTCACTATTTTCATATGGCGTGATCGCCCCCCAGAAAAGAGCCGGGAAAATCTATATTACACTGACGGCATTAGCCTGTCTGACCTCCTTCCCGATCATGAAGAGTGGCCATTTATCTCCCGGACATTTCCTGGCTATTATGATCCTGGTGATGCTTCCGCTGGCGTATTATGCCTCTTCTATAAAATTATTCGGCCAAAAATGGCAGTACATCCAGGTGGTCCTGATGTCGCTCACATTGTTTTTCTCACTGATACCTGCATTCGTAGAAACGCTTACACGGCTTCCATTAGGGCATCCATTTGCATCCGGACAGGATGACCCTGCACTTAAACCTGTACTGGGAGTATTGGCCCTTATTTTCGTCGTAGGTATATGTTATCAGCTATATAGGCTGAAAGCACAAAACAGGGGACTTCAATCAGTATAGCCATTCATAGCAGTAGCAGGCAGCACTACCTGCTACTGCTATGAAACAACCCAACACGACATAATACAGGTATTCTTTAAATTTGTAGGATGTCGCACCCTTTAAGAACACACATAGAAGCTGTTTCTAAACTGACAGATGAAGAATTTGACCATATTCTATCTCACTTTACCCCTGTAAAACTCAAAAAGCACAGTTCATTGGTAAGGGAAGGCGATCTCGTAAAACACGAATATTTCGTATTGAAAGGCTGCCTCAGATCGTATATCACCGACAACACCGGGAAGGAGTTCACTTATCAGTTTGCGGTGGAAACCTGGTGGATCTCAGAAAGGGAGGCCTTTATGAAGCATACGCCGGCATCTACTGCTATTGAATGCCTGGAGGACTGCCAGCTGCTGGCTTTATCATATGAAGACCGCGAAAAACTGGGCAGGGAACTATGGAAATACGAGCACTATCTGGCTGTCAAATCCAACATGGGATATGTGGCATTGCAAAAGAGATTACAACTGATGATCATGGGCAGCGCTAAGGAACGCTTTGAAAATTTCGTCCACCAATATCCACATCTGTACAACCGGATCCCTAAAACGCATATCGCCTCTTACCTGGGCGTTTCAAGAGAAACCATAAGCCGTTTATACCGGAAATAACGGCACATTTGTCACAATTTTTAAGTGACAAATGTCCTTTCACCCCGGAGATCACTACAGGAAATTTGTGTTCTAATTTTTAAAGACAATGAAATTTCTAAGTGCATTTTCCTTGAAAGGATTTTTAGCGTTATCACTACTGAGTGTCATATTTGCGGCTAAAGCCCAGACAACAAGTTCCCAGCTTCCTGAACAGCCAGGCTTCTACCGCATGCAGCTCGGTGACTACCAGGTCATCGCGCTTTCCGATGGCACCATTCCCCTGAACCTGAAAACCCTGTTACATGAAACCAAACCCGGAGAAATACAGGAATTGCTGCGGAATAACTTTCTTGATACTGTTGCCGAAACTTCCATTACCGGTTTCCTTATTCTGGCAAACAACCAACAAATACTCATTGACGCCGGCTGCGGCAGCTTCTTCGGCCCCACCCTGGGTAAATTAAAACAACATCTCATTGACGCAGGCTTTCATCCTGAAAACATCACCGCTGTACTGCTCACACATCTGCATACAGATCATGTAGGAGGACTTATAGAAGGGGATAAAATGGTCTTCCCCAATGCGACTATTTATATCAGCAAACAAGAAGCAGCATTCTGGTTAACAACTGGCAATAAGGAAAAGGCCAACAAAAGGGCACAACCGTTCTTCGATCCGGCGCAGACTGCGATCTTGCCTTATCAGAAAGCCGGCAAGGTAAAGACTTATGATCCAGGAGCACAATTGTTTCCAGGCATCACATCTATCAACGCTACCGGGCATACGCCCGGGCATAGTTTCTATATGATAGCAAGTAAAGGACAAAAGCTCATGTTCTGGGGAGATGTGATACATGCAGGAGCCGTTCAATTCTCAGATCCTGCTGTAACAATTGATTTTGATGTCGACCTGTCTGCTGCTGCAGCTGCCCGTCGCAAAGCATTCAATGAAGCCGTTAAAGATGGCTATTGGATTGCGACTTCGCATCTTTCCTTTCCAGGAATCGGACATTTAAAAGCGGTTGGTAAACAGTATGAGTGGGTGCCAGCTAACTATACGACAATATTTACAGATAAATAAAATAAAGAGGGAGCACCTTGGCTATTGAAGTGCTCCCTCTACTTTAAAGCCCCTATACGGCGATATCCATCCACCGTGCAACATCAAACCAGTCTGCAACTTTCTTGTGTTCCCAGCCCGCATCTCCTTTAAAGAAATACTCATTTGAACTGCTATCATAATAATAATCCTTCTCCCATTCCTGGATATTAGCGACAGTGATCTCAATAGCATCAAGTATAAAGTTTATCTCGGCATTCGTCATGGTAGGATGTATGGATAGCCTGACCCATCCGGGCTTACATGATAAATCTCCGGCACGGATTGAATCGCGTATCGCATACGACCGGGCCTTGTCAACATCCAGCAGCATATGTCCGTAGGTTCCTGCGCAGGAGCATCCACCCCTCATCTGAATCCCGAATCTGTCATTAAGCAGCCTGACCACCAGGTTATAGTGTGCCCCGGTTACCATAAACGAGATCACGCCCAAACGTTTTGTTACATTAGCCTGCAATATCTGTATATGCTTCATATCAGATAATCGCTGGAAAATAACCGCCAGCAGTTCCTCTTCCCGCTTCAGCATATGGGCTACGCCCATTTCTTCCTTCAACCGGATACACATTGCGGCCTTTATTCCCTGCAAAAACGGAGGCGTTCCGCTATCTTCGCGTTGTTCGATATCTGTTACATATTCCCGCGCGCCCCAGGGATTGGTATACTTAACAGTCCCTCCTCCCGGTTGATCAGGGACCGCGTTACTGTAAAGCTGTCTGTTAAAGAGCAATACACCAGGCGTACCCGGTCCGCCCAGGAACTTATGACACGAAAAATAGATCGCATCCAGGTGCGCACCACTTTCAGCAGGATGCATATCTATCTCACAATAAGCTGCCGAACAGGCAAAGTCTACAAAGCACCATCCACCATGTGCATGAATAAGTCGGGCAATTTCATGATAGTCAGTCCGGATACCCGTAACATTAGAACATGCTGTTACAGCTGCAATTTTATACACGCGGTCTTTGAACTGCTCCAGTAAAAAACGGAAGTGTGCCATATCCACATGCCCGTCTTCTCCCATCTGAATGATCTCTACTCTTGCTATTGTTTCAAGCCAGCTGATATGATTGCTATGATGCTCCATGTGTGTCACGAAAACTACAGGCTGCAATGCTTCATCGCATGATAGCCATTCCCCACCTGTATACGTAGCAATGCGCTCCGGTACTCTCATGCCTAATATACGTTGCAGTTTGTTTACCGCTGCTGTCATTCCGCTGCCGCAAAAGAGTAACACATCATCTGCACTCGCGTTAACATGTTTTTTAATGACGTGTTTTGCTTCCTCATAAGCGTTGGACATCGAGCTTCCGGTAACAGTAGTTGTTGTGTGGGTATTACCAACGAAAGGAAGTATTTCCCGCTGTATATAATGTTCAATAGGACCATAACACCTTCCGCTGGCAGTCCAGTCGGCATAAATGATCCTCCTGATGCCAAATGGCGATTCAAAGTGCTGTTGAAGACCAATGATATTCTCTCTGTAAGAAGAAAAGTAATCTTCCAGTCCGCTTTCACGGCTCATAGATAACGGTACCATATCTACCTGATTTTAGCGGTGGCAGGGGTTTTAAACAGATCGTGCGGTGGCTTGCTATAGCGGGCATTGAGTTGACTGGATGCAAAGAAGATCAGGCCAATAAATAGCAACAATACGGTCAACTGTACTACAGACACTTTCTGTATTTCCTGCCTCGACCTGACATCGCACACTTCCCCCGGGCAATGCTGTACTTTCTTCCTGTTAAACCACGGATAAATCTTGCAACCGAGACAGATACCAAAAGCCGCCTCGAAAAACAGGAATAACAGGCAAACCATGCAAACCGAACCGGTAATAACGCTGTAGGCATTAACAATGATGAAGAAATAGAACATGGTCGCCGATAGAACAATCCCAATGATCCAGGCGAATCTCTTTTGCGGCGCACCAACGTATTCAGGTACCTGATTACGGACTATCAGACGTCCGGCTATCATCAGAGGGGAGAACCTGGGATTGATCAATACACGAATCAGCAAGTCGAGTAAGAAAAATGTGAGCACATACTTTACAAGTATGAAATTGCCGTCAAAGAGGATAAACATCAATGATGTATAAACGGCCAGGAACAGGATGCCTGCTGCCGCCCTGATCTCTCTTTCGTTCAGAACAGGAATATCGTATCCTTCTACTATTTCTCCGAATTGTAAGAACTTGTTCATGTTTTAATTAAATTGAAGGTGAGGGATGGAGTTGTCAGCCATTGACGATACAAGAATAGCCAATCGGGCTGATTGGTGTAATGCCCGGTCAATGAACAACGCCTCGTGGTCAACGAACGACAGAATTGGGTCAATTATCCCTGTGGAGTGATGAAAGCAAGAACATTTTATCGACATTTACCCCATCAAACTTCAATATGAAGCTCCTATCCGGCATAAAACGATCTGAATTATACGTCTGGCTGGTGCCCGCATTTTTATTACTGAACCTCCTGGGCAGCATAGCAGGACACAGCAGTCAGTTACTACCAAGGGCTGTCAATGAAACCTGGTTAGCATGTTATGTGTCTGTGCTGAATTATCGCCTGCTGGAACATACTATACCAGGTATGAGCCTGAAAAGGTTCTTCCGGTCATTCCTGCTCGTGCTGCCGTATTTCTTTGCTTACTCCCTGGGTATTTTTCTCTGGAGAGCATTTGGAGTAGGATTACATATTTATACGGTGTTGGACAACACACTTACGACAGACAAAAGGATCGGTGAACTGACAGGATATAGTATTGGATCAATTATATTTTTCGGCGTAATCAGGCATCTTTTCAATTATATAAAGCTGAAGCAATCAGCGCAGCAACTACAGATAGCAAGCCAGCAGGCAGAGCTTAATTATCTCAGGTCACAAACCAATCCCCATTTCTTATTCAATACACTAAACAATATCTATTCGTTGGCCAGAGATAAGTCAGACCTGGCGCCTGAGTCTATTTTGCGATTATCCAAGATCCTGCGATATATGTTATATGAAACCAGCGCACCATACGCCGCTATTGAACAGGAGATCAAAATTATTGACGATTATATTGAGTTGGAGAAACTACGCTACGACGAATCACTGCATGTTAATTTCAATCATGATCTGGAAGACAGGAAGCAAAGCATTCCCCCACTGTTGCTGATCCCGCTGGTTGAAAATGCCTTTAAACATGGTGTATCAGAAACCAGGGATCGTCCATCGGTCACTATCCATCTCTCTGTAAAAAACAGAACACTGCTTTTTACTGTTGAAAATTCAACCGGCGAGCTGGCAGAAAATAATAAAGTGAAGGAAAATATCGGGTTGTCCAATCTGCGTCGCCAGCTGGCATTGTTATACACCAATTACAGTCTTGATGTACAGTCCGGAGATTTTACGTTTACAGCTACCTTGAAAATAAATCTCGACAGTCATGTCTAAAATAAAGTGCATTATCATCGAAGATGAGCCGCTGGCAGCAAAGGTGCTAAGCGACTATATATCAGCCGTTCCGTTCCTGGCATTACAAAGAACTTTTAAAGATGCGATCCTTGCTGCTGAATTCCTGTTACACAATGAGACAGACCTCATTTTCCTGGATATTCATCTGCCAAAGCTAAAAGGCATGGCTTTTCTGAGAACACTTGTCAATCCGCCATCTGTAATAGTTACCACCGCCTATCATCAATATGCTGTAGAAGGGTTTAACCTGAATGTAACAGATTACCTGTTGAAGCCTTTTGAATTCGAACGCTTCCTCACTGCTGTGAATAAAGTAAATGCCGAGTATCGCCGGACAGCAGGGGATACCAAAGATTTTATTTTCGTGAACGTACAAAAGCGGAAGGTCAAAATATTGTTCTCGGAGATTTTGTATATCGAGAGCCAGCGCGAGTACATTAAAATCGTTACGACCAAAAGTGAGTACCTGTCCAAGATGAGCACTAATGAGATCGAGGAGGTACTACCGGAGCATCTTTTTAAGCGCATCCATCGTTCTTTCATTGTATCCGTTAACCAGATTGATTCATATACTGCCGAAGTGGTGGAAATAAAAGGGATACCGATTCCTATTGGGAGAGGGTATAAGGACGTTATTGATAACTTATAGTATAACCGGCACACCTGTTTAAACATCGCATCTCCACCACGGCATCAATCCTGCCCCCTGTTATTATCAGGCCCCATCTTAATACACGGTGAATATCTTTTTTCGATATTCTCTAAACCTTATTCGACTCGCATTTGCCATTGTCAAATGCCACCCGAATTATCATTGAATGCTATACAATTCCCCTCGTCTCCGTCTTAGATAACCATTAATCTATCCCGAAAATGCGGTCGACAAGTTATATTACTTTTATATCTCATCAAAATCATCTCAAATGGCAAAACAAACATCTATCATTCCTTTTACCGGTAAACTCGGTAATCTCATCGGCTATGAGCGCAACGGTGAATACTTCCTGCGTAGCATGCCTGAAATAGTACGACAAACCCATGCCACCCGGCGTGCTGCCCGGCGCTTTGGCATGGCCAGCAGGAAAGCTGCGCTGATTCGCCATGCTTTCTACGACGATCTGGATATCCGTTGTGACAGCGGCCATATCAATCGCCTGAACAAAGCACTCATCGCAGCAGGAAGCAATCATGCAGCTATCACAGGCTTCCGCTTTAATCAGCATACGGGAGCTGACCGTTTCTTTACTGTGGCGCCCACGCTTTTCCGGAATGGTACTTTGCATATTCCATCCCAAACCATCGCTCAATACAAGGGCATCGCCGCACTGGAAGTAAAAGTGATCGCGGCGCGTATTGATTTTATCAGAGGTCAGGTTACGGGTACAGCAACGGCTACCCTGAGGATCAATCCGGATATGCTTTTCGAAGAAACAAATATACCACTGGATGTTCCCGGAGCGGGAACGCTTGTAGTCACCTTGCAGGTGAGAGGTATGCACAAAGACTGTGTATCAGGTAACAGGCAATACCTGGCAGCCGATATTATTGCTGTGGCAGCGGCGCAAACACAGAAGTGCTTTAGTAAACCCACTTACCCCAGGAAGACCTTATTGCGGGTGCAAGCAACTCCAGATTATATATACGCACATGCCCACCCGTCCCTAATTCAGCGTGAATAAACGATCCCTGCCACCTGGATGTATTTTGATGAGCAAAACCCTATACCCCATTTAATATCATATCTCGCCCCACAGCCGCAGTTTGCCCCTGCAGTAGACCGGCTATTACCGGATCTTCCCTCAATCCTACTTCTGCTTAAATTCTACCGCAATTATACAACCGGAGATCAACACCGGATCAACTCCACCTCTAATCCTGTGTTACTATATACTTACTCCCTTCTTCACAGGTAGCTCCCCCTGTTAAACAGCCATTCAATCCACACGACCTAACCTGTCTATCAGCGAGGTTGCTGGTATTAGGAAAATTGGCAAGTCTTAGGGAATTAAATACATTTTTCGGAGGGTGAATGGAATGCAATTTTGTACTGTCAATAAATACAAAGCAATGAAAACATTTAAAGTACCAACCCGCGAAGAAGTCAGCCCTGCCAACCAGGTCATATTTGATACTCTTAAAAAGAAGTTAGGCCGGGTTCCTAATAGTTATGCGTTCATGGCAAGTTCCGAAAATGGCTTGGCTACCTATCTTGCATTGTCTAATGCAAAGAGTTCCCTTACCATCCAGGAAAAAGAAGTTATTAACCTTATGGTTAGCGCTATAAACGGCTGCCATTACTGTATCAGCGCCCATACGGTGGTTGGGAAACTAAACGGCTTTACAGATGAACAAATCCTGGAAATACGTCGTGGTAACATAAGCTTTGATGCAAAGCTCGATGCATTAGCCCAGTTCGTGAAAGAGGTGACCAACAAAAAAGGGAATGCCAGCCAGCAAGCTATTGACAATCTTTTTGCGGCAGGGTATACCAACGAAAGCCTTGTTGATATACTAATGATTATCGCTGAAAGAACATTTAGTAATTACCTGAACGCTATAGTGAAGGTCCCGATCGACTTTCCTGTTGCACCTGAAATTTAAGACAATTGTTGTGTGTAGTTGTACTGAGAGATACCGGTATCACCCGGATATTATTCAGTGTCTTACAAGGCCGGCTTTTATAAGCTGGTCTTGCAAGACATATCGCGGTTGCCGCTATCTTTTCTGCACTGCTTGCGTAAAATATTTTAATGCCCTGGAATGTTAAATTCCACCATGAAAACGGTGAAAAACACCATATCATGGATATGGGATATCCTAACTTTATAGGAGCTTATATCATTCACTGAAGCCGAAGTTATAGATAAGCTGAAAATTTTAAGGATAACATAAGCTAATGAAGTTTTCACACATTGACCAAAGATCAGGCGGCATAATTCACTTGTTGGAAGATGAAGTATTTTCTGGCAAGAGAACAGAAGCAGCGGCAGACCGGCTTTTTACAATTGCCTTAAATAGCGGTCCGGCCCAGCAGGTATACATTGACAACATTGCATATATTTTCCCCTCGGGGTGCTTATTGCCCCTGTTTTCAAATCAGTCATTCACATTTGAAGAACCCCGGCAGATTACCGCCTGGCAGTATAACCGGGACTTTTATTGTATTGTTGATCATGATAATGAAGTAAGCTGCGCAGGTTTTTTATTCTTTGGATCTTACGGCCAGCTATTTATTACGCTGGATAAATCTAATCAGAGAAAACTCGAAATACTGAAAAGCATCTTCATCGAGGAGTTCGAAACAGACGACAGTACAAAATCGGAGATGCTAAAAATGTTATTAAAAAGGTTAATTATCATTGGTACAAGATTAGCCAAAGAACAATACATCAAAGAGCAGCCGGTTGAATCTGATAATTTCGACATCGTAAGAAAGTATAATTTATTAGTAGACAGGAATTTCAAAACACAACACCAGGTACAGTTCTATGCCAATGAGCTAAATAAATCCCCCAAGACATTATCTAATTTATTCGCACGTTATCATTATAAATTACCATTACAGATCATTCATGACCGAATAATTGACGAAGCAAAAAGATTATTATATTACACCGATAAGTCAGCGAAAGAAATTGCCTATGAACTTGGCTTCGAAGACGCGGCACATTTTAGCCGGCTCTTTAAAAAGATAACGGGGCAAAGCATATCGGAGCATAAAAAGGAGAGATGATGCCATTTCCAATTCCATAACATTCCCTATTACCCGAAACCGTTTCCACATGATTAAAGCATCTTATTACCTGATCACATCGGTTGGCCAACCACGTTTTTTCCTGATCGTCAGAACTATTAGCTAAAAAAACTGTTCTCTGTTAAAAAAAGCGTATAATGGAACCCTTCTTATGTAAGCGGCTATTTGTTCTGACAAAGGTTATGATGCAACATCTAGGCTTACCAATAACCCTTTAATCCTGGCCCTGGGAGATGGTCCAGGTATTATCCATATTAAGCGTTACATCCATTGTAAAAATACCATACGGAAAATCAACCTTCACCGGATTGATAAATTCGGTAGGATCCATCACCTGCCCTTGCTGAAAGTCACCAAATGTTACCCAATATTCTGCACCAGGTGAAAACAAAAAAGTCATATTAGGCTGGGCCTGTACAGCAAACGTACCTGCACCTGACATACCTATTCCCACGCTGGCCTGGTTAATGGCAGTAATATTGTCGGCGGTAACGCTAAGCATGCCCTGCTGGTGCCAGTTCTTCTGACCTGCAAATTTGTAATTGCCGCCTTCTTTGGTGAGCGTTACTGCGTTATTTTCAGTCATACTTGTCGGTAAAGCCTCACCGGCATTAAAGATAACTCCCGGCGCCAGTATGCCGGTTTTAGCCCAGAAAAAATAAACATCGGTATTCCAGGAAATGGGCAGCTTCGAATGTGAGTTGGCGAATTGAACAAGCCACGCGAGAACGAAAACACCATGGTTTGGACTGTTTGGGTCTCGCTGGAAGATGCAAAAATTGCCGGGGGAGTCAGTGTTGTTGTCAAAGTTAATGGTGTAAGTGGCCATGGTGAATGATTCGTTTATGGATAAAAGATAGGTAAAAAATCTGGGCAATAGCGCTTTTGATGGCGTTAACGCGGTTCCCGACCTCCCCCACACAAGGCATACCCCCTCTGGCCACATAATTTAAAAAATAACTTATGTAATATCATTGCTATGTTTTATCTTAACGATGTTTGGGGATAAACGCAATTGATCGTTGGTATTTATGACCTACCCGGGATAGCTGCTAACATTAATTTAAGATTTCCATAACTATAATTTCACGAATGATCGGTGAATACCATTCATTCAAAAGGTAAGTTTGCGTAATATTTATTAAACCTACAACGTACAATGACTGCATTCAAAAAAATGGGGCCATTCAGCATATTTATGCTGTGGATGTCAATGCTTCTGCCCCAAATATCCCTATCCCAGCATGTAACTGTCCTTGAGAATGCATACGCTCATAATGATTATTGGCATAAGCGCCCTGTGTTCGATGCCCTGGACAATGGGTTCACTTACATGGAGGCAGACATATACCTTAGGAAAGGGCAACTTGTGGTAGCGCATTTTTTACCTTCCTTACAGCCGTCCAGGACAATAGACAAATTATACCTTGATCCATTGAAGTCTTTTTTCGAAAATGACACGATGGGGCTTACGCATCCGCCTATTACGCTGATGATAGATATAAAAAGTAGTCCGGAAAAAAGCTATCGCTCACTGGCGCTGTTATTACAAAATTACAAACCGCTGTTATCCTATTATGAGAATGGAACGTTATGCAAACGTGCTATTACTGTTGTAATAACCGGCAGGAAACCTGTCTGGACGATAGCGCACCAGGATTGCAGATATGTATTTATTGACGAAAACCTCATACAGATGGCTAAGGAGAAGAATTCCGCAAATCTATGCCCCATAGCCAGTTGTCATTATAATCGGATATTTGGCCGGAATGACCGGGAAACGATATCAAAGAAGGAAAAAGATGCGCTTTGCAGGTATGTGCAAATAGCACATCAAAATGGCAAGAAAGTAAGGTTGTGGGCCTCCCCTGAAAATGTTGGTGTCTGGAAAGAGCTCTTGAATTGTGGGGTAGACCTGATTAATACAGATAACCTGGTTGAACTGAAAACCTTTTTATTGAACAGATACCAGGACTTTGCCAGGACGAAGTAGATAAAAACACCACAATATTCCTTAAACAAAAAAGCCTTCGGAAATATCTGAAGGCTTTTTTGTTTCTGCAAGCTGCGGCGGACAGCTTTCGAACCGATTCAATAATTATCTTTTTGATATTCAGTATTTTATGGCTTTAATTATATCTCCCTCGACTTGGTAATTGTTAATAAATAAAATAATTTCGTTAATAGTATTTCAATGAAGACTTTTGGGAAATCATGGTAAAACAGCGTAATAGATGAGTCGTAAAATTGAGAATCTGAATCATTCTTTGTACGATGCTATTGCTCGTACAATCGCAGAAGCAAGGAAAACTGTTTATAAGAGTACTAATACGATACTGCTGAAAACGTATTGGGAAATTGGACGACTCATAATTGAAGATGAGCAGAATGGCGAAAATAGAGCTGCGTATGGAAAGGCGGTCCTGAAAAGTCTTGCCTCCAGACTTACATTAGAGTTTGGAAAAGGTTTTGATGAGAGCAACCTTAGAAATATGAGGAATTTTTTTCTGGCATTTGAGATTTGGGACGCAGTGCGTCCTGAATTGAGCTGGACTCATTATCGCATAATAAGCAGAGTTGAAAATCAGTCACTTAGATCGCAATTGATTAGCCATGCTATTGAAGGAAATTGGAATAGCCGCACACTACAACGCAACATTGATAGTCAATATTTAGGAAGGCTGCTTAAGCTTCCTGAAAATAAACCTACAGAGGCTGTACATTTTATAAAGGACCCTTATCTATTTGAATTTTTGGGGTTACCGCTGGATAAAGAACAAACGGAAACTAAAATAGAATCTGCACTTATCAACCACTTGCAAAGATTTTTAATGGAGTTAGGTAAAGGTTTTGCATTTGTGGCCCGCCAACAGCATATTGTAACTGATACCTCTGACTTTTATATTGACCTTGTTTTCTATAACTATTATTTAAAGTGTTTCGTATTACTTGAGTTAAAGACACATAAACTTACTCATGAGGCCATAGGTCAGATGGATATGTATGTAAGAATGTACAACGATTTAAAAAAAGGAAATGATGATAATCCCACGATTGGCATTATTTCATGTACAGAAAAGGATGAAACTATAGTAAAATATTCTGTACTGGCAGAGAACCAGCAATTATTCGCCAGTAAGTATAGACTTTATCTTCCTGATGAAAATGAGTTAAAGCAATTAATCGAAGAAGATAGGATTAAGCTTGAACTTGATAGAGAGAAGTGACATATTTGATTTGTTATTGAACCCACTTTAGAAGGCAATTCACAAACTTCCGTTCTACTCTAAGTACTTCAAACATATCGCTGAGCGTATCCCCTCCAGGCAAAGCTCCATGTATTAGATCCATTAAGAATTCGAACCTTCTTAATAGTCATATGGCCAAAGACTTTATAAAGAGATTGCTGCAAATCTGAAAAATGGAGGTGTTACTTCTCTTAGGGAAAGGCATCTCTACATTTGTAAAGACTTTTATAAGGTATATTCCGACATTTTGCGGACACCGTCCGCAAAATTGTATTTATCTGATTCACATGGTGTTAGGATTTTGCGCTTATTGTCCGCAAAATCGATAGGAACTCAATCTGAAGCATCAGGAACAGATAATAAGTCGGCCTCAAATCTGTTATTAGAAAGACTTAGTTTTTCTCATTTCATTGAACTGCTTAAATTGGATACTACGTTGAAACGTGAATTTTATGAAGTGGAAACAATTAGAAATAACTGGAGTGTACGCGATCTGCAACGGGCAATGAACAGTATGCTATATGAGAGGACTGGACTAAGTACTAACAAACATGCCGTATTAAATAGCAATGTGAAACAAGCGGATTTGAAAGCTGAGAATATATTTCGTAACGCTTACATGCTTGAGTTTTTAGGTTTCGAAGAAAAAGATATATATACTGAATCAGACCTTGAACATGGCATAATTACTCATCTGCAAACTTTTCTTTTGGAATTGGGTCGGGGCTTTTGTTTTGAAGCCAGACAAAGACGTATAACTTTCGATAATACACATTATCGTATAGATCTGGTATTTTATCATCGTATATTAAAGTGTCATGTCCTTTTAGATTTAAAGATTGGCGAATTTACACACGCAGATGCCGGCCAAATGAATGTCTATCTGAACTATTACAAGGAGAATGAAATGAATGAAGGGGATAATCCGCCGGTAGGCATCATACTCTGTGCAAGCAAGAACGAGAACCTGGTTAGATATGCGACCTCCGGTTTACCACAGCAAGTTTTTGTATCTAAGTATCTTATTAATCTGCCCAGTGAAGATGAATTGGCAAAGATAATAGAAGAAGAGCGAAGGAAATTGGGATAGTCTAAAACTGGCAAAATATCACTATAAAAAAAGTGGGTACAATTAAGCGCTTTTGCTCGATTATACCCACTTTTACTTAGTTGCGGTGAGAGAGGGATTCGAACCCTCGGTACAGTTTAACCCGTACGACGGTTTAGCAAACCGTTCCTTTCGGCCACTCAGGCATCTCACCGAATCAATTTCCCCGTTAGGGGTTGCAAAAATAGGAATTATTTTATCTTATCCAAAAGTTTTTTGTCATAAGATTTATTCAATTTATTCGTTTACCTTAATAGAACCAATGCGATCAGACCTAAACAACTGTTAATGAAAACATTCACAGGTGTACTCACCGATCCTGTATACGTTAGCCCGAAGGGGCCGGACAATACCTTCCAGAGATTCCTCAAATCCATGATCCGCGATGAACGCGATCTGCCCTTCGTTTACCTGACACTGGAACTGACATTAATATTACTGCCCCTGGCCATTATTTTATACCTGCCAGTCCCTGGATGGTTATGGTGGACCGCCGCCATTGTTTATCAGGTACTGAACAATTTTAGATACAAAGGCTCCTTCGGACTGATGCTGCACTGTACCAGTCACCGGGCATTCTTCAATAAAAAATACGGCTTTCTGAACCATTACCTCCCCTGGGTGATAGGACCATTGTTCGGACAAACGCCGGAAACTTATTACAGCCACCATATCGGTATGCACCATCCGGAGAACAATATGCCTGAGGATGAAAGCAGCACCATGGCTTACCAACGTGATTCCTTCAAAGACTTCGGCAAATACCTGACAAGTTTCGTATTTACGGGTATCATCACCCTCTGCCAGTATTTTATCCGCAAGCACCGCCAGAAACTGATGGTCAAAGCCGCCAGGGGAGAGCTGATCTTTTTCCTGGGCTGTATCGGACTGTCCTTTATCAGCTTCCCGGCTACGCTAACGGTATTTATCATTCCCTTTATTATCTCCCGGATCATTATGATGGTGGGCAACTGGGCGCAACATGCCTTCATTGACGCCAGTGAGCCCGAAAACTCATATAAAAACAGTATTACCTGTATTAATACCAAATACAACCATACATGCTGGAATGATGGCTACCACATCAGCCATCATGTAAAACCCTCCATGCACTGGACGGAACATCCGGTTTTTTTCCGGGAAACACTGTCTGAATACATCGCCAATGACGCTATCGTATTTGACGGCATCCACTTCCTGCACGTCTGGGTCTACCTGATGAGAAAACGCTATGACCTCCTGGCCAGGCATTTTGTGAATATCGGGAACCGATTTAACACAGATGAGGAAATTATCATATTTCTCAAGGCCCGTACACAAAAAATAGACCTGGCAGCAGTGCCCCTAACCAGCGCCGCGGCCTGATAAATTGCCTCCCTTTTTATTTATATGACACATAAATCTTATGAATATGCGTAATCATAAGAATAAGTGACTAAATTTGCGCTCTAACTTTCGATTTTAAAGTCAAAGCATTATGCGCACTGTTACGTTAAAAAGGGTTGTGGTTACCGGGCTGGGGGCCTTAACGCCTATCGGAAACGATGTAAACACATTCTGGAATAATCTTAAATCGGGTACCGGTGGTGCTGGTCCTATTACCCGTTTCGACACTACGGAGTTTAAAACCAAGTTCGCCTGCGAATTAAAAGGTTTTGATATAGAAAAATTCATGGAGAAGAAGGAAGCCCGTAAAATGGACATGTTTACGCAATATGCCATGGTGGCTGCCCAGGAGGCTGTTGAACATGCTGGTCTGCACCTGGATGGTGTAGACAAGACACAAATCGGTGTGATCTGGGCGTCTGGAAACGGTGGTATGCAGACCTTCGAAGACCAGATCGTTGAGTTTGCTCAGGGCAACTTCATTCCTAAGTTCAATCCTTTCTTTATTCCGAAATTGATCTCCGATATCGCAGCAGGTCAGATCTCCATGAAATATGGTTTCATGGGTGTGAACTACTGTACCGTATCTGCCTGCGCTTCTTCCAGCAGTGCACTCGTAGATGCGTTCAACTATATCCGCCTGGGTAAAGCAAATGCCATCGTAGCCGGTGGTTCCGAAGCACCTGTTACCCGCGCCGGTATTGCTGGTTTCAATGCCCTCAAGGCACTGTCCACCCGTAATGATGATCATGCTACCGCTTCCCGTCCGTTTGATACAGACCGTGATGGTTTCGTAATGGGTGAAGGCGCTGGTGCGATCATCCTGGAAGAGTATGAGCACGCTGTGAAAAGAGGTGCTACCATCTATGCAGAAATGGTAGGTGGCGCTATGACCGCTGACGCTTATCACCTGACCGCTACCCATCCTGAAGGCCTCGGCGCCCGCCTGGGTATGCAAAGAGCACTGGAAGATGCTGAGCTGAAACCTGAAGATGTTGATTATATCAACGCACACGCTACTTCTACCCCACTGGGTGATGTAAGCGAACTGAAAGGTATCACCGGCGTATTCGGCGATCACATTACCAAAGTGAACATCAGCGCTACCAAATCAATGACCGGTCACCTGCTGGGTGCTGCCGGCGCCATTGAAGCGATCGCTTGTATCAAGGCAACGCAGTTCGACCTGGTCCCTCCAACCATCAATACTTCCGTATTGGGTGAAGGTATCCCAACCAACCTGAACCTGACCCTCGGTAAGGCACAGGAACGTACCGTAAATGTTGCCATGAGCAATACCTTCGGTTTCGGTGGTCATAACGCGATCGTAATATTCAAAAAATACAAGGCTTAATTAAGCCCGATCATATTAATAATGGAAGAGCGAATTACGTCTGTGATTCGCTCTTTTCATGTCTCACGCTCTCAACGCCTGGTATACGTCTGGTATACGGCATGTATAAAGCGTACTTTTTCTTTTCCCTTCGGGGAAGATCTGGTAGTCAACGCCTGATAAAACAAACATTCAACCTACCACCAGACAAGGCCGGCCCTCTCAATTCCTCATTTAGCCCCTCAGATCACCCTTTTCAAGACAATTTTTTTCACCACTTCCATATATCCACCATTTTGCACTTCTCCTGATATTCAATCCCTTACTGCTGATGCACACTAAAATTTTTAGTAAACTCGTAATTATGCCGTAGTTTAGTAGTCTAAAATAGTCCGTAGCACACCTCCCGGTGAACCACGGCTTTTTAAACCGATATGGCAAAGAAGAAAGAGAATGTAATAACGCCCGACCCGGCACCGGTCACGGCAGATGACCATATAGCAGTGTTCGGCGCCAGGGCACATAACCTGAAAAATCTGGACCTGCAGTTACCCAAGAATAAACTGGTAGTGATAACGGGCATCAGCGGAAGCGGAAAATCCTCCCTTGCGTTCGATACCATTTATGCTGAAGGACAAAGGCGATACATGGAGAGCTTCTCCGCCTACGCCCGCCAGTTTATCGGTGATATGGAAAGACCCGACGTGGATAAGATCACCGGCCTCTCCCCGGTCATCTCCATCGAACAGAAGACCACCAACAAAAACCCCCGTTCTACGGTGGGTACCATTACGGAGATCTATGACTTCCTCCGTCTGCTTTACGCACGTGTAGGCCTTGCCTATTCATATAATACCGGCAAACGCATGACCCGCTTCTCCGAAGAAGAGATCCTGGACCATGTGTTCAAAAACTTTCCGAAGAAAAAGCTGGTAATTTTGGCTCCGTTGATCCGTGGTCGTAAAGGACACTACCGCGAGCTGTTCGAACAACTCCGTAAACAGGGCTACCTCAAAGTACGCGTCAACGGCGAGATCCTTGACCTGAAAGAACGTATGCAGGTAGACCGTTACAAGATCCATGACATTGAACTGGTAGTAGACCGCATCCAGGTACAGGATGATGCCCGCACCCGTATCAGCCAGAGCGTACAGAAAGCCCTGCAGATGGGTAAAGGCCTGCTCTTCATCATGGACAACGACAGCGGAAAGGTCAGCCAGTACAGTAAACAACTGATGTGTGAGGATACCGGCCTCTCCTACGAAGAGCCATCTCCCAACACCTTCTCCTTTAACTCCCCCTACGGAGCCTGCCCCCGCTGTAAAGGACTGGGCACCATCTACCAGATAGATATGGATACCATCATTCCAGATCCTGCCATTTCTATCAATGACGGTGGATTAGCACCCCTCGGTGAAGCCCGCGATACCTTTACCTTCAAACAGGTACAGCAGCTGGCGCGTAAACATAAATTCTCCCTGACAGTACCCATTTCCGAACTGCCGCAGAAGACCTTAAACCTCCTGCTGTTCGGCGACGAGAACGGTAAGCTGGAAATGGACATGGAATTTGGCGACGGCACAGAAACGTACAACGACGAGTTTGAAGGAGTGATCAATACCGTACGCCGCTATTTCAACGATACCTCCTCCGACGCTGTACGTAACTGGGCCGAAAGCTTCATGAAGCTGCACACCTGCCCGGAATGTAACGGTACCCGCTTGAAAAAGGAGAGCCTCTTCTTTAAGGTGGATGAGCGGAATATCGCGGAACTGGGCAGCATGGACCTCGACAAGTTACAGGACTGGTTCAAAGACCTCGAAAAACGCCTGGATAAGAAACAGAACGTTATCGCCAAAGATATCCTCAAAGAGATCCGTGAGCGGCTGGGCTTCCTGCTCAACGTAGGCTTGAACTACCTCACCCTCTACCGCTCCACCCGCACACTGAGTGGTGGCGAGAGTCAGCGTATACGCCTGGCTACACAGATAGGCTCCCAGCTGATGGGCATCACCTACATCCTCGATGAACCCAGTATCGGGCTTCACCAGCGGGACAACATGCAGCTGATCGATGCCCTCCGCAACCTGAAAGAGATGGGTAACACGGTAATAGTTGTGGAACACGATAAAGATATCATGCTCCATGCCGACTACCTGGTGGACATTGGTCCCGGCGCTGGTGTACACGGCGGACAGATCATCGCCCAGGGCACGCCTGCGCATATATTAAAAATGGACACGCCTACCGCCGGCTACCTGAACGGTAAACGCGTAGTACCGGTACCGGCTGAACGCCGTAAAGGCAATGGTAAGGTGCTGGAACTGAAAGGCGCTACGGGCAATAACCTGAAAAATGTCAGTGTGAAATTCCCCCTCGGAACATTCATCTGCGTTACAGGCGTATCCGGTAGCGGAAAGTCCACCCTGATCAACGAAACACTGTACCCTATCCTCAGTAAACATGCCTACGACTCCAAGATGGAGCCAATGCCTTACAAAAGCATCAAAGGCCTGGAGAACATTGATAAGGTAATAGAAATAGACCAGTCCCCGATCGGACGTACCCCACGGAGCAACCCTGCTACCTACTGCGGATTCTTCACGGACATCCGCCAGCTGTTCTCCCAGGTACCGGAAGCCAAAATCAGGGGTTACAATGCAGGCCGTTTCTCCTTCAATGTGAAAAGCGGACGCTGTGATGTTTGTGAAGGCGGCGGCATGCGCGTGATTGAAATGAACTTCCTCCCGGATGTATACGTACACTGTGAGAAATGTAACGGACGCCGCTACAACAGGGAAACACTCGAAATCCGGTATAAAGGGAAATCCATCTCCGACGTACTGGATATGACCGTAGATGAAGCCGTGGAATTCTTCCAGCCTGTCAACTACATCTACCGCAAGATCAAAACCCTCCAGGATGTTGGCTTAGGCTACATCACCCTGGGGCAATCGGCAGTAACACTTTCCGGAGGGGAAGCCCAGCGCGTGAAACTGGCTACTGAACTTTCCAAGAAAGATACCGGCAAAACCATCTATATCCTGGACGAGCCTACTACAGGTCTTCATTTCCAGGATATCCAGTTGCTCCTGAACGTTCTCAATAAGCTGGTAGACCGGGGTAACACGGTGCTGGTAATTGAACATAACCTGGACGTGATCAAAATGGCCGATCATATTATCGACCTGGGGCCTGAAGGTGGCGCCGGCGGAGGTACGATCCTCTGCAGCGGTACACCTGAAGAAGTGATCAACTGCAAGGACAGCCATACTGCCCGCTTCCTGAAGCCGGAACTGAAAAATTAACAGCCGGCCTACCATATTTATTACTTCCGCCTTCTCAGGCAGATATGATATAACTCCCTTTCCGCGGGTGATTAATTTCACCTGCGGAAAGCGGAACTTGTAAAGGGAACTCGTAATTTGCAGGCATGAAATACATTTCTGGGATTATAGCAATACTACTCTTGTCAGTATTTGCGGCCTGTGAAGATGAAACCAAAAGTTGTGACCAGACCCTGATCAGTTCTCTGGGCATGAACTTTAAGAAGGACACATTGCAAGGCTTTTTAGTGAAAGATACCATCTGGCCAAAGGTGACCCTGTTTGCACTGGGAAAAGACTCTATCGTCAGGAAACAGCCAAGATCGAGCGTGTTTATGTCATTAGATCCACTGGCAGACAGCAGTAGGTTTTACCTGAAGCTGGATTCCACCATGATACCCGACACCCTGACCTTCCGATATAAAAGGAAAAAGAACTTTGTGTCGCCGGGATGTGGATTTGCCACTTTCTTCACCATTGATACGGTGATCACCACTTTTCACACCATCGACTCTTTACATATTAATAACAGGGAAGTAAACAGCACGAATGATACGCACATTTCTTTATTCTTTATCTATTAGTCTGGCCGGCCTGCTCACACAAGCTGCTCAGGCTCAGGTAAAACCTGCGGGAGATACCAGTATCAAAAAGACGGCTGTTGATACCTCTGCTCCCAAGCCCGCGCAACGTCCGGCAACAGCTGCTCCCTTAAAAGCTGCTCCCTTAAAGAAGGCAGTGGACACCTCCGGACATAAAACAGCGCAACGTCCGCCGGCAACTCCTGTTCCGGCAAAGAAACCGGATTCCATCTATTACGTTCCCGGCGGCCTCCGTCTGGGTATAGATATCAGCCGTTTTGCCCTGCACTTCTTCCAGCCCTACAGAACTGATGTAGCCGTACAGGCAGACGCACGTATCAATAAAAAGCTCTATGGCGCCTTCGAGCTCGGTTATAACCGTACCTCTCACAGCGACACCAGCTATACCTATAAAGGTAGTGGCGCATATGCCACCGTCGGTGTAGATTATGATTTCCTGAAAAAGAAAGATCCTTCTGAAAAGAATATGGTATACGGCGGTATCCATTATGGCTTTGCCCGTAATACTTACGAAGTGCCTGCCTTCAACATCCACAATAAATACTGGCAATCCGTAACACCCGGCTCATTCCCTAAAACAAACATGACCGCCCACTGGATCGAGCTGACATTCGGTATGCGTGTGGAAGCATTGCCGAACTTCTTCCTGGGATGGGCAGTACGTGAAAAGATCATGCTCAGCAACAATGCCGCCGAAGGTTTTGACCCTATTGTCATTCCGGGCTTTGGCAGCGGCTCTAAGAGTTCGCAGTTCGATCTGACTTACACGGTATCTTATTACCTGCCGCTGTACAAATTAAAGATCCGCGAATCCAGGGAGCCTAAAAAGAAGAAGGACTAAACTTCCCTGATCATCTCAATATGCGGGATGTTATCTTCCAGGTACATCTCGCTGCTTTGTTTGAAGCCTAAAGAAGCGTAGAACTTCTCCAGGTATTGCTGTGCACCTATTTTAATAGGTACCTTGCCAAACCGTTCTTCCACAACAGCGATAGAATGTTCCATCAGCTTTTTGCCAAAACCGGACCTTCTGGCGCGTGGAGATGTTACCACCCGTCCAATAGAACACATGTCAAACTTGATACCCGGACCAAATACACGGGTATAGGCTACCAACTCATTGTCCAGTTCATCATCGAATCCCATGATATGCACAGCCAGCTGGTCGGCATTATCCATGTCCTGGAAAACGCAATTCTGCTCGACCACAAACACCTCACTTCTGAGGCGTAATACGGCATACAACTCCTGCGTGGTTAACGCTTCAAATGTCTTGGTAATCCAGTGTATCATAAGATTGTTGTTTATTGATTTGACAGCCTACCCTCCTCTATCAAAAATCGCGTGTTCACAAATGTAATTAACAAAACACAATAGGACTCCGCAGGAGTCCCGTTGTTTGTAGCGCGGGGTTGAAAACCCCGGGGATACGGGGTTGTAAACCCGGGGATGCGGAATGCCAACAAAACACAATAGGACCCCATAGGGGTCCCGTTGTTTGTAGCGCGGGGTTGAAAACCCCGGGGATACGGGGTTGTACCCCCCGGGGACGCGGAATGCCAACAAAACACAATAGGACCCCATAGGGGTCCCATTGTTTGTAGCGCGGGGTTGAAAACCCCGGGGATACGGGGTTTACAACCCCGGGGGATGCGGGATGCCAACAAAACACAATAGGACCCCATAGGGGGCCCGTTGTTTGTAGCGCGGGGTTGTAAACCCCGGGGATACGGGGGTGAAAACCCCGGTGGATGCGGAATGCCAACAAAACACAATAGGACCCCATAGGGGTCCCATTGTTTGTAGCGCGGGGTTGAAAACCCCGGGGATACGGGGTTGTAACCCCGGGGATACGGGGGTGAAAACCCCGGGGATGCGGGAGGGGTCCCGTTGTTTGTAACGCGGGGTTGAAAACCCCGGGATAAAATAATAATTTAGCCCCGAATTTCGAGAAACAACAACATCATGAGTACCCATGCCATTCCATTCCTATCGCTTGAACACATCACTGTTCGTTACCTGGATAAAACCCTCTTCACCGGTCTGGACTGGCATATCAATGCAGGAGAACAATGGGCGATCACCGGCCCCAGTGGCTCCGGTAAATCCGCCCTCCTCAACACGATAGCGGGTAAGTTCAACGTGATCAATGGCAGTATCCATCATCATTTCAGTGAAACCTACCGCCGGGAACATACCATCACCGACCCATACTTCAGCTACAGGGACCTGCAGGCGTTGGTGGGACACCATCATACCTTCAGGAACCGCTCCAATACTACGACCGATTTCTACTACCAGCAGCGGTTCAACAGTATGGACTCTTCGGATGCGCCTACCGTACGGGAATACCTCTACGGAGAATCTGGCGGTACACCCGAACAAACGCCCATCCTGGAACCGCTGAAGATCCCGGCATTGATGGATAAGGAGCTGATCAAGCTCTCCAATGGAGAAACCCGCCGTGTGATGATTGCCAAATCATTGTTAAAACAGCCGGTATTGCTGATGTTGGACAATCCTTTCAGTGGTCTGGACGTTCAGACAAGAAAGCATTTCAGTGATATGGTGAACAGGATCATTGCTGGAGGTACAACCGTATTGCTGGTCACTTCCCCTACGGAAATACCGGAAAATATTACCCATGTGCTGACGCTGGACGAAGGCCGTATAACAGGAAAGTACACACGGGAAGAATACGGGAAGATACCCCAGGCGGCTACGGCCCAGGGTTGGCAGGTAGATGAGGAAAAGATCAGGGCGATTGTGAAAAACACGCCATCGCCATATGACACCATCATCAGGATGGAGCACATAAAAGTGCAGTATGGCGAACATTTGATCCTCGACGATGTTAACTGGATAGTAAAGCCGAATGAAAAATGGGCTTTACTCGGTCATAACGGTGCAGGGAAATCGACCTTGTTAAGCCTGATCAATGGCGATAATCCGCAGGCCTACGCACAGGAATTGTATCTGTTTGACAGGAAGAGAGGCAGCGGAGAAAGCATCTGGGATATTAAAAAGAAGATAGGCTTTGTATCACCCGAATTGCACCAATACTTCCAGGCTGGCAGTAATTGCCTGCAGGTGGTCGTATCAGGATTCTTTGATATCATCGGCAGCAACCGCCAGGGCACTGCCGAACAACAGGAACACGCCGCTGCGTGGATGGATATACTGGACATTGCAACATATGCAAACCAGGCTTTTAAAGGAGTTCCCGAAAGTGTACAGCGACTAACCCTCCTGGCCCGCGCCCTGGTAAAAGAACCCCCATTACTCATTTTCGACGAACCCTGCCAGGGATTGGACCAGCAACAGAAGGATCACTTCAAACATGTTATCGATATCCTATGTGGTGTGATGGATCTGACCCTTATATTCGTTACGCACTACCAGGAAGAGATCCCGGCAGCAGTAACCAATGTACTAAAACTGGAGAGGGGAAGATCCATATAATTAAATAATAATACATTTAGTTTACCTTTATATCTTAAACAGCATTTAAACCTCATGGGTCCCAAAAAACGTTTGGCGGTCGTCTCCGCCTTCGCTGTATGCCTACTCATTACTTGCATTACAGCCTGTAAAAACACAAAAACAGTCATGAACCCTGCCCTGGCCAAATACATTGAAGCCTATACTGCCGGGGTTATTTCGAGGCAAAGTACAATCCGGGTACAACTGACCAGCAATGTGAATGTTACTCATACGCAGAATGAACCTGTGGAAGAGGAACTCTTCGATTTCAGCCCCAACATCAAAGGAAAGGCTTATTGGGTAGATGCCACTACGGTCGAGTTCAGGCCCGATGCCAATCTCGAACCCGGCAAGAACTACAAGGCTACCTTCAAGCTGGGTAAGGTCATGAAGGTGGAAAAAGACCTGAAGGAATTCGACTTCGAATTCCTCGTCATCAAGCCTTCTTATGCCATAGAAGAATATGGCCTGAAAGCGGCAGGCAGCAACGTCCTGAATAAAATGACCTTCTCCGGTGCTATCAGCACTGCCGATACCGAAGATCCACAAAAGATCGAAAAGGTGGTAAATGCGACCTATGAGGGTAAAAAAGTAGCTATTACCTGGCAGCATAATGCGGCCGATAAAGTATCCACTTTCACCATCGAGAACCTGGTACGTGCAGATAAAGGTGGTGGCTCCCGTAAACTGGAACTGAACTGGGACGGTAAACCACTGAACGTGGACCTCTCCGGCAAAAAGACAATAGAAGTACCCGCCATCTCCGACTTCAAAGTGCTGGACGTACGCGCAGTGGCCGAAACAGAACAATACATACTCGTACAGTTCTCCGACCCTGTGAGCGTTGCACAGACACTGGATGGTCTTATCGGTGTGAGCGGTGTGAGCGATCTCCGCTTCTCCATTGATGGTAGCGAGGTGAAAGTGTTCGCTCCTAAAAGACTGGAAGGCGACTATAACGTCGTAGTGAATGAAGGTATCCTGAATGTGGCCGATAGCAAACTGGAACAGAGCTTCTCTGCCAATATCGTCTTTGAAAATACCCAGCCTTCCGTGTCCATCCCCGGCAAAGGAGTGATACTACCGGAAAGCAATAAACTGGTAATGCCTTTCGAAGCAGTGAACCTCAGTGCGGTAGACGTTACCATCATCAAAATCTACGAGAACAATATCCCGCAATATTTACAGCAGAATAGCCTGGACGGTAGCGCGGAATTACGCCGTGTTGGACGTCCGGTAGTGGAAAAGACCATCCGCCTGGATGCTGATAAGTCACTCAACCTCCACAAGCGTAACCGCTTCTACCTCGATATGGAGAAACTGCTGCGTACAGAACCAGGAGCTATCTACCGTGTGACCATAGGTTTCCGGAAATCCTACTCCCTCCTCGGATGTTCTGCCGCGCAAACTGAAGATGGTACCAGCCGCGAAGCTGAAAGCGATGAAGAATATTATAGTGGTTATTACGATAACGAAAAAGTGGATGAAGACGACGATTTCTGGCGTCGCTACGACAACTATTATCCATTTGGTTATTCCTGGGATGAGCGCGATGATCCTTGCTCCAACTCCTACTACAATAAAGACAAATGGGCTTCCCGCAACGTCTTCTCCTCCAATATCGGCCTTACTGCCAAAAGAGGAAATGACAACAGCATGCTGATTGCCGTAACAGATATCCGCGATACCAAACCAATGATCGGGGTGGAACTGGAACTACTCGACTATCAGAACCAGGTCATCTTCAAAACCAAGAGTGATGGTGACGGTCTCGCTACTTTCGATCTGAAACGTAAGCCTTATCTCCTCGTCGCCAAAAAAGATGATGAAAGAGGTTACCTGAAACTGGATGATGGAAACTCTCTGCCACTAGGCCGTTTTGATGTGAAAGGTGAAGAAGTACAGAGCGGTATCAAAGGCTTCCTGTATGGTGAACGTGGCGTATGGCGCCCAGGCGATACCCTGTTCCTGACCTTCATCCTGGAAGATAAAGAACAGAAACTGCCACCTAATCACCCGGTAACACTGGAACTGTACAATCCTAAAGGACAGTTATACAGACAGCTGAACGGGCTGCAGTCTGTGAACGGCTTCTACCGCTTCACTACCGCTACCTCTCCGGATGATCTAACCGGTAGCTGGACAGCGAAAGTAAAAGTAGGTGGTGCCGTATTCACCAAGAACCTCCGCATAGAAACTGTTAAGCCCAACAGGCTGAAAATAGATCTCAACTTTGGTAAGAATACGACCCTCTCAAAGACTTCTCCGACTGAAGGTACATTGAATGCACGCTGGTTATTCGGCGCTGCTGCACAGAACCTGAAGGCGAAAGTGGACGTATCCCTGACACAGCAGGCTACCAGCTTTAAGAACTTCAAGGATTATCATTTCGATGACCCTATCACACACTTTGAAGCGGAAAGCAAGACCATTTTTGAAAGCAGCCTGGGTGAGAGCGGCACTGCACCTGTAAAGGTGGACCTGCCACTCGGAAAACTGGCGCCCGGTCAGCTGAAAGCCAGCTTCGAGATCAAAGTATTTGAGCCAGGTGGCGATTTCAGTATCGACCACTTCTCCATGCCATACAATCCGTTCGCGTCTTATACCGGTATCAAAATGCCGGAAGGCGACCGTATGACAGGTATGCTGCTGACCGACAAAGCACATCCTGTCAGCATCGTGAACGTAGATGAAAATGGTAACCTCCTCAGCGGTAACCAGGAAGTACAGGTAGAACTGTACAAGATCCGCTGGCGCTGGTGGTGGGATGAGAACAGTGAAGATGAGTTCAGCAACTTCACACAGGATAGCTACAACCAGCTCCTGAAGAAAGAAACAATGACGCTGCACGGCGGTAAAGGTACCTGGAACCTCCAGATCAACTCTCCTGACTGGGGCCGTTACCTCGTACGTGTAAAAGACCTGAAAAGCGGTCATACCAGCGGTCAGGCAGTATATATCGACTGGCCGGGATGGGCTGAAAGGGTGCAGAAAGAGAATCCATCCGAAGCATCTATGCTGGTGTTTACATCAGATAAAAGCGACTACAATGTAGGCGAAGATATCACCCTCACTATTCCGAGCAGCGAAGGCGGCCGCGGACTGGTCAGCATAGAATCTGGCAGCAAGGTGTTGAAAACCTTCTGGATCGAGACACAGAAAAGCCAGACCGTTTACAAGTTCAAGGCAGAGAAAGAAATGGCGCCTAACATTTATGTGAACGTCAGCCTGCTACAGAAACATGCCAACACCAAGAACGACCTGCCGATCCGTATGTATGGCGTGATCCCGATCACTATCAATGATGCGAATACCATATTACAGCCGGTGATCACCATGCCTGACAAACTGGAGCCTGAGCAAAATGCCAGCATCACCGTATCTGAAGCTAAAGGAAAGGCCATGACCTATACCATCGCACTGGTGGATGAAGGCTTGCTGGACCTGACCCGTTTCAAAACACCAGATCCGCACAGTGCCTTCTATGCACGTGAAGCGCTGGGTGTGAAAACATGGGACCTGTTCGATTACGTGATCGGTGCATGGGGTGGCGACTTAGAACGCATCCTGAGCATTGGTGGTGACGAAGGACTGAATAAAAATGCAGGTAATGCGAAAGCCAACCGCTTCAAACCTGTTGTGATATACATGGGGCCATTCACACTGAAAGGTGGCAAACAAACCCATAACTTCAAACTGCCTCCATATGTCGGTTCTGTGAAAGCAATGGTAGTAGCAGGTCAGGATGGTGCTTACGGTGCTGCTGAAAAAGTAGTGGCTGTGAAGAAACCGCTCATGCTGCTGACGACACTGCCACGTGTACTGGGACCTTCAGAAACGATCCAGTTACCGGTAACTGTTTTCGGACTGGAAAACAATATCCGTTCTGCAAAAGTAACGCTGGCTACCAGCGCGCTGCTGGAAGTAGTAGGCGAGCGTACCAAGACGGTTACCTTCGCTCAGCCAGGTGAACAGATCGTTTATTTTGATGTACGTGTAAGACCACAGGTAGGTATCGCTAAAGTGAAAGTAACTGCTACCAGCGGTGCTGCAAAAGCAGAAGACGAAACCGAATTGGAAATACGTAACCCGAACCCGGTCATTACTACTATACAGGAAACAACCCTGCAGGCAGGTCAGAGCTGGAGCACTACCTATAAAGCTGCGGGTATGGCCGGCACCAACACCGGCGTACTGGAAGTATCCACCATTCCGGCATTGAACCTGGCGAAACGCCTGAACTACCTGATCCAGTATCCGCATGGATGTGTGGAACAAACCACTTCCAGCGTATTCCCTCAACTGGCATTGAACCAGCTGATGGACCTGAAGCAAAGTGAACTGGCAAATGTTGACCGTAATATCAAAGCAGGTATCAACCGCCTGAAAGGCTTCCAGACTTCTGATGGAGGTATGAGCTACTGGCCGGGTGAAGGACAGTCAGACGAGTGGGGTACCAACTATGCCGGTCACTTCCTGGTGGAAGCACAGGCGAAAGGTTATGAACTGCCTGCCGGTATGCTGGACCAGTGGAAGAAATACCAGCGCAACAAGGCTGGTTCATGGGCGCCTTCTACTACCAACTTCTATGGTGGCGACCTGACACAGGCTTATCGTCTGTACTTGCTGGCATTGGCTAAAGTACCGGAACTAGGTGCAATGAACCGTCTGAAAGAATTCAAGTACCTGTCTAACGAAGCGAAATGGAGACTGGCAGCAGCCTATAAACTGGCTGGTCAGCCGGAACTGGCCAATACCCTGGTAAGGACATTGCCTACAGAAGTGAAGCCATACAATCAACTGGGCGGCACCTTCGGTTCCGACCTGCGCGATAAAGCCATGATACTGGAAACGCTCACCATCCTGGGACAGCGTGCACGTGCCAATGAGCTGCTGAAACAGATAGCGTCTAACCTCGCACAGGATAGCTGGTACAGTACGCAGACCACCGCTTATGCGCTGATTGCTGTTGCCAAATATTGTGGTGTGAACAGCAGCGGCAATAAGATGACCTTCAGTTATACACTGAATGGCGCCAGCAATACTGTCAACGGTAGTTCTTATGTAGCACAGGTACCTGTCAGCTTCGCCAGCATGGCAGATGGTAGCGTAAGCATCCAGAACAAGGGACAGAATGTACTGTATACCCGCCTCATTCTCCAGGGCCGTCCGGATGCGGGTCAGGAACCAAATGTGCCTAACAATCCTGATGTATTGGATATCCAGGTGAAATACAGCACCCGCGATGGTAAAGTCCTTGATCCGGCATCGCTGCGCCAGGGAGCAGACTTCCTGGCTACTGTCACCATCCGTAACCCGGGTAAACGCGGTTATTATGAGCAGATGGCATTGACAGAGGTATTCCCTAGCGGATGGGAGATCATCAATACCCGTCTGATGGACAATGACAGCACCTTCCGTTCATCACCATATACCTACAAGGATATCCGTGATGACAGGGTATACACGTACTTCAATATTGAAGAAAACAAAACACGCACCTACAACGTGCTGCTGAATGCGGCCTACCTCGGCCGTTATTATCTGCCAGCCGTATCCTGCGAAGCGATGTATGATAACACCATACACGCCTTCCTGCCGGGCAAGTGGGTGGAAGTGACGAAATAAGGAACTAACACTTTGAAAGCCGTTTAGTGAAGTGGAAGGAGCTGTAAACAGCTACCGGAAACTTAGCTAAACGGCTTTCTCTTTAAATCCCTAATTTTACCCCATGTGGTTCCGAAAACGAAAATGGTGGCTTCTTGCTACAGCCCTGCTCCTTATCCTTTATATCTTTTCCATACCTTCCCGTCTCTTCACTACGCCTACCTCATTCGTGATCGAAGACAGTAACGGAGAGCTGCTAAGTGCTACTATTGCCACAGATGGACAATGGCGTTTCCCCGCAGACAAACAGGTACCCGACAAATTTGCCAAATGCATTGTAGCCTATGAAGACAAACGTTTCTATCATCATTGGGGGGTAGATATACTGGCATTAGGCCGTGCTATCAGGCAAAACATCAGCAGGAAAAGAGTGGTCAGCGGTGGCAGTACGCTTACTATGCAGGTGATCCGCCTATCGCGCAATCAGCCCCGTACACTGCTGCAGAAGCTGATAGAAGCCATCATGGCTACCCGGCTGGAATTCTCCTATTCGAAGAAAAGTATCTTATCATTATACGCAGGCAATGCACCTTTCGGCGGAAACGTAGTAGGACTCGAAGCTGCGTCCTGGCGCTATTATGGCCGTAGCGCCGCACAGCTGTCCTGGGGAGAAACAGCAGCGCTGGCGGTATTACCCAACAGTCCTGCACTGGTACACCCCGGCCGTAACCGGCAGATCTTATTGCAGAAACGTAATCAGCTGCTGGATAGATTACAGCAGAACAAAACAATTGATAGTGAGACCTGTCAGCTGGCCAAGCTGGAACCCTTGCCTGATCAGCCGAAGGCATTACCACAGGATGCACCTCACTTACTGGACCTGTTCAGAAAAGACTACCAGGCCCAAAAGGATAATGAAGCCGTTACACGGATCAGAACAACACTGGAAGCATCGCTGCAGCGGAATGTCAGCAATATCGTAGAACGTTATCATAGCATCTATAAAGCGAATGGCATTAACAATGCTGCCGCCATTGTACTGGATGCAGAAACCGGCAATACACTGGCTTATGTGGGCAATGTGTATCATCCGGAAGATCCTGAAACGGAAAGCCATGTGGATATTATCCAGGCCCCACGTAGCCCCGGCAGTACACTGAAACCCTTCTTATATGCCGCCATGCTGAATGATGGGATGATATTACCGCATTCCCTGGTACCAGATGTACCTACACAGATAGCCGGTTATACACCGCAGAACTTCGACCTGGGGTACGATGGTGCAGTACCTGCCAGCAAAGCCCTTGCACGTTCACTCAATATTCCGGCGGTAAGAATGTTACAGCAATACCGTTATGAAAGACTACATGCATTGCTAAAACAGATGGGAATGACCACCCTGACGCAGCCTGCTGACCACTATGGCCTTTCGCTCATCCTGGGAGGTGGCGAGGCTACCTTATGGGAACTGTCTGGTATGTACGCCAGCATGGCCCGCACACTGTTGCACCTGGATCAGTATAACGGGAAGTATGATGCAGATGATATCCATCCACCAAACTATATACAAGGCACTAAACTGGTATCAAAACATGCGCCGGCAAACAGTGGTGTGCTGGATGCAGGCGCTATCTGGTATACCTTTCAGGCAATGGAAGAGGTAATGCGCCCGGGAGAAGAATTACTCTGGCAGCAGTTTGCCTCTTCACAACGTATTGCATGGAAAACAGGCACCAGCTTCGGTTTCAGGGATGGCTGGGCGGTTGGCGTTACGCCACAATATGTGGTAGGTGTATGGGTCGGTAATGCAGACGGTGAAGGCAGACCAGGACTGATAGGTGTGTCCACAGCGGCACCGATACTCTTTGATGTGTTCCGCTTATTGCATACGGGTAGCTGGTTTAACACACCTTACAATAAATTGCAAAAGATAGAAGTGTGCAGACAAAGTGGCTACAGGGCCAGCGATCTTTGTCCGGAGAAAGATTCTATTGCAGTACCTGTCAGCGGACTACGTTCAGGTTTATGTCCTTATCATCAACTGGTGCATCTTGATCATACAGGCAAATGGCGCGTTACAGCAGATTGTGAACCACCTTCTCAGATGCAGCACGTTCCCTGGTTTGTATTACCGCCAGCCATGGAGTTTTACTATCGTACGAAACATAACTACCTGCCACTGCCGCCGTACAAAGCAGAATGCCTGGCCACACTCAATGCCGACAAAGCACCGATGGAGCTGATCTATCCAAGACCGAACGCACGCATTTATGTACCTGTGGAAATAGACGGTACGCCGGGAGAAGCCGTATTCACTGCTACGCACCGCAATACGACAGAGAAGATCTACTGGCACCTGGATAACAATTACATTGGTACCACACAGGAATTCCATCAGTTAGCACTCCACCCTCCGGCGGGTAAACATACCATCACATTAGTGGATGAGCAGGGAGAGCAGATACATGTATCGTTTGAGATATTGGAGAAAAAAGGAGAAGATCAGTAACCGTACTTCTCCTTCCATAAGCTGCGCAGGTGTTTTCTCATTTCATCCTCTCGTGCATTCTTACCGGGATCATAGAGCTTCATGCCTTTGATCCTGTCGGGCAGGTACTCCTGCGGAGAGAAGTTGTTCTCATAATCATGGGAGTATTCATATCCCTTATGATAGCCCATGTCCTTCATCATCTTCGTAGGCGCATTACGTATATTCATGGGCACCGGCAAATCGCCGGTCTGTGATACGACAGACATGGCATTATTGATGGCCATATAGGAAGCATTGCTCTTCGCAGAAGAGGCCAGATAGGTAGTACATTGGGACAGGATGATCCTTGCCTCCGGATAACCGATCATGGTCACCGCCTGAAAACAACTGGTAGCCAGCAATAATGCATTAGGATTGGCATTGCCGATATCCTCAGATGCCAGTATCACCAGGCGCCGGGCAATGAATTTTACATCCTCGCCTCCCTCTATCATTCTAGCCAGGTAATATACAGCAGCATTGGGATCGCTTCCGCGGACAGATTTGATGAATGCAGAGATGATATCATAATGTTGTTCACCTGTCTTATCATAGATGGCCACACGCTGCTGTGCAATGTCCATTACCTTCTGATCGGTAATGACAATGGGCATTTCATTCTGCAGCGTATTTACCACCAGCTCAAAC
The DNA here is from genome assembly GCF_003014595.1 of Chitinophaga ginsengisoli. Taxonomy (GTDB): domain Bacteria; phylum Bacteroidota; class Bacteroidia; order Chitinophagales; family Chitinophagaceae; genus Chitinophaga; species Chitinophaga ginsengisoli. Next base: position 91,204 of record NZ_PYGK01000020.1, on the reverse strand, counting down.
AGGTTAAGCAGTTTACGGGCATCACCACCGGAGATATTGAATAAGGCCGCGGTTTCTTTCAGTTCTATCTGTTTGCTGCCCAGCCACTCATCCTGTTTCATAGCCTGATGTAACAGCTGTAGCAACTCCGATTCGCTGAGTGGTTTGAGTACATATACCTGGCTACGCGACAGCAACGCGGAATTCACTTCAAAGGAAGGATTCTCTGTAGTAGCGCCAATCAGGGTAATGATACCTTTCTCAACAGCGCCCAGCAGGGCATCCTGTTGCGATTTATTAAACCGGTGGATCTCATCAATGAACAGTACTGCATAGCCCTGTTTGCGGGCTATCTCGATCACTTCACGTACTTCTTTTACACCAGCAGAAATAGCACTCAGTGTATAAAAGGGTACATCCAGCGTATGTGCAATAATGTTGGCAATGGTGGTCTTACCCACACCGGGAGGGCCCCACAGGATCATTGAAGGGATCTTTCCCTGCCGCAGGGCGGTACGTAATATACTATCCTTACCGGTCAGGTGTTCCTGTCCCACCAGCTCATCCAGTGTCTCCGGTCTTATTCGCTCAGCTAATGGTTCCATTATACAGTGATATTAAATGTTTTGGATGCTGATGATATCAGGCATCCAGGTCAAGGTCAATATGTTTATCATCTTCCTGCTTTTTCTTCCATTGTTTCAGGAAAGACAGGGATAACAATGCATTCGTTACAATAGAGCCGCCGTACAAGAGCAGAAAGATCTGCATGCCAGTGATTATTTTCCCCATTAACCCCTTCATGGAGTCGAGTTGGCGGAGCTGTTCGTCAGACATCTGGCTGCTTATTTCCTGTATGTACAGGTCTTTATATACAGAGATGGCAACGGAGCCGATCAGCATAAAGGCGCCTATTAATATCGAGTAACCACCCATAATACGGATACCGCCGGGTGTATTTTCTTTCAATGTAAAACCGGGTTCCTGGAGGCTCCTTTGCAGATAAGCTGAAAGGATGCCATGGATAAAAACCCCGCCGAACATAACAATGGAGACTAATCCCTGGCCGAATGCACCCATCAGCATGGAGGTGAAATTCAGCAACAGAAAGAATCCCGTGATGAACAAGTTAATCCCTGTCAGCGCTTTAAACAATTTAAATCTAAAAGTCATGTATTCCATTTTTACAGATTACAAACCTACTAAACAACCGGCAAACCACCCAGTATACTACCATACCTGCTGCCGTCTATAAAAAAGCGGTGCGTCCGCATGGGATGTTTTAGTTATATTGAGCTACTAAACCTGTTTACATATGAAGAGCACATACGCTTTACATCTTCCATTGCTGGCAGCTGTATCCCTTATGGCGGCATGCAACACCAACACCACAAAACAGTCGCCGGCAGGAGCAGACACAACCAAAGTCCCCGCTTTCGAAGTAAGTTCAATTGACTCAACCGCAAAGCCTTGCGATGATTTTGACCAGTTTGTAAATGGCAACTGGAAGAAAAACAACCCCATTCCCTCTACAGAAAGCCGTTGGGGTGCTTTTAACGTACTTGATAAGGAAAATAAAGAAGTGCGCTTAAAAGGTATCATCCTTGCCCTGGCAGAGCAAAAAGACCTCAAAAAGGGAACGGAAGAGCAACAGATCTCCGACTTTTATCGCTCATTCCTGGACACCGCTACTATCGAAAAACTGGGTATTACGCCCCTGCAGCCTTACCTCGATAAGATTGATGGCATCAAGGACCTCAAAGATTTTGCAAAAGTATCCGGCGAGTTTGAAATGATCGGTATTCCCGGCGTTGTGAACTTTGGCATCGATGCAGATGGCCGTAACAGTAAGATGAATGCGGTATACCAGGTACAGGACGGTTTAAGTCTTGGTGAAAGAAGCTATTATGAAAGGCCAGACTCCAGCACTGCTGAAGTGCGTAATGAGTTTGTGAACCACATCAACAAGCAATTCTCACAGGCAGGATTTAAAGACGCCGACCCGGGTAAGACCATCCTGGATTTCGAAACCAAAGTAGCTAAGCTCCAGCTTACCAACGTGGAACTGCGCGACCCTGTTGCTACTTACAACAAAGCGCCCTATAGCGAATTAAAGAAACTGGCCCCGGATTTTGACTGGGATGCATTTACAGGCGCACAGAGTATCAAAACTGATACTATGATCCTGCAGAACAAAAAGTACCTGACAAGTATATCCACGCTGTTAAAGGGCACATCTCCTGAAACACTCAAGACATGGCTGCGCTGGCAGGTATTATCCCACTTCGCAAGCTATCTGCCTAAACCAATAGACGACGAAAATTTCCACTTCTTCGCTACTGTAATGCGTGGCGCTAAACAACAGCGTCCCCGCCTGGAACGTGCTGTCCGTGCTACTGATGGTATCATGGGTATGCCGCTGGGAAAAGTATTTGCCAAGAAATATTTCCCTGAAAGCTCCAAACAGAAGGTGTCTGAAATGATCGAGAACGTACGTGCCGTATACGGACAGCGTATCGACAGCCTGACCTGGATGAGTGCTACTACCAAAGAGATGGCGCACAAGAAATTGGCGTCCTTCACTTATAAGATCGGTTATCCTGATAAATGGAAAGATTACTCTACCATTGATATCAAACCAGGTAGCCTGATTGAGAACCTCGTTTCTGCCGCTCACTACGGCCATAAAGAGGCGCTCGATAAGATCGGTAAACCAGTAGACAAATCTGAGTGGGGCATGACACCTCAGACGGTGAATGCATACTACAATCCGCTGAACAACGAAGTGGTATTCCCTGCAGGTATCCTCCAGCCGCCATTCTTCAATGCAGATGCTGATGATGCTATCAACTATGGTGGTATCATTGCGGTGATCGGTCACGAGTTCACCCATGGCTTTGACGACCAGGGTTCTCAGTACGATGCAGAAGGTAACCTGAAAAACTGGTGGACAGATGCTGATCGTAAGAACTTCATGGCACTGGCACAGCGCTATATCAACTATTTCAACAGTATTGAGGTGCAGAAGGGCTTCTTCATCAAGGGAGCACTCACCATCGGTGAAAACATTGCCGATCTGGGTGGTCTGACCCTGGCCTACAGCGCACTGGAGAAATCGCTGAAAGGCAAACCTGAACCAGCCAAGATTGATGGATTCAACTGGAAACAGCGTTTCTTCCTGGGATGGGCGCAGGTATGGCATGCCAATAGCACAGAGGCAGCCCTGCGCAACCAGATACTGACAGATCCGCACTCTCCTGCCAGAGAGCGTATCAACGGACCGCTGCCTCACCTGAAAGCCTTTTCTGATGCCTGGGGTTGTGCCCCCGGTAGCAAAATGTGCCTGACTGATGATAAACGTGTGGTGATCTGGTAAACTACCTTACTTGAAATAATAAGGGGGGCTCGTGTAAAACCGGGCCCCCTTTGTCTTTTTAAGTAAGATCACTGCATTTATGCAAACCGGCCATCAATCTCCGGGATTTATACAACACTTTCTATTCATTATGTCTTAATTTTGTCTATTATTCACCGGATTAAATCAGTAACAATGACCGGCATTTTGAAACAATATCGCATAGAGATCCGTAATATATTGATCCTCGCCCTGGTGGTGATGCTCCTGCCATACTTACCTAAACTGGGAGTCTTCCTGACAACCACCACTACAGGCGCTATCATTGCCCTGAGCCTGGCAGGCAGTTTAGTACTGGCTTTCACGCTGAAAATATACTTTCGCATATTGGTAATGCGTATTAATAAAGACAACGAAACCGTTGCCTGATTCTTTTTAAACGCAACCCGATATGACGATGAAACAACTACTCAATATCTCCTATACACTTTTCCTGGCAGCATTGATGACTGCCTGTGGTAATTCCGGTACAAAGCCGGCTAAAGACAGTGCGTCTGTTGCTACTCAACCTGCAGAACAGGCGCCCGCCCAGGATGCTGCTATTGCCGGTAAATTGCCAGATCCGGTATGTGGTATGCCTTATGATACCATGTATAAGGAATGGACCGTATATCAGAACGATACTATTCATTTCTGCTCCCCGACCTGCAAGCGGGTGTTTGAGAAGAATCCGGAGAAGTATGCAGGCAAGCTGGGACTGTAATCGACCGTCGGCCCTTTTTTATCTCTTACCCAATGTAACTTAGTTCAGTTTTTTGCGTTCTAATTACAAACTCCTATGCATGAGATCACTATTAACCAGCTTGCTGCTACTCATGTTATTTTGCAGCTGCGAGAAAAATGACGTAGAACCCACGCCTGCGATAGACGTCACCGGCGCCTGGCAACTGTCCCAACAGTTATCAATGCCAGATACCGTTTGGCAGGATATCGCCTCCGGAGATTCCGCTTATTATGTCTTCGGAGCCAATGGCCAGTTCGTTTTTGAAGCCAAAAGTTACCACCTCACAGGTACCTATACAGTCATCCCTTCCGGCGATAAGATAAAACTGATCGTTACCGGCAAGGATTCCGTTTCCCAATATCTCCTGGTGGAAAAACTAAACGATACCAGCATCCGGATAGATGACTGGTTAATTGGTGTCAACAGACAGCAGACCAGCCGCAAATTCATCCTCATCAACAAGTAAATCACTCATAAGCAATACAATATAAAAAAAGTCCCGGGATAATTCCCGGGACCGTCGATTAAAACAGCTTATGAAAATCTACGCTTACGTTCAAATTATATTATAAAGTTACCCCCCTGGTGTTACGCGAGTGTTATGGGTACATTATCAGCGTATTAACAAATTTAAAGAAGGCCTTAGCTCCTGAGAACCAATGCCCCTGGCTGCATTTTCCACACAACACTTCTCCTCCAATATATCACGCCCGATTGATGCCGAAGCGCCCAATATAGCGACCGGAATAATGTCTGTATTTCCCTTAAAACAAATCAGGGATAACGCATCGCTGCATTATCCCTGATTTCCAATTATTAATTGCTAATCGCTTAGAAACTATATCTTAAGCCCAGCTGCATCTGGTGTCTGCTACCAAAGAAATCTCTGGAGTAAGGCGTACCAGGGTTAGACCAGGTATATACCGGATAAGCGGTTGGAGAACCTGCAGCCTTGCTGCTCAGACCCACGCTTGAAGTAGAGTTGAATGCATTTGAAGTGAAGTACTGAATACCCCAATCCTTGTTCAACAAATTGGTCAGGTTGATGATATCGTAAGTCAGGGTCAGGGTATGAGTAGTCTTACCTGCCTTGAAGTTGAAGTCCTGAGTGAAACGGAAGTCAGCTTGTGTATTCCATGGAGTACGGACGCCGTTACGCTCTGTAAACTGTCCTTTACGGGTGCTCAGGTATTTATTGCCTTCTACGTAAGAGAAGAACGCATCAGCCATGCCCTGGTTTTCAGGAGTGAAGAACTTACGGGCTTCAGCCTGATCTTTCGGAATATATACTAAGCTAACCTGCTGTGGTGTACCCTGGATGGTTGCATTCACGAAACCATAAGAGAATGGTGTACCAGAAGAAGTATTGAAGAACAGGGCGAAGTTAGAAATGAAACGGCCCTTGTGTTCCCAATCCAGTTTATAGTTAGCAGTAGCCACGATACGGTGACGGATGTCGAAGTTGGAGTAAGCCAGTTGCGGATTGTTAGGATTCAGCGCCTGGTTCAGCTGCCAGTTAGACTCCATAGAGTTACGGATACCGTTGGTGATGTCTTTAGACTGACCATAAGTATACGCTACGGAGAAATTCAGACCAAAATCAAACGCCTTGCTCGCCTGACCGGTTAAAGCATAGCGGTAACCTTTGTGTGTGTTAGACAGCAGGTAAGCATTGGTAAACTTAGGATTGATCTTGCTACCGCTAAAGATAGGCTGTTGCTTCTGTGTATCGTAGATGTTATAAGTAGGATTATCTACCAGGTTAACCTGCTGGAATTTCAGATCATTGATAGTTTTGGTATAGATACCTTCTACTGTGAATTTCCACCTGTCTGCTGTAGAGTAATCCAGCGCCAGGCTGCTTCTCCACATCTGCGGCATCTTAAAGTTGTTGTCGATCAGGTCCACCTGTGTAGCGCCGGTTGCATCGTGTACGTTAACACCCTGTGCAGCTACGAACTGTGCACCACCCTGTGGATCAACTTTCACCGGATTGCTACCTGGGGCAGGAGTGGTGGCTGCGTTGAAACGTTTGTCATATGCACCATAGGTAGTACCGTTGTTGTAGTAAGCATAACCTAACCATGCGAAAGGAATACGACCGGTGAACAGGCCAGTTCCTCCACGCAGTACCAGGCTCTGATCACCATTGATGTCGAAGTTGAAGCCCAGGCGTGGGGAGATCTGGATGTTATTCAGGTATTTATTGTTGATATTTTTAGGCTGTGTGTAGCTATAGGTAGTACCGAAGTTAGGATCTACCGGAGCACCTGTAGTCTTATCGCTCAGGGCCTGTTTGTTAGGCAGGCTGGTATAATCGAAACGGATACCAGGAGTCAGTTTGAAACGGTCAGTTACCTGGATCTCATCCTGTGCATACAGGCTGTACATACCGATCTTGAATTTCGCAGGAGGATTCGACATGATATAATCACGGGAATTGTCTGTGTAATTAAAGTTAGCACGTACACGGCTCGGCGCATCAGCCAGGAAGGCATTGATACTATCATAATCCACACGGCCATTCCATGAGTTCACAAAACCATAAGTGATGTTGTACAACTCATTGTGCGTACCGATGGTGATGTTGTGGTTGCCTTTGAGGATGCTCACGTTATCGGTGAATTCAAAAGTCTTCTGTTTCATGTTGAAGACAGCTGCCTCACGGTCTGTACCTAAGAAGATAGTACCACCTCTGGATTTGATCTGGATCTGTGCCAGGGATGGATCAGAAGTCGGCTCACGATAATCATGAATACTTGAATAACCGATGATCAGGCTATTTGAGACAGTATTGCTGAAACGGCTTTTCAGTTCCGCCACGGTAGAATTCTGATTATTCACCTGTTTGTAGTCGATACCGCTGAAACGGAAGTTCTGCTGGTCACGCTCCAGGTTAGTGGCCTGTGAAGTGATGGTATTGTTACGCAGTGACAACTGGTGTTTATCATTGATGTTCCAGTCCAGACGGTTGAAGAACTTATTGGAGTTAGCATAAATAGATGTGTTGCCATAAGTTCCGGGATCGTATTTACCAGATTTAGTCACATCAAGGCTCAGCATGTGCTGACGGATCTGTTCTGCTTCCTGCACGGTGATTATTGGCATATCCGCGGAACCTGCACCCAGGATAACCGGGTCACGGCGGCGTGCAATTTCTTCGTTCGTAAAGAAGAATAATTTATCCTTGATGATAGGGAAACCTAATCTTACACCAGTCTGGTAGTCATGGAAGTCGGAAGGCAGTTTGGAACCATCACCGGCATTGTTCTTACCGATCAGACTAGCATTACGGCCGAAACCGTATACTGAACCATGGAACTCGTTAGTACCGCTACGGGTTACCGCGTTGATACTACCACCCAGGAAGTTACCAATCTTCACATCGTAAGGAGCCAGGTAAACCTGGATATCCTGGATCGCATCCAGTGATACCGGGTTAGAACGGGTGCTGCTACCAGGCTGACCAGAGCTGTTAGACTGTCCACCCAGTGAAGGGCTGAAGCCGATCGCATCGTTGTTGATAGCACCATCCAGTGTTACGTTATTATAACGGTAGTTGGTACCCAGGAAGGAGTTGTTGTTACTCTGTGGAGTACCACGTGTAAAGTCCTGGAAGCTACGGTTAATGGAAGGAAGGGTTTTTAACTGGTTCTGGCCTACTTTAAAGCCAGCACCTGCTTTGTTGGCAGTATTGCCTTTTACCACTACTTCGCTCAGCGCAGTAGTAGCGTCAGTCAGCTGAAAGTTGAAAGTGCTGCTACCCAGTGACAGGTTCAGGTCACGACTTTCTTCTGTTTTATAACCAATGAAGGAAACTGTTATAACATACGGGCCACCTGGATTGATGTTGTTGATCAGGTAACGGCCATCCGCGTTGGTCTGTGATCCATAACGCGTTCCGGTTGATGTGTTCACCGCCAGTACTGTTACACCTGGCAAGGCCTCGCCTTTACTGCTTACTATCTTCCCGGAGATCTGGGAAGTAGTGATCTGTGCTCTTAGGTTGGCTACAGACAGTACAAGGATACTTACGAATAACAATAATGAATAGAATTTCTTATTCACGTCTTTTGAATTTTGACGCAAACGTATCCCTGCTACATTACGCATATGTTAACACAATATTAAATTAATGTTAACACACAGACGCACGTATCATATTCAATGACTTACGAATTAAGTCATTGAACTATGTGAGCAATATTTCTGTCCGGCTTGTTAAATTTTCTACTCGTTTTCCAGGTATAGATACAGGAAGCATGAGTTATGAAACAGACAATGTTCTATTCATACAAGCTTATCAGCATGCAGTAACAAAAGAAGGGAATTCGCAATAGGTCTCCATTTTGTTCGCATATTCTCCAAAAATAAAATTCGTGTGTTAAGCGAGTGTTACCGTAATATTAACTTTCACAATCAAGTATGTTAAGATTTTCATAATGTAACCTTTCTTTTCCCGTAGCCGTTTTACATACAGCATCTCTTGCATATGAAAACAATCTTTAAAGCCTGACCTATATACTGTACTGTGGCATCAACTGCCCCCTTCATCTTTTTTTCCTGGCTTTGTTGTTTTGATGATCTGCCCTGTGTTTAGTGACAGGGCAGTTTCATGTTTAGGTTCTGCTATTACAAAAAGGCTGTTGATCCGGCTAACGGCATCCAGCCGGGAGAGCTTGTTGGTAATAAACATTTCGTATTCTTCCAGATCTGCCACCATTACTTTCAGCAGATAATCATACGGTCCGTTGATCTTATAACATTCCATTACTTCCGGGAAAGCATTCACTTTTGATTCAAACAGCAGAAAGATATCATGCCCATGCTCCTTCAGGGTGATATTTGCAAAGGCCGTCACATGTTTTCCCATCCGCTTCCTGTCCAGGATAGCTACATATCCCTTTATATATCCTTCACATTCCAGCCGCTTGATCCTTTCAAAAATGGAGGTGACTGATTTTCCCAGCCTGGCCGCTATTTCTTTATTGGTGAGACGAGCGTCTTCCTGTAACAGATCCAGTATGTGCAGGTCGGTTTCATCTAACGTGAAATGCATTGGGGAATATTTTACTAAAAGTACGTAGAATAAAGACACTACTTCAGAAAAAAAATCATGATTCACAACCCTTTATAGATTTGTTTTCGCCTTTAGCAGGCATCTGCATTTCTAGTTGCAATAATGATGACCTTTATCCTGACGCGCCAACTAATCATACACCAAAATTTATCTCATTAATGGAAACAAGAATTGTGATTCCTCTACAGGCATTAGGCCTGGAGGATATCCCTATCGTAGGCGGAAAATGCGCCTCGTTGGGAGAGATGATCGCCAACCTTTCAAAAGCAGGTATTAATATTCCCTCCGGATTCGCTATCACTACTACCGCATATTATCAATTCCTACGTCAGAGTGGCCTGGAAGAATATATCCGCGAGCAGATCGAAGGCATTGATTTCGATTCACTGGTTACATTACGCCGGGCAGGCCAGCGGATCAGGCAGGCCATCAGCAACACCAAATTCCCGCACGAACTCAGTACAGAGATCATCAGCGCTTATATGGACCTGTCAAGAGAATACGGACAGGACATCACTGACGTAGCCGTGCGCTCTTCTGCCACCACAGAAGATCTTCCAGACGCCTCCTTTGCCGGTCAGCAGGAAACGTATCTGAATGTACGTGGACCTGCCGCACTTATAGATGCAGTACGCAACTGTTTTGCCTCTCTCTTTACAGACAGGGCCATCAGCTACCGTCAGAACTTCGGATATGATCATTTCAGCATCGGCCTCTCCGTCTGTGTACAGAAAATGGTCCGTTCTGACCTTGGCGCTGCAGGCGTAGCCTTTTCCCTGGATACAGAATCCGGATTTAAAGATGTTGTGGTGATCAACGGGTCATTCGGTCTGGGAGAAATGGTTGTACAGGGAGCCGTATCTCCCGATGAGTTCATCGTATTCAAACCCGCGCTCAATGGTAAGTTTACCCCTATTATTGAGAAGCGCCTGGGCATCAAAGACAAAATGATGATCTATGGGGAAAGTAACGACCAGCGTACGAAAGTGATACCCGTTGAAAGAGGCAATCAGCAGCGGTTTTGCCTGAGAGATAAACAGATCATGCAGCTGGCAGAATGGGTATGTAAAATTGAAGACTACTATACACAGCTTAAAGGTAAATGGTGCCCGATGGATATCGAGTGGGCCCAGGATGGATTGAGCAATGAACTGTTCATTGTACAGGCCCGTCCGGAAACTATCCATTCCCAGAAAGAACATCACACCATTACTTCATATGCTATTGAAAGCAATGCCACGCCCTTGTTGAAAGGGATAGCGGTAGGAGATAAGATCGCCTCCGGAAAGGTCAATATCCTGTTCTCTCTTGACAAACGCGTCACGGAAGGAACAGAATTCAAAGCCGGTGATGTGCTGGTAACAGACATGACCGACCCTGACTGGGAACCTATTATGAAAATGGCGGCGGCTATTGTTACCAATAAAGGCGGCAGGACCTGTCATGCAGCGATCGTAGCCAGAGAAATGGGCATCCCGGCGATTGTTGGCTGTGGTAATGCAACAGAATTACTATCCACCGGACAGGATATCACTATCAGCTGTGCGGAAGGAGACGAAGGTATTATCTATGACGGCCTGATCCCGTTCAAAGAAAACTCCCTCGACCTGCGGGAACTACCTGAGATCAAAACAGCACTGATGCTGAACGTAGCATCGCCCGCCATGGCGTTCCAGTTCTCACATCTGCCCAACAAAGGTGTAGGACTGGCCAGGGAGGAATTCATCATTAACAATTACATAAAGGTCCATCCCCTTGCACTGCTGCATCATAAGTCACTGAACGATGCAAACCTGACCGCTGATATCATGCAGCTGATCAGAGGTTATGATAATGAGGAGGCTTACTTCGTACAGAAGCTCGCTTATGGCATTGCCAAGATTGCAGCAGCTTTCCATCCGGGGAAGGTCATTGTACGCTTCTCTGACTTTAAGAGCAATGAATACTACAATCTTTTAGGCGGCAAATATTTTGAACCTAAAGAAGAGAACCCGATGATCGGCTGGCGTGGTGCATCACGATACTACTCCGACAAATACAAAGCTGCCTTTGCATTGGAGTGTAAGGCCATCAAGAAAGTAAGGGAAGAAATGGGACTGAGGAATGTCGTGGTAATGATCCCCTTCTGCAGAACTGTAGAGGAACTGCTAATGGTGCTGGACACGATGAAAGAGTACGGTATAGAAAGAGGTCGGAATGGACTAGAAGTATATCTCATGGCAGAAATACCATCCAATATCATGATGGCGGAAGAATTTGCCGCACATATTGATGGCTTCTCCATTGGTTCCAACGATCTTACACAACTCACACTAGGCTTGGATCGCGACTCTTCACTGATCGCAGGCCTGTACAATGAGCGTAATCCTGCCGTGTTAAGAATGATCAGTATGCTGATCACTGCAGCAAAAAAACAACATGTCAAGGTGGGCATCTGCGGGCAGGGTCCATCTGACTTCCCGGACTTTACAAAGTTTCTGGTGGAACAAGGTATTGACAGCATTTCAGTAACCCCTGATGCGCTGACTAAAACCGTGAAAGCCATCCATGAAGCGGAAGAAATGAAAGAGCAGATCCCTTACATATAGTCTATATAAGCAGAACAGCGGGCACTGTGATGGTACCCGCTGTTACTGCGCCTATCTATTGAATAGTGATTGTCTTGCTTGCCCAACTGCTTACACAGTTAGCCGTGGTAATCCTCGTCTTGAACACATAAGTGCCGGGCGCCAGGCTAGGCACCTGGAACTCGATATCAGAATCGGTCGAGGTATAGTTATAACCGGTGGCGCTATTTGTGATCTGCCATTCTATAAAATTAATTGGCCCCCTGTACGAAGGATACAGTGTACCGGAAGCTTCTCCTGAAGAAACTACAGATGGTCTGTTGATGAATGTCTGCAGATTACAGGAATTAAGCGGATACAATGTATTTACCGCTAACTTGTCATAAGAGCTTAACAGTACATTACCATTATTGCTGGTATTAAAGGCTGCCCTCATAACAGAATTAGGATCCTGTACAGTAATGTTAGGGAAATAATTTGCTCCGACATAATAACCATCCTGACTGTTAGGTTCCCCGTTAATATCCCAGTCAGTGTGACGTAATCCCAACATATGCCCCATTTCATGTGTCAATATCCAGCTGATCTGGTTTGAAGTTAAACCCAATGCATTAATATAGTTCTGGTTGATAAGTATGTTGTAACCTGGTACACCGTTCAGATCCGGTAGTCCGGGGAAGTCAGCCGATCCCAGCGTAGTTCCTGGCAGGGACATAAAAATAAGGTTCCAGTCATATCCCTGATCCGTTTGGAACAGCATATGAAAATTTAGGTTGGAACCTGCCGAGTTCCACTCATACAATGCCCTGTTCAAAGCAGAATAGTACGTACTATTAGACCACCATGGCTGTGATGTATATATCCTGATGTTGTTAAACGATAATGACTGGTCTGAGTGAGCATGACGGTCATTGGGATTTACAACAGGAATGTGGAATGTGTCCAGGAATTTCTTTGCAATTATGATGTCGTTTTCTACAACAAAGATTGAATCATAGCATCTTACAGAAGATCTTTTAAATCCTAGTTTCTCAATCTTTGCAAGGTACTTTTCATCAATACGTTCCTGGTCTTCTTTTGGCGTTGCGGTCTGAGAGATGTCGTTTTTCTTACAGGCTACAAAACAGAACAAGAATAAGAGCGCTACAGTCAGTAGCGAAGAAGTGATTTTCATCTGAGGGCTCAATTAAAAGTTAACAAAATAAATTAGGGTATATCACTAATTAAATTAGCGTATATCCATTAAAGCGAATATTAAGAAATCGTTAAGACACATCGGAGAAAGCGGATATCAGGATAACGAGATAGGGTATTAACAAAAAAGAGGGACAGACAAAAGTCTATCCCTCCTGATAAGCAGTTATATACAAAGATTACTCTTTTACGTATACTGTTTCGTTTGGAGACCAGTTGATCCAGGATTGTTTAGTCCAGGGATTAGCAGGATCTACCGCACCAACATAGTTCACTTTATCGAAGAAAGAATCGAACTCAGTACCGAATACAGCAGTTTTTGCAGTTTTCAGTGCGAATTCAGTGTTGGTAGCTTTGTAAGAAGCAGCAGCTGGAACTTTGGCGAATACATCACCCAGTGTTTTCAGTGTATCGTTCTTGCTAGCTGTAGTCATGATCAGGTTCAGGATAGCAGTACCATTCAGGTAGCTTGCATCTTTGGTATCAGCATCGAAGAATACAGGACCGATAGCAGCTGCACCCGCACCACGAGCACTAGATATAGGGCTTACGCCACCCACCTGGAATATAGAGTTAGTGATTTTAGAGTTACCAGCAGCCAGAGAGTCCTGAGCAATTTTACTTTCAACATCATTTGCAACCGGATAACCAGAGAATACAGAGTTAGCTACAGTAAAAGTAGTACCTCTTCTCCATCTTGCACCAGCATAGAAATAATCGCCGTTACCGGTAGCAGCACCAGGACCAACGATAGTCAGGTTAGAAATGATTGGGTGAGTGAAAGGAGTGCTGGTGTTTGCACCGTTCAGGTTATCAACTTCCAGACCGTTTGACAGACTTACTACGTCAGAAACAGCTGGATCCAGTAAAGCTACGCAGAACTGCAGTTTACCTTTGAAACCGCTATCCATATCGAAGTTATCATCCAGTGTACCGTAAGCAACCAGGTATTTACAGTTTACATTACCACCGAACCACTCGAAAGCATCATCGCCGGAGTAGCTAACCTGTACGTGGTCAACTGTAGTACCAGCACCAACAGCGTAGAAAGTAACACCGTTTACTTCGCTATCAGGAGTGCTGGACAGTGCGATACCACCAAATTCAACCCTAACATACTGGAGAACACCAGAGTTGTCATTATCATCACCCTGAGCAGCACCGGTAGGGTTACCATAAGTCAGGCTAACAGTAGCATCAACTTCCTGTAAACCTTCTACGTTTCTTTTATCGATAGCTCTGTTTGTACTTGCTTTACCTAACAGGATGATACCACCCCAGTCACCTTTCTTACGTGCACCTGGAGCCTTAGCAGAAGTGAATACGATCGGAGCATCAGCAGTACCTTTAGCGATCAGCTTAGCACCTGCAGTGATGATCAGTGTACCACCGGTAGTTGTAGTAACAGTTCCACCGAGAATGGTTGTACCTGGCTCGATAGTCAGTGTAGCGTTGTTTACAACATACACGTATTCCTTCATCAGGTAAATAGTATCTTTTGAAAGAGTTCTGTTGGCAGAAATTTTACCTTTTAATTCAACGGTTGATTTCGGTTTTTCCGGTGTTGGATTTACTTTATCATCGTCTTTACATGCTACAAAAGTTGTTGCCATTGCAGCGGCCATAAGCAAAACCGACGTTTTCATTTTTCTCATAGAATTTGAAATTAAATTTTTACCAAAAAAATAGATTAAATGTTATAGGAATATTAGCAGTGTGTTACTAAATAATCAACTTATTAATGGAATGTGTAAGAGAAACTCAATGAGAAGTTTGTCCCATATTTGTATGAATAGAATACATAGTCTGTCCCCTTTGAATAGCTCTTCTTGCTGTCCCTGTTCTGGTATAAGAGATATGGGTTGTTCAATATATCAGAGATATTCAATTTGATTTCTGCATTCTTCTTAAACAGGCGTTTGCTCAGTTGCAGATCGAGCAGGTTCCTTGAATTTTCAAAGATATCCAGCTTATTGCTGCTGTCATCTCCCACGATAGTGATCCTTGGACCGATCCTGTTATACAGGATGGTCACGCCCATATCATTATTAGGATTGTTGATCTGTAAGCCGGCATTGATCAGGTAAGGAGACTGACCAGGCATACGTCTCGTTTCACCGTTGATGTTACGCACTGTCTGGCTGGGATTCTTGATAGAAGAATGGATGTATGCTCCGTTTGCAAACACATATGAATTCTTTCCCCAGTTGCCCATAGCAAACTCAAGGTTCTTACGTACTTCCAGTTCTGCACCAAAAGTATTTGCATCATCCAGGTTAATATAAGTACGATCGTTGTTATCGAGACTATACCATGACTCAGAAATAGGATTCTTGAATTTCTTATAGAAAACAGCTACTGCAAAAGTCTCTCCGGCTTTAGGATACAACTCGTAACGCAGGTCGATGTTGCTGATACGCGTCTGCTTCAGTTTTGGGTTACCGAAAACTGCGGCAGTATTCTGAAAATCGAAGAAGCTGAAAGCTGCGATCTCTCTAAACTCTGGTCTTGCAACCGTGTTGGAATAGGATAACCTCAGATTTGATTTATCATTCAATGCATATACGAAGTTAGCAGATGGCAGGAAGCTGCTGTATGTAGTATCTGTAGTATAAGCGCCGGAACCTACAGTAGTTTTCGGTTTCAGCTGCTGGTTGTAAGACTCGTAACGCAGGCCCCATATTACTCTTAACTGTTTTGTAATGAAGTTATCGAACATGAAGTATCCTGCTGTCAGATTAGAATGTGCATCGTAGATACCGGAAGGAGAAGTATTATCCAGCAGATAAATACCATTACTGCCCAGGTTCTCGTTAGAGAACAATTCGTAAGGCTTAGCAGCCAGTTTATCATATGGGAATCCTGGTGCAGATTGATATGATAATGGTCTGTAGCTGGAGAAGCGTTTCCTGTATTGTTCGAATCCACCGATCTTCAGAGAATGGTCCTTGTTATCTTTTAACAGGGGGAACTGATAAGAAGCACCAGCATTGAAAATATCGTCGTTCACTTTGAAGTAACCACGGGAAGAACCACCATTTACCGGCTGATTGATGATAGCATGACTATCAGTATAGTTGGAGATACGGATGTCTGGCTCCTGACGGTTGGTGTTGGAATAGTTCAGCATCCATTCCAGTCTTCTGTTATTGCCCAATCCGTGTTCACCCTGTAATGTAGAAGACAGGATATAACGTTGCACGAGGTTCAGCAGGTAAGACTGTGACAGATAGTGGAATGGAGGATTAGGATCTGTAGCCACCTGGCGCAGCACCGTATTATTATCAAGAATACGGTTATACAGGTTCTTGAAAGAGATCTTGCTGTTCTTGTAGCTGTATGCAAAGTTTGCCACAGCACCTAAAGCACTTGAATATTTATTGCTGGTATCAATGTTATGACGTTTATAAACGTGGTTGTCTATATCATAATCATTACGTTCTGCAAACTCGTTACGTTCACTGTGCGTGTGTGTAACAGAGAATATATAACCCAGCTTACGTTCGCCATAGTATTTGGTATTACCTGCGGTCAACTGTAAGCTTGTACCAGGAGCAACGGTAGTCTTATTTACTTTCCAGTTGTTATTAAAAGACTTGTTCAGATCATCCTGTGCTTTTCCTGATACATTGTTAAAATCTTCAGCAGTAGCGGGAACGCCTGAAGGCAGTTTTCTTGCACTGTTACCCAATGTCCAGTAATCACCGGAACCTCTCATACCTGACTGTGCATCTTTAAATGTAGACAGTGTATTTACTGACATACCAATAGAAGCGGTAACAAATTTCTCATCAGGGAAATCTTTTGTATTCACCTGGATCAGACCACCTGCAAAGTCGCCTGGTTTATCAGGAGTAGCGGTTTTGTTGATCACCATGTTATCGATAAGACCAGAAGGGATGATATCGAAAGAGAAAGATTTTCTGTCAGGTTCTGTACTTGGCAGCAGTACATTGTTCATAGTAGCGTTGTTATAACGGTCTGTCAAACCACGTACTACTACGAATTTATTATCCTGTATACTAGCACCACTTACACGTTTTAGTACTTCACCAGTATTTTTATCAGGAGATGCTTTGATCTGTTCTGCAGAGATACCGCTGGATACAGCTACGTTGTTCTTCTGCGCAACATATAAAGCATTGATGGTTTCCTGTTTGAAAGAACCTTTGATCACGACTTCCTTCAGGTCCTTTGACTTAGGTTCATCCATGATAATGGGTAACACGGTAGGAGCACCGGGTTTTATCACCACCTCGCTTACCGCTTTAGTCTGATAACCCATGTATTTAAATTCCAGCGTGTAAGTACCCGGAGCGAGACTTAAGGTATAACGGCCTTCCACATCGGTAACCGCACCTGTACTTGTACCTTGTACAATAACGGTAACGCCTATGAGGGCTTCACCAGTTTTCTGGTCAGTTACTTTACCTGTGACTTTGCCATTATCTACAGCAAACGCGGAAAGGAAGGAGCTCAAAAGAAGGCACACACACAACAGTGCAGACATAGAATGTTTCACGATATAGCTGATTCTGTTAGTTGATAGAATTACTGGCGCAAAACTATCGTGGGTGTGTTACCGCAGTGTTACAGGAAGGTTACCAGAATGTTAATTGTTAAGGAATAATTAAAAAATAGTTAAGGCGTTCAGGTTAGTATAGATAGTTTTAGGATAGTCAAGGTTCATAGGATAGTAATAATAAATAAGTTAGGGACGGTAATGCTACAACATCGGCCTAGCAGGCAATCTGCTGAGGGCCCTGACGATTATTATTCAATAACCTTTCAAGCGTGATATCAAGCTGCGCGTTATATTCATTATTATGTGTTCTTCCATCAGAAAAAGAAGCAATTAACTGGAACAGGTGCATACTTTTATTTGTAAAAGGCTTATTGTCCTTATTACAAAGCTCCAGTGTAAAATTGAATTTATCTTCCAGTTCTTCTTCAAACTCTCTCAGGCTTAAAGTTTCATCTATCGGAAATTCAATCAGCATTTCTTCATGGAAGCCGGCTTCTCCCAGGGTATCAAATGCGTTCGCCGGCGAATTACGCATGTAAACAGCAATGTTACAGGAGAGCAGTCGTTGGAACTGCATCTGTAACAGTGACACTGTCATTAGAGGATGTAACTTCAATACTTTCATCTTACTATTTATGTGAGCATTACCAGTCGGATCACTGAATATTATAATGTTACAAACTTAATAGCTCAGTATTAAGTGAATATTAAGCAGTTGTTATTATATCATAAATAAATGTTAAATAACAAGCATTTATATATGAGCTATTGTTGAGGGAAGCTGATTGCCTTGGAAATATCTCCCCAGGGCATATTTGAGGCTTCATCTTCTTCTTCCGGTAATACAACACGGGTTTTTGATACGGGGTATTGGTAGAGCGACCACTGGCCATTGGTATATTCCAGCGAGGTGAGACTTTCCACCCAGTCGCCGGAGTTCAGGTAGGTAACGTTTTTACCATTATGCTCCATTTCTTTGATGATCGGCTGATGGATATGCCCGCAGCACACCACATCGAATCCTTTATCGATCGCTATTTCGGCAACCACCTGCTCAAAATCGGAAATAAACTTCACCGCCTGTTTTACACCATGTTTCACCTTTTTGGAAAAGCTCATCTTTTCCCTGCCCATACGCTCTAATATATTATTAACCAGCCTGTTAATAATTATCAGCAGATCATATCCCTTTCCACCCAGTTTAGCCAGCCACTTTGAGTTCTTCATAGTCACGTCATATACGTCTCCATGGAAGAACCAGTGTTTTTTGCCATCCACCTCAAGGATCAGTTTATTGTCGATAACCAGGTTACCCAGCCCGAAACCGGCGTATTTTCGCAGGGCTTCATCGTGGTTACCTGTCAGGTAGTATACTTCAGTACCCTTTCCGGTCATTTTCAGGATCCGGCGGATCACTTTGGTATGCGCTTTAGGAAAATAACGCTTGCTAAACTGCCAGATATCAATGATATCCCCGTTCAGTACCAATATCTTAGGATCGATACTATCCAGGTATTGGACCAGTTCTTTAGCATGACAACCGTAGATTCCGAGATGTACATCAGATATTACAACAATATCAAGTGGGCGCTTATCAGACATTTTTAATGAGGATTGAACCGAAAAAACCGGGCAGTTGTTAGGTTTAGTGAAAAATAGTTTAGTCCGCTGAAAACGGCCACAGGTGTAGGAATAACCTCTTCACAAGCAGCCTTTTTTCACAATACAAAGAAAAAATTGCTATATTACTTTTATATTAATCCAGTGTTAAGGAATCATTAAGGATAATTTTTTCTTGGAGGTATTGCCTACGGAAAGCTATTTTTGCGGCAAATTTTTCAAACAAAGAGTATGGGAGGCTTCAATTCTTTTGTAAAGTTATTTATACCAAAAGACAGGGTTTTTTATTCGTTATTCGAGGATGTAGCTGCCAATCTGGTGGAAATGGGAAAAGTGCTGGTTGAACTGGTTTCTGCTACAGACATGGCGGTACGTAAGGACAAAACCCATCTGATTGAGCGGCTCGAGCACAAAAACGATGATTTTACGCATCGCATCTTTGTGGAACTGGGGCAGAACTTCATTACTCCATTTGACCGTGAAGACATTCACCACCTGGCGGCTACGCTGGATGACGTGGCTGACTATATCCACGGTTCTGCCAAAAGACTGGACCTTTATAAAGTAATGGAAATCAACGATAGTGTTCGCAAATTGGCTGAACTGATCTACCAGGGCACCCTGGAACTGCATAAAGCCATCCCTGAACTGCGTACTATGTCCAACATGCGTAACATCACGGATGCCTGTGTAAAGATCAACAGCCTGGAAAACCATGCGGATGATATCTATGACATGGCCATCGCAGATCTGTTCGAGAAAGAAGCCAACAATGCAGGAGAATTGCTGAAAATGCGTGAACTGTACCAGGCCCTGGAAATTGCCACAGACAAATGCGAAGATTGCGCCAATGTGATTGAGTCAATCATCATAAAATATGCTTAATCAATAGATTAAGCATATCCGCCTGCCTATTTAATGCAAACTACTTTCTAATGACCTTACTTGTCTCGATCATTATACTGGCGTTCATATTTGATTATATTAACGGCTTCCATGATGCGGCTAACTCCATAGCCACCATCGTATCCACAAAAGTGCTGACACCTTTCCAGGCAGTACTGTGGGCCGCAGTATTCAACTTCGCAGCTTTCTTTATTTCCAAATACGTTTATGGTGAGTTTAAGGTAGGTAATACGATCGCTAAATCGGTTTTTGAACAGTTCATTACCCTGAAAGTGATTCTTTGCGGCCTCATAGCAGCCATTACCTGGAACCTGCTGACCTGGTGGTATGGTATTCCTTCCAGTTCTTCACATACCCTTATCGGTGGTTTCATAGGCGCAGCCATAGCAGCTGCCCATGGCTCTTTCGATGTGATCAACTACGCCAAGGTAATGCCTATCATTTACTTCATTGCCCTCGCCCCCTTCATAGGGATGCTGGTAGCGTTTATTATCACCATAATTATTATGAATGTTTGCCGTAAGGCAAATCCATACAGGGCTGAAAACTGGTTCAAACGTTTACAGCTGCTCTCTTCAGGCGCCCTTAGCCTGGCACACGGTGGTAACGATGCCCAGAAAGTAATGGGTATCATCGCTGCCGCACTGGTGGCCCATGGTACTATTGCTGATATTAAGGATGTTCCGAACTGGGTACCATTGTCCTGCTTCATGGCCATAGGCCTTGGTACGATGAGTGGTGGCTGGAAGATCGTTAAAACAATGGGCTCCCGTATCACCAAGGTGACACCGCTGGAAGGTGTAGCTGCGGAAACTGCGGGTGCGGTTACACTTTATCTCACCGAAGCACTGGGTATTCCCGTGAGTACTACCCACACCATTACCGGTTCCATTATCGGCGTAGGAGCTACGAAACGTCTCTCCGCCGTACGCTGGGGCGTAACAGTGAGCCTGCTCTGGGCATGGATACTGACCATTCCTATCAGTGCATTACTGGCTGCTTTTGTTTACTTTGTAGTCAATCTTTTCATCTAACAGACGGTTTACTACTTATTATAATAAGCCCTCCGGCATCGCCCATTACCAATGGAATGACCGGAGGGCTTTCTCTTTTAATGCAACTGCTTTTTCAGTTTTTTCCTTTTTTTTATCACAGAGCCCCCTATTTTTGTAAGGCTTTTTGAAGAACCTATTTCTATTATTCATTTTTATAATAAATGCTATGAAAGGTATTATACTGGCCGGAGGTTCCGGGACGCGTTTACACCCCATTACCTATGCCATCAGCAAACAAATCATGCCGGTCTATGATAAGCCGATGATTTATTACCCACTTTCCACATTGATGCTGGCCGGTATAAAAGAGATACTGATCATTTCTACCCCTCACGACCTGCCTGCTTTCAAAAGATTATTTGGCGACGGTACGCAACTCGGTCTCAACCTGAGTTATGCGGAACAACCGCTTCCCAATGGCCTGGCGCAGGCATTTGTTATAGGCCGTGACTTTATCGGAGACGACAATGTAGCATTGGTACTGGGTGATAATATCTTTTATGGCGCCGGCCTGGGTACACAACTGGCTAACAACGTAAAACCAGAAGGAGGCATCGTATACGCCTACCAGGTATCTGACCCCGAACGCTATGGCGTAGTGGAGTTTGATGACAAGATGCAGGCGGTATCCATAGAGGAAAAGCCACAACAGCCCAAAAGCAGTTATGCCGTACCGGGATTATACTTTTACGACAACGATGTGATCAACATAGCAGCAGCATTGAAGCCCAGCCCACGTGGTGAATACGAGATCACCGATGTGAACAGGGAATACCTGCGCCGCGAGAAACTGAAAGTGTCTATCCTGCCCCGCGGTACTGCCTGGCTGGATACCGGTACCTTCGACTCCCTGATGCAGGCATCACAGTTTGTACAGGTCATCGAGCAACGCCAGGGTATTAAGATTGCCTGTATAGAGGAAATTGCTTACAGACAAGGTTTTATTTCCCGCGAACAGTTACAGACGCTTGCCAAACCCTTGCTGAAAAGCGGTTATGGACAATATCTCGAAAAGATCATTGAACATAAGATCTGAACAATGAAAAATTAAGAATTAAGG
Organism: Chitinophaga ginsengisoli; assembly: GCF_003014595.1. Classification (GTDB taxonomy): domain Bacteria; phylum Bacteroidota; class Bacteroidia; order Chitinophagales; family Chitinophagaceae; genus Chitinophaga; species Chitinophaga ginsengisoli. The sequence goes on along the minus strand of NZ_PYGK01000020.1, from coordinate 69,079 downwards.
ATTAGGAAACGTACATTCGTAACTCAATTGATCAAAATCAGCATTAACGGGACCTAAATCCCGATCCTTAATTCCAGGTTCTTTGCACATCTGATTGTAATTAATCCTAAAACATTCAAAAAAAATACACACATATGAAGGTTCTTGTTACCGGTGGTTGTGGTTATATTGGCGCGCACACTATCGTAGATCTGATTAACAATGGCTTTGACGTAGTTTCAGTAGACAGCAACATCCGTAGCAGCACACAACTGCTGGACGGCATAGAAAAAATCACAGGCAAAAAGATCCGTAACTACAAGGTAGACCTCTGCAACCTCGAAGATACACATGCCGTATTCCACGAAAACCGTGATATCGTAGGTGTGATCCACTTTGCAGCACTCAAAACAGTTCCTGAATCTGTAGCTGATCCTTTACTTTATTTTCATAATAACCTCGCTTCCCTGGTGAATGTACTGAAGTGTGTGAAAGAGTTCAATGTCCCTAACCTGGTATTCTCCTCTTCCTGCTCTGTATATGGTAACGCTACAGAACTGCCCGTAGTAGAAGCCACTCCGCTGGGAGAAGCACAGTCCCCATACGCCCGCACCAAACAAATGGGCGAGCAGATGATCCAGGACTATAGCCGGGTAAATGATACCCAGTCCATCCTGCTGCGTTACTTTAATCCGGTAGGCGCACATCCGTCTGCACTGATCGGGGAACTGCCACTGGGCCGCCCAGACAACCTGGTACCGGTTATTACCCAGACAGCTATCGGCAAGATCCCTAAGCTGACCGTGTTTGGCCATGACTACGACACCCGCGATGGCTCCTGCATCCGCGATTATATCCATGTAATGGATATTGCCAATGCCCATACAAGAGCCCTGCAGTACCTGCTGGACCAGAAGAATACCGACAATTGTGAGGTCTTCAACCTGGGTACCGGCAACGGCGTGACCGTACTGGAAGCTATCAAGGCGTTTGAAAAGATCTCTGGCGTAAAACTGAACTATGAACTGGGCCCCCGTCGCCCGGGCGATGTGATCGCTATCTATGCTAATAATACCAAAGCCAAGGAAGCACTGGGCTGGGAACCGAATATTGGTATAGAAGACATGATGCGTACTGCCTGGCAATGGGAAGTCGCTTTAAGAGACAGGGTTCTTAGCAATTAAAAAGTTTATTTCTTACATTTACTACTCAATTCTTAATATAAGGCTATGGTAAAAGATATTAAACCGTTAAATGAGAAAGAGACACGCGCAGGCTTTGGAGAAGGTATATTAGAAGCTGGGCGTAAAAATCCAAATGTAGTAGCACTGACTGCCGACCTGTTGGGTTCTATGAAACTGAATGCCTTTATTAAGGAGTTTCCTGACCGCTTTGTACAGGTAGGTATCGCAGAAGCAAATATGATAGGTATCGCTGCCGGTATGACCATCGGTGGTAAAATCCCTTATACAACTACGTTCGCGAACTTTTCTACAGGCCGTGTATACGACCAGATCCGCCAGTCTGTTGCCTATTCCAACAAGAATGTAAAGATCTGCGCATCTCACGCCGGTTTAACACTTGGTGAAGATGGTGCTACCCACCAGATCCTGGAAGATATCGGTATGATGAAAATGCTCCCGGGCATGACCGTAATCGTTCCATGCGATTTCAACCAGACTAAAGCTGCTACTATCGCTGTTGCTGATTACGAAGGACCAGTATATCTGCGTTTCGGCCGTCCGAAATGGCCTAACTTCACTGCAGAAGATCAGAAATTCGAAGTAGGTAAAGCTCAGGTACTGCATGAAGGAACAGATATTACCCTGTTTGCCTGCGGTCACATGGTATGGTTATCTGTTGAAGCAGGTAAGATCCTGGAAGAAAGAGGTTACAGTGTTGAGATCATCAATATCCACACTATTAAACCGCTGGATGAAGAAGCTGTACTGCGTTCCATCACTAAAACCGGTTGCGCTGTAACTGCTGAAGAGCATAACGTACTGGGTGGTCTGGGCGACAGCATCGCACAGGTAGCGGCTCGTCACAATCCAATTCCTATCGAATACGTAGGTACAAACGATACTTTCGGTGAAAGTGGTAAACCACTGGACCTGTTGAAAAAATATGGCCTGGATACAGATCATATCGTTGCTGCGGCTGAAAAAGCAATAGCAAGAAAGAAGAAATAATCTGTACCGGATTAAACTTTACATAGAAAAAACCATCTTATAGGTGGTTTTTTTTATGTAAACCATTTAACCTAAGAATGAGCATACATCAGGATGATAAGACATTATTGGCTATATACAGGGATCCCGCCACAAAGGAGAAGGGTTTTACCTGTATCATCCAGAAATACCAGGAAAGGCTTTACTGGCATATCAGAAGGCTGGTACTGGACCATGATGACGCCAATGATGTATTGCAGAATGTGTTTGTAAAAGTCTGGAAGAACCTGGAAGGATTCCGTGAAGATGCCCAGCTGTATACCTGGCTCTATAAAATAGCCACCAATGAATGCCTCACCTTCCTGGAAAAGCAAAAGAAAAACAATGCTGTATCACTGTCAGATGTAGAAACAGGCCTTAGCAATACCCTGAAAGCAGATGCACAATTTGATCCCAACAAACTGGAGTGGAAACTGCAAAAGGCAATTCTGGCACTTCCTGAAAAACAAAGAATTGTATTTAATCTGAGGTACTATGACGAGATGCCGTACGAAGAAATGAGCCGTGTGCTGGATACCTCCGAAGGCGCGCTCAAAGCCTCCTACCATCACGCTGTAAAAAAGATTGAAGAGTTCATCCGTAATAGCTGAAAATGCGACATCTTCGTACTTTTATGAGGTGAATTGCATTTTTTTAGAGACGAAACTACCACCTGTTTAAACTATTGTTATCTTCCACTGTCTAAAATCTGTATGAGATCCAGAGACAACGATATTGCGAACGAACTGCGGGAGATCATCCCTGATGCTCAATGGACTACGCTGAACCCCTCTTTTGGAGGTGTGCCCGCTGGTTATTTCGAGCAGCTGCCCGGACAGATCCTGCAAAAGGTACACACAGCCGAAGTACAGGAAGAGCTGGAAACGCTCTCCCCACTGCTGGCCGGAGTACCTAAGTCCCTTCCCTTATCCGTACCTCCGGGTTATTTCGAACAACTGTCACAACAGATCCTGCAAAATATCACCGCAGCACAGCAGACACTGCCAGATGAAGCAACATCTTCCTTCCTGGCAGATATGCCAAAAGTATTCCCCATGTCTGCGCCTGCCGGTTACTTTGACCAGCTGAGCGCGGTAGTAATGGCCCGTATAGCAGAAACAGAAGGCACTACAACTGCCCCATCTGCTACAGCGGTACAGGAAGAACTGGCCACCTTGTCTCCTTTGCTGGCAGGTATCCCTAAAACGATGCCTTTATCGGTGCCCGCCGGTTATTTTGACCAGTTAAGCACTGCTGTAATGGCTGACATCAACCATGTATCAGCACCTGTCCACGCCCCGATCATCCGCAGGATGAATACCCGCAGGTATATGGGATGGGCCGTGGCTGCTTGCCTGGTAGCACTGGTCAGCGTGAGTACCCTGTTCTTTATCAAGAGCAACTACCGCGGCGCCAATATGATGGAAAAAACCCTGGCCAGCGTCAGCGACCAGGAGATTATGGAATACCTCCAGTCCCATACGGACGTTTTTGATAAGGAAGAACTCAGCAGCAATACACCATTAGTAGAAGAAAATAATGCGATTCCGGGAGTAGAAGAGTTACCAGCAGAAGCCATACAACACTATTTAGACAACACCGGTTTGTTAAACGAAAGCATAACAGACAACTGAGATGAAAAAACTTTACACATTATTTATACTTATCGCACTCTCATTGTTTTGCCACCCTCCAGTCAGTCAGGCACAACAAGGTAGCAGCGACAATGAAATAAAGGATCGCATCCGCGCAGCGGAAATAGCATACCTTTCACAAAAGCTGGACCTTACCCCTGATGAGGCACAGAAATTCTGGCCGCTATATAATCAATATACCAAGGAAGTGGAGATCCTCATCGCGGAACGCCGTATGAAGAATAAGATGCCGCAGACAAACCAGCAGCCTGCTGATGATAAGGAATTAGGGTATGAACGCCGTATGCTGGATATCAAAACGCATTACAGCCAGGAATTCCAGAGAGTATTGCCTGCTGCTAAAGCGGGGGTTGTATTCAGATCAGAACGGGAGTTCCGTAACCAGCTGATCCGGACCATAAAAGACAGGCAAGCCAGAAACCTGGGTGGCCCCGGCGCAAGAAGATTCAGACAATAAATACCATATCGGACGATAAAAAAGTAAGGAGCACAGACGGTGCTCCTTATTTTTTTATTTATAGTACTCTTACTTCATCAGAGCTTCCCGAAGGGCAGCCTGGTGTCATGATAATAAAGGAAAGTCCATCCGTCGCGGGCTGCACGCTGCTTAAACTGCTCCCGTAGCTCCATACTCCGCTTCCCGTCATAATCATATTTGGCTGCAAAACGGCGTTTCATATATGAAACCTGGGGCGCTTCGTCCCCTCCGAAGAATATCTTATCGTCGCCGGTATCTATCAGAAAGACCTGATGATAGGGACAATGTCCCCCGGTCACTTCATAAGTGATGTAGTCGTCAATGGAGCCATTCCCTTCTGTGAAAATGACATTATCCCGTTCCCGCAGGATGCGGACGTCTTCTGCATGATAGGATTTTCCGTCATGCTCCAGGGCGTAATCCATTTCATGCCTGTTCACATAATAGGTGGCCTGCGGAAAACTCAGGCTTCGCTCTCCGGTTACAGGATCTACGATGGAGATCCCACCGGAATGATCTTTATGTAAGTGGCTCATCAGCACTTTGGTGATCTCCATGGGATTGATCCCGTTGTCGATCAGGTGCTGGTGTATCTGTAAAACGCCATCCGCGTTACGATAGCCCAGGCCAGCGTCCAGCAGGATATAATCCTGGTCTGTGATCACTAGAAATGGTTGAATTTCTACCAACAGCGAGCCACCGGAGCGCTGCTGCATTGAATCCGTATCAGGATTAAAAGGAATAAATTTCTTTGTCCCGTCTACTGTAAAAGCCCCTTCTGATAATGGTATAATACGTGCCATTCCCCAAAGATATGCAACTATCGTAATACCATCTGCCTGTCGGCATCCAGTCGCAGCATGATAAAAATTAACATGGTAAATGTCATCAGGGAGGAACCACCGTAACTGACCAATGGAAGCGGGATTCCGATTACCGGCGCCAGACCGATGGTCATGGCAATATTAATGAACATGTGGAAAAAGACAATACTGGCCACCCCATAAGCATATACACGGCTGAATGTCGATCGCTGTCGCTCCGCCACAAAAATGATCCGTAAGAGCAGGGCCACATAAAGACCAATAAATATGAGAGAGCCCAGGAAGCCGAAATCTTCACCTATCGTACAGAAGATAAAGTCAGTACTCTGTTCAGGCACGAAATCGTAACGGGTCTGGGTACCTTTCAGATACCCCTTTCCAATAAAACCACCGGAACCGATAGCGATCATACTCTGGCGGGTGTTGTAAGTTGCTTTCGGATCATTCTCTTTACCCAGCATTACCTCAATACGGCGTACCTGGTAATCTTTCAGCACTTTAGTGAAAGCAAACGGCACTACAAACATCACAAACACGGAGCAGAATGCCCAGATACCCAGTATCAGGGCCAGCCTGGACCGGTTACGCTTTATTTCCCGGCGACTGAAGTAAATCACCAGTACCGTGATAACGGAGAATATGATAAAGAGGATATTCTTATCGACAAGCAGGGCCGACAATACCAGCACGATCCCCGAGAAAGCGATCACCAGCAATACTCCCGGCAGGCCTTCCCTATACATCACAAGGAAGAAGGAGAAATATACCAGCGCCAACCCGGTTTCTGATTGCAGGATGATGATCGCACAAGGTACCAGCGTCAGGGCAACGGCGATCAGCCTGGAGCGCAGTTTGGTAAAATCAGTTTCTATAGAGGAGAGATATTTGGCCAGGGCCAGGTTGGTACAGAGCTTCGTCAGTTCCGCCGGCTGAAACTGGAAACCGCCAATTACCAACCAGGAACTCGATCCCTTAACATCTTTACCGATGCCCAACACAAGTAACAGTAAGAGCAATCCACCGGCATACAGCAGGTTGGCCGTAGCAGTAAAGAACTTACTGTCTGTCAGCCAGATGATAGTAGCCAATACGGCTGATACACCCAGCCACATCAACTGGCGGGAGTAGTTCTTGTTCAGGTGGAGGATATCATTCCAGATATTATCTCCCTCCCTGTACTCAGCTGCGAAGATAGATAACAACCCCACAAACACGATCCCCATATAAAGGCCCATAATAGGCCAGTCAATACCTTCTGTCAATTTTATTTGCTGCCGACGGTTCATAACTGATTAATCCCGGAAATAAAGTTTAAGTATCTCGTCTGATGTCATTTTTGCGCTGGCTCCATTCAATGAGTCAAGCTTGGACTTTTCCCTTACAACAGGGTCCAGTGTGTTGTATTCCAGCAATGTTTTCATTTGTGGCTTACGCTTCACGGAGATCGTATCATGCAGGTATTTCTCCATGATCAGACTCGCGATAGGCGCTGCATAAGTAGCACCGAAACCGGCGTTCTCCACGATCACGGCAATAGCGATCTTCGGATTATCCCTTGGGGCAAACGCCACAAATACGGAGTGGTTCTTCAGTTTTGCTAGCTTTCCGTTCACGATGGCATTATTCTCAGCCGTACCTGTTTTACCACACACGATCTCACCTTCTATTTTGGCAGATTGACCTGTACCTCTTTCCACCACGTCCTCCATACCGTATATCACCGGCATATAAACAGAGTCGGATACGTGCGCTACGGTATGTTTCTCTCTGAATTTTGTCAGCAGTTCGGTGTTGTCATTGTCGATCTTATCCACGAAATGCGGCAGATAGTAATAACCTTTATTGGCGATAATACACATGGCATTCGCCATCTGCATAGGCGTAGCAACTACCTGGCCCTGGCCCATACCTACGTACAGCTCTGAGCAGGAGTTCCATTGACCGCGGTAAAGTTTATTCATACCGGCGGTATCAATCGCCTTACCCGGAGATTCACCCGGGATATCCACGCCCAGTCTGTGTCCAAGGCCGAAAGTGGAAATATAGTCATGCCATTTCTGATGTCCTTTCTTCACACCACCCCATTTGGCGGCATCCACCTCCATACGGTACAGGTGTACGAAATAAGCGTTACAGGAGTTGGCAATGGCCAGTCGCAGGTTGGCTGCGTGCCCTGCATTATGGTGCGTACAGGCAATTGGCCGGCCGCAATAGGTATAAGCGCCGAAACATGGAAAACCAAAGCTAGGCGTGATCACACCTTCATCCAATGCGATCAGGGCGGTAAGCGGTTTCATGGAAGATCCCGGTGGGTAACCAGCCTGTATGGCGCGGTTAAAGAGTGGTTTTGTTGTATCGGCAAACAGTCTGCTGAAGTTACGGGCACGGTAAGAGCCTGTCAGCAGGTTCGGGTCGAAGGTAGGAGCGCTCACCATAGTCAGAATACCTCCTGTTCGGGGGTCGATCGCAACGATACTGCCGATCTTATTACGCATCAGGTGTTCACCCAGTACCTGGAGATCAACATCCAGTGCCAGGCGGAGATTCTTACCGGCAATAGCTGCAGTATCGAACTCGCCTTTTTCATATGGCCCCTGCGGGCGGTTCAGGTTGTCTTTTACGAGATATTGTATACCACGCTGTCCCATCAGCACACTTTCGTATGTTCTTTCCAGACCGGTCATACCCAGGTAGTCACCCTGGTTATAGGCGCTGTAGGCTGGTTTCTGCAACATCTGGGGAGATACCTCTCCGATATAACCGAGGATGTTGGCAGCAGCATTGAAGGGGTAGGAGCGGATCTGGCGTTGTACCAACTCGAAGCCCGGCTGGAACATATACATACTTTCCTGCAGGCGGCCGAACATCTCGGGTGGCAGCAGGGAAGCAAATACGGATACACGACGGCTACCGTTCTTAATGATAGCGCTGGTGATACGTTTTCTAAATTCTTCCTTATCGATCCGGAGGATCTCACACATGTAAGCCGTATCAATGTTCTTCACGTTGATAGGCGTTACCACGAGGTCATACATCGCATCATTGCTGAGGATACTCCTGCCTTTGCGGTCATAGATAATACCACGGCTGGGATATACCACTTTGCGAAGTACCGCATTGGCATCCGCCAGCTTGGAATATTTCTTTTCCACTACCTGCAAAAAGAACAACCTGGTAATAATTACTAATACCATTCCAAGGATGATAAACTGTATTACTCTTTTCCTGGGCTGATTATAGACAGACATTTCCGCTGAAATAATGTGGCCACTTCACGGCCTCTCCCACCGTTCCGGCAGAAAGATGAAGCAAGCGACCTGTTGCTTTATAATGTGACGTTCAATTTGTTTCTAAAGTTAGAGATTACGTTCTGTGCTATCTGTTCTCATTGTTGATTTTAACAAAACATAATCATCTCATAAAATATGGTCTCTGGACTAATTCTCCGCCTACTTCCTGGAAAAGAACAGTAACTCGTACAACACGATCAGTACGATACTGGCCGCTGTTGATAAAAGGATTTTCAAGAGCAGATAGAAGAAGCTCGCAAAGCTGAATACCTCCAGCGGGAAATACACGAGGTTATGCAGGAATACCAGGATTGCGATATAGGTCAGGAATTGGGACACTCCCATGCTGGTCATGGAAGGTGTTTTCTGGGTTGTTTCGAAACCACCCTGCGGAGACAGTACATTGATGATGAACGGGCGGAGGTACGCAATGAATACACAGGCAGCAGCGTGCATACCCATAGTATTCATGAACATGTCCAGGCCAAGGCCCATCAGCAATGCCAGCAGCATCAATGCGGGGCGGGGCATATTGAAAGGCAGCAACAATACGAACAACATGTACAGGTTAAGACCTACCAACTGGTGTAACCGAATATCCTGCAGTACAAATACCTGCAGGAGCAGTAAGAGCACGAAACGGATAATATTTCTTAACAGTATACTCATTTAATCAGCCTGTAGGTTGAGTCTTCCAAAGATTGTTGTTGTTCTTTCAGCAGGTTGTCTATGACATAGACATACTGAAGATTATAAAAGTTGGTGGCCAGTTTGATCCTGATGGTATAGGAAGTGCTGGATTTATCTGCCAGGGTATAAGATTCCACGTAGCCGATGGGAATATTTTCCGGGAATAAGGCAGAATAACCACTTGTTACGACGGTATCTCCTTTGATCAGTCTTACACTTTTAGGCACATCTTCCATCACTGCATATCCTGCTTCACCACCATACCAGCGTACGGTACCCATTTCTTTACTGTAGCTCAGGCGGGCGCTGAACCCGAAGCTGCGACCTTTGGACAGCAGGGAGAGTACTACGGCGTAGTTGTCGTTCACGCTACGTACCACACCTACTACGCCACTGGGGCCTACAACACCCATATTGGGTTTAATGCCGTCTGCGCGGCCCCTTCTGATGGTAATATAGTTAATGGGATTACTGATACTGTTGTTCACCACCTTTGCTTCTTTGTACAGATAGCGGCGTACTTCAGTGCCGATCACTTTACGGGTGGTGTCGGTGCTGTAGTGGCGGATGGTGTCTACTTTCACAAGGTTGTTAATGGAAACGCTGTCAAAGCTGGTGCGCAACATATTATGGAGGCGGGCATTTTCTTTCACCAGGCTATCATTGGTAGCTTTCAGGTGGAAGTAATACTCCACATTGTTGTAACGTTCGTATAACCTGGCGCTGAGACTATTGGCGGAGTTGAGGTAGGCTGATTTCTGCAGATCGTTGTTCCGGAATACCAGCACAATGCAAATCACTTCCAGCAGCAAAAACAGAAAAAAGTTAAAATAGCGCCTAAAGAAAATGATGAGATTACGCACAGGATATATTTTCTTGGTAGAAAGTGTACAAGGCAGTTACGGGCTGCCTTGTACATTTCCTGATATTATTGCATTAGGAACGGATACTTACCTACGTGTTTCAGTGCTATTCCTGTACCCCTTACCACGGCGCGTAACGGATCGTCAGCAACGTGTACGGGCAACTTGATCTTCTGAGTAAGACGTTTATCCAGTCCGCGGAGCAGCGCACCACCACCGGTCAGGTACAATCCCCTGCGGTAGATATCTGCAGCCAGTTCCGGAGGTGTAGTTTCCAGTGCTTTCAGGATAGCCTCTTCGATCTTGAAGATGGATTTATCCAGGGCTTCTGCTACTTCCTGGTAAGATACCATGATCTGTTTAGGAATACCTGTTACAAGGTCACGGCCATTCACAGCTACATCATCTGGTGGATTATCCAGTTCTTTCAGTGCGGAGCCGATCTGGATCTTGATCTGTTCAGCGGTCCTTTCACCGATCAACAGGCTATGGTAGCGGCGCAGGGCTTCCATGATATCAGCGGTGAATTCGTCACCGGCAATACGGATACTCTGGTCACAAACGATACCTGCCAGGGCGATCACGGAAATACCGGTGGTACCACCTCCGATATCGATGATCATGTTACCTACTGGTTCTTCCACGTCAATGCCGATACCTAAGGCAGCAGCCATAGGTTCATGTATGAGGAACACTTCCTTCGCGCCTGCCTGTTCGGCAGAGTCGCGTACGGCGCGTTTTTCTACTTCTGTGATACTGGAGGGTATGCAGATAACCATACGCCAGCTGGGGGAGAATAAGGGCTTTTTGGGATACACCAGTTTGATCATCTCGCGAAGCATCCCTTCAGCTGCATTAAAGTCCGCGATCACACCATCTTTCAGGGGGCGGATCGTACGCAGGTATTCGTGTGTCTTCTCGTGCATCATCATGGCCTTCTTTCCTACAGCCACGATTTTACCGCTTGCGCGCTCTATAGCTACAATGGAAGGTTCATCCACCACCACCTGGTCGTTGTGTATGATCAGCGTGTTAGCTGTACCTAAGTCAATCGCTATTTCCTGTGTTAAAAAATTAAAGAACCCCATTGCTTAATATGGTCAAAATATTATTGTGTGCAAAAATGAATAATTCCAACGAATATACAATCTAAAAATTGTTTGTTTTCTCAATAATACAACTAAATATTAAAAAATCTTCTTTATTGTATCTGTTGTATCTGCTGAGCCGGTTAATAAGTTGCAACATTTAATGGCAAGGTATACAGCCGGCATAGTAATGACTCTCGAAAACGCTTAAACGAAAAATGGCTTGTGTTAATTGTGTACTCTATATGAATGAGTTATACACTCTCCGGTCGTCCCCACGACCCTTCCCGACACTTAAACGGGACACTGGTCCAGACTACACTTTTCGCGCCGGCAAGGCGTGAAAGGCGCAAATGAACATCTGCTACACGAACTCGAAACCAATATCCCTCCTGTAATATTTGCCTTCAAAATCAATAATTTCAGCAGTTTGCCGGCTATGGGTCAACGCAATGCCCAGATCAGCTGCCAGGGAAGTTATAGTCAGTACACGACCTCCATTGGTGAGGATATTTCCTCCAACGGCCTTCGTTCCTGCCTGAAACACCAACTGATCCTGCGTAGGCGCCGGTATATTGCTGATTACCTTTCCTTTTTCGTACGCTTCAGGGTAGCCTTTTGCCACCAGCATAACGGTTGTTGCCACACGGGCATCTTCATAAATTGTCTGTGCCGAAAGCTGTCCTTCCTCTACGGCCTTGAAAAGCTCCAGCAGATCGTTCTGTAATCTCGGCATCACCACCTCGGTTTCGGGGTCGCCCATACGGCAATTGTACTCAATGACAAACGGATCACCGTCTACATTGATCAATCCGAAGAAGATAAACCCGTTGTAGGCGATCTGCTCTTTTTCAAGTCCTGCCACTGTAGGGCGGATGACACGTTCTTCCACCAGGTCCATAAATGCCTTGCCGGCGAATGGCACCGGGGAAACAGCGCCCATACCACCTGTATTCAGGCCGGTATCTCCTTCTCCGATCCTCTTATAATCCTTTGCAGTAGGCAGTATCTGATAGGAATGTCCGTCTGTCAGTACAAATACCGACAATTCGATCCCTGTCAGGAATTGCTCTACTACTACTTTCCTGCTTGCATCGCCAAACTTCGCTTCTTTGATCATCTGTGAAAACTCAGCCACTGCTTCTTCATGATCGCTCAGGATCACCACCCCCTTACCAGCTGCCAGTCCGTCGGCTTTGAGTACGATCGGCAGGGAATGCGCACGCAGGTAGGCTACGCCTTCTTCATAATTCTCCTCACTGAACTCGCGGTAAGCGGCAGTGGGGATATTATGGCGCAGCATGAACTGCTTTGCAAATGCTTTACTGCCTTCCAGCTGGGCACCCAGGGCAGATGGGCCCATTACCGGAATATGCTGTAAAGCGGCATCCTGCTGAAAGTAATCGTAAATGCCTTTTACCAGCGGCTCTTCCGAGCCGGGTACTACCAGGGAGATCGCATTCTCAACACAAAAGGTCTTTATTTTTTCAAAATCCGAAACAGCGATGTCCAGGTTCTGACCATATTGAGAAGTACCCGCATTGCCTGGGGCAATGAATAACTGCTCGCAATAGGTGCTCTGTGCCATTTTCCATGCCAGGGCGTGTTCCCTGCCACCACTTCCTAATAATAATATCTTCATATGAAAAAATAAATTCGCTGCTTTTGCTCCTGAAAATTTACATTCACCTTCCAATCAGCCCGTTCTTCCAAATTTTTTGCAAAGAAAGGCCAAAATTTGACCAAAAACACCATTTTACCCGATAAAAAGCTGAATTTATTTATCTTGCCGGATTCGAACGACTGACTAACACAATAAACAAACAACAAACTAAACAGATCTATTATGACTCAAACTGCTGTTGAGCAGCCTGTAATCACGCCCACCCCGCGGGGTAAGGGTCACCACAAAGGATTGTACGTACTCTTTTTTACTGAAATGTGGGAACGTTTCGGCTATTACCTGATGATCGGCATTTTTTTCCTTTACCTCGTAGATCCATCTTCCAACGGCGGTAAAGGGTTTGACACCACCAAAGCAGCGGACCTTGTCGGTTCTTACATCGCATTAGTTTACTTATCTCCTTTCATTGGCGGCCTCCTGGCCGACCGCTATCTCGGTTACCGGAGAGCGGTGATACTGGGGGGCTTCCTCCTGGCAGCCGGTTATTTCTCCCTGGCAGCTCCCGGCGATCTGGCTATGTATGCAGGACTTGGCCTGATCATTATCGGTAATGGCTTTTTCAAACCCAATATCGGTACTATTCTGGGGAATATCTACAACCGGGCAGACCTCGCTCCCAAAAAAGACGTGGCCTACAACATCTTTTACATGGGTGTGAATATCGGCGCCTTCATCTGTAACTTCGTGGCAGCCTATCTCCGTAACCACTATGGCTGGGGATACGCCTTCGCCGCTGCAGGTGTAGGAATGCTGGTAGGCCTGGTTATCTTCGCCTCCAACCTGAAGAAGATTGCCGAAGGAGATATCCGGAAACCAGCCTCCCCGGATGAAATGTCTACCGCCAAGATCCTGGGCAGTGCATTGCTACCGGCTATTCTCGCTGCTGTGATCGGTTATTTTATCAGCAGCCCCTCTTTATTGGGTCACACGCTGTTCGGTACCCCGTCAAATGATGCCTTCCTTTTTGCCTGTGTGCCTATCATTATCTTCTACATCCGTCTGTATACCACCTCCAAGCAGAAAGAGGACAAACGCGGCCTGGGCGCCCTGCTGGCCTTTTTCGCTGTGGCTATCATATTCTGGGTGATCTATAACCAGAACAGTACCGGCCTCACCATCTGGGCTGACCAGTACACTGACCGCCAGATGTCTCCGGCCATGGAAAAGGCAGCACAACCTTTCGGTATGCTGCAGACCGTGACCACCGAACCTCATAAGGTAACCCAGATAGACGAGCACTTCCGCGCTATCAAGGATGCCAACGGTAATACCATCGAAGTACCGGGCGCTGACCCCTACTTCCAGAACCTGCCAAAAGAAAAATGGCCACAGGATGGCAAGCTGAAGCTTCTCTCCACAGAGATCTTCCAGTCCATCAACCCGTTCTTTATTGTAGCCTTCAGTCTGATTGTAATAGGCATATTCGGTTGGCTGGCCAAACGCGGTAAAGAACCTACCACCCCGGTAAAGGTTGCTATCGGCATCTTCCTGGCAGCGGGTTCATCCCTGCTGATGGTGGTTGCCGCCGCCATGACCAATGTTTATATCGATAAAAGCTCCATGGCCTGGCTGTTTGGTACCTACGCGGTATTTACCGTAGGGGAAATCCTGGTGAGCCCGATCGGCTTGTCTATGGTATCCAAACTGTCTCCTCCCCGTGTCACCGCCCTTATGATGGGTGGCTGGTACCTGGTGAACGCCATTGCCGGTAAAGTAGCCGGTCTGATGGCCACCTTCTGGGACAGCTTCACCAACAAAACAAGCTACTTCCTGATCCTCGTGATCTCCGCAGGTATTGCCGGCGTGGTGATGCTGATACTCAGCAAGTGGATCGCCAGGGTGGTGAAAGAGAAAACGGGGTCCTACTAAGCATTCTCCTGTTAGTTTATTGCAAACGGTGCAGCCTCCTGGTTGCACCGTTTTTTTTTGCCGGGAAAAGCATTCCTACAGGACTCAATACCCATATGTGTTTGCTTTGATCCCTATATCTCCATATCGCTATACCGTCATCTCCATATCACTTTACCGTCATCTGTATATCGATTCGATATAGAAATGACGGTGAAATGATATGGAAATGACGGTATAGCGATATGGAAGAATCGGTAAAAGATGCTATTTACATGGGTATCAATAAGCTCTTTCTGCAGCTTATAACAGAGAAGTACATGTAAACGCCAGAACCGTCTACCGCCTGTGTAAATATGCCAAGTCCTGATCCTAAAAGGGATTTTTCTCTTATATTGCCTCTTAATCAACAAAAATCTACACTTATCAAACCTATTTATGGCAGATAAATTCAAGCCTTTTGTTGCGCCTGAGGTGCATATGAAGGAGTTTACATTGAAGTCCATTGTACTGGGCTGTATATTCGGGATCATTTTTGGA
Source organism: Chitinophaga ginsengisoli (assembly GCF_003014595.1). Taxonomy (GTDB): domain Bacteria; phylum Bacteroidota; class Bacteroidia; order Chitinophagales; family Chitinophagaceae; genus Chitinophaga; species Chitinophaga ginsengisoli. The sequence goes on along the minus strand of NZ_PYGK01000020.1, from coordinate 53,930 downwards.
GCCGCCACCGTATACCTGGCATTAAGAGCAGGCCTGACTGTTTCCGCCTCTATCCCTATTGCGGTAATTGCCATTACCCTTGGCCGGAAATTCTTTAAAACCACTATTCTCGAAAACAACATTATTCAGACCACCGGCTCGGCTGGTGAGTCCATTGCCGCCGGAGTAGTATTCACGCTGCCGGGCTTTCTGTTCCTTTCAGATGGCGGTGGTGCACAGTTCTTCAATTATCTGACCATTCTGACCCTGGCCATCTTCGGAGGCATCCTGGGTACCCTGATGATGATCCCGCTACGCAGGTCACTCATCGTAAAAGAGCATGAAACCCTCCCTTATCCTGAAGGTACCGCCTGTGGCGATGTGTTGATAGCCGGTGAGAAAGGGGGCGATTTCGCCAAGACGGCTTTCTATGGACTGGGTTTTGCCGTGGCTTATGCATTCCTGCAAAAAGTGCTGCATGTCATTGCGGAAACCCCCTCTTACATGACTCAGCAGTATAATAAATATTTCTCATCTGCCCGTATAAGCGCCGATATCACCCCTGAATACATGGGTGTGGGCTATATCATCGGTCCCCGTATTGCTGGGGTACTGGTTGCAGGTGGTGTTTTATCGTGGCTGGTATTGATACCATTATTGTCATTCCTGGTACCTCCCGACGCGATTGCCGCTCAGCTGGTGAAACTGGGTTACCTGGCCAGTGTCAGCACACCAGGCGGAAAAGGAGACTGGAATCCAACTGCACATACCTTCGGTGACTTCTCCGCTGCTGTGTACGTTGCTTACGTAAGGCAGATAGGTGCCGGCGCGGTAGCTGCAGGTGGATTCATTACACTGATTAAAACAATCCCTACTATCATATCTTCCTTTAAAGGCAGCATTGGTTCCCTGAAGAAAGACAACGTGAGTGGAGAAGCAGCTACAGGAAGCGTACCACGTACTGAAAGAGATCTTAATATCAAGATCGTATTGTTCGGTAGCATTGCGCTGGTTGTGCTGATGGCATTCCTGCCACAGTTACCTGGCGATTCTATCGGTAAGAAAATGCTGGTGGGTCTGCTCGTGGTGATCTTCGGCGCCTTTTTCGTAACCGTGTCCAGCCGTATTGTGGGTCTGATCGGATCTTCCAACAACCCTATTTCCGGTATGACCATTGCCACCCTGATGGGAACCTGCCTGGTGTTTATCGCAGTAGGCTGGAGTGGTAAAGTATATGAACCAATGGCGCTGGTAGTAGGTGGTATGATCTGTATCGCTGCGGCTAATGCCGGTGGTACTTCACAGGATCTGAAATCGGGTTATATCGTGGGCGCTACTCCCATGTATCAGCAGTTATCGCTTTTCATAGGTGCGATCGTTTCTTCTATAGTGATCGGTCTGACGGTGAAATTCCTGGATAAGCCTACTGCTGCGATGATTGCCAATGGTGTAACTGACCACGCGATAGGCAGTATCTATTATCCGGCGCCACAAGGTACCCTGATGGCGACGCTGGCGAAAGGTATCCTGTCTTACAACCTTGACTGGCAATTTGTATTGGCGGGTGTTTTCCTGGCTATCACCATGGAGCTCTGCGGTATCAAATCATTGTCTTTTGCAGTAGGTGCTTACCTGCCATTGTCTACCACCCTCCCTATCTTCATTGGTGGCGCTATCCGCGGACTGGTAGATCAGAAACGCAAGAAGAAAAATGTGCAGTTGTCTGCAGAGGAAGAAGAGCTTGGCAAAGGTAATCTCTTTGCGACCGGTCTGGTAGCAGGCGGCGCTGTTGCCGGTGTAATCATCGCGATACTGGCGGGTTTCGACAGCACTTCCAGTGCATTAGCAGCTGTAAATATGGAACATTCGCTGGCTGGTATATTTGGTCACGGTGGATATTTCATCTTTGGTACAGCCCTGTTCGCCTTTATGGGCTGGGTGTTGTACAGAATAGCGAACAAATAGAAGTTTTAATACTAAAAGAAAAGGCTCAGGAATCCGATGAATTCCTGAGCCTTTTTCTTTTACTCATTTCTGTTTGCAATTAACTGCTTATTATTGCGTTATAACAAAAAACCCCTTGTTGTTTATGCGCATAACCTTCACCATTCTTTGCGTCGTACTGATCTTTTCATCCTGTAAGAAAGATCCGCAAAATGAAGTAGCACGCAAATTCATTTCGTTTGACTTTGACAGCTTGATAGTGATTGCTGAAAATCCTGCTGCGGTTATTTCTGTTGCAAATCTTACCGATACAGATCCCAACAATGATATCGACAAATTAACTATCTCTGCCATCGGCATCGATGATGAAGAAGTTCATATCACACTGCTGGGAAGTACGGATGGTCTGACAAAAGGCAGCTTTTATTCACGGGATGGCAACTCTATCTCTGTGTATTATCCGAAGGCCAACCTTTCACAGATAGCCAATGAGCACGTCGGTACTTTCACATTTTCAATTACCAGCGTAAAAGATAGCCTGATCGAAGGTTCATTCACCGGTACCCTGGTCGATACCACCGGTACATTGGTTCCCAGGAATGCCACCTTCGGTTTTCTAAGAGCTATCGTCAAGAAGAGTAATTAAACAAATGACAGGTGATCGTATTGTCTTTTAAGGATGGCGGCATCGTCAGCTTCCAGCCACTTTTTCAACAGTGTGGCATATACACTCTTAAAATCTACTTTATGCTGCAGATCACCTTCGTTCAGATTTCCCAGGTCAGGCGCTTCATTCAGTAGGCCCTGCTGTTTCAATCCACCACTTATCATAAACATATTATTGGCGGTACCATGGTCGGTACCACCGCCTGCATTCTGTTCTACCCGGCGACCGAATTCAGAGAAGGTGACGATCACTACATCCTGGAAGCGGTTGTTATTCTTCAGTTCTTTTGTTAATGCAGTAATGGCTTCATCCAACCGTTGCAACTGTGTCTGCTGCGCTGCCAGCTGATTCACATGCGTATCAAAAGCACCATGCGACACATAGTATACTTTTGTACTGATATCTGACATGATCAGTCTTGCAATGGTCTGCATGTTCTTTCCCAGCTCTGTTGAGGGGAAAATCTCCTTTGTCTTATATGCTTTGAATTGCTCTTTGATATAAGATGCAGATGAAACTGTTGCACTCATCGTTTTATACAGATAATCCACCGGCTGATGGTCATCTTCAGTAGTACCTGCTTCCTTCTGTAGTAATTCCCTGAACATCCTGTCGCTGGCAGCTGCCTGCAGTTTATCAGGGTCTTTAAGGGCAAGGCCTTTCTGCAGATCACCTTTCATTGCGAGACTTAAAGTGTCGTCAATCTCCAATGCCTGTACAGGTTTATCACAACCTTTACATTGCGCATCCAGGAATCGCCCTATCCAGCCATCTGTCCAGTTTTCAGAAGATGTACTGGCAGACTGCCAGATATCCATAGACCGGAAATGTGACCTGTCAGGATTAGGGTAACCTACACTATTCATTATTGCCAGTGAGCCCTCATCATATAGGCTTTTCAAGCCGTTTAATGCGGGATGTAAACCCATTTCATCTGTGAGGGATAAGGCGTTCTCACGCTGGATACCCAATGTAGGACGCATACGGTAATAAATATCATTGCGATACGGGATTACTGTATTCAACCCATCATTACCTCCCGAGAGTTGTACTACCACCAGTACCTTATTGCCGGCAGGCACCAGGTTATCTTTCTCCAATGCTTTCAGGAATTTCGGCATCATCAGTGAAGCTGAGGCTAATGATCCTACCTGTAAGAAACGTCGTCTGTTTAAGATCAGCATAAACTTGATTTTTTAAGTGGATACATTAACACAACTGATACTCCGGAGTGCTCATGACTGCTATTGCTACTGTTTTGATATAATTTTCACGGGAAGAAACATCTGCATAGTTTTCCAGCAGTTGTTTGTTCACATTTTTATTACTCTGTAAAAGGGAACCAGCAATAGTATCTGCCAGCTTTTCCCGGGGTATTTTCTCATAATCCTTCAGGAAAATATCCCAGTTGATCACACCTTTGATCTTCCTGGCGTATTGCCTTTTCACAGATTCATTCAACTCCATCGTTGCCTTATAACTCCCCATACCCATTTCAGGCGTGATCTCTTTGGGGGTAATGTTGAACTCCTTCTCATACAAGATCATTTTGGGTAGCTGCATGCGATACATCAGGCTGGAACTGTCTATCCAATTACGCCCTCCGGGCCAGCCGGCTACATTCGGCGGATAAAAGAGCACCTGGCCTAATACCTGCTGGAACGATAACATCACTTCTTCTCTTTCGAAATTAACAGGGACGGTTCTACGTAAGCCCACCAGCAGTTCCACCGGTGATTTTATACGTTTACCAATCACCTGCTGATCGTAGAACCAGTCTGCATTAAAGATATGCTGCATCAGTGCTCCGATATCATAACCGGATGTGTAGAACTTGTCTGCCAGTGTGTTTATTCTTGCTTCATCAGGCGTCTCATCTACGAAATAGCGATACACTTTTGCAGTGATGTACTTTGCTGTTTCCTTGTGTTCCAGTAATATCTTCAGTACATCATCTCCTGTGAAATTTCCGCTTTTACCAAGTACTGTTTTCTCTCCGTTATCATGCCGTTTATCTCTGAATATAAAGTTACCATCATTATCATATGCCCATCCAGTAAAGGCTCTGGCAGCTTCTTTGATATCTGTTTCGGTATAATGGCCACGGCCCATAGTGAACAGTTCCATTACTTCACGGGCGAAATTTTCGTTGGGATGTGCTTTGTAATTCTGCTGGTTGTTCAGAAACTGTAACATAGCGGGAGACTTCGAAACGGCAGTCAGCAGTGTACTAAAACTACCCAATGCGTTTTCGCGTATTATCTGCAACAGTTGTTGGCTAAATAATACATTCTGCGTACGACAGGCGAAATGTCCATGCCAGAACAGGGCCATCTTTTCTCGTAACGGATGTTGCGTTTGCACCATTTCGTATATCCATGAAAGGTTAAGGTCTTTGATACCCTGCCTGTTCATTTTAGCCAGCTCTTTCTTCTCCTCCGGCGACATTTCCTTTGTCCGTTCAGGAAGATCTGTTTCGTCCATTACTTTCAGGGGTGTCTGGGGATCCTTATCCGGGCCGGTCAGGATCTTACTGATCACCTGCCGCCGTTTTCTGTGGGTCCAGTCTTCGATAACGGGAAGTGAAGCGCCAAAGCCGGCCCTCCACGCAAGATGTTGCATTTGTAGCTTTTCAGGAACAGCTGCCATATAGGAAGAGATTTCGGGTTTGACGCCTATGAGTGGGTAAAGTTTAATGACGGATGAGAGATTTAACATGGGCCCCTCATCTGAACTTCCACACAGGATAGCTGCTGCCTTTGGGGAATACGCTCTTTTCTGGCGGCAATTCCAGGAAACCGTCGGCCTGTAACAAGGCAGCCAGATCACCGGAGCCATGGTAAGGAGGCGGTAAGGCTTCCAATTGTCCATTAGCCACAGGGTGCAGGCGAACAGGCAGGAAATAGGTCAACGGTGCTGTGAAGTTGATATCGGTACCCAATACCGCATAGGGCACAGGTGGCGCTGCATATTGCAGGCAGGCACGTAGCCAGGGCAGCACATAACGGTAGCAACACATAAAACCTGACACCGGATTACCGGGCAGGGCAAATACTACAGGCCCGTTCTCAAAGCGGCCAAACAGGAAAGGTTTGCCCGGCCGCTGTTGCACTTTGTGGAAGATCTGCTGCATGCCCATTTGTTCCAGGACCAGCGGCAGATGATCATATTTTCCAGCTGATACAGCCCCTGTACAGATCCAGACATCAGCATGCTTCAGCGACTCAAATAATTGCCGGATAGCCGCTTCATTGTCATGTACGTGATAACATTCCGCATTAATGCCCAGTTCTTTCAATGCAGCCGCCAAACTGTAGGAATTGGAAATCCTGACCTGGTGTACATCCGGCGTTTCCGTAACCGGCACCAGCTCGTCGCCGGTAGCAATAACAGCGACTCTGGGCAAACGGCTTACGTTTACCAGTGCCTTGCCGACAGAAGCCAGCACACCCACTTCGGCAGCACTTAACAGGGTACCTGCGGGGATCACCAGCTGACCGGCAGCAGCATCCGAACCCTGCCGGTGGATATGTTGTCCTTTTTCAACGCCGGCATTGATGGTAAAACGTTTGAAGCCCTCATGCTCTGTGGCAGTCAGGTGTTCATATTGTATCACCGTATCTGTCAGTTCAGGCATAATGGCGCCTGTCATTACTTCTATACAATTAGCTGTATTGGACAACTGTTTACGGGGCATACCTGCAGCCTGTATATCTTCCACGCCAAAGACAGTCTGTCCTTTTCCAAAGCTTTCATAATTGATGGCAATGCCATCCATCATTACCCGGTCATAGGGAGGGAAATCCCTGTCAGACAATACCGGCTCCCGCAGAATACGGCCGGTGACAGCAGTAAAGGGCAGTTGCTCTATGCCAAAATCCCGAACAGTATCCATTACAGCGGTATATGCGGTGGTTACATCTATCAGCATTCTTTTGGTTGTTTAATGGCTTTAGTTGTAAATTTATTCCATTATGAGCAATGATTCAACTAAGCAGGGATTTTCACACCTCAATGCAGCTGATCAACCGGTAATGGTGGACGTGAGTGGGAAGGCGGAAACTACACGTGTGGCAGTAGCTGAAAGCAGGGTATTTCTACCGGAGATCGTAAGACAGCAATTCAGCGGTAAAGATATTCATACCGCCAAAGGTGCGGTATTCCAGACCGCCATACTGGCCGGCATTATGGCCGCAAAGAAGACGCCGGACCTGATACCCCTTTGTCATACATTACTCCTGGATGGCTGCCAGGTGGAGATAGAATTGGAAGGTGAAGAGGCGGTAGTGCGTTGCACAATTAAAACCACCGGCAAAACAGGCGTAGAAATGGAAGCGCTCACCGGCGCCAGTGTTGCTGCGCTGACCATCTATGATATGTGTAAGGCATTTACACATGAAATGGTGATCAGACAGACACGTTTGCTGAGCAAAACAGGTGGTAAAAGGGATTTTTAAACACAGTACGATGACAGCGCCATTAAAAGGACTCATACTCTGCGGCGGCCGCAGTACCCGCATGCAACAGGATAAAAGCCTGATCGCCTATCATGGCATGCCGCAGTGGCAATATCTTTATCAGTTAGTACATAACATTACGCCCGACGTATACCTTTCCTGCAGGGAAGAACAAAAACCGGCATTGAGTGAGGATGTACCCATGATCTTTGATAGTATCGAAGGCAATGGACCTTCTGTAGGATTGCTCAGTGCACACGCCGCATTTCCGGATGCAGCATGGCTGGTGCTGGCGGTTGATCTTCCGCTGATCAGTCAGCAGAGCCTTCAATATCTCGTATCACAAAGACAGATTCTGAAAGATGCGACATCACTGATCAGCCCTGTCAATCATCTACCTGAACCATTGATCGCCATATGGGAACCATCAGGTTTGAAAAAGCTGCAGCATAATTTTAATGAAGGGAAGAATTGTCCGCGTAAGACATTACTGCAGTCTGATATTCTGCAGATGGAAAATCCGTTTTCAGCAGAACAGTTTAATGCCAATACGCCGGAAGAAATGAAAGAAGCGGAAGAGCAGATTAAACATTAACGATAATCACGCATCAGGAATAAAGACATTCCTGATGCGTGATCAGCTATTTTTTACGGATGTGCCGCAACCCACACTTCGCCATCTTCAAAGTATTCCTTTTTCCAGATAGGCACTGTTTCCTTTAATGTATCAATTGCATATTCACATGCATCAAATGCAGCTGCACGATGTGGTGCCGCAACAGCAATAACCACCACTACTTCTCCCGGTTGCTTTTCACCAACGATATGTAAAATAGCGATCCTTTTTACCCCCATTTCTTCAATGGTATAATCTGCGATCTTTTCCATTTCGAGCAATGCCATCGGTTCATAACATTCGAAAAAAAGCCTGGTTACTTTTTTTTCTTTTGTAACGTTCCTTACATTTCCTGAGAAGACTACAACACCGCCACAGTCAGGCCCTTCAACGAAGTCGAGTGCTTGTTGTACGGTTACATTGCTATCTATTTTTATTAGTTTGTTCATCGTAATATCAATAAGCTCATCTCACCCGCCACTCACTGGTGGAATCACGGCAACTTCATCTCCTGGCTGTAATACATCCTCATCATTTGCATACACTTTATTCACCGCTATCATCAGGGAACGTAACTGTTCCAGTGATGGATATTTTGTGTACAACCAGCTCCGGAGTGCTGCTACTGAAGTAATCCCCTCCGCCGTAATAACAGGTGCTCCTGCTATATCTTTCGCTATACCGAATAGTAAAATGCGCATATCCCTTGCATGAAATTTAGATAAAGCTACGATAATGTAGTAATTTTAAACAAGTGATATATCAAATAACAGTAAGATGAAAATAAGGATCAGGGGTAACAGCATCCGCTACCGGCTGGATAAAAAAGACATTGAAGCACTCAAAGCTGATGGAAAAGTAGAAGAAAGTACTACCATCGGCGCTGGCAACCTTCATTTCTGTATCAAGGCTAAAGCCGGCAATAATGCGCCTTTTATCAAATTAGAATCATCTGCCATACACCTTTCCTTCCCGAAAGAACAGGTGCAGGAATGGACAGATACAGACCAGGTAGGCTTCTCCGCCGAAATTCCCAATGCAGACGGTTCTGTACTAAGTATTCTCGTTGAGAAAGATTTTAAATGCCTGACAGAACGTGATGAAGATGATAGCAACGCTTTTGAAAATCCTGCAAGCAGCTGTTAATCATACATTTATCAGATAATAACTTTAGGGAAGGAAGTCAGCATATCTCATTTTTACACTTGAAAAGTTCAAGGTAGACACTATCTTTCTAATAGATTATAAAATATGACATGTTTCTGACATACAAGGCATTGCTAGCTGGTTTTTCCGCTTTGGATAAATCTTTTTCCCGATCCGAGTAAGTAAGCGGGCATTACTGATCGTTCTTTGTGGAAAAATCAGTCAGTCAATGTTCGGCTATTTACAAAAGCTACAAATCAGCATTTCCCTATATCTGTTCCTATGTATATCCGCCAACGCACAAACTAAAGTGAACATAGAAGGCACTGTCAGAGATATTAACAACGTTCCATTACCAAAAGTGAGCGTACTGCTCAACAAAAGCCAGACCGCTTTCACTGATGAAAACGGACATTACATCTTTTCCAACCTGCCTGAAGGCGCAGAATATACCATCCGTTTTACACATACCGGTTTTGAACCTTTACAACAGAAAGTAAAAGGTAACAGACTGGATGTTACCCTGGTGCCCGCTTCCTCACAGCTGCAAACAGTAGAAATAACCGGAAGAACTGAAAAAGGATATAAGAACACCGCTTCTTTTATCGGTACCAAAACGGCGACTCCGTTAAAAGATGTACCTCAGTCTATTTCCTATGTTACCAAAGAACTGATGCAGGACCAGGCATCTGTAAGAATGGGAGATGTAGTAAAGAACTTCAGCGGTGTGAATCAGTTTACTTTTTATGATGATATCACCATCCGCGGTTTCCGTATCAATGGTGGTAGCACCACACAGCTGCTGAATGGTCTGCGTACCTTCACCGGCTTCTGGAAACAGCCTATGGTCAACTACCTGGAAAGAGTAGAAGTGATCAAAGGCCCTGCGTCTGCATTGTTTGGTAATGCCTCTCCCGGCGGTACCATCAACCGTGTAACTAAAAAGCCGTTGGAAGAAGCCCGCAAATCTCTCAGCTTCACCATGGGTAGCTTCAATAATACACGCGTCCTGGCTGACTTTACCGGTCCGTTGAACGATGAGAAGACCATCCTCTACCGTCTGAACATTGGTTATGAAAATACAGAATCATTCCGCGATCTGCAGTTCGATAAGAACCTTGTCATTGCACCATCTGTATCTTTCCTGCCAACAGAAAAAACACGTATCAACTTTGATGCGGTATATAACAAATCCAACAGCCGCCTGGACCGCGGACAGTCAGTGTTATACAAGGGTGATCTCTATTCAACACCGATCTCCCGCTCACTCAATGCTACTAACGATTACCTGAATGAGGAAACGTATACCGTAACAGCCTCTCTGAATCACCAGTTCTCCAGCCAGCTGGCCTTTAACCTGGCCTACCTGCGCACCGGTTATACGGAAGATCTGCTGGAACACCGCAGCGCTAACGCTTATGCAGTGGATTCCGCTGGCACCCCCATTCCTAACCTGGTGGCTCGTCAGTCTTTCATCCGCAAAAAGAATCCTTCCAGTGATAATGCTTCTGCTTACCTGACATACAGTATGCAGACCGGTAAAATATCGCATAAACTGGTGGGCGGTTATGATTACGCTACCTCTAAACTGCCTCCTGGTGCATCTCAGTTAACGGCGAGCAATTACCAGCTGAAGGCCGGCGGCTCAGCAGCATACAATCCTGCGAAAGCAGCTAACTATGTATTCTACAACTACACCACTCCAGATGGCAAGGTGATCAGCATACCTAAGCCGAACGTTTCTTCTTTTGATATCACTAAGAATGATAACAAACTGGAAGATCCTTCCAAATACACCTACGTTGTACAGAACAGCGCCGTATTACCATCTTTCAGTAGTATCAGCGGTATCTACCTGCAGGACCAGATCGGCATCGGCAACCTGAAATTATTACTTGGTGGCCGTTTCGAAACATATACCGACAGACCTAACTACAGAACCGATAGTGTGAAGAAAGTAACACAACATACTTTCCTGCCAAGGCTGGGTGTTGTATACAGCATCAACCGCAACATCAATGTATACGGCATGTACACCAAAGGCTACAATCCACAGGATGCTGCTGTTCAGACCAATCCGCTCTCCGGCGGGCCATTCGATCCTATCACCAGTCAGCTGTGGGAAGGTGGTCTGAAAACAGAATGGTTCAATGGTAATATCACTGCCAATGCAGCTGTATACCGCATCGTTCAGACCAATACACTGTATAATGCAAACGAACCAGGCAACCCTGACAAAATGATACAGATCGGTGAAGAAACTTCCAAAGGTGTAGAACTGGATGTGACAGGCCGTATCACTGCTAACTGGGACCTGACGCTGGCATATGCTTTCAACGATGCAACTATCAGCCAGTCAGGCAAATCTGACTCAGCACTGGTTGGCAAGCAGAAGCCAAATGCGCCTAAACATCAGGGAAATATCTGGACCAAATACACTGTTCCTTCCGGCCCTGCAAAAGGCTTAGGAGTAGGAGCTGGCGCTAATTTCGTAACAGAAAGGAATGTGTCACTCAACACGGCACAAACCCTGCCTGGTTATGTACTGGTGAACGCGGCTGTTTACTACCAGGTGAATAAAGTGCGGTTACAGGTGAATTTCAATAACGTTACAAATAAAACCTACTGGGTGGGTGGATATGACTATATTCGCCTCTTCCCCGGCGCGCCGAGGAGCTGGCAGGCAACAATTTCATATACATTCTGATGATGATGAAGAAAATATTTGGCTGGTTACATCTCTGGCTGGGCATAGCTTCTGGCATTGTGGTCCTCGTAGTAGCGGGGACGGGCAGCCTGCTCGTATTTGAAGAACAACTGGAACATGTGTTCCAGTCTTCTTTTTTTTATGTAGAAGTGCCTGCAAACACTTCCAGACAACCGCTGGACAACCTGACAGCTTATGTACAACGGGAAAATCCTAAATACAAGGTCGGCAACATCATGATAGAACCTGAAGCTGACCGCAGCGTTGTCTATCTCTTACGAAAGGGGAAAGGGAACAAGGTGCTTAAAAACCAGCTGTATGTTGCTGTCAATCCTTATACCGGTAAGATCATTGAATCAATGCCGGGCAACAAACGGTTCTTCTCAGTCGTATTGCAATTACACCGTTACCTGTGCATGGGTGAGACCGGCAAATTCATTACCGGCATTTCATGTTCCATCTTTACCATTCTGATACTGACCGGCCTGATATTGTGGTGGCCTAAAAGGAATGCCCGTAAACAGCGTTTAAGCGTAAAATGGAATGCGTCTTTCAAAAGACTGAACTGGGACCTGCATGCTGTATTCGGCTTCTATGTACACATCATATTGCTGATCACCGCCCTTACAGGACTTATTTGGAGCTATAAGTGGGCGAACAACCTGCTTTACATGGCTTTTGACGGGAACACAAAACAACAGAAAATAGTTTCTCCTGAAAGTCCGGCCGTAAAGAATACGGGCATCGCTTACCTGGAAAAGATCGTCAACACTACCAATGTAAGGCTGCCATACGAAGGCACGATCACGATCCGCTTTGCGGAGAATGACAGCACAGCTATTTCAGCCTCCAAAGAAGATAGGTCCAGACACGGGAATGTGAGTGATTTCCTTTATTTCCAGGCCGGTACCGGTGAATTGGTGAAGGAGCGTTTGTATGATAATGAAAGTAATGGCACCATTGCCAGAAGATGGGTATATCCTTTACACAGAGGTACCCTCTACGGATGGCCAACCCAGATACTGGCACTGATTGCAGCGCTTGTAGCTACTACACTGCCCATATCCGGGTTCCTGATATGGATGGGTAGAAAGAAGAAAAAGAAAAAAACGGAAACAAGGGGGAAGGCGGCAAAACCACAGGCATTACCCCTGGATAAGCATTCGGACACCAGCGTACAATATCAGTAATGCAGTAGCACCTTCCACTATCCTCGGTTTCAGTACGGCAGCACTCAAACGGGCGCCTATCTGTCCGCCGACGATAACAGATAATAAAAGCGGGCCGGCAAAGTGAAGATCAAATATAATTTCTCCTTTGCTGGCCTGTCCTAATAAACCGCCGATAGAATTTACCAGTATAAACACACTGCAGATCCCCGCTATCTTCTTCGCTGTATCATAACGCCCCAGACGTAATACCGGCGACAAATAAATACCTCCGCCAATACCTGTCATACCTGATAATAAGCCGATAGCAGCGCCCACAACGCCGTATTTGTAAGTCTTTTGTGCATTGGGATCCGGCACATATTCCTTTTCCAGGAACAGTTTGTAACACATCAACAAAGCGGCTGACGTCAACGCAATGCCCAGCAGCAGGAAAAAAGTATGTTGTTTTAAGGGCAGATAACTGCCTGCAAATGCAAACGGTACACTGATCAGGCTTAGCTGCAGGGCTCTCTTCAGCGGCAACTGGCCCGCACGGTAAAAGTGATAGACACCGCCTATCACCACTACGACATTACAGAGTAGTGCGGTTGATTTCATCAGCTGGAAATCAACACTCCACAGTGCCATTAAAGCCAGGTAACTCGAACCTCCACCAAAACCAGCAGAAGCATACAATAGCGCTACCGTAAAAAACAGTATGCAAAGTTCAACAGACATAAGCCAGTTTAATAAGTGTTCATTTCTACATCAATTTCGGCTGCCCAGGCATGGATGCCGCCTTCTACATTGTAGACCGCAGGAAAACCTGCTGCATCCAGTTGCTGCGCGACCATCAGGCTGCGCATTCCATGATGGCATATCAAGGCTATCGGCTGATCTTTTCTCAGTTTAGGAATAATACTTCCAACCATCCGCATCGGTACATGCATGGCTTGCGGAATATGGCATATTTCCCATTCATCAGGCTCTCTTACATCTATCAGTTGTAAAGGCTTTTCTGTTTCCAGCCAATCTTCCAACTGATGCACTGATAAACTTTTCACGCCACCTGTATCGCAGGGCTGCTCATAGCTATCCTGCAGTGTGGTAATGTCATGATTACCGGGAACAGGTTTGATCTGGAAAGTGTGATGGATGTTATAGAGTGTATCGATGGTCAGTAATTGATTGCTGAGTGGTTCACCAATACCTGTGATGATCTTTACTGTTTCGTTGGCCTGATAGGTACCGATGATCCCGGGCAGGACGCCCAGTACACCAATATCACTGCAATTCAGCATGGTGCCCGGTTCCGGCTGTTCGGGGAACAGGCAGCGGTAAGTAGCACTACCCTTGTAATTGAATACGCTGACCTGTCCTTCGTACTTATGGATGGCGCCATATACAAAGGGTTTGTTGAGTATTACGCAGGCATCATTGACCAGGTAGCGGGTACCAAAATTATCTGTGCAGTCCACCACTACATCATAAGGCCGGATAATGTCAAGCGCATTGTCTGGCATGATCCAGGTATCGTACATAGCGAATTGTACTTCCGGATTGAGTTGCTGCAGGTGTTGTACTGCTGCTTTCAATTTCGGGCTGCCTACTTCGTTGGTGTTGTAAAGCACCTGTCTTTGCAGGTTTGTGAGAGAAATATCATCGTGTTCCACGATACCGATCTTTCCGATTCCCATTGCAGTGAGATATTGCAATACGGGCACTCCTAATCCACCTGCACCTATTACCAGTACTGCTGCGTTGTTGAGCAGTTGTTGTTTTGCGGGACCGAAGCCTTCCAGTTTCAAGTGTCTGTCATATCGTTGCATCATCCGTTCTTTATCCTTTTAGACATTAATATTGAATCGCCATATGTACCATCCGTTTGCCTAAATCCCTGGAGCAAACGTCCATATTCCAGGAAACCAAAGTTACGATACAACTGGATAGCTCTTTCATTATTTGCAAACACATTGAGGTGGATGATTTCCAGCTCATTATGCTGTTCCGCCCAACGTAGGGCAGTGGTCATCAGCCGGCGGCCGATACCCATATTCCAGTATTCATGCAGGATGGCGATCCCCAGCTGGCCCATATGAGCTTCTTTCTTCAGATCTGATTGTTTGATAGTAATAGAACCTGTAAGACGGTTTTCCACCATCGCCAGCAGGTGAAGATGTTTGGACTCATTACTGAGAGAGCTGATAAATGCCCGTTCGTCCACGACAGTCAGTTCTGCCGCTTCCTGTCTGGTCATGAGCAGAAAATCTGTTTCCATAGTCAGCTGCCGGAACAGGGCTAACAGCGCCGGAGCGTCTTCCAGAAGGGCCGGGCGCACCAATAATACCTGGCCATTGGGTAGAAAGTGCTGCATACTACAAATGTAACTACAAAAAAAAGCGCTGCAACATATGCAACGCTTTTCTATTATTTCAATATTTCTTTATTTATAGTGCGATCTTGTCTCCACCAAAATAAGGCTGTAGCACTTTCGGGATATTAATACCGTCTGGCGTCTGGTTGTTTTCCAGTATACAAGCCAGTATACGCGGTAATGCCAGGGAGCTGCCATTCAGCGTATGTACCAGCTGAGGTTTACCACCACCGTCTTTAAAACGGATCTTGGCACGATTTGCCTGAAAGGCTTCAAAGTTGGATACAGAGCTCACTTCCAGCCATCTTTGCTGTGCAGTGCTATACACTTCAAAATCGTAGGTCAGCGCAGAACCGAAACCCATATCACCACCACACAGGCGCAGGATGCGGTATGGCAGTTCCAGGGCCTTTACCAGTTCTTCCACATGTACTACCATTTCATCCAGCACATCATAAGACTCTTCCGGATGTACTACCTGTACTATTTCTACCTTATCGAACTGGTGCAGACGGTTCAGACCACGTACATCTTTACCGTAAGAACCCGCCTCACGACGGAAACAGGGCGTATAACCGGTCAGTTTTACAGGCAATTCGCTGTCTTTCAGTATCTCATCTCTGAATAAGTTGGTCAGCGGTACTTCTGCAGTAGGGATGAGGTATAGCTCATCTTCCCCTACAAAATACATCTGGCCTTCCTTATCCGGCAGTTGTCCGGTACCATAACCGGAAGCCTCATTGACGAGGTGTGGCACCTGGAATTCCGTATATCCTTTGCTGGTATTATAGTTCAGAAAATACTGGATCATAGCGCGCTGCAAACGTGCTCCACGGTTCTTATATACCGGGAAGCCGGCGCCGGAGATCTTATTTCCCAGTTCAAAATCAATCAGATCATACTTCTTTGCCAGATCCCAGTGAGGCACTGCCCCTTCATATAATGCGGGGATCTCACCACCTTTACGCACTTCCACATTGTCCTCAGGTGTTTTACCTGGAGGCACCAGCGGAGATGGCAGGTTAGGCAGTTTTACAAGTGTATCGTGTAAAAGCTTTTCAGCTGCCGCCAGCTCTTCATTGATGGGGTGCAGCTTTTCATTCAGCGATGTTACTTCCGATTTACGTGATTCCGCTTCATCTTTCTGTCCCTGGGCCATCAGCTTACCTATCTCTTTTGACAGCGAATTTGCTTTGGCCTTTGTCTCATCATACTCAAGGGTTAATTTCTTGCGCTTGTCGTCCAGCTCCAGTACCTGATCAACCAGTTCCAGCTCCTTGAAATTTTTCAAAGCGAGCCGTTCCAGCACCAGGTCTTTGTTTTGACGAATGAACGGAACTTGTAACATTTTAAGATTTATTAAATTTCAGCAAATATAACAGTCAATCAGGAATTGTGAATTAAGAATTAGGGAATGAGGCGCTCCCATTCCAATTCTTCATTCACAATTCCTGATTGGTAAGTACGATTATGAAAGGTATTTTCCTACGATCGGCACCCTTCTTCCTACGCCGAAAGCCTTGGAAGAGACGCGGATAATAGGGCAGAACTGGTTCCGCTTGTACTCATTGGTGTTTACCATTTTGAGCGTACGGGCTACCAGGGCGGCATCAAATCCCTGGGCAATGATCTCTTTAGGGCTCTGCCGGCGTTCGATGTATTGATACAGTATTCTGTCCAGGACAGCATAATCAGGCAGGCTATCACTGTCTTTCTGGTTAGGGCGCAACTCAGCAGATGGTGCTTTATCGATGATATTCGCCGGGATGATCTCTTTATTCCTGTTGATATACCGGGCCAGGGCATACACCTGCATTTTGTATACATCTCCCAATACTGCCAGTCCGCCGGCCATATCGCCATAGAGTGTACCATAACCGGTAGACAATTCACTCTTGTTGGAAGTATTCAGCAGGATATACCCGAATTTATTAGCTAAACCCATCAGCAGGTTGCCCCGGATGCGGGATTGGGTATTTTCCTCCGCCACATTAAAAGGCCTGCCTTCAAAATAGGGGTTGAGGGTTTCCAGGAAGCTCTCATAAATATCGTTGATGCGGATGATATCATATGGATTATCCAGGTTCTTTGATAAGGCCACCGCATCATCCACAGAATGTTCAGTGGAGTAGGGAGATGGCATCAGGATGGCTCTTACGTTTTCCTTTCCGAGCGCTTCTACTGCCAATGCCAGTGTTACTGCGCTGTCAATGCCACCGGAAGATCCCAGGATGGCTTTTGTGAAGCCCATTTTCTGGAAATAATCCTTTATACCCAGGATAATAGCCTGGTAAATACGATCGATGTTATATTCAGGCAGTAATGTCGTCACCGGTGTATACGCTGTATCCACCGCCGGCTGTTGGGACTGCAACAGCAGGTCCAGGTCATACCCGTCTATCGCCTCTTCGAAATAAGGCAGTTCCTTTACCAC
Organism: Chitinophaga ginsengisoli; assembly: GCF_003014595.1. GTDB lineage: Bacteria > Bacteroidota > Bacteroidia > Chitinophagales > Chitinophagaceae > Chitinophaga > Chitinophaga ginsengisoli. The sequence goes on along the minus strand of NZ_PYGK01000020.1, from coordinate 36,455 downwards.
ATTACCCTGCGCATCAAAAATGACTGAACCTCCGTCAAAGACGATCTCTGTCTGAGAGCCAACAGCATTACAATAGTACATGGGAATACCGTACTTACGTACATTGGAACGGACGATCTCCTTACGGTTCTGCGCATGATCATAGTCGAACGGAGAGGCTGACAGGTTGATCATGACATCTGGCTGCTGTTCCATCATCTGGTCCATCGGGCACACCCTGTACAAGGGATTATCTCCCAGGTTCCAGATATCTTCACAGATGGTCACTGCCAGCTTCTTCCCTTTGAAAGGCACTACATTCCAGGCATAACTGGGCTCGAAGTAGCGGTATTCGTCAAATACGTCGTAAGTAGGCAGTAATGTCTTATGAATGACCTGTTTTACTTCTCCTTCGTGCAAGAACCAGGCGGCGTTAAAAAGGTCCTTTCCTTCCGGCTGTGGATTCCGGCAGGGGCCACCTACCAGCACCGCGATATTGGCGGTATGGGCTTTGATCTTGTCGATGGCAGCATAGGATTGCTGGATAAAATCTTCAAACTCCAGGAAGTCCCTGGGTGGGTAACCGCATACACACAGCTCAGAGAATACTACCAGGTCAGCTCCCTGCGCTTCGGCTGCTTTAATTCCTTCCAGGATCTTCTGTGTATTTAATTCGAAATTGCCGATATGATAGTTCTGTTGAGCAAGTATAATTTTCATCTACAAACGTCTTTTAAAAGAATAATCCCAGATTTAATGCAAAGCTATTCATATTTACTTTGCCATCCTCCCATTTTCCGTTGCGGGTCACATCAATGAACCCATTCCGGTAGCTGAGCCCAGCCATACCAGTCAGCCTTTCGCCCAATGGATATTCAATACCGGCGCCGATCAGCAGTCCCATATTGATGGGTGTAATAGTACGCAATACATTCACTTTGTCGTCATTGGCCTGCAGACTAACAACATCTGCCCTGCCACGTACGGGAACGCCCAGATATGTACCGAACTGTCCCCAGAGACCCAACCCGTTGTCGGTATCAGTCTTGAGCTTCAATGCAAACGGGATTTCTACGTAGGTGATTTTCAGTTTATATTCTGCCGGGATCTGCTTATAGTCGTCCAGCCCCTTATTAGCTTCATATTTCAATGTGCTGCCGGTGGTAGACACCTGTAAACCGGAAGCGATGGCATACCGCCCTGTTTCGTCGAGCAGAAAGTCTGCCATAATGCCAAAGCTGACACCGGCGCGGGCCGAATTACGGTCAACGCCTGATTCCTGGGGTTGCAGCCAGAAAACTGTGGGGTCCAGTTTAAAGCCCAGCCGCACCCTGTTCTCCTGTATAAAGTTGCGCTGCGCCTTCAATGCGGCTGCATTTAATAACAAAAACATGATGAATATTCCTTTCCTCATATAATTTTATCTTTTTTTTAATACAAGCTATATAATATTTTTACCTATTCGTAGTTAGATGTTAAGTATGCGAAATTACGTTAATAAATTAGCTGGTAGCACTCAGTGCTTATGGTACGCGCTCATCCTTATATGCTGTGTCTCCTCCTGTAAGCACAAAAACGTGCCAGATGTGAGCCATATTGCTGTCAACGTACAAATTGACCGTTTTGATCATGCCTTGTTCAAGTTGGATACCAATAATATCCAACCGGGCCTCCAACAGCTGGCAAAAGCATATCCTGCTTTCCTGCCGGCCTATATCGAGCATATCATGAATTTCGGTCCTTATGCAGACACCAGTAAAATGATACTGTTGCAGACCCGTATGCTTGTTGGTAACAGCGATTACCGGGTGTTGCAGGATTCCATCAATGCACATTTCCCTAAGCTGGATGCACTGGAAAAAGACCTGGCGCAGAGTTTTCGTTATATCAAATACTATATTCCTTCCTTCCGCCTTCCGCAGAGAATAGTCACCTTCAGTTCCGTGATCAGTAATTACGGTGCTGTAACTGTTGATTCTGTGCTGGGTATAGGGTTGGATATGTACCTGGGCAAAGATTTCCCGATATATCCCATGCTGCCTGATTACCCTATGTACATGATCCGCAAATTCTCCCCTGAATATCTTACGACCAATTGCATCCAGGTACTGGTGCAACAGAAATACCCGGGTGCAGATGCAGGTGAACAGCTGATCAATCAGCTGGTAAGCGCCGGCAAACAGCAGTACTTCCTGGAGCAGGTATTACCGGAAACCGAAGATAGTATCCGTCTGGGGTATACGAAGGAGCAGATGGAGTGGTGTAATGACAATGAACTAATGATCTGGCAGTATTTCGTGCAACAGAACCTGTTGTATAAATCTGACTGGCAGAGCAATATGCATTTCATGAATGATGGGCCGTCTACGCAGGGTATGCCAGAAGGAGCGCCAGGTAGGATCGGGCCGTTTGTAGGTTGGAGGATTGTGAAGGAGTATATGCAACAGCATCCTGAGGTAACGCTGCAACAGCTGATGGAGAATAAGAATGCGATGCAGATATTTTCGCAGTCGAAGTATAGGCCGAGGTAGGGATATCAGATTAACTGCATTTTTTCCAACACGTAAATGCGTAGCCAGTTAGGGATATCCTGATCATGTATCAACATTCTATCCTTCTCGAATTCTGCAATTAAGCGATAGCTTAAACGGGAATTATCTATCAGGAAAGTACGATACGTATAAGGAATGACTTTTGAAAGCAAGTCCAGGGATCGGGCATATCTTTCTATGATTTTGTCCTCATCGACATTATGACCTCCCTTTCTCACCCTTTCTTTCACTCTATCAATGTTAATTTGAACAGAATCAGTTGCAATAAAATACAAGTAATTTCTATATCCGGCATCCAGTGCCTGTTTAAGAATCTCCAATTTGGATACATGGGACATCACTGTTTCGAATGAGAAGGAATGCCCTGCATGTATTAGCTGCTGTCTTAAAAATTCAGCGATCAATGCAGCTTCATATGCATGCGTATTTTTACCTGTGGTGATTATATTATTCTGAAGCCTGAGGTCAACTTTATATCCATCTTTTTCAGATTTTTCCCTTAAGGAAGATGTAGAAAGGTATTTTTCAAAAACAGCTGAGGGAATATTCAACTGATAATCCCCCATATTTATAAATCCCTTCTCACTACATGCTTTCTGGATGTCATCCGCATTCAAATAAAATCCGGAATAAAAGTTCTTTTTGATATCATAAATGATAGTGCTTTTACCAGAACCATTCGGTCCGGCAAAAATGCGCATCCGTTTAGTAAAATTTGACATGTAAAACAGCGCCTTTCTTAAAACCTGATGTAATCTCCGAAGTAATAATTTCCTCTATTTTTTCAACGTGCCCGTCAGCATATTCTCTAATTACCCATCCATCCTTCTCATATGTGAGAGGTAATTGCAGGGCTCTGTTCTCATTGATCGCATTAATTGCCGCTCTCGCACCAATCTTTTCCAGTATGCTTGTATCTGTGCCATCTTCTATGGCGCTCAGATCTGAAAAACTTCCTCTATTAATCTCCGACCAGTTGTAATCACTTTCGTCGTTTTCTTTAAAAGGAATCTCGTTTGACATATTAACCTATTATATTCTAAAATTAAGCAATTAATACCATACTACCCATTCACCGGCTTCCCACCCAGTACATCCACCACCGTCTCTCCCGGCAATATCCTGAACACGGGAATATTCACCCCATAGCGTTCACACAACTGCCTGATCGCACTATCAATCTGCTCCGCAGCATACCGGGATGAAAAATGCCCTAATATCAATTTCGCGATATTACTCCCACTCACCATTTCTATCACTTCATCCAGCCTGCTATGTTTATTCTTATACGCGTATACTTTGATCTCTTCTTCCCTTTCCAGGAAGGTCGCCTCATGTATCAGTATCTGTGAGTCATTCCACTGAGTCAGGTCTTCTACCGGTGTATCACCGGAATAGCTGAGTATATTCGTGCGGACTTCCATAGTAGTACTTTCTTTCCCATGTTCCAGTCCTATTCTGCGGATCTCATCTCCTGACAGCCCAGCTAACTCTGGTCTGAGTTTACGTTTTGTCTGCATGACTTTGAAGCCCAGGCTTCTGATAATTTCCGGCGGTACAGGTACATGTCCGTTACGCACGGGTATCACTAAGATATCATCCTTCACACGGATCTCATCACCTGGTGATACAGGTTCCCATACCGTGCCTACAGCATAAGGATCAAACTGCTGAAAGAAGGCCTGCATATAAGGGAAAGAGCGGGAGTCCTTCGGATAATGAATAACAGGATATCCTTCCCTGGCGTTCAGCTGGTTGAACTGCAGCAGCCCGGTAAGATGGTCTCTGTCCGCATGCGAGATAAACGCATGATTGACCTTCCTGCTTTTCTGCAGTAAGGTAGACATTACGCCATCTCCAGCATCCAGCAAAAGTCCCAGCTCTTCGATGAAATACCAGGTTGAAAATAAAGCAGTAGAATACCCTGTGATTGTTAGTTTCATTAAATGTTCTTCAAAATCAATAGTAAGGCACGCAATGCAGTACCATCTGTATCTGTCACTGACAATACAAGTTAGCTAATCCATCTTCCCAAACAGCATACCAGCACCCCAAAAGGCGCTTTGTTTCAGCAAATAAAAGGCAAAAAGTAAATCAATTTAGCTTAAAAGGGACAATCATCTGAAATTCGGGGATCTTGACCTCAAACAGCTTTTTGTTGAGCTGGTTTTCCATCTGGTATGTACCGTACATTTTGCCGATCTCTGTACGCAGATTGGAACCTGAGACATATTGATAACTTTCAGATGGAGCAAGTAGTGGCTGAACACCTACTACGCCTTCTCCTTCCACTTCACGGTGAGTACCGTTGGAGTCTATGATATACCAATGACGGCGGAGGAGTTTGATAGGGAAAGTATTGTTATTCTCGATTGTGATACGGTAGGCGAACATAAACTCACTACCAATCGGATTTGAATAGTCCGGTTGATAAAATGTCTCGACACTAATGGTAATTCCGTCTGTTACTTTTTTTACCATAAAACACCTCCGTTTAACGTAAAAATAAGCAAAATATATCCAGTAGTACTAAAAATTATATGATGGGTCAGACTTTAACTTTTCGTTTAGAAGTAGTACTGACGGGCTTCCCGGCACCCCTAACCCACTGATTAAAAGCTATTTAAACTATCTTAACCCGCTCCATAATAGCCGCATCCCGCTCCGCAGCCCTGGCTGCTACCTCAAACCGGTTGGCATAATATCCGACCCTGATACATTCCCAGAAGTATTTCCAGAGGAAAGGTACAAGCCCCAGCTCCCGGTATTGCATGACATGACATATTTCATGTCGGACCCACCAGGTATGCCGCAGAAAGTTTTCCCTGCTGGTGCCATGCAGATGGATCGTCCTCCCTATGACCATTGCAATCTGATGCCCACCCATATAACGTGCTGCCAGGCGTGCCAGAAAGGATCTTTCTTTTATGTAACAGGTTACCGGTTCCATGACGTATGTAAAAATACAATTTAGGAATTAGTATTAAGAATTAAGAAGTTATGCACTAATAATTCTTAATACTAATTCCTAATTATCACAGCGAAAATCTCCTGGAGATATTGAATCCCCACCTAAACTGCCCCTGTAACCAGGAAGTAGTAGTTTCAGGTATGAACTGGTTTTCCAGAATAGCGGTTGAATTGGTAAAGTTCAGGTGGAATACGTGCCCTCCGGTTTCAATTTCCAGGCCTACTGCCAATGGGTTGTACAGCTTCCGCCCCTGCAGTTTAAAATAATCCTTGCTTTCCTGGCCGCGGAAGGGGTAGAAATACTCTACCAGCAGTCCCACACGTTTAGAAAACTTGAGCCGCCCGCCTGCGCCCAGTGCGAAAATGTCATTCTCATCCAGATATCCTACCCTGTTGCGGTGCACCAGTGTTGGTAATAAGGTCAGGGAAAGACTACGGTTGAATTTCCGTGCAATGATCACCTGACCGGTATAAGAAAGGCGGTCACTGAATTTGCCAAAGTAGCTCGCATCAGAAACAGTTTCACTGGATGTCATGCCACTCACCACTGAATTACCAAACAGGGTGATGGTCAAAGGCATATGATCATCTGTAGTCTGTTGCAACAGTTTGTATTTTGCCAGCCCTTCATACAGCTGGGTAAGGCTGCCCGAACCTTTGGTACGGCCAATACCTACCATCAGACGGTCGGTAATACCATACTCAAATGCAATACGGACATCGGCAGAGTTGTCCATTCCGAAGAAGGTCTTGGTACCACCAAATTCGCCTCCCAGATCACCGAAATGGTGCGCTACCCTGAAGTCGAGTTCACGTTTTTTCAGTGTTTCAGGAGAATGTCCCTGTATAATACGGGTGGATTTATAAGTAGCGATCACCGGCTCATGCGTCTTCACTTCGTCTTTTGCCACCAGGGCTTCCAGGCTTTCCTGGGCAAAGGTATTCAGTCCCAGGCAACAGCCCAGGAACAGCAGAGAAATATGTTTCATAGGTTCTGACAGATTAAAGGATTTTAGGTTGCAGCAGTATAAGCAGCTTTCACAGTTACTTCCACTACTTCCGCGATGTTCTTGATAACCAGGGTAGGTATTTTAACGTGATGGTCGGCCAGCTTCACATTGAATTTGGCATTAGCCGAGGGTTTCCCGTCTTTGACTGTAATAGTCGCCTTTTCATGGTAGGCCTTATCTACCCCATGAAGCGACAGCGTACCATCTACCATCACCTCGTAGGTGCCATCTTTATGCAGATCAGGAGGTGATACCAGTTTGCCTTTAAAAACAGCATGGGGGTATTTATCACTCTCCATGTAGTTCTCATTGAAATGCTCTTCCATGAGCTGCTTCTTAAACTTGAATGTGTTGACAGCCACTTTAAAATAGACGTCGCCCGTTCTCAGGTTGATAGCAGAGACACCTTTGTCTGAAATAGCGTCAATATCTTCTACGGGCGTGGCTGAAAAAAAAGATAGTGCAGTGTTCCGGCAGGTAAATACATCCTGGGCAAAACCGGCGTGGGCAAGGAACAATCCTGCAAGCAAGGTAATGATCTGTTTCATTGTAGACTGTTTTTGTTAATGGGTCATCAATCTGGCATACCATGGGAGAGCCAGCAATTAATAGAGTCACGTGTTCCCTCGCTTAGCTTCCCACGGGGAGGCATATCGGCATTAGCGCTTGTAACCCGCTCACGGAATATTGATTCATTCGCCTTGAGATAGGTTTTCAATTTCTCCAGTGTAGAGAAATCCGATACAACAAAATTTCCCGTCCCCTTATGACAGGCGCCATTCGTGCATCTGCTGGAAATGGTCGTCATAATGTAGGAGGATGTGATCACTGCCGTATCACAGGCAGTGGGTTCAATACCTGGATTTGGCGCGGGAGCCTGTTCGGCTGTACAACTGTACACAAGCAGCATAAGCACTAACGGAAACAGTGCGGGTTTCATAGGTTTTTTCATTTCACTTTGAGTTTAAGGCGGGCAGGCCCGGGTCTTTTATGGTTATTGCGTTATAACGCGTAATGCAAAAATATATTATATAATTGACAGTGCATGTCAGTCAGACAACTCATCTTTATAATTTTCGAAAATCTCAAAACTGCAGTTTATCACCAACTATGGTGATGCCTATGGACTATCAACTGAATTTTAATACATTTGTTTCTATGAACATTGATCAGCTTTACGATATTTACAAACAATACCCATCTATACAGACAGATACCAGGCAGCTCAAGGCAGGCGATATATTCTTTGCATTGAAAGGTCCTAATTTCAATGGGAACACTTATGCTGCCGCCGCACTTGAAAAAGGAGCTGCCTTTGCCGTAATAGATGAGGAAGCTTATTTCACCCAGCCGGAAAAAATGATGCTGACATCGGATGTGCTGGAAACATTGCAGCAGCTGGCCTTGCGCCACAGGCAGAGCTTCGATATTCCTTTCCTGGCCATCACTGGTACTAACGGTAAAACAACTACGAAAGAACTGGTCAGTACGGTATTGTCGTCTGCATTGAAAACCACTGCCACCATCGGTAATCTGAACAATCACATAGGCGTACCGTTAACCATACTCCGCATACCATCTGATGCAGCCATTGCTGTTATTGAAATGGGGGCTAATCATGAACACGAGATCGAAAGTTATTGTAAGATAGCCAGGCCAACACATGGTATTATTACCAACATCGGAAAGGCGCACCTGGAAGGTTTTGGCAGTGAAGAAGGTGTGCGCAGGGCGAAAGGGGAGCTGTATGATTTTCTGCGTCAGCATAACGGGACAGTGTTTGTCTGCAATGAATACCCGTATCTCATGGAGATGAGCAAAGGTATTCCGACTGTTATTACTTACGGGCAGAAATCGGCTGATTATATAGGCCAGCCATTGGCAGACAGTGCGTTATTGAGCGTAAAAGTTACCAGTCATGAAGGCATCGGACAGATCGATAGTCAGCTGGTAGGTGCGTACAATTTCCCAAATGTGATGGCCGCTGTGGCAGTTGGACTGCACTTCGGTATACCTGCCGAAAAGATCCAATCAGCTATTGCTACATATACCCCTTCCAACAACCGTTCGCAGGTGATCAAACAGGGCAGCAACACCATCATCATGGATGCCTACAATGCGAACCCTTCAAGCATGAAAGCAGCAATTGAAAACTTTGCCGGTATTACTGCTGAGAAGAAAGTATTGTTGCTGGGTGGCATGATGGAACTGGGCCCGGATAGTGTAAAAGAACATCAGGCACTCGTTGATCTGCTGCAGCGTACACACTGGCATGCAGTTGTACTGGTAGGTGGTGATTTCATTAAAACAAATCATCCGTATATATTCCTTGAGAATGCGGCAGCGGCGGCTTCCTGGCTGCAGCAACAACAGTTTACAGATACGTATCTGCTGATTAAAGGTTCCAGAAGCATGGGTATGGAAAAGGTCATTCTATAAAAAAAAGAGACCTGCAAGCTGGAAAGCCCGCAGGTGTTCATAACCTATGCCAACTTTAGAGTATTATATAAAGAGTTAATTATTTACGTTATATATGTAAAAATGTAATTGCTGGAATTTGAATTAAGTGATGAATTAGTTTTTATAAGGCATATGAGACCATTAGCTGCAATTTGTTTCTTATGAGGCATAACTACTATGAGGTTACGGGCATTTGTTCAGGGTTAAGTGTTGAGTTAATAAGATAACGTAGATTATATCATATTCGCTACTAATACACCTATGAACACTTCCCCGCTCCCAAGAACAACAATTTGTGCATCTGATTGTTTAAATCCTTAAATTTTTTCTGATTGAATGTTTTTCTTTTAACGTGTCTGCTACATGTGTCTGGATATATCTACGAACATTTTAATTTCCTGGATTTCATTATTTAAAAAATTTCTCAAATTTCCTGGCAAAGCTCGATCAGTACGCTATTTGTGTCTTTTGGATGCAGGAAACAGACTAACTTATTATCTGCACCTTGTTTAGGCACAGTCTGCAATAAAGTAAACCCTTCCCCTTTCAACCTTTCCATCTCCGCATAAATATCTGCTACCTCAAAAGCGATATGATGTATACCCTCCCCCTTTTTGTCCACAAATTTTGCAATTGTACTGCCGGGATTGGTTGCCTCCAGGAGTTCTATTTTTGTTTCTCCCTGACGGAAAAAAGCTGTTTGTACAGCTTCGCTTTCCACCGTTTCCTTTTTGTAGCAATCACTGTTCAGCAGCCGCTGAAACAACGGGATTGAGGTCTCTAATGACCTGACGGCTATTCCTATGTGTTCGACTTTCAGCATGCGGCAATTTAACATTTTAATGCAGAAATAGGCGTTCTCTATATACGCATCAGTTCTTACAATGATCGTGGGAGGCAAGAAACGTAATTAAGCATTAAATTTGTAGTAGAGGAATCAATACAGACAAATTAAAGACCGACAGATATGCTTAAGTTGCCAATTTACCTGGATAACAATGCCACCACCCCCTGCGACCCACGGGTAGTTGAGGCGATGCTTCCTTATTTTTCGGAAACATTCGGTAATGCATCCAGCCGTAATCACTCTTTTGGGTGGGCAGCAGAAGCAGCAGTCGATCTCGCCCGTGAACAGGTAGCGGCACTGATAGGTGCAGATCCAAAAGAGATCATCTTCACTTCCGGCGCTACTGAGGCAGACAACCTGGCCCTGAAAGGGGTATTTGAAATGTATGCCGACAAGGGAAACCACATCATTACCACTGAAATAGAACACAAAGCCGTATTGGACGCCTGTAAACACCTGGAAAAACTGGGTGCAGAGATTACCTACCTGAAGGTGAACAATGAGGGACTTCCTGATCTGAAAGAGCTGGAAGCTGCTATTACAGCCAAAACGATCCTGGTTGCTGTAATGTATGCCAATAATGAGATAGGAGTGATCAACCCTATCAAGGAGATCAGCGCTATTGCCAAAAAACATGGTGTACTGATGATGAGCGATATTTCCCAGGCAGCCGGTAAGGTTCCTGTGGATGTGAACCGCGATGGCATTGACCTGGCGGCTTTCAGCGCTCATAAACTTTACGGTCCCAAAGGAGTAGGCGCCCTGTACGTACGCCGCAAATCCCCCCGGGTAAAAGTAACCGCCCAGATGGATGGCGGCGGACATGAAAGGGGAATGCGTTCGGGCACACTGAACGTTCCCGGTATCGTGGCCTTCGGAAAGGCCTGTGAACTATGCCAGCAGGAAATGGGAGCAGAAAGCAAAAGGCTGGCAGCGCTGCGTGATAAACTGGAGAACGCATTGCTGCAACTGGAGCAAACCTTCGTTAACGGATCAAAAACCAACCGTTTACCGCATGCCACCAACATTTCCTTCCGCTATGTGGAAGGAGAAGCCCTGATGATGGGTTTCAATAAGAATCTTGCGCTATCATCCGGTTCTGCCTGTACCTCAGCCTCACCGGAGCCCAGTTACGTACTGAAAGGCCTTGGTCTTGGAGATGACCTGGCACATTCCTCTATCCGATTTGGACTGGGACGCTTCACTACGGAAGAAGAAATTGATTATGCCATCCAAACCGTTACTGAAACGGTGAATAAATTGAGAGAAATAAGTCCGCTGTGGGAAATGTTTAAAGAAGGTGCGGACATGAACACTATAGAGTGGTCCCGTCTTTGAGGACAATGAAACATTGGGGACAATTACTGACAGCTTTATACTTATGCTTATGGCTTACGCTGAAAGAGTTCTTGATTATTACAACAGCCCCAGGAATGTGGGAGCGCTGGATAAAACCAGTGAACGGGTAGGAACAGGGTTGATACACGTGCCGGAGTATATCGAAGTGATAAGAATACAGATTGAAGTGAGCCCGGCCAGACATGTTATTACGGATGCCTGCTTTAAAACCTTCGGATGCGGTGCTGCCATTGCGGCCACCTCCATTACAACCGAATGGCTGAAGGGCAAGTCTATCGAAGAAGCCGCCCAACTCGATCATATGGACATCGTGGAAGCACTTAACCTTCCTCCTGCTAAAATTCATTGCACCATTCTCATTGAAGATGCCGTAAAAGCCGCCATCAATGACTACCGTCACAAAAATGGAATGGAACTGCTGAAAGAGGAGACGGAAGAAGAGGAAGAAGAGGCTGAGCGCGACTACGAACTGGAAGAAGAACATAATTAAAATATAATTAAGTGATCAATTAAGCGTTAAGAGTTGAATGACTGCACGGTATTCAATTTCTAATTCCTAATTGATCATTTTTAATTATATATATTTGTGCTTTCAGTATCACTATGCTAGCAATCTTTAAAAAGGAAATACATCAGTTTTTCAGCAGCATTACCGGATATGTGGCCATCGTCCTGTTCTTACTGGCCAACGGCCTGTTGCTGTTCGTTTTTCCCGATACCAGCCTGCTGGACTACGGATATGCCAATCTTGATCCGCTCTTTGAACTGGCTCCCCTGATCTATCTGCTGCTGATTCCCGCTATTACGATGCGCAGTTTCGCAGATGAGTTCAAAACCGGTACTATGGAGCTACTAAGCACCAAACCTTTAGGCTGGTGGCAGATCGTTACCGGAAAGTTCCTTGCCGGCCTGCTGATAGTACTGATCTCTCTCATTCCAACCCTTGTTTACTATATTGCTGTCAGGCAGCTGAGTGCCGATCCGGCACATCTTGACAACGGTGGCATGGCCGGCTCCTATACCGGTTTATTCCTGCTGGGAGCAGTATTTACCGCTATTGGTGTCTGGTCTTCTTCCCTGACCACCAATTCCGTTGTAGCTTTCCTTATCGCTATTTTTACCTGTTACATATTTTACAATGGCTTTGACGCGTTAAGCAAAGTGCCTGCCTTTACCGGCGGCGCTGACTATTATCTGCAAATGGCTGGCATCAAGTTCCACTATACCTCTATCAGCCGTGGCGTGATAGACAGCCGGGACATTGTATACTTCCTGAGCGTGATCGGTCTGATGCTTTACCTGACAAGATTATCATTACAACGCAGGATCTGGGATTAATCTAAAACACTCATTTTGTGGCTATCAACAGAAGGAAAAAATACTTGCAGAGGGCTATTGTCGTAGTGGGTGTACTTGTGGGGGTCAATATACTGGCAGCTTATTTTCATACCCGCTGGGACCTTACAGCGGAAAAAAGATATACACTGACTACCGGTACTAAAAACATGCTTCGTGGGCTGGATAGTACTGTTACTATAGAGATCTTTCTGAAAGGCGATTATCCCGCCAGTTTCCGTCAGCTGGCGCAGTCCAGCCAGGAGCTGCTGGAAGAATTCCGGGAATATGCCGGTCAGCGCGTACAATTCTCCTTTCAAAGCCCCGGTCAGGGCTTACCCGATTCCGCCCGCCTGGCCTTTCAGCAATCGCTCGTAGAGAAGGGTATCGTTCCCTTTAATATGCAGGTACAGGAAGACGCCAACCAGGGATATTCTGAAAAGCTGATCTTCCCCGGTGCCCTGTTGCACTATGGCTCAAAAACCGTTGGTATCAACCTGCTGAAAAACCAGGGAGGACTCAATCCGGAAGCTACCATGAACAGCTCAGAGTCCCTGCTGGAATACCAGTTCGCCAATGCCATCTATCAACTACAGCAAAAACAACCGCCATTAGTAGGCTATATGCTGGGCAACGGAGAACTGCTGGGTGCTGAAGTATACGATGCACTCACTACCATGCAAAGCAGCTACCTGCTGGATACCATTACGCTGCAATATATTTCCCACATCCCGCGGGAGTTTAACGCCATCGTATTTGCGAAACCAGAGAAGAAGTTTACCGATGAGGATAAACTGAAGATAGATCAGTACGTGATGAATGGCGGTAAAGTGCTTTGGTTCATTGACGAGCTGAATGCTTCCATAGATAGCCTGCAAAAGCAGGAAAGCTTTATCGCATTTGACAAAGGACTAAACCTGGAAGATATATTGTTCCGCTATGGCGTACGTATTAACCAGGACCTGGTGCAGGACATGCAGTGTGATTTTGTTCCACAGGTAGTAGACCGCACCGGCCAGATGCAGCCCCTGGGATTCCCGTATTTCCCATTGCTGACACCTAGCGGCGCCCATCCCATCGTAAAAAATCTGGACCTGGTATTGAGCCATTTCGCCAGTTCAATAGATACCGTTAAAGGAGGTAATATTAAGAAAACAGTGCTGCTGACTACTTCTACCAACAGTCGCAGCGTCAGTGCACCAATAGAGATCAGCTGGAACAGCCTGCGCGTAAGACCCAACCGCCGCGAGTTTACCAAACAGCACCTGCCCGTGGCTGTATTGCTGGAGGGACAGTTTACCTCTCTGTTCCGCAATCGCCTGGACGAGAATACGCACCAGGCCATACAACGGGCCTCTGGTCAGCCTTTCAAGAACAACAGCGACACCGTCAATAAAATGATCGTGGCCAGTGATGCAGATCTCATCACCAATTCTTTTTCTCAGAAAAGTGGTCCCCTCCAAATGGGCGTGAACCTCTACGATCAATCCATGGTATATGCCAACCGTGAATTCCTCCTTAATTCCCTTGGATACCTCACCCATAATACCGGTATCATGGATGCCCGTAATAAGGAATTAACATTAAGGCTGCTGAATCCGGAAAAAGTCAAACAGGAGAAAAGCAAATGGCAGGCTATTTGTTTCATCGTCCCCATCGGGCTGGTACTGTTGTTCGCCGCCATTTTCCAGTTTATCAGACAAAGAAAATTTGAAGTATAACCGACAGCAACAGCCGATGGTTTTGTTATCAGGTATATGCTAAAACAAAATGCCGACCGTGCTTTAATTGTTTGTAAATAATTGATTTACAAACAATAGATCGGCAATTACCGGCGTTGAAGGAGGATGACAATACCTTGTAACGATCACGGCTTCAGACTATTGGTGATAGTCGACAGATGTTCTTTTAACGGGCACAACTATGGATTCGGGACAATGACTATGGACTATTCCCCATATATTTGCCCAGCGATAAATTTAAAAGCGGCTACTTGAACCCCTGAAACGAAAGAGTCAACTTTTAAAAATTTAATACCCGGCCTGCCGGGAACTATTAAGGGAAGTCGTGAAATGCAAAAGACGCTTTTCACATCAAAAATTAACCACACGTGTACAACGCAGAAAGTATCAGCAAAGTGCTGAAAGGTGAACTATTGCAGCAGACGGGTAACCCGGAGATTGAACACATTTTGCTGGACAGTCGGAAACTCAGCTTTCCTGAAACATCTCTTTTTATACCATTGGTCAGCAGCAGACGTAATGCGCATCAATATATACAGGAGCTATACGACAAAGGAGTTTCCAATTTCATTGTAAGTGAACCTTTGCCTTCCGGCAAGTATCCTAAAGCCAACATTATTCTTGTAAAAGACACCATGCATGCATTGCATACACTGGTGGCCTATCATCGTCAACAGTTCCATATTCCGGTGATTGGTGTTACCGGTAGTAACGGTAAAACCATCGTAAAAGAATGGCTATACCAACTGCTGGAAAAAGATTACAATATCGTTCGCAGCCCTAAAAGCTACAACTCACAGATCGGCGTTCCTTTGTCTGTATGGCAGATGAAACCCGAGCACCAACTGGCTATTTTCGAGGCCGGTATTTCCCAGCCGGGAGAGATGGAACACCTGGAAAAGATCATCCGTCCTACCATTGGCATCTTCACCAATATCGGTGAAGCCCACAATGAAGGATTTCTGAATATCAGGCAAAAGATCAACGAGAAGCTGGTATTATTCTCCAAAAGTGAACTGCTGATCTATTGCAAAGATTATCTCGCACTCAATGAGTGTGTGCTCAACTTTCATAACCTGGTGGGTAAGAAAGACAGCCATGAGGGAGGCTTACAGCTCTTCTCCTGGTCGCGCAAAACAGAGGCGGACCTGCGCATTACCAGCGTAAATAAAAGCGAAAATCGTTCCCACATAGAGGCGCTCTATCAGAATGAGTCACTACACATCAGCATTCCCTTCGTGGATGAGGGCTCTGTAGAGAATGCCATTCATTGCTGGGCACTGATGATGCACCTGGGCATGAGCCAGGAGGTGATTCAGCAGCGGATGGATCAGTTGGGTAATATTGCTATGCGCCTGGAATTAAAACAGGGTATCAACAACTGCTCCGTCATCAATGACAGCTATAACTCTGATCTCGGCTCACTGGCTATCGCACTGGAGTTCCTGCAGCAACAGCAGCAACATCCTACCCGTACCGTCATCCTCAGCGATATACTGCAGAGCGGTAAAAGCGATGCATCCCTTTATGAGGAAGTGGCCAGTCTGTTGCAGCAGAAGGGTATCAATAAAGTGATCGGTATTGGTAAAAATATCTGCAGAGAGAAAAAAAGTTTTCAGCAGATCCCCGGCCTGAAAAGCAGTTTTTTTCTGACAACAGAAGAATTTATCCAGCAGTTCAACCAGCAGGATTTCCAGCATGAAACCATCTTGTTGAAAGGCGCCCGCGTATTTGAATTTGAAAGAATTGGCAAGCTGCTTGAGCAGAAGGTGCATCAAACCATCCTGGAAATTAATTTAAGTGCAGTAGCGCACAATGTAAAACAATATCAATCCCGCCTGAAACCCAGTACCAAACTGATGGCGATGGTGAAAGCATTCTCTTATGGCAGCGGAAGTTTTGAGATTGCAAACCTATTGCAGTTTCATGGCGTAGATTACCTCGCCGTTGCTTATGCTGACGAAGGTGTTGAATTAAGAAGGACCGGTATTACCATGCCGATCATGGTAATGAACCCTGAACCCGCCTCATTCGACGCTATCCTTCAATGGAATCTGGAACCCGAAATATATTCCCTCCATCTGTTAAAACAGTTTGAAGAAGAAGTTCAGCTGGCTGGTAAAAATGGTTTTCCTGTACATATTAAGCTGGACACAGGCATGCACAGGCTCGGTTTTGAGAAGAAAGACGTTCCTGAACTGGGACGATTATTGAATGACAATCTATACCTCAGGGTAAGTTCCGTATTCAGTCATCTGGCAGCCAGTGAAGATCCGGCAATGGATGAATTCACAAAACAACAGGGCCGCTTATTCTTTGAAATGAGTCATGAGCTGCAAAAAGCCCTCGGTTATGCCGTCATCAGGCATATATCCAACAGTGCTGCCATAGAAAGGCATCCTGATCTGCAGCTGGATATGGTGAGACTGGGCATCGGGATGTACGGCATTGACAGTGCAACCTCCATCCAGGAACAGCTGCGGCCTGTCAGTACATTGAAAACGACGGTGGCGCAGGTAAAACACCTGGTAGCGGGAGATTCAGTAGGATATGGTGCTAAATGGGTGGCTAAAGGCCCTTCGGTGACCGCTACTGTGCGCATAGGGTATGCAGATGGCTATCCCCGCCGCCTGAGCAATGGCAAGGGGAAAATGCTGGTACGCGGACAACTGGCCCCGGTGGCGGGCGTTGTAGCCATGGACATGCTGATGCTGGATGTTACCCACATTCCCGACGTAACGGAAGGTGATGAAGTGATTGTTTTCGGCAGCGATTTGCCGGTTCAGCAGGTAGCAACATGGGCAGATACCATTCCTTACGAAATATTAACAGGAATTTCGCAGCGAGTGAAGCGTGTATATTTCGAGGAATGACCGGAAATTCCGATTTTGCACATTATTATTATTTTTGATAAAATTTTTACCCTTTGAAATATCGTCACGTAATTTGGATTGTTGTCTTAGTGCTGGTGGTGGATCAGGCGCTGAAGTTCTGGATAAAGACACACATGAACTTTAGCCAGGAGTTTATCATTTTCCCTAACTGGTTCCGTATTCACTTCACTGAGAACCCTGGTATGGCCTATGGGCTGGAGCTGGGAGGAGAGTGGGGTAAAGTGTTACTGACGCTTTTCCGCCTGGCTGCCGTAGTAATTGGCTTTAAGTACATGAAAACGCTGGTAAAACAGCAACATCATACCGGTTTACTGGTTTGTGGCGCCCTCATTCTCGCTGGTGCTGCCGGTAACCTGATAGACAGCATGTTCTATGGGTTGATCTTCTCAGAGACCAACTTCTACGATGTGGCTACTTTCCTGCCAAAAGGCGGTGGTTATGCCAGCTTCCTCCACGGAAAAGTGGTAGATATGCTCTATTTCCCGGTTTACCGTGGCTACCTCCCTACCTGGATCCCATTCAAAGGAGGCGACTATTTCGTATTCTTCAACCCGATCTTCAATATTGCAGATGCTGCTATCTCTGTGGGTGTGATCACTATCCTGGTATTCCAGAAACGTTTTTTTCACAAACACAACGAAAAGCAACCAACTGAGAAAGAGCCAGTTGCAGTAACAAAATAAGTTTTTCAGATACTATTTAGAGCGGTTTCGTCCTGGACGAGACCGCTTTTTTTTGTCTATTCCTTTGAAAAGTTGAATTGCCGTATTACATTTGTCCACAAATCCGATAGACTAATAGATATAATCAAGGGATAAACTAGTATTCACCACCAATTAAATACGCAATGAACACCTCTTTACGATGTTGTTGAGCACTGAAAACAGCTTTCCCCCGATAAGCCTGTAATGGCATCTGCCAAAATCACCTTCATTAATACGACCAATTTATTTATCAATAAACTATAGTTATGTCCGCAAAAAGACACACTATCTATACAGCATCCTTTTGGCTGCTGGCCTTATTACTGCCTGTACTGGCCCAGGCTCAGCTGAATGGCTCTTATATTCTCAGCGGGAAGATCACCGGAGATAAAGGCGAACCACTGGTTGGCGCCACTGTCCAGATTAAAGGGACCTCCTTCGGTGCAACGACAGATACTACCGGTAAATTTGAGATCACCACAAATACCAAATTTCCTTTAAAACTGCAGGTGCGCCTGTTGGGATATCAAAACCAGGAATTTGACGTCAGGAACAGCAACAGCCGTCTACAGTTCCAGCTCATCACACAATCGCTGCTGGTGAATGAAGTGGTGGTATCAGCCTCCCGGCAGCAGGAAAAGCTGATGCGCTCACCGGTTGCCATCGAAAAACTGGACGTAAAAGCCCTGAAAGAAACACCAGCGGCTTCCTTTTATGATGCTATCGGTAATCTGAAAGGTGTTCAGATGACCACTGCCGGTCTGACTTTCAAAGTTTTCAACACACGTGGCTTCAACGTGCCCAATAACTTCCGTTTCATGCAGCTGATAGACGGCGTGGACAACCAGGCCGCCACACTGGGCGTGCCTCTGGGGAATGCTATCGGGCCCACTGAACTGGATATATTGAGTATTGAGGTAACGCCTGGCGCTTCTTCTGCATTGTATGGTATGAACGCCCTGAACGGGATGTCCAACCTCATTACTAAAAACCCATTTCAATACCAGGGTGTCAGTGTATACCAGAAAGTCGCCTTCAACCACTTTGATGGTAATGGCAGCTCTCCAAAACCGATCTCCGAAACATCGGTACGTTATGCACAGGCACTCAGTAAAAGGCTGGCGTTCAAGGTGAATTTCTCCTATATGCAGGGTACTGACTGGTATGCCGACAGTCACAATGATTTCAATCCCGGCAGCAAGGCAAACCCTGACTTCCCACAGCTGACCGGCGCTAACAACCCGGCAAATGATGCCTGGAATAAATACGCCGACCAGAGTACTTTTCCTATCACCGACAAATTCGGTAAGTCTTATAACGTATCCCGCACCGGCTATTGGGAAAAAGACCTGGTAGGCGACTACACCGTAAAGAACCTGAAATTTGACGGTGCCCTGCACTATAAGATCACTCCTAAGGTAGAGGCATCCTACACCTACCGTGTAGGTAAAATGGATGGTTTCTTCCAACGTGGTAACCGTATCGGGCTGAAAAATGTAGTGGTGCAAAATCATAAGGTAGAAGTAGTAGGGCAGGATTTTACCCTGCGCTCTTACGTTTCCCTGGAAAACACGGGTGATTCCTACAATATGAACCCACTGGCAGACAACCTGGAAAAATCCTTCAAAACAGATAAAAAATGGCAGGCGGATTATACCACTGCCCTGAATAACGCACTGGATGCTACCGGCAGCAATATAGCAGAAGCTCACAGAGCTGCACGTGCAGCTGCAGATGCGGGCCGCTGGACACCCGGTACAGCTGCCTTTGATGCGCAGGTAGCCAAGATTAAGAGCATTAACGACTGGGATATTTATCCTGTTTCAAAAGACAGCACCAACAAAAGCGGTGGCGCTGCCCTGCTCCAGATGAGCCGTTTCTACCATGTAGAAGGTACCTGGAACCTGCGTAAATACATCCACTTCCTGGATGTACTGGTAGGTGCTGATTACCGCACTTACGAGATCATCCCGGATGGTAACAACTTCGTAGATCTGACTAAACCACTGGACAAGCGTAATACTCCCGGTGGAAAGAACATCTGGTATGGTAAAACAGGTGGTTTCGTACAGGGCAGCAAATTATTCCTCCATGACCAGCTGAAAGTGACTGCATCTCTGCGCTTTGACAAGAGCCAGGAGTTTTCAGGCAAGTTCAATCCCCGTGTGGCCGCAGTATATACTACGCCTGATCAACGTCACAATTTCAGGGCTTCCTGGCAGAACGGATTCCGTTTCCCTTCCCTGTTTGAGGCTTATTCCTTCGTAAACAACGGTGGTGTAAGACGTGTAGGTGGATTGGCATTCATAGAAGAAGGACTGGGCTATTTCAAGAACTCTTACCTCACTTCCAGTGCTACCGCATTTACCACAGCGGTGAACAAGGCTACCAATGCCGATCCCACCCTGAGCAGGAACGACGCGGAGTTACAGAATGCAAATGTGCTGAAAGTGGCTAACCTGGATGCCATCAAACCTGAACAGATCCAGTCGTTCGAAGCTGGTTACAAGAGTGTACTGTTTGACAACAAGGTATTTATCGACGTCGACGGATATTACAATACTTACAAAAACTTCATCGGCCAGGTGGAAGTAGCCGTACCAAAAACTGGTAACGTAAATAATCCTACCCAGGAAGTACTGAACCAGATGTATGACAAACAGTACCAGAACCGGTACCGCGTGTGGACAAACAGTAAATCCACCGTGCAGAACTACGGTTTTGCATTGGGTGTTACCTATAACTTCCTGAAAACATTTACTATCAGCGGTAATGCTAACTACAATGCCCTGGCGCAGGATAAGACTAAAGATGATGCCCTGATCCCTGGCTTCAATACACCTAAATGGTTCACCAATGTGAGCTTTGGTAACAGGCGGGTATTGCCTAATCTCGGTTTCAACGTAGTATGGCACTGGCAGGAAACCTTCTACTGGCAAAACCTGTTCGGTAATGGAAACGTGCCTGCTTACAGTACTGTAGATGCACAGGTGACCTACAGTTTACCTAAAATACATACTTCCGTAAAAGTAGGTGGCTCAAACATCTTCAATACCTCCTACTTCCAGTATGTAGGTGGTCCAACCATCAAAGGATTGTATTACGTTGCATTTACATACGATCTGCCTTTCAAGAAGTAAGGCATCAACATAACTAAGCAACCCGCCGGCAGCAGACCATTTGCCCGGCGGGTTTTCTTTTTTATCTCCCGGGGATGATTTATCCCCGCTACATACGTTTCCCCCTTTTATTGAAATATTCAGCACATTTTAATCTCCCGCATTTGGATATGCCATGATTTCGGCCTACCTTAGTCTATAACATCTATAGACTATATAACTACAGTAATACATGCCGCACAACGAGGAGATAGACCAACTTGAAAAAAAGTACGCTACGGTAGAACGTCAGGAGATACTGATTGACCTTGTCAATGAGGAGAACCAACGTAAGCCTGCACTGTGGCTGCTGATCGGCATTATTGCCGTAGCAGTACTTGCCGGGGTAGGGATCTTATCCTACTACAATACATCCGAGGCTACCCATACACGGATTTTCGAGTTCACACAAACCCTTTTTACGAAGGAGCTGTTATTCTATATACTGGTAGGTTTGGCGGCGCAGACTGTAGATGGAGCACTGGGCATGGCTTATGGAGCAACTTCCTCCTCCCTGTTACTGGGATTGGGCATTCCCCCTTCTATTGCCAGTGCCAGTGTGCATGTGGCGGAGGTGTTCACCACCGGTGCATCCGGCATTTCGCACTTCCGTTTTGGTAATGTGAATAAAAAGCTGTTCCTCTATCTGTTAATACCCGGCATAATAGGCGCCATCAGCGGTTCATTGCTACTTTCTAAAATGAATGCTATCTCTGCTGCAGTTCCCTGGTTATCTTACTTTAAGGAGGACAATATCAAACCTTTTATCAGCGCTTATCTGCTCATACTGGGTGCTATCGTACTACGCAAAGCATTCCAACCTAAAAAAGCAAAAAGTAAGACCAAACGTCTGGGTTCCCTGGCGTTCTTCGGTGGTTTTATGGACTCTTTTGGCGGTGGCGGCTGGGGACCAATAGTAACGTCCACCTTACTGAGTAAAGGCCGTACAGCGCATTATACTATCGGTTCTGTGAATGCTGCGGAGTTCTTTATCTCTCTTTCCAGCGCAAGTACTTTCCTCATTTTCGGCGCTATTGCCGGCTGGCCTGTTATCATAGGGCTGATCATCGGTGGAGTGATTGCATCTCCTTTTGCAGCGCTTCTTGTAAGAAGGCTTAAACGTAAGCCGCTGATGATCATGGTGGGCACACTCATTATACTCTTAAGCCTGCGCACCATTATCACGACGCTTCTACATTGATATAAACCGGTTTCCGGTTAAATATAAAGGGGTATCTGTTTGAGCAGATACCCCTTTATTATTTTATAGCTTGAACTATTGTTTACTTGATATCGCCCACCATATCCAGTGGATTTACCCAGGCATCAAATTCTTCAGGTTTTACATAACCCAGTTTCACTGCCATTTCTTTCAGGGTAGTACCTTCTTTATGGGCTGTCTGCGCAATTTCTGCTGCTTTGTAGTACCCGATTTTGGTATTCAGTGCAGTTACCAGCATCAGGGAGTTATCTACATGCTTTTTAATGTTTGCTTCAATTGGTTCGATGCCTACAGCACATTTATCATTGAAGCTTACACAACCATCGCCGATCAGACGTGCAGAGTGCAGGAAGTTGTAGATCATTACGGGCTTGAACACGTTCAGTTCAAAATGCCCCGTAGCACCGCCGATGTTAATCGCCACATCATTACCCAATACCTGTGCAGCAATCATCGTCAGCGCTTCACACTGAGTAGGGTTTACCTTACCTGGCATGATAGAAGAACCTGGCTCATTGTCAGGAATGTGGATCTCACCGATACCGGAGCGTGGGCCGGAGCTCAGCATACGGATATCATTCGCGATCTTCATCAGGCTTACCGCTACAGTTTTCAGTGCACCATGCGCTTCTACGATAGCATCATGTGCTGCCAGTGCTTCAAATTTATTCTCAGCGGTGATGAATGGCAGTCCTGTCAGTGTAGCAATATGTTTTGCTACGTTCTCTGAATAACCTTTTGGCGTGTTGATCCCTGTACCTACAGCAGTACCCCCCAGGGCCAATTCGCTCAGGTGAGCAAGTGTATTTTTAATGGCTTTCAGACCATGGTTCAGCTGGGAAACATATCCGCTGATTTCCTGACCTAATGTGAGCGGTGTAGCATCCATGAAGTGGGTACGGCCGATCTTCACAATATTTTTGAAAGCTTCTGCTTTAGCAGCAAGAGTATCCCTTAGTTTTTCGATACCCGGAATAGTGGTCTCGATCAACATTTTGTATGCCGCAATGTGCATAGCTGTAGGGAATGTATCGTTGGATGACTGTGACTTATTCACATCGTCATTCGGGTGTATCACTTTATCTTTATCCGTGAGTTTGCCACCATTGATCACGTGTGCACGGTAGGCAACCACTTCATTTACGTTCATGTTCGACTGGGTACCTGAACCTGTCTGCCAAACCACCAACGGGAACTGATCATCCAGTTTACCGGCCAGTATTTCATCACAAGCCTGTCCGATCAGGTTTGCTTTTTCCTGAGGCAGTACACCGGCATCCAGGTTGGTCAGTGCTGCGGCTTTCTTCAGGTAAGCAAACGCCTTGATGATTTCCTTTGGCATTCTGTTAATATCCTGAGCAATCCTGAAATTGTCGATAGAACGTTGAGTTTGAGCACCATAGTAAGCATCTACAGGTACTTTCACTTCGCCCATCGTGTCTTTCTCTATTCTATATTCCATATGCTTGATTTTTTGCGGTACAAACGTACATATGAATTGTGAATTATCAATTACGAATTACCAATTCAATGCCTTTACCTTACCATTAATGAAAAGATAAGCCCGGGCTCCATTCGGGAGCCGTGCCTTTCCTGACCGGGCTGTTATATTGCGATCTGCAAGCAGTTCTTTTATTCTCCAATAAACCTTGCCACTCTTTTCTGTATAAATGCTTCGGCTCCCTCCTGCATGTCTTTTGTGGCGAAGCAGGCGCCGAACTCATTCAGTTCCATTTCATAACCATCTGAAATATGATCCAGTGCAGCATTGGCACATTTGATCACGCGGGCTATTGCCAGCGGAGCTTTGGTATGTATCTTCTGTAAAAGTTCGGTTGATTTCAGCAGCAGATCACCCGGCGCTACCACATAGTTGACCAGTCCCCATGCCAGTGCGTCCTCTGCACCGATCATATCACCTGTCATCATCATTTCCAACGCCTTCCCTTTACCTACCAGGGCCGTCAGACGTTGTGTACCACCGTAACCGGGTATCAGTCCGAGGTTGACTTCCGGCTGCCCGAACCGTGCATGAGTAGCAGCGATCCTGAAGTGACAGGCCATAGCCAGTTCACAGCCGCCTCCCAGCGCAAAGCCATTCACCGCTGCAATGATCGGCTTGGGGCTATCTTCAATGCGCTTGAAGATCACCTGTCCTTTCTTCGCCAGCTCAGCGCCCTGCAGATCTGACAATGCGAGAAATTCTGAAATGTCGGCGCCGGCGACAAAAGCTTTCTCTCCTTTACCAGTGATCACTGCACTCTTAATCTCCTTATTCGTATATACCTCATCTATCGCCAATGCCAGCTCTTTCATTACTTCCGCGTTCAGCGCATTCATTTTGTCAGGGCGATTGATATAAATAAAGAAGATGTTATCAGTGAGTTCAGTCTTAATAGTATTGTACATGAGATCCGGGTTTGTTGGAGGACTAATTTATTTTATTTTCCAACACAAACTGTGATATTATTTTAACATAGAAACAAATGAACATATATCTTGCAAAATAGCGATCACCTCCGAACATCGGTATATATAGATCAGCCAGCAGCGAGGATTTGAAGGCAATTAACGGATCCGAGAGAACAAGCAGAGAAGAACGGTAGAACAAGCGGAGAAGAAGCGACGAAGACGCGTCGAACAAGAAAAGTCAAAAAAAGGGAAGAAAAAGGATTATTACGGGATGTTAAAATAATACAGCAATACAGGAAAAACGATAAAAAACAGGAATGACGAATCAATGTTGATACATCCATTAACATTATTCGTCATTCCTAAGATAGGCCTTTTCAGGCATCGAATCAATAATATATCTTATATATCAGGAGTTTTTCTTCCAGTGTTTCTTATGCCGTTCATGCATTTCTTTCCAGTGTTTATGATCGGGGAACCTGCCAAAATCATAACTGAGCGTTACAAAGAACAGTTTGGCATCCAGGTCTTTATAAGGAGTGGCAGTACCACCTACCAACACTTCCTTGTACTCTTTATTGAAGAAATTTTTAGGATAATACTGCACTTTCAGTCCGAAACCGGGACTCATCCTTAAACCGGCAAAAAGGGAAGGCATCAGCAGTGGTGTACGATCGCTGAACCACTCATTGAACTTATCTTTTTTATCACCGTGGATGAATTTCTTTTCCTTGTAATTGAATGCCAGGTCATAGGAGCCACCGGCAAAGAAGAAAAACGAACCTCTTCTCAGATCCCCGATCTTGAAACCCAAAGGGATACCCACTGTGTATACACGCCGTTTCAGTTTTACGGAATCCTTATCATCTTTTGTGATGAGTCCTATATTCTTGAGATTCAGTCCGGTAAAAATCCCGAAGTGCCTGTCGAAATCATAGTTCAGGTTATGACCGACGTTAAAAAAGAAAGTAAAACGGGGAATGTTGTGCACATGCACACCGGCATTTTTGATCTCGTCGCTGAAAGATAACAGGGGACCATCGCCGCCCCAAGTCACATAAGGATGTTTACTGGGACTGGCGCCGGCATATCTGCCAAATACCATTTCCTTCCAGGCGTGTTTGCTGGTATCAGATTTATTGTCCTGGGAGAATGCGGTTAACTGCAACAAACAAGGCAGCAGTGGAATGAGGTAGAGTTTCCGTTTCATAAATCTTCTTCTGTTTTAATTGGGTTGTCTTGATATATGCATCTAAGACGCCCGGAACGAAAAAAAGTTTCAAAACAGCGCTATTTTTTAAAAACTCCGGTGAGTAGCTACCCAATCTGTGATGTAGGCGGCAATATCCTCGGTACGGGTACCGGGCGGGAACAGTTTTCCGACACCGATCTCATTCAGTTCCAGCATATCTGTTTCCGGTATGATGCCTCCGCCTGTAAGCAATACGTCATCCATCCCTTTGTCTTTCATAAGGGCCATAATACGTGGAAAAACCGTCATGTGTGCGCCTGACAGGATGCTGACGCCAATAGCGTCCACATCTTCCTGGAGTGCTGCGCTAACCACCATTTCGGGGGTCTGGCGCAGTCCGGTATAAATCACTTCCATACCGGCATCTCTCAGGGCTGCCGCAATCACCTTGGCGCCCCGGTCATGACCATCCAGTCCGACCTTAGCCACCAGCACACGTACAGGACGTTGTAGGGGGTTGACCATAATCTTTGGTTGTTAAGGTTGTAAATATAAGTTTTTTGAGCAGTCTACCGCCGGCAGCTTCCCCACATCGTACTCGGGTCTGTGGACTTTTCACTACCTTTGCCGTCCGAAATATATTAAACTTTATGAGCGAAGAAAGGACCCTCAATTTTCTGGAACAGATCGTAGAAGAGGACATTGCCAACGGAGTAAATGGCGGCAGGGTGCTTACACGCTTCCCTCCCGAACCAAATGGCTACCTGCACATCGGGCATGCCAAATCCATCTGCCTCAACTTTGGCCTTGCACAGAAGTACAATGGTAAAACCAACCTCCGTTTTGACGATACAAATCCCGTTACGGAGGATACTGAATATGTGGATTCCATTAAGGCCGACATACAATGGCTGGGCTTCAACTGGGCCCAGGAACTGTATGCGTCCGATTATTTCGAACAGATATACAACTTCGCTGTACAACTGATAAAAAAAGGACTGGCGTATGTAGATGATTCTACAGCGGAGGAGATCGCCATCTCCAAGGGGACACCTACTGAACCCGGTAAAGGCACTCCCTACCGCAACCGTAGCGTAGCCGAAAACCTCGACCTGTTTGAACGTATGCGCAAAGGGGAATTTAAGGATGGTGAGAAAGTATTACGTGCAAAGGGTGACCTGGCATCTCCCAACATGCACATGCGTGATCCTATCATGTACCGTATCAAACATGCCCATCATCACCGTACCGGCGATAACTGGTGTATCTATCCGATGTACGACTTTGCCCACGGACAGAGCGACAGCATCGAAAATATTACCCATTCCGTTTGTACACTGGAGTTTATTCCCCACCGCCCGCTGTACAATTGGTTCATCGAGCAGCTGGGTATATTCCCATCCCACCAGTACGAGTTTGCACGTCTCAATCTTACCTACACGGTAATGAGCAAACGTAAGCTCCTGCAACTGGTGAACGAAAAGCATGTTACCGGCTGGGACGATCCACGTATGCCGACTATCAGTGGCCTGCGCCGCCGTGGCTATACACCTGCCAGTATCCGTGCTTTCTGCGAACGTATCGGCGTACAGAAACGCGATAACATGATCGATGTGAGCCTGCTGGAATTTTGCATCCGTGAAGAGCTGAATAAAACAGCAAATCGTGTGATGGCAGTGCTGGACCCGGTAAAACTCGTGATCACCAACTATCCTGCTGACCAGGTAGAAGAAATGACCGCTGAAAACAATCCGGAAGATCCAAACTCAGGTACCCGTACACTACCTTTCAGCAATACGCTGTACATCGAACGTGAAGATTTCATGGAAGAACCGCCGAAGAAATTCTTCCGTCTGGGGCCAGGCCTGGTAGTACGTCTGAAAAATGCCTACATCATCAAAGGCGAAGGCTTTGAGAAAGATGCAGATGGCAATATCACTACTATCTACGCTACTTATTTCCCTGAAAGCAAAAGTGGCGGAGATACTACCGGCCTGAATGTGAAAGGCACCATCCACTGGGTAAGTGCTGCACATGCTGCTACCGTGGAAGTGCGCTTGTACGACAGACTGTTTAAAGTAGAAGATCCGGGCAGTGAAGAAGGTGATTTCAAATCATATATCAACCCTGACTCATTGCAGGTTATTTCCAATGCATATGTCGAGCCTAGCCTGTTGAAAGCTAAACCGGGAGAGCGCTTCCAGTTCCTGCGTAAAGGTTATTTCTGTGTAGATACGGATAGTACTGCTGAGAAAGTGGTGTTTAACCGGACAGTAACGTTGAAGGATACATGGGCGAAAGAGGCAAAGAAGGGATAATTATAGATATTCCAGTATAATAAAAAGGCTATTACTTCACTGTAATAGCCTTTTTGTATAATTAAAAAGTTTAGATCAATCGCAGTGTTCGAGCTCTTCTTTTGAGATGAGGAATTCCTCCTTATGCACATCATCACAAATAACGCCTATTTCATGTCTATATAGCATTAACCCTACTACTGCCGGTGGGTCGATACAGCGACTTTCATATCCATGTTTTGCATATTTATCTCTCAATTCCATCAATAGTCTTCCCAATGCATTGACACCAATTAACTTATCACCATTCTCCACTGCACCCCAAATTTTATCTCTATATGATAATTCTACAATAGGTCGATCCTCAGTGCTCAAAAGCAGCGCTGAAAACCTTTCCCAATTCTGGGACAGTTTTATACTTAAAACCCAGCGCATTACCTTAATTCTGATATCATCCCAATCCTGACGTACAAACTTATTATACTTACGGCTGATCATCTTCGCCGTTATCGGGCTGTTTTCTGTTATAATCTCTTCCTGAATATCAGGAAACAAGGGAAACTTACACGCCTGATATAAATGCTCAACGGTAGGTATGATCACATCATTTATATTCACACTATATCCCCCGGCCATATTCGAAAGACCTCCAAAGTCATCTTTGGTCTTTTGAAAAGAGACTACATCCTTTATGTTATATTCTCTTATTTCCATAAACTAATGATACGCAAAATTATAGTAAAATCAAATACCCCGGTTCCGTACCGGAAATAGTCCCCTCCAATTATATACTGGATTATCCCACCAGAAAACAAGCGGGCAATTGTTAGGAATATTCCTCCAGAGAAAGAAAAGAGTTCCAAGACCGTGTGTTTTATGAGTTCCAGCTGTATATCCTAGTGGTCTTAGCCCTTTTGCGTTAATGTTTCTAACCCTATTTATTATATCAACCCCTTTATGGAGCAAAATGTTCTCAAATCGTGTCCGATTCGCCGGAGATGAAAAAAAGGTCTCACGACTGGGAAGATTCACTTTTCTATAAGCTACCTCCAGATTTGTGGTTGCCTGTAAATTCTGCAGGTAAGCATTTACAGCCTCCGACTGAGGTTCTATGGGATATGCAAGATTTAGCCTGGGGTTATTGCGTCTTATATGATTCTGAATTTCATAATCGTGGAACAACAAGACATTGTTCATGATCTGGTCGTTATCTAATTGCTGCTTGAACTTCCATTGTGTATTCGCCCATCCCCAATTATGATAACAGAACACACTTACAATCAGTGTTATTCTTTTCTCATTGACTAGCTCATAATAAAATTCCCCCTCCTCATTTACTGACCGCAACCAGCTACTCAGATGTACTGCTATTGTATTGCCAGTAGCAAGGACATCATCAAGATAAATAAATACCTTTTGAGCTTTTGTCCCACACTTATTTAGGTCGATCCCATATTTATCTACAATTATCTCATTTAATAGGGCCAACAGGTCCTGCTGACTTTTACCTGGTTTCTGCAGATCTAAAAATACAGTCTCACTTAATAAGCTGACAGCATCAGGATATCTTAAGGTAACTATCAACTCCTCAATCCGTGCAGACAATAGCTGCTTAGCCTTAGCTCTTGAGATATAAATTCCCTGCTCTAATAAATGCAGGAATTCTTCCAGGATGAATTGCTGATCCTCAATATCAAATTGAGAAATCCAATCCATAACATGTGTCTCGGTAAATTGAAAACCTACATGGTTGTGGTAATCGCCGATGATAGCGACTATTGCTTTCGCAAGATGCTCCATTAAAGATATTTGAACAATGAATTAAACCATAGCTAAAAGCAAAAGCACCTGTTTAATTCGGAGTTACAAATGTTGTTGGGAACAAACATTTTATCTAAAGTAAATAATAAATGGCTTGATATAAGAAACCATTTTGTTCATTCTATATATGCATTGGTCATTTTCTGCCATACAAAAGAAAGCGCGCTGTCTACAGCTATTGTATCACAACAGCGAATTTTTCGGAATACGATAATCTTCTCTTTTTTGTTATTCTGCAAACACACCTATACATTTGCAAAAAAACAATATAACCCATAACCCACTACCTATGTTCAAGAAGTTACTACCCGCATGCCTGATCGCTATCAGCGCATTTGTTTTGTTTGCCTGCTCCAAAGATGCTGCTCCATCAAACAATGCTCCACCCGCATCGGTACCAACATTAGCCATCGTTAACAGTGTCAGCGACTCTGCCATCTCCGGAATTTATTTCAGATATACCTATAAAGGTTATACTGAGCTATTCAAAGATACAGTAGATAGTGTTGGTTTTATGTATTACCACAACAACATTTACTTCGCCTGGACGACCGGCCGCAAAGGCGTCCCATTTGAGCATAAGAGTGTTGCCGAATTTAACTTCGGCAAAACCTGGCCTACTGGTACCGGCACTTTTAATAATGCAATATTTTGGATAGGAGACTACACTTCCTATAGGAGTGACAACATGGAGTACACTATCACAAGAAATGCTGCAAACTTTGGCGATACTGTGGAGGTAAAGTTTAAAGGCCTCGTGACAGAGGAAGATGCTGTCGGCACGCCTGATACAACCACTGTTATTGGCGATTTCCGCGCGGTATTGGTGAATAACCCATGATAAGAAAGGCATTAAAACACAAAGAAGCCGTATCACACGTCACGTCGATACGGCTTCTCTTTTTATTACCGGTAATATACTTTATGCATTGATCGCATCCAACCCCTTCACAATCCTCGCAATTGTCTCATGCTTACCCAACACTTCTGCAATATTAAACACCGGAGGGCCGAACTTACCACCGCACAACATAATACGGAATGGCAGCTGCAATTCTCCTGGTTTGATATTCATAGAAGCTGCCAGTGTTTTGAAACTTTCCTCCAGTGATACAGCTGTGAACTCAGCGTGATCTTCCACTACAGCCGCCCAGTTACGGAAAAACTGTGTTTTATCATCATTCCATTTCGGCTTTACAGCCGCAATATCATAACTCTCAGGCTGCTGGAAGAAGAAGAAAGCATGTTCCCAGATATCATTCACGAAGTTGCAACGTTCTTTTACAAGACCGGCTATTTTCGCAACAAACTCAGGGGTAGCACTAATGTTCTTTTCTTGCAGCACTGGCTCAAATAAGGCCGCTAAACGGTCGTTATCTGCATGCAGCAGGTACTGGTGATTGAACCATTTCGCCTTTTCAAAGTCGAATTTGGCACCTGCTTTATGTACACGTTCCAGAGAGAAACGCTGGATCAGTTCTTCGATAGTGAAGATCTCCTGACCGGAGCCGTCATTCCAGCCGATCATTGCCAGCATATTTACAAATGCCTCAGGCAGGAAACCTAATTCACGGAAGCCTTTGGTTAATTCATTGCTCTTCGGATCTGTCCAGTTCATTGCATACACAGGGAAGCCCAGTCTGTCGCCGTCACGCTTGCTCAACTTACCATTACCATCAGGCTTCAGGATCAATGGCAGGTGTGCCCAATTAGGCATCTGCGCTTCCCAACCCAGGTATTTCCACAACAGCAGGTGTACAGGTGCAGAAGGCAGCCATTCTTCTCCACGGAAGGCATGGGTGATCTTCATGAGGTAATCATCTACTACCACTGCGAGGTGATAGGTGGGCATCCCATCTGCTTTCAGCAGCACTTTATCGTCAACGGTACTGGTATTAAACTGTACATGTCCGCGGATCAAATCTGTAAAGCCAACTTCTTCGTTCTGTGGCATTTTGATGCGGATCACATGAGGCGTACCTTTTTCCAGCAGGCTGGCCGTTTCTTCTGCAGACAGGCTGATGGAATTACGCATCTGCTGACGGGCAGCGGCGTTATACTGCGGAGAAGGATTCTCAGCAGTTTTCAGTTTGTTACGCATTTCCTCCAGTTCCTCCGGAGTATCAAAAGCATAGTAGGCATAACCATCTTTTACCAGCTGCTCAGCATACTGGCGGTATTGCGCTTTACGCTCACTCTGGCGGTAAGGGGCATAGGGGCCTCCTACATGCGGACCTTCATCAGGATTCAATCCGCACCAACGAAGACATTCTATGATATATTCTTCCGCACCCGGCACGTAGCGGGTCTGATCTGTATCTTCTATCCTCAGCACAAATTCACCATTGTGCTGCCTAGCAAATAAATAATTGAATAAAACCGTGCGTACACCTCCGAGGTGCAAGCCACCTGTTGGACTGGGCGCAAAGCGTACCCTTACTTTCTGTTGTTGCATGCCGCAAAGGTAAAGAAAGATTTTAGCTACCTTTATTTTTCAATCACAACATCCATGTTTTATCTTACGAAAACACCTGCACTGCTGAAAGCACTGTATAAAAGCTGCACCTGGAACTTTTCCCCGGCCAGGCCATCTGTATACCTGACATTTGATGACGGCCCCCATCCGACAGCAACCCCCTTTATATTGGACCTCCTTCGCAAGTATGAGGCAAAG
The DNA here is from genome assembly GCF_003014595.1 of Chitinophaga ginsengisoli. Lineage (GTDB taxonomy): Bacteria > Bacteroidota > Bacteroidia > Chitinophagales > Chitinophagaceae > Chitinophaga > Chitinophaga ginsengisoli. The sequence continues at coordinate 3,827 of NZ_PYGK01000020.1, read as the reverse complement.
GCCACTTTCTTCTGTATAGGGAAAAACGTTATTGACCATCCAGACATCTACCAACGGATACTGGAGGAAGGACATCATACCGGTAATCACTCCCATAACCACCTCAACGGCTGGAAAACGGGTACGGATAAATATATAGAGAACATTCTCGAAGCCCGCAAATACATCAACTCCCCCCTGTTCCGACCGCCTTATGGCAGAATCACGCCTTTTCAGATCAGGCACCTGAAAAAAGCGATCCCTAATGTGCAGGTTATCATGTGGGATGTATTAAGCGCCGACTTTGATACGGAAATAAGCGGGGAGGACTGCGTGCAGAATGTAGTATTTAAGGCAAAGCCCGGGTCTATTATCGTGTTTCACGACAGTACCAAGGCCTGGGACCGACTGGAGTATGCCTTGCCGCGGGTGATGGAATATTTCAAAAAACAACAGTTAAACATGGAAGCCATTCCATACTGAACGATATCCTGAAAATAGAAAAGCCCGGGCAGATATAACCCGGGCTTTTTTAATGAATTATTATCGCTTATTTAGGCAATGCAATGCTTTTCACTTTGTCGCCCAGATCGATCGTTGCAGAATCATCACAGATACCATTACCATAGTTTACAGTAGCGGTAACACCATTTACAGTCACCAGCGCTTTACCTTTACCGATCCATGGACATTCCAGTTTCCTTTCGAGCGCATCTGCATCATTTACAGTGATGGAAGCAGATATACCCAGGGGATATACCAGGGAATCTTTCCCAGTGATGCTGAAAATATCGTCAGTTACATCGCCCATGGTAGCAGTACCGGAAGTCTGAACGATGATAGTATTGCTGCTGAAGCCAACCATTACAGTATCCAGTTTCACAGAACCACCCGTTACTACAGAACTATATTTGTATACGTTACCATTGCTCATGTTGGTGATAGTTTTGGTACCTGTAACAACCACACCATTTACGGTATAGGTCAGCGGCTTGATAACGATCACAGAGCCAGGATAGTAGAAGTAACCACTGTAAGTTACCTGGATATTACCCGCGCGTACGCGGCCAGTATTATCAGCGCAGCCTTCACCAAACTTGATCAGCATGGTTTTAGGCCATTGGTCTACGGTTACATCATCAACATCATAAGAGAAGCAGCTACCCAATTTGGCAGCCAGCTCAGCGCGGTGAGCTTTACGGCCAGTTTCATTCAGGCTGGCATCAGCACCTACTTCCAGCGCAATGCCGAAGAGGTCGTCATATATTCCACTTACAACTGCCTGATCAGCAGCAGCGGTGATTGTTTGATTGTCACTTTTATTGGTGTCCACCTTAGCAGTATCAGTAGCTGATTTAGAACACGCAAAAAAGATGGTTGCCATCGTTAACAGGATTACAACTCCTGCGAAGATACGGTTAAAGCAAAAGTAGCCTTTCATAGAATAGTATAGTTTAAAATGAGGTTTTCCGGCCGTACTTTTGTACGGGCTATTAAAATATAAATATTATACAAATGTAATATTTTTACAAATCCTATAAAAAAATTTAATATCTGAGTAATGAACTGGATTGATACACATGCCCATCTGTATGGGGAAGAGTTTTCGGCAGACAGGACGGCAATAGTGGAGCGGGCGTTGGCAGCGGGCGTATCCCGGTTATACCTACCAAACATCGACAGTAACTCCATTGAAGGGATGCTGGCTTTGGAGGTTCAATTTCCAGACAACTGCTTTGCCATGATGGGTGTACATCCCTGTTATATCAACGAGAATGTGGAACAGGAGCTTGCTGTAGTGCGGGAATGGCTGGCCAAAAGGCCATTTAAGGCCATCGGCGAGATTGGACTTGATTTCTACTGGGACACTACCTACCGCGAGCAGCAGTACCATGCCTTCCGTAGTCAGCTGGAACTGGCCAGGGAGTACCATCTACCGGTAGCCATTCATAGCCGGGAAAGCACCCGGGAGTGTATTGATGAAGTGAAGGCCTTACAGGATGGCCGCTTGTCAGGAGTCTTCCATTGCTTTTCCGGTACACTGGAAGAAGCGAAAGAGATCATTGACCTGGGCTTTTACCTGGGCATCGGTGGTGTGGTGACATTCAAGAAATCAGGACTGGATAAGATCCTGGAAGATATCGACCTGCAGTACGTCGTACTGGAGACAGATGCTCCTTATCTGGCACCTGTTCCTTACCGGGGTAAGCGGAATGAAAGTGCCTACATTCCACTGATCGGAGAAAAGATAGCAGATGTAAAAAATCTAAAAATAGCGGATGTCGCTGCAATGACAACAAACAACGCGCTTAAATTATTCAAAACCCACTAACCTTTTAGGGGGTACCTTTGCAGCCAATTTGGAACAGCAGCATCAATGAGTAAAATCCTGATTATTTATACAGGGGGCACAGTTGGGATGATCTATGACGAGAAAACCAAAGCCTTGCGTCCTATCGGGTTTAATGAGATACGTAACAATCTTCCGGAATTATACCGCATGGGGATTGACTTTTACGTGTACGCCTTCAATCCTCCGATCGATTCTTCCGACATGCAACCGGAGATCTGGGTGGAAATAGCATCTATCATAGAAGACCGGTATGACCGGTATGATGGATTTGTTATTTTACATGGTTCCGATACCATGTCATTCACCGCTTCAGCACTAAGTTTTATGCTGGAGAACCTTTCAAAACCAGTCATCCTGACGGGATCACAGCTACCCATTGGCAAGATCCGTACAGATGCCAAAGAGAATATCATTACCGCGATGGAGATTGCTGCCACCCGTCATAACGGGCAGGTAGTAGTACCAGAGGTGTGTATCTATTTCGACTTTGCACTCTTCCGCGGCAACCGTTCAAAAAAGTATAACGCTGAGAAATTTGAAGCGTTCTACTCCATGAACTACCCTCCGCTGGCAGAAGCAGGTATCGATATCAAGTACAAGACACAGGTGGTGTTGCCTAGCCCGGAAAAACCGCTGAAGGTACATAAGCACCTGGATGATAATGTGACGGTCCTGAAAATGTTCCCGGGTATTACCCGTAAGGCAGTGGAGGCAATTCTCAACGTAAGTGGCCTCCGCGGCGTGATATTGGAGACTTTCGGCAGCGGGAATACCAATACCCAGCCCTGGTTTATAGAGAGCCTTAAAAAGGCCATTGACAAGGGTGTTGTGATTGTGGATATCACCCAATGTGACGGTGGTTCTGTGGAACTGGGCAAATATGAGACCAGCCAACCCCTGCAGCAAATAGGGGTGATCAGCGGGCATGATATGACCTTTGAAGCAGCCATTACCAAGCTAATGTTCGTTCTGGGACAAAACCTGGATCTTGAAGCTACAAAGGCGATGATCGAGGCGCCACTGAGGGGAGAACTGACGACAAATACCCATGATTGGGAAGCGATATAAATTAATTTTTGGTAATCCGGGGGAAAAAGATATCTTTGCAACCCTGAAATAAAATTTCAATTCAACCGGAGAAGTGCAGGAGTGGTTGAACTGGCACGCCTGGAAAGTGTGTAAACTCGAAAGGGTTTCAAGGGTTCGAATCCCTTCTTCTCCGCTAAAGGGGACTTATCATTAAAACAATGGTAAGTCCCTTTCTCTTTATAAGCAAAATTGCCCAACTGGTGGGCAATTAGCTGAAAAATCAAATTCATCTTAGGGGTTCGAAATTCCCTTTTTTCCCGGTCATAGACAATTCCCTCTGGAAAGACCAATTTTTGCAACTGCTTATACATCAATAGTTCGGTAATAAATTAAGCAGCCAATTCGGCCGTGTTTAAGCATTTGTGATAAAGACGTTTTATTTTCTTGCAATTCAAGTCCAAGCCTA
>NZ_PYGK01000019.1:98663-151209 GCF_003014595.1 Chitinophaga ginsengisoli | reverse complement strand
ACTATTTTGATGTGCCGCCGTATACGGACCCGTACGTACGGTGGCTGGAGGGGACGGCATGCGAAATAATCTCATGCCTCCTACTCACTTGTAGCGCGGGGTGCAACCCCGGGGAAACGGAATGGTGCAACCCCGGGGAAACGGAATGGTGTAACCCCGGGGGGACGGAATGGTGTAACCCCCGGAAAGCGTAATGCCGTCACGTGGATTTGATATTAAATAAAATTATCTATATCTTTGCCCCCGTTTATAAACAACGTATTTCAGCGCAAAGCACCTAAGATCCTTATACCCCCGTATCCCGGCTAAGACAACAGTATCAGCAGGCTCCTTGCAGGACTGGAAAACACGACAGGCAGTACTCCTGTTTAAAACTAAATTTATTACCAAAAAAACAATTTGACATGGCCTATATAATGGTTGATGTGGAAAGCGATGGGCCTATTCCCGGAGATTATTCAATGATCTCATTGGGCGCCATTAAGGTGGACAACGCCCTCGATAAAACGTTCTATGGCAGATTAAAGCCAATATCAGACAAATTTGTTCCGGAGGCACTGGCCGTATCCGGGCATTCCAGGGCGGAAACCCTTACATTCGGTGATCCCCGTAAAGTGATGGCTGATTTCAGACAGTGGATTGGCGACGTATGTACAGACAGACCTATTTTCATCAGTGACAATAATGGTTTTGACTGGATGTTCGTTTGCTGGTATTTCCATCATTTCCTGGGTGAAAATCCTTTCGGGTTCAGCTCTCAGAACCTGGGAAGCGTATATAAGGGAATGGAGAAAGATATGTTCAAAACCTTTAAGCACCTGCGCCGGTCAGCACATACCCATCATCCGGTAGATGATGCAAGGGGAAATGCCGAAGCCCTGCTGACTATGAAACAAACAATGGGTTTGAAACTGAAACTCTAGTTTTTATCTTTACATCAAATAAGGCTGACTGCAGTATATGTGCCATTAATGCTACATGTATGCAGTCATTTTTATTTAACAATAATTTCATGTCACTGGTAGTACGATAATATTTTAAATTGACTACCTCGCAGAAAATTTAAGGAGATGGGTATAATACGATCCTGCCTGCTGGTGGGCATTTTAATGACAGGCAGCCTGACAGCCGCAGCACAGTCTGAGGAAGAACCAACCGTATCGCTGATCCGCGGACCATATCTGCAGTCCGGATCAGCTCATAGTATGACTATACGCTGGCGTACCAATACCGCCACCAGGAGCAGGGTACAGTATGGGGAGACTAAAGAAAATACCGATCATACTGTCAACGATTCTACCCTGACGACAGAGCATATTGTACGACTGGAAGGATTGCAGCCACATACCCGTTATTACTATAAAATAGCCGATTTCACTACTATGTTGCAGGGAGACAGTGCCAATTACTTTTATACGCTGCCGGAACAGGGTAAAGAAGGAATGTACCGTATTGGTGTATTTGGCGATTGTGGAAATAATTCTGTTAATCAGCGTAATGTAAAACAGTCTGTCCTGAAGTACCTGGATGGAAACTATATGGATGCCTGGATACTGTTGGGTGACAATGCCTACAACAGCGGTACAGATGCTGAGTTCCAGGCCAAATTCTTTAATGTATATAAGGATGACCTGTTAAAACAATATCCTATGTTCCCGGCTCCGGGTAACCACGATTATAACGACAGGGACTTCCCGGGTGCAGTTGCGCAGGCACAGCGTACACACCAGACAGCCTACTATCAGAACTTTTCTATGCCCACACAGGGGGAATCCGGTGGTGTACCCTCCCATACACAGGCATTCTATTCCTTTGATATAGGCAATATCCATTTCTTGTCACTTGATTCCTACGGAAAGGAAGATCAGCAATATCGTCTGTATGATACGACCGGTCCGCAGGTACAGTGGGTAAAACGTGACCTGGAAGCGAATAAGAACAAACAGTGGGTAATAGCTTACTGGCACCATCCGCCTTATACGATGGGCTCCCACAACTCCGACAACGAAATGGAGCTGGTACATATCCGTGAGAATTTTATCCGTATACTGGAACGTTATGGTGTAGACATGGTGTTATGCGGTCATAGCCACGACTACGAGCGTACCCGTCTGATGAAAGGTCACTATGGTATGGAGGCTACTTACAGCGCTGCGCAACATAACCTGAGTCAGTCTTCCGGACTGTATGATGGTAGTGAAAACTCCTGTCCCTATGTAAAAGATAGTTCCAACCAGGGAACTGTCTATGTGTTGAGTGGTTCAGCAGGTAAGCTGGGCGGCACACAGCCTGGTTATCCGCACGATGCCATGCAGTATGCAAATGCAACGGACGGTGGCGCTACTATGCTCGAAGTACAGGGCAATCGCCTTGATCTGAAATGGATCTGCGCGGATGGTGTGATCAGAGATCATTTTACAGTGATGAAGGAAGTCAATAAACACACCGTGTTACATGTTAAAGCTAAGAGCAAAATAACGCTGACAGCCTCTTTTACTGGTAATTACAAGTGGAGTGAAAAAGGCCAGCAAACTAAAAGTATCACGGTAGTAGCCCGCTCAGGTAAAAAAGAATATACCGTGCAGGATAACGAAAGTTGTCTGAAAGATACATTTACGATCATTACTACAAAATAAAATAGATGCATTGGAGAATGGCGTTCCCCGGTCTTTGTGTATTGCTGTTGATAGCAGTGATATTTACATCCCAGGGGGAACGCCATGCTTCTTTGTCAGATGGAGTAGTCGCGTATTTTAAGCGACAGCAACCTGTTTTTGCAAAGAAGACATTACAGCTTCAGCAACGTATTGAACAGTTACATCCCGGCGACAGTATAGCTTTATCGGCTGCCAGACAGGCCCTGCGGGAATGCAGGATCAGTTACAAATCTATCGCCTTCTTTCTCGAATATTTCTTTGCAAGCGAAGCGTATGTTTTTAACGCACCTGCCAAATATGAAATAGAAGAGCCTTATATCGAATATGAAGAGCCTGTAGGTATGCAACAGATAGAAGCGCTGTTGTACGATCCACAGGTTTACAAGCATCAGCGGGAACTGGCAGCAGAGGCCACCGTGCTGGTACAGACGGCGCAGGACCTGCATGCGTTATTGTATCAATTTTCTGTTACCGAACCGCAGGTAATGGAAAGTATCCGCCAGGAGCTGATCAGGATCATGACGCTGTACATTACAGGATATGATGCACCGCTGTTAAAAAGTGGTATAGCAGAGGCTGCGGCCGCTATGAAAGCTATTGATACTATCCTGACGCCTTACCCCGATCTGGATAAAAAAGACAGCATTAAATATTATCTGCAACAGGGTATCCGCATGCTGACTACCCAGCCGGATTTTGACTCATTTGACCGGCTCTCTTTTCTTGTAAACAACGCTCTGCCTTTACAGCGTTTGTTACTGAACAGTGACCATGATCTTTTTAGTCCTTCAACACTGAAAAAAGATGTTTTTCCACATAATGGCATAACAGGTGATACTGCACTCGGCAGACGCTTATTCTTTGAAAGAGCACTGTCGGGAAATACTACCCGCAGCTGCGCCACCTGTCATCAGCCGGAGCGTTATTTTACGGATGGCCTGGTACGAAATAGGAGCCTTACGGGGAAAGAGGAGTTACCACGGCATACCCCCGGACTATTATACGCCGGCTACCAGTATTCGCAGTTCTGGGACGGTAGGGTGCAAAGCCTGGAAGAGCAGGTAAAAGCGGTGATGCATAGTCCGCAGGAGATGAATGCTAATGATGACACTGTGCTGTACAGGTTGCGCAATATGCCGGGTTACAGCGGCATTTCCCTCTCAAAGATACAGGCTGGGCTGGCTGCTTATCTGCGTACCCTGACGCCTTTCAATTCACCCTTTGATCGTTATATGGCGGGCAATAAGCAGGCATTAACTGGTGAGCAACGGGAGGGAGGGAACCTCTTCATGGGAAAGGGGCAGTGTGCTACCTGTCACTTTGCTCCCTTATTCAATGGTCTGATACCACCACTCTATAACAGAACAGAATTTGAAGTATTAGGCACACCGGCCAATGATGATCTTGCCCATCCACTGCCAGATGGAGATAGTGGTCGCCTCGCATTCTTCCCGATAGATTTTTACAAAGGTGCTTTCAAAACGCCCACCATACGTAATGCTGCAGTAACAGCACCTTACATGCATAATGGCGCTTTCAGGAATATGGAACAGGTGATTGATTTTTATGATAAAGGTGGTGGGAATGGCATCGGACTGTCCATGACAAATCAAACATTATCTGCTGTGCCGCTTCAGCTCACACCAAAGGAGAAGAAGGCGCTGATTGCTTTTATAGAAGCATTGACAGACAAAGATCCTATCGCGCATTAGAAAGTAAGTGTGATAACAGTCAACCACTACAACACTAATACTACAGATACGCTGACAAACAAGATATCGACGCGGTATATCTAGGCGTGATAACACTTATCAGCACAACCTGTTAATCTGTGCTAAAACGGTATAGATAAGGAGTCTCAGCTGTATGAATATTTTCATGATCCTATTTGTTGATGTAAATTTTCCTGCGTATAAATACGTAATACTTTTTTCCGTGATAATACGGTGCCACGCTGAAATGCTTGTCAGCAGATAGTTTCAAATAATGAACAGTGTTAGGCGATTATTCATGTTCATACGGAGAGGCAATAACGTCATAGCAGCTTTTGGGAAAATTCCTACCTTTAAAGGATGAGTGAGGTTTTGCGGTCTTATATTAATACCTATGCTTCAACTACTTTAACCGATGCGGAGTTCGAGATAGTCATGAAAGCATTTACATTTAAAAGGCTAAGGCGAAAGCAATATCTTTTGCAGGAGGGAGATGTCTGCAAATTTTTTGGCTTTATACTCAAGGGGGCGATGCGACAGTATAGTGTTGATAGCAAAGGAACAGAATATGTTATCAATCTGAGTCTGGAAGAGTGTTGGGTCGGCGACCGTGAAAGTTTTTTTATGTTGACGCCCAGTCGTTATAATATTGATGCATGGGAGGACACGGATCTTTTACTCATCACCAACGAAGATTTCCAGCGCCTACTGGACACTGTACCTGCCGTTGTTACAATGGTGCGGATCATGGACCAGCGTTACCATATCACCACACAACGCCGTCTGCACAGCAGTATTGCTTACACCGCCAGAGAACGTTATGAAGAGCTGGCGAACACAGACCCTGAACTTATACAACGTTTCCCACAGCAAATGATTGCTTCTTACCTGGGTATTTCCCCTGAGACATTAAGCCGTATCCGCAGGCAGAGTATTGAGAGATAGTGAGACTACTCTCCATCCGCTATTACCCCTCTTTTCCCCTCTTTTCTCCAACATTTTAATTATATCTTATTTTATAACACTTTGAAAGATTAACATTTAAGCATAAATTGCCTCCCATTATTATTTTAAATAATAGTATAAAGATTTACCAATAAGATAATTGGATACCAGTCGGCTGATTTAGAGGCTGTTAGTATCCATCAGTAACAGTATAGAAAATAACAACAAGATCTATGAACAGTTTTTCCTGGAAGAAGATCATCCCGCATGTGATTGCAATTGCTGTCTTTTTGATAGTTGCGATGGTTTATTGCAGCCCGGCGCTGGAAGGCAAGGTCTTACAACAGACCGATATTGTACACTGGAAAGGGATGGCGCAGGATGCTTTTAACTATAAGGCGACGCATGGTCATTTTCCCCTGTGGAATACCCACCTGTTCAGCGGTATGCCCAATTACCAGGTGACGATGGACACCAAATCCCTCCTGCCTGATTTTGGTCGTATGCTGCAGTTTTACCTGCCTAAACCGGCCAGCTACTTTTTTGTGGCCTGTTTATGTTTCTACATCCTGGGAATGGCCTATGGTGTGAATGTATTGGCCGCCGTATTGGGTAGTCTGGGTTTTGCCTACGCAACCTATGACCCTATCATTATTTCGGTGGGCCACGAGACTAAAATGATGGCTATCGCCTATATGCCAGGATTACTAGCCGGACTGGTACTGATCTACAGAAAGAAATATATACTCGGGCTGGCTGTGGCAGCATTGTTTGCCACACTGGAAATAGGAGCAGGCCATCCGCAGGTAACCTTTTATCTGTTGATCACTCTCGGTATTATGACCCTTGGCTATATCGTGATGTGGATAATGCAGAAAGAATATAAGCATATGCTTATCGCATTAGGGCTCGCCCTTATCGGCGGACTGATTGGAGTGGCCAATACTTCCCAGAGCTTGCTGACCACCTACGAGTATTCAAAATATACCATGCGTGGTGGTAAGACAGTAGACCTCTCAGAAGATGGCAAACTGACACAGACAAAAACCGAAGGACTGGACGAGAGCTATGCATTCTCCTATAGCCTGGGTATGAGTGAGGCATTTGTTTTGATGATGCCGAACGCTTTTGGTAGTGGTTCCGGAGAGCACCTGAACCCTGATTCAAAAGTTGTTGCAGCACTTGCACAACAGAATGTTCCCGAAGCACAGGCCAGCCAGGTAGCAGCTACCTTACCTAAATACTGGGGTGGTATTGCTCCGTTTACCGCCGGCCCTCCCTACAGTGGTGCATTGGTCTGCTTCCTCGCCATCATCGGCCTGGTGGTGCTCGTCGGAAATGGCAGTGGCAAGGTGGATATGGTGACCCGCTGGTGGATATTGGCTGCTACAGTTTTGATGATCTTCATTGCCTGGGGTAGTTATTTCGCCGGGTTTAACAGGATATTATTTAACCATGTGCCGCTGTTTAATAAGTTCAGAGCCCCTTCCATGGCGCTGATCATCCCTCAGTTACTACTGCCACTGATGGCCGTATTAACGCTGGACAGGGTATTCTTTGCTGCTGATGCAAAGGAGTTCCTGCAAAAGAACTTTAAGCAGATCCTGTATGTCAGTGGTGGTGTGATCGTGTTGGCAGGTCTGGTATATGTATTCAACGATTACAGAGGCAGCTACGATACCCAGATCCTGGATGGCTTTACACAACAGGCCAACTCCACCGTGGCCAACAGCATTCTGCAAGGTATGATTGCTGACAGAAAGGCCATGTTTGCCGCAGGTATCGGACACATCCTGTGGATATGGATACTGGTCATTATCGGATTGTATTGCTATATGAAGAATATCGCAAAGCCAGTGGTGATCCTTTCTGCATTCATATTCGTGAATACAATAGACCTGTTGGTTGTAGCTAAAAAATATCTCAACAGCGAAAGCTACCAGGATGAATCCAGCTATCAGGCAGGTAACTTTGCCCCTACACCTGCTGATCAGCAGATCCTCCAGGATACCGATCCGCATTACAGGGTATTAAATCTGTCTACAGGCGATCCTTTCAATGATGCCATCACCTCTTACTATCACCGTTCAGTGGGTGGTTACCATGCTGCCAAACTGCGTATGTACCAGGATATCATCGAAAACCAGTTTGCAAAAGCAGGTGGAGGTCTGAATATGGGCGTGCTGAATATGCTGGATACGCGTTATGTGATCACCCGTTCACAGGACCAGCAACAGCCGATGCCGGTAGTACAGCGTAATCCTGACGCATTAGGGGCTGCCTGGTTCGTTAAAAATATCCATTATGTAAATGGTCCGATTGAAGCCATTAAAGCCCTGGATCACCTGAATCCAAAAGATACAGTGATCATAGACAACGCATTCAAAGCAATTACCAGCCAGCCTGTTTTTGACTCTGCTGCTACTATCAAACTGGTAAGCTATGATAACGATGCTATCAAATATGCAACAAATGCAAAGAGTAACCAGTTTGCCGTATTGAGTGAAGTGTATTATCCGGAAGGATGGAATGCCTATATCGACGGCAAGGAAACAGGGTATGCAAATGTAAACTACATTCTGCGCGGTATTGCAGTACCAGCCGGTCAGCATACTATCGAGTTCAAATTTGAACCTGCTTCCTATTATACCGGTCAGAAGCTGGTATATATTGCAAACATCCTGCTGTGGTTAACAATTGCAGGTAGCATCTTTGTATTGTGGAAACAGAACAGGCCTAAAAAAGCATAAACGAAAGTATTTCAATAGCAAAGAGGGTATCTCGTTATTACATGAGATACCCTTTTTGTTTGGCTATATTTGCAACTATACATTTGAAAAGCACCCACCATGACACCATTCAATTTTTCAGATAACATCCGGTTAGAAGATGAGCGGGTATTACTCCGCCCTCTCACATTAGCTGATGATGAACACCTCATACCCTTTACACAGGAAGAACCTAATATCTGGCGTTATGCAGTTATACCGCCTAACAGCCCCGGTATTATGCGGGAATACATCCGCGCAGCTGTAGATGGCCGCAATGCAGGAAAAGAATATCCTTTTATCGTCTTTGATAAACAGACGCAGAAGTATGCCGGCAGCACGCGCTTTTATGATATCCAGCTGGCACATAGCATGTTACAATTGGGGTATACCTGGTACGGTAAAGATTTCCAGGGTACAGGATTGAACAAACACTGTAAGTACCTGCTGTTGCAATTTGCTTTTGAACGGATGGATATGGAACGTGTGGAATTCAGGGCTGCTCATACTAATGAGAGGAGTATAGCTGCTATGAAGAGCATCGGTTGTACTGTAGAAGGGATCATGCGGAGCTGTGCCGCCAATCCGGATGGCACCAGGAGAAGCACTATCATTTTAAGCATATTGAAAGAGGAGTGGTTCGCTACAGTAAAAGAAAATCTGCATAAACGCTTATGATCATGATAAGATATTATGAAGAAATATCAATTAAAAGTACCTTTGTAAACCGTTGATTGGTGTGAGAATGCAGGGAATTTCCCAACCCTTTTATATCTGACTGTAATAGTAATTGAAACACAATATCCTATGAATTTAAAAGCTGGGTATGACCGGCTGGTAACACTGTGCAGGTTACTTTTTCTATACTCCATTATAAGTGTTTTGATGATGCCAGCCAACCTTATGGCGCAGGACATAGGCATTCGCAATCCTTCACTGGAAGGGGTGCCTTCTCAGTATCGGGCGCCTGGCCAATGGCTGGTTGTTTCTTCAACGCCTGATATTCAGCCGGGAGTAACGGGCGTGTATAAACCGGCCTCTAACGGAAATACCTATTCCGCTTTCAGAGGTGGACCACACTGGCTGGAAGCAATTGCCCAGAAACTAAATACTGATTTGCTGCCAGACAAAACTTACAGGATTTCATTTGACCTCTATTTCGCCAGGGGATATGATTCTGCCACCTGCTACGGTGCACTGGCTATCTACGGCGCAACAACATTGACGGATACACTGGAATTGCTATGGCAGTCAGGCGCTTTCTATAATACGGAGTGGCAACGGTTCACCGCAGAATTTACGCCTCATGGTGAATACAGTTACATCGTATTCGGAGGAGATGTGCGTGTGGCCTGCGACAACGCCTATGGAATAGCATTGGCGATTGACAATCTTTCAGATACGCTCAGGGAGGTGCCTAAGATATCCTATGACATCATACCCAGTTGCAAAGGTGTGAGCACCGGCTCCGTCAGGCTTTCGGTAGAGGGGACCTATCCACCGTTTACCTACGAATGGAAGGATAACGGCAGTACCAGCAATGAAAGAGATAAACTTCCCTCCGGGGATTATATTGTAACCATACATGCAGGTAATGGAATAACTGTACAGGATACTATTACGGTGCCCGAAACTGAATTTGACGGCCATGCAGCCGTTACCCTTGCCGGTTGTACGGGGCAAAACCGGAATAAGATTCAGCTCAATACCACTGGTGGTATAGGTCCTTATGAATATTTTCTGAACGGGGACACACAAGCCAAATTATCACCAGAATTTGATAACTTGTATGCGGGCAAGTATGACATTATCATCAAAGATGCCAAAGGCTGTCTGGATACCCTTTATGACCTCTTAATAACAGACCCGCCGTTGTTTACTTTTCTGGGCAGTTCCCTGCAGGGAATGAGTTGTGCCGTTACCAACGACGCAGTGTTGACACTTGCAGCAACAGGCGGAGTACCGCCGTACATTTACAGTATTGCAGGTCTTGTTTCGCAATCAGATAGCATCTTCCGGAATCTGAGTGGGGGCAGTTATGCATATCATATTACGGATGCGCAGGACTGTGATATTTCCGGTAACGTTGATGTGTCAGTGGCGGCCAATAAATGTGCAGTCTTTGTGCCGAATGCATTCAGTCCGGATGGCGATGGTGTGAATGATGTATTCCGGGTAAAGGTGTTTGACAGGATCAGCGATTTCAGGATGTCTGTTTATAATCGCTGGGGACAATTGATATACGTAAATACAGATGTGAATGACGGATGGAGGGGCGATTTGAAAGGGCAACCTTTGCCTCCGGGTACTTATTTATGGACGATCACTTACCTGGATAATACACAGCAGGCCATACAGCAGCAGGGCAGTGTTGTCCTGATAAAATAACCGGCAGCCTTATAAGGCTACCGGCTACTGTTAATTTTATTCCAGTCCCCGGTGTTGTAACAAGTACTTTACATCGGGTTCTCTTTTACGGAAAGCGATATACAATTGCATAGGTTCTTCCGTACCTCCTTTTTCCAGGATATTCTTTCTGAAAGATGTAGCGATTGCCGGATCGAAGATGTTGCCCGCTTCCCTGAAAGCCGCAAAGGCATCGCTATCCAGTACTTCTGACCAGATATAACTGTAATATCCTGCTGAATAGCCACCAGAAAAAATATGCTGGAAGTAGGTACTGCGGTATCTGGGTGCAATCTCGGGGATTTGTCCGATCTTTTCCATTGCTTCTTTTTCAAATACCAGCGGTTCGATAGTCCTGTCTGGTGCAAGCGTATGATAACTCATATCCAGCAGGGAGGCTGCAAGGTATTCTACCGTAGCAAAGCCCTGGTTGAATTTGAATGCAGCTTTCATCTTTTCTACTAATGAAGCAGGAATGAGTTCTCCTGTTTCATAATGTTTTGCATACTGTTCCAGTACCTCCGGTTCAAAAGCCCAATGCTCCATCACCTGCGAAGGCAGTTCTACGAAATCGCGGGGAACAGCGGTGCCGGAAAGCATTTCATAGGTCACGTTGGACAACAGTCCATGCAACGCATGTCCTGCTTCATGGAAGAGGGTTTCTGCCTCATCCGGCGTCAGCAGGGACGGCTGTGTATTAGTAGGTCTGGAAAAGTTACAGACAATAGAGATGATGGGGGCCACACGTCCGTTTTCATCAATGGACTGTTTACGGTAAGAAGTCATCCAGGCACCGCCACGTTTGGAACTGCGGGGATGGAAGTCCAGGTACAACAAGCCTATCAACTGGTTTTTATCATCTTTTACTTCGTAGGCAGATACTTCTTCATGATATACAGGAATATCTTTTAACGGATGGAAGGTCAGCCCATACAGCTTTTTCGCTACAAAGAAAAGTCCTTCACGCACATTGTCCAGTTTGAAATAGGGGCGTAATGCCTCTGCATCGTAGTTATATTTTTCCTTTCTTACTTTATCTGCATAGTAGAACCAGTCCCAGGCTTCCAGTTGTTCACCTTTGCCAGCCCTGTCCATGAGCGCCTGCATTTCTTTCGCTTCCTGCTTCGCTACGGGCAGTGCAGCCGTCCACAGTTGCTGTAAGAGTTCATTTGCTTTTTCAGGCGTTTTCGCCATGTTTTCTTCCAGTACCAGATGCGCATGAGAGGCATATCCCAACAAGGCCGCCTTTTCTGCTCTTAAAGCTGCCAGCTGCGCTACGCTCTCTTTGTTGTCGCGTTCATCATTATGATTGCAACGGTTGATATAGGCAGTATAGATCTCTTTCCGCAGATGTCGCTGATCTGCATATTGCAAAAAGGGCATAATACTGGCATTGTGCAATGTGAAACGCCAACCCTCTTTACCAGCTTCCTTTGCTGATAGGGCCGCTGCTTCAACAAGAGAAGCAGGAAGTCCTGCAAGGTCTTGCTGGTCGGTAATCAGCAGTTCGTAATGATTGGTCTCCGCCAGCAGGTTCTGTCCGAAACGAACGGTAAGCAGGGAAAGATCTTTATTGATCTCCCGGAGCCGTTCCTGCTTGGCTGCGTCCAGATTAGCGCCGTTACGTACAAAATCTTTATAGAATTTCTCCAATAACTTGCTTTGTTCTCCTGTCAGTTGAAGCGCGTCCTGTCGGTCATATAACGCTTTTATCCTGGCAAACAGCGCTGCATTCAGGTAAATATCATCAGCATGTTTTGCCAGTACGGGCGCTATCTGGCGGGAGATCTCTTCCAGTTCGGGAGAAGTATTTGCGGAAGTGAGATTGAAGAATACACTGCTGACATTGCGAAGCAGTTTACCGCTTTTTTCAAGCGCTTCCACCGTATCTGTAAAAGAGGGTGGTGTTGTCAGGCTTGCGATCAGCTCAATATTTTTACACTGTTCCTTCATGCCCGCCTCAAAGGCTGGCAGATAATGTTCATGTGCAATCCTGCCAAACGGGGGAACATCAAAAGGTGTATTATAGGCCTGAAGTAGTGGATTAAGGATGATTGTCTGCTCCATATCTTCGTTGATTAAAATGTACTCCGGCAAAAATAACTATTCTAATCATTGTGAATGAATTTATTGTATTAATCTATCCGGTTAGATGTAAATAAGACGGATTGTATTATTTTAGTGGCTATGCATGCGACTTTTGTATTGTACATTGGCCTCATACTGGTAATCCTGCTACTGGTGATGCTGGCACAACGTCTGAAGATTTCTTATCCTATTGTGCTGGTATTAGGTGGTTTGGGAATCAGTTTCATTCCTGGTCTCCCGGTTATATCGATCGATCCGCAGCTTATTTTCCTGATCTTTCTGCCTCCTTTACTGTATGAAGCCGCTTGGTATACATCCTGGAAGGAGTTCTGGAAATGGCGCAGGGTAATCGGCTCTTTTGCTTTTGGGATCGTTCTGCTCACCTCTTGCGTGATAGCGATGGTGTCGGATTATCTGATCCCGGGTTTTACGCTGGCACTGGGCTTTTTACTGGGAGGTATTATTTCCCCGCCTGACGCAGTTTCTGCCAGTACTATCTTGAAGGGCGTGGATGCGCCCAAACGGCTTTCATCGATCGTAGAAGGGGAAAGCCTGATGAACGATGCATCCAGCTTGATCGTATACCGTTTTGCAATGGCGGCTGTCATTACCGGTTCCTTTTCCTTCCATGAAGCGGCTATCAGTTTTGTGGTGGTAATAGTCATGGGTATTGCAACAGGCATTGCCGTGGGATTGGTATTTTATGCCCTTCACCGCTGGCTGCCTACCACGCCCAGTATGGATACTGTACTGACATTGATAGCGCCCTATGTGATGTACATAACCGCAGAGTCTTTTCACTTCTCGGGTGTACTGGCAGTGGTGAGTGGAGGTCTTTTTATGACCAACAGGCGTAATTCCATTCTGAGTCATATGAGCCGCATACAAGGCGTCAATGTATGGGCGATGGTGGGATTTGTGCTGAATGGTATCGTGTTTATGCTGATAGGTCTTGAACTGCCTGTTGTGGTACACGAGTTAGGAGGAAGCTCGCTGACACAGGCCATCTGGTATGGACTGATCATTTCAGCGGTGGTAATTATTACCCGCATTCTCAGCACCCTGGGTGCTTCTGTATTTACAGTATTTATCAGCAGGTTTATTAAGACGGCGGATAGTCATCCGGGCTGGCGTATGCCGCTTGTGTTTGGCTGGGCAGGTATGCGCGGTGTGGTATCTCTGGCGGCAGCATTGTCTATTCCACTGATGGCTGGCAACCAGCCGTTCCCTCAACGTAATATGATCCTCTTCATCACTTTTGTAGTGATATTAGTAACGCTGGTATTGCAGGGACTTACACTACCCTGGCTGATCCGTAAACTTGAGCTGAAAGAGCCAGACTACCTTATGTCAGAACTTGAGCAGGAGATCCTTGTCAGGAAGAAACTGGCGTATGTAGCCCTGGATGCGCTCGATAATCAGTTTAAAGCTGATGTGGACGAGAACGTGTTATTGCAGCAGCTAAGATCGACCCTCGAGAATGAACATATCTTTTTACAAAGTTATGCCGAATCGCACGGTGTAGATGTAAACCGGCGACATGCTGTTAAACGCTACCGGACTGTTTATAATGCATTGCTGAAGGAACAACGCAAGATGCTAAAGCAGATAAACAGGAAATCGGAATTCAATGATGAGATCATCCGTAAACATTTTTCACAGCTTGACCTTGCAGAAGAGAAAATAAGGTTACAGTTTTAATAAAAGTGAAGGGCTGTCGCATCGCGGCAGCCCTTCACTTTTATTATTGTTCGCTCTGATCTATCAGTTGCAGAACAAATTTGTTGTATTCGTCTTTCATGGGTAATTCATCATTCACATAAAGCTGTCTTCTCTTTACCACAACAGGTTCCGCCGTTTTAGGATTAAAACCTGTTTTATCCATTTCTGCCCAATAAAAGCCAATCCCTCTTTTCTGCCAGTTGGGAAGCTCATTGAAGTTGACATTATAACTGAAGAGCAGCTCATTTTTATCTGCGGTGCTCATCTTTTCTATTTTCTGCGTAGCTGTCAGCCGGGTATGGTTATCTTTCCTTAGCTGCCAGTAACAGTGTGCATTGAGAGCGTTCCGGTGTGCATCTTCATTACGCCATCTGAAATAGTCGACCACCAGCTGTTTGTTAGGCAGCTCGCAGATTCGGCAGTCAAATGCAGCAAGACTACCCAGCTGCAATGAGAACTTGGCGCTGGCTTCTCCCGCGAGAATGGACGTATATTTCCGGTGTTTGCGGGCAAAGGCATTTTCCTCAAGATGAAAAAGCAGGGAGATCTCATCACTTTCAGTATAACCGTATACAACGTTAAAACCACTGCTCATCAGGTGTTTCACGGTTTCTACCATATAGTCTCTGAATACCGGATCGAATGGGGCTTCGAAAGGGTGTACCTCTTTGGTTAGCTTGGTAAAACCTCTGCCATCAATACGGGCTACCATGTACATGCCGGGAAGAACGCTTCTGTCATGGGCTGTTTCATATACCCGCATTTTGCTGTCTAATTCATCAAATTTCATGATTCCATGCTTTTATTGTAAAGCCGTCTGGGCCTAATTCGACATAGTGTAATTCATCAAATCCCTCACTGAACTGTGGTATTTCCAGGTGTTTATAAGTATTTAGAACACCTACTTTCGGGACCTGTGCCTTCCCGGTACGCTGACTGTTCCTTTCCAGTGCGTCTTTGAGAATGGATTGAAAGTAATATCCTATGACCTTGAATTTGTGCTGCTTCGCGAGTTGGATGTATTTCTCCCTGTCTGCCGCTCCCGGATTAGTATTATCCACCACAAAAGGCTGTGTTCCTTTGATGCATGCCCCCAGGAAGAGGTCTTCCCGGTATCGGCTTTTCAACAAGTCAAGGGAGATCCTGACGTGGGTCTGTAAAAAGTGTTCTTTGTAAAAACCAGTTTTTCCGGTAGCCTGTAATCCACAAAAAATGATCGCTTCCATGGTATGGGTGTTCGGGATGCAAAATAGAATAATAAAATAAAAACACAATTACCAGATCAACCTCACCACCGCCAGATCATCCCCCGGTTTCATCCCATATTGATGCTCCAGGCTTTTTAACTTCATATTCAGCATTTCATCTGTCTCAGAACGTCCCTGGTCAATCAGTAGAAAATGCAGCGGGTCTGTTGTTTCCGAAGATGGTTGCAGCGTGATAAACGATGTGATGCCATCCGTTGCAAGACTTATATCCTGTAAAGCATTCACCGGAATGCGCTGTTGCTTTTCATACCATGTATCAAAGTGCTCGGACAGATGATAACCAAGATAATCCGGCTTGTTTTCCTGATCAAATACAGTTGTGGCGCCATTGATATTGATCACTCCATCACCTACCACGAGTATAGCACCCTGATTAAGCCTGGTGTCGGTTACTATTAGCAGGAGAGTGGTGAGTAACTCATTCCTTTCCAGTTGCAGTTGATTTCGAAGGATGTTCAACTCATTAAAGAGCTGGTGCATAATATCTTTTAGCAATGTTGCCGGAGATAGGAAGGATGGTGTATAGAAGTCAGTGTAACTTTTTGCTTTGATGATCTTCCGTAATATTTTTCCTGTTAATGTAGAAATGAAATAGCTGTCCGTTCCCATTGTACAGCCATCCATGACGGCACAAACGGTAGTATGCGGGTTGATTTTATCAAGAAACAGGTAGTCTTCACAATGATGTAAGTGGTATTCCCCTTTTTGGAGCGTGGTATAGATCTTCATGTTATGGCTCAAAAATAACAAATAGATGACAATATTTCCCCATCTCATTCGTCCATCCCTAATATGAACGAGATCAAGGTATACGACCCACGTGCATTCACTTCCCGGTTCATGCCCTCCCGGGAACTGGAATCCCTCCTGAAGGGCAACCTGAATAAGTTCCTGATATGCAGGGTGGAAGACATGTATCAGCATGTAAAACAAGCGGTATCCGCTTCGCGGTCGCTGACCCATTCCTGCCTGTTCCTGACAGAAGGATCGGCAGTTATGAAGATCGGTAGTGAGGAGTATCGTATCCGGAAAGGAGAGATGTTATTCGTACCTGCCGGACAGGTCTTCTCTTTTGATATTCATGACAGGAACAAAGGTATTTTCTGCAATTTCCACGACGATATGCTATTGGGCAAGTACGGTAACAGTGAGTTGCTGAAAGAGTTTGAGTTCCTGAAAGTATGGGGCAAACCCCATATTGAGCTGGATAAAGATACTGCGGGGTTTGTAGGGCATCTTTTTGAACGAATGCTGCAGGAATACACGGAACATGGGTTAGAGCATATGAACATCTTACAGCCCTATCTGATAGCCTTATTCTGTGAGGTGAACAAGGGATATCAGCCTGTATTAGCCAATCAACAGACGAATGCTGTAAGTATCACCAACAGATTTCGGGAGCTGGTGTTCCAGAATATCCGGAACCGGCATATGGTAAGCGACTATGCCGCGATGCTGAACATCTCACCTAGTCATTTGAATAAACTGGTGAAGATGACCACACATAAGGCACCTACGAAATGGATTGATGAGACAATCGTACAGGAAGCAAAAGTATTACTGAGCCAGTCTGATTTCCCTATCAGTGAAGTGGCCATACAGGTGGGTTTCGAAGATCAGTCGTATTTCACCCGCCTGTTCAAACGCTATGAAGGAATGACACCTACAGAATTCCGTAGAATGATTAAAATGTCCTAAATAGTACTTTTTATGTCCTAACAATTTAGCGCATTTCGACAGAGCTTTGCGGAACAAAATATAGAGATGTATTTTTCATTGTTATTATTACATTCCTTTTTCAGATGGATGGTCGTATTAAGCCTGCTGTACGCCATATACCGTGGCATCCGGGGATGGACGGGAAAACGTTCTTTTACGCTTGCCGATGACCGGGTAAGGCATATAACAGCCACTATTACCCATATACAGCTGGCATTAGGATATGTGCTGTATTTCAATAGTCCACTGGTTGCCTGGTTCAGAGGAAACTACCATGAAGCCATTAAACAGTTTGATTTCTTGTTCTTCGGATTACTGCATGTGATCCTGATGACGATCGCCGTGATCGTTGTCACTATCGGCTCTTCTTCCGCCAAAAGATCAGTCACTAACCAGGGCAAGTTCAGGATAATGACCTTACTGTTCGCCCTGGGCCTGTTAATTATTTTCATTGCCATACCATGGTCTTTTTCGCCGCTGGCGAACAGGCCATACATCAGAACATTTTAGAAATGACACGTTTTCTCCGTACAAAAGTGGGCCGTTTAAGGCTGATCGGTTTTTTAGAAGGAATTTCTTTATTGGTGTTAATAGGAATAGCAGTGCCTATGAAATATGCTTCCGATGATCCGTCCCTGGTAAAGCTGATGGGACCTATACACGGTTTTTTCTTCGTGATCTTTGTCATCAATGCGCTAAGTGTCGGGATTGAGTACAAATGGAAATTCAGTCAGATCACCTGGAAAGTATTGTTGGCATGTATGATCCCATTCGGTACTTTTTATATTGATTACCGGATCTTACGACGGATGGAATAAGCGGGAATAAAGAGTATATTTGTTGCATACAGTGTTGCCCGGATGCATATCGAAAATTACATACCCGTAACCATCTTACAGCCCTTTATCAAATCTTTCATGATCATTGAAAGCGAATATGCTGTGCAGAACCAGATACTGCCGGATACCGCTGTTGTGATGGCTTTCCGCTTGCGGGGAACTGTATTGGAAAATAACCTGGGAATCTTGCCCGCAGCAGCGCTGGGAGGGCTCAGAAAGACTTACCGGTCGTTGAGTTATGCCGGTAATACCGCCAACCTGCTGATCGTTTTCCGGGAAGATGGCGCCGCTGCCTTTTTTAAGGAGCCCCTGCATGAATTGTTCGGGGTATCCGCTTCACTGGATAATTTCATCCGCAGGCAACAGCTGGATGATATTACAGAACAACTGGCTGCTGCTCCCGATAATCAGGCCTGTATAGACATTATACAACGCTTCCTGTTGGCTACCTGGAAACAGGCAAAACCTGACCTGCTGGTGCAGGAGGCGGTACGTAATATCAGGCAGGCAGGAGGGAATCTGCGGATAAAAGAGCTGTTACAGGAACTGCATATCAGCCAGGACGCTTTTGAGAAACGGTTCAGAAAGATAACAGGTGCCTCTCCGAAACAGTTTGCGTCTATTGTCCGTTTAAGAAACCTGATAGGCCGGGCAGATGGCAGTACGCTGACGGAACTGGCATATGAAGCGGGGTATTTTGATCAGGCGCATTTCATTAAAGACTTCAAATCATTCACCGGCAGAACACCGCGGGAATTTTATAAATCAGCAATTTATTGGTAAACCTGAAACATGTTTTATGGCAATCGTAAAACCAGTACTGCGCGTTTGACTACGCAAAAGTAATAGAGTTCTATGTTGACTGGCTGGGTTTCCAGGTCGACTGGGAACACCGGCCTGATAATACACCCTTTTACATACAGATCTCTATGGGTGATATTGTGCTGAATATTTCAGAACATCATGGCGATGCCAGTCCTGGCGCATGCGTGTGTGTAGATGATTTTAAAGATATCGAAGCTTATCAGAAGAAACTGATCGATAAACAATATAAATACAACCGCCCCGGCATAGAGGAGGCGTTCTATGATCCTACTATCCTGACAGTCACAGTAAACGACCCGTTTTATAACAAGATCATTTTTGCCGGAAAGAAGCAGTAAATTATTTATCCAATAACCTCCTGTGATAGTTGATCTGTCCGAGGTGATAGCCAAGGTGAGCAGAAAGATGGATCAGCATATAAGCCGTTGTTGTTTTACCATCAAAAACCACAATAGGGTATTCTTCTGTCAGTTTTTCTTCTGAAAGACCATTCAGCGTCTTATCAACCACACTGATCGTGTCATCTATTTTTTGCAGCAATTCCTCGCGGGAAACATCCTTGAGAGAAAATTCCAGCTCCCTGTGGCGGACATAACCGGAGTCACCCAGCTGTGCGCCAATGTAGGTGCTTAAATTGCCGACTAGATGTAAACAAAGATTACCGGCCGTGTTCGCAATATTGGCCTCGGTTATCCAAAGAGCAGGCTCATGCTGATATAAGGATATTTCTTTCTTTAGCTTATTCAGGTCCCGGTTGAATATTTCCTTGAGTGCTGTAAGTGTCGACATATATGCAAAGTTTCCTTTATGCAATATACGTCTTTTTCTACGGGGTGTAGCATTAAATGGACACGCTACGGTAGAAATATGCCCTCACTACTTCATCACTCTCATTCAGTACAGGTTTCTTAGTAGAAAAAAGTGCGCCTTCCACGGTCTTTTGCAGATACCGTTGGTTCCAGTGCATGATGGCCTCGTCGGGAGTATCTCCGCAGCCATAAATACCGTACTCAGGACTTTCACCCAGGATACAACAGTATTCGTGCCCGTCATTCAGGAGGACAGGTTTATACTTTGCAACCGCATCCGGCATCTCGTTTGAGTTGTAGTCAACAGGAATAATTTTAATCTCATGTGTCGTTTTCATAGCACTCTTTTTTTGGAAGAAAATAACCCAATAAATATGCCATGCCAAAGCATGAAAATGTTTACTTTTATTCCATCCAATTATATTGAGAATTTTATTAAGATAAATTAAGCAGTAAATGAACGGTGCGATTTATGTCCGGCATGTCTCAGTGAAAGATGCAGCGCAGGTAGCCGCTTTGTCGGCCGAATTAGGATACCCCTCAACAGTGAAAGACACGATCTCATACATTCAGGCAATCGATAAAAGTATTTGTGATGTGGCCTATGTTGCGGTGAACGGAGAAACTGTTCTTGGGTGGATCCATGTACTTTATACTATTCGTCTGGAATCAGGCCCTTTCTGTGAAATCGGCGGACTGGTAGTGGCACGTAATGCACAAGGCAGGGGTATCGGAGGCCTATTGGTTGACAAAGCAAAGAAATGGTCGGCTGAAAGGAATATCAGTACGCTACGTGTGCGCAGTAATGTAATCAGAGAAGGAGCACATGGCTTCTATACCAAGAATGGGTTTAAAGAGTTCAAACAACAGAAAGTATTTGATTATACGATCGGTGAAGAAAACTTATCTGAAAAGACTGCTGTTGAAAATACGAAAGTAAATGAATAAGAAAACGACGTAAATCAATGCGATTTGATCTTTAAACACTGCATCATCCTACGCGGTCATCCATATACACGTAATGCCGCTTTAAGAAAACGTCTTCTATAGTTTCTGCGACGTGAAAATTATTCCTTAATCATCATAGTGATAAAAGTTGCTTACCAGGAATTATAAAATTCCCGGTAAGCAATGCTATTTTAATACTTCCGTTTTTTGCGAAGCGCATTTATCTGTTTAGACAATTTGCCAAACTGTTGTTCCATTCGTTTTTTTTCCATTATGCTTGCCTGATAGTGATATTGTTCCCTGATCAGTTTCAGATAGTTGCGATATACTGTGGTGGACAGTGTTCCTTCTTCAACGGCGGCAATGACAGCGCAGCCGGGCTCCTGCTGATGTGTGCAATCACGGAAACGGCATTTTGCAGAGAGTTCTTCTATCTGCGGATGATGAAAGTTTACACCTTCATCTTCGTCTATGGTAAGGCCGAATTCACGCATGCCTGGAGAGTCGATGAGCATACTGCCATTAGGTAACATAACCAGGTGACGGGCGGTAGTCGTATGTTTACCTTTGCTATTGAATGTGCTCACGCTTCCTTCTTTTTGTATGTCTGTGCCTGACAATGCATTGAACAGTGTGCTTTTGCCTACGCCGGATGAACCTAATAAAGCAAATGTCTTTCGCGGTTGAAGATAATGGGAGGTCCAGTCACTCAGCTGTTGATGGTCTAACGCGTTGGTAAGTAATACCGGGCAGTTATATCCCAGCGCCAGTACCTGCTGGCGATAAACTTCCGGGTCATCTACAAGATCCTGTTTGTTCAAGACAATAACAGGCTGTATCCTGCATTGATAGATCTGCTGCAGGTAGCGTTGCAATCGCTGCAGGTTGAAGTCGCGATCGAGGCCCTGGATGATCAGCGCTGCATCGATATTGGCGGCGATCACCTGTTGCTGGCTGCTTTTACCGGGCAGTTTGCGGCTGATAGCATTTTGCCTGGGCAATACGTCAATAATGATGCATTGATCATCATAGGGTTTGAACACTACCCAGTCGCCTACTTTCGGCAGTTCCCAGGTTTCTTTGCTGTTTGTGAGCGTGCCAGCCAGCAAGGCTGCTGAAGGTCCGTTATTAGTAATAATTGTATGATTGAAACCGTTAATGGCAGTTACACGGCCAGCTTCCAAACCCTGATTAAAAAAGTGTGTATAGTGTTGCTCGAAATGGCTGTTCCAGCCATATTGTGATAATAAGGATGACATTGTTGAATAGATTGCAGCCGCTGTGCATGCGGACAATATGCAGTGTCCGGGCAACAGGGCATTAGTTCATAAAAAATATGAAATAGCGGAGTGGGGGAAACGCAGCGATTTTAAATTACCTGCTGCGTTACGCTGCAATCATTCCGGCGGAAGATGGGCGGTATGTGGTATTGATAGATGTCATACGTGGACAAAGGTAGAAATTTTTTATATAGAATGATACAAAAAGAAAACCGCCCCAATATTATTGAGACGGCTTGTTTCCATTTCTAACTCTATTCCTATCGTCGTTTTTATTGTCGTTTATCCTTCAATGACCATCCTGTTTTTAATCCTATAATAAATATAACAAGCAGCAATTCTCCTGTTGCCAGCAGTATATCACCAGGCACACGCAACCAGCGTAAGGTCTGCATAGTAGAGGTATGCATGAACTCAGCAGAACGCGCATACCAGTATCCATGTTGAATAGCGGCGATACCCTGCATAATGCCTATTGGCAGCATGCTGACAGTTACCATCACCAGCAATCCGATATTGATCATCCAGAAGGCAGTGCCGATCAGCTTCTCATTCCAGTGATGATTCGGATATAATCCTCTCAATACAAACAGCATCAGACCAATGCCGAGTATACCATATACACCGAACAATGCCGAATGCCCGTGTACTGCGGTAGTATTCAGGCCTTGTATGTAGTACAAGGCGATCGGTGGATTGATAGCAAATCCGAAGATACCAGCACCGAGGAAGTTCCAGAAGCAGATGGCAATAAAGCAGTAGATCGGCCACTTATATGCCTTGATCCATGGTGTGGATTTACTAAGCGTATAGTTGTGGTAAGCTTCATATCCTATCAATACCAGTGGTACTATTTCCAGTGCGCTGAAAGTAGCACCTAATGCCAGTACAGCAACCGGTGTAGCACTGAAGTAAAGGTGATGGAAAGTACCTAATATACCACCTGCCAGGAATACAATGGTAGAGAAAAGCACACTGATAGTGGCAGACTGCAGGCGTAATAATCCCAGCCTGCAGAACAGGAACGCAGATACTACCGTAGCAAATACTTCAAAGAAACCTTCTACCCACAGATGCACTACCCACCAGCGCCAGTATTCAGCAACAGCGAGATGTGACTGTCTGCCATACACCAGACCCGCTGCGTAAAATACAGCGATAGCCACAGATGCGATTACAAACAACATCAGCAGGTGACGGCTTTCGTCTTTCTTCTTTAATGCCGGCAGTAATGCACGCAGCATCAGCACTAACCAGAGCACCAATCCTACCAGCAGTAATATCTGCCAGATCCTTCCCAGCTCAATGTATTCATATCCCTGATGTCCCCAGAGGAAGTTGTCTACGAGTCCAAGCTTCTGCATCACGCCAAGCCACTGACCGGTTAAGGAGCCACCAACTACAATTATGAGCGCTATAAAAAGTACATTCACACCGAGTTTCTGATAACGAGGTTCATGGCCGGAAATGGCAGGTCCCATATAAAGACCGGTTGCCAGCCAGGAAGTAGCGATCCAGAAGATGGCCAGCTGTACGTGCCAGCTACGGGAAATAGACTGAGGCAGGAATTTATCCAGCGGAATGCCGTAAAAGCCTTGTCCTTCCACGCCATAGTGTGCTGTAATAATACCCGCCAGCATCTGTACGAGTATGAGTATACTTACTACCCAGATATATTTCAACACTGCCTTCATAGAAGGAGTGGGCTGCATATTCCGCAACGGATCTGTGGTTGGCAGATCAACATGTTCATCTTCCTTATTACGGACATGATACAATACCAGCAATGCAATACATCCGAGTAAGAGCAAGACGCTAAAGCCTGACCAGAGATGTAGGGAAGCAGAAGGCACGTTGCCTACCTGTTCATCATATGGCCAGTTGTTGGTGTATGTGACTTGTGTACCATCCGGCCTTTCACTGATACATACCCAGGTACTCCATGCAAAGAAAGTAGTCATCAGGCGCATGCGCTCAGGGTCTTTAATAGCACCCTCCTGTATCGCATACTGATTACGCAGTGTACTGAATGAAGGATCACTCATAAACAGTTTGGTGTAATACCCGGCCAGTTCATGAAAAACTTTTGCCCTGCTGGCAGAATAGGTAATGGTGTTTTCTGTGGCATTGAACGTGTTGGTCCTGAGGTCTCGCTTCATACGTTCTTTGTACACAAGCTGTTCTTCACCCGCCAGGCTGCTATATACCTTTCCATCTTTTGCTGCAAGCGCCGTCAGCATGGCCTGTGATTCACGATGCAGATAGTCGGCCGTCCAGTCAGGAGCAATATAAGCCCCATGTCCCCAAATGCTGCCTACTGTTTGTCCGCCGATAGATTGCCACACATTCTGGCCGTCTTTGATATCCTGCCCGGTGAACAAAACCTCACCGGTTTCACTGACCACCTTTGCAGGAATAGGTGGTGCTTTTCTATATATATCATTACCGAAGAAAATGAGCACGGCAAATGAGCTGGCCATTACCAGGGCCAGCGAAAGCCATAGTTTTTTTGTAGTCATGGTTATATGTTGTTGGTATGGACTAAGTGAAGACGATGTTACTACGACAACGTCTGCTCAAGCTGAGTTGCTTTCGGAAACAGGATGTTATTTTCAAGATGGATATGGTGCATCAGGTCTGCCTCGAATGCTTTCATTTTTTCAAAAAGCAATGTATAGGAATTACAGGCACCCTGCGGCAAGGTATAGTCATTAGTGAGTTTTCGGAAGGTACGGAGATCTTCGCCAGAAGTATCATGTTCAGCACGCATCACTTTTATCGCACTCACTATGAAACTTTTTGCAGGCGATACTTCTTTCGTCTGTAATTCTTCCAACTGAATGATAGCCGGAAATAATATGCGTTCTTCTTTTTCCAGATGCTGATATAGATCGTCCAGGAAGGCGATTGTACCTGTTTCAAGTTCTGCTAACTCCGGATGTTCCTTGCCATGCCTGCGGGCCACCTTAGTAGCCAGCTGCTCTATAATAGGCGCATTCTCTTTGACATATTGATGGTGAGTACCAACGATGTGACTGATCAGTACATGCAGGTCCTGGTTGATATAATCTTCAGATGGTTGCACTGCTTCTTTGGTCACATTCTCCAGTTCAGTAATAAGGATGGCTTCATCTATGCCATGCCGGCGGGCAGCTTCTTTCAGCGTAATATTACCACCACAGCAGAAGTCAATGCCATGTTTGGCAAATATGTCTGCCTTACGGTAATCGGCCGCTGCCATATCAGCTACGGTTACCTGATCCGGATCAGAAACCCTCTTTTTCACAAGTACACGCCACTGGGAAGGGCCATTCTCCAGGTAATCAAAGGTGACAATATTCCCCTTTTTACTGATCAGTTCATAATAAAGCGGTTTAGGATCATGATCATTATGTATGATAAACTCTTCACCGGGAAGTAGTGCGTCAAAAGCCTGGATAATGGTCTGGTGTTTTACAGCCGGTGCCAGGGAGGGCACATCTAAAATTCTTGTTGTATTCATCTCAAGCGTATTTAGTAAGTAATTATCATTTGTGGTACCTATGAATGGTAGTTGTTATATAGTAGATATTAATACCTTTTTATCTTCTATTGTTTCAAATTTTTTTAGTCTCTCCGTAAGAATGTCAGTTTTTTATCCAGTTGTTCCTGGAGATCGCCTACCTTGGTTTTATTCAGCATGTTGGTAATATCTTTTCTGATATTGATAAACTCATGGTGAAGAGGGCAGGGATGTTTATCTGAACATTGTTTGAGTCCGAGGCCGCAACCGGAAAAGATATCATCTCCGTCTACAGCTTTTACAATAGTGGCAAGCGTTGTTTTCCTTCCGCTGTTATCAAGATAAAATCCACCGGTAGGACCTTTCAGTGACTGTACAACACCTTTTCTGCCCAGATCCTGTAAGATCTTGGCAATGAAATGCTCGGGAGAATCTATTCCCTTTGCAATATCCTTGATACCCACTCTGCTTCCATCCTTCGATTGCTGTGCAATAAATATCATCGCCCGGATGGCATATTCACAAGTCTTTGAGAACATCCTTTCAATTTATGGAACAAATATAGTACAGATTTTCATTAAAAGACAAAAAAGTCTTTTAATTGCTAAAAAGCCATAACTTTGACGTTAGTAAGCGGGAGAGAATATGGTTTATTACATCGCTGCTTATATTATAAACAGGTAAGATTACAATTATGACAGATATTGAGTTAAAGCAGCCCCTGGCGGATATTCAGACGGAAGAGGATGTGACAAGACTGGTATATACATTCTATGATAAGGTGAGAGCAGATGAATTGCTGGGACCTGTATTTGACAAAGCGATTGCCGACTGGAGCCCGCATCTGGAGATTATGTGTAATTTCTGGAGTACGATGTTGTTATATTCCGGAAGGTACAAAGGTGATCCGATGAGTAAACATTTTTCCCTGCCGATAGACCCCAGTCATTTCAGTCAATGGTTGTTACTTTTCAAAGGTACGGTGGACGCGCTGTTCCAGGGAGAGGTGGCTGATAATGCCAAAGCGCGTGCAAAGAATATAGCAAGGATCATGCAGTCAATGCTGGGATTGACGCCCAATAATAATAACTAACCGGGGCATAGAACACAATCATCTGCGGAAGCAGATAAAATATCCTATACTCCGGTATTGTATCAAATGGCGAAAGGAGAAGACAGGTGTTGGCATTGGTCCGGCCGGTATTTTGGAATTATCACGTCATCCGTCAGCACTTCTCCCTCGAAACCGCTTTTCTTCAGCAGATTGATCACTGTTGATGGATTAACGGTCCCTGATATACACTCCACACGTAGTATCCTGTCACAGTCTTCCAGATCGAAATTTGCCTTGTAATCAGCGTATATCCTATGCATCTGTGTAAGGAACATATGGGCATGCTCCCGTCTGTTAACGTTGGTTTTAAATACTTCTACCATATACACAAAAGTTTCAGGTTGCAGGTTTTAATCGGACCCGGCCATAAGATCCCTTTTTATGGAACCTTATGGTTGCAAAAATATGTGAAACCTTTTGGTTGCCTGGGTCGTAAAAACGACATAATAGGGGGGAGAATGGGACATTTTAGGTTTTAGGTAAGGGTAAGGGTTTGGTAGAGATATAGTGGAGGCTATATCCTATAGGTACATTATTCCAGCATTACAGGCACTTTCTATAGCGACGGCTATACAATAGTGCCTGTAATGTAGGAGTAGAGAGCCTGTAGGATATAGCCTCCACGATAGGTGAAGTATAGGTCAACCTTATCTGAAGGGAAGAGGAAGGCTCTTATGAGCCGAAAAAGGGCTCTTATGTGTTAATTTGGGCCTCTCGTATAGTTTTTTTTGAACCCCTTTTGATAGTGTGCTAATTTTGCTTGTAATAGCAACCAGCAAACAATTGGACGGTAGTTTTGGAAGGAAATAATGAGGGCTTCATGTCGCGATTTCGCCTGCTCGCGACGCAATTTCGCCTGCTCATGCACTTTCTTTAAAACCGCTTTGTTTCTACGCTTAATATTGCAATTATAATTTCATTCATCACCAAAACAATTTTATTATGGCCAAAGTAACTCGCAACATTTTAACCAGTGGTCTGTCGGGAACAATCGGGAATCTGAATTTTTGTACCCGTTTAGGAACGCCTATTGTAAGACAGGCAAGAACCAAAGAAAATTCGAAATTTACCGCAGAGCAGATCGCCTTGCAGCTTAGGTTCGAGCGTGCATCCTGTTTTGCAACGGAAGCGCTCGCAGATCCGGATCTGAAATTTTATTACAAGTCGCTCGCGACAGGAGCGCAGAACGCACGAAACATGGCATTAAAAGACGCCATGAGCGCACCTGAGATCTCTGACATTGATGTTGTCGCTTATAACGGGTATCCAGGTGAGAAAATCATCATACGGGCAAGAAACTTTTTCCGGGTTTACCGGATCTATGTAAAGATCTTCAATGAAAGTGGAACATTGATAGAAGAAGGTTGTGCAACAGAGGACAGGGCACCTACGGTCTGGACTTATCAGGCAACAAAAGAACTGGATACCCACAATGCAAGAGTGGAGGTAACGGCGGAGAACATTCCTGGTAATGAGACAACTGTAGTGAAGATGATCAAGGTATGATCAACCGGTCATTACGGCCTGATGAAACCAAGCCCCAACGCAGTTCCTGCCCCCAACAGCGCGCCTGCAGTAACGTCAGAAGGATAGTGTACTCCCAGGTACATCCGCGAATAACCTACCGCACCTGACCATAGGAAAGCCGGAGCAATCACATACCACTTAGGATAAGCCCTTACCAATGCAGTCGCAGAACTGAAGGCAGACGACGTATGTCCCGAAGGGAAGGAAGTGGAAGAAGGCTGATAAACCGCAGTAAGATGAGCATTTTGTATAAAGGGGCGCGGACGTTTGACCAGTTTCTTGATAAGTGTATTCAGCAGGAAAGTAGTAGCAGTGCTGGTAGCAACATACAGGGCATCCTGGCGCATATCGGGATTGTGGTCGATGATGCCAGCGACGAGCAGTCCCGCAGGAATGGCCACATTCACATAGTCGTTCGTGTTGGAAATGAGCAGCCAGGCTTTGGTTTGTCCCGGTGTACGGTGGGCTTCCAGATATTCCAGTGTCCTATCGTCGAAACGTTGCAGCCCGGATTGGGCAATGGTAAAGGGAGTAGCTGTTGTCAGCAGTAATAGTGTCAGATATAGCCGGGTGATATTTTTCATGTCCTGTCTTTAATGAACGCCTGGTCAACGGTTCTAGCAGATCAATTTACTAAATAAAGGCGGAATGGGGTAATATCATGGCGAGCTTTACCAAAAATTAGCGAGTAGACGGGGAATGTCCGGAATTACCCCGTAGACTGTCCGAATCACACATTACATACCTTGGAAAATGCCGATATGTTTGCATCATAAAACAGACAATTATGAAAACGAACAAGATCAGAATTTTCTACTGGGTATCAACAGGCATTTTTGCATTACTGATGCTGATGGATAGTATAGGAGGGATCACACATGAAGCAACAGGTGTGGCTATTATAAAGCATCTTGGATACCCCGAGTATGCACTGACTATTTTCGGTGTAGCTAAGTTATTGGGCGCTTTGGCTATTCTGCAGCCTAAATTCAGGACCCTCAAAGAATGGGCATTTGCAGGTTTTGCCATCAACTTTATCGGGGCATTCTGCTCCCGTATGGCAGTAGGTGATCCAATCGGAGAACTGATCGCACCGATAGTTGCGATATTAATTATGCTGGTGCCTTATTATGCCTGGAAACGTTTTGAAGCAGCAAAAGGAACCGCATCATTAGCTGTGATCTGATCTGGATAAATAAACCAGTTACCGGGATATACGTTTGTCATCCGGCGGCCTTCAAATATGATAACAAGTATCAGGGCCTTGCAGGGAAGTGTATATCCTGGTAGCTTTGTGAGCTACATTTGAATATCATTTTCTCACGCAGGAATAATCAGCAGCGGAACATTACTCTGCCACGCCAGTTGCTTCGAAACGCTTTTCTGAAATATCGTAGCCAGCAGGCTTTTCTTTTCATGTATAGCGATGATTAATGAAATGTCGTGCCGATCTGCAAATTCATTGATGCTGTTAACTACATTCTTATCCTCTATATAATTGAAAGAAGGATGATACCTGTCTAATAACTGGTGGACGTGTTTAATATCTTCTTTTGTCTCATCAGAGTAACCCTCATCGCTGGCAACATTGACCACAAATAGTTCGACGTGTAAATTGTTGAGAATTTCAACCAGCCTGGGTAATGACTTCCCACGCCTGAGCATGTCAAAATCTACCGCGAGCAGTACTTTTTCAAGTGGTGTTATCTTCGCATCTTCAGGAACGATCACCAACGGATAATCACCGTTTTCCATTACCCGTATACTGTGACTGCCTACCAGAAATTTCTCCAGGTTGGATTTATCGGCAAGGCCTGCTACTACCAGGTCTACATGTTCTTTGCTGATCAGCTTTTTGACAGCTTCTTCAAGAATATCATCATCTGACATTGTATCGATAATGATACCAGGAGCCGTAGGTTCCAGCAGACTGTGAAGGTTATCCAGCTGCATTGTACTTTCTTTATACAACTCATCCGGATTGGCCTGTATAACAGGTAACTCCGGTGTGACCGGTACATTGGCGACAGGCGACAGGCTTTGGTATGCATTCAATAGAATGATGCGTTTGCTATGTAGCTGGTTTGCCAGATGAATAGCGTAATTAGCCGCCCGCAACGCTACATTGGAAAAGTCTGTAAGTACGAGGATGGTTTGCATGAGACAAGGTGTTTTAATAAATATGGGAAAAAATCAGGCCATTGTTTTTATAACGGCAGCAGAGACCTTATCTTTCCAACCGTATCACCATACCCTCATCCCCATCCAGGCTGATAGTATCATTTACGATGCTGCCTTCCGTTTCGGGGAAGGTAGCCACTTCGATGCGGCCACGAAAGGGGAAATTGGCCGGCCTGAAATAACAGGGCAAATGTGTCAGATTTAACACGATCAGAAAGCTGGAATGCCCTTCGTGTTGCCGCATAAAAGCCAGGATCTGGTTATCTGAGAAAACAGGACTGTAGTCGCCTGTTGTCAGCGAAGGTTCCCGTCTACGTAAGGCAATGAGTTGTCTGTAGAGTGAGAGCATGGAATAGGAGTCCGCCTTTTGTGCGCTCACATTGACCCTTTGGTATGTCTTTGACAGGCGCAGCCAGGGTTTGCCTGTGGTAAATCCTGCATTAACACTGTTATCCCATTGCATAGGTGTACGGGAAGGATCCCTGCTGAGGTTCTTGTCCGGCATGTTCAGTCCTTGTGGATCCTGTACTTCATCAAAGGGAATGGCAACATTGCGCATGCCTATTTCATCGCCATAATAGATCGTAGGTGTACCTCGAAGCGTAAGCAGTAACATAGCAGCCACCCTTGCCTGTTGTTGCCCTACACGGCTGGCAATACGATGCTGGTCATGATTGCTCAATACCCAGTTAGGCCATCCCTGGGCGGGAAGAGCACCCTCATATTGATCAATGGCTACAGCAATGGAAGAGGCATTCCATGGAAGTGACAGCAGCTGGAAATTAAAAGGCAGGTGAGCGCCTTTGTTGTCTGCACCATAATAGGGCATTAATTGCTGGATAGGCAGGTATATTTCTCCTATCATCACGCGGTCGCCGTCAAACTCTTCCATCACACGCCTCATTTTATGCACTACTTCGTGTACTTCCGGCTGATCTGTTGAGTAAACAGGCAACTGCTGCGAATAGGTGGCCATATGTGGTTCATAGTCCGGATTAACAGGATTATTACGCAGTTGTTTGTCTTTGATCATATGCCACATCACATCTACCCGAAAACCATCCACGCCTTTTGTCAGCCAGTAACGCATGACGTCGAACATAGCTTCCTGTACGGCAGGATTTCGCCAGTTAAGGTCGGGTTGTTCTTTAAGGAATGCGTGGTAGTAATACTGTTGTGTAGCAGCGTCCCATTCCCATGCCTCGCCGCCGAAAACGCTCAGCCAGTTATTAGGGGCACCGCCATCAGGCAGGGGATCATGCCAGATGTACCAGTCACGTTTTGGATTATCGCGGGAAGAGCGGGATTCCAGGAACCAGGGATGCTGATTGGATGTATGATTGGGCACCAGGTCGAGCAACAGCTTCATGTCTCTCCTGTGTACTTCGTTCAACAGCGTATCGAAATCCTGCATGGAGCCAAACAAAGAATATATGCCCGTATAGTCGGCAATGTCATAACCAAAATCAGCCATCGGCGATGGATAGATGGGGGAGAGCCAGACAGCGTCTATGCCCAGCCACTGAAGATGGTCCAACCTGCCTGTGATGCCCCGGAGATCGCCGATGCCATCGCCATTGCTATCCTGGAATGAGCGGGGATATACCTGGTATATAACACCTGTCTGCCACCATTTATCGAAGATCGTTGCCATACTGATGAGGTATTTAATGATACGCATTGTGTTCACAACATTTCTGCCAGAATTAACAGGCAAGATCAGCAATAGTTCCGGCCTGAAGGTTGTGGGAATCTGGAAAACATCACACTATGGCAAGACCCAGAACAAAGAAGCACACTGTTGGGAAAGCGGGAAGAAAAAGATCCGGCAGGAAATGGTCTGGCCGGGTATCCCGGACAAGCGACGCATTGGACCTGAAGGGAGGGATCTTTAAAAGCAATAATCCGGAGGAAATAGCACGTTCCCTGAAAAGGTCTGCCACCAGGAGCAGGCGTAAAAAGGGTACGCCCTATCAATCAGCTATGTCAATGTTGAATTTTTACATTAACAGGGCTGGAAAAAATCTGCCTGAAAAACAGCAGCATGTACTGGAAGATGCAAAGGAGGAATTGAAGAAGGTATTTGGAAGGGAAGAATAGACATTGATGATACCTATATCGCAGTCAGGTGAAAAACAACTGAATTTTGCGCACAATGATTATATTGGTGGTCAATTTAACATTTCACGTTATAACACCAGCAGTATATAGCCACATTAAATTACACAGCATGCGCAAAACTATTATTTTCATCTGCTGCCTTTTCCTGTGGAAAATGGCCGGAGCCCAGGAATTGACATCACCGGATAAAAACCTGCACTTGCAGTTCTCCATACAGCAAAAGGGGATTCCGACCTACACACTGACCTATAAGGGGAAGGACGTGATCAAACCCAGTCGTCTTGGCCTGGAGCTGAAGGCAGATGCTTCCTTTATAGACAGCTTTGAAGTAGCCGGTGCTAAAACGGTTGCTTTTGACGAAACCTGGCAGCCGGTATGGGGGGAGGTAAAAGAGATCCGCAATCAGTATAATGAACTGGAAGTGAATTTACACCAGGTATCTACAGACCGTACCCTGATCATCCGTTTCAGGTTGTTCAATGACGGACTGGGATTCCGCTATGAGTTTCCGCAACAGCGGCACCTGGCGTATTTCGTGATCAAAGAAGAGCGGACAGAGTTTGCACTGGCTGGCGATCATAAAGCCTTCTGGCTGCCCGGAGACTACGATACCCAGGAATATAGTACGGTTACTTCCAATCTATCCGAAGTAAGGGGAAAGATGAAAGAAGCCATTACACCAAATGCGTCACAGACCGTCTTTTCTCCCACCGGGCTGCAGACGCCACTGATGATGAAGAGTAAGGACGGCCTGTATATTAACATCCACGAAGCGGCGTTGATAGAATATGCGGCTTTATCGCTGGAACTGGATGACAGGAATTTTGTCCTGAGATCTTTCCTGACACCTGATGCGGTAGGTGATAAAGGTTACCTCCAGGCGCCATGTAAATCGCCCTGGAGAACTGTGATCGTGAGTGATAAGGCAGGTGATATCCTGTCCTCTAAACTGATCTATAATCTGAACGAGCCTACGAAATATAAAGATCCTGCTTCCTGGATCAAGCCAGTGAAATATGTGGGTGTATGGTGGGAGATGATCACCGGAAAGAGCACCTGGGCCTATACGGATATCGAGAATGTACAGTTAGGCGTTACAGACTATTCCAAAACAAAGCCAAACGGCAGACATGGGGCCAATAATGCTCATGTGAAGGAATACATTGATTTTGCGGCTGAAAATGGATTTGACGCTGTGCTGGTAGAAGGTTGGAACCAGGGTTGGGAAGACTGGTTTGGTAAAACGAAAGATTATGTATTCGACTTTCTGACGCCGTATCCTGATTTCGATGTACAGGAGTTACACCGTTATGCTGCCAGCAAGGGCGTGAAGATTATCATGCATCATGAAACATCCTCTTCTGTTCGTAACTACGAGCGTCATATGGACACTGCTTACAGGTTTATGGTCGCCAACGGCTATAATGCTGTGAAGAGCGGTTATGTGGGTAATATCATTCCAAGAGGAGAACACCACTACGGACAATGGCTGGTCAATCATTATCTATATGCTGTTACCAAGGCCGCAGAATACCATATCATGGTGGATGCACATGAATCCGTACACATGACTGGTCTTTCCCGTACCTATCCTAACCTGATAGGACAGGAGTCTGCCAGGGGAACGGAATATGAGGCCTTCGGCGGCAATAATCCTGATCATACCACGATCCTTCCATTTACACGTCTGATGGGAGGACCGATGGATTACACGCCGGGTATTTTCCAGATGAAGGTAAGCGCCTATAATCCGGAAAACACTTCCTGGGTGCACAGTACGCTGGCCCGTCAGCTGGCACTGTATGTAACGATGTATAGCCCTTTGCAGATGGCGGCAGACTTCCCGGAAACTTACAGGAAATATATGGATGCCTTTCAGTTTATCAAAGATGTAGCCATCGACTGGGATGATACGAAGATATTAGAAGCAGAACCTGGAGACTATATCACAATTGCACGTAAGTCGAAAGGAAAGAGCAGTTGGTTCATCGGTAGCACCTGCGATGAAAACGGGCGAGTATCGAAGATCAGCTTTGATTACCTGGATGCCGGTAAAAAATATATCGCTACTATTTATAGTGATAAAAAAGATGCGCATTATGAGAAGAATCCCCAGGCATATGAGATCAGGAAAATGGTTGTGACGAATAAGTCGACCCTGGCACAGCAGTGTGCACCAGGAGGGGGATATGCTATCAGCGTGGTAGAAGCAGATGATGCCGCAATTAAGGCCTTGAAGAAATGATAAGATTTTTATACATAAAAAGCCTCGCAGAAATGCGGGGCTTTTGTGTTTAATGTATATACCCTACGAAAATGTGTCAAACTGACAAAAAAATCTCCCGGAGCTATCCAATATTCAGAATATTTTCTTAGATTAGGATGACAAATAGCCAATGAATGCCAGTGTGAACCCGAAGACTTTCCTGAAATTTATTCCGTCACTCCGTTTGTAAACTAGTATTCCAT
The DNA here is from genome assembly GCF_003014595.1 of Chitinophaga ginsengisoli. Lineage (GTDB taxonomy): Bacteria > Bacteroidota > Bacteroidia > Chitinophagales > Chitinophagaceae > Chitinophaga > Chitinophaga ginsengisoli. Next base: position 116,309 of record NZ_PYGK01000019.1, on the reverse strand, counting down.
GTTAAGAAGAGTCGTTATGGAGACAATACGTCTCTCATTCATTCTATTGTTCGTTTATACAGCCGTGAGCAAGTTCATTGATTATGAAAATTTCCGGGCCGTTATAGGCCAATCTCCTCTTATCACGCGCTTTGCGCCTGTACTGGCCATTGTGGTTCCCGTAGCTGAAATAGTGATCGCTTTGCTCCTCGTTATCCCACGCTACAGGCGTGCCGGGCTCTATGCATCTTTTGCTATCATGACACTTTTCACCGTCTACATTGTAGTGCTGCTGACTTTATCTGAAAAAATTCCTTGCTCCTGCGGAGGCGTGATCTCTCAAATGAGCTGGACACAGCATCTTTATTTCAACATTGTTTTTATGCTGCTTGCACTGCTGGGTATGTGGCTTTATACAAAGCAGCCGGACGATCATCCGTCATCATCTAAACTGATCCACGTTTAACTGAACCAACAATGATGCAACAACCCTTTCGATTTGCCGCACTTTGTGTGATGGTCTGTATTGTGCTTGTACTGATCCTGTACGCGTTTGCAGATAAACCAAATGACAGGAAGAACGGCTTTAGCCGTAAGGTGTTGCCAGCGGCAACACTCAAAAGTTCGCTTGAATTAAAGTACCCCGCCTACTATATTGCGGGTCATACTGATGCACATATTTACCTGGGCAACTATTCTGCTTCCCAGCATTTACTTGCAGTAGATCAGCATTTAAAGGACACACAGCAATTAACGTTGAAGCTCACGCCAGGTGAACGTTATGCCTGGAAGCTGGCAAGGATAATAGTAGATTCTCCTGTGGTATATATGGCAGAGGGAAGCACACCTACGCTCTACAGGGGAAGACTGGATGATCTGCATATGAGCCGGTTCCTGCAGCAAAGCTGCTTCTTTAATATGCTGCAAAATGTCTCTGCTACTTCTTTTATATCGCGTAGCATTCATCGGGATTCTTCAGGGAACAGCCGGAACATACTGACAAAGATAAAAACAGATTCACCTTATGTAACCCTGGGAAAGGATATCATCAAAAAGCAGGTAGATGGCATCTTCTGTACAGATGGCACACTGGATTATGATAAACAGACGGGGAAACTGGTGTATGTATATCACTACCGGAACGAGTTTGTCGCGTTGGATACCAACCTGCACGCACTCTATACCGGTCATACCCTGGATACCAATACGATGGCTAAAATACAGGTAGCCAGGCTATCTACCGGCGGCAGTAAGTTCTCTGCGCCACCTGCTTATGTAAACAGCCTGGCGAGGGTGGCCGACAACAGGATCTATATACTTTCTACCCTGGTGGCTGACAATGAGCACTGGCAGGCCAGGCGTGATACGGAGATCATCGATGTGTATTCACTGGACAATGGCACGTACATTTATACACTACACATTCCGCTTCAAGGGAAGGAACGTATTACTGACTTTATTGTAAAAGGAGATCAGCTGCTGGCTTTGTGCGACCACACATTGAATGCATACACTATCGCAAGACAATAACATTATTTCTATTGCAATTCTATTGCAATAGAACAGGCGGAGCCGAACACCTGTAGAAAATAGTAGGCATGTATCTGAATTCAACGTTTTACTGTATGAATTTTAAAAAAATCGGATTATCAGTAGCAGTATTTGCGCTTGCCATTGCAGGTGCTTTTGCCACCAATGCCGGCAGGTCGCCAGGAAGTGGGTATACGAATCTGCAGCAGGTGCCCAGCCAGGGCTCCCCATGTGTGTACAGGGGATACTGTGCGGGTGGGTTCACCACCTGCTATGTACTGATTGGAGGGCAGCCAGTACAGCTTTTAAACCTGGAGTCTAACGGAACATGCAGCAGCTTTGTGCTTTCTCAGCCCTGATGGAAATGATATTGTGAAAAGTTGCCGGCCCGGAAAGATATTACCTTTCCGGGCCTTTTCCTGTTATACATGTCATCCAACCCTAAGGCAGGGGAAACCATGGATGACAGCTACTTTTTATTTACGGCTTATCTCCCGCTTTACACCGGGAATTTCCATAATCAGATCTGGCCCATAAGCACTGGCGGGTGTTTGATACCCCGGTTTATATTCACCGTTTATAATTTTCTTTGAGATAACAAGTATTGTATAGGCTGTCAGTGAATATGCCTCTGGTGTCTCCATATTGGCCTCTACGGACGCTCCTTTTGCGTTTGTAACCTTACCCCAGATATGACTCACTGCTTTATCGCGTATCGCCTGATTTGGGCCGGCAGATTGTAGTTTAAAAAGACCCATCAGCATGCCTCGCAGAAAGGAAGTTTTTAACAGCCAGTTGAATAAAGGCTGGGCTTTCAGGAAATACCAGGCTGCTTTATTAATGGCAGTGTAGGTTGTGATGTTGGGAATATGGGTGGAGAAATAGGCTGTGCTGATATCTCCCCAGGGAATACTCATCACGAATACAGGCTGTTGATGGCCGGGAAATTTGACAGACATGCCTCTCTTTCCCATAGGTTCATAAGAAATCTGTCCATTTTTACGGGTGGCGCCGGGAGTGCCCAGTTTATGTAAAGTGCTGATAGATGTACCCCGTGATAAGGCACTGCCGATAACAGCGAAAGCGATTGTTAGATGGCCTGCATCCGGCAGCTGCTGTTTTAACGATAGTGCCAGGCAGTCTGTTGGAACTACGTCAAAACCAGCGCCGGGCAATATCATGATATCTTTCGCTTTAGCCTGCTGATCATAGCCCTGTAGCAACTCAAATACATCGAGGTCACCGTTCAGATCAATGTAATGCGTATTAGTTGCTAAGCAGGCATCTATCATAGGCTGAGCCGTGATATGATAAGGGCCTGCAGCCTGTATCACCAGTGATATATCTTCCAGGGCGGCTTTTAAGCCGGCACTGTCATCCAGTTCGATAATGCGGAAATCCAGGTTGAGCTCTTTGGCAAGGGCTTCGATAGCAGTCTTCTTTCTGCCGGCAAGGATAGGTGTTAAGCCATATTGACCAGCATACCGGGCTATCAGTTCCCCGGTATAACCATTGGCTCCATAGAGTAGGATTCTGTTACGTTGCATGCAGGAAAAATACAAGATACGCGGGAAACTACAAATTATAGTTTGTAGTGATTCCGCGATGCCACCCCGGGTTAACCCCGGGGCAACAAACACGGCGCTCCTACCCGAGCATTGATATTGCAGTATGGCCGTGCCGTATTCACAGCACCCGTTCCATCTGTATATTACAGCGTTCATAAGGGGTAGGCCGTCCTACCACTTTTTCAAACCCTAATTTATGATACAGGTTTATAGCAGGCTTCAGCACAGTATTGCTTTCGAGATAAACTTTCTTCGCACCCAGTGATCTCGCTTTTTCAAGAATGGCATTGCCTAACAGCCAGCCGATGCTTTTTCCCTGGGCTGCCGGAGATACCGCCATTTTAGCCAGTTCGTAGTCGTATTCAGGATCTTTCATTTTAATAAGGGCGCATACACCCATTGGCATATCATTATACAGCGCAACAAGGATATGGCCACCGTTGTCCAATATATATTCCTGCGGATGGTCCAGCGCTTTATAGTCAGCCTCCTCCATCTTGAAATAGGCAGAGATCCATTCTACGTTCAGGTCTTTGAATGCCTGCTGATAAGCAGGTTGATATGCAACGATCTTCACTTTCCGGCTTTCCCTTTCCTTTTTCTGTTCCTGTACCCAGCGCAGAAGGCTCTTCTGTTCCAGCAGGAATTCCCATTCGGCTATAGCATTCCAGAGGTCGTGCCTGGTATTGGCAGAAATGGCTTCTATGGCGTTTCTTACATCCGTGTATTGCTCTTCTATTTTACCGGTGATCTCTTTGCCTTTGGCAGACAGGCTGACCATATTCCTGCGGCCATCTGTTTTATCTTTTTTCTCCTTCACCAGGCCTTTATCCACCATTTCGCTAATGATCTTACTCACGGAAGGGTGGGAGTGCCCGATCTCTTTGGCAATGGCAGTAATGGTCATGGCTTCGCCCCGTGACAGTACATAGAATACAGGGAACCATTTAGGGTTCATATCGATGCCATACATATTGTAGATCTGAGTGGCATCTTCTGTTATTTTTTCCGTTAATAAACGTAACCGGCTCCCTACGGCGAACTTGCCCACTGTATCAAAAAAGCTCATAGTTGACAATTTGTGTAATTAATTATGTAACTGGTTACGTAAATATAGGAATATTGTTTGGAAAAGCAGTGCTATTTTTAGTTTCAGGGAAAATTATACAAAAAAACCTGCCCTTATACTTTCGCATGAGGCAGGCTTTATAACTAAACAAGAGAAACAACGGTCAGTTATTTCAGGTTATCGATGCTCCATTTATATTTATTAATGGATCCCAGCAGTGCGGCTGCTCCCGCGGTTGTCCACACAGAATAGGATAATGGCGGTTTAACGCCCATGGCAACCGTCATGCTTAATGCAAAGATCACCATCAGCAGGAAGGTACCCCATGCCGCTATTCTGGTCTTATAACCTATCAGGAACATTACTCCAAAGACAACCTCCAGCACAGTAGCCAGGATAGCAAGGACGTTACCCATCTGGGGAGAAACATAAAAGTTCAGTGTATTGGAATAGGCCAGGAAATGTTCCCAGTCGCCCCAGGATACATTCGTTGCTCCCGGAGGTCCCCATATACCCAGCCTGTCCGCCACAGCAGATAAAAGTGATGCGGCTAACGCAAGCCTCAGAAATATCTGGGAGAAATTAATGGAATTAGTATTCATCGTGTTAAACAATTTGAAGGATTAAAGGTCGATGTTATTACAACTTAAAATCTTATTCTGGATTAAGAAATAATTCCTATGATACGCGGATACTCACTCCAGGGCAGGTACTTTTTTAACATTCACCAGCGCACGGAAAGCTTTGTTAATAAATGGCCCTGTGATCACCAGTAGCAGTACGGTTACCGAAACAATGAACATCAGTTTGAATACATACATATTGGTCATCAACTGGGACTGTACTGTAAGCGCTCTGTTAATATTGGTATTGGCCAGTGCATTTGCCTGATCAACACTGAATCCTTTGGAGCGGAACAATTGTACAAATTGATTAAACCTTTGTGAGAAGTTCTCATCCACATTGGTGATGTGACGCAGGAATTTTTCCCTGTTCAACTGGTTAAAGTACAATTGCAGGGTGTAAAATCCGGCGGCGCTATTAAGACCGGTGATAAACCTTGAGATGGCAGCAAGGCTGATGCCGGTAAAACCTGTGGACGCCGGCAAGCCAGAAACCGCGTAAACAATAACAGGTACAAAAAGAAAACCTGATGCCGCGCCCTGAAAGAAGACAGGCCAGGCGAGATCGGAGAATGCTATGTCCGGCGTAAAGGTGAGATACATCCAGCTATGATAAATAGCCAGGGACGTTAATCCCAGTATAAATAGCACACGGAACGGAATTTTCCTGCTAAGCATTAATAATGCTATGATGGTAGAGATGAGTATAGCTGAAAAGTTAAACGCTGCCAGCCACATGATACTATAGGTATCCCATCTCAGCACCGTTGCACAATATCCGTAAATCAGGTTAATGCTGTCTTTTGCTCCAAAGTAAACTACCAGTATCAGAATCCCGGTAATGAACCGTTTTGATGTAAGTACTGATGGATCAAGATATGGTCGCTTTAACGTTGTCTGGCGGTAATACAGTATGCCGATACTGATCGTTGCAACGAAGGCGGACAATATTATACGCGTGTCTGTAAACCAGTAGTATTTAGGTCCGTAGATAAAGAGATATGCCAGGCTGATACCGATAGATAGCATTGCCACAAACCCGAACCAGTCTATCTGGTACAAGGGATATCTTTTCATACCGCTTCCGGGATTCAGTAACAGCAATACAATGAGCAGCGTAAAAACCTGGAAGGCTATCAGGTATTTGTAGATATAGGGCCAGTCATAATTATCAGTAACCCAGGCGCTCAATATGCCTATTATGACCGTATTTGCCAGAATGGTAGTATAAAATATCGTCGAACCTATCGCAGTAGCTTTGGCAGGAGGCAGGCTGGAAAAATACAGTGTCAATACGGACGCTGCAATACAGGCTACTACCACACCTATCATCAGCCGGAGGCCCATAAAGACAAATATATCTGTTGTGTACAGACAGGCGATGCTGAGCAGAATGCCGGCAATAATAATGAAGAGCATATAGGATCTTCTTTCAAAGTACCGCAGAAACCTGAACTGGATGGGCAGGATGGCCAGAATGCCTACATAGGTCAGCTGCAGGGATAGGCTGACGTCTTCCGGCTGTGCGCCAAAGTGGCTTACCACATAATTCTGGTTAAGTGCATAGAGCCCGAATTGGACAATACCGGAGAGGAGAATAAGAAAGAGGCCTATCCAGATAAGCCCTTTTCTTTTTTGTACCCACGGTTTGAAAAAGTCCGGTGCGTTCATGATGCTATTTTTTTACGATGATGACTGCATTCATACCAACTTTGACAGCAGCAAGAGTAGTGTCAACAAATGCTATTTTTACAGGGATGCGTTGAGCGATCTTTACGAAGTTACCCGTTGAATTATCCGGAGGTAACAGCGAAAATTTAGCACCTGTACTGGGGGAAATAGATGTTATTCTGCCCTTGAACACCCTACCCGGAATGGCATCAATCGTTATATCCACAGGCTTGCCTTCCTGCATGGCCGACATCTGTGTCTCCTTAAAGTTGGCGGTTATCCATTTACTCTTTTCATTCACGATAGAGACCAGTGGTTGTCCTGCCTGTATCTGTTGTCCTTCCTGGATCACCTTTCTGCCCAGGCGTCCGCTGTATGGGGCAATGATTACTGTATACCCAAGGTTGATGCGTGCAAAGTCCAGTTGTGTTTGTTTTCTTTTCAGGTCTGCCGTCAACAGGCTTTTCCTGCTTCTCAGTTCTTCAATTTTTGAATAGCTGGTTTTGAGTGTATTATTGGCGGCATTCAGTTCGCTCTTCGCTACATCATAGCGTGCCTTTACCTGCTCGTACTCCTGTCCGGTAGCAGCTTCTTCCTTCACCAGGTTCTCATATCTTTTGATATCCTGCTGCTGTTGCCATAGTCTGGCCTGAGCAGAGGAGATCTGGTCCTGGTTGATATGAGTGCCTGATTCTGCTGCCGAGATACTGGCATCCAGCACCAGTTCCTGCGCGTGTGAATCCTGTAATGCGGCCTCCGCCTCCTGTACTTTGTTCCTGTATTCACGGTCGTCCAGTATCACGAGGGTGTCGCCCTTGTTTACCCATTGGTTTTCTTCAAACAATATCTGCTGAATATAACCCGCGGCTCTTGCTGATACCGGGTTGATATATGCTTCTACCTGTGCATCGTTGGTTTCTTCAAAGTGCCGTGTTCTGTTGAACATTTTGTAGAAATAGATAACAGCGATCAGGATAATGATAACTGCTATACTGGTCATTATTATCTGGCTGATCCGGGCGCTCGTTTTATTGTGTGTTTGTGACATATCGGGAAGGTTTAAGAATTGAACAAATTGATGTTGATCAGAGTTTACCGCTTGTGTACAGTATTCTGTAATAAAAGGCCAGTGCGTCTGTCTGCGATTTAATAAGATTATATTTTGATTCCAGGTAAAGATTATCTGCATCCAGCAGGTCGGTCAGTAATGCGAGCTGATTAAAGTATTTGGCACTGACGATCTTATAGTTGGCGCTCGCCTGTTCTATGGAAGATTCGGCAACAGTGATCCTGTTAAGTGATTCGTTGTACTTGATATACAGGGCGCTGGCTTCCTGGTCCACATTATCTTTGATGGACGATTCCTGGATCTGTAATGCAGTCAGGCGAAGTTTCGCGGCTTTTTCCTTGTTCCTGTTATGATATAATGAAGAGAGATTGTATTGTGCCCTCACACCTATGAATCCAACTGAATATGCCTGATCAACCGGAGGAAACACCAGGTTGTTGGGATAGTTCACCCCATAGGCAGAGAATGCCTGTAAAGTAGGCAGATAGGCCCCTTTGATTGCTTTGAGCCGGTTCTCCTGCAATTTCAATTGCTGCCGGGATCTTAGTACTGAATAGGACGTTTCCCGGGCATTATCGACAAGTGTGGTAAGTGAGGCCGTTGCCGGTTTTTCGCCATTCACAGAATCTGTTGGAATAATTTGTGTATGCGGCGGAAGATCCAGTAATACATTCAACCTGGAGATAGCTATCGCCAGATCATTTTCATTCTGCTCGCGGCCTAATTTCTGATTATCCAGGATGAGTTTTGCCCTCAGCAGGTCGCTTCTTGTCACTCGCTGATTGCGGAACAGTGCTTCTATATTTTTATAGCGTGTTTCCGCGCGTCTTATCTGTTCAATGATCACGGTATCCTGTTCCTGCAGGCGTATGATATTGAGGTAGGCAGATATTGCCTGGAGGAATATATTACCGGACATGTCGAGCGTATTCAGGGATGCAAGATCTTTCCTGATCTCCTGTTCCCTGATAGCTGCATTCTGTCTGCCACCTGCAAAGAGGGTGACAGCAGCATCCATTCCCAGGGCCGCGCTGTTAGGTGTTGGCGGGCGGGTGATACTATGTCCGTCAGACAGGCCACCATCATAAAGTGTCACTTTACTGAAGCGCTGATAACTACCATTGATATTTACCTGGGGAAGTTTACTGAGTTGTGCATCCCTGAGTTCTGCACTCACGGCATCTTCTTCCGTTTGTGAAATGCTGATCTGTTTGTTTTTTTGTTTCGCCAGCTGTAATACATCCTGCAGGGATATTCTATAAATAGAATCCTGCGCGGACGAAGGCAAAGACAAAAGGATCGCTGCCAGGGCCGTAAGCGCCTGTTTAATGATACTTTTCATGGTAATTGATGCTTTTTTTATGGCTGTTGTTACATGGATGTGCAGATAGACAGAGTTGATGACAGATAAAGTTGGTGATACGGCTGGTGATCTGTTCTTCCGTTATCTCTTCCAGGTTGAGCAGTTCGCTGGCAAGGGGAGACCCGCCGATGATCTGGTGCAACAGATGGAATAATGTCATCAGAAAAAGGTCTGTATCAATATGGCGGAATTCGTTCCCGGCAACGCCAGTTCTTATGACGTCCCTGAATATGTCGGAGCAGGCTTTGGCATTCTCCAGGATGGTAGCCTTGAAGGAGTTGTTCCGGAAAGAGAACAATTCGCAGTTCAGAATACGGTAGAAGTAAAAATTGTCCCTGATACCAGCCATGTAAACGGCTATATAACCAGTCAGTTTTTCAAAGCTGCTGGCTGTTGTACTTACCGGCAATGCTTTGAGTGCATCCGTCAGCAGGCGAAGCCTCAGTTCAAAGATAGATTTGTACAAATGTTCTTTGGACTCAAAATGATAATATATAAGGGCAGGATTGATCCCTGCTTTGGCAGCGATATCTCTGACAGTTGTTCCCTCATAACCATTTTCCGCAAACATCACTTCCGCTGTGTCGAGGAGTAAGTCTTTAATACGATTTTTCTGCTCTTTCATGATCTTCGATTATCATGACAAAGGTCATACAGAACAAGGCACAGGGAAAGGGCAGAAAGACGGAGTTATTCGTCGTTTTTACCGGTGAAGGGACAGATTGGTTGTTTTTTCCGTTATTATGGTCTGATAGGGGCTATACTGGTTACGTAAGAGCATTCCGGTAGGTGAGGGGAGACATGCCGGTATTTACTTTAAAGAACTTACCGAATACCGATTGGTCAGAGAAATGGAGGAGATCGCTTATCTGCGAAATGGTCAGGTCTTTTCGCTGGAGCAATACTTTGGCTTCGAGGACGAGGGTTTGATCTATCCATTCTCCTGCCGTCCTGCCGGTTTGTTCCTTGATCACCTCAGAGAGGTATTTAGGCGTTACATTCAGGTGGGATGCATAGAATCTGACAGAGTGTTGCTGTAAGACCTCTTTCGACAACAGGTGCTTAAAATTGACCAGTAAGGGGTGTGTGCTGGCAGAGGGCCCGGGTTGGGACTCTTTTAAGCGGGCAGCAGCGGCATCGGTCTCACAGAGCAGGATGTTCAGGTAACTTCTGATGATATCGTTTGTGTGAGGATGCCCTTCGCGGATGGTAGCACGCAAGAGGTCATAGATGGCAGAAAACCGCTGCACATTTTCTTCCGAAAGGGGGAGTACATGTGAGTCTTCATTTTCAAAGAAGCCATACTTCAGGAGGTAATAAATATTGGACTGGTTTTCCAGGAAGAAGCTCTCCTTGAAAAAGATCAGGTCCACACGGGGAGCGTTTTCCACCTTGTGGATACTACGTATTACATAAGGCCCGATCGTCAGCAGGGAAGGAGCGGTAACGACGCCCGTAGTCAACCCGGCGGTGACACCTATTTGTCCCTGTTTCAGAAAGGCAATGGCATATGTATCTGTTCTGAAAGGTTCTTCGATAGAAGGCGTGTAATCTTCTTCTCCGATAAAAAGAAAGTCACCATGGCTATCTGCCTGTGAAAAGATACCTGATAGTTTCGAAATGTTATATGTAGAAATAGCCTTCATTCCCGGTATATGGTGAATGAGGCAAGTTAACTAAAAATGTCGTTTTATAAGGCTTATCGGCCTAATGAGCTGCTATCAGGGCTGCGACAAGCGCGCCTATCACGGCACCGCCGATACCGAATTTCAGGGCCCTGGAATTACGTTTCCTGCGTTCCTCCTCCAGCATTTTACGGGAATCTGCCAGCAATTTCTGCGTTTCTACCAGGCTGGTAGTGGCTTTGTCCAGGGATGCCGAGATGCCCTGCAGGCTTGTACTGGTTTTATCCATGAAAGCGAGGGAGTTGCCGGACAGTGAGTCGAACTGCTGTTTCAGTTGCTGGTAATAGAACTCTTTCTGTTTCAGCATGGTATCCTGCTGGTGTATCATACTCTCATAGCTATCCATGATGCCTTTGAAAGAGGTGTTGCCCTGACGGGCTTTATCGTAGAAATTCTTGTAGATGCGGAAGGTGGGCCTGTTCAATATAAATGCTGTATCGCATTGAATGAGCAGGGTATCGCCCCGGTAAATGCTATACAGGCTGATGCCGGAGCTATCTTTAAATGTTTTGAGGCGGTCCTGCGAATACCCCTGAGTGGCGGCAAGGCAGAACGATATCGCAAGCAGCAGCTTGGGTAATGTTAATGGTTTCATATGTGAATGTCAGTTTACAGGGGTTTTACTTCAATTGGGGGAAGACTGTCTGTGGCCTTCAGGTCTTCTTTAAAGTTCTTCACTTTTTCATTCAGTTCTCCTAGTGTCTCTTTTAGTTTGGCATTCGACTTAGCTTCCTCTATCTCTTTTTTAGTGTTTAAAATGGAAACGTTGGTCTGGATGTTCTTGATGTAATACTTGAACTTGTCAACGTCTCCCTGCAAAGAATCCAGCCTTGCGCGGGAGGCATTGATGTAATTAAGCGCGGTGTCAATATTTCTCTGAGAGGCTTCGATATTCTTCTGGATCTGTTTTAACTGGCTTTTCTCAAAGAAAGTAATGAGTGCGTTGATACCCGTGAGGCCGAGTACGATGTAGATGATAATACGGAGTGACTTGTCCATTGGAAAACCGGGGTTTGGGGCTATTAATAATAGTATATATACACAGCTGGCAGGAAAGCTGGCTAATAAAGTTAAAAATAATATTCAAATGATAAAAATTTAATTTATTAGCCTGAAAAGCCCGCCAGCTGTGCTATTAAGGGTGTTATACTGCTTTCCGCGCGCCGTAGATATTGATCTTTTCCAGTAGCTCTACTATTGAGTTGATTTCCAGTTTTTTAAAAATACGGGTCTTGTAAGTGCTGACTGTAGTCAGCTGCAATTCCATTGTTGCCGCAATTTTCAGTAAGGGAAGCCCCTTTATCAGGAGATTCATGACCTCTATCTCCCGGGAAGAAAGTTGCGCTAAAGGATTGGCAGATGAGGGGACGTACAGGGGCATGTCCTTCTCTTCCTTCAGGAGGGAAGAGAGGGTCAGTTGTATTTCGGCTTCTGTCGAATTTTTACTGAGACAGGCATCTGCTTCCTGGTATAAGGAATCAATGATCACAGCTTTCTCACTATGGGAAGAAAAGAGCAATATCCTGGTGGCAGGAGACTGTTTTCTGATCACATCCATCATCGACAGGGTATCAATACCCGGAAAATACCTGCTCAGGATAAGCAGGTTAAAAGTCTGTTTTTTCATAGCTGCCATGATATCATCTGCAGTTTCTACCATTAGTACCGTAACGGGTGCGGGTAACATGGTTATGACCGGAGAAAGTCCATCGCGGGCGACGGAGGGTTCATGGGCAATAAGGATATAGTTCATTCATCAACGTATAATAGGTATATGGTTACGTGGCCTTCAAGGCATATAAAGCAAAGTTATAATATTTTATTATGTAATATTAATCGACAGCTTGTAGTAATTGTACTACAAGTATGTCAAATATCTACTATGCATGAACGAGAGATAGTTAGCTACTTTTGTGGCGCAAAATCATACTACTTCGTATAGGTGTTTTGTTTAGTTGTTGAAGATACTATAAGAGATACTATAAGATACTATGTTGTTGATTAAGAGATCCTGAAAAAAGACCCGAAACCGTGATTATGGACCCTGTGAATTAATGAGAAAAAAGATACTGTAACATGTAAAGGAAACCGCCAGGTACCCTATGGGGCACTTCATGCTATTTCTATCACAACACATTATTCTTACGAACATATTTGCATGACAACCACACTTGTCGTGCCGGGACGATTATGTCCGTGCGGGAAGCTCTTTCCGCCGGGATATTTATTACTTATTCAATACTTATGAATAGACTTTACAAAGCAACGTTTTCCCTTTTATTCCTCATGTCCGGCCTGCTGGCAGGCCACCGGGGCTATGCAGAAGGTTCGAAAGACCTGTACCCCAGCGGCATAGCAGGTGGTCGTGCGTTCCTGGTTTCCACAACGGCAACCAAAACCGGATGGACCCTGACCAACAAAGGGGTACATTATGCTTATCTTAAAGTGGGTGAAACCCTGGGAGCCGCCAGCAGCGCACAGGGAATAGGATCCGGACAGATTATCCTGACGGCGCCTGATGGTTCCGTATATTCTTCCACGGTAGGTAGCACTACAACAGGTCAGATAGCCAGCCGTACCCAGGAACTACAGGGACCGTGGGTAGGTTATACCCCTTTTTCACGGGTAGTTGGCGCAGGACAGGCGGGATTGTGGAAGATAGAACTGGTATCTACCAATCCTCCGGGAACCATTGCCGAAGGTACGGGCGCTAATGCGGCGGCAGATGCCGCATGGACACAAAATACTGCGAGCAGCGCCATTGCTGCCTGGGATGTTTCCGTGAGAAGTGCAGGTGGAACTATTATACCAGGAAGGGTATATACGAATGTGCTGAATATGTATGTCAGCTTTGGTAACTACAGAGGCGTTATTTATGTGTTGACAAAAGACGGTTATGTTTATAAAGTAAATAATAACGGATCAAGTGGTATCGGCTTTGTGGCCTTCGTAAACAACAAAGGGCTTACAACCAATGCTACGGATGCCGGTGAACCTATTTATAAAAGTGTTGCCGGGACTAACCCGGGAACGGATTTCAATACATGGGACCCCAGGTCAGATGATGGAGCATCCAGTATAACACACAAGATGTTCTATAATATACCGGCTACAGACATGCCGGCTTCTTCTATCATGCCCGGAGGTAAAACAACCTGGCTGAGAGGTGCAAAGATTATACCTTCAGTAGCCAATATCAGTGTGGATGGTGTGGAAGGTACTTCCGGACAGGTAAGTAAGAAGGGCGCTTATATTAAGTTTACTGCGAGCGTAGGTGGTACTTACCGTATCTCTTTGGTGGGAAGTGGTTCTTTTGTGACCAGGAAGATGACCGGAACTGCCGTTGCCGGCAATAACAGTATCTTCTGGGATGGCAAAGATGGAGCAGGTGTAGCGCCGGCACTTGGTACAGCTTCTGTTACCGCCAATATACAGCTGCAGGGAGCGGAGATACATTTTCCCTTTATTGATGTGGAAGATAACCCTAACGGCCTTATCATAGAACAACTAAACGACGATAATAGCGTAAAGAGTGATATCGTTTACTGGGATGATGTGTCTTTTGCCAATGCGACCGGGTCCAGTAACCCAAGGTCCAATGGGAACAGTGGCAGCGGTATTTCCAGTAATACAAACGGGCACAAATGGAGTACCAACTTCGGAGATATGAGAACTATGGATACCTGGACCTATATCCTTGGTGACATGGTATCTCAGAATACCACGCTGAACATCGTGGAAGCAGATCTTGCTATTCAAAGTGTAGCCCCGGCCACACCTACCACCCAGGTAGCTGTGGGTAAGCCTGTTACCTATAAAGTGGTTGTTGTTAATAACGGTCCAAGCGATGTAACCGGTGCGCCCTTTACTATTAAAGTGCCTGCCGGGTTTACGATTGCGGACCTTTCTGCTATTACTGCAAGTACAAGTTGCGGCACCGTGAAGAATGCAGCGCTGGATGCTTCGGGTAACTATACCGCCTTGCTTGATCTGCCAAATGGTTGCATCATTACCTTCAACCTGACAGGTACAGCAGGTCCTTCTCTGGTGGGAGGCAACATCAACATAGAAACCAGCATCATGCGTCCAAAAGACGTGACTGATCCTGATGCAACGAATCCTGATGCAGCTGTACCGCCTACAGATCCACACCTGGAATGTAAGAATGGTGGTACTACCGAGACCTGTAATAACATAAAATATAATAGTGGCGTAGCGGTTGTGGCGAGTGCAGATATTGTGGTTGTAAAGACAATACAGAATGCTGCAAAGACAACCTATAGCCCCGGTGAAACGGTGAACTATGTGTTCACTGTAACCAATAATGGTCCCAGCACGGCTACAAATGTGAATGTAACTGATGTGGCGCCGGCAGGTACTTCTATAACTGCCTGGACGGCTACTGCTGCTGGTCCCGTTGCTTTGCCGCATACCAGTGGTGTTGGCAATATTAATGAGACAATTGCCAGCATACCGGCAGGAGAGGTGGTAACTTATGTAGTACAGGTAACATTACCTGCTGCTTATAACAGTGCCCTGAGTAATACTGCTTCGGCATCCAGTCCCGTACTGGACGAAACGCCTGGTAACAACAGCAGTACCACTACACCTATCACGCTGGAACAGGGAGCAGACATCGCTACTGTGAAGGTGGTACAGGATGCTGCAAAGACCACCTATGCACCCGGAGAGGATGTGATCTATACCATCACTGTTACCAATAATGGTCCCGGTGATGCGAAAGACGTGAACATTAAGGATGTGGCTCCTGTGGGTACTACTATTAAAGATTGGTCTGCCAGCGTAGTTGCAGGTACAGTATCTCCATTGACGGCTAATGGTATGGGCGATATTGACCAGATCATCACCAGTATGTCAAATGGAGCGGTAGTAAAATATGTGGTGACTGTCAGCGTACCTGCTGATCACACCGGTAATCTGAGCAATACAGCTACAGTAACTACCGGCAGTCGTGATGATGTACCCGGAAATAATAACAGTACTTCAGGTGTATTGACACCAGCTCCTAAAGCTGATATAGCTGTAGTGAAAACTACTGCAGCAACGGCTTATACACCTGGTGAAGAGGTGACTTATACTATTGTTGTATCTAACAATGGTCCAAGTGATGCACAGAATGTAAGGGTGCAGGATACCGCACCGACAGGTACGACTATCAGTGCATGGACAGCAGCTGTGACCAGTGGTACTGTAACATTGCCTGCTACCAGTGGTATTGGTGATCTGGACGAGATGATTGCCACCCTGCCGAATGGTGCAGCTGTAACATATACAATTACTATTGCAACACAGGCAAGCCTTACCGGTGCATTAAGCAATACTGCTACTGCGACAAGTCCGGTAACTGACAATACGCCTGGTAATAATACCAGTACTACAACAGGTATCAACCCATCACCTAAAGCCGATGTATCTGTAGTGAAGACAACCACAGCTACCAGCTTTACACCGGGTCAGGACGTAGTATATACCATCACTGTGACCAACAACGGTCCAAGTGACGCGAAGACTGTAAATGTGAGCGACGTAGCACCTGCGGGAACAACGATCAGTGCGTGGAGTGCAGCTGTGACAACAGGAACTGTGACCCTGCCTGGTACCAGCGGTACCGGTAACCTGAACGAAACCATTGCTACTTTACCAAATGGTGCTGTAGTGACCTATACGGTGACTGTAAGCGTACCAGCTTCTTTCACGGCTAACTTGAGCAACGCCGCCAATGTAACGTCTACTACTCCGGATAACGATCCGACAGATAATAGCAGCACAACACCGGGTATCCCCCCTGCAGCTATTGCTGATATCGTTACTGTGAAGCAGTTAAAAGATCCGAGCCAGACAACCTTTGTTCCTGGTCAGGACGTAGTATATGTTATCACCGTAACCAACAATGGTCCGAGTGATGCGAAGACTGTAAATGTGAACGACGTAGCACCAGCTGGTACCACTATCAGTGCATGGACTGCTGCTGTAACAAATGGAACTGTTACCCTGCCTAATACCAGCGGTACCGGTAACCTGAATGAGACCATAGCCACCTTCCCTGATGGCGCCGTAGTTAGCTATGAAGTAACAGTGAAAACACCTGCTTCCTTCTCTGGTAACCTGAGCAACACAGCGGTGGTGACAAGTGGTACAACAGACCCAACACCGGGTAATAACAATAACACTTCTTCTTCTACAACCCCAGCGCCAAAAGCCGATGTAGCCATAGTGAAGACAACAACAGCTACTGACTATACGCCTGGACAGGATGTCGTATATACCATTACTGTGACTAACAACGGTCCAAGTGATGCTAAAAATGTAAATGTGAGTGATATCGCGCCGGCTGGTACAACTATCAGCGCGTGGGCAGCAACCGTAACAACAGGAACAGTAACCCTGCCTAATACCAGCGGTACCGGTAACCTGAATGAGACGATTGGAACCCTACCAAATGGCGCTGTAGTGACTTACGCAGTGACTGTAGACATGCCAGCTTCTTCCAGCGCTACAATAAGCAATACCGCCAGTGTATCGTCTACCACTCCTGATGATGACCTGACAGATAACAGCAGCACTTCGTCTGCTATCGCAGCATCACCAAAAGCAGATGTATCTGTAGTGAAGACAACGACAGCTACCAGCTTTACACCGGGTCAGGATGTAGTATATATCATCACTGTGACCAACAACGGTCCAAGTGACGCGAAGACTGTAAATGTGAGCGACGTAGCACCTGCGGGAACAATTATCAGTGCGTGGAGTGCAGCTGTAACAACAGGAACTGTTACCCTGCCTAATACCAGCGGTACCGGTAACCTGAATGAAACTATTGCCACTTTACCAAATGGCGCTGTAGTGACATATACAGTGACTGTAAGCGTACCAGCTTCTTTCACGGCTAACTTGAGCAACGCCGCCAATGTAACGTCTACTACTCCGGATAACGATCCGACAGATAATAGCAGCACAACACCGGGTATCCCCCCTGCAGCTATTGCTGATATCGTTACTGTGAAGCAGTTAAAAGATCCGAGCCAGACAACCTTTGTTCCTGGTCAGGACGTAGTATATGTTATCACC
>NZ_PYGK01000019.1:0-98302 GCF_003014595.1 Chitinophaga ginsengisoli | reverse complement strand
CACCTGGGCAGGATGTCGTATATACTATTACTGTGACCAACAACGGTCCAAGTGATGCGAAGACAGTAAATGTGAGTGATATCGCCCCTGCTGGTACCACTATCAGTGCATGGACTGCTACTGTAACAAATGGAACAGTAACCCTGCCTAATACCAGCGGTACCGGTAATCTGAATGAGACCATTGCCACTTTACCAAATGGCGCTGTAGTGACATATACAGTGACTGTAAGCGTACCAGCGTCCTTCACGGCTAACTTAAGCAACGCCGCTAATGTAACGTCTACCACTCCCGATAACGATCCGACAGATAATAGCAGCACTACACCGGGTATCCCAGCTGCGGCTATCGCTGATATCGTTACTATGAAGCAGCTAAAAGATCCGAGCCAGACAACTTTTGTTCCTGGTCAGGATGTAGTATATGTTATCACTGTAACCAACAATGGTCCAAGTGATGCGAAGACTGTCAACATTAAGGACGATGCGCCTGCTGGTACCACTATCAGCGCATGGACAGCAACCGTAACAACAGGAACTCTTACCCTGCCTAATACCAGCGGTACCGGCAACCTGAATGAAACAATTGCCACCTTCCCTGATGGTGCAGTCGTTACCTATGAAGTAACAGTGAAAACACCTGCTTCCTTCTCTGGTAACCTGAGCAACACAGCAGTGGTGACAAGTGGTACAACCGATCCAACACCGGGTAATAACAATAACACTTCCTCGTCTTCTACACCATCACCTAAAGCTGATGTATCTGTAGTTAAAACAACGACAGCTACCAACTTTACACCTGGACAGAACGTGGTGTATACCATCACTGTTAGCAATAACGGTCCGAGTGATGCGAAGACTGTAATCATTAAAGACACGGCTCCTGCGGGAACTACCATCAGTGCGTGGAATGCAACGGTAACAACAGGTACAGTCACCCTGCCTAACACCAGCGGTACCGGTAACCTGAATGAGACCATTGCCACTTTACCAAATGGCGCTGTAGTAACTTATGCTGTGACTGTAGCTGTACCGGCTTCCTTCACCGCTAACCTGAGCAACACAGCAACGGCAACGTCTACCACTCCGGATGATGACCCGACAGATAATAGCAGCATAACACCGGGTATCAGCCCTGCGGCTATTGCTGATATCGTTACCGTGAAGCAATTGAAAGATCCGAGCCAGACTACCTTTATACCAGGTCAGGATGTGTTGTATGTTATCACCGTAACCAACAATGGTCCAAGTGATGCGAAGACTGTCAACATCAAGGACAATGCGCCTGCAGGCACAAGTATCAGTGCATGGAGCGCAGCTGTGACAACAGGTACAGTCACCCTGCCTCACACCAGCGGTACCGGCAACCTGAACGAAACAATAGCCACCTTCCCTGATGGTGCCATAGTTACCTATGAAGTAACAGTGAAAACACCTGCATCCTTCTCTGGTAACCTGAGCAACACAGCGGTGGTAACGAGCGGTACGACCGATCCTACACCGGGTAATAACAATAATACTTCTTCTACTTCCACACCGGCAGATAAAGCGGATGTATCTGTAGTGAAGACAACCACAGCTACCAGTTTTACACCTGGACAGAGTGTAGTGTATACCATCACTGTGACCAACAACGGTCCAAGTGATGCGAAGACTGTAAACATTAAGGATAATGCGCCAACAGGAACAACCATCACTGCATGGAAAGCTGCAGTAACAGCAGGTGCTGTAACCCTGCCTAATACCAGCGGTGCGGGTAACCTGAACGAGACCATTGCCACTTTACCAAATGGTGCTGTAGTGACTTATGCAGTGACAGTAGCTGTACCAGCTTCCTTCACGGCTAACCTGAGCAATACAGCAACGGCAACGACTACAAGCCAGGATGATGACCAGACTGATAATAGCAGTACTACACCGGGTATCACCCCTGCAGCTATTGCGGATATCGTTACCGTGAAAAAGTTGAAAGATGCAGGTCAGACAACTTTTGTACCTGGTGAAGATGTGGTATATGTTATCACTGTAACCAACAATGGTCCAAGTGATGCGAAGACTGTCAACATTAAAGACGCTGCACCTGCTGGTACGACTATCAGTGCGTGGACAGCGGCTGTAACTACCGGTACAGTTACCCTGCCTGCAACAAGCGGCGCCGGTAATCTGGATGAGACCATCGCTACTTTCCCTGATGGTGCCGTAGTTACCTATGAAGTAACGGTGAAAACACCTGCATCCTTCTCCGGTAACCTGAGCAACACAGCGGTGGTGACAAGCGGTACTGCCGACCCAACACCGGGTAATAACAACAACACTTCTGCTTCCACAACACCAGCGCCTAAAGCTGATGTGGCAGTAGTGAAACAACTGAAGAATGCGGGTCAGACCACTTTCTCACCTGGTACTGCAGTTGTTTATACCATCAAAGTGACCAACAACGGTCCAAGTGATGCGAAAGCAGTCAACATTAAAGACGCTGCACCTGCTGGTACAACTATCAGCGCATGGACCGCTGCAGTAACAACAGGTACGGTGACCCTGCCTAATACCAATGGCACCGGTAACCTGAATGAGACGATAGCCACCCTGCCTGATGGCGCAACAGTGACTTATGAAGTAACTGTTATGACGCCAGCTGATTTCACCGGAACACTCAGCAACAGTGCAGCTGTACAAAGCAGCACACCTGATGCTACTCCTGGCAATAATACCAGCACTACGCCGGGTATTAATCCTGCACCTAGTGCCGATATCGTAACAGTAAAGCGACTGAAGAATGCTGCACAGACCACCTTTGTAGCAGGTAAAGAAGTGGTTTATATGATCACTGTTACCAACAATGGTCCTGGTGATGCTGCCAACGTACATATTAAAGACATCGCGCCTGCAGGTACAACTATCAGCAGCTGGACAGCTACTGTAACCAATGGTACTGTTACCCTGCCTAAAGCCAGCGGTACCGGTGATCTGGATGAAACGATCGCAGTGATGCCGAATGCCGCTGTGGTAACTTATGAAGTGGTGGTACTGACGCCGGAAGGCTTTACCGGTACACTCGTGAATGTGGCGGCTGTAACAAGTGAAACGCCTGATCCTACACCGGCTTGTCCGGCATGTGCTGCGGCTCCTGTTACGCCTGAACCGCTGCCGGTAGCTGCTACCGATAATCATGGTGATACCAGGGCGGATATTCCGGTTACTATTCCTGTATTGAACAACGATACACCAGGAAACGCCAATACACCGTTGGATCCTGCTTCCCTGGAAATTGTACAGCAACCTGCTCATGGATCTGTGATCGTAAATGAAGACGGTACTGTTGTATACACACCTGAAAAAGGATATACCGGCCCTGATGCTTTCACCTATAAAGTGAAAGACCAGAACGGTAACTGGAGTAATGTGGCAACCGTGAACCTGAACATCATTCCGAATGAAGTAGAGGTGCCGAACGTGATCACACCAAACGGTGATGGCAGCAATGATAAACTGGTGATCAAAGGACTGGAGAAATTTGTGCAGAATGAGATCGTGATCTACAACCGCTGGAATAATGTGCTTTTCAGAAAGCAAAACTACCAGGGTGAATGGGATGGACAAGGACTGAACGCAGGCACTTATTATTATACTTTGAAGGGGCTCGACGCAAATGGACAATGGCATACCTACAACGGTTACATCATGCTGCTGCGATAAGCATCAGTAAAACAAGACTGTCGGCAACTGCCGGCAGTCTTGTAATGAATGCCACTCCCTTTTAACAGTAAAAAAAAGAGATCATGACTAGCAAGTTTTACAAGATTATTCTACCTATAGTATTCTTCCTATCATTCCAGTCTGCACATGCGCAGCATGATGCACAATTTAGTCAGTATATGTTTAACGGGTTGTACATCAACCCGGCATATGCTGGCTATAAAGAACAATGGAACGTCAATGTATTCTACCGCACCCAGTGGGCAGGATTACCAGGTGCTCCTAAAACCTTCTCCGCGGCGGCAGATGGCGTCATCAATGACGGTAGGGTAGGCCTGGGTCTCCAGGTTGTCAACGACCAGCTGGGGGCTGAAAAGAATACGGCTCTCTATGGTACCTATGCCTATCGTATTCCGCTGGACGCTGATGGTAACAAACGCCTGGCTATCGGTGTAAGTGCCGGTTTCATCCAGCAGCGGCTGGACCTGAAAGCGCTGAATCCCGCTTCTCAGAACGATGCCCTGCTGATGAATGCCAAAGGTACTTCCATGATGCCCGACGCCCGCGTAGGTATCTTTTACAATAGTGAGCGCTTTTTTGCAGGCGTATCTGCTGATAACATCATCTCCGGTTCTTTCCAGAAATCTGATAAACTCAGGACGTACCTCCCGCTGAAACCAAACCTGTTTGTGACGGTAGGGGGCCTGTTACCAGTGTCTGAGAATGTATCATTCAAACCTTCCCTGCTGGTGAAAGAAGACTTTGCCGGTCCTACGAGTGCTGACCTGAATGCCTTTTTCCTGTTTCATGAGAAACTGTGGATAGGGGCTTCTTATCGTACTGCCGTCTTTAATAAAGGAGACATTGAGAACTCACTGACCAAATCAGGGGCTGTAGCCGGTATGATAGATGTTTTTATTAACAGCAAGCTGCGTATTGGTTATGCATATGACCAGACTACGAACGGTACCGGAGCGAATAGTTTTTCTACGCATGAGGTATCATTGAATTACACCTGGGCAAATCCCAAAGCAAGGATGTTATCTCCGAGATATTTCTAAGGATAAGGGATCATTGCTTTATTAAAACTGAATATTACAGCCATTATGAATAGAAAACACTATACCCTTCCGGCATTGTTGAGTGCTATGCTGGTGATGGGAATGTTTAAGACAGCTAGTGGGCAATATATTATCAAAGAGGCGAACGAACAGGCTATCTTGTATAACTATGCCTCCGCCATTCCATTATATCAGAAAGCTTATAAGAAGAAAGAAACGGTGGAGGCAGTCCGCGGACTGGCAGACAGTTACCGCTTGCTGAAAGACTATCCTGCGGCTGTAAGCTGGTATGAAAAGCTGGTGGCGATGCCGGAACATACGGCGGCAGACGAACTGCATTACGCCGGTATCCTGATGAATAATGAGCAATACGCTGCTGCTAAACAGGTATTGACTGGGTACCTGGGTAAAACGCCCGGTGATAAGATCGCCGCAAGCATGAAGGCTGGCTGTGACAGTGCTGTAAAATGGCTGGCAACTCCGGTAAGGGGAGATATGATGAACCTGAAAGGATTGAACAGCGAATGGTCTGACTGGAGCACTGCTTTCATGAACGGGAAAGTGATCTTCGCCTCTGACCGTCCTTACGACTCCCTCAGACGTGATGCACTTTTTAACAATACAAATATCAAAAGAAAGCGCTACGGTTATACCGGTAACAGTTACTTGCACCTGTATGAAAGTAAGGGACTGGACAGCGGGCATGTAATACCGATGCCCCGTGCCGTGAATGGTGATTACCACAGTGCAGATGCCAGTTATACCGCTGATGGAAAGACCTGTTATTATGCTGTGACCAACCTGGCCAGAAAGCACGGTAGCCTGCTGGGGAAAGAGCAACCTTACACCCTGAATATCGAACTCAGGGCACAGCAGTGGAATGATAGTGCGGGGGCCTGGCAAAAGGGGGCGGCTTTCCCTTATAATGAGATCTTTAACTACTCTGTGGGAGATCCGTTTATCAGCGCAGACGGTAAGACACTCTATTTTGTAGCTGATTATGGTGAGAAAGGCAATGGAGGCACAGACATTTACTATAGTACGCTGGATGCGGGTGGCCAGTGGCAGTTGCCGGTGAATATGGGCCCTGGCATCAACAGTGCCGGTAATGAACGTTCACCCATGTTTGACAGTACCGGTGTGTTTTACTTTTCAACAGATGGCCGTCCTGGTCTGGGTGGTTTAGACATTTTCAGGGCTACCAAAGTGAATGGTGCCTGGGAAGTGCTGAATATGGGCGTACCGGTAAACAGTGCTCAGGATGATTTTGCTCCTGCCTACAATGGTACTAACAGCCTATACTTTTCTTCCAACAGGAAAGGTGGAAAAGGTAGCGATGACCTATACCGCTTTACACCAGCGAAGATCCTTGTTTTCAGTCTGGAAGGCAAGGCACTGAACAAGAAAACAAATGCACCATTAGCGGATGCACAGATCACCCTGCGGAATAAAGAGACGGGCGCAGTAAAGAACATTAACACAGACAGCGAAGGTAATTTTCATTTTGCATTGGATAGTTTGTCTGCTTATGGCCTGGATGGCGAAAAGGCCTTGTTTAGACCAGAAATGGGGGTTGCGGTTATTACTAAAGGATTGACAGAATCTGCAGTACTACACCGCGATCTCTACCTGGAGAAGATAGAGGTGGTGGCAGTCGAAAGCAAGCCAAAGGATCCTGTACCGGCTAAGGGCGTTGGCGTTCCTACGAAAATAGATCTGACAGGCAAATTCAATCCGCAGAACATTTACTTCGATCTGGGTAAGGCTGATGTACGTCCGGATGCGGCAAAAGAGCTGGATAAACTGATCAACCTGATGAAGGAGAACCCATCCTGGAAAGTGGATATGTCTTTTCATACAGATAGCCGTTCTGACGATAACTACAATATGAAATTATCTCAGCGCCGTGCTGCATCTACACTTGCTTATTTCCTGTCTAAGGGTATTGATAAGAAGCGCCTGACGGCAAAAGGTTACGGAGAAACAAGACTGATCAACCGTTGTGCGAATGGTGTACGCTGTTCTGAAGCTGAACATCAGGCCAACCGTAGAACTGAATTTGTCATTTTTGAAAGATAAGCCGCTGATCGTCTTTTTATCAGTGATCAGTTGGTGGTTTTTTAAGTTGAGGATGGCCCCTCTCATCTGCTCAGGTGAGAGGGGCTATCTTTCTTGAGCGTATTCTTATTTACCCTAACTTTATTAAAACCCCCCATATGGCAGAACAAAAAACCAAACCAACGGAACAAACAGTGGCAAGCTTCCTGGATGGCGTACCCGACGAAAACGTGAGGAAGGATTGTTTTGATCTGGCGAAATTGATGGAAAAAGCTACCGGTTTCCCATCTAAGATGTGGGGGACCAGTATAGTGGGCTTCGGGCAATATCATTATAAATATGAGAGCGGGCATGAAGGCTATTCCTGTCTGGCAGGTTTTGCCCCGCGTAAACAGAATATTGCACTGTACGTCATGGCTTTTGATAATCGTCAGGCCCTGCTCGACAAGCTCGGAAAGTACAAAGCTGGTAAAGGCTGCCTTTATATCAAAAAACTATCTGACGTAGACGGAGAGGTGTTGAAACAATTGGTAAAAGAATCCGTCGCCTATCTGCAAAAGAAGTACCCCAATAAATAACACAAGCCGTTTAGTATATTATATTGGTAGGCTGATGTAACGCGGGTTTTGTATAACGTCAAGAGGAAGAGGAAGTTCACAACTTTAATATTTGTTAACAATCTTTATTGTTTTCATTTATTAGTTTAGAGGTCAACCAACCAACAGATCAAAAATCAACCATGAAAAAACAAGTTTTGCTAATTGCGGCACTATTACCCATGCTCGCAAAAGCCCAATCCAACACCTTCACCATTACAGGTAAGATAGGGCATCTCAACGCACCCGCCAGAGTTTATTTCGACTACACTGACTTCCTGAATGCCGGAGGTGGCAGGGAAGATTCTGCAGACGTGGTAGACGGTACCTTTAAGTTTACCGGGGAATTGTCTGGAGTAGCTACCTGCCGTATGGCGCTTGCGCATGACGGAGACGGGAAGATGAAAGCGGTGTACACGGGGGATGTGATCTATTTCCAGTTTGGTAAAGAAAACATCGTCATCAGCTCAAAAGACTCGCTGAGTAATGCTGTATTTACCGGTTCCAAAGTACATGAGGAGGAAGATGCTTATAACAAAGAGATCGGAGGTACCATCATGTCTGTTACCAAAAATGCAAATTATGACTATTCATCAGGTACAGCAGCGCAGAAGGCGGATTCCAATTTTTTAAAGGCGGTTGACCAGCGGTTCCGCCAGCGGGTAGCTGACAGGACAGCAAAACAACTCCAGTTTGCGAAAGATCATCCGAATTCCGTTTTCGCATTGGTGGCATTATCGGAAGCGCTGACCTTTAAAAAGGATATGGCAGAGATTATGCCTATTTACAATGGACTGAATGCGAAATACCGCAATTCTAAAAAAGGGAAGGAAGTAGATCAGCGTATCAAGTCAGTTCAGCTGACCACTAAAGGTGCTGTGGCGCCCATCTTTACTATGAAAGATGTAAATGGACATCCTGTTTCACTGAAAAACCTGAGAGGGAAAACTGTGCTGCTGGAGTTCTGGGCAAGCTGGTGCGGCCCCTGTCGTGCGGAAAATCCTAATCTGAAGGAACAGTACAAGCTGTATAAAGATAAAGGTTTTGAGATCCTGGCAGTGTCCCTGGATAGTGATAAAAAGAAATGGGAAGAAGCGATCGAAAAAGACGGTGTGCCCTGGATCCATGTATCTGACCTGAAAGGATGGTCTAGCGAGGCGGGTATACTATATGGTATAACTGCAGTACCGGCTGGTTTCCTGATCGGTCCTGACGGAAAGATTATCGGAAACAACCTGAGAGGAGAATCGCTGAATAAGAAATTAGCAGAACTGCTGAATTAATAATAAAGGATCTAAAATAAAAAGAGGTGCACTTCAAGCTTGTATAAGTCTGCACCTCTTTTTATTTTATTCATTCACTGCAACGGCCAGCAGATACCAGGCTGCATGTGGCAGCCATTGTTCCGCCCAGCGCCAGTCGTAATCTTTCTTTGTCATAGCATAAGACAGGTTGAAGTCGATATCATCCTCATTTTCCAGTCCGGAGGTGATGCCATTCACAATACCGCCCGGCGCATTGGTATACTCAAACGTACCAAAGAAACCATAGGCGGGATTGTTATGTCCCGTACCCTGCAGCATGCAGGCATCATAGGGGTTCAGACCGAGGATCCAGTTCAACTGGTTCAGGGCAAAATTCTCCAGGCTATCGTGGAATGGCTTGTCTTCCTTAAAGCAGTGTGCTGCCATCCTGGCGGCGGTAGCAACTGAACCCAGTCTTGCGTTCTCGCCCTGCCACCACGGAGAAGCCTCACTGCCATGTGGGAAGAAGAAGGCTGTTTTCCTGATGCCGGCAGTGTCTTCTGTGTATTGCCGGCTGTAACCGAAAGGATTGTTTACTTCGGCTGTCAGGGCCAGTTCATATTGCATGTATTTGCGGATAACCGTTTTCAGTGATGCCTGTACGTCGGCCGTTGCCAGTGGATAAAAATTCAACAGGCTCACGATGGGCAGTCCTGCATCAGAAGGATGGAAGAAAGGCCTGTCTTTTTCATCCGCCCTGAAATAGGTGTATTTACCCTTGCTGATTAACCTGTTTATAAGCCCATTTGCGCGCTTGTTG
Organism: Chitinophaga ginsengisoli; assembly: GCF_003014595.1. Lineage (GTDB taxonomy): Bacteria > Bacteroidota > Bacteroidia > Chitinophagales > Chitinophagaceae > Chitinophaga > Chitinophaga ginsengisoli. Next base: position 88,828 of record NZ_PYGK01000019.1, on the reverse strand, counting down.
GCAGCTGCGAGGTACATGGGCTTCTTCGTAGCTTTATAGAGCTCTGTTGCGGCGCTAAGGGCACAATAATCATCTACAATATTCTCTTTACCGTCATTGGTCATTAATGGGTTCTCTTTTTCGAGGAAGGCGAAGGCATCTTCTGCCGCTTTCAGATAGTCCTTATTGGTATACTCACCGGAGGTGTCATAAGTTGCGGCTATTGCCAATGCGGCTATGGAAAGACCGGCGCCGGAACGATAACTGGACTGGTAACTACGCCAGTTATTGGTCTCAGCTGCGATACCACTACCAAAGGATTGATCTTTGGATTGTTTGATCCTGTAGCCTTTGTCTTCCGCCCGGATGGTACGGTCCTTGGCCAGCTTGCCGGGGCCAGGTGCAGATACGGAGCGGTAGAAAGAGCCACCGGGGGCTTTCAGCCGTACCAGGTAGTCGGCGCCATACATGGCTTCATCCAGCACCCGCCGGATGTACTGCCTATAGTCAGTGCCCGGTTTCTTTTTCAGCAGATCATATGTTTTCAGCAGGCTCCATACGGTAAGTGATACCTGCTGTGGATTGAAGTAGCTGGAAAAAGAAAGGTGGGAGAGATGTTTCCCATAATCGCCGGTAGCGTCATACCAGCCGCCATGGGCATCAATGGTATCAGTTGTTTTTCCGGACAGCAGCAGATGATGGTCTGCCTGATCCAGCAGGCCGGAACTTCTTTGTCCTTTGAAATAATAGACCACGTCGGAGATGGTGGCCTGTTCCAGCACATTTTTACCAATGGTGAAAGGGTAAGACTGAACCGGCTGACCGGCGACTGTCGCCCTTAAGAAATAGCTGCCGGGTGTCTTATAATCACTGAAGTCGATGGTCCAGAACAGCCAGTTTTTCCATTTGTTGACAGGGCCACTGTAAACGGCTTTCCCGGTATATACTTTCCGGCCTGTAGCTGCGTTTACCAGTTCTACATTCCCTACGGCGACTTTGGTTTCCGCCATAATGATGGCGCGTTTTGATTTGCTGTACTCGTATCCAACGTGGTTAGTGATCAGTTTCGTGGACTGGGCTGTCAATACTCCCGGCCATAACAGGAATAAGAACAGTACGAGCGTGCTGAAAGATCTCATGGTCATAATTTAATGAAGAGGTGATGATGTAAGCGGACGATACAATAACGTTCCCTAATATAAGTCAAGGATCCGGTAGATGCCCGTTTTTTTACACGGGTGGATTGTCAGCGGATAGATGCGATGATGGAGACTGCATAGGTCTGGTTCCAGCCGGCAGCAGGAAAGGAACAGGGTAGGAGCCGGTAATTGATGTTCTCAGGAAAATTGGCTGGTGGTCATGATTTCCCGCAATTGCATAGATGCGGCACTGTTGCCCAGCCTGGCGGCACGCTCGAAATAATATTTAGCCCAGCGTTGAGACTTTTTGACGCCATCGCCATGTTTATAACACAGTCCCAGGTTGTAAAGCGCTTTGGCGTCGTCTTTAGCAGCTGCTTTCTTATACCAGAAGACGGCTTTCTGCTCATCTTTTTTTATGCCATAGCCATAGAAATAACAGTATCCCAGGTCTCTTTCAGCCTCCGTGTCGCCCTGGGCGGCGGCCAGTTTGTACCAGTAGACGGCTTTCTTATCGTTTTGTTTCACTACTTCACCCTCCCGGTAAAAGAATCCAATATTGTACTGGGATTCCATGTGTCCCTTCAGGGCTGCCTTTAAATACCATTTGTAAGCAATAGCAGGATCTTTCTCCACACCACGGCCATAATCATAACAGGTACCCAGGTAGAACTGCGCCCGCAGATGGCCGGCAGCCGCAGCGGAAAACCACAGCAGTACGATCTGTTGCCAGTTTTTTCTTTGTGAATCAGTCTCAAAAGCCAGGTGATACCCTAACAGGAACTTTCTGTTCTGCTCTAACTTATTGAGAAGAGGTGCATCGCTTTTCATATCGCAATATTTGGGATAAAGCTTTCTAAGGTAGAGATTGAGCGTGGCATAGCTTGCGCCGGGGAATAAATATAAACATTATTTTCACCCGGAGTGTCATTTCCCAAAATAACTAACACGAACATGTTAAACGATCTCCCAACTGTCTTAATACATTTGTGTAATTATTACAATTTTTACCTATGCCCATTTTTAGTCATGTGAGAGTTGTTACTGTTTCAGCTCTGTTATTGCCCTTGTTAGCCAATGCCCAGGATACATTAACGAACAGAAAAGACAGCAGCCAGCATTTAAAAGAGATCGTTGTTACCTATCAGGCCGGTAGTGCCACCCCTGTAACATACCAGAACCTGAATATGAAAGTGCTGGACGAAAAGAACACCGGACAGGAACCTTCCTTCCTCTTATCAGAAACGCCTTCCATTACCGTGTATTCCGATGCCGGTAACATGCAGGGGTACTCGTATTACCGCCTGAGAGGAATGGACCAGACCCGGGTCAACACCACCCTGGATGGGATGCCCCTGAATGAACCCGAAGACCAGGGCGCCTATTTTTCCAATTACCCGGATATCCTGAATTCAGTGAGCCGGCTCCAGATACAGCGGGGAGTGGGAACTTCCAAAAACGGCGCCGCCAGCTATGCCGGCAGTGTACAGCTATTCTCGCCAGAGGCCGGGAATACCGCCAGCACAAACTTCGGTATCGGTTATGGCTCTTACAATAGCTTCCGGGTATTCGCCGAGCACCAGAGTGCTATCAGGAACAGGAAATCGCTGTATGTACGCGCTTCAGAGGTATATACAGACGGCTATAAATATCATTCTTCCAACAACTCCCAGTCTGTATTTGTCAGCGGAGGCTTGTATTACGATAAAAGTACCTGGAAGCTCAATATCGTTGCCGGACATCAGCAGAATGGTATGGCCTGGCTGGCGGTAGCAGATTCTCTCATAGAGAAGGACAGGCGATCTAATGCCAATACGAAGGCCGAGAAAGACCGCTTTTTCCAGGGACTGGTACAATTGCAGAACGTATGGCAGCCTTCTGGTCATGTGACGGTTAGTTCCAGTGTGTATTATACCTATCTGAAAGGTGGTTATGATTTTGACCTGAACAATTATCTCGGCGTAGAAAGTGATGGAAACCTGTTTAACTATGACTTCCGTTCTCATTTTGGAGGATTTTTCAGTAATTATACACTCACCTATGACCATTTCAAATGGACAAGCGGCATACATGGCAACCTCTATACACGGCAGCACACAGGTACTGATGGCTTACTGGGCAGATTATATCAGAATGATGGTTACAAGAATGAGATCAGTGCGTTTAGTAAAATCGAATATTCCTTACACCGCTTCACCCTGTATGCAGATGTGCAATATCGCTATACCACTTTTGACTATAAAGGCAGTGTAGCTTTTGATAAAATGGACTGGCATTTCCTGAATCCCAAAGCGGGTGTGAGCTTCGCTGTAAATGATCATACCAGTATTTATTACAGCGCCGGAAGAACAGGGAGGGAACCAACACGCAATGACGTTTTTGGCGGCAATGATGATCTGACGGCAGATAGTACAGGTAAGGCCATCATCTATAATCGTGATGCGGAATCAGTGGTAGATCATGAACTGGGTATACGTTTGCAGCAGGGCAATTTCGCGTTAAATCTGAACGGCTATTATATGGATTTCAAAAATGAGATCGTGTTAAACGGACAGATCGGCCCGAACGGATTGCTGTTGACCAATAAAGTAAAGAGCAGTTACCGTACAGGTATCGAGTTGTATGCTGCATACCAGTTGGGTGCTTTCAGTTTTACAAACAACACTTCATTTAATCATAGCCGTATCAAGGAACAGGAGGCTTCCTTCAGTCCGATACTAACGCCTGCCCTGATCATCAACCAGGAGGTAGCTTACAGGCATAAACGTTTAGGATTAGCGGCATCAGGTAGGTATCAGCACCGTGCCTATATAGATTTTGCCAATGAAGCGGCTGTGAAGGGATATGTATTGTTGAATGCACGGGCACAGTATACACTTGGCTCCTGTACTTTATCAGTTTTTGTTAATAACATTTCCGATACTAAGTATTACAATAATGGCTCTGTAGCAGCAGATGGTACCCGCAAGTATTTTGTACAGGCGCCACGGAATATGTATGTTGCATTTAAATACAGCTTCTGATGAATTTTTTTGACGTGACCAATATTGCCATTCGAGTACTGGGATATCCTATCAGTTATATTGAACTGATAGGGACCATCTTTGGATTGATCTCTGTGTACTATGCGTCAAAAGCCAATGTGCTGACATGGCCTACAGGCATCATCAACGAGATAGCATTGTTCGGACTATTCTTCCAGATACAGCTGTATGCTGACATGTTATTGCAGGTCTTCTTCCTGGTGGTCACTGTTTTTGGCTGGCATAACTGGCAGCACAAAACGGAAGAAGTACCTATCAGTCGTATGGCAGCCCGGATGGTGGCTGTATATGGTATTGCCCTGCTAGCGGGCACTATCATAACAGGTATAATTATTCAACAATTCCATCACTGGATGCCCGCTTACTTCCCATTACCTACTACCTATCCTTATGCGGATTCCTTTGTCATGGTGGCCAGCATGCTGGCTACATTCCTGCTGGCGAAGAAGCGTATAGAGACATGGATACTGTGGATTGTGGTGGATGTAGTAAGTGTGGTATTATATCTCATCAAAGGAGTTTACTTTTTATCATTGGAATATGTTGTGTTTTTAGGATTGGCTACCTACGGATTACTACAGTGGCGTAAAAAAATGGTGTATGCGTAAAGGCTTTGTTTTTGGAAAATTTATGCCCTTTCATAAGGGACATGAGGCGATGATCAGGTTTGCCTTATCCCATTGTGATACAGTATCGGTACTGGTTTGCTGTAGTCACCTGGAAACACTGCCTGCGGCACTGCGTCAATCCTGGGTGGAAGAGACCTTCCGGGATGAACCCCGTGTAAAGGTGCTGGTATATCAATATAATGAAAGTTCATTGCCAAATACTTCCGAAACATCGGCGGCCGTGTCAGCCATATGGGCGGAGCAGTTTAAACTACTTTTCCCTGATCACAATATAGTCGTTACCTCAGAGCCTTATGGGGAGCTGGTGGCTGATTATATGGGCATCACACATATCTCTTTTGATATGCAAAAGAGTCAGTATCCGGTATCAGCTACGAAAATAAGAGCGAATCTACCTGCTACCTGGGCGTATCTGCCGGACAGCGTAAAGGCTTCCCTGATCACAAAAGTAGTTTTGCTGGGCACAGAATCGACAGGAAAGACAACACTGACCGGCAGACTGGCAGCGCACTTTAATTGTAGTGCTGTAATGGAAGCCGGCAGGGACATTGTCGCAGACTCTAATGATTTTGGCATTGGCGACCTATACCTGATAGCCGCTGAACATGCCAGACGTATCGATCAGCAGGCAATAGGAGAAAGTCCCTTAATGATCATCGATACGGATATTCATATCACCTTGTCTTATGGTGAATATGCCTTTAGGGAAGTGCTGGATATAAACAAAGAGATCTGCAACAGCAACAAAGCCGACTTTTATCTGTACCTGAATAATGATGCTCCTTATATACAGGACGGCACCCGATTGGATGAGGAAGAGCGGAACCTGCTCGACCTGTCACATCGCCGTGTGCTGGAGAAGTATGGTATTACCTATGAAGAGATCAAAGGAGACTGGGACGAACGTTTTGAACAGGCAGTTACACTAATAGAACGCCTGATGCAGCGCAGACTGGAAAACTGGCTTTCTTTCGCCGGAAGGCTGCAGCAGGTATAAACAGCATGACAGCCTTTCGCCACCATGCTTGCAAGAGAATAGCCGGTTTCCGTCAAAATGTATCTTTATTCCCGACTTTTGTATAAATTAAGCTTACGCACCCGGAATAGCTTTGTGTCATAAAATTTAAACAATGGCAAAGACAATTTTTATTACCGGTGCGTCCCGCGGATTTGGTAAGTTATGGGCAGAGGCCTTCCTGAAGAGAGGAGATAAAGTAGTGGCTACGGCAAGGAATACCGATACATTAAATGACCTTGTAAAGCAATATGGCAGCAATATTCTGGCCCTGGAACTGGACGTAAACAACAGAGAGGCCAGCTTTGCGGCTATCGCAAAAGCAAAGGCACATTTCGGGAGAATTGACATATTGATCAATAACGCCGGTTACGGCTTATTTGGTGCCGTAGAGGAAACAAGTGAACAGGAAGCAAGGGCCCAGATGGAAACTAACTTTTTCGGCCTTCTATGGCTCAGCCAGGCAGTATTGCCGGTAATGAGAGAACAGCGAAGCGGTCATATCATCCAGGTGTCCAGTATCCTCGGACTGGTAACATTACCTGTACTTGGTTTATATAATGCATCTAAATTTGCAGTAGAGGGATTGAGTGAAACACTGGCTACGGAGGTAAAACAATTCGGGATCAACGTTACCATGATAGAACCTAACGGGTATTCAACAGACTGGTCTGGCGCCTCCGCTTTTCAGACCCAGGGACTGGAATTATATGGTCCGTTGAAACAGGCCTTCTCAGAAAGTGCTACTCCCGATACATGGGGAAAGCCGGAAGCAACTGTGGATGCGATACTGAAAGTGGTAGACAGTCCGAATCCGCCCTTGCGTGTATTGTTTGGCAAGGTGGCATACAATTTTGTAAAAGAAGTATATGCACAGCGTCTGGCCAGCATAGAGGAATGGAAAGAAGTTTCCGTGACAGCCCATGGGCATTAATGAAATTAACGTAAAACAATATTTGCCGGAACTGTGTTCTACACATAGTTCCGGCTTTAAATCTGAGCATATGAAGCACTATAGCACCCTGAGTGACCTGCACCGTGAGAATGGGTTTGTTCTCCCCGAGAATCCGTTGTTCAGTATTTCCCGCTGCGACAGAACATGCACAATAGGCGACCGCGAATTCACTACCGATTTTTATATGATCGGGTTCAAAAAGCTGAAAGCAGGCATCTTCAAGTATGGAAGAACATCGTATGATCACCAGAATGGTACCATGTCCTTTGTAAGGCCAAGACAGATCATACAGTTTGCAGGGCTGGAATTTGAAGAAGACGGTTTCCTCATGTTCATTCATGAAGATTTTATTAATGGGCACATCCTTCATACAGAGATCAAAAAATACAGCTTCTTTGACTATGAGGTGAACGAGGCGCTGCACTTGTCCCCAAAGGAAGAAGAGATCATCTGGGACCTCTATAAAAAGATTGAAATAGAATATTATAACAACCAGGATGAATACAGCCGGAATATCATACTGGCACATATCGGATCCATCCTGCAATACTCTGAGCGTTTTTACAGGCGTCAGTTCATCCACCGGACAAATGTAGCCGGTAAGACAGTTTCCCGATTCAACACTATCCTGACGGAATATTTTAACGGCGGTGGCTTGCAGGATAAAGGCTTGCCCTCAGTGAATTACATGGCAGAGCAGTTACATCTCTCACCACGCTATCTGAGCGACTTGCTGAAACAGGAAACCGGCAAGACTGCCATAGACCTGATTCATATTTCCCTCATCTCAGAGGCGAAGAACCTGTTGAAATCAGCTGATCAGACGGTGGCGGAAATAGCCTATAACCTGGGCTTTGAAAACCCTCCCTACTTCTCCCGGTTGTTTAAGAAAGAAGTAGGGATGACTCCCAATCAGTTCAAGCGCCAGGCCACCAGTATATAGTTTATTTACCGGAAACAAGATACAGACCTGCGCCATGGGCATTGATGTCTGGTGCAAAAGTGCCGGAGAATTTTCCGAGTACTTTACCTGTCCAGAGATCGGTAATGGTGCAGGAGGAAGGGAAGCCGTAGGCAGACAGGTCTACACTAACCGGCATTTTCTGCTCAGTTTTGTTGAACACCGCCAGGTATTTACCTGGCTTGTCAGTAGGCTCCGCTGTCCAGATAGCTTTCGTGGTATCGTTAAGAACAGGCTTGTTGTTCTTGCTCTTATTCAGGACAGACAATACGTTTTTATTGGTGATCAGGGATAGCGTGAATGGATCGTTATCCGGCAGATTACCGCCAAACATCAGTGGCGATCTGAATATAGACCAGAGCGTCATCAGGGTATATTGCTCATCTTTTGTGAAGGCAGTCATACGTGGATTGCCTACTTCTGCACGAATACCGATACGTCCCAGCGGCAACATATCTCCATCAGGCCATGCACCTGTCATACGCCATTGATTCCAGCGTTCAAACACTTCAAAATGCTCGTTCAATGGTTTCCAGTTATCCCAGAAATCATTCACTGTACGCCACATATTAGCATGTTGTTGTACATGCGCTGCATGTGCAATCGGCGTTTCTCCCGGAGAGGTGCTTAATACGATCTTACGGCCGGTACGGTTAATCGCTTTCCGGATCATCTCTATTTCGGCTGCGAAGTAAATAGGGGCGGAGAGGTCATCTACTTTCACAAAATCCAGTCCCCAGGAGGCATATAGTTCAAAGATGGAATTATAATACGCCTGTGCGCCTTCCTTACCGGGAACGATGGTGTACATATCATGTAGCCATTTACACTGGTCTTTTTCGGAGTAAATATCTTTGGCCGTCGCTTTACTTCCTTTAACAGGCAGTCCCTGTTTTACAGCTATCACCGGGATGCCGCGCATAATATGAATACCGAATTTCAACCCTTTGCTATGCAGGTAATCGGCCAGTGGCTTAAACCCTTTCCCGCCTGCAGCTGAAGGAAAACGGTCAACAGACGGTATAAAGCGGCCGTATGCATCTATATTATAGTCCGGATTAGTCTCATTATAACCGTGGGATTTATCATTGGTTACATACCAGCGGATGTCTACCACAATATATTCCCAGCCATACTTTTTCAGGTAGCGGGACATATAATCCGCATTGGCTTTTACTTCTGTCTCTGTCACGGTAGGACCGTAACAATCCCAGCTGTTCCAGCCCATAGGTGGTGTGGCTGCCCAGGAGTGGAAATCGTTCTTTTGTTGTGCAAATGCACTACCACCCAAAAGAGCAAGGGCAATGATAAGGAGTGAGTTTTTCATTGCTCCAAAATAATAATAAAAAGTGTTAAAAGGACATTTAAATGATGTTTTTTATAGTCCCGGTCAGGATTTCTGTCTATTCGATAGGTGGTAATTTATAATATCTGGTGTAGAATAGTCCATATGCCAGGAGCAGTAGTACACCAGCAGATTGCAACAAGCAGCCGTACATGACCAGCCAGAACAGCGTTATATATACTGCGAAAACTACCGGCAGATAGATATTCATATTCAACCCCAGCCAATACAATAAACTCCGGAAGAATAATAGTACACTGATGGCATATGTCAACAGGAGAATTGCCGCCAGTGGAGGCGCTGTAATAGCCAGGAAAAGGATCTCCGGTAATAACAACAATACATAACGAAGCGTCATATACCCGAAATGCCTGTTACGGCTATAAGGGAAATTCCGGGAAAAGGCTAGTGTCATCACTTCAAAACGGTGCTCCTGGTATATCAGGTAAAGATGCCCCGCTACGGCTGTTAATACCAGCAGGCCGGCCACACGGGTATCCTGTCGGTTACCACTGAACAAGGAATAGGCGCCACTGGCAAGACAGAAAAGCGAGAATATCTTCGTCAGGAGGCCCCCCAGTTTTACCTTATGGACGATGTGGTACAGGAACAAGCTGAAGAATGGCTTCTTCCATCGTATGGGCAGTCGCAGCCTGATGGGTGCAGGCGTACCGGCAGATAGACGGTTAGCCAGCCACACATAAATAGCTGCGCTGACGGTAATGAGCAGGAACAGGTACAACACTGTAATAAACGGCAGGAGATAGTGATGATAGACAATACCGAATACCACCGACAACAGTCCGTAAGCCGTAATGGGCAATGTGATCACGAACTGCATCCACCACCAGCTGCGCAGTTGCCTGAACTTACTGAGCGCTGTACTGCTATAGTACAGAAAGCCGTTCTCAGGGGCTGTTAATTGCCCCGTTACATATTGCCAGCTTTTCAGGGTATACAGCAACCAGGCAAAGAAGATTGCCGTCATCGCTACCGGGTTACTGATAAGTGTCATCATCACGATCAGTTCATACAACTGAAAGGTTTCGTGCGACATCGTACCCGCAGGCGTGATAAAGATGGCATAGCTGATCACCACCACAAAAAAGAAGAGCAGTGTTCCTGCGTTTGCCCGGTAAAAACCCCGGGAGAATATCCTGGTCAGTACAATTGTAAGTGGGGAGATCATCCTGGAAGCCATTTAACTGTTTTATCTGCTACATGCAAGGTACCGCTGATAGGCAGGGTATGCTCTTCCAGTGGCTGGTGTGAGGACAAAAGGAAGGAGGTACCCTGTGTCTGCTGCCGTTCCTTTATCCAGTCGTAGAGGATGGCCAGCGAAGCCATATCTAAGGTGATCAATGGTTCATCCAGCAATATCAGGCTGGGAGTACCTATAAATGCCAGCAACAGGGATAGCTTTTTGAGCATACCACTGGAATAGGCGCCTAAAGGCTGATCAAGATATGCCTGCATCTGCATGCTCTCAAGATATCGGTCTGGCTGTCCAGCAGGCGCCTGTTTGGCTGTCATGAAAAGCGCCAGCATGTCACTTCCCGTCAGGAACTCAGGGAAGACCGGTTCTGCTTCTGCGAAATTAACCCGCCTTCGGTAGTCGACAGCTTGCTTTTTGATGCTGGTGTTATTCAGCAGGATATCTCCGGAGAAATCAATAATACCGGCAATGGCCTTCAGCAAGGTGCTCTTCCCGGAACCATTGGCTCCTTTGATCCAGTAAATGCCCGGTCCTATGTCAAGTTGTGGAATGTGAAGAACAGGAGCATGGTGGTAAGACTTTTCGAAATCTGCCAGTTGCAGCATATATTTCAGTTATAGCCTAAATATAATATGATCCCTGCGCCAATCGTAATAACTCCGGATATAAATAACCGTTTTAAGAAATTTTTAACCATATGAGGTATCCGTTTCATCCGGATATATCCCGTTTCGTCGGAATTCTATTTCCGATGAGGGGCAGGTGTTGTTGATTTGCTATCTCAATCAATACGTAATGGAAATAATACATCACATCAATATTGCTGTTCACGTTAGTGCCGGTATCCTGGCATTGTTAAGCGGCCTGGCTGCTGCCATTCTCAATAAACAAGTTCAACAACACCGCATGCTGGGTAAATATTTTATGTGGATGATGGTCTTTGTGATCATCACAGGTCTGGCCGGTGTATTTGTATTTAAGCGTAATACCTTCCTGCTGGTCATTACCCTGCTCAGTGGGTATAACTGTTTCAGCGGGATCAGGACCATGCGCTTATCGGGCCGGAAACCGGGTTTTATCGATTACCTGGCGCCGGTCATGGTGATGTCAGCTGCTGCTTACTACGCCTATTACGTGTACGCCAGTGGTCTGTATTGGGCGCCTGTGATTATTTACGCCACCATCGGTTCATTGTTCGTGGTCACCATCTACGATCTGTGCCGGGGAATAATGCCGGCCCATACACGTAAAAAGCTGATGTTGTATGAACACGTGTATAAAATGCTGAGCGCTTTGAGTGCCCTTGCTTCCGCCTTTACCGGTACGGTACTGCCACAGTTTAAGCCTTACAGTCAGTTCCTGCCGTCCATGGCTGGTTTGACCTGCATTATTGTTATCTTTATCGGGTTGGGCAACAGGCCATTATTTTTCAAAAGCACGAAGGTGCTGCAAGCAGACTAATATGCGGCTGGTTATAAAAACTTTACTGATCTGTATCCTGATCGGATTGGCTTTTGGCGGCTATCTGTACTTCACATATGATCACAGGCCGATACGCATTCTCGTGTCAGTATTATCCAGCATAAATATTGGTTCCCTGATGATGCTGGCCATTTATCACCGGCATTATTTTACTAATGTAACGGCCTACCAGGCAGTAAAGGTGATGATCATGATCGTACTGTTGGTATTAGCTGCGCTACTGGGTTCTGAACTGACTTTCCTGATGAGGGCATTGCTGACAAGGGAGCCCTACATCGCTTTTGATGGTGGTAGTATTTATATCCTGAATATTCTTGTGGTAATGGTGACAGCAATGCCCTTGTATGTGAGTGAGGAATGGAAAAGTATGCTGAATGCCCGGATATTACATCAGCAGTACCGGGTGTTGCAATTAGAGCAACAACAAACAGCCTTTGAACTGGAGCTGCTGCGGGCAAAGATCAATCCGCATTTCCTGTACAACATGCACAATACCATTGCCGGCCTGATATCGAAAGACCCGCAGAAGGCAGAAGAACTGGTATTGCTGCTGTCCCGTTTCTTCAGGTTTACACTGAATAAGGATAGCGCTACTTTCCATACTGTGCAGGACGAGCTGGAGATCATCTCTACCTACCTGCATATGCAGCAGATCAGGTATGAGAACAGGATGCGCTATCATATAGCGGCGGATCCTGCTACCTTGCAGCAGCAGATACCCTCGTTCATATTACAGCCGCTGGTGGAGAATGCAGTAAAACATGGTATAGAGAACAGCACTACCAGTGGTTCCATTGATGTGCGTATCTTATGGGAAGGAACGCAGTTGCTGATCTGTATTGCTGATTCAGGCCCTGCATTCCCGGATATGCCTGGTTCGGGTATGGGATTGCAGATGGTGATGAATAAGTTAAGGCTGCTGTATGCAGATGATTTTACAATAGAACTGAATAATACGCCTGAAAAATATGTCCGGATCACTATTCCAGGAAGCCATCACCACCCTGTTGGTAGACGATGAAGAAATGGCCATACATCGCCTGCAGAAATCTTTATCGGCCTACCCGCAGATTAAGGTGATCGGGGCTGTCGGCGATGGTCCTGCTGCTGTGGCGTTTATTAATCAACACCGGCCTGACCTGGTATTCCTGGATATACAGATACCGGCATTCAATGGGTTTGAAGTGCTTAATCAACTGGAACATACGCCGCTGATCGTTTTTGTGACAGCTTATGTGGAATATGCAATAAAGGCCTTTGAAAAGAACTCACTGGATTACCTGCTGAAGCCAGTAGAAGACGAACGGCTTGCACTCACTATCAAAAGGATTAGCCAGAGGAAGGGCGAAGATGGAGACATGCTGCGGAAGATCCGGCAACTGATGAGCGAACAACCAGCGAAAGACGTGATCAGCACCATACCCGTAAAGAAAGGAGATAAGATCCAGCTGGTGCATGTAGGGGATATCGTCTTCTTTGAAGCAAAGGAGAAGTATGTCAGTGTGCATACCCGGGATGAAGAGAAACTGATAGAATACTCCCTGAGCTATCTCGAAGATCGTCTGCCATCCGAATTCCTGCGGATACATAGAGGTTTTATCGTCAATAAACTCAAGATCAGGGAGATCCAGAAGTATTTTAAAGGCACCTATATATTGGTGATGAATGATGCGAAAGGATCTGCAATAAAGAGCGCCTACTCCTACCTCGATACTATTAAAACGAAACTACTGTTACCCTGAATAGAAGGGCCTCGTGTCCAATGAACACAAGGCCTTCTGTAGAAAATACGCTTGCCCGTATTTACTAAATGAGTGGTGGATATATTAAAGATCATTCACTGAGACCATCCTTCAAACCATTGCGGAGATCGAGGATATACTGGCTGAATGTAGCAGACGTACCGGATTCCGGGGTCTGTACCGCGCAATTATTCTTTACAAAGTTTTTTATATCTGCCATCTGCCATATAGCACCGCCGCCCATTTCAGGATAATCCTTTTTGAAGCGGATCATTTCAGCTTTGATCTCTGCCGGTGTTTTACTGTTGTGAACAGGATTGCAGGTACTGAATGCACCCCGGCAAAGGAAGATAGGGTATACAGGCAGTGTGGTCTCCAGTTTGTCCTTCCAGACGCCGGGCATATTGAACCTGCCGCCATCGTAACATTGCAGGTAGATGGCATCTATCAGACCCGGTTGAGAGCGGCAAATGATATCTTTCCAGTAGTTTGTTTTCTTAAAAGGGCAGAGTGTCATATGCAGGTTGAGGTGGGCTGCCAGCTCTCCCAGCTTAGCGATGGATTCGCTGTTATAAACAGATTCGTCATCGATACAGATAGCATCCACACCGATATCTTCTTTCATTATTTTGATGATCTTATACAATGTGCTGTTAGTACCGATCCCTGTTACGATGCCTTCAACCGTCCGGGAGGAATCATACCAGTCCTGTATGTAGTCGTACGTATTAGGTGGCTGATTATACCATCTGCCTTCCAGTAGTATCTCAATACGTTTTACAGAGGATGATGCCTGTCTCAGGGATGCAACATATTTAAGCCACTCCCTGCTACCTACATATTGCCCATCATGTATGATAGGATTCTTATGGTCATCGCCGGAATAAACATCTCCATTGGCATGGATGTAAAAGCTGGAGAGAATTACGGTGTTGAAACCGGAGTTCCTTAAATTCTCATAAGTAGAATCATCTCCGGGATACATACCACGTCCGAACATGGTAAGGTTCGTGTCGGCAGGAGATGCGGGTAATGGTCCGTTTACAGATGTGAAAGTCCCCTTTGCCGGCGGAGCAGCAAATACCGGTGTAAGGAAACCGGCAGCCAGCAGGTAAGACGATAGCAACAATGTCTTCATAGTATAGCCTATATTATTGATGGTTTCCAAAATAATAAACTTGTCCCTGGCTAAGGAGTTACGCTTTATGAACGGTCACCATGGGATAATTGTTGGAAAAATAAGCGGGCAAAAGGTAACTTTATAGAAAGTAAATTCTATGAACACGCCGGATATCCCATATCAACCAATTGATTGCAACTACTATGACCGACTGGAAGCCTGGGCCACCATGCGCACTGTTTGCAGGATCGTATTCAGAGATGAAACAGGGAACGAGCAGGATGTTACCGCCCGTATTATGGATGTATATGCCTTGAATAAAGTGGAATATATGAGGATGGATAATGGTCTGGTGATCAGGCTGGACAGTCTTATAGCTGTCAATAATATCCCCCTGCCGGACCATTGTTAACATTGTAGTCCGGTTAAGGAAGGTAGCTGTCGCTGGCCAGGGCAATCGTTTTACGCTTACTTGATGGCTAATTCCTCAAGACTGGTTTTCTTCAGTTTGTCATAATCCTCGTTCCTGACAGTTTTGAAGTCAACATATGCCTTACCATTCCATCTCCAGACAGGGAATTCCATACCCGGCCCCCCTATAAGCAGGTCAGGATATCCCTTGTTGGTGGTGGCAAGTACATCAGGCGTCAATCCGGGGAATCCCATATTATCCACATAAACCCCCATCGCGTTTTTAATAAACAGGGAAATGCTGGAGCCGGTATTGCCTGACGTATAGGAATTCCCAAACCAGACGAAGATCTCCAGTTTGCCGTCTTTATTCAGATCTGTCGGATAAATGACAGCATTGAACGGATAATCCTTGCTATCCTTGTCCTGGGCAAAAGGAAGATCTTTATTGCCGGTGCAGACAAAGCCCAGTTTAGTGGCGATCTGATTTTTTTCTGCCGTAGTTAAATTCGTTTTAGCATTCTTAAACAGGAGAGAAGCCACTTCAGCGGGGGAACAGTTCTGCTGTCCATATGACAGTGTGGCGCACAGTAGTGCGACCGTTGGCAACAGGTACTTTTTCATTGTTCGGCATTTAGTTGGTTATGATGTTATGAAGGTAATAACTATTTTCGTGGACTGTCGTTAACTGCTTGTTATTCAATGTGTATTAAAATATTGATATTTTTTGGATGAGTGTGCTGCCAGCTATTGGAGTGAATGTTGGGATGTAATAAATTGCAGGGACGTTAAACCCGTTGTAATATGGAAAACAGTACCGTAAAGGCATTACTTAAACAGTTTAACGATACTATTCAGCAGTGGATAGATCAACTCAGTAATTATTCTATCGAAATGCTTCGTCAAAGGCCGCAGACCGATGCCTGGTCGCTGGGTCAGGTGTATGTACATATCATAGAAGATACGACCTTCTATCTGGAGCAGATGCAGGCTGCGCTGGCATCCAAGAACTGCAATGCTGAAAGAAGTATGCGCTCGCGCGCCAGGACCATGTTTGATAACAATGAGTTTCCTGACATGGTGCTGGAGAATCCTTTTAATGATATCAATTTAGAACAACCACAAAGCAAGGATGAATTGTCGCGGGGATTGATATCTATAAAAGATGAAGTGAACCGCCTGTTTCATGACATAGATCTTTCAACCGCAAAGGGAAAAACAGAACATCCCGGATTCGCTTTTTTTGATGCTTTTGAATGGTTGCATTTTGCAGAAATGCATATGAGACATCACCTGCGACAAAAGAGAAGAATAGACGAAAAACTTTTTCCCCAGGTGAGCTCATTGGGGACGCACCGTCCCACATAACGGCAACGGCAAAATTTCAGATTTGTTATGGAGATGGTTCGGGAAAAATTGAGTAAGTTACGCGCCGGATTTTAAAAAATATTCCTATGCGTCTTCGACTCAGACATCTCCTGTTCCTGTTTATCGGCTTACCGGCTTTGGCCCAGAAGCCAGACGATAACCTGCATTTTACCAGCACCAAACAGCAAAAAATTGCGGTGTATAAAGGCACTATCATTGTGAATGGCAATAAGACCTTCAAATTTGCTACCGACAATATCGTTTACAAGAGCAAACGTAACCGCCTGGTGGAAGATGGTGGAAATGTCTTCTTGTTCCTGGAAGTAACTGACAATCCGAATAAGAACAAACTGATCGTATTTGGTATCAATAACTCAGTGGCTGATTCACTGATGACAGCGATAGCTTCTGATATCAAAGACTTTGACCACGATGAACTGCTGGAGTTCGGAGGAAGTGAGCAACCCGAAACATATCCTGCGGCAGATTCAATGTATTACGTTCCTTCAAAATTCTATGAGATCAAAAAAGGACGCCTGGAATTTGACCCGGTGTATACCGAGAAAATAGACAAGAAGGTAAATGGTGTTTATATTCCGGGTGCAACGGGTGAAAAAGTGATTCCTAAGCCTAAAGGCCGTCCCTGATAGCCTTTCGGATAAATAATTGAAAAGGGTGTTCGCCATAAGCTAAACACCCTTTTTCCGTTTATTTTGTAACGATCTCAATCTTACCGCCATTTCGGAACAGGTCATGCGGCACGAAATAGCCTTGCTGTTCTTTTCCATTCACCTTTATGGAAGTGAGGGCTCTGCCTTTCCCTTTTTTCGTTAAGGTCAGCAGTTTGCCAGTGCTGGTGCGCCACTTTACTTCATCGAAAAGCGGAACGGTAACAAGGTATTCAGGATCAGTGGCTGAGAAGGTATATAATCCGGAGGAACTGAATACATACCATGCTGACATCTCACCTGCATCATCCATGCCACAGAGCGCAATGCCTTCTTTTCCGATACCGTACAGACTATTTAGAATTGTATCGATCATCTTCTGTGACTTTTCCGGTTTGCCTATGAAATAATAAGCAAAAGGAGCCTCGTGGTCCGGCTGATTGCCATGGCAATACTGGCCTATCATGGTTTCCACATTCCTGGCAATGTAATGCGGGTTCCAGGGCAGCGTAAAGAGGGAATCCAGTTTGGATTCAAATCCCATTGCGCCACCATACAGTTCAACCAGGCCTTTCATGTCGTGAGGTGCAAAGAAGGATACCTGCCATGCATTGGCCTCCCTGTACATGTATTCATAATAGGGATATTGCGGATTGAAATTCTTGATCCATGAACCATCAGCCAATCTTCCTCTCATGAACCGGGTACCGGGATCAAACATATTCCTGTAGTTTTTAGACCGTGTCATCAGTATTCTGTAGTTGGCAGTGTCTCCCAGTTTCTTCGCTATCTGGGCAAGGGAATAATCATCGTAAGAATATTCCAGTGTTTTGGATACGCCTGCTGCTGCTTTGGTTTCTACGTGTGGATCAGGAATATCAGGATCGGAGATATAACCTTTTGCTATGTACTCATTCAGATGCGGACGGGCGCCTTCTACATTGGCATTCCTCAGCAGTAGCTGATAAGTACCTTTCACGTCAAAGTTATCAATGCCCCTGAGATAGGCGCCGGCAATGGAAGACGCACCATGATCGCCGTGGAAGAAGGTAGGAATGAATCCTGTTTTATCGCCCACTTCTTTCATGGATTTGATCACATCAAGTGTGACCTGTGGAGAGATCAGGCCCAGAAGCACATCTTTATTCCGGTAGGTATCCCACAGAGAGGGCTCGGTGTAGTAATTAAAATCACCCTTCACTACATTGCCTTTGGCATCCGTAAATTCCCCGTTTACATCACTACGTAAAGCCGGCCAGAGGAAGGACCTGTAGAGGCAGGAATAGAACATCCTCCTTTGTTTTTCAGTACCGCCTTTTACCTGTACAGATGATAGCAAAGTCTCCCATTTGCGGTTGGCTTCATTACGGACCTCGGTGAAAGACTTATTGCCGATTTCCTGTTCCAGGTTTTGTTTGGCGTTCTCTGTACTTACGAACGATAGGCCTATTTTCAGTTCAACGAGACCTTTACTACCATCAGCTACATGCACAATAGCATAGCCGTTGTGCTCGCCTTCCTGTGTCTTTTCCAGTTTGTCGATAGCGGTATTCAGTACAGCGTAGAAGTAGATGTTGCCACCTGCCCGCTGATAGCCCTGTAAGGCGGATGTACCTACCTGTTCAATATGCCAGTCGGAGATCCTGTTGTTGGCCTTCGCCAGATCAAACAGTATCTGTCTGTCTGTATTGTTTTTATAGGTATACTGATGATAGCCGCATCTGAGCGTGGAGGTCAGATTGACATTCACGTCATAATCGTCCAGGTACACCTGGTAAAAGCCAGGGGATGCACTTTCTTTTTTGTGGGAGAACCTGGAACCGAATGGCAGACCCGGATGGGAGAGTGGCAGAATAGGAATGTTGCATAGATTCCAGTGACCTTTATTGGTATGTGTGAAGCCCAGGATAACGGTATCCTCGTATTCATATCCGGCGCCGGAACCGTATTCCGTCATCGGACTTAACTGCACCATGGCATTCGGCAAAGAGCTGCCGGGAAACGTAAGCCCTGCCCATGAGCGCCAGCCTTCCGGTAACTGGTATCCAAGGATCTTAGGATCAGTGAGTGGCGCTGTGCCCACGAAAGTATTGACATACTTTGTGTAGCTGGTTGGTGACTGCGCTTTACCTGATGCGGCAGCAAATAGCATGGCAAGCCCTAGCATGAAAGGACTTGCGGTGGAATTCCTCATATTTCGAAAAGTTTATTGACCTGAGTAAGGCTATTAATCGCCTATTAGAGGTTAAATATAGAAATCAGGGGGACTATAACAAAGCGTGTGTCAGAAAAAAGTGATGAACTTATCCTGACACACGCTTTATAATAAAAGGGATGGGATGTGTTAAACACGGACTACAGCAATACAGGCAGCCAGCAGGGTAATGGCGATCAGCGCATAGTAAGCCTGCTTTGTGAAGACTTTTCCGTTGAAACGTCCATTGATGATGGTCACCACTGCGAATAAGGCGGTTTTAGGAACAACTTTATAATAATTCACATGCGGGTATTTGAGCGCCACCATTACTATACCAGTGATCAGCAGGATAATCCCCAGGATCATGCCCGATGCGTTTCTTACGCGGGTGTCATAATCCCGCCATTGTGATAAGAGTACACATAAATAGATGGCAAAACACAGAAAGTGGATCAGGAGTATTGTATTAAAGAGCAACATGTGTAACAGATTTAGGTGCGGTGAAAAGATAATAACATCCGAGTACCAGTCCCAGTACAATAGCTGTTACATGGGGATACAGTTGTGCGGTAAGATGACCGGGCGCATGCAGTACGATCAGGAAATCGGCTACTGGTACAAGAGAAGCTGTCAGCAACAGGATAGCAAGCCCCCGTTGGGTACGTGTCAGCAACAGGGCCAGTATGGCCATACCGGCGGAGAGGTCTCTTATTCCTTTGATGTAATGAAAAGCAAAATCGTTGCCGGTAACAGTTTGTATACCAAAGGCATGTTCAGCTACATCAGGTAAAAGGAGGAAGCGGGCGCCGATGAATATAAGTAGTGCACCGGTGATGAAGGTGAGCCCAAAAGCGATTACAGCATTTGTTTTTTTCATTTTGATACATTTTTGCGTTGATGTATCAAAGGTAGAATCGCCGGCAGACCTGTTCGTTCACCCAGGTTAATAAATCACAGGGCCAGCCTTTTTCTTATGCGGCTGAGTGATGGTGGCTTAACCCCTACGAAAGAAGATATGTAATACTGGGGCACCCGCTGTTGCAGGTCGGGGTAGTTGTTCACAAAATTGAGATAGCGTTGTTCGGGTTCATCGGTATACATGGATCTCAACTGGCTCTGCGCCTGCAGGTAAATGAATTCACAGGCAAGACGGCCGAATTTCTGGCCCTCTCTGACCTCTTCATATATCCGCTGCAGGTTATCGTAGGAAATCAGTAATATTTCACTGGGTTCCAGGCACTGGATAGCCGTTAGCGATAGGGAATGGTCGAGAAAGCTCTGGTAATTGCAGGTGAATTCGTTTTCCTTCCCAAAGTGCAGGGTGATATCCTCTCCGTCGTCTTTCGTCTGGTAGTAGCGGATCAATCCCGTTTCAATAAAGCCGACATCACGGCAAACCTGGCCTTCACGCAGCAGATGATCTCCTTTTGCAAAGGTTTTCGGAATGACAAGGGAGGAGATGAATTCCTTCTCCGCATCGTCGAGACGGATAAAATATTCGATGGCTGAGATCAGGCTTGGGTACATGCAGGTAAGATAAGTAAAAAGGCAGAAACAGCTGCCTGCAATAAGTCACTTTTTTAGCCAGCTAAAAGCTATACATTCGCGGCACATTTTACAAAACAAGCAATGAAACTGGACGAACTACTACAAAAAAGGAGTGAAAATCAATGTGAACTGTGCAAATCAACAGAAGCTTTAAAGATCTATGAAGTGCCGCCTGCTGCAGGTGCGGATGCGGATAATAGTATCCTTATCTGTAATACATGCAGGATGCAGCTAGAAAAGAAGGCCGAACTGGACAGCAATCATTGGCGCTTTTTGTCAGAAACGATGTGGAGCGAGGTGCCGGGTATCCAGGTGGTGTCCTGGCGGATGCTTAACCGTCTGAAGCAGGAGAGCTGGGCAATGGAGAGCCTGGATATGATGTACCTGGATGATGAGCGGCTGGCATGGGCTAAAGCGACCGGCGACCATGAGAATGACAGTGCAGTAGAGTTACACAAGGATTGTAATGGCCAGGTTTTGCAGGATGGAGACTCCGTAGTACTTATCAAATCATTGGATGTGAAAGGCTCTACACTGAATGCTAAAATGGGTACGGTGGTGAAGAATATCCGTTTAGTAGAGAATAATACAGCGCAGATAGAGGGTAAAATAGAAGGGCAGGTGATCGTGATCCTGACACAGTATGTGAGAAAACAAAGCTAGTATATAAAGCCGTAGAAGAGGAGCGTGTAAGGGATAATATATTTTAATATTTAATATATCTTTGCTGGAATAAAATCTATTACCTGTGAAAATCATCAATCCGGCATTAGGATCCTTGTTGTTATTATCCTTATCGCTTCTCTTCGCCTGCAATAAAGACGAAGTCCCTGATACAGAAAATGAAACCCCGGCAACATTAACCAGAGCTGACTACTATCCTGGGGGAACTGACACCAGCGGTGTGGCCTTCTATTCAGACTCCATCTTCTATAATGACAAAGATCAGGTCGTGAAAGTGGTTACCCATGGCACCTACGATATTGTGTACCTGTTTACATATAACAGCAATGATCTGTTGTCTAAAATGACAGCACGGGGCAGCACCTGGTGGAACCAGGACTACAACATCTTCTATGGCCCCAATAATCGTATTGATAGTCTTAATATGGAAGATAATTCAGGCACTTTTGGAATATTTGAAATGAAGAGTAAACTGTCGTATGACGGGAATAATGTCCTGCTTTCCATAGCTACTGAAAGAATACAGGAAGGTAGCTCTTATACAATATACAAAAGGCGCTATGTAAGAAAAAGCAATGGAGAAATAGACTCTATTAATATACAAAGCTTTAACCAGCTTGCTTTTTCATACGAGAATGAACGGAATATACATCCTGCTACGGTTGTCTCTCCCGTAAATAAAAGCATGCAAAAATTCAATCCTGCTTATGCTTTTTTACTTGCGACAAGGGTACAGCTATACCTGTTTACATCAAACTCCCAGAATATATTCATGCAGAATATCCTGTGTCCTAAAGACAACCTGTTTAACGATGGGACAGTTAACAGGATCTATTTTTCAAACCAGAAAGTTGATTCTATAAAGACACAAACATATAAAAATGTATGTACCCTGAATGCTGATGGCTCTGTAAAGGCATTTCAATATACTGAACTGCCGGTTACTGCCAGTGTGAACGATTTTACAGTTAAATGTTACTATACTGTTAAGTAAGCATTTGATGAAAAGATAATTTTGAAGCTGCCTGATGTATCGTCAGGCAGCTTTTTTTATTGTTTCAGTCTTCCCCAGGCAATGAAAGCCGCAATAGCCGCCATAAATATGTTAAACCCGATTACAGCAGCTTCTCCCCGCGCAATGTGAAAGATACTGGCACATACCATGAGTGCAATAATAGCAATCGCAGTGTAAGCGGTGAGCCTTGGTTTGATACGCAATAAAGAGGGCAGTATAAGCCCAAGGCCACCCAATAGATCTACTACCCCGAGTAGTCTTACCATCAGGGAAGGGACTTCGCCCGTCCAGGGCCACATGGCCGCTATTTTTTCAATAGGCTGAAATAACTTGCTGGTAGCTGCCCAGATAAAAATGGCCGCCACGAACACCTGCGCTATCCAAAGGGAAATATTAAGCGCTTTTGAAGATTGCTGTTGATTTGTCATGCAAGAAAGGATTTTTCGTTAGCGGCTCAAAAGTATTTATGTTTGTTGCTCAGAATAAAGTACTATCCCACGGGATAGCGCTTTCCGACAGGATAGTAATGTGAACACTGTAAATTATTAAAGGAATAAGAAATGCTGACACGCGAAGGATGTCCTAAAACGATGCTATCTATCAAAGATGCCCTGGAAGCCCTGGAAGGGAGATGGAAACTGCTCATCTTGTTTTCATTGCAAGGAGGTCCGAAACGGTTTAAACAGATATCAAAGGAGGTTGGCGGTATTACCGATAAGATGTTGTCTAAAGAATTAAAGACTTTGGAGGCCAATAAACTGGTGAAAAGAGAAACACACGATACTTTCCCGCCAGCGGTAGAATACTCGCTTACAGCGCATGGCACGTCACTGGAAAAGCTGCTGGAGGAACTGCATTACTGGGGACTCGCGCATCGCAAAGAGGTGATGGGTAAATAGTTGCGGATTATCAGTAACGTTTTCTTCCCACAAAGCGGATTACAGCCCCCTTACCAATATGATATTTGCCTTCATTCAGGAAGATCTCTTCTTCCGCCAGCATCAACATGTCATAGTTGCTGAAATCGGCTAGTATTTCTGCTTCGGAATACAGCTCTTCTAATTGCTTTGGACCTCCCACTTTTGGATCAAGTCCGTTGAAATACAGGTGTTTCTTGCTGAAGGCTTCCAGTATGATAATACCGCCGGGTTTGAGATAATCATTTAACTTCCTGTGGAAGATGGATTTCTTTTCAGCGGAAAAATGTGCGTAGATCAATCCGATAGCATCGAAGGATGCTTTTTCAAAGCTGAGATCATCTAAGTCTCCGACGATGTATTCCAGTGCGACTTCGTTTTCTTTCGCCAGTTGTAAGGCCTTTGACTGTCCCTCAATACTGAGGTCGAAACTAATTACTTCCCATCCTGATCGTGCTGCGAAAACGCCATTACGTCCTTCACCATCAGCCGGCATCAATATCTTACCGGGATTGAATGTTGGCAACCATTCCTGGAAAAAGAGATTAGGTTCTTTGCCATAGGCAAAATCAGATGCTTTATAGCGTTCGTCCCATTTTTGTTGCATAATGTAGTTGTTATTTACCTGCAAAGTTAGGAACAGCAGATGTTGCAGGAATAGGACAGAAATGTGGTTGAATGGAACTTAAATGAAATTAACTCAGGTGGAAGTAATTTAATCAATCATTTTACTGATCTGAACTGCTGTCTGAATACCTCCGGTGAAGAGCCGGTATGCTTTTTAAAGAAGCGGATAAAATAAGAAACATCCTCATAACCCAGATGATCTGCTATCTGGCTGACCTGGCTGGAGGTGGCCCGCAGGTATCTTTTTGCTTCCAGGATGATATGTTCATTGATCATCTCTGAACATGTTTTACCCAGTGTGGATTTGGTGATGGTATTCAGCTGATAGAGGGAAAGATGCAGCATGTCAGCATATGCAGACGCCTGTTTGATACTGGTGATATGCGTTTCTAAAAGGGTTAGGAATTCTTCCAGTCGCTCCTGCATATACAAGTTAACGTTACCAGCCGAAGCCTTGTTGTACTGCCTGATTAATTCGACAAAGAAGATATACAGATTGGCAGTGATCACTTCGCCGTATTGGGCCTGTTTGTTGTTATATTCCTGGAAGATATTGTCCAGTGGAGTATTTATTCTTTTGAATCCGTCATTATCTGATTGATAATGATTCATCGAGCTTGCCTTGCGTAATAGCTGATGCCCGGATTGATCCTGCGGAGCGTGAAAATCAGCTTTAAATGATAGCAGATAACCTGTGCTGCCAGCTTTCAAGGTAAGCTGGTGTACCTGGCCGGGGCGCAAAAAGAAAACGGCATTGTCGGCAATATCATATGAGGTGAAGTCTATTTCATGTGTGCCTTTTCCTTTTTTTAAGGCCAGTACATAAAAGAAATTATGGCGGTGAAGTTCCTGTACCATGTCTTTTCCAGCGAGAAGATCATGCAGATCGCGGATGCTGAAGTTATTGAAAAATGTCCCTGCTTCTGCTGCAATAATATTCCTTACGGGAATGTCTTTCATGAGACCATGATTACTGATGATGCTGCAAGATAGCAATTTTACCAGAAGGGGCTGGCCCAATAAAGAACACCCTCTCAGGTTGAGGTACCTGAGAGGGTGTTCGTTGCATGCAAGGCGCCAGCCTTACTTTCCGGGAGCAAAATAACTTCCGTTACCGAGATCTTCGATCAATCCGGGATGAACAGGCTGCCATCCCAGCCATTGCTGCGTCAGTGTGCCGGAAGCGGGGCAGTCAATGCCAAAGAAATGTCCCAGCCAGCCGAAATGCTCCGCTGCTGCTGCTGGTGATACTGACACCACCGGCATATTCAGATGTTTGCCGATCGCTGTGGCGATATCCCGGGTAGGGATGCCTTCATCGCCAACTGCATGGAAGCGGGTACCAGCAACACCTTTCTCCACCGCCAGTCTGAAAACACGGGCAGCATCCAGGCGGTGTACGGCAGGCCAGCGGTTGAGTCCTTCGCCGATGTAGGCAGAAACACCTTTCTGACGGGCAATGTTGATCAGCATCGGGATAAAGCCATGATCATCCTTATCATGTACGGATGTCGGGAGCCTTACGACTGATGAACGGACGCCCTGGGCTGCCGCGGCCAGTGTGATTTCCTCAGAGGGAACACGGTGCCTTCCGGGTGTGTTGGGGTTTGGAGCATCTTGTTCCGTTCCCAGGCGACCGCCATCGAGGGCTGCAACGGTGGCGATACCGGAGGTTACCACCAGGGGCTTGCCTGTTCCCGCCAATGCTGCAATGAAGGTCTCAATGGCAATCCTGTCTGTTACAGCGGAGGCAGCCATGTTGGAGAAATCATGGATAAAGGCCGTGTGGATAATACCATCTGTAGCCAATGCTCCCTGTCTGAGACTGTCGAGGTCTTCGAGTGTACCCCGGTGCACGTCAGCGCCCGCAGCAGTGAGCGTAGCGGCAGCGGCCTCCGAACGGGCAAAGCCCAGTACCTGATGACCTGCGCTGAGTAAATCCTGAACAACGGCTGTGCCGACAAAACCTGTGGCGCCTGTGACAAAAACACGCATTTTCTGTAGTTTTAGTGAATAAATCCATTCGTAACACAAGCTGCTGCGAACCATTTACGGACACAAAATTCCGACAGAAGGGGCCCTGGAAACAAGGAGATTTGACACAATTTTTTGAGGTCATTTGACCTAAATTTGCATTATTGACTAAGTCCAGGGAACACAGGAAAAGGAGTGGGACAGGGGCTTAGGAATCCGTTAAAAAGCCTTTAATCAATGTTTGAGTGTTTTGAAGCTTACATTACTGCCCATGCCGAGCTTACCAAAGAAGAGCTTAAATACATGCGTTCACTGGCAACAATGAAAAAAATACGCAGGAGGCAGTTATTACTGAAAGAAGGGGAAGTATGCCGCCATAAGATATTTGTCGTAAAAGGCCTGCTGAAGAACTATCGCCTGAAAGACGATGGTACGGAATATATCCTGCGGTTTACGCCGGAGAACAACTGGAGTATTGTACATGACAGCTATACTAACCAGACGCCGTCAAAGTACAATATTGACGCCCTGGAAGACAGTGAGGTTATCTTGTGGGCCCGGGAAGATTTTGACCAGATCATGAAAGCTATTCCTATCGTCAGGGTATTCTCTGACAGGATGAAAGAGACAAGCCTGGACGCCAGCCAGGAAAGGATCATGATGAATATCAGCTATACCGCTGAAGAGAAATATGAGAACTTCATTACCTCTTTTCCTGATATATTCAGGCGCGTGCCCTTACACATGGTAGCGTCTTATCTTGGTGTATCAAGAGAAACGCTGACACGTGTAAGGCAGGCCCGCTTCAGACAACAGAAGGATAACAGTATCGGGTGAGCTGTTTATTTTGTAGTTGCCGCAGTCTCTGGTTGCTGTAACAGCAATTTGTATATGAGACCTCCTACAATGGCTCCGGCAATCGGAGCTACCCAGAATAACCACAATTGCGACAGGTAACCACCACCTGCAATAATAGCCTGAGAGGTAGACCGGGCAGGATTGACAGATGTATTCGTGATAGGAATGGAGATGAGATGGATCAGGGTTAAGGCTAATCCTATGGCAATACCCGCAAATTGTCCATTAGCAAATTTGTCGGTTGCTCCCAGTATAACGATAAGGAAGAAAGCCGTCAGCAGAAATTCCGCCAGGAATGCAGCTCCCATCGTATAACCATGCGGCGATAATTCACCGTAACCATTTGCAGCAAAAGCACCGGCTTTGTGATTGTCTATAACAAAGGGTGTACTGTTACCGGACACGATCAGGTAAAGTAAACCGCCTGCTACCATTGCTCCTGCAACCTGGGCGATGATGTAAGGGAGTAAATCCTTAGCCGGAAATCTCCCGCCAGCCAGCAGACCGAATGATACGGCAGGGTTAAAATGTCCACCAGAGATGTGACCGACTGCGTAAGCCATGGTCAGTACGGTGAGGCCGAAAGCCAATGCCACGCCCAGGTAGCCGATGCCCAGCTCAGGGATGCCGGCAGCAAAAAGCGCACTTCCGCATCCGCCAAAAACTAACCAGAATGTCCCAAAAAATTCAGCTAAATACTTTTTCATACAATGTTCTTTAATGTTGTTGTGGTTAATGTTGTTGCAATCTACAACATCTTAGCCTGTAAAAAGTTCGTATGTGGCGGTGTGTTCGTTTAGGCGTTATGCAACTGTTAGAAAGACACTCAAATATTTACATGGCCTATTGATAGTAACTGGTGTGGTATCACAAACAGAAAGCCCACAAATACAATCATTTGTGGGCTTTGCTGCGTGAGTGGCTACATATTGATGCAGGCCTTATTGTGGATTAACCGGAAGACCATTGGCTTCGCGGATAAGCTGGAATATATGATCCGGACGTACTACTACATAGTTGGTGTTAAGAGAATTGGCAACGTTTTTAAAACTGGTAGGTGTTACCCCTTGCCAGGGTTGCGCCTGTATGATGATAAACCTTGGTGATGCTCCATTCCATCCCGCAGATGCGGAGGTGATATGATCTTTCATGGCCTGTTCATTGGTGCAATAGTTGCAGGAGAGCGCCATGCCGGGGAGACTGTTGTTATAGATACTTAGTCCGCCGCCGGTATTCTGAGCTGTCAGGCCAAGCGTGTAAGGGGCATTGGTAGCAAAGGTCTGCCCTACATTCTGATTAATACCACCTGTGATGGTATTCCAGATGGTAATGACCCGGAAGCCCGCGCGACGGTTATATTCATCGGTTTTGGCGGCAAACTGGTTCAAACGGGCCTGATCGGGCCAGCTGTTTGGATAGGCGTAACCATAACCCGAAGGGCCGGAGATCAGGTTGTCGTTGTTGGTAGAAGTTTGCCAGTAATAATTCAGGGCTCCCGGCATGGCATCGAGCATCGCAGGAGAAAGTGTCCATCCCATTGGAACGGAGCCCCTGTCTGGATTATCCCACAGCTTACGCATCAGGTGTTCGACATACTGCAGATTGTCCCCGTCGCTTAATATAAATGCAACATAAAGTTTGTTCTGCAATGCTGGTTTTGCAGGCATTGGCCTGGTAGTGACTGTTCTGGACATGCCGCTATGGACGGTCAGATTCGTAGCCCAGTCGCTTGCAACAGTGGCAATGCCATACCTTGAAGCTCTTTCTACACCGGGACCTTCATCCGGCCACCATCCCATATAATTGGAGCCAGTGGGCATGGACGCTAAGAAGCTATTGAGCAATTCACTTTCACCCGCAACGTTCGGATCCAGCCAGATGGTAGCAGCGCCCAATGCTACCGCATATTCGCGGAGCGCAGCTTTATGTACATCCGGGTTCAGGCCTATCAACAGGCGATGGTCAAGGTTGGGCCAGTAATTGTTATATATCGACTGATATACCTGTAGTTTACTACTGAACTGCCCCCGCAGATCCAACAATATGGGCAGGTTGTATGGCGCAGCGGTTAAGCGTGATAAAAGCAGTGGGGATGCTATCAGTGCTTTGCGGTCTTTGGCAAGTATGGTGGCCAGGTTAACGGTATGTATCTGTGCCGGATCGTATACGATCACGCCTGATATTTCACTACGGTATTTGCTGATCAGGCCCCATTTGTCGGCCGTTTCAGACCAGCTCAATCCCAGGGAGCGCAGCCATGTATATTGACCTTCCGCAAATGCATCTCCTTCGTAAGAAAATAAACGGGGCTGGGTCCTGTTGACGATCCCTTTCAGGGAAGCAAACAAATACATTTCTGCAGTGGAGGCATTCTGCTGTACGCCCACCCAATCAACTTTCGTATAAGAAGTACCGCGCCAGTATACGCGTAACTCGATGGATTGATTGTCGGCAGGAAGTGTAAATGGCAGCGTAAAATTCACATAATCTCCCGCGATAGAAAACTGCTTACGGGTGATCGTTCTTGAAGCCAGTAGCTGGCCGTTTGTAGCGTTTCTGACATCCACATCCACCACAGGATCGTCATTGGCGGTGTTGTTGTCTACCTTCATGCGGAACTCTGCTACATTGGGACCTGCGGGAATGCCTGTGTAGTAAGGTCCGTAGATCATGTGTTCATCTGCCGCGTCGATGCCGGTCTGACACAGCCAGCCATCAGTTTCTAATCTTCCTGTCTTGTGACTTAAAGCCGATCCTTCGCCTTCCCAGCGGGTAGATGTCTCACGCAGGATAAAAAGGTCCTGCGTCTGCGCAGTGGAAGGAAATGAGGGAAGGAGTTGTCCTGCGGGCCAGGTGATTTGTGCCATGGCCGGCGTAACGAACAACTGGATAAGCAATAACAATGCTGTTACCGGGCGGACAAACCCGTTAATTGGTGTGATCATAGGCTAACGTTTTTACAATCAGTAATTTGGTTTAAGTGGCATAAAATGATTCATATCAGGATCAATTTCTGAGACCATAATATTAACGTGAACGAAAAATGAACAAATTTTAACCGGAATGGAGATGGGTTCACAATAAGGATATATCAGGCTCAATATACAAAAAAAGGATGTAATAAGGCGAGTATCCCTGGTACCATGTATCTGCGTATGTCACAAAATAATTTCCGTATATTAGACTCCGTATTATGACCTATCCTCAATAAAAGCTGCTTCCCCTACTATGCCAATAGAAAAAAGAAATGCCGGTGTTGTTACATCCTCTTCACGTGCAGTTGCATATAGCAATAATGTGGCAGGAACTTTTAAACCCGCGGTTCCTTCGTTTCAAAGGAAGCCAATTGATAATGAACAGGAAGGGAATGAGCAGAAGCCAGGTGCTGGATTGGGTATGCCAGCTGTGGCGCCTTTTCAACTGAAGTCGGATAATGCCGGTGTGATTCAAAGAAAGGTGTTGGTAAATGGATTTCCGGCTGTAGAGTTGGGTGGTGGGAAAGCGCTGGTAGGTGGTAATGTGGTTACTGTGCCTGGTGACAGAATAAATTGGGTAAGGGACGGGTACGCCAGGAGATATAATGCTGTTGAAGAGTTTATGAAGCATGCAGGAAGAGAGCCTGTAGGTGTTGGACTGGCGAAAAGACTTGGGTTATGGTACAGGTTACCACCCCTTGAGAACAAGAAGTTTTTTGTTTTAGGGGAATCTCATAACGCGTTCGGTTACCGGGAACTGATGAACGAAAGTAATCAGAAAGGTAAAGTGTTGGGAGAGGGAGGTTCGAATACGCTGATGTCGGCAACTTCGGATAGTCCCCTGGAAAAAAGTAATTCGCCTGGTGCTTTGGAGGATGACAATCATGAAGTCCGCGAATATGCTATGGAAAACCTCATTGCTAAAGCATATTATAGTTTCGTTATTTTTAAGAGTGCAGAACAAAAAAAGAGTAAAGAAACGGGCGTTGACAATGCCGCAGCAGTTGATAACACAGAAAGGGAGGCAGGGGATGTTTGGCTGGCGAACTATCAGCATGCTGCGAAGGCAGATAGACGCAGAGATGGAGAAGCTGCAGGACATATACCCTATTATAACAGATCAGCGAAAAAAGTCTACGCCCAAACAGGTACCGCCGCTGAAGGTTATGCATCCGGAGCTGTAGGAAATAGTGTGCTAACGAAATTTTATAATGCTATTAAAGGCATAAGGCAAAAAACGGGCTATATAGCAACCCCGGGTTTTATAGAAGATGTGTTTGAGCCGATAATGTATTTCGTTGAGACACATATACCCGGAACCTGGATTCCCAAGGCCGAAGAGATGTCTGCAAGACTGCTGTCGGCATTGGGAAAAGGTGTAAAAGAAGAAGCAGATCTGTTAGAAGGTAGAAGGAAAGGAGTAGAGATAAAAGGACAAGAAAGCGGAGACTTTATGAAGCCGTTTTTAGCAGAAGTGAAGAAAAGAAGAGGCACTACAGATAACAAAGCCTCACATGGGGAAACAGCTTTTGCTTACAGAAATTTTGCAATGTATCGTTCAGTGATTAAAGCATCCAGAGATGGTTTTGTTATGGCTGGGATGGGTGACCATCACGCACAGGAACTGGAAGCACTTCTGGGAGCATTAACGCCCCGTATAGACGTAATAACGATGAAAGGGTTTATGGACTATTCTACGGATGCTATCAGCCCTATGACTGAACAGGATGAGGAATTCGCTGCAAAGAGACGTGCAATGGTGACAGCGGCAGTAAGGTATCAGAGAGAACAGAATATGATGGAAAAGGAAGAGGGAAACCGTGATGGATCCCGGAATGGAAACCCGGCTGCAGGGACAGCCAGCGTAGTTGCCAATGATTTGGATTAATGCATAGACGGCCGGCATTCCTGATGTAACTTATAGCGTTTATTGTCGTATATTTAGGAACAATCAATTGAATCGATATACCGAGTCGATATACCCGTTCTTGTTAATCAATTTGTTAATCATTAAAACCCAGTTTCACATGAAAGAGATGAAAGCCCTTTTATCGATCTCACTATTTACCATGGTGTTATTATTCAGTTCATTTGCTCCAAGGCAGGAGCAGAAAGTAAGCCCGGCTATTGTTAACTATGCCTGGTATACTCCATCCGGTCAGTTCGTTGCCTGGAGTACACTGGCAAATGCTGAAATCGTAAGCGATGCCGATACCAATCCGACAAACGGCACTTTAGTGGCTATCGGTTATACTGATGGTGGTCCAGGACTGCCTCCTTCAGGTACACTGGTATACAGGTTGTATACGCATCCCTAGTTAATGAAGAGAAGAAAGCGAACATCGGTAAGTTCGCTAAATGACTACAAGTAAAACGAATGAAAAGAGACTGCTCAATACTTTTGAGTCAGTCTCTTTTTATTTTATACAGAGAGCTGTTTTTTCAATAGCTGTTTCAATATGCCTACACTTTTTTCCAGTTCCTCCCTGGATGAGGATGCGAAGCCCAGGCGGACAGCATTGGCATTAAATGTTGGATATAGATGGTTTTTGCCATTGGATATGTATAAGCCCTTTTTTAAAGCGTCCTTTGCCAGCTTTTCGACATCAATAGAAGCGGCAAATTGTGTCCATACCGTCATGCCTCCTTCCGGGATATTAAAGCTGACTGCCTGCTTTAGTTCATTGCTTAGCAGGTCACAGAAGAAATCCCTTCTTTCCTTATATACAGGTAATGTTTTTCTCAGATAACGTTGCATGGTGCCGTCCTGCAATAGTTCGCCGATAGCATTGTCCAGGATATGATCGCCCTGCCTGTCCAGCAGGATGCGGACCCTTGTCAGGTGTTCAATCACATTCTGCGAAGCAGCCAGATAACCGATACGGAAAGCAGGAGAGAAGCTTTTACTGAAAGATCCGCAGTAAATGACCATACCGTTTTCATCGGCGCTTGCCAGCGGCAATAGCGGGCGGTGTTTGTAGTGGAAATCAAAGTCATAATCATCTTCGAAGATGATAAATCCGTACTCACCTGCCAGCCGTAAGAGTTCCAGTCGTCTGTCAATCCGTAATGAGACTGTAGTTGGGTAATGATGATGCGGCGTGACATATACCATCCTTACTTTCTGCCGGCGACAGATCTTCTTTAATTCGTCTACTACGAGGCCATGTTCATCTACCGGGATACCGATATGTTTTGCGCCGGCATGTGCGAAATTCTGTTCTGCTCTCCGCCATCCGGGAATGCCTGATACAATGATATCGCCGGGACTGATCAGCCCATTGCAGACCAGGTTGATGCCCATTACCGTTCCTTTTATTGAAAGGATATTCTGAGCGGTGGTTCTTAATCCCCGTGTTTCGTTGAGGTATTTTGATATAGCATCTTTGTAAAATGCTGAACCATCTGGTTGTCCGTATTTGCCGAACTTGTTGTATAAGCCGCTTCTTGTTAGCTGGCTGCGGTATGCCCTGTATAGCTCTTTTAAAGGGGCCAGTTTAGGATCTGGAAATCCGTCGTCCAGATGTAGTTCGCTACTGACAATAGCTGGAATGACTTCCAGGTAGGGCTGAACGGGGATCCTGAAACCTGCAGTTTGGGTAGTATTGTTTTTAGGTGTATTCCGCAATGTCCGGGGGGCAGATTCCGGTATATGGGAGGTGACGAAAGTACCACGGCCGACGGCACTTTCCAACCATCCCTGCATCTGTAATTCCTCATATGCCTTGGAAACAGTGATCCTGTTGATCTGCAATTGGTCAGCCACATCTCTTGAGCTGGGGAGTTTACTTCCGGGACGGAGTGTCCCTTTTTTGATAAGAGACAAAATAGCGTCTGCCAGTTGGAGATACACCGCTCTTTCTGCTGCGTGATCCAGATGAATATCATGAAAGATACGGATCAGAATTGGACTATCCATTTTGTTGAAATTGGACTACAAATATAATCCAATCGGCAGATACATTTGTACCAGTAAAAAGATAATCCGGTTATGTATGTTCCTCAGTCATTTCAGTTCCAGGACAATAAAGAGATGATAGATTTTATGAAGCGGTATAGCTTTGCCACTATCATCACAACAGGAGATAATATCCCTCTTGCCACACATTTACCATTCTTTATCAATGAGGATGCAGGCAAACTGGTGCTGACAGCCCATTTCTCCGCTGTTAATCCGCAAGCTAAATATATTGCAGCCAATACCTCACTGGTGATATTTTCTGAGCCGCATGCATATATTTCACCCGCACATTACGACAAACGGGAGAGTGTGCCCACCTGGGATTATATCAGTGTGCATGCTTATGGAAAGGCCAGTATACTGGACGATGAAGCTTCCAAAGTACGCGTACTGGAGCAGATGATCTCTTTCTATGAGCCGGCTTATCTTGAGCAATGGCAGGGACTTTCGGAAAAATATAAGACAGGTATGATGCGGGGGATCATCGCTTTTGAACTGGAAGTGACCGATCTACAGGGGCAGAAGAAACTGAGCCAGA
Source organism: Chitinophaga ginsengisoli (assembly GCF_003014595.1). Classification (GTDB taxonomy): domain Bacteria; phylum Bacteroidota; class Bacteroidia; order Chitinophagales; family Chitinophagaceae; genus Chitinophaga; species Chitinophaga ginsengisoli. The sequence continues at coordinate 54,460 of NZ_PYGK01000019.1, read as the reverse complement.
ATAAGACAGGGGCTGAACGGGAGCGGATTGTCCGACAATTAGAAGAAAGCGATAATGGCGTTGAAAGAGACCTGGCGAATTATATTAAAGAGCTGTAAAAAAGTAAAATATGACATTCGATATTCAGCCTATCCTGGAGAATGAACGTGCCATCCTTTATCCTTTGCGTGAGGACGACTTTGACGATGTGTATGCTGTTGCCTCAGACCCGAAAATATGGGAGCAGCATCCCAATAAGGAGCGATGGAAGGAAGATGTGTTCCGCACATTCTTTGACGGAGCCATCCAGAGTAAAGGCGCCTTTAAGATTGTTGATAAGGCAACAGGACGTGTTGCAGGGAGTACCCGTTTTTATGATTACAACGAGGCTGAAAACAGCATTTGCATAGGGTATACTTTTTATGCAAGAGCATATTGGGGGGAAGGCTTTAATCACTCAGTGAAGAGAATAATGATGGATTATATCTTTCAGTTCGTTTCAAAGGTGTATTTCCATATAGGGGTGAATAATATCCGTTCCCAGATATCCATTGGCCGCTTAGGTGCGGAGAAAATAGCTGAAATGGAGGTAGCTTATTTCGGAGAAACGTCCAAGCAGAATTTTTTATACCAGATCAGTAAGGAGTGGTATTTAGCGGCTCGTTGACAGGCATGAAATGCTTGCCATCCTGACAGTATGGTACCTGTTCTCATGTTTATCTGCTAAAATGACTGTCATTTCATCCCTGGCATAAAAGATGGTGCTTATAGGCTAAAACATGTTATATGTCAACACAGACTGCCATACTCGCGGGAGGTTGTTTTTGGGGTGTAGAAGAGCTCATCCGTGCGCTCCCTGGTGTAACCAAGACTGTTGTCGGTTATACAGGCGGTGACGTCCGTAATGCTACTTACCGCAATCATGGAACGCATGCAGAGGGCATCAGGATAGAATTTGATCCGAATGAGCTTTCTTACCGCAAGCTGCTTGAGTTCTTTTTCCAGATACATGATCCTACCACCCGTAACCGGCAGGGGAATGATATAGGTACTTCCTATCGTTCAGCTATCTTTTACCTGGACGAGGAGCAGAAAAACACAGCGGTTGAACTGGTGAAGGAATTGACTGCAGCAGGTATTTACCGCAACCCGATTGTTACTGAGATCGTACCGGCTTCAGATTTCTGGGATGCGGAAGAAGAGCACCAGGATTATCTGCAGAAACATCCTTTCGGTTATACCTGCCATTTTATCCGGCCGGAATGGAAGTTGGAGGAGACAGAAGGAAAATAGTGTTGTGATAGTTATTGAACGGATAATGCCACAGGAAAGGTTATCAGTGAGGAGTATAATGGGGAGTAGCCTGTGGTAATTGAGATAAAAAAATCAGGTGTTTCTTTTAAAAGAGAAACACCTGATATAATAACTAGTTATTTTTTGATATAACGGAACCTGGTAGAATACTCAAAGGTATTCACAACGGTACCGTCCTGTGTTTCTTTCTCAGTTTCTTTCTGTGTAACAGGGTATCCGTCTTCATCGTAAGTGTACTGTTCCGTTACCGTTAACACATAACCCGGATTCGTGTTAGTTGTGTGTATAGATTTAATGATGTTATTAACAGATAATCCGAAGGTAGGATCGTCAGCTTCCAGCAGAAAAAACTCTGGTTGTTTAGCCGCAAAGTTTACCTTATCGTCATAAGTATAGTCAGTGATAGAACTATCCTTTGTTTCAACACCATCAACTACAGCCACTCTCACTTCTCTGTTGATATTTCCCTTGCTGTCCCAGGTATAGGCATATTTAGTACGTATCTTGTAAGTACCGTTGATCTCAGAGCCTAATTCATACAAAGCGGTCAGACGGCCATTCGCATCGTAAGCCAGACTATCATAGCGGGATTTAACGCTATCTGAAACAAAGAAGTTTGTTCTCAATAATTTACCTGCGCTGTTATAGTCAAACGTTTCAACCAGTCGCTGTGGGCCATCGTTAACGCTGCTGGTTTTCTTCGTAAGCTTACCATTTTCATAAGTCAGTGATGAAATTTCTTTTGAATCACTGTAAGCTCCTACTTCTTTGATATTATTAGCAGCATCATATTTTACCTCTACGCTGTCTTCAGCAGACAACATGTGCAGCAAATATTTTTTGGTCGTAGGAGTATTGTTATCATCATCCTTGCTGCAGGCAGCAAACAATACCACAAGTGCGGCGGCACTCAAGAACAGTTTTTTCATAGGTTTTTTTATAGATTTCTGATTTAAAATGTTATAGGTCAATAGGTTGTAATGGGTTATGTTAACGGAATAGGTTACACTATTCGCATGTTTCCGGCGCAAAGATATATTATTTTAATTATTTATAATGTGTCAAATAAAATCCCTTTTCCAAAATATTATGAAATAGCCGGGCGTTAATGAGTAACGCCGGTATCCCAACCTGAGGGACAATGAATAAGGGTACGGGTACCGACAGACCTTCAAGGGGGAACAACATGTTTTATAAATTACTTATTTTCAATTAAAAAATGATCTTCCGTCGCATTTTAACGTTCGCTATCGTTCTATTATCCGCCACCAATAGCTTTGCACAGACCCTGCCGGTGGTAGATGTTTCCCTGAGTCTGCTCAACTGGACTAAGCACCTTGATGCTGATGTAGATAAATACTTCACTAAGGAAAAAGGACAGGAGCTTAGCCGCAGCTTTGGATTGCTCAAAAAGAACCTCATCACTTATATGAAGACCAGGAAAAATCTGTCCGATAATATCTTCCGTAACAACATCGCTCCCGGCAAGAAGGACCCGGAGAACCTGGAGACGCTGAAGACGCAGATGGGGGATGTGATCCGGGAAATGCGTAACGTGACTGACCTTACCAATAATGAATTAAGGGCAGAAGGTGACCGCCTGAACGACAAGATCTTTAATGTGCTGAACAGTGAAGGCACCCAGTATTTGTCTAATCTTGAAGCGTTCCTGGCCGGTCTGGATGTAAGTAAGCGGGACATTGCCCTGGATGCCAGTGTGGCCTATGATCGTTTGCAGCAATCTATCAATATTCTTGCGTCGACTGAGGATAAGATCAACAGGAAGATGAAATAATACAGTATCACATATTTTCAGACAGCTGATGGTGTTCCCATCAGCTGTTTGTATTTCAGGACCTCCATGTTTGAATACCGGACATGCTTGTCCGGGAACGGACATCCTGATAGTGTCTATGCAACATAAATTATTGGTTTATAATACCCTGCCGGTCAGGCATTTTTTTTGACCCACACCAGCTGCTTTTGCTTTCACTGATATAATGCCGCCAGTATGTTCAAAAACTATCTTAAAGTCGCCTTTCGCTACCTGCGTAAAAATAAAGCGCATTCATTCATCAATATCACGGGCTTGTCTGTAGGTATGGCGGTAGCCATGTTGATCGGATTATGGATATGGAGTGAACTGTCGTTTGACAAATACCATGACAACTACGACAGGATCGCGCAGGTGATGCAACAGGAAACGCTGGATGGGACGATACGTACGGAACGGACGATCCCGCTTCCATTGGAAGCGGCGATGCGTGAAAGTTATGGGAGTGAGTTTAAGCATATCGTCATGTCTTCCTGGACGGAAAATCATACGTTGAGTGTGGGTGATAAAAACGTATCCTACGCCGGCGCGTTTATGGGAGCAGCCAGCCCTGATATGTTAACGCTGCATATGCTGAAAGGCACGCGTCAGGGACTAACTGGCCCAAATGGTATCTTACTCTCACAATCACTGGCCAGTGCGTTATTTGGAGAAAATGATCCGATGGATCAACTGGTAAAGCTGGATCAGAAAGCGGTATTTAAAGTGACCGGTGTTTATGATGATCTTCCGCAGCAGAGCAGTTTTCATAACCTCGCGTTTATGGCGCCATGGGATTTTTATGTGCATGCAAAAGACTGGATACAACGGGACCCTGCTAACTGGACTGATAATTCCCTATTCATGTATGTACAGGCGAATGACCATGCTGATATGGCCAGACTTTCGGAGAAAATAAAGCATATTAAGCGTGACAGGGTGGGAGCAGCTGCCAATACATCACAACCAGCGCTCTTCCTCCAGCCCATGCGGAAATGGCATTTATATGCCACCTTTAAGAACGGTGTCAATACAGGCGGAGCAATACTGTACGTGTGGCTATTCGGCATCATCGGCATATTTGTGCTGTTGCTGGCCTGTATCAATTTCATGAACCTCAGCACGGCCAGGAGTGAAAAACGTGCCAGGGAAGTAGGCATTCGTAAGGCGGTAGGATCGCTGAGAAGACAGTTGATCGGTCAGTTCTATGCTGAGTCTGTACTGATTGCCCTGCTGGCATTCATGCTTTCGCTGGCATGGGTATTACTGGCATTGCCGTTTTTCAATGAAGTGGCTAATAAGAAGATGTTCATCTTATGGGCGAGTCCTGTTTTCTGGCTGGCATGCCTTGGTTTTACCTTATTTGCGGGATTTATTGCCGGTAGTTACCCCGCGTTGTACCTGTCGTCCTTTAAGCCGGTAAAAGCGTTAAAAGGCACTTTTAAAGCGGGCCGGCTGGCTACTGTTCCCAGAAGTGTGCTGGTCGTGTTACAGTTTACGGTGGCTGTTGTTTTAATCACCGGTACCCTGATCGTTTTCCGGCAGATACAGTTTGCCCGTGACCGGCCAGTAGGATATAGCCGCGATGGACTGATTTATATAGAAACCAGTTCCACTGCGCTGCGCGATCATTTTGAGGCGATACAGGAAGACCTGCTGAAATCAGGTACTATTATGGGAATTGCGGCGTCATCAAGTCCGGCGACGGGTGTCAATAATTCAAGAGGGGATCTTGACTGGTCAGGAAAAGACCCGGCTATGACCGCTGAATTTGGTAATATCGGCGTTACTACCACATATGGCAAAACAGTAGGCTGGCAGTTTACCGCCGGAAGGGATTTTTCCAGTCAGTTCCTTACTGATTCATCCGGTCTGATATTAAATGAAACAGCGGTGAAATATATGGGGCTTAAGAACCCGATAGGGAAGATCGTACAGGTGGGGACAAAGCAGTTGCACGTTATTGGTGTCATAAAGGATATGGTGATGGGATCACCTTATGAGCCGGTTAAACCAACTATTTTCCGCATGGGTAAAGCGGGTTTCTTTGACTACATGAACATCAGGATCAATCCGCAGGCGAGTGCGCATGATGCCATCGATAAGATAACAGCAGTTTGTAGGGCGTATGCTCCGGCCGAACCATTCTCTTACAAATTTGTGAGTGAAGAATATGCAAAGAAGTTCAGCGATGAAGAACGTATCGGTAAGCTGGCAGGGTGTTTTGCAGGACTGGCTATTTTCATCAGCTGCCTGGGATTGTTCGGTATGGCGGCATTTATGGCAGAACAACGTTTTAAAGAAATTGGTGTGCGCAAGGTACTGGGAGCTTCTGTATTAAATATCTGGGGCTTGCTGACAAAAGATTTTGTGTTGCTCGTGCTGTTTGCTTGTCTGATAGCGACGCCCGTCGCCTATTATTTTCTGCAGTCCTGGTTACTGAAGTATGATTATCATACTGAAATAACGTGGTGGATCTTTGCAGCAGCAGGCGTAGGTGCATTGGTGATTGCCCTGCTGACAGTAAGTTTTCAAAGCATTAGCGCAGCGTTAATGAATCCTGTGAAGAGCCTGCGACTGGAGTAAGTGTGGTGGTTTTAACAAAGAGGTGTAAATTGGGAGAGAATACGATTGTCGATCCAATATTTATGCATTTATGGATACCCTTAAATTATCTGATTTAATTGGACAGGAAATAGCCGGAGTACGTTTTTGTTACTCTCCGGAGAATGACGATGAATATAGCGTCCAATCATTTTATACATACATCAAACTGAATAACAATAGCATCATTGATATTCCCAATGATGACGATGATGAGTATGTCCGGTTGACGCCGGAAAGTCAGGCGTATTTTCAGGAGAGGTTCGACAATGGGAAGGCCATTAGTGATGAAGGTGCGAAATGTTTAATAGGACAAACAATAGTAGACTTTCTTTTCTGCTATGAGAATGATGAACGGGATTACGAGCGTGCTGCTTATATCCGATTGTCGAATGGTTATTATTTCACTGAGCGGAATTTTGCGCCAATGGGTATTTATGTTGGTATTCGCGTATTTGACGAACAACAGTTTTTAGAAGAAAAGGACAGACTGGCTGATAAATCGGGTATTACAATCCGTTCATTTTTGGAAAACAGGACTGTTGGCTGATATATAAAAACCCGCTCTCTTAGAGCGGGCCTAAAAAGTCTAATAGCATAGCTTGAATATGGCCAGCTTTATCTCTCCTTCAGATACTCATTTATCTTCAACCCGTCCTATTGGATTAGGGCTTTCCGTTAACTCGGCACATGCTGCTAACCAAACGGCATTTTCTGCGTATAGTTGACTGCGGAGGTAAGCCCAGGTAAGCCGTTGTACCGCGGCCACCCGTGCAGGATTCTCATCTGAGGTTTCTGTTACAAGATAACCGGAAATCCCACCTAGCAAATGCTCTCCTCCAAACAAGGTAAGCAGTGACTTCGGTCCTTCGCTCAGGGTATACGCATCAGTGAACCATTCCGGTCCGCGAACGGTGAGGAAAGAGTCATCCTTGTCGCCCCAAACCACCAGGGTAGGAGGCGTCATTCCAGCATAGTCAGGATTCATAAACGGAAAATGTTCCGCTGCAAAAGGACTGAGGTCTGCGCCACCACGGCCAGCTGCGCAAAGCAGTACCCCTGCCTTGATCCGTGGGTCAGACATATCTTCTCCCGGGGTACCATCGGGACCAATAACACGTGCGCCCAATAACATACCTGTCGTCTGTGCGCCAAATGAATGTCCGACTGCCGCAATGCGGTTGCGGTCAATACGTTCTTTCAATCCAGGAAGGGCATCTACAATAAGGTCGAGATTGTCAAGTATACGCTTCATATCCTCCACGCGGAACCGCCAGATCTCGGGTGTCCGGGAATCTTCAGGGCTGAGTCCAAGCGTTCTTGAATCGAGAAAGGTGGGCTGTATCACTACAAAGCCATGCGCCGTCCAGAAATTAACGAGTGGCGCATAACCGTCTAATGAAGACCCGTAACCATGTGCGAAGACAATGATCGGCAGCTGCTGGCCGTTTACAGGTGCGGAAACCCTTACCTGCAGGTCTATGCCTCGTCCGGGTGCAGGCAGTACAACAGGGCTTACAGAGATGACCGGAACAGGTGTACTGAGAACGCCATTGCCGGCTATAGCCGTTGCTGATAGGGCTGATCCATTCGATGCTACTTTTTCCATGATGCTTGTATTATAAAGTTTAATGTAAAATCAGCCGCGATGGCTGATCACTTCATTTGATTTATGCATACAAAGCTCCGGTTAAGCAGCGGTCAATTTTAAAGAGAATCAAACGGAAAATTATGATTTTCATACTTTCCCCTTATCCTTCCTGAAGGAGTTGGGGGTAATGCCGGCGACTCTCTTAAAGTAGTTGTTGAAGTAGCTGGGGTATTCAAAGCCAAGGGCATAGGCAATGTCGGCGATGCTCCAGTTGGTGTGCTGTAAAAGTGCTTTTGCCTCGGTGGTGATACGCTCGGCGATGTGTACTGATATAGGTTTCCCTGTAATTTCCTTTACTGAGCGATTGAGATAGTTTACGTGAACGGCCAGACCATCTGCGAAGTCCTGGGCAGTTCTCAGCCTGAGAGGATCTGCTGTGTTCTCTATGGGGAATTGTTTTTCCAGCAGGTCGGTAAATAAACAGGTGATTCTCGCAGCCGCGTTCCTTTGCTTCAACCCATGTTGTGGCTGTATTCTCAATGCCTCATGAATAATGAGGTCTATGCAGCTCCGGAGCATTTCGTCCTTCCGCTCATAATCGCCACTGTATACGGAAAGCATCCTTTGGTAAAGTCCCTCGATAAACGTTGCTTGTTCGCTGCTTACAGGGATCACAGGAATACCGTCAATGCGGAAGATCGATGCATTCAGTAAACTTTCTTTCCGTTCCCTGCTGTCGATAAATTCTTCCGTAAACAGGCAGGCATAGCCTTTTTGTTCAGGAGAACGATGCTCTGTGGAGTAGGGTATATGGGGATTGCCAAAAAACAGGAAAGTATCATTGATGTCGATTGTTTTATCGCCATAACAGATGTTCATGTCGCCGGTAGCCAGCACTATTTTATAACAGTCCCTTCTGCCATAGGAGAGTGACGCATATGCGGGTCCGGTGATCTCGTGAACTTTAAAACCTTTCAGTTTCAGGTCGGAAGAACGGCAGGCTGCAACGCTGCATTCAAGATGTCTGTTCATCTGGCAAAATTAACAAATTCAAACCTTTTTATTGTGTCAGATCTCCGATTCCGGTGCGGGGGCTGTAACTGTACCTGGGACGTCCGGAAGGAGTGAGTAATAATACACTATAATGTTACCTATGTTCCCGCCGGATTCACATAATAACGGGTTCTGAATGAACGTAACATTATATGATACCTATTTTGAACAAAAAGGAAACTATTTAGTTAGTAAGGGATGACCGTACATTTACTGCAGTTGAAATTGATCTCGCCACAGCGAACTGTGCTCCAAAACAGTTGATCTCAATCCCAATTTCCTAATAAAAACACCATACACCATGGACTTCAAACAAAAGTTAGCACAACTTGGCGAACAGCCAGACATCATTCTGATCATCACCGATGAACAGCGTGCAACACAACATTTTCCCCCGGGATGGGAGGAGAAAAATCTTCCGACACTGACCTTTCTGAAGAAGAACGGGTTCAGTTTTGACAGGGCCTTCTGCAACACCTGTATGTGTTCTCCCAGCCGGGCTACCCTATTTACAGGAATTTACCCCGCCAAGCACCATGTTTCCCAGACGCTGACCATAGGAGGTCCTCTGTCACCTGCGGAACCAACTCTTAGTACATCTTTACCAAACATCATGAATGTACTCTGGAATGAAGGCTATGATGTGCAGTACCGTGGTAAATGGCATATGAGTAAAGGTGTGGCCGGTAATGGCGCTGTGACCAATTATGATAACCTAACGCCTGCAGATATTGCGCTATTCGGCGCCATGGGCTGGGTAGCACCGGATGCGGGGGAAGATGTGAACCCTTTAAATTTTGGCGGCGGGTATGCCAATCATGATGCCCGCTATGTGGCAGAAGCGATCAAATATCTGCAGGGGGTAAAAGCACAGAGAGCGGCAGGCTACCACAAGCCTTATTGCCTGATCGTATCGTTGGTGAACCCACACGATGTATTGGCTTATCCCAATACCGCCGGCACCTCAGGATATCATGCTGATTCCTGGTCCGGAAGAGAGATCGGCCTGCCTGATACCGTGAATGAGCATCTACTGGCTAATAAAAAACCAATGGCCCAGGAACAGATCTTAATAGGAATGGCTGGTTTACTGGGACCTTTAGCTACAACAGAACAAAAGCTGAATTACATCAATTTTTATGGTTATCTGTTAAGCTGGGTCGACAAAGAGATCGGTTACCTGATCAAAGAATTGTATGCCAAAGATGGCAATGGTAAAAGCCTGGCAGATAGTGCCATCGTTACCTTTACTTCAGACCATGGAGAAATGGGGCTTGCACACGGCGGACTACGTCAGAAGACCTTTGTAGCTTATGAAGAAGCTATACGGATTCCCCTGGTGATTTCCAATCCTGTTTTATTCTCAGGCCATCCTGTTCAACAATCAATGGCCCTGGCAACATTGGCAGATCTCCTGCCGACGTTTATTGAGATGGCCAAGGTGTCAAATCCTCCTACCGGACTTGCAGGCACCAGTCTGTTGCCAATCATGGAAGATGGTACGCCTGTACAGGATAGTATCTTATTTACCTTCGATGATACAAAGGCAGGTTCTAACAGTCAATGGTCTGTGGTAAATGCAGCGAATCGTATCCGGTGTATTCGCACAGAGAAATGGAAGTATAGTTATTATTTTGATGCGGCGGGTGCTTATTACAACCAGTATGAACTGTATGATCTGGTCAATGATCCTTCTGAATATACCAACCTGGCGTATGATCCCGCATACAGGGAAATCAGGGAGGACCTGGAAAGACAACTACATAAGCTGGAAATAGCCAAACTGAGAGTGAGGGCGCCGCAGGAAACTGAACAGGTGCAGGAACCCCGGCTGGATAGTGTTTCAGCGTAATCATTTCTGAGAAATAATCTAAGCGCTTTCAGGTCGTCGGATCTGAAAGCGCTGTTCATTGAAGGCGATCCTGTTATCCGGTTATTTATCATCCCCTAAAAGATCCTTTCAAGATAAACATTGCTGTTAATGATGGTAGCTCCTTTGGATTCCAGTTCATGGATCATCTCCTGTTTTCTGAACTGAACATCATCTCCCGTGCCAATACAGTCTTCAATAAGATAAACGTCATATCCGTGTTCCAGTGCATCGAGGGCCGTTTTTTTAACACAGTATTCAGCCAGGAATCCACACAGGAACAGCACCCTGGTGCCTGTATCCTTCAGGAAATTAATAAAGCTTTCGGAAGAGAATCCACTGTGTTCAGTTTTTGTGATACATGTGAAGGATTCATCTACATTCAGATCACTGTCTATCTGATGGCCGAAAGTATCGGGTAAACAAATTGTCAATCCGGGTTCAAACTGGTCCTCTCTGTAGTCGGAACGAAGAATGATAATATTCTTTTTTTCCTGTAAGGATAATATTCTATTAATGCTGCTTTTAGCATTGTGTATCTGACTTATTTCCTTATGTCTGCTGGCATAAAGACCCTCTAAGCAGGTAAAGTCATTTTGCGGGTCTATTATTACGATTTTCCTTCCGTTCATGTTTGGTGTTATTTTTAAGTACAAGGTAATGGGGTAGTTTTCCGTGGTGTAGGGTTCAAAGATCGGATTTTTTGCGGTAAGCGATGGTAAAAGGCTGAGTGGGGCAATTCCTGCTTCTTATCTTTTTCTGTAATCAGAAGGACGGGTATTCGTCATCTTTTTGAAGAAATGATTAAAATGGGAAACATCTTTATACCCCAGGCTATAGGCAATTTCGGCAATTGACCAGTTGGAGTGATTGAGTAATATCATGGATTCTTTGAGAAAGCGTTCGTAGATCTGGTCCCGGCTGGTTTTGCCGGTGATCTCTTTGGTAACGCGGTTTAAATAATTGACATGTACATGTAGCTGATCGGCGAAATCGCCCGCAGTCCGAAGTAATTGGGTATCATTATGCGGGTCAACCGGAAACTGGTTTTCGAGCATCTCACTAAATACATTCACAAGCCGCTCTTTAGCGGAAATTGAATGCGCCTGCTCGGCAGACGGCGTCAGAGTATTGGCATAATGTAGTAATTCATTGATGGTATTTCTGATGAGGTCAAACCTGTATGGGTAGTCAGATTTAGCTAAATCCTGAATTTTATTAAACAGGTCCCGCGTACGCATTTCTTTTTCAGCATCGAGCGCATAAATCGTTTTGATCCCGTTTTTAAATAGGGGGAACTGTGTAATAGGACTCTTGAAGAAATCGTTGTAGAAATAGTCTGTGAATATAAAGTATCCTGCACTGTACTCTTCTTCAATAGTTTCAATTGTATAGGAAACAGCCGGGCTGAAGATAGAAAGGGAAGCCCCTTTCATACGGATGCTTTCATCGCCGTAATGAACAATGTAATCGCCCCGCAGATAGGTGACTTTGAAGAAGTCACGTTTCCGGTAGGGAATGGCATCCTGATGCAAACACGCTTCAGATGTGAAAAAGCAAAACTGGTGGCTGGAAGCGGTCATGATCCCCTTGCTGTTCAGTTTCTTTATCTTAAAGTCATGGTAATCCTCTACGGTATTGATTAATGGGTATGTTTTAGTGTCCATGTCAATCAATTATACTAAAGACAATAGCAGTGCCGGCTGCTGCTATGTGTCTCAAAATACGAATTTTAATACTGTTGTTACATTGACAGCGTGGTTGAACCGTTTAGGAGCTCAGGAATAAAGCGTTGCCGCATATAATCCACATATTCCTGGTCGTTCTCGCTTTGCCTTTTCTGGAAATACAGCTGCGTGTCTTCTCCCGCCTTATATCGCAAGCGGTCATTTTCGTCTGTGGCAGCGGTGTAAATCACAGCTGCAATTTGTTCAGCAGTGGAGGTCATGGTATCATTTTTTGCCCAGTTGGCGAAGCCGATCTTTACAAATTCCGAGTATTCAGTTATTGTGTCTTGTGTAACCTGAGCCGATTCTACAAATCTTGTTGCAGTGGAGCCGGGTTCTACAATTTTAGCATGGATATTAAAGGGAAGTAACTCATAAGCTAAAGATTCTGTAAATCCCTCCAGTGCAAATTTTGTAGCATGGTAAAGCGAGCATGCCGGGAAAGTAACACGTCCACCCATAGAAGTGATGTTGATCACTGTTCCGCTTTTCTGGTTGCGGAAGTGTGGCAGTACGGCTTTCAGTACACGCATAGGGCCGAATAGATTGGTGTCAAACATGTTCTGTGTCTGGTGCTCTGCAGTCATTTCAAATGTTCCAAAAACTGCGTAGCCTGCATTATTGACCAGCACATCGATTTGTCCGAACCTGTCAAGCCCCTGTTCGACAGTGTTCAGAATCGTCGCGTTGTCCAGTACATCAAGTCTGGTGACCAGCACATTGTCAAGTTGATGCAGTTCAGTTTCTTTTTCCGGACTGCGCATAGTGGCAATCACGTTCCATCCTTCCCGTTGAAATGTAAGCACAGCGGCCCTGCCAATGCCGGATGAGGTACCTGTAATTAATACTGTTTTCATTTGTTGCCCGTTGTTTGTTTCAGCAAATGTAGATCAGGGGCAGGACGATAAATTGTCTGCTTCAAATCATTCATTGTTCAAAACAAACCTGGCTTCATTTTAAAATTGGATGGTCTGTGACTTCACCAACCTGCCAAGTAGTTTTAATTTACGCTCCACTTCTTCCGATAATAGTAAACCTAAGGAAAGACGCATACAGTTTTTGAATTGGTCTTGAAGGGTAAACATTCTCCCAGGAGCAATACTTATTTTATGTTTCATCGCTTCCTCGAATAATTCCGCTGTATTCACTTTCTTATTGAATTCAACCCATAATGCAAGTCCTCCCTGTGGCCTGCTGATTTTAGTATCTTCCGGAAAATACTCAGTGATGGCATTTATATAGTGGGTATAATTTTGTTGTAGCGTTAAACGCATCTTGCGGAGATGGTTATCATAGCGGCCGTTCTTCAGAAAATTTGCTATTGCTTCCTGCGTAATAGTGGAGGAAGAGATGGCGTGCGCGTGTTTTAGTTTAAGGACTTGTTCCTGGTATTTGCCAGGTGCCACCCATCCGACACGGTAGCCAGGCGCCAGGGTTTTAGAAAAGGAACTGCACAATAAGACATTCCCTTCCTGGTCAAATGTTTTGCAGCATTTAGGCCGTTGAGCACCGAAATATAAGTCGCCATATATATCGTCTTCGATCAGGGGAATATGGTGCTTTGCCAGGAGCGCTACTATTTCTTTTTTATTTTCTTCCGGCATACAACTACCCAAAGGTGTATTGAAGTTGGGCACCAGCAGACAGAGATTGATTTTATGAACCACCTTTTTCAGGGCATCTATTTCGACGCCTGTGATGGGGTGCGTCGGTAATTCGAGCACTTTTAAACCTAAACTTCTGGCCAGTTGTAAGCTGCCGGGGTAGCAGGGGCTTTCCATAGCAATAGTATCGCCACGCTTTCCTAAAGCCATCATGCAAAATGATAAAGCATTCATGCCACCTGCAGTAGTTATCAGATCACTTTCCCGGAGATGTCCTCCCCATGATATAGCACGGGCCGCAATCATTCTGCGCAGCTCTTCATTGCCCTGTAATTGCTCATATTCTGTACCACTGGCTGGAAGCTGCCGGATGGCATGGAGTATTTCCTTATTCAGTTTTGCCAGTGGTAACAACTCTTTGGAAGGGACGCCTATTGAGAAAAAAGTGAGACCTTTTTTCCCCCTCGTTGAGTAAACTCTCCTGATCAACTCGTCCGGCTCACTATTGCTACTGACTGGCGAAGGATTGCTGATAGCGGGAATGGGCAGCCTTTGGTAAGGCAACTGGCTTACATAATATCCTGACTGGGGTTTTGATTCAATGAGCGATTGCGATGCTAACTCAAGAAATACTCTTTTAGCGGTATTCATACTAATACCATGCTCCTGACATAGCATTCTTACCGAGGGGAGGCGATCTCCCGCGTGTAAGACTTTATCCCTGATCAAGCGCGCAATGTTGTTCGAGATCTCTATGTAGAGGAAATCATCTTTCATAGTACAAAAATAACTGTGTCCATCGAAATATACAAAACTGGGACTGTGCTTGTTGACGTTCCAGCTGTAGTTTTGCTTTATAAAACGATAAACATGCAGGACGTAGTTATTAAAACAGGCAAGGAGAATATGGATGTTGAAATGATACACCGGTTTCTAAGCCAGGATTCGTATTGGGCAAAGGGCATCTCTTATGCGTTGGTGGATAATTCTCTTGGTAATTCCTTTTGTACAGGCGCCTTTTTAGATGGGAGACAAATCGGATTCGGGCGTGTAATCACTGACTATTATACATTCGCCTGGTTCGCTGATTTTCTGGTGCTTCCTGAATATCGGGGCAGGGGAGTAGCGAAGCAAATACTTTCCCATATACTTGCGCAGCCCTGGTCGAAGCGTTTAAGGAGAATAATGCTGAACACAAGTAGTGCGCATGGATTGTACCGGCAGTTTGAATTTAAGGACCTCAAAAATCCATCATACATTCAGGAAATATACAGGCCTGGTATCCATTTGCAATTGTTACAGGAAGAAGAATAAGGGTTTCGTTAAAGCTGAAGCGTTACCATAAACTGTAAAGTTTTTCTTGCTGTATATTCGCCGGAGATATAGTAGAGGTAGTGTCGAGGTAGCCTCATCCTCCCTTAATCTTCCATTCCGGAACGGAAGATTAAGGGAAGATGAGGCTACCTCGACACTACCTCTACCGAACAAACACCCTGATTTCGGTGTGCCTGAGATGTGTTATTTCTCCGCTTTGATACCGCTTTGATACCGCTAATCCTCCCTTGATCCTACGTTCATGAACGTAAGATCAAGGGAGGATTAGCGGTATCAAAGCGATATCTGCACCGGATCGTTCACGGGAAAAAAGCCCGATAGGTCTTTACCTGGTGTTTAAATTAAAATTTTTCTAAGTAGTTAAAATCCATATAGTTGTAAGGTTTTTAGCAGGTCAAAAATGCGTATTTTCCGCATGTATTTTCTTCTTAGTTTTGTGATGTGATCAGCAAGGTGAGTGAGGTAAGCATTCACTTGTTTGTCCGGGATCTTTTGAAAAATCCGCGCTATCAGCGCGTCAAAATAAATGATGTGTTTCGTTACTGAGGCAGGCATTCAGCGGCTCTTGTGCTACTAAACAGAATTACCAAACAGGATTGTTGCAGGACAGACGTTTATTCGTAGCAGATAGTTGAGCAAATTTAAACCGCAGTATGACGTATGTGAGTGGAGGAAGAGAAGGCTGACCAGGTCATCCCATTTGCACATTGTCAGGACAACCAGACAAATTTCGAACCCAGGGGCACAAAAAGCGAAGCTTCCGGAATAATTTCCCGCTTTTTTTTATTTTTGATGAAATGGGGTTCTTAATACATGTCGATGATAGGGAGCTGGTTGTCATGCTGCAGGCAGGCGACGCTGAGGCGTTTACCGAACTTTACAACAGGTATAAAAACCCCCTGATCATCCATAGTTATAAGAAAATAGGTGATTTTGAGGATGCTAAGGAAATCGTGCAGGAGGTATTTTCTACCCTATGGAGCCAACGTGAGCAGCTTCCGTCCATTCAGCAGGTATCCGGGTATTTATATACCATGGTCCGTAATAAGGTATTGAATTATATAGAGCATAAGCAGGTAGAAGCCCGGTATGCGCTTAATTTTCAAAGATTTATCGACGAAGGACACAATAGCTCCGACATTCAGGTCCGGGAAAAGGAGCTACAGCAGATGATTGACAGGGAGATTGCTGCCCTTCCTCCCAAAATGCGGGAAGTATTCATACTAAGCCGGAAAGAACATCTTACCCATAAAGAGATCGCCGAGCGACTCAATATCTCTGAGTTTACCGTGAAGAACCATATCAAAGGCGCATTAAAGATCCTGCGTTTGAAGATCGGGCTATGTGCCCTGATCGCCCTGCATTATTTTTTCTAAAAAATTTTCATCTCCACTAGCCCTTCCCCCTTTTCTGACTGTCATACTATATATGAGAGTGTCATTTAAAGCGCTGCTACATAAATATAATACCGGAGAATGCACACCGGAGGAGAAGGCGATCATTGAATCATGGTACCATCAGCTGGAATTACCAGGTCTGGAGGAACTTACGGATGAACAGTTGGTTGAAATAGAACAGCTTAGACCTTCTTTACCGGTGAAACAACGGACACGCTGGCCCTGGATATCTGTGGCGGCGGCTGTAGCTGTGCTGGTGACAGCTGGAGGATATTTCCTATACCATTCCATGAATACCCAGAAGCATCAACCAATAGCGTTGATGCAGGACGATGCCCTCCCCGGATCTAATAAGGCAGTACTTACACTGGCCAATGGCCAGCGCATTATGCTCGAGGACGCCCAAAAAGGTGCGCTGGCGCAGCAGGGTAGTATCGTTATTGAAAAAAAGGCGGATGGAGAGCTGAATTACATCAGTGGTGCGGAGCTGCATGAAGATGATGCCCCTTTGATCAATACCGTCAGTACGCCCCGGGGAGGACAGCATCACCTGGTACTGGCAGATGGCACACAGGTGTGGTTGAATGCCGCCTCTTCCATTACCTATCCGGTGACTTTCAATAGCCAGGAACGGAAAGTGGAAATTACCGGGGAAGGCTATTTTGAAGTGGCACAACGTGACGGTCAACCATTCAGGGTTGTTAGCAAGGGACAAAAGATCGATGTGTTAGGAACTCATTTTAACGTAAATGCTTATCCGGATGAGCCGGTGACTAAAACTACATTATTACAGGGAGCTGTCAGGGTAACAGCCGATGGCGGCGAAAGTGCCGTATTAAAACCGGGGCAACAGGCAGTTTTGGACAATCTGCAACAGATAAAGGTACGTTTCATAGACCCTGAGGTAGCTATTGACTGGAAAGAGGGGGATTTTGTATTTAAGAATGAGACCCTGCCGGATATTATGCGCAAAGTGTCGAGGTGGTATGATGTGGATGTGGATGATGGACATTATAACCATAGTAAGCTGACTTTCAGCGGGGAAGTATCCCGGTCAAGGAATCTGTCGGTGGTGCTTAAAATGCTGGAAGCTACGGCAGGGGTAAAATTTACAGTGAAGAATAATCATATTACCATAGCTGACCAATAAAAGATCAACAATTATTTATCAACCAACCATTAAATATTATGAACGTAAGTCAATAGTCACCTATACCTACGAGAAACGCTGAGCAATAACAAACAACCGGAAGTGGTGGAACACTTCCGGTTTAGGATTTGTGCTTAGCGACTGCTACCGGTGTGGCCGGTCTCAGACTAAACATTATTCATTAAACATTATTCGCATTGCATGCACCGCTTTGGGGGCAAGGCTGCTTTGCGAATTAACTCAACCAAAATTATGAATTTTTGTCCTGAAAAATCAGGCAGGTGGAGAACCTGCGCACTAATGTTCTTGCGCATTATGAAATTGATCGTACTTATTCTTACTACAATCGGTCTTGTACAGGCAAGCGCCAGCAGCTATGCACAGCGGGTCACGCTCAATATGGAGAAGACACCGCTATCACAGGTGTTTAAGGAGATCAGGAAACAGACCGGGTATGACTTCTTTTATACCGATGATATGCTGAATGCCAGCAAACCGGTGACAATTCATGTGAAAGATCTTGATCTCCCAGCAGTACTGGGGAAATGCCTGGTCAATCAGCCGCTTGGTTATAGTATTGAGAATAATATCATTCTGATCCATGTGAAATCTATCACCAGGGAACCGGCGCCTCCCAGGATGGTGACAGGCACGGTGATGGATGAGCACAATAATTACCTTCCGGGGGTAACGGTAAAGGTGAAGGGAGACCTCCAGCGGGTGGCCCAGACAAACGAAAAAGGGAGTTTTACCATCGTCGTTCCTGACGAGAAAACCATCCTGCAGTTTTCTTCTGTGGGCTTTGTGAGCAGGGAGCTGGCTGTAAATGGCGCTACCGGGCCACTAAAGGTTGTTTTGCGGGTGGATGTGGGCGATCTGGACCAGGTGCAGGTCATCGCCTATGGCTCGACCACTAAACGGTTTAATACAGGGGATGTAACGACCATTACAGCAAAAGATATCGCGAAGAATCCTGTCAACAATGTGTTGGAAGCATTACAGGGAAAGGTACCCGGTTTATTCATTCAGCAGGTGACCGGCCAGCCTGGAGGCGCTTTTTCACTCCGCCTGCGGAATGCGGCCAACTTTAGCTCAAACGCGCCTCCTCCATTGGTAGTAGTAGATGGGGTGACTTATCCGGGGGCCAAGCTACCTATGGAAACAAATGCCAATTTTGGCACCGGTAACTTTTTACAGGGAGGTAATGGACTTAATTTCTTAAACCCCAACGATATTGAAAGCATTAGTGTGCTGAAAGATGCAGATGCCACTTCTCTATATGGTGCGGAAGGAGCTTATGGTGTGGTCCTCATCACAACAAAAAAAGCAAAGGCAGGACCAGCTACGCTGAATGTGAACGTGTATGATGGTGTGTCTATGTTAGGTCAGCATGTGAAGCCGATGAATACCGCACAATACCTCATGCTTCGCCGGGAGGCATTGAAGAATGATGGCTCCGCTATAGGGGACGGAGATCTGGATCTGAATGGGACTTATCCACTGGACAGAGATAATAATTATCAAAAACAGATGCTGGGTAATATGGCGCAAACAGCCAATCTAAACCTTACTTATGGAGGTGGCACACAGACCAGCAGTTATATGGTAAGCGGCAGTCTCCGGAAGACAGGCAACATCCAGTTACATAAAGGCTCCATGGTGGATGGTTCCATGCACTTTTCCATCAATACGAATACGAAGGATAATATGTTCAGTTATGCGGTATCCGGCACTTATCTTTCGAATGTGAGTACTATGGTGCCGATAGATTTTTCATCTGTAGCTGTATTCACGCCGCCTAATGCGCCCGCACCTTTCCTGCCTGATGGCAGTGTGAACTGGGAAAGTCCGATCAATACACGCATAGCAGATATAAACCGTACTTATCGTAATGTGACCAACAACTTACTTGGCAACATGAACCTCGTTTACCGGCCGTTGAAGCATGTGGCATTACGTGTGAACCTGGGTTACAGCAATATCAACGGTCAGCAGTTAATGGGTTTTCCTACCACTGCCATGCCTCCAAACAAGGTGGATGCCGCTGCCAATACATACAGCAGCTTTCACCATTTTCAAACACGTAATGTGACCATTGAGCCTTATGCAGAGTATAATAATAGCTTCTGGCAGAAAGGGGAGTTCAGCTTTAAGGTGGGCGGAAAGCTGGATAACAATCTTAGTACTGTCGATGAGATCTCTGGCATGGGTTTTCCCTCTGATGCTTTGCTCAGCAATCCTTCTGTGGCTACAAAAGTATCAACCGTCTACAGTCATACACCTTACCGGGATATTGGTATGTATGCCATCATGAAATACATCTGGGACCAGAAATATATCATTAATCTCAATGGAAGAAGGGATGGTTCTACCCGTTTTGGCCCCGGTAAAAAGTTTGGCACTTTCGGTTCTGTAGCTGCTGCCTGGATTTTCAGCGAAGAGTCCTTTATCAAATACAACCTGCCATTCCTGAGTTATGGAAAGCTTCGTGCCAGTACAGGTATTATTGGTGGAGATGCTGTGGGTGACTTTGCCTATCTGAGTAAGTATGTGGCTGGCTCAGGTACCTATGCGGGAAAGACGACCCTTAGTCCGGGTAGTCTGGCAAACCCGGAGCTCAGCTGGGAACATAACAGGAATACTGAAGTAGGGTTGGAACTGGGTTTCTTTAAAGACAGAGTACATGTGGAAGGGAACTATTACCGGAATATTGCTTCAAACCAATTGATCAGCGTACCCTTGTCTACAGTGACCGGTTTTGGTGGTTTTCCTGTGAATACGGATGCCGTGATCCGCACCAGTGGGTGGGAGATGAGCGTGAGCACCAATAACATCAGGAAAAAGAACTTTAACTGGACCACACGATTTAATATATCCGTTCCTACCAGTAAGCTGGTGAAGCTGCCTACTTACCGGAATCTGGGAATGAACTATGTATTAGATAAGCCGGTTACTGGTATTATGTTATTCAACTATGCCGGTGTAAACCCGGAAACAGGATATTTCAGTTACATCAATGCAAAAGGAGAGAAGGGCGATTATCAGGCGATGGAATTAACTGACGCTGATAAAACCCAGTTTGTTGATCTGGCGCCTAAATATTATGGAGGGATCGGAAATACGATTACCTACAAACAGCTGTCGCTGGATTTCTTTTTCACTTTTACCAAGCGGACGGGGTTGAATGGATTGGCGCAGAACGGATTTCCAGTGGGTTTCAATGGTTTGAACGGCCCTACTTACTGGCTGAACCGCTGGCAAAAACCAGGGGATGTTACAGACATTCCACGTATGAGCGCCGATATAATGAACCTGATCAACTTCAACCAATTATATACGACCAGCACCGGCGCTTATAGTAATGCCACTTATGCCAGGTTACAGAACGTAAGCATCCGGTATAATTTCACCGGCGCGCTGGTTTCAAAATTACATGCGAAGGACTTCTCGGTGTATGCGCAGGCACAAAACCTGTTCACCATTTCCAATTTGGGTGGTCTTGATCCGGAGAATCTGAGCCTGTCGGTGATACCACCGATGAGGGTGATCACCGCGGGTTTAAATGTATCCTTCTAAACTAATTAACTGAGATGAAAATGAAAATCAGCATTATAAAATTATTGGCTTTATTCCTGCTGTTCACCAGCTGCAAAAAATACCTGGATAATGGTCAGTTGCCAGCGGGTACGATTGGCGGTTCAGACGCGTATGTCTCTGACAATTCTATATCGGCAATTGTCACGGGCTCTCTTGCGGCATTAAACGACGCCGGACCGGATGCCTTTCCGCAGCTTACCGGTCTGTATTCAGATGAATTAGTACCTATGCCTAATACCTCAGCAAACAATACGATCAAGATGTGTTATGCTGATGCTATTTCACCTGCAACAGTGAATTACTGGTCATCTACCTATAGCAAGATCTATGCTTTAAACCTGGCGATAGAAGGGATCAATGCCACAAAAGCCCGCTTGTATTTTAAAAACCAGTGGTTGGGTGAATGCTATTTCTTACGGGCATTCAACTATTATTATCTGACTAATTTGTATGGAGATGTAGCGTTGGCCTTAACTTCTGATTTTAATGTAACCAATAAGCTGTCGCGTGCACCACAAAGCGACGTGTACCAGCAGATCATTAGTGATCTGAAGATGGCGACGTCCATGTTGTCAGCTACTTACAGGGATGGTTATGGGTCGGTAACTGCTGACAGGGCCCGTCCAAACCTTCGCGCAGCACAGGCCCTGCTGGCAAAGATGTACCTGGCTACGGGCGAGTGGCAGCATGCGGCAGATATGGCAGACTCTGTGATCGCTGACAATAATACTTACAAGCTGGTAGGGCTGGCTGATGTATTCTTAAAGAACAGTCAGGAGACTATCTGGTCAATGGCCATTGTAGATGACAGGGTGACCAATGAATTTGTGATCTATAACAACTCTATGCCGGCTACAGTGGAAACAGATCCTGTAAGTACTTACCTGGTACAAATACAGTTAACGAAGGACCTGTTGAACAGCTTTGAGCCTAATGACGGACGGTACACGAACTGGGTGAGGTCTACAACATATACGGGTATAACACCGGCTGCCACTTATTATTTTCCTAATAAGTATAAATCAGTGGGTAATGGTGTAGAGCGGTCTATGGTCCTGCGACTGGCTGATATTTACCTGGTAAGGGCAAGTGCGAGAGTGGCGTTGAAAAATCTGAGCGGTGCACAGGAAGATATTGATGTAATCAGGAGTCGCGCGGGATTGTCAAATACCACTGCTTCAACGGAGACAGATCTGCTGGCGGCTATTGCACAGGAGCGCCGGGTGGAGCTGTTCACTGAAATGGGCAACCGCTTTTTTGACCTGAGACGTACAGGTAAGCTGGATGCTGCCATGCTTGCTGCAAAAGGAAGCAGCATATGGGCGGCTCACAAACAATTCTGGCCGATACCACCATCGGAAATCACTTATAACCCTAACCTTACTCAAACGTTTGGATACTAATGATGAGAAAAATTATAATCGCGGGCCTGGGAATTTTATTTGCAGGTCATACAGTTGCACAGCGCCAGTATACGATACAAGGTCAGTTCAGTAAGATGCAGACGCAGGGAAAGGCATATCTGATCTATTCATGGGGCTGGACGAATCAACAGACATTGGATTCTGCCGTGTTGTCGGGCGGAAAATTCACTTTCAAAGGAGTGGTCACAGATCCGGAGAAGGTAAGTATTGCGATCGGGGATAGCCAGGATGCAATCACTTTTTACCTGGAACCGGGAGTGATAAGTATTAAAGGGACGAACTCATTACAACACGCAGTAGTGAAGGGAGGGAAGATCAATGCGCAATATACCGCTTATTACAAGGAGGTGATGGCACCGGGTGATGTGCTTTCATCGAAGCTGGATGAAAGTTATAGGAAAGCTATTTCCACGCCGCCGGTTGATAGTGCGTTTATTCTTAGTTTGTATGATAAAGCAAAGCAGATAATGAGGCAGCAGGATACTTTGAAATATGCTTACATCGTGCACCATCCTGAATCCTATATAAGTCTTGAGACCTTGATAGAACTGGCAGGTGGGCTTCCTGTTACACAGGTCGGGTCTCTATTTAAACAATTGTCGCCCGAGGTCAGGAACACTGCTGCCGGGAAAAAACTGGGGAATGAATTGTTTGATACTGGTCCAACGTCGATCGGAGCTATCGCGCCTGATTTTACAGAGAATGATGTCAACGGGAAACCGGTGCGTTTATCTGATTTCAGGGGGAAATATGTGCTGCTGGATTTCTGGGCGTCCTGGTGTGGGCCGTGTCGGGCAGAAAATCCCACTGTTGTTAAAATGTATAATAAGTATAAAGACCGGAACTTTACCGTGCTGGGCGTATCATTAGATCAGGCAGATAAAAGGGAAGCCTGGCTGGCGGCGATACAGCATGACGGACTGACCTGGACGCATGTTTCGGATCTGAACTTTTGGAATAATACTGCTGCTAAACTGTATAATATACGGGCAATCCCTCAAAATTTCCTGATCGATCCTGCCGGAAAAATAGTTGGAAAGAACCTGCGTGGAGATGCGTTGGAAAGCGAATTGGCCAGGATCATTCAGTAGCTGTTACTAAGGAGGCTGTATCGTATTGATACAGCCTCTATGTTTCCGGTGTATGTTATTTTTCTACCTATACTTTTTGTCCAATGTTGAATAAACCACGAACTGACAGTGTTGAACTGGCATGTTTGCAAAGATGATTATTGTTAACAAAAATGCCTCACGACAGTGAGGCATTTTTAGTTTGGTATCTTAGATATTACGTTGTTTTTAACAGCTCAATAGGGAATGGATGTTCTGCTAATCTGCGTTTGGCCTGTTCTATTTTTTTAATAATATAAGGACTATTTCGCACAGCTTCTTCAGAAACAGTCAACCTCCCTACTACTGGTTTATCCCTTTTATCAAGGAAATTGGAAAATTTTGTAGACATATTTTCGCTTTTATCAAATTTACGTTTCATCTACAATTTAAGCTCTGTTCATTTCATTCATTTCCTTTGCAACATCGTCATACCGTTACTAATTTGCTCCAAGTCGCTTTTACATAATAGATTATTAATTAACTTCCCGCTTTTCCTGCCATTCAAAATTCCCTATTCTCTTAGCAATCAGCCAGCGGTTATTTTCACGGACGTAATCATCCTGATAAATAGCCCCAATGGTCGTCTTTATTTTTCTACCATTCTCGTTACCGATCAAAGTAATCTGACAATAAGATGTGCCATTAGCGTTATCACCATTTATAGAGACCGTTTGCTGTCCATTTAAATGGTAAACAGTTTCAAAGTCTTTAAGGAAATTTCCAAACGCTTCTGCCATTTCTTTCCGGCCTTTCAGTTTTAGAACTGACACGCCTCCGACGAAAGTTTCTGATATTGCATTCTCAGAAAATAAGAGCACTTCGGAGTGCACATCCTTCTTATCTGCAAGGATAGAAACGGCGTCGACCAGTTCCTTTAGGGACGCTCTATCAGCTAATTCTTTAATATCCATGTGAGTGTTTTTGTTGATAGTATCTGATGGGAAAGAACACGCTCCCCGGAGGAGCGTGCTCTTTAGATTTTTGTCCTCATGCTACTGTTAGTACGATCTTGCCCTGGATGTGCCCATGGGCAGCACGTTCGTGTGCCTTTTGAGCTTCAGCAAGGGGAAATGTACTGTCGATAGCGACACGAATCGTCCCGGCATCGAACAGGCGTCCCAATTCAGCCAATTGTTGACCGTTTGAACGCACCTGGGTCATTGACACGGTGATGCCCCGCTTTGCGGCTTCCTCAGCGTCAGAGAAGCCTAAGAACACAGGGAACAATGCACCTCCACGCTTGAGCGTGCGCAGGAAGCGACCGGTGGTAGGACCACCAAGGGTATCAACAACGAGGTCAATATCATGTGCAACATCCTCGGGAGGGGTCTTTTTGTAGTCAATGAACTCGTCAGCACCGAGCTCGCGCAGGAACGACTCATGTTTTCCTGATGCCACCGCTATGACATGCGCTCCTTTCCATTTTGCCAGTTGTACTGCGAAATGCCCTACACCACCTGCAGCACCATTGACAAGTACCGTCTTGCCCTCGAGTGGTACGGGACGATGCATTTCTGGTTGAAGTGGATTCTGTACATTATGCCCCAGCTCGATCAGGAACTGCCACGCAGTGAGCGCTGCCATCGGCGCGGCCGCGGCCTGTATGTGACTGATACCGGCTGGCTTGTGTGCGAAGTCCGACGCCGGCGCAGCTACGTATTCAGCGTACGCAGCGCTTTCTCCGAAACTGGGAAAACGAACCATACCGAAAACTTCATCGCCGGCAGAAAAGCCCTGTACATCCGGTGCAACAGCCTCGATGACTCCCGACACATCCGATCCTGGAATGATAGGGAAAGGCATCTGCGGCCTCCATTCAGGGGGAAGCATTTTATATCCTTCGCGCAGATACCAGTCAGGTGGATTGATGCCAACTGCATGAACACGAACCAGCACTTCACCCGCCTTCAGTTCAGGAAGTGGCGCGTCTTCATAGCGCAATACTTCTGGGCCTCCGAACTCGTGCAGCCGGATCGCCTTCATTACTGACGTATTTTCACTCTTATCTATTTTGTTTTCAAACTGTTTCATTTTATGGTGTTTTATCTTATAAATTTTTGAATCAGCGCTTTGACGAATAACAGCGGCATCTCCGGGCACAGGCATACAGTTCCATAAATGGCTGCTGTATTTAGTAGCCCTATAGAATAATTTTTATGTTGGATCTGTGATGGAAAAAGATGTCCTTATTTCGTTGTAATGACTACATCGAATTCATTTATCCGGGAGATAATGCTTTCTTAATTAAGTTATCGGAAGGCCGTCAGTTAAAAGACTTTCTAAAAACGGTTGGTGAAAGATTGGTGTGGCGCTTAAACAGTTTATTAAAAGACTGCGGATGCTCGAATCCCAGTTGATAAGCGATTTCGGCAACAGTCAGCCGGGTACTGCTTAAAATCATTTTAGCCCTTTCAATTAACCGGTCATGGATATGCTGCTGTGCACTTTGACCGGTCAATGTTTTGAGCATATCTGTCAGGTATCTGGGTGATACCTGAAGATGGCTGGCCACTTCGGGAACGGTTGGTATGCCTCCGGATTGATCTGCAAAACGACTTTCCAGGTAGCTATCCATCTGACTGATCAGGTCGTGGTGAATGGCTTTGCGGGTAAGGAATTGCCGGTTGTAAAAACGGTTACTATAGTTAAGCAACAATTCGATCTGAGATACCAGCACATCCTGGCTGAAGGCATCCGTATTATTATTCAGTTCGTCGGCAATGTTTTCAAGTAAGCCGGCGATTACTTTTTTTTCTTTATCCGACAGGAACAACGCTTCATTTACCGCATAAGTAAAGAAACCATACTGCTGAATATTCTTTGCCAGCGGGTAATTTCGGATCAGGTCGGCGTGAAAATACAGTGTGTATCCCTCCAGGCAGCTTTCCTCACTGGACATTGTTACCAGTTGACCCGGCGCTAAAAAGGCCATGCCACCCTCCTCAAAGTCATAATAGCCTTGTCCATATTTTATCTGGCCTCTGAATTCCTTCTTAAAAGAGATTTTATAAAAGTCGATCAGGAACTTACGTCCAACGAGATTACGGCCGCCCTTCTCCGTCTCGTAGTTTACTAATGCGACCAGCGGATGCAGCGGTCTAGACATATCCATGTCCCGCATCAGCTCAGAGATACTTTTATAAATAATGGGCGGATCTATTGCTTTCATAACTAAACTAAGTTAATATGAATCATTGGATGGAGAACGATTACTTTTACATCCACAATACAAAGGTCGGCAAAGGCGGTAAATAAAAGTTAGCCTATATTGTAAAAAGTGTAGCCTGGATTCCGGCTGACTGAAAAAAGGAACGTCGGGGCTGATTTGGAGTTGCACTAAAGGTTGAATAAAGCAACGCCCCGCTTTTTGCGAGGCGGCTGGAAATCGGAATATTATCTTGGGCTCAGTAGTTCAATTGGAATGGGATGTTGTTTTAAGCTGAGTTTAGCGCTCCCCCGCCAACTGTCTCAGCGCAAAAGCATCATGCGGCAAACCATAAGCATCAAACACTTCTTTCCTATTAATAAATCCCGGATCTTTTTTCACTTCCTCAGAGGCTAGCAACAGCGCTTTTTTTCTTATAGGAGTAATATCTTCCAGTGCAGATGGATCTTCGAATAGTACCTGGAATATGGCGTTGAAGAAGGTGACCTTTTTCAACGCATTCACTGTGGGCAGCGCTTCTATCACTGGTTCTATGTTCTTCTCCAGTGTATCGGGATGTGCTTTGCCCAATAGCGCAATAATATATCTCTGCACGTCACCATCATTTGTAAAGGGAATCATGCTTCCAAAATCGTAGTAGATAGGTTCATCATCCGCTAATACAAACAGCAACTCCGCCAGCCAGCTATCCTGTGCGGCCTCTCCGGTTGCAAGCACCAGGTGTGCTGCCATGGCAAACCGGAGAAATGCGTTTGTTTCAGTAATGAAAGCTGCTGAGAAAACGTTGACCAGTTGTTCGTTTTGCCCGCTGATTATGTAAATAGTGCCTAATGAAAATATAGCATATCCTCTTCTTTCCGCGGAATAGGAGGTGTTTTGCCATTCCTGCATTAGCAAGCTCTCCGTCGCTTCCTTTTGGCCGGCATGTATCAAAATGTATTGTGCTATCCGCGCTGTTTCCCAATCGGGGCCAGTAGCCCATTGTATGATGTGCGGTAATGCTTGCTCAAAAGAGGAGGTCAGTTCGGTGTATAATTGTTCATCCTCCCTGATCTGATACAACCTCAATACCCTAAATAAAAATCGTCCCAGGCGTAATTGTACTATCGGCAAATGGTTATAAAGCGGCAACATGCGTGCCATTATGCCAGCAATTTTGTAAGTGGACTCATACACGCTTCCCTGGTGCTCTATCTGCATCCAGATCTGACCGTTGCTCATGTCTGCAACATCTTCATCTTCCGACAGCATACCATTAACAGCAGTCGGCAGTCCTTCGTTGCCACCATAGGAGGTATCGATTGTCTCCCAGTTTATTTTCTCCAGTTCCGCTTGCAGAGGGGCAGGTACTTCCAGCGCCTGCAGTTTCTGTGTTGTAAGATAGTTTTTATAGGCCTTTTTGAACTGCGCTGTAACAGCTTCGCTATCAGTATCGGTGGATTTCACACTATAGTCAGCCCAGACAGGCATAAAGGTGTCCCACTTTTTCAGCTTGTAATCGCCTTCTGCCGCTATAGGTATCTCTTGTACTTGCTGACCATCGACGTCGTACAACCGCCATGTACCTGTACCGTCGTCATTGGCAATAAAGTCAATAAGTGTAGCGCCGTTTGGATAATAATATCTTGCACTTGCCGTAGGATTTTCTTTATCGCTGGTCAAGGTGCCTTCACTCACCAGTTGACCATTAAAATATCTTCGCTTGTGAAGTTTTGATATTTCTTCCTTACGGACTGAGAAAAGCTGCTTACCCGTTTCATCGAAATAAGTACTTTCTACGTCATTCTGGTTATTTCGATAAACGGTACGGTTTTTAACAACCGCAGGCTCGATTTCCCTATAATAAAAGCTTTGCACCAGGCTGTCCTTATCATATAGTCTCGAATTTGATAGTTTTCCATTGTCATATTTATACTCCTCGATTAATTCGCCGGAGGCACCGTGAAGCCTTTTTACAACAGGATCGCCATTCAGGTCCCATTCACCATATTCGCCGACACACTTCATGATACGGACGTTAAATGTCCCGCCTATCCAACTGGTAGCCGAGTATGGCATCCTTACAAAATGGGCGTTGGCAGGTACCGATGCCGGACGTTTGGACAGAGGAGTACCATCAATGTTAAGAGGGTTGTTATGCCTGTCAAAGAATCGCTGAGCATTGTAGATGTCTTCTTCCAAAAAATCAAATTCTGCGATCCATATATTGGCGACCTTGTCAGCCGGACCTCCTGTAAAGGGTTCTATTGTAGGATTGTCACTTTTTATGTGGCGCACCGTACCAATGAATTTATCATTGCCGTTCATGTCGGCTTCTTCTGACAGGGTACCATCGGGGTGAAAGCGTTGAAAGCGGAACGGTGGTGTGCCATCTCCGTAGGCGATAGCCATCCAGAGGTATTCCTGTCCGTACCATATTTTCCAATGGCCGATTCTTTGGCCGTCTCCATTTGTTGCCCCCAATGTCCATTGTGCACTTTGTTCATTATAAACTGCGTTTTCGGGGATGTGTGCAGGGCGTTGCATTTATTATAGGGTTTAGTTTATGGTTTAAAAGCTTTTAACAGATTAATCGTATAGGTTATGCTGTTGCGACGGCAAGTTATAAAAGTAATTCAGATATTTTGCTACCCTGGCCAATAAAGAACGTTGAGGAATATGAGGTTCGGATTTAGCGTTTAGCATGGTTTGTTGAAGGGGCGGGAAAAGAAACGGAAATCAGCTAACTTAGCTAACACATGTCACTTAAACCGTTCTCCGAAAAGTTCCGCTTGATATGGTTGCATTGCCTGGTGTGGGTATCAATCGGGATTATCAGTTTCTTTTCTATGTTGCAGGCAGATGGAGCGGGGAGATCTGCGCTATCCGCATGCAATAGTTGTGTGTTTTATGCACTAATTGTATATGGAAATATTAACTTCCTGTATCCCCGTTTCTATCAAAAGAAAAAGTTTCTCCTGTACTTACTGGGGTCGATAGTTTTATTGGTAATAGCGGGTTTTGGCCGCGGTTACTTATCCTTGTATATACGCAATGAGGCATTTGCTGCTGCTCCCCACTGGCTGGATACCTGGTCGCACATTACCTTTTTGCTTTCTGTGACCACTGTGTTTGTCCTCAGCTTTGTCTTCCGGCTGGCAATGGCCTATTTTACACTGAAGCAACAGTCGGAAAAAATTTTATTACAACAGAGTCAATTTGAATTAAGGCTGCTAAAGGCGCAGGTGCAGCCGCACTTTCTATTCAACACGCTTAACGCTATGTATTATGAAGCGTTTATGGAAGCACCGCGAACAGCATTGCTCATCGAACGGCTTTCGGACATTATGCGCTATTTTGTTGACCAGAGTACCCATGAATATGTTCAATTGTCGACAGAGATCCAATTCCTTGACAATTACATTGCTTTGGAGAAAATGCGGATACAACCCGAGCCGGAACTTATATTTCAACGTAGCATTGACGATCAGCGCAGAATTCCACCTATGTTGCTGATGACCTTCATCGAAAACATCTTTAAGCATGGTATAGATAAGATCTCGGGAAGAAATAAGATATACATATCGCTATTTGAAAAAGAGCAGTACCTTGTTTTTCAGACCAGGAATTACCTGAACAGGCATGCTGATCCCAGGCAGATGCAGGGGATTGGATTAAAAAATCTGCGTCAACGGTTGACGATTCTCTATGGTAATGATTTTGACCTGTATACCACCGAAGAAAACGATGAGTATTTTGTTGCCAGTTTAAAATTTCCGCTCACATGATGTTACGCTGTATGATAGTTGATGATGAACCCAAGGCGGTTAACCTGCTGGAGGTGCTTATTAGCCAGGCCACCAGCTGGCAGTTGGTGGCGAAATGTTACAGCGGCCTGGAAGCAATTGCCTTTTTAAAAGATAATGAGGTTGACCTTGTGTTTATGGATATTAACATGCCTCTGGTCAGCGGTATGGACCTGGCAGGATTATTATCTCCCGATATAGGAATCGTATTTACAACCGCGTATAGTGAATTCGCTGCCGAAAGCTATTCTTACCATACAATTGACTATTTGCTAAAGCCGATTACCCTTAAGCGTTTTCTGGCGGCAGTACGCAAGACAGAAGTGCATTTCAAAGCACAGCGGACAATAGGGAAGGAAGAAGGTGGAACTACAGGCGATGAATATTTTTTTGTGAAATCTGGTAAAGAGCATCGAAAGATCCTGTTGAACGATATCCTTTTTTTTGAGAGCCAGAAGGAATATGTACGGGTCGTAACTCCGGCCTTCAGTCTTCTTACTTACAGACGCCTTAAAGACATAGAAGCGCAACTGCCAATGGACTTTACGAGGGTTCATCAATCCTTTATAGTGAACATGCGTCAAATGACCACGATGCAGGACAATCATATACACATTGGTGAAATCAGAATACCGGTAGGGGAAAAATTCCGGGACGGTTTAATGGAGCTTATCCGTAAACGGACTTTTTAAGTATATCTCCGGCGTGTATTGAGGTAAAGTACACGTTGGTTGAATATAATTTCCCGGGTGAATCATACACTGCAGATTTGTAGCCAAATCCATCAATTGTAAAACATTTTTATGAAAAGAACATTGTTGAATGGCTTTCTCGGCATCATGAGTGTAATTCCCGCAATGCCGGTATTGGCCCAATCGAATCCGCTTGTTGGTTCATGGCGTTTAGTTGCTGCTGACAAGATTTTACCCGATGGCAAACGAGTGGCTGATTATGGGACTAACCCACATGGTATAGCTATTTTTACCAAAGACGGTCATTACGTGGTAGAAATTTTCGGTACTATTCGTACAAAATTTGCATCAGGCAATGCCGCCACGGGCACACCGGAAGAATTTAAAGATGCATTCTTCAGCCATAGTTGTCATTTCGGCGCCTATATGATAGATAGCGTGAAAAGCACTATATCCTTCAATATTGACCGTGCATCCAACCCGAACTGGGATCAAACTACGCAAGTCCGCTCGTTCACATTAAAAGGAGATACATTGAGCTGGCAGGTACCACCCCGTCCGGATGGAACCATCCCCGTATCTGTTTTCAGGCGTATGGAGTAATGCTGCTGCGGAAACCCTTTAGTACCGCATCAATCAGAAAGCCTTCAAATCCAGCGACTTGAAGGCTTTCTGATTGATGCCGGCCTCATTGTACTGCGATATTTCATGAGTGCCAGGCTTGAAAACAAAATATTTATATTATTTTCAAAAAAGAAGTCTCCTGGTAATCAATGTAGAAAACCAACGCAGGTGACAGTAATCGAAAAATATTCAATATATGGCTAACATACGTTTGCATAACCCTTTTATGAAAAGTCTCGCAGTATTGGTGCTGTTTTTTTCATTGCCCGTAAGAGCGCAAAAGACAATGCCAGGTGATGTCGTTATCATTGCTTCAAAAATATTGCATGAAAACCGCACTGTATATATACATTACCCCAAGACAGACAGCAGCAACGTAAATAAACGCTTTCCTGTTTTATATTTAATGGATGGAGAAAGCCATTTTGATATGCTTGCCCAGTATACTGATTACCTTAGCCGATGGGACGTGAAAGTAATACCTCAGATGATTGTAGTAGGCATTACCAATACTAAACGCACAAGAGACCTTACGCCTACGGTGAGCATCATTAATTATTTTGGAAAGCCTGATACCAGTGCAGTATCGTGGATGAAGCCAAGTGGCGGTAATGCGGAATTTTTGCAATTTATACAGGAAGAGCTAATTCCATACGTTGATGCAAATTATAAAACACAATCCTATAAAATATTCGCTGGACATTCATTCGGGGGGCTTGCCTCGATTAACTGCTTACTTACTCAGCCAGCGATGTTTGACGCCTATGTTGCCGTCAGCCCTTCATTCTGGTGGGACAGGGAATATGTATTAAAGCTGACTGACAGAACGTTGCAAAAAGGAGCTTTATTGAACAAAAAGCTTTTTTATAGTGATGCAAGCGAAGGTATAAGCGATTCAAGTACTTTTCATACCAACCTATTGAAATTTGATTCATTATTGTCAGTCAAAAAAATTAAAGGGCTTGAGCATGAGTACAAATATTATCCGGCAGAAAGCCACATGACGGAACCTGTAAGTGCTTATTATGATGCATTGAGGTTTATTTTTAGAGACTGGAAAGAGAATTAATAAAAGACTTACGCTTAAAGCTGCATTGCCGTTGAGTTTAGAACAATGGTGATATATTATCACTGAAAAAAAGGTAAATTAAGAAATGATAGATGATAATGAAATGATATTACGGAAGACTGAAATTGCTGATTTAGAGCTCTTCTTTATCTTTCAGCTTGACAGTGAGGCGAACCATTTAGCTGCCTTCACCTCAAAAGATCCAGGAGATAAAGCTGCATATCTTCAGAAATATACAAAATTGATGAACGACCCGACTATAAATATGCAGACAATAATTATGGATAACAGTATTGTGGGGAGTATTGCGAAGTTTGAAATGGACGGAGAAGCAGAAATTACATATTGGATTGACAGAAAATTCTGGGGTAGGGGTATTGCTACAAAAGCACTGAGCGAGTTTCTAAGAATGGAAAATAGCAGGCCCATTTTCGGGCGAGTTGCATTTGATAATTTTGGCTCACAGAAGGTTTTGGAGAAGTGTAACTTTGTGAGGATTGGTACAGATAAGGGCTTTGCCAATGCGCGACAAGCGGAAATAGAGGAATTTATTTACAAATTGATTTAAAAATAATGTATTCACAATTGACTTAACTTATGCCCTGCAAATCAGATAAACTCTTATTACTTGATCTTGATGAAACATTAATACATGCGGTCACTACTCCTCTGGGTGTTGCTGTTGATTTTCAATTTGATTTATTTCACATTTATAAGCGTCCGGGGCTTGATCAGTTTCTTATAAATATATCGCAACATTTTACATTGGGTGTGTGGAGTTAGGCAAGCAATGAATATGTAGAAGAGATTAGCGAATATGAAATTGATGAGGGCGGAATAATTGAAAACGGCAGAAACCGAATTGAAGCAGGACATAAAAGGTATTAAGATCACCGGTACCGATTGGGCTACCCGGGCGCCTTACAACGATCCTGCTTACTTATCCAAAGTGGACGCCAATGGTTTTCTTGTTGCAGAGAAAGACCGGAAATTCGATCCTGCTAAAGATTATCTGCAACCACTGCCAACAAAGGAAGTAGCCTTTTATGCTGCGAACGGAAAAATACTTGAACAGAATCCGGGTTGGTAACCGGTAAACATGGACAATTATTTACAACATATATGATTAGAACAAAAGTAATACTGGTGCTGCTGCTGGCTGGTATATGTATGGTCAGCTTACCGAGGACCGCCTCCGGACAGGAGCCTAAGATTGTCAATATTGTGAATTTCATTCGCCTGTTGGAGCCAAGGGATCCCAGGATCACAGAAGACGTGCTCTACCAGACCGTGGTAAAGCAGGTAAATATTATGAGAACCTATCGCCTCACAGGTACATTCCTGTTGCAGTACGATGCCCTAATGGACCACCGCTATCAGGAGTTGCTCAGGAGCTTGCCAAAGGACTCATTTGAGATTGGTGCATGGTGGGAGCTTCCGCAGCCGTTGATAGAAAAAGCAGGGCTGAAATGGAGGGGACGTTATCCCTGGGATTGGCATGCAGACGTTGGCTTTTCTACCGGCTATACGCCGGCCGAGCGGGAAAAGATAGCAGACGTGTATATGGAAAGCTTTAAAAGCATATTTGGCTTTTATCCCCGGTCCGTTGCCTCCTGGTTTATTGATGCACATACCTTACAGTACCTGTATAACAAATACAGGATTGTAGCTTCTGCAAATTGTAAAGACCAATATGGTACCGACGGTTATACGCTATGGGGAGGCTACTGGAACCAGGCCTATTATCCAAGCAGGATCAATTCATATATGCCAGCGCAGAACGCCGCCAGCCAGATTCCCGTACCGATTTTCCGGATGCTGGGAAGTGATCCTGTCCGTCAGTATGATCAGGGTATCAGCACCGAACGACAAGGCGTGATTACCCTTGAGCCGGTATATCCCGAGGCCGGTGGTAGCGAAAGCTGGGTCAACTGGTTCTTCAGGACTTTCACGGAAGACCCTGCGCTGAACTTTAACTATGCCCAGGCAGGGCAGGAAAACTCTTTCACCTGGGATGCCATGGCTAAAGGGTTTGAGATACAGATGCCCTTGATCGCCAGCCTGAGAGACAAGGGCAGGATCAGGCTGGAGACCCTGGAGCAATCAGGCAACTGGTTTAGTGCAAACTATAAAGTGACGCCTCCTACATCATTCTCCGTGACGAAGGATGTGGAAGGCAGCGATCGTAAGACTTTATGGTATAACAGCCGCTTTTACAGGATGAACATATTATGGGAGGACAGCAGCCTTCGTATCAGGGACATACATCTCTTTAATGAGAATATCCCCGATATCTACACCACCCAGGTAGCTACCTCAAATGAATGCACATTCTTTACCTTGCCTGTCGTAGACGGGTATCTGTGGAGCAAACCAGGGCAGCTGGCCGGCTTACGGCTAAAGGCGTTTGTCGGAGGACAGGATGTGACATTAAAAGGTGGGGATCCCATATTCAAAAACCTGGATAGGGAAACCGTGCAGGTGTTGTGGCCGCTCAGACAGGGCGGCGTCTTACAGGTGACGCTGAAAGAAAAAACTGTTTCCATAAAGCTAACAGGTAAACAGTCCATTAGCTGGTATCTTGACCTGGAGACAGCGCTGGGCGCCAGGTTGCCATTCACAAATATTTCACCGCGACAGCTAGATGGCAGCTTTGAAACATTTAGTTATCATGTGTCCGCAGGCAAAGGCAGCTTCTCCAAGCCTTCTAATGGCGCAGTATTCCGCTTGCAGCCGGAAAAAAATGAGATTAACCTGAATCTTGCCACCATTCATTAGGCATTCTTCTTTTAGGTGTCTGATGAATCGAACTGCTTAAAAAAAGGTTTTGTGAATTTTCTTCACAAAGCCTTTTCTAATTCATGCCTGTTGTTACGGAATAAATTCTTTCCTTATTCCCAGTTTTTTCATCCTTGATTTTAATGTTGAGGGAGGAATATTCAACATTTCAGCAGCTGCTCCTGCGCCCCAGATCCTTCCGTTACATTTTTTCAGGATAGAAATAATATAGTCTCGTTCATTCTCGTGGATTGTCTTTATATAGGAGTTTTCAACGTCAGCGTCTGACGTTTTTTGTGTAACCGGCAGTTGAATGTCTTCTATAAAGTTCCCCTTGGCAAGCAAAATGCTCCTTTCTATCAAATGCTCAAGTTCGCGGATATTCCCTGGCCAGTCATATGCCATCATGCTTTTTAAAACATTGTCCGAGATACCGCTGATCTTTTTGCCGGATTTTTGGTTGTAATAATTCATGAAGTGATATGCCAGTGCCGGCATATCTTCTTTGCGTTCACGCAGTGGTGGAATCCGGATGGGGAAGACGTTCAAACGATAATAGAGGTCAAGCCGGAAACGCCCTTCAGCCACTTCTTTTTCGAGGTTTTTATTTGTTGCTGCAATAATTCTTACGTCGATTTTTAGTGTATCTCTGCCGCCTATTCTTTCTATTTCCTTTTCCTGCAATACCCGCAATAACTTCACCTGCAGTTCAAGCGGCATTTCTCCGATTTCATCCAGTAGAATAGTTCCACTGTCAGCTTTTTCAAACTTTCCGATACGCTTATCATATGCACCTGTAAAGGCCCCTTTCTCATGACCAAATAATTCAGATTCGATTAACGTTGCAGGCAGTGCCGCACAGTTTACTTTTATAAAAGGTTTATTTTTCCTGGTAGATAAATTATGAATAGCATCAGCAATTTTCTCCTTTCCGGTGCCGCTTTCTCCCAACAATAGAACAGAAGTATCTGAATAGGCTACCTGGCCTATCAAATCCATTACCTTCAGCAACGCGGGGCTTTTCCCAATGATAGTTCCGAAATCCGGATTTGTGTTGGATGTTTTGCTATTGGTAATGATATTGAATTCAGGATGTATTGATAAGGCGGATCTTTTTTCATTGGCCGGGATGCTGTTCATGACAGCGATCAACGGTTGTTGCAGGCGGAAAAGCATATCGAGATGTTCCGGATTATAGCCTTCTTCAGAACGGCGGAAGAAACTGAGCGAAAACATATAGCTATCGGAGGTTATAAATGGCAGCACAATATTAGAGGAAAAACCAAACACTTTTGCAATCAAGGCCTTCATGGGATGAACGGAAGTCAGTTTATTAAAATCATCACCATTATACCACCTTGCTGTATTGTCAATAGGACTGTGTTCAAGCAGGCGTTTAATATCTTCTGCAGGCCTGCCGGATATATTTGAGAGACTGTTGATGTCAATTGTTTGGTATTCACTAAATCCAGCCCTTCTAAATAAAAAACCACTGTAGTACCTGCTTTCCAGCGGCTTGAATTTTACGCATATGCAGTCGAATGGTATGAGTTTTTGAAGCACTTTAGCCGTTTCTATGACTTTTGTATCCCAGTTAGCTCCTTCTTTCTGAATATTAAGTAGCTCTTTTCTTAATTGTTTTTCTGTATGCCATTTGGATTCCTGGTTGTGTTTGTGGCGATAGTGCGCGATTTCGAGTGCAATAAGCAGGTCTTTTTCCCGGAAGGGCTTTACTAAAAAACCGTAAGGTTCCGTAGTTTTGGCAACATTCAGTATCTCCTCATTGGAATTGGCAGACAAATAAACAAACGGAATGTTATCAGCAGATAATTGTTTCGCCAGGTCAATTCCTGTCTGCTTGCCTTTCAGAAAAATATCTACTAACACAAAATCAGGCTTTTCGCTTTTTATGATCTGCTCTGCCTGCGCAACGGAGCGTGCAATGCCTGCAATTATATAGCCTGCCTGGGTTAGCATAAGTCGTAGGTAGTCAGCTTCTACAAACTGGTCTTCTACAATTAATATTTTCTCTTTCATATAACATGAATTTTTTAACTCTTATTTGGGATAGTAGTTGTGCTTATCAAGCGTCATAAATGAACTCCAGTGTTATTTCAGTTCCATTGTGACCGGTTATGCTAAATTTTCCGTCTATATCTTCACTCAATCCATACATTAACTTCATGCCCATTGACTGATGGCTTTGGGTAGCTAAGTTTTGTCGTAAGCCCACCCCATCATCACTAATAGTTAACTGTAAATTACTCTCAGATGTATGTTTTAATGAGATGCAGATAGTACCGTTTTTCTTATCTGGAAAAGCGTATTTGATGGAGTTAGTGATGGCTTCATTCATAATGAGTCCAAGCGGAATGCAATGTGACAAGTTTAGTTCTATCGGCTCAATTTGTAGATTGAATTGAACGGACTTGCGTATATTGAAGCTGTCACGCAGATAATCTGCCAGTTCGTATACATAGTCTGGCATATAGATGGCAGATAAGTTGTCTGATTGATACAGTTTCTGATGAATGAGGGACATCGCCTGGATACGATGATGGCTTTCACTCACGGCTTCGATAGCTTCATTTGTTTTGAGGTATTCCGATTGAGTAGCCAGTAAGCCTGAAACTGTATGGAAATTGTTCTTCACACGATGATGGATCTCCTTTATAAGCCATTCTTTTTCTGTGATCAAGTGTTGAAGCGCAGAGTTTTTCTTTTCAATTTCCTGTTGCTGAACTTTTAACTTTTTATTAGCCTGTTGTTTTATCCATGAATTGTTTGCCTGCAAGCCTATAATGACAAGCAGCAAGAGAACAGCTCCAATAATCCAGTTGCGGGTGTGATTGGC
This sequence comes from Chitinophaga ginsengisoli, assembly GCF_003014595.1. Lineage (GTDB taxonomy): Bacteria > Bacteroidota > Bacteroidia > Chitinophagales > Chitinophagaceae > Chitinophaga > Chitinophaga ginsengisoli. Next base: position 15,922 of record NZ_PYGK01000019.1, on the reverse strand, counting down.
CTGTGTTAATCTGTTTTGCTGTAGTTTCGTTGCATTTTCAAGCATCTTGATATCCTGGTCTTTCTTTTCGGTCTCAAACTCTACCTGCAGTTGTTCAATGTGCTTGCTGGTGGTTTCATTTAATAAAGAATCACTTAACGTTTTATACATCTGGTAATGGGCAATTGCAGCAAGATAATTGCCTTGTATAGAGTCCAGCTTAAACCATAAAAAATGATTCTGGTTTAATTCCAAAGGACTCTGAATGGCCTTGTAAAAGGTGTCAGATTGGGCAAGGTGTTTACGGGCAAGTTCATATTGATGTGTCGCCAGATAAAATTCTGTTACCGGATATTGAACCTCGCTCTGGTCAGGTTCATATTTGTCAAGGTTTTTAGAAATATCCAGGAGCTGGTCACAATACTTTTGCGCTTGTTGGTATTGCTTTAGTTCCTTATAAGTCATCAGAAAGCTTGCAGTGAGATATAGCCTGGAATAAATATCCTCAGACGGATATTTTTGTTGTGCCTCCTGCAAAACCTCCAATGCCTCATGCGGTTTATTTAAGGCTATGAGTGTTCTTGAGATTTTAGATATCAGTAAATCAATTGTTTCCCTGTTATTGTATTTTTTTGCAACAGTAAGTGCTTTTTGAAAATATTCATAAGCGGCGTTATATTTTTTCATCCGGTTATAGGTTGAACCTATGCGGTTAAAAATAGTAGCCAGTTGAATGCTTGTATCGTTAGCGGCTGCTGCGGCGTTTAGGGAAAGCAGTCCATACTTTAAAGCCTGCTCATTATTTCCGGTGACGCTATAGACGGCGCCTAAAAGATCATAGATATCTTCAAGCTTAGTATATTGGATTGATTGGTATAATTGAAGGGAACGATGCAGTATAGCTAAAGCCCTTGAATAATTTCCTGTTAGCTGCACTAAATCAGCCAGCTCTTTCAGGACGTCAGCCTCTTTTAATATGTTTCCGGACTTTTGGAAGGCTGGTAACGCGAGTTGTTCAACTATGCGTATTCGTTCTGTCAATTCATCACTAGTATTTATTGAATAGTAGCCTGACAGATCATAGTAAGCATATCCTAACTCCAGGAATAAATCGTGAGCCTTAAAGATTTCTATTGCTTTATCAGCAAATGTTCTCGCTTTGGCTGTATTGTTTTGTACATGCAGAATTTTAGAAAGTTGTTCATAACTGTTTCCGATGCCTTTAGGGTAATTTAATTTTTTGCTGAGCTGTTCAGCGGCATATTCATATAATAGAGAACTGTCAAGATATTTTGTGTCGCCGGAGGCTTTGTGAAAATAGTGATCACTTAATTGCAGCAGCAGTATTACTCTTGTAGTGTCTTCTTTACTTTGCTTTAATTGAAATGGGAAGCCAGCGACGTCGTAGTCGATCCGCCGGGCAGCAAACGCAACATGTACCATTGTCATCAGTATAACCACATATATAATTTGCCTTCGCATATTTATTGTAAAAATATAATGTACCTGTGTGCTGTATTGTGCTTCTGTCCTTTTAAAGGTACAATAATGCCGTTTTATTTCATGGCATTGTTTTATTACCACGACATTTCGCGGTGGTTTCATATTTCGTTTTCTTCAAGTGTATGATTGATAGTTGTTTAGGTTGGTGGCACTTTGTTTGGTATCGACAGCTGTTACTAACCAAAAAATGAATCATGAAAGGTATTCCTACAAGAACAATAGTTTTTATTACGGGTGCTTTTGTAAGCAGTAGTTGCTGGGATAACTGGAAGATCTATTATGAGCAAAATGGATACAAAACAATTGCCCCCTCATGGCCTCATAAAGATGCATCAGCTGAAGTGCTGCGTAATAGTCATCCTAACGAAAAGATTGCATCCATGAGGTTATCGGTATTAGTCGATTATTATGCTTCGGTGGTAAAGGCATTGCCGGAGAAACCCATATTAATCGGGCACTCAATCGGAGGGCTTATTGTACAGCTTTTATTACAGCAGGGATTAGGCGCTTTGGGCGTTGCTATTCATTCCGTTCCACCGCAGGGTATCTTCACTTTTAAGTTATCATTTTTAAAAGCCGGTTGGGGCCCGCTTGGCTTTTTTACATCAGCAAAGAAAACATTCTTAATGTCTTTTGAACAATGGCAATATGCATTCACCAACGGGATGGAATGTGATGAACAAAAGGATGCCTACTATAAGTTTGCCATACCTGAGTCAAAACTTATTGTGAGGGATACGATCACGAAGGCCGCAAGAGTGAATTTTGAGAACCCTCATGCTCCCTTGCTGCTTACCTCAGGTAGTGCTGATAACACTATACCTGCTTCTCTGAATTATGCGAATTATAAAAAATACGGGCACAGTAATTCCGTCACGGATTACAAAGAATTTGAGGGACGTAATCATTTTGTGCTGGGACAATCAACCTGGGAAATAGATGCGGAGTATATTCTTAAATGGATAGAGAAACAGTCAAAGTATTATGAAGGGAAATAGGATAATGAACGATATCGGGGATATTCTTCCGCTAAATAAATAACTCCAGACAAAAATTCAAATAACCACATAAAACTTTCTATGATGAAATTGACAATTGCTTTTGTTGCTGCCTTTCTGTTTGTTGCATGTAGCGGCCAGTCACCGCATGTAAAAACTGCCGGCGCTATTGATGCAGATTCAAGCAAAGGGACATTAAAACCGGTACAGCCACCATCGAATTTTAAAAGCCAGACAGCTGCTATTAATGGTATCAAAATACATTATGTAATTGGCGGTTCTGGTGAACCATTATTACTGATCCACGGGTTTGGACAAAACTGGTATATGTGGAACCGTTTATTGCCAGAACTTTCTAAACATTTTACCGTTATCGCTCCTGACTTGCCGGGGCTTGGTGAAAGTGATAAGCCTGACACTGGTTATACCAAAAAACAGTTGGCTCAGGATCTACATGGGCTTATTAAACAGCTAGGTTACAATAGGGCGCATGTAGTTGGTCATGATATTGGTTTGATGGTAGCATATGCGTACGCGGCCCAGTTTGGTGATGAGGTAACGAAAGTGGCGCTGCTGGACGCATTATTGCCTGGCGTGGAACCTGTTTGGAGTGAGGTAAGGGCGAAGGCATGGTGGTTTGGCTTTTTTGCCATGCCTGCAGCAGCAGATGTTGTTGCCGGGAAGGAAAGGGCGTTTCTTACAGGTTTTTGGCCTGTTGTAGGACATGTAGAGCATGCATTTACCACGGAAGAAACAGAAGAGTTTATACGTGCGTATAGTACCCCAAAATCAACATACGGTGCTTTCCATTGGTTTGCTGCTTTTAACGAGGATGCATTGGATAATAAGGAGTTCATGAAGAAGCGATTGAAAATGCCTTTGCTGGCAATGGGCAGCGAATATGGAGGAAGCTTTCTGCCGGACCATTGCAAGCTGGTTGCCGAGCATGTCACTGCATCTATAATTAAGGGTGCAGGGCATTGGATAGTACAGGAGAATACTCCGCAGGTACAACATGATTTGCTTGAGTTTCTGCTTGCAAAATAACTGGTACATACGCCAGATCTTTCCTGGAAGAGTGTCCCTTTTGTTCTTAAGTCTAAAATCTCCTAATAAGTAGTCAATAAAAAATGAACTTTATGCACACAGTTAAATTAAACATATTATTCCTGCTGTTCCTGTTTGCTGCTACGGCAAGTGCACAGTCAGTCAACAATGAACAGCTCAGAATGACGCCAAAGGAAGTTATGGCCGCGAAGTCAACCGGTCCGTCTGCTCCCGGTTCTTCCAACTTAAGTGCTGTGCAGGTGATCGTTATTCATGGAGATCCTTCCAAACCCGGTCTGTATACGATTCTGTTAAAGGTAGCAGCAAATACAAAAATACCGGCTCACCTGCATCCGGACGACAGGGTCGGTACGGTAGTAGCAGGAACATGGTATTTTGGGTATGGCGACGTATTTGAGGAAAGCAAATTGAAGAAACTTCCTGTTGGAAGTATTTACTCGGAAATTCCGGATCAGAATCATTTTGCAATGACCAGGGATGAACCTGTTATTGTTGAAATAACAGGATACGGTGCTTCGGGAGTAACGTATGTAAATCCTGCGGATGATCCTGGGAAACCAAAGCGATGAGTTTAAAAAGCAGCACGTTGAAAGACTGACTGGCTTCGTCATTCATTTTGTTAGTTTTCAGCCAAAACAAATAGCTGTCTGATTTTCAGACGGCTATTTGCTTAATAGATTATTGTAAACTTGGACGTGATGATGGCAAAGCGAAAAATTTCTCTAAATGAACTCTCTGAAAGAGTTGATCTGACATTATCCAACCTTTCTATCTTAAAGACGGGGAAGGCGAAAGCAATTCGCTTTAGCACATTAGACGCAATTTGTAAAGCATTGGGCTGCCAGCCAGGTGACATTCTGGAATATGTAAATGACGAAAATGGAACAACCATAGATACAAGGAAGCTGAAAATGCAGCGGGTTCGTGAAAATTCGAATTAAGAACCCGCTACCAGGAGCTGGTTCTTATGAAGAATTTATTGCAGGCCATTCAGGATGATAACGGTAAATGATGCTGGCGCTAACATGATCTTGAAATCAGTCGGGGCCACGTTTTTCTTAATTTCTGTTTTTATAACCGTGTTCTCATTCGTTGCTGAGTTAACGCTGTACAAACTTTTCCCGGTATAAGAAATTTGCTTTAAGGTTACCCGCTGTTGACTTAGTTGATGATTTTTAACATGGACAACGGTTTCGGCAGAGTGATCAACATCCCTATTCACTATTGTAAGTATAATTTGATTGCTGTCACCAGACCTGCTTGATGCTGCATCGATTGCTTTAATTCCGGGACTTGATTCATGCGTTGTGGTTTGCGTTGGCAAGTTGTATTTCCCCACATAGTCTCTAAACGCTTTAAGAGGTGCAAATATCGTTTGACGGTAAGAACCTGCTGAATCAGACATGATGGGGGCAAGTACATTGACAGTCTGGGCCCAGGTAGCCATGCCTATAGAATGACTATGACGTTGAAAGAGATTTAAAAACGTGGCCACACCTAAAGCGTGCAACCAGTTGTATTGATATTCCAACCCATAGGCACCTTTGCCTTTGCCGGAATTAATGTCCCAGATGCCCCATTCGTCTACCGCAATTTTTATTGGTCCTGACCTTGCCGGAAATCTATACCACCGACTGAAGTTTTCGACATTGATGGGTGTTGCCGTCAGTAGCGAATCTACCTGGGTAAGCGGCTGTTCAATGCGGTCGATTGATTGAATGAGTGATTTAAAACTCGTATCGGCAGGGATGGAATAAAGATGAATTGACAAATAATCGCATACCGGTCCTAACCTGGCGAGTACCGTACGGCTCCAGTGAAGATCCTCCGGATTTCCAACCAGGACAAGTTTCAAACTGCTGTCTTGCAGTTTCATCATTTTGACAAATTGCCACGTGTCTTTAATATACTGATCAACGTCCTGGTGCCGTCCCATATCAGGTTCCGCTCCTTCCTCATTGCCAATACCCCAATATTTTACGTTGAAGGGGTTTTCAAATCCATCTTTCCTTCGCAAATTGGCGTAATACGTGTCAGTTGTGCCGTTACAATACTCCACCCAGTTGGCCGCCTCTTCGGGTGTTCCGGTTGCCATATTGACAACCAAAAAAGGTTCAGCCCCGATTTTACGGCAGTAGACAATGAATTCTGCCGTACCAAAATGATTATCGTCCACACCTCCCCAAATGAGATTTTTCCGTTTTTTACGGGATGCTTTCGGGCCAACGCCATCCTGCCAGTGGTATATTTTGGTAAAAGTTCCACCGGGATACCGCAATACAGGAGTGCGCAATTCCTTCACCTTTTCCAGTACATCCATTCTAAAACCATTTGAGTCTGATAATGTAGAATGTTCATCATAAATGCCCCCCGCGACAGCCCGCCCTAAATGCTCAATGAATTGACCATATTGAAGCGGACTAATCTCTTGCCCTTTTTGTGTTGCGTCAATGGTTATTTCTGATTTGAAAGGCGTTTGCGAAAATGCGGTGATTGAAAAGAGAAACGATAAACAAAATAGAAAATACTTCATAAAGCTCCTTGACGCTATTTTTTGAAGGTGTCAATTTTTGCAAATTATTATTATTAATCAACTTAGCAAAGAAGCGCAGTTTTATCCTATGATACGCCCCTCTTTCTTTTATGCGATATTTAGCTATTTTTAGGCTGATTATCGTTCCTATGCAACAATTCCTGCAATCTTTCGCTACATTGTCTGAATGGCTTATCGGCGCCGTCTTCCTGGTAGAAAATGTGCTGCTAACCGTGCTGGTGCTGGTATTGGGCAGGAATATTCAACGGCGGCTGTCGCCGCAAACTGTAACACCTATTGCCGCTACACGCAATGAGTGGATCATTTGTGCAGGCACTAATATGCTAAACACGGTGGTTACTTATGCCGGTTACTGGTTGTGGAAGCAGGGGTTCATTACAATCAGCTATGAAGTTTCATGGAAGGTTATAACGCATTTCCTGCTTTTGTTCATGGCAATGGACCTGCTTATGTTCCTTTTCCATTATCTGATCCACAAAACTTTTCTTTACCGGGCTGTTCACGGGTTACATCACCAGGCTATACATCCTAAACCAATGGACCTGTTCATTCTGCACCCGGTGGAAACCGTTTGTTTTGGTGGTCTGTGGCTGTTCCTGCTCATGCTCTTTCCTTTTAATATTTATGCTATCATCCTGTACCTCACTCTGAACCTCGCGTTCGGACTTACCGGGCACCTGGGTATAGAACCGCTTCCTGCCGCAATACGCCAATGGCCGGTACTCAGGTATTTAGGCACTTCTACTTTCCATCATGAACATCATGAGTATGTGGGTTACAATTTTGGCTTCTATACAAACCTTTGGGACAGGCTGTTTGGGACATACAGGCGATAAAAAAGGCGGACAGAACATATTTTAACTAACAAATAAATGTGCGTCATAAAAAAAGACTGGCTTTGATGTGGCGGTTTATTGCAGTCTTTCACCTAATTCTCTTCTATAAGTGATGCCCACAGGTAAAATTTCTTTACCTATAAGAACACCAGATTGATTAAACTTTTCAATTTTTGCCAAAGAAATTATATGCGATTTGTGAATGCGTTGGAATAGATGCGAAGGTAATCTCTTTTCGAGTTCGGTTGTGGTGATTGAACAAACATAGCTGCTCTGACTGGTTATAATTTTTACATAATTTCCTAAACTCTGAGTATAAATTATTTCAGAAAATGGGATTGTAACCATATCCCGGTCTACTTTTAGTGAAATAGATGTTTCTGATTTCAGATCAATGATCTGTAATTGGTGTGATCGGGACTTAATAAAACGATCAATGGCTTTCAAAAAACGGGGAAACCCAATGGGTTTTAATAAATAATCAACAATTTCATAATCATAACTTTCCAAAGCAAAAGAAGCGTGGGCTGTTGTGAAAATAACTGCGGGAGGGTTGGCAAATGTTTTCAAAAAATCAAAACCTGAAAGTACAGGCATGTCTATGTCCATAAAAATTAAATCAACTTTTTGTAGATGTAGAAAATTTATAGCTTCTGATCCATTATAACATTGTCCGACTAATTCAAGATGGGTAATACAATTAATATAATTTATCAGAACATAGTGTGCGGCTTGTTCATCATCAACAATTAAACACTTGATCTTATGCTGCATTTTTGTGTTTGATTAGAGGTAAAACGAGATTTACGGAATAGGCATCTGAATTTGAATTTATATCCAGTCTGTATTTTTCTTCATATAATAAATTCAATCTGTGGTTTGCGTTTTTGAGTCCAACACCCGTAAAATCATCGTTTTTCTTTCTTCCAGGTGGCATAGAATTTATAATTCTCATATTAATCATATCATTTGTCACATGAATATTAATATTAACGAAACTACCATCCACATTGTCGGTGCCATGTTTAAAAGCGTTTTCAATATACGCTATCAACAACAGCGGTGCTATGAAGAAAGAAGTACCTGCTGTTTCATTAATGTATTCATAACTTATAGCACACCGCGATCCAAGTCTTTCTTCTTCCAATGCAATATATCCTTCAATAAACGAGAGTTCATCTCCCAAATTTACCCATTGGTGGGCATGGCTCTCCAACTGGTATCGCATCAATTTTGAAACCTGCAATAGAAGGTCAGGAACGCTGGATGGATGCTGCAAGCTGATACCATAAATATTATTAAATGTATTGAATAGAAAATGCGGATTAAGTTGAGATTGCAAAACTTTTAACTCCATTTGATTCATGGCGAGTTGTGCCGCAACCTTTTTCTTTTGTTCTGTATACAAATGCAATAACAAAAAAGGGGTAAGCATAGTTGCCAGACTTAATACACAACAAATTACGTGGATAAGATATTTTTGAACCTCAGTAAGATTACTTACCGCCTGGGTGTGAAACCAATTGGTATATACCAGGTACAATACACCGCCGAAGAAAAAAGTCAGGAGCATGCTATAAGTTAAATAGGCAAAATATTTATGTGTTTGCAACAAAAGCGGAAGTAAAAAGAAACGATTGACTTGTGAATGGGCATAAGTTATTAAAAATATGACGATTGCTTTTTGGGCATCTTGCCAGTTTGTAAATAGATCCCAGGAGTTTAATGTTGAAAAAAGGAATGCTACGACTACAATCAGCAGTTCCTGAAACCAACGCTTGTCTAAAATACTTTTACCCATTCCTCGCATATTGGTAAAATAAAATAAAATCAACCGGAATTAGAAAAAAAATGGCCAATTCAATTGGTCATTTATATTTCTTGTAAGTCATTAAAAAATAGAAAAGCGGTAAAAAAGGGATTCTCTTTATGTGGGCTACAATATTCAGTGGCTTTATCTAAAAATAATCAAATGATGAAGAATCTATTTATTCGCAGTTTGTCCTGGTGTTATGCCGATCTGGCTTCCTTGGTTTTGCGAATTGGTTTTGGCATCCTGATGATGCCTCATGGCTTTTTTAAATTGAAGGATTTTGGCGAAATTGTAGGAGAGTTTATGAACTTTCTGGGTTTAGGCAGTACAGCATCCTTATGGTTGGTTATTATTGCTGAAATATTCTGTTCAGTGCTCCTGGTTATTGGTTTGTTTACCCGCCTGGCAATTATTCCTCTCTTAATTACTTCAATAGTCATTGTGTTTGTAGCTCACCACGGCGATATCTTTGGAGAGGCTGCTGGCGGTTTTTATTATTTGTTGGTCTACACAGCAATTCTGCTGTTAGGGGCTGGCAAATACAGTGTAGACCATTTGATCGGCCGGCGACTCGCTTCATAAGTAAGGAGTATCAATCCCTCTCTGCTCGGATTGTGGGTTCATAATTCGGTCAGACATTCTTGTTTTCCTTAGAATTAACCGGACTCTTATCAATAATACTTCGAACCAAAAAGAGCCTTCAAATCAAACGACTTGAAGGCTCTTGTAAATTGCTGGTCGGGGAAGGATGGACAATTGTCGAACTCGTTTATTGAATACTTTCTTATATTGCCACCAGTGAGCCATTATTTTTCGTTATAGCAGGAAAATTATTTCCATACTTGTTTTTTGCCAAAAGACAAATCTTATCATTTTTACTTGAACGACCTTTGTTTCATTCTTTAAATGCTAAAATAAAAAAAATGGCAAAGACAGTATTGGTTACAGGGGCTTCTTCCGGAATTGGTAAGGCAACCGCTATTTACCTGTCCCAAAAAGGATATAACGTTTATGGTGCAGCACGCAGAGCTGAAAAGCTACAGGAATTAATAAAGTACGGTGTAAATATTATTGCACTTGATATTACCCGTGACGATAGTATTGTGTTCTGTATTAAGAAAATAATTTCAGAAGTAGGGAAAGTAGATGTACTTATAAACAGTGCAGGCCTTGGCTCTTATGGCTCTCTGGAAGACGTGCCAATTGCAGAAGCTAAAAATCAACTGGAAATAAATCTGTTCGGTGCTGCCCGGCTGATACAATTAGTGTTGCCAGGTATGCGTGAAAATAAATACGGGAAGATCATCAATATATCTTCCGTAGGAGGCAAAGTTGGCTTACCTATGGGAAGTTGGTATCATGCTAGTAAGTTTGCAATAGAAGGTTTGAGCGATGCGCTAAGAAATGAAGTAAGAGAATTTGGAGTAGATGTGATAGTTATTGAACCTGGCGGTACAAAATCCGAAATGATAGCTATTGGTGCTGCAGATCTGATGCGTGTTTCCGGTAATACTGTATACAGTAAGCTAGCTTTAGGAATTGAAAAAATGTATTCATCGATGGAGAAGAATGCGGTCGATCCCGTTGTGATAGCCAAACTTATACTGAAAGGCATTGAAGCAAATCATCCTAAAACGAGATATATTGGAGGAGCTATGGCCAAACCCATGTTGTTTATCAGGAGAATATTGTCTGATAAGGCATTCGATAAGATGTTAATGAGTCAGATGAAATAGAATATTTATGGAACAACTGATTAATTATTTATTGCAGTTTGGACAACTTAACCTGCAACAAATAGACCTTGTTAAAAGCAAGGCAAAGGTAAAGACAATAAGGAAAGATACATATTATCACGAAGCAGGAAAGATATTCCGGGAGGTTATTTTCCTCACGGAAGGGGTTATGCGTGTGTGCTATTATAACAATAAAGGCGACGAGATCACTAAGTATTTTTTTGATGAGAATCATTTTATTGCAGATGTGGAAAGCTTAAACCAGGGCATTCCCGCTGTTGAGTATGTACAGGCAGTAACTGACTGTGAATACATCGCTATATCGAAGAATGCATTAGATGAGTTATCAATGACCATCGTTGGCTGGGATATGATCATAGGGAAAATAACAGCCAAAGGGATGGTTGATAAAGTCAACCGGATCAGTCCTATGATGGCTGATGATGCAAAAGAACGCTATCTCAGGTTCCTGACAAATTTTCCCACGCTGGCAAATAGAATCCCATTGTCTTATCTTGCGTCCTATCTTGGCATTACCCAGTCATCGCTAAGTAGAATAAGAAGGAATATACGGGAATAAATATTGGTCTGATTCTTAATATTCTTTAATGTCACCCCCGATGTGATGAAGCTTTTGCGAAGAATTTAAGATCCCTTCAAATCTAATGATCTGAAGGGCTTCTTTTTTCAGTCGGGATGACAAGATTCGAACAAATCTTTGATTGTTAGTCTAGTGGCTTGTTTTCACGGATGAGCTTTCAGTTACTCACGGATTTACTCACCGCTTTAAATCTTGACGTTATCCGTAAATTTAGTTCGACTTACACACTCCATCAGTCGTGCAGACTGGATTTGAAGCCTTCGCAAATAATTAGTAATCAATTTCATGCATATCTCTTCTGTTGTACGCTCACGGATTACGCACCGCAGTACAGATAGGAGACTATGTAAAGAGCTTTATACGATTTATGTTAATGTCGATTGGTAGTTATTCTGCGCAGTTCTGTTGACGATTCCTTAATTGTTTTAGATCGTAGTCCGGGAGAATAATTCCGCTTTTACCGACTGGGTAAAGATAAGATTTTTTAGATATCTGGTAGTGCCACAGTTAGGAGCACTGTTCGCGACCGATGCGTGTCCTTTTACGATTTTTCTGTACTATTACCTTGCTTTGAATCCTGCGTGCCTCAATGATAGATTCCAAAGGCTGTTGCAGTGTTTGAAATGGAAGGAAGTGTATAGGGGTAGGATTATCATTGATCCCTTGGTTCCGTTGGTAGTAGAGCATCCACTTTTAATGTATGGGTCCTAGGTAGTGAATCCCAGCGGGAATACAAGTTCTGATAGGCGTTCACTGCGAACGCCTATTTTTATTTCAACCCGCTCTGGTGGCTATTCTTACTAACGGCCCACATTCCACATTTCCAGCCAATTAGCGGAGTAATTATACCGAAAAACGAATTGACGAGAAACCGTTTGAAGTGGTTAACTTCTATCACAACATAAATATGAACCAAGTCTGGATGCAAATGCTGTGGTTCCTACCTTATACGAGACCTCAATTGGAAGATTACTCACGCAAAGGAGATAGAGAAGCAGTTAATACATTGAATAACGGCAACGAATTGCAAAGTGAAGAGTTGAGCGACGGCTCAGAAGTAGGGCTGTATGATTTTAATGCCAGAACGTACAATGCGCAGATAAGTCGCTTCCTCCAGATCGATTCAGAAACAAAAGATCAGGAAAATTTTTCACCATATCACTTTGGAGCCAATAATCCTATTAAATTTGGTGACCCGGATGGAAAAAGACCTATTCCTGGCTTTGCTATAGCTATTCCTGCAATTGTAGCGGGTCTTGAGGCTCTAGGTGCTGCAACAGGACTTACGGTTGTGATCATGCAGGCTGTAGACAAGGCCGAACAGGTTGACTGGAGGCAGGTAATGGAGAATATTGGCAGCAGCAGGAGCTGTATCGTCAACCACGTTCATCCGTTAAAAATGGGGCGCAGTTGAGTATGGCGAAAACGCCAGCTAAGCAGCCAGCAGCGAATGCACCAGCACAGCAGAAGACACAGAATTCAAAAGCTAAATCAAAGTGCGGCGTCACCAAATGATAATGGTAATAAGAAGAAAGGTGATAAAACTACTGTAATATGTCAGAAGGACGCTAAAGACCCGAAAAAGGATGGAAATTATACAGGAAGAAGTACTGGACCTTCAACGAAGACACCGGAGCAAATGTAGAAGATAGAGATAGAGGCCACCACATGAACGATACGCATAAACCCGCAAGACTTCAGCACGCGACTGATGATACAAAGGCAGGTCGTGGTCTAGAATAGATTGGAATAAAAAAAACGGTGGTGCAAATCAGATGGTGGCACATCTGGAAATGCCATCAATGATATCAGCCACAACAATCCTAACAAAGATGAATATATGGAAGCTGCTGAAGACTATATAAAAAATAGAATAAGCAATGATATGAGACAACAAATAACACCAGGCTCAGTTTTCAAAATTGAATTGCCGTGTAAAAAAATGGCCTATGGCAGAATATTGGAAAAGGCAAATTATGCTTTTTACAATTATTTTACCGATAACGTTGATGAGGATGTAAGTCGTATTGCGAATAGCGATGTATTATTCAGCGTTGCAGTGGTGAAAGAGGCTATAACTTCGGGGAGATGGGAAAAGATAGCAAAAGATGATATTCCAACAACTCTTCAGGTGTTACCGATGAAATTTATACAAAACATCAAGAATCCGGAAGTTATTGAGTTGTATGATACCAATACAGGAAAGATAACTCGATCAAGCTATGAGGAATGTTTGGGTTTGGATGCAGCTTCAGTATGGGAAGCCGAGCACGTTGAAGAGCGCTTATGTGACTATTTGGCTGGCAGACGTAATGGTTCGGCTGAATCGCTTAAACTTCAAAAGCCTGATTCCGTAAAATAATACGGCAATATTTTCCGAAATTTATTGTTCCCTGATGGGGTATTCCCGTGATCTTGAACATATAAGATACGACGATAGTGAAGTGAAAATTTAATCCATTAACATCGGATTCAGATTTTAATCCAGCAACAGCTTATATTTTGCATTTAAAAGTGTGTATTTATACAGTTTATTTTCATATCCTTCACAAGGTGGACATGTAAAATTTCATGGCTAATGAATTCAAAACAGGTAAATTTCTTTTTAGCACCAGAAGATCAGGCAGAAGTGATTAATTTTTTTACAGAGGTGGGTTGTGAAGTTGTCCAGGAAAATACTCGTAAATCTGGACAGCCTGTATACTTTGATATAAAAAAAGATCTGAAAGATGCTTTTCACCTTTATCTCTGCACGCCAGAATTCTTGGAAACGCTGGCATTTCGATGTCTTGAATGCAGACAGGAGTATTATATAGACATACTTAAGAGTAATGCGATAGAATTTTCTATTGGCGGATTTTATCCTTACAGCAACAAAGAAATTCATAGGAGCAGATTATATTTTGTTTCGCGGTATTGTGAAGGCGATAGCCTTTTCCAAAGGGATGAAGAATTCTTATTCTGGGCAGACAATATATTTAAAGCCTTTAAGAAGGCTTTTCTAGTGAAGGATAAAAGCATCTTGCGAGATATTTATGGTACAAGAAATTTAATTAATTGGGTGAATAGAACGAGGGCGACCATGACCGTCGACGGATCGAAGTTTATTGTCCCCTGATGGTCTGAATAGTACTCTGATTTTTTTACAGGTTACGGCGTAACCTGTGAATTTTGTCGTATAATTTATGAGTTAAGTGAAGTTGTTTCAATATTTGCATTGACTAAAACTCTAATTCGAAAGCCGTGCTGCACTTCGTAATAGATGCATGTATTATTAACATAAAAGAGAATTTAGCACGACCAAATAAAACCACAAAACTTAAGCAATGAAGGCTTTCAAAGATAAACCGACGACGCTTGTATTTACTACTCGATTCATTATAAAGAACCGCGAACCTATATTGAATATATTTCATCATGAGGAAGATGGCGCTTGGGAATTTACTGGGCAAACTCAGGCAATAGTAGATACAGATTACAATGTTATTCTATTGTCGGAAATGATTAATATAGATCCTGGGATTTTTGAAGTAGCAGACTTACCCTTAGGGTATAGGGCATTCAGATCATCACCAATTGATCCTTGGCAGCTCTCACCAATTCCTGATCAGAATAGGCATCAGTTTTAATACGGCATATTCTTAAAAAACGGGGAGCTTAAATATGGGTTTCCTCCTTTACTTTAAGTATAATACACAGGTTTTATGTGCTGTCTTTAATTACGAAAAATCAAATATACTTCAACGATCAACGCCCTTGGTTCCCATTATATAATTGATATTCTAATTGTATGAAAAATGAATTCAAAACAGGTGAATTTCTTTTTAGCGCCGGATGATATATCGGCAGTTTGGCATTTTTTTATGAGCATGGGCTGTGAAATTATTATGAAGCATACCCCAAATCCGGGCAGCCTATTAACTACGACACTGAAAGAAATCAGGATTTTGTTTTTTAGGTTTGCCTTTGCAAAGAGGAATATTTGAATACGCTAACTTATGGGTATCTTGATACCAGGCAAGAATATTCTATAGACACAACTAGAAGTAATGCTATAGAATTTGCTATTGGCGGCTTTTACCCTTACAGTAACAAAGAACTTCACCGAAGCAGATTGTATTTTGACACGCAATATTATGAAGGCAAGCGTCTTTTTCAAAAAGACGAGGAATTTTTAAACTGGGCAGACAAACTATTTACAGCATTTAAAAGACGTTGTTGGTTAAAGATAAAAATGTCACTTCAGAGAGTTATGGAACTAAGAATTTCATCGACTGGGTAAATAAGACGAAAGCCGAGTTAACTACCGACGGATCGAAGTTTATTATTCAGTAGCATAATGAAAAGTAGTACTTATTTCCAGAAAGGATCACCCACAGAGGTATTTTCTAATAAGAATAAAAACCAAATGAATGAAAACTTTTAATGAGGATTTAAATACTGCAGTTATAGTTTCTAAATGGGTGTTCAGAAAAGGTGAGCCTATACTAAACGTTTTCCATCACGAAGATGATGGAATGTGGGAATTTACAGGTGCAACTCAAGGAGTTGAAGACTCGGATTACAATGTGACTGGTTTAGGCGAGGCAATTTCTTATGATTCAACGCTTCTTGCAGTATCAGATTTGCCTTTGGGATACCGGGCTACTAGACCCTCTCCCAATGATCCTTGGAAATTTTCGAGGGTGTCTCAAAAATAAAGAGGCACCCTCTTTATTTTTATATACGGCAGTATAGATTGCTATATATTGATTGTTATTTATCTGGGACAAATCTAGCTGGAATGCGGTATAGTGTATTATATAGATATTGGGCAGATATTTGAGTATTATTT
>NZ_PYGK01000018.1 GCF_003014595.1 Chitinophaga ginsengisoli | reverse complement strand
TACTGATAATGTTTTACCTCTTGCCATGACTTAATTTACTAAGAATCATGGTTCCAAGATATTTTTTCGTCCTTTTTTTTACTAAAAATAAAGAGAGTGCCTCAATTACTTTTGAGACACCCTCTTACTCTTATAGCAGTTTTAAGTCGATCTATTAATAAGCGGTTACATTACTTCTGCTACAATAAAGAAACTTCCGCATACCAGCACGATGTCATCCTTAT
Organism: Chitinophaga ginsengisoli; assembly: GCF_003014595.1. Taxonomy (GTDB): domain Bacteria; phylum Bacteroidota; class Bacteroidia; order Chitinophagales; family Chitinophagaceae; genus Chitinophaga; species Chitinophaga ginsengisoli. Next base: position 186,099 of record NZ_PYGK01000018.1, on the reverse strand, counting down.
GCGCGTGCTGCTTTGCTGCCTGAAAAGCCTGTTGAACAGTGGGATAATCATGTCCCCGCAGCCCATGTTGATGCGCTGCTTCCGCCAGTTCTTTTTCATCCATTGCACGTGGTATCTGGGCCTTACAGAAATAGTAAGTGGCTGCAGAAGGGAATAGCGGCAATACTTTGCTTACTTCTTTATCCTTTACGAAACCAGTCACAATATGTAGGTGGCGGTATACCATATGTTCGAGCTGCTGCACAACTTCCGTAATCCCCGCCTGATTATGCCCTACGTCAAAGATCGTTAATGGATCGCGGGAGATGATCTCCCAGCGACCACGTAAACCCGTGAGCTTTTTGACGTGAGAGAGGGCGGTCATCACCGTCTGCTCTGGTAGTTCCCAGCCTGCGTGCTGTAAGATCTTCACTGCCGATAACACGCCCATGATGTTCTTCATCTGGTACTGACCGGTAAGGTCAGTATGGATGGTTTTAAGGTCGCCGTTATGACTATGCTGTAATCCTAATTTGAGACGTCCTTCAGCGAATTCAGATTGCTGTACGATCCATTCCTGGTCTGCAAAATGAATAGGTGCTCCAAGCGTTTTGGCTTTATCGGTAAATACAGACTCCACTTCAGATTGTGTTTCAGACACTACCACAGGCACGCCTGACTTGATAATCCCTGCTTTTTCCGAAGCAATTTCCGGTAGGGTATTACCGAGTATCTGCATGTGGTCATAACTGATATTTGTAATGACAGACAGCTCAGGAGTGATAACATTGGTGCTGTCCAGTCTACCGCCAAGGCCTACTTCGATAATAGCGATATCCACCTGTTCCAGTGCAAAGTATTGGAAAGCCATCGCTACGGTCAGTTCGAAAAACGAAGGTTCGAGTGATTCTATAGTAGGCTTGAGCTGTTCAACAAATTCAGCCACAAAGGTAGTGGGCACCATTTCTCCATTGATGCGGATCCTTTCACGGAAGTCGAGGAGGTGAGGAGAGGTGTATAACCCCGTTTTATAGCCTGCTTGCTGGAAGATCGCTGCCAGCATATGGCTGGTAGACCCCTTCCCATTAGTTCCTGCTATATGAATGGATTTAAACTGGTGCTGCGGATCGCCCAGTTGTTTGCATAATTCGATGGTATTATGCAGGTCCTTTTTAAAGGCGCTGGCGCCTACCCGGGTGAACATGGGTAGCCGCTCATAAAGATATTCTAGCGTTTCCTGGTAGTTCATATACTAAAAGTGATGCCGGAACAAAGTTATTTGTTCCGGCATCCAAATGTAAATTAACCAGGAGAATTATCGTTAAAAATACTTAGAACTGCGCTGCAGGGCATCCGGTTTTACCTTCACCCCGTTTGATAGGGATGATACGCAGGGCGATGAATCCATCCAGACGGTTCTTGTTCTTCTGGAACAGGTTGGATAACATGGTAGAAGAACCGATCACCAGCGGTCCCAGGCGAAGTCCAAGACCGGCGTCAAACTGGCCATTCCTGTTGACAGACAGCGGCAGGTAACCACCGATGTAACGGGAATCATAACGGGGCGTTACCTGGAAGTAAGACACCACATAAGTTTTGCTGGGATCGTATTTGCCGGCATTCAGGGCAATTCTGCCGCTGGCGTCGACAAAGAAGCGGCCATCGATATTATAATCCGCCATTAGGTTTAATGCTGCAGGCGTATTCATACGGAATTTATCGGAAGAAGCAACCGGCGTGAAGTAGGTCTGGATACGGCGGTAGTATTGCTGCCAGCTTTCACCTTTACGTACACGGAGATCATCCGGATTGATATTGCTTGTACGCAGGTCCAGATCAGTCACATTCGATGCCTTCTTATAGGTGATGCCACCAAGGTCGGTAATGGACAAGCCTAAACGCAGGCGGTAGTCGTCAGCTTCAGGATTCCACTGGGTATCATCATAACCGGTAAGACCGTCCATCGTTTCGCGCCATTCATAAGTAACACCGACGTCCATACCAAGCCCCATATTACCAAACACTTTATAGTTGCTCATATTCGGCTTTTCCCAATTGGCAACGCGGTCACTATAGCCTATTTTTAGTGTACCGTCATTGATCTCGCCACTTGTGCGGGAGTCCATCATGAATGTGGCATTATCTACCTGCGCATAACCAGCCGCAACACCGGACAATAATTTCAAAGTAACACCTCCTTTCAGTACGTTCGAACCGTCATCTTTGAGCACACGGGCATAGGTGAAACCAAATTCATTCCACCAATGGAAGCTACCATTGGCGATTTGCATATCGTAACGACGTTTTGTAAAGTTTGGATTCGGAAAATCCTGCGCGAAGAAGTTGACTACATCCGTATTCACGTTACCGCCATTCGCCATAGCGCGTACGCGCCAGGTGAAAGCCACGGATTGCAGTTCGTCTATAGAATAGAGCACAGATGGCATCATTACGTCTACATTACCCCAGGCAAACTGTTTACCGGAACCCATAGTATCCAGGAAATAGTCGCGGTTCTTTTTCAGCGCTCTCAGTGAATCTGGCGGATGCAGCAGGATAGAACGGGGCATGCGGATATATGTATTGCCGGCAGCAGCATTGACGCCCGCGATATTAACATCCCACTTGTAGTGCGTGCCTGCGGCAGAAGCCGGATTGTTAGGAACTCCATGTATGCCTGCATAGTGGCTATTGGAATATCCCCCTAAAGTAAACTGAGCCTGAGCTTTGAACGGCCCGAATAATGACATAGCAATAATAACACATAACAAGTAGGCGGCTCTAAACAGTCTAAATGGCATAAACAGTAATTAGTTGGCAGTTCGGTTTCTCCCCAATAACGCAAAAACCTGACCGTTTATTGGCGGTCACGACAAAAGAAATAGGAAAAGACATTAGTCTTTTCCTATGCAAATATATTTAAATATATTATTGGACTTTAAAATAAAATCTTATAAGTGCGAATTGCACTTCAGGAGCATCGTCGTTGACGTTATATTTTAACTGGGTGGCCGCTCTCTTGGCAATCTCTATCAGACGGGAATTATTCAGCGTAGAGCCTTTCAGTGAGTGGGATGCCGCAATTACGTTACCCTGCCTGTCTACCTTGATATTGATGGCGATATAACCTGATTCGTCACCGTCGTAGGTGAGTGAAGGCTTACTCAACAGTGAACGTCCGTTGAGGCGGAAATCTGAACGTCCGCCACCCAGACCGCCACCGGTATAACCGCCGCCATCAGGATTACCGTTGATCTGTCCGCGGTCTCCGGGTTTGCCGGTATTGCCTTCTCCGGTAGAGTTATTGCTGCTCTGCGCATTGTTACCACTGTTGCTGCTGCTGGAGCTTCCGCCGCTATATACGGCTTTAGGCTTTGGCGATGGTGGTACTGGTGCAGGAGGATTATCTGAATTCTTTTTAGGCGGTGTTTTGGAAGGTTTAGGCTCCAGGTTTTTAGGTGTCTCCCTTGGTTTTTCTACCGGTTTTTCCGGTTTGGTGATCTCCGGGGCATCCTCATCATCCTGGGTGGCAATATCTTCCTGTGTAGCATTATCTGCAGAAGGCACAGGCTCGTTCTGCGGGGTGGAAGCGCTGGCTTCACCACTGCTGGGTGGATTTGGGTTGAGGGGTTGTACGTCTCCCATACCTTCATCCGAAGTACCGAGATTTACCTCCATACCAAGATCCTGATCCGGTAATGGGGGCGGGGCAGAGAAGCCTGCCAGCAGCAGCACAACTAACACCAATGCGTGTACGGCAATCGTGGCGCCGGCTGCTTTTAAATTCTTTTCTGTATTGTCTTCTTTTTTCGGCATATACCAAAAGTAAGAATATTTTTTAAAGTGTACATCGTCGGCCAGTCTCAGTATAGGGCTTTCTTACCTTAATAACTGTTTTCCAGGTCGAATTATTATTACGGGCATCGGGTTTATTGAAGTACTTTTGTGTTGCCTTAGAGTTTTACGATACAATGTCACTCATTTTTTCTCTGTATAGAAAAGCGTATGCCGGTTTATCTCCTTCTACGTGGTTATTGGCGGTTGTTTTATTGATCAATCGCAGTGGTGCGATGGCAATTCCTTTCATGACGGTTTATCTCACCCAGAAATTAGGCTTCTCTGTACCCGAAGCGGGGATGGTGATGGCCTGTTTCGGAGCGGGCGCTATCTGTGGTTCGTTTATCGGTGGAAGATTGTCTGACAGGATCGGCTTTTACCCTGTACAGTTCTGGAGTTTGTTATTGCAGGGATTGATCTTCCTGGTGCTGGGACAAATGCAGACATTACCCCAGTTCTGCATCTGCATATTCACACTCAGTTGTGTAGGTGACACTTTCCGGCCGGCCAACGTGGCGGCTACGGCTTATTACAGCTCTGTTGAGAACCGCACACGTTCTTATTCCCTGAACAGGCTGGCTTCTAACCTCGGATGGTCTGTAGGCCCTGCATTGGGTGGTATACTGGCGGGCTATAGTTATCATCTGCTGTTCTGGGTAGATGGTCTGACCTGTATCATCGCTGTGACAGTGATGCGTTTCCTGCTGCCTCCAGTGAAGGCAAAACCGGTAGCCAAATCAACGCCGGATTGTACGATAACACCGGGCGCGCCTACCGTCTATAAGGACGGGATCTATATTGCGTTTATTTCACTGATCACCATCTTCACGACAGGCTTCCTGCAGTTGTCGACCATGGTGCCTTTATACCTGAAATCCATCGTGCATATGCAGGAAGCGCATATTGGTATGCTGATGGGGTTGAATGGCCTGATCGTTGCATTTATCGAGATGATACTGGTGTACAAACTGGAAGGAAAGATGCATAGCCTGCAATACATCAGTCGTGGCGTGCTGCTGGCCGGATTGGGTTACCTGAGCTTCAATCTGCTGCCACCTGTTGCCGCTGCGGGATTATTCTTTATTCTGATGTTTACCATAGGAGAGATGCTGAGCATTCCTTTTATGAATTCTTTCTTTGTACAGCGGAGTGCTGACCATAACCGCGGACAATATGCCGGATTATATACCATGGCGTTTTCGATCTCCAGCGTTTGTGCGCCTACCCTTGGGGCTTACATGGTAGGACACTTTGGTTTTTCCGCCTGGTGGTATTGCACGGCGGCCCTGTGCATAAGCACAGGCGCCGGCTTTTATTTCCTGTATAAGAAGGTGATGACTGATAGTGTAACGACCGTATTACAGAAGCTCCCTGATTAAGGTAACTTTCTACGGATGCTCATGGGGGGGCTTTGCTGCATTTAACTCCGTCAGGAGTTACGTTGTTTGTAGCCCGGTTGCAACCCGGTGAACATGATATAACCGGGGAACATGCGCCCGCACCCATCACAAAATATTCATTAATAATGCGCGAAATCCTGGGTATAATCACCCTTGATCCTTTCCATCGGCGGATTGAAATAACCATATTTCAGGTGAGGGAATTCCTCCTGGATCAATTCCTGTAATTGTTTAATACCCAGGCAGTCGCCTACTTCGGTCACACCCAGGCGACCGAGGTACCAGTCAGGATCGATATTGAAGTTTCTCCACTGTATCATCTGAAGATCGGTGTCCCTGATCAGTTTACGCAGCGCTTCATATTCATCCACGCTATCGGTCATACCAGGGAAGGTGAAGTAGTTGATACTTGTCCAGCCACCAAACTCACGCACCACTTTCAGGCTCTCGATGATATCTTCAAACACATAGTTGTTCGGACGGTAGTAAGGCGTATAGAACTTCTCCTGCGCAGAGTTGGTACTTACGCGGATGCTGTTCAGGCCTGCTTTACAGAGCTCGCGCACTGCGTCAGGTTTACTGCCGTTGGTGTTGATATTGATACTTCCCTTAGGGGTATGTTTACGTATTTCGAGGATGGAATCGCGGATGGTTTCCCACATCAGCAGTGGTTCTCCTTCGCAGCCCTGTCCGAAGCTGACGATAGGGAAAGGCGCTGTTTCCAGGTGGGGAACAGTATATTCCACGATCTCTTCCGCTGTAGGCTTGAAACGCAGACGGTCCTGTGTAGATACGATGGTTTCTTCTTCCGGCTGGAAAGAGATACAACCGATACAGTTGGCGTTACAGGCAGGAGAAGAAGGGATCGGGCATTCCCAGCGCCCCATAAAATAGTTACGGGCAGCAGGGCAATGATAGGTCAATGCACAGTTGTCGGCCAGGTGCTGTACCAGGCGATTGTGCGGATAGGCTTCCACTAATTGTTTTACACCCTGTTTGACCTTTTTATCATCGAAACCGGCACATTCCTGGCGGATGTCCTGTTCGATACGGGTAGCAGGTACATAAAATTTCCCATCCAGCCAACCTACAGCGGTGTAGCAGAACAGTGGCAGGGTAGGCGCATCCGGCATGGTTTCATATGCAGCCAGGTAATAGCCGGTATGTGCAGGAGGAATGAATGCAGCTACTGCCCATCCTTTATCACAGAGCTGCATATCGCCGGTTTTGGCGTTAAGGCCAATACCACGGCGGCCGGGTAGCTCATACAGAGAACCGCCCTCAGGCAGTTCTATCCATTCGTCCAGCTCGATAGGCCATGCATCCCAGCCACTGCGGCCGGTAGAAAGCATGGTCGTATCTTCAAAGATGTTGCCTTTCCCGTCAGAGTAAAGGATGTATGGAGACTGTTTCAGTTTCAAATGATCAAATCGTTTCTTGTTGAATTGGTAATATTCCCTTGCAGTGATCAGAGTCTGCTTCTGAAAAATGCATTCATTTCATCCGTCGTAACGGCGCCTGTTTCGTCCAGTACTTCAAGCTGTAATACTTTATTGTTCTTAAAGTCTACTGTGAGCAGGTCATTCCGCAAAATTACGTTATTCAGTTGGTTCCAGCTAACCAGCTTATCAGAAAAGGTACCCGGCAGCAGCACGCCCATCATGTCTATCTTTACAAAACAAGGCTGGAAGATCTTGTATTCGGCCCATCCGATATAGGCGGATGCAATACCCGTCAGGAACAGCAGTATGGCGATCAGCGGCTGCATATGACTCAGGAAGTAAAGGCAGCCGGTCAGGCTCACGAAGGCCTGTATCATACGTGCCAGGCTATTGGCCGATTGTACATTGCGAAAGCGCTTCATGACAAAGGGAAAGGCCAGGCAACCCAGCCCCAGCAGAATAAAAAAGATGGCCATACCCCAGTTGGGCGCCGGACTGTTGTAAACGCCTATTCCATTCATTAAAAACAGGATGCCTGCGAGGCCATGCATAACCGGTTGCAGGCGTAGACGTGTTACCGCATTAGGGTGAAGTATCCGTATCTTATATTGTTTCATATCGTCGTTATCAGCTATCGGGCTTAATTAATCTGTTAATCTCTATTGGAACATATCAGCAGGTTGCACAATTTGAACAACACACGCGCACCTACATTCGCATCCCATTCATCGTGGGAAGTACTGACCTCATTCAGATCGAAACCGATCAGTTTACGGCCGCTGTCGATCACCTTCCGGAAAAGATAGTACAGCTGTTCCGTTTCAAAACCTCCGGCCACCGGTGTACCGGTACGCGGACACAGCTTAGGGTCCAGGCCGTCTATGTCAAAACTGATATATACCTGCTGTGGCAAAGTAGCAATGATATCGTCACAGATCATTTTCCAGGTGTCTCCCTCATACTGACGGGTTTTGATATCCCTGTCGAAGAAGGTCACTACCTTACCATTGCTGTTATTGATGTAGTCCAGTTCTTCCTCACAGTAATCACGGATACCGATCTGTACCAGTTTGGTGAGCTGCGGCACTTCCTTAATGGCGTTATACATAATGGAAGCATGGGAATATTGGAAGCCTTCATATTCCTCACGAAGGTCGCAGTGGGCATCGATCTGGAGAATGCCGAAATCGCCCTTGTGCTCGCCGATCGCTTTAAAAAAGCCCAGGGGCGTACTATGGTCACCGCCCACGAGGGCCACGAGTTTATTGTTTCTGAGTAATTCTTTTGTATGGCGGTACACCCATTCGTTCATGGCAATGGTACCGGTATTTACGTCGACAAGTGTCTTCTTAAGAAATTCATTATCACAGACATCACCACCTTCGGTGAGGAATTTGAGGTAGAGTTCCGCTTCTTTCCTCAGGTAATCACTGCGCAGCAGGAGCTGTTTGTCAACGTCGCGCATGAAAAAGCCTGCTTTCCATCCATCTTTCACATCTGCGTCGTAGAGGTCTACCTGGTGAGAGGCCTTGAAGATCTGTTCGGGCCCTCTGGCAGTACCGTGGGTGTAAGAAACCGTTACTTCCCAGGGAACAGGTAATAATACCAGTTTCGCATCTTCCTCAGTTGTAGGCAGCCCGAATATATTGTTCGACAACAGGCTGACAGAATTGGGATCAAATTGAGATAAATCCGCCATGATAATGTAATTTGATAAAAAGAGGCCACCCTTGAGGTGGTCCTGTCGTAGGTGGTCAACCGCTTATAAAACGATTTTCCGGCGCAAAGATAGTAATTTATGAACCACCGACCATAGGATACAGCCCACAGTCGGGGCCGTATGGATATGAGCGGGTTTTATGATAAATATCATGTCTTCTTTTATGTAAAAAAATGCACTCGAAGTGCATTTTGGTGTAATTTTGCCGTTGATCGAGACTGTATATTGGTTGTAAAACAAGGTGTACGGCTTTTTTAACAAAGGAATGCATTAAGGAAGAATCTGAATTATTTGCGATATGAAGAAATCTAACATTATCCTGCTGATACTTATTGCTGTGGCTATAGGAATAATCGTAACGGTAGCAGGCGATTTCAGTACTTATGAGACTTTTGCCACTGCAAGGCAGAAGGAAGGAAAGGAATTCCAGGTAATCGGAAAACTGGATACCACTAAAGTGATGGAATACAATCCGCAGAGAGATGCCAACCTGTTCCGCTTTTATGTAACTGATAAAACAGGAGAAACAAGACCCGTTGTTTTCTACGGAACCAAACCAACTGATTTCGAGAAAGCAGAAAGCGTTGTATTGACCGGTAAAATAGTTGGCGGAGAATTCAAATGCAGCAAAATACTGATGAAATGTCCGTCCAAATATAAGAATGACCAGGTGGCTATCGGTAAAGCGTAGCAGCCGGCCGGAATATCATGCGGAAAAACATTATTCATTTTATTGTCTGTGAACGGTCGTTCACGGGCTTTCATACTAATAGGTTTTGGATATAAATTATATAGGGGAACACCTGTTACCCGGACAGTTGGGGCATTTTTCAGCAGTATTGGCTTTTATGGCGTCGATGGTAGCTACCGTCAGCTATTTCATGTCGGTACAGTCCAAAGAGGAGCTGTTAAAAGATTCATGGAAGAAACTGGCCCGCTGGGCCTTCGTTATTCAGGCATTGGCCGTTTTCACCACCTTCGGCAGCCTGTACTACGCTTTATACAATCACTATTTCGAGTATAAATATGTATGGAGGAACTCTTCCCGCGACCTGCCGGTAAGTTACCTCTTGTCCAGTTTCTGGGCCGATCAGGAAGGTAGCTTCCTGTTGTGGTCAATCTGGCACAGCGTGCTGGGGCTGATCCTGCTGCGCATCGGCAAAAAGTGGGAAGCGCCTGTTATGACCGTGATCTCTTTTGCACAGATATGTCTCGGCAGTATGCTGATCGGTATCTATATACTGGGATACCGTGTGGGTAGTAACCCGTTCCTGCTGCTGCGCCAGGCGGAAGAAAACCTGGGACTGCCCTGGGTATCTAACGCCAACTACCTCGACTTCATCAGAGACGGTAATGGCCTGAACCTTTCCCTGCAGAATTACTGGATGGTGATCCACCCGCCGGTACTGTTCCTGGGTTTTGCGTCTACCATTATCCCGTTTGCATATGCGTTTGCCGGTCTCTGGACCCGCGAATACAAAGAGTGGATCAAACCGGCATTACCCTGGTCACTGTTCTCAGCCATGGTGCTGGGTACAGGTATCATGATGGGAGCTGCCTGGGCGTATGAATCGCTTACCTTCGGCGGTTACTGGGCCTGGGACCCGGTAGAGAATGCCTCCCTGGTACCCTGGTTAACGCTCGTAGCAGGTATTCACACGTTGCTGGCGTTTAAATTCTCCGGTCATGCGCTGAAGGCCACTTTCTTCTTCTTCCTGATCACCTTCATTCTCATCCTGTATTCCACCTTCCTGACCCGTAGCGGCGTGTTGGGCGATACCTCCGTACACTCCTTTACCGACCTGGGTATGAGTGGTCAGCTGCTGCTGTACATGGCGGTATTTACGATACCAGGTTTTGCGATGCTGATCATGAGAAGGAAAGAGATCCCGGCTGTTGTAAAAGAAGAAAGCACCTACTCACGTGAGTTCTGGTTGTTCATCGGATCCCTTGTCCTGATGATCGCCGCTATACAGATCACTTTCACCACTTCCATACCGGTATGGAACAAGATCATCAACGGATTGGGTATCAAGAAACTGCTGAATCTCCAGCAGGATATTGCGCCACCGTCTGACGGTGTATTCCACTACAACAAGATCCAGATCTGGATTGCAATTGTACTGGGCCTTCTCACCGCTATCGTACAGTACCTGAAATACAAGGATACACCCAAAGGATTCTTTACAAAGAAAATAGCTATCCCTACTGTCCTGGCCCTTGTGATTACAGGCCTGATAGGGATATTCGGGAACATCAATTATGATGCTTATGGCGCCGGTTTCCTGGTCGCTATTTACATCATGTTGTTCTGTAGTATATATGCCATCGTTGGTAATGCGGCCTATATCTTCATTGGCCAGAAAGGCAAACTGAAAGCAGCAGGTGCGTCTATCGCACACGTAGGTTTTGGTCTGATACTGCTGGGTATCCTGATCTCTGCTTCCAAACGTGAAGTGATCTCCATCGACCGTATGAAGATGCTGGACGGTGGTTTCTTCGGAAAGGAAAGTAAGGAGAATCCCCGGGAGAACCTGATGCTGCCAAGGAACTTCCCTGTGCAGATGGGCGACTACCATGTGACCTATGCCGGCGACTCCCTGGCAGCGGGTGATGCGAAGACTTACTACCTCGTACGGTACGAACGTCGTGACCCGGAAAACGGTAATATACTTGAGAAGTTCACCCTGCATCCGGATGCTTTCCTGAGCAACAGAGGCCAGCAACAGTTGACGCCTAACCCGGATTCCAGACACTACTGGACTAAGGATATTTTTACCTATATTACAGCAGTGCCAATCAAGGAAGATCCGGCAAATGATACTGCTCAGTACAGCTCTCATGAGATAGCGCCGGGTGACTCTGTATTCTTCGCCAACGGCTATATGATCCTGGAAGGAATACAGCCGCAGCCGAACAATCCGAATTACAAGGCAGAGCCAAACGATCTGGCTGTAGGTGCACAGCTGAAGGTATTTACAAAGAACAACGAACAGTATAACCTGTTGCCGATATACTGTCTGCGCGACAGTACCCGTGAAATTTCCGTTGCTGATACCGTAGCGCCACTGTCGTTATACGTACGCTTCAGCAAGATCCTGCCGAAAGAGAAAAAGATCCTTTTGCAAGTAAAAGAATCTGACACTTTTAAGGATTATATTGTGATGAAAGCCTTTATATTCCCTTTCATCAATGTACTATGGATAGGCATTCTGATCATGGTCATCGGATTTGTGATAAGCATAGTATACCGGGTGAAGGCAAATAAGGCAAAAAAGATTCCGTCATAACGTTTTGATCCGGAATGCAGGGGCCAGAACATCCTGCATTCCGGATCAAAATAATACTACCTCCCATGAAAAGCAGCTGGCTGCGAATATCCCTTATTGTAGTTGCCATCCTGGTAATTATATATTACCTCGGTCCCAGACCCGTCACTCCCCGGTACGATCCTTTATTACCTGCAGTACCCCAGCAATCTGAAGCGCTGGAACAATATGTAAGCACAAAAGAGCATCAGCACAAGCTGAAGCCCAACAATGAAGCCCGTGTTGTATGGTACGATTCCCTGCACCGCAAAACACCTTACAGCGTTGTATACCTGCATGGCTTTTCCGCCAGCCAGGAAGAAGGCGATCCCGTACACCGCGACTTTGCCAAAAGGTATGGCTGTAATATGTACCTGGCACGCCTCGACGGCCATGGTCTCGACACTTCCGAACCGCTCCTGACCATGACGGCCACCGGCCTGTGGAATGATGCCAAAGAAGCCCTGAGCATCGGCAAAGCGCTGGGAGAGAAAGTGATCCTCGTTACCTGCTCCACCGGAGGCACCCTCGGTTTAAAACTGGCAGCTACTTATCCGAACGACATATTTGGGCTCATTAATATGTCGCCCAACATCGCTATCAACAACGATCTGGCTTTCCTGAGCAATAATCCCTGGGGCTTACAACTGGCGCGGTTCGTCAGCAAAGGCAAATACCACGAATCCGTTTCGGAAAATGCGGAAGTGAGCAAATACTGGTATCCTAAATACCGGCTGGAAGCCATCTGTGAGCTGCAAAACCTGCTGGAGACTACCATGGAGCCTTCCACATTCCGTGCGGTGAAACAGCCGGCCCTGAACCTGTATTACTACAAGGATGAGCAACACCAGGACAAGACCGTCCGGGTATCCGCCATCCTGGATATGGAAGCGCACCTGGGTACATCGCCCACATTAAAAGACGCAGTGGCCATCCCGAATGCAGGCGCCCATGTAATGGGGTGTTACCTGACAGGGAAAGATATCCCATCCGTAGAACGCGCAATTGATTCCTTTGCTGAAAGGAAACTGGGGTTATTGCCTGTGAGATAAAATACTCTCCCGGAAGAGATATGTCAACCTTTTAAAATTCATCAAATGGATTTAATGACAGTTGGTTTAGGGCCAATAATCGAGTTAATTATTTTGATTGGTTTAATCGTGGCTGGTGTCGCCGTGTATAGAAAGAGAAAGCTACGCCGCTGATCTTTTTGCACGCATAGGATATTGATCCGCAATGGTTGTATGACCGTTGCGGATTTTTTTACGAATCCGTTATCCCGGGATTAATCATCCATGGGAATCCCATTCCGTTTTCCGGGATCGTCCCGTCCTACGTCTCCCCGGGGTTATCACCCTACGTTTTCCCGGGGTTATCACCCCGCGCTACAAACAAGGGGACTCCTGACGGAGTCCTATTGCCGCGAATGATGCCCAATTGTCCCAGGGTTACATCAGACCTCTTCCGGTCAAAAATCATGTTGAACTCATGTTATAGCATCCGTTTATAATGCGGATTATATTTATTACCAATAACTAACAAAATAAGTATTTTATATAATCCTTGTAAGGGCGCTATCCTGGCGTATTCAGGGAGATAACCCATATATAACCCATATATAAGCCATATATGACCCATATATAACCCATACTTGAAAGATATGGGTTATATATGGGTTATATATGGGTTTATGAAGGGACGTATATGAGAAAGCATAAGTAAAACACCCTGTTTAGAGTAGGTTTTAATGCCGAACAAACCGGAAAACCGCAATAAAAGAGTGCATCAGCTTTATTGATGGATTGGATATGAGAATTAGCGTAGGGAGACAACCCAGGGAATGCGGTAACGACAACAAAACATGAATCAACCCTGTTAGGGAGGGCTTGTTTGTAGCGGAGAGTGATAACCCCCAGTGATCGGTAACAACAACAAAACGCCGATCAACCCCCTTGGGGGTTGTCTTGTTTGTAGCGCGGGGTGCAACCCCGGGGATGGGTGCAACCCCGGGAAATGGGCGCAACCCCGGAGAATGGGTGATAAACCGCAGGGGAAACGTATGGTGTAACCCCGGGAAAACCCCCGGGAAAGATAATGGAGACAATCACGTTTTTAGCATATCTTTAGTATAGTTTTAAGATTAGTTTAGGAGTTTATGCGTCGTCTCATCGCTTTCATCATCCTGTCAGCCAGCTTGTTGTGCATCACAGGGCGTAGTAGGGTTAGTGCCCAGACGCGCCATGGTGCGGATAGTATTGCGGTGAGTGCGGTCATAGTAGGCTCCGATACCATCCCTTCCATCACCCTCCAGATCGTAGAGGTAATAGATAAACTGCCCAAAAAGTTCCGTAAACAAAGAGAAGCCTGGACCCGCCTGCGTAATGCCGTGTACGTGACTTACCCATACGCCAAATCAGCTGCCCGTATTCTGAAAGATGTGAATAGTCATCTGGCCACCCTGTCAGAAAAGAGGGACCGGAAAAGGTACCTGGCTGATATAGAGAAAAAGATGAAGGCTGAGTTCGGGGATAAGCTGGAAAACCTGTCCGTGTACCAGGGAAAGGTGCTGATGAAACTCATCAACCGGGAGACGGGAGAGAACTGTTACGAGATCATCAAGGAACTGAAAGGGGGCTTTTCCGCCAGGATGTGGCAGACGGTAGCCTTCTTCTTCGGTGGTAACCTGAAGAGTGAATACGATGCCCAGGAAGATAAGGACATCGAGGCTATTGTTCAGGAGATCGAAATGTACCGTGGTGGTTACAGAGCATATAATTGATCCATTTCCTGCCTGTTAAAATTGAATATTCTTTCTACTCCAATAACCCGGAACCTTTCAAAAAACGGACAATCACTGTAACAAAAACGGACAGATCCTTTACTCAAAGTATATGCATACTGTTGATTATGAACCCTCTAATGATGGGGTATATTTTTTGAGCGTTTAGCCATGCCAAAAAGACGATTATGTTCAGCAACTATTGCAGGATTGCCTGGCGGAATTTACGCCGGCACTCGTTCTACACTATCTTAAATGTATTCGGATTATCACTGGGCATTGCCTGTTGTCTTATACTCTTTCAGTTTATTACCTACCATCTCGACTTTGACACCCATCACCAGAAAAGGGACTACTTATACAGGGTTGTTTCCGATCTGCACCTGGATGATGGTTCCATACAATATGAAAAAGGCGCTCCGCTGGCCCTGGCAGCTGCTATACATGCTGAAATTCCGCAGGTAAAGAACCAGGCTTTTTTATTCTGCAATTACAGGGATCAGTCTCTGACGGTGACGGTACCCGGACAGGGAGGAGCCCATCAGCTGTTTACGGAACATGGGAATATCGCCTTTGCAGACCGCCATTGGTTTGAGCTGTTCGACTATGAATGGAAAACAGGAGATCCCGGCATACTGGAAGAACCGAATACGGCGGTGCTGACCAGCAAACAGGCGCAGAAGTATTTCGGACATGCAGATCCTATAGGTAAGACGATCCGGCTGGATAATAAGGTCGATGTGAAAATTGCTGGTGTATTGAAAGATTACCCGGCCAGCACAGATACTAAGGTGGACATTTTCGTCTCCCGGGCTACCATGAAGGTGTTTTATGCTGAAATGTATCCGGGGATAGAAACGGAATGGGGCTGGATCAATTCGTCCAATTCCCTATACCTGTTATTGCCCGGGCATGTTAGCATGGCAGCTGTCAATCGTGCCATTACAGCCGTGAAACAGCAGCATATGGGCGAGATGGCGAAGTACTATGATTTCCATCTGCAACCCTTGAAAGAAATGCATTTTGACGCCAGATATGGAGGAACCGTTTCCCGGTCGCTGCTGATGACCCTGGGTATTGTGGGACTTGTTATCCTGATCATTGCCTGTGTGAACTTTATCAATCTGGCCACGGCCCAGAATGCGGTACGGGCGAAGGAGATCAGTACCCGCAAGGTGCTGGGGAGCAGTGTAATGGGTATCTTCTGGCAGTTCATGACGGAGACGGCTTTCATTACATTATCGGCTACTTTGCTGGCTATTTTGTGGGTGGTATTGGTCTTGCCTTTGCTGAACCCCTGGTTGGGCACAGGACTGGCATTCCATCCTTTACGGGATAAGCTGCTGGCCACAGCATTATTACTGCTGATCATCCTGATCACGCTGATTGCCGGTATGTACCCGGCTCTGATGCTCAGCAGGTTCAAGCCGGTGGCATTGCTAAAAAATACGACTGGCGGTGCCAAACATCCCTGGTTGCGGAAAGGCCTGATCGTTTTTCAGAACCTGGTGGCACAGTCGCTGATCATCTGCACACTGATTATCGCTTTGCAGCTTAATTTCCTCAAAAACACCGATATCGGCTTTGTCAAGGATGGCGTGGTGATGATACCCATACCTAAACAGGGCAAAAAAGATATAGGCTACCTGAAGAGCCGGTTGTTGCAGATACCTGGAGTGAAAGATGCCAGTTTCTGTTTCCGGCCGCCGGCGTCGGCTACCTTCAAGGCGGGGTCGGTAAAATTTGATAACCGGGAATGGGAGAACTATACCGCCCTCAGTACCCTGGGAGATGCGCATTATCTCAATACATTCGGCCTGCATTTATTAGCAGGAAGGAACCTGGTGGAAAGTGATTCTGTCCGGGAATTCCTGGTGAGTGAAGATATGGTCAGAAAGCTGGGATTCCCGGACCCGGCGCAGGTGATTGGTCACCACATGGTAGCGGGCGCATTGAACGACCATCCGGGAACGATTGTGGGGGTGGTGAAGGACTTCCATTTGCATTCCCTGCATAGTAGTATCGGGCCGGTAGTGATGGCTACGCTGAGCAGGGAATATGCTTACGTGGGAGTTAAGATCGGCGGAGCAGGCGCCATGAAAAGTATCGGACAGATAAAACAGCTATGGGAGTCGGTATATCCGGATAATATTTTTGAGTACCATTTCCTGGACGATCAGATAGCCGAATTTTATAAAAAGGAAGACCTGCTGAATAAACTGATCACCAGTGCGGCGGTGCTGGCGATTGTGATCAGCTGTGTAGGATTACTGGGATTGATCTCTTTGCTGACGGTGCAGCGTACAAAAGAAATTGGTATCCGCAAGGTCATCGGTGCGTCGGTAATGAATATCATCCTCTTATTTTCGAATGACTTTCTCAAATTGATAGGGCTCGCGCTGGTGCTGGCAACCGCAATAGCCTGGGTAACCATGAATAACTGGTTGCAGGCATTTGCCTACCGGATATCTATCCCCTGGTGGATATTCCTGCTGGCAGGAGTAGGGAACGTGGTACTGGCGCTGGCGACCATTGCCTATCATGCCCTGAAGGTAGCGATGATGAACCCGGTAAAAAGCCTGAGAGCCGAGTGATGGAGCTTTCCTGCCATCTATACTAAGGGCGGCGGCGTTCTGACAATTCTACCGTACATTCACGATATGCTTTTAAGATTTATCATTATCGTATGCCTTCTTGTATGGAGGACTGCCGCTATGGCACAAGACCTGAGCTCGATACCCGGCGCTCCGGAGAACGCCCTGATCTTTGTGGATAGTGTGGAAAGTAAAAAGGGAATGGAAGGCCTGGACCCCAGTAAAATAGCCCTGATAGACATTGTAAGGGGCTCGAAGTTAAAGGAAAAGTACGGCCCCCGGGGAGAGAATGGGGTGATCTTCGTAGAAACCGTCGATTTTGCCCGCAAACGTTACACCCGGATGTTCGGTGAGATCAATCCGGCGTATGCAATAAAGCTGAAGGAGTATGGAAGCGATAGCGCTTTCCAGTATGTGCTGGACGGTTCTATGATTAGTAATAGCATCCCGCAGATGCTGGCGGCTATGGAGCGAAAAAACATAGAGCGTTTAGTTGTTATGCCGCCTAAAACGGCAAAGGACATGGTAAAGGACTATCAACCTAATGACAAGGTATTGTGGGTACTGATCCAAAGTAAGACGACGAAGTAAACCCTTATCTTTGCACTCCACCAAAAGAAAGGATATTTCGATGAAACTAGACATACTGGCGATAGCTGCGCATCCTGATGATGTGGAGCTGGCCTGTGCAGGTACCCTCATGGTACATGCAGCACAGGGGATGAAGGTAGGCGTACTGGACCTGACAAGGGGAGAACTGGGTACCCGTGGTACCCCTGAAACGAGAGCGGAAGAGGCGGCAGCTGCCGCCAAAGTGATGGGATTGGCAGTAAGAGATAACCTGGGGTTACGCGATGGCTTTTTCCGTAACGATACGGAAGAACAAATGAAACTAATTGCAGCCATTCGAAAGTACCAGCCCGATATTGTACTGGCTAATGCATTTGAAGACCGTCACCCGGACCATGGAAGGGCAGCCCGCCTGATTGCGGATAGCTGTTTCCTGGCTGGTCTGAGAAAGATAGAAACCTTTGAAGATGGGAAGCTGCAGGCCGCATGGCGTCCGAAACAGGTGTTCCACTTTATGCAGGACCGCTACGAACGCCCTGATTTCGTGGTAGATACAAGTGCGGTGATCGAGCGTAAGAAAGAAGCGATCAAGTGTTATAAGACACAGTTCCTGGCGCAGGGAGCAGACAATGAACCGCAGACATATATCTCTTCCAACGCATTTTTTGAGAGTGTGATTAACCGGGATGTGACATTCGGGAAGATAGTAGGGGTGTCTCATGCAGAAGGATTCAAAACAGCTAAGGTGCTGGGAATCAGTAGTTTTAAGGATGTTATTAACAATGTAACATGATGTCTGTGGAGATTTAACTACATGAATGGCAACATTTTGGAAACTACCACAAATAATAAAGCCCGGCCTGTAGGCTGGGCTTCTATATTTTACCCTGCGCCGGCAGGGAGCCTTGTTGAAATTAAAACAATAAGATGCCATCTTCTCCGGGGAGAAGCCGAACATTACAGGACACGGCACCACATTGCGCGTTAACCATTAGATGAACAGGTCTTGCGTAGCATCAAATTCATCATTTTTGCCGAGACTGTTTTTAATTAACGGGATGAGTGCAATTCCAATCGTAAAGATCACCAAGAGTACGTTTTTTAGTTTCATAGCCTGTCGTTTTATTACTTTTTGTTAAAATTTGGGTACTACAATAATAACTAAATAACGTGCCAAATTGTTCCGTTTGGCTGGAAATTATGTTAAGATTGTATTAATGCGCAGTTTTTTGGGGGGAAAAGTACGGGTATTGCAATACGACAGCAGTTTTTACCCGTATATAGAGATTTTCAATGTCGTGCATTTGAAAATCTATTTGATTAATAAATAATAGCGCCGCAATTTTGCACCCGAATAACCAGCTAAGACATATAGGCATTAGGGTGAATGTATCCCGATATAGCGTAGGGGGGATTCGTGTAATCACGAAATATCACGTAAGCAGGATATCGCTAAAACCAACCGGGGTATCAAAAGTGAGATACCGGGTAAGCTGTGTGTCATGTAAACAGGTATTAACGTAAAATAAATCATATACGCGCAATGAAGAATGTAACATTATCATTAGGCTCAAAGTTTCCTGAGTTCAAAAAGACTGCTGTAGTATCTATCGAAAAAGGTAAGGAGTTCTATGAACTGTCTTCCGAAGAACTGAAAAATTCCGGCAAATGGATGGTGATGTTCTGGTGGCCAAAGGACTTTACGTTCGTTTGTCCTACAGAGATCGCTGAGTTCAACAAACACTACCAGGATTTCGTTGACCGTGATGCTATCCTGATCGGTGCTTCAACTGATACTGAATACGTACACGTTGCATGGAGAAGAGATCATGACGACCTGCGTGGTCTGCAGTTCCCAATGCTGGCTGACACTTCCAAGTCACTGGCTGAAGAACTGGGTATCCTGGAAGCTAACGAGAAGATCGCTTACCGCGCTACTTTCATCGTTGATCCGGAAGGTATTGTACGTTGGGTTTCCCTGTACGACCTGAATGTAGGCCGTAATGTGAAGGAAGTACTGCGCGTGCTGGATGCATTGCAGACAGACGAGCTGTGTCCTTGTAACTGGGAAAAAGGTGAAGCTACACTTTCCAACAAGGCTAACTAATTTTTGGAGGTCCATAGTCAGATGTCCTGTTGAGGGGCCGGCTATGGACTTTTTATTTCTGCTAAATATTTAGAAAAATAATATTATGTTCGCGACTTCAAATACTGATACGGCTGTACAGCTGTTGCAGGCAGTAGGGCTGACAGAAGCTAATCTTTCTGACCGTCTGCGTACCCTGGCCAACACTGACGCCCGTTATCTGAAAGATCTTAAAATAAACGTAACCAACTCATTATCAGCCGGCACACTGACCAAAAAGGAAGCATACCTGTTGGGACTGTCTGTAGCTGCGAATGAGAAACATGCGGAACTGCAGGCAGCCTTTGAAAAGCTGGCTACCCAGGAAGGGGCTACAGATAAGGAGATCGCTGAGATCTATAGCTGTACTTCCCTGATGAACGCCAACAACGTGTACTACCGTTTCCGTCATTTTGTAAACAAGGAGTTCTATACAGTAACACCGGCGGGTATCCGTATGAGCATTATGGCCAACCCGGTTTTAGGTAAAGAGTTCTTTGAACTGGTAAGCCTGGTGGTATCTGCACTGAACGGTTGCGAGATGTGTGTGACTTCCCATGAAGAGGCATTGCTGAAACATGGCACTTCACAACAGCGTGTGCTGGAAGGTGTAAGATTGGGTGCTGTGCTGAGAAGTTTAGTTGTACTTTTGTAATCGTTATTGCCATAAAAGCGGCCCTGTTGTAAAATAGATAGCTGATTTTATGTTTTTTTTAAAATGTGGATATCTTAGTTTGAGGTCTTTTTAGGACGATAAAAACTGGTGATATTCAAGGAATTAGGAAGTGTGATTTGTAATTTACATTTACACATTCCACTATTGTTAATAAAATCGGATTGTAATTATTTGCAAAATCAATAAAAAATAGCGACTTTTGCAATCCAAAATTTTTCTATCATGGCAAGAGTATGTCAGGTGACAGGAAAGAAGCCGATCACGGGTCACCATGTTTCCTTCTCTAATATTAAGACAAAGAGAAGATTTCTGCCTAACCTGCAGAAAAAGCGTTTCTTCCTGGCGGAAGAGGATCGCTGGATTTCTTTGAAAGTATCTGCTGATGGTTTAAGAACCATCAACAAGAATGGTTTGTATGCAGTAGTAAAGGACTTGCGTGCAGCTGGACAGAACATCTAATTGTAAGCATTCAACTTAATTTGTATACAAAATGGCAAAAAAAGGTAACAGGGTGCAAGTGATACTGGAGTGCACAGAACATAAAACTTCTGGTCAGCCAGGTACTTCTCGCTACATCAGCACCAAGAATAAGAAGAACACTCCAGAGCGTCTGGAGCTGAAAAAGTACAATCCTATCCTGAGAAAGGTGACTGTACACAAAGAAATTAAGTAATTGATAGTTATTGTTGAGCGTTAATCGTTAGCATGTTAGTGCATTCCCTTCGCGATTAGCAATTAACAGGTAACCGTTGACTTTAACATTAACTTTTAATCTAGAATATTATGGCAAAAGCAGCCTCCAAGAACGCGAAAGTAAAAGATGCTAAGGCAGCCGCGGAATCTAAAGTGTGGACTAAAGTGATCAGAGCGGTACGTTCTCCGAAAACCGGTGCATATACTTTCAAAGAAGCTATCGTGCACAAGGATAAGGTGCAGGAGCACATGAACCAGAAGTAATTCGGCTTTACCAATTATACTAAAAAAGCTGTCCGTTATCAGGACAGCTTTTTGTGTTCTCTCAAAATGGTACCCCGTCAAGTATTTTCTGTATTTTGCGCATCTTAACAACCGACTACCGTCATGAGTTTTTTCAATAAGCTATTTTCAAGGGAGAAGAAAGAAAGCCTGGATCAGGGATTACAGAAGACCAAAGAGAGTTTTCTTACCAAAATAGGCAGGGCCATTGCCGGAAAGGCCAGTGTTGACACAGAAGTACTGGACAACCTGGAAGAAGCGCTGGTATCTGCTGACGTTGGTGTGGATACTACCGTACAGATCATTGACAGAATAGAAAAACGCGTATCGAAAGATAAGTACCTCGGTACTGGTGAGCTGAACAAGATCCTGCAGGAAGAGATCGCCGGATTGCTGGTGGATGCTCCGGACAGTGGGTTCCGTGATTTTGACATACCAGAAGGAAAGAAGCCCTACGTGATCATGGTAGTGGGTGTGAATGGGGTAGGTAAGACCACCACCATCGGTAAACTGGCCTACAACTTCAAAAAGGCAGGCAAAAGCGTTGTGCTGGGGGCCGCCGATACATTCAGGGCAGCCGCTGTTGATCAGCTGACCATCTGGAGCGACAGGGTAGGTGTACCTATCGTGAAACAGCAGATGGGATCCGATCCGGGTGCAGTTGCTTTTGATACTGTACAGAGCGGAGCCGCCAGAAATGCCGATGTGATCATTATTGATACAGCCGGACGTCTTCATAACAAGGCTCACCTGATGGATGAGCTGAGTAAGATCAAACGCGTCATGAAAAAGGTATTACCGGATGCACCGCACGAAGTACTGCTGGTGCTGGATGGTTCTACCGGGCAGAACGCACTCGAACAGGCCCGTCATTTTACGGCGGCTACCGAAGTTACTGCGCTGGCTATCACTAAGCTGGACGGTACAGCAAAAGGTGGGGTCGTACTGGCTATCGCCAATCAGTTTAAAATACCGGTAAAATATATTGGTATTGGCGAGCGCATGGAGGATCTGCAGGTGTTCAACAAGGAAGAATTCGTGGATTCTTTATTCAGCTTAAATGATTGATAATTAATACATAGTATTCGTTTCCTTACAATAATCAGAGAGACCACACCAGGTCTCTTTTTTGTTGCATGCATTGAATGATGCGCTGTGAGGAAAGCTAAATAGATTGTACCGTCTGATGGGATGGAGGGAAAGGAATGACCTGCTGATCATGCAGGCACCGGCGCGGTACTATCATTATAAACGCAAAGCGGAAGCGGGGAACCGAAAAGCTGTTAACACAGAATTCCTGAGGGAATAATTGACAATTCGCAATTTAATGTTACCTTTGCAATTCTTTAGTTAAATAACCCCCACTTAGGCTCATAGTCACATAACAGTAAGTCTAGCTGTTCTCTTCCGTTCGTGTCTGGATGTCTTCGTGGCGGTAAGCAAACGGGTATCAGGCCGGTTTGCCAGATTAAAATATTCGCGCTTGAAGACAAAAACTTTAAAGAAAGATAAGGTTAATATTATTACGCTTGGTTGTTCCAAGAATATGGTCGATTCAGAGGTACTCAGTGGTCAATTACTGGCAAACGAGATCGATGTGGTGCACGAAAACACCAAAAAGGACCATAATATCGTTGTTGTAAACACCTGTGGGTTTATTGACAAGGCCAAGGAAGAATCTATCAATACCATACTGGAACAGGTTGAATTAAAAAGCCGTGGGCGCCTGGAGAAGGTATATGTTACCGGCTGCCTGAGTGAACGTTACCGTGGCGACCTGGAAGCAGAGATACCAGGGGTAGACGCCTGGTTCGGTACGATGGAACTACCGCTTATCCTCAAGAAATTCGATGCTGACTATAAATCGGAGCTGATCGGTGAACGTTTGCTGGCTACTCCGACTCACTATGCTTACCTGAAAATTGCTGAAGGCTGTAACCGTACCTGCTCATTCTGCGCTATTCCGCTGATGAGAGGAGGACACGTATCAAGGCCTATTGAGCAGCTGGTGGCAGAAGCGGAGAAACTGGTGAATTCAGGCGTGAAAGAGATCATGCTGATTGCACAGGAACTGACCTATTATGGTCTGGACCTGTATAAACAACGTCGGCTGGCAGACCTGTTAAGGGCACTGGCAAACGTGAAGGGACTGGAGTGGATACGCCTGCATTATGCATACCCACACAAATTCCCGATGGAAGTGCTGGACGTAATGAATGAATTCCCCAATATTTGTAACTATATTGACATGCCGTTGCAACACGCGGCGGATAATATGCTGAAATCCATGAAACGCCAGATCACCCGCGTGGAAATGGAGGAACTTGTTACCGCTATCCGTGAAAAAGTACCTGGTATCTGTCTGCGTACAACGCTGATCACCGGGTATCCCGGAGAGACGCTGGAAGACGTGGAAGAACTGAAAGCCTTCCTTGAAAAGATGCGCTTTGACAGGGTTGGCGTATTTACGTACAGTCACGAAGAAGGCACCAGCGCATACGAGCTGGAAGATAATATCCCTGCAGAAGAGAAAGAACGCAGGGCGCAGGATATCATGGAAGTACAGCAGGAAATTTCCCTGGAAAAGAACCAGGAAAAAGTTGGCAAGGTTTTCCGTGTGATCGTAGACAAAAAAGAATCAGGCCGTTACCTGGCACGTACAGAGTTCGACTCTGTTGAAGTGGATAATGAGGTGATCATTAACACCAGCAAACGTCTGAAACCCGGAGAATTCGTTAATGTCAGGATCACCAAGGCATATGATTATGACCTGGAAGGAGAACTGGTATAACGCAGTCAGCGATGTCCATTGTGTTGACCAGACCATATAACTTTTAAAAATTAATCAGTTCAGAAGAGCTGAGATAGTATACCAAGGCTCCCGACGGAGCCTGCTCAAAGCAAATCAATGACTACATTTGAAACATTAGGCTTACAGGAGCCCATTTTGAAAGGAATCCAGGACCTGGGATTTATTGCGCCTACGCCGATACAGGAAAAAGCTATTCCTGTGTTATTAGGGGGCGACAGAGACTTCGTAGGTTTGGCCCAGACGGGTACAGGTAAGACGGCAGCATTTGGCCTGCCGCTGTTACAGCAGATCGATATTAAACAACGTCACCCACAGGGATTGATCCTGTGTCCGACACGCGAATTATGTTTACAGATCACCAATGACCTGAAGAACTTCAGCAAACACCTGGGTGATGTAAGCATCGTGGCCGTATATGGTGGTTCCAGCATCGTGCAGCAGCTGCGCGATCTGAAAAGAGGAGTGCACATCGTAGTGGCAACTCCCGGCCGTCTGCTCGATATTATAGAAAGAAAAGCAGTAAACTTTACCAACGTACGTTATGTTGTACTGGACGAAGCAGATGAAATGCTGAACATGGGTTTCCAGGAAGACATCAACAATATATTATCCAATACACCTGATGAGAAGACCACCTGGTTGTTCTCCGCTACCATGCCGCAGGAGGTTCGCCGTATTGCGCAGAAATACATGACAGATCCTTTTGAGCTGACTGTAGGTAACAAGAACAGTGGTAACGTTAATATCGAACACGAATATTACGTAGTACGCCCACGCGAAAAATACGCGGCGCTGAAACGTATCGTGGATTTCAACCCTGAGATCTTCGGTATCATCTTTACCCGTACCAAGATCGAATCACAGGAAATTGCGGAATCACTTATCCGTGATGGTTATAATGCCGATGCACTGCATGGCGACCTTACACAGCAACAGCGTGATAAGGTAATGAAACGTTTCCGCGAGAAATCATTGCAGGTACTGGTAGCTACGGATGTTGCTGCCCGTGGTATCGACGTTGATAACGTAACACACGTGATCAACTACGAACTGCCTGATGACGTAGAGAACTACACTCACCGTTCCGGCCGTACGGCACGTGCAGGTAAATCCGGTGTATCTATCGCTATCATCAGCGGTCGTGATATCGGAAAGATCCGCCAGATCGAAAGAGTGATCGGTAAGAAATTTACCAAAGTAGAAGTACCGGACGGTTTCGCAGTATGTGAAAAACAGCTGTTTGGACTTGTACACAAAGTACACAACGTAGTAGTAAACGAAGAACAGATAGAACCTTACCTGGAACGCATATTCGAAGAGTTTGCAGCCATGAGCAAGGAAGAGATCATCAAACGTTTTGCTTCCCTGGAGTTCAACCAGTTCCTGGAATACTACCAGGATGCACCAGACCTGAACGTGAAGGAAGAGAGAAGATCACTGGAAGGTGGTGCTGACCGCAGAAGCAGCGGTGGTAAATTTACCCGCCTGTTCATCAACCTGGGTTCTGTAGACGACTTTACGCGTGGCGACATGTTACGCTACCTGTGCGATACCAGTGGTGTACGTGGTAACAAGATCGGCCGTATTGATCTGAAAGGTGTTTACTCCTTCTTCGAAGTAGAGAACGATGTGGTGGAGAAATTCCAGCAGACCTTCAAGAAGGCTGAATACAATGGCCGCAGCGTGCGTATTGAAATGTCGCAGGATGGCGATAAACGCCGTTCCGGTGGCAGTAGCCGTCCTCCACGTGAAGGTGGTAGCGGCGGCAGACGTTGGGAAGGTAGTGGCAGCGGTAGCGGATCCGGCCGTTCCGGCGGTTTTAAAAAGAAATATTAATAGCTGAGCGGTAACAGGGGCAACCGCTGACCGGCAGGCATAATATTCAGTCCACAGATGGAAGTCATTCGATGGAAGACTGCTGTCTGTGGACTTTTTCTTTTGTGTTACCGCAGCTGTAACTGGTCTGAAACTTGCGTTTTTCAGTATAGCATGCGGGACAAAATGTGAAAAATTACGTTATATTGTTACCCTTAGTGCACTGTAATTATGACAACAGAAAAAAAGCCGAAACTACAATCCGTAGTACCGTTTTCCTTGTTCTCCGCCAGGGATGTAGAATTGTTCCAGGAAGGAAAACATCCGCATTTATATGAGAAATTCGGTGCACATGCGGTGGAGTATGAAGGGGTGAAAGGTACCTATTTCGCAGTATGGGCGCCAAATGCCGCCTTTATATCTGTGATCGGCGATTTCAACGATTGGGACCATTATAGTCACACATTGTATCCCAGATGGGACAAATCCGGTATATGGGAAGGATTTGTGCCACATGTGAAGAAGGGCACTCTCTATAAATATTTTATCCGTTCCAATTCAGGAGAAGAACTCCGCAAGGGAGACCCTTATGCCAACTACTGGGAAGTACGTCCGAGAACGGCTTCAGTGGCCTGGCAGCTGGATTACAAGTGGAAGGATAAACGCTGGATGGAAAGCCGTAAGGCACATAACAGCCTGGAAAGCCCCTTTACTGTATATGAGATGCACCTGGGCTCATGGCGCCGTCCTGACAAGCATAATCATGAAGTATTCTATACTTACGGGGAGATCGCCGAAAGGCTGATACCCTACGTAAAGGAAATGGGCTTTACCCATGTGGAACTGATGCCGGTGATGGAGCATCCTTTTGACGGCTCCTGGGGTTACCAGGGTACAGGGTATTATGCGCCTACGTCGAGATATGGTTCTCCACAGGATTTTATGGCCTTTGTAGATGCCTTTCACCATGCAGGTATTGGCGTGATACTGGATTGGGTGCCATCCCATTTCCCGTATGATGCACATGGCCTGTACAGGTTTGACGGTTCGCATGTATATGAATATGCGGATATGCGCAAAGGATATCATCCAGACTGGAACAGTTATATTTTCAACTATGCACGTAATGAAGTACGTTCATTCCTGTTGAGTAATGCTGTTTTCTGGCTGGATAAATTCCATGTGGATGGCTTACGTGTAGATGCAGTGGCCTCTATGATCCACCTGAATTATTCCCGGGACACCGGGGCCTGGGAACCCAATATCCATGGGGGAGAAGAGAACCTCGAGGCGATCTCTTTCCTGAAACATATGAACGAAACGATCTATCGTTTGTTCCCGGATGTACAAACCATCGCGGAAGAATCGACTTCGTTCTATGGGGTGTCCAAACCGGTATTTATGGGAGGACTGGGTTTCGGTATGAAATGGATGATGGGCTGGATGAATGATACGCTGGCCTATTTCAAACGCGATCCCTATCACCGTAAATACCACCAGGACCAGCTGTGTTTCAGTATTGCCTATGCGTTTACGGAGAACTTCATGTTGCCTCTGAGCCATGATGAAGTAGTGCACGGAAAATCGCCCATGCTTTATAAGATGCCCGGAGACGACTGGCAAAAGCTGGCCAACCTGCGTCTGATGTACAGTTATATGTTCACGCATCCCGGAACGAAATTACTGTTCATGGGAGATGAATTCGGGCAGACGAGCGAGTGGAACTATCGTTCAGAACTGGACTGGCACCTCCTGGTGCATGAGTCCCATCAGGGATTACAGGCTTACGTGAAGGAACTGAATCATCTGTATAGATCACAACCCGCACTTTATATCAAGCAGTTTGACTATTACGGTTTCGAGTGGATCAATTTAAATGATCAGGAGATCAGTGTAGTGTCTTACCTGCGTAAGGGATTTAAACAGGAAGAGGATATACTGGTGATCCTGAATATGACGCCGGTACCACGGGAAGATTATGCCCTGGGACTGGAACGTGGTGGCGAATGGCAGGAGATCCTGAATAGTGACGATAGCCGTTTCTTTGGCAGCGGTGTGGTCAACACTGGTATCCTGACAGCCCAGGATGGGCCACATCACGGTAAAAGTCATGTATTGCGTCTACGTATACCCCCGCTGGGCGCAACCATTTTAAAAAGAATCATACGGTAAGAATGTAAATGGTTGATAAAGATGAGCTTATAAAACATATAGCAGTTTTTCATTCTCTGTTAAACTTTTGTTTATTTTTGCCATCTAAATACTGCCTTTACTCAGGGAAGCAATCCTTCTGATGCGGGCGTATTATTAACCATAAACCATTCTTTTTATGAAGACCTATCTCCGAACTACCGGATGGGGACTAGCCACACTTGTACTGCTGGCTTTTGTTTTCCATGCCTGCCAGAAGGACAATTCCGCGTCCATGACGCCTGGTGCAGGGCAACAAAGATTAAGTGTTTATTTCGCCGACAATCCGGGCTACTTTGACAATGTATTCCTGGACATTCGTAATGTGGAAGTACTGGTAGATACCTGTACAACTAAAAAGGATGACGACGGCGATGACCGTTGGGACAATGACTACGAACGTTGCGGATGGTGGGAAGACCACCATGGTAACAAGAATGACTGCGATGTATGGGATTCTCTGGGTATCCGTCCCGGCGTGTACGATGTATTATCCCTGCGCAATGGCGCTGACACGCTGCTGGGCAACGGTATCGTACCTGAAGGTAAGGTGAAGAAGATCAGGATCACTCTGGGCGACAACAACTACCTGGTGAAGGACAGCACTACTTATCCGCTGAAATCACCTTCCGGCCAGGTAAAAATTGTTATCCAGGTGCGTCAGGACGAGTGGGAGGAATTCTCTGACAAGAATTTCCGTCTCTGGCTCGACTTTGACATTGATCGTTCTATCGTCCAGACCCGCCAGGGCCAGTTCATTCTGCGTCCTGTGATCCATGTATTCACATTGAAACAGACCGGCAGCATTTCCGGAAAGGTTACGCCATGGAATGCTTTCCCTGTAATCACTGTGTACAACGATCAGGATACTTCCTATGCATTACCATGGAAAGATGGGCAGTATAAGGTGAGAGGACTGAAAGCAGGCACTTACAAGATGTTTGTAAATGCATCGAATGGTTATAAGGACACTACCATCACGGGTATTACCGTGAAGAGAGATGATAATACGAAAGTAGAGGACATTAAATTGAGCAAATAGAGAACATAGGTTAAAACAAAAAGACGACTTATTGAGTACCGGCGTGACATTTGTTGCGCCGGTTTTTTTTTATGAGTAATTTTGCCGAAATTATTCCTATGAGAAAAGTGAGTGTTTTTTTATTACTGCAATTTATGGTGCTGGCTGCTTTCGCCCAGATGCCCCAGATCAGGGCGAACAAGGTGGACGCACAGCAGCGCAAACAGGGCGACTGGCAGGAGGAGATGCCTGAAGTACGTGGGGAACCGGGTTATACCTGGGAGGGTACTTATGTCGATAACCTGAAGGAGGGCGTATGGAAGAAGTACGCGTTATCTGGCGAGATCATTGCCGAAGAAACCTACAAACATGGTCAGCTGAATGGTTACTGCCGCTATTTTTATTCCAATGGCCTGGTAAGCGCCGAAGGGTCTTTTGTGGCAATGGGTATTAATGGTGAGATAGACAATTACAGGATCATAGACCCTGTTACGGGAGAAGAACGGTTTGAGGAAGTAAAGCGGGATGGTAGCTCTCAGCGTAATGGAATGTGGAAGGTATACGATGAGGAAGGCAAAATGACGAAAGAATATTACAGGAGAGGAGAGCCGATCACAGAAGAGGAATTCGGGAAAGAACCGGCCAAACCTGCAGCTGGTACGCAAAAACAGGTGCCACCACCGGCAACGCTGCCACATCAGAAGAAGAAAGGCAAATCATAATTATTTCCGGAAGGAACTTTATAACCTGCAAATCCCCCGGTTTCGGCGGGCAACTGTTACAAGGTCTCAATAACGAAAATCTTCAGGCTCCCTGGTCTATGGCCAGGGAGCTTTTATTTTACGGCATACTATGCAGCATTCTTTTTCCTGCTCAGGGAGGCATTCCAACGGGGATCACTGAGAAAAGGCCGGTTATCGAACCAGGAGAGCCAGATGATGGTCACCACTGTGGCGAGAATAGAGCCTGCCGTAACATCTTCCAGGAAGTGCTGGCTCATATACATGCGGGAATAGGCCACGAGGAGGGCCAGCAGGAGGTAAAGGTATCCGAAGGTTTTCCGCGGCGTAATATACGTTAGTACAAGCGCCATTGTGAAGGCACATACGGTATGCCCGGAGGGGAAGCTGAAATTGTTGGCCAGTACTTCCACATGGGGTACATAGTAGATAGGATGTTGAGAGCCGGCGAAATAGACCCGTGGTCTTGGCGCAAAGAAGAGGTTCTTCAACGGCACATTGATCGCGGTGGTCAGTATCAGGCTGGTGGCCATCAGCACACTGCTGCGGTAACTAACGAAAAGCAGGAGCAGACAGGCTACTACAGCGGAGAAGGAGCTACCGAATTCTGTCATGAAAGGAAAGAAAACATCTCCCGCAGGGAAATGAAGTCCGTTAATGAAGAAATAAATATCCTCTTTTGAATATAGTATTTTGGCGATAAGTACCAGGATAAGCAGGAGGATATACGGTATGAGAAAGGAATAGAGTCGGCGGGTGGTAGCGGTTAGTTTTTGCAAAGATGCTTGTTTTAACGATTGAAGTATTTAACAAATATAAAAAAAAGGAACGCCTGGTATACATGAAATGTATGCCAGGCATTCCTTTTTTAAGGAAAGAGAAATGTGGAATAGCTTTTACACCGACGAATTAGAATTATCCTTCTTGCGTTTGTTGTGAGCAGCCTCACCACCTTTTTTACCTATTTCGGCCATGTGCTGCCTGTTTCTGCTGACAGCTACTCCACCTTTACGTCCGGCCTCCCGGGCTTCAGCAGAGTTAAATTCGTGTGCCACACCCTGAGCATGAGCAGCGCGGCCGCCTTTACTGGCTATAGCGCGTTGCATTGCTGCATCCATGGATGCGAAACCACGTTTATCTTTGCGGTTTGTAGTACTCTTTTCTTCGGATGTAGTTGATTGTTTGTTCTCTGCATGTGCTCCTGAATCTCTTGTTTCGTGCTCTTGATCCCTTTCCAGTTTTTCTTGTTCTTGTGTGAATTGATTGCTTTGTTCTGCAGCCATAAGAATGAATTTTGAAAGGTTAAAAAATGGGTTCCATTTAACGGAGGAAATAGACTCGAATCGTGGAAGTAGGCACAACTATTATGCCGCGTATGCCAAATATGATGTATAACCCATTGTATAACAGCTTTAGCCGGTTGAAATTCTCACAAAAAATGATCATAAGCGTGGAGTACTGTTAACAAACTGTAGCATGAGTACGACACTAATAAAATAAGGGATCAACACTGGTACAAACGATTGATGATGCTAATTAAGTGATATAAAAAGTGAATGAGATGTTAAGAAATGATATTGCTAATCCTATAGGAATCATTTTGTAACCTGTTATTAACATAACTCATCTGTTCAGCGAATTTTATCTTGTTCATTTTGTTCATTTTGGCTCTAGGACGGCCATATGCTTTGTGTATCAGTGATAACATGTTAATTTTGGATAACTCTAAAGTTGGCATAGGTTATGAAAAGGCACTAAGATCTCAATCTAATGTGCCCTTTTTTTTATGAAGGGTTTAAAACTACAAATCCCAAATTCTCGGAAGAATTTGGGATTTATAATCAAAAGCTGACCAGTGCAGTAATATTACCTGATGATGATATTTTCGAATTTTCTATCCACAACAATATTTATCACATTCCCCACAAAGTTAGCGGCAGTAAGCTTTACAGCCGTTCCATCAAGAATGTATTCCTTTGCTTTGAATGGTAAACCATGTATGTGAATATTGTGTTTTCTGTACGCGGCATTATACTGGCCGAAATATTTTTTGCGTAATGCGAAGCGATGTTTTTCTGAAGTTTGTTTAAAACGGATATCGTTATACTGACCGTTTTTATATCCGTAATGATCACCTGCATCTTCGTACAGGAAACTGCTTGCTTCCTGCATAGAATAATACACATGTAAGATCATCTCTTCTGTGTTGCGTTCATCTACGTGCTGGATCTTCGGATAGTTCGGGATTACTGCCCCCGCTTTTACGAAGAGCGGCATCTCATCCAGCGGAGTCGCTATCTTAATTACCTGTCCGCCGTTGTATAGCTGATCATTCCAGTAATAATACCATTGTCCTTCTGGCAGGTATATTTCCTTCTCTTTCATACCTTGTTCAGACACATGACTGATCAACAGGGAATCTCC
The DNA here is from genome assembly GCF_003014595.1 of Chitinophaga ginsengisoli. GTDB lineage: Bacteria > Bacteroidota > Bacteroidia > Chitinophagales > Chitinophagaceae > Chitinophaga > Chitinophaga ginsengisoli. Next base: position 153,692 of record NZ_PYGK01000018.1, on the reverse strand, counting down.
CAGCATAAATTCATGTGAGCGATCATAGGTTTGTTTATCGTGCTGGGCAACGAAGGCCAGTGGGCGTATCATAGGTGTACCCCAGCGGCTGTATTGCCAGAAAGTAGTGTAGAGATATGGAAGTAAATGATAACGCAGCTGGATGAATTTCCTCGCCACACTTTCATACTCTGTTCCAAAGCTCCATGGCTCCTGGTTAAAGCCGGTTTCATTACTGGCCGAGTGCGTACGCATCAGCGGGTGGAATACGGCTAGTTGTATCCAGCGTACATAGAGTTCGCCATCCGGCTCACCGATAAAGCCACCGATATCGCTGCCAGCAAAGGAGATCCCTGATACGGAGAGGCGCTGGCACTGTATAGAGGCCAGCCACAGATGATCCCAGCTGGACACGTTATCGCCTGTCCAGAAGGAAGTCCACCGTTGTGCACCCGCGTAACAGGAACGGGATATGACGAAGGGCCTGTTAGGCATGAGGTATTTCCTCATACCGGCCGCCGTCGCTTTACTCATCAGGTGTCCGTATACGTTGTGTGCCTTACGATGGCTGACGGCCTCCCCATCATAGTCGTGACGTACATCTTCAGGGAAAGTGCCCATTTCAAACACGGCGGGTTCGTTCATATCGTTCCACACCCCTCTGACGCCTGCGTCCACCAGTTCTTTGAAGAGCCCTGCCCACCATTTACGTACTTCCGGATTGGTATAATCGGGGAACACACATTTACCCGGCCATACATCACCTTCCATGAGTGCGCCGTCCTGCCTTTTACAGAAGTAATTGTTTTGTAGACCCTGCTTATAGATATTGTAATCGGGGTCTACCTTGATACCGGGATCGATAATGACCACCACTTTGAAACCTTGCGCCGACAGTTCCTTGATCAGTCCTACGGGGTCAGGAAATCCTTCCTTGCTCCAGGTAAAACAGCGGAATCCTTCCATGTAATCAATATCGAGGTGGATCACATCACAGGGGATCTGGCGTTTACGGAACTCCGCTGCTATCTCTTTTACCCTTTTATCGGGGTAGTAGCTCCAGCGGCATTGCTGATAGCCCAGGGCCCATAAAGGCGGCAATTCTGCCGTACCGGTGATGCTGGTATACCCTTCTGCTACTTTCAGTAATTCAGGCCCGTAAATGAAGTAATAGTTCATTTCACCGCCTCTTGCCCAGAAGCTGGCAGCATTATCTCTTTCTTTACCAAAATCGAAGATGGTACGGAAGGTATTATCGAAGAAGATACCGTATGCCTTTCCACGGTGCAGTCCGTAGTAAAAAGGAATGTTACGGTATAAAGGATCGGTGTCTTTCTGGAAACCGTAGGCGTCGGTGCCATAGTTCTCCATACGTTTGCCGTGCAAATTCAGATCGGTAGGTTTGTCGCCCATGCCGAAGAAACATTCATCTTCCTGGATCTGTTTGCTGCAGTACACGATCTTGCCACCTTTTTGCAGATAGTACTGCCAATGGAAGCCGAGTTCATCCTGGTTGATGATAAAGCCGTCGATATCGGTGATGGTAAGGCGCATATCATCCCGGGAGATATAGATGCGTAAAGCCTCAGTATATATTTCGAAATTCTCTTCGAATTCGTGCAGGCCGAAGTTAACCGGCGATTCTTCGAGCCGGTCGCTGACAGCGTAGGAGAAGTCTCTTTGAAAATTACCGTCAGCCGCGTAACGGAAGCGAACGATCTTGTCTGAAATGATCCTTACCTCCAGTATGGTTTCTGATGTATAAAAATAGAAGTAGTTGCCTTCTTTTTTCCATTCTTTAATGATATCCGGATAGTGTTTGGCCGAATATTTACCCGATGAGGTTGTTACTTGCATAATTCGCTTTTAAATTTCCCGAATCAACGTTCCGGTGACAACAGCGGTTGTGACAGTTGTAGCACTGCTTTTGAACACCTTGATTCCCATTCCCTTTCAGCAACCAAATTAGATAAAAATATTGTTATAACATGGTTACGATGGATGCTGTTAACTAATCGTTTACTGGTAAAATTAACACATTCGCTAAAATACCAATGTAACATATTCGTGTATACCTTATCTTGAGAATCAATAATGTACTTTTTGTTTTAACCTATTTTTTTCCGGGGGTGCTTTTGCAGCACCCCTTTTATGTGCAGGTACTTATAGTTTGGACCTGCCGAAGCTGGCAAGCTTCTTACTGCCGGCCAGCCACACACGATTGCCGGAGGGGGCTATACCAGCCACATGATATCCTTCCTGACTGATCTTATGCCAGTTCAGACCGCCATCCTCAGAAATATCTGTACCCGATGTTCCCGTTGCAACAAATGTATGATGACCTATGAATTGTATGCAGGAGCGATAACCATCAGGAGGTGTAATAACGGGCTGCCAGATACGGCCACCATCTCTCGTAATGAGGCAGTTACCGGTAGTAACTGTATCCCGGGTATAATCGCCGCCCACGGCAACGCCATGTTGTTTATCTGCGAAAGCAACGGAGAACGCCCCGGTACCGGGACTACCGTGTATAAAGCGCCATTCTACAGGTGTCCATTTTCTCCATCCGCTAATGAAACGGCTGATGTTTCCGCCGGTGATGAAACAGGCTTCTCCGTTGGGCATTATCCGTACACTGGTGCCACTGGCGGCGAAGATGGCTTCGCCTTCTTTCGCAACAGGTAAAGCATCAAAAGGATCTGCCTGCCAGGTATTGCCACTGTCTTTGGTGCGGATAATGGTAAATCTGCCATCGATGGGGTCGCCAATAGCAATACCTTCCTTTGCATTGCGGAAGGCCATGCCATCAAAGAAAACGCCTTTGGTATGATTGGTATAGACCTCTTTCCAGTTGGCACCTCCATCTGTAGTGAGCAGCAGATGGGCGGGTTCTCCTGCATTTAGCAGCAGTGCCCGCTTGTCATTGAAGGCTACCAATGAGCGCCAGTCGCAGGTATCATAGCCTGGCACTGTGATCCAGGTCCAGTGTTCGCCATAATCGGTACTAATGCCTACTTTTCCTTCCGTACCCGATAACCAGATAACGCCGTTAGGGAGAACGTTCATACCCCGTATACTTTTAATAGGAGGGGCTTCATGTTGCTGAATGCTGTACCCGGACTGAGCTGTTGCATATAAAAAAAGTAAAGGAAAGAACAGGGTCAGAATGAATGTTTTATAGTATAATACCTTGATTGTAGCAGCTGAAGTTTTTCCTGGCATATTGTTTTGTGATTTTTAATGGGAGATGTTGCGGGAAGAAAAATACAAAATCATTAGAAAGTGTGCGGTAGATTTATATATTTGCAAGCACTGCGTTATGGTGAACTCAGTATTTTAATAACCTCTATTACTTTAAAAGAATTGCAATCGCGGGCGCAGATGACGAGGACCTTATTATTTTTTTTCCTATGTACCCTATCCGTATCTGTATTGAGTGCACAGGACAAGCCCTACATTTTCGATTCTTATGGCGTTAATGAGGGGCTATCCCAGAACTCGGTATATGATATCCTGGAAGATAATCAGGGGTTTATGTGGATTGCCACGCATGATGGCATCAACAGATTCGACGGATATGGTTTCAATGAATACAGGTTTAGTCCAAGTTTACAGGAACGTGCTGGTCAGGGGAAGGGAAACCTGGTGGTCAGAAACAACAACGGGGGACGTGCATTGATTAACCGCTTTGCCCTGAAAGGGTACAAGGGGTATTCTCTTTACCGTAACCGCCGGCATCATTTATTACTGACGCATAATTACGGCATCAGCCTGTACGACGAGTATAAGAACTCCTTCGAAAGCGTACTGGAAGATACTACCTACGAGAATAACGGCGAGCGCGACAGCGGCATTAAATTCAGAATACTGGGGGAAGATTCCGTACAGCATAGTCTTTGGGTATGGCGACCAGCCAAAGGGCTTTATATACTCGACGATTCCACCTACGCCAAGAAGAAGGTCATACTGTACCCTAAAGCGATGTTACAGAAGGGGATAGCAGCCAGTGCCGTTTATAAAGACGCTAACACCATCTGGATGAATTTCGAACCGGGTGAGCTGCTGGCAATGAATACGCAGAATATGCGGCTAACCACCTACTGCCTGCCGGGTATCACCACCCACATCGTACTCCGCAACCTGAATAAAGATACCCTGATCATTGCCAGCAAAGGACATCTGATCATTTTCAATAAAAAGCTCAACAAGTACAGCGATCTGTCGTTCGACCAGCGTGATCCTAAAGACGCGAATTTTATTCCTCTATGCCTTGAGCTGGACCATAACGGTAATATCTGGATAGGAGGCACTGACGGTGTGATGATTTACAATGTAAAGCGTAATGAGATCGTGAACCGCATCGTTTCCTTCAATGGTTCTGAAACACGATCGTGGAACGTGGTGACCTACCTGTACCGGGATGCTGCAGACAATATGTGGGTAGGCACTGATGGCGACGGTATCAAAAAATATTCTCCTAATAAAAAAGTCTTTAACCTCTACCGTTCTCCCGCCATCACGCACAATATGGTGAGGGCCGTGTATAAGCATGACGACGGCAAGCTTTATGTGGGACTGCTAAACGACGGACTGGATATTTATGAGAAAGGTGGGAAGTTCATGGAACGTATCCCTGGAGACCAGGGAAAGAGCATCTTTCCTGCGAAGAATCTGAATGCAATCTGTAGAGAGGATTTTGAACATCTCTGGTTCCATTTCTCAGATATGCATATAGGTCTTTTTAACGTGCACACCCGTAAGTTTGAAGACCTGACAAAGTATGTGAAAGCCATCGGTTTACCGCCGCAGGAAGATATTTATCCATTCGTCTTTAAACGTACCAGCGGAGAGGTATACTTCAACTATGGCAGTTACCTGTTGCAGATAGTCCGCGGAGACAGGGGAGGATACAAAGTGGCGATCGTACATGAATTTCCTGATGAGATACTGACTACTTATTACGAAGACTACCTGGGAAATAAATATGTAGGTACGAAGGTGGCTGCTTATGTGAAGAAAGTGGAGAGTGCAAGCTGGGAACTTATCACACTACCGCCGGGTACCATTGTAAAATCTATCAGTAAGAGAGCAAGTAAAGAGCTGCTGTTAGCAACTTCCAAAGGCTTGTTCGTACTGGACGATAACAACCTGCGTAAGAAGCACTACAATAGCTACGATTATCCAGCGCTGATCAATGATTACCTGTACGGTGTGCTGCTGGATGACAAGGATAAGATCTGGGTGAGCCATAACAAGGGCTTGTCGCAGATCAATCCTTCCAATGATGAGATCACGACCTACAATTACGAAGACGGGTTGCAGTCCAATGAGTTCAATACCGGCGCCTTTTTCAAGTCAACAGACGGCGAGCTATTCTTTGGTGGAATACGTGGTTCCAATGGTTTTTATCCGAAAGATTTCAAGAACAATCCGTCGAAACCGAAAGTAGTGATCATGCGTATGGAAGTGCTGGACAAGCCGTATGAATCGGATACGGCGCTGTCACTGCTTCGTAGGATAGAATTACCGTATAATCATAATACCATTGCGATTGAATTCGTACCGCTTGAATACACTAATCCGCTGAAGAACAAGGTACAGTACAAACTGGATGGAGCAGATGAAGATTGGGTACAGGCTGGCGCCTTCAGAATGGCGCGTTATACGAACCTGCGGCCGGGCACTTATACGTTCAATGTACGTGCATCGAACAACGATGATATCTGGAACTCAACACCTACGACATTAGAAATAACGATACGCATACCATTCTGGCAGTCACTGTGGTTCAGGTTCCTCTTATTGTTACTACTATTGGGAGTAGCATATTATTTTTCTACGTTGTATCTTGACTATAAGATCCGTCATGAAAAGCTGAAGCTGGAGAAAGAGCAGGCAGTAGACCAGGAGCGGGCGAGGATCTCGAGCGACATGCACGATGACCTTGGATCGGGGCTGTCTACGATCCGTCTGTTGAGCGAGATTGCGAAACGGAAAATAACGGACACTTCGCAGACGAAGGAGCTGGAACGTATATCGGAAGCGGCAGGAGAGCTGGTGGATAAAATGAGCGAGATCATCTGGGCGATGAATTCCTCGAATGATTCACTGGAGAACCTGATTGCTTACATGCGAAGCTTTGCGGCTGATTTTCTGGAACATGCGCATATTACCCATCAGTTTTATATTCCGGAGTCAATCCCCAATATCAAACTAAGCGGCGGTACCAGGCGTAATATATACCTCGCGGTGAAAGAGTCCTTACATAATGTGGTGAAACATGCCCAGGCCTCTGAGGTAGTAATACAAATAGAGATGCATAAGAACATGACGATTATGATAAAAGATAATGGCAAAGGCTTTGATCAGGAGAAAGTGAGGTTGTTCGGAAACGGTCTGAAAAACATTCAGAAACGAATGCAGGCGGTTGGGGGCCACGCTGATATTACATCGCATCACGGTACGATAGTTTTGTTAGATATCCCATTAATTTAGTCTAGATTTGTAAATAACACAATGCGGTATTACGTTGACCTCTGTCTAAACATAACAACTGATATTAAATGACTGTATACTCGAAAAAGAAATCTCAGGATAACATGGATATTATTTCTGTGGCGATTGTTGAAGACAACCATGATATCCGTACAGCCATGGAGTTGCTGATTAATGGCTCGGATGGGTATGCTTGTATAGGAGCGTTCAACAATGCGGAGACTGCAGTGGAGCAAATCCCGAATTTGTTACCAAATGTGGTGCTGATGGACTTTAATCTTCCCGGCGGTATGAATGGGATCGAGTGTATTGCCCGTTTAAAGGGTGAATACCCGGACATGCATTTTATGATGTTGACTGTATACGAGGACGACGACAAAATATTCCAGGCACTGGAAGCAGGCGCCAGCGGATATATTCTGAAGAAGACACCTCCAAGTGAACTGTTGGGCGCCATCCGAGATCTGCATGAAGGTGGTTCTCCCATGAGCTCCCAGATAGCGCGCAGGGTAGTGGCCTATTTCCAGAAGCAGGCGAAGCCTAATCCGGCACTGGAGGCATTGACTTCCAGGGAGAAGGAGATCCTGGACCAGTTATCGAAGGGTTTCCTGTACAAGGAAATTGCCAGTAATCTGTTTATCAGCATTGAAACGGTACGCAGGCACGTACATAATATCTACGAGAAACTACATGTGAGAAGCCGGACTGACGCGGTGAATAAATATTATAACCGGTAAGTAACTACAATTGTAACAGGTAATCAACTACATAACTTATTAATATAAAAGGGCGCAAAGACAATCTTTGCGCCCTTTTTAAATTTTACTTGGATAATGAGTGGTTTACTGCTGTTCATTGCTTGTCCCCAGTTTCCCCAGCCCTTTGCGCACGAAATGTACGGCAAGTGCTATTGAGGCAATCAGTAAACAGGCCAACTTAAATAAGAGACCGGCTTTCATAGGAAATGTCTTATTAAGATCAGGAAATATTGTTATCTCATCATTTGCCAGGAATTGAATCTTTCCAGCAATCTGATGAATTTGCTACTTAGGCTGCTCATAGAGCGTTGCTCTTTTTTAACCAGGTAAGTAACGAGGAGTGCAATGGTCAGCACCGACAATAAGGTGATAAAGAATGTAGTTTTCATAGATTAGGACATAGGTTTGTTTTCAAAAAGACGACTTTGTAAATATAAAATATTAAGTTATATAAATCGTCATTTCTGAGTAACTTTTGTGAATAAATTCTTAAGCCCTTTTGTACAATATCTGAAGAAATTATATTTGTTTTATCGTGGTGAACCGGAAAACCCTGCCAGGAGTGAGGCTACTTTTTGGCGCTGCCCTCAAATAGTTGTTATTCATTTATTTAAGCATAGTGTATAACTAATACTTGGGATGATACGCTGAAACCTTTATTTTTGCCAGCAACCGGATTTTGCTAAAAGTTTTAGTAAATTTGCCTTCCGGCTAAAACGCCCCATTTGACTGATTTTGAGTAACCTGGCATAAATGGTGCGTGGACAGCGGGGCATCGTAACAAAGTAAATTGGAATTTCTATATAATTATGGCTACTACGGATAAGAAAGATCAATTGGGCTCCTATACCGAAGATTCGATACGGTCACTCGACTGGCGTGAGCATATCCGCCTTCGTCCGGGGATGTACATTGGTAAGTTGGGAGATGGTTCCAGCATGGACGATGGCATCTACATTCTTTTAAAGGAGGTGGCTGACAACTGTATTGACGAGCACACCATGGGTTTCGGCAAGCAGATCGACATCAAGGTAACGGAACACAGTGTTACCGTCCGTGACTATGGGCGTGGTATTCCGCTGGGAAAAGTAGTGGATGTGGTGAGTAAGATCAATACCGGGGCCAAGTACGACAGTAAAGCTTTCCAGAAATCCGTGGGGCTGAACGGTGTGGGTACCAAGGCCGTGAACGCCTTGTCTACCTATTTCAAAGTCGAATCTACCCGTGAGGGCCGCACCAAGACCGCTGAATTTGAGCGTGGTGTACTCACAAAAGAGCATAAAGAAAGGGCGACCAATGAGCCTAACGGTACGCTGGTGACTTTCATCCCGGATGAAACGGTATTCCGTAATTTCCGGTTTATCCCCGAATTCCTGGAAAACCAGATCTGGAACTACTGCTTCCTGAACGCCGGCCTGACAGTTAACTTCAACGGCACAAAATACGTCTCTAAAAATGGTTTGCTGGACCTGCTGCAGCGTAAAACCAATGAGGATGAGCTGCGTTACCCGATCATCCACCTGAAGGCGGAAGATATAGAAGTGGCGATCACCCATGAGAATCAATATGGTGAAGAGTACTATTCCTTCGTGAATGGTCAGCACACCACTCAGGGCGGTACCCACCTGGCAGCCTTCCGTGAGGCATTTGTAAAGACTATCCGCGATTTCTATAAAAAGGACTATGATGCGACGGATATCCGTGCCTCCATCTGTGCCGCTGTTTCAGTAAGGGTACAGGAGCCGGTATTCGAATCCCAGACAAAGACCAAACTGGGTTCCCTGACCGTATACGAGAACGGTCCCTCCATGAAGGCGTTTGTACTGGACTTCCTGTCTAAACACCTGGACGATTTCCTGCATAAAAATCCAACTACCGCAGAGGCGCTGAAGAAACGTATTGAGCAGAGTGAGCGTGAGCGTAAGGAGCTGGCTGGTATCAAAAAGCTGGCAAATGAGAGGGCGAAGAAAGCGAACCTGCATAACCGTAAGTTACGTGACTGCCGTTTCCACCTGAATGAAGAAGTGAGCGGTAAGGATAAGAATGACCTGGAAACCAAACGTTTGAACACGACTATCTTCATTACAGAAGGTGACTCTGCCAGCGGTTCCATCACTAAGTCCCGTAACGTGGAAACCCAAGCGGTATTCAGTCTGAGGGGTAAACCGCTGAACTGTTTCGGTCTTACCAAAAAGATCGTATACGAAAACGAAGAATTCAACCTGCTGCAACACGCATTGAATATAGAAGAGGGGCTGGAAGGGCTGCGTTATAACAGGATTGTCATAGCGACCGATGCTGACGTAGACGGTATGCACATCCGTCTCCTGTTACTGACCTTCTTCCTGCAGTTCTTCCCCGACCTGGTAAAGAACGGTCACCTGTATATCCTGGAAACACCTTTGTTCCGCGTACGTAACAAACAGCAAACCTTCTACTGCTACAGCGATGAGGAAAGGCAGAAGGCCATCAAAAAACTGGGAGGAAAACCTGAGATCACCCGCTTTAAAGGGCTGGGTGAGATCTCTCCGCAGGAATTCGGCGCTTTCATCAACGAAGATATGCGGGTGGAACCTGTGATCCTGTCGACAGACACGCATATTCAGAAACTGCTGGAATATTACATGGGTAAGAATACACAGACAAGACAGGAGTTCATTATCAGCAACCTGCGTTATGAGAAGGACCTGGTAGATGAAGTGGAAGGGGAACAGAAAGCAGGTAATTAAATCAGCATTATTTAAAAAGATCAATGGCACTGTTACATATCGTTTTTGGTGAATCATCCGCCACCGCATTAGCTGGTGCTTTTGAGCTGGATGAGCAGCTGAAAGGAGACATCCTTTATTTTGAAGATGACCTCTCGATAGGTCCTCTTTTCATCCTTGATACCAAAGATGGCCAGACTGCCCGCAAACAATGGTGGATGCAGCTGGCTGGCATACAACCACAACCTGTAGCTGAAGGCGCACCTGAAGCCCAGGCAGTGACACCGGTTGCCACTACTGCCACTGCTCCTGTTGTGGCGGAAGAGGAGCCCGGCGACCAGGATAAACTCCGGCAGCTGAAAGCCCTGCTGAAGTCCGAGCCAGAGCAGCAGGTGTACTTATGGGCGGGACAGAATTCCCGGGATGTATGCGGCTATTACTGGCTGATAAGCCAACTGTACGACTTTGCAGGACGTATTCACATCATTTACCTCAATAACCTTCCATTCCTCAACGAAAAGGGAGGCGTATTTTATCCTACCCATCTGCATCAGATCCTGGCAAAAGAATTCCTGAAAGCAAAGAAACTGGCAAGGCCTGTTTCCCTGGCAGAATTTGAAATAGACGGAGATGAATGGAGCAGGATGATGAACGAAAATGCAGGCATACGTTTGCTGGAAGGTGGTAAGAAGATTAAGGGTGAACCTGCTGCGTTCTACGACAAGGAACTGGTGCAGCAAAGCACTGCAGAGTTCCAGAAAGCATCGAAAGTTGTGGGACTGGTAACCGGCAAAATGAAATATCCTGTAATGGACCAGTTCCTGGGATGGCGCTTGAAAGAGCTGATCAAACAGGGTAAACTGGAGAGCAAGGGAGAGCTGAAAACGATCAAAGATTTTGAAGTGAAACTGCCTCCGGCGGAATAATCCTTATCACCATTAATATAGACACATGGTAAAAGTAACGCCTGTACAGCTGGTGGGAGAAGATGAGAGAGGGAGCAACTACGAATGGAACACCGACCGTAGCGGCGATTTCATCCTGTGTTACCGGAAGGCCGGCAGCAGCAGCGGACAGCATTATCATGAAGGGAAAGCGGATTACAAAAATCCGGAGGTGTTGTACCTGGTAAGCGGTAAAGCAGCAATGGATTGGTGCCCTTTAGGCGGGAATAAGATAGAGAGAGTGGAGATGGAAGCGCCGGCAAGAATAGAGGTGCCGGTCAATGTGTGGCATCAACTGATAGCAGTCACTGACTGCTGTTTTATAGAACTGAACTCCATGGCGGATGTACGGAAAGATTCCATACGCATCTGGAGAGATGAATTTGAAAAGATGATCAATAAATAAGATTATGAGCGACATCGATAATACACAACCGACAGACGAATCATTGCATAACACCCTCCATCTGGGGGGCATGTATGAGAACTGGTTCCTGGATTACGCATCCTACGTGATCCTGGAGCGTGCGGTACCCAGCGTGGAAGACGGTTTAAAGCCCGTACAGCGCCGTATCCTGCATGCTATGAAGGAAATGGATGACGGCCGTTTCAATAAAGTGGCCAACGTCATCGGTTCTACCATGCAGTACCACCCGCATGGAGACGCCTCTATCGGCGATGCGATTGTTAACCTTGGACAAAAAGACCTCCTGATCGAGACCCAGGGTAACTGGGGCGATGTACGTACCGGTGATGATGCCGCAGCTGCACGTTACATTGAGGCCCGCCTGTCCAAATTTGCACTGGAAGTAGCATTCAATCCCAAGACTACACAATGGCAGCTGAGCTATGATGGCCGTAAGAACGAGCCATTGTCCCTGCCTATGAAGTTCCCGCTGCTGCTGGCACAGGGAGCCGAAGGTATTGCTGTAGGCTTGTCTACCAAAATATTACCACACAACTTTATAGAACTGCTGGAGGCTTCCATCAAACTCCTGAGAGGAAAGAAGTTTGAACTGTATCCTGACTTTCCTACAGGAGGCATGATAGACGCAGCCAACTACAACGACGGTAAACGCGGCGGTAAGGTGCGTGTACGCGCGCATATCGAAGAGAAGGACAAGAAGACCCTGCTGATCAAAGACGTGCCATATGGCGTTACGACCACAGGCCTGATGGAGTCTATCGTAAAAGCGAATGACACCGGTAAGATCAAGATCAAAAAGGTGGTGGACAATACCGCTAAAGACGTGGAAATAGAAGTACAGCTGGCGCCAGGTATCTCTCCGGATATCACCATCGATGCCCTGTACGCTTTCACGGACTGTGAGATCTCTATTTCACCGAATGCGTGTGTGATCATCGACGATAAACCACGCTTCCTGACTGTGAGCGAACTGCTGAAGTACTCTGTAGACTTTACCCAGGAATTGCTGAAGCGGGAACTGGAAATAAGACTACAGGAACTGCAGGATAAATGGCACTATACTTCCCTGGAAAAGATCTTCTTTGAAAAGGGCATCTATAAGGAGCTGGAGCAGAAACACAAGGACTGGGAAGCGGTGATCGTAGCCATCGATAAAGGATTTGCTCCTTATAAGAAAAACCTGAAAAGGGACATCACCCGCGAAGATATCCTCAAGCTGACAGAAAAACCGGTACGCCGTATCTACAGGCTGGATATCAATGAGCTGAATGAGCAGATCAAAGCGATTGAGGCCGACATGAAACAGGTGAAACATGACCTGGCTAACCTGGTCGATTTCACTGTGAACTATTATGAAAACCTGTTGAAGAAATACGGTAAAGGCCGCGAGCGTGTTACAGAGATCAAAACCTTCGATACCATCCAGGTACAGCAGGTAGCAATGGCCAATACCAAGATCTATGTGAACAGGGCAGAAGGGTTCATTGGTACCTCACTGAAGAAAGATGAGTTCATTGCAGATTGTTCTGACCTGGACAATATCATCGTCTTCCGCAGGGATGGTAAAATGATCATTACCAAAGTAGCGGATAAGGTTTTCGTAGGTAAGGACATTATTCATATTGATGTATTCAGAAAGAATGACGAGCGTACTACTTACAACATGATCTATGTGGATGGCAAAACCGGTATGAGTTATGCCAAACGCTTCAATGTAACAGGTATCACGCGCGATAAGGAATATGACCTGACCATCAAGGGAGAAAAGAACTCCAAAGTGCATTATTTCACCGCTAATCCGAACGGAGAGGCTGAAGTGGTAAGCATCCGCCTGAGTCCTAACTGTGCGGCCAGAAATAAAGAGTTTGACCTGTACTTCGAGACGATCGCCATTAAAGGGCGTAACTCCCAGGGTAACCAGGTAACGAAATACCCGATCCGCAGTGTGAAATTTAAGGAGAAAGGCGTATCTACACTCTCAGGCCAGAAGCTCTGGTATGATACAGAGGTAGGCCGTCTGAATACGGAAGAAAGAGGTGTTTATATCGGCTCATTTGAGGCAGAAGATAAGCTCTTCGTAGCCTTTAAGAACGGTACATACGAGTTGACCAACTTCGAGCTCACGAACCGTTACGATCCGAATGAGCTTGTTTATATTGAGAAATTCAATCCTGAGAAGATCGTCTCTGCTATTTACTTTGATGCAGACAAGAAACAGTTCAATGCCAAACGTTTCAAGGTGGAGACACAGACATTGAACAACAAATTCTCGTTCATCAAGGAAGGTGCAGGCAACTACCTGGAAATGATCACCACACATGCAGAACCTGTGGTGCTGTTGAGAACAGGCAAGAAACGGAATCCGGATGAGGAGGAAGTAGACCTGGCTGAATTTGTGGAAGTGACCAGCTACAGAACGGTGGGCACCCGTATTGCCGGAGAAGAGCTGATCAGTGCCGAACTGGCGTCTGAAGAGGAAGAACCGGATGGAGACGGTGTGCAGGGAGAATTGTTCTGATAATATCTTATCAATCTATAGTAGCCGTCCCGCATTTCGCGGGACGGCTTTTTTTATTATTAATAAAGGCGGACCGTGTGTTGGTCCGCCTTTATCATTTATTGTTTAGACTTTTTCGGCTGTGGTTGTAGTTCTTCATTGATCTCTTCCGCCGTTCGTGGCTTTGTCATCTTCTTCTGTTTCTGATTCAGTGGCGCCGCTACTGGAACTTTACCCTGTGGCAGTGCATCATGGAATACCTTTTCAATGTGTACCCATTTGCCGGCTTTCCATTTAAATCCTTCATAGTCCAGGTCAGGCACGAGGGTAGAAGGCTTGGCAGGCTGGTTACTTTCTGAAATGAGGTGATCGTATACGATCATGTCCATATCAGGGTTGTAGCTTAAACTGATGGTAGCGTCTTTTTTGAATTCCAGTATAAAACGGTTACGCGTCTTTTTAGGAATGGTGTCTTCCATGAAGCTGAAGAAAGGACCACCAAATACAGGCTGACCGTCTTTGAATGTCAGCATATCCAGCAGTTTCTTTTGGCTGCGGAAATTGTTGGCATCCCAGCCGAAGAGGGTGTAATAGTTCTGGTTAAAATAACGGCGCTGGAGGACCTTATAATAGAGACAACCATACCAGGCTTTGTTGCCGGCAATGGTGTCGGTATTGTTCATATAATCGGAGCCGTCGAACAGGGGAAACAGTTTCAGTTCACCACCTTCTGTTCTCATCTGTATAGCGCCGTAGTGATGATAAAAGCTGGTTTCCTGTTCCAGTCCCCAGGTAAAGATCCGAAAGGCACTGTCTGCCGGATACTGGATGGAGATGGTGGTCAGGGAATCGAACCTGAAATCAAAAGAATAAGGTGTTTTCAGGGCTTGTACCAGTTTGGGAATAAAACGGTCATTGGCCTGCTGCCTGGTGGCTTCATCTCTGCCTCTCAGGATGGTTTCGGAGAGGATCTGCAGGGAATCCTGCTGTGCATTGATGGCAGCTTCGTTAGCAGGGCTTATTCTTGTACGCTGGGCCTGGAGGCCGGTATACAGGAAGAAAGTGCAGCATAACAATAGAAGACAGGCTCTGATCATAATTTTATTTGAAACTTTTACTACAGGCTTATTACGTTATATGATACAAAATTATTGTATGATTTCAGAAAATTCCAGCAGTCCTTTACAGCGGTAGTCCATCAGTGGATGGGGGAAGGCCAGCTCCGGTTTGGTGGAGGGGATGAATACGGTGGTCATTCCCTTATCCTTACCGAATTTCATGTCGCTCAGCGTATTACCGACCATTATAGACCGGGAGAAATCAATATCCGGGAAGTCAGCTTTTGCCTGCAGGGCCATGCCTTCATTCGGTTTACGGCAAGGACTGTCGTTGTCAAGGTCCGGGCAATAGTAGATCTTGTCGATCCTGCCACCCTGGTCCGTGATAACGGCCAGCATTTTAGCATGGATATCGTGCAGCCCTTGTTCTGTTAAAAGTCCTTTGCCGATGCAGCGCTGATTGGTCACCATCACAATACGGCCGAATTTGTCTGCTAAAGGGGGTAACGCAGCAAGCACGCCCTCTTCAAAGCGGAACATATCCCAGCTGAGCACATACCCATCTTTAATCTCGTTGTTGATCACCCCGTCTCTGTCCAGGAATAATGTCCATGAAGCATCAATCTGTATCATCTTACATTGCAGGTTTAAGAACGGAAATCTGTTTGTACCTGCTCGTAATCAGCCGGAATTCCGATATCGATAAAATAAGTGTCACTGATATAGCCATATACTTGTCCATTCTTCACTTGCGGTTCCAGTACTTCTTTTTCGAAGGAGAATTGTGCCGGCAGTTGAAGGCTTTCCATATATGCCCTGGAAGTGAGATAAACGCCTCCGTTGATCAATCCTTCCTCACAGTATTTCTTCTCCAGGAATGCGATAATACGTGCATCCTGATCCAGCTGTACACTGCCATAACGTTCAAACTGCAACATTGGTTTCAGTGCCAGTGAGAGCTTGCTGTGTGCCTGCTGATGGAAGTTGTAAAACGCAGGGAGAGATACATCAAAGAACGTATCGCCGTTGACGACGAAACATTCGTCTTCCAGCAGGTGGGAAACAGCGTTCAGGATAGCGCCGCCGGTACCCAATGGTTCTGCTTCGATAGCATAGGAGAACTGCAGTGGAAGGTCTGCCTGTTCACACCATTCGATGACCTGTTCTGATTTATATCCGAGGGACAGTACTACATGAGTAATGCCCTGTCTGATCAGGTATTGCAGCAGGTAATGGAGGAAGGGCCTGTCATTGACAGGCGCCATACATTTCGGTTTATCGGCCACCACACTGCGTAGACGTGTACCCAGTCCGCCAGCCAGTACTATACATTCCCTGATCATGGGAAGAGATTATTTTCAACGATTTCACAAATGATATGTCCGATGGTGATATGTGATTCCTGGATACGTGGTGTATCAGAAGAAGGCACATTCAGCAGGTAATCGCTGCCATCTTTCATTTTACCACCGGAACGGCCTGTCATACTTACGATGATCATGCCTTTTCCTTTGGCTACCTTATAGGCTTCCAGGATGTTGGCAGAATTGCCGGACGTTGAGATCCCCACCAGTACATCGCCTGGCTGACCGATACCTCGCAGGATGCGGGCATATACCTGGTCATAACCATAGTCGTTACCTACAGCGGTGAGGTAAGAGCTATTACAATGTAAGGCCTCTGCGTACAACGGCGTTCTGTCTTTATAAAAACGGCCGGAGAACTCTGCGGCCAGGTGTTGCGCATCTGCAGCACTGCCGCCATTGCCACAAAAGAGGATCTTATGTCCCTGTTGCAGGCTGCCGGTAATGACGGTGGCCACCTGCTGGATAGTATTAATGAGCGTTTCATCTTCGCAGATGGCCTGCTTTACTGCAATGCTTTCCTGTATTGTTTTGATGATATTGTTCGCCATAGCGTGTAAGTCGTTTTGGATTAGGAGATCAGATGCACCAGGTATTGATCCCGTTATGCGTGAAATGATAACGTTTTACATCCCCGCCGAAGGCCTTGAGGGCCTCTACCACATTATAACGGGTGTTGCCCGGGCAGTAGAAGATCATAAAACCACCACCGCCAGCGCCGGAGATCTTACCGCCGGAAGCACCCGCACGCTTAGCTGCTTCGTAGATATCGTCCAGCTGGGAATTAGTAATGCCTTTAGCCATATTCTTTTTATGCTGGAAACCGAAGTCAAGAATCTCGCCAATCTTATCGATACTGCCGCGAAGCAGGGCTTCCTTCATCATCACGGCCTGTTGTTTCAGGTGGTGCATCGCTTCTATACTGGCTTCCTTTTTCTCGTGTACGTTCTTCTGCTGTTCGGAAATAATACTGCTGGATAAACGGCTGGTAGAAGTGTAGTACAGTACCAGGTTATTCTCCAGTTCATCCAGGTATTTTTCTTTTATACGGAGGGGATTCACGATCACTTTATCGCCGTCGTAGAATTCCATGAAGTTCACTCCACCGAAGGTAGCTGCATACTGGTCCTGCTTTCCGCCCGCCTGTTTCAGGTCTTCCCTTTCGATCACATAGGCCAGGTGCGCCATATCGTATTCTCCCAGGGGCAGTTTCAGCCATTCCGCAAAAGCGCCCAATACCGCCACAACCAGGGTAGAGGAGGTACCCAGACCAGAACCGGCAGGTGCATCTACAAAGGTGGTCAGTTTAAAGCCGGAAGGAATGCCGTAATCTTTTGCCACACGGTTGATTACTCCTTTCAGGATCTCCAGTTTACCATCCAGCGGGAGCGGAAACGTAGCATCACAAGCCAGTGTTTCGCCTCTGTCGGCACATTCGAACAGGACTTTTTTATCAGCGATCGGTTCTATGGCTGCACGCGCATAGAGCGAAATAGTGGCATTCAGGATGGCGCCTCCGTACATGTCTGAGTAAGGGCTTACATCTGTTCCGCCGCCGGCCAGGCCAATGCGTAAGGGTGCTTTGCTACGATAAATCACAGTATTTCCGTTTTTATAAGTGCTGCAAGATAAAACAATTGCACATGCATATGCGCCTATCTTGTTTAAAAGAAGTTAAAATATATGTATATGTCCTATAGCAAAAAAATAACCGGAATGATCGGTGGGTGATTGCTCGGGATGCACCCAGGGCTGCAAACAAAAGGACTCCATCGGAGTCCTTTTATGGTTTGTTTAATAACGTTTGTTTATAAGTAAAGTACGTCTTTACCATGCCTTTACCACGCCTTTAGGTTGGACTTAAAGCGCTTTTACCTACTTGCCGCCAGTTTGTGGATTTCCCCCGCCAGGCGTTCCCAGGAATACTGTTTCTTTTCTACACGCACTGCGGCCGTCATATCGGCTTCCCGGTTATCCCGGTAGTATTTCTCAATGGCGGCAGCAATGTCCCCTGGTTCCGGTTCACATTGGAAACCAACGATATTATCAGGCACCATCTCTACCAGGCCGCCAACCCGGGTCACTACCATGGGCTTCTCGAAATGGTAAGCGATCTGGGAAATACCGCTTTGGGTAGCGCTCTTATAAGGCTGCACCACCAGGTCGGCTGCACAGAAGTAATTCTTGACAGCGTCGTTGGGGATGAAATCGGTATGCATGAGCACCTTGTCGCCCAATTGGAGCTGTTCGAGTAGCTGATTGTATGGGGCTGCATCCTCGTAGAATTCTCCTGCCACGATCAGGTGTACATCCAGTTGTTTCATCCGTTCGTCAGCCATGGCTTTGAGCAGGAGGTCCAGCCCTTTATACTGGCGAATGAAGCCAAAGAAGAGAATATATTTCTTGTCTTGTTGCAGTTTCAATTGTTCCCTGGCCACGGATTTAGATACGGGAGGTCCGTAGTTGTCATAGATCGGGTGAGGGATCAGGGAGGCCGGTTTGCCGGGTTCGAACAGCCGGAGGTCGTCCAGTACGGACTGGCTCATGGCAATGAAGGCATCTACTGGTTTCAAGAAGTACCTGGTAAAAGGCACATCTCCGGCCCTTTTTTCGTGTGGTATCACATTGTCGAGGATGGATACAACACGGGTATTTTTACCTTTTCCGAGGCGCAGGAGGCTGCCGAGGCAGGGGCCCATCAGCGGTAACCAGTATTTGGTTACGATGAGATCGGGCTGCCACTTGCGGATCATACAGCCCACTTTCAACCAGTTCAGTGGATTAACAGAGTTGATCAGCCGGCGTATTTTCAGGTGAGGAGGCGCTGGTTCTGTAGCATACTGGCTTTTGCCGGGAAACAGGAAGGAAGGATACTGTACAGTGAAGGTCCAGATCTCTACTTCCGCATCCTTTTGCAGCTCTTCTGCCAGTCGTTCGTTATATGCGGCGAGGCCACCCCTGTAGGGCCAGGCCGGTCCGAGAAAGAGGATTTTCGTTTTGCCCATCAGTGATTATTTGGTACGGTCCAGGATTGTTTCCACGAGATATTCATTCCTTTCAGGGGCATTCCGGGTAACCAGTTCGCCGATGAAGCCGGTAAGGAATAACTGTGACCCTATGATCATCGCCAGCAGGGCGAGATAGAAAATAGGGCGTTCGGTCATTTTATACTGGGAGTAGATGATCTTTTCTATTGCCAGGTATAAAGCGATCCCGAAACCGAGGATGAAGGACAATGTACCCAGGGCCCCGAAAAGGTGCATAGGGCGTTTTCCGAACTTACTGATGAACATGATGGAAGCCAGGTCCAGGAAGCCGTTTATAAAGCGTTCCAGGCCAAACTTGGAGGTGCCATATTTACGCGCACGGTGTTCTACTACTTTTTCACCGATCTTCCTGAAACCGTTCCACTTGGCGATCACAGGAATATAGCGGTGCATTTCTCCATATACTTCGATGCTTTTGATCACTTTCCTGCGGTAAGATTTGAGTCCGCAGTTCATGTCATGGAGCCTGACCCCGCTCATGCGGGTAGTGGTATAGTTATATAATTTGGAAGGGAGATTTTTGGTAACGGCATTGTCATGGCGTTTCTTCTTCCAACCGCTGACCAGGTCATAGCCATCTTCTTTGATCATGCGGTAGAGTTCCGGTATCTCATCGGGGCTATCCTGCAGGTCGGCGTCCATGGTGATGATCACGTCGCCGTGGGCGGCCCGGAAGCCTTCATTGAGGGCGGCGGATTTGCCATAGTTACGCTGGAATTTGATGCCTTTTACATTCGGGTTAGCTGCTGCCAGTTGCTGGATAATATCCCAGGAATTATCAGTGCTGCCATCGTCTATCATCCATACCTCATACGAGTACTGATGTTCCTTCATGACACGGTCAATCCAGGCGGCCAGTTCGGGCAGTGATTCTTCTTCGTTTTTTAAAGGAACGATAACGGAAATATCCATGTTATATAACAATGTGTTTAGGATGCTATTCTATCTAATTAAGTGCCAATCTAAGCAATTTGTTTTTTACGGATAACTACCGCCAGAATAGCAGCGATGATGAAATCCAGGAAAAGCCCTGTGAGATAGGACAGAATGCTTGCCACAAGGGTCAGGCTATAATCCTGTTGCTTCAGTTGTGTCAGTTGTTCGCTCAATCTGCTGTCATTAATGCCGGCTGCCTTTTGTGCTGCTTCCATCTGCTCGAGTGCTTTCAGATCTCCGGCTTTCATGCGGGCAGGCAATCCCGGGTCAACATAGTTGGCGATAATATACATGAACAGGGTGCCCACAAGGGTACCGATCACAAATGTGATGAAAATAGGTTGTAAGGCTTCTTTGAAACTGCTATATCCGCCAGCCTTCCTTTTCTGCTCCAGACCAGCCAGTAAGCCGGTTACAGCGCAGATAAAAAGCTGGATAAAGTTAAATTTCAGGCTGAAAAGCGTTTGCTGGTCAGTATAATACAGGCCCAGACCTGCCAGGACGATCACAACACTGGCTATCAGTCCCCATTTTATACCGGGATTAGGATATGATGCATTACTCATAGTACACGAATGACTTTTTAAAGTTGGGCGTATTGGCCGTTGATGGTCCCCTTCACACTTCCTTTCAATTCCGCGCCAATATACGCTGAATTTTTTGACCTGCTGGCCAGGTGTGCTGCGGTGAGTACCCAATCCTCTTCAGGATCGAATAAGGTCAGATTAGCTGCGGCTCCTTCGGTAAGGCTCAGTTCAGGCAGGTTGAATATTTTGCGGGGCTGTGCAGAAAGCATCTCTACGAGTCTTTCTACAGATACTTCCGGCAGATGTTTGCGGAATACGCCGAAAGCGCTTTCCAGTCCTATCATGCCATTCTTTGCATATTCAAACTCTACCTGTTTGGCATCCCAGTCCTGTGGCAGGTGGTGGGTGGCGAAGCAGTCGATCACACCGGTCTTTACAGCTTCCTGTAGCGCTTTCACATCTTCTGCACTACGCAGCGGCGGATTGAGCTTCAGGTGGGTATCATAGGTCATGAGGTGTGCGTCGGTAAGGGACAGGTGATAGGGCGTTACAGAGCAGGTCACTTTGATGCCTTTGCCTTTGGCATTGGCAATGAGTTCTGCTGATTTACGTGTACTGATGCCTGTGAAGTGGATACGTGAGTCTGTATATTGTGCCAGGTCCAGGTCGCGCTGAATGATCAGTTCTTCGGCGATGGCTGGTTTGCCCGGCATACCCAGCTGGGTGCTGTAGATGCCTTCGTGCATCAGGCCATGGGCAGAGATGCTCAGATCATCAGGGAGCTGGATAATGGTACCGTTGACAGCTTTTACATATTGCAGGGCTTTCAGCATGATGCCGGGCGACTGAATAGGTTTCAGTCCGTCGGAGAATGCTACGGCGCCTGCCTGCTGCATTTCATACATTTCAGCAAGGGAGGTGCCTTCCAGGTTTTTGGTCACCGCTCCGATAGGGAGCACCTGTACGACACTGTTGCGTGTGCGGCTGAGCACATACTCGATCTGCGGTTTGGTATGGAGCGCCGGCTGCGTGTTTGGCACGATCAGCACCGTGGTATAGCCACCCCTGGCGGCGGCGGCAACCCCACTCTGGAGGTCTTCCTTGTATTCCTGGCCGGGATCGCAGAAGTGCGCGAAGATATCCGTCCATCCCAATGAAACATGCAGGTTCTTGCCGGTCACCACCTGCGCCTGAGCGGAAGAAATGTCCTTCCCGATCTGGCGGATGATGCCATTCTCAATCAGAATATCCTGCTGTTGCCCGTGAAACGGGGATGATGGTGCGACTATCTGTACGCTTTTGAGTAATATCTGCATGCTTTAATACTAACTGTGTCTATACCTTGTCTGAGAAAAAATACCGGCTGCAAAAGTAATAGAAATTCAGATTAGGGCATGCAACTAGGGGGGATTTACTTTCTAAAGGTGGGATAGTTGGGATAGGGTGGTGTTTTATTCCCGAAAAATACTGCACCTTTGCGCCGCCCTCTGAAAAAATGAAGGGTTGGATTTAAAGATTATTATTGCTACCTTAAGGCACTTTATAGGCGCATATGTCGTACAGCATATTGGAGGACAATGAATTAATGGACAAGGTCAGGCTTTCTGACGAGAGGGCCTTTGACGAGATTTACCGTCGCTATTGGCGTAAATTATACGCTTTATCCTTGTACCATCTGAGAGACAGCAACGCTGCTGAAGATATAGTACAGGAGATCTTCGTGAGCCTATGGGCTTCCCGCGAAAGGTCTGAGATCAAACATCTGTATACTTACCTGGCTACTGCCACCAAATATTCCATATTCCATTATTTTGCACAACCTGCCAGGAACACAGATTCCCTGGAAGAGCTACATACCCTGGCGGCAGACCACAGTACTGCCGATACCCGTTTCCTGGAAGAAGAGATCCGCCGGGAAATAGACCGTCTGCCGGAGAAATGCCGCCTGGTATTCCGCTATAGCCGGGAAGAGGGGCTTGCCAACAAAATCATCTCTGAGAAACTGAATATCTCCACCAAAGCCGTAGAAAAGCACATGACCCGGGCGCTCCGCCAGTTAAGGGTACAGTTCAAACATATGTTGATGTCATTATTGTTCTGAAACATCCTCCGGAAAAAAATATTTTTATCATGAGGTAGGGTAGGCTCCTTTTTTCTACACTATTATATCGGATACAGTTTGCTGTGATCTGGTCAAGTGAATTTTTTATCTGCATTTACTATCAAATTATGACTAAAGAGCAGCTAACTGACTTAACTGCAAAATACCTGGATGGCACTGCGACAGCGGCTGAGAGGAAAATACTCGAACAGTGGTATTATTCCTTTGAGGGAGAGGAGCTGGTGGTAGAACTGCCGGAAGGAGAAGAGGAGGATGAGTTGGAGCGCCGGATGAAGGCAGGGATAGATGAGCAGAATGCTAAGGAAAGCCGCCGGAAGCGCTTGTTGATGCATATAAAGCCTTACCGGATGGCGGCTGCAGTCGTACTGGTACTTACTGCCGCTCTGCTGTCAGTATTTTTCAGTGGCCGTCAGGTATATAATGCACAACAGCAGCCCCGTTTTGTCGTGCTGAACGATGGCAGCAGGGTGTGGCTGAATTCAGCTACGAAGCTGGTTTATACAGATTTTCCTTTTATGGGAGAACGCCGGCTTAGCCTGACAGGAGAAGCTTATTTTGATGTAGCAAGCGATCCGGAGAAACCATTTATTATTCAGTCGGGCAGTATGGTGACACAGGTGCTGGGGACCGCCTTTAATATTAAAGCATATCCCGACGAACCGTTTTCTGTTACTGTGACGAAGGGGAAAATAAAGTTAGAGGACAAAAAGACCAAAATCATTACCTTTTTAACGCCAAATAAACAGGTAAAATATGCGAACAAGCAGGCGCCGGTAATGGTGGCTGTAAAGGCCGATATGGCCTATTCCTGGACAAAGGGACAACTGGAGTTTTACGATCAGTCATTTGAAGAAATCGCCAGGACTATCAACCGAAAATACAATGTGAACATAGTTTTTGCAAACAAGTCATTGGAACAGTGCATGATCACCGCCACTTTTGAGAAAGAATCGCCTGTTACACGTGTGATAGATCTGCTATGTAAGATCAACAATGCGACCTATACCTTTAGTGCAGACAGCAGTACTATTACTTTGGAAGGAAAAGGATGTCAGTAAGCGAGGGGATTGTCATATTACTTGTCATGGAAAATCACAGAAATTAAGGAAGTGACCAAAATATCAGGACATCATATGCTAAAAATGACAAACAGCACGTAGCATAAATAAAACGTCCCTGCAAAAGAAGATACAGGGAGCGTTTTATGGCAGGGTATTTCATGTCGCCAAACCTGCATACCCTGGATTTATCATTTTATAACAACAAATCGTATTAAAGTTATGAAAAAAACAGCGTATACACGGGAGACGTGTATCCAATACTTATTATTCCTCATGCGATGTTCGGCTTATATATTGGTATTTTTCTATACCTTTTCGCTTTCGCTGTTCGCCAAGAGCACTGAAGGTCAGGATATTAAGGAGGTAAAGATCAATCTCGTAGCCAGCAAAATGAAGCTGGAGACGGTCCTGGAGAGGATCCAGCAGATCACGCCTTTCCGTTTTGTTTACAATTCGTCTCAGATCAAAGCTACAGGACCTGTGAGCATCAATGCCAGCAATACTTCTGTAGAGAAGGTGCTGCAACAGTTACTGGAGCCTAATGAACTGAACTTTGAACAGAACAAAACACAGATCATTATTACCCGCAAATTTGAAGCATCCCGCTTCGATCTTACCCTGGCAGGCGCAATACCTGCTGCGGTGGCAGATACCTCCATTACAGTACGTGGAAAGGTGAAGGATGATAAAGGGCAGCCCCTGATCGGTGTTACGGTAAGTGTAAAGGGAAAGAACCGGGGCATTGCAACAGATGCCAACGGTAACTTTGTTCTCAGAGCAGATCATACAGACTCCCTGGTGTTTAAAACCATCGGTTTCGCCAGCGTAACAGTGAGCGCTACCGGCAACCTGGACAACATCGTGCTATTGCCTGCCACGACCAGTCTGACCGACGTTGTGGTGGTGGGTTATGGCGTACAGACCCGTCGCGACCTCACCGGCGCCATTTCTACTGTAAAAGGTGCTGATATCAAAAACCTCCCGGTAAGTGATGCCGCTCAGGCTATACAGGGCCGTGTGGCTGGTGTAGACATTGTTCGTTCTGACGGATCTCCCGGTACTACACCAAGCATCCGCATACGTGGTACAGGTACTATCAATAACGCGGAACCACTGATCATCATTGATGGTGTGCCCGCTCCGAACCTCAGTGGCCTCAGTGATATCAACAACAACGATATCGCGTCCATGGAGGTGCTGAAAGATGCGTCTTCCTCCGCTATCTATGGTACCCGTGCGGCAAATGGTGTGATCATCATTACTACCAAAAAAGGATCTTACAATGAGAAATTAAATACTAACGTAAACATCTACCGCGGTGTTTCCAATGTAGCCCGTTATATACCATTACTGACCGCTCCTGATCTGGTAAAACTGAAACAGGAACGTTACACTAATGATGGTCTCAGTATACCTGCGTTCTGGCAGGACCCATACTATGCAGTACAGCGCACAGACTGGCAGAAGGCTTTGTTCAATACAGGACATGTGACCAATGCTGACGTTTCCATCAAAGGTGGTAGCACTTCCTCCAATTACCTGTTCTCCATGGGTTATTATGATGAAAAAGGCCTGGTCACCAATACCTATTTCAAAAGATATACTGTTCGCATCAACTCCGAGCACCGTATTAACAGTCGCCTGAAAGTAGGAGAGAACCTGCAGCTGACGGCCCGTAAAGGAAACACGCTCGATACCTATTCTTCCCAGACAGGCCTGATCTTCAGTGCACTGCGTTTCAATCCTGCTATACCAGTGAAGGATGATATGGGGAATTACGGTTCCGCACAGGCAAACAATGAACTGGGCGATATCAACAACCCGGTGTATACTGCAGAAACAACAGATGCATGGACTAAGAACTATCGCATACTGGCTAATGCTTTCGCTGAAATAGAAATTATCAGAGACCTGAAACTGCGTTTAAACTACGCGTTTGATGGAACAATGAGCAACGCTTTCAGCTTCCTGCCTAAAACATTAACGCAGGTACGTACCCGTGACGATGCGGAATTAACACAGAGCAATACCAGCACAGGCACTCACCTGGGCGAGGCATTCCTGTCTTATAATAAAACAATCGCAAAGGACCATCAGCTCAGCCTGACCGGTGGTATTTCCTACCAGAAATACAGCGGCAGCTACTACAGCGCACAGCGTAATGGTTTCGATGATGAATCGCCTTATGTACTGGTACTGGACAATGGTAGCATTGTTTATAATGCTGCCGGTAACTACTATGCTACCAACATCCTGGCATCAGGATTTGCAAGAGGTTTTTACAGCTATAAAGGTAAATACCTGCTGACCGCTACCATGCGTGCGGATGGTTCCTCCAGGTTTGCAGAAGGCAACCGCTGGGGTTACTTCCCTGCTGTATCTGTGGGCTGGCGTATATCTGATGAGAACTTCTTCAAAGACAATGTACACTTCATGAACAACCTGAAAGTAACTGGTGGATGGGGTGTACTGGGTAACCAGAACGTAACTGAATTCCAGTACCTGGCTACTATCATCAAGAACCGTAAGTATAATTTCGGTGATCAGCCGTTCACCGGTATCTGGAACTCCAGCCTGGCCAACCCTAACATCACCTGGGAAAAGGCGCATATGACCAACGTCAGTGCAGAACTCGGATTCCTGAACAATGCATTGAATGCAACCATCTCTTACTTCGATAAGAATACGATCGACATGCTGGTGCCTGCTGCAAAACCAGACCTGCATGGTACTTCAGTGGTGCCTGATGAAAATATCGGTAAACTGAATAACCACGGATGGGAATTTGAAGTTTCTTACCAGGGCGGTAAAAAAGCGTTTACCTACAACATTGCGGCAAATGCAACTGTCATCAAGAACAAAGTAACCCAACTGTATGCGGCCAACACTTACATCAGTTCCA
This sequence comes from Chitinophaga ginsengisoli, assembly GCF_003014595.1. Taxonomy (GTDB): domain Bacteria; phylum Bacteroidota; class Bacteroidia; order Chitinophagales; family Chitinophagaceae; genus Chitinophaga; species Chitinophaga ginsengisoli. The sequence goes on along the minus strand of NZ_PYGK01000018.1, from coordinate 126,864 downwards.
GCAACTATGGTCGTCAGAACCAGGAAATCTCCCGTACTTACGAAGGACAGCCTATCGCTTCTTTCTATGGCTGGAAAACAGCTGGCATCTACCAGAACCAGGCACAGATCGACGGCGATCCTTATATCGCTAAAGATGGCAGAAAGGATAACATCAAACCAGGAGATGTACGCTTTGTGGATGTGAATGGCGATGGTGCTATCACTGAAGCTGACAGGGTATACCTGGGCGATCCTAATCCACGTCTCCAGTACGGTCTGCAGGCCGGCGCCAGCTACAAAGGATTTGACCTGAGCCTGTCCTTTACCGGTGTAGCAGGTGTGAAATTGTACAATGCTGATAAAATGCAGGGTCTGGACCCAACCTATTCATATAACTACTATGCAGAAGAACTGCAGCGCTGGCATGGTGAAGGTACCAGCAACAGCGTACCACGTATGACGTTAAGTGATAACAACGGTAACTACCGTACGTCAGACAGGTTCATTGAAAGTGGTAATTATTTTACACTCCGTAATGCAGCGCTGGGATATACCATTCCTTCCCGCTTATGGGGTAGCAAGTCTTCTACCAACATCCGTGTGTATCTGGCAGGACAGAACATATTCGTCGTTACCAATTATTCCGGTCTGAATCCTGCACTGGGTTATACAGACGGTAATAAACAGAGAGGTGTGGACGTAGCCACTTACCCACAGGCAAGAAGTTTCACTGCCGGTGCTTCAATGAATTTCTAAGCTTCATTTAACTAATGGATCATGACAACACGTATTCACAATAAGTTTTTAATAATAGCTACGGGCCTGTTACTGTCCATGTCTTCATGCGACAAGATCCTGGACGTAACGCCGAAAGGCACTTATACTACCGCCACTTACTGGCGTAATCAATCTGATGCAGTCAACGGTGTGACTGGTATTTACAATGTGCTGCTGGAAGAAGATTTCACCGGACATGCTGAATTTACCTTTGATGATCCTTCTGACGATCAGTATCGTGCAGGCGACCACTCTGAAGATGTGGCTATCGAGAACCTTACCTATGATGCAGCGAATGCGCAGGTAAGATTTGGCTGGAGATGGAAATATGAAATGATCAACCGTGCGAACAGTGCGCTGATGTATATTCCGAAGATCCAGGGCATGGACGAGACTATCAAGAACCGTTGCCTGGGTGAAGCCCGTTTCCTGCGTGCATTCGCTTACTGGCGCCTGTTGCTGATTTATGGCGAAGCACCAGTGGTTACTGAAGAGGATGTAGCAGCAAGCAACTATGTAAAGCCGAAAGTAAGCGCAGATAGTCTCCGTGGTATTATCCAGTCGGACCTGCTGGCAGCTGCAGATCTTTTGCCTGCTAAGTATGAAGGTTCCGACAGGGGACGTGCATCCAAAGGTTCTGCCTGGGGACTGCTGTGTAAACTATATATGTATTGGGATAAACTGGATCAGGCGCTCATCTATGGTGAGAAAGTGCTGAACAGCGGTAATTATAATCTGGCGGCTACTTATGTAGCTAACTTCACACCTGAGACCAGCAACAACGACGAAATGTTGTTTGCGGTACAGACCAGCGATACATGGGGGTATTCTGATTTTACCACTTACTATACACCGCGCGAATGGAACGGATGGAACTTTCACCAGCCATTACAAAGCCTGGTAGATGAGTTTGAAGCAGGTGATGTGCGTAAAGCAGTATCTATTATGTCGCCCGGCGATAAGATCAATATCGGTTCCAGCATTGCTACTTACAGTGCTGATATGTCTGAAACTGGTTATCACTTCCATAAGTTCTCTTACTGGAAACCGAATGGTGGTCTGAACTATTCACTGAAAACACCGCTGTTGAGAACAGCTGATATTGCCCTGCTGGTGGCAGAAGCGAAGATCCGTACACAGGGTGTTGGTGCTGGTGATAATGAGATCAACATGGTACGTAAAAGAACAGGGCTGAAAGATGTAAGCGGCGCAGGTATGGCGGCTGTTATCCACGAACGTCGTTGCGAGCTGAGTGGTGAAAATGAGCGCCACCAGGACCTGATGCGTTGGGACAAAGCTGGTCTGATCGATATCACTACCTACTACAATAAACCCAAGTATGGAAAGGGTGGTAATGTACTGGTACCCGCACGTACGTTTATCCGTCCTAAACACTATTACTTCCCACTGCCACAGTCTGAAATAGACAGAAGCAATGGTGTGCTGATCCAGAATGAAAACTATAAATAACAGGTTATAAATTTTTATCTTGAGGCGATGGCTGATATATATCGGCCATCGCTTTTAAAGTCATTTTCTTCATGCAATTGAAAAAGATCATTGTTGCCTTATTGCTGAGTGGTTTGAGCGTGCCTGTTATGGCGCAGTTGGATAAGACCGCTACAGAAGCATTTTTGAAAAGGATCGTGAAAGACAGGGCTGCTGCTTTTACTTTTGAATACCTGGCTGCAGACAGCGGTAAAGATGTGTTTGAGATAGAAAGTAAAGCAGGGAAGGTTGTATTACGAGGTAACAATGGCGTCAGCATTGCATCTGCATTGAACTATTACCTGAAAAATTATTGTAACAGCAGTTTTACCTGGAATGGCACCAACCTGCAATTGCCGGCAAAGCTGCCAGCAGTGACGGAGAAAGTGCATCATGCTACTCCTTACAAATACCGCTACTACATCAACTACTGTACGTTCAACTACAGCATGTGCTGGTGGAACTGGGAGAGATGGCAACAGGAAATTGACTGGATGGCGATGAATGGCATCAACATGCCATTGGCGCTTACCGGTGAAGAAGCCATCTGGCAGGAAGTGTATAAGGAGATGGGCTTTACGGATGCGGAGCTGGATAAATTCTTCAGTGGTCCGGCTTATTTCTCCTGGTTATGGATGGGGAATATTGATGCCTGGGGCGGTCCTCTTCCCAAGCATTGGAAGGATAGCCACAAAGCTTTGCAGCAAAAGATCCTGGCAGCGGAACGTAATATGGGGATGATGCCTGTATTACCTGCTTTTACAGGACATGTACCGCCGGCATTCAAAGATAAATTCCCCGCTGAGACGGTGAAGAAAACCAACTGGGATGCAGGCTTCCCGGATGTTTACATCCTGGACCCAAGCAGTCCGATGTTTGATAAGATTGGTAAACGTTTTATCGAAGTACAGACGAAGGCATTTGGTACAGATCATTTTTATTCTGCTGATACTTTCAACGAAAACGTACCTCCATCCAATGATTCCAGCTTCCTGGACGCTATGAGCAAGAAGGTGTTTGCTTCTATGGCATCAGCAGATCCTAAAGCGGTGTGGGTCATGCAGGGGTGGATGTTCCATTATAATGCCAGCTACTGGCATCCTACACAGATCAGCGCATTGTTGAAAGCGGTTCCTGACGACCATATGATCGTGCTGGACCTGTATAGTGAAAGTCATCCGGTGTGGTATAGCACAAATGCATATTACGGAAAGCCGTGGATATGGAATATGTTACATAACTTTGGGGGAAATACCGGTATGTGGGGAGGAATGGATTCAGTGGCGCATAACCCTGCTGCTGCGTTACATAGTCCTGCTTCCGGTAAAATGGCGGGTATAGGTCTTACGCCTGAAGGCATTGAACAGAATCCGGCTTTATATCACCTGATGCTGGACAATGTATGGCGCGATCAGCCGCTGAACGTAGACGATTGGTTGAAAACCTATGCAGGTCAACGTTATAATACACATAATGAGCTGATAGACCAGGCCTGGCAGATACTGTATCATACAATATATAGTGGTGGTCCTACGGAAGGTGCGCCGGAGTCTATCATTGTAGCCCGTCCTACGCTGGACATTGCAGCGGACAGGGTGAAGACAAAGCTCAATTATGATCCTGCGAAATTAATACCTGCCTGGGACTTGTTCGTAAAGGCTATTCCGCAGGTAAAGCCAACAGCCGGATTCAGGTATGACCTGGTAGATCTTACAAGACAGGTATTGGGCAATTATGCCAGTCCATTACAGCAGAAAATTGCTACCGCTTATCAGCAGAAAGACCTGAAAGCTTTTCAGCAATACAGCAAGCAGTTCTTAGCATTGTTGGATGATATGGATACTTTGCTGGGTACCCAGGAAGGTTTCCTGTTGGGCAAATGGGTAAGCGATGCACGTGCCAATGGGATTACCGAGGCAGAGCGTAACCTGTATGAGTTCAATGCAAAAGACCTGGTGACATTGTGGGGAGATAAGGAGAGTCCGCTGCATGAATATTCGAACCGCCAGTGGAACGGTCTCATTAAAGGCTTTTATAAGCCCCGTTGGGCGCAGTTCTTCAAAGTGTTGGATGCGGGCCTGCAAAATGGTAAACCGGCTGATTTAGCGGCTTTTGAGGCACAGGTAAAGGCATTTGAATGGAAGTGGGTGAACAGTCATGATAAATATGCTGCACTGCCTAAAGGAGATGCGGTGAAGACCGTGCTAAGACTGTACGAGAAGTATAGAAAAATGATATAGTCATAAAAGAGATTGTAGTCGGTCGATAGTGAGACGTTGACTGGCTGCATGTTGGGCCTCCCTACTCCGGGGGCCCTTTTTTTATGTCAAAAGGATTTTGTAGGAGCTACGTTGTTTGTAGCGCGGGACCGTACCCCAGGGAAGTGACAACCGGTACCGCAATCAACCGGGTAGCAAAACGCTGGTGGACTCCGTAGGAGTCAGGTTGTTTGTAGCGCGGGACCGTACCCCAGGGAAGTGACAACCGGTACCGCAATCAACCGGGTAACAAAACGCTGGTGGACTCCGTAGGAGTCAGGTTGTTTGTAGCGCGGGGTTCGTAACCCCGGGGAAATGATAATCCCCCGAGGAGATGTTTATTGCCGGAGGTGCGTACCCGTGGATAACAAAACAAATTGTATTTTACCCACAAACAATCCTGCTGATAAGAGAATATACATTGTCAGATAACAGACGTAGCCGTTAATTCCCTTTTCAGCAAATACAACTGATGCGGAACTTCAATAGTTTGATATAAGTCGAACCCCGATTTCTCATACCAGTTTACATTCCGTTGTATAGATGTTTCCAACAGAATAGGATAGTTTACGGATGTTGCATGATCAATGACTGCATCCAGTAACGCTGCCCCTTTATGCTGGTTCTGCTGTGACGGTATGACGCCGATAAACCATAGGTATACGTAGTGGCTATAAGGATATTTTTCCTTGATTGTTTTTTGCCTTTTCAGGAGAATGGGCAGCATCGAAATACCAGGGCCGCGAAATGTGCACAACAGGCTTTGCCATATGGAGCGGAGCGTCGTTACCTCTTGCCAGGAGTGGAGTACCAATGCACATCCATCGTTGGACGGATTGATGAATATTTTTCCTGAAGTATAACATTGTTCAAAGGCGTAGTCCATGAGTGCCCTGATCCTGGAGGTGCGACGGGCGTCTTGTGGAATAATGGCATTGACGCTGATGTTGCAGTCGAAAGACGCGCAGAGGATGTCGAGGATGAGTGGTTTGTCGTTGGAAGTGGCTGTTCTCATTCGGGAGGAGATTGTTGATTATGAGGGGTTAAAATTACGGGAGGATACTTGTATTCACGAATTTTTTATGATGGGTTTTACTTGTGTCTGGGGCAGAAATTCGAAACGAATATTCCCGGAATATGTCTTTCCTATTCCTGATGACTTTTTGCCTTACTTTCTCCACTTAGATACCGCTTAGATACCTCTTATCCTCCCTTTATCCTCCCTTCCGAAGGGAGGATAAAGGGAGGATAAGAGGTATCTAAGCGGTATAAAGATGGTACTTAACCAACAAGCTGGTTTTCGCCTGGTTAATAATGTTGCTCAATTTTCCGCCACATGTTTTTGCGTTCCTATGCACACTACTTTGCATCCTTTGGACATTCTTCAGCACCACGTTGAAATCTTTCTTAACATTGTATCACACAGTGGGAAAACCCGCATTTATAACGCTCAAAATAACCAATATGAAAAACAACTATTCAGCAATTTGCTGTGTGCTTGCCCTGTGCGCCTCAATAGCAGGCTGCAGGAAGCCACAGACAGACACACCACGGGTTACCGGTACTCAGGCGTCAACGCACAGTACTTTAAGCACTTCTGTCATCTTCACGAATGCACTACCCTCATCGAATAATGGCAGTTATTATGACCCCTGGGTCATTAGGGTAGGTGATTTTTATTACTACTGCGGTTCTGACGGCGGCCGTTTATGGATCACCAAATCAGCGACCTTACAGGACATCCTGATGCAACCCAAAACTTACATTTTCACACCTCCTTCCGGCACCGGATATTCATCGGAGTTGTGGGCGCCGGAGCTGCATTATCGTAGCGGCCGATGGTATGTGTACTTCGCTGCGGATGATGGCAATAATGCCAATCACCGGATGTTCGTACTGGAAGGCGGCAGCAATGCCAATGATCCGTTGGATGGGGGATACGCTTATAAGACCAGGTTGAGCGCTACGACTGACAGATGGGCTATAGACGGGTCTGTTTTCGACTTCAACGGTCAGCAATACTTCATCTGGTCGGGTTGGGAAGGGGCCAGCAACGTTTCCCAGTACATCTACATCGCAAGGATGAGCAACCCTTATACGATTTCAGGGGAAAGAGTGGAGATATCCAGGCCTGATTATGCCTGGGAACAAGTAGGCAATCCTACTGTCAACGAAGGCCCTACGGCACTCGTCAGCGGTAATACGGTCAATATCATTTACTCGGCAAGTGGCAGCTGGACGAACGATTACTGCCTGGGAAGGCTTACCTGCACCAATGGTAACCTGATGCAAAAGAGCTCCTGGACAAAACCTTCCACGCCCGCATTTTCCAGGTTTGGCAATGTGTATGGACCGGGGCATGCCTCGTTTGTAAAGTCGCCGGATAATATCCAGTGGTGGATCGTTTATCATGCCGCCAATACAGATGGTTCCGGATGGGACAGGAGAGTGATGACACAGCAGTTTTCCTGGGACGGAGATATCCCTTATTTCGGCTATCCCATAGAAAAGGGTATTCCTATAGCCGCGCCTTCTATTGGGCCGGATTATGCTATGCCAATCGCGAATGGTGTGTATCGGATCAAGTCGAAGGTAACAGGGCAGTGTGTAGACGTACCCGACGGTGCGCCAACACCGGGATTACAGATACAGCAATGGACAGATAATGGCTTTACAGCACAGAAATGGAACTTCACCAGCCTGGGAAATGGTTATTACAAGATAACTTGTGTAGCCTCCGGTTTAAATCTGGATGATGCCGGTGGGTTGCTGAATGCGGGAAATATCCTGATCCAGTGGACTGACAACCAGAATATTGCGCAGCACTGGCGCGTGCAGGATATGGGTAATGGATATTTCAAACTGATCAACCGCAGGAGCCTGTTGGCACTGAATGTACCGTACAGCAATCAGACACCGGGCACCAAACTGGAACAATGGTTTGAAAACCAGTATGATGCCGAACTATGGCAGATCATCCCTTAAAAAAATATATGCTTATACGTATCCGGAAAGGAAATTGCGATTTTCCGGATGCGTATAAGTTGCCTGATCGACGAACTTACAGACATAGTTGCCTATTGAAGAAGATGTACGTGTCATGTCACCATGCTTCTTTTAGTCCTGTTTTTAATGCGGCCTGGTATTTTACCTGGTCAAAACTATATAAAATAGGGCTGCGATGTGCGCCTCCCTTTCGTTCCTTATCGTGTTTGATGAAGATGTCATATGCCAGCATTTTACGCTGGAAGTTGCTTCTGCTTAATGGTTTACCAAGGATGGTCTCATATAGTTTCTGCAGATCCGGCATAGTGAATTCCTCCGGCAGGAGATTATAGCCAATAGGCTTATAATTTAGCTGAAAACGCATGTTTTCCAGCGCGGCTTCATAGATCTGACGGTGATCCATCATCATAGCCGGTAGCTCATGTACACTTTTCCATTCACAGGCTGTTGAAATATCGTCTACTACCGGGATGATCTGCTCATAATCTACCAATGCGTAATAACCAACAGATATGAAACGCTGTCTGAACCATATTGATTCGGGCAGATAGCTGAGGTCTTTTTCTGATCTTCCCGTATTACCGAAGGCCTTAAACTGCTCAAGGAATACTTTTTCTGCACCTGTCCGGGACTTCAGGATCCTTATTGCCGCATCATCAATATGCTCGTCCTTGCCCACATATCCTCCCGGTAATCCCCAGTGCTCCTGACCTTTCATCCTGATGAGCAATACTTTTAAGGTGTTGGAATGGAACCCGAAAACCACACAATCAATAGATACATGCGGTAGATAATCCTTGTAAAACTCTTTACTCCGTTCCTCAAACAGTGAAATTTCGTCCATACCTAAAAATATAATATTTGGAGTCCAGGGGGAATATTTTTATCATTGTATCATAATGAGACAATGGGCCATGTATGCCGGAATTGTTTCGATATGCCACATATTTTCTCACCGTTATGAAACATCCAGGATGAAAGCCAGACTTTTTATTGCCTTCGCTATTGCGTGTACCGGCATGAACGTATCAGCGCAAACCCAATTCACCATCGTCAATAATAAAAATGGAGCCACATTAGGATATTCACCTGCATCAGGGGTGAAAATACTGAAGGTAGGCGGATTACAATTCAAGGACCTGAACAGGAACGGCAAGCTGGACAAGTATGAAGACTGGCGCCTTCCTGTGGACGAGCGGGCGAAAGACCTGGTGAAGAAGATGTCTGTGGAGCAGATCGCAGGGCTGATGTTGTATAGCATCCATCAGTCCATTCCCGCAGCTGAGATGGGTTTCCGTTCCGGTACCTACAATGGGAAAACTTTCCTGCACAGCGGGGCCCGGCCAGCTGATCTGACGGACCAGCAGAAAGCATTTCTGAAGAATGATCACCTGCGGCATATATTGGTTACCTCCTTACAGTCGCCCGCCGTAGCGGCGGAATGGAATAACAATGTGCAGGCCTATGCTGAAGGACTGGACCTGGGCATTCCTGCCAACAACAGCAGTGACCCCAGGCATACGGCAACAGCTACTACAGAATTCAATGAAGGGGCCGGAGGGCAGATCTCTTTATGGCCCGACGGACTGGCCATGGCGGCAACATTTGACCCTTCCCTGGTGCGGCAATTCGGGGAGATAGCCGGGAAAGAGTACCGTGCTTTGGGAATCACAACAGCCCTGTCTCCGCAGATCGATCTGGGAACGGAACCACGCTGGTACCGTATCGGTATGACCTTCGGAGAGAGCAGTCAGCTGACCACCGATATGGCAAGGGCGTATATTGATGGTTTTCAGACCTCTGCCGGCGCTGCCGAGATCAAAGATGGCTGGGGATATCATAGCGTCAATGCAATGGTGAAACACTGGCCGGGAGGTGGTCCGGAGGAGGGTGGGAGAGACGCACACTGGGCATATGGAAAGTTTGCTGTCTACCCGGGGAATAATCTGCAGGAACATATCTCGCCTTTCGTGAATGGTGCGCTGAAGCTGAATGAGAAAACGCTAAAGGCGGCAGCTGTGATGCCTTATTATACCATTTCCTATAACCAGGACACGAAGAATAAGGAAAACGTCGGAAATGGGTTCAGTAAGTACCTTATTACAGATCTGTTGAGAACCCAATACAAGTATGATGGCGTGGTTTGTACAGACTGGCTGATTACGGCAGATGAAGGAAAAACACCTGATCAATTTGCGGGAAAATCATGGGGCGTTGAAAAGCTGTCTGTTGCTGAAAGACATTATAAGGTACTGTTGGCAGGTGTGGATCAGTTTGGAGGGAACAATGATGTTAAACCTATAGTTGAAGCATACAAAATGGGTGTGAAGGATTTCGGGGAACAGGCATTCAGGGAACGTTTTGAACAATCGGGTATCCGCCTGCTGCGAAACATTTTCCGTACAGGGCTCTTTGAGAATCCTTATCTCGATGTTGAGACAAGTAAGCAAGCGGTGGGGAACAAAGACTTTATGAAAGCAGGTTACGACGCGCAGGTAAAATCAGTGGTATTACTGAAAAATCATCAGGCTGTTTTACCGGTACAGCAAAAGAAAACGGTGTATGTGCCAAAGATGTACACAGCTGCCGCGAGAGACTGGTGGGGCAATTTTATGCCGGCGAAGTTTGAATACACTGTAGATACCAATACCATAAAGAAATACTACAATTTAACTGCTGATCCTAATGCTGCTGATTTCGCGATCGTATTTGTGAACAGTCCGCAGAGCCCTTCAGGCGGTTATGACAGTAATGACCGCAGAAAGGGTGGGAATGGTTATGTACCTGTTACATTACAATATGAAACCTATACAGCTACGGATGCGCGTGAAAAGAGCATCGCAGCCGGCGATCCTGTAGTAGATCCTACAGTGCTTGACCGCTCTTACAAGAATAAAACAGTCACTGCGGCCAATTTCACTGATCTGCAAACCATACTCGACACAAAGGAAATGATGAGAGGAAAGCCGGTCATTGTTTCTGTGACTGCTTCAAAGCCGATGGTGTTCAGGGAATTTGAATCGCAGGTGGATGGTATTGTATTGAACTTTGGTGTATCTACACAGGCTGTGTTGGATATCATCTCTGGTAAGCAGGCACCTTCCGGTCTGTTACCGGTACAGATGCCTGCCAATATGCATACGGTAGAAATGCAGAAAGAGGACCTTCCTTTTGATATGGAGTGCCATGTAGATGCCGACGGGCATCGCTATGACTTTGGTTTTGGACTGGACTGGAAAGGCGTCATCAGCGATGAACGCACAAAACGTTATGGCCATGAGTCGTCAGCGCTGGCGGGAGTGAAATAAGCTGCTAATTGAATGTTTGTCTGAATGCCAAAGGCGAAAGGTTCGTCTTTGTTTTAAATAATTTGCTGAATGACTGGGGATGTTCAAAGCCTAATTCGTAAGCGATCTCACTTACAGAAAGAGCTGTGGTAGAGAGCTTTTCCTTGGCTATTTCAATCAGTTTAGTGTGAATGTGCTGCTGGGTATTCTGCCCGGTCAGCACTTTCAGCAAGCTGCTTAAATAATTGGGAGATACATTCAATTCACTGGCGATATACTGCACAGTGGGGAGTCCTTTCTTTATCAGGTCATCACTGTTAAAGTAAGCATTGAGAAGTGTTTCAAGGCGGGTAAGTATTTTATGGTTGCTTATTTTGCGGGTGATGAACTGACGGTGGTAAAAACGTTCCGCATAAGTGAGCAATAGTTCCAACTGGGCAATGATGACCGGCTGACTGAATTTGTCAATGTTGGAGTGATATTCCCGTTCTATCTGTTGTATAATACCAGTGACGATGGTTTCTTCTTTTTCAGAAAGATGGAGGGCTTCATTGGCCGCATAGCTGAAAAATTCATACTGTTTTATCGTTTTGGCCAGTGGCGTATTCCAGAGGAAATCGGGATGGAAGAACAGCAGCCATCCCGAATGTTCCAATGCTCTGTCTGGTTCAATAGAATAAACCTGCCCGGGAGCAATAAAGAACATCACACCTTCATCGAAATCATATTCCTGTTGACCATATTTCAGCTTGCCATGAAAATTTTTTTTCAATGCAATAGAATAGAAGTTTTGTGTAAGCGCTTTCGGTTCATTATCCCGGAGTTGTCTTACAGATTCCAGGTTTACTACACTCACCAGGGGATGTTCAGGCTTTGGTAAGTTCCTGAACTGGTGGTAGTCGCTGATTGTCTTGAGTTGATGCGGTTCTTTGTTCTTCATTCCCTAAAGCATTATCATCGTTGGTTAAAAACAGCGGCAAATTCCTTCACAAAATCTTCCAGTTTTACCTTTCCGAGGGGGATAGGTTTGTGTTGCTCGTAATCTTCCGCAAAGGCGCCACTGTGAACGCAGGCATACATTTCGACAAGACTGGCAGCAACAGGTGGCCGTACACCTGCCTTTTCCAGACCATCCTGCATTTCTTCATCCGTGCATACTTCCCATCGCAGATCAGGCTTTCCGATAGCTGTACCTAAAAGGTGGACAATCTCGTTGACGGTACGTTCATCGCTTGCAATATACCGCACTTTTCTGGCAGGAGCAGTGGTGGTTATTTCTTCTGCAGCAGCGGCGGCTATGTCTGCCGGTGACACCAATACGATCTTGTCATCTCCGCCATAATTTGCCCGGACAAAACCAGCTCCTTTAATCATGGGCAGATAGTTGTAAAGATTGTAGAAGAAGTAACCGGGTCGAAGGCTGGTGAGGGAGATACCCGGTATTTCACCCAGTACCTGCTCTACATCATGGGCACCGAGCAGGAGGCCGGTACCTTTGTCAAGATGCGCTCCCATTGTGCTTAGGTGAACGACTCTTCGCACGCTTGCCTGCCGGATAGCCAGTGCATAGTTGCGGCCTACTTCCCGGTAGTAAGTTCTCGGATCGTCTGTCCCGGCGTGATTGGGAGGTGTCATCACATATACAGCATCAGCACCGCTGAATGCTTTCGCGAGAAAGCCAGCATCTTCTACTGAACCAATAGCTGCGGTAGCACCTAAAGCTTCGATGTCCTGTTGTTTTTCCGGGTTGCTGCTGATAACGGTAACGGTACGACCTTTCTGTAGTAATTCTTTTGTAAGCGGCTTGCTGATATTGCCTAAGGAGCCTGTTACGATCACTTTCATGGTGTTGAATTTTATGCTACAAAGGTCAGTCGTCGTAGAAAAACGGACGTAGCCAGATTTAACATTGTTGTAGTCAAAACCGGGGTACTTATCCCGCGGTACTAACAAATTTGTAGGTAACCAACGTTCGGATATTATCTGATACCTTTGATCGAAATATTTCGATAGATATGGACTTGTATTTAAAAGGAAAAACAGCAGTCATAAGTGGTGCCAGTCAGGGTATTGGCCGTGCTATTGCAAAGGGATTGGCTGCAGAGGGTGTGAAGGTTTTCGCTACAGCAAGGAATGAAGCATTGCTGCATAGCTTAAAAGAGGAAATAATTGCTGCAGGAGGGAGGGAGCCTGTTATTTTCGTACAGGACTTCGTGGCAACAGATGCTCCGCAGCAAATTGCAACCGCAGCGTTGTCGGGTCTGGGGCATGTAGATATGCTTGTAAATAATACGGGACGTAGTGCGCCTATGGATGTTGCAGGACCGGAGGATGAGTGGGAGGGGGCTATGACGATGGACTTCGATCGTCACCGGCAATTGACACAAGCCTTGTTACCTCATTTCATGGAGCGTAAGCAGGGAGCTATCCTGAATATCATCAGCACGTATGAGTTACGTTCAGTCAATGGTTCTGCTGTTGCAAAGGCTGCTATCGTGGTATGGTCAAAGCAGCTTGCCGGACAATTAGGTAAGTATGGCATCAGGATTAATTGTCTGCAGCCGGGATTGATTGATACGGAGAACATCCGCCGTTTCTTTTCCGCTGAAGAACGGAGGCAGTTTGCAGAAAGAGAGATCCCATTAGGTGATTTCGGTGAGCCAGAGGATCTGGCTAATATGGCGGTGTTCCTTGTGTCGCCCAGGGCGCGATACATTACAGGCTCAGTAGCGGTGGTGGATGGAGGCATGCGGCATTATCCTTTTTAAGGACCGGTTCTTTTTGCGCCAGGGGAACAACTGGCACGGCAAGAAGCCCAGCTGGGCGGCCTAAGTTGCCCAGCTGGGCTTCTCGGGGTAATCATTGATGAGGCCAGTGGATTTAGGATAACACGTCTGTTAACACATCCAGCATTTTTCCCCATGCCTGTTTAGACTGCTCAATAAAATCCTCTGATCCTGGTGGCATCTGGTGTGTCAATGTCAGCTCACATCCTTCCAGGATTGGCGCAATATCGATCACTACCCGGGAGTGGCTGCCGCTGGGGTCCTGTTTCACCGACCAGGTGAATGCCATATGATGTGGCCTGTCTATGGCCAGGAATTCACCTACATGATCGAACTGGTTACCTTGTCTGCGTACCGAGTAGGTAAATTTTCCGCCGACAATAGGTTCGTTGGTAAGGCTGACGATCTCTTCATCTCTTACACACGGACCGAACATGAACTGCCCGATCTGCCGGGTATCGAGAAATGCGTTAAAAGCCTGGTCCGGTAGTGCTGAGAATATACCGGTGATTACTGCATGAACGGGGAATTTATCTGACATGTCTGCTGGTTTTTCTTCCTGCTATCAAATATACGGCAATACCTGCACCCGGCGAGCACGGCCCCTGTTTTTAGACACTGAAAAGGGAACATAGGTAATAGGAGCGGACATACAGTGTTCGTTCCCGGACATTCTGCAGTCGCAGTTTTTTCTGAAATGCTTGTCCCTCGCAGCTTCCATAATTGGCATGGCAGTTGAAAAAGGATAACATTACATAGCACCTGATATATGTTCAAAAACTATTTCAAAATCGCCGTCCGCAACCTGCTACGCCAGAAGCTCTTTACCGGATTGAATATTTTCGGACTGGCTATAGGGATGACCTGCAGTTTGCTTATTTTTCTGTGGGTACAGGATGAGCTGAGCTTTGACAGGTTCAATAAGAATGCAGGTAATATATATCGCCTTACGTCCAGAATAAGTGACAATGATGCTGCCACTGTTCCGCCGGCTATGGCGGCCGCGATGAAAGCGGAGATTCCCGGTGTGAAGAATGCAACAAGGATCGCCCCGTTTCAGCGGATGGTAACAGTCGGTACAGCGAAGTTTGATGAGAAGAATATTTATTTCGCCGATGCCAACTTTCTGAAGATCTTCAGTTATCCTTTACTTAGCGGAAACGTAAATACTGTACTTGCTGCACCAGACGCAGTCGTGCTTACTGAAGCAACTGCCATCAGGTACTTTGGTACCGCAGATGGCGTTATTGGAAAAACTATCTATATCGACAATGATATAAAGGGAACTACGCTGACGGTAACGGGCATTTTAAAGAATGTTCCGGCCAATTCTCATTTACAATTCGACCTGCTGCTACCCATACAGCTGTATGATAAGATTAATGGTCCTGTGGGCGCCTGGACTAATTTTGACTTGTATACCTATTTCGAGCTCGCCGATCATTTTTCCGCTACTCCGGCTGCGCTCAGTGAGATTGAGCGACAAGTCTATGAGATACGCGCCCGGAACGATAAATTTCCGCTACCTGTAACCTTCTTTGCACAGCCGCTCCTGGATATTCACCTGCACTCGCATTATATGCTGGACGTACCTGGACAAGGTAATATCGACTACGTAATGATATCTTCGCTGGTAGCGATTTTTATTTTGCTGATTGCCTGTATCAATTTTATGAACCTGTCTACCGCGCTTTCTTCACAGAGAGCTAAGGAGGTGGGATTACGTAAAACCATCGGCGCCGAGCGTTTTCAGCTCATCCTGCAATTCATGGGAGAATCCTTGTTGATCACATCGGTATCATTGTTGATCGCCATTGTATTTGCAGCATTGCTTTTACCTTTATTCAATGACCTGACTTCAAAGCGTATTTCCATTAGCCTGTTGAATTTAAAGCTGGTGGCATTACTTCCAACGGTTGCTGTACTGGTAGGCGTCGTGTCTGGCAGCTATCCTGCATTTTTCCTTTCATCTTTTAAGCCGGTGAAGGTATTAAAAGGTGTAACGAACCTACAGGGCAGGAAGTCCTTTTTAAGGAATGGACTGGTAATCGTACAATTTGCTATATCGGTTGTTTTAATGGTCTGCACGCTGGTAGTGTACAAACAACTGCAGTTTATAAAGAACAAAAACATCGGCTTTGATAAGGAGAACCTGTTGTATGTAAAGATGCCTGAAGTGGGTGATCTGCATAATAACAAGGAAGCGCTTACCGCCACACTCGAACAATATTCAGGCATCTCTTCCTACACGATTACCGATAACCTACCTACCTATATTACTAACGGTATGGAGCTTCGGGGCCCGGCAATGAAATCTACGGATTACCTGATGGGTTATCGCCTGCGTACAGATGCCAATTTTATAAAGACCTTCAACATGCATCTGGTTGCCGGCCGATTCTTTTCTAAAGATATGAAAGGTGATGATACTACTTATGTAGTGAATGAGACAGCATTAAAGGCGCTGCATCTCATGCCTTCAGAAGCAATCGGTCAGGAAATTACATTGAACGACGCAAAGGGCGCTATCATTGGCGTAGTGAAAGATTTCAACTTCAAGCCCATACAGCAGCCTGTTGAACCTTTGATAATGA
This sequence comes from Chitinophaga ginsengisoli, assembly GCF_003014595.1. Classification (GTDB taxonomy): domain Bacteria; phylum Bacteroidota; class Bacteroidia; order Chitinophagales; family Chitinophagaceae; genus Chitinophaga; species Chitinophaga ginsengisoli. The sequence continues at coordinate 110,687 of NZ_PYGK01000018.1, read as the reverse complement.
AAGATAATTTTGCTGGTGGTTATGTGGTGATGCGTACAACGCCGGGCAATATGCCGGCTATTATAGCTGCCATTAAAAAGGTGTTTGAAAAGGTATACGGCGATTATCCTTTTTCCTATGGTTTTGTAGATGAAGACCTGCAGAAAATGTATCTCGCAGAACAGCGGATGGGCAAACTGTTTAACATTTTTTCCGTTTTGTCTATTATCATTTCCTGCCTGGGACTTTTCGGACTGGCAACCTTTGCTACGCAGCAACGTTTCAAGGAAATAGGTGTCCGGAAGGTATTGGGTGCGAGTGAGGCTGGCATTGTAGCCATGCTTACGAAAGACTTCATCCGGCTGGTGGCGTTGGCACTTGGAATTGCTTTTCCTGTAGCCTGGTGGGCGATGAATAAATGGCTGGATAATTTCTTCTATCGTATTAATATCGGCTGGTGGATGTTTGCACTGGCAGGATGTGTGGCCCTGGTAATAGCGCTTTTAACCGTGAGCTATCAGTCGGTAAAGGCCGCAGTTGCTAATCCGATAAAGAGCCTGAGGACGGAGTAAAACGGTATTTAATATCATTTATAAGTGGTCCCGCAATTGTTATTAGTAAACAATTGCGGGACCACTTCGTGTAAAGATAATATTTGCTTATTGTGCAACAGTGAAATGGTATTGTCCCGATCCTACTTCCAGGATGGTTTGTTCCTTGTCAACGCTGGCCAGTTGTATCTCTTTTTGAGCTGTGACGGGCTTACCGCCTTCCATCACGGTATTATTGTTTTTAGCCGGTATATAGACAGTTGCTGTTGTATTGGCAGGTATGTCCACGTCAAGGCTAAGCTGTCCGTTTTGGAGCCGCCAGGACGATTTAATCTGCCCATAATAAGTCTGCAGTGTAGCATTCGCGTCTGTCAGTGAACCACCGGGATTCGGCCGGATGATAATATGATGATACCCCGGTGCATCCTCTTTCGTATCAATCCCTGTAATGACCCTGTACATCCAATCGCCAATAGCGCCATAAGCATAGTGATTAAATGAGTTCATACCAGCATTTTCAAAGGTATGATCAGGCTTTTCTCCATCCCATCTCTCCCAGATGGTCGTAGCACCCATTTTAACCGGGTACAACCAGGAAGGATAGGTGTCCTGCAACAAGAGTGTATAAGCCATATCCAGGTGCCCAAAGCGGCTTAAAACATGGCATAAATAAGGTGTACCCAGGAAACCCGTAGTAAGATGGTTGTTATAGCTTTTGATATTCTCTACTAAGCGATTGGCAGCCTGTTCCCGCAGGTTCTCAGGTAACATATCGAAATTTAAAGCCAGTACATAAGCTGTCTGGGAGCTGGATACCAGGCGGCCGTTAGGCGTAACATATTCCTTCATGAATGCAGCCTTAACACGTTGCAGTAGAGCAGTATATTCTGTTACTTCAGCTGTTTTACCCAATACCTGCGCGGCATTGATAAGCAATTGTGTGGAATGGGCATAGAAACACTGTGCAATGAGGTATTTATCTGTGATAGCCGCTCGTCCATCCAGGTCATCATCCGGATGATAGAATAGCCAGTCGCCAAAATGGAAGCCGGTATTCCAGAGGTCCTGCGGACTTTGTTTATGCATATATTCCACCCAGGCTTTCATGCTGGGATATTGTTGTTCCAGCAATCGCTTGTCTGCATAAGCCAGGTACATATTCCAGGGAACAATAGTGGCTACATCCGACCAGCCGGCGGAGCCCATAGACCCTTCCCCAAGGACATTGGGTACCACAAAAGGAACACTACCATCGGCACGTTGATCCGCTGCAACGTCTTTCAACCATTTGGCGAAGAAGTTATTCACCTGGCGATTGTATGCTGCTGTTCTGGAGAAAGCCTGTGCGTCGCCGGTCCAGCCTAAACGTTCGTCACGCTGAGGGCAATCGGTAGGAACATCGAGAAAGTTACCGCGTTGGCCCCATTGGATATTATGCTGCAACTGGTTGATCAATTGATTGGAACAACTGAAATTACCGGTTGCCGGCATATCGGAATAGATAGCAAAGGCGGTAAAATTATCCGGGTTGATGTCGCCGTTAAAACCACTTACTTTCACATAACGAAAGCCCTGGAAAGTGAACTGGGGCTCAAAAGTTTCCGTGCCATTTCCTTTAAAAATGTAAGTGTCTTTTTGTTTGGCCCGGCGAAGGTTTTCTGTATAGAAATTGCCTTTCTTGTCGAGCACTTCTGCATGTTGTAGTATAATACTGTCGCCTGCATGGCCTTTGAGTTGTACCTGTACCCAGCCCACCAGGTTCTGGCCGAAGTCCATCACTTTCTCGCCAGCAGGGGTGGTAAATATCCGTACAGGTTTGAATTGTTCGTGCTTTTTCACCGGTTCATTTACGGTGGCGATCAGGTTGCTTTTATTATTGTCGTTGCTTAGCTGAACACCTGACCAACTCTGATCATCATAACCAGGGGTGGACCAGCCTTCTTTTTCTTTCCTGGCATCGATAGTTTCGCCGTTGTAGATCTCGGAATAAAGAATGCTGCCGGTGGATGATTTCCAGCTGTTGTCAGAAGTGATCACTTCTTCAGTACCATCCGTGTATTGGATATTTAACTGGAACAGCAGCCCTATTTTAGCCCCAAAATGGTTCTTACTGTCTTCCCATGCCAGATAACCACTATACCATCCTACGCCTAATGTTACCCCAATAGCATTGGCACCCTGATGAAGCAGGTTGGTTACATCATATTGCTGGTATTGCAGTCTTTTCCGGTAGCTGGTCCATCCGGGAGTGAGGAGCGCATCGCCTACCCGCTGGCCATTGATACGTGCCTCATACATACCACGGGCCGTGATATAAGCGGTGGCTGACTGTATTTTTTTCCCAGCCTGGAATGTTTTGCGGAACAGGGGACTGGGTCGTGAAATGCTGTCCTGGACGAATCCCGGTTCTATCCAGCTGGCTTTCCAGTCGCCGGGTTGCAGGAGGCCCATTTGCCATTCCGCTACAGGACTCCAGCCGGACGCCTGGCCTTTGTCGTCCCATATCCTGACCTGCCAGTAATATTTTTTACCGGAGGTTAGCGGAGCGCCTCCATAGGGCACGTGAACAGATTGTTCAGCGCTTACTTTACCACTGTTCCACGCCAGTTCCTTACCCTGGCTGAGAAGTTTTGAGGAGGTACCGACACGTACTTCATAGGCTGACTGGTGGATATTCCTCCTGTTGCCCGATAACTGCCAGCTAAGCAAGGGCTGGTGTACATCGACACCTGTTGGATTGATACGATTCTCACAAAGCAGAGATGCAACCTGGGTCTGCCCCAATGCATCTATACAGAAAGCATAGATCAGCAGAAAGAAAAGGACCTGTTTTTTCATTTACGCGAAATTTGTTGTTTACGTTTAGATCGTTAAATATAAGGAATGACTGCTTTTAACTGTCCTGTACTTTCATAGTGAGGGCGGAACATTAATAGGTTAGGAAAGAAGGGGGAAGAGATGATAATAATTTATCAAATAAAAAAACTGCCGGCGAAGGACCGGCAGTTTTGTTGTTGTAGATAGATTGTTTTTTTAGTACAACATCAGAGATAATACTTTTTTTGTACCGTATCCCGTCAGTTCTACCATGTAATAACCCTTTGGCAATGCAGAGAGATATAATATATGCTGCTGTTGCGATGTTGTTGTGTTATAAACAACACGTCCCTGCAGATTATAGACGTTGATGACCACTGGTTTTAGCAATGGTTTTTCAAACTTGAGGTATACTTCACCTTCTGATGGATTTGGGAATGCCTTTACTTTATTGGTGCCGGAAGAGACTTCGCCGATCGCGGTAATAACAACCGCGACCGATGACGATATGCTTCTGCAGTCGCCTCCGTTGTACGCTTCTACCGTGTAACTGGCATTAGCCCTTGCACGGTAATAAGAGGCCATAGCACCCGGGATAGCGATATCATTTTTATACCACTGTAACTGATAGTTGCTATTTGTAAACAGGCTGTCGCCACGTTGTGTGATAACCGGCTTTTCAGGCTGGTTGATGATTGTAACGGGTACTGACCATATGGTTGTATCCGCCGGTGAGCTGGAGACGATGCGTATGGCGTAATTAGAGGAACATGCCAGTGAATCGGGGAGGGTTGCTGTCAATGTTACTGACTGCATATCGCTTTGTAATGTGGTCAGTGTGATCACTTGCCCTGGCTCCAGTCCGTTCATTCGTCCTCCGGGATTACTTAAGGTAAGTTGCAGCGTATAGACGTTATCTGGATTTCTGGGCCAGTGGAATCTACCCGCTACTGACAGATCATCCTGGATGTCGAAAACTGGCGTCTGGTTGCCAAACGTCACCGTATCAGGCCATGCTTCCGTTTCCGGAACACTGTAGATGCTGGTAAGGCCCGGGCAGCCGTTAGGTTGTACCACCTTTACCTGGTAATTGCCCGGTGTGATAGGCGTAATATAAGAGGCATGAGTGGGCAGCTCCTTATCATTAAAATACCAGGTGAAGGTATAGCCCGGTAATGAATCGTTCAGCGGAAAGATAGCACTGTTGCCAACTGCCTGATAGATGGCTAATGTATCTTCTATTAATCCGTAAGCCAGCTCCGGCTGAAAACCAGCACTGAGTTCGAGGTGTATAGTGTCTGCCGCACGGATATTGTGGCAGCTGTCAAATATACTGACAGTATAGTTGCCGGAACTGGTAACCTGTATGTCTCTGGTAGTAGCGCCGGTGTTCCACTCGATATAAGCTGCTTCGGCCGGGGCATCAACAGATAGTGTGGCTTTATCCCCGCAAGGGGCTGGATTGCTGTTGATTTTCGCCGTCCATTCTTCTCCTGTGGATTTTATAACCAGTTGTCGTCTGGCCAGACCTTGTTTACCAGACGCAGTTACCACACGCATGAAGACATTGTAAGTGCCGGGTCTGTACAAATGTACAGGCTCTTGTGTACTGCCGGCATTGAGATCGCCAAAGTCCCAGGTATAACGAAGGATAGAATCGCCGGGAACAGATGCCGGACCATGGAAAGAGACCTGAGTAAGGCACGCAGATCCCAGCGTATCATAGGTAAATGAGACAGGGTCAGGCAATGGTGGTAAATAACCAACATTGAAAATCGCATCTACATAGTTGCTGCAACCGCCTTTAATCTCAACAAGTCCTTTGTAGTTCCCGTCCAATGGGTCCACGAAATATGGCTCATGACTAACCCTGACGATCTCGCCGTCTCTCCACCAGGTGAATGTGATATTCGGTGATGGATTCTCAATAGAGAATACATAATCATCTCTGTTTGATAGAATGACTATTGTATCATGCTCGCCCTTTCTCAGAAAGTCCCAACTAGGCGCGAAGTATGGCTTGAGGTCTACATCTACAAACGCAGTTCCCCGTACATTATGACAGGTGTCTCTAACTGTCAGTGTATATCTGCCTGATGATGTGACGAGTGTAGAGTCATCCCATCCATAGTTACTCCAGTCAAGAACAGGAACCTTTAAAGTAGTATTGGCTATTAGCCAGGCGCCGTCTCCGCATGGTGTCTTTCTTACGGTGATAGTAGGAGTATAGTCGATCAGCTCCACCGTTATTTCCCGGCTGGCAAGGCCTTTCAGTCCTGATTTTGTTCTTGTGGAGAGAGAGACAGTGTATGTTTTACCTGGTTTAAATTCATGTAGCGGGTTTTGCAGAACGGAGGTGGCATTATCTCCGAAATTCCATGAATACGCTACCATAGAGTCTTCAGGGAAGCGAGGTCCATTGAACTGTAGTATGTAATTGAGACAAGGGTCAGTAGTATAAGTAAAATTAGCTGCCTGGCCCTCATAGGGAAATTGAACCGATCTGCTTTTACAACCGTTCCTGTCTTGTACCTCTACTACATAGCTCCCTCGTATCAGTCTTGTGTTGAGCGGCGTAGTGACAGCGGGAAGTATTGTGTCATTCCTATACCATTTATACGAAAATTCGCTGGAATCCGGAAGTGCTGTGAGCGTATCACCGGATGGAGCGCTATGAAGTGTAATGCTGGCTTCGAACGGCCTGATGAGGGTCACCTGAACGGTATCTCTCGCGCGTATATTACCTTGTTTGTCTATCAGGCGCACGATATATGTACCGGAGCCTGTAACATAAGTAGTGTCTTTGTTGCCGCCATTGCTCCATACAAGGCTATAACCATTTAAAGGACCTTTGGCATTGGCTATAAGCATCGCACTGTCCTGACAAGCGAAGATCTTACTAATTTGTGCATCTAATGACCAGGTAGTTATTGAAGACGCTTTTACTTCGAGACTGTCGGTATATAGAATGCCACTGCAGGTGTCTTTTACTGTTGCTTTATAGTAACCTGCTTTCAGTACATGTATTGTATCCTTGCGAACGCCCGTGCTCCATAGTACTTGTTGGCCGGCAGGTGTGACAGTTGCTTTCAGGATGTGCACACCCGGGAGTGATGTTACATCGTCGGTGATCTTCACTGAATAATTGAGAATCGGATCAATCACTACTGTTTTCGATATATTGAACTGGCGACCTGATACGGTGCGTGCATTCATTTTAGCAGTATATGTACCTGCTGTTGCATACTGGTGCTGAGTCGTATGGCCGGATGTGAGAGTATCGGGCGTACTGTCACCGTAGTTCCAGATGATTGATCTTACGGTATCTGTGCTCGACGAAGCCGTATAGATGCCTGACTTGAAATTAACTTTCAGCGAGTTACAATGCTCGCGGGAAAAGCTAAAATTAGCAATAAGGCTGTCCTTAGGCATCTGATACTCAAAAGGTATTGATGTGTTATAGCATCCGGCGATGCTTTCTATCCCCAAAACATAAATCCCCCGGATAAGCTCTCCCTGTTTGTACCCATCGCGCGAACCATATCCCACCAGGGAATCATTTCTATACCAGTAATATTGTTGATTGGGTATTACCGGAGCTGGTACAAGATAATCTTCGCCGCTGATATGCTGGAGTGTAATGGTGGGCACAATAGGTTGTTCAATGGTAACATCGCGATTGGCTGTACGTGTTTTGCCGGTATTATCTTTAAAAACGGCGGAGTAGTTGCCACCTGCTGTTACATGAATTGAATCGGATATAATACCTGTGTTCCATGTAACAGTATAAGTACCTGCCGGGGCATTGGTACCTGTCTTTAGCCATGCCTCGGTCATACAGTTGTCTTTGTATACTGTTTTGATACCAAAATTCCACTGACTGGAGCCGGGGGGCAGTACTTCTATCGTGTCTCTGGCGCGCTCCAAGCCACAACTGTCCTTAATAAAGGCAGAATAGCTACCGTAGGCAGTGACATGTAAGGACGCTGTAGGCTGGTTATATCCCTCGAAATATACAGGGATATCCGCAGGGGTGGTAGTGGCAGTCAGTATGTGCACACCGGGTATTGACAGTGTGTCATCTTTGAGAGCGATGGCCCAGTCGCTGGTTTCCCGGGGCACATTAATCTGTTTGGTGAAAGTATCTGTAACGCCGGATTGTGTAAATGCCACCAATTCAACAGTATGCATACCGTAGGTGCCGAAATTATAGATGAAGGCAGCAGCAGTATTAACATTTTCATCATCAATACGCCATTGCCATGCGATCACTTTATCCTGACTACCCACCGGAAATGCCATTGCACTATTGAAACTTACGGATTGTTCATGGCAGGGCGTTATCGTATATAAGAAATCTGCGGTTGGCCTGGTGACAGTTGTAACGCGAATGGAATCTGTGATAGCATCAGGGTATTCGGCGTTTTCTGTTATATCAACCCAGTATTTCCCCGCCTTTGTGATTGTCAGGGTCTGACCATAGTAGCTGAAAGAAGGATCTTCACTTCTCCAGTTAAAGCTTGCGCCGGTATTGCCCGCAGACAGTGTGAGTTGTGTTGCGGTAACGGGCAGAATGGTGTCCCTGCCGTTCCAGCTATTATGTTTAACCCTGCTGCCACGGATAAACGCCGGTATTTCCAGTGCCGCCTCGCTACAAAACAGGGTATTATTACCATATTCATAGTACGGTTTAACGGAAATCCTATACTGCCCGGGGTTGGTATAATAGTGCTTTATCTTGTTTGAACGGGTGCTTGTAGAAGTTGTGCCATCGCCCCAATACCACATCAATTTGTTAAAGGTGCTAGGCTCGGAAGAGGCATTGACCCAGGCGCTTATTGCGAAACCATCACTGGTCCAGGTCATGGCGTTACCATAATTGGCTGTCACCTCCGGACCAATGAGTGGTCCTACAAGGGTGGTATCATACAGTGTAGTACCGCATGCTGTATAGGCTACTGTGTAAGTACCCTCCGAATTGATCCGAAGGTCTTTTGCTGTACCGACTTGCGTCTCGTTCCTGAACCAGCGGTAAGTACCGAGGCTGTCGAAATTGGCCGGGGCCAGTTCATTTTTTAATGTGAAAGGGAGAAAGGTATTACTGCAGAAAGCATAGACAGGTGGCAACTGAAGGGCGGCGCCTATTCTGACAGGACCAGTATACTGATTGCCTTGTCTCGTAGCTGAGTAACCAAACTGATCTCTCACGGTAAGTTTTACGGTGAAGATGCCTTTTTGTGTGTACGTGTGTGTTACAACAGGTCCCGAGCTATCGATCGCCCCGTCACCGAATTCCCATTTCCATGCCACAAAGGCAGCATTGATAGGGGACCAGCTGCTATCTTTAAATGAGACAGTGAAAGGGGCAGTACAGGATTGTGTTCCGGATTGTACAAAATCTGCATCAGGGTTTCTCTGCTGAGATGAAACTACATGAGACAGCAATAGCAATACAAACACTTGTAGTGTTGCCTTCATAAGGTATAAGGAATTGTTGAGAATATAGTGGTGCAAATATATGTTAAAACATTTATTTGTGTTAAGGGGCCTTCTGATATGTTTTAAAGTACCGCTATAGGGAGCGCAGGGATAAAGACAGCCCCACTATACAGCTTTAATATGTGATAAGATCAAATACTAAAGCCTCCATGTCAACAGGAGGCTTTAGTATCATAATTTATTATACTGCTGGGCTTAAGGGGAGGTTGCCCAATCATAAAGATAATCTGACGTGTCCCTATTTTCATGTGGGAAACCAGGATGTTATCAATAACGCTTTACTACCCGGAATACAAACCGTTTGGGTTCACCTTCAACCCCTGCATCTTTCATTTTCGTTTTAAGCATATCTGATTTCCAATAGGCATATGCTTTCGCCGTATCTGTCAATGCGACTACCACGAATACTTTGTGATTATCGTCTACATCATGACCATAAGCCCTTGTGACCAAACCATTTTCCATTCTGGTTTGTTTGCCTTCTTCGAAGGACTTCTGCCAGGTATCCCAGTCTTTGACCTTAAGCAATACGCTGGCGCGGATGTCTGTACTGACCTGGGCTGTGTCCTGAAACATCATGGTAACAAAATTAAAGGTAGGGGCACCCATAACGCCTCCTTTTTTCATGGCCTCTTTCAGGCTGGCGTCTTTGCTAAATGCTTTTGCTTTATCCATGTCATCCACTTTTACGGCCACCATTACCATGTTTGAATCGTGCACGCCACGGCCAATTACATAGCTATGTATCTGGCTTGCCAGGCGCATAGGGTCATGTTCTTCGTATGAGGTCATCCATTTTGCAAAGTTGGCAACCTTGTGTGTTGCTACCATCATACTTTGCGGTGTTGTCACTACAGTGCTCGTTACCGGAGCAACTTCAGCTGGGGGAGTAGTGTCCATAGCAGTAGTGTCTGTGTTGGTTTTTTGTTTGCCACCACCACCACAGGATGTCAGGAGAATGATCGCAGTTGCATAAACGAACATACATGAGAATCTTAATTGCTTCATCGACTTTGGTTTTTTAAAATTAAAAAATAGGTAGAAAGGAGGGAGGGGTAATATGTTGATAATGAGTGATAAAGTTAAATGATATTCATTTAATGGCCGAATTTTTATTTACGAATGTGACAATGCTATGATATCTGTTTAAATGGCAGATGGAACAAAGTTATTGTAGTTTGCCTATATTGGACATTCGGAATCGGTTGCGCTCAGGGGCTGTCATGGAAATGTACGGGCAGAGTAATGAGGTGATGAATTGCTTTCATGCAGATAAGGGAGAATGGTTGTTTTCCGATAATATTCATAACCTAATTACAAAAATGGATAAGAGTTTCGTAAAAATTGCAGCCATTATTATCGTCGTTTTTACCGGTCATATATCACTTAGTCAATCAAGGTATGATCCTTCTGTACTATTTCCAGCACTTCCATTGTTGCCGCCAGGTAATGAATACCGCACTGCCACAGGGGAACCTGGCCCTGCCTATTGGCAGAACCAATCAGATTATGTAATAGATGCAACGCTTGATGACCAGCGAAATGTTATTGAAGGCGTAGTAACAATTACTTATACAAATAATAGCCCGGGAGCGCTTTCCTCATTATGGTTACAGTTGGATCAGAATGTCTATAAGAGTTATTCCAGGGGAATTTTGTCAGGATTATTTCAATATAAAGATGCTGGTGAACAGGTGAAGGATGGTGGGTTTGAAATTGCGACGGTAAAACTTGCGGACAATGCAAAAACTAGTATTACCTATGATATTTATGATACGAGAATGAAATTGTCTCTGCCAAAACCACTACAAAAGGGGCAGCAATTGACCTTTCAGATACAATACAGTTATCTGTTTCCTGTCAACTATAAGAATGCGGATTTTCAGGTGAACAGAACAGACATTATGCCGTCCAGGAATGGTAATATCTATGCGGTGGCACAATGGTATCCTAGGATGTGTGTATTGGATGATATAGAAGGTTGGAACACCTTACCATATCTTGGCAATGGAGAGTTTTATCTTGACTTCGGTAATTTTCAGGTGAATATTACCTTGCCTTCATCTTACCTCGTAGAGGCGTCCGGCGATTTGATGAATCCGGAGGAAGTGCTTACGCCTGTTCAGCTTAAGCGGTGGCAATCTGCCAGAGATGGCGCGAGCCGGGTGTTCATCAGAGCAGCAAATGAGGTATTGGAAGCCTCTTCCAGGCCAGCAAAACCAACATGCACCTGGAAGTTTAAGATGGACCGTACAAGGGATTTTGCGTGGACGGCGTCTAAATCATTTATCTGGGAAGCGTCAGCATTCAATTTGGGCGATGGGAAAAAGGTGATGGGCAGTTCGTTATATCCGGTTGAATCTGATAAATCTAACAGCTGGGCAAGATCCGGCGAGTACATCAAATTTACATTACAGCATTTTTCCGAAAGGTGGTTTACGTATCCGTTTAACAAAGCTGTGAATGTTGCGTCCAATCTGGATGGTATGGAATATCCAGGTATTGTATTTTGTTCTGCCAGAGATACAGGTAATATTTATTGGGCAGTGGTGAATCATGAATTAGGCCATACCTGGTTTCCTATGGTAGTGGGTAGCAATGAGCGTAAGTATGCCTGGATGGATGAGGGTTTTAACCTCTTTATGGATAATATGGCAACAAAGGAGTTTAATAAAGGAGAGTTCAAAGGTTATGCGGAGATTGACATGCCTGTCGCCGCCCTTTTTGTGGATACGCTGTTGCCCATTTTAAGCCGTCCAGATATTATACCCGGTAACCAGGTATATAGCATCCAGTACCAGAAAGTAGCTTATTTGTTGGCCTTGCTACGCAATGAAATAGTAGGTGCTAAACGTTTTGATGCAGCTTTTAGAAAATATATCAGTGACTGGGCGTACAAACATCCTACTCCATGGGATTTTTTCAGAAGCATGAATGCTTCCATTGGTGAAGACCTTACCTGGTTCTGGAAATCCATGTTTATGGAGAATTTTAAGCTGGATCAGAAGATTACCAAAGTTGAAAATGGGGATAAAGAAAGAACCTTTGTGACCATTGAGAATACTGAAAGGGCAGCAATGCCACTTGTCGTTGATATAACATATGTCAGCGGTATACATGAACGAAAGTCCTTCCCTGTCGAGATATGGCAATATAATGCTGTGTATACTTTTGCGGCGTCCAGGAAAGAGGTTGTTTCGAGGGTAGTTATTGACCCGGATCAGGTTTATCCTGATGTGGACAGGAGCAATAATATTTATGACCTTAAAAAATAGCCGGAAGCTTATAAATTATCAATGCCACTGATCAAGGATTTTTCTTTTCATTTGCCAGTCAGTTGTATTCCCGTTTATAGTGATGGTACTTCTATTTTGAGCTACTGAAATAATGGTACCTACAGCGGCACCGACTACAATACCAACAAGCGCACCTGCGGCAACGTCATTGCCAGGGGAACTCTCATAGCCCAAAGAGCCATATACGTCCTCATTTGCCTGGCCTGTTGCTAAGCCCAGCAATGCGCCGGATACCACTCCGATAGTTGCCCCTATTGCGATTGCATGACCAAATGTTCTTTTTGTTTTGATGGTGCCGATTTCTCTTACGGGAATCTCAAGTTGTGTTTTGTGGCTCTGAAGTATAATGGAGGTATCTGTGGTGGCCGTAAAATCTCCTTTGGCAATCTTTTGACCCTGTAGGTCATATAATCTGATAAATCTTTTTTGAGCTTCAAGGGGGCTTATACCGCAGAACAGCAGTGCCAGAAGTAAGCAATAGTTCTTTTTCATAACCAGCATTTATAGGTTGATATACTGATAATTTCTGCAAAGCGTTGTTGTAATCAGGGGTTTTTTATAAGATCTGGTGGCCCAGTTTTTGGGGAGTTGCTGTATTGAAGTTACTGGTTTTCTGTAATCTGCCCATATTTAATTTAGCATGGCTTGGGCTGTATATAATAAGCCTCTACCTTTGATCCCACAAACGCATTATGTATGGCAAAAGAAATTGAGAGAAAGTATCTGATTGATATTGAGAAATGGCAAAAGCTAGACAAGCCTTCGGGGCAACATTACCGGCAGGGTTATATAGTCACAGATCCGCAGAAAACTATAAGGGTCCGGCTTACAGATACAAAAGGCTTTCTGACGATAAAAGGGATTTCTGTTGGCGCTACAAGATTGGAATATGAGTATGAAATACCAGTTGTTGAAGCGAGGGAATTATTGGATAATTTCGCTGTCTCTGAATTATCAAAGATCAGGTATCATATTGGGTTCAGGAACAAGATGTGGGAGGTTGATGAGTTCTTAGGCAATAACGCCGGACTTTTTGTTGCGGAAATTGAATTGCTGAGCGAGGATGAAACTTTTGAACTTCCGGAATGGGTAGGTAGGGAAGTTACTGAAGATGAGAAATATTATAATTCTAATCTGACGATAAATCCCTATAGAAATTGGAATCAGTAAAGAACTGAGGTCGGTCTTGGTTTTGTTTGTTAGGCAATACATGTAACAGGCCCCTCTCAATGTTGAAAAAGGGCCTGCATTCGTCTGTGTTATTGAAAGATGTTGTTTCACCCTGATTAGCCTACTACCTGAACTTGTTTGTCCAGCCACTGTTTGAGGGTGATTTTACCCAATCGTACTTCTCCAAGAGGAACCAGGGAGCGGCCATCTATGAGACTTCCAAAATAAGGCGCCTGTGGATCAGCGACCACTTTCCGGCTATCTCCTTTTGCTTTGAGGTACTGGCCTACAAATTCAGCCATGCTGAAACGTTCAGGCCCTGCTACTTCCGTAATGCCATTGATCGGTGCTGCTTCCGCCGCGTCAGCCAATGCCTCGGATACTTCTGCCGCTGCAATCGGCTGGATAGCACCGGTAGACAGATGAACCTCATTTCCCTTCATGGAGAAGTCTGCGATGCCGCCTGCGAACTCCATAAACTGAGTCGCGTGTACGATGGTATAAGGTATGCCTGATTCCCGGATCAGTTTTTCCTGGGCCACTTTTGCGCGGAAATAGCCATTATCCGGCAGGCGGTCTGTACCAACGATAGAGAGGGCTACATGGTGTTTTACACCTGCAGCAGTTTCTGCCGCGGCAATATTTTTCTGGGAGGTCTGAAAGAAATTAAGAACCGCAGTATCTTCAAAAGAAGGGGAGTTTGAAACATCTACCACAACATCTGCTCCTTCAAAAGCTTCGCTTAAGCCTTCACCAGTGATAGCGTTAACTCCTGATGATGGAGAGGCCGCAATTACCTGGTGGCCACGCTCGCTTAATATTTCAACAAGTTTTCTACCAATGAGGCCGGTGCCTCCTATTACTACTGCTTTCATGATTGATGTGTTTTGCGGTTTGGGGCCGGTTAAAAAATCATGTATGTGCTGATTTATGATAAGAAAGTTGACAGTAATCCCGGTAGGGAATATTAATCTATAACAAGAAATAAGAAGAGGTGTTCACCAGTAGCCGGGAATGAAAAAGAAATAATTTCTGGGGGTGTTCCGGAAGGAATAGGAAGAAGGCGATATTGCTTATCTCTTATGACTTTATATCAAAACACGATCAACAAACCACAATAGGACTCTTTAGGAGTCACCCTTGTTTGTAGCCCGGGGTGATAACCCCCGGGGACCCGCGTTATGGTAAAGAACCGGGGTTCCATACACAGATTGAACCGGAGACTTGTTATGGCTGCCGTATTATTATTTCCTACCAGGATAAGCGCTTTGCCTGGCCAGTTAATATGGTTATAAGCAGTTATTTTTTATAGAAATGGAAACAAGCTATCGTGGTATCTGACCAATCAAGGCATCTTTTGAATAATTGTCCTATTGCCATTTCTTCTGCCGCCCAACGATAAATTGTTTTGTGCTTTTCCTTAGATCCATTTATGCCGATCTTGTAGCCAGTAATATAAAGGCTTGATCCGTCGAATCCTGATCTGCTTTCCATTTCTTTAAGTCCCCAGAAATCACAATAGAAAATGCCTTTAGTTAGCTCTTCCCAATCCTGTTTGGTTAGCTGCTTTATTGTGTGACTTTTGACTTTACGTGCCATATCGTCTTGGGAATCATATAAGCAGAGATCCAATATAATACTGTCAGTACGTTTCCCAATGGTCATTATAGCAGTTGTCGGGCAAAAGGCTGCGTCATAGCAAAACCTATATGCTTCCTCAAAATGCTTTTTGTTGATCGGAATCGTGTCTTCAAAAAAGATTGGCTTCCACATTTTGGGAGCATATTTTAATAATTCAGCTATTTCGGCATAAGATTTTTTCAGATAACCTGTATCATTACGGTGATAAGCCATTAGTAGTCTGAAATCTTCTCCGGATGTATCTGCAAAGGGCAGCGAATCCATTGCCAGAAAGTAATTGTTCATAATTAAATCCCTGTTCTGTGGCGAAGGCTGTTGGCTGCAGGCTACAAAGAAAAATATCAGAAGGGTAAAAATAAATTTTGTCATGGGAGGCTGAACTCTCGTTTATTATAGTATATAAAGTGTGTAATTCAAGGCAATTTTTGTACCTCACTAATTAATTCGGCAACTAACTTGTTTGAATAAATCAAAATCTCCTGTTCAATTTTGCCTTGTTTCAGCGTTGTTTTCTTTCCCTGAAAATCCATTTCCTGAATAGCATGCAGTTGCGCTTTTAACAAGCTTAATTGAGCCTGACGATATTTCTCCGCAAGCTTTTCCAGTTTGTCATCAGTAACCTGATTCTTGATGGCAAGGGCCAACTCTTTCTCTCTTTGCTGTAATTGTTCCCGCTTTTTGGTTGGCTCTGATCGTGGGGCGAAAAGTGGCATACGTATGATTTAAAGCAATAAGCACCCCGAAGTTAAAATACTTCGGTTGTTTCTGCAAAAGGAATACTCTTCTCAATAATCATTGAATGAAAATCAATCTTTTCCCCTTTTATGATTTTCTTAACAGTTGTATTTATGGAAATCTGATCTGGTGGGAATCCTGTAAGGTATCACCTAAATCAATCACCCATGAGCCAAAAAATTCTCTTTCCTATTCTGACAATTGTCGGAGCCTCATTGTTTATCAGCGGTTTATATCCTCTTATGCAGAAAGACAGTATTGAAGATCAACGATCTTTAACAATACTGCATGATACAACTTCAAATAAAGCTGCGGATAAACCTGTTCAGTCGAGAATCCAGATCGTATTTGCTTTAGACGCCACCGGTAGTATGAGTGGTCTTATAGGTGCTGCAAAAGAGAAGATATGGTCAATTGCAGGGAGCCTCGCGCAGGCAGATCCGGCGCCTGTAATTGAAATGGGCTTGTTGTTCTACCGGGATAAAGGAGATGTGTTTGTAACCAGGAAAGTCGCTTTATCGAGTGATATAGACGATGTATATGGAAAACTGATGCAGATAGCTGCAGAGGGTGGGGGTGATGAGCCGGAAAGTGTTAACCAGGCCTTGTATGAGGCGGTGACAAAATTTAACTGGGACACGTCTGACAATACATATAAAACGGTGTTCCTGGTGGGAGATCGCCCTCCACATATGGATTATCAGGACGATATAAAATACCCGGTGAGTTGCGGACTAGCTAAACAAAAAGATATCGTGTTGAATACCATCCTGATGGGGAATGACAGTAAAGCAATGCGTATATGGCGGGAGATCGCATTATGTAACCAGGGCAGCTATGCACAGGTAGGGATGGACGCCAATGATATAGCTGTGAATACCCCTTATGATACTGCGATAGCTGATTTGTCGGACAGACTGGATGATACCAGGATCTATTATGGTAGTGTAAAGGAGAAGTCTGTTGCTTATGAGAAAGTTGCCAATAGTAAAATGATCGCTGGTTCAGCGAAGGTAAACGTAAAGGCACAACGGGCGGAGTATAATTCGACGAAAGCGGGTAAAGTAGCGTATTATGGTCAGCAGGAATTGCTGGAAAATTATAGGGATAAATCAGTGTCTCTTGAGACTATCAAGGAGGAAGAATTACCCGATGTTATGAAAAACATGACTGCTGCACAAAGAAAGATATTCGTTGAACAAAAAATT
The DNA here is from genome assembly GCF_003014595.1 of Chitinophaga ginsengisoli. Lineage (GTDB taxonomy): Bacteria > Bacteroidota > Bacteroidia > Chitinophagales > Chitinophagaceae > Chitinophaga > Chitinophaga ginsengisoli. Next base: position 93,791 of record NZ_PYGK01000018.1, on the reverse strand, counting down.
GCAGAGAGGGATAGTCTGAACAGGGAGTTGATCAAATTTACCAAACAACGGCAGGAGTTCATAGAGAAGGATCTTAAGAGCCGTAAATCATCCGAAGTAGATAGTTCGTTTACAAACAGGATATACAAGAGTATCCAAAAACAAACTGAAAAGAAAAATATCCATTTGAAGGCTGATGCGAAGTTTTAGGTAAGAAAATAAAGAGAGCTGCGATTAAATGCAGCTCTCTTTTTATTGATGAATCGCCGATCTTTTGTGTATATGTTTTAAAACTTAAATCCCGCACCTACGCTCAACAGCCAGGGATTGATCTTTGTATCAGCATGTACAGTCGCGCCTCCGGCCACTTCGGGAACTGTGGTGACTGTATTCTCTGTTTTCAGCCAGATCTTCTTTGCGTCTATGTTGATGAACCATTTTTTACTGATATCTATATCAAGGCCCAGTTGGGTTGCAAAACCGAATTTATTCTTGTAGGAAATATCAGCAATGGCAGGACCTTCTTTGATACCGTAGAATATCGTGTAGTTAATACCCGCGCCAACATAAGGAAGTATTCCTTTGCTGACCGGCTGGTGATACAGGAAGGTCAGCGTAGGTGGCAGGAGCCATACTTTTCCCAGGTCTACGTCACCAAGGGCAGTACCCGTAGCTGTTACCTTATGTCTCGTAGTGCCAAGGATAAGGTTAGCCGATACACGGTTAAAAAGAAAGTAAGTGAAGTCCAGTTCCGGGATAACGGTATTGGATATGTCAGCGCTTCCGCCTATTGTACTGATGGTAGCACTGGCGTCAGGAACTACGGCGGTGGCTCTCAGGCGAGCACGCCATTCTCCTTTCTGTTGGGCAAATCCTAATAAACTGAGGCAGCATAGCACATTAAATAATAGTAACTTTTTCATAATGTCATTGGTTTCTTGTTGATGCAAACCTAGAGCAGATACACAATGAAAAAGGTGATGGGAAGCAGGGGCATTACTGATTCTGAGGGCTTAAATAACTGATGTTGCTCAGAAAATAAAAAGACCTTCCCGATGTAGCGGGAAGGTCTAATACATTTAGAGCTAAAAAAAAGCAGCGGCATCAACGGGTATGCTGGAGATGCCTGATTGTGTCCTACAGCAAGATTAGCGAGGCATCAAATTCCACCAATGAACTCTAAGCAATATCCCGTACCACAAGCGCTGCTGATGTGAAAATAAACACCGGAGATAGATGTTTGTGCTTTCATACCACCGGCCAGGTAGTTGTTGGGAGAACTTAAGCTGAAAGCGTAAGTACCCAATACAGTACCGGACAATGTTTTGAAAGTAATAGAAGATGGAATGGTTCCACTGCCGTTTACTTCGTAGGCAATGGTGCCGGCAGGCTGGCCGGCTCCCGGTGTACCATCAGTTGTACCGGTGATCGGAAAGGAGTAGCGACGGGCACTCTTTTTGATCACAGGAGCATCAGAGCGTACAGGAGCAAAACTTGACAAGGAAAAAAATGCGCATAACAGGAATGCGATAGGGAACAACTTTTTCATAGATAATGGTACTTTTTTTGAGTCCGGGTTAAAAAATTATCGTAACAAATATAAGTGTTTTTGGGACAGGAATAGCAGCTAAACATTTGCTAATGTGAAATAAAATTTCCACCTGTATGGTGCTTCACCAACAAGATAAAACAAACAGAGACCTGGGGAAAAGACAGAAGGTTTGTTGAAGGTATCAACCATATTGCGAAGCTATTTAAGCAGACTGCTCCGTGGGTTGATAGAATGGGACATCCAGCATTCATATTGAAGATGCATGTTGCCAGCTGAAAATGAGAATTAATCCTATATGCAACATGTGGATAGCTTGTGCTTTTAAGCATGATTTCTGATGGCATGTTACTTGTGTTATAGATATGGATCGTGCCGGCTGCTTACTGTATAAATGTATGCATTGCCGCGTCCGGTTGTATTTTTTAACCAAAAGGTATTACTATGAAAAAGTATCTTTTTGGCCTTGCTATCATCCTCTTGGCAGGATCATTGCTCCCTGCGATAGTGAAAGGTCAGGACAAAGAAAGGATAATTGCTGATAGTAAAAAGGCCAGAGCTGCCTTCGTTAAGACAGACAAACTGATGGATGCTCTTTTCGACCACAGTTACGGGTATGTTATTTTCCCTAATGTCGGTAAAGGGGCTGCAGGTGTTGGTGGAGCCGCCGGTAGAGGTGCGGTATATGAAAAAGGACGTTTTATTGGTCTTGCGAAAATGATACAGGTAACTGCCGGTTTCCAGTTTGGCGGTCAGGCGTATAGGGAAGTAGTATTTTTTGAAGACAAAGCAGCATTGGACCACTTTAAGGATAATAAACTTGAATTCTCAGGACAGGCTTCTGCGATTGCTGCTAAAGAGGGAGCAGCAGCCAATGTTAAGTACCGGGACGGTGTACTTGTGTTCAGCCAGGAGAAGGGTGGTTTGATGCTTGAGGCAGCGCTTGGAGGACAGAAGTTTACATATCAGCCACATGCGAAGTGACATTGAGCCTATTCAATCCAGGGGATGAATCAGCTATGTGTTTATGAAAAGGGTGAAATCACTTGCATGGTGATTAAACGAAAGCCTGTGAACTGTGGGGTTTACAGGCTTTTTTATGTTTATAGATGTATGCTGATAAGGACTTCGTATATCTATGCTGTTATATGCTAAAAGCCGGTAAAAATTTACCGGCCTGTTTTATAGGTTGGTGAATGCAGTTTTTTGCGGGCATTATTGTATTTCCACTTAGTTCAATTGTTTGGTGATGTACCGCTGGTGAAGATTACTGACTATACAGTAACGAGTACTTTACCAAGGGCTAATGTTGATCTTGTATGGGAAACTATTTTTAGTGATCTGCAACTTGCAAAAGAATTGCTTCCCGCTAATTATCCTTCCGCAGGCCGGGTGAGGGCCAATAAATGGAGCGCCGCGGCTCTGCTTGCGAGGTGTTATCTGTATAAGCGTCAATGGGCAATGGCGGAAGGAGAAGCAACAGCAGTCATCAATAGTGGTCTTTACAGTTTGGAAAGCCTGGAAAAAGTTTTCCTTACGGCAAGTAAAGAAGCCATTTTCCAGGTATTTCCCACTATGATCGGTTATAGTACGATGGAAGGTTTTATGATTATTCCAATAGGAAGTGCCCGACCACCCTTTGAGCTGAGTGGTTCACTATTGGCGTTATTTGCGCCTGACGATAAGCGAAAAAATGCATGGATAAGAAGCCGGGCGATTAACGGACGAACATACTATTATCCATTCAAGTATACCAAACGACCTGATTTTTCAGCCGGTTTCAAGGCTACTGAATACAGCACATTATTTCGGCTGGCGGAGATCTAGAGGTTTGCTAATAGTAGATCTTTACGATACAATGTCTGTTTTGAATGCTTGTATTATCCTTGCGTTCTTAGCCTGTGCGTTGGGTGTTAATCTGCGGCTTTTGAGCAGGTCCTGTAGCTGAAATATAGTAGTCACTTTCCCCCGCCTTCTATTGGGCGTTTAATTGTATTGTACAAGCGAACTGGCTGGCTGGTTATATTGATGCTGATTAATTCCCCCGTAATTAGAATAAGCCAATTCTGGTAAAGTTCATGGTCATTCGTGCTGCAGTATACAAAAAAAGTTCACCAAGTTGGTTAATGATTAGTTAATAGAATACATTTCCCTATTAAAAAGACCCACTTTGAGGGTGGGTCCTTTATCGTGTTTCATATATGACGATACTTATACCTTAACAAGATAAGCCCTTACCTGTATCGCCTCTAACCTCCTGGATTGCCCTGTTGTTCCGGCCATATTATTTTCAGGAACCCAGTTCATCCATCCCAGTCCGTCTGCATGTACTCTGTAGTAGATATACAGCTTTGCTGTTGTGGAAGGAGAAGAATCATTAAAGGTTAAGGTATAATTAGGGTTATTCAGACCCGGTCCATAAATCTTTATCGCCTCTATCCTTCTGCTTTGACCAATGGTGCCGGCAAATGAACTGGATGACACATAACTTTGCCATCCTATTCCTTCTACATGCGCCTGATAGGTAAACGGAAATGAACCGGTGTAGTAAGTAGTGCCCAGGTTATCTGCAGCCGCAAATTGGATAAAGGGGAGAGAAAAGGCTTCCAGTCGTTTTGACTGGCCCGTGGTACCCAGGAACTGGCCAACGGCTGGAGCCGGGCTAGGGTTAGCAACATCAGGGGCGCCGCCCGTCGCAGGATTGCCATTCATCGCATTGAAATCTATGGACACGATTCCCAGCGCCTGTACATTAGCGCTGGTTGTTCCACTGGTGGTAACCCAGTTGCCATTCAGTACAACTCCTCCCCCTATACCCGGTACAGGGCGTGTTGGTAAATTAGCCGCTGCGATCGCAGGTATTTTGGCAGAGGAGAGATTGGTCTCAACGGTTTTCAGAAGATCCCTGTGATCGTCCTTTCGGAGTGCTAAAGTGTTATAATAAGATGCTTTCAGATTTTCTGCCTGTCCATACAATTTATCCTTTACAAGATCCTGATACAACAAAGGGATGATCTCATTAGGGATCTGATCGGAGCTTTTGTAAGTTAATGAGGCATCTTCTTTTGGAGTCGGTGCAAGTGATGTTTTGTCCTCTTTTTTACAGGCAGTAAAGATAAAGAGGAATAAAAATACGCAGAGGGACCAATGAAACGTTTTCATTTTTGTGGGTTTTGAGGGTGATGAATAATAACAAACTAGTCTATCGAGCTATTGCTCGTGATAAATAAAATAGGCAAATGTCAGAATGGAAAGTTGGGTCAATCTTACTTGATTCGAACAAGCATGGGTTACAATTCCAATAGTATCAATTTGCGACTACTAATGTAAGGATAATTTTGTATCATCGGGAAATTTTATCTTCCTGCTGGTACAGGTTATTTTTTCACTGCGATTGTATAATGATGTATAACAAAATAACCTGTTTCCTGTTTCGATACGTTATCTAAGCAGGATAAAAGCGGTAAAAAGCGCTATGGTTTACACAAGCGCCAGTAATTGAACTTTCAGCCTCTTTGCGGTCATGCAACATAAGCCACGGCATATTTCTGTAAAGATTTATGTATCTTGCGTGCTTGAATATCATTACACAACTAGACGTTATTGCGCTGGCGGCAGCGGAAAAAGAAGCCGAAAATCAGGCATTCAAAGCATTTCTCCGCTCACATGAATCTGCGGCTATTGACGAGCTTGTACAAGAGCTTGATGCAACTATTACCCCACAAATAGATTGCACAAGTTGTGGCAACTGTTGCCGTTCACTTATGATCAATGTTACGGACAGTGAGATTACCAGTCTGGCAGCGCATTTGAACCGGTCTGAAGCAGACATAAAGGAACAATACATTGAAACCGGTTCGAACAATGACATCATGGTGATGAATACCATTCCCTGCCATTTTTTGACCGCTAACTGCTGCAGTATCTATGAGCATCGCTTTGCAGAATGCCGTGAATTTCCAGGCTTGCATCAACCCGAATTTACCAGTCGTCTCTTCGCTATGCTGATGCATTACGGCAGATGCCTTATCATTTATAATGTGCTGGAAGAAATGAAGAAGAGGCTTGGCTTTAAAGGTGAATCCAATACATAATTAAGAGATGACTGCCCAAGAAGTTCGGGCTTCAATAGGTTCCTGATTTGAACAACAAAAAGGTCGAAACTTAAGATGTGTTTCGACCTTTTTGTTGTTTCGGAACTTTAGTTTGTTCAGGAGTATTCTTCTACTTAACAAGGCGGATGCCCGTGTACCTGCGGCTTAATATATCCTGGAAAACAGGGCTTTCCCATTACCTGTACCGGTGCTTCCGGTGATGGTAATATGTCCGGTATTACCGTTTCCATCATAGCCTGAGGCTTTGTTATAATTTGATGTACAGTTTGTAACTGTATGTGGTACATTTTGTCCGGCGCTGCCCAGTTTGAAACCATTACCATCCCCATTACCGCCATACCCGTTATTGGTGGCTGTACAGTTGGTGATAGTAACTGTAGATGGTTGTCCGTAAAGATCCCAGCCGTCATCGGAATTGTGATTGGCGGTACAGTGATCAAATTTGTTACTTGCTCCGGCTGATAACTTGCAGGCGAAACCATCTGCATTTTCGCCGCCATTCTGTGTATCATAGTTGTCATTGGAATTACAATAACTGATGTTATTGTGATGCGATTGGTTGTAGATCTGCAAACCGGAGTCGTGGTTGCCGGAAGTGGTAACGTTATATACATAGTTGTAACCACCATACTGGAATACAAGGCCGCAATCAGGGGCATTCTTAATGGTCATGTTAGTGATGTTCCAATAACTTCCATTACATTTTACACCCCAGCCGGATGAAATGCCTGAACAATCCAGCACACCGCCGGTTAAATTGATCTTGGAGCTGGAAGTACCACTGTTAAGTAGCTGTAAAGTACTGGTCAGTTTAATAGTGCCGCTGATGGTGATGATATCGCCAGCCTTTGCAGCACTAACGGCCGATTTCAGGGTTGATTCTGTATTCACTGTTACACTGCTGGCAGCTGCATTAACAACAGCTAAAGAGGAATGGTTTTCATCAGCAACGCCAGGGGATACTGAATTGTTTTTCTGACAACTGGCAAGGGCCAGACAAAACAAAGCAATGAGGGAGATGTTTTTCATAATGTGGGTTTTAATTGTTGAAAGATAGTAATGAGGGGTATACTGAATTTCAGCAATTAATTGATAGATTGAATAAGTCGGTGATGATTTTTTTACGCAATCGTTATCGGCAACGATTGCGTAAGGATGGGACAGATTTATTTTTTAACTATAGCGGGAGGCCCTTTTAAGAATAAAATGGCTAATTTAGTAGCGGTTCTATTCAAGTGAAAGAGTATGGCAGACATTTCTCAACTTCAGGATTTTCCTACCCGTACGCCGGTGACCCGCGACTACTTTCAAAACTGGAATATCAAGGTCGTAAACGCGGAGGAGATTGCTTGTGATAATTACATTTCTCCAAACAGAAGGGATTTCTATAAGATCTTGTTTATCCGCGAAGGGAGTGGACTCTTTTCGCTGGGCATGAACAGCTATCATATTGACGGCAATACTATTCTTTTCCTGCATCCTAATGAGATTATTTCCTGGCGTAGCATTTCATCGTCGCTGGTCGGGCATTACTGTCTGTTTAAGAAAAGGTATGTAGAGGAGTATCCATTGCTGAAACTGACAATGGAAAAGCATCAGCTTTTCTCAGACACTTCCAGAAGTGTTATCCGGTTACAGCCCGATTCAGTTGAAGTGATCAATAGCCTATATATGCAAATGCATGAACAGGCTGGAAAAGGCGGCGCCCTGGTGGAAGAGGCGATAGCGGCCTATTTACAGTTGATCATCATTGAGAGTGTAAAAACAGCCGACTTTCCAGGGCCGGATGGTGTATCTGACGAATATGGGCATATTCATCATTTCTTCCAGCTGCTGGAGGCAGAAGCTTCGCAGATCAACCAGCAGCGTCCAATGAGAATTAAGACAGTGAAAGAATTTGCCGATAGCCTCGACCTGTCTCCTAATTACCTGAATGCCCTGCTAAAGAAACATACTGGCCAGAATGTAAGTACACATATTAAGAATCGTTTGCTCGAAGAAAGCAAAGCACTATTGTTGCAGACTGACTGGCCATTGCATGAGATAGGGATATCCATGGGCTTTGCAGAACATCCCAACTTCACCCAGTTCTTTAAAAAGAACCTTGGCATAACCCCAAGTGAATTCCGAAAAAGCTATGCAGTGCCGGCCTGAGTACGGTCGGTCATCGTTTCTCCCGGAATGATCTGTTTCCCCAGGGAACTCCCTAAAATTCCCAATAGTTGAAATTCATAAGTGTTGCATCGAAGATGCTAAGGCCATCCTCTGCGCTTTAGGTGAACTTTGGTGTAAACTTCAAACAATGAAAACAAAAGTATGGTTTATAACAGGCGCCTCCAGAGGCTTTGGCCTGGAAATCGCAAAAGCCGCGTTGGCAAATGGCGATAAAGTAGTAGCGACAGTACGCAGTCAGCCAGAGAAACTGCAGCGTGTCCTCAACAATGATAATCTATACGTTGTCTTGCTGGATGTGACAAATGAAGATCAGGCCAGACAGGCGGCCCGGCAGGCAGTGGAGCGCTTCGGCCGTATTGATGTATTGGTCAACAATGCCGGTTTCGGCCTTCTTGGGGCTGTGGAGGAAGCGAGTGATGAGGAAGTACGTCAGTCGTTTGACACAAATGTATTCGGTTTGCTGCATGTAACACGTGCTATCCTGCCTTATTTCCGTGCACAACATTCAGGTCATGTGATCAACCTGTCGTCAGTGGTAGGGTTAACTGCTACTGCTGGTTGGGGGCTGTACGCTGCCACCAAATTTGCCGTAGAAGGTATAAATGAGGCACTGGCCGTAGAATTGAAGCCATTGGGTATCCATGTTACTGCTGTGGAACCGGGCTTTTTCCGCACCAATTTCCTCGATGGCTCTTCTTTAACCGCTGCAAAGGCAGTGATTGCTGACTATCAGGATACGGCTGGCCAGATGCGCGCCTTTGCCTCTCAGATCAGTTATAAACAGCCTGGTGATCCGGTCAAATTAGCTAATGCCGTCATGTCCCTGGCTGCATCACCTAAGCCACCGGTACACCTGCCACTGGGCAATGACACGTTGAATTATTTCAATCAAAAGATGGAGCAATTCAACCAGGAGATAGAGGAATGGCGCTCAGTGACCACCAGTACTGATCATGAGGATGTGAAGCAAAATGGGTAGTCTGAAAGATGGAAGGTGAGTCCTGGCAGGACTATTTTATTCGAATAATCAAAAAATTATAATATGGAAAAGCAATTGAAGATATTGGTAACCGGGGCGACCGGTAAGAGTGGCGGTGTTGCCATCGAAGAATTATTGAAAATGGGAATTCCGGTAAGAGCCTTAGTACACAGTGTGGACGAGCGTTCTGAGAAGCTTGCAGCACAGGGAGTGGAGATATTCGTGGGAGACTTGCTCCGCTTTGATGATATAGCAGCTGCTATGGCAGGTATTGACACGGCATATTTTTGTTTCCCGATCCTGACACCAGGTGTTTTGCAGGCAACTGCTTATTTCGCGCAGGCAGCGAAGGAAGCAGGTTTAAAAGGGATCGTAAACATGTCGCAAGTGTCTGCCCGGCGTGATGCAAAAAGTAATGCCGCCCAGGACCATTGGGTGGGCGAACGTATACTGGACATGTCTGGTGTACCGGTTACACACCTGAGGCCCACATTCTTTGATGACTGGTTTTTATATATACGTGAAGATATCCGTGAGAAAGATACGATTGTTCTGCCTTTCAGCAACGGACGCTGGGCACCGGTAGATTCCGCAGACCTGGGGCGCGTGGTAGCCAGGATCCTGACTCATCCTGCAGCTTATGCGGGGCAGACCATCCGGTTGTATGGCCCTGAGGAATATAACGTATTTGAGATGAGTGAGGTCCTTTCAAAGGTGTTGGGCAGGAAAATAAGCTATGATCCTGTTAGTATACAAAGCTTCAATGAACTGGCAGCTGCCAGAGGTGCACACCCACATTTTATCCAGCATGTTACACACGTGGCACAGGATTGTATCGATGGCGTCTTTGCTGGTACCAATAATACAATCGAGGACATTACTGGTCAAAAGGCCACCACACTGGCTGCGTTTTTTACCGACAAAAAGGCCGTGTTTCAATAAGATAATAAAGTAGTAAAGAGGCTCCTGTATTGCGCAGGGGCCTTTTGTATTGCTGGTGAGTGATCAACTACATTTGTGCTTCTTTTGCCGGCACTTTTTGCCATCAGGAAGAAGGAAATAGCGATGCATCGTGCATTTGTTTTTTCAGCTTTCTTATGCACTTCACTGTTTTTATTGTCTTATATGCTCTATCATTTTACAATGCCGTCAACAGTATTCGGTGGTGCCGGGGCAATAAAATACATCTATTATTTCCTGTTGATTACACATGTTGTACTTGCGGTCATTACAGTTCCTTTAGCGTTGGTATCCATGGGGCGTGGCCTGAATATGGAGGTTGAATTACATAAGAAGATCACGCGCTGGACAATGCCGATCTGGTTGTACGTGAGTTTGACAGGCGTGATCGTCTATCTGTTAATATCCCCGTACTACCGGTAAAAAGAAGTAGTTGACTTTATCTTTGGTCCATCGTCTTCACCTGCTCCTTAAATTTACGGGGCACCATCATTAGTATCAACTGCTTATGCCATTTGTAGCTGCGGATCAATCTGTAAACCGGAATCAGCAAGGGAACAACCCATGGACGTCCCAGATGGAGTAAATGATTGACTTGTTTAGATACCAGCATCCTTTGAATATCCAGCAATAGGAAATAACGGACAATCCCCAGATGCTTTTTATATTGTTGGAAAAGGTTATTGGTAAATGAACTATTCAGGAGATTGTGCGTCAACTGGTACTCATACAGCGTTTTCCATTCGCTGTAATTAACAGGAATACCGTGGATCTGCATGTGATCGCCAATTCCCGCAAAGGTATTTACAATTTCGTCTTTCTCTTCGTTGGTTAGCCTTCTCTGTAATAATTCAAAAGAGGCGATCGAATAATAGATGAGCATATATAATACACCCTGATAGCCTTCATTGGATATTTTGCGGCCACGTGCCAATTCAACATGCTGATGTATTGTATTTATTTTTTCAATCGAAGCAATCGCTTCTTTTTCTTCTTTAAAAAGAATGTACTGTGCGTATTTTACTGTTGAGAACAAACGTCCGATAGGATCAGCAGGCAATTTGCCTGTAAAGTATAACCAGTCTACTTCTTTGTTCAATGCAAACTCTGCACTGGCGCCTGCAAATATGAAAAGCGTAATATCTGTCGTGCTCCATATTTTCTTTACAATTGATGTATCCTCCACAAATGTCTTCATCACAAATACTTTTTAAGCTATTGCTTTTTCCAATTGTCTTATCCTTCTGTGACATATTAACAGGGGGATTATCCCGATAACTCCGAACGAACAGTCGATCAGCCGCCAGTGCACAGGTATCTTCCTGATATATCCAGCTATAAAGGCGAGCGGAATAACTGCTATGCAGGCTATACAGCCGAATTCAATGCTCCAGATATTTTTTACAGGGTCCTTAAGAGGGCCGATAAATGCGATAGCAATGACGATATGAGCAAATGCCAGCCAGTCGTATCCATATGCAAGGTAAGGATATTGTGCATTGGTATCCTTTATTGCCAGGTAACAGGTATATAACCATTTATAAAAGGTAGAAGATGGCCAGGGCCACCACGAGCAAACCCATTGTAGCTCGGTTTCTACAGGGAAAGCGGTGATACCGCTCAAAAGGAGGGAGACGATAAAAATGATGAGCCAGGCCTTTATTTCCTTCCTGAATTCTGCTGAATTGGGTGTCATAGAAGTACTTTGTATTGCAAAGTAAGTAAACTTATTTCATTCTGCCAATACTACCTGCTTATTTTTCGTATTGTATTCCGTAGTTCGGATTTGGCTTAGATATTTGTAGTGTGTTGCCGATCAATGACCGTACTTCATTTTTGGCTACTACAAAGTCAAATTCGGTTACTCCGGTTTTTTAGTAGGATTGCAACTTTGTACTAACAAAAATGATTAAAAATGAAAGCAGTAAGAATTAACGAATTTGGTGGAACGGAAGTTTTGAAAATACAAGAAGTAGAGCGTCCCGTTCCCGGAGCGGATGAGATTTTGGTGAAATGTTATGCAAGTGGCGTAAATCCTGCTGATTGGGTAATCCGTAACGGCGGGAATGATTTTTTAAAACCCATTTTAAAATTGCCTTTGATATTGGGTTGGGACGCAGCAGGTATTGTAGAAGAAGTGGGTAGCAACGTAACTAACTTCAAAAGGGGAGATGAAGTGTATGGTGTCCCAAATTTCCCCGGAGATGGAAGTTATGCGGAATACTTTTCGGCGAAAGCAAATCAGTTTGCTTTGAAACCTAAAAGCATTTCTTTTAACGAGGCAGCAGGTGTACCTTTGGCTGGGTTGGTTGCCTGGGCGGGTAACTTTCAACTAGGACAGTTGCAGGCAGGCCAGAAAGTCCTCATTCACGGCGCGTCGGGTGGTGTTGGCAGTTTTGCTGTGCAGTTTGCAAAAGCAAAAGGTGCGTATGTTATCGGGACGGCTTCTGCAGGAAATCTTGCATTTTTGAAGCAAATTGGCGCCGATGAGGTGATTGATTACAGGAACCAGCAATTTGAAGAATTGTTGCAGGACATTGACCTTGTATTTGATGCTTCGCCACTGCGTGATAACAAAGAGCGATTAAAATGTATAAATGTATTGAAAGAAGGCGGTATCTATGTGAGCGTAAACGTTGATTTCGCGTTTGGCGACGAAGTCAAAGAGGCACTTACAAAAAAGAAAGCCAAAGGTGAGGTGGTAGGCGGCAGTGGTAGTTATGTTTCTGCAGAATACTTAAGTGAAATAGCTCAATTGATTGACAGCGGCAAAGTGAAAGTTGTTATTAGTAAGGTCTATCCATTGGAACAGGTGGCCGAGGCACATAAGGAAAGTGAAAGCTGGCACGTTCGTGGTAAACTTGTATTGGAAGTCAGAAAAGAACACTAAAATGACAAACAGGAGAGTTTACAGGATAAAAACAATAGGTGAATTTCACAAATTCAGGAACTTACCTAAACCTGAACATCCGTTGATAAGTGTGATAAATGTTGAAACCGCTAAACATTTACACAGCGATGAACCAATGAATTTGCTGTTGGATTTTTATATGATTGCCCTGAAAAGGAATCTCAATGAGAAAGGGGCTGTCAGACTAAAATACGGCCAGCAGGAATATGACTTTGATGAGGGAACCATGTCATTTATGTCACCCAATCAGCTTTTCAGCATCGCGCTTGATAAAGAAGAAGAATTAAAACAATCGGGATGGGTGCTGCTCATCCATCCCGATTTTCTTTGGAATACATCTTTGGCAAAAAAAATAAAGCAATACGATTTTTTTGATTATGCCGTGAACGAAGCACTTTTTCTTTCAGAAAAAGAAGAAGCAATTATTGTCAGTATCATTCGGAATATTCAGCAGGAATATCATTCAAACATTGACGATCACAGTCAAAATGTTATCATTGCACAACTAGAGCTATTGCTTACTTATGCCGAAAGGTTTTACCACAGGCAATTTAACACCAGGAAAATAGGAAATCATCAGATCCTGAGCCGTTTGGATGAGTTACTTACCGATTATTTCAACAGCGATGATTTAATTCAAAAAGGATTGCCTACAGTTCAATTTATTTCTGAAAGTCTGAATGTGTCTGTAAGTTATCTAAGCCGTGTACTTAAACGGTTAACAGGACAAAGCACGCAGCAACACATTCACGATAAGCTGATTGAAAAGGCGAAGGAAAAATTATCTACAACTGATTTATCCGTTAGCGAAATAGCTTACGAATTGGGGTTTGAACACCCGCAATCTTTCAGCAAACTGTTCAAGGCAAAAACTAAGCTGTTGCCTTTGGAGTTCAGACAGTCGTTTAACTGATGGCGAAAAGCGATGACAGGTCCTTTTTATTTTAAGAATAGATGGATGTTATTCAGGCAAACCAGTTCTGTGTCAATAGCTGTTCGAGCTGTTTGATTTCCCTGGCATATATCGTTTTTTTCCGTTTACCAAAATACAGGGTATTCTCCACGGGAAAGCAGCCTTCCCAGGCCAACCTGACTGTCTTGTTTTCAATCTCCTTTTTGCACAGGAAGTCCGGCATCACAGCAAAACCTTTGCTGCCTCGCAGGCAACGGAGGATGGAACCTGCGTTTGGCACTATATAGTTGGGCTGGACGTCGGGCTGTTCGTCAAAATTGGCGATCCAGAAGTTTTTAAGGTGCCCCATATCTGCCGCGGCGGTAAACCATATCTGCTTCCTGAGCCATTGCCTGATGGCCGCTTTGTTATTGACTAATATTAGTTCGTCCAGCGCGGTGGTATCTGTTTCGCCGCCACAGATCAGCATAATGCGCTCTTTGGCGAAAGGAGTGTATTCGAGGTTGGGCTGCCGCCCTTTTTGTGGTGTTAATACGAGGTCGAGTGCTCCCATATCGAGGTCGTGCAGCATCTGGTCATATTCACCGAATCTGAGGATCAGGTTGAAGGGCAACCGGGCAACATGCTCTTCAAGCGTGTGTTCGAAGGTCTCAAAGCACATACCTACGCCAATTGTCGGTTTCTCTGCTTTGGAATTCCTGCAGAACACCTGCTCCGCCTGTACAAGGTTATTCATAGAGTCGATGATACAATTGTACAGGATGGTCGCCCGTTCGGTAGGTATCATCTTTCTAGTTTCACGCTCAAATAGAAGATGGCCTGTGTAGGTTTCCAGCGATCGCAGGTGAAGGCTTACGCCGGGTTGGGAAATAAAGAGCGTTTGCGCAGCAGCAGACAGATTGCCTGTTTCATAAATAGCTTTAAAGGTTCTAAACCATTCGAGGTTCAACATAAATAGGTGTGTTTTATGGTCAATGCAGCAGGTAAATTCCGCTGCAGGTAATGACAGCCATCGGTGTGCCAGTTGATGATAAGTCCGTAACCGGAAAGATTTACGATTGCAATGCATTATAAAACAGGTGTTTATGCTGGCATGGTGAGGAGCGGAAAAAGTGGAAAGTCCGAAAAAATTGGAGGTGAGTGTAGATGTCCTCCGAAAGTATTGGAGTCTGTACATCAATGGCTTTAATCGATCCGGGCAAGGGAATTATTGCCCGGTACAGACGTTTAAGGTTTAATAATTACCTTCTGAATTCATGAAATCATCCCTTTTGATATTCAGCTTATCTATTTTTGATTCCAGCGTGGTGGGCTTAATATTCAATAGTTCTGCAGCGCCATTGATGCCCCGGATACGGCCGTATGTTTTTTTGAGAATTGAAATGATATAGTTTCTTTCCGTGTCCCTTTGAATGCGCTTTACGTCTTCCAGATTTTGAATATCCCCCTTTGGAGTAGAAGCAGTGGCTGTTCCCGTTAAATTCCGCCTTAAAGTTAATGCAGACTTTCCGTTGTTGAGAATGGCAGATTGTTCTATAACATTTTCGAGTTCTCGAATATTACCCGGCCAATGATAAGCCAACATATCCTCCATCATGGATGTTGCAATGCCCATGAAGGGCTTATTGAACTCCCGGCAAAAGCTCTCTGCAAAATAATTGGCGAGGTCTTCTATGTCGCTTTTTCGTTCGCGCAGCGGTGGTAATGTAATGGGAAAAACATTGAGGCGATAATAGAGGTCAAGCCGGAAATTACCGGCAGCTACTTCTTTCTCAAGGTTCCGGTTAGTAGCGGCAATGATGCGAACATTGACTTTAACAGGAGATCCGCCGCCGAGGTATTCAATTTCCTTCTCCTGCAAAACGCGCAATATTTTTACCTGCATGTCAGTTGGAAGTTCGCCGATCTCGTCTAAAAAGATGGTGCCGCCATCAGCCAGCTCAAACCGGCCTTTTCTTTTTTCCATCGCGCCGGTAAAAGCGCCCTTCTCATGGCCAAATAGTTCCGATTCCAGGAGAGTAGCCGGAATGGCCGCGCAATTTACCTTGATGAATGGCCCGTTTTTACGGGGTGAAAGTAAGTGAATGGAGTGAGCCACTTTTTCTTTACCCGTGCCGCTTTCCCCCAGTATCAGCACCGATGTGTTGTAAGGTGCAACCTGTGTAGTGAGGTCGAGGGCCGCTAATAAGAGATGGTGCTTTCCGATAATACTGCTGAATGCCGGGAGCCCGGAAGATGCTGCCGTTGGTATTATCAGTGAGCTTGCTGAATTAACCAGTGTTTCAGCTACGGCTATCAGACACTGGCGTAGCCGGTTCAGTAAGGCAATATGGTGGTGGTTATAAATATCCTGCCTGCGGCTATAGAAAAAGTAGTGAAACGACTGCCCATTACCAAGTGTAACGGGAAACACCAGGTATGATTGTATCGTAAATGTTTCGATCAGTGTTTTCTGCAGCGACGGAACATTTGGTTTTTTGTCGGACGTTTCATGATTATAAATGAGCGGGCTGACATCTGTATGACTGTTGGCAAGGATCACAGTCAGCGCAGTTTTCGTTAAGTTCGAAATGGTCAGTAATTCTTTTTCACCTATGAACTGGTATTCGTCGAACCCAACACGCAAATACGCTTTGTCGTTGAATGCGTCCATAGTAAGTGGTCGGAGGCCGCTTGCGATAAGATCGAATGGGAGGTGTGATTGCAAGATCCTGGCTATCTTCAGCAATTTTTGTTCACTTTCCAGATTTTCATGGCTCACCTCCGTTATTTGTTGCTGCAAGAGGCTTTCCTGGTGCATGATCGATTCGAGCGCCTGCTTATGACGATACCATGCGATATCCAGCATGACCAGTAAGTCCTTTTTCCTGAATGGTTTTACCAAAAAACCATAAGGCTCTGTTGTCTTTGCTTCTTCCAGTATGTTTTGATTGGAATTGGCTGACAGATAGATAAAGGCAATGTTTTCAGACCTTAATTTACGGGCGATATCGATACCCGAGCGTTCTCCCTGCAACCGGATATCGAGCAACGCGATATCTGGTTTTTGGTTCCGGAGAGATGCTTCCGCTTCTTCGGCAGAGGCTGCGATGCCGGTTATAGTATAGCTGAACCGCTCTAATATTTGCCGGAGATTATTAGCTACAATAAATTCGTCTTCCACAATGAGCACTTTTTTTTTCATACAAAAAACAACTTAAAGGTTGACCAAAGTTTTGTGCGAAAAGTGACTGCTTAATTCCAGGAATCTGATCGTTATATGCAGGCCATTATTGCTTTCAAAAATGAAGCTGCCATTCAATTGTTTGGTAAGCCCCTGCATCAGGTCAAATCCCAGGGATGTATGTGCCTTTGTATCGAACTCCGGCGGCAGGCCTATACCATTGTCTGCTATCTTCAGCACTAAATGACGGGTTTCATCCTTGTATAAATGTATACGCACGATCCCTTTTCGTCCATGAGGGAATGCATACTTAATGGCATTGACGATGCTTTCATTGATGATCAGGCCCAGCGGGATGGTCTGCGATACATCCAGGTTCAGCGGCTCAACCACCTGTTCAAAAACGATCCGGTTGTTCGTATCGAAGCTCTCCCGCGCATAACTCACCAGTTCATTGATGTAATCAGGCATGGCAATGGTGGCAATATCCTCCGATTGATAAAGTTTTTGGTGTATGAGCGCCATTGCATGCACCCGGCGCATGTTGTCTTCAATAGCCGCCAGCGCTGCATCGTTGTTGATGTATTCAGACTGTGAATCCAGCAGACTCATGATGATCTGTAGATTGTTTTTGACGCGATGATGTATTTCCTTTAACAGCCACTCTTTATCGGCAAGCAGCTGTTGTAGTTGTTCATTCTGCGCCATGATCACCTGATTATTCTTTTTTCTTAAGCGGCTTTGCCGGTATAATAAAGCTGCGATAATCAGCGCCGCAAAAATACCGGCTATCGTCAGGTCCCTTACGAGGGCTGCCTTTTCTGAATTGGCTTTTTCAAGTTTTGCCTGCTGTGTCAGGGAGCTTATCTCGTTCTCCTTTTCCTTCATCTGATAAATGACCTGGAGCTCTTCTGCCTGTCTTAGTTTAGATATTTGAAAACCTGAATCACGTAACTGCATATATTTCCTGTAATGGGTTACCGCAGCGGCATTGTCGCCAAGTACAGAGTCGATCAAGATCAGCTGTTGGTATGCCTGAAGTTTGGACGCCAGGTAGCCGCCCATAATGGAGGGGGAAATGAATCGCTTATTAAGAAATTCCCTCGCTTTCCTGTATTGTTTCCGTTCTATCATTAAGTAGGCAAACTGACCATCGACTTCAGATCTTCTCATCGGTCCTCTGATAGCTGCGGCCTGGGTTTCCAGGTCATCAAGTTTATTAATATGTATTGCTGCCTGGTCTGGCAGATGGAGCCCTATATAACAGTTGGAAAATACAGTGTGATAGGCGAATTGGTCCGAAAAAGTGGTGGGGAAACCTACTTTTTTTGAGATGTCCAGTGCAAGGTCCAGCGCTTCTTTTGCCTGCCCATTCTCCTGCATAAAGAGCACCACATTATCTAACATACGGTACACAGATGTATTACGCTCGGCCACGAAACGGTTGACCGACTTTTGTGACCATTCAAAGCTCTCTTTTGTTCTGCCTTCCCATCCATACAAATGCGCCAGGTTGGTATAAAAATAACCCCAGGCGAGACTGTCACGGGTCTCCTCAGCAGTTCTGATCAGTTGATAGGCATACCGCAGCGGTTCGCCAAACTTTCCCTGAAAGAGCGTGACAGTAACAAGCGCCTGCGCATTATAATGGATATAAGGATAATGAATGGATGCTGCCAGATCAAATGCTTTCAGATGGTTTTCGTACGCGGCCTGTATTTGCCCGATAATCATCTGTAAATAACCAAGATCTGTCAATGCATTTATTTCACCCTCAAAGTTGCCAATGCTGTGATAGAGCACCGCCGCCTGCTGCGCATCATCGATCTTTCTTTTGAGCGTGGAGACCATGGGCGGTGTGAATTTACTCCGGTAGGCTAATGCCCTTGCTTCTGTATCTTTATCCCCCGCCTGCCTGCATCGTGCAATCAATGTCTGGCAAACCGAAAGGGCCTTTTCATCATTGCCCAGGGCATATACTTTTACAAGCAGGCAGAGCGCCAGCCTGGCGAGCTTATCTTCCTTCAGTGATCCGCTTTCCTGTATGGCGCTGGTCAGAAAATACTCGACACTGTCTTTGTACCTGTTATAATTATGAGGCTGAAAAGCATAATAAGCACCCAGCAAAAGTAATAATTGCACATGTTTTTTGCCCGAAGCCTGCGAAAGCTGGCGGATACCCTGTGCAGGTTCATAACGGTCGATCCACTTTGATTGTGCTGCCAGGTCCGGATCGTCGATCCCTTCGGCTAACAGGGAAAACCGGCTTATTCCCATGGAGCGGCTGGCTGCGTGCAGGCAACTGTCCAGGTCCACCTGTCCTTCCTTGGCAACTACCAGAAAAGTGGCGCCCATCAGGAGGCTTAGCCGCTGCCAGGAGGGCTTGTCCTCATGCATCGGGTGATAAGAATAGCCGGGAATGGCTGACGGTGGCGAAAGTTGCGATAGCCCCCTAAAGGGTGTCAGCAACAGGTAGAATATGAGGTAAGCAATAATTCCCCTTGACATATTATTCTTTTACGGTGAGATAAAACGGGCGATTCCAAAGGGTCTTTGCAGGAAAGCTAATAAAAAAACGGCAAAGCAATTTCTTTTTCCTGCACGACCCGCCAGGGCTGCGACTAATCAGAATAATGAGAGTATCTATTACCCAGCTTATTTGTCCCGGGGAAGGGTTCTTGCCATATTTACCTGCTAATCCGATTGCTTTTTCAATATCTATCGAAAATGAAAATGCTTAAAAGATGGAGGACGACCGTCTTATCCTTTATTGGTACATGCAGGAAGCGGACAGCGGTTCGGCCCTCAGACAACGCTATAGCTGTTGTGTTGAAGCAATACCAGGTGAAAACTTTCTGGCAGAATAAGATCGGAGAAGTATTGAGTGCGTATGTACTCAGTTCAGGAAGGGCGCCTGGTAATATAATGGCAGAAGCTTATTATGAACAGGGAGATGCTGCTATTATATGGGTCATTGAGCGATGGAGCAATGAGGCTTTTTACAAAATGAATAGCAAGAGTGCAGCAGCAAAAATGGTCAATGGGCTGGCAGAGCTTGGGCTGGCAGAACTGGTTGAGATTGTCTTCCTGGAAGACCTGGAAGGGATTTCCCGGGAAGCGCCCCGGGACGATGACCAGCCCCTGACCATCATGTTGCTGGCAGACCTGAAAGCGGGTACGGAAGACCGTTTCAGATCAATCAATCAGGAGATGATATCCGCCTTCCGGAAGGAATCAGGCTTGCTGGTCTTTACATTGAGCCGCATGGTACACCATAAGACGAGGTTCGTCATTTACAAGAAATTCCGTAACCTGAATGCATTCCAACATCATTTAAAAGATCCCGCTGTGCAACCCGTGCTGGAATTTTTGCAAACGGCTGTCAAAGAACCTCCCTTTGAGAAAGGATATCATCATCTCATTCAACTGGCGCCGTTATGACACGTAAATAGCTATTAAAAATTGCATTAAGATAAAGGCTATCAGAATTATAAGAGCAGCTATTACTCAGCCTATTTTATCGGTAAAAGACTTCGTATCAACTTTGTTCTGGTAGTGGCTGATTGGCTGTTGACACATTAAAGCACAATAATAATTACCCATCTAATCACCTTTTCAATTCTTAATCATGAAGAAGAAGATCTTATTTATGGTAACCAGCGCCGGTATTATCGGCCCTAAAAAACGTCGTACCGGAAGTTTACTGACCGAGTTGGCCCACCCTTATGAAGCATTCAAAGAGAAAGGATATGACATTGATATCTACAGTGTCAAAGGAGGGGAAGCCCCTATAGATATGGTGGAACTGGAAGATCCCATCAACCAGGCATTTCTTAAAGGTGATGGACCAACGAAGATGAAAAATACGGAAAGCGTCGAAGGACTGTCGATAGATGGTTATGATGCCGTTTTTGTTCCCGGTGGTTTGGGGCCTGTTGTTGACATGACAGATAATCCTCCCGTACAAAGGATACTGGGCGAGATGTATGAGAATGGTAAAGTGGTGAGCGCGGTATGTCATGGTCCGGTCTCTTTGGGGAATGTAAAGTTGAAAGACGGTTCTTACCTCGTCAGGGGTAAAAATGTAACGGGGTTCAGTATTGCTGAAGAAAATGGTTATGCAAAGGATGATGTATCCTTTGAACTGGAAGATCTGTTGAAAGAGCGTGGGGCCAATTATACAGCTATCGCTCCCTGGCAGCCGTATAGTATTACTGATGGCCGGCTGGTCACCGGACAAAACCCTGCCTCAGCCCAGGGGGTAGCCGAAAGAGTCATTGCTATTTTAGAATCCTGACCCTTCACTGAAGGTTCCTTTAAGCCTTTGCGCCGAATACCGGCAAAGGGCATATCATCACGTTAAATCAAAAATTATGAGCACCATCAAACTAACGGCAGGAAAAATTGCCGGGATCGGACTCCTGTTGTTGAGTCTTTCTTTCATCGCATTTACCAGCGTGTCCCGGCCATCGCCAATCTCCCAAAAGGACGATAAACCCACAATTGTATTAGTACATGGAGCCTTTGCTGATGGGTCGTCCTGGAATAAGGTAATACCCATTTTGCAAAAGAACGGATACAAGACCATCGCTGTTCAGAATCCACTGACCTCTTTGGGAGATGATGTGGCTTTTGTGGAGCGGGCTATCCGTGAAGCGCCGGGAAAAGTAGTGCTGGTGGGCCACTCCTGGGGAGGTGTTGTTATTACCCAGGCAGGTAACAACGAAAAGGTAAAATCCCTCGTCTACGTAGCTGCCTATGCGCTGGATGAAGGGCAAAGTATCGAAAGCCTCAATAAGGATGCTGCCGCCAGGAAGATACCCGATGCGCCCGGCCTGGCAGATCCTGTCATTATCGATAGTTTCATTCAACTGAAAGAAGAAACAGTGATCAATCATTTTGCGCAGGACCTGCCCCGGCAGGAAGCAAAGGTTATTGCAGCCGGTCAGGGACGCTTTCACGTGAGCACCATCTCTGCCAAAGTATCCAATCCGGCCTGGAAGAATAAGCCCAGCTTTTTTATTGTGTCGGACAATGATCACATCATTTCTCCACGGGTAGAAGCTGAGATGGCGAAGCGTATTAATGCCACAACCTTACATCTTCCAACCTGCCACGTGGCCATGCTGGCAAAGCCGGAGAAAGTAGCTGAAGTGATCCTGCAGGCTGCCCAATAACGCTATACGTCAGATGCCTGCGGCCATTCACAGTAAAAATCATTTGTGAACAAAAATATATAGCCATGGCCACCACACCTATTCATGTATTTGCCCGATGGAAAGTAAAAGAAGGATACCTGGAAACTGTCTTAAGGTTATTGAAAGAGGTACACTCGAAAACAGTGCTGGAAGAAGGAAACCTTTTTTACAAAATTCACCGGAGTAAGGCAGATGCAAATACCCTGATCTTATTTGAAGGGTATGTCAGTGAGTCTGCGCAGCAGGCACATGTGAATGCTGATCACTTTAAAAAAGGGGTAGTTGAACAAATTGTTCCCTTATTGGAAGAGCGGGAAGTGATGTTGGCTATTCCGTTGGAAGATTGATTCAGCATCCATTCAGAGACTACTAAAGGAGGAAGCCTTGAAATTCTTTGTAATAAGAATTTCAAGGCTTCCTCTTTCCGTCGGAATAACCAGATACTTATCTGGCTATCTGAAAAACGTCAAATATTTATTGTTTATCGATAATTATTTATTATTTTAGAGGTGTGATCTAAAAATCATACCATCATTATGAAAAGGATGTCAATAATATTCCTCCAGGCAGTCATCGTGTTAATCGGCATTATAGCACTTGCCATTTTGATTCGACTTCCCTTAACCGAAGGAAGAGCCGCAAACTTAGACTTGTTTAGCATTTACCTTGATCCGTTCATTTTGTATGGATATGCAGCATCCATCGCTTTTTTTGTTGCGCTATACAAGGCGTTCAGATTACTTGGATATATCGGACAAAACAAAGTATTCTCATCAGGTTCGGTTAAGACTTTAAAGAGCATAAAGTATTGTGCAATTGTGCTAGGTGTTTTAATCGTGGCTGCAGGACTATACGTAAGAATATTCCATCATAAAGACGATGACCCTGCGGGCTTTATAGCCATGTGTATCGTGACTACTTTTGTTTCTATAGTAGTTGCAACTGCTGCTGCGATATTTGAAAAAATATTGCAGAATGCCATAGATATGAAATCTGAGAATGACTTAACAATTTAAGCTATGCCTATTATCGTAAACTTAGATGTCATGATGGCAAAGCGAAAAATCTCTCTGAATGAACTTTCTGAAAGAGTTGATCTGACATTATCTAACCTCTCTATCTTAAAGACAGGGAAGGCAAAAGCAATCCGGTTCAGTACATTGGAAGCAATTTGTAAAGCATTAGACTGTCAACCCGGTGACATCCTGGAACATGTAAATGACGAAAAAGTAACGACGGACAGCTAGCAAACTGTCGGCGGGACCCCTTTCAGAAGTAACATCGGTTGCAAAATAATGTCCCCTATACCAATCTGATTGTCAATTATATAAAGCTCAGCGGGTGGGGTTTATAGGACCGGGAAAATAAGTGATTTAAAATTTTAAAAAATGAAATTTATTGTTACATTTGCATCCCGTCGTTAAAAAAGCGATGGTACCGGTTCGGGACGTAGCGCAGCCCGGTAGCGCACTTGCATGGGGTGCAAGGGGTCGCTAGTTCGAATCTAGTCGTCCCGACAGAAAACTAAAAAGGCTTTAAGTCATTGAACTTGAAGCCTTTTTAGTTTGAGTAAATTTAGCACTTTATGGCTACCAAATATTCAAGTCGTTGTAAAGAAATAGTTTATATGGTTCGAATCCAGTTGAGAAAAAATACTGAAAATATAGTAGGTGAGGTTTTTTATAACGAAGTATAAACGTGTTGGACCGTTCGATAAGTACTTGAAATGATATTGTTCATATTCTCTATTTCTTCAATTATCTAATTCAAATTTTCTCGCTGAGAAAGGTGGCTTAACCTGAAAACTTCTTTCAAGTGTAATGGATAGTTTTCAAGATCTTTAGCAATGTCACTTCTTCTGAAAATATCAAAACAGTTAAAGCCCTCCATGATCTCATAACCACAAAAGCGGTAGTTACTTGTAATGTTTAGGAAAAGGTCTGCTACGCTTTTACCTTGCATCAGTGGTTGTGCAGGATTGTCAAACGCTTCGGCGGGTGCATTCCAGGTTGCGCAAATCATAAATTTTTTCCCTTGCAAGTGTCCGCCTGTCCCATACTGTTTTGTCGGATCGTCTTTAGTTCTTCCGTCATCCGTCAGGAATGTTTTACTGAATAACCCTGTATTGAAAACCTCATCAACATATTTTTTATATATCCACGGAGCACCGAACCAGTTTACTGGCATTTGTAAAATTACGATGTCGGCTTCTAAATGCTTTTGTACTTCTTCTTTAGGATTGTAACCATCTTCAATGGTTGTCTCTAATACTTCAATTGACGTTGATCTGAAAAAATCTTTCGCAGCCTGATAGAATGCATTGTTTAATGTCCCTTCGGTCCAGTTAGGATAAGTTAAATGTGAATTGATGAGCAATACCTTTTTTGCCTTTGCCATTTCTTTTAATTTTTAAGTGCTGATTTGATAACACAAAAATAGAAAGGGCCGACATGGTAGAAGGATATAAATTACCAGAAAAAGGGAAACAAATTACTTGTTAAAAAGTCTTAAAGCCGTTGCTTACTCACGAGCTTGTCGGACACTTGAAGCCTGTATTCTTTGGGAGTTAGATTGACTTGCTTTTTGAAAAACTTAGCGAAGTAATTTGGGTATTCAAAGCCGAGCTCATAAGCAATTTCTGTATTGTTTAAATCAGTTCTTTCTTCAAGCATTTCCTTTGCTTTCTTAACTACAAACTCGTGAATGTTTTCAAGAGGTGACTTTTGGGTAAAGTATTTGATGATATCGCCCAAATAGTTTGGAGTCAAACCTAATTTATCTGCAAAATATTGAACCGTGGGAATATGCTTTTGGGGTTCATTATAATAGGTTATCAGGAGTCGCTGAAACTCGGATACTATGGGGCTGTATCGTATAGGATTCGATGAGAATTGTCTTTTGTAAAACGCTTCCACTAGCGAAACTAGAACATGCACATAAGAAAATAACACATTGAAATTGTCTTTTCTGCTATCGTAGTATTTCAGCATCAGGGCAAAGATGGTTCTGATTTCTTGTTCTTCTCTTTCTATTAAATACAATGGTTCGTGTTGGCCATAATCAAGGTAATTTTTGAACAGAAAACGGTTTTCTTCAATCAGTCTCTTAGAAAGCTGTACATACATTCCATTAAATGTAGGTTCTATGTCCCAGCCGCCTGAATGCCCAGGACTGTTAAAGAAAACAGCTGTAATGGGTTTTGGATTGCCTGGATCAAAGTCAGAACCTGTCTTGTCAAGGAAATTGCTCTTAATGGCAATTCGGTAAAAGTCAATTGACACAGGTTCTGACTTCAGACGCATTTTAGGAACGTCATAGTAACCTACATCAATGTTACTGTCCAAAGGATTCGCTACCCCCAGGTACTTATTAAATGACTCAAAGTCTTTGAACAATGTCATTCTATAAAGTTAAAACATTTTCAATTGATGTTGTTACAGTCGTTTTTTTTATACTGCTGTAGGCTCATAGGCCAGGGATGAAGATAATTCCCGATAGGCATTGGCTTGATCTATTAATTCCTTTGCCTTTCTTTCTGCTTCGGAAATGGCATCTGCACCCGCCATCCAACGTTTGGGAGGTGTTTTCTCTGCTGCAATTGTAAGCAATTCCGCTGCCAACTTAGCAGGATCACCACCTTGTTTGCCACTCATGCTTTCCCACCAAGGCTTCAGTGCAGCAATACGATCAGCGTAGTCTTCCAATTGAAGCTCTGACCATATTGTTGAAGATGGTTCCAATAAGCTGGTTCTGAAAAATCCAGGTTCTACAATGGTTGTATTGATACCAAATGGAGCAATTTCTAAGTTTAAAGATTCCATCCAACCTTCTAAACCAAACTTAGACGCGGCATAAGCTGAACAGAGTTCGTAACCAACCAATGCAGCTGTAGAAGAAATGGATATGATATGTCCGGATTTATTTTTTCGCATGACGGGTAAAACAGCCCTTGTAACATTCATTGGTCCAAATAAATTGGTAGCCATTTGACGTTCCATCTGAGCTGGGCTTAACTCCTCGAAAAAACCTGCATACCAATTGCCGGCGTTATTAACGAGCACATCGATTGTACCGAATTTTTCAATTGCTGAATTTACTCCTGTAGATATTTCCTTCGGATTAGTTACATCCATTTTAACTACCAATACACTATCGGCAGTGTTACCTATTGCCTTTGTAACCTTACTTGTATCTCTACCTGTAGCGACAACTTTATTGCCCGCAGCAAGTGCTGCTTTGGCAATTTCCAGTCCTATGCCACTACCTGCACCGGTTATCAACCATACTTTGCTTTCTTTCATTGTGTTGTAGTTTTTTATACAATACAAAGGTAAAAGCCGGAAAAACAGCTCAAGAGTACATTTTACCACTAAAAAGGAAACAAATTACTGATAAGTAAGACTTGTCCGGTTGTCCCGACCTGGTCCGAATGTATTCCGCTTTAAGCTCACCGGTAATTAATTGATCATTGCCACTTTGGCAGTAATATTAAAAGTGATTCCTTTACTAATAAATTCTCCTAATACCTTTAAATCCTGCATCAGCAAGTTCGAAATTCGTCCAGTCGTCCCGACTTTTCTGGACAAAATGAAGCTTTTCATTTTGTCCTTTTTTGTTTTATTACCACCTGACTTTCATTGTTTTAGTTGAATTTAGAATTTATTGATCCTTGTTATTCGACATCAAATATTGCTCTTTCTGGTCAGTCTTTGTTAATTATGTAGTTAGTCTTGAATAGATTCGAACTGTTATAACGTATTGATACTTATTTTTTGGGCGTTCAAGGTAGCTTGTTATAATTATTTTATGCTTAGCGGTTATATTTTTGAGCATTGCAATCACTTTCGGATACAAGAAATTAAATAGTGCGTTTGTTGCTTTAGGTGGATCTTTATTGGCATATGCGTTATTCCAAATTTAAGCAAGTTCATTGCCTAAATGTAACATATAACTATTATCAGCCTATTTGCTCAAGTCAAAAACTGCTCCCGGTACTGCGTTGGCGTTACACCCACTTCTTTTTTAAAAAGCCTCGAAAAGTACGGCGGATTTTCAAACCCTAGTTCGTAGGCGGTTTCTGCTACTGTTTTTTCTGAATTCATCAGCAGATTTTTAGCTTCTGCAATCAACGCAATGTGGATATGTTCCAAAGCTGTTTTGCCGGTTTCCTGCTTTAAAAGATCACTTAAATAGCGCGTCGACATTGCAAGTTCGTCAGCAAGATATTTTACCGTTGGCAAACCATTTTTCTGCAGTTTTCCGCTTTCGAAATACTCTTGCAGTTGTTTCGTGAATTTTGAAACTGTAGTGCCTGAAATTACTGTACGGTTGAGAAACTGACGTTTGTAATAACGCTGAGAATACCTCAAAATCGCATCGATATGTGCCAGGATAATTTCACGGCTGTATTCGTCCTGATTGTTATAATATTCTTTCCTGATTTTGTTGAAAATATCCCAAAAATTTTCCTCCTCTGTAGGCGAAAGATGCAAGGCCTCATTAGTTTCATAATCAAAAAATCCATACTTTTTGATAGTGCTGTGCAGACTGTGACTGGTTAAAAAATCTTCGTGTACATAAATCATAAAACCCTTTTCCGTCAATTCAATATCATTCATCAGAATAATCTGATTGGGTTTTAGAAAGAACATCGAGCCACTTTCGCTATCGTACTTCGTCTTACCATACATCACCGTTCCGGATTTTACTTTCTTCAAAGCTATTTTGTAAAAGCCGAGCGTGAACTCTTTCTCTACAAACTCACAACCTCTGATATCATCAAAAGTGACCAGGCCCAGCATCGGGTTTTCCGGTGGCGGAAATCCGTTTGCCGTGTAAAGTTCGGTGATGGTTTTATAGTGTTTCATTATTTTTTATACTTGTTTAATAGTATAAAAATGCTGCAAACTACAGCATTTTTATACTAAAATTTAAAACAACTCTAAAGCAGTCGATTTTGGCGGAGCTGTCCATTTGCCGTTTAAAAAAGCAAAAAAGTCTATCACATAAGGCTGTTCCAAGTGCCATTGATACAATTCCTGGGATTGGTATACTGCAAAAATGACGAGGGTATTTGGTTCGTCTCTTTTACGGGAAAGCACAAATGTTTCGGTACCTTGCTCCAGCAGAATAAGGTCTTTAGTCTTGATTGCCGATAGCAAAACTTCCGGTATATATTCCGGCTTTATCAGCAATTCTGTAAGCGTAACTATTTTTTTGTTTTCCATAATAATTAATGTTTTGTTTCAGCAGGTGTGTCGATGTTCCAGATGTCGCGGTGCATTTTCCATTGTACGTTTTCCTGTTTCCAGATGAGGACAAATTTCCCTTTAAATACGCAGATATTATCCTCCATAAACAGCTCTACTTTTCCTGTTTCGGTTACAATTTCCGGTCCGCCCATCACCTCGTGGCAAGTTAATTTAATGTTTCTGATGCCCAGTTGAAAAGCTCCTTTAAAGAAGGCATTTATTGCATCTGTACCGCACATTTTAGGGTAATGGGTCGGGAAAATACAAGCATCGCGGGTGTAATGTTTTGCAAATTCAGTGGCATCGCCTTTGGCGAAGTTTTCGTCGTAAGCCAGATGGTTTTGCTCAATGATTTCCTGAACCTGACTGATATCGAAGTGGTCCATTGTTTAAATACTAATGGTTGACGTTTTAATGTGAGGTATTACTTATTTCAAGGCTTTGAGCATTGAACTTTCCAGCATTTTCGGGGCAAAATTTTGAAGAAAAACAATCATTCCACTCATTTTTCCCACAGGATTTCTCAATTGAGGATCTTTTTTACCAATTAATTTTGAAATGGAATTTACAACTGCTTCCGGACTGTCGGCTTCGTCCAAGCCTTTTTGTGTAGCAGCATCTGCTTTGGTTCTTAAGTTATTGTAATCGGCTATGGCATTACCTTTAGAAGCCACAGCGTGCTTGCCCAAATTGGTTTTAAACCAAACCGGTTCTATTACACTTACCTTGATGTTAAAGGAATTCAGCTCATATCTCAATGCCTTGAAATAGCCTTCTACAGCATGTTTTGAAGCCGAATAAAAGGATAGATTTGGAGGTCCAATCAAGCCAACAATAGAACTGACAGTAATAATCTGCCCGGATTTTTGTTTTCTGAAAATCGGCAAGATGGCATTGGTTACTTTCACTGTTCCCCAAAAATTGGTTTCAAACTGTTGTCTCGCCACGTCCATTGGCGTTTCTTCTGCTAATCCCGTCAACATAAAACCGGCGTTGTTTACCAGTACATCCAACTGCTTCACTTCTTTAGCTATCTGCTCGCCAAATGCCTTGATGGATGTATCATCATCAATATCCAATTTCACCAATCGAAAAGGGAATTTACCGACATATTTTTCCGGTTCACGACTGGTTCCTATTACTGTAAAACCTTTGCGATGCAGGTGGTTGGCCAACATCAATCCAAATCCTGAAGAGGTGCCTGTGATTAAAACTGTTTTGCTCATTATCTTATTTTTTTTAATTAATGATACAAAGTTAGTTGGCGCACAATGCTTGGATGTTATACAAAAGTGGATTTATATGATACGAAATGACGGAAGGTTTAATTGAAGATTTATTATTTGGGCGCGCCCACGGCGAAAGAAGCTTCATTATCAAAAACACGTTTCCTCCGCCGGGGTCGGGCTATCCGCTGCAGGTCCTCGCTTGTTCCTCGCTGTGGACTTTCCGCTGCTATCTCTCAAGCAAAACAAAACAGTTTGCCAAACCTTTCATAAAACAAACTGGAAAAGAGCTTATCATTTTTCAACTTACACCCGGTTTTTCAACTTCTTAGAAAACGTTTTGATATAAGCCTCCTTGTCTTTCTTTACCTCCTTGATGAGTGCCTTCCGTTCAGGAGAAATATTGCAATACTTATCCGCCCACAAATTGATTTCAATCATCAGTGGCAAGAGGTCGATACCTTTTTCGGTTAATTTATACAAAACTTTCGCTTTACTTTCAGGGTGAGGTTCTTTGCTGATAATACCGCTTTCTTCCAACGTTTGAAGCCGTGATGCCAAAATATTACTGGCTATTTTTTCATCCGATCTTTGAAAATCACCATAAGTACACTGTCCGGCAAACATTAAATCTCTTACGATCAGCAACGACCATTTGTCTCCCCAAATATCCAACGACTGGCTCACCGGACAGTCGGACCGCTTCTTATTTTCTTTCATATCAAAAAAAAAATTTAAAAAACCACTTTCAATTTGAAAGTAATTTAATAACTTTGCACTTGCGATTTGAAAGCGAATTTAAGCCATTTTCAAGAGATATACAAATGCAAACAACAGGAAATACAGTATTCATCACCGGCGGAAGTGCCGGAATTGGCTTAGCTATCGCTAAGAAATTAATTGCCGAGGGCAATACAATCATCATCAACGGTCGAAACGAAGCGCGCTTACAAAATGCTTTAAAAGAATTGCCGGGAGCAATTGGTATTCAGGGTGATTTTGCATTGGAGGAAGATAGAATCCGGATTGCAGAAGACTTAAAAAACAACCATCCCGATTTGAACATCATCATCAACAATGCCGGTGCAGCCTTTGGTTATTTGCTAAGCGAAACGACCAACGCCCACGAAAAGGCAAAAATTGAAATGAATGTAAATTATATTGCCATCATCCACTTTACAGAATTGATGATACCACATTTGCTACAAAAAAAAGCTGCAGCGGTAGTGAATATTTCTTCGCTAGCGGTCTATGGTAGTCATAAATTCCTGCCAACTTACTGTGCCACCAAAGCAGCTTTGCATAGTTACACCGTGGCTTTGCGTTACACTTATGAAGAGCAGAAAAACATTCAGATTTACGAAGTTTATCCACCCACTGTGAACACCGAATTTTCGGCTGAAGTCGGCGGTGCCAACGGTATCCCGGCTTCAGAAGTGGCAGATGAACTGTTTTGGGGGTTGGAGAAAGACCAGTTTGACATTCCGGTGGGAGAAGTGAAGAAATATGCTGCGGCAATTGGTGAAGCAATGGCGAAGCTGGCGCAATAAAAAATTTGAGTAAGAAAATTCAGCAAGGGACTTTCTTATCTATTTTTTATATGACAATTATTTAATCGATCAAAATGAATATTCAAAATAAAACCATCCTCATCACCGGCGGTGCATCTGGTATCGGTCTGGAAGCGGCCAAACAGTTTTCGGAAGCCGGAGCCAAAGTCATCATCACCGGAAGAAATAAAGCTAAATTGGACGAAGTGTCAAAACATTATCCGGCAATTACAGCTATCCAAAGTGATGCGGCGAACGAGACAGATGCAGAGGCACTTTTCAAAAAAATAACAGAATTGGGTGGCATCGATATTTTGTACCACAATGCTGGCGTGGGAGTTCCTCCAATTAATTTAGGCATTCCGAACAAAAAACATCTGGAAGGTGCGGCGTATGAAATGGAGGTGAATTATTTGGGTGTCATCAGGCTGAATAATCTGTTTATGGATATGCTGAAAAATAGACCGGAAGCGGCGATTATTCATACGACATCGATTCTGAGCATCATTCCGTCAGCAATTGAAGCGACTTACTCTTCATCAAAGGTAGCCTTGGCATTTTACACTGTTTCACTGCGCAAACATCTGCAAATCCTCAAGAGTAAAGTGAAAGTTTTCGAACTGTTGCCCCCTTTAGTTGATACCGATATGGTGGCGGATAGAGATGACAAAAAAATCAGTCCGCAGGAATTGGTGAAAGGTTTGATTAAAGGGGTAAAAAAAGGTGCCCCAATCATCCGTATTGGCGACAGCAATGCGGTTTACCACATCAACAGATTATTTCCAAGGCTAGCCTACAGATTGGTGAATAAAAAGAAGGTAGAAAAATTATTGCTTTCCTAATGAGATGACATCATCTTGAGAGAAGCTTTTTTGCATAGACTAGTCTATCCAAAAACAACCTTATCATTCAATAAAAAATTAAACATAATGAAAGCATACACCATCGAACGCTACAGCAAAACAGCACCTTTGAAGCTGAGCGAACTGCCTAAACCTACCGTAAAAGCCAACGAAATTTTAATAGAAATTCACGCAGCTGGTATCAATCAACTCGACGCCAAAATTAAAAGTGGCGAGTTTAAAATGATGCTGAAATACAGGATGCCGCTGATTTTAGGTCACGATGTGGCAGGCGTCGTGGTTGAGATTGGCACTAACGTAACGCGTTTTAAAGTTGGCGATGAAGTGTACAGCCGACCTGCCGATTACCACATTGGCGGTTTTGCCGAATTTATTTCGGTTGATGAAAAAGATGTAGCTCTCAAGCCGAAAAATATTTCGATGGATGAAGCGGCTTCTCTGCCCTTGGTATCACTAACAGTTTGGCAGGCTTTTATGGAAAAAGGACATTTGAGAAAAGGGCAGAAAGTATTTATTCAGGCAGGTTCCGGCGGCGTAGGAAGTATTGCCATTCAGTTAGCGAAACATCTGGGTGCTACCGTTGCAACCACGGCCAGCAAAGGCAATTTTGATTTGGTGAAGAATCTTGGAGCCGATGTGGTGATCGATTATAAAACTCAGGATTTTGAGAATATATTACAAGATTACGATCTTGTTCTCAACAGTCAGGATGTGAAAAGTTTGGAAAAATCTCTTCGTATTCTAAAATCGGGTGGTAAAGTGGTTTCCATTTCAGGCCCGCCAGACCCTGCTTTTGCTGAGGAAATGGGCCTGCCTTGGCTGTTGAGATTGATCTTAGGTTTCATTAGCAAAAAAGCACGCAGACAGGCAGAAAAATTAGGAGTGCGCTATTCTTTTTTATTTATGAAAGCCAATGGCAGAGAATTGGCAGAAATTACAAAATTGGTAGAGGCTAATGTTTTGAAACCGGTAGTGGATAAGGTTTACCACTTTGGAGAAATGAATGAGGCACTGGATTACGTGAACAGTGGCAGAGCCAGAGGGAAAGTGGTGGTGCAGGTTAGATAAACATCTTTCAGAAATACTTACAATAAATAATTCAGCAGTGACTACATTCAACACAATCCTGTAATGCCAAATGGAACCGCAGGACTAAAACAGGTAATACCCACTTTACCTCCCGATTTTAAATATGAGCCGACAACCCTTGCAGAGAACGGCCAGATAGTAACGGTGCACGGAAGATTTTCCAATTGGTTTGGGAAAAGCTATATTTGCTGTGGATATTTTCAGCGTAAAAGACGGGAAACTTGCGGAACATTGGGACGTACTACAGGAAGAAGTACCAGCGGACAAAACCGCGAGTGGGAATGCTATGAAAACTGATGGGCTGTTTCGGATCAAGCTGTACGCGCTGATCTTTGGATCAGCATTTCTTCTCTCAGCAAATCCTTTTAATTCTTTAAGTTCAGGCCAAATAAAAGGCTCAGCGGTTTAGAAGCTACTTGATGTAATCTTTGATCTGTCGAATGGGATTTGAGCGTTTCAGGAATGAGGTGCATCTTCCTCATTTTCAGTAAGGTTTTTGGAGGTGATTTTAAATGGAATCTATCCTGATCGAACTTTGAGGATTGACTGTCGATTCTTACGCATTTAAGCCCTATAAATTCTTTGATCTTATAATATTCATTCGAACCCTTGGAGACGCTTAAAGCCGCTTAAAATAGGCTTATATGACATTTTCGGAACGAATCTCCTAAGCATAATATGCTAAGGATAGTGAGAATGACGCTGAAACTTCCGAAAACTTTTTTTGACATCCCCAAATAGAGCCTTATTTGAATTTATGGGTACCCGATTAATTTTCATGGTTAGTAATGAGGCGGCCTTTTGTGTTTCCTTATTATATCTGATTTCAGAAATAGTTTATTTTTGAGTATTACCAAACCCGAACGAGCTGCTGATTTCCCAATATCCCTTGTTTACAGGAGAACAAATGTCCACGATTTTTTTTATATTGGCTATTAATTTTCTTAACCCTTTAACCCATTTCTCATGAAAAAGAAAGCAGTACAGAAATTACACCTGGGCAAGATCAAGATTGCCAGCTTAAACAAAAACGTTAAGGGAACGGTGGGCAGGAGAATAAGCGCGGACCCGGATAACCCTTGTGATCCTATTCACACGATGCTGGGTAGCTGTCGTGTGTGCTGAAAATGTTGCTTGGGGCACTTGCGGGGTGTTTTCAGTATTTACTAGTCGTCCCAACAGCTTTAAAAGCTCTGAAATTCTTTAGTGATAAAGGATTTCAAGGCTTTTCTCTTTTGTGCCTGCTTTGGGCCTTCACTTCATGAATGACACCCAAAATGGCCCTCATTGGTTTCACACTTGTTTTATCATGAATAATCAACTTGCTGATTGATATTTTTGGTAATTATCTTGAATTCTTAGCAGGTGCCGGCATTTACATAGTATACGCAATCAACCGGATTTTTATTATCGCTATTGTGGCAGCGTTGTTTACATTCATGCTTAAATACCTGCCGGACGGAAACGTGAAATGGAAGGATGCAATAAAAGTAGCTATATTTACATCCATCTTTTTATTCTTGGCAAAGCTGCTATAGGTTATTTTCCTGGTCATTTTAATGTGACTTCTATCTATGGTGCTGCAGGATGTCTGGTTGTTCTTTTGCTGTGGATTTATTATTCGAGCGTCACTATATACTTCGGAACAACATTTATAAAAGTATATGCGTACCTGTATGGAGGAAAAATAATTCCCAAATCCTATGCCGTTTTTGTGGAAACGAATGAGATTTCGCCACACTAAAAATTAATTCCTTTGGATCAAAAGTAGCCTGGTCACGTATTCTTCCAAATCATAAAGAAAAACTTTATTGTTTCGGCACGATTCAAATAATGATTCCAAATGTGAAGTTTTGAAAAAACCCGAAGTAATTAATCGCGCGAGTGCCGGATTGGCTTCAACCCAATCCGTTTTTAGAGAATGGTCCTTTAAGTAAGAGATAACGATCTCAACTTTGAAATAAATGGCGACGTGTGCTACCCCTTGATTTAAAATGGAAAGCTCATGAAACGCTTTCGGATAGTTTTCAGGACTAAACTTCTCGTTGTCCTTAATAATGGTGCTAATTGAATTGTTTGACATAAATATAAATAAAGTGTGATTGACATAACCACTGATGGATAAATTATTAAATAAATTTTGAGTAAGTGTTTTATGACTATTCTGGCAGTTTACTGTTTACTGCTGGTGGAAGAAAACCGCCCCAATACTCAATTCAAGACGGCTTACCTGTTTCGTCAGGAGATGCGGGCGGGGGCGCTGAATAGAACTATTATTAAAAGCTCAATTCTTCACCCTGAATAATAAAGAAGAGATTCTGCAACTGATGTAGATATAACATATTCTTTACAATAGGTTGATGCGAAAAGTCTAAAGGAAAGTAGTCAGCATCCAGCTCAATAGAATAGGTTCTTTCGGGCCTTTTGCGTTGCCATAATTTAAAATAGGTATGAAAACTGAATCCCAGGTTCAACAAGATCTGGTCATTTATTTTTACCCGTTCAAACCTTTCAGATTTTGCAATTTCAAATTCACAATCATTATCGTCGTTTTCAAAGCCTATAACTTTATCTTCTGTATTTCTTTCTCGATTTTCTATGCACCATACTCTGCGAAGTTTATTATCTACCAAAAGATAATTGCCAATTCTGAATTCCTCAATTAGTACCATTATTTATGTTTTAAAAGTAGGTAATGGAGTGGGCCGGTCTCCACCGATCAGAATATCAACTATTGTTTGCTTCTTAATTTATTCTTGCTAATAGGCACTTTATGTCCTTTCTTATCGATCCAATAATACTTTGAATGCTTGTTAATATAAATGGTTTCTCCATTCGGGCCTTCCTTGTCCTTATAAATTTTGTCGGTAATAGCATTCTTGCCTTTTGAAGCGAGTTCGGCAGTTTTATTGCCAGCTTTCACCACACCTTCTTTGACTTTTGTGGTTACTTTTTTAGTTGTATCCTGTGCATTGGCTGAAGAAAATCCCAACAGAATGGCCAGGATTGAAATTCCTATAAACTTTTTCATGATTTTAATGTGTTGCAATGGTTTCTTAATTAATTTACTATTACTATTCCGCATTACAACATGATGCAAAAATGAATCAATTAGCCCAAATAGCTGTTACACAATTAGATAATTAAGTTACATCATTCACACATTTGCAGGCATCCGGATTAATAAGCGTAACTTACAAGAACGTAAAACGGAATACAGGTGGAGAATGCAGAACTTTAAGATCATTATTTTTATATTGGCTATTTTAATCAGTTTATCGACTGTTATTGATAAACTAAAACTACCTAATCCTGTATTTCTGGTACTGGTGGGGCTGATCATTGGCTTCGTACCTGTGTTACCCGGTCTGGTAATGGATCCGAATGTTGTTTTTCTTGTTTTTTTACCACCCTTGCTGTATGATGCAGCTTTCCGCACCTCGTGGCATGATTTTAAATCCAATATAAGACCCATATCGGCATTGGGCATTAGCCTGGTTTTTTTTACTACAGTCGCTATAGCTGTTACAGCCCATTATTTTATTCCAATGTTTACCTGGCCCCTGGCTTTTTTGATGGGCGCCATCATTTCACCGCCTGATGCAGCGGCAGCCTCCGGCATCATCAAGGGGCTTGGTTTGAACAAACATGTTATCAGCATCCTGGAAGGCGAAAGCCTTGTTAACGATTCCTCAGCCTTAATTGCCTACCGGTTTGCGCTGGCAGCGGCTATTACAGGGAGTTTTCTGTTCTGGCAAGCCGGTTTGCAGTTTTTATTAGTAACCGGCGGTGGAATACTTATTGGCTTGCTGGTTGGGTATGTGTTAATAGTCATACATAAAAAAATTAACAACTACTCCATTGTTGAATCCAGTCTTACCCTGTTAACACCTTTTATATCGTATTTGGCTGCAGAACAGGTGCATACGTCTGGCATACTGGCTGTTGTAAGCACAGGCCTACTTCTCTCATGGCGTTCACAGGAAATATTTTCTTATCAAACAAGGATGCGTACAAAGGTAATTTGGGAAACCTTGCTGTTTTTGTTGAACGGGTTTATTTTTATTCTCATTGGCCTGCAATTGCCTGTCATTCTAAAGCAATTAACAAATTACAAACTGTCTTCGCTGATAGGATACGGATTAATTATTAGTTTGATTACAATTTTGGTACGTATGATATGGGTTTTCGCAGGAGCTTATTCATTCAGATTTTTTAACCGGCGTAAAAAGAGACACCAAGATGCGTTGCTAGATGACGACCAGTATGGCGATTGGAAAAATGTTTTAATTGTTGCCTGGACAGGAACAAGAGGGGTGATCTCTATGGCTTCGGCTCTTGCCTTGCCGCTTACGCTTTATAACGGGAATGCTTTTCCGCAAAGACACCTGATCATATTTGTTTGCTTTGTTGTGATCTTTGTAACGCTGGTGGTGCAGGGATTTTCCCTTCCCCTGTTGATCAGGCTTCTTAACGTAAAACCTTCGATCAATGAGGATAAAGAAGAAAAAGAACTTCAATTGTATGTAGTGAACAGCACACTACATTTTATTGACTATGAATTTTACCCACTGCCGGAAGAACGAATCAGAATCGAATTAATAAAGAAATACGAACTGATAGCCGTAAAATTAGTCAAAGAAATAAGTACTCATACCCGAAATGAAAAAGAGGAAGAACAGCTTCCTGTAAGAATGCTTACTGCTATGCAAAAAGCCCAGATAGAGATTAGCCGGTTTCAACGGAAATTGCTGCTGCAACTCCATAAAGACGGGCGGTTCAGCGATAATGCAATCAAACAGGTAGAAAGGGATATGGATATAGATGAGCTGAAATTAAATCAATTGCTTCCCAAAGAAGACCAATAGGAAGTTTTTACGTATATTTAAGTAAGGACAGTAATATCCTGCTACCATATTCCTTCTCATACAGGCATTTGTATGCTCATGTTAATTTAATATATAAACTTGTTTGAAACTATACATTAAAAATATGGTTTGTATCCGCTGCAAGATGGTAGTGAAAGAGGAGTTGACAAAATTGGGATTGCATTATATTACAGTGGAATTAGGGGAAGCAGAAATTTTGGAGAATATTTCAGCCAGGCAGCATGATCAGATCAGGACAGCGCTGTTAAAATGGGGCCTTGAATTAATGGACGACAAAAAGAGTGTATTAATACATAAGATAAAGAATGTTATTATTGAATTGGTGCATTATTCAGAGGAACCATTGGCTATAAATTTTTCCGAATTTCTAAGCCAGAAATTAAGCTACGATTACACCTATCTTGCCAATCTTTTTTCAGAAGTACAGGGCACTACAATTGAGCAATTCTTGATCGCTCACAAAATTGAACGGGTAAAGGAATTACTCGTATATGATGAATTGAATCTTACGGAAATCGCTTATAGGATGCATTACAGCAGTGTAGCGCATCTTTCGGCTCAGTTTAAGAAAGTAACAGGCCTTACTCCTTCGCATTTCAAACAGCTCAAGCACAAACGACGCTCCATGTTGGACGATCTATAATATGTT
Source organism: Chitinophaga ginsengisoli (assembly GCF_003014595.1). GTDB lineage: Bacteria > Bacteroidota > Bacteroidia > Chitinophagales > Chitinophagaceae > Chitinophaga > Chitinophaga ginsengisoli. The sequence goes on along the minus strand of NZ_PYGK01000018.1, from coordinate 55,332 downwards.
TAGGGGAGAAAATATTGTTTGCTTTTGCATTGCTTTCTGTTTTGCATTGATTCCTTATTGTTGTGCATATACTGGAATATATTGTTTGGCACAATAGAACTACGGTTCATGTATTTCCCCCGAAAATGACTGCAGCACAATGCTTTCAAACTGACCATTAATACAAACCTGCGTTTCAGGTAAATTGAGCTCTATCAAGGAAGGATATTCCGCGAATTAAGCCACCCTACTGATGTCAGCGTTCCTGATTTACTCATGGCTACACTGTACCTGAAAACATCCTAATCATGCAGGAATTGGTGTTGAATATGATGAAGCAATTTGTAATAGCCACGTCCATTCCTGAAGCTATAGTTGTTTGTCCTGGTCTGCCAGGGGGCCATGAAATAATCTTGGAATAGTCGTGTCTGCCTGGAAAATATTTATTTTGTTGCCATCAATATCTGTTATCATTGTCGAAAGCATGCTGTCGCCAGCCAGGTATAGGTTTTTCCATATGAACTGTACGCCTTTATCTTCTAACGTTTTCGTTGCCAAAGCTAAATCATCTACCTGAAATACAATAGCTTTGTTACCAATTGGAATCAGGTGCTCCGGCGCTGGTGCAAAAAGCGCGTCAATTCTTTGTTGTACAGGAAACTGTAGAAGCTCTAAAAACACACCGGCTCCTTCAATTATAGCAACTTTTGCCGAGCCAATGTCAATCGAAAACTCGGTCTTAGAGACAAGTTTAAAGTTCAGGATATTACTATACCAGTCAATAGATGCTTCAAGGTCAGTCACAGTGAAAGCGACGTCGTAAAGGGTAAGGCTGGCCAACCCCTTAGCTGCATTTGGAAGATTATTTGTTGTTTTCATTTTTTATTATGTTATAAGTTTATAAATTAAGTCAATTGGCCAAAAAAAGATTCCCGCCAGGAGTGATATGTTAACAGCCCTGCTATCAATACATCCCTGCATTGTTTCCATATATATTACGCATCCCGACAATTACGGTATGGCTGGCATTGGCTAATGAAATGGTAGTAAGCTTACCCAAACCGGTACTGGTGATAAAAATTGTCTTTGACAATGCTTGCAATTTTTTGTTATTGTGATGACACAAAATTGTTACAATCATGAAACGTGGTGAATGAGGTAACGCAAGAAATAAATTGATCTATGTCAAGCGGGGGAATACAGAATTGACTTATGTATGCTGCTAAAGGAGCTATTGTAGCGTTTCCTTAAAGACACCAGTGATGAACTGGAAATAATCATTTTTTTGTTATACCTTTTCTGATGCGGCTAAGTGTTTCAGGTTTAATGCCCAGGTAGGAAGCTATCATAGCCTGCGGAATACGCCTGGCGAAGTCAGCATACTTTTGGATAAAATCCTGGTATTTTTCTTCAGCGGATTTGCTAATGCTGGATAAAATACGGTTTTGCTTAACGTTAAAACTCTTCGAGATAATCGCATGGACCATATCCCTGAAAGCCGGAATTTTAGAACAGATCATTTCAAAGTTCGGGCCGGTAAATAATACCACTTCACAGTCTTCGATCGCATCTATATTCAACCGTGACGGCGTCTGGTTTAGCAGGCTTTCCCGGTCGCCGATCCACCAGTTTTCTATGCCGAAATAAATAATATGTTCGATGCCTTTATCATCTACCGCATACATACGCATGCAACCTTGGGTAATGAAGGCTTCATATTTCCACACATCCCCCTCTTGCAGTAAGTATTGTTTTTTGCGTAATTTTTTCAGAATTGAAACGGAGCGTATCAATTCTTTTTCGTCATCGGTCAATACGATTCTGCTGTCAAGGTATTGCTGGAAAATATCGTACACGTTTTTTTTATAAAAGTAAGTAAAGATTAAAGAACCAGGTATATACTGTTGCCGCTTAAAGATTATGTATGTAAGAAAACAGTAGCCATTTATTACAGGCAGGGTGGAAAGCTCGAAGACACAAAATTGGAAGATTTCGCTGGAAAAGCTATTGTATTATTTAAGAATTACTCCTATCCCGGATTAAAAATAGACTCCGGCACAATGGTCAGCAGTTCGAAGGCTTTTATCAATTATCGTAGGGAATATGCCGCTACTAATGATCTTGACGGGCTTTTAGTAGCGCAGCAGGCATTCTTTAAAGGGCTTCAAGGCGATGTAAAAGATAATGACCTTATCCGGCTGGACTGGCAACTGACCGAAACCGGTAGTGAAGCGGCCATGATCTGTAATGAAGTTCAGTCTGAAGAAGCAAATCCATTAGCAGATGGGGCTTTATTGCTGACCAATGTGATAAAGCACCACAAAAGCATTATCGATCTTTCCCTGATTGGCAATAGATATCTCGTTCCTAAAGTAATGGAATGGATAGCGGATGGTACTATCGATAAAGAGAATAAACCTAACATACTGTATGTGGATGTAGCAGGTAATTGGATCACCGATTTTTGTATTGACCTGAACAATATGCCACTGTATAATAAGTAACACTGGCTTGTTCCGGTTTAATCTTTTGAATAAATTTGCCAAAAGCCGTCCGACATGTTTGATTTTTTTGCTAAATACCTTGTTGAAAAGGGGGCACTCACGGAAAGTGAACTGGAACTTATCAGGCAAGTCTCGGTTTCAAAAAAAGTTCGAAAAAATAACTACCTGCTTGAAGAAGGTAAGGTGAGTAACTTTATTGGCTTTGTTACAAAAGGAAGTTTCCGTTTGCTTCGCAAAGGCGAGGATGGGCAGGAATACACCATGAAATTTGCTATAGAGAACTGGTGGATATCTGATTTTACCAGTTTCATGTCTGGGGAGCCTAGTAATTGTTACATCGAAGCCCTTGAGAATAGTGAGTTGATCTGGTTTTCCAGGGAAACATGGGATCAACTTATTGCGACTATTCCCAACTTTCATCGAATGATCGATAAACTGACTGCAAGAAACTTTGAAGCACATCAGAACAGGATTTTCAGCAACATCAGCGAACCAGCGGAAACCCGATATGATAACTTTGTGAACAAATACCCTACACTCTATAATCGTATACCCTTGTACATGATTGCCTCGTTTTTGGGCATCACAAGGGAAACACTCAGCCGTATTAGAAAACAGGCAGCCCAAAGAAACACTACAAGCTGATAACCGTTATCAGAGAAAGCTAACTGATGTATGTAATCGTGTTTATACATGCCCATCTAATTGGATGTTCCTACCGTAGATCTCAATACTAACTATATTGACAATTATCACATTTTGTTTTTATCAAATGTCATTTCTGCTTACAGATGGGCGATCTAATTTTGACATAAACATAAACGTTAAAAATGAAAAGAATAGTTTTGATGTCAGGATTAGCTTTAATGGCAATAGCTTCTTTAAGTAACCATGTAAAAGCTGCTAACCTAACCGGTAAAGCAGGAAATCACCACTCAAACAATACACTTTCCGACGCGGCTGCACAAATTGTTGTTCAGGACTCAACAGCCTTAAAGATTGTGACTGCATTTTTTGAAAAATTCAAATCAGGTGCATCCCCTGAAGAACTTGCCAAGAGTTTCGATGAAAAAGCGGAACTGTTCATTCCCGGCGATACAAGGAACGTACCCTGGATCGGTAAAAGGGTAGGACGTGCAGCGATCACAGAGCATTTCAAACTCCTGAGGGAAAACATCAAGCCGGAAAAGCTGGAGTTCACAGATATATTAAGCAAAGATAATAGAGTAGTCATCCTGGGTTATCTTGAATCCCGCATGAAAAAAAATAACAAAGTAATGAAGTCGGAGTTCAGTATCGATATCGTTGTCGAAAACGGCCTGCTTACCCGCTATCATTTGCTGGAAGACTCTTTTGAGGTTTCTGGAAAAGCCAGACTTTGATGAATGTCATTCCATAGTCGGCAATTTATGAGCCCCTTTAAGTCCCTGGATTTGAAGGGGCTTTTTCTCCGTTATCATTCCTTGGTCATACTATAGTGCAAGTAAATGGCAGGACGCGGATGGAGAAGAACGGCCGCATCGCAATCCTGAACCGAAATGGCTTTAATAATTCGGAAACCCCAGACACTAAAATGATAAGCCCCCTGGTATGGTTACGTCCTTTGTTCGGTATTGATATACTACTTATGGCTTGTTGTAAACTTACTAAAAGGACACAAAAAGGGTATTAAAAGGATACAAAAAGGGCATTTATATATCAATTCGATATTGAAGTGACCTTTAAATACTATTTTAGTGTCTATTTAGTAAGTTATCTGTATATTAGATGTAACGAAACAGTAAACTTGTAACTTATAACCTCAAAAAACCTTTTTTATGGCCATTGTTAAAGACAATATCCTCCTGAAACTTGTACGAGGTACCCTCGGCAAACAACTCACGATCTACGAACGGAATGGGCAGATTATTATGGCGACGAAACGCGGCCCTTCAAAGAAAAAGCCTACACAAAAGCAGTTAGAAGCAAGGCTCAAGATGAGCATCGCTTCGGCACGTGCACAGCGGGCGCTGGCCGATCCGGAGGTAAAAGCCTACTATGCATCGCTGGCAGGGCCAGGACAAAATGCCTATAATATAGCCGTGAAAGATGCCTACCGCAGTCCTGAAATCCAAAGTATCAGATTAGAAGAAGAGGAAGTTGTGGTGACTGCCAAAAATGAGTTCCGTGTAGCAGAAGTGGAGGTAACGGTAGTAGACGCTGACGGTGTTGTTAAGGAGCGCGGACGGGCTATTCTGGGCTGGAATGGAGTAGATTGGCATTATAAAGCAACTGCGCTGCCCGCAGGCGGTAAAGTCATCGTGGATGTGGTAAGTCTGCCAGAGAGGCAAACGGTGAAGGAATTACTGCTTACGTAAAAACATCTTCACGTTTACGAATGGCTTGTTTCTGGCGGGTTTTTCCTGCATAGCTGAAATATTCTCCCATTTGTGCGCCTGCGCGAATTATTTTGATAGGTTTTGTTTCTCCATTAAAAGTGGGTAGGCGTAGCCTTGCCCCAAGGTTTTCAATTGATCCAGGAAAATTATAAATTGGCGGTCTTATTCATCTTGGCTGTTCAAGATTGTGTTATCGCCAGCATCATTTACATTTTTTACATGGATCGTTCATTAATTACACAGTATAGCTTCAGGAAGAATCTTCCTTTGGAATTCGAATTGATAGACCTAAGTTTATTGTACGAACAGCATGGTGATAAACTTACCTCACCTCACAGAACGTCTTTTTATCATATCATTTGGTATCAGGACAAGAGCACCAATCTGATGATTGACTTTGAACCTATTCGTGTCCATTCCAACTCCCTGCTATTTTTGAAGAAAGGAATTGTACAGCAATTTAGTAGCGTAAAAGCAAAAGGGAAAGTGCTTTTGTTCACGGAGGAGTTTGTCGCACGGCATTCAGAAGCCTTCACTTTTCTTAAAAGCACCATTCTTTTTAATGACCTGCTGGAAACGGCCCAACTTCAACTTACAGCGGGCGATCTTACAATTCCACGGATATTTGAGTCCATTAAAGGTGAATTCGCACCTGATCCGGATCGTTTTCAACCAGGCATCCTGCTTAATTACCTGCATATTCTATTGCAGGTTTCCGAACGGATGTACAGACAAGGAGGTTTTCGGGAGATAAAGAAGAGTGCAGACCTTGATTATACCTTACTCTTCCGGGACGAACTGGAGTCTCATTACAAATCTGTCCGACAGGTTAGTCATTATGCGGGATTGCTCAATGTTACAGAAAAGAGGTTAAGCGCCGCAACTAATAAGGTACTTGGCAAGACCCCAAAGGAAATTATTGATGAGCGGGTCATGTTGGAAGGGAAACGCCTGTTGGCCCACACATGGCTTAGTGTGAAGGAAATTGGCTATAGCCTTGGCTTTGACGAGCCTACCAATTTTATAAAGTATTTTCGTAAGCATAGTAGCAAAACCCCCATAGAATTCCGGGAACAGTTTACAAAATAGAAGGGCGCAAAAGTATCATCTTTTGGAGGATTCTAACCTTTTAGATGGGGTATTTGCGAAGGATCTTTGCATTGTTAAACAGAACAATCACAAACAATGAAAAAGATCTTTACTGCGGTGGCTGTCATGGCCTCTGTTACGCTCTTATCCGCTCAGTCTAAAATTGAATCTAAAAGACAACTTATGCAGAAGAAAGAAGTAGTGGCACTACTCAAAGCCATAGAAACAGGCGCGGCTGAACCCGTAGCTTCAATTAATGCAAAACAGTATAAACAACATAATCTGGCCGTTGCTGATGGTCTCGCCGGTTTCGGTGCATTACTGCAGCAATTGCCCAAAGGTTCAGCTAAGGTCAATACCGTTCGCGTATTCCAGGATGGCAATTACGTTTTTGCGCATACTGACTACAATTTCTTTGGACCCAAGATTGGTTTCGACATCTTCCGTTTTGAAGACGGCAAAATTGTTGAGCATTGGGACAATCTCCAGGAGACTGCTCAACCTAATCCAAGCGGTCATACCATGACTGATGGTCCAACGGAAACAAAAGATATTGACAAGACGGAAACCAATAAGAAACTCGTTCGTCAGTTTGTAGAAGACATCCTGGTAAATGGCAGGATGGAGAAGCTCGCAGCTTACTTCGACGGCGATAATTACATTCAGCACAACCCAATGATCCCCGATCAGCTATCCGGTCTTGGAAAGGCCCTGGAAGCCATGGCAAAACAAGGCATTACCATGAAGTATGATAAAATCCATATGGTACTCGGTGAAGGCAACTTCGTGCTCGTTGTAAGCGAAGGCCATCTCGGTGGAAAGCATAGTTCTTTCTATGACCTTTTCCGGGTGGAAAATGGAAAGATCGCAGAACATTGGGATACTATTGAAGAAATTCCGGCCAGAGAAACCTGGAAGAACGAAAATGGTAAATTCTAATGGGATCACAGCGGTAAGCGTTCAATAGGAGATCCTATTCAGGAAGAATGGACACGCAAATAGAAAATTGATAACAATAATGAGGGCTGCTTCAAAAATGAAGCGGCCCTTTTTAACTAACACAGACAAAAACTATTTAATACCCAGCTTCTGTTTGGCTGCTGATAGCAGGTCTTCACAGGTAGCTGTTACAACAATATCTTTGGAGCTATCCAATACGCAAACAATCCCTTTCTCTGCTGCCAGATCGGATACCACCTTTTTCGCTTTGGCAAGAATAGGTGCACTGAGTTCCTGTTCACGGGCTGACAACTTCTGTTCCATGCGTCCTCTGTATTCATCAATATTTGCTTTGGCCGTTTCCAGCTGTTTCAGCCTGATTTCTTTCATGTCGGCTTTTAAGGTCGGTTCATCCGCCTGATACTTTGCCGCCATTTGCTGAAATTCATTGACGAGCGCCTGACCGTCTTTACCCAGTTCCTCCTGGTATACCTGCAGTGTATCATATGCGCGTTTAGCTTCCGGCATGCTGGTAACCAGTTGCTGCATATTGATATAGGCAATCTTTGCCTGGGCTTGACTGCGTGTAGTGGAGAAGGTGGCGAAAGCGGACAGGAACAATGCGATAGTACAGTTCTTTAGCATAGATAGTTGATTTAATTGATGCCGTAAATTGTACAATCATATTCTAATAAAAAGTTAAGGGAACCATAAAGGAAAGTTAAGCAGGCTCCGGTATAAATAGGGCAAGAGTATTCAGGCACGATCTGCCGGTCGGGAGAAGGGGATAAACGCTGTCGGCAGTATTGGGATCATCATGAAGAAAGGCGTAAAATGACGCCTTTCTTCATGATGCATAAAACACTATTTCTTCTGGTCCGCATCAATCTTCTGCAGTATTGCATTCAGCGGTTTTATCTTGCCGAAAACATGGCTTAGGGCTGCAGGTTGTAATGAATTGTTGCTGTGACAGGTAAAGCAGGTGAAGGTGGTAGACTGGAAATAAGTTTCCATTGTACTATTAGCTAACACGCTCGTACCGATAGCGCCACCGGAAGTGGAATCTGCCGGATAGATACTGCCTGTTGGCGCTGAGCCGCCAAATGTCCATACCGCACCGACAAACACGTAATTTTTCCTGATATCCTTACCCGGTATCATGCTCATGATCGCGTTGTTGATAGAGATAAGCTCAGTATTGGAAGCAGAGGCGCTGGTGTCCTGCTGATTAGGAACAGTACCAAAAGCTGTCCCAAACGGGAACAGTCGCTGCGTATTGCTGGGGGCTATGATGTTGCCGGGGCTTGCCACCAGGTTGCTGGCTGAGTCGACATTGATATAAGCGATATTGTTGGAATCACCAGGAGCTTTGTTGTTAAAGAGCCAGGAACCCTTATCTGCGGGAACAGTTTGTACATGACCTTTGGTGTTGATGTACTGATATGCTGCATTAGGTGTATTGCTCTGATGTTCGAATGTTGCCCAGATCATTTCAGGATGGCCGGCTACACTGCCGACAATATGTATACCGACTAAGGCCAGTTTCGCTTTTTGTTGTCCTGCAGGTTTCCAGAGTGTAGTCGAAGAAGCTGCATATTTTGGGATCATGGCGTCCATCAGGAAATAGTCCTGCGGATTAGCCAGGCTGTCGGCTATTACCCAGGAGGTTTTCAGCTCCATGGTCAGGGCATTTGAATCTGTAGGAATAAGATAGCCATGTGCCTTTGCGTAGTTAACGATACAGGTCCTTTCTGCTGCGGTTGTTGGGAAATGCTGGCTCGTAATGCTATCGTTCTTGAATTTCGGATCATTGATCGCCGTGAGGTAATAGGCATACATATCATTCACCATGGTGATATAGTATACCAGTGAGTTATTTTGTGCGATCAGCGCATTTGATGTAGCCTGATCTATTCCTGCATCTACTTCGTTGCCGTTGATGTCCAGGATGACTGTGCCTGTGCTGCTGGGAAATGAATGGAGTACGTTTTCAGCATGAACCAGCTTGGTGGCGATCAAGGGCTGTTCGATTTTATTACCGCCTTTATCTTTTAACAGCGCGGGACCATTGGCGGTCTTTTCTACGTTGCCCAATTCTATCAGTTTGCCTGCCTTATTTTTTATCAACACTTTTTCTCCTGCTTTATGGACCATTAATTCAAACAGGCGCCCTTTTTTGTCTCTGAAGACCGGCAATCTGTTAGGACCGTTTTTCTCTACACTGGCAGTGGCTGGTGGAATGATGCCCGATGTATGTTTCTCCAGCATTAATCCACCCTTCGGGTCTGCTACCACATTGTAGAATACCGGAGAGGCCATTACAGAGCCACCATACTGCTCTGAAGAAGAAGTGATCCAGAGGAACATACGTTCTGACCACTGATAGAAATCACAGTTGTTCTGATGACCAAAGGTGACACTGTTCGCAGCAGTTACAGCGCCGTTTTCAGTAGCTGTGCCACCTTTAAACCAGGTGTTAAATGTGTCTTTTGACACCGTGCAGGTAGCCATTGCATCCTGAGGTAACTGAATGCGGGAATAGGGGCTGACCCCAACTGCGCTTTCTGAGGTTTTGTTGTTACTGTTGTTGTTGCAGGCGCCCAGCCATATAAGGGTGACTGCTGCCATGAGGGAAATGCCGACAATTACGTTTTTTTTCATGTTGCTTGTGCGTTTTTTTAACGTGAGTGTATACAGGGAATCAGATGAAGCAACAGCCACTGCTAATGATACTAGAGGTTTAGTATTTGGAAAAATAGGGGTGGTGATGTTACTGGTACTTTTGGGTTTTGTGTTTTCAGGAAGTAGAAAAGAAGTCTTCTTTAGTTGAGTTGTCGTAATAGAGGTAAATATAGTATATATTAAATTAAAGGACCAATAATTTTTTTTATTGGTCCTTTACGCTTTTATAGACAAACTGTTATAAGCATTTTACATGAAAAAAGGCGTACCACATTGTGATACGCCCTGAGTATAAGACAGTTATTGCTTACGCGCTGATCTTGAATGCTGCACTGTATTTCAGGCCGCTTTTCTCCTGCATGTTCTTCGGGATCTTAATAGTCAGCTGACCATCTTTCAATGTCCATTGCAGTTTCGCCTTTGTACCTAACAGTGAAATGTGATTGATCTTTTTGAGATCCTGTACGGCAAAGCTAACTTCTGCAGGCAGCTTCACATCATCACTGTCAGAAAGGAAATACGCATAGATGGAATGCTGGTCTTTCGACTGTGTGAAGTAGACATTCTTATCGGAATAAGGCGCCACTGGTCTTGATCCATGAATACCTTCTCCGTTGATGTCCATCCATTTGCCCATATCTTCCAGGCGCTTATACGCTTCAGGCGCCCAGTCTCCTTTGTCGCTGGGACCGATATTTAAAAGGAAGTTACCGCCTCTTGACACGATCTTCACCAGCAGGGAAATCAGCTGACGGGAAGGCTTGTATTCATCCCGCGGACTATAACTCCAGGAGTACCCCATTGTCATACAGGTTTCCCATGGATAAGGCAATGGCTTATCAGGGATGGATTGTTCTGGTGTGGTATAGTTCTCAAATTCACCGGGAACGGTCCTGTCTACAATGATCAGTCCTGGTTGATGACTGCGGGCCATGTTGGCAATGCGTGGCATATCGATGCTTTGTTTGCCATCAGGTCTTACCCAACCGCCATCCAACCAAAGGATGTCGATAGGGCCATAACCCGTCATCAGTTCCTGGATCTGGTTATAGGTAAAGTCGTTGAATTGCTGCCAGCGTTCAGGGAACTTCTTGATATCGTAGTTTGCATGTTCGTCTTTAGGCGGATAATATTTCCACCAGAAATACTGGCTATGCCAGTCTGGTTTAGAGAAGTAAGCACCGATCATGAAACTGTCCTTCCGGAATGCATCAAAGATCTCTTTGGCCACATTGGCACGCGGATTCTTTGAGAAAGGCGTATTGGGACTGGTGATCTTATAATCGGTTTCTTTCGTGTCGAACATGCAAAATCCGTCATGGTGTTTGGTCGTGAAAACCACATAACGCATACCCGCAGCTTTGGCTGCTTTCTCCCATTTCTCCGGGTTGAAATCTACAGGGTTGAAATCATACTGCAGATGTTCATACGCGTTCCTGTAGGTGTTATAATCATCGCTGTACGGACCTTTCCTTACCACCCAGTCAACAGGGCAGATACTCCAGCTTTCCACCTCTCCCCAGAGGGTATAGGTCCCCCAGTGCATGAACAGCCCGAAGCGCTGGTCCTGCCATTTGGAGAGTTTCCTGATCACTAAAGGATCCTTGGGAGCCTGGTAGTCTTTCGACATTTCATGTACCCCTTCTTTTTCCTGTGCGGATGCGTATTTTCCCGGCATGATGCCTGCTAATAACAGCGGGAAAATGACCAATAATTTCCTCATGTATAGACCTGTTTAAAATAAAATTGTGATGCAGCTGTAAGATCCCGGAAATGGCTTGTACAGGATGTGCGTATTTTACCGGATGCTGATGACCTTTTATCCTTTTAAGACAGGTATACAGGGAAAGGGTCGTTTTAATGCCTGAAGGTCAGGTTAAAGGTAATGGTAACATTTTCGCCGGTGGTGAACTGGCCGAAGAGGAAAGTGGGCGGATCGATCTCGAAGTCGCGCATGTCGATCTGCTTGGTTCCTTTGATGGTGATGCTTTTGTCTGCATTGACCTGTGCGGCGCCAACGATGCTGATACTTTGTGTAACACCGGCTACGGTCAGGTTGCCCGTACAGGAGATAACAGTTCCTTGTTTGGATACAGCGGCGGATATAAGATTGAAGGTAATAGTGGGATACTGTTTTGTTTTCAGCGCCCTATAGGCAACAGCATCAAGTCCCGTTCGTTCACTCTTTAAACTTTCTGCCGGCATGGTGAAATTAAGTAAGGTCAATCCTCCGAGTTCTCCATCTTCATAGAAGGTAAAGGTGGCGTTGCACGCGATCTTGGAGGTCTTCATCTCCCAGTCGTGCATAGTGGATGTACCGTTGATAGTGAGTGTAAAATCGTTCTTCTGCTGATACTGTACCTGAGCGATTGTGGTTGTTGTCAACTGATTAGCAAGAAACAACAGTGTCATTGCTTTCATGAGTGCTTTCATAGTGCGAATTCCTGATTTGATACCGCAAGTTACTGGGGCGGGCAGGAGTGGGGCATGACGGTCATCAGGCTGAAAGCTGATTGATGCTTCCTGTAAAGCTGATCAACCGCAGGATGAGACCCATTGACAGATTTCCCGCGGGAGTGGACGAAAATTGTTATAATTTGTCATATTAATCAACCAAAATCTGTTATTGCTTATGAAACCCGGAATTATCGCATTCCTGACATTTGTACCCATGCTGGGAATGGCTCAGCTAAAAGAACTGGATAAGAACGTTGCCAGTGTTAAAGATTCTGTGGTATCCTGGAGAAGGTATCTCCATCAGCACCCGGAGCTGTCCAACCGTGAGTATAAGACCAGTGCTTACATCGCGGCCCGTTTAAGGGCTTTAGGCCTGGATGTGCAGACCGGTATAGGCAAGACGGGGGTAGTGGGATTACTGAAAGGTGGTAAGCCCGGACCGGTGGTTGCACTACGTGCTGATATGGACGCATTGCCGGTATATGAAAGGGCTAATCTCCCTTTTAAATCCGTAGACAGCGCCGAATACCTTGGACAACAGGTGCCTGTGATGCATGCCTGTGGTCATGATAGCCATGTGGCCATGTTACTTGGTACCGCCGCTGTTTTGGCTGGCATGAAAAAGGACGTACCGGGAACAGTAAAGTTCATCTTCCAACCGGCAGAGGAAGGCGCGCCTGGTGACGAGGAAGGCGGTGCGCCACTGATGATCAAAGAAGGAGTGATGGATAATCCGAAGGTAGACGCCATCTTTGGTCTGCATATTAATTCACAGACGCCTATTGGTACGGTGAAGTATAAGTCAGGTGCTGAAATGGCTTCCAGCGACTGGTTTGTTGTAAAGGTAAAGGGTAAACAGTCGCATGGTTCCCAACCCTGGAATGGTATTGATCCTATAGTGGTAGCAGCGCAGATTATACAAGGCTTTCAGACGATTGTAAGCCGTCAGGCAGAACTTACTAAAGCGCCCGTAGTGATCACCGTCGGTAAGATACACAGTGGTGTACGCAGTAATATCATGCCGGAAGAACTGGTCATGGAAGGAACTATCCGCACATTAGACAGCAAAATGCAGGAACAGGTACATGAGAAGATGAAACTGACTGCTACGAAGATTGCTGAAGCTTCTGGTGCTACAGCAGAAGTGACCATCGATACCAAGACGAAAGTAACGTATAATGATCCGGCACTGGTCAAACAAATGGCGCCTTCAATAGCAGCTGCAATAGGAGCGGAGAATGTAAAAGAAGGTGAATGGACAACAGGTGCGGAAGACTTTTCTTTTTATGGGGAGAAAGCGCCTGCCTTCTTCTTTTTCCTGGGGGGCCTGCCTGCCGGAAAAGATCCTGCTACAGCAGCAGCGCATCATACACCCGATTTTTATATTGATGACTCGCGACTGGATGCAGGTGTAAAGATATTCTGCCAGCTTGTATTTGATTATGGGAAGAGGAAATAAAAGTAAGAGGCTGTTCGTCCCGCGGTGGACGTACAGCCTCTCTGCTGATATGAATAATGACCTTAGTAACTAACCGCTTTTCCTGCATTCACCTGTCCGTTACCGAAGAAGGCATCTTTACCCTTGTGCCCATAGTCGTCGGATGATTTACGCAGTATAAGATCGACAAGTATAGGATTCATCTTTGGATGTTTACCATACAGTAATGCAATCACTGCACTGGCATGAGGAGCTGCCATACTGGTGCCGGCAGACCAGCCATAGGAAAACTGACCTGATGCCTCATCCCAGAAGCCGATATTGAAGACGAAATCAAATACATATTCATAGTATACAACACCGCCTACATTGACGATCGTTGTGTTCAATGGAATTGCCCAGTTACCGCCTGGTGCGCCATATGAAATGAACTGTTTACCATAGTTCGTATAGATAGCTGGTACATACAAAGTAGTATCCTGGTTAATACCCCAGCCCAGCGGACCATTGGCAGCGATAGACAATACGCCTAGTGCAGCGGCAGGATAAGTAATGAATCTCTTTTCCACATCATAGTTATACGCATCATTACCAGCAGCAGCCACCAAGGTTGTACCATTTAAGGTAGCGTACAGGGTAGCCCTGTTGATCGCTTTGACCAGGTCTTTGATGTCCCTGTTATATTCCACTACATAGTCATCTGATGGATCGTCGGGAGTGCCGTTATCATCTGTGTAAGTCTTGCGGGGAAGTTCGCCGCCAAGGCTCATGTTGATCACATCTGCGCCATGGTTGGATGCATAGAAAATACCGTCAATGAGGGCACTGAATGGGCCATTACCGGCGTCAGACAATACCTTCACAAGGATCAGTTTTACTTCGGGGGCAACGCCTACTACGCCAACGGCATCGTCCAGTGCAGCAATAGTACCGGCAACATGGGAGCCATGGCTGAAGCCTTCTGCGCCATGATACTGTACTTCTTCACCATCAATAAAGTTATGAGTGAGGATGATGTTCGGCGCTATCTCAGGGTTGTTCAACAGGAAACCGCCATCAAGTACGGCTACTTTAGCGCCCCTGCCTTTGTAGCCTTTAGCCCAGGCCTCTGGCGCTTTTACAGATTGCAGGCCCCACTGGAGGAAACTGTAAGGATTGCTGGCAAGTGATTTGGATTTTGCACTGGCTGCAGGTGATGAGATGGGTTTGTCTGAACGGAATACTTTACCTGGGAGTCTCCAGTTCAATACAACATCTACTACTACTGATTCTACATCAGCAATTTGCCTTGCTTTTTCGGGAAAGGTAGGATCTGGCGTCTGTACACGAATCAATCCCAGCTCCTGGTTGGCGGTTCTCAGTTTGAAATTTCTTACATGTAATTTGCTCAGGTTTTCTGAAATAGCTTCAAGTTTAGCGCCTTCTTTGGCAATAATGATAAAGCCCCTGTCCTGATGTTTGCTGTCGAGAACACTATTACGTACACGGAGAACTTTATCATCCTTAGTACAAGAGGCAATGGTCATCAGCATCATGATAGGAATTGCTAGGGCAAGGAGTTGATTTCTTTTCATAGAGAGTTTTTTAAGTGATTAACAGAATGTTTCTTTTAAATGCTTAAAGAATGGTTTAGAAATGCTCAACAGCGCGTTTTTACCGCTGCCTGGCACGTGGTTCAACTGATTAAGAAAATTGTTTTTTTACGCTGCTTACGAATGGTTTTAAAATGCTAACAGACTTTGTTTTTGAGATGCGTACAGAACGATTTTAAAAAATGAATAACAGAATAAAACTTGATTGGAAACGGACAGATCGTGTACGTTTGGTTGAATAAAAAAGGGTTAAGTGAATGTAGATAAATTATTTATAAAAATCAACAAGCTCTTTCATACTATTTTGAAATAATGCTAATGCAATATTTGATTTGCAGATAATGTATGATTAACTGACATATACTTTTTTATTTTATTGTTGCTGCAGCAATGCTGCCGTTGCTGTCACATAATATCAGCAGACTGCCATCTACCTGCAATAATAAATTGTGCCCGCCGGAGGAGGCCGGGAAGGGCGTTTTTTGAGAAATGCAGGGATTAAGGTATTTTATAAAGTGATGAAAATCAATCAATATTTGGCGTCCTCAGAGTATAATGCCGCAGATCGGTATCTATTAGCTATATTTGGCGATTATTTAGTAGCATATTAGTTGGTATAATAATCAATATAAGAGAGTACATGTACGATATTTGTTGCGTAGGGCATATCACGTTGGATAAGGTAGTAACCACAAAATCTGTGGTGCATATGGCAGGAGGCACTTCCTTTTACTTTTCCAATGCAGTCCGTCAAATGGATGTTAAGTATAGACTGGTAACAGGGCTTGCGGAAAGTGAAATGAGTTCAGTAGAAGAATTGCGTGCGAAGGGCATTGAGGTAGACGTGGTACCGAGCAGGCATACTGTTTATTTTGAGAATATTTATTCTGAAAACCAGGATCATCGTACACAGCGGGTACTGCAGAAAGCAGATCCGTTTTCCATTGAGGCATTATCACATACAGATGCCCGTTTCTTTCACTTAGGCCCTTTACTGGCTGATGATATTCCGGTAGAATTAATTAAATCACTGTCTGAGCGTGGCAAGGTAGCACTCGATGTACAGGGTTATTTGCGTAAGGTAGAAAACCACAATGTACATGCGATTGACTGGCCTGCCAAACAGGAGGCATTGAAGTATATACATACGCTGAAGGCAAATGAGCATGAAATGGAAGTGCTGACGGGTCTGAAAGACGTGCGTAAAGGTGCGCAGGTACTGGCCGACTGGGGGGTAAAGGAAGTGGTGATCACATTGGGCAGCATGGGTTCTGTTATCTATGCAAATGGTGTATTTCATCATATTCCGGCATATGTACCTACTGTGGTGATTGATGCTACTGGTTGTGGCGATACTTATATGGCTGGATATTTATCTCAGCGTATTAAAGGCGCTACGCTGCAGGCGGCAGGTGAATTTGCTGCTGCAATGGCTACGCTCAAGATTGAGTCTTCCGGGCCATTTACCGGTACAAAACAAGATGTACTGGACTTGCTCGCTGCGAGCAGGGAGAAAGTGTTTGCGGAGTTATAATATTAGTAGCCGTCCTGGCTTGGAAATTCCTTCTTTTACGCTAAGTAGCGCCGGTTCCAGTATGGGATGGCGGTCGGCGCCTCTCCGGAATGCTATTTAGCGTTGTCAAGCGAATAGGGGATGGATTTCTATTTGGCAGCACCAGTCGTATCACCGGAGAGCCGAAGGCCCGCCATTCCCATCTGGAACCGGGTGCTACTTCCGCTGTTCCTCTTACTGATTCGAGCGTCACTAGTTGCGTTGCGTAGGTTTTGTTAAACTAAATTTATTAGGTGTTGTTAAATGCCTGTTCTCTGAATGCTTTTGGTGTTTGCTGAGCTCTGGCTTTGAAGACCGTTGAAAAATAAGCGGGAGAGGAGAAGCCACAGGTGTAGGCTATGTCTGAAATGGAAGACTGTGAATGCACCAGTAAGTACTTCGCTTTCTTTATCCTTGCATCCAATATAAAATCATTGACATTGCAGTCCAGCAGTTGCTTTACTTTGCGGTATAGCTGCATTTTTGAGATGGACATTTGTGTACAGATATCTTCCACATTGAACTGATCGTTCCCCAGGTTTTCTTCTACTATTGCGGTGAAATCATTGACAAACTTTCTGTCCGGTTTATTGGATTGAACGGAATGCACCCTCGTTTCCGGCTCCGTGATATAATGATCTTTTAGTAGTGCGCGGTTGCTGAGCGTACTCGCAATACTCTCCTTCAGGTACTGCATGTTGAACGGTTTACTGATATACGCATCCGCTTTATACTGCATACCCCTGATCCGTTGTTCTTCGCTGTTATTCGCGCTTAACAGGATGACGGGAATATGGGAGGTCCTGATGTCATGCTTGATTGTTTCCAATACCTTGATACCATCTATACCAGGCAGCATAATATCACAAATAATGATGTCCGGGATGTGGCGGAATGCCAGTCGCAAGCCTTCTTCACCATCGCTGGCGTGGAATATTTCATAGCTTTCGCTGAGATAACCTGCCAGGAAGCTGTTCAGGTCAGGATGATCTTCTATGATGAGCAGAGAGTGAGACTGGTCCTGGCGGGATGTTGGAACTACGGCCACTGGGCCCATATTTTCCAGTTCTTCTACATAGTTGTGCAATGATTCATTGATCACATTGATATGTTCTTCTTCGTGCTGAATTTCCTCCGGTGCAAATGGTGCACTGGTAGCAGGTAAGGTGATGGTAAACGTTGTACCGGCGCCCTTTTTACTTTTTACCGCAATATTGCCATGATGCAGCTGGATGATCTCACGGCTGAGGGCCAGTCCGATACCGGTGCCTTTGTGTTCGCTTTCCCTGCTTTGATAGAATAATTCGAAGGCATGCATCAGTGTATTCTCATCCATGCCGGCGCCATCGTCTTCAATGCGTAGGATGGCTTCTTCACTGTTGCCGGACAGCTCCAGGTATATATGCACCTTGCCGTAATCTGACGTGAATTTAAAGGCGTTGGACAGCAGGTTATACAGCACGCGGTCGAACAGGCGCTGGTCCAGCCATGCCTTGATACCTGGCTGACGGCTAATCAACCGGAAGTCTATATGTTTCTTGACGGCGATACCTTTGAAGGCTTCCATGATCTCGGTCACAAAAGCGGATAGCTCATTTTCAGAAACCTTCAATTGCAGTTTGCCGCTTTCTATTCTGCGGAATTCCAGCAGCTGGTTTACGAGTCGCATGAGGCGGACAACGTTCCTGCGCATCAGTTCCAGTTGTTGTTTCTGGACGGCCGATAGCTGTCTGCCTGCCATCAGGTTTTCAAGGGGCGCCTGTATAAGAGTGAGTGGTGTCCGGAATTCGTGGGAGAGGTTGGTGAAGAAGACAAACTTTGCTTCAGTGGCCTTTTCCGCTTTGCTGGTCATTTCTACCAGCTGATCGCGTTGCAGGAGTATTTCGTCCCGTTGTTGTTTCAGCTGGTGATTGATACGCCGGTTGGTGCGCAGGATGAAGAACAATACGATCCCTAAGAGGAAAGCCACACAAAGGGAGGTAGCCACAATACGGAGCAGGTGTTGCTGGTCCTGGTACAGGCGGCGTTGTTCCTGCAGGAGAGACTGTTGCTGTTCGATTTCCTGGTGTTGCACCTGTATCTTATCGATCTGGAGGCGCATCAGTTTTACGTTGGTACTGTCGATCAATACGGTCTGCAGCAGCGTATTCCGGGCAGGCTTTTTACCGGCGAGGATATTGGCGGCCATACTGATGGCTTCCTTACCACCACTTGGATACAGGAGGGAGGCGCTGAGTACACCACGAAATACCAGGTCAATACCGGCATCGGGGTAAGGGGATGCATCTACCCCTATGATCCTGATATTAGGAATCCCCTTGTCCCTGCAATATTTATACATGGCGTAGGCCATGACGTCGTTCTGTGCGAAGATGATATTGGCCTGGCGGATGGCCGCATCATTCCTGGCGGCAGCTTCCTTTGTTTTATCGGCTACCCAGCTTCCTTCCAGGGTGGCTGTCAGCTGTAAGCCGGGGTATTTTGCCAGTGCGGCACGGAATCCTTCATGCCTTTCCACGGTAGGAGAGGATCCCCGTAGCCCGGTCACTTCTATTACGCGTCCTTTGCCGTGTAACTGGGCTGCAATATACTCAGCGGCCAGTTTACCGATATTCCGGTTGTCGCCTCCTATATAGGCTGTAAATGAGTCAGTAGCGGCTTTACGGTCAAGGATGATCACCGGGATTCCCTTAGCATATACTTCCGCAATAACAGGCGCCAGGGGTGTTGCTTCATTCGGCGATACCAGCAGGATGTCGATCTTCTCTTTTAGCAGTTCCCTGATCTGTGCCACCTGCCGGGGACTGCTGCTCTCTGCATCCTTATATAATAGTTTCATTTCAGGATGGTAGAACAGCTCCCTTTTCATTTCGGTGAGCATATTCCGTCGCCAGTCATCATTGCCGGTACACTGAGAGAACCCGATACGGTATTTCGGTTCCGCCTGGCGGCGGCAACCCAGACTGCATAAAATGACTGACAGCAGAAAAATATAGATATGTCTTGTAAAGTTGGCTGACAACGTGGACTGTTTTTTAACGGTGGAATGTTTCAAAATCTAAAAACAATGATACAAAAATGAAATCATCTTGTATTGATCTTTATTGTTGAATTATTTAAATGGCTGATAATTATATGATTATACTTTTTTAGAGAAGTTACAAATTTGATAGTAATGGAGACACAGTCATAAGGGCCGGTAGGGGTGAATGAGTAGGTTTGGGTCATAAACGATTCTGCGTTATGACTAATAAAACGGTGTTTTTCTGGGCTTTTGTAGTAGCCCTGGGTGGTTTCCTCTTCGGTTTTGATACCGCTGTTATTTCGGGAGCTGAGCAGTCTATTCAGCAATATTGGGGTTTATCGGAAGTGCAACATGGGTTTACAGTCTCTATTGCTTTAATAGGTACAGTATTCGGTGCCCTGGGAGGTAGTATCCCCTCGGATAGATTGGGAAGGAAGTCTACGCTCGTATTGGTAGCAGCCGTTTACCTTTTTTCTGCCATTGGAACTGCCATGGCGACCAACTGGTATCTTTTCCTGTTATGCCGTTTTATTGGAGGACTGGGTGTAGGGGCATCTTCGGTGACCGCTCCGATTTATATCTCTGAGGTATCGCCGGCGAAGTACCGGGGACGTATGGTAGCCCTGTTCCAGTTCAATGTGGTGTTGGGTATCCTGATATCCTACCTGTCCAATTACCTGATCGGCATGGGGGGCGACAGTTCCTGGCGATTAATGCTGGGCGTACAGGCAGTACCTGCGGGCTTATTCCTGGTGTTACTGAAGTGGGTGCCTGAAAGTCCCCGCTGGTTGTTGATCAAGGGGCTCCGGGAGCCGGCGGCTATTGCCACGCTGAAGGTTATCAACCCGGAGGGTTATCAGGCTGATATTGATACTATCCGGCAATCACAACAAGCGCCCGCCAGTACGGTACAAAGTGAAAAGCTGTTCAAAGCCAAGTACAACACGCCGGTCATGCTGGCAGTATTGTTTGCCATGTTCAACCAGGTGTCCGGTATTAATGCTATCATCTATTACGCGCCCCGTATTTTCGAAATGTCTGGTCTGGGCGCTGGTTCTTCACTGCTTTCTACGGTAGGTATCGGTATCGTCAATTTCATTTTCACCTTAACAGCTATCCGCTTTATAGACAGGATCGGCAGGCGTCAGCTGATGCTGATAGGCACCGTTGGGCTGATCGCTACACTGGGACTGGTAGCAGTGTCCTTTTACATGCATACCGGCGGTATTGCCGTGGTGTCTTATCTCCTTATTTATATCGCCTTTTTTGCCTTCTCCCAGGGAGCGGTGATCTGGGTATTTATCTCGGAGATCTTCCCTAACCAGGTACGTGCTAAAGGACAGACACTGGGCAGCTTTACACACTGGATCATGGCAGCAGTCATTGCCTTCACTTTTCCTTATCTGGCCAGCCGTATCGGGGGCGGACATATCTTCCTTTTCTTCTGTGTGATGATGGTCTTACAGCTGGTGTTCGTATTACGTTGGATGCCTGAAACAAAAGGCAGGACACTGGAAGAGATTGAGATGACGATGGTCGTACACTAAATGATTTTTTCACATCCTGATTACAACTATGACAAACTATAACATCGTGAGCCTGGGGGAGATCCTGTGGGATATATTACCAGCGCAGGAATTGCCGGGAGGTGCACCGCTGAATGTTGCCTATCATCTGCACAAGCAATCGCAGCGTGTGGTCCTGGTATCGAGAATAGGGAATGACAACCACGGACAGCGTTTGCTGGATATTATGCAGCAGCGGGGATTGGCTACTGATCTTATTCAGCGTGACAACAGATACGATACAGGTAAGGTGTATGCCCGTATGGATGAGCAACTGGATATGCAATACGATATCGTGTACCCGGTAGCCTGGGATCATATCAGCTGGGATGATGCGCTGGAAGAGATGCTCCGGAATGATGACCTGCAATACCTCGTGTATGGCAGTCTGCTGGCGCGAAACGCCATATCCCGCAATACACTGGAAAAGGCTTTGCAGTCGCGCGCCACCAAGGTGCTGGACATCAACCTGCGTGCTCCTTATTACACAAAAGAAACACTGGAATGGTTGCTGTTCAGCTGCGACCTGTTGAAGCTGAATATCGGTGAGCTGGAACTGATTTCATCCTGGTATGGCAGTTACGCAACACCGGAAGATCGTATACAAGCATTATCTGAACGATTCAACATTGCTACTATCGTCGTCACACTGGGCAGTAAAGGATGTA
This sequence comes from Chitinophaga ginsengisoli, assembly GCF_003014595.1. Lineage (GTDB taxonomy): Bacteria > Bacteroidota > Bacteroidia > Chitinophagales > Chitinophagaceae > Chitinophaga > Chitinophaga ginsengisoli. The sequence continues at coordinate 33,464 of NZ_PYGK01000018.1, read as the reverse complement.
TGGGCTATATACAGGGACAGTTTTATTACCACGAAGGGCAGCCGGTGAAAGTAGCAGATACTATCGGCAGTGGAGACGCTTTCCTGGCGGGATTTCTCACAGCACAGATAAGAGGTTATACACCAGATTACAGCCTCGCCTACGCTAATGCACTGGGAGCACTGATAGCATCGAAACCGGGCGGTTGCCCGGATTATCATCCGCAGGAAATAACAGACATGATACAAAAGAAAGCATACATCAGCACGGGACAATAACGTATACAACCTAATTCCACCATCAGCTAAAATTCCAATTATGAAAAGAGTATTTTACCTCTTACCTATGCTGCTGTTTAGCATGCTGACAGTAGCACAGCAAAAGCTTTATCAGGGTACTGTAACAAGTCGCCAGGGCAAAACACCTCTACCAGGTGTGACCGTACAGGCAGGCAAGTCAAATGCTATTACTGATAATACCGGCCATTTCTCCATTAACGCGGCGCCCGGCGAGAAGCTCACGTTTACCTACCTGGGTATGAAACCAATGACGCAGGAAGTGCCTGCGAATGAATCTGTACTATCCATCGAACTGGAAGAGAATGCTACTGACTTAAACCAGATTGTCGTAACCGGTTATCAGACCCAGAAAAAAGCAGATCTGACGGGCGCTGTGGCCGTTGTGAATGTAGCCGAGATCAAAGACATCCCATTGGGTAATCCGCTTAAAGCCCTGCAGGGAAGAGTGCCGGGTGTAATGATCACTACGGATGGTTCGCCCAACAGTGCCGCTACCGTGAGGATCAGGGGCATTGGTACATTGGGGAACAACGATCCTTTGTATGTGATAGATGGTATTCCTACCAAACGCGGATTACAAGAGCTGAACCAGAATGATATTGAATCAATCCAGGTATTGAAAGATGCCTCTTCTGCTACGATCTATGGTTCGCGTGCGGCAAACGGCGTCATCATCGTGACGACGAAAAAGGCAAAGAAAGGGTTTAGTAAGATCAATGTAGATGCTTCATCGTCGTTACAGCATTACAGTACAAAACTTAAGACACTGAATACCGCCGGCCGTGGCCGTGCCTACTGGCAGGCGGCTGTCAATGATCATGCAGATCCGAATAATAACCAGATCTATCAGTATGAATGGAATGGCGATTATAACAATCCTGTACTGAACAAGATCGTACTGCCGGAGTATATCGATGCAGCGAAGACCATGAAGCCTGCGGATACCTACTGGTATGATGAGATTGCGCAGACATCCTTGTTGCAGAGCTATAATATTTCACTGACCAATGGTGGTGAGAAAGGCAATTCCTTCTTTTCTGTAGGGATGTATAACAATAAGGGCATCGTCAAAGATACGCGTCAGCAGAAGCTTACGGCTCGTTTTAATACAGACTATTCCTTCTTTAAGGGCCGGTTAAAGATAGGAGAGAACCTGTCGGCCACCTATATCAAAGACGCGCTGGTGCCGGCAACGGATATCCTTTTTGCAGCGTTGGTACAACAGCCTGTGGTACCTGTACATAGTGTGAGCGGCGGCTGGGGCGGTCCTGCGCCCGGTATGACGGACAGGCAGAATCCGGTACGTCTTATTGAAGATAATAAACAGAATAAAAGTCAGTTCGTAAGATTGTTCGGTAATGCTTATGCGGATGTAGAGATCATTCCACGACTGCATTTCAGGTCAAATTTGGGTATTGATTACAATGGCACCTTCCAGCGTGTATTGCGTAAATCATATACTTCCGGATTCCTTTCTGATAAGACCAACCAGGTGAATACCTCACAGGATTATAATGGGAACTGGGTGTGGCAGAATACCCTCTCTTACAATGTTGCCTTAAAGAAACACCGTGTAGATGTCCTGCTGGGAGAGGAACAGATCAAATACATGGCGCAGAACTTCTTTGCCAGCCGGCAGGGATATGCGCTGGAAAATATAGACTACGCGTACCTCGATGCCGGCACCACACAAAAGGATAATGGTGGCAGTGGCAGTGGATATACCTTGTTGTCTTATTTCGGTAAGGTGAATTATGCATATGACAACAAGTACCTGGCGTCTGTAACCTTGCGTAGAGATGGTTCTTCCCGCTTTGGGAAGGAGAACCGCTTTGGTACTTTCCCCGCCTTCTCATTGGGATGGCGTGTCAGTGAAGAAGGCGCGGTGAAGTCTGCCCTGCCATTTATCTCCGATCTGAAACTACGTGCAGGCTGGGGTAGAAGCGGTAACCAGGAGATTGTCAACAATGCGACCTATACACTGTATTCTGCCATCTATGGCATTGATCCTACCTGGGACTTTGACAGTGGCAGCGCTTATGATCTGAATGGTAGTGGTACTGGTCAGCTTCCATCTGGATACACATTGATCAGGCAGGGGAATACCGCTTTAAAATGGGAGAGCACCAAAGAGATGAACCTCGGTGTTGACTTCGGTGTACTGGATAACCACATCTCCGGATCGGTGGATTATTTCATCAAGAAGACTTCTGATATCCTGATCAATCCTGCTTACCTGGCGGTGATCGGCGAAGGCGGTTCCCGGTATGCGAATGGCGCTTCTATGGAGAACAAAGGGCTGGAAGCGTTTGTGACCTATTCCGGTGACATCGCTCCAGGACTTACGTTGACGATGACAGGCAATGTGGCTACTTACCGTAACAGGATCACTTACCTGCCTGACGAAGTGTTGACTTCTTATCCCGGTAATGGTCAGGATAAAACCATCCTGGGGCGTTCTATTAATTCCACCTTCGGATATGTGGCAGATGGTATTTTCCAGTCGCAGCAGGAAGTGGATGATCATGCCAACCAGATCGGAAAAGGCGTAGGCCGTATTCGTTACAAAGACCTGAACGGCGACAAACAGATCAATGATAAGGACAGGGATTATATTGGTAAAGGAGATCCTGATTTTACTTATGGTTTGAATGTCGCACTGGAGTATAAACACTTTGATCTGTCTTTCTTCCTGCAGGGTGTCCAGGGCATACAGGTGTACAACACTTACAAGACCTATACTGACTTCGCCTCCCTCTGGACGGGTACTAACTGGGGCCAACGCACTTTGGATGCATGGACGCCGCAACATACCAATACGTCCATTCCTGCACTGACACTGGTAGATCGTAACAATGAGAACCGTACGTCTACTTACTTCCTGGAGCCAGGGTCTTATCTGAAGTTGAGGAATATACAGCTGGGGTATAGCTTCAGGCATTTGTTCAGCGGACAGTTCCAGACGGCCAGGGTATATTTGCAGGGTAGTAATCTCTTCACTGTAAAGAGCAAAAGCTTTACTGCCACTGATCCGGAGAACCCTAACAATGCTTATCCTATTCCTGTTATCGGCACAGTGGGATTGAACCTGTCATTCTAGTACCTGTTAAAATTGATCACAATGAAACGCTTAATATATCTGTTGATATGCAGTAGCCTGTTATTGGGTAGCTGCAGTAAATTTCTCGATCAGACGCCACAGGCGGTGGTGTCCGGCGATGATCTGAATACGCCTGAGAACGTAGATAAGATGGTAACTGCCGCTTATGCTGCTTTAGGTAATGACCACTATACAGCGCCTTATTCCAGTATGTGGCCTTATGGTAACCTGCGTAGTGGCGATGCCTACAAAGGCGGTGATGGTGCCGGTGATATCAGTGAATACCACTTTTATGAAACCTTTGCGTTGAACAGAATAGATAATGGTCTGACTGATCTGTTATGGTTCAGATTGTATGTATGCATCGGTCGTACGAATGATGCATTGGCGCGACTGAATGCCATCAGTGAAGATGCATTCCCTGAAAAGACTGTCAGGCAGGCGGAAGTACGTTTCCTCCGTGCGCATTATTATTTCCTGCTGAAGATCCTTTTCAAGTATATGCCCTATATTGATGAAACGGTAGCGAAGGAAAACTATCCGACTATTTCCAATAAAGCGCTGAGTAATGATGAGCTATGGACGAAGATTGCAGATGATTTCCGTTTTGCGGCTGAGCACCTGCCTGCTACACAACCACAGATCGGCAGGGTGAATAAATTTGCGGCGAAGGCTTACCTGGCTAAGACACTGTTGTACCAGGCATATAAGCAGGATGAGAGCAATGCGGTCACTTCCATTGATGCGGCTACTTTGCAACAGGTCAATACCCTGTGTGATGAGGTGATCGGCTCAGGGCATTATCAGCTGAATGGTGACTTTGCAAATAACTTTAAAGCAGCTACTGAGAACAGCATGGAATCAGTCTTTGCGATCCAGTATTCAAGAGAAGACGGAACGCCTAAAGGCAGACTGGATTATGGACATACGCTGGATTATCCGATGAACACAGATTACGGTTGCTGCGGATTTCATTCTCCCAGTTATAACCTGATCAATGCGTTTAAAACGGATGCTTCCGGATTGCCGATGTTCAATACCTTCAATGATAAGAACATCACTGGTGGCAGCGATTTTCAAACCAATACTTTTGATCCGCGGCTGGACCACACTGTGGCCATACCCGGACATCCTTACAAGTATGATCCTGGTTTTATCTACCAACGCTCCTGGGCGCGGGCACCTGATGTATATGGCAGTTACCTGAGCCTGAAGGAAGCGGTATTGCCTAATGATGCTGCGTTTCAGAAGATACCTCCGTTTATGTCGAGCTCCAAGAACTGGGATATTATCCGTTATGATGAGGTGCTGCTGTTTAAAGCGGAAGCATTGGTAGAGCTGGGCCGGCAGGATGAGGCGCTGGCACTGGTGAACAGTATCAGGACGAGAGCGGCGAATAGTACAGGGTTGCTGAAGCAGGCAGATGGTTCCTTCACATCTAACTACAAAGTAGCTATTTACAAACCCGGCGTCAATTGCACCTGGACGCAGGACTTCGCCAGACAGGCGGTACGCTGGGAGCGCAGGCTGGAGTTTGCCATGGAAGGGTATCGTTTTTTCGATCTGGTACGTTGGGGCATTGCGGCCGAATATCTGAATGCTTATTTTGCAGTGGAGAAAACACGGAGTCCGCATCTGGCAGATGCTGCCTTTCAGAAGGGAAGGGATGAATATCTGCCGGTACCTTTGAACCAGATGAACTATAGTAAAGGATTATATAAACAAAATGCTGGTTGGTGATGTACTAACCCATTAAAACATTGTCCATTTTATGAATAAGCAACTGTTTACTTTCTGGCTGATATGCCTGTTACCATTCACTTTGCTGGCCCAGCAACAGGAGGTGCCTACTCCACAGTGGCGTCCTGTGTATCATTTTACTCCGCCGAAAAACTGGACGAATGATCCTAATGGATTGATCTACCTCAATGGGGTATATCATCTCTACTATCAGCACAACCCTTATGAGAATAAATGGGGGCATATGAGCTGGGGGCATGCTACCAGCACAGATCTGCTGCACTGGAAACACCTGCCGGTAGCTATTCCGGAGATAGAAACCAAAGACACCACTACCTGGATCTTCTCCGGCTGTGCGGTGCTGGATGCGCATAATACGAGTGGTTTTGGCAGCAATGGCAAGGCGCCGTTAGTGGCTATCTATACGGCAGATCAGCCGAAGCAGGAGAAGGAGTCGCAGTTTGTGGCGTATAGCAATGATGGCGGTATGAGCTTCACTAATTTTGCGGGCAATCCGGTAGTGGATATTCATAAAAAGGATTTCCGTGATCCCAGTGTCATCTGGATGGAGGAGCAGCAGCAATGGGTGATGACAGTGGCTGTTCCGCAGGAGCATAAGTTACAGTTCTACGCTTCAAAAAACCTTAAGAAATGGGACTTGCTGAGTGAGTTTGGTAACCAGGGTGATACGCGTAAGATCTGGGAATGCCCGTCTTTGACGCCGCTGTATGTTGACGGCGACCCGTCAAAGAAGAAATGGCTGATCATGATCTCTTCCGGGAATCCTGATGCGGCTACGGGGATGCAGTATTTCACAGGCGATTTTGATGGGAAGACGTTTACGAATGATAATCCGGGGGAGCATCAGCAGTTCGTGGATTATGGGAGGACGTTCTATGCGGCTATTCCTTACAACAACCTGCCCGATGGTAAGCATACGATGCTGGGCTGGCTGATGCCTTTTGAAACGCCGACTTATCCGTGGCGTGGGCAGATGTCTATTGCGAGAGACCTGCTGCTGAAGTCAACGCCGGAAGGGGTGCGGTTGTATCAGCAGCCGGCGTCAGTACTGAATGCATCGCTGGAGAAGCTGCCGGCGTCTAAGAGGCTGGTGAAACAGGGGGTAGAGATTGATAGTAGGGAAATGCCGTTAAACAAGGGTGGGCGGTTTGGTTCAAATGCTAATTGGATAGATGTCACTTTTACGCCGGGTTCAGGGGAGGAGTTTGGGCTTAAATTAGGGCAGAATAGTGTTAGCGGGGCCGAGACTGTCATTGGATATAATAAGGCCCGTAATGAGCTTTATATTGCGAATGCGGGGGGTACGGATAAAATGATGGTGAAGCCTTCTAATGGGAAGATCAGGTTGCAGGTGTTGTTTGACAAGTCTTCTGTGGAGGTGTTTGTGAATGGTGGGGAGCGGGTGTTGACGACGCTCGTGTTCCCTGATTCAAAAGCTACCGGATGTGCGGTGTTTTCTGCAAAAGGGAAGGTGATGATGGATACGCTGAAGGTGTGGGATTTATCCTTTTAACGCTTAGTAGCTTCGGTTTCAGTATGGGATGGCGGTCGGCGCCTCTCTGGATGTCGATTTGGCATTGTCAAGCGAATGGGGGCTGGATCTCTATTGGGCAACACCGGTCGTGTCACCGGAGAGCCGAAGGCCCGCCATTCCCATCTGAAACCGGTGCTACTAAAGCTGTCGCTCCTGTGGGTGATGTGTTCTCCTGATTAGCGGTAAAAATCCAACAACAATAAACCGGGAAACAAAACATCGATAGGCTCCTTTAGGAGCCTTGTTGTTTGTAGCCCGGGGTTTTAAACCCCGGGAACCGGCAACCCGGGAACACACAAATCTATTTTACGATGGCAATTCCTCCCGGGATTCGGAATCACGCGCGTTTGTGTTGTGATTCCCCCCGTATTTAGGGCCACGCGTGTTTGTTTATAATGGTAATCCCCCGGGGTAATTGTGTTTAGCCCCGGGGGATTGCATTCGTAACCGCTGACGGAAACGGACTGCTTCGTCGCGGTACAAAAAAGTTTATTGAACGATGATCTTCTTTACTTCACGATTGCCTTTCTGATCGATCACTTCCAACATGTAATAGCCTGCTGGCAATGTGTGCTGCAATGACAGTGGGTAGGTGCTGGTTGTTTTGCTCACATTGCTTACGTTGCTCACGTTGATGGCTGTGGTGAATACTGGCTGGTTTAGTGAGTTGAACAGGATGACATGGTATTTGCCAGCTGTGTGGTTGATCAGTTGAAGGTTTAGCTGATTGCCGGTTACCGGGTTGGGGTAAGCGATGATATCAGCGTCAGCGGTGTTGTCAGCCAGTTTGGTGGTACTTGCGGTGCCGGTACGGGTCAGTGTCAGGTAGTCAAGGTTGAAGCCGTCTGTTTCCATCACGATGCGCAGTGTTTTAATACCGGTGGTGAGGGCGGGTGTGGTGGCCGTTAATGTCTGGAAGGTCTGCCAGCCATTTGTGTTGGGAACGTTGATCGTACCTGAGATGTTTACGCCGTCCAGTTCTACATGCAAACGCCTGCTGCCGTAAGGGGAAGCGATGCGGGTCTGCAAGGTGTAGGTACCGGGTGTGGTGATGTTCACTGTGTAGTTCAGCCATTCACCGGCAGCGATATAACCTACGTCATAGCCGCCGTCGCTGCAGGCTTCTACGTCAACGCCTTCTGATCTGTATAAGCCGCCACTGTTTGTGGGATCAGCGTCTGAGTAAGCGAGGCCTTGTCCGCCGTTGTCGAAGTTCTCTGCTTCGATTTTGCCAGGGATGGCAGCAGGTGTGCCGCCATAGGCGTTGTTAGATGCTTTTACCGTGTCGATGCAGCTGGCCGTTTTATTGCCATCTACGGTAGTGACGGTGATGGTAACGATGCCCGGTGCGATGGTGGTTACTTTACCACTGGTATCAACAGTAGCGATGGCTGGGTTGGAGGAAGTCCAGTTCTTTGCTTTGTTGGTAGCATTGGCAGGGAGGATGGTAGCTGTTAATTTTTGGGTGCTGCCGATGTTGAGACTTCCTGAGGACGGTGTTACGCTTACACTGGCCACGTTCACTCTGCCGAATACATAGAATTCGTGGATAGACCAGTAGTTACCCTTGGCGCCTGTCTGTACGATGCGGATATAGCGACCTACTTTTTCCGGGAAGGTGATGAGTGTCATACCCTGCGGGCCGGTACCTGATGCGATAGGGCTGCCCCAGTTGGTACCATCGTTGGAGATGTAAGCGCTATAACCGGCAGGCGAATCAGAAGGACTGTCGGTGGCATCCAGGACAATCCTGTTGATGGTATTGACAGTTTTCATATCGACGGTGAAGGTTTGTCCGTTCACCTGGCTACCCTGGGTATCCCAGCGGGTAACGGTGTTGCTGTCGAGTGCATTCTTAGCGTTGTTGGTATTGACAGAGGCGGAGGCTGTCCAGCCTTGTCTATCCATCGCGCCAGCTACGGAAACGCCCCATATATTACCCAGGTTGTTTTTCCATAGGGTGGCTTTATATGCGTCGATATTGGCGCTGTCGACGATGGAGGAATGTGCGGAGAACTTCGGTTCAGCACCGGCGTTCAGCAAAGTACCTACGGGCCAGATGGTGGAGTTGTGTATGTTCAGCGAACCATTGCGGATGAGGCCCCAGTTCTGGAAACCTGGTTCTGCAAAGTTGGCGGTCTGCATATTGATAGCGCCATTGTCAGATACAACAGATCTGGCAGGATTACCCCAGTAGTCGGAGTTGTACAGGTTGATCTGACCATTGAAGCTGCCGGTCGTATTGAGATAGCTGGTAGAGGTGTCCTGGTTGTTGTTCAGGGCTACGATCTGGCTGTTGATGAAATCAAATCCACCGGCGCCCAGTTTCTCAAAGCTGATCGCGTTCTTAGTGCCATCCAATCCGAGGCCCATACTGATGCCTGAAGCGCCGCTGCCTTCATTGGCGAGGATCAGTCCATGGTGAGCACCATATACGAAGTCGTTGTACAGGATCTCGTTTTGTGCGTTACCCAGGATGATGAAATCCATGTTGTTCAGCTGATAAGAATAGATGGCAGCGTTATCTCCTTGTGGCGAGTTGGGCCAGCTGCCGAATTTTGATTCCGCACCTGCTGCGTATGCGATGGTATTGAATTGGGTGTTGGAGATTTGTCCGCCGCTGGTACCACCGCCTACTTTAATCGCATTATGGAATACATGCCCGGTGAGCCAGTCAACGTAGTGATTGTTACATTGGTAAGTGAACATATCTATACCGTTGTATACCGCGCGGAGGCCTACGTTGATAATATAGACATCGCTACCTGTCACCTGTATGGTGTAAGGGTATGCAGGGAAATTAGGGACCAGTGACGCCAGTTGCTCAGGGTAGTTGATAGTGATACCCTGCAGACCGCTACCGGCAGACAACTTGATAAAAGGTGTGCCGTTAGGATTGCCTTTATCCGCATAAGGTTCCAGTACTGCGCCGGGGCCTGTTGGAGTGGTGCTGTTGTCGGCCGCTCCTTTGAGTTCTACATTGGTAGGTACTGTCAGGTGACCGGTCACTTTATATTTTCCGGGAGGCAGGAACACGATACCGCCACCGTCGGTACTGGCTTTGGTCAGCGCATTCTGGATAGCGGTGGTGTTATCTGTTACGCCATCGGGTTTGGCATTGAAAGGCGCTGCTGTAGCGAGGTACAATACCTGGCGGGATGGCTTGTGGGTAGGTTGTGTGATGGTCGGGAAAGGAGGTAGTTTCTTCAGTGTCAGTGGCGTATGGTCGATGGCGTTAGTATAGAGCGAGTTGTTCTCGATGTTCACGCCATTTTTGAAACGGTTGCCGGTGATGATACCTCTTGCATTAGCGCCTAGTACTATCTGCGGCGCTTTGTTATTGAAGTCGCAGTCAGATGCTGCGAAGGTGCCACCACCGACGTTTACATTACCACCGGTAATGGTACACTGTTGCAGCATGATCCTGGCTACACAGGTAGGATCGGCCGTAATGGCGTCAATAGATCCGCCGAAAGTACAGGTATGCAGCTGTAAAGCGCCGTTGGTGGAAGCACCACCGCCAATAGCCAGACCGGTAGCACAGTTGACGGTGGTACAACGTGCAAACATGATACCTACATTGCTGACTACTTCTGCATATATCCCTGTTTTACAGTTGGTGAAGGTCATGGCGTAGTTCTGTCCGTTCGGGATAGCTGGTGCACTTGGGATAGAAGTCGTGGCATGGAAGCCGATAGCATACCCTTCGATATCCACGAATGCGGTGTATGACCAGTCGTTCCTGCGCATCACGATACCGGTACCATTCTGATAGATCCAGTTAGCGTAACCACCGCCGGCGGCAGGTGCATTCGGTAAACCGGAGCCCGCCCAGTAAGCGGGAGAGAGATTAATGTTCTCAATCCTTCCTACGTCAACGATATTGTCTATCTCTACACCTCTTGATAAGGGTGTACCGTAAATGCCATTGATAACAGGACAGGTACCGCCGTTTGTTCTTGAGAAGAGAATACCCGTGTAGGCATTAACGAAAGTAAGGTTCTTCGCGTTACAGAATTCATTACCGAAATAGTTAGGCGCTCCGAATATGATAGCTGGCGGATAGGGCGTAATGTTATCCGGTAGCTGTTCGGGGTACCAGATGGCCAGGTCGCGTACCGCGGCGGAGGTCTGCATGGTGATGAAAGGCGTTGCATTTTCGTCGCCACGGCCGGCATAAGCCATCAGGATGGTGCCGTTGATGGGCTGACCTTTCGTAGGTTTCTGCCATTCGCCGCGGAGGGTAATACCTTTCGGAATGAGCAGTGTACCACGGATAACGTATTTGCCGGCAGGCACATACAAAGTACCGCCACCTAAAGTGCCTAAGGCATTGAGGCGGTCCTGGAAGATGCTGGTGACATCGGTTACACCATCACCGGTAGCGCCGTAATCGGCAACGGAGTAGGTGATGACAAAAGCATCGGTAGTTGGGTACGAGGGTTGGGCCAATCTCCAGTTCTGGGAGAAAGCGGGTGTACCCATCATACCAGTCATGATAATGGAGAGGACAAGCGCGAAGAGAAGTGTCATACTCCTGCGTGTCCCGTTGTGAGCCGAGAAGGCACGGGTGCTGTTCATATGGTTTTATTTAAGGGAATTGGATTGCATGGTCTTTCAATAGGTACAACAGATGGGTGTTGTACAGTAAAATGGTTTTCTAAAGGATATTTTGTAATGGATCAACAGCTACAGGTTTTCAAACTTCAGGAGCCGTGTTATGGCGCGAAGATAATAGATAAAATCGAAAGTGATCGATATGCCCGGATCAGCAGAGTAGCAAAAAGAGATGATTGTATAATACGGCATAAAGAGAGAAGCCTGATACTTGAATAAGTATCAGGCTTCTCTCTTTATAGGCAATTATTTCGCTGCAGTCGCAACAGCTGGTGCTTTTGCGCTGCGGAATCTTTTCAGGTAATGTTTTGCCAGTGATCTTCTGATCTTCCAGGTGCGGTGTAATTTCGCCCCTGTGAGCTTTTTATATTGGGCATCCCAGAAGTTGGTATCATAGTCTGTCCAGATGGTGTATCCGGAGTGAACTACTTTGCCGAAGAAATCCCATGGTTTAGGAGATCCCGCAAAGTGGAAGATGACGTTACTTGTTTCAGTAGCGGGTTGTTGTTCTGGTGTCCAGATATTGTTAAAGCGGCCGTCCAGGTGATGGAAAGTACCTGCACAAATAGCGTTCAGCACTGTCTGATCGGCTGACTGGAATTCCATCGGATGTTCTTTACAGATGCGCTCTACTTCTGCGTGAATATTCTTTTCTCTCCACACTTTCAGGTTCAGCAGCAGTACGCCTGCGTTAAAACATCTTGCTTCTCCGTCGAGGCCTAATTTATCGACCAGGAACTTTCTTTCCAGTGCATTTTTGAATGGTCCTCTTGGCGCTGCTGCCAGGAAGTGGTCATTGAAGCGGATGTCCTGCAGCTTCAACACGTCGGTCAGGATGAGCAGATCGGTGTCAAGATAGAGGACGTATTCGGCTTTAACCACATCAGGGATAAGGAACTTGCCGTATGTGGTCCAGTTGCCATGCAGGGAGATCAGATGACCAAATGTTTTCGGTGCATCGAAGTCATGAAATTCCGTGTTGCCGCGGTATGCTTCTTCCTCCAGCAGTCGGAGGATGTTATTTTTATGCTTAGGAGTTACGTCTGAACAGAGAAAGTGAAGCGTCAATTTTTCTGTGTCACCGCAGTTTCTGACGAGTGAAGTGAGTGTAGTACCCAATCCTTCAAAGGCAAGGAGATCGATTACAAATGCAATATGCATGTTGAATTAGGTTGTAAATGAATAAAGATGGTGTTGGTATAGGATTATAATTGAATACTTTAGTTATAATGATACAAATATATGAATGAAATTTGTAATTCCTATGTTTTTGTTGTTTGGTGGTGAGTGGGGGATTGGACTTACGCGATCCGGTTTGAGGTGGGACCACTGGCTGGGTTCTTTGAAGTTTCCTGCTATGGAGCTTTTTGAGGTGATTGGGCTTGGGAATGCTATTAAACCCCTGGTGCAGCACTTCGGCAACTTCAAACAACCTAGGCCAGTGATCTCCACCTCAAACCGTCCGCAGTTCGTGTCGTCCAATTATTGGAGAGGGGAGAGGGAGGGACGTATGATGGGGGATCTTGTTGGATTTAGCCGGCTTAATATAAGTGGGATTACAATGAAAGATGGGATCACGATGTAAGGGGGATGGGGGAGTAGGATGAGATGAGATGTATGTGAGATGAGATGTATGTGGGATTAGATGTATGTGGGATGAGATGTATGTGGGATAAGATGTATGTGGGATGAGATGTAGGATGAGATGAGATGTGTGTGGGATGAGATGTGGGTATGTGGGAGGGGATGGGATCATAGTGAGGGGGAAATACAAGTGAAGAATGATCCGGGAATGGACATTATAGTGTTACGAAAGCGGACAACATACTGCAGTTTTAATAGTGTAAGTGCTTGACAGTCATGGTTGGTGTTAATTGGCATACTTTCGGTGCGCAGTGATTCTTACAACCCATACCATTATGATCAGGAACCATTTCCGTATTGCCTGGCGCAATCTTTTGAAAAGTAAAGGATATTCCCTTATTAATATTGGCGGACTGGCTGCCGGCATGGCGGTGGCTATGCTGATCGGTTTGTGGATCTGGGACGAACTTTCCTTTGACAAGTACAACAAAAATTATGGTCGCATTGCCCAGTTGATGCAGACACAGGACTTTGGCGGACAGCTGGATACCTGGCAAACGATGCCTCCTCCTGTGGGTGATGAGTTGCGGGAGAAGTATGGGAGTAATTTTAAACAGGTGGTGATGGCTTCCTGGGATTTTTATAAGGTGCTTTCTGTTGGTGATAAGAAGTTGCGGAAGATCGGGAAATTCATGGAGCCTAATGGGCCGGCACTGATGGATGTTGAGATGTTACGTGGTGCACAGGATGCGCTGAAAGATCCTTCTTCTATTTTGTTATCTGCCTCTACGGCGGCTGCTTATTTTGGGAAGGATGATCCTATGGGTAAAGTCATGCGGCTGGATAACAAAGCGGACCTGATCGTAAAGGGCGTGTACAAAGACCTGCCAAATAATTCCACCTTTAGTAAGGTGGGTTTTATTGCGCCGTGGAATGTTTATGTCGAGAATGACGTACCCTGGGTGAAAATGAATAAAGATAACTGGGGTTCTAATTCGTTCCTGGCATATGTGGAACTGGCAGACAATGTTGATATGGCCAGCGCTTCTGCGAAGATTGCGCAGTTAAGAGCTGTGCATCTCAGCGAAGAGGATAAGCGTTTTAAACCGGTTGTTTTCCTGCATCCGATGAGCAAATGGCATTTGCATGAGGAGTTTAAAAATGGTGTCAATACGGGTGGCCGTATACAGTTTGTCTGGCTGTTTAGTATTATCGGGGTGTTTGTACTATTGCTGGCCTGTATCAATTTCATGAACCTCAGTACGGCCCGTTCTGAGAAACGTGCGCGGGAAGTAGGAATCCGTAAGGCTATAGGCTCTTTGCGCACGCAACTGATAGGTCAGTTCTTCAGTGAGTCTTTACTGGTAGTGGCGCTGGCGTTTGTGTTGTGTATCGCTATCACACAATTAACACTGCCTTTTTTCAATAATGTGGCTGATAAGAAGATCGCTATCCTCTGGACAAATCCTGTCTTCTGGTTAACCGGTGTCGTTGTAATTCTGCTGACAGGACTAGTGGCTGGTAGTTATCCGGCTTTTTACCTTTCCTCTTTTCAACCTGTTAAAGTGTTGAAGGGCACTTTTCGTGCGGGGCGAAATGCTGCTTTGCCGCGGAAGATTTTGGTGGTGCTGCAGTTCACTGTTTCATTAATATTAATCATCGGGACGATCGTTGTATTCCGGCAGGTGCAGTATGCTATGACACGACCGGTAGGATACTCCCGCGAGGGGCTGATCACTATGGAACTGACCGTACCGGATATCCATGACCATTTTGACGCGGTACGTAGTGAGCTGATAAATAATGGGGCAATTGTTGAGATGTCAGAAACAAGCAGTCCGACGACGACTGTCTGGCAGACGAATGGGGATATTTCCTGGAAGGGGAAAGATCCTACGCTTACGGTAGATGTGCCGAGTGTTGGGGTGACGTCGGGATACGGGAAAGCTGTTGGCTGGCAGTTTAAGGCGGGCCGCGACTTTTCGAGAGAGTTTGTGTCGGATTCTTCTGCGTTTGTGGTGAATGAGACGGCGGTGAAGTTTATGGGACTGAAAGATCCTGTGGGCGAGATCCTGCAATGGGGGGACAAGTCCTTTACAATCATTGGCGTTGTTAAAGATATGATCATGGAATCGCCGTATCAGCCAGTGAGGCCGGCAGTCTTTCATATGGGCAGGGGGAACCTGGGTATTATACTTATGCGTATTAACCCGACGCTCGATGCGCAGACAGCACTGGCGAAGATTGAAGCGGTGTTTAAGCGGTATAGCCCTGGACAGCCGTTTGAATACAAGTTTGTTGACGTGGAGTATGCGAAGAAATTCGATACAGAAGTGAGGGTTGGGAAGCTGACGGGGTTCTTCTCCCTGCTGGCGATCTTTATTAGTTGTCTTGGCTTGTTTGGTATGGCGTCGTTTATGGCAGAGCGGCGGACGAAAGAGATTGGTGTGCGGAAGGTGTTGGGGGCGTCAGTGTTTAATCTGTGGACGATGCTGTCGAAGGACTTTGTGCTATTAGTGGTGGTGGCGTTCCTGATTGCCATGCCAATGGCGTACTTTTTTATGCATGGGTGGTTGCAGCATTATTCGTACCGGTCGGAGATATCGTGGTGGATTTTTGTTGTGGCGGGGTTGGGGATACTGCTAGTGACGCTGCTGACGGTGAGTTTTCAGAGTGTGAGGGCGGCGTTGATGAATCCTGTGAAGAGTCTGAAGGCAGAGTGATATTCTTTTGTTTTTTTGGTGAGGCCGCGTCTTAGGATGCGGCTTTTGTTTTTGTATTGTTTTTTGTGTTGTTTTTTTTGTGGTAGTGGGAGGAGGATTCTACTTGCGCGATCCGGTTTGAGGTGGGACCACTGGCTGAGTTCTTTGAAGTTCCTTGCTATAGGGCGTTTTCTGACGGTTGGGCTGGGGAATGCTATTAAACCCCTGGCGGGGCGCATCAGCAACTTCAAACAACTTAGGCCAGTGATCTCCACCTCAAACCGTCCGCAGTAGTTGTCGTCCAATTAAGTGAGGAGGTAAGAGATAAGAGCGAATAGCGAATATAGGATAGCGAATAGCAAAGAGCAAAGAGGGAAGGGACATAACTGGGGGACTATTCTAAACTTTGGATATTATTTTGAATGTTATTATGGATGTTATTATGGAATTAGGGCGCTTACGCATCTGATTGATATGAAGAAAGCTTATTTCCAATATAGATTAGTTTTCATTACAGGATTAGTCATTTTCATGAGCTGTCAAAATGATAGCAATTCCATATTGCCCTTTATCCGGAGGGTTACAAAGATTTCCCTTCCCAATAACATCTCCATTATATCAGAGTTTGACCAGGGAGAGCTGGAAGCCGGTGGTAAATACCGGTTGCAACAAAAGGATATAAGGAGCTTCTTATCAAAGAACAATTTCCATCCCATTGATCAACAGTGTCGCGATATGTCTCATTTCAATCTTATGGGCAAGGCCGGCCTGTTTCCGCCAGCGGACACGATCCCTCTCTCAGACACATCTCATTTAGAATATTTATACGGTTGCAAAGAAGGTAACTCCTGGCTTTTCACGCTAAATGAAAAAAGTGGAGAACTTTGGATTGAAGTTCAATATCCTGATTTTCAAGGTCAAGGTCCTGCACGTAATTTTTAATCGTTAGATGAATAGTATAAATGGTTAGGCCAATAGATTAACATGCGTGGTTGATCTATTGGCCTAACCTATTGGGCTAAAGACTATTACTTATCTCATCATTCATTGCTCACCGTTTATTGCTCATTTCTCTTTATCCATTACTATTCCGATTTCAACGACTGTACCGGGTTCACTAATGCAGCTCTTAATGACTGATAAGAGACGGTTAGTAGTGCGATGACTACTGCTATGAAGCCGGCGAGGATGAAGACCCACCATTCGATGTCGATGTGGAAAGCAAAGTTCTCCAGCCAGCGGTCCATGGCATACCAGGCGAGGGGAGTGGCGATGATGATAGCGAGTATTACCAGTTTGAGGAAGTCTTTTGAGAGGAGTATCAGCAGGTTGCTGATGCTGGCGCCCAATACTTTTCGGACACCTATTTCCTTGGTGCGCTGTTCTGCCATGAAAGCGGAGAGTCCCAACAGTCCGAGGCAGGCCACGATGATGGCGAGTACGGCGAAGCTGGTGAAGATCTGGCCAGTTCGTTGTACGTCGGTGTACATACGGGCAAAACGTTGATCGAGGAAGGTGTAGCGGATTGGTTGATGAGGCGCAAAGTCTTTCCATACTGTCGTGATCGATCCGATCAGATCGTGCATGTTGGCAGTACTTGCTTTGACTGATATGATAGAGGGGCTATTGTCTATGATGAGGCAGAGTGGTCTGATGGTTTGACGGAGGGATTCAAAATGGAAGTCCTCCACTACGCCGATAACAGTCCAGGTGGCGCCGTTGTTGGTGATACGCTTGCCGATAGGATCCTTCAGGTTGAGTTGCTTAGCCATTGTCTGGTTGATGATGACGGCCTGTGAGTCGGTGCGCATGTCGATGGAAAAGTCTCTTCCCTGCACGATGTTCATGCTGAGTGTTTTGACATAGTCATGATCTACCGCCCATAGCTGCCCGGAGACGCGGCCGTCTATCTGGGATCGGCCTTCAATTGAAAATAAGTTGTCGTTCCGTTTCGTGCCGCTGACAGGGAGGTAGTCGCTGACAGAAGCGCTTTTTACGCCTGAGACTTGCAGTAACGCATTTTTAAAGGCGGGTATTCTGTTACCTAGTGTATTCGTACCCTGGATGAGGACGACGTGTTCTTTATCGAAGCCGACTTTTTTGTCGAGGATGTATCTCATCTGACGGTAGATGATGAAGGTCCCGATGATCAGTGCAACGGATGTGGTGAACTGGAATACCACCAGTGCGCTTCTCATACGGGTAGGTTTGTGTCCCTGGCTGATCTTTCCTTTGAGTGCATGGATGGGCTGAAAGGAAGACAGATAAAAGGAGGGGTACAGGCCTGCCAGTATACCGATCACTGTTGCAGATAAGAGCAGTGTTGGAACGAACCACCAGGTGGCCCAGGGAATGCTCAGGGATTTTCCTGACAGCGTATTGAAATAAGGCAGGAGGATCCAGGCCAGTGCCAGTCCCAGTACGAGGGAAAGGAAGCTAAATAAAAGAGATTCACTGAGGAACTGCCTGATCAGGCTGACGCGATCAGAACCTACTGCTTTTCTGAGGCCCACTTCTTTCGCCCTGTTGGCTGATCTGGCAGTGGACAGGTTGATGAAATTGATACCTGCTATGATGAGTATAAAGCTGGCAATAGCGCCGAAAAGCCATACCAGTCTTATGTCGCCATGGCCTAAACCGTCGTTTATTCCATCAGATCTCAGATGAATATCTTTTAGTGGTTGTACAGAGAGGCTGACTTTCTTTACGATATCGATAATCGCTTTATCTCCGCTTTTCTCTGCGCTTGCAAGAAGGTATTTGTCCTTTAACGCAGACACCTTTGACTGGAATTTTGCCATATCAGTTCCGGGACGCAGCAATACATAGGTTTGATAGTTGTTGGCCAGCCAGTATGTTTGTTCGCCGGGCCAGAGCTCGATGCCTTTCAGGGTACGCAGGAAATCGAACTGCAGATGAGAGGTGGCAGGAAGGTCTTGTACCACACCGCCTATCTGGTAAGGTTTGCTGACATCGTCATTGATGATGAGCGTTTTACCGATGGGATTTTGATGAGGAAAGTATTTGTCGGCTTTACGTTTTGTGATCACGATGGTATTAGGCTCGCTCAGGGCATGGGCAGGGTCGCCATAGACAAAAGGGATCTGCAATATATCCAGCAGGTCCTGGTCAGCAAACAGGACGCCCTCTTCATAAGTGTTCTCCTGTTTGTCTGAGGTCCTTACCTGGCCGTGGCCTGCTCCGAAAAGTTCTTCATCTAAGAAGCGACCTGCTTTTTCTACTTCAGGGAGGTCTTTTCTTAGTGCGTCGGCGAAGGGAGCGGGAAAGTAACTATTTTTAGTATTAGGCTTACCCCAGTCTATGATTGCCCTGCAAATGCGGTCAGCGTTTGGATTGTTGTGGTCATAGCTAAGCTCCTGCCCGATATATAAAGCTATCAGCAAACAGGCGGCTATACCGAGGGAAAATCCTCCGATCTTGATGGCTGAAAACATTTTTTGTTTGGCTATACTCCGCCATGCAATCTTGAAATGGTTGCTTAACATACCTATCGTTTCTTCCCATGACACAAGAATACTGCCACTCCGTTAAACCCTTGTGTATAGCGCTTTTGCCTGCTTTGATGCGCCTGTTGGCTGTCCGGATTTGAACATCTTTGTCAGGAAGCGAACAGTTAAGTGCTACTATCAGACGGATCATCCTTACTTTTTACGGAACCGGAAGGTATCCCGGAAATCCGAAGATGATATAGCCTGGCAGGGGATGTAATCATCCTTACTTCCGCTGGAACTGGAATGTACCCCAGAGATCCGGAGATAACATGGCTTCGGAAGGGACATCGGCAGTGATGCCCGTAGCCTTGTTGCTCCAATAGAGGCGGGAGGTGGTCTCGCCCTTATCACCCCGTAAAATGCCTATATCGCCCTTTATTTTAAGTCCGTCGGTAGGTTGGATGCCCAATGCCGACAGCGGGACAGAAAGCTCGTAATTGCCCTCGGAGGTGGCAAATTGAAGCTGCCCGGTGATGTTGTCGACCCTGTCGAAGGTGATGGTCCGGGAGGGAGAGGAGAACGGTACTTTATCTTCTGTGTGGGTACCCGGTACTACGGCGCGGTAGAGCAGTGCCTGTGGTTTACCGTTGATAACGCTGATAAGCAGGCGGCAGTCGCCGGCTACAGGTACGCGACGATCGGGATCCGCTTTGGTGTTGGCGCTGCCGATCATGATGTCAAGTGCGCCACCGGTTTTGAAAGGCGCCTGCGGCATTTCGCCGGAGTTGTCTGCCAGGTGAGGATTGCCGGTACGGAAGGCGGCGTATAATCTTCCACCGGAAACCATGAGGGCGCCGCTAACATCATATGGTTGTGCGCTGGAATTGAAGTATCCTTTTACGCCTCTCTTATCGATATCGGCCCAGGCGGCGGATGACCAGTCGTCCAGTTTACCGTCTATGACAGGCTTTTGAGAAAGGATGTTGACCTGCAGTGTTTTCGGACCAGTAGCCAGTTGACGGGCGGCCTGTGTAGCTGCTATCGCGGAAAGACTTCTGTTGAGAGAAGATTGATTGACGTTGATGGTCATGTCAGGCAGTCGGCTGATGTTGTCCATGCCGTCCAGTCTTACGATGGCACTGCGCGCGCCGTCTACGAGGTACACCTTACCGTCTTGTGTGGCAGTGATGCTGGGCCAGAAGTTTTCTTCACCCAGGGTGATGCTGTCCAGCGGCATGTTCCTTTGTGCAGAGGGCATGCGCCAGATCCGGCCACTTCTCATATTCTGGAAGAGGGAGGCAACGAACAGACCATCCGCAGTAAAGATATAGACGTTACCGTGATTGCCATTGACAGCCCATAAAGGGCCTATGTCGCTGCCTTTCACACTGAAGAAACCACCCAGCAGGCGGGTGGTACCGGTGAGTTGTCCGGCGAGGTCGGCGACAGGTGCATTGTGAGAGGCATGCAATCCGGGCCAGAGGTTGGGATAACTCCATACGGGTGTACCGTTCTTTGTGCCGCTGACGGAGAGCGGAGAGAATGGTTTCGTGCCCAGCGTGAGTACGCTCCAGCCATCGGGGCCTTCGAGCAGCTGATCGCCGCCGGAAGAAGCAGGCGATTGTACTCCTTCTGCGAGTATTTTTCCTTTGGTGATATCGTAGAGGGGCACGCCCTGTTTGGTAGTGCCGGTAACGGCGAAGCGGAGAGCTTTGTCGTTGATCCTCGCGATGCAGAAAGAGAGGTCGGGCATGATGGTCACACCACCTGTGGTACCTTGCTGGTACTTTACTTCGCCGGGTTGTACGTGGCCATCACCGTTCTGGTCCTGCCACATGAAGAAGGCCTGGCTGGAACCTCCGGAGGCATTGAGGTTGACACCCTGGGGCCAGGAGGATCTGAAGGCGTCTCCTTTCAGGAGATCCCATTGCGATGCTTGTCCCATAGCGGCTACCGGGTATACTATACCCTCCCTTCTGATGAAGAGGAAGGCAGTAGCGGCGCCGCTGGTAGGATTGTTATTGTAGCAGTTGGTGAAGTATTGTTGTCCGTTGTAATAGAGTGGTGTTTCCGGTGCTGCATTACGGGATGCCAGTGGCAGGTCGTCAGCGTCGGGACGATAGTAGACCTGCTTCAGGGTGGAAGTACCTGTCTGCCAGTTCAGGGAGAATTCCATGGCGCCATGGGTTTCTTCGGAGTAGTAGAAGCGGGACTTGTCCTGCGGATCGAGGGTACCGCCGCCACCGTATTTCGGAGGGCCATAATAGGCGTGCAGCAGTTTACCATCCAGCGACCATACGCTGACTCTTTTCGGCAGGTAATCGGCTTCTGTTACCCATAGCTGTTGCTGGGCGTCGATAGTGATGCCTGCAGGATTGTTCATGTGCTGCGGATTATAAGGGCCGGCAGCAGGAGCGCCGGGCGTACCGATCTGCCGGAGGTATTTGCCGGAAGGCGAGAATATCTTGACGGTGTGGCTTTTGCCACGATCACTGACGTAGATGTTACCTGTTTTATCAAGTGTGAGTGCGTAGGGGGCTTCCAGGCCATTGTCAATTAATTTCTCGGGCCTGGTGCTTTGGATGGGCCCTGTGTAACGCAACAAATCATCCCCTGAAAGCAATAACAAACGCCCTGCTGCGTCGTAGTACATACCGGCAGGCGCGGAGATCTGTATGCTGTCGGTCACTTTGCCCCGGTTCACATCGATCATTAAAATGCGGTTCTTATTACGGAGGCTGATCAGGAGAATACCGTTGTTGACTGCCATGCCGGAGATAGCATCGGGTACATCGTCCAATGCGATGGCGCCCAGGGAATATTTGAGGACCTGTTTAACGTCGTAGTCGTTCTTTTTATTGGCGCTTAAAGCGTTGAGCCGGAGTTCTGCGATGCCGGATTGTTTGTTGGTTTCCCAGGCGGATGCTACGTAGAGATCCGTGCCGGGAATGGCTTTAGGACCGTTGTCCATGGCCATGAAAGGGGCTGCTGTCCAGACGCCGCCTACCCAGGTACGACCTCCCCGTTTGCGGCCGTTCATGTCTACCCAGGCCATGCCATCGGGGCCTTCGGTGATGTAACAACCTAAGAGTATGGCGGCTTGTCCGGTAGGGGAAGCGGTGGCAGGGACGAATAAAGCTGCTTGTGGTGGTGTATGGTTGGCCAGCCAGGCGCCGGTATGATCTTCTGTTCTCCAGGGAGGCGTCCCCGTTGAATAAGTGGCTAGCTCGTAGTGCGCATTGATGGCGCCTCTTACCAGTCCGCGGACCTTATATTGCCCCGGCGTGACCATCTTACCCGGAACGTTATACACGCCATGTCTTGCCGCATCAGCATCCCTTCCCAGATCATCAAGGCCGTCCCATTGTACGGTGTTCTTACCGGCAGGGAACCAGGTTTCGGAAACCAGGTTTCGGACCCTTGTTCCCTCACTGTTTTCAACAACAAGGGTAACGTAGGCGGCTTGTTTTAAAGTGAATTGAATCGGGATGGCGGCAGGTGATTGTTGTGCGAAGGCGGTGTATGTTACTGATAAAAGTAGTAGTGTAATAAACAGCAGGTGTTTCTTTGACATGGCTGGCATGGATTAGCATTATGGGTAGTGTAAGGCAAAGATAATGCCGGGGACTTGTACATGCAATCCCACTGGTATAATCCTTCCCTATAAGGTAGCTGGCGGGGAACACAGACGGCTTTACCCCGAAGTAACAGTGAAGCTATAGTGGATCTGAGGTGGACTTACAGAAAAGTATCATCATCCCCTCTTGTGTATAGTGCTAAAAAATAATTATTGGGGAAATAGTCTGGTTTTTCAGTGTATTGATGTTGGTGTTTGGGATTCGCCGGCGTGTTGTATGTTCGAAAACGATGTGAAAACGTCAAAATGTTTGTTGGTGGACATGAGGATTTAAGCGGCGTTAATCCGTCAGATAAAAGAGTCGCTATTTATTCATTTGTGAGATGGTGGTGTTGTTATTCCTTCAGCGGATATAGCGAAGTAATTTGTCTGCGTTGATGGTTGCTTACTGGTTGGCAGCAGGTAGGAACGATGTATAACTGAGGTGTTCTATTCCTGTATATTTTGCCGATCTTTTCAGGTTTTACTGCAGGCAGTACGGCAATGATGTCGATCGCCGCAGTTTGTTTATCCGCAGAGATTTCTATGCTGTTGTTTATTTCATAGCCACATTGTATTTCGAGGAGGATGAGTGTTTGTTCTTTGCTGGCAGGCAGCGTTAATGTGATAGCCTGATGTATGTCGCTGCGTTTGATAGTAATAGTTTCACTGACAAGAGGGGTAACAGTGTTTTGTCTGTAATCGAATGGCAATGCAATCGCTTTTACGGTAACATGTGTAACGCCCTTGTTGGTTGTAGTATTGCGGAGATGAATACCGGGCAGCAGAATGGCCGTCGTGTTGTCCTGATCACTGGTAATAATCGGAGCGCCGGTTAAGTATTCGTGTATTATTTTGCTGCTGTTGAAGTTAAATCCGCAGAGGGATTGCATGTGGTGATGCGTCGGAACTTTGAAGCCGGTGTTATGATCTTTATCTGCTTTTATGACGTTGATAAAAGCTTTGTTAAGCCGGTTGTGATCAAAGTGGTAACCATAGTATTGCAACCATGGGCGCAGGGCATGGCGAACCATGCGACTGCATTTGCTGGCAGTGCCAAAGTCGGTGGCTGCTCTTTTTGTAGCAGCAGTCCGCTGTACATTTTCTGGAGCCCGGCGCCACCACCATTCCTTCTTTCCTTTTTTATTTCTCCTGTAATAGCCTACTCTGTCTTTCCATTTGCCACTTAACAGGATGATACCGGTTTGTTTACTCATTGTGATTGATTATGAAGGTATTAAGATACGCAAAAGATCGGGTTTATGAGGAGATGTGTATAGTTTGTGCGTATAAATGTGGTGATGCCGGTTTAAGGCAGCCGTGCCAACACAGTCGGCGGGTTTGCTGGCATAATATTAGACTATACTAAGTAGTCGTGTTAGAACCAGGCTATTGACGCTGATGAATAAAATTACCCTGATCATATTATTGTTTTTAGCCCTTCCCTGCTGTCTGATAGCGCAACGCAGGGACGATGACCCGGATGAGGATACTGTACCGCGCAGGGACGTAATAGACCTGTTAAAGGGGGCCATCCATTACAAACCGAAACCACCGAAGAAAGTGGGCAGGCGGAGGATCTATTATTCATTGCTGCCGGCGCCATCGTCTATACCGGGAGGTGGTGTAGCATTGATCACTTCTACGAATGCGGCCTTTTATATGGGGCCACGAAGGACAACGAACCTGTCGAACGTATCGTTTACCCCGTCTTTTTCCTTCAGGGGACGCTTTTCCTCTGCGCTGCGGTCCAATATATGGCTGGAGGGTAATATGTACAACATGGTGGGGGATATGCGCTTTATCATCAATCCGCAGTATACCTGGGGAATGGGCGACGGCGTACCCGAGGAACAGAAGCAGCTGCTGGGGAATAATTACTTCCGGTTTTACGAGACCTTTTACCGTAAGGTAAGACCGCAATGGCTGGTGGGGGTGGGATATCATATGGACTGGCATTCCAATATCGGCATCCGGGACAATGATAGTCTGGCGCTGTCGAAGTTCGTGAGTTATAAGTATGGAACAGATAAGGGACAGACGGTATCTTCAGGGATCTCTCTCAACCTCCTGAAAGATTCCAGGCAGAACTCCATCAATCCGCAGGAAGGGCATTATTTTAATGCGGCTTTCAGGATCAATCCTACGTTCCTGGGGAGTAATGACAACTGGGAGTCTCTGTACGTGGATTACAGGAAATACATTCACTTCGGTGATGAAAGGCAGCAGAATGTACTGGCTTTCTGGGGATTTTATTGGACAACGCTGAGCGGCAAGACACCTTACCTGGACCTGCCGAGCATTGGATGGGACCCGAATACGCGCAGCGGCAGGGGCATGGATCAGAACCGTTTCAGGGGAAAAGGGCTGATAGACCTGGAGGCAGAATACAGGAGGGATATAACGAAGAACGGGTTGCTTGGGTTTGTTGTATTTGCGAATGCGAATACGGTAACAAGGCCGGATAATTACAGGTTTACAGGATTGCATCCTGCTGTGGGTACGGGGTTGAGAGTGAAATTCAATAAGAAGTCGGGCACTAACATTGCGTTTGATTATGGCATCAGTAAGTACGGCAGTACGTTTAATATAAATCTTGGAGAGGCGTTCTAACGCCGTTCAGCGTGCATAAATAACACGAAGAAAAAGTATAACCGGTAGCCGATGGTTACCGGTTATCTTTTTATATTGCAGATTATGAAGAATGTTGTTTTAGCCAGTACATCCACATTACACGGGGAAACCTACCTATCGTATCTGCTGCCGGTGATCAGCGAGCTTTTTGCCGGCGTTCCTGAAGTGATCTTCATTCCATATGCCCGTCCGGGAGGCATCTCACATGATGAATATACGGAAAAGGTAAGCGCCGTATTTGCGACCGCCGGACTGAAAGTGCGGGGATTACATACGTTTGATGATCCTGCGGAGGCCATCAGGAATGGCGTCGGATTTTTTACAGGAGGAGGGAATACATTCTTACTGGTGAAACAACTGCATGAACAGGAATTGATGGATGTGCTGCGCTGGGAAGTAGAGAAAGGAAAACCTTACCTGGGCACCAGCGCCGGCAGTAATATCGGCGGGGTGAATATGCAGACAACGAATGATATGCCGATTGTTTATCCGCCCAGTTTCCAGACTATGGGACTGGTACCTTTTAACCTGAATCCGCATTATCTGGATCCTATTCCGGATCTGCCGCATATGGGAGAAACGCGGGAAACGAGGATAAGGGAATTCCAGGAGCAACAGGACTTAACAGTGGTAGGATTACGCGAAGGCAGTTGGATCAGGGTGAAGGAAGCGAAGATCACGCTGGAAGGAAGTGTGTCGGCGAGGATATTCCAAAGAGGGAAAGCGGCGTATGAACTGGAGATTGGCGAGGAGATTATATTTTGAATGTGAGGGTGGATATTCCTTGTGTTCTATTATAAAGGCCGCATCATACGAGTGATGCAGCCTCTCTGGTAATGGTTATTCTTCTTTATCTTCATCGTGCACTTTTAATACGATCTTTCCGCGAACGTGGTGGCCCTCGATCATTTCCTGTGCCGTAGCTGCCTGTGCCAGTGGCAATACTTTCGCTATGACCGGCCTTACTTTTCCTTCGTCTACCAGTTTGGCAATGGCGGTCAGGTCTTCCGGTCTGGTTTGCGTATACATGCCTGTCAGCCGAATACCTTTTTCTTCAAAAGGCTCATTGTCTTCCGGTTTGAGGGTCGTTACCAGCGTGCCTCCGGGCATTATAAATTTAAGGGAGCGTTTTTGGGTATCGCCACCAATCGTATCGAGTACGAGATTAACGCTGGAAATCGTATCCTCATAGCCGGGGGTATGATAATCTATCACTTCATCTGCGCCTAATTCCTTCAGGAAGTTATGATTACTCTGGGATGCGGTAGTTATTACATAAGCGCCTTTCCATTTGGCAAACTGTATGGCAAACGTACCTACTCCGCCAGAACCGCCGTGTATCAATACTTTCTGACCCGCCCTCAGGTGTCCGTATTCAAACAGGCATTGCCATGCGGTCAGGCCTGCGAGGGGAATGGCAGCAGCAGTTACATGATCCACAGAAGACGGTTTATAGGCCAGCTCATTCGCCTTTACAGCGACATATTCTGCATAGGTGCCATCGCGCTTTACATCTGGTCTTGTGTAGACGGCATCGCCCTTTTTGAAGTTGCGGACGTTTGCACCGGTTTCTTCAATGACGCCCGAAAGATCCCATCCCGGAATAAAGGGAAGGGGACGTTTTGATGCGCCTTCTCTTAATTTGTAATCTACCGGATTCACACCACTTGCATAGACCCTGACAAGGGCTTCATCCGCAGCTATCTGTGGAATGGGGATCTCTTCCAGTTGCAGTACTTCGGGACCACCGAAAGAATGGATTTCAATTGCTTTCATATCCTGCGTTTTATCGGGTATATGAAGAGGGTCTAAAACTATGCCATGGATAAGGCAGGCACTGGCGTAAGGTGCTGCTTTAATAAGACAAGCCGGGTGTTTTCCGGAGATACGTATCTGTGGCCAATTGTTTGAGCATGAAGTCGGCAACGTCTGCTCTTGAGATTTTCATTTTCAACTTTTTCTCTGTTACCGGAAACCCCTGTTTGTAGACACCTGTGTAGGCCTCATCTGTAAGATTGGCGGGACGTGCAATGATCCAGTCCAGCTGGCTTTGTTTGATGTATTCTTCCTGCAGGGCATGGTCTGCGAAAGCCTTCTTTAACACAAACGGCACGATGATGTGTTTGAAGATGAAGGGCGTCTGATCGAGGATTTTCTTACTGTCGCCATAACCCAGGGAGGTCTGGCAGATGAGGCGTTTCACACCGGTTGTTTTCATGGCCTGGATGATATTTCTGGTGCCTTCAGACCTGATCCTGCCGGTTTTATTGGCAGGAGCACCGATGGCGCAAAGCACCGCATCTTGTCCCTGCATAGCGGGGATAATGGAAGAAGGGTTCATGATATCGCCTTTTGCGATAGAGAGATTGGAATGCATGATACCTAGTTTTGAGGGATCGCGCACGAAAGCGGTAACAAGATGTCCCTGTTCGAGGGCCTGTTCTACGATGCATTTGCCGGTTGCGCCTGTAGCGCCAAAGATGATGAGTTTCATTATAGTTTGTTTTTGTTCATCCAAAGCTATAATGTCTGCATAACGAAAAATAGAACGAAACCGTCAGGGGACTATTTGGTGAGAATAGATAAGTTTTCTATGAGCTCTTTAGATCTTTTCTGAAACTGGAAAGGAGAGAAGCCTGCAAATTCTTTAAAGGCCCTGATGAAGTGGGATTGGTCTGCATATTCATTTTCAAAGGCGATATCAGACAGTTTGTTATAGTCGCTTTGCCTGAGTAGATGCATAGATGCCTGAAAGCGGGAGATGCGGGTGAATAGTTTTGGTGTGATACCGATGTGTTGTTTGAACCGGCGTTCAAAACTTCTTTCTGATAACTGTAATTCTTCTCTTAATTCTTTGACAGAGATATTGCCGTTTGCCTGTTTGATACGATCCAGGACGTGTTGCATTGCCTTATCGGTGAACTGTGTGTTGCTGTTGATCTGCGCCAGCAGGTAAGTGCAGAGGGTGTCTATCTGCGCCTGGCTGGTAGACAGGTTGGATAATTGTTCGGAAAGACGAAAGCCCTGTTTATCGGCCATCCCGTCGAGATCAATACAGGTGTCGGTGAGTTCGTCGGCGTTTAGTCCGAAGATAGATTTCAATGCATGCGGGTAGAAGAAAATGCCGATTGTATTGAATCTGCCGTTTATCCGCAGTTCTGCATGCCGGGTGGCTTGTCCGTAGAGGATGGTGCCGGGCAGTTGTTTATCGTTCTGGAATAAAATGCCTTTGTCGGGGTGCTGGAAAATGAGTCCCGGGCAGCCGTCAGCAACGGTCCTGAAGGAGGCCGCGGAGATGTCAGTATCATTGCTTTCCATTACCCAGAAAAACCTGATGTAATCTTTCAGGTATTCCGGCGGGGGTATTTGTCTGAATTGCATACCCTTTGAGTTTTCCCGTTAAAGTTAAGATGTATTGCCAGATCTGCAAGGGACAAAGCGGGTGAACTTATCATGGCGATAGTTTTTGTTTACGGGGATATGTTTATAATTTGGCCGGATGGAATTACAGGTCTTAAAAAC
Source organism: Chitinophaga ginsengisoli (assembly GCF_003014595.1). GTDB lineage: Bacteria > Bacteroidota > Bacteroidia > Chitinophagales > Chitinophagaceae > Chitinophaga > Chitinophaga ginsengisoli. The sequence goes on along the minus strand of NZ_PYGK01000018.1, from coordinate 4,664 downwards.
ATTGCTGATAAGGTTCCTGGAAGGGGACCAGCTAACAGCCGAAGAAGGGGAACAGTTACTGGCGGGATTGGAGCAGTTGATAGAACAACGCGAAGAGCACCAGCTGGTGGGGATGAGGTATTATATTGAAGAAGAGAAGGTATTGTCCGAAGGGGATCTGAGGGAGGTGTATTGGGAAGTGGATATGTTTTACGGTCATCATGAGGAAGATGATCATCATCATGAAACGTTGGTGCCAGGGGAGGAAGATGCGGTGCATGGGTGGGGATGGTTGTATGCGTTGTTAGTGGGATTGGTGGTGGCGGTGGTGTATTGGTTGGTAGCGGCACGGGTTTGAAACCCCGGGCTACAAACAAGGTGACCCCTACGGGGTCCTGGTATCAATAGTCCCAAAATTATTTTCAGTTTTTTTATACCTGCGCAAAAAGAGTTCGCATGTTGTGTAGACCTTTGACCAATCAATTTTTTATAACGAATGTTACTGACTATTACGACGAGACATACGCCTGCTACGGACCTGGGATATTTATTGCATAAGCATCCGGCGAAGGTGCAGGAGGTTGAATTTGGAAAGGGGAAGGCACATATTTTTTATCCTGTTGCCAATGAAAATGAGTGTACCTGCGCGCTACTGCTGGATGTGGATCCGGTGGGATTGGTGCGGGGCAATGGTAACCAGTTTGCGCTGGAACAGTATGTGAATGACAGGCCCTATGTGGCATCTTCCCTGATGAGTACTGCTATTGTGAAGGCATTTAGTTCGGCGATAAACGGCAAGTGTAAAGACAAGCCTGAGCTGGTGGATGTGCCTTTGCCTCTGGAGGTGAAGCTGTCCGTGCTGCCGGTAAGTGGGGGGGAGACGATGTTGTACAGGATGTTTGATCCCCTGGGATACATGGTTAGCGCTACACAGCATCCGCTGGATAAGCAATTTCCCGAATGGGGCAACAGCCGATATTTTACGGTTACACTGCAGCAGACTATTACACTGAAGACTTTACTATCACATCTTTTTATACTGATCCCGGTGCTGGATAATGACAAGCATTATTGGGTAAACAAGGAGGAAGTAGAGAAGCTACTGGTGAAGGGAAAGGGATGGCTGGAAACGCATCCTGAACGGGAGTTGATCACACGGCGTTACCTGCGTCATCAGGCATCACTGGCGAATGATGCGCTGGCAGTGTTGATGAAGGATGATATGCCGGAGGAGCTGCTGCCGACAGATGGTGTTACAGAGAAGCCTACACCCCGATTGCATGAGGCCCGGTTACAAAGTGTCTGTGATGAGCTGCTCAGTACTCCGGTGAAATCTGTTATAGACCTGGGGTGTGGTGAGGGAAAATTGCTGAAGCTGTTAGTGCCTCATCAACAGCTGACACATATAACGGGAATGGATGTAGCCTCTCAACGACTGGAAATAGCTTACCGGAGGCTGAAGATCGACCGCCTGCCGGATAATCAGCGGAAAAGACTGAAGCTCATACAAGGATCGCTTACTTACCGGGATCGGAGGATCGAGGGGTTTGAAGCAGCCGCACTGGTGGAAGTGATTGAACATCTTGATCCTGACAGGTTGAAGGCGCTGGAGAAATGTGTATTTGGATATGCGATGCCAGGAAAGGTAGTGGTGACTACGCCTAATAAGGAATGGAATGTGAGTTTTACTGAAGATGCAAGGCAGATGCGTCATAGTGATCACCGCTTTGAGTGGACGCGGGCGGAGTTTCAGGAATGGTGTGAGAAAGTGAGTGCTGCTTATGGATATGCATATGTTATAAAGCCGCTGGGAGAGGAAGTAGGAGCAGTAGGTGCACCTACGCAAATGGCGGTGTTTACAAGGTAATGAGGTCGTTGTGTTGTAATGCCAATGGAAGAGGATGTTGCGCTATGCCTATACGGATGTTAGTGGTGCAGCTATTTATCAGATAATATTAAATGAATTTTATGAAGATACAGATGCCTGAGCTGTCACTTGTAGTGATGGTAGGCGCGAGCGGATCTGGCAAGAGTACTTTTGCCAGGCGATGGTTTAATAAAGCGGAAGTGGTAAGCAGTGATGCGTGCCGGGAGATGGTGAGTAATGACGAGAATAACCTGGATGCATCTGACGATGCTTTCGACCTGTTGCATTATATGGTTGGCAAGCGACTGAAGCGGGGATTGCTGACGGTAGTGGATGCTACGAATGTACGTCCGGAGGACAGGAAGAAGCTGGTGGCGCTGGCCAGAGAGTATCATGTGCTGCCCACTGCCATTGTGCTGAATATGCCTGAGAAGGTTTGCCTGGAGAGGAATCAGCAAAGAACGGACAGGAACCTGGCACCGCATATGGTGACATCTCACGTCAGTCTTTTGAGAAGGAATATCAGTAAGCTGCGGGAAGAAGGTTTCAGGAAAATATTTGAGTTGCGTGACCCGCAGCATGTAGCTGCTGTTACTGCGATAGAAAGGGAGCCATTGTGGAATAACAGGCATAGTGAAGAAGGGCCATTCGACATTATTGGCGATGTACATGGTTGCTATGAAGAGCTGTGTAAGCTGCTGACCTTATTGGGGCATACTGTAGATGCAGCCGCTTATCAAGTACAGGTGAATGATGGCAGGAAGCTGGTATTCCTGGGGGATCTGGCGGATAGAGGTCCGGCGACACCAGCGGTATACAAGCTGGTGATGAATGCAGTGAATGATGGTGGAGCCCTGTGTGTGCCGGGCAATCATGATATGAAGTTGCTGAAGTTCCTGCAGGGAAAGAATGTGCAATTGGTACATGGGCTGGAAAAGTCAGTCGCCCAACTGGAAGGAGAAGATGCGGCTTTCAGGGAGCAATTGCGGCTTTTCCTGGATGGGTTGATCAGTCACTATGTGCTGGATAACGGTAAGCTGGTAGTGGCGCATGCCGGATTGAAGGAAGAGATGCAGGGAAGGGCTTCCGGAGGTGTACGTGAATTCTGTTTGTACGGCGAGACGACGGGAGAGACGGATGAATTCGGGCTGCCTGTACGGTATAACTGGGCCGCCAATTACCGGGGCAAGGCGATGGTGGTGTATGGGCATACGCCGGTATATGAGCCACAGTGGTTTAATAATACGATCGATATAGATACAGGGTGTGTATTTGGCGGTAAGCTGACGGCACTGCGTTACCCGGAAAGAGAGCTATACAGCGTCCCGGCACTGGCCACTTATGTGGAACCTACCCGGCCTTTGCGGATACCAGGGGAGGGTAATAGCCTGCAGCATGATCATGATGATGTGCTGGACATAGAAGATCTGACCGGTAAGCAACTGATCCCGACACGTTTGCTTAACCTGGTGACTATCCGGGAAGAGCATACAGCTGCGGCGCTGGAATCTATGAGCCGGTTCAGTATTCATCCGAAGTGGCTGATATACCTGCCGCCGACCATGTCTCCTTCAGAGACAAGTACCCTGCCTGAATACCTGGAGCATCCTACCGGGGCGTTCAGCTACTACCAGAAGAATGGGATCAAACAGGTGATCTGTGAAGAGAAGCATATGGGTTCCAGGGCGGTGGTAATTGTATGTAAGGATAGTACGGTGGTAAAACGCCGTTTTGGTATAGAGGAGGATAGTATAGGGACTTGTTATACGCGTACCGGCAGGGTGTTTTTCAGTGATAAACCGACAGAACAGGCTTTCCTGGGAATGGTGCATGCGGCATTGACCGCGCGTAATTTCTGGGAGGAGATGGAGACGGACTGGGTATGCCTGGATAGTGAGCTGATGCCCTGGAATGCGAAAGCGCAGGCATTGCTGCAACAGCAGTATGCTGCGACAGGTGCCGCCGCTGTCAATGCCATGACGGAGACGATTGCGGCATTGACAACTGGGGCTGACAATCCGGCGATAGCTGCGCTGCTGAAGAATTATGAAGCACGTGCGGAGATGTGTCATCAGTTTACAGACGCTTACCGGCAATATTGCTGGGAGGTGAAGTCCCTGCATGACTATAAACTGGCGCCGTTCCACCTGCTGGCTACAGAAGGGAAGACTTACTTCGATAAGGATCATGTGTGGCATATGGAGCAACTGGGACGGTATTGCGGCGGAGAAGGGAATCCGCTGGTAGCTACCAGCTGGAAAGTGGTGAACCTGGAAGATGCGGAGAGTGTGGCGGAGGCTATCGGCTGGTATACAGTGCTGACAGCAAAAGGAGGGGAAGGCATGGTGGTGAAGTCCCTGTCATTCATAGAAAGAGGCGAGCGCGGGTTGTTGCAACCTGCTATTAAGATCAGGGGCAGGGAGTATCTGCGGATCATCTACGGGCCGGAATATACGCTGGAGAGTAATCTGACGCGGTTGAAGCAAAGAGGGTTGGGGGCTAAACGAGCATTGGCGCTGAAAGAGTTTGCCCTTGGGGTACAGGCGATAGAGCATTTCGTGGCGAAGGAGCCGTTGAGGAAAGTGCATCAATGTGTGTTTGGGTTGCTGGCGCTGGAGAGCGAGCCTGTGGATCCAAGGTTGTAGGGGATACGGGTTCCCGGGAATACGGCCCCCGGGGAATACGGGGCCCCGGGGTTGAAAACCCCGGGCTACAAACAAGGTGAGGCTGACCAAAAAGGTCAGGATCGAAGAAATTAGGGCTGATCTCAAAAAGATCGGCCCTTTTCTTTGCAGAAAGAGGGCCGAGTAGTAATTTA
>NZ_PYGK01000017.1 GCF_003014595.1 Chitinophaga ginsengisoli | reverse complement strand
ACTATTTTGATGTGCCGCCGTATACGGACCCGTACGTACGGTGGCTGGAGGGGACGGCATGCGAAATAATCTCATGCCTCCTACTCACTTGTAGCCCGGGGTGGTAACCCCGGGGGCCGTGTTAGGGCCGGGGTGGTAACCCCGGGGCCCGTGTTGGGGCCGGGGTGGTAACCCCGGGGCCCGTGTTGGGGCCGGGGGTGGTAACCCCGGGGCCCGTGTTGGGGCCGGGGGTGGTAACCCCGGGGCCCGTGTTGGGGCCAGGGTGGTAATCCCGGTGACACGTGTCGGGGCCGGATGATATCCCCCGGTGGAAATTTTTACAATCAATATCAACAACATTCATGTCATATCAGCACACCATACAACACCAAACATATACTTTCGCTGATCTCCGCACCTTACTCGCGAAGGCAACGCCCTTCCGTTCCGGCGATGCCCTCGCCGGCCTTGCGGCAGACAGCTATGAAGAACGTGTTGCTGCGCAGATGACCCTTGCAGATGTTCCTTTAAAAACATTCCTGCAGGAAGCCATCATTCCTTATGAAAAAGATGAGGTCACCCGCCTGATCATCGACACCCACGATCAAACGGCTTTCGCGCCGATCAGTCATTTTACGGTAGGAGAGTTGCGGGACTGGCTGTTGAGCGATGATGCAGATACACTGACGCTGCAACGTTTATCTCCCGGCCTGACACCTGAGATGGTAGCGGCGGTCTCAAAACTGATGCGTAACCAGGACCTCATCAGTGTAGCGCAGAAGTGTGAAGTAGTGACTCGTTTCCGTAATACGATAGGTTTGAAAGGTCATCTATCTGTGCGTCTGCAGCCGAATCATAACACAGATGATCCCAAAGGGATCGCTGCCAGTATCATAGATGGTTTGCTGTATGGCAGCGGAGATGCGGTGATTGGTATCAATCCTGCAACGGACAGTCCGCAGGCGGTGGTGCAGTTGTTGCATATGCTGGATCAGCTACGTACACAGTTTGATATCCCTACACAGTCCTGCATATTGTGTCACGTCACTACTGCATTGGAGATTATTCACCGGGCACCGGTCGACCTGGTATTCCAGTCTATCGGTGGTACGGAAAAGACGAACAGCAGTTTTGGTATTCACCTGGCCTTGCTGAAGGAAGCACATGAAGCAGCGTTATCGTTGAACAGAGGTACAATAGGTAATAATGTGATGTATTTCGAAACAGGGCAGGGAAGTGCTTTATCTGCCAATGCGCATGAAGGCATAGATCAGCAGACCTGTGAGGTGAGATCTTATGCGGTGGCCCGGCAGTTCTCTCCATTACTGGTGAACACTGTTGTAGGATTTATCGGACCAGAATATCTCTTCGATGGCAAACAGATCATCCGCGCAGCGCTGGAAGATCATTGCTGTGGCAAACTGTTGGGATTACCGATGGGGGTGGATATCTGTTATACAAATCATGCAGAAGCTGATCAGGATGATATGGATAATCTGCTTACACTATTAGGAGTGGCAGGATGTAATTTCATCATGGGTGTGCCGGGCGCGGATGATATCATGTTGAATTATCAATCCACTTCTTTTCACGATGCACTTTATGCCCGTAAGGTACTGGGATTGAAAGCAGCGCCTGAATTTGACGCCTGGTTGCAGCGACAGGGAATCATGAACAACAAGGGGCAGTTGCAGCAGGTAGGGAAGATGCATCAGTTGTTAAGCTATAACGCAGGATGAAGAAATAATTACACAGATCGAATTTATCACACAGGATGAACAACGAATTACAGCACCGGCATCCGATACAGGAAGACCCCTGGTCTTCATTAAAGGCTTTTACCACAGCACGTATTGCATTGGGAAGAACAGGTACTGCCATTCCTTTAAGAGAAGTACTGGCTTTTAAACTGGCCCATGCGCATGCGCGGGACGCTGTTTATTCAAAGCTGGATATCACTTTGTTAATGGAACAACTACAACCATTTCATACCGGCACATTATTATTGCACAGCAGTGCAGCCGACCGGCAGGAATATTTGCAACGTCCTGATAAAGGCAGAAGACTGGATGCAGACAGCATTAAAACGCTGCGTACATTACCGGCTGCTTTGTTGCAGAAAGATGTAGCTGTTATCATCGCAGATGGCCTCTCTGCAACGGCGATGAATATACATACCTTACCGTTATTAACGCAGCTGTTACCTCTGCTGAAAGCGGTGGGGATATCAATAGGTCCCATCTGTCTGACAGAGCAGGGAAGGGTGGCTATCGGCGATGAAATAGGGGAGTTGTTAAAGACAAAAATGACACTGATGCTGATAGGTGAACGTCCCGGATTGAGTGCTGCGGACAGTATGGGCGCTTATCTCACTTTTAATCCACGTGTGGGAAATACAGACGAAGCAAGGAACTGCATCTCCAACATCCGCCAGGAAGGATTACAATATGATACTGCAGCAGGAAAGATCTGTTATCTCCTGCAGGAGGCGATCAGACTGCAGTTATCAGGAGTCGGACTAAAGGATAATTATGAATCAAGGGAACGCCTTGAATAGTTAGCAGGACTTATCATCATACCAGTTCAGCGTTGCACCATCTTTTTTACGGTGTGTGTTTTAATACGCATCCCCCCGAAATTTCCGTTTGATTATTTAAAAAAAATAATACTTTGTGCGGCATTCATAATGATGATGACGCAAGACGGATACCATATCTCTGCCGAAGAAGCTACTGAGGCCCTCCGTAGCCGTAATGCCGGTGTCTTCCAGAAAATCTACGCAGCATACAGTGAGGAATTATTCCTGTTAGCTTATCGCTGGGTCAAAGACAATGACCTGGCCAAAGAAGTCGTGCAAAGCCTGTTTGCACATTTATGGGAAAAGGGACAACAGATTGAGATCACCGGAAATGTGCGCCACTACCTGTATCGTTCAGTCACCAACAGAAGTATCAATGAATTAAAACGGCGGTCGAGGAATGTAAGTGAAGAGGCCCTGCAATGGCAGGCTGACAACGCCTCCTTGCATGAGATCACCGATCATCTGCTGCTGCAGAAGGAAATTATACGCCTGGCACAGGGGCTGGCCCCACGCTGCCGGGAGATCTTCCTGCTCAGCCGTTTCGAAGGAATGGAACCGGCTGAAATAGCTGAACGGCTGGGTATTACTGTTAACACAGTGTATTTTCAGCTGGCAGTAGCCCTGAAATATCTGCGTAATCACTTATTGGACGGAAAAAAATTGCAGTAGCATCAAAGTATCGAGGTGCTGGATTGTCGTAATAGTATAAAGCAATGAACAACAACGATATAACCGGGTTCATTATTGATTGTCTTACAGACCCCGGTAACAGGGACAAACAGGCTGCATTAAATAAGTGGTTAGAGGAATCGGAAGAGAATCAACACCTATATGCAGAACTGAAGCAGCTTTGGATAGCCGCCGCAGCTATTCCTCCCATGCCCTTTAACGTAGATGAAGGGTGGCAGGAATTGTCTGAGCAAATGGCGCCGGCCGCCAGGGTAAAGCGTATGTCCCCCTGGAAGATCGTAGCCGCAGCTGCAGTGCTGTTGTTCCTGGCCGCAGGTGGCTGGTGGTGGCAAACCTCCGGCGATGACTGGATCACCTATGCAACGCCCACTGGCGATATAGACAGCATCACCCTGCCGGATAGCTCCATGATACATATGAAGGCAGGTACGGTGCTGGCTTACAGGAAGTTATTTAAAGAGCGTGAAGTGAAATTACTACAGGGTGAAGCCTATTTTGATGTGGTGAAAGATCCGCAGCGGCAGTTCCTCGTTACAGCCGATAAATCTACTGTAAAAGTTCTCGGAACAGCATTCAATGTACGCATAGAAAGTACCTTCACAGAAGTAATTGTTTTTGAAGGCAAAATAAGCCTGCACAGCGGAGGAAAGAAGCTGGTACTGAGCAGCGGAAGTGGGAACCTGGCCACTGTCAGCCGGAATGATGACGAAATAAGACATCCCATAGGTAACTATAGCAATCAATGCGCCTGGGCCACGAATGATCTGGTATTCGAAAATGAAGAAGCCGAAAATGTGGCGAGCGTATTAGCAGCCCACTACCATTTATCAGAAGTAAAAGTTGTTGAGAATTTGCGGCATAAACGAATTACCTTGCGCCTGCATAATACACCTCAGGACGAAGCGTTGGAAATATTCGCCGCAGTCCTGGATCAATAACTGCTCCATTACCCTTATGAAGGTCCTGGCCACTTTAGGTACTCTAACCCTCTTAATGTGTGCAGTCCTGACCGGTACCGCACAACAGTCTCCACTACTGCAGCAGCATCTGGATATCCGGGTGAAGAAAATGCCTGTTTCCGCTTTCCTGAAGTGGATAGGAGAACAGACCGGCGTTTCATTTGCTTATCCTAATGAGATCATCAACGGTCATGCACCCGTGACCATGCATGAAACGCAGATCTCCATACAGGCCGCACTGGAAAATGTTTTTCCGCCTGCTCAGTATGAGATCCGGACCATCGGCCATCAGATCATTATCCGGTTTCAGAAGATGATCGTTCCCATTCCCGATACACTCCCGCTTACCCGCATCATGCAGATGGACCCCGTTGTGGTGACTGCCCTCGGCATTAGCAGGGAACAATACTCCCTGGGATATGCACATGCAGAAATAAAAGGGAAGGAGCTGACCAGTGCGAGGGACGTACATCCCATGAATGCCCTCAGCGGAAAGATCGCCGGACTCGATATCAGTCCTGTGAATAGTGGCGCGGCAGGATCCGTAAAACTTACCCTGCGGGGAATGCGTTTGCTGGGTGGAAATAATCAGCCACTGCTCGTCATAGACGGTATCCCGGTGAATAATACCTCGCCCGGTCAGGCAGAAAAATACGGTGGTTATGATCTGGGAGATGGTACCGTGATCATCAACCCGGATGATGTGGAAACACTTTCAGTGCTCAAAGGAGGGGCTTCCGCAGCCTTATACGGCAGCCGGGCTGCAAACGGAGTTATACTGATCACAACAAAGAAGGGTGTCCGTAAAGGGCTGGAAATAGAGTTTATGTCGAATGCCGTACTGGAGAGATCCAATAGCCGATATGATTTCCAGGATATCTATGGCAGCGGCCGCGAGGGGCTGTTGCCGGAAAATGCAGCCGAAGCCCGCTGGGACGCGCAATACAGCTGGGGGCCTAAAATGAATGCCGACAGCATGGTATGGCTCTGGAATGGAATGAAGGTGCCTTATGTGAAAGCCAGGCATCCGGCTACAAAGTTTTTCCGCGAAGGATTCACCCTTATCAATACCCTGGCCTTATCCACAGGGAATAAGAGAACACAGCTGCGGGCGTCTTATACCAACACACTTAACAACGATATAGTGCCCACGGCCAGATTGCAAAGACATCACTTCTCGGCCAGGATCACTACCCAGCTTACACGGCACCTGGAGCTGGATACCCGCCTGGCATGGCTGGATGAAGAAGTGCTGAACCGGCCCGCCTTATCCGACAATCCCAATAACGTGGGCTATGTGTTGAGTGGTATTGCACCGAATATTGATATCAACTGGCTGAAAAAATATAAGGACCCTGCAACAGGCAATTACATCAACTGGAATAACAATACCTACCAGGTCAATCCTTACTGGGCCATCTACGAACAACCTAACAATAGCGATCAGGATCGCTTCAATGGCTTTATCCGCCTGAAATATAAGCTCTGTCCCGGCTTCTCTGTACATATACGTTCGGGGGCAGACTACTCGGCCTTTTTCTTTAATGAACTGATGAACTATTCCACGCCCGTGAATCCGCTGGGCGCCATGTTCCTCAAGGACAGAAGACTCTGGGAAATAAATACTGATCTCCTGCTCAGTTATACCCGCCAGCTGAATCAATTCCGGTTCACAATGAACGTAGGCACCACCCGTATGGACTATGAGGAAACGATCCGCAATACAACCGGTCGGGAAATGAACATCCCTGGTGACAGAGAACTGAATAATTTTCAGACCCGTATGCGGCATGAAATGATCCTCCGGAAAAGGATCAACGCAGTGTACGCCTCTCTGGATATTGATTACAGGCGACTGTTATTCCTGTCGCTGACAGGTCGTAAAGACTGGTCATCTACACTACCCCGCGATCATAACGCTTATTTCTATCCCTCTGCTTCCGCTGCTTTCCAGTTTACAGAGCTGATAAAAAATAAGCAGGTCCTTTCTTCCGGCAAGTTCCGTTTATCTATAGCCCAAACCGGTACGGATGCTGTACAGCCTTACCTGCTGCGGTTGACCTATGGCTACAATCCTGATATCCCTGTCATAAAAGGATATTCTATAGGCGGTGTTGCGGTGGATAATGTGCCTTTCGCAGATCTTCGGCCGGGAGTCAACTATGCGTACGAAGCAGGCGTAGAGTTGGCGTTCTTCTATAACCGTTTACACCTGGATGCTACCTGGTATCATTCCAGAACGAAAGACCAGGTGCTGAATGCGCCGGTTTCTACCTCGAGTGGCTATACCAGTGCTGTGATCAACTCCGGCAATATCCGTAACGAAGGAGTGGAGATAGCATTGGGAGGAACGCCGTTAATACATAAAAATTTCAGTTGGGATGCCGGTTTGATCTTTGCCCGTAACATGAACAGGATACAGTCGCTCAACTCGCTGATATCCCCGTATTATCCGGTGGCGGTGGCGCGTTGGGGAAATGTTTCTGTGGTGGCGAAGAAGGATGCGGAGTATGGTATGCTGACCGGCAGGCATTTCCTGCGCGATTTCAAAGGGCGCCTGGTACTGGATGTAAATAATCTGCCGAAAGCGACTACAACAGACAGTCGCCTGGGAAGCAATCAGTATGCATGGACAGGCAGTATTACCAACCGCTTTTCCTATAAGCGCCTGGCGCTGACAATGCTCATTGATATCAAATACGGTGGCAACATCTTTTCCATGACCAACCTGCTGGCCTATACAAATGGAAACCAGAAAGGCACGCTGGAAGGACGGGAAAGCTGGGCGCGTTCCGAGCGGGAAAGGATCAGCGCAGGAAAGACGCCCGAGGAATGGACGCCTACAGGTGGATTGCCAATCAAAGGCATAGAAGCGGCCACCGGCAATGAAGTGACTGCCTATGTGAATCCGCAGTCCTACTGGAAAAGGCTGGGAGAAAGCATTCCTGAGGCTTTCGTATACGATGCTACTTTTGTAAAACTCAGAGAGCTGCATCTTGATTATGAGCTGCCTTTACATGTCTTCAGCAAGGTATGCCGCGAAGCTACTATCTCCCTGGTGGCCCGTAATCCGTTCACCATCTACAAAGCTGTACCAAACATAGATCCGGAGTCAAGTTACAACAACACGACCGCACAGGGACTGGAATATGGCTCCCTGCCAACACGAAAGTCTTATGGTGTTAAACTGTCCGTCAAGTTTTAAGTGATGCCCATGAAAAGATATGGCTGGAACATACTGCTGATATTATTACTGTCTTCCTGTACCGCAGGTTTTGAAGAGATCAATACAGATCCGAAGACGAAAGACAATATTCCTCCCGGCGAGCAACTGACAGCCGCTGCTTATTTCATAGACGGTGGCCGTGAGATGGGATATCCTAATCTTTACATCTTTCAGCCTATGGTGCAATACCTTACGGGAGCAGAAGATATGAGCCGGGGAGGTAAGTATATCCGTGATGAATTTTACAACAACTGCATGTGGGAAAACCTGTATGGCAAGAGCTTAAAGCAACTGGTAGATCTGCTGGAAAATCATAAGAACGATACCACCCTCGTCAATTACCTGGCGGCTGCCCGTATATTGAGAGTGTATGTATTTTCCCTGCTGACAGATACCTACGGCGATATACCTTATTCACAGGCGGGCCTGGCTTATTACAACAAGATCTACACGCCTCAGTACGATAGACAATCAGACATCTATACCGACTTCTTCAAGGAACTGGCAGAAGCAACGGCACAATTCAATCCCATGAGGGAGGGCATTGCGAACGATATTGTTTACAACGGTGATCTGGAGAAGTGGAAACGCCTGGCAGGTTCTCTGCGACTGCGTCTGGCTATGCGGTTGACCAAAGTGAACGCCATTACTGCAAGGGAGCAGGTAAAAGCCGCATTGGCTGCAGGTGTCATGCAAAGTGAGGAAGACAATTTCCGTATGCTGCACGATAACTATGCTTATCCCGACCTGCGGGGCAACGGTTATGCACAGGCGCTGCTGGAAGATAACGTGCGCCAGTGGGTGAGGGGATGCAGTACATTCGTGGAGTACCTGAAGGCCGAGAAAGATCCTCGTTTACCCACCTTTTTTGCCAATAAGGATACAGCAGGAAATGATTTTACTGCCATTACCCATTATCTGTCAATGAAACCAGGCATGTACTATTGGGATGATCAGGAAGATTATGTCAGCCCGGAGGGAGTAGTAATACCTGCTGCGGATAAGTATTGCGTCCTGAACCAGCCCTTTTACCGGCTGGAGGCCCCTTTCCTCCACATGGGATATGCAGAAGTGGCCTTCCTGGAGGCAGAAGCAGCAGCCAGGGGCTGGATACCTGATGACGCCAATAACTGGTATCAGACAGGGATCCGCGCGGCCATTGATCAGCTGAAACTGTATCCTGAAATAGGATATATTCCTGAAGACACCGCGACGGCCTTTGTTCGTGCACACAGGCTGACACCCGGCAGGGAGATCGAACAGATCAATATGCAGAAATGGGTAGCGCTCTTCCCCAACGGATTCGAAGCATTTGCCAACCAGCGCCGTAGTGGCTTTCCTGTACTGGCGCGTATTACTGATATGGGCAATGAATCGCAGACAGACGGCATTCCTCCCAGGCGTTTATTCTATCCTTCCACCGAGGCATTCAGCAACACCCTGCATTACCAGGAGGCACTGGACAGAATGGGAGGAACGGACGACTGGTTGCAACATGTATGGTGGGACTATTAATGGGCATTACATAGTCTCTTCTTCTTCCGGATGCCTTGGTTTATACCAGATATAATAGTACCCCAGTATCAATACACCCGTTAAGAAGGGAATCAGTGCCAGGTGCTTATAAGTGATCCATCCGGTAATGATCTCCGCATCAAAATGCAGGAACTCACTGATCATCCAGTAAGAGTTAGCCGTGATCCATACCGCGATCGCCAGGTTGTGGCATAATTCCGACATAAATTGCCGTGTACGGTAAGCGATAATAATAGCAACTATCAGCGTAGGGAAGATCATCGCGATGCCCAATGGCTTCCAGATCAGGCACCAGCCTATGTCTTTCAGCAGCCAGAAAACGATATGCAGATTTTCCATTTTCCGGTATTTCAACGGGATACTGTAAACAGGTGTGGTTTCGGGCATGTTTGGTTTTATTGTGCCGGCAAAAATATAAAATCTGGCGCCAATTGGTATAACTCTTGTATTAATCAAGACATACCAAAATGAATGAGTTATGAAAAAAGCAATGATAGCCGCATCCATTGTGGGTGCCGCAGCAGCTGGAGTGATCTTATATCTGACACGGAAAAATGGAGGTGTGAAAGGTCTCCTGGATAAGGCCGGATCTGCAGCAGATAGTGCACGCCAGATGGCCAACCGCCATTTACGCAAATCACAACAGAAAATTAATACCATGGTGAACGAATCCATGGCTTAGTGAGTGCAGGCATTTTACCGGGGAGGCAAGCATGTTCCGGTATATGCCCCGGTAGGATGCCTGCCTTTAAGTCCACCTGAAGTCCACCTCAAAGGCATAGTAAAGGCATAGTAAAGGCATAGTAAAGGCATAGTAAAGGCATGTCAAAGGTATGCTTAAAGCGTACTTTATGGCCATGAATCATATCTGTGTCGTCTGCCGAGGCTGGAAATATAACGTGAGAGTCGCTCCCGGTCGCATTCCATGCCTTTTTGCTCGTTATCTGCCTCGTGAATCAGCTTACACAGTGCATGGACATCCTGTAAAGTTGGCATATCAACTGTTAGTTCACACAGGTTGCAGACCATTGTCAATGATGTCGGTAAGTCCCGGTTGACCAGTGCCCTGATGACCTTCACTACCAATGCTGCATAAGCCGAGCGAAATTCCAGGAATTCAACCGGCAGATAGTTCATGTTACTGATAGTTGAAGCATCTGTATATGCTAACAGGTCGCCGAACTCCAGGGGGTCATACATCACCAGTTTATGGTGCATTGCTGCCAGTTTCGTCTTCTTTTCTTCCAGGTCAGCGAGCAGTTCATCAAAAGCCTGCATTCTATACGCCGTATTCAGCAGCATTGGATTCGCAGCCACATCACTCATCAGATTTATATCTTTCAGCGCAAACGCAGCGCGTATGGCCTGGACATATACTTCCTTGAAATAGGGAGAAATAAATGCCAGGAACCCAATATCCGTATAGATCGCTTCTTTTACAAATCTTGCGTTCGGTGGTATGGAACCCGTTGCCAGAAAATAGCTCAGTACAGGATCATTGCTGATAAAAGTGCGGTATATCTTCTCCTGTTCGGATATATTCGCAGGTGCGATTTGTTCGTATTTCATGGTATAAAATGTATAGACCTCTTCTTTTGCAAACTAACGACGACCACGACGGTAGGAGGGATGATAAGAAGGGTGATCAGAAGGATGATAAGATGGACGGTATGAACGATGATAATGATAAGATCCACTGCTATGGTATCCGCTGTTACCCGAAGAGAACCTCCCAAAGATGGTGATGATGATGATAGCGATGATAATCACGATGCCCAACAATACCCTGCCGATGCTTCCGTCTGAGCCACCGGAATTATCAAAATTGCCCGAGTAACCAGCACTGCCGGAATAACCGGAACTGCCGGAATTATCATAAGTGCCGGAATAGCCATAACTGCTGTCAATAGCGCTCGCCTCCTGATCCGCATCGTTGAGCCGCTGATACAGCGCCTTCACATCATTTGCAGTTTGCATATCAACGGTGAGTTGACGCAGATCCGTGATCATGATCGTTGCTATCTGCAGATTCCGGTTAACAAGTGAATTGATCACCTTCATGATCGCTCGTGCATAGGCGCAACGAAATTCCAGGAATTCACCCGGCAGGTAATTCAGATTAGCAATGGTTGTCATGTTGGTATGCTCTGTGAGAGCAGGGATGTCAACGAACTCCTGCATCAGCAGCTTAGCGTGAAATGATGCCAGCATGGCTTCTTTTTGTTCCAGGTAGACCAGGATATCATGAAAAGCCTGTTTCCTGTGAGTATCGTCCAGCAGAATAGTATTCATGGCTATATCACTCATCAGGCTTGTTTCTCTCTGATCAAACGCATTGATAACAGCATTTACGTACACTTCGTGGAAATACGGGGAGATAAATGCCAGGAATGTGAGGTCCCTGTAGATCGCTTCCTTTGCAAATCTCGCATTTTGCTGCGTGGCGCCTGTTTCGAGAAAGTGACTCAGCGCAGGGTCATTGCTGATATAGGTACGGAATGTCTTCTCCTGTTCAGAGATGCTCGCCGCCGTAGATTGTTCGTATTTCATGGTATTGAATATATAGATAGCTTCTTTTGCAACCTAACGACGATTACGACGCTCAGAAGGACGAGAAGAAGGGTGATCAGAAGGATGATAAGAGGAACGGGATGAACGAAAATAATGATACAAACCATTACTATGGTACCCTCTGTTATCTGAAAGGAACAGCCTGAAAATGGCGAAGACGATGATGAGGATGATGCCGACCACAAACGATAGAACGTTGCTGCCGCTCTTGCTGGAACTGCCGGCGCTATTAGAAGCGCTGGAATTACCGGAGACGTTTTTATTACTGGTGCGTGTTTGCTGATTCGCATGGTTGAGTTGCTTATACAGCGCATCCACTTCATGTGAAGTCTGCGCGTCAACTGTGAGTTGACGCAGATCGGTGATCATATCCATTGCTGTCGGCAGATCGCGCTTAACCAGTACATTGATCACCTTCATGGTGGCCTGCGCATAGGTCGAACGGAATGCCAGGAATTCAGACGGCAGGTAGTTCAGATTACAGATAACTATTGTGTTGGCATGTTCCGCCAGATTAGGGATATCAACGCGCTTCTGCTTCCGCAATTTAGAATGAAGCAATACCAGTGCCCCTTTCTTTTTTTCCAGGTAAACCAGGATATTATCAAAAGCCTGCTTCCTGTGAGCATTGTCCAGCAGTACAGTATTCATTGCCAGATCACTCATCAGGCTTGTATCTTTCATATCAAACGCCCTGATAATAGCGTTTACGTACACTTCCTTGAAATATGGAGAGATAAATGCCAGGAATGCAGGATCCTGATAGATCATTTGCTCCGCAAATGTTGTGTTGGGACGCATGGAGCCTGTTTGGAGGAAATAACTCAGCGCAGGGTCATTGCTGACATAGGTGCGGAATGTCTTCTCCTGTTCGGAGATGTTCGCAGCCGTGGATGGTTCGTATTTCATTGGGTACCGGGTTATATGGACCTTAGGTGTTTGCCGGATAAAGTTATTCCTTATCCGGCAAACAATATATTAATTTGAGAAGAGCAGTATCAGCTTAATGATAAAAATAATGAACCCGATGATAGCCAGTATTATCTTACCAGTACTCACCTCACCTCCGCCGCCGCCGGAAATACCTTCAAGAGCACTTGCTTTCTGACTTGTACTTTCCAGTTGCTGATACAAGGCATCTGCATCATACGTTGTCTGTGGATCACATTTCAGCTGACGTAGGTCAGTAGCCAGGTTCAACGCTCCCTGGAAGTCGCGGTTTACCAGCCAGCGCACTACTTTGATGATTTCTCTGCCATATGCAGAACGGAATTCCTTGAATTCAACAGGCAGATAATTCAGGTTGGCAATGGTCATTATACCTGTATATTCTGATAGATCGAGTAGCGAAATGGCCTCTCCCAGATGCAGCTTATTGCTCAGTGACACCAGTTTTGCCTTCTTTTCTTCCAGGTAAACGAAGATCTGATCAAAAGCCTGTTTCTTATGAGCCTCATCCAGCAGGATACGGTTTACCGCTATATCGCTCATCAGGTTTGTATCTTTCAGATCAAATGACCTGAATATCGCTTTCACATAAACATCCTGAAAATAAGGGGAAATAAATGTCAGGAATGCAGGATCATTGTAGATCTCTTCCTTTGTAAACCTTTTGTTTTTAAGCATACTGCCTGTTTCGAGGAAATAACTCAGCGCAGGGTCGTTGCTGATAAAGGAGCGAAATGCTTTCTCCTGCTCGGAGATGTTCGCATCCGCAGATGGTTCATATTTCATGGGTATGTGGTATATAGAGCTTAACAGTTCGTAGGGATAATGTCTTGTCCAGCTGCAATATACCTTTATTTTTAAATATGTAAAGGCAGCAGCTTGGGCTTAAAATACAAAGCGAATGACCGGGAAGATCATTCGCTTTGGAAAAATGTTGTATTACAATAAGTTAGTTCTTCTTTAACTTATCCTTAAATACCTTTTTGAATTTCTCCAGTTTGGGCTGGATCACAAAGTGACAATAAGGCTGGGAGCCATTTTCATTGTAATAGTTCTGGTGATAGTCTTCGGCCTTGTAGAAGGCGGTAAAAGGTGCTATTTCCGTTACTACCGGTTTATCGTACGCGCCCGACTGCTGCAGTTTCTCCTTATACAGTTCCGCCAGTTTGTGCTGATCCTCATTGTGATAGAAGATCACAGACCGGTATTGGGTACCCACATCATTACCCTGCCTGTTCAACTGGGTAGGGTCATGGCTTTGCCAGAAGGCCTGTAACAGCTCTTCGTAGCTGATCTTTGAAGGATCGTAGGTAACCTGTATCACTTCTGCGTGACCGGTAGTGCCGGTGCTTACTTCTTCGTAGCTGGGATTCGCAACGGTGCCGCCGGCATAACCGGATTCTACTTTGGTCACCCCATCGAGGTACTGGAACTGTGCCTCCGTACACCAGAAGCAACCGCCCCCGAATGTCGCTTTTTCAGTTTTAACATTGTTGCTGACTTCCATATCTCCTGGTACTTTGTCTTTTGTTTTTCCGCCCTGTGCACAGGCACTGATAGTTAGTGCCAATAAACAGCTTAATAATGAGTATCTTCGCATGATTTAAATTGTTGATGGTGTCATTGAAGTCAAGGGCTCAGATACCCTCAACAAGTTAAATTACGACAAGAATAACGGATTAGATCACCAAGTTAAGTAACTTTAACATTCCTTTTGCCGGACCGTAGAAGGTACGGAGCGGCAATGACCAATTTTAACCGTCTGTAAACAAAGGGTTTACAGGCTTTGTATGGATAAGTAAGATGAAATATTTTCCCGATTCAGCACTGGTACAGCTGGAATTTGACAAGGTACAGGCTTTGTTAAAGGAGCATTGTAAAACGGAGTTGGGTAAACAGATGGCAGATGACCTGCGTTTGCACACCCACATTGATTATGTCAGAACAGCCCTTCAACAGGCCCATGAATACAAGCAGCTTACTTTGCTGCAGGAGCACTTTCCCAACGATTACGTACTGAACCTGAAAAATGAGCTCCGGATGCTGGGCATTCAGGGCGCCGTACTGAGTGGTGAACAGATCATGCTTTTGCGCAAGCTGGCGGAAAGCATGCACAGTATTGTACGTTTCTTTGATCACGACAGGCGGGTGCAGTATGCCGGCTTGTTCAGCGTGATCACTCATACCCATTACGAAAAGAAGATCACCGCACTGATAGATGAAGTGCTGGACGAGAATGGTGATATACGTGATAACGCCACCCCTGAGCTGGCGAAGATCCGTATGAGCCTCTTCCGTAAAAGGAATGAACTGCGCCGCGCATTCGACCGCGTTCTAAGTAAACTCAGCAAACTGGGCTACCTGGCTGATACCGAAGAGGCATTCCTCAACGGCAGAAGGGTAGTGGCTGTCTATGCAGAAAACAAGCGTATGGTGAAAGGTATTCAGCATGGAGAGTCTGATACCCGCCGTACCTCTTTCATAGAGCCGGAAGAAACGATTGAGCTGAACAATGACGTAATGTCCCTCGAAAGAGAGGAAAGCAAAGAGGTGTACAAGATCCTGCGTACACTGACGGCTGCATTAAGCCAGCACGCGCAGCTGCTCAATAACTATCACGAAATCCTCGGACTGTACGACTTTATCAGAGGTAAAGCCAGACTGGCGCTGGACATGGACGGTAATTACCCCATGCTCACGCCGCATGCACAGGTACACCTGGTAGAAGCATATCACCCCCTGTTATTATTATACAATCGTCGTAACCAGAAACCGACTATCCCGGTAAATCTGACACTGGATAAAGACAGCCATATCCTGGTGATCAGCGGTCCTAACGCCGGCGGTAAGACGGTAACGATGAAAACGGTGGGACTGATCCAGCTCATGTTACAGGCAGGCCTGCTGGTACCCGTACACCCGAGTTCTCAGCTGGGTATCTTCCGCCAACTGATGATCCACATTGGTGATACGCAGTCCCTTGAGTTTGAGCTGAGTACCTACAGTTCTCATCTGAAGAATATGAAGTACTTCATGGAAGAGGCCAATGGTAAAACATTGTTCTTTATAGATGAACTGGGAAGTGGTTCCGACCCTAATCTCGGTGGCGCCTTTGCAGAGGTGATCATGGAGGAAATGGCCAAGAAGCACGCTTTTGGTATTGTGACCACCCACTACCTGAACCTGAAGATCATGGCCAACAAGGTAAAAGGTATCATCAACGGTGCGATGGGCTTTGATGAAGAGAACCTGCTGCCTATGTATAAACTGATCGTGGGTAAGCCGGGTAGTTCCTATACATTCTCAATCGCACAGCGTATTGGCTTACATCCGGCCCTGATTTCCCGCGCGAAGAACCTGGTGGATGAAGGACATTTCCAACTGGATAAGCTCCTAAATAAAGCCGAACAGGACCTCCAGAAGATCGAGGCCAAGGAAAAGGAACTGCAGAAGCTTCTGAAGGAAAATGAAAAGCTGAAACGTGAATACGAAATCCTCTCCGACAAGGAAAGGAAAACACAGCAATTCACCACCCTCAAACTCCAGAATAAGATCAAGGAAGACGAACTCCAATACCTGAAGGATATGGAGCGCAAGATGAAGCAGATCGTGATAGAATGGAAGCGTACCGACGACAAACAGAAAGTACTCAAGCAGGCAGAAGCACTGTTATTCCGTAAAAAGGAAAAACAGATCAATGAGCGCTTTGAAAAGAAGGTACAGGAGAAATTCCTTGAAGTAGTAGGAAGTGACCTCAAGCTGGGCGATCAGGTAAAAATAAAGAGCAACGGTCAGGTAGGGAAGCTCATGGAGATCCGCGACAAACGTGGTATCGTAAAGCTGGGCAACATCCCTATGAACGTACCCATGGCCGACCTGGTACTCGTAAAAGAGCGACCTAAAGAGCCCAAAGAAGCAAAGGAAGCAGCGAAGTAATTATTGAGCGAAGTAATTATTTCATCCAATACAGCATACGAGCAAAGCAAGTAAAGCAAAGCAAGTAAAGCAAAGCAAGTAAAGCAAAGCAAGGAAAACAAAGTAAGGAAAACAAAGTAAGGCAAGCAAAGCTTAACGAGGTCAGAAAAAGCGTACCGTAACCAGCAATAGCGACAGCGAAAGTAGCAAGCGGTTTCAGATGGGAATGGCGGGCCTTCGGCTCTCCGGTGACACGACCGGTGCTGCCCAATAGATATCCAACCGCCTTATTCGATTGAAAACGCTCAATCGACATCCAGAGAGGCGCCGACCGCCATCCCATACTGAAACCGGAGCTACTTAGCGTAATAATATAGAAGCTACTCAGCGTAGTAATAAAGAAGCTACTTAGCTTAGTAATAAAATAGAAAGCGGGTGTATCAAGAATATTTGATGCACCCGCTTTCTATTTTAGCCCAGTACACAGATGACAATCCGCAGACACAAAAAAAGAGAATTAGATTTTATTTAGCCGGCTAAATATTATATTTGTCTCATGAACAAGCCGATGATGTGCAGTACCATCAGCCACCTGCTCGTGCAGATCTGTAAGGTACACAGGAATAAAGGCAACCAGATGCTGGCTGCATACAATCTCCACGCCGGTCAGGAGCACTTCCTGGCCCAGGTATTATGCGGAGGAGCAATGACGATGAACGAACTCACGGAAAACCTGGACGTTACCCCGGCAACAGTAACCAGAATGGCCGAAAGACTGGAAAAGAACGGCTTCCTGACAAGGGAAAAGTGCTGTGCTGATCAGCGGGTTGTCAGGGTAAAACTCACAGAAAAAGGAACAGAAGCTGCAACTGAAATCATAGATACTACCTGGAATAAACTGGAACAACAGATTGTAAAGAATATGAGCACGGAAGAAAAAGTATTGCTCAGGAGACTGTTAATGCAGGTGCTGGAGAACATCGAAGAGGAAGAATAAAACTCATTTTTCCTTTTTTTTACCATATTTATTTAGCCGGCTAATTAAATACGGTATTGGAAAGTAGCAGGAATCGTATAGCATTAATTTATCAAGCTAGAAATTAAAATTCAATGGATTGCTAGAAAATGTGGATGGAATTTATACTTTTGTACCACCATATTTAATTGTACTATACGTTATACTACTTGTTACCACCTGCTTCTGTCCAATAAATTAATCTAATCAGATCTGCCTGATCATCTTATTTACTGTTAGGAACCATTATTAATAACAAATCGCCAAGTGTTATGAGGAATAATGTATTGATACCCGTTTACAACTATGCCGACGTTAACAGGCCCGGTAACCCTGTACGAGGATTTCATATCGATCGTACTACTTACCTGGTGCAACCTGGAGATATGTCGGAGCCACACAGACGCTCAAATTACAGCCTCACCCTGTTACTGTCAGGAGAAAGCGTACAATATATTGACTTCGAAAAATACACCGTGAAAGCCCCGGCGTTAATTATGTTGTCGCCCGACCAGATACATCAGGATAGTGGAGATAGCTTGTCAGAAATCGTGAACATCTCTTTTTCACAGGAATTCCTGATACCGGAAACATCCGGCAGTGGTATGATATGCTGGGGATGCCTGTTTGAAAAAGTAGTCATTCAATTGACAGACGTACAGCTGAAAGAACTAATGAGCTTCGCCCGTTTGATGCTGAGAGAAACAGAGAACCCGCAGCCGCTCAGTGACCTGATCATCCGTAGTCAGTTGAAATCTTTCATGGCCGCAACCGCAAGATTGCCACAGCTGGATATTGCATCTATTCAGTCAGATACGCTGCCCAACCGCATTGTAAAGCAATTTAATGAATTGTCAGACCTGCATTATAAAGATAAAACACAAGTCGCCCATTATGCAGATATGATGTTTGTCACACCAGGACACCTGAATGATACCATCAAATCAGCTATGGGAAAAACAGCAAAACAGATCATTGATGAGAAACGGATAACGGAGGCAAAACGGTTATTGTACTGGGCAGAACATAGCATCAAGGAAATAGCAGGACAACTGAATTTCGAAGATGATGGCTATTTTAACCGCTTCTTTAAAAAACATACAGGCGCTACACCAGCCTCTTTTCAGAGAAGCATCCGGGAAAAGTACAATTAATACCGTAATTTGTTAAACGATTTTCAAATTCATACGATCTACTTTTGTAGTTGATTGGAATAAACTGTTTTAGCAACCGTCAAACTAAAACCGCAAGCTCATGAAGTTCAAATTCTCTTTCTGCTAACCGCCGGAAACTATATTCTCTTAGCAGTCTATAAAAATTTTTAAGCGTAAATCTACCCCGTAGTGCAAACTACGTGACAACTACTGTTTTCCTTTCCTTCCACCTCGGAAAGGGCTAGGCAGGATTTGCCCATAGCTCCGTCATGTATCTGAAATCGCCAATAAGGATTACAGACAGGATCGCTATTGTCATCTATCAAGAAAAACAAACCGTATGAACCACTTATTTCAGATCTTTTACAAACAAAAGCCTGCGGGCTTTCTCTATAGCTTAATAGTTATGGTAGTATTATCAGGTTGCGCCTCTTCTTCCGCCAGATCAGATGGAGCTCCTCCACCCGCTGCATTGCCTGTATTCAAGGCAGCAGCAATGCCTGGTACTACTTACCGTGAATATAACGCAGCGCTCGAAGGTAGAGTGAACGTAGAGATCCGCCCGCAGGTAGATGGCTACCTCGATAAGATCTTCGTAGATGAAGGTGCTTATGTGAAAGCAGGCCAGCCACTCTTCCGTATCAACGACCGCCCTTACCGCGAGCAGTTGAGCAATACTTCCGCCAGCCTTGCAGCTGCACAGGCGAATGAAGAAAAAGCCGCCCTGGAAGTATCCAGGCTCACACCACTGGTAGATAATAATGTTGTTTCTGATGTGCAACTGAAGACTGCCAAAGCTGCCTTACAGGCTGCGAAAGCCAATGTTGCTCAGGCAGAGGCGATGGTAGGAAACGCACGTATCAACCTGGGTTATACAGTCATAACCGCTCCCGTAAACGGATACATCGGCCGTATTCCTTATAAATTAGGTAGCCTCGTCGGACGTAGTGAAACACAACCACTCACACTGCTCTCAGATGTGAATGAAGTGTATGCTTATTTCTCTATGAGTGAAGTCGATTTCCTCCAGTTTAAAGACAAAGTAAAAGGCAATACCATCGCAGAAAAAGTAAAACAGTTACCTCCTGTAGAACTGGTCATGCCCGACAACACTATCTATCCGGAGAAAGGACGTATTGAAACCATGGAAGGCCAGTTTGACAAAACAATGGGTGCTGTCAGCTTCCGTGCTGTATTTCCAAACCCTAATGGATTGCTGCGTTCCGGCAATACCGGCAAAGTGAAGATCTCTGAATCATTTCCTGCTGCATTGGTGGTGCCACAGGAAGCTACATTTGAGTTACAGGATAAGATATTCATCTTTACTGTTGGCGACAGTAATAAAGTAGTCAGCAAACCTATCAAAGTATCGGGAAAGAGTAACGCCTATTATTTCGTGGAAAAAGGTGTAACCGCGGGAGAATCTGTTGTATATACAGGATTGGACCGTCTCCGCGATGGCGTTGTGATACAACCAGAACCAATGTCACTGGACAGTCTGCTGAAAGTAAGGCCGCTTTAAGTGACCACACGCAGCAGCGTACACTCTTTTTAACGGCTATAAAAAGCCGCACCGGGAAGACGACGCTTCAGACATCCGGATAAACAAAAATGCAACAAGATTATGTTAAGAAAATTTATAGAAAGGCCCGTACTGGCAACGGTGGTGTCCATCATCCTGGTGTTGTTGGGATTACTATCCCTGACTACCCTGCCTGTTACACAGTTCCCCGATATCGCGCCGCCCAGCGTAGCTGTTACAGCTTCTTATCCTGGTGCGAATGCGGAGGTCGTAGCCCGTTCTGTAGCGACTCCTATTGAAGAAGCGGTGAATGGGGTGGAAAACATGACCTACATGACTTCCACTTCCAATAACGACGGCTCCATGACGCTGACTGTATACTTCAAACTGGGTACAGACCCCGATCTGGCTGCCGTGAATGTGCAGAACCGTGTTTCCAAGGCTACCAGCCTGCTTCCTGTGGAAGTAGTGAGTGCCGGTATCACCACGCAGAAACAGCAGAACAGTATGATCATGGTGGTGAACCTGATCAGCGACCAGGAAGAATATGATGAGAAATTCCTGCAGAACTATGCGAAGATCAACATCATCCCGGAGATACAACGTGTAACCGGCGTCGGACAGGCAATGGTGTTTGGCGCGAAAGACTATTCCATGCGTATATGGTTACGTCCCGATCGTCTTGCTGCCAACAACCTTTCTCCCCAGGATGTATTAACTGCTATCAGGGAACAGAACCTGGAAGCCGCTCCCGGCCGCTTTGGCGAAAGCAGTAAGGAAGCCTTCGAATATGTGATAAAGTATAAAGGTAAGCGTAACCAGAACTCCCAATACGAAGACATCGTACTGAAAGCAAATGCAGACGGTTCTCTTCTGAAACTGAAAGATGTAGCCCGTGTTGAATTTGGTTCCTTTACCTATAGCAGTGATACACACGTGAATGGTAAATATGGTATTGGTATCGCCATCTATCAGACCGCCGGTTCAAACGCCAATGAGATCCAGACACAGGTGAATGAACTGATGAAAAAAGCAGCAGGACTCTTCCCTAATGGCGTAGATTACTTCAATATCTATAGCACCAAAGAATACCTGGATGAATCTATCGACCAGGTGAAACACACACTTATAGAAGCCTTTATACTGGTATTCATCGTGGTGTTCATCTTTCTGCAGGACTTCCGCTCTACGCTGATCCCTGCTATTGCGGTGCCGGTAGCCATTATTGGTACCTTCTTCTTTATGCAGTTGTTCGGCTTTACGATTAACCTGCTGACATTGTTCGCGCTTGTACTGGCCATTGGTATTGTGGTGGATGATGCCATTGTGGTGGTGGAAGCCGTACACACGAAAATGGAGCATATTAATATGACGCCGCGTGCAGCAACGATCACCAGTATGCAGGAGATCTCCGGAGCGATCATCTCCATTACCCTGGTGATGGCGGCCGTATTCATTCCGGTTGGTTTCATGCAGGGACCTGCAGGAGTATTCTACCGGCAGTTCGCTTTTACACTGGCTATCGCGATCCTGATCTCCGCACTGAACGCCTTGACATTGAGCCCGGCCTTGTGTGCCCTGTTGTTGAAGAACAATCATAGCAAGGATGTACATGGTGCCGCTTATACCAAAGGATTTGGCAGCCGTTTCTTCAGTGCTTTCAACACAGGTTTTGAAGCAGTGACCAATAAATACATCAGCAGCGTACGCTTCCTGGTGAAGCGTAAATGGATACCTATCGGGATACTGGTAATAATATTAGGTGTGACTGTCTGGTTAGTGAAGAAGACACCTACCGGTTTTATTCCAACAGAAGATAACGGCTTCGTGGTATATTCTGTGACCATGCCTCCCGGTACTTCCCTGCAACGTACACAGGAAGTGGTAGATAAGGTGGAGAAGGAGATGAAAGCAATGGAAGCGGTGAATACTTACCTGAGTGTTTCCGGTTTCAACCTGCTCACCAACTCCAACAGCTCTGCTTATGCGATAGGTTTCGTGAAACTGAAAAAACATGAAGACCGTGGTAAGGCAAAAGACCTGAAAGATGTAATGGGTATGATGCAGGCGAGGCTTGCCAGTATCAAGGAAGCCAACATCTTTATGTTTAACATGCCAACCGTACCGGGTTTCAGTAACGTGGATGGTTTTGAGGTGATCCTGCAGGACCGTACCGGTGGTCCGCTCGATAAACTGGCCAATACGGCTTATGGTTTTATCGGTGAACTGATGAAACGTAAAGAGATTGCTTTTGCATTTACCACTTTCAATGCAGGCAACCCGCAATATAACCTGGAGATAGATGAGACAAAGGCGAAACAATTAGGTGTATCTGTATCAGATGTGTTGCAGACCATGCAGGTATATTACGGTAGCACCTTTGCGTCTGACTTCAACCGCTTCGGTAAATACTACCGTGTGATCGTACAGGCGGAAGCGCCTTCCCGTGCGCAACCCGAATCGCTGAACGAGATCTATGTGAAGAATAAAACCGGTGAGATGGTGCCTGTAAATGCCATCGTGAAACTTGAAAGGGTGTATGGTCCTGAGACAGTGACCCGTAACAACCTCTTTAACGCCGTAACCATCAACGGGCAGCCTAAACCAGGCTATAGCTCTGGTGATGCCATCAAGGCAGTGGAAGAAGTAGCGCAGCAATACCTGCCGAGAGGTTTCTCTTATGAGTGGGTAGGTATGACGAAAGAAGAGATCGCCGCAGGCGGACAGGCAGGTATCATCTTCCTGTTATGTCTTGTGTTTGTATACTTCCTGCTGTCGGCACAGTACGAAAGTTATATCCTGCCATTCTCAGTGATACTGTCTATTCCGCTGGGTATTTTCGGTGTGTTCCTGTTTATCAATATGTTCGGTATTGATAACAACATCTATGTACAGGTAGGATTGATCATGCTGATAGGGCTGCTGGCGAAGAACGCCATCCTGATCGTGGAGTATGCTGTACAGCGGCGTCGTAACGGTATGGGACTGCTGGCGGCTGCACTGGAGGCGTCCCGCCTTCGTCTGCGTCCTATCCTGATGACGTCTTTCGCCTTTGTGGCGGGCCTGACGCCACTGATGCGTGCAACAGGATCTTCTGCGCTGGGTAACCGTTCCATCAGTACCGGTGCCGCCGGAGGTATGCTGACGGGGGTAATACTGGGTGTCTTTGCCATCCCGGTGCTGTTCATCGTTTTCCAGTATTTACAGGAAAAGATCAGCGGCAAACCGTTGAAAACCGGGGCGCCTGAACTGGCAGGAGATGCGACTGTATAAGCGCATTTAATATTAAAGCTTAAAGAAAAACAGGATGACACTAAAATATATCAGGATACCAATCGTCTCTTTCTTTATAGTTGCAGGATTTGCAGCGTGCCGGGTGGGCCGTAATTATGAACGGCCCGCGGTAACGTTGCCGGCTCAGTACAGCGACACTGCCGTTGCTGCAGGTACAACAGCCGACAGCAGCATTGCAACAATAGAATGGAGACAATTTTTTACAGATACCACTCTACAGGGATTAATAGGAAGGGCGCTGAGCGGGAACTACGATCTGCAGCTGGCATTGAAACGTATCGAAACAGCACAGGCATACTTGAAACAGGCAAAATTAGGTTGGCTGCCTGCTGTGAATCTCCAGGCGGCAGCGTCTACTTCCATCCCTTCTAAGAACAGTTTAAACGGTACCAGTCTGAATAATTTCCTGCACACGGATCATATCGAAGACTATAGCCTCAGCGGAGGTTTGTCCTGGGAGATTGATGTATGGGGAAAGATCAAACGTCGCAAGGAAGCTGCACTTGCCAGTTACCTGCAAACGTATGAAGGCATGCATGCCGTACAGACAGGACTGGTGGCAGATATCGCCAACAGTTATTATAACCTGCTGATGCTGGATGCCCAGTTAAACATTGCCCGTAGCAATGTGGCCCTGAGCGATACCATTGTACAAATGATACGACTGCAGAAGACCGCCGGTGAAACAACCGAACTGGGGGTACAGCAGGCCGTGGCACAACGGCAAACGGCCGCCCTGCTGATACCTCAGCTGGAACAGGCCAAAGCCATCGAGCAGAATAGATTGCGTATCCTGGCGGGGGAGTTGCCTGGTACAATAGTATACAGTACGACCCTGACTGGCACACCGGTGCGCGAGCTGCTGCCCACAGGCGTACCTGCGGCCCTGCTCAGCAACCGTCCGGATGTAAGAGCGCAGGAAATGGCTTTAAAGGCCGCTAACGCAGAAGTAGGCGTGGCACAGGCTAGTATGTACCCTTCACTGAATATCACCGCCAGCGGCGGCGTAAATGCCTTTAAAGCCAGCGAATGGTTCACATTGCCTGCGTCCCTGTTTGGTACCGTAGCTGGTAGTATCACACAGCCCCTATTTCAACGGGGACAGCTAAAAGCGAACCTGGAAGTAGCAAAGGTGCAACGTGAACAGGAGGTGATCAGGTTCCGTCAGATAGCCCTGGATGCAATAGGAGAGGTGTCAAACTCTCTCGTAAAGCTGGATAAACTGAAAGACCAGCAACAAATAGCATCTGAGCAGGTCAATACATTGCAGTTGGCCGTAGTTCAGGCAAGAATGCTGTTCCGCAGTGGTATGGCCAACTACCTGGAAGTGGTCACTGCACAGAGCCGGTCGCTGGAAGCATCACTGACACAGGCCGACATCACACGTCAGCAACTCAGTGCTTCTGTTGAATTATACAGAAGCCTGGGAGGCGGCTGGAAATAGACGATTAATCAAGGACAGTTGTAATAGGTAGATATACTGTTTGTAACCCAATAGCGCCACAGCCCTGTGGCGCTATTTATTTTTATTGTCAGGTATAAAAAAAGCTGTTTCTGGAGAGAAACAGCCGTTTGGTAACCAATGCCAACTTGATAAAAATATCAGGTTTAAATTTTCGCTGATGATCCGATATCTTATTGATAACACTGCAAAGATGAAAAAACGTACGTTCTACAACAATGCAGGAATTAAGGATTCACTTGTATTAATCATGGGCCTTCGCTGTTCTCACAACCAGGTGCAAATACATGTTGATTGCCCGGAGCATTTGCCAGCACTGACACTCAGCTGGTGGTGAGCACGAGGCATTCTTTCCTGAACTCAGTAAAAGTAGTGCCGGTAGCATTCTTAAAGAACTTGCTGAAGTGCGCGATATCACTGAAGCCCAGATGCCAGGCCACCTCTTTCATACACTCATCAGAGTAAGCGATCCTCCTCTTTGCTTCGAGCACAATACGCTGACGGATGTGATGACTGGCAGGGTAGGCGGTCGTCTTTTTAATGATCTCATTCAGATAGTTGGGCGTTACCGCCAGTAACTTCGCATAGTCTGCTACTTTACGGTGTGTTTTAAAATGTGCTTCTACCAGCGACTTGAATTTCTCTGTCAGCTCAAGGTTCCGCGTCTGCATAAGCGTCTGCAATGGTGCATGGAACTGCCTGGCCACATAGATCAGAAATATCTTCAGGTAGCGTCGCAGCATTTCTGTTTTGAACAGGTATGCATTATTACTCTCCTTTAGCATTTTAAGCGCGATCTCCTGCATCTCCCCGGCAGTATCATTATCCAGCCGGATACCTGCCGATCTGGAAAAGGACTGGAAAAGACCGGAGTTGTACATCAGGTCAAAGTCCTGTTCTCCCATGTGCAGGAATGCTTCAGTAAAAGAGAAGATGTATCCTTCTGTTTGTTCATCTTCTTTCAGCTGATGTAACTGCCCCGGCGTAATACAGAAAATACTGTTATCCTGCAGCACAAATTTCTCCAGGTCCATAACAAGGGTGCCACCACCCTTCATGATCCAGATGATCTCAACATAGCGCTGTTTATGCGGAAACATGTTGTGAGCTGCTACCTCTGCCCGCACTTTACGAATCGAATGGATCATAAAAGGAAGGGCAGCATCTGCGCTTTCTGGTTTCAGCAAGGAGCGATATTCCGGAAACTTCATATAACAGTGGGTTTATGCTCAAGTTGTTTCCAATTATATGCCTGACTGGTGTGTGTTGATAATCAATTTGTTATTGGATTCAAGGGAAAGCGGCAAACGCGATATTTCGTTATATCACGACTTTTGCGCGAAATCTCGACTTAGATGTTCCGGAATGTGACTGGTCCGGATGAACGGCCATAGATAGGGCACCCAGGAGGAAGGGGGATCGTTTTTCGCCAAATAAAACGAATAAAAACAGTGGAATCACTAAATATAGTTAATTGTTAGATGATGAAAAAAAATCAATTGACTGTATGTCATATGGTTAAGTGAGTGGTATATGATTTGTTTTCCCTTAAGCACATTGTCATTAATTCGGAACCATTAACCACACATTATGTCACAAACTCATTACTGTAATATGCAAACCACTCCAAACCGTCGCTCAGAACACCCCCTCTTGCAGATGGAAAAAACGCATCTGCCTTTTGGGATCTATAAACTGGAAAGTGATGCCGCTAACAGCCATCTTATGAGTAATGTACCTCATCAGCATAACAGTTTCGAGCTGATATGGGTATCGGAAGGAAATGGTCATTATTGGATAGATAATGAGCAATATGAAGCAGGCCCCAACCAGGTATACTGTCTTACCCCGGGACAGGTCCACCAGTTTAAGCCTGAAAAGAACATAAAAGGTTACGTTATCACCTTCAGCCAGGAATTCCTGCTCATGCCGAAGGAGAATGCATCGCTTATCTTTCATTCCAACTCCTTTCATCAGCTGGCGGGTACAACAGTGATCTGCTTGAATGAAGATGTGAGAACAGAAATGGAAGACCTGGTGGTGAAAATGCTGAAGGAGTTCGACAACTTTTTCCTCCTGCGGTCGGAAATACTGAGGGGCTTACTGAATATTTTTATGATCTACCTTACCCGTCAGTACAAGCCTGCCGCCCAACCTCCCGCAAAGCAGGGTAACAGGAGCCTTGTCAACAGGTTCTTTTCAATTGTCGAAGAGAAATATATGGTCTACAAACTGGTGGCAGATTATGCTGATGAATTGGCGGTTACACCTAATCATCTCAATGAGATGGTGAAGAAAGTATCCGGATTTCCGGCAAGTCATCATATCCGTCAGCGTGTAGTATTGGAAGCCAAAAGACAGGCTACCTATTCCGGCTCAAGTATGAAGGAGATTGCCTATAGTCTCGGCTTTGATGATATCGCACACTTCAGTAAGTTCTTTAAGAACTTTTCCGGCAGAAGTTTTACAGACTATAAGAAGGACGCTATGCAGCAGTACCTGTGTATATAAACAACGTAAAGAAGCATTATGAAATGGTAATACTACTTATTGAAGAGGGTGTCTCCGTTACTATTGAAGACACCCTCTGTTAAAACAGGACGGATAGAGTGCTACAGCTGGCTGAGTAACTGTTTCAGCGCGTTTATGCCGCCCTGGTTGTCCGGGTTTAACGCAATGGACTTCTCATACATAAGGATGGCTTCCTGTTTCTTGCCTGCCTTCGACAGCGCTTCTGCATAACTGTCGTAAGTATTATAACTATCAGGAAAAAGCAGCATATTGATCTTAAAGGTTTCTATAGCAAACTGAAGATGATCAGGGAATGAAGAGAAATAAAGAAACTCATATCCCAGCTGATTCATTTCGCGCTCGCTGAAATAATATTTACTGGTATCGCTTTTCAAGGAGGTAAGACAACTGATAGCATTATCCACACCATATTGCACCATTGTATGGGCAAACAATCTGACAAGAGATGTTTTTATTTGCAGCAGCATAGGCGGCTGATCATTCAGGATATAGAATGCAGATGTAACAATTTTACCGAAGGCGGGTCCTGCAACATTATCAAACCCGATGATGGTCTGTTTCCTGTCGATGTTCCTGAAATAGAAAGTAGCCAGGCCAAACATAAAACCGCCATGTCCTACTGACTTCCCGAATCCAGGTTGTTCGAAAATCTCCCAACCCAGGCCATAACTGCCTTTGCCTTCTCCCAGCATAGTATCCATATGCTCCCAGTAAGTGTCGCCATTATTCAGCCGAACTGGCGTCAGCGCTTCTTCTATAGAAGTGCGACTTAATAATTTGCCCCCGAAGAAAGCAAGGTCAAACCGTTGCAGATCGCTGGTGGTGGTGATGATATTGGATGCACCTGTTGGCGCACTATTATTATAGCTGGTATAACGGTATCGTTTCACCTGGAAAACAGGTGAATATGCTGTGTCGTAATACGCTGCTATCACATGAGGTGTGGCTATTCTCGGTTGTGATTGCTGGAAGGAGGTCTTTGAACAATAGGTCAGCAACATCCTCGCTGGCTGAAAAATATATTGCTGTAGATAGTCACTGAATGACAGACCACTGAGCTTTTCTACGAGCATCGCCAGCAGGCAGTAATTCGTATTGCAATAGCTGTATTTATCTCCGGGGTTGAAATAGAGCGGTTTGTTTTCTTTTATCAATGTCGGAATGATGATATCGTTTGTAACGATCGTATCCGGAAACTGTTTTACAAGCGGCTCATACAATTCAAGATCAGGCAGGCCGGAAGTATGTGTCAGCAAATGCCTGATCGTAATATCAGGATAAGGGAACTGAGGAAAATAATGCTGAAAGGTATCTTCCAGTTGTACCTTTCCTTTTTCTCTTAATTGCAGAATAGCCGTTGATGTAAAGATTTTAGATATAGAGGTAAGATTATAACGTACGTTGATATCATTTTCACTGGCAGATGGAAAGTCTGCGTAACCGAAGGATCTTTGATAGATGGTCCGTCCGTTCTCAGCCAGCAGTATATTCCCGTTCATGCTTTCCGTCTGCCGGATATTGTTGAAGTAGATGTTTAATTTCCCGAGCCTGTTCTGTGCTGTTGAAAATAATCCGCTCAGCATGACGGCTGAGAGGAAAAATATGCGTCTCATAGTGGTAGTTGATTTGACCGCAATACTAAGGAAGAACAGGATGCGGAGGGGGCAAATGTGACGAAACACAAGAGATAAGTGATAAAGCAGGAAAGCCCTCTGCAGGGGCAGAAGGCTTTCGTTTTTCATCTCTTACTGGGGAAGGCTGTCTTTTCGCCAGGTACTGTCTTTTTTCATTTTGCTCTTCATCTTCATCTTATGTCTTGAGGTATCAGAACGGGGTGTGGTGTCCTGTCTGAAATGATCGTTATAAGTTGTGTATGCTTCATTCGAAGTAGCTTTGGCTGCAAAGGATGGGCCAGGCATACTCTGGAAATAAACAAACACACCGGATACGAGCAGAAAACCGAGTGTTACAAGATGCTTTTTCATGACTAAGGTTTTTTAAAAAAGAGAAGTTAATAACCTTACTTATCCGCTAAAATCCTGCTTATTTTTAGCAATTTCCTCAAGATTGTTATATACTAAACTATTATATCTCCGAATTAATTAATTATTGAAACAAAATAGTATGTTACTGTAGACTTATGGCAAAAAAGGGGGTAAATAAATATACAGGCCCGGCTTTAACTTCTATCCCGGGAAAAACAGGATAAATAGCTGATTATGAACTTAAATTCATATATTTGAAACCGACAACGCGCTTTGTCATCAATTGAAAAATCAAATTAGAACATCACACGTTTACAGAGATTATAGCCTTGATCTAAGTACCAGTAATTTATTATCAATACCCCATATTTAAACTCTACCCCGGCATGAGATACGACTCTTTACCCCAGATCGAAGCTCGTTTCAAGAGTGAAGCGGCTCCATTCCTAACGCCATTTTCCCTGCAGGTTCCGAACGAACAACTGATCCTTACGGGACAATTGTACAAACCAGACAGCAGCAATTATTTCTATCCTGATACCCATACAAAGGAGCGGATAGTATTGCATTTTACGGCCGGCAACCTGAGGTCCGACATGCAAAGTCTTACCACCCAGGGAAGGCATGTTTCTGTACCTTTTGTCATTGCCCGGGACGGTACGATCTACCAGTTATTCCCTTCGGGCAATTGGTCTGGTCATCTCGGTGCCGGCCTGGGGAATCAGGGTACAAACAATGCGCAGGATAAGGTAACCATCGGCATCGAGCTCTCAAACTATGCGTATCTCGTACCGAGGGATGGGAACCTGGAAACCATATACTCCCGTGCACCGCAGAATGGTAAACCTGGCCCCATTGATGAGTATTGTTCATTAAGTAATACAGATGCCTACCTGAAGATTGATACACCTTTCAGGGAACAATCCTATTACGCTTCCTACACGCCTGAACAAATAGAAAGCACCATCATCCTGCTCCGTTATCTGACCGCTAAGTATAACATCCCGCGCCAGTTCCTGTCCGAGGATAAAAGATATCTTACTACGGATGATGTACTGACATTCAAAGGCATCGTATCTCATATTAACTACCGTCCTTCCGGTAAATGGGACATCGGTCCTGCCTTTGACTGGGAAACAGTGATCCGCGGGGTAACGGCTACAGCGTTTACACCTGTAGGTACTGCCCGCTCACTAAACTTTGCAGCCAGGGAGTTATCTATCGGACTGACCACTGAAGGTGGTATCGCCGCACAGTTTGTTGGTGAAAGCAGTACAGAAGAGGGGGCGCCTGAAGCAACTGACAATGAGGGTTATAACCCTTTCGATTTTGAAGAAGGCACTGCAAAAGAGATCACGCCATCCAGCGGAAAAGTATATGCCCTGCTGGCTGGTATCAATGAATATGACCAGGTACGCAAACTGAGCGGCTGTCTGCATGATCTGCAACAGGTGGAAGACTACCTGAAGAACCGCACCGTATTTGATTGTAACATCAAAAAGATCACAGACTCCGAAGTAACAAGGGCCAATGTGGTGAAAGCATTTGAGGAACACCTGGGACAGGCAAAGAAAGAAGATACCGTCCTGTTCTATTTCTCAGGCCATGGTACCCAGGAAGACGCTGCGCCGACGTGGGACGAAACAGACGGTAAGCTGGAATGTATCGTGTGTTATGATGGGGGTACCAGTAAGGCTGCCGAGTTCCTGCTGACAGATAAGGAGCTGCGTTATATGATCGCTAAACTGTACAACAAAACGGAAGCGCATATCGTAGTGATCTTTGACTGCTGCCATTCCGGCGATAATACACGCGGTCAGCTGATCAATGCTGCCTTCAGCAAAGACAAGGTGATCAAACGCATGATCTACGATAATACACGCTATTCAGGCGCTTTCCCGCAACGTGAATGGAATGAATTTGTGTTCTGCAATGAGATCAAAGAAAGCGATGTCAAGGATAAAAAGACAGATGAATTCCTGCCGGAAGGTATCCATATACAAATGGCTGCCTGCGAAAGTAACCAGTCTGCCGTTGAAGTAAATGGCGAAGGGGTATTCACCAAAAAACTACTGGGTGCACTGGATGCCTGTACCGGTAATGTTTCCTATAATGACCTGAGCAGCAGGATCAGGCAGTACCTGCGTTTCAGCTTTGAACAGACGCCGCGTATCTATGTGTCAGGCGATACCGATAGACTGTTATACACAGGCTTCCTGAACCGCAGCATCACAGACAATATTACCATTGCCGAAGCTACTTATGGTAAGAATGGCTGGCAGCTGAATATCGGTGCTATCCATGGCGTGGATAAAAATACGAAGCTCACTATCGTAAATGCTGCTAACGCCAGTCAGAAATGGACTGCCAGTATAGACAGTGTGTTCATTGACTACAGCGGTATCACCATTGATGGTACGCCTGATCAGGCGAAGGCACATAAGGCATTTGCAGAAGGACTGATGAGCGGTAAGATATTACTGGAGCTAAACAACAGCAATGGTAATCCTGCAGAAATGGCTGAACTGTTGGATGCCATTGAACATAAAACAGGGGGCCAGTTTGAATTCCAGTCAGGCACCACAGAGAATGGCCGTAGTGCAGACTACACCCTGCATATCAGGTCAGGCGAAGCGGTGATTACCCGGGCCAATGATCCGTATCGCCCCGTAGTACGACCGCTGGATCTGACAAAAGAGAAAGGGGATGTTGAGCTGGTGGAAACATTAAAACACATCTCTCAGTGGCACTTCATCAAGCAACTGCAAAACAGCACTATTCCGGAAGGCTTCCCTGAAAAGCCGATACAGATCGATGTGGCCAGGATCTTCCCTGATGGCAGCAAAAAGAAGATCAATACTGATATGGGTACTGCCACCTTCGATTTTGAGCCCGGTCAGGGACTGTGGGAGGGTGCTATGGAGATAAAACTCACCAATACCACTCAGCAATCTGTATACGTAGCGGCTGTTTATCTGGGAATCCAGTTCAGCAGTTACCTGGAATACCTGCCACAATATCCCTGGTTGCTGGAACCCGGCAAAGAGCTCATTTTGGCCAGAAAGGGGAAAGACAGGATCATCATCCGCCAGGATGATTTTGTAAGGGAATATAACTGGCCATTAAGTATGGAAACGCTGAAGCTGATCGTCAGCACAGACGAGTTTAATGTAAAGGCGCTTTCCCTTGGTAGTCTGCCGGCTCCTTATGTACTGGCCGACCGTGAAAAGGGACTGGTAAGGGGTAATAGAGAGGTACCCAGAGGCGCGGTAATGGAAGAAGAAGATGTCCCTGCCGAATTCAAAGGATGGATCACCCAGACCTTATACCTCGTTTTCAATAATCCGGACTTCAACAACATAGACCGTAAGATGTTGCAGGATCTGATGGAATATGACGAAACAGCTTATTATGCTGCGGGCTTGTATTATGACCTGGTAACCGATGAAAACGGCCAGCCTACCCGCCTGAAACTGAAACCTGAGATCAAGGTGCCGGAAGGCGAAAAAGGTCTATGGGGAGACGTTGTATTATGGGCCGCCAATGCAATTGAGAGCCGTCAGCGCAGGAGATTGTACAAACGCTTAAGGGAGACAGACCGGTTAAGAATTGTAGCAGAAGGCGACTCCTGGTTCCAGTATCCCATCCGCGTGCTGGATACCATAGACCATCTCTACAAACTCTATGCGATCCGCAGTTTTGCTGAAGCGGGAGACACGCTGGAGAACTATATGAAGCAAAAAGAATACCTGAATCCGATCAGAGATGAGGAAGCACAGATCTTCCTGGTGAGCGGTGGCGGTAATGATATACTGGGAGAGCAGTTCCAGTACTCATTGCGTGACACACCAGCAGAAGATGATACGACGCCGGCCCGGTATCTGAACAAGACCTTCTTCGATAAACTGGACAAACTGGAAACGTGGTATACCGACATGTTCACAGAACTGCATAACAGGTATCCGAACCTGCGTATGCTGGTACACAGTTACGACTATATCATCCCGGTCGATACAGACTTATTCCCGCGCAGAACCAGCTGGCTGGGTAAATACATGATCCGGAAGAATATTCATCAGCAGACGGTAAGGGAATCCCTGATCCGCTTTATGGTAGATGAATTTAACAAGCGACTGGAAAAAGTAGCGGCGGCATTCCCGGGAGTGGTTTACTACATCAATGTAAGGGAGATCGTAGACCGTGGCAGCTGGTACGATGAGATCCATCCTACAGATGCCGGGTTCAAGCTGGTGGCCGACAAATTTGTCAATGTCATTGAGACACTGAAAGCTGATCTGAAACCATTCGCAGAAGCGCCGGCAATGTCAGCCCAGCCCTGAGAGTAACTATCCGTTCAGATATAAGAAAAGGTTGTTCGCTGTAATGGTGAACAACCTTTATTATTGCCGGCAACCGCAGTGAAAAGCATAAATAATTCGAATATACCGTTATACTTGCAGGAGAATTATTGTATCATGATTGAAGCAAATGACGTGCGTACGGGTAACCTGGTATGGTATTATGATCTGTATATGAATGAAACAGTGTTTGAGGTGGAAGGTATATTAGATGGCTTCATCTATAGTTCAACACTACCTAAAAGTAAACTGTCACTGGCCAATGTACACCCTTTGTCGCTGGATGCCGGATATCTGCACAGCTTTGGATTCGTGAGGGGAGACAGGGCGCATGGAGAAGACGAAAATGTTTTTTCCTATAAGTACAATCGTAAGGACAGCGTGTATGTGCGGGACGAAGGCTATTCCTTTCAATTCCTGGCTGCGGCACCAGGACAACTGATACCCTATGGACAGCCAGTGGTGCATGTACACCAGTTACAGAACCTGTTTTATTGCCTGACGGGACAGGAACTGTAAGAGAAAGGGATCCCTTCTTACAAGACATCCCTTTCTTTTAATTCTTTCTACCGGAGAGAGTACCATTGTTTACGTGAAAGCAGTAGCAGCTATTTGCTGGTGGCTCATGGATGAGGGCCCATACAAACGATTTGTACACCGTTGAAAGTACCTTTCAGGGTGACTATCTTCTCAGCGCCTGACTCGATATCATTTCTGCCTGTGAACTCAAAATGACCAGAGATAAAGGCTTTTACGTCATCAAACCTGATCTCTGTCAGCGTGAAAGTACCTTTCTCCGCATTGCAGGAAACATCCTTGCCAGCAGCATCCGCCTCAGTTTCTGCTGCTTCATCCTTCGGATAGTTCAGGAACTGTGCAAAGTTGCCGGATTCTTCGTTGCCGGCTGATTGATCCAACGAAATAGTAACGGGCTTGAATTCGCCGATTTTCTTCAGATCAAATTTGATGGATAATGTCCTGTTTCCATCGCGTAATGTACATTCGAGGCTCATGATAGCCATTTTACTGGTACCAATAGTGGCATTGCCCCTGATGTCCTGCGAAGAGACCACGGAACCACTCTTTTCAATGTTAAATGTACCCGGATTGAGCCCTTTTTTCTGCGCCAGTACAGTCGTGGAGCCCGTACAGAAAGTGATAACAGCACTTGTTATCAGTGATAGCATTTTAGTTTTCATGTAGGTTCGGTTAGGGATAGCTGATTAAGTATAACGTCGAAAGATAAAGAAAAAATTCAAATTAGTATCCTATCCGCTGTTACCAGGCGGCTATTTTATAGCAACGGTCTTGGCGGGGACCTGAACGGTAGGTCAAATGGTGATGACTATTAAATAGAGGTGTTGATACTGAGTGATTTAAGCGTCTGCATGGCCTTGTCCGCATCTCCTGCGGCCACAAAAATATGATCATGGTACCAGGCCGCTATTACATTACAACTGATCCCTGCTTTGGCAAGAGCAGTAGAGAAGGCTGCCGTGAGCCCCACCGCTTCCAGTGATGAATGTATGGTGAGCGTGATCCAGGCAGCAGTGTAGGTATAAGGCAGCTGCAAACGATCTGCAGTTTCCCTGGCCAGTATCAGGGTGATTCCTTCCTCTTCCCGGAAGGTGCCAATGACCTCCTGCAGATCTATCTGTCCAGGATTGTCCACTGTGCAGAAAACATATTCCCCCTCATGCAGTTGAGGCGTCATGTGTTTCAGTAAGGTAGAAATATCTGTGATGCCGCTCATATTTGTAAATATACAACCCAAAGACATTCCAGCCCCCCGGGTCGCTCAAAAGATGTAACACATATGTTAGATGGGGGCTTTACTGCATGATAAACAGCCCCCATCTTTTTAGTGGATAAAGGAAACCTTTACGATCTTATCATTTTCAACGGTATAAACCGCCACCGCCTCCATGGGCTTTTCTCCTACACCGGTTACTCTTTCATGATCTATTACGGTATTGCCCATCACGATCCTGTTCACCAACTGGCAGTGTAATTCCTTTGCCTTCTCAAACATCGCAGCATATCGCTGCCGCATCT
Source organism: Chitinophaga ginsengisoli (assembly GCF_003014595.1). Lineage (GTDB taxonomy): Bacteria > Bacteroidota > Bacteroidia > Chitinophagales > Chitinophagaceae > Chitinophaga > Chitinophaga ginsengisoli. Next base: position 159,702 of record NZ_PYGK01000017.1, on the reverse strand, counting down.
GTTCTTTCCCCTGCATCAGTAATTTACCGCTGGCCTGATCATAAATGGAAGTACTATCGCTGTAAGGCGCCAGGAAGGCGTCAATATTCCGGGCGTTATAACCATTCAGTTGTTGCTGCACCAGTATTGCCGGTGTGGGTGTCAGCAGTTCCTTTGCCTGTAATTGTACGCCACGGTGTATGATGGTCTGTATATCTGCCAGCGCGTTCAGGTCCTGCGTAGGATCTTTTTCCAGCAGCAGCAGATCCGCGATCTTTCCCTTTTCTATACTGCCGTAATCTTTGTCCTTACCGAAGCCTTTTGCTGCATTGATAGTGGCGGAACGGATGATCTCCCGGTTACTCAATCCCGATTGTTGCATGGCCTGTAGTTCGGTGAAAAAGGAGGAAGCATGCAGGGTGCCGATATTACCCGCATCAGTGCCTGCCACCACATTAATACCTGCCTGTTCTGCGAGCCGCAGGTTGGTATGCATCACCGTATCTTCTTTTGAAGGAATGATGTGGCGTGTACGTAGTGTTTTATACTCAAAACCAGCAACGCTTTTGTCAATATGCTGCAGGTCAGTCAATGTGCCCAGCATGAATGGATCTCCATATTTCAGATCATGCATAGGGAAATCAAACTGCTGCGTAAACGCCCTTTTATAACCATGCATCACGGTGAGGGTGGGGATATACACCGTATGTTTATTCTTCAGTAATTGAAGCATATCATCGTCCAGTTCTTTATCATCCACACTATGCACGAGGATGTCTGCTCCTGCTGTAACAGCCAGTTTAGCCGTTTCATACTCTGTCGCATGTACTGCTACTTTTAGTCCGTGCGCATGACTTTCTTCTATAGTCGCCTTGACAATCTGTAAAGTACTTTCAGCCGGCATACCGGGCAACACGATGTACCAGATCTTAATGAAATCAGGTTTATAGGGCAATTGTTTTTTTACCAGTTCACGGGCTTCTTCCGGTGTGGTCACTTTCACAATGGGAGGATCTTTTTTATCCAGGTTAGGCGGAAGATAAGTAGATATCAGCGGACCTGTTACCCAGGCATTAGTCGCCCGTGGATCGGCATTCACTTTATCGCGGATAGTAAAGTTGCTGAATGGCCCTCCCACATCTACTACAGTGGTAATGCCACATGCCAGGTAGCGGGCCATCAGATCACTTAGGTGTTCTTTTGCCCACAGCTGGTCCTTTTCATAAGGATATACCGCCTGCAGGTTCAGTCCATCGGGACGGGTATACAGACCACCGGTCTGGAAGAAGTGGATATGTGCATCTGTCATACCGGGCATCACGTACTTCCCTGTAGCATCTATGATAGTCGCACCGGCAGGTACTTTCAGTTTCTTCGAAGGCCCGGTAGCCAGTATACGGTCATGCTCAATGATGATGGTCTGATCTGCCAGTGTTTTACTGCTGCTGACATCTATCAGGTTAGCGTGTGTGATACATAGGGTAGAGGACGCATTGTTAACAGGTGATGTAGTGGTAGATTGTGTGTAACCCGGCAGTGCATATATGACGAGTGCAACTGCCCATAACAACGGAAATTTTTTCATCGGGTTAGATTTGGTTGGTGCTAAGGTAGCAGATTTTACTTTCTTTATATATATTAGCCTGATGAATCAGGAGTTGAAAGTCCCTATACAGCGTCCCTTTGTCCTATCTGGTGGTGGCGCCCGTGGTTATGCCCATATTGGTGTTTTAAAAGCGTTTGCAGAGCAGCAGATCTTTCCCGAAGCGATTGCCGCTACCAGTGCCGGCTCTATAGCCGCAGCCTTTATCTGTGATGGTTACACTACAGATGAGGTCAGAGAGATCTTTTTACAAACAAAGATGGGGCTGACGGTCGATTGGAAGCACCTGAAAACAGGATTCCTGTCACTGAAGCTCCTGGAAAAGGTGTTGACGCAAACTTTGCGACATACTACATTTGAATCATTACCCATTCCTTTATATGTTACTGCGACAAACTTTTCCACAGGGCAGCAGACTATTTTTGACAAAGGACCGCTGATACCCGCTATCCTGGCAGCTTCGAGCATCCCGATGTTATTCGCGCCGGTAATGATTGATGGTGTACCCTATGTAGATGGAGGTATTTCCGGAAACCTGCCGCTGGAACCGCTGATAGGGAGATATAAATCTATTATCGGTGTACACGTCAATCCGCTCACGCCTTACAATCCTGCAAACGGCATACGGGCCAACATAGAGAGGACCCTGCATATGGCTATTCATGAGCCGGTGTTGAAGAACAAGCTGCTGTGCAGTCGCTTTATTGAGCCAGCGGAATTAGGAAAGTTCGGTATGTTCGATTTTAAACGTTTCGATGCTATTTATACTGTAGGGCTGGAATATACCCGTCAGGTACTGCAGGACAGCCCCGAGCCGGTTGAAGCATAAGGTGCTGTTTGTCATTCAATAATGTGAGTGGTTAAGCATAACCGGGTGCAGACGTACGAAAACCGCATTTATTGCGTTTAATTCCCTGAGATCACTGTTCATCTGCCTCCTATGTAAACCCACTCACAAAATGAGACATTCGCTAAATTATTCCATGATTATTGGTACCCTTGGTATCTTTTTAATGTCTGCCTGTAGCAAATCTGACCTTGTAACTCCCGATCAGCCTAAGGGAGACCTTAATGAAACAGCCCGCGTTGCGGGAAACGTCACTGCAGCCGCAACTACGCCCGTAGGTACCGTCATCTACACCAGTAATGGTTACAAAGTGACCATCACTAACAAGGACGCTACCTTTGACGATGCTGTACGTCAGAAATTTGTAGATATCTTTTTCAGCGTTTATCCGCAGCTGGTGACCAAGTTCAATACCGGCGCCGTTAAAGCAGTTACTTTTGTAATAGACCCTGCTTACAGTGGTGTGGCGGCCACCTCCGGTACCACTATTACCTACAGTTCCGCATGGTTCCATAGCCATCCGCAGGATGTAGATGTTGTAACGCATGAAATCATGCACGTGGTACAGGCTTATACTGGTGGCGCTCCCGGTTGGCTGACTGAGGGTATTGCCGATTATGTCCGTTATAAGTATGGTGTGAATAACGGTCCTGCGGGATGGTCATTGCCTAACTGGTCGTCTTCCCAGTCGTATACTGATGCCTACCGTGTTACCGCACGTTTCCTGGCCTGGCTGGAACTGCATGTACGCACTTCGATCGTAACAGATCTGAATACGGCGTTACGTAATAAAACTTACACAGCCAATACCTGGGTAAGCCTGACCACTAAAACAGTGGACCAACTGTGGGCAGATTATTCTGCTAATCCTGCATTGTAGCAGCTCATTCACTACTCCGTAGCATTGCCATAATTGAATAATAACCAGGAGGGGATGAATGGGATCTGCATCTGCAATGCTATACAATATCCCGGCTATACCGATGGCCGGGATATTTTTTATCAGTCAAAAAAAGGATCGGGTGCCCTTCTGTCAATATGAAAGGCCTGGTCCAGATAATAAAGTACGGTTTCCGGCGCTTTGGCCGTACGTACCAGCTCTCTCAGCGGGGTGACTATCTTCGGATATTCATCAATAAATTCCAACCCTTCCACGGGTACTAAATGAAACGATTGCATCAGCAACCGGAATCGTTCCAGCTCCGCGCCCCAGTACCGGATATATTTACTTTCACTGATGTTCAATTCTATGAGTATATCTTTTACCTGAAAGAGCAGACCGGCTTCCAGCTGACACTCCTGCGTAAGTTCCTCTCTGTATTTTTCCAGTTCCTTCAGTACGAATTGTTTTTGCAGCAGTGGAGTGGTCACTGATTCTTCCTCATACATACCATACACGCAGCTTACCTTATCCGGCAGGGTAGCTGCCAGTGCCTGGAATAAAGCCCATAAACGGCTGTTATTGATATTGATCATGGCCTGGAAGCGATAGGGTATGCGGGGATTCTCATTCAGTGTAAGCGTATACCCTTCTACGATCTTCGCCTTCCTTCTCTTGAAAAGGATCTCATCGATGTCCGGCCGGTAATCTATTTCCTCATCCGAGGGAATGCGTACGGTAATAGGCAGTTCTAGCATGCTGTAAAGATAAGGGATGCAGCACATGCGGAAGCAGGCAAATAGCAGAATTCCCGGGCGTTTTCCCATTGCAGCAGGATCTGCAGCTTTAGGCATGGTTCATGATAAATACTAGTATGAAACATCAGGAAAGACCGTATCAACGCATTGAGAATTATGGTATTATCGGCAACCTGGAGACAGTTGCCCTGGTTTCTCTGACGGGGTCTATTGACTTCATGTGTTTTCCCCGTTTCGATTCTCCCACTATCTTTGCCGCGCTGCTGGATTCCACTAAAGGTGGGTACTTCTCCGTCGAGCCGGAGATGCAGGGCTATACCTCCAAACAACTATATATACCCGGTACAGCGATTCTGCTGACCCGTTATTTCTCAGATTCGGGTATTGCTGAGTTGACAGACTATATGCCCATTGCTGATGTAGAAAAGGAAACGGACTGCACGATCGTCCGCAAGATCAAAACCATCCGGGGAAATATCACTTTTAAAGTGAATTGTGTGCCCCGATTTGACTATGCTTTGGCCAAACATGAGGCGGTACTGAAGAAGCGGAAGAATGAGATCATTTTTACTCCTATTAACGACGGGGATGTACAACTCCGGCTGATAGCAGATATCCCCTTACGCCTGAAACATAAGAATGGATATGCGGAATTTACCCTCCGGGAATCGGAAGTGGCCAGTATTGTCCTGCAGGCAGTTAAAAAGGGCAATACGGAGCCATTAGCCGGCATTGAATATTATACGGATATCTACCAGGATACGATCGTTAAATGGCGGCAATGGGTAGGCAAATCGACTTATAAGGGACATTATGGGGAGTTGATACAACGGTCGGCCATTACACTGAAATTACTGACTTCGATCAAGTTCGGTTCCGTTGTGGCGGCGCCCACTTTCGGCATCCCTGAGACCCTGGCCGGCAACCGTAACTGGGACTACCGGTTTAACTGGATAAGGGATGCTGCTTTCACCATGTATGCCTTCCTGAAACTGGGCTTTTATGATGAAGCAACGGCTTTTATGAACTGGATATTTAACCTGTGTACCGAAAACCAACTGCAATTGTTGTACAATATTGATGGCGGCAAGGCAGGGAACGAGCAGGAGCTGAAGCACCTGGACGGATATAAGGGCGCGAAGCCTGTACGTATTGGCAACGCCGCTGCCGGTCAACGGCAGACAGACATTTACGGAGAACTGATTGACACGATCTACATCTACAATAAGTCTTACGAGCCTATTACCTTTGAATTCTGGGCCCTGATCAGGAAACAGGTGGAATGTGTGATCGCTGACTGGAAAGCCCCCGATCATGGCATATGGGAAATCAGGAACGAAAAACGGGAATTCCTGCATTCGCGCTTAATGTGCTGGGTAGCGATGGACAGGGCTATTAAAATAGCACAGCATCGCTCATTCCCTTATCCGGAAACAGAGTGGCAGACTGTTCGCGATGAAATCTATAATGACATCTTCCATCACTTCTGGAACGAAGAACTCGGGGCATGGGTACAATACAAAGGCGCCAAAGCAGTAGATGCCAGCGCGCTGCTGATGCCATTGACCCACTTCGTTACCCCGTTGGAACCAAGATGGCTTTCTACCATGAAGGTGATAGACCGGGACCTGCGCCTGGATGTACTCATTTACCGTTACCGGAATCACCTGGAAAGGATCGACGGACTGGATGGAGAAGAAGGTACTTTCAATATGTGCTCATTCTGGTATATAGAAGCCCTTGCCAAATGTGGAGAACTGGAGCTGGCAATAGAAAGTTTTGAAAAGATGATCGGGTATGCCAATCACCTGGGGCTTTTCAGTGAAGAGCTGGGAAAGAAGGGGGAGCACCTGGGGAACTTTCCCCAGGCATTCACACACCTCGCTTTAATTAGTGCTGCCGTTGAGCTCAATAAACAATTGAGTCGTATATAAAGCTATTTTCCCGAAGGAAAGATGGGAAACAGCAAATTCGTATTGCTGATAAATGCGATCCGTTTACTGTCGGGCGACCATGAAGGCGTATTGATCGTACCTTGTCCGCCGTACAGATAAGCAATCACTTTGGGCGCGCCACCAGCTGCAGGCATCAGCCGTAAATAAACATGTTTATAGAAAGGATGATCTGAAGGATCTACTTCTTCTTTCAGGAAGGAAATGAATACGATCCATTTGCCATCCGGAGAAACATGTGGGAACCAGTTATTGAAACCATCGTCAGTGATCTGTGTCTGCTGAGAACCGTCGGCCTTCATCCGCCATAGCTGCATCAGTCCACTGCGCATGGAGTTGAAGTAAATGTATTTGCCATCCGGTGTATATTCAGGACCATCGTCCAGTCCGGGCGCCATAGTTAATCTGACCTCCTCTCCACCGGCAGCTGGTACCCGGTAAATATCGAACTCACGATCACGCTGTCCGGTAAACACCAGGAACTTTCCATCGGGCGACCATCCATGCATATAAGAGGGCCCTACCTTGTTGATACGTATAGGAGTGCCTCCTGTGCGCGGTACCACATAGCCTATTGAAGCGCCTTTTTCCCCATCACCACTGCTGATGGCCAGCATTTTTCCATCAAAGGATAATACATGATCGTTGTTGTTCTTTTTCGCCTCTCCGGTATTGATCAGGGAAGGGGTTTTCTTCTCCAGGTCAAACTGGTAGAGTAATCCGTCGGCATTGTAGATCAGTGATCTGCCATCCTTATTCCAGTTAGGCGCTTGTATGGAACCGGGCGTCTGGTAAACAATGGTACTGTGCCGGGTAGCGATATCCAGTATTTCAAGCATACTGCCAATATACTGGCGGTAGGGCACTAAGTTGTCCGGAGCAGGTACTGTGATACGTACATTGCTGAATACAGCTTTCTCCACAACATCAGGATTGTGTGAGCAGACGAACATTCCTGCGTATACTTCATCTCCTAATGCAAGATTATCCAGTTTTTCACTGACGAATGTTTGTCCGTTGCGCGCTACGGATAAGGTGAACGTATTACCCTTCCGTTCCAGCTGCACCACATCTGCCGCAGTCAGTGTTGATTTTATTTCTTCTGTATTCGCACCGGTAGTACGTCTGAATTGCAGGGAGGTTAAGCCATCTCCGTGTACAACGCCATTCACGTGGGTACTACTGGTGTCCAGTGAGCTGCGTATCATCAGGCCCCATTTGCGGTGCGCTTCTTTTCCCTTACCAATGAAATGAGCATTTGTACGGAGAATGAAATCACCTTTCATCTTTTTCCATACGAAGTGAAATTCATCACTGCCGAACCAGATATTCGTACCGGCACCGCTGATGGTGTATTGTTGTGTCTTAGGGTCGTATTGTGTAGTGCCGGAATGTTTCACCTTTCCGACATCTGTTTGTTCGTCGAAGATACCCAGGGTCTGTGCAGAGAGCCTGGCGAACTGGCTGAATGCCAGCAGGCTAATGGTGAATAACAGCAATTTCTTACCCATATGTAATAGTATAACGTGATCAACAGGAGGCAGGCTTGCCGTGGAATTTTATCTAATTTACAGATGTTTCCCCGGGAATGAAAGCCTTCTGCCAGCAGCAAACGCTATTAATTTACATAGTAAGTATCAGCGCACTCAATCTCCTCTTTCTATTGGTGTTATCCGCAGTTCAAGCTTTTCATTATCCCGTATTACATTGATATACTGGAACTGACCTATTTTATCGGAAGTCATCATTTTAAAGAACTGGTCGGCTGTTTCCACCGGCTGATCATTGAACTGATAAATGATGTCTCCGTTCAGGATGCCGGCTTTTGCTGCAGGACTGTTCCGTTCCACTTTGGAGATAAACAATGCCTGTTTGTTTTTCAGCTGATGAATAGCACGTAATCTGGGTACGAGATCGATCTGTTGCATGGCAACACCGACATAGGCCCTTTTGACTTTACCGTAACGGATCAGCTGGTTGGCAATAGCCTTGGCGGTATTGATGCTGATGGCAAAACAAAGGCCTTGTGCGCCTCTGATAACGGCGGTATTCACACCAATGACTTCGCCCTTACTATTAATGAGTGGTCCTCCGGAATTACCGGGGTTCAGCGCAGCGTCTGTCTGTATCATGGCATCCATCATCATACCGTCCTGTCCCTGTAATGATCTGCCCAAAGCACTGATCACACCTGCGGTAACGGTATGCTGGAATCCCAGGGGATTACCGATGGCGATCACCATCTGTCCGATCTTCAGTTCATCGGAGTCGCCCAGTTTCACGGGAGAAAATTCCCGGGCATCAATCTTCAGAAGCGCCAGGTCCGTAGCAGGATCCTGGCCGGCCAGGCTGGCGGGGTATACGCGACCGTCCTGCAGCATCACTTTCAGGCTTGTGGCGCCATTTACGACGTGACTGTTAGTGAACAGATACCCATCGGAAGAGAAGAGGAATCCGGAGCCTGTTCCGGACACCGATTCCTGGTTATTGCTGGCATTCAGTCGTTCTATCTTGACCACTGCCGGACTGGCTTTTTCGACAGCGTCAATGATCATTTGAGAATATGCATCCATCATTTAAAATTGTATCGATTTTTTTAGATGCATCAAATACCTTACCTCATATGAATCGGGACAGAACGGCAGGAACAGCTGGGTTTAATCTGTCAGAAAGGTGGCTGGCTGTCAGTCTGGCCATTAAAACGTACTTCTGAATCTTTTTCTGTATTGGGAAGGTGTTACCTCCATGGTTCTAAGAAATACTTTCCGCATATTTTCTGCATTACCGAATCCTGTTTGCACCGCTATTTCGTCCTGCGTCAGTTTCTTTTCTGTCAGGCTCCTGCAGGCCTGTTCCAGGCGTAGTTTTTCAACATACCTGGCCGGCGTGATCTTCAATTCCTGTACAAATATCCGCGCGAAATTGCGGGGGCTCATGGTTGCCTGCTGCGCCAATCGTTCCACAGTGATCTCTTCATGCAGGTGCTTGTGCAGCCAGCTAAGCGCCGCCTTTACAGGTTCATAGTCTGTTTCCTGTGCTTCCAGCATGGTACTGTATTGCGACTGGTTACCGGGCCGTTTGAGGAAGAGTACCATCTGCCGGGCAATATCCAGGGCAAAAGATCTGCCCATATCTTCTTCCACCAGCGCCAGGGCCATGTCCATACCAGTGGTGACACCGGCAGAGGTATAAATGTTGCCATCCTTTACAAAGACGGGCGTGTTTTCAACCTTGATCTCAGGGAACATATCCGCCAGGCGTTGACAAAGCCGCCAGTGTGTGGTGGCGCGTTTTCCGTCAAGCACTCCCGCTTGTGCCAGCATAAAAGTGCCGGAGCATACAGAGCATATTCTGCGTACCTGTTTTGCCTGTGCGGCTATCCATGGCAATAACAGTGCATCCAGTGGCTGATTCTCATCCGCAGGGATACCGGAAAGAATAAGTGTATCGATGGGATAATCTACTTCATGAAAAGTAGACTCGCAGAGAATCGGCAAAAAAGAAGAAGTAATGACCTGGCGGGTCTGCTCGCCAGATACAGTATGTACGATGTAACGGATATCCTGCTCCTCACGTTGAGCCAATATAGCGGCCCTGTTAAAAACTTCCAGTGGTCCGGCCATATCCATCAGTGCGGAATTGGACGGTACCAGGATAACGATGTGTTTCTCTTCCTTAGACATAGTTAAGATGCAATGAGTAATTCCTGCATTGGCAGGAATTACCTGTTTTTTGTCCTCCTGTACAAAATGCGCTGAGACTAATTTTGTTTCATGAAACAAAAAACGATTTTATTATCACTATTTATTTTTCTATTCGTTAAGCATATGCAAGCACAAATGCCGGATGCAAAATTTATCCAGATCGAAAGTACAAAGCTTTGTTATTATGAACAAGGACAGGGAGATGTGATACTTCTGTTACATGGCTGGCCGCAAACATCCTACGTATGGCGTAAGGTAATGCCAGCGCTGGCAAAAAAGAACAGGGTTATTGCGGTGGATCTTCCTGGTTTAGGTAATAGTGGCGCTGCAGAAAGTTATGATACCAGAACTGTTGCAGCCATCATCAGTAAATTTATCACCACACTGAAGATCGGGAAGGTGCACCTGGTATCGCATGATGTAGGCAGCTGGGTGGCCGTGTCATTTGCACTGGATCATGAAGCGCAGCTGAATACGCTGACCGTGATCGATGCTGCTATCCCCGGGTTCATTGCTGATGGTGTATTCAAGCCGGAGAACGCAAAAAAGATATGGCAATTCTATTTCCATGCCGTGGCCGATATCCCGGAGTGGTTGGTGGAGGGTAGGGAAGAAGCCTATCTTTCCTGGTACTTTTCGAACAAGTCATTTGTGAAAGCTGCTATCAATGAAGATGACAGGAATGTATATGTAAAAGCCTATACCGGGAAAGAGAGGCTGGGCCGCGGATTTGCCTACTACAGGGCTTTCAGCCTGAGCGCGGAAAACAACAGGAAAGCGCAGCGTCGTTTATCTGTTCCCGTTTGGGCCATCGGCGGACAATATGCTTTGGGTGAACAGATCGGCAACGCATTGAAAGCCATTGCTGATCCTACGGTAGTGGTGATAAAAGACTGCGGGCATTATGTTCCTGAAGAGCAGCCGGAGGAAACCGTAAAATATATAAGCGCGGCTATTGGCGGGTAAACCACCGGTGAAATGAAGCAATGAGGGATGGAGTGTTGACCGGCAACATGCCCGTAGTACATAACGCTCAATTACAATGGCGTCAGTGCTATATTGTAGCTGAAGTGCAGGAATCTTGTTATATTAGTTACATACAATACCAATAGTCAACCACCCTCTAAATTCCTCATTCTTCATTTTAAAACATCACAACGATGAAAACTATTGCTCCGACCCTAAACAGCACTGCCCCTCAACCCGCGGGCGCCACAACAGCTGTATTACTCTGTTTTGTCAGCTACACCCCTGACCCGGTGAACGACATTGGCACTTATATGCCCGGATGGAAAATAGTCTGGAACGGTATTCAGACCGAGGATGGCAACTATGCATTTATAGCGGTTGACCCTACCGGCGATACTTATGCACTGGCTATCCGCGGGTCGCTTCCTCCCCAGGATATTTTTGACAACTGGGATGCTTTTGCCAACTGGGTACTGGAAGACCTAGACGTGATAACCCGCGTAAAATGGCAGTATGCCAGCACTGCTGATGCAAAGGTGAGTAACGGCGCCTATACCGCTTTCACAAACCTGGAGGATATGACGGATTCGTTTGGTTCTACCTTATCTGTTACAGATTACCTGACCAGCAATGCTATTGCGAATGGTAAACAGGTACTCATTGCTGGACATAGTCTGGGTGGTAATATTGCGAATGTATATGCCTCTTATTTTGCATCCACGCTTACATCAGAAAGCGACCCTACAGATAAAGTTTCCCTGTATACCTTTGCGGCGCCTGCTGCCGGCAATGCTGATTTTGTCAATGACCTTGATGCGAAGATACCAGCTGCATGGCACTATCATAATGCGAACGACATCGTACCGAACTTCCCTGTAGCGGGTACTGTTTTCCTGACGGGATTATTATATCTGCCAAGTCCTGCTGCTTCGGCTGTTTCCGTTACCTATGATGATTGTACGGTTACCCTGAGAGAAGCCTTCTTCCTGCTTTCCGGTGTGTTCCTCTTCTATGGCTATCTGCAGCCGAAGAATAACTATACTATATTCGGCACTAACCTCTACAGCGAATATATGGATAACACTGCGGAAGATTGGTTTGGCCAGGCCGGTGCGCAGCATGCGTTGGCGAATTATGCAGGCTTCCTGGGTGTGATGCTGCCCGTATTGCCTAGTCAGCCGATGGTGCAAAATGTTTAAGACAATAACACGCCCGGAATAAGGCCCCCTTTATCACATTTTAATACAGTAAGCAGGTCTGTTATCCATATGGCCAGGATATGAGTTGCATATGACTAGCATATTCTTACGTCTTTCCTCCGTTTTTAAACGGAAGAAGATGCTAGTCATATGCAACTCATATCCTGGTTATATGCTGGTTGTGTGCAACTCACCTGGAAAAAGATAACCGGGTGAGACAGCTCATCCGTTTGGATATATCCGGACGTTCTTCCGGCGCAAAGCATTCCCCCAAGGCCGGCATTCTTATCCTGACGATAATTATTTCCAAATACTTTTTGCATCATTGTTTCATTTATATATTTTTGTTACCCGGATCAAGCAACACGTACCCGCAGACAACGGAATTTTTGACAGAAAAGAGGAAACTATGGAGAAAAGAGAGAGAATTACCGGGACAAAGCCCGCTTACCAGGTAAAATGGGATGCCATCGGCATTGGAGCATCACTGGCCTGCGCTGTTCATTGTGTACTGCTGCCTGTGATTTTCACGACTTTCAGCTTGTTTGGGGTGGAAATATTAGAAAATGTGTTCCTGGAGGTCCTTACGGTACTTGTCTCCATGACCGCCGGCGGATGGGCCATTTGGAGGGGATATATACGCCTGCACAGGCAAAAGGCGGTCCTGGTATATTTTGCAACAGGGTTGTTGCTGATGGTCGCAGGTAATTTTGTCAGTGCGGTGTCTCTGGAAATGGGCTTGAAGATCATAGGCGCGATACTGGTAATTACCGCACACATCAAAAACTGGAGAGGTTGCCGGGATTGTGAAACCCATACCTCATCCATAGCATAAAATATGACCGTACTGCTACTAACGCAGCAGTACGGTGGTTCCTTTACGGAATATTCTCTTACCGGTATCTTTCAACGTATAACGGAGCATCCAGACATAGGTGCCGATATCGGCAGGTTTACCTTTCACATTGCCATCCCATTTCTTCGTCCAGTCGGTGGTCTGGAATACCAATTGCCCCAGGCGGTTATATACGGAAAATTCCAGGTTTAATGCTTTATATGCGCTTAAAGGATAGAGGTAGTCGTTCATACCGTCATGGTTGGGGGAGAAGGCTGTAGGTACATCAATATAACAGCTCGTCACCGCTTTGATGAAATGTTCAACGGTATCCATACAATGCAGGTTGTCCTCTACGATCAGCCTGATCCGGTAATCCTGTTCCTTCTGGGTTGGATAATATCGTTGTGGCGATGCATCAGCGCCTACACTGATAATGCCGTTCCCGTAATCCCATAGATAGGAGATAAGATTGCCATAGCTCGCATTTTTGGGGGAGATGATATCCATCGGGCAATAAGGTCCCGGATCCACATCGAACAATGCTGCCATGGTCCTTTCCAGGTTGATATCTCTGGCAACAGAATCGGTGCAGGTACCATTAGATACAAACAGGGTAACATGTTTGACCCCGAAATCGCCATATATTTTAGTGACGTTCTGCGTATAGCGGTTATCGGTACTGTCGAAGGTCCAGTGCCAGTAATTCACAGCATTGTCGCCATCGTGCGTCAGGTCCAGCGTACTTATTTTACAGTTCCTGTTCAGGCCAAAGTCAAAATCTGCAGAAACGGTGTCGACTGTATGAAAGGTCACTGTTTGCCTGACAGCTGCCGGCTGACCGCATTCTCCCAGTATCGGGGTGCCGTCGGTGCCGGTAGTCAGCGTGATGGTATAGTTCGCGTCTCTGACCAGTGGCTGTGTAAATTGAATGATCAGGGTATCGGTCAGGTTGTTGGCATTGCAGTTCCCGGTGGCACTACGGATGGCTGCCAGCGGTGTTCCGGAGATCGTGAAATCGCTGCCGTCAGCGGCAATAGATCCGCAACGTACGGGTACTGACAATCCGATTTTAATCTGGTCTGGCGCACAACCTACGGGCGCTGCACTTCGTAGTTCCACGGGAGGTGGTACTGCAATATGGAAATCAGCGCTTTCACCTTCTGCGAGGGCATTACCACATACATCCAGCACGGTATTATTATCTGAACCATTTCTGAAAGCGATAGTATAATCACCGGGTCCTAATGGAGCGCTTAACTGTACCAGCAGTGAATCACTGTCAAAGCCATTGGAGCAGTTCGCGCCGGTTGCGCCTGTAATAGTCCCCGTTCCTTTTGTGAACAGGAACTCTGTTCCCTGGGAGGTGAGGGTTTTACAGAGCGTTTTCTTGGTGAGCTTTATGCCGATGGTATTGTTTAAGCAGTTGTAAGTGGCATATTTAATAGACGGTATCCCGGGACTGGTAATGTCGGCAGTACCTCCGGTAAATTCCAGGTCATACCCTGATTGTCCTTCTGATGTAAAGTGACTCAGTAACAGCAGGTATTCATGACCTTCTATGAGGCTTGGCATACTACTCCACAGGGGGACACCTTTACCACCACATTCCTGGAGGGAATTGCCGGCCGTGGATGCGCCGGTTACACCACCTTCACCAGACCAGTTCCTGCACACAAACAGTCTGGGATCAGTAAATACATCATCAGGCGAATGACCGGTTATATCAAAGAGCTGCCAGTCGTAGTCGTCCGTTAATACTTTAGGGGTGATCTTAAATCCTAATGTTCCTGCTTTATAACAGGTGAATTTATACCAGTAAGGGTTAACGTCTGCAAGTCCGGCGTCCTGACCACCGGGACAGGGGGGACCAACGACGAGGCGTCCGCCGCATTTGGGCACTGAATCCTGACTGAATACTTTGGTGCCACAAACGGGGAATGCAGTGGAAGGGTTCTGACCGATCGCTGTGCACGTCATTTGTTGCGCCTGGATGGTACCAATGTGTATAAACATCAGGCAAAAGAGCGGGTACAGGAAAATGAATTTTGATCGCATGTTTATTCCGTAACGGGTATCAGTAATACCTAAAAATAGTTTTTTTTTACGAGCAAACCCAACAACACAAAGGATTTTACCAGAATGATAGATAGTATGGAAAAGTTTTTTTTTGAAAATTAAATCAGTTTTATACTTTTGCAGCGGAGAAATGGCAGAGCGGTCGATTGCGGCAGTCTTGAAAACTGTTGACTGTAACAGGTCCGGGGGTTCGAATCCCTCTTTCTCCGCCAAGAAAATCTAAGCGATAGCGAAAAGTTTTTGAGTCTTCAGATGATATCTGAAGGCTTTTTTGTTTGCGGCAACCTCTGATTAAATGATTTTGACTGTAACAGGTCCGGGGGTTCGAATCCCTCTTTCTCTATTAATTAAACGGAAGAGTTTAGTAAAAAAATTGAATGCCTTCAGACATCGGATATAATAGTCAGATTAAACCAACGATCATCAGAAATTAGTTTTGGATAAAGGGGCAGTATCAGGAATTAATTTCTGCAGAGTATAATGAATTGATATGTAGTTCTATTCAGAAATAAATTTCACAGATTTCTCTAACGCTTTTTTGCATCTAGCGTGTTTAAGACCAGATTGGGCATTCATACTGCGAAGGATTTTGAATCAATCAACTCAGCATCATATCTTTTCGGTATTTGCAGTTATTTTTTGAAGCATAGCAATTTGTTCTACCTGCATATCGTATAGGGTTTTAATTTGTTCCTCAATAATAAGTCCATCTTCTGGTCCAGGCTTCGAATTACAATTTCGGATTTCAAATTGATCAGATAATCATTTTCATTTCTCATCCGGTCCTTTTCTTCCTGACGGTTTTGGCTCATCATTATGATCGGCGCCTGTAATGCAGCAATACATGAGAGTATTAAATTCATTAATATGAAAGGGTATGGGTCAAAAGCGCTGCTTTTTAATACAACAACGTTAATAATTATCCAAAACATTAGAATGACACCAAATATGACAATAAATCTCCAGCTACCACCGAAGTGAGCTACTTTGTCAGAAAGCCTTTGCTCTTTCGAAAGGATGTCTTGTGATGGATGCAGCAAATTATTAAGAATAAGATCTTTTTCCTGAATAGTTTCCTGAACAATTTTATGAAGTTTTTCCAGATACTGCATTTCACCTGTGAATATCTGTTCCTCAGGTTCTATATTCATAATAAATTGTATTGGTATGGAGTAGTGTTTTGTAATATCACCGATCTATATCTGTGATGTATGGAACATCATCTTATGAATCGCATCAGCATATCCATCATTTACATGATTGGTATACATACCATAAGCATCCAGGCTATATCCCATTGTTCCATCATTCGCCTGAATAAGATATATTATTGCCTCATCTGAAGGATCAGAATCGCCTTCGAAACGGTACATTTTAAGGATTTTAATCTCCGGTTGACTATAGGACTTGCCTTTGAGAATTATCATTCCCTGATCATTAATGGTAAACTCATTATCCTGTCTCTTTACTTTCAATCCATTCAGGACGGCTGTAATAGTATTCATTTCAGTTCTGATCATAGCATAACTATTTAATTTCCGTTAATGTATATCGAAAACAAATCGATTTATAGATAAGGCAGAGAAAGAAAAATAGCATTTGCTATCCACGCAGATGTTTATAAAAAAATTATAAAGGATTATTGAGTAATGAGTGCAGCAGTTTACATAAGTATTATCCCTCCATTTTAGGATAATAATTTAGATATCCAATGTAATAATCCTGAAATGGGCCTGCGTCAGCCCATTATAAGGCTTACTTAAGACGATCAGCAGGTCATTGACCGGGATGATAGTTCCTGCCAGTAATGTGAGCCCTACAGCCTTCTTTTGGTGCATTAAAACGAAACCGCAAAGGAGTATTCCGGAAAATACATCCCTGATACCTTTTATGTGGTGAAAAGAATAATCGCCCCCTGCATTGTAGTGCATACCAAATCCCGCCGTTGCCAGTTCCGGAGCCAGAAAGAAACGTATGCCGAGGAAGATCATTCCTATCCCCAGCAGGCAGGCCATCATATATGAGATCTTTGTTGCCATGATAATTTGTTTAGTTTGTTGACTCAAAATTATCATTACCTGTATGGCTATCGATGCACCTGGGTTAACAAATTAATATAAAACCAAACAGCCTTCAGATTGAAGATCTGAAGGCTGTTTGGTTTTGAAAAGATATGGACAATTATTTCCTGATCAGCTTCCAGAGCGACTCGACAGGTACCGTATTTTTAAGCACCATCTGCACACCTGCATTCATGTCACTATGCAGGAACATGCGCGTATTGGCTACCGTACCCACCACATTGCCATACATATCCATTACGGGTCCTCCACTGGAACCAGTAGCATAGTCTGCTGATACGGACATCATTTCCCGAAAGAACTTATTATCCCCTTCCCCCACTTCTTCCATATACTTGTTATTTACATTTCCCTGTGAGAAATAAAAGTGGATCCCTTTCGGATGACCCAGTATACTGATCTTATCACCAATCTGAGCTGAATCTGCCAGGGATAGCGCTGGTAATATATCCCCATGCGTATCTAACTGAAGTACAGCCAGGTCGTTTTTCTTAGATGATGCAAGGACAGCCCTGACTCCATATGTACGACCATTTGCCATACGGACTACAAAACCCTTAGGTTGATTACCGTCTTTCATAAATGCATACATACCCATAACATGGTAGTTGGTGACCATGATCCCTTTCGGATCGATCACATAACCTGTAGATTCGCTCAAATGTACATTGTCACACCTGGGACACAGATAAGCTATCCCGGTGATCACTGTCGCACTTTTTGCCTTTTCATACAGATCATGTCCCGTCAATTCCTTTGATACTGGCTTTGCCAGGTCGAGTGCTACGCCATGCTGCTCTGCAAGCAGTGCTTTTTGTACCTCTTCGGCACTGATGCTCCTGCCTTTGGCAGATAAGGAATCGAAGGATTGCAGGAATGCCGCAGCTATCTTTGCATCATCTGTGAACCCCTGTCCAACCGTCCTGCCAGCCATCAGCAAATGGATGGCTAACAGAACGGTTAATGTGATGGTATATGTTTTTGAATATATCCTCATTTGATAGCTTCTAAATGTTGCTGATAGTGCTTTACCTGCCTTTCATAATTCTTCTGACCCAGCTGGAAATACTCCTTTATCGCTTCTTTTTGGGCAGCAGTAGCCTTCGATGCTTTGGTTAAAAGTATACCATCCATGATGCCTTTAAACACGTCGTTGTCCGGCACAGTCAGGATATAGCGTTTATAGTAATCGATCATACCATCCAGGTCCTTATTGACCACATACAGTGCAATCCTGCATAGATGCAGCTCATACTTCATGGGATCCATTTTCAGCAATGAAATAGTGTAGGCAATGTCTTCCACCTGCTGAGGCGTGTAGAAAACATTGTATTTAGCCCCGGTTTCATTGGCGATCAGGTACATGTGCTTGCGCACCTTATCAAAGATGATCTGGTTGGCCACTTCTTCACCCAATGACAGGTCGATACGTCTTTTATCCAAAAGTAACTTCCTGAAAAGTGGGCTGCCAAATTCCGCTGTTCCCAGTGCCAGCTGCAGGTAATCTACACTGAACCGCTCAAAGTCCTGTGCCCTGTCAAATACCTCACTCAGCACAGCAGACGCATCTCTGCCATTGTCAGCCAATGCCTTTGCATATGGCAATGCAGTCATCATATTCTTCTCCTTCTCATAAGCAGCTTTCATACTTGCCATTGAATTGTCGGGTTTCATAGCCCCCTTTACTTTTTCAATGAAGTCCTCTATACCTGCTTTTCCTACGACACGGTTGATCTCTTCACCTTTTGCATCCAGGATCAGGAAAGTGGGAAATATTTTGACGTCGTATTTCTTCCCGATATCAATGCCCTCTCCTTTTTCTATATCAAATTTGACAGATACGAACTTTGGGTTGAAAAACTCGCCTGCTTCTTTTTTAGGAAATTCCTGTTTGGCCATTTCAATACATGGACCGCACCAGCTGGTGTAACAATCCACAAAGATCAACTTTGGATCTGCCGCATTAGCAGCTTTAGACATGGCCTGCTTAAGCGTCAGCTCCTGGAATACTATACCCTGCGCAATCGCATGTGGTTTGCCAACAATACCTATCGTTAACAATATGGAAATAATGAATACCCGCATGTCTGTTTTAGAATTAGATTTTTGACTCGATTAACTCTTTCAGCTTAGGATCTGAAGGCCTGATAGCATCATAACTTACCATTTTACCATCCTTGTCAATCAGGATGAAGCGTGGTATCTGAGTAACCTCATAATCCTGGATCATACTTCCCTGGTTGTTGGAGAATAAATGCAGTCCTGACAGTTTCTTCGCTTCTACCATATTCTTCCATTTATCTTTCTCTGTATCTATTGAAATGCTGATGAAAACAACATTCTTACCCTCCATTGATTTTTCGAGTTCCTCCAGTGCTGGTTGCTCTGCCAGGCAAGGCTTACACCAGGTAGCCCAAAGATCAACCAATACAACCTTACCACGGAAATCTTTCAGGTGATGTACTTTACCAGTCATATCAGGATATGCAAAATCAATTGACTCTCCTCCGACTTCCTTCAGCATCGCCTTTTTTTCAAATATCTTCATGGCTTTCTTCTGTGGCTCGGTGACCATGTACTGTTTGTTTTTGTTAACAAATTTGGCCATGTTCTGGTATTCCTGATGCTGTAATAAGGTCAGCAAATAATCAGCTCTCATCGTTGGGTTAGCGATATCCGCTGCGATTACATCTTCCAGGAATCCACTCTCCATATTGTAAGTATAGTGCTTTACAAATGCTGCACCCTGGATGTAAATGTAGCCGAATGGGAGCGTCCAGATCTGCTGATTGGAGAAGTTCTCCGTCTTAAATAAATTGGTAATAAAAGCCGGGAATTCTTCTCTCTTTGCATATCCTAAACCTTGTAAAAGAGGACCCAGTGCATCATACCTGAAACTGTATGGCAACAGGACTTTTACATAGCTGTCAAATTTGGCGTTGCCCGTTTTGATACTGCTCACAAATGTTTCAGTTGGTTTTACCAGGGAATCAAGTGTCTTAGCATAGTGATCAGATGCACGTTTCGTTCCTTCCTTTGTATAGATATACTTTCTAAGTGGGGACACTATTTTGTACCAATCATTAAAAACCTTATTTTCCGCATTCACCTTCCCTGAATAAGTGATGTCACCATAACTTGCATCGAGCGTCAGTGTATCACCTTTGCGCAGGTAGACCGGGTATAATTCGTCAGAGAAACCGATATACCGGATCACATTCAGATCACTATCTGGCACCTGGACAGAAAAGGAATGATCATGCCTGGCCAGCGGAATCATGGTCAGCGGCACCATACCACCATTTTCCTGCTTTAAAAGATATATCTCACTGGTATTTACTACATTGCTCGGCTCCTTCAAAAATATCCCCTTAATGATTGTCTGCTGTGCCCATCCTGCTGCAGAAAAAGCCAGCAGCAGCGCTGATAAAACTGTTTTCTTCATCTTTAATGTTTAATTATAATTTATAATTCGTTATTGAGTGCTTATTGAACAGGTACCCCCATATCAGCCAGTATCTGCCTGATATAACCATATTTGATCATGATATTAGGCTCGGTACCATACAGCTGTTTAAACTGATCCTGTGTGTTGCCAAGGGTCGCCTCCAGGTACATACTTACATCCATCCAGGTTGACAGCGGTGTATAATAGGAATATCTGGGATCTGTACCCAGGAACCCGACGGCCTGTGGCGTCGCTGTAGTACCCGGGGGCAGCCCTGTGACCAGGCTGGAAAGCTGGAATGTGTACACCCCATAGACATCCTTTGATGTCACAAACTTCCTGGAAGCTGTGTAAAACTTCTGCAGTGTAGCGCTGTATTTATCATCGAGTACTGCATTGGTAAGAAAGGCCCGCAGGATAGCCCCCTTGTAAGCAGCCCTGGTAGTTGCATCCATAGTCGGTATCTGCGGTACTGCACCTATTAAGATCGTATTGAAGCCCTTAAAGGCATAGGTACCAAACGCATTGCTGGTGAGCGTATCCACGAGCAGGATACTGGGTATGTGCGCACTTTTTGGCAGCATCGGTATGATCTCTTCTCTCAGGAAAGCCAGCGCTGCCGGCACATCAGCTTTGGAGCAGAAGGAATAGGACTGCACGACTGGTGGTGCCCCTGCTACTACTCCGCCCAGGGAGTAATTCAATGACAGCACCTCATAATAAGTATAATCATGCCCGAACACATCCTTACGCTGCTGCGAACCGATGGTGTCATTGATGTATACCGGTATCCCTGTTTCTTTAAAGAACAGGTAGTTGGCATGTATCGTCGCATCGTTGGGATCATCCTCCACTACGAGCCAGTTCTTATCATAATCAGGGAAAACCGTTTCTTCTTCTTTTCTGCATGATGTCGCCATGGCAAATATGGCAAAGGCGAACAGGTATTTGTTGATGTTCATTTGCACTGGATTATTATGGTTGGATCTGACGAACAGAACGAATTGGATTTTTTAAAGCGCCACGATTAAATTCAATCGCGTAATCAGGGATCGGTACCTGCCAGCTTGCTCCATCTTCTGCTATGGATTTAAGTACATAGTTACCTACCTGTGTATGCGAATTGGATTGCGCATCGTAACTATACACCGGATGTTTGATCGTAAATGCAGATGGTAACGGATATTTTGAATTCACTGCATAACGCCTGAGATCAAACCAGCGCTGTCCTTCAAAACACAGTTCACGACGGCGTTCTGCCCGGATGAAATCAACAAGTCCCTCATTAGAGCCTGGCAGCTGGTCTGCACTCGCATTCCTGAAACGTTTCGAACGGAGATTTTCCAGCTCTATACGTGCCTCTCCATCTGCACCCATCATGGCCAGTGCCTCTGCACGGTTCAATATTACTTCCGCATAGCGGAAATAGAAGATGTCAGACACCTGGGCCGGGTCATTATAGGTACTCCACGTACGGTATTTTGCTGGTAACCAGGACCCGCTTTTAGTAGCCCTTGTAAAGAAGGCAACCCTTCTCAGGTCTGCTGTATCATAAGTATCCATCAGGTCATTGGATGCTTTGAAGGAAGATGCCCGGTCATCATCACCATTCCATTGTGAGAGGGAGTCGTTGATGAAAACTGCCGGCATAACATAAGACGCCATGGTGAAAATGGATTCACTTGCTCCACGATAGCTGAAGCTGGTACCTTCTACATACTGGTTGAGGTCTGTAAGGGTATAACCCATTGTTTCAAAGTCCTTCAGCACTGACACTACCTTATCATATTGCTCTGTATACAGGTATACCCGGCTTTGTAAAGCTTTTACTACTGCAATGCCGACCCTGATATTGTTGTCAGGGTTATAACCTTCCAGGTAGGTGGCTGCCTGATTCAGATCTGCCATGATCTGGTTGTAGACTACCTCATTGTTATCACGGGTGAAATACTTATCGTCTATCTTTTCAGAGACTTTCACCGGCACCCCTTCATCTGTGGCAGCACTACTTTTCCGGTAGGGAGCTCCATAGATGTTCTGCAACATAAAGTAGTAGTAGCCCCTGAGGAAATAGGCCTCTCCGCGTATATGTTGCAATTGCAAATTGGTGCCTGAGCTGTCCGCCAGTTTGGCCGCCTGGAACAGGATCGCATTCAGTGCGCCAATGCGTTTATATAGTTTCCGCCAGGCAGTTTCCTCCCAGGTGGCGTTCAGGATATCCACACCAGGTGCCTGGGCCCAGTTATGAAAACCGGAAAATTTGTAAAGCGGGGTAGGCTGGCTTGTTTCTACATAGTCAGCTACAAACGTCTCACTGTCATCATCCATCAGGTGCAGCCATGGTGCGAATACAGATGATTCAGACGATATATCCGACATGGTCGCCTGGTTATAGATATAGAGTTGCGTGTTTGGGAAAAAGGCTTCGCCGATCATCAGACTTTCCAGGTCTGCGGTGGTAGAAGCATATTTTTGGTCTGTAGTATATTCCTCCAGGAATTTGCTGCATGATGACAGCGACAGTAAGCACGTAAGCAGCGCAATTACATTTTTCATGGTGCTTATATTTTAAAATGATACGTTAATACTACCGGTGTAAGTAGGTCTTACTGATAAGTTGATATTTGGAGACTGGCCTGATTGAGCAGGATCCTGTCCTTTCAGCAACTTGTTGGTGATCGTGAACAGGTTCGTACCCGTAATACTGACATAGGCAGATGTAAAACCTAATCTCCGGATCATTTTGTCATCAAAGTTGTATTTGAAAGAGGCTGACTGCAATTTCAAATAGTTGGCACTTACCAGTCTTACATCCGAGTTGTCATACATGTCGTATACGCTGCCAGCAAATGAGTAGTTACTTGCAGGATAAATATTCCACCAGGGGTTATTCAGGTCGTTATTCGCCTGTAGTCCGGGAATGTTGGTATAATTTTCATCACCCGGGCGGCGCCATCTGCGCACGAATTCTTTGCGCAGGTTCTGTTGTGGATAAGCAATTGCAGATGCATACCCGGAGGCGATCTTCAGCATCCTGATCTTGTTGCCCAGGGAATAGGTCACATTGCAGGACAGACCGAAATTGCGCCAGGCAAAGTAGTTGGAGATGCCACCCTGTATAAAAGGCTCCCTGCGACCAGATTCGCTCATGACTGACAGGTATACATCTTCCTTTTTCATCTGGGAATACTGCTTATTGTACTCTTCAGCCTTTTCTGGTTCAGCACCGTAAAAGATAGGAGAACCATCCACAGGGCTCAGCCCTTTAAATTTATAGGAGTAAAAGGTATTGAGTGGTTTACCGGACAGCTGTACGGTACCATCGAGAAAGTTGTTATAGGTGATGTTGTCCACCAGTACATTATTCCTGTTATTGATAGCCCTGTTCAACACCTTATTCAGCACCTGGCCCAGCTGTGGGTCTATACGCCATACAAAACCACGTTTTGAACTGCTGCCCATAGCAGCATTATCAATAGCGCGTATAGACAAGGACACTTCTATACCTTTGTTTTCAAGCGTACCGCTGTTGATCACATATTTTTCTACACCGTTGACCTCAGAGACTGTTTTGTCAAGGAATGCATCTTTTGTTCTCTTATAGAAATATGCAAATGACCCGTTCAGTTTGCCCTTTAAGATTGAAAACTCCACACCCGCGTTAAAGGAAGACGTTTTCTCCCATTTCAGATCCGGGTTAGGATAATTTACAATATTGGAAGAAGTTTCATTATAGTATGGATTTGTACTCAAATTCTGCCTGATCACCATGTTGGCAGACTGACCGGGCAACATATTTCCCTGCCATCCCCATGATCCCTTGAGGGCCATGTCATTGATCCAGGCTACTTCTCTCAGTATATCATTTTTCATATTCCAGCGGCCAGACAATGCCCAGATAGGCAGGAAACGGTTGTTGGTCCTGGAACCAAATAAGTTTGATTGTTCACCCCTGATATGTACATTCAGCAAATACCTGTTATCATAGGAGTAACCTGCTGTTCCAAACCAGGCAAAGTCATTTGTAAGCTGGCGGTTAAAGTAACCCAAAGCAGGTTTGGTTGACATCCACTGCTGATAATATCCACTGTAGGTGGTAGGGATGATATCAAAGTACCCGCCCATTTCCCGGAAATAACCTCTCCTGGTGATATTGAATCCATTATATCCATTAGATTTTACTTCCACACCGCCGGTAGCTGTCAGGGCATGTTTGCCTGTTTTATCCAGTGTGGTCATGTAATTCACCTGCAGGCGGCCGGTATAATTCCTGTTGCGCGTATCTTGCTTTTGCAGTTCTCCGCCTACAGGTGCCAGGTCCCACCTGCTTGTCTGGTCAGCACGCAGCTTGAATATATAATAGGAATCCTTGGTATAGTACAACTCCCTGCTGTCGCTGCTCACCCCCACAGCAAAGGTACCTTCTACGTCCAATCCCCTCATCACCTTCCATCTTAACAAGGCCCTTACATTGGCAGATATAAGGTCAGAATGATCATTACTATTGTCCCGCTCATTCAGGATATTGAAATTATAATTGAGCAGGTTATTTGTCTGTGGATAATAGAATAAGCTGCCATCTGTATTGTAAGCCGGAATTGTACGGCTGGTGTTGTAGGCATAGTTCATGATTCCCAGGTCGGAGGGACTATAATTCCTTACCTGGTAGTTGCCATTGAATGCGATCTGCGCCATGAACTTCTTATAATCAGCAGTAACGTTCAGCATGGAGGAGTAGCGCTTGTTACCTTCTCCTTTGATCACACCCGTCTCGTTCAGATAACCGATGGAAGAGTAATACTTGATATCGTTTGATCCACCGGACAGGTTCAAGGTATGGTTCTGCATAAAAGCATCGTGTGTGAGCAACCCCATCCAGTCGGTGTTCACATTGGCATAGTAATCACTCAAACGCTTGAATTCTGTATAATCGGTTTTGCCTTCGTAGTAGTCCTGCAGGGCTCTTTCGTATCCTGACCATTGGGTTACGTTGTTATACTGCATGCCACGTTCCACCATTTCTTTGGACACATCCATACGCTCCCGGGAGGTCATCATATACATGCCCCTGTCAGAATATCTTGGCCGCCGGGTGTAACCGGATGACATGGAATACGATATCATGGGTTTACCTGGTTTCCCTTTTTTAGTCGTGATCACGATCACACCGTTGCCTGCTTTTGCCCCATACAAAGCCGTTGCGGAAGCATCTTTCAATACGTCGATCTGATCAATATCGTCAGGGTTCAGACCTGCTATCGCATTACCCAGCAGGTTCACAAAGTCGAGGTCGTTAATCTGCTGCGGATCTACATTTACAGGATCTGTCAGCACGATTCCATCAAGCACCCAGAGTGGTTCCCGGTTACCAAGAATGGTGGAGGTTCCTCTGATCCTCAGTTTGGGAGCAGCGCCCACCTGGCCGGAATTCTGCATGAACATCATGCCGGGTACCCTGCCTTCCAGCAACCTGTCAATGGTATTTACACCCGGTGTCCTGATATCATCCATTTTGATGGTGGTGACAGCACTGGTGAGATGACGCCTGTCTATTTTCAGGTAACCGGTGTTGACCACCACATTCACCTCATTAAGATCCGCAGCTGCCAGCGCCAGTGTGACTACCCTGGCCCGCTGGGCACCTATCTCCATATCCGCATACCCCAGCAGATGTATCTGCAACTTATCATTTGCATACTTACCCGGAATAGTGAATTCCCCATTCTTGTTTGTCCTGGTACCAAAATTGGTATTCTTGACCTTAATGGCAACAGCATCCAACGGCAATCCTGATTCGTTGGTGACGTGGCCTAGAACGTCGGATTGTAAAGCACCATCGTAACCCGCAGTGGGAGTGCTTTTTTCGGTGATAATAATCAGGCCATCCCTGATCTCAAAATTCAGCGGCTGTTCAGACAAGAGCTTTTGCAGAGCGCCAGAGAGGGACTCTTTTACCAGCTTCAGCGTGACCGGCTTTGTCTTTTTCAGAATGCGGTCATTGTAGCTGAAGTCATACTTTGTCTGTTTACTGATCTCTTCTGCCACCTGCACAAAAGGGGCATTCTTTACATTCAAGGTGACTGTCTGCGCCTTTAAAGACGCAAACAGTTGTAGGATCAGAAATGGGATAAGGATAGTAACAAACTTGTACGGGAAAGATAATGTGCTACCATTATTGTTCTCTGTAGAATGCTCACAGTATAGCACATGCCTTCCTCTGTCCCTGAGAAAAAGGAAATAGTCCATAAATGAAACAGTTGGTTTTTGGTTGATTATAAGTACAAGGATCCACCGCTGATGTCGTCTTTACGCCCAGCTCCAAATGGAAAGCCAATAAAATGATTTTGGTATTCTACTAATGCATTACTCTAATATGCCGCTCGTTCACTTCAAACTTTATATCCCCTATTTTTTCCAGTGCGTGCAGTACCGTTGACAATTTTTTATCTCTTCTTATAGATGCATGAATTTTAATATCTGCAGGCACTCCTTTGTAGTCCACATCCAGGTCATACCACCGTTCTATCTGGTGTAGTACTTCTACTAATGGTGTAGCTCTGAACCGGAATTCTCCATCTTTCCATGCAGTGTATAATGATACATCTACGGCTGCCACATCAAAATTTTCATTGTTCAGTACAGCCTGCTCACCGGGATGCAATTGTAATGATGCTGCTCCTCCCTTATTGTCTAATTTCACACTGCCGGTTACCAATGTGGTGACTATTCTATTTTCGTCCTGGTAACAGTTTATATTAAATTCAGTACCCAGTACTTTAATATCCTGGTTTGGTGTATGTACGACAAATGGCTGGGAAGCGTTGGCTGCTACTTCAAAATATGCTTCTCCATGTAGTGTCACACTACGGTCTTTTTCAGTAAATGTTGTTGGGTAGGACAGCGAAGAAGCGGCATTCAGCCAGACCTTCGTACCATCACTTAAGGTTACACGGTATTGTCCACCTCTTGGTGTGCTTAATGTTACATGCCGGACTACATCTTTTGCAGACAGGGTATCACCATCTTTATAGCGAATACTCCCTTTATCTACCACGATCTCTTCCTTCTCTCCATTCAATTGATATACTGCTCCATTTGATATAGTGAGGGTGGCGCGATTGGTACCTGGTGGTATATCAAGATTGGCAAATTGCGAGGTAGCAGGGTGTTGCCCCGCCATTTGACGGTATATATAAAACCCGGATGAAAGTATTAATAGTAATCCGGCTGCCGCAGCAGCACCCTTCCACCAGTACATCCGTTTATATTTTTGCGTAGATGTCGTCATACCCATTCGCCGCTCAATTCCCTGCCACGCAAAATCTTTAACAACAGTGGCTCTTGCTGCCAGCGGTGAAGGCACAGCTGACTCTTCTGACAGATAGGTTGTGAGTAAGGCATCCTGTTTTTCCTGGTTTTGCTGATCCTGGAAAAAATAATACAGATCAGACAATTCCTGTTCGGTAATTGTCTCTTCAATGTATTTTTTGAATAGTTCTTCTATATTATTGTTTTCCATCTTAGCAAACAGTCCTGTTAATGCCTAATTACATATAGATACACACGAGAAATAAAAAATAGCACCCCCGGAAAGATTATTTTTCAAAAAAAATTGGGAGTAGTACGGTAAGGATATAGATGTTTCTATATTTTAATATCTTTCTTAGTTGTTTATTAGCTTCTTGTATGTGATGATTGATGGCTGATGCACTGATATTTAACTGGCTGCTTATTTCCTGGTAGCTTAACCCATCCATTTTATGCATAATATATACCTCCCGTTGCCTGGGCGTTAGCTTATTTAATGCTGCCTGCAATAATTCTTTAGCGTCGGCTTGATTAAAAGATTCCTCTATAGGATTATGGCTTTCATCCGGGTTGATCTGCCTGCGCATCAGCTGGTCATATATGTTTCTTCTGTATACGTTCTTGGAAAGATTGGCTGCCATTTTATATAATAAAGCACCAAAACTCAGTTCAGGATTGATTGTCTGCCGGATTTCCCATATCTTAATAAACAAATCCTGCAGGATATCCTCTGCCAGTTCTTCTGAGCGTAGTAATTGTATAAGTCTCGCAGCCAGCCTCGGGGCATACATCTCATAGAGCCCTTTGAAAGCAAACTCATCCCCATCCCGCAGCCTGCGCAATAGCTCCTTCTCATCGCTGATGTGTATGATGTTCACTTTTTCTAAGTAATATTTCTTTGAAATTATAAAAAGTAAAAAATAAAAAGCTAAATTTTTATGAAGACTAGAAAGGAAGAGCTGGTTTTTCAAAAAAATTATAAAATTCTATAGACACGGTAATTTATTCTTATTATACTTTCCCATATTTACCTGGCATTCAAATGACCGATGTTATTAATAATCTAATATGCTATTGTTACCTGGAAGCTTATTGGGCCCGGTATTTCATATCCTCAATGCCCCCCTTACGCGCTTCCTGCTGCTGTTCATTATGATCTCCACAACCATACCAGCACTCAGCCTATGCCATGCCGATTCACTTAAAATGTACCGGCCACACCAAAGGATGACTATGTACAGGTAAAATTACATAATCATGGTACTTCTTAAATCTAATATACATTTATAAATTCAACTATATAAAAAGTGAGGGTAAGTTTATTTAATTTTTACCCCCTTTTTGAATCCCATAGACAATAGGATTAATCGATACGGAATAATTTATAACGTTAACTTATAAGATAATTTGCACTGATAAATCTATTTATGAAAGATAAATCTTCCATAAAGCGGTTCGAAATTTGTCCCTCGCAGCCCGCCAAGAAAATCTAAGCGATAGCGAAAAGTTTTTGAGTCTTCAGATGATATCTGAAGGCTTTTTTGTTTGCGGCAGCCTCTGATTAAATGATTTTGACTGTCAAAGGTCCGGGGGGTGAATCCTACATTTGTGATAGGTCGGATTGGAAATACGTGCAATGTCCATAATGCGTTGCCTACCGATCAGTATTGGCTCAAAGGTTGCGTTTTCACGTCCAAGATAAAAAATGCTCATGATTACTCCTTTATACCATACTGTTAGCCTGCTATCCCTGGTGATGGCAGTAAGGTACCTTAAAATTATCTCTATCGTCATAACCCGGCCCTCATTGTTTTGATCTTTACGGATTTCGGCCATGCTGTAATAGTAGGAACCACCAATTTTTTGGGGATGTAAAACACTAAATGTTATAAGGGGGAAGTAGAAGGTACCAATTCTATATGCACTTGTTCAAGACAGGCTAATACGTTTTACAGTGTTAGTGTGAGAAATTTTACGTATCACCCCAACTATGTCAACTGCCCAACTCCGTGAACTTGAGAAGGATGGTATGATTTATAGAGAGATATTTATAACTGTGCCCCCTACTGTCGAATACAGCATTACAAACCTTGGAAAGAGTGTGAAATGTATGATAAACAAGGTCAGGATGTGTGCCTGGGAACTGTGATTGTTATTATCGAGAGGATACCCACTGGCGATGAAGTAAGAAGGCACAATTTTGGAGTAAATCAGGCAATTTATCCGGATCAGGGATAGGATTAAGTGATTTGAAATTTAAAAATAGTTTCAATCGGGGAGTTGTATTATGTCTTGAGATGAATTACCTTCCACATTTTTTTTCCAGGCTGATATATAGGCCAACAGAGGGCAAAGACTTTTTCCAAAATCTGTGAGTGCATATTCTACCTTCTGTGGATGCTCCTTGTACTGTTTCCTGTTAATTAAGCCATCAGCTTCAAGTTCTCTCAGTTGTTCAGTTAATACTTTTCTTGATATAGAGGGTATCCGAACATTGATTTCCCCAAAACGCCTGGCATGCTTGGAAAGCACATGCAAAATAATCACTTTCCACCGTCCTCCGATCAGGGCTAACGTTTCTATAGCAGGACAGTCAGCATGATATAAGTTATTCCCCATAAGTTACTTTAAGGTTACCACTTTTTGTTCTGTTATCAAATAGCAAGTGATACTTTTCAAAATCAATATTACTTTCTTTGCGTAACAAAAGTAAATGATTATTGATCTTAAAGCAAAAATGATGATTTTAGTAACTGGAGCAACAGGTAATTTAGGTAAAGCCACCATTAATTCACTCTTAAACAATGGTACAGATGCAAAAGACATTGCTGCATTGATAAGAAATGAAACTAAGGGGACAGAATTGAAATCGAATGGAATTCAGGTGAAGCTTGGCAACTATCAGGATTTTGAGTCTTTGAGAAGTGCATTCCAGGGTGTGGAGAAGCTGTTGCTGGTATCTTCTTCATCGGATATAGTACACAGGTTTAACCAGCACAAAAATGTGATTGATGCAGCCAAGGAAGCTGGTGTCAGACATATCGTCTACACAGGCTTTGATATGAAAGATTTACAGCAAAGCACAATGGTTGATGATGTTCAATACCATACATACACAACTGATTATTTAAAACAAATGGCTGTTCCTTATACATTGATGAATAACACACTCTACGCTGATATGATTCCGATAATTTGTGGAAAAGATATTTTGAAGAACGGTATCTCCATCCCGGCAGGAGTTGGCAAAGTACCTTTTTTACCAATAACAGAAATGGCTGAAGCTTTAGCCGTTGTACTGACTACTCCGGGCCACGAAAATAAGGAATATACCATTGCTGCAGACACCGCTTTCTCCTTCGCAGAGATTGCTGACATAATATCAGGGATCACAGGGACAACGATAGCTCATAACCAAACTGAGGTAATGTCATATGTTGCGCAGCTTGTACAATTAGGGGCTTCTGAAGATGACGCAAAGTATCTGGCAAGGTTTGCTGGAGCGATAGCCAGAGGAGAATTCGAAACAAATAAAAGTGATGTGAAACAACTACTGGGCAGGGCTACAACCAGTTTACCAGATTTTTTAAGAAACATATATAGTAAGTAATTCTTATTCTTTAAAAAGGAACTTACTCAGTAAAAAATAATCACGGCGGAGAAAAATGTTGTGGATACCATCTACTCCACGGCCCGAAGTGTGTTTTGTACAAATAAGCGCCTTATCCAGCTTGACTCTAAAATAGTTGCTCCCTGACCTGGATAAAACATAGCGTTCTTCATGGTATTTGTGCAGGGGCTTTAGAATAGGTGCAGACGATTCATTGGGTATCTAGTTCCAAGATGCAAAATTATAGGCAAGCCGGCTTTTATATAAATTTGGAGTAATTTGTATAAAACATATCAATTTTGATCAAATCTTCAATTAATACGTTCAATAACTGTCCCTATGGTCCCGCAAGCTTTAAAAGCCTTCAATTCGAAAGAATTGGAGGCT
Organism: Chitinophaga ginsengisoli; assembly: GCF_003014595.1. Classification (GTDB taxonomy): domain Bacteria; phylum Bacteroidota; class Bacteroidia; order Chitinophagales; family Chitinophagaceae; genus Chitinophaga; species Chitinophaga ginsengisoli. The sequence goes on along the minus strand of NZ_PYGK01000017.1, from coordinate 128,063 downwards.
TTTTTGTTATTAGTTATGCGTTGTTTGATCCCTTTTAATTTAAAACCCCAGTTATATGCTCTTACAAGCTTCTACATTTTTTGAATTCTATGCTGAATATCCTGTTACCAGTATTTTCATGCTACGTTCCAAGAGCGAACATGCCCAGATCATCAGGCAGGAGGCATTTTTGACAACTCCGTTGCTGCCTCTGAGTGAATACATAGATACGCATGGCAATATTTGTCAACGGACTATTTTACCAGCAGGAATTACTACTATTGAAAGTAGTGTGATCGCAGAGTGCGATATGCATATTGATGTGAATACGGATGCTGCATATGTAGCAATAGAAGATTTGCCGGATCATGTATTGCAATATCTGCTCCCCAGTAGGTATTGTGAAGCAGACAAGGTTGGAGCGCAGGCGATGGAGATTGTAAAGGATATACAATCAGCGTATGCACAGGTAGAAGCAATCCGGCAATGGTGTTATAGTAACCTGTATCGCCAGTATGGTACGACGAATAGTTCTACATCAGCTATGGACGTATTGGGTAGCAGAACGGGGGTATGCAGGGATTTTACCCATGTAGCGATATCGCTGTGTAGAAGTATAAACATACCAGCCAGGATGGTGGTGGGATATCTGTATGAATTAAAGCCGATGGATTTGCACGCGTGGTTTGAGGCATATGTTGGAAATCGATGGTATACTTTTGATGCGTTGATGGAGCAGCCGGTGGGAGGGCGGATTATTATGGCCTATGGGAGAGATGCAGCAGATGTGGCATTTGCTAGTCATTTTGGGGAGGTAGTGATGGTGAAGATGGAGGTGAAAGTGGAAGAGGTCAAATTAAGTTGAAACAATAAAGTGGCGAAAGTTGTAACCGGCTCGCCGCCAGAAAATCAGCCCACATGTTTTAAAGCCTTCAAGTCGAAAGATTTGAAGGCTTTTTTGATTTTGAGGGATTGAGAATTGAGATTGGATTGGCAGAAAATCCTATAGCCAAACCTTATCCGATCTTTTGTGCTACAGTCATATGTCTATAAATCTGGCATGCTGATTTTGAAGTTTCGCTAATCTTAGGAGCATTCTTAATCACCTTCTCCAAAAAGCTGCGATTGGCATCCCCCCATTGGTTCATGGCTTCAATAATAGGCATCAACGACCAGCCTATCTCTGTAAGCGAATACTCCACTTTAGGCGGCAGTTGCGGATAGGTTTTCTTCTCTATCATGCCATGTCCTTCCAATTCTTTGAGTTGTACATTCAATACTCTGCGGGTAGCACCGGGAAATAAACGTAGTATCTCGCTTGGACGCTTTACATCCATCGAAATAGCGCGGAGGATGGCTGGCTTCCATTTGCCATTCAGCACTTCCTTAGTCAGGTGCAATCCGCAATCTATTGTGAGGGGTGTTTTTCTTTCGTACATATGCTGCTCACTTTATTCAAAAATAGGCATTGTATTTTAATTCCTATATGGGATAAAATTATCCCTATGACATTAGTTTTTCCCATATTGTAACACTGGAGCATATGCTCGAAGTTTGCTAAAAAAAGCAATGGAAAATACTGTACAACTTCTGTTAGAGGAATATCAGATAGGTGATTTGAGATTGAAAAACCGCATGGTAATGGCCTCCCTTACACGTGGACGTGCCACCAATACAGGCCTGGTTCCGACACCATTGATGGCAAGGTATTATGCACAACGCGCTTCAGCGGGCTTAATTTTGAGTGAAGGCACCTGGGTGAATTCGAAGTCTATTGGTTTTATCAATGTGCCAGGCATTTATACGCAGGAACAGGTAGAAGGATGGAAACTGGTAACCGAGGCAGTACACAACAAAGGAGGATTAATCTTCTCTCAAATAGGACATATTGGTGCAGCATCTCATCCGGATTTTTTTGATGGTGAATTGCCCGCAGGCCCTTCCGCCATTAATCCGCAAAACCATTCTTATACCCCCCAGGGATTTAAAGATACACTAACGCCCCGCGAGTTCACCGTTGCTGAAATTAAACAAACTATACAGGATTACAGGCAGGCAGCTAAGAATGCCAAAGAGGCAGGATTTGATGGCATTGAAGTACATGCACAGGCTGGCATGTTAATTCCCCAGTTTCTAAGCCTGGCCACTAATCATCGCACCGATGAGTATGGAGGCAGTATTGAAAATCGTGCACGTATTATATTTGAAATCCTGGATGTTATCTTAGAAGTATGGGAAAGCACAAGGGTAGCCATCAAGTTTGCACCGGTCGCATATAACCATGTGGGCATCGTGACGCCGGACAAAGAAACCATCCCTATGTTCCAGTACATCCTTAAAAAACTGAATGATTACAATCTCGCTTTCCTGCACATTGTTGGACCTGCAGAAACTTTAACAGGTACACCGGTAGAAGCATTGCAGGATAATTATTTCAGCCATTTCCGCTATCACTACAGCGGCAGATTGATGGCTAATCTGGGCTTTACGCAGGAAAGCGGGAATGCCATCCTGAAAGAAGGTATAGCCGACCTGGTATCTTTTGGCGCACCATTCATTGCTAACCCCGATTTGCCAGTCCGCTTTAAATATAATTTGCCATTGTCAGCAATCAACCAGGATACATTGTATAGTGGAGATGAAAATGGATATACCGATTATCCTGAAGCGGTGTTTTAATACACCGTTTTAAAGCCTTCAAATCGAAAGATTTGGAGGCTTTTTGTTATCAAAAAGTTAAATACTGATCCCCTCAATAACTTCTTTTAGCAACACATACTCACTTCTTTGAGGTAATTTACCTGGTTGCCAGATCCCGTAGTACGGACTGATATATAAATTATGTATCTTTCGATTCGGGGGAATATAGAGCCCCGCATAAAGTTTTCCCGGCAGATCGAATTCAGCTTTAATTTAGTTATAAAGCTACTTTGCTTTAACCAGCCGTCAACAACGGATAACGTATGACCTGAATGACACAAATTATAATTATCACCTAACCTATACTAAAAATGAAACTAGCAGTTACTTTAATGATATGCCTATGCTGTATGAAAACCATAGCGCAGCAATTTCATGTATCTATATCAGATACCGAGCCGGGTCTTTTCAAAATTGCGTTACCTGGCGGAGGCTATGTTGACATTAGGAAAGAAGACAAAAATGTTTCAGGGATGAACTGGAATAAGTACAGGATGACAGTTACACTGATACAGTATGACAAGGATATGAAAGTGATAAAAGAAAACAAGCTTTCAGGAGGTGATAATGTATATAGCAGTTTCTATTCTTCTTTAGAAAAGATTGGTGATAAAATTTGGTTCATTTATGTCGAACCTGCGAGCAAAAATAATATCGGCAATATTATGGCAGTCGAGGTAAATCCACTGACTTTAGAAATCAGCCAGCCAAAAACGCTTGCTGCCAGTAGCAGTATGGAACTTTCTCTTCCATTAATGAATGGTATGGAGTTTAAAAAGATCATCTTCAAATATTCGCCTGACCGTAAGCGGGTGCTGCTTTTAGTTGGAGCCGGCAAAGAGCAGTTTTATCTTTCCTGTCTGGATGAGCAATTAAATGTCATTTGGGGTAAGAATGAAACGATTGCGGGGATTACGGATAAAGAGATCCTATCAGAAATAATAGATAATGGAGGGACTATTTACGTGAGCTATAAGAACGACGAAAAAGGGGATGCCAAAGAGATGGCCAACATTATGGTTTTTAAACAAACAGGCACTCCTTTACACAAAACTTTACGTATCCCGAATGCCAGACCGGCTGAAGTGGTGTTATTGTCATCGCAACAAGGAGACTCGATACATATCGCAGGCACTTATTGTGATAAGACAGATAATCTGGCTGGCGTATTTAAGGGCACCATGGCTACCGGTAATTTTAAGTTAACTGCCGTACAAAAAAGTCCTTTCCCTGAGACATTTGTTGAGCATCTCGCCAATGACGACTGGGGCAATACCAAAGAAAGAAAATATGGTATATCTCCTGAATGTTCTTCCCAACTGGTTGAAACGGGAGAAGGTATTAGTATGGTAACTGAGTTCAGCAAGGTGGATGTAACATCATCACCATCAAATAAACCGTTTTACATCTCCGGAGACATTTTGAATATTTATTTTGACAATAAGCAAACTTCGTTTACCAGGATACCCAAATACCGGGTTAGTACCGGCTCTAGAATGGGGGCCAGCTATTATGCTTTTTCTGCTCAGGGAAAGACAATCATTTTTTACAATGATAATGAGGAGAATCTCACCCGTGATATCACCCTTAAACCGCTTGGTTCAAGTGTTTATAAAAACGTAGTACTTGTTGCCGCAGTAATTGAGCCAGATGGCACGCTAAAAAGGCAGAAAGTTATTGATATGAAGGATGAGGACTTTTTGGCCCTTACTGAATGGATGAAAGTCATTTCCCCATCTGTCGTGAAGGTACCACTACAAAAAGTTAAATTCCTCGGAGCACCAGGTAATCAAAGTAAAATGGCAACAATTACTATTGATTAACAACCCTTTTTCTGCAATCTATTTCGATACTTTTGCATTGAACAAATGAATATAAGAATGAACGCCAAATCATACGTTTTTATTCTGGCATTGTTGGCCATGCTAATGCCTGGCACAATAACTTACGCTCAGCGCAGCAATGATCAGACGGCAGCCGTTATTCCCTGTGATTCAACACTGCCTGCCAACTTGCTGAACAGCGAAAGGATCGAGAAGAAGTTTGGCGCTTACGGTATTGAGGTGCTTTATAATAGTACCAGTTTAAGGGTATCTAACCTATACGATGGCAAGAAGATAACACGGACACTGGCTGTCGTTAATTATCCGGAGACTATTGACAGTTCCTTTTCAAAAGAACATCAGCAAGTCGTAAACGGAGGGTCTATAGGAAGTACCTTCAAAGCCGGAGGATGGAAAATTGTTAAAAAGACTATCTACCTGGGAGAGTTATCTCCTTCTGCTGATTATAAAGCACTATATAAGTTAATGGGGAATATTACTCCTCAAAAATTGTCAATATGGATGTATGTTTTTTACATTCAGAAAAACGGCAGCGAATATCCATACGTGACTATATCGGAAATTTACCATCCGGATTATCTGTCATTGGCAGACCTCAGGTGTATCAACAAAGATGCTGATGCATATTTGGAGCAAACAAAAGCTGTCGCCCGTAAATTGAAAACAGTTAAGCGATTAATGACATTAAAATTTATTGAACAAGCAGATAACAAATAATGATGCTGACGAGGCGCCCACCCATGGCGATAATTGCATGGTGATCGGCTGTGAGATGCTCTTTAAGCTGCTCATTGTTTATCGCCCGGGTCCGGGGGGCGCGTCGCTAGCAGATTTTCATTGCCCCAATCAGCAATTTCCTTAAACACGGAAGTAAGACTTCTGCTTTTATCGGTAAGTGAATACTCAACGCGGGGAGGAATTTCCTCGTACTGTTCACGTATGACCAACCCGTCTCTTTCCATTTCCTTTAATTGTTCAGTAAGCACTTTTCTTGAAATGGTCGGAATACGAACGGCGATTTCCCCAAACCGCCTGGTACCTGAAAGTAGATTATACAAAATTACAGGTTTCCATTTCCCGCCAATTACCTCCATTGTTGCCGTTATCGGGCAATCATTAAAGTCGTTGCAAATGTGTTCCTTAGTTACCATATCGTTACCACTATTTAGCCTGTTACCAGAAGGTAACTGGTTACGTTCTGAAACTATATTAGTTCCTTTGGGTAACAAAAGTATTTTTTAAAAGTCTAAATTCAAAAAAGATGATTTTAGTAACCGGAGCAACGGGATATTTCGGAAAATTGACCATTGATTTTTTGCTGAGTAAAGGAATTAAGGCTAGTCAGATAGCGGCATTGGTGCGCAATGCGGAAAAGGCAACGGATTTAAGCAAGAAGGGTTTAAAAATCTGCATAGGGGATTATAACGACTACCCATCTTTGATAAAAGCCTTCAGCGGTATAGATAAGTTACTATTTGTTTCCGGAACTGACCTGGCCAATCGCACTTCCCAACATGAACAGGTTCTAAAAGCGGCAATGGCCGCTGGTATCAGGCACGTCATTTACACCAGCGGTGAGGCGAAGACAGAAGGCCCCGATTCTCCGCTTTGGACCTTCACGGAAGCGCACGTTAAAACCGAAAAGTGGCTGAAAGAAAGCGGATTGACCTATACCATTCTGAAAAACAGTTTGTACCTGGAGTATATACCTTACTTTATCGGCAATGTGCTGGAAACCGGAATGATTTATCTACCCGCAGGCAATGGGAAAATAAGCGCAGCTTTACGCTCGGAAATGGCAGAGGCAACCGCAGTCATTCTTGCTACGGAAGGACATGAAAACAAGTCCTACCATTTTGTGAACTCGGAAGCCTACGGATATGAAGATGTTGCAAGATATATTACAGAGATCACAGGAAAAACCATTAACTATATTTCTCCGACAGAAGAAGAATTTAGGGCAACATTACAGCAACAAGGCATAGCCATTCCAGAAGAGTACATTGCAATCATTTTGGCGCAGGCACGGGGCGATGGAGAGATTGTAAGTGATGATATGGAAAAACTTATTGGCAGAAAACTGACCCCTATGAAAGCATTTCTACAGGGAGTATATCAGCGTGGCTAAACTTGTCGGTCTTATATGCCTTTAACTTCAAATTTGCGACCTTTAAAAGCCAGCTAACTAAAACTTGAGGTGCAGATATGTTTTATAAAAGCTGTCTGGAACATAACGTTTTAAGAAGGCTGTTTAATTAATGCTCAAATATCAAACGAAATAAAATGATACGCGTACCAGTCAGTGATAAGACTTTGCGAACACTGATATGGACACCGGATGCCGGCAGGGCAACCGCTATGATAGGCAATACCTTCGATTGTTATCAGCAGACCTGGCATTTGCCTTGTGACGACAACAGGTTAACTTATAAGCAAATAATCGAGTATGCTGCTGTTGTTCACGGCAGCCGCTTACCTTATTCAGTCATGAGCAAATTTATTCTAAAAGTAGGAGCGCTATTCAGCAACCAGTTGAAGGAAGTCCAGGAATTGTTGCCGCGATATGGATATGACAATATCTTTGATTCGGCTAAATTCAAAGACAGGTTCCCTGAATTTCAGGTTACCACTTACCAGGAAGGGGTTACAGCGCTTATACGCGGTTTTTAGCTACAGCTAATGAGCGTTTGATTTGCAGCTAAAACAAAGAAGCCTTCAGATGATGTCTGAAGGCTTCTTATTGTGTGAATAGGACGCGCAAATAAAATCAATCTACTCCGAAAGTTATCCCCGTCATTTTTTCACTCAATTCCCACAGGCGTTTTGCATTGTTTTCATCCAGCGAGTAAGATTTTACACCTGCTGATATTTCCTGCTCTGAGGCCAACCCGGCAATATCTGCATCTTCGCAATACACACCGCCTATATCATTTAATAAGGAGCTGGTAGCACACCAGATAGTTGTTGCCGCACCTTGCGGAATTGTTTTCAGAGAAGCCGCGAACTCAGGTAAAAGGTTACCTTTTTCATCAGCCAGGCCAAGCTGATGGAATATTTCCACTGATGCTTCCCTTGCCAGTTCCGTTCCCATAATATTACCTGGGTGCACTGCGTATACCCTTACATTATGCGCTTCGGCACGGTTATCCAATTCAATGGAGAACAGATTCAGGGCTGTTTTTGATTGCCCATAACCTGATAACGTTTCATATTCACGGTTTTCAAAATTAGGGTCTTCAAAGTTAAATGGTGCAAATTGGTGTCCCTGGGAAGACACATTGACGACTCTTGCTCCGTTTGCTTTTTTAAGTGCATTCCATAATCTGGTAGTGAGTTGAAATGGTGCCAGATAGTTCGTGACTAATTGAGATTCTATCCCACGGCTATCCCTGCGTAAGGGTACAAACATGATTCCTGCATTATTGATAAGCAGGTGTAATGGCCTGCCCGAAGCGAGAAATTTTTCTGCAAAGCTATCTATGGAAGTGTGGCTCATTAAGTCCATTTCTTCTAATGATATGTTTGGGACGCCGGCCAGATTCTTCGCTGCTTTTTCAAGACTTCTTGCAGGCACAATTACTGTGGCTCCTGCTGCTGCAAGTGTTTTGGTAGTTTCCAAACCAATGCCTGTATAACCGCCTGTTACGATAGCAATTTTTCCTGTAAGGTCAATACCTTTGATTACATCTGTTGATGTAGAAGCTGCATTAAACCCTGAACCTATTGGTTTCTGTAGCGTCTTATTATAATAATGCTGTTCCATTATCTTAAAATTTATTGTTTGAGTTGGCTTACGTATTTACAACCCATAAATACCGCCCGAAACGGAAATTTTCTCTCCTGTAATCCACGCGGCATCATCAGAAGCAAGAAATACCGCTACTTTCGCAATATCTTCCGGCTGACCGGTACGACCCAGCGGCGTATTGGCAACTAATTTTACTTCAGCCTCGCTACCGATAAAGCCTGCGCTATGTGACCCTTCTGTTTCCACAATACCCGGTAGAATAGAATTGATACGGACATTTTTTGCGCCCAGTTCTTTTGACAAAGAAATAGTGATGGCATCTAATGCCGCTTTGGTTGCAGAATACACTGCGCCTGTTGGAAGTGGTGTTTTAGCTGCTTCTGAACTGATGTTAATGATGTTCCCGCCTTTATCACCGAACAGTTTTAAAGATGCCTGGATGGCGAGTAAAGATCCCCAGACATTGATGGTAAATTGTTGCTGAAATGAATCTGCCGATACTTCTTCAATCGGGCTATATTGATAAATGCCAGCATTGTTTACCAATATATCCAGTGAACCGAAAGCATTTTTTGTTTCTTCAAAAAGCCGGGTAACATCAGCTGCTTTAGACACATCACCCTGCACCGAAATGGCTTTGCCCCCCGAGTCGGTGATGGCCTTTACAACTTTGTCTGCACCTTCTTTGTTGGAGGCATAATTCACGACAACCTTAGCACCTTCTGCCGCAAAATATTTAGCAATAGATGCTCCTATCCCTTTTGACGCACCTGTTACAATTGCTACCTTGTTTTCTAGTTTATTCATTCCTGTCGTTTTTTGTTGATTGAGGTACAAACTTATGACGTCGTGATATATTTCAGTAACTTTGTTACGAAAAGTAACAGTAACCTGGAGGTAACAAAGTAACTTATGGAGTGCAAAATCATTGAAAGACCAGATCACAAAAAAGAAATGATGGGCGTCCACGATGCAATGGACGTGTTGAGCGGGAAATGGAAAATACCGATTATCTCATCCATCTGCTATTACAACGAGAGAAGATTCTCCGACATTTTAAATGATGTACCCGGTATCTCAAACAAAATGTTGAGCAAGGAATTAAAAGAATTGGAAATAAATGAATTAATTAAACGAACTGTTTTAGACACGCAGCCTATAACTGTTCAGTATGTGCTTACGGAACACGGTAAGACGCTACAGACCATCATTAAAAACCTGACAGACTGGGGCATAGAACACCGGAGAAAAATTATTGGAAAATAGTTAAATGGAAAGCGGCAACTGATCATTTACATTTTCTGGGGCTGAGCTGTCTTCGCTTCAGGCATATACTTCACATACATAATAACCGCCATCAGTATAATAAATGTGGCTGTTGCGTACAACATGCCCGGGTTGTAAAAATAAATAGCAGCTGCGCCCAATGGAATGAGCATATTATTGGCCGATTGCAGGCTTTGGTTCACACCTTGCAATTTGCCCTGCTTGCTCTCGTCAATTGATTGTGATAGCCTTCCATTGTACGTTGTCTCAAATAACCCCTCGCCAGCAATGATAAATATTATTGCAAGTGCAATAATAACTGCCGAGTGTATATAGGTGCTTGCAAAAATTAACCCTAAACCAGTTCCGAAAATAATTAAGCCAGTTATTCCGATACTTCTTTCGCTAAAGCGTTTCATTAACCAGGGTAATAGCAATGCACGTGTAATGATATCGCAGATCCCAACAATGGTTAACATACCGCCAATAATGGCTGGGCCCCATTTATAGATATCTTTCAGGAAAACAGTGAGATTAGACTGGAAAATACCCAGACCTATATAAAAAAGCACGCCCAGTACAAGCAGCAGTTTAATTGCTTTCAGGCTGAATATGTCTTTAAAATGTGAGAAAGTATTGAAACTGGCAGGCGTTAAATATTTAGCCCTCTTTTCAGGCGTCAGCGTTTCAGGCAAGAGAAAATATACAGCCAGACCGGAAATGAAAATTAAACCGGCGGTAATAAAGAAAGGCAATGAAAGCGCAATGCTTCCCAGCAATCCGCCCAATGCAGGACCGCCTATTTTTCCGATTCCCATTACTGAGCTGATATAACCAAACCATTTGGTCCGTTCCTTCGGTTCCGTACTGTCTGATATAATTGCAAATAAGGTACTGATATTGCCAGCGGTAAGGCCGTCAATAATCCGACCAAGGAAAAGTATCCATAATGCTCCTCCTATGCCAAATATGACATAGCCGATTACAGAACCCGATAAACTAATGATAAGAATAACTTTTCGCCCGTAACGATCGCTTAATACCCCTAAAACAGGTGCGGCAAAGAACGTACACGCTGCAAATACAGACATCAACCCACTCATGCCTACAACAACCTGCTGAGGGGCCAGATATTTACCTACTAAAAAGGGGAGGAGGGGGAGTACTATAGACATCCCAATAGAGTTCAGCGCCAGGATCCCTACAATGATCCATAATATATTTTTTTTCAAAATGAGTTATTATTTAAACTTTAATAAATCAGGGGATAGATCTATGCCTATCCCCATTTAACTTAATGATAGAATTTCCGGAAAGAAAAGTCAGGATGACGCATTTCTATTTCGTTGTTTCTTGATTCCGACTGCGCGGCTGTAGCATAGACAAACATCTGTTGTTCATAATCATTGATAGCAGCATGTATAGTCTCAAACTTTCCATTCGTCAGATTGTCGGATAAAATCAACGCATCCACCAGACCGATATTCGCGCCCTGACCAGCAAAGGGAGGCATGAGATGGGCGGCATCTCCGATCAGTGTTATAGGCAAAGGGCGCTTGTCCCGCCATGGGATATCCAGGGGCAATTTTCTTGTAGGCAGTCCAACGAAGAAAGAAGTGGAGCGGAACAATTGTTTGTAGCATTCATCCCATTGAGAAAATCTTTCGGAAAGGAATGTAACAATGTTGTCGGTATGCTGAAAGTTTAATCCATTGCCATCACCCCATTCTTCAGGCGTGCTAAAAATGACGCTGTAGCTTAATAAGCCGTTGTTCCTGGGGTTTGCAACTAATAAATTGCCGTTATATGCGGTCATGAGTATATTACCATTACACAGCTGGAGGACGTCCGCGCATTTTGTTTCCGCTTGAGATACATCACCCTGTATGATAAAAGTTCCCGTGTATTCGATAGCTGTATCGGTAATATATTTTCTGACGCCAGACATCCCGCCATTGGCTCCTATAACGAAATCCGCCGTTGCATCTGGTTTGTCTTCAAAATGCAGGCGCCACTGTCCGTTATATTCCTCAAGCCCGGTAAATTTTCTGTTCCAGATAACGGTATCACTCGTTAAGCTGTTAAGCAACATTTTCCTTAAGTCGTTTCTGTTTATCTCCGGATTGTCGGTGGCGGGTTCTCTGAAGAATAATGCCTTGCCTCGTTCGTCAGCCATGGTTCTTCCCATAGGGATCGCCAGGGCAAAATAATCATCCAGCAGTCCCGCTTTTTTCATTGCTTCCTGTCCGGAATCTTTATGCAGGTCAAGCGTACCCCCCCAGATCCTTGCCTGCGGATCTTTATCTCTTTCGTAAATAGTTACGGTTATTCCTTTTTGCTGTAATAATCTGCCCATTGTCAGACCCACTGGTCCTGCACCTATGATGGCTACTTTTTTATTCTTTAGTAACATGTTTTGTATCGATTATGGATAAATGACGATACAAAGCTATTGGCTATTTTAGAGGTAAAATAGCTACATTTGGCGTAAAAATAGTCGTAAAAGACTTTTATGAAATGGGATAAACTGCAAACTGAACCAAGCATCCTGAAAAAGCTTGCTCATTTATTAGGGACAGAATTAAAGAACGGAAGATTAGAAATCCCTGAAGAATTTGGTAAAGGATATTGTGCCGGATTCGTTTTTAATGAACATATCCGAATGCTTATCCTCAATTATGAATTAAAAGAGGAGATAGTCATTGAAAATCCCAGCGTCAATACTTTAGGGAGAATGATCCTTTTTAAGTTTCAGAATGTTATTCCCAAAACAGAAGCACAATCAACAGAACAGCGAATAAAGGCAATGCCTTCAGTTTTAATAGGGACCAGTACTATCAATACTGATGTCGTTATTCCAATCCACACAAATCCCTGGTCCATTAATATAGAAGTAGATGCGAATTATTTGAGCGGGCTATTTGACCTGTCCGGGAAATCGCAGGTTTTGCGAGGCCTGTTAGAGAATACGCAGCCTTTACTATTCGAACAGATGATCTATCCTTCTTTACAGCGGATCGTCGATGAAATTATGACTGAATCAGTGGATGAAACTTTTGAACTGTTTTTTCTGAGGATAAAAGCGGAGGAGCTGGTTTGCAGGCTATTAATGGAATTGGAAAAGCGGGACGAGAAATATCTTTATGCTCTAAATAGCAAAGATATACAAGCCATTTACAAAGTGAGAGCACAAATGCTGGAACAGCTGGATACTCCACCGGTTATTAATGAATTGGCGGTTGACGCCAATATGAGTCCAACTAAATTGAAACGCTTGTTCAAGCAGATTTTTGGCAACAGTATTTTTAGTTATTATCAGGAATTCAGAATGAAAGAAGCGGCCCGGTTGTTGAAAGAGGAAAAGCTTTCTGTTTCAGATGTAGGGTATCAACTAGGCTTTACTAACCTGAGTCATTTTTCAAGGGTTTTTGAAGAGCATATTGGCATGAAGCCCAAGAAGTATGCGATGATGTAATTTGATCTTCTTTTAAAGGGCCATGTCAACTTTGATACCACAGACTGGAAAAAAATAGCTTCTTCCAATTGCGCAACAGGTTGTTGCGTAATTTCATAAAAAAGGGGGCCGTATCAACGATACAGCCCCTTTCGCATTATTTATATCCTTCATTCTGTTGCTCCCGCAGCAGCGGATTTGCTGCTACTTCATCTGCCGGTATAGGCCAGAGGAATTGATATTCAGTATATGCATAAGCTTTTACCCCCCCGGTTGCAGGGAATGTTGGAGGAGTAACGTTATTATAATCTGAACCATCCAGTTTCATTTGTCCTACTTTCATTTTGGCAGGAATACCTTTGGTTCCATAGGTAGCATCCAGCGCAAGGCGGTGAATGTCTGGCCAGCGGCGACCCTCACCTGCAAATTCTATACGGCGTTCCTGCAGGATGGCCAATATCAGATCGGCGGGTGCTGTGGTAAATTGTTTGTCTGCTGGAACAGAGCGGTTGCGCACATCATTCAGCAGCAGTAATGCCTGAGCGGTATTGCCTTTTTTTGCATATGCTTCAGCAACGTTCAGTAATACTTCTGCATATCTTATGATAGGTGCATAGTCAGTTTTGTTTACATAGTCTCTGTATTTGTAGTTGAATGCATATTTTTCTCCAACTACCTGGTTAATCTGCAGCAATTTCCTACGCAGATCACCTTCTACCCAGAAGGCAGCATTGTACAGAATGGGGCTGGTAGCAACAAGGCCGCGTGCGCCTTTATCGGCTGGGCCGAACATAGAAGGCAAGGCGCCATTGGTGCCTCCGTTCGCATTAGGACCATTGGCAATTGAAAATACAGATTCTGTATTATTCTTAAAGCTGGTGAAAGGTGTCTCCGGACTTGCAGTCAATACATAACCACCAATCGGACTGGTAAAATGTGTCGCAGGCTGTTTGTCCGTACCCAGTTTAGCTCCTTCCGCAATAACCCCATCCCAATCACCCATATGTTGTTTGATACGTGTCTTGATAGCAATCGCAGCTCCTTTGGTTGCTCTTGACAGTCCTTTGGGCTGTGCGGCCGGCAGGTTTGTTTCTGCATAATCGAGATCGGCCAGCAATTTAGTATATGCCTCAGCTACGGTGCCTCTTCCGATAGTTAATCCTTCTGTAACATCAGCCTGACTGGTGATCGCTTTCTCACGATAGGGAATACCGGGTTTGCTACCGTTATTATCCGCATAAGGAAAACTACAATGGATCAGCAGCTCATGATGTGCTAATGCACGCAGGAAACGGGCTTCCCCTTCGTAAGCAGCAGCAGCTTCCGCAGTAATAATGCCATTTGCCGCAGCGGTCCGCACACCGCGGATCATTACGTTTGCCTGATTGATCAATGCATACAACCCTGTCCACATGTTAACGTTATTGGCAGAGCTGGTAGTATACGTTGCTTCGTAAGTAATCGCATAGAACTGTGCCACGTTCAGCATGTCTTCACCCCTCATTTCATCCTGTTCGATAGCAGCAGCGCCAAAAGGATATCCGCGCGCGCTGGCTTTATCACCATTGTAACTACCCACAGCGGCAGCTTCATATACCCCCTGCATCGCCAGTTCAATACTGGAAGGACTCTGGAAGGCAGAATTTTCAGATGGTGAGTTGATGGGTTCCAGCTCTGTATATTTACTGCAGGATGATGTTACCAACATAGCTGCAGCGAGTAATGCTATTATAGCTGATCTGTTAAATGTATATCTGATTCTTTTCATTGCAATTTTTTTTACAATCCCAGGTTAATGCCGAAAGTATAGGTGCGTGGTACAGGATTGGTATTATAATCAAGTCCTGGTTGCCTGTTTGTGGTCGCAAATGTAGTAGCACCGGTAGCCTGTGCAAAGGCGTTCAGCTCAGGATCGAGACCACTATAGCCGGTGATCACAAAAGCATTCTGTACCTGTGCATATATTCTAAGGCTGCTTAATCTCAGACGCTGTAATAATGTTGTAGGCAGTGTATATCCCAGTCCGATATTTTGCGCACGAAGGAATGAGCCATTTTCCAGGAAACGGCTATTGGTACTACCATTCTGATTAAGAGAGTTACCTGCGCCGCTACCATAGAACAGACGTGGTACATCAGTAACCTGTCCTTCTGTTGTCCAGCGATTCAACAGTTCTTTACCGGCATTCTGGAACTTCATATTGGTCAGACTTTCCTGACGGGTGATGTTGTATACTTTGTTACCACCAGAGAAGGTCATATTGATGCTCAGATCAAAATTCTTATAGGCGAAAGTATTATTAAAGCCACCATACCAGGTAGGATTTGCTTCACCAAGAATACGTTTGTCCGCGAAAGATAATGCAGCAGCAGGCGTGGATAGATCTTTCGGCTTCGCCGGATCATAAGTGTAGAATTTCATGTTACCACTTGCATCCAGGTTTCCCTGTACAATAGTACCATCTGCTTTCTCCCACATCGGATTCCCATTCGCAGCGTTTACACCTTTGGAAAGATAACCAAAGAAGGCACCGATAGAATGACCCACACGGGTCATGTTGTAGGTGTCAATAATATCCGCGTTATTATTCGCCAGTTTAGTCACTTTATTCTTAACAAGCGTGAGGTTCAGGTTTGCATTCCAGCGGAAATCACTTTTATTGATGATCAATCCGCTCAGGCTGAACTCCCAGCCTTTGTTATTCATTTCCCCTACGTTCACATTGATGCTGTTTTTAGGCACACCCAGGGACGGTGGAGTAGGGGCAGCAAGGATCAGGTTGTTTACATTATTCTGGAAATAATCAGCAGAGAACTGAACCCTGCTATCCAGCAAGGCGAGATCCAGACCGACATTGATTTTGTTGCTGGTCTCGAATGACAGGTTCGGATTACCGATCTGTCCATACTGAATAGCATTCAGATCACCATAGGTAACTGCGTTAAATATACCGGCATAAGGGTAGTTACCGATTTCTACGTTACCTACTTTTGCATAACCACCACGTAACTTCAGATCATTAATGAAACTGAGATTGGCGTTCTGGAAGAATGATTCACGGGAAATACGCCAGCCGAGGGATGCCCCAGGTAATGTTGCACCCTGATTACCCCATGGCAGGGAGGAGATCTTATCCCGGCGGATGGTGGCCGTTAACAGGTAACGATCATTATAAGCATAGTTTGCACGTGCAAAGTAAGATTCAAATGCACGTTCTGTTACGCTACCGCCGATATTCTTGTTACCCCATGCATCAGAGATAATGTTCTCTCCACCGAAGAATACATCAGACAGGTTTGTCGCGCTGGCGAAGAAATAACGGCTTCTTGTTTTCTGATATTCCAGACCACCTACAAATCCGATATTGTGTACGCCCAGCGTTCTGTTGAAGCTGATCGTATTTTGCCAGTTATATCTGAACTGCGGCATTGAATATTGCGCAGTGCTTCCAACGTCGCTCTTACCATCACCATGTACCGGATCATAGTACCTGTAATATTCAACGTTGATATTATTAATACCGATCTGGCTGCGGAGATCCAAGCCTTTCAGGATAGATACATTTACAAACGCATTACCAGTCGTATTCATGCTCTGGTTCCTGAATACGTTATGGTCCAGTACATATTTCAGGTTCGTATAGTTATCATCTATTTCGCGGGTGTTTGCGCCTTTACCCAGACGTTGCTTGTCAGCGCTGAGGTTATATGTTCCATCTGCGTACTGGGCTGGTACGTTAGGGAAAAGACGGATTGCGCCACCGACATTCCCGGAGAGTGCATTTGTACCTGCCTGCAGCCCGTTATCTGTCGTGTGCGTAACACCGATGTTAACACCGAATGTAACCCTTTCCAGTACTTTTTGCTCCAGTTTTGCACGTACGCTGTATCGTGTCTGATCATTGCCTACTGAGATACCATCCATGTTGGCATAACCCAGAGAGAAGTAGTAATTCGTCTGATCAGTTGCGCCACTGAATGATAATGAGTGATTCTGTTGGAAAGCAGTCCGCAATATTATATCCTGCCAGTCTGTGTTATAGGGCTTGCCATCAGGATCAGGTGTAGGCTTGGCAGCTTCCGCCAGACCCGCTTTTTTCAGTTTTTCATTTGTGATATTGATAAACTGATCTGCATCTAAAAGATCAAACTTTTTAGAGGGAGTAGCTGCTGCCAGCCATGCATTATAAGCAATGCTGGTCTTACCTTGTTTGCCTTTTTTCGTGGTGATAAGTACAACACCATTGGAGGCACGGGAACCGTAAATGGCTGTAGCAGAACCATCCTTTAGGACTTCTACGCTCTCGATATCAGCAGGGTTGATGTCTCCCAGCGGATTGTAAGATACGGATGCAGAACCACCCTGGTCGCCAGAGATGTAGGGCACGCCATCCACCACATACAGCGGATCAGAGCTGTTGGTGATAGAGTTCACACCTCTGATACGGATACGTGCAGGCTGGCCTAATGAACCGGTAGAAACACCTACCTGCACACCTGTGATCTGTCCTGCCAGTTGCTTGTCAAAGCTGGAAGAAGCAAGGTTCTTCAGCAGTTCTCCTTTTACAGTACCCACAGAACCCGTTACATTTCTACGTTCCTGTGTACCATATCCTACTACTACCACTTCACTGAGTGCCTTTTCATCACCGGAGAGTGCGATTTTCAGTTCGCTGTTGCCTGCTACATGTACCTCTTTTAATAAGAATCCTGTGGAGGAAACCTGTAATACTGCCGCATCGGATGCCACTTTAATGGTGAACCGCCCCGCGGCATCTGTTACTGTCCCTGTTGAAGTGCTTTTGATACGGACGGTAGCGCCGGGTAATGGCGATCCATCTCTGGCATCGGTGACATTTCCCGAAATTGTCCGGGACTGCGCCATTGCATGCGCCATGCTCATGGCTATAAACAGCCACAAGAGTAGACTTTTTTTCATACGCTGATCTTGATTTAAATTTTGGTTGTTACGTTGATAGAATCTTTTGAAATTTTTGCAATAGAAATCCTGCCCGTCGTCGCATACGGTTTGTCACCCCTGTGTATCTATGGAGATTAAAATGGGTTGTTGTATACTCTTATGGCATCACAATACAGTTCAATACAGTAATAAGTTCAGAATTAGGATTTTGGATTTAGATTTTTGGTTTAGAATTATTACGTTTCCTTAAAGATATAAAAATAACATGGAAAGTCAGGTTAGAATCCGGTAAGAAAATAGGCGTTGGCGTTAAGTCCTTGAATTGCAATTCATCTGAGTGTGCAGAAGGGGGGTATATTTTAAAGAGAAAAAGCAGGCTGATAGCAGTCAACCTGCCTTTCCCAGTATATTGTTTACAACGTAATCCTGAACCCTCCGTTAAAGATAAACCCATCTATCGGTGTATAAATCTCACGGAAATTGGGCTGCTGTACAGAACCGGTGTACATAGGTTCCCAACGCGACTGCCGGGTATCCAGCAGATTCTCGAAATTCATGAACAGACTGAAACATCCGATTTTCCTTTCGCCTGATATACCCATTACCCAGTAATCTCTTACCTTTTCTCCGCTGGTAAGCTCCTGGCGTCCTGTATAGAACAGTTCATAAGCAATCCGCCATTTGTCTTCTTCTTCATACATCACGTTACAGTTAATGCGGTGTTTGGCTGTGAGCGGATTAATGGACTTGCCTATTGAAAAATCCCGCTGTGCCTCTGTAAAGGTATAACCAAGATAAAACGACCATTCATCATACACCAGCCGCAGATTAGTCTCAAAACCTTTAGAATTGAGATATCCGTCAGCATTATAAAAAGCATAGTTGCCATTAGTCTGCGGCAGTGTATCAAGTAATAATGGATGCTTCAGCCGGGTATAAAAGAATAGGTGATTGACGGATATGCTCAGTTCATCCGTCAGTCTGCCTTTGTAATTTACATCTACGTTAAAGCCGGTAGAGCGTTCTGGTTTCGTGGTAGACAAGGTAAGCGGCTGGATATGACGGAAACTTTTCTCTTCTGCTTCTTCTGAAAAGATATTAGGTGCTTTGTATCCTAAACCGCCACCGATACGGCTGGTAAAATGACTGTTGAATTTATACATAGCAGATATACGGGGCAGTACAAACACGTCGTGCTGATTGGTGTAATCTGTCCGCAGGCCTGTTTCCAGCACAAACTTTTCGGTAGGTTTCCAGTTATTCTGTACAAAGACGCCACTGGTAACGAGGTTATAGTCCAGCGGATATTGTGTCATACTGGTCTGCCGGAATTTGTCAGTAACAAGGCTAAGTCCAGCCACCCATTCTGTCTTGTCTTTTGGTAGGAGATAGCTTACTTCTGAGAAGGACGAATTTTGCTTGCCTGCAAAGTTAAAATCAGGTAGTTCGATCGTCCGGGTGAAATAGCCGATGCTGTTTTTTACCGTCAGCACGGATTTATCAGTAAATGTTTTTTCCATCTTGAATTGTGTTGCGTAACGGTCTGTTTGGTTCCGCTCGAAATAACTATGCGTATTGTCTGCATGGCCTTTTATTACCTGCATATCTCCTCCCAGTCGATTTTCAAAGCTGCTGTTCAGTCCGAGGCTCAGTGTGGTAGATGCATTGGGATAATAAAAGAACTTGGGGTTTAATGTATAACGTGTAAATTTCGGAATATCTGAAAAGGCATCATGGTTGTTGTTCCAGGCAGCCTGTGAGTTACGGGTAACAAAGAGAGTAATGCCTACTTTTTCAAATTTTTGCCCATAGTAAGCATTCAGGTCCAATGCGCCGGTTTGGTTGACATTTGTCAGCAGAGACAAATCCCGTTTTTCCATTGGCTCTTTGGTCACCAGGTTAACCAGTCCGGCAATGGCACCGCCGCCATACAGGGTAGAAGAGGAACCCTTGATCACTTCTACCCGTTTCAGATCAAGGGGAGGGATCTGTAAAATGCTCAATCCTCCTGAAAAACCTCCATATAATGGAAACCCGTCTTTCAGCATCAGCGTATAACGACCGTCCAATCCCTGTATACGAATACTCGCGCTGCCGGATACGGCAGATGTCTGCTGGGTTTGAATGCCAGTACTTTCCGTCAGCAGCATCCGGATATTGCCTGGCTGCATCATCGCTTTTTCATGTAGTTCCCCGGCGGTAATAGTTTCAATACGGGTTGGAATATCATTGATACTGCGACTGCTGCGGGTGGCTGTTACCTGTACTTCTTCCAGCTCCGTTTCATCAGGCTCCAGCATTATCTCGATGGTTCTGGTAAGCGGAAAGTTCACGGTTTGCTCTGTTGTTTTAAAACCGGTATAACTAATAACAAGTACCTGTTTCCCCGCGGCAATACCCGTAGGGCTAACGATACCTAAACTATCAGCAACAAAAACAAGCGCCGTGCCTTTTACTTTTAAGGTAGCGCCTGTAAGCGGTGCTTCCGCTGCTTCGTTTTTGATAATTATTTTAGATGGCTGTTGTGCATACAATAAAGATGTGTATAGCATAGCTGCTATAAGAATGACATACTTCATACTTACTTTGGTTGGAGTTTGACTATGAGCAATGAATAATGTAGGTACAGCTGAGTACCTGGTAATAAAAGCAATCAATCAATCAAATGGTATCAAATGAAACTGCCGCAAATATAGTAAATGATGCGCTTCGGAGTGCGACAGCGCAGTTACAGTCGCTGCATTGCGGCAGGTTTGAAATGCATCATAGGGATCCCGTTATAATTCCCGGCATAAAATGACTAATTTCATTACTGAAATGTATTCCCTCTTTTGAAGTGGTTTTAGATTGTCAGTAGAATAGTTACATCATGACAAATAGATCACCTGTTTTGCCTAATACTACATCAATGAAATATTGGTATATACTTATCCTGAGCCTCGGTACGCATCTGGCGATGGCGCAACAGGATCCGGATGTACGCGTTGCTCGCTTTGCAGCAGGATTGGACTCCATCAGGATACAACTGAAAATACCTGGTATGGCCGTAGCCGTGAAACAGGATAAGCATATCCTGTTAAAACACGGTTTCGGATTCGCAGACCTGAAAGGACAGGTACCTGCAACAGCGCAGACACCTTTCCGTGTCGCTTCTGTGACGAAAACCTTTACATCTACGCTGATCATGCAATTGGTAGCACAGGGAAAACTGAACCTGGATGATCCGATCAGCAAATATGATCTGGATCTCGGCAATCCTGATATAACCGTCAGGCAACTGCTGACCCACACCTCCGAGGGCACGCCAGGTACATCGTACCAGTATAACGGCTATCGTTTTGGATTACTGGGACCTGTAATGGAGAAAGCATCCGGTGTACCCTTTTACCGTTTGCTCATGGAAAATATCCTGATTCCCTTAAAAATGACTTCCTCTGCGCCATTTATATCGCTGCACCAGTTTTATCAATACAGGAAGACGATGCCTGAAGTGGTAGCTTATTTTGATACAGCTATCAGCCGTTTGGCTACGCCTTACAATATGACCGCTACAGGTGAGATTGTGCGCATGGAATATTCGGGTGAATTTGGTGCTTTCGGAGGATTGGTGACGACAGTAGGTGATCTGCTGAAGTACTCAGCGGCTGTCGATAGTAATCTGTTTATTACGGTGGCCTTACAGAAACAGGTGTTTACACCCAACCGCACAAAAGGCGGAACCATTACCCCGTATGGCCTTGGCTGGTTTGTGCAGCAATACCAAGGAGTGGATTTTTACTGGCACTACGGACAGACACCCGGAGAATCGGCCCTTTTCGTTAAAGTACCCGTTTTGGGATTGACGCTGGCTGTCATGTGTAATACGGATAAACTCAGCCAGCCCTTCCAGCTGGGAGATGGAGACCTGTTCATGTCGCCTGTGGCACAGCTGTTTTATCACTGTTTTATCCTGAAAGATGGACAGCCACCACATGACCTGTATAATAAGGAATTGATCGATGGCGCAACCATGGCCCTCCTGAATGGTGATAGTTTGAAAGCACGGAATTTATATACCCGGTATAAAGAGCGCAATCCGGTAAAGGGTCCGGCAATGCCTGGGGGTAAGGTGATTGCCGGGATCAGGGACGTAGGGATCAATCAGGAACTATCCCGGTCTTTCGTACTATCGCGACCGGCTACACTGAGGATCTATGGCGTGGGAGAAAACTGTTCGGGAGATGGCAGCTCCTGGTGCGATTACGGATGGATCACAGACCATACTGGTAAAATTGTATGGCAGATGCAGGGACAACCCGCTACTCACGCAGGAGGGGCGCTCAAGAATCAAAGCGTTGACAGGGAGGTCACACTGCCAGCGGGGAGTTATACCCTGCATTATAAGTCAGATGCCGGACATGCTTACAACAGCTGGGATTCGCTTCCACCCGATCTCTTTTTCTGGGGTATCCTGGTGCTGGATGCAGCAAAATGAGTATTCGTCGGCTCACTTGCATGAATATGGCTGACAAGCTTCTCTATGTTTTCCATGAACGGACTTGAGATATAATATATTTATTATATCTTTAATGCCTAAGACTCTAAACATTTCAATCTCTACACTATGGAATTAGGCGCACAAGGGGAGAAGCTCATTAAGCATTTCGAGAAATGCCGTCTCACTGCATACCAGGACAGTAAAGGCGTCTGGACAATTGGCTGGGGCAATACCGTTTATGAAGATGAGAAGCCGGTGAAAAAAGGCGACGTCATCACACAGCAGCGTGCGGATGCCCTGTTTGCTAATATCAAGAAAGGATTTGTGGTGAAAGTAAACAAGCTGGTAACCGGTATAACGCTGAAACAGCAGCAGTTTGATGCCCTTGTATCTTTTGCGTATAATGTTGGCGCCGATATGAACAATAATGGTATTGCGGAAGGCCTGGGCGACAGTACCCTGCTGAAGGTGGTAAAGGCAGACCCTAAAGATCCGTCTGTGGTGATGGAATTCCTGAAATGGAATGTATCCGGAGGAAAAGTACTCGATGGACTGACCCGCCGCCGTAAAGCAGAAGCTTACCTGTATATGTCAGGAGAGCTGGAATTTTTTGAATAGGATATAACTGTTCCGTCTTTGCGTTCATGTAGCCCCTGTCCGGATATGAACAATACTTATGTTGAAAGCGAACAAAAGAGGTAGCCCCTGATTGTATAAGTTGTTGAAAATAAGTATGTTTATATTGTGGTATAGTATTCACTGATATTGATCTGGACAAAGATCTTTTCTGATGCTAAAAAGCTATATAAAAATCGCCTGGCGGAACCTGCTCCGCAATAAGATATTTTCCGCGATCAATATATCAGGTCTTGCCCTGGGCATGGCCTGCAGTCTGCTGATCATTCTCTGGTTGCAGGATGAACGCGGCGTAGATGGCTTTCATGCAAATGGTGACTATCTGTACCAGGTGTATGAAAGCCAGTTCTATGATGGTAAAGTCGGTTCAGGCTACACCACACAGGGCTTGCTGGCGGAAGAGCTGAAGAAAGTGATCCCCGAAGTGCAATATGCCAGCGGACTGGAATACACCGCTCCACCCGGTACATTTAATACTTTTGAGGCAGGCGAGCAGGCAGGCAAAATGGATGGTTATTATGCCGGCACTGATTTCCTCAGTATGTTCAGTTACCCCTTGTTACATGGTAATCCCCAGACAGCATTAAACGGCCCTACAGATATTGCGATCTCCCGCAAGATGGCTACCTTCTTTTTCGGCACGCCTGAAAAAGCAATCGGCAAATCCATACGTTTCGAAAATAAAGAAGACCTGCAGGTAACTGCCATCTTTGAAGATGTGCCGGCGAATGCTTCCCGGCATTTTGACTTCCTCAGGACCTGGAAAGCGTTTGTGGCAGAAAACGATTGGGTGGGCAACTGGAACAATACAAGCCCCGCTACGTTTGTCCAGTTGCGCAAGGATGCTGACCGTAATAAAGTAGCGGCAAAGATGAAAGATTTCATCTACAGGTATAAAACAAAAATAGAAGGAGAACGTATTGAACTGGGTATACAGCCTTATCCGGAAACCTATCTGTACTCGATCTTTAAAAACGGAGCGCCCGATGGAGGACGTATTGAATATGTAAAACTATTCACGCTCGTTTCTATTTTTATTCTGCTGATAGCCTGCATCAATTTTATGAACCTGACCACTGCTCAATCGGCCAAACGCGCCAAGGAAGTTGGGTTGAGAAAGGTCATAGGCGCAGGGCGTTCCTCACTAATCGGCCAGTTTATGGGAGAAGCGATGTTACTGACAGCATGCGCCTTTATTATTGCTGTGCTGCTGGCTATACTGTTGCTGCCTGCATTTAATACGCTGACGGGAAAGCAGCTGTCATTGCCTGTTAGCCAGCCGCTGTTCTGGTTATCATTGATAGGATTACTGCTTGTAACAGGTGTCGTGGCTGGCAGTTACCCGGCTTTATTCCTTTCATCACTGAACCCGGTGCGTGTACTGAAAGGAGGATTGAAGATCGGCGGAGGAAGTACCTGGTTGAGGAAAGGATTGGTGGTATTCCAGTTTGCGCTTTCCATTATACTCATGATCAGCATGGTTGTGATATACCGTCAGATGAATTATATACAAACGAAGAATCTGGGATACGACAGAGAGGATTTGGTATATATTCCTATCGAAGGAAACCTGATGGGGCACTATGCTCATTTCAAGGAAGAAGCGTCCCGGCTGCCGGGCATTCTCAGTGTGTCAAAGATGCGGAATTCTCCGACCATCATTGAACATCATACCGGAGATGTTGCCTGGGAAGGTAAAGATCCAAATGATATCACATCATTTGCAGATGGCGTGGTGGGATATGATTTCGTAAAGACAATGAAGCTGCAACTAAAAGCTGGACGTGATTTCTCCAGGGAGTTCGGCGCAGACTCTGTCGCTTATCTGCTTAATGAAACAGCCGTAAAAAAGATCGGGTATAAGGATCCCATTGGTCAGATGGTGACCTGGCGTGGTAATCGGGGCCCTGTTATTGGTGTACTCAAAGACTTTCATTTTAACTCAATACACCAGACGATAGATCCGCTGATCATCCGCCTGGATGAAAACTGGTCATGGGGCACCATCCTGATCAGAACAAAGGCAGGAAAAACCAAAGAGGCTATTGCCAGCCTGGAGAAGCTGTATACGGCATTGAACCCGGGATTTCCTTTTACCTATCAGTTCTCCGATCTGGAATATACGAAACTGTATAAAAGTGAAAAGGTCGTAAGTGTACTCTCCAATTACTTTGCCCTGCTGGCTATTTTTATTTCCTGTCTGGGATTGTTCGGACTGGCTACCTTTACTGCTGCACAGCGTACCAAAGAAATTGGTGTGCGTAAGGTACTGGGCGCTTCTGTACCCAACATCACCGCCATGCTTTCGGGCGACTTCCTGAAACTGATCCTGATAGCTATGGTACTCGGATTTCCTGCAGCCTGGTTATTTATGGACCAGTGGTTGCAGGGATTCGCTTATAAGATTGACATAGAATGGTGGATGTTTATGCTGACAGGAGTCGTTATTGCCTGTATTGCCCTGCTAACCGTCAGTTATCAGAGCTTGAAAGCCGCATTAATGAACCCGGTAAAGAGCCTGAAAATAGAATAGAACGTAAGCATCAAACGTGTTCAACAAAACATAATAGGACTCCACAAGGAGTACATTTGTTTGTAGGCTGGGGGGCAACCCCGGGATGAAACGATGCGTGCGGGTTGCCCCCGGGAATGAATGATCCCCACCGGATGATAATCCCGGGACGAACGTAACCCCCCGGGGGACAAAAATTCATTAATTTAGCCCCAAGATTTACAAGCATGGCTAAAATTCCGGTTTATGACGTAGGTGCAATATCAGGCGTAAAAGAAGATGATATTCAGATCAGCAGATTTGCACCCTACCTGCGTGTTCATGAGAACCTGCGTAGTGCGCACAAACACACATTTTACCACGTCATGCTTTTCACAGAAGGGGCAGGCACACATACCATCGACTTCAAAACCTTTCCTGTAAAACCTTATCAGATCTATTTCATGATACCAGGGCAGGTACACGGCTGGCAGTTTGAAGGGCATGTAGATGGTTATATCCTCAATTTCTCCGGTACCTTTTTGCACTCTTTGTTGCTGAAACCCGATTACCTGGACCAGTTTCCCTTTTTCAGCGGCGACGTCGATGAGGCAGTGATAAATCTGCCGGAAGGCTTGCATAAGCCTGTAACAGCGATCTTTGAAGGATTGCTGAAGGAGAGTGAACAGCGGGAGCGTTTGTCTGTAGATATGATACAGGTGTTGATGTTGCAATTGTTCATCCTGGTGGGACGCCTGAGTTTTGATAAGGATTCCACTCATGCAAATGCCTACAATTATGCGTTGGTGAAGAATTTCCAGAAACTGATCGAAAAGAATTACCGCTCGCTGAAGCTGCCTAAAGATTATGCAGAGCGATTATTTGTTACGCCCAATCATTTAAATGCTATCTGTAACAGTGTGCTGGGCATGTCGGCGGGAGAGGTGATCCGCAACAGGATACTCCTGGAAGCTAAGAGACTGCTGACCAACCAGGATTCCACGATTTCGGAGATCGCTTACGATCTGAATTTTGCAGATAATTCCTATTTCACAAAGTTTTATAAGAAGTATACGGGCCAGACGCCTGAAGAGTTCAGGAAGGGCCTGCGGCAATTATCTTAAATGGTTAATAACAAAGCTGCGGCTGCGAGTATAACGGTCAGTATAACTTCTGCCCATATTTTACGGCTCATGCGCCTTTGTTGAGTGGTGCTGGTAAACGTGGTAGCATTCATAATAATGGAATTGTAATAGAAACAACTTACGATATAAGTTTATGAATATAGGGAAAAAAAACATTAATGAGTAGAAAATGAGCGTTTTTGGGAGTAATCAGCCAGCTTTTTAGGCAAAAAAGGACCTTTCCCTTATTTTTGAGAAGGATAATACTATGCCCAAATGAAACGTATCCTCCTTACCTGTATTGGTCTTTGCAGCCTGCTTCTTTTCTCATCCTGTGCCTGCGTGCCGCTTAGAAAATACAATGACAAGCGCCTTACCAGATATATTAACAGAAATCTTCCATCCATACACGTGCTGGGCGACACACTGCGGGCATTAGCCCGTAACCATGATGGCGAGTACAGGTTTTTGACGGATACTTTAAAAAGCCAGACGCTAAAAAAGACGATGTCTGCGCTGGGATATGAGACGTCGGTATGTTTTAAACAGCAATATCCTTACGATGCCTGTAATGAAGTTCCCTGCGATAGTGTGATCATCTTTCAGCAAATGTCTATCCTGTTGGGCGTAAGGGAAGTTATTTATGATTTTTCTGTGCATCCGAAGTCATATCCGGAGTCCCTGCAGTACAGGAACTTTTATAGCTTCAGAAAGGCGGCGCCAAACATCTATATAAGAAGAAGACAGATCCCGATGATGTAGACCTGTTAATAGGAAAATTATCCGGCAAATCGGCGTAACTTTACCGCCATTTGCTATAACTATGAAACAAGTTTTTTTCTGCCTGCTCTGGAGCCTGGGAATCATTGCCAACTGCGCTGCACAGGATGGAGACCTCCAAAAGAAGAACCTCAGTGATACTGTTTTACTTCCTACCCGTACACTACAGGTAAAGGGAAATTTTGATGATCTCAAGGTATTAAAACAGTTATTTCCCGGTAAATACTACGATCTGTCGTCAGGTAAATACAAAAACCAGCTGATTAACTGGGAATGTAAAACCTGCAAGCCCAAGCCTTATATAGATGAAAATGAAGGCAGCAGCTATGATTTCCCTTATGCAGAAGGAACTGCAACACGTTTACTCAAAACATACAGTTATAAAGATTCTTCCGGCACGCAGTATAAAATGCTCACTTTTAATCATTCTGAATTTGATCTGGATGGCGCGCAGACATCCCGTTTTACGGGAGGTACCATCGGCTTTGCAAAATTCACCCTGGTAGATAGTGTCTGGTCATTAAAATACTTTCAGCCCGCTGCTGGCGCATATGGTGCCTTTTCCCAATGTCCTTCTCCTGAGTTGCTGCTCATTGGCCATGATCAATACGCATTTATGATCAAAACTTCGAATGGTGGCGCCGGCGGACCGTTTTATGGCAACCTGTACCTGATAGCAGGAGCAGATGGCTCCTATAAAGAGGTCTTATCCGCTAATTGGGTGGAACGGACCAATGTTGACGAGAATATGTCTGCCTGGACATGTACCTATAATGTGCCTGTTAGTAACAAACGGTTTTTCCGCGATATTATCGTAACGATCAAAGGTACCTACAATGCAGACGACTTCGAAGATGTACCGGAAGAGGTAAAACCCTACACAAAGAGCAATAAGAAAGGTAAGTTCACTCTGGCGAAGCGTTACGTGTATAAATGGGGGAAAGGGTATCAGTTCCAGGGACCGGCAGGTGTGACAATCGACTAAGGAAATGAATGGTCTGTGCAAGCGCTTCTGCTACGCTTAAACTGTGTGTATCCAGCGTCAGGTCTGCTTGCTGCGGCTCTTCAAAAGTATCATTCAATCCCGTCAGGTTATGGATCTTTTCAGGATGTGAGTCGGGCAGCAGTGCTTTGCGGTACAATCCCTTCGGGTCCCTTGTTATCAGGGCCTGCAGACTGCATTTCAGCCAGATAAGATGAGCACCGTATCTAAGCTTCAGGTTATTTCTGCCTTCCTCGTAGGGGTTAATGGCAGCAATGAAGATATAATCATAATCTGCCGCAACAGAGGCCGCATAGGCGCCCAGCCGGGAGACATTTTCCAGCCTGTCTGCTTTACTGAAGCCCAGATCCTTACAAAGCGTTTGCCGGTAAACGTCGCCGTCTATCAGTTTAATTTTCACATGATGTTGATTGCCCCATTCCAGCAAAGCATTGGACAAAGTTGTTTTGCCTGCTCCTGATAATCCCGTAAACTGAATAATATGCCCCATTGAAACCTGTCAGATAGATGATGTGTGCAATGATCTCAAATGTTCGTATGCGTTGTGCGCATCCCCGAAAGAGAATTGTTCCCTGTTGTCAAATGATTCCGGTTTAAATACCTCCTGGGAGGCTTTACTGTGATATTTCAGGCGATCGTGTACCTGTTCCTCATCTTTAATTGCTATTCCCGAGAAACGGCTGAAGGCCGTCATCATTTCCTGCACGCCATCTGCATAATCAAAAAAGCAATTATGGGCATGTTTAAGCGCCAGGATGCTTTGTAGCTTAAGATAGAACTGCTGTAGCACCTGAGCCGTATAGCGGTTGAAATCGCCGCCAAAATGCGCGGGATCATCAATTTTCAGCAAGGCAGGAGAGACCATACCAGGAACTGAATGAATACCCCTACGTTTATGGTGCGATGCAATGACTTCATCCGGTTTACGGTAGAGGAAGAAAAACGGCGTATGCGGATACCATTGCCGCAGCAGATCATAAAAATGAATATGCCAGCTGTCCAGTTTTATGATATAGTGCTGCTCTTTGAAATTCCGTCGTTGTCCCATTAATCTGAGGGCTGCCCTGAACCAATCTTCCCGGGTTGATCTGGTAATATCCGGCTGGAGTTCTGCTGCTCTTAAAATTTCATCCAGCAGGGGAGCTTCTGCTATAACAATATTTTCCTCAGGTGCAGAAAAGGCTTGTGACAGGAGAGTAGAGCCACAGCGGGATACGTGGAAGACGAATGCCGAAGGCTCCAGTGCGCTCAGCTCTTTGCTGCAATTATCAGCGAAATCCATTGTTGAGAGACTTTCCCGGAAAGAACGTTCCTTTTGTTTGATCTTACATACCTGGATGGTCTCATCAAAAAAAGGAAGGATCATCCGCTTGTCGGCCAGGTCCAGCCATTTCACCATCCATCCCTGGAGCGTATAATTAAGTTTGTATGGTATCCAGTTTGCGATAAAGGATGTCTGCATTAGCTCTCTGCTTTTAAACTGGCAATAAGATTCCGCGCGATGTCGGTGTCAAGTTTTTCCAGCTCTTCAATCATCCTGGCTTTTGTGGCCGCATCATATGAAGGCGCTTTTTCTGAAAGATCGAAGCCATGTGCGGCAAACAGACGATCGGTCCATTCATTGCGGATACAGTCCATGATCAGGTGGATCCTTGCTGTATTGCCGTGGTTGACGATACTATGTGTCAAGCCGAAGTCCATATACCAGCATTCTCCTGCCTGTAAATGCAGCGTTGCATCTTCCACAGTAAAATTCACCGCCGGATTGGTGATAATGGGAATATGGATCCTGAAATTGCCATCAGCATAACCACAGCCCATATCCTTATGAGGTTTGATCTCGCTGCCGGGCGCCAGGGACAGCAGGCGCACCGCCTCTTTTTCACATTGCCAGGTATCCAGGATCTCGCGTACATAGGGCATCATTTCCAGCACTGGCGTGTCCTTATATACGACGTTTGCCTGTGCATAGATGTCCTGGCTGTTGCCTGTTGCAGAACGAAGGGAAATACTGCGCCAGTCGCCGTTAAAATCTTTGGCGTTAAAATGCAGGGGCCAGTCCTGTTGAAGTACACGCTCGAGTTCGGCGGAGAGTTTGTCCCCGTTGTAGGTATGGGAGAATCTGATATAATTCATTTGAATGCTGATAGGCGTTAAAGATAATGTAAAATGTATTATGCAGGTAGTGCGTATAGCAGTCATGCCTGGCGTATCAGGCAGTAGCATTTTGAGGGGAGGAAAGCTTTTTTTGTGACGGGCATTCCCGATGCGGGAAATCTCCTGCCTTAAAGGGCAGGAGTTCCCACAGGGTTTTTCTCAACAATGTAAGAGCCGATCACCAGTGCATCAAAAGGTGATGACCAGAAGCATTCCACCGCGTCGCGGGGAGTGCATACAATCGGTTTTCCCAATGTATTGAATGAAGTATTGACGAGCACTGGCACACCGGATTTCTGCTTGAAGGCCTTCAGCAGGTCATAGTATTGCTGATGTTGCTCTCCGTTGACGGTCTGTATCCTGGCCGTGCCATCAACGTGTCGTACAGCAGGTATGAGACTGGCTTTATCGGGTTGTACATCAAATACGGAAAGCATAAAAGGAGACTGCGATGCATTACGGAACCATTCTGCTGCATCTTCTTCCAGAACAACCGGTGCAACAGGCCGGAAGTCTTCACGATCTTTCACCACATTCAGCCGCGACTGCATAGAAGGGCTCATAGGAGATGCTAGTATGGAACGGCTTCCCAGCGCACGGGGGCCGAATTCCATTCTTCCCTGGAACCAGCCGATTATTTTATCCTGTAGCAAAATATCAGCAGTTTCTTCGGCGATGTTCTGCAGCTTTCTGTACGGTACTTTTGCCCATTGGAGGAACTTTTCTATTTCAGCATCACTGTATTCTGGTCCCCAGTAAGCATGTGGCATGCGATAGTTTTTATCTGCCTGTTTATTCTGCTGCAGATCAGTGTAAATAGCTGCACCCAATGCGGTACCAGCATCGCCTGCTGCTGGCTGTACCCATATGTTTTTAAAGGGGCCTTTATCCCTGATACGGGCATTCAGTACACAGTTAAGTGCAACTCCACCATCCAGGCAAAGGTTTTCTTCCTTTGTTTCCCGGTGCAGCCAGTGTACTAATTCGAGCACCACTTCTTCGAGGACAAACTGAAGGGAGCGTGCAATGTTAAAATGATGTTCAGTAAAGGGAGCATTCCTTTCTCTTGTAGGACCGAAACGTTCTTCCAGTCGCTCGTTGGTGATTGTGTACTGTCCGTTGTCATAGACTTTGATCATGTCCCGGAATTCATTTATGAATACCGGCTTTCCATAGGAAGCGAGCGCCATGACCTTATACTCATCAGAAGAATGCAGGAAGCCAAGATAAGACGTAACCCGTTCATAGAGTAATCCGAGGGAATGAGGCATATCTACCTGTCCCAGCCGGATAAGATCATTTCCAGTTCCCAGGTTATAAGTGGTGGTCGCCACTTCTCCGCGGCCGTCAATCGTCATCACCGCGGCGCGTGTGAATGGGGAGGGGTAGTAAGCACTCGCCGCATGGGCAATATGATGTTCTACAAAATGCCATCGACTGCGATCAACATTAGCTCCTTTAAAACGCTTTTGCAGGTGGTGCGGATAACCATCTGAGAGCTGCCGGTATGCATTGATAATAGAAGACAGGAACAATGGATCCCAGGGATTGGTCCATTTAGAGGAACCTGTTTCCATTCCCTGTTCCAGCGGGATCTCTATTGTCGGTTTTCCCGAATGATCGCCCAGCAGTAAAGAGGGGTCAAATGAATAAGCAAAGTGATCCACATCTTTCAGGTGGATATTGGCTGTTTCCAGGCAGTAGTTAATAGCATGGAAGGGCAGTTCATACGTTGAAAAAGGGATTGGGCGTTTCCCATGTTTAATCTGTGTAAAACGTTCCTCCTCTGCGGCCGCGATGAGTTGGCCATCCTTGATCAGACATGCGGCGGAGTCATGGAATACAGCATTAATACCTAATGTATACATAGCCTGAACTTTAGCAGACATAACTAAAAAACTATTCCACCTTTTAAACGCCGGTGAGAAGTCGTTTGACGTACCGGTTGAGCATTGTCTGACATTTGATATGTTTCCCAATATCCACACTTCAGGTGAATAACTCACTTCGCAACAGAAGATGTTTATTAGTAGATTTTAAAATGTATGGAGAAAAGGGGGGACTAATGGCATTTCCATATTTTCCATAACTTTGTCTCATGAGCCAGGAATTGGAGACATTGACCGATTTTTACCGGGACAGATCACATATCAGTTTTCCATTAAGTAATACTGATCTGCAAAGCGGAAAGTCTCATTTTAATGTAAATACCCGGAAATACTGCAATTTTAAATCGCCGTATAACAGGCGTGATTTTTATAAGATCACACTGATATTGGGAACAGGTGAGCTGAATTATGGCGGCAATTCGATTATCATAGACAAGCCGGCTATGTTGTTACCCTGTCCGTCTGTTCCTTACGCCTGGACCAGTTTATCGGACAACCAGGACGGTTACTACTGCCTGTTTAACCAGGAATTCTTCAATGAACATTACCAGTTTGACATATTTAAGCGTTCACCGCTGTTCAAGGCGTGGAGCGAGCCGGTTATCTTCCTGGATGACAAGCAGTTGTCGCTGGCAACTGTTTATTTTGGGCAGATGATGGAAATGGCGCACAGCGATTATCCTTTTAAATATGAGGCCATCCGAAATCTGCTCTGTCTGCTGATGCATTCGCTGCTGGTAGATCAGCCTGATGGTAATTATACCAGCGAATTACCGGCGTCCCATCGTTTACTCAGGATGTTCGATGAGCTGCTGCACCAGCAATTTCCGTTGGATTCTCCTGCGCATCCACTGACAATGAAAACACCGGCCGATTTTGCCGGGGCTTTGAACGTCCATGTCAATCATTTGAATTCTGTAATCAAGACAACTACAGGCAGTACAACTACCGCCATTATCAAGGGCCGTGTGCTGGAAGAAGCCAGGACCTTACTGCAGAATACACAATGGGATATCTCTCAGGTCGGCTACTGTCTGGGGTTTGAGGAACCTGCTCATTTTAATCATTTCTTCAAGAAAGCGATGGGAATCACCCCTTTACAGTTCAGGCAATCAAAGGCAAAAGCGATTCTTTGATTTAGACAATTATTCCTTTGAATTACATTACTGAGTGTTTGCATGCCTGATATACCTTTGTTACGTTATTCTAAAAAGGTTTTCGGGTATGTTAAGAAATGCATCAGATAGAAGAAAGAAGATAGCGACATTACTGGCTTTCATCTCAATCCCTTTATCGGGATTTGTCACAGACATTTATTTGCCCTCATTCCCTACAATGGCCACCAGCCTTGGAGTGCCGGAGCATGATATACAGCTCACACTGACATGTTTTTTCCTTAGTTACGGTGTCTCTCAATTGTTCGTCGGAAGTCTGCTGGATAGCATTGGCAGGTTCAAACCGGCGATGTATGGTCTGGGAGTGCTGATAGTATCCTCTTTATTGATCGGTATCACAAAGGACGTGCAGCTGATCTGTCTTTTAAGGATCATACAGGGCGTGGCTGTATCATTTGTTGTGGTGTCTAAACGGGCTTTCTTTGTGGACCTGTACTCAGGCGACAAGCTGAAACATTTCCTTAGTTTCTTCACTATTATCTGGTCACTGGGGCCTATTGTAGCGCCGTTTCTGGGAGGTTATCTGCAGAAATATTTTAACTGGCAGTCCAACTTTTACTTCCTGGCGATATACGCGTTGCTCATGCTGGTGTTTGAACTGATCTTCAGTGGAGAAACAATCGCAGAACGCAAAAAGGTCGATCTGGTCAGGATAAAAGAGAATTATGTGATGATGCTGGGGAATACGCAATTCCTGCTGGGGATCGTTACATTGGGCATGGCTTATTCTGTGGTGATGGTATTCAACATGGCGGGGCCATTTGTGATCGAGAACAGTTTTCATTTCAATGCTGTTGTGATCGGATATTGTACGCTGATACTGGGATTTTCCTGGATGATAGGGGGGATCATCGGTAAACGTCTTATCGCACTTGATTTTAACCGGAAAGCAGTTACTGCGGGTATTGTCCAGCTGACGTTGATCGTGGTGTTGTTCATGATAGGATACGGTTATCAGCAGTTATGGTGCCTGATGTTATTTGCCTTTGTTATTCATATCTGTTCCGGATTCCTGTACAATCTCTTCTTTACGCAGGGAATGTTATACTTCCCACAGAATGCGGGTATGGCGAGTGGGCTGCTGGGAGGAATGGTATATGTGATGACATCTGTTTCCAGTTTTGCACTTTCCCGGACGGGTAAAATAGTCACCCAACAGGACATGGTACTCCGTTACCTGGTGATGTCGGTGATATTGTTGAGTGTTATCTCATTTGCGGTTCGCGCAAGAAGGAGTGTTCGTAAATTGATTGTAGTGTAAATAAAAAGGCCGGGTACGTCGATGACTGCCCGGTTTTTTCTTATTGCTTTTTCCGGCTGGATGCTATATCGATACCATCCCTCCGGGAATATCCACAGAATTGACCGTAATACCCTTTAAAATGGCGTTATCGCAGTAAATAGGTACAGTGTTCCAGAAAGGGATATTTTCGAGCTGTATGCCCTCTGGAAACACATTTTTGCAATTGACCACTAAACGAACATGGGGAGACACCTTCTGTACGGGTGAATATAACGCGAGGGGATAGTTCAGGTAAATGTTAGTGTGTCTCCGGTAGAGATATAGTAGAGATTCGGTCGAGGTAGCCTCATCCTCCCTTAATCTTCCGTTCCGGAACGGAAGATTAAGGGAGGATGAGGCTACCTCGACCGAATCTCTACCGAAGGTGTATAGGGAGAAATAGTCTGGTTTAGCCCTCTTTGATACCGCTTTGATACCGCTAATCCTGCGTTGATCCTACGTTCATGAACGTAAGATCAAGGGAGGATTAGCGGTATCAAAGCGGTATCAGGACGGTAAAAAGCATAGCATCTCCGGAAAGAAAAGCCTGATTTTCCCTATTGGGCATTTGTTTCTTTTAATTAATTGTAAATCAGTTTATTGTATGTTGTTTTTGGAGATAAAAATGCGTATTTTCCGCATACGTTTTCTTCTTAGCTTTGTGATGTAATCAGAAAAAGTCCGGCAGGTATTCTTACTTTTTGTTTGTGTTTGCTCCGGCATTTTTTAGAAAAATCCGCGTCAATCGTCGCGTTTGAATATATGGGTATTTCGTTACTGAGGTGGGGGATAGCGCCTTTGCTGCTGAGCGGAATTACTGAAGAAATTAATCCTGGTATATCATGCGTTTATTCGTTAGGGATATCAGCGGAAATTTAATCGCGACGTCGTGATGTAGGAGGAATAAGTGAGCGGCTGGTTGAGG
Source organism: Chitinophaga ginsengisoli (assembly GCF_003014595.1). Taxonomy (GTDB): domain Bacteria; phylum Bacteroidota; class Bacteroidia; order Chitinophagales; family Chitinophagaceae; genus Chitinophaga; species Chitinophaga ginsengisoli. The sequence continues at coordinate 92,213 of NZ_PYGK01000017.1, read as the reverse complement.
GAGTCAAACTACCGGTTGAACTAAATTGCCAAATAATTGACCTGATTCACAAAGTATTTGTATTCCTGGGATTTCAATTTTGCATTGTCAGATAGATAATCAATTTCTAATGTATTGCATTTGCCCGTCAGTTACGAAGCTTTGCTTGCCTCAAAATACTGAGGTTTAAGAAATGAGGCGACACATGATAACAGGGACTGGTTCAAACGGTTTTGCCTATATTCGATCCGGCGTTGGCTTAGTATTATGTATTCGGATCACAGAAAGCAATAAGGTATCTACGCAATACAATAAATAAAACACCTTAAATGGTTACTGACTATAAAAAATTTGAATTGTTTGGGAAGACATTCCTTCAAAAAGTGGATATTAAGCCGCCTTTTGAATTTGCGTTCCCTGTGGCAGAGCAGGCTTGTTTATTGTATATGTTGAAAGGCGAGACAAAATTTCAATTTGACAATGAGCCCATCAATATTCCTACCAATCACGCATTATTGCTAAACTGCCTGAACTCGGGGCGACAGATAGCTGATTCAAATAACAGCGATGGCGAAATTGTAATCGTCACTTTCCATCCGGATATACTGAAGAAAATTTACGAGAGAGAGCTGCCTTCGATATTTCAGAAAAAGGACAACATCTCCAACCAGTCAAGCGGGAAAATTAACAACGACTTTTTGATTCAAAAATATATAGAGGGCCTGCTATTTTATTTTGAAAATCCATCTTTGGTAAACGATGAAATTTTAGTTTTGAAACTGAAGGAAATCATTCTTTTGTTATCACAGACACAAGATGCCGAAATCATACAGGTCATACTGTCCCAACTTTTTTCACCAACAGCCTATACGTTCAAACAAGTTATAGAAGCTAACCTGTTTTCCCAGACCAATATTGATGAATTGGCGCAAAAAACTAATTTAAGCCTTTCTTCATTTAAAAGGGAGTTTAAAAAAATATATAATGATTCTCCTGCCAGTTATATTAAAAACAAAAGGTTGGAAAGAGCTGCAGAACTACTTTTAGTTTCAGATGCACGTATCACAGATGTTGCTTTTGACTGTGGATTTAATGACCTGGCTAATTTTACGAAAAGTTTTCACGATAAATACCACACCCCACCTTCAGATTTCCGTTTAAAGCTAAATAAGACGGATAAGAAAAGATAGAAGGATTCATACTTTTTACTTCCCCCTGATCTTATTCCTATGTGATAGCGCACAAACGCTATAAGGACGCCTTACGTCTATTTGTTGAACCAGATTCCCTAAAAATTGAACTTATTCACAAAACGCATCTCTTTTTTGTACTGCAACTTTGCCTTGTCAGAGATGATATAACACTGGTTCATCTTCCCCTGAAGATAAAATAAACAAACATTTATATAAGTATGAAATACGTAAAAAACATAGGGATTTTATTACTATTGATACTATCCTTAAATTCTTGTTCAAAGGATAACGATGATACATCAAAAGATAAGAATCATTCAACTTTTGTGTTGGTGCATGGTGCCTGGCAAGCATCTTTTGTATGGGATAAGGTAAAGGCGTCTTTAGAAGCTGAAGGGAATAAAGTTGTTTTAGTGGAATTAGCTGGTCATGGGAATGATCAGACACCTGTTTCTGAAATAACCTTTGATGGATATGTTAAACAGGTGACCGATGTTATCAATGGTATGAATGGTCCCGTTGTCCTGGTAGGACATAGCCTGGGTGGTGCAATAGTTACACAGGCAGCCTGTAAAGTTCCTCAGAAAATAGACAAATTAGTATATGTTGCCGGATTTATCCCTCAAAGCGGTAGCAGTGTATTCGATTATTCAGCAAAGGACAAGGGAACATCTATTCCCGCTGCATTAGCATTTTCTGCTGATGGAAGTACGGTAACTATTGCCAATCCTGAAGTGAATATGAGAGAGGTATTCTGTAAAGACGGATCGGATGATGATATTAAACTATTGGTAGAAAAGCTTCGCCCCGAGCCTGTTGGCGCTGCCGGAACCCCGCTGAATTATAGCAGTGAGATTTACAACACCATCGCTAATAAATACTACATCTATACAACTGAAGACAAAGCGATCAGCTTTCCATTTCAGCAACAGATGGTTGCTGAAGCGCATATTTTAAATACTTATGAGATTAAATCAGGACATAGTCCTTTTCTATCTAAACCTGGTGAATTAGTTCAGATACTTAACACCATTATAAAAAAATAGCAATTCCATTTTTTTTATAAAGAAGAATATTTAAAGATAAACGGAAGCATAATTCAATCACAATGAGGAAAATTATTTTCAGTTATTTACTGGCGATACTATCTGTTGGTGCTTATGCCCAGAACCAGAGATCTGCTAAAGGGCATGAAAACAATCCCTACTATTCAACCACAGACACTACACGGCTGAACGTGTCCAATGCAGAATGGAAGAAAGTGTTATCAGCAGACCTCTATGCGGTAGCCAGGGAAAAGGACACCGAGCGGCCATTTACCGGCGTATACTGGAAAAGCAAAACGAAAGGGACTTACTACTGTGCAGCTTGCGGAAATATACTTTTCAGGTCCGATGCCAAGTTTGCCAGTAGTTGTGGTTGGCCAAGCTTCTATGAGCCGTTAAGAAAAAACAGCGTAAGATATTTAGAAGATGATTCTCAGGGGATGGATCGTACAGAGGTGCTTTGTGGGCGCTGTGATGCCCATCTGGGACACATTTTTGATGATGGCCCGCCTCCAACTTACAAAAGATACTGCATGAATGCCATTAGCCTTGATTTTGAACCAGACAGGATGCTTTCGGATAAATAAACCTTTGCCAATTATATATGACCATATGAAAATGCCAGTTCTCTTCCTATGTTTCCTATTGTTGCCTTGTACCATGCAAGCGCAGAACATGATTAGTATGTCTTCTTTACACCCAGGGGCTGATACCATCAGTGCAAATATGAAAGAACTTGCCATTCGTTATCCTGGGTTAAGGAAATTCGGCATATCGGCCAGTGGCTTTGGCTATAGTGATTTTGATGTGAAACTGGATGATCGTGATTTTGCCAGCGGAAAAATAAAAACCAGACGCATAAGCACTTTTTTCAACACACCTGCTATTAAATGGAAAGGTAACTCCTTGTCGGCCGGTATCTATTATACCTATACATCCACAAGGATAAAAGACATTAGCAACAAGTTGCCAGAAGCGGAATTGACTCCCGTGACCACAGATAGAAGCACATTCGATCTCGCCATAAATTATTCCCGGTCAGATAAGATATTTGATCACCCGGTTGTTTATTCATTAGTTGTCAGGGGAATTACAGACGGAGTGAATAGTTTTCGCCGTTTAAATTTGAATGGTAGTATCAATTTGCCCTTGAAAAAAACAGGAAACACGACATTCTCTGTTGGCTTATTAGCCTTGATAGATCCATCTTCGCCGATACCTGTCGAGCCTATTATTAACTATTATCATAAATTCATTTCATCCGGACTCGAATTGATCGTAGATATTCCCACAGGTGTTAACTTAAAAAAAGAGATAGCTAGGAACGCCTGGGTGTCAGTTGGTTCCAATCAGCGTTCATATACTATTTTTTATGATCGGCACAATACTTTCTTAGATGGCAAGGTAAGCTACAATACGATTGAGTTAAAAAGTGGAGCGGCGTTTGAATTGCTGTTCGCGAAGAATGTTATGCTGACTTTGGATGGTGGACTTAACAGCTTCTTGTCTGCCAGGCTATTTAAAGACGGCGAAAACTATAATAACGCATCCATAATTAGTAGTAATAAAAATGCTCCTTACGTGAATGTTGGCTTATCACTAGTATCTTTTTAAGAAAATACGTTTCTATTTCTGACACCAGATGTTGCCGAGCGTTGTTGCTGAACCATATTGCCAAATAATTGACCCGGTTCACAAAGTGCATTTCTTCTTTTGTTACAATATTTGCAGTATTAAATAAACATTCAAAAGTCAAGATCATGGGATTATCAATCTTGGGGATTTTTCATACCGTTATAGGTATTATAGCGATTGTTGCTGCCGTTATAGCTTTTACTAAAGGAGGCAAAATAGATCTGGGCAAACTTCCGGGAAAGATCTATTTTTATTTTACACTAGTCACGTCATTGACAGCATTAGGACTATCGAGCGTTAAGGGAGTGAATCCGGGACATATTCTTGCATTATTGGTTGTGACATTGGTAGTAGTAGCATATCTTCTTTATGCCAAAAAGCCGGGAAATAACCGTGCTCGTTATATAGAGACTTTCTTCCTTTCTTTCAGCTTTTTCTTGTCGATGATTCCAACTGTAAATGAAACCTTTAACCGTATTCCGGTAGGTCATCCGCTGGCTCATGGACCTCAGGATCCTTTGATTGCAAAAACACTTCTTTTGCTTTTGATCATGCTTATAGTTGGTTCTGTGTTACAGTTCAGGAAGATATATCAAACTAATAAGGCGGTATAGAACAGCGAGTGGATGCTTTTTTGACACCCAGTTGAAGGTAAGAGATATAGGGGGATTATTTGAAACGGGCTCGAAAACTAAAAATCCTCCGGAATGCGGCTATTCGACATTCTGGAGGATTTCATCTGAGCGGGAAACGGGACTCGGACCCGCGACCTTTAGTTTGGGAAACTAATGCTCTACCAACTGAGCTATTCCATAAAATATTGAATTTGAGCGGAATTTTCTTTGGTGAGCGTGGCTAGTTTCCTTTTACCAATAATATGATACCCAAAATGTAACCCAAAATATTGTTTACTGATGGTAAAGTAGGTTATAACCTACTTTATTCAAGGATAAAGATACTATTGAAACATTGGAAATGCTATATAAAGGCTAAATTTTCTGATTAAAAACGCGATATTCTGTGATAAGTTCTCAGGGCTATTATATTGTAGATAAATGAACTTTTTAGCTTGTTTTAGACTAGCTCTCTAGATACTAATACATTCACCATTCGAAAACGGAAATTCTAGTTTAACCGGGCGGATAGTCGACATTCTAATTAGGAGGGGGAGGCGGTCAGGGCTGGGTTTGAAGTGGGAGGCATATATCAAATAACCGATTGAATTATAAAATTTAAATATTGCTGCAATGTTGCCCATAGTCTACAAATATATAGATGCAGTTGATCTATAAATTCTCATAAATATTTGTGATGTTTATCATTAATTATTATGATCAAATGGGGGTATAGATGCAAATTACAGCAAATTGAGCTGTATAAAGTTTAATTACGTTTTATAGTTAAAGTTATGTTATATCCGCAATTATGTATTTGTGACGAATTTTGAAACATGCTTATTTTTTCGTATATTTGCTTGCTTCAATTTTTAGTCCTTCGCATAATCTAATGCATCTCAGCTATAAAAAGAAAACGACGAGTGCCAGCAAAGGTAATTGCTGATGCAGGATACCAGCCCATGAAAACATGATATGAAGGCTGGCCACTACGTCTTTCTGAGTATGGCAGCAAGTCCGCTGCTTAGGCGCTACCTCCGGCGGGAGTTTGAAGAGGTATTGATTGGCAGTAATGTCAATTGCAAAACGCGGCACTGGGCCAGCTAATTTGCGTGTAGATTATATCCTACATTTTTATGGGAGTTAGACGGAGGGCCTAAATTATCAGTTTTATAGTTCAACGATGCATCGATTCCCAGATTTCCTCTTTCCTTTTTCAATAGTACATTATTTCACCCTATTACAACAGCAGATAATTTAGTTGATTGTCGGCTACAACTATAATTGTTTCCAAATTGAAGCGTTTTGCGAACGGAATCTACTCGTATCGCATTTACTTTGGTACTAGGGAGGGCGGTGTTGTTGGGGATTTTGATTAATGCAAATTACAGCACGATTAGAATTATTTTATCACTAAATAAAGTTATCTTGAAACGATGTTGTCAAGTTTATGGCATCGCGAAATAACAAGGATTAAAATAAGACAAATATTATGAGGGATAATTTTAGTCATAAAGGAATTTGGTATATACCTGCCAATTCTGAAGAGGAAATTTATGGTACGCTTTACTTCGATGTAGATAGTGGCGCTAGATTGGAGCTTCATGGCAACTTTTCAAGTAATCTCTCTAAACAAAATGGTGATTATTTTGATATTATAGTCGGAAAGCTGTCTTCGGGGAAAGGTGTAACTCTTTATAAATGTTGGGAAAATAGCAGTTCAACGAATAATGCTGGTTATGCGACTAGCGTTTGGGGTATTTCAATAGTAATTATTGGAGATGCTATTTTTGAGACTTTGGAGGAGCTACGTTTTTCATCAGCAGAAATGGCTTGTCACAACTTAAACGAATGGATTGGGACAACGGGAATCAATATTGAAAGAAATGATGGGGGATATGATATACGTTATTCATTACCTGACAAGATTTCTTTTGATATTGATAATAATGTGAATGCACACTTTGGGTTTTCTGTGAAAAATTTAAATCCTTCACGCTTTTCTGTATCTCTGAATCAACTTGTGAGTTTCGTAATAGAGCCATTGCAAGGCGATATGCACTTTGATGACTTGTTGAAATATCTAATAACATTTCAAGATTTTTTAACTTTATGCTCCTACGAGACATCTTACCCAATTAGAATTCATTTGCAGAATAACGTGATTAAATGGACCTTTAATGGAAAAGAGTACCCTACGCACTTTGATGTTCATTATGCTATATCTGCCAAAAGTTTATCGCAGAGGCCAAGGACTATCCGGGAGTTCTTAGTTAATTATAAAGATGTTGAGGGGAATTTCGATCGTGTCTTGAAGAATTGGTATGCTTGCAGCAAGGATATAGAGCCGGTGATCAATCTGTTAATGGAAACTTTTTACCGAGTGGACAGATTTGATGAAAATCGTTTCTTGAATGTTGCCCAGGCTTTGGAAACATTTCACCGTAGGAAAAGAAAGAATGACGTAATCCCAGATGATGAACACAGAAATAGATTGAAAGAAATTATGAGTGTTATCCCAAGTGGGCATGAAGATTTTGCTAGAGGGAGGTTATGTTTTCATAGTAATGAACCGACATTGCATACGAGACTCGCAGATTTGGTCGAAGAATTTAATATCGAGACTTTTGCGAAAATACTGCCTGATAGACTAGCTTTTGTTAAAGATGTGAAGAACTCACGAAATTATTATACACACTATGATGAAAGTACCAAGTCAAAAGCGCTGAAGAAAAAAGATCTATTTGGTTTGACTGAAAAAATGAAGCTTTTGTTGATTGCGGCGGTTTTAAAGGAAGTCGGATTCTCTCTTGATTTGATAGAGTCTTTATTCAAACGAAATGAATATCGCTTCAGGAATTTACAAGTAGAATAATTTAAGAAGAATACTGATGATAAATACCAGTACCAGTTTTAATGTGGAAGGTTTAGGTACTGTTTGAAAGTTTGTCGACGCAAATTTTATGTTATATAACTCGATTGTCTTGGTATTTTAAATAATTAGTGTATTTTCGAATACCTACAATTTTGTTATATATTATGAATTTATCCCCAGTTAATGACCCCATATTTGAAAGTCTATTTGTACCAGCTGTAAAAAGGCTTGTCGATCAAGCTCTAATTGAAGATCCTTGTCAGCCGGATCCTTATAGCGAAGAGGCGAAAAGAATTAAGAACTTTCACAGAAACGTCGTACTGGAAAATGGTAGAGCTGATTTTGCGCTTGCGAGCCAGGGCTTAACCCCGGAACAGAAAGTTGATTTGTACTGTTACTATTATTTTCAAATGCATTGTGTCAGTAGTTGGTGGTTCTACCGGTACTTAAATCCCCGATTGAATACTTATATAAAAACAAAGGACGTTTTTTTTGTGGATATAGGTTGCGGGCCTTTTACGTCGGGTCTGGCATTTAATTATTATTTGCTTGAAGCTGATAGTCTTAACAAATTGAATGTTGATTATATTGGCATTGATACAGCCGATTCGATGTTGACAAGAGCAAAAGACTTCGATGTTTGTAATTTGAAACTTAGATATAAAAATATTTCGTTTCATAATACACTTTTGGATTTGTCTAATTCTTTTCCTAAAGACCTTGACATAACTATTATTATTAACTACTCATATATTTTTGCAAGCCACAGCTTGGATCCGAAAGATTTTATTGATTTTACGAATAATTTATATTCCGCATATCCCAATAGTAAAATTCTTATTTTTCAACAAAACCCTACCGCCCCATCGTTAAATAATAAATGGAGAGTATATAAACAAGGATTAAAGAACATTAACAGCCTTAGCCTCTTTCCTACTGTTTATGGCTTTCAGTATGAAGATGTAGTCAAAAGTAGTAACAGACCACGACTAAGTTTTAACTGTTCTGCTGATTTATTGATGGCACCGTAAAAATGAGTAACTTTATGCTATGCTTAGCAATGCTCAAATAGATCTATTCAATCAATATGAAAATTTCCAGTCTCAGGATATTGAGAAAATTTCAGGCTTACAATACGTTGAGAGCTATCTTACTATTAAAGAGCATAATGATTTAATACAAATGATTGATTCGGCTGAGTGGATTAATGATTTGAGTAGGCGGGTTCAGCATTATGGTTTTAGATACGACTATAAGGCTAGGAGGATAGATCTTAGCATGAGGATTGGCAAATTACCATTTTGGGCGGAGGTAATTGCATACGACCTCTTCAAAAAAGGTTTTTTTGATTCTATTCCTGATCAAGTTATAGTAAACGAATATTTGCCAGGGCAGGGTATCACCCCGCACATTGATTGCGAGCCCTGTTTCGATGGAACGCTTGTTTCAATTTCATTGGGCTCTGATTGCATAATGGACTTTACCAATCCGATGACCCATGAAAAGATACCGTTATTACTTGCTGACAGAAGTATGGTTATTTTAAAAGGAGATAGTAGATATATATGGAAACATGGAATAGCTCCAAGATTAACTGATAAATATCACGGCTTAGTTTATAAACGAAAAAGGCGAGTGTCGCTTACATTTCGGAAAACTATTATAGCACCTTAATATTAAACGTAAAAGAGAGTTTTGTTGATAAAACTCTCTTTTATGTTTAACATTTAGTATCTAATTTTCATCTCCTATTATAAGGCGATTGATTAGTTGGCTTGAGGCTGATTCCTTCGTCCGAAGCTTTGGATCTTATTGAATCTTCACTTCTTCCCATTTTCCATGCAATTAGTCGAGTTGGAGTGTTTCCTGCCGCTAATGTATTCAGACGATCTAAGTCATTATTCGTCCATGATTTGCCAGAATTTTTAGGTGTCTTTGACATAAAATTATTATTTAAAAAGGTTATTAATATCTGTGGCCCATCCTTCACGATGGATAATTCTTGCCTTACTCAGACTTCCTGAAATTATCTCTGCTTTGGTCATTTGGGAAATCGTTTCCCAATTGTTCCCCAACACATATGTTGCATTTCCAAAATGTAGACTTTCTAGGATGTAAAGCTTTTTATTGGTAAATCCTAGAACCCAGTAACCGTGGAAACCAGCTTCTCCTATTGCAATGAAATCGGGTTCATGACGACTTATCACATTTATCCTGTTTTTTATGATCTCAGTTTTGTTCTGTGATAAACCTTTTGTGTAATCATTAACTATTGCTTTAGCCTTTTCCCAGGGGTATTTTCCGGGAGGAAGTACATTCCAGTTTAATCGATGTATTGGAGCTTTAATTGCTGGAGTTAGATTTTCTTTTAAGATTTGACAATCTCCAAAAAGCTCTAGGAAAAGATTAATTATGTGCTTTATTAGACCTGAATTTGCTTGGGTATATTTAAGCTTATTTGATAGGATGACTGCGACATCAGCATTATTGACTAATACAAGCTCTTCTCCTGGAGGATCTATAATTTGTCTTTTATATCTCTGATATGGTACGTATACAATCTTTGTATGCTCAGTTCCTCCCCAGTCTTTCCAGGTCCAGAGCCTTTCCTTGTAACAAGTTTCCTTAGGCTCATTCATTAATTTGATGAAGCCACCCTCAGCATTAAATTTGGAAACTGACCCTACAATTCTGGGAAGAACAGCCTCCCCATCATTTAAAGAGTTTGAAAAGCCAATGTTTATAGCCTTCTGCTTGCTAATTTTGGGATCAGCAGAGGCTACATAGAAGTTATCATCTTCATTTAAACCAATAAGATATTTGTCAACATTTCTTATTCTTTTATGGTTTATATACATAATGTTATGATTTAAGGGTTTTAAAATTTCCTTCCATCATATTTCTTTAGGAAAAAAGAAAATGGTATGTATATTGCACATACTTAAAAAGGAACAACCATACGATTGGGTGAAGTAGCCCAATAGTTAGAAGACCGCCAAGTCAAAATAATTGTTCCAAAAAGGGGCGTGTTGGAAGCACGTCCCTTTTTATTGCTACTCAATTTTTTTCTTCTTTTTCACCTCCCGTTTTATAAACTTGAACATTTTTTCTCCCTCATATTCAAATTCCACTATATCATATATAATTTTACTATTTCGATAGTCAATATTATAATTATCGAAAAATGCCTTGGTATTTACGTAATAGTATTCTCCAGCTTTAATTATGCTAAAGGCATCGTCATTTTGTTCGTCTAATGTCTTTATGTAGAGATTTTCATCGGTGGTATCATCTTCATTCAATGCAATCATTACAGATCTTGTGTTGTCACTTAATCTTAATTTTTTAGCAGCATCCGATGAAAAACCTAATTTTCCACTTGTATGGATGGTTGCTTTTACATTTCTATCAATTTCTTGCGCCTTAATGAATTTTAACTTCATGTTTACGAAGATAGGAAATATTGCCGCAGTTTGTTGTTTTTTTACGTTCTTGTGTGCCGCCTTTACATATTTAAGTGTATTTATTTTGAGATTATCTGTTAATCGTTGTAAATAAATTATAAATACATATGATTTTTTGTTTTATTAAGGCTGTGTGGATAATTAATTGATAATAAGGTTTTTAAATTTATCTATAGTGTGATTTTTCTTATGGATAAAAGAATAAATCAATCTATCAAATTACATAATGATTATCGAAGGGGTGAGTATTTCTCAAATTGGATGCTTATTATAAAATTAATTATCATCAACTCACCATTTGAGGATAAAATGTGAGTTAGTTAACAACGTTTAGTTTTCACCGATTTTAGTGTAGTACTTAACCGGCCAATTCTTATGCATGATAATTGAGGTGGTATCGTCTATGTACTATCCAAAATCATTAAATTCCGTATTTTATGAGATGTTCCCATAAGACGATATATTCTTCACTCATAATTTTAATAATCATTTCTTTGTGGGCGTTCGACAAATTACAATAAGTATAGTCACCTTGATAAACATAATGGCAATTAAACTCCCGAATTTTTCTGTAATACGTGCTAATTGACCAGTTGCATTCATAACATACCCTATCCCTAAAATGCGTGTTAAATGCACTAATATGTTGATCCAGTTTTTTCAGGAGATTTGGCTCTCTGGAAATGATTTTCCGTTTGGGCTTAGCATAAAATAAATTCCTTAATACGTCTTGACGTTCTCCGTCGAGTTTACGTGCCAATTCAAAGAAGCGTCCATCACTGTCAGCCAAAAGATTACTAATAGAAACACTTCCCCAGTTTTGTATTGAAACCGGAGTTCTGAGGTTCCAATCACATGTTGAAAGAATTTCTTCATAATCATGAATACAATTTATGATTTTAAGAAGCTTCTTAAAAAGAAGAGACCGAGCGGCATTGATATGCTGCTCATAGATATAACTTGCACTATTCAGCTGATCATACAGCATTCTAAAAGACATTGATAATTCTTTGCCCTTAGTAGTGCTTAAAATCTTCCTTGGATGTCTATCAAGCCATTCCTTATCAGGAGTCCATTTCGGATATGTTTTTTTGCTTTTCCGCTTTGTATTCTTCATATTCTCTTACAAAATCATTTACAATTCCGTCCATTACTGTGAAAACCATACTAACCTCTGCATTGGAGAGGGTAGAACTTGTATTGCTTTCATTTGTCGATGGTCGCATTTTCCGGTAGTAGGTCGGAATGCTCCATGCACATTCATTGGAGGCTATTTCGCGAAATTTCAACGGCAATTCCGTTAGAAGTAATTTCATGTCATACAGTAGATTGCCTGGATTCTCATACTGCTGTTGATGTTTTCTTTCTGTCATGATATTTCTGATTAAGTATTGTTTTGTAAATCTCGTAACAGGATGTGGCCTGTGGGTTTCGCCATATCAGGGCCAGATTCGGATAGTAATCTTCTGGCAATGGTTTGTATTTTGACACGTTCGTCGTGTGTTAAAGCTGAATTGACAGTCATTTTTTTATGATTAACTATGTCCGGAACTTTTAGCCGGTTATAATAATCTGTATTTGGCCAGCCCAGTTCTGCGCATATTTCTTCCCTTAAAATGCTTCTAAGAGCTAGTGATCTATATTCAATATTATTGAGGACAGAAGATAGTGGCATGACTTTACCCATATACCGAGAGGAATCTGGTAATTCAGTTTTTTAAATAAAGTTTATGGAAAGTACAGGGCGTGATGGGCTAACCTTGAAAATAAAAAAGGTGCAGGTTAGTTCTTATCGTGCTGAAGGGCTGCGACACCCTACTACGGAACAAGAACGCCTACACCAATGCAAGTATAGGCGATTTACCTCATTCTCTCCGTAGTTTTTTGAAAGGTCGCAGTTTTCAGCAACGGAAAGCAAAGCAAACACGCTTATAGTATTTTAAATCTATGAATATGCTATTAAGATGTATTCATTTCAGAATTGCTATTTAGTAAAGATAATAAAAAATATTAAAACCGGACATGTCCGGTTGATAAGTTATTCACATTGTTCGTGCTTTACGAAAAATAGCAATGGAAATTAAGCCTCATGCCTCGGATATAGATATGTACGTTATACAAAGCGTGAAGAAACGCCGGGAAGAAGCCCAGTTAAAGCAGATAGATTTATCTCAACATCTGGGTATGGCTGATAGCTTCGTTTCAAATGTTGAAAGTAGCAAGCGGAGAGATAAATATAATATCCGGCATTTAAACGAGTTGGCAAAAATCTTTAACTGTTCTCCCCAGGATTTCTTGCCTAAAAATCCGCTTTAGTTAATTCATTTATAAAAGTAGATTATAACCTACTTTTCCTTGTACTAAATAATAGATCATCCGATTTTGTGATAAAAAATGTAGGTTAAAACCTACACCATCAGAAATTGTGAACAAATTGACTTTCTTATTTATTTTTCGGAGCTTTGTGCAGCGCTAAGCGATCATGCGCAACGCAAATCTCCTTCACCGATGCATCGGTTCGAAAGCGCTAAGCGTCACGCGTTAACCCTATTAGGTAAAAGGGAAGTCGATGATCGTTCGTCCCTATTACCCAACACAAACAGTAGTTTCAACTGTTGAAAAATCAAAAAAGCATCTTCACATAGTTATTTGCAGAATAGACAATATTGTCGTTTATAATCAACATTTCACATAGTACAAGTGTATTGCGTTTGATAGTCAATGACTATTAGCCGTGCTCAATTCCCTTACCTTAAAGATCAATTATGTTACCTGCTTTAATTCATTTTTGGCAGTGCTATAGCCTTTTTCTGAACACTAACGTAGTTACGTATAGTGGTTTCTATCGTGCTATGACCCATCAAATACGCGACATCTGTTATCGCCATTCCTTGCTGAACAGCCCTTGTACCAAAGGAATGTCGGGCGACATAAAGATCTCTATTCTCAATGCCTAAAGCCGTCAGGATGGGCTTTAAAACACGTTTTCCTAACATCCTATCATCGATGGATAGTCCTTTCGGAGAAAGGAAAACAAGGGAGTCGGGGTTTTTGTCAATAATATTGGGTTCCAGGATTGCGATTAGTTCATCTGTTAAAGGCAAGTACCTCACATTCTCCGTTTTAGTCCCTTTAGTGATTCTGGCGGCATGATTGGTGCCTTTTATAGTACGGGCGAAAGTCTCTGAGATTTCTACCTGTTTGTTTTCAAAATCGATATGCTTTACGCGTAGTCCTATTGCCTCAGCATTTCTAAGACCAGTTAAGAAAACGAATTTCAGGAATGGATAATAGTGCGAGTGCTTATAGGCAGATCGTTTCGGGCAGAAGGTGTCATACTGTATTGCACATAATAATCTACCGATTTCTTCTTCAGTTAATGGCGTTCTTCGCTCATTAGTTTTTTTTCTACCTGATTTTCTCTTATTTATGTGTAATAAGGGATTGAGTGAAATAACATTTGTATCCTGCAACCATATAAAGAAACTTCTTAGAAAATTAAGTCTTCTATTGTAGGTGATTACTCCCCATTTCTTTGCTGCCATTTGCGCCGGTATATCTTCAATAGGAACATTCACCCAGCTTTCCAGTAAACGCTTTGTACATAGATAGTCGAAAGAGTTATTAATATTGATGTTCCTGATTTGTACCGTCCAATCTTCGAATTTATCGGCTAACTCGTGTGCATAGATAATGGCCGGTTTGGTTGGAATAGATATAGCAGGGGTGAGGACAGGTTTATATTTTTCTAGCGAACTATCAAAACAGTCTTTGAGTATGTCCAATTTGATCTCCGTTTCCTTAACGATGGCATATTGCATATTCTCTGGCAAATATGCGTAAGGCAGACTCAGAGTATATCTTTCTCCATTTAAACGCCAGCGCAGTCTGATTCTTCCTCTGAAATTTTCAATACTAATGCCTCCTTTGGAGGTCTTTTTTTTGATACCCATTCTGATACCCAAATTGAAGGTAAGAGGGTACATCAGGTTATTAATTGGAACTGGCTCAAAACTAAAAATCCCCCGGAATGCTGCTATTCAACATTTCGAAGGATTCCATCTGAGCGGGAAACGGGACTCGGACCCGCGACCTTTAGTTTGGGAAACTAATGCTCTACCAACTGAGCTATTCCCGCTTTTTTCGTTAAAGATCATTTATGAAATGATCGTAAAACTAAATATACGCTTTTATAGAATTTGATCCAAACTGATAACGGAGCGTATTCATTCACCGGAGGTGCAGGGGCACGTTTGAAGTGTTGCTGGTACTGTACCTGGCGGGGCTGGTTGCGCAGTTTTTCAGGTTAATATATTGTGTGAAGAAGTTGCGGGCTAACGTTGTTCAAAAAGAAGAAAGGGTTGTCTCATGACAGCCCTTTTTGTATCTTCCCCTGATGATGGAACTGGAACAGCTGATTACATCTTTTTTGGGTTTTTCTGCATCCGATGCGGAGCTTGTGGCCGCATTCTTTAAACCTTCTTTCCTGGCAAAGGGGGATTATTACCTGAAGCCAGGTAATACCTGCGCGGCGTTGAGCTTTCAGCGTTCAGGGCTGATACGGGTGTTTGTAAATGATGGCGTTACTGAAACTACGCAATGGATCTCAGGAGCAGGAGGGTTTGTAACCGACCTTGCGGGATTGGTATTCAATACGCCGGCGAAGTTTTATATACAGGCGCTGGCGGATACTGAATTGTACACCATGAGCAGGGAAGATTATGTGCGCATCGGAACGGTGATACCCGAGTGGCATCATCTGGAGAAGCTGTTTATTGCCAGGTGTTTTATTTTCATGGAGCAAAGGGTGTTCTCTTTATTATCTATGAAAGCAGAAGAACGATATCGATGGTTATTCAACTATAACCCATCTCTATTTAATGAAGTGCCCCTGCAATACCTGGCTTCTATGATGGGGATGACGCCGGAGACCCTGAGCAGGATCAGGCGGAAAATAAGTTCTTGATTTTTGTCAAGTCGGCGAGCTGTTTTACGGGCCATCTTTACATCCGTAAAACACTTGTATATGTTTATCGGACATTTTGGATTGGGGTTGGCCGCTAAGAAAATGGCGCCTTCTGTTTCTCTCGGTACTTTATTTATAGCAGTTCAGTTCCTGGACCTGCTGTGGCCTACACTTTTACTTTTTAATGTTGAACATGTGGTGATACACCCCGAGCTGGGGGGCGAGCGCATTTTGGAATTTACTGATTATCCTGTCAGTCATAGTTTGCTGATGGCGATGGTGTGGAGCGTGGCTTTTGGCGGTATTTACTTTCTTGTTAAGAAGAATATGCGGGATAGCGTGATTGTGGGATTGGCGGTATTGAGCCACTGGGTGCTGGACTTAATAGTGCATTTTCATGACTTGCCTATTTTCCCATGGGCTTCTCCTAAAGTGGGGCTGGAGGTATGGGCAAACCCGGTGCTTACGAATGTGATAGAAGGGTTTATGTTTATAACTGGGATTGTGATCTATTTAAGAGCAGCCCGGCCCAGGAAGGGAGTGTTTTGGGTCCTGATGGCGTTGTTGCTGCTGGTGCAGGTGTCTAATTTGTTCAGTCCTGCGCCTGGTAGTGTTACTGCGCTGGCATGGTCTGCCCAGGTAATGTGGTTGCTTGTGGGGATGGCATATTGGACGGACAGGCCTTTATCGTCTTCGTCCTCCCTTTCACCCGAGCTTGCGTGAGATGCTTTGATAAGCCTCTGGTAACTAAATAAAAAATCCTGCACCGCCAATCTGGTAATGCAGGATTTTTTATAATATCATGAACGCTTACGCTATCGAAAACTTCTTCGCCAACCAGCTCTCCTTCAACGGCAACAACCAATTCTTCTCCATTTCTCCTTTGGTGAGAACAGTATTGTTCAGGTAAAGCGTATTCTCATCAATAAACCCCTTTTCAAGCGCATATGGCACCTGTTGCATTGGCAGTGGCTGTAGCTTGTCCTTCACCAGGAAACCCAGTAAAAGGCGATCGAAAAGGTTCACACTATACTGGCGCTCGATGCTCTTGATAATACGAACGGAGCTGTCGGTACTGCAACCGCTCACCGCCACATTTGACTCATCGGCGATCAGCACGATCACCTGATCAAAGAGTAGCTGGCCCCATCCCTTTACAGGGGCGCCATGAGCCTGCCATTGAGAAGTAAATTGATGCAGTTGCTCGTTTATTTCCAGTTTCTCCTTTTCACTGAAAGGACGATTACTCTGATATATCCATACGCGGGAAGACGGGTGAAAGTCAGCCGGTAATAATTGTTGAATTTCCTGTTTCATGATGCAAAATTACCAAAAAATTGAGTACAGACTACTGACGACGGTCATTTTGGTGTCAGGAACTAGATGGCAGGGCCTGACGGCGGATATCATTTGTCAATTCCCTGTAATAGAAATGTCTCAAAGGAATCGTCTGACCAGGTGTTAGAAAGGTAAGGCTTGTAGGGAGGATAGCCTTTATATCCCATATACGGCTTCTGCTGTTTGTAGCTTTTATATGGCTCATACTGAGTATAGCCTGTCGCCGCCTTTTTGGTATTACCTATTCTCTTGCCAGTATGATCCTGCACAATGCCCTTTTCAAACCAACCCAGGTGTTTGCCGTTAAAACCATACACATCGGTCTCTGAGATGACAGCCACCGGCTCACCGCTGTACAGATAGATGGTCTGGTCTTTATCTTTAGTGTCAATATAAGCAATCGCCTTTCCGTCTTTGTTGAATAATGCCACATCCTGCGCTGCAAGGCGGCAGCAAAAGAGGAGCATCAGAAAGGGGAGTAGGCGTCTCATTGTTGCGTTATCTGCTGTGCTACCAGTTCTGCAATATCCAGTACCTGTACACTTTCTTCTTTGCCCTGTTCCTTCACACCGTCTGTCAGCATAGTCATACAGAAGGGGCAGTTGGATGCAATGACAGCCGCACCGGTTTCCACCGCTTCTTTTCCACGTTCAAAATTGATACGGGTAGTACCTTTCTCTTCTTCCTTGAACATCTGTGCACCACCAGCACCACAACACAGGCCGTTGCTACGGCAGCGTTTCATTTCCACCAGCTCCGCATCCAGCGCTTCCAGCACCTTGCGGGGCGCTTCATAGATGTCATTGGCGCGGCCGAGGTAGCACGAGTCATGGTAAGTGATCTTGCGGCCTTTGAAGGTGCCGCCTTCTTTCATCCGGATCTTACCTTCGTCAATCAGCTGTTGGAGGTAAGTCGTGTGGTGGATCACTTCATAGTGTCCGCCGAGTTCGGGATATTCGTTGCGAAGTGTATTAAAGCAGTGAGGGCAGGCGGTAACGATCTTTTTTACTTCATACCCATTCAATACGGCGATGTTGTTCTGCGCCATCATCTGGAAGATGAATTCATTGCCGGCCCTGCGGGCAGGATCGCCGGTACAGCTTTCTTCTTTACCGAGTATAGCGAAGCGAACGCCTACTTTATCGAGGATGGTGGCAAAGGCTTTGGTGATTTTCTGTGCACGTTGATCAAAACTGCCGGCACATCCCACCCAAAAAAGGATTTCAGGTGTTTCGCCGCTGGCGGCGTATTCGGCCATCGTTTTTATTTGCATTGTATATCAGTTTAACTTAACGCTATTATCCATTCATTTCTACAGCCCATTTGTCCCTGTCGTCCGGACTCATTTTCCAGGGGGCCATGTTGTTTTCGATGTTGCTGAACATCATATTCCATTCCTGCGGTGCACTGGATTCTTCCATTACCAGGTGACGACGCAGTTGCAGGATGATGTGCAGGGGATTGATACTTACAGGGCACTCCTGTACACAGGCATTGCAGGAAGTGCAGGCACGGAGCTCTTCTTCTGTAATATAATCGCGGAGCAGGGTTTTGCCATCTTCTGTAAAGGAGCCTGTTTTAGCTATCTGTGCGCCGATCGCTTCTGCACGATCACGGGTATCCATCATGATCTTACGGGGAGACAATTTTTTACCAGTGATATTGGCCGGACAGGCAGCAGTACAACGACCGCACTCTGTACAGCTATAGGCATCCAATAAGTTTTTCCAGGTAAGGTCGGGTACGTCTTTGGCGCCGAATTTAGGAATATCGCCGGCAGGAGCATCCGCTGCCAGTTCCGGCTGCAACATCAGCTGTACTTCCTTTTGTACGGCGGGCATGTTTTCCATTTTACCTTTAGGCCGCAGATCGGCATAATAGGCGTTCGGGAAAGCAAGTATAATGTGCAGGTGTTTGGAATAGGGGAGGTAGTTCAGGAATGCCAGAATACCCAATATATGGAGCCACCAGCAAGTACGCTCTATGGCCACAAGTGTACCATCAGGTAATCCGGAGAAAAGAGAAACAAACGGACCTGTTACCCAGAAGGCGCCGGTAGCCATATAATGTTCATGCCCATGTTGTTGCAGGGCCTGATCTGCCGTGTTCATCGTGAGGAACAGGAGCATCAGTGCTATCTCCGTAATCAGGATATAATTGGCGTCAGAACGCGGCCAGCCATCCAGTTCATGCTGATTGAGACGTTTTACTTTCACAATGTTCCTTCGTACGAGGAAGATAGCACAGCCTATGAGTACTAATGCTGCCAGTATCTCAAAACAACCGATCAATACAGGATACAATCCTCCCAATACAGGGGCAAATAGTCGGTGCCTACCCAGTATACCATCCAGGATGATCTCCAGGATCTCAATATTGATAATGACAAAACCCGCATATACGAAGAAGTGGAGTACAGCAACAAGGGGATTGCGGAACATTTTCTTCTGTCCGAATGCAAGCAGTAATACATTCTGCCAGCGTGCGGCAGGTTCGTCATTCAACTGTACATCCCTGCCAAGCAGGATATTCCGCCTGATTTGCCTGGCCTTCCTGGAAAACAGGTATACAGCAATGCCGAAGGCAATTACAAATAATAGCTCCTGAATTATAAGCATACGTCAGATTTGACTTCCTAATTTATAGCAATGTAAGGAAAAATAGATCATCCGCCATAGACTATGACCTGTTGACTATGGACTCTTTTTCCTAATTTTACCCTGCTAAACAACCAACATGGAAACTAAGAACGTGATCCTGACCCAGGATGTGATAGAGAAGAAGATCAAACGTATTGCTTACGAGATCTATGAACATAACAGTGATGAACAGGAACTTATCCTGGCAGGTATCTGGGACAGGGGAATGATACTGGCAGAGAAGATCGCAGGAATACTGCAGGAGATCTCTCCCTTGCGTATCAAGCTCTTACAACTGAACCTGGACAAGCAGCGACCTGAAAGTGTAAAGCTTTCTGAAGAGATTGATTTCAACGGAAGAACGATTGTACTGGTGGATGACGTGGCTAATTCAGGACGGACCATGTTGTATGCCCTGAAGCCTTTCCTGCAGTTCCTGCCTAAGAAAATACAGACAGCCGTACTGGTAGACCGTAAACATAAGTCCTTCCCTTTATCAGTGGATTTTGTAGGGTATTCCCTGGCTACCACCATGCAGGATATGGTGATGGTGGATATGGAAGAAAATGAGATCCGGTCAGCATATCTCGTATAAAACTCAGAAGTGCAGCAGATGTCCGCGGAGTACACCTCTGGAGGTCAGTTCCAATGTAGGAGCGGGGAATTTGAACATATTCAGCACCTGGAATAATACTTTAACCCCTTTTCTACGTGTAGGTATTCTGGTGAAATCTATGTCGGGTGACAGATAGAACTGCCGGTAACGGGGAATGGCTGAATAATCGTGTTGAATACCATTGGTATCTTCCCATATATTATTATCTCCTTTCAGCATACCGTTGGCGCCATAACCTAAAGCAATATTGAGCCAGGTGGGCAGGCGGCTTTTGGGCATGAAGGCATGCAGATTTACTGATGCCCAATAGGTTTGGGCATTATAGTCTTTCAATGTCCTTTCCGCCAGATTATCTCCAAATAACTGATCTGTACGCGTTTTTAAGTAAGGGTCCTGGTATCTTTTGGGGTATGCGGAGAACTTCAACTGTATTCTTTGCTCGTGCCATACCAGTTCCTGGGAAATCATCAGTGCCGATCCTCCGGCATTGGCGGCCATATCTGCCCAGGAGAAACCCCATTCGGCTGAATAAGCGTCCAGTATCTCAATAACAGACTGATACACAAATCCGCTAAGTCCGCCGATCCAGACCTGTTGTTTTTCCGGTAGTCCGGTGCAACGCCACATTTCCCTGCTGATCTTCCCTTCCATATAAGCACTGTAAAAGTGTCCCGCTTTATCCATCTGCAGCCATTCAGGCGTATCGTCAAACGAATGGAAACGGGATTTCGGGTACTGGTTGTACCAGGTATTACTGAGAACAGCCAGTGCGCCACCATACAGACCGGTGGTGATGCCTGCCATCATCCAGATATTAGAACGGTTGATGTGGGTAGAGGGATGGGCGTCAATGATGGTGTCTATTGGTGAAACGGAAATTTGCTGCCTTGCCAGAACAGGGCAGCACGACGATACTACCAGGATAAAAAGTAGTATTCCTCTAAAATATGGCACAGCTGCGGTATTCATAGGTATAAAAAATCCCGGTACTTTACGGATGTATCAGTACCGGGACAAAGGTAATAGAATAATGAAGTTTATTTCAGCTTCATATCCTTAATAATATTCTGTACACGTTGATCAAGCGCCTGAGTGGCCGCATCGAAGTCGGCTGCCTTAGCAAGCTTTTGATTTACGCTGAAGTAGAATTTGATCTTAGGCTCTGTACCTGACGGACGGGCGGAGATCTTGCTGCCATCTTCCAGTACAAACTGCAGTACGTTGGACTTTGGCAGATCGATTGGTTTTACTTCACCTGTTTTCAGGTTTTTCACCTGCTGCAGTTCATAGTCGTACAGCGTTACAACCGGAGAACCATCGATAGTGGTCGGAGGATTATCACGATAACCACGCATCATCTCAGCAATTTCCTCTGCACCCTTCATTCCTTTCTTGGTAATGGAGATCAGGTTCTCTTTATAGTAGCCGTATTTTACGTAGATGTCGATCAGTTGTTCGTACAGTGATCTGCCCTGGCTGCGTGCATAAGCCGCCATTTCACAGATCAGTGCAACAGATGCAATAGCGTCTTTATCACGTACATTATCGCCGATCATGTAACCGTAAGACTCCTCACCACCGCAGATGAATTTCTCCTGACCTTCCTTACGTCTGATCAGGTCTGCGATCCATTTGAAGCCGGTCAGTACATTGTAGCATTTTACGTTATTGCTGGCGGCAAATACATCGATCAGGTCAGAAGTAACGACTGTTTTACATACATAGTCGGTATCTCCGGCAAGACCTTTACGTTTGCGGCCTTCTATAATATAGTTAAAGAGCAATACGGCAGTCTGGTTACCATTCAGGAGTGTCCATTCACCTTTTATGTCTTTAACAGCAATACCTACACGGTCAGAGTCAGGGTCTGTACCCAGCAGGATGGCGGCATCCAGTTCTTTGGCTTTCTTCAGACCGATGCTCATGGCTTCGGCTTCCTCCGGGTTAGGATATACTACGGTTGGGAAATTACCATCCGGAGTAGCCTGTTCTTCCACCACGTGCACATTGGTAAAGCCATAACGCTTCAGGATCTCAGGCACCAGGGTGATACCTGTACCGTGGATGGGTGTATAAACGATTTTCAGGTCATGTTGTTCTTTGATCACTTCCGGCTGGATACTGAGATTTTTCAGTTCCTGCAGGTAGGCTTCGTCTATGTCTTTACCAATACTAGTAATATTGGCTTCTCCGCCAGACCATTTTACTTCGTCAATGGAGGCGATCTTCTCTACTTCACGGATGACGTTTTTATCGTGAGGAGGCACCAGCTGGGCCCCGTCGTTCCAATAAGCTTTATAGCCGTTATATTCTTTAGGATTGTGGGAGGCTGTCAGCACGATACCACCCTGGCAACCCAGGTGACGAATGGTGAATGACAGTTCCGGAGTAGGGCGGAGGCTTTCGAAGAGGTAAACCCTAATACCATTGGCCGCCAGTACATTAGCAGCAACTTCTGCAAAATAACGGCTGTTGTTACGGCTGTCATGTGCAATGGCCAGTTTGATTTCGCCGGTAAAGGCCTGTTTCAGATAGTTGGCAAAACCCTGGGTAGCCATACCAACTGTGTATTTATTCATACGGTTGGTACCCACGCCCATAATGCCGCGCAGTCCACCTGTTCCAAATTCCAGGCTGCGATAAAAAGCATCGGCGAGTTCGTCGGGGTTATCCTGTTGCAATTTTCTGACTGCGGCCACTGTATCCGCGTCGAATTGGCCATTGAGCCACTGTGATACCTTACTTTCAATGATATTATCCATAGAACGATTACGGTTTGTTTTCTTATTTAGAAGAAACAAGTGTGTAAATTAAAGCTAAAATCCGGAGAAAATGAAAAGCCGGGGGAACAACTCAGCAATTATCAAACCAGTTATTTTTAGCAAGCTAACCAGTAATGTTGATAAATAGAAGTATTCCACACCCAATTGAAAATTGGGGGTATTGGTTAATTTTGCGGGTATGAGGCGGTACGAAGATTCTTACAAACAAAAAGGATTACGCAGGCAACTGGTAGATAGTATCCGGCAGAAAGGCATTACTGATGAAAATGTATTAACGGCTATCAACAACATCCCACGGCATTATTTCCTGGATACAGCTTTTGAAGGCATTGCCTACGAGGACAGGGCATTCCCTATTGGGGAGGGTCAGACCATTTCACAGCCCTACACTGTGGCATATCAGTCACAGTTGCTGGAGATCAAGCCCTTTGAAAAGGTGCTGGAAATCGGTACGGGCAGCGCCTACCAGGCTTGTGTGCTGGCAGAGCTGAAAGCCAATGTGTTTACGATTGAACGTCAGAAACGACTGTTTGACCAGGTAAAGCAGTTCCCTTTTAAATCAAAGTACCCTACTATCCGCTTTTTCTATGGCGATGGTTATGAAGGACTTCCCACTTATGCGCCCTTTGATAAAGTCCTGGTGACTGCGGCGGCTCCGCAGATCCCGGAGAAACTGCTGCAGCAAATGAAAGTGGGTGGAAAAATGGTCATCCCGGTAGGCGGTCAGGACGTGCAGCGGATGCTACGCATTACCAAGATCAGCGATACCGAATATGACCAGGAAATGTTTGATAACTTTTCTTTCGTGCCGATGCTGGCCGGCAAGAAATCATAAAGTGCTGTCCACGGGCTTTTTATCTTTATCTTTTTCCTTATCATCAATTTCTTCTTCAGGCACCTCCTGTTTCTTTTTCTTCCTGAACATATCCGGATCCATTTTCCCAAAACGGTAGCGTATGTTCAGACGGATGAAACGGGTGGTCCTTTTACGGGTGTAATCCTGGATAAAGGCTGTCGTTGCGTAATGAGAGCTATAATCCTGCGTATTCAGCACATCCGAAATGTTGAGGGCAATAGCCAGGGCATTATTTTTAAGCATTTCCTTACGGATACCCAGGTCTATGCCGTTCATAGCCTTAAAAGTACCCTGTGGCTGCACTCTTGGTGAGCGGTAATGGCCGTTCACCTGGAAGTTGATCTTTGCTGGCAGGCGTACATTGGAATTGACAGTTACTCCGTACGTAACATACTCGTTGTTAATGCTCGGCCCCGTCAGTTTACTGTATTCCATGTTAAGGTTGGTGGTTACGTTCCAACCCTTAATAATATGCAGGTTATAGGTGAAATTAGCCCCCCAGTCCTTGTCGGTGGCCAGGTTCATAGGCCGGGTGGTTGTTACGCCGGTAGTAGTGTCCAGGATGCTGATACGGTCTATATCGTCGTTAGCCTGGGAATAATATACACCAGTATTCAGGTAGTCTTTTGAATTGGGGAAATACCTGGAATAATTCGTTTCAAATTTATGCGTCAGGGACGGTTTCAGGTCCGGGTTCCCTGCGCGGATATTCTGCGGGTCAGAGTTGTTGATATAAGGCAGCAGCTGGTCAAATCCGGGCCTGTCTATTCGGGTGGAATAGTTGAATATCAGGCTCTGGTTCTCGTTGTGTGGCAGGTTATATTTCAGGAATACGCTGGGGAATACATTCAGGAAATGGTTATTGACCGAAGTATCCTTGGTATAGGAGAAGCCCTTCAGGTCTGCCTGCTCTATCCTGGCGCCTACCTGGTAACCGAGATTACCAATGGCGCTGGAGAAGTTCATATATCCGCTGTAAACATCCTGCTTATAATAGTAGGTGTTGGATAGGTCCAGGCTTTTCTCATATTGTTGGGTGGTAAAATTGAACAGGCGGGCATCATAGTCATTGTCATTATTCTGCAGGGTCACTTTAGCGCCTGTTTCGAACTTTCCTTTCCTGCCTACCGGCGTGGTATAGTCTGTCTGGATATTCCAGAACTTGTTCTGAGAGATCCCCAAATTTCGTTGTAACTGGGCATTTCCATGCGTACTATCCGCATTTTGATACTGAGTGCTGTAGTTACTATTATTCCTGCCTCGGTTGTTGCTGTAGCTGATATAAGCCGTCCATTCCTCATTCTGTTTGTTGGTGGTATGACGGAAGTTCAGGCTGGTATTATTGTTCGGATTGCGATAATCGCTGGAATTGTGGCGCTCTCCATTCCTGAGACCTGATCTGTGTACATCCAGGTAGTTCAGCATGATATCGTCTGTGCTATTGCCGGTATTGAGATTCAATCCTTCAGAAATAGAGATGGTATTAAAATCGTTCACGTAGTAGTCCAGTCCTATACGGCCACCATTACCGGTATTGCTGTTTTTATTCCTGCTATCCTGCGTAAAGAAGGCCGTACCGGCAGTATCGGGTACCAGGTTCTGACGATTGCTGTAACCATAGCCTGTCTGGCTGCCGTACCAGCCGTTGTAATTGGTGAAGAAATTGAATTTCCGGATGCGGAGGTTGGCATTGATATTACCATTGAGCTGTCCGCGGGTAGCTACCCCGCCGCTTACCATCACGTTATACCCGATCGCTTTATCTTTTTTCAGCACGATGTTAATGATACCACCGCCACCCTGGGCTTCGAACTTAGCGGAAGGGTTGTTGATCACCTCTACACGGTCAATCGTTGATGCAGGGATCATCTGGAGAGCGGTTTTAGCGTCTCCGAAAGGGGAGGGCTTACCGTCTACATAGATGGTCACACTTTTACCACGGAGGGTGATATTATCGTCGATATCAACATCTACGCTGGGGATGTTTTTCATTACATCTGTACCCGAACCACCTTCTGCGGTAACAATACTACCGGCGTCAAAGACCTGGCGGTCTATCTGCATGGAAAAGGCGGGTTTCTCTGATTTGATCTCCACCGTAGCCAGCGTCTTACCAGTGGGCTGCAGCCGGAGTGTGCCTGCAAACTGCACCGGTTTACCGGGGATGATCTTCACCGCTTTTACAAGCTTATCATATCCCATGAAGGTAATGCGGAGCACATAAGTGCCTGCTGGTATCGCGTTGAAGGAGAAATCGCCGTTCGGTTGGGTGTACATACCTGTCATTACGGAAGAATCCTGCTGGTGAAGCAACACTACCGAGGCATATTCCACCGGTTTGCCGGTAACGGCGTCCAGCGCTTTACCAACGAATTTTGCAGAATTATTACCGGTTTGAGCCATAGCAATAGCGCCATAGCACATAAACGCTGCCAGGAGTAGACGTTTAAGCATGCATGAAGGATGTTAATGAGACCTAATTGTTGAGACCAGGACAAAAATATCTATCTCATATGTAAAGTATCGCTATTTGTGATGAATGGTCAGTTGCTGTGGTGTAGGGCAATCCAGAGTTGCAGCAGTCCTACGAGAAAACCGACAACAGCTCCTCCTGTTTCGGCTAAGCGCAATTCGTGGCGTAGTGAAACAGTGAGCAGTTTTTTTAGTTGATCAGCAGAAAGGCCGCTTATTTTTTTGCTGACAATAGCCCGGACATCCAGTTCTTTCTGTGCGCGCTGCAGGTATTGATCGATAATCTCCGGGAACATATTATCCAGTTCTGTGACCAGTACTTTTTTCACCTGCTGGATAGTACTATCGCCGATAAACATTTTGAAAACCGGCATGGCTTCCGGTAGTTTTTCTCTGAGAAAAGTATCCATATGTGCCTCTACCACCGGGATCATACTTTTAATTTTATCCGGGTCCGCGAGTTGCTGACGGACATCATCGAAAGAGAAAAGTTGTGTAGCGACAAATTCACCTGTTTGATCTGCCAGTTGTTGCTGACGCCGGGAAAAGGCGCGGAGCGCGAAAAGGATAGTTATTTTGTTGGTTAGCCAGCCTATGAATGCACCTAAAAAGGGAATGATATATAATGACATAAAGTGATGATTGAAAAAAGTAAGCAAAGAAATGAGAAAAAATTTGGAAATTAAAAACGCATTTTGTTATCTTTGCATCCCAATCAAAACAAACGGTGGTCGTAGCTCAGTTGGTTAGAGCATCAGATTGTGGTTCTGAGGGTCGAGGGTTCGAAACCCTTCGATCACCCAAAAAGCAGGAAGGCGGTTCGAAAGAATCGCCTTTTTTGTTGTTAATACCTTGTACTATTTATGGCAGGCAGAGAAGAAAGTAGCCTACTCTTCCGGGCTTTTTTATCTGACTATATTGTTTAACTTTGTAGTCATTGAATGCAGATGTTTCACCTCTGAAATTGTGTACGAGGCTGTGTGTATAGTAATGTAACGTTAGCAGCAAAAAGCAACCATATGCCAGAACGCTCATCACAGGGGCAATATTGTGTAAATTATTATGAGAATGATATCCTACGAAAATGCAACGGTATCTTTTTTTACAGTTTGTTATGAAGGTGACTGGGAGCGTATCTTAAAAGAAAATCGCCTTGAAAGAATTATCCGGCAATGTAACTATCATTTTTTCGAGAAAGGATTGATCATAAATAATGTGAAAGACCGTTCGCTTGTAGAACGATATGCAGAAGAAGCGGTAAAGAAAGGCATCATTGATGTTTATTTTTTCAGTGAAGACTATAGCGATAAGATCCTCTCTGAGTTCTCCATCAAACGTAGTAGTTTCCGCCTCGACTTTTATGATGGATATTATTACAGTATAGGTCCGCTGACAGCGGTTTATAATGCGAAAGGTAAATACCTGCTTTATTTTACGGGCGATTGCCTTATTGAAACGCACTCTGTTCCCTGGATCAGTGAATCTATTGAGAGAATGGAGGCCGACAAACAGATCTTTGTTGCCAGCGCCCGTGGCGCCGATACCGAACCTGAATGTAATCACCATGCCATCGGGGAAGATGAATCCTACATCTATACCAATGGCTTTTCTGATCAGTGTTTCCTGGTAGAAACACGCCGTCTGCGCGACAAAATTTATAACCATTACCATTATTATACGGAAAGGTATCCTATCTACGGAGGCGACTTATTTGAAAGGCGTGTAAATGGTTACATGTGTGGAAATCAATTGAGCAGGATAGTAAAAAAAGGCGCATTCTACAGTCATGAAAAGCTGTTGAATGAAGGACTGGAAAATATCCCTGCCAAACCCGGTTTGAACAAAAAGATACGAAGAGTGGCAGCAAAATATTCAAGAAAGTTCCGAAAAGCAATCAACAGAAGAATATTCGGTCATTCCAAAAAGGTTGATGGAAATGTAAGGAAATGGCACATATAAGCCGTTATTAGTCCCTGACTGAATATCACTTCGTCGCAGCATCCTTCCCTATCACTGTCCAGTCATCATTGCCATGGCCCTTTGCAATCCACTTGTCCATTTCTGATGCGATGGCAGGAATAACGGCAAATGTAGTTCCTCCCTGAGCAGCAGCGTCCATGAACAGTTGTGTATCTTTTCTGGCCATATTTAACTCCCATGATGGCTGATCATATTTTCCTCCAGCGACGCGCTGTAGCCGGGCTGCCAGCATTGCGCCAGGGTTCCAGGAGTCAAACAAGGTATTGAGATCGTCCAATGGTATATGTAATGCTTTCGCCAGTGAAAGTGTATCTGCGATGCCTGCGGTGAAGGTGACCAGGAAGAGATTGCCGATCAGTTTCATACCAGCGGCTTTGCCTTCTTCAGCGCCGAAATTAAGCACCTTGCCTGTCATTTGAGATAAGACCGGTTCCAGTTGGCTGACAACAGCCTGGTCGCCGGAGACCAACATATAACCCGTGCTTTCAAGCGCATTTATCGGCCCCATAAAAACGGGGGCATGTAAATAGGTAAATCCCTGTTCCTTCCACTCGCGGGTGCGTTGTATGGCACCTGCAGCAGAGGTAGTAGTATGATCAACGATGATGGCACCTGGCTTTAATCCTTTGCGGGCGGCTGCTAATACTTCGTTTACAGCGGCATCATCTTTTAACGTGAGATGAATAATGTCAGCTCCTTTTACGGCTGCTGCAACATCTGCAAATGCCCTGGCGCCGTCAGCTTCCAGTGCGGAGGCTTTTGCGGCGGTACGGTTCCATACCTGTACCTGGTTTCCCTTTTTGAGGAGTGCTTTTACAAAGTTAGCTCCTAACAATCCTGTACCTAAGAATGCTACCATTGTTTACATTATTTCTATAAAAATACTAACACTCTGTTGTTTCGAAAAGTGCAAATTAAAGGGAATAGTTGTCATTTTAACGCCGCCTGCAAGCGCCTCATTCTGATCTTAGTGCTTTTACTGGATTCATCAGTGCAGCTTTCACTGCCAGCAAGCTCACCGTCATTAATGCAGTTGCTAGCGCCAATGTTCCCGCCAGTGCTATCATCCACCACTGGATGGTAATCCTGTATGCATATCCCTCAAGCCATACCTGCATCGCCCACCATATTACCGGCGTCGCAATCAGGATGGCGACCAGTACAAGTTTGATAAAATCCGAAGAGAGTAATCTCACAATGTTGGTCACTGAAGCGCCCAGTACTTTTCGTACGCCTATTTCCTTTACACGTTGTTCAGTAGCATAAGTGGCGAGTCCGAAGAGACCAAGACAGGCAATAAAGATGGTCAGTCCTGCGAAGGCTGCAAACAGCTCTCCAAAGCGTGCATCCTGCTTGTATTGCTGATTAAAAGACTGGTCCAGGAAACTATACAGGAACGGACGGTGTGGTGCAATGGCGCTCCAGGTCTGTCCGAGTTCTTTTATTGTCTGTTGCAGATGATCTGTTTTGATACGGAGAGACAACTTGTTGAGTGATTGCTGAGGAGCCATCCTGATCGCTAATGGTTCCACTTTTTTATGCAATGACTGATAATTGAAATCCTTGACCACGCCAATCACAGTACCTTTACGTCCCCATTGCTCAAAACGTTTTCCTACTATCTCTTCAGGGTTCGAATAACCAAACTGTTTGGCGGCGGCTTCGTTGATGATGAGCGCTTCTTTTGCATCTGTGGGGAAATCGCGCGAATAAGCTCTGCCTGCAGCCATCTTCATTTCGTAGGCGGGGATGAAATCAGCGTCTATTTCATACATGCCTGGAGTTTCGCTTTTCATTTCCCCGTTCCGGGATTCTATAAAGGTGGTGCCATTAGGATAGAAGTCGCCAGGTACTGCCCTGGATGCGGTAATAGATTGTACCGCGGGATTTTTCGCCAGCATTGTTTTAACAGCTTCAACAGACTCGTTCACCTTCTGATCGCCGCCATAGTCGATTACCAGCATCTGATCCTGACGGAAACCAAGAGAATGTGAACGCAGGTGTCTGAGCTGGGAATATACGATCATGGTGCCTGCAATAAGCGCTATGGATAAGGTGAACTGTACTATTACCAGTGCCTTCCGCAGTGCGATACCCTTATTTGAAGAGCGGAACTGCCCTTTCAATACCTCCACAGGTCTGAACCGTGCCAGTACCCAGGCCGGATAGCTGCCTGCCAGCAAGCCCAGTATAAAAGGCATCAGCACGAGTGCAGGTGTAATATTCCAGGAGAAGAGCCGTGAATAGGTGAGGGGCTTGCCGGATATTTCCCTGATAACTGGTAAGGCTAATATGGTGAATATAATGGCCAGTAATACGGCTGAAAATGATATAAGGATGGACTCTGTCAGAAACTGGTATATCAGCCCTTGCTGATATGCGCCCACAGCCTTTCTTACCCCTACTTCCCTGGCTCTTTCCATAGAACGTGCTGTAGACAGGTTCACGAAATTAATACAGGCGATCAGTAGTACGAATATGGCGATGATCGAAAAGATATATACATTCGACAGGCTTCCGGTAGGTCCCGGCTGCCGCTGGGCCTTAGAATGAAGGTAGGCTGCTGATAATGGTTCAAATGCTATGGTATAAATACTGCGGTCACTCTTGGGATAATGACGTGATGCAAATGCCGGGATCTTCGCTTCCAGTGTTTTAATATTTACATGCTCAGGAATGAGGAAGTAAGTATAGAAATCAATATAGCCCCATTCGTCAAAGATCTCCGGTCTCCACTTTCTAAATGTGCTCATGGAGATGAGCCCGTTGAAACTCATGTGAGAATTAGCCGGAACGTCCTCTATCACTCCTGTAACAGTGAATGTCTCCTGATTATCCACGCGCAGTGTCTGTCCAAGCGGGTTCTGATCGCCGAAATATTTCTGTGCAATACTCTTCGTTAATACTACGCTGTTAGGCGCTACGAGTGCCACTTTAGGATTGCCCACCAACATCTTCCAGCTGAAGATATCAAACACTGTTGAATCGGTGAACACGAGCCCGTCTTCCTGGAATCGCCGTTCACCATGTTCCAACAGGAAGGTATTAGGGCTTGTGAACCGTACCATTTTCTTTATCTCCGGAAAATCTGCAGCCAGTGCAGGTGCTACGGGCGCATTCCCCCATACCTGGTAATCTTCCGGGACAGGAGACGAATTCCTGTCAACCTCCTTCGGATTGCGGTAGGCATGTAGTACCCGGTATATTTTATCGAAATTGGTGTTATATCTGTCATATGATAACTCATCCTGCACATACAGCGTAATTAGTACACAGCAGGTAATGCCTATTGCGAGACCGGTGATATTGATCGCGGAATAGGCTTTTTTCCTTAACATATTGCGCCAGGCAATTTTGAGATAATTTTTCAGCATAAACAGTGCATTATAGCGATAAGCTTAGTGGTTGGGGAAATAAGGTACAAAAAGATTGCCATTCACGGATATTCGCTACTGTGGCTGATCCTCAATTGTCTGGCTGGCCCTGCTTGTCCACATACGCACGTCATAATGACCGGAAATGGACAGGTGGGCAGCAGGCAAAATTTACCTACCTTGCACGGCTATGAGAACGGAAGATGCTATTCAATTTATCAGACATCAGGAATTGACCCTTTCAGGCCCTTCCAACTGGGCAGATTTAGGTTGTGGCTCGGGGACTTTTACGACTGCTCTTGCGCATTATTTACAAGCAGGTAGCCTGATCTATGCGGTAGATCAAAAATTAGCTGCTAACCTGAAGATACCCGTACCCGCAGGAATACAGGTGAAGACATTGGAACTGGATTTTGTGAAAGATGAATGGCCCTTTGCACAATTAGACGGCATTGTACTGGGCAATGCGCTGC
This sequence comes from Chitinophaga ginsengisoli, assembly GCF_003014595.1. GTDB lineage: Bacteria > Bacteroidota > Bacteroidia > Chitinophagales > Chitinophagaceae > Chitinophaga > Chitinophaga ginsengisoli. The sequence continues at coordinate 59,910 of NZ_PYGK01000017.1, read as the reverse complement.
ACTATGTCAAAGATCAATCTGCCTTTATGGAGAAAATAGAAAGATATCTGAAACCGGAAGGAAAGCTGCTTATCGTCGAATACAATACAGACAGACCAGTGCCTACCTGGGTGCCTTATCCGCTGAGCTATCATTCTCTGGAAAAACTGTTTAAGACACGTGGTTACAATCACATTGAAATGATAGCGGAAAGATCTTCCGTATATGGTAATGCTAACCTCTATACAGCGATTATCAGGAAATGATGATTGCTTGCTCAGCAGCTATCGCGCTACTGATTCCAGTAAATAGTGATATATGCATTCGAAGTGATATGTTGTGTGTACGGATTACTGTGCAAAAAAAAGAAACATATTTTTTTAAATAAATAATAATTACTTCCCATCCGTAAGGTGATACTTCTCTTTTAATTACTGCTTCAATTTTCATAACCCTACTTATTTAAGGCCCCTTGAATGAGCGTTTGCATGTCCGCCAACTTTCTATTATCCAGCAAGTTACAGTATCTTATATCCGATATCTTCTAACAGCAGGATGAGCATTACTCGAAATAACGTTTGGATGATTTTCCCATTTTATTAACCAGTAAGAACTAATATACCGTGAAACTAATTTTTCTCTGTGGTTCACTGGAGCCTGGTCTGGATGGTGTGGGCGATTATTCAAGACGGCTGGCAAGTGAGTTGATCCGTAAATCGCACGAAGTAGCAATTATAGCCTTAAAAGACAGGGTAAGTGCCTCCCTATATGATGGTCTTCAATGTAGCAATGGTATTGAAGTTCCTGTGCTCCGTATACCCGCATCAATGGATGAAAAGGAATGCTTTTCCCACGCCCGCGACTATATCACGAAATTTGGCCCTGAATGGGTAAGCCTGCAATATGTACCTTTCTCTTTTGAGAAAAGAGGACTCCCTTTTTCATTCGGTAAACATCTCAAAAGTTTAGGTAGCAATATCAAATGGCATTTCATGTTTCATGAGCTCTGGGTAGGGCTTCACGGGTACAGCAGTTTTAAACTGAAGATGCTGGGGCTGATGCAAAAGGTGATCATCAAACAAATGCTGGCAGCTATTAACCCTGAATCTGTTACTACTTCCATTGGTATTTATAAAAAGAACCTGGGATGGAAAGAGGTGAATCTTATTCCCCTGTTCAGTAACATTCCAGTGGCAGGCATGCCGGAAGGCGATACCGGAAACCCTGATAACCTGACTGCTATTCATTTTGGCTGTTTTACAGGTGCGTTGGACGATTATAAACGGCAGGTCGATTTTCTGACAGCCATAGGAGAGAAGACGGGTAAAACAGTTTGCCTGGAGATCATCGGTAATGGCGGGCACTATAAAGAAAAAGCACTTGATATTTCCCGGCAAGCTTTTGGTGAAGAGAATGTAATAGATCGTGGTTTCCTGCCGGAGGAAGCTATTTCCAATCATTTACTCCGCGCTGATATTGGTATTTCACGTGCCGACTATACGCTGTTCGGAAAAAGTGGTTCCGCTATGGCGATGTTGGAACATGGGCTTCCATTGTTACTGAGAGGACCGCGACCAACTGAAGACATTATAGGTAACGACTTTCCGTTTAAGGAGCAACTGGTATATCCTGATGATCCTTCGAAAGAATTTGCAAAGAAAGACCCTGTCTATTTTATCGGGGAGGTCTCTGAAATTTTCATGGAAAGCCTTTCTGAGAAAGAACATGGCCGGCTTGTACTAATAACCAGATAAATAAAAAAAAGGCGATCGTCTGATCGCCTTTTTCATTCATCATTTAATGGACTTGAAGAATGCAACATTCCCAGCCATGTCAACCTTAACAATCATTACTTCACTGTTCTTACGTAATTCTACGAAATAGTTATCGGCGTCGTCAAATGGCATATCAAACAATGTCATATCTGTTTCATTGGCTTCATTATCATCGTACAGGAACACTCTTTCTGTGTCGAAGTCGCCATATTTTTTCAAAATGGTGCGCTGTGCATTTTCAGGCAGATCAGCAAATGTCTTTGTTTCCGTTGTGCCGACGAGGTTACTATGAATATCATAGTAGGCCCTCATATCTTTTTGACCCATTGTAAAAGCTACTTCTTCGAAATAGTTTGTTTTCTCGAACCGAATGTCAGTTGCTCCGGGGAAATCTTCATAAAACTGATTTCTTGTAAAAATGCTCACTTCTGCGTTGTTTTCCCTGCGTATTTCCTTTCTCTCCGCTTTTGTTTTTTTACCTTCGTCTGTAGTATGTGCGAATGTTATGTTAAATGACATCAGCAATACGCCCGCTGCAAAAAAAATCTTTTTCATGACTCGTTTGTTTAGTGTTTTTTTGAGATTGCGATACGAAGTTACCAGCGCTCAAAGCACTATTTTTTCCTGAATCGGTCAACAGGCGTTTCCTGTCGGTAAGGAAGCATGACCTGTTGATAAGTGAATCATCATCTGTAATGACTAATATTAATTCATCCCTGTTGCTGCTGATATCATTGAATATGATATCTGTCCATATTACAGCACAGACGCCCCGTAACCTGTTAAGTAGATTTTCCCGACAGGAGATTACCAATGCCCTGCTGCCCCGGGACCAGTGGCATCCTTTTCCGGTAAGTATCACCGGATGGCAAAAGGTACTGCCGGATTCTGTTCGTCAGAGTATTATCAGGCAGGCAGAAGTATACCAGAAGATTCCCTTTGTAGCTATTCCTGCCACTATGATGATGGAGTACCAGCAGAACGGCGACCGCTCACATTATGAAGAGGTCTCCTTCAGAAAAAGGGATCAATTATTCACTATGGCGGTAGCTGAATCAATAGAACAGAAAGGCCGTTTCCTGAATGCTGTCATCAATGGCATCTGGTCTTTATGTGAAGAAAGTTATTGGGGTACACCGGGACATCTGTACCTGCAGAAAGCAGGCATTGACCTGGCTGATGTCGAAGATCCTGCTGTGGATCTGTTCGTCAGTGAAACGGCTACTGTGCTAGCCCTTACTGACTATTTGCTCGGGGCACGGCTGGATGGCTACTCGGTACTGTTGCGTAAACGTATTTATTATGAGGTGAACAGAAGAATGTTGACACCCCTGGAGAAAGACAGCGACAGATATTTCTACCTTAAGAAGGGAACGAAGGAGTATCCTATTAACAACTGGAATCCCTGGGTGATCAGCAACTGGATGACCAGCTTGCTTTTACTGGAAAAGAACCCTGAACGGCGGACCAGTGAGCTGGAGCATGCCTTACACCTGCTGGATCACTATATTAATTTCATCGGAGATGATGGCGCTATCGATGAAGGACCTGTTTACTGGTCAGGCGCTATTGGCAGACTGTTCGATGCCCTGACCATCCTGGAAAGCGCTACCGGCGGTAAACTGACCATCTATGATGCACCCATTATAAGGCAGATGGCCGCTTACATTTACAAGATGCATATCGCTGGCAGTTATTATATCAACGTTGCAGATGCTTCGCCGGTGATCAGTACAGATGGATTGCTGTTATACCGGATGGGACGGGCCCTGCAGGATACTGCCCTGACAGGCTTCGGCGCCTGGGCTTTTCACCAGTACCCTATACGAACGCCCATCACCGGAGATTTTGCCAAACCCAGGATGCTTTTCAACATGCAGGTCTGGACGGATTGCAGTAGGGCCAAAGGGGAGGAGCCGGACATCGCGGATGTATGGCTGGAAAGTATCCAGTTGATGGCGGCAAGATCGGATAAGGGGTTGTTTGTGGCCTCTCACGGCGGACATAATGGCGAGAGCCACAACCATAACGATGTGGGGGATTTCGTCGTATATGCCTCCGGACAACCGGTTATCATAGATGTGGGTTTGGGCACCTACACGGCGAAGACTTTCTCCAAGGAGCGGTATCAGCTCTGGTATAACAGCTCGGCTTATCACAATCTGCCCACCATTAACGGCATACAGCAGATGGCAGGCCGGAAATTCGGCGCCCGGGAAGTGCAATACCTGAAAGCCGGCAATAATGTTACTCTGCATATGGATATTGCAGGCGCTTATCCTTCACAGGCCGGCGTCACCCAATGGAAGCGGGATGTCAAAATGGACCGGCAGCAGAACAGGGTAAGCGTTACGGATGATTTTATCCTGAATGCCTCCACTTCCGCACTCACACAGACCTTCATGACCGTATGCCCGGTGGAGCTGCAGCGGGGCACCATCCGGTTCAATATACCAGGAGAAAGACCGGTGCAGCTGGAATATGATGCGGACGTCTGGAATGTTAAAAAAGAGCCCATAGACTGTAGTGCTCCCGACGAAAAACGCCTGACGGATAACTGGTCCCACCGGCCAATCACCCGCCTGCTATTGCAACGCAAAGATGCCGTAAGCAGTGGACGTCATGAATTTATCATTCGACAGTTATAGCCGAATGGCCTCCTAAATAACTGTTATTTGCAAAAAAAAGGACGGCCTATCCGGGACCGTCCTTTTCCTATATAAAGCAATCATTTTTAAGCTGCTGCTGCTTCTTCCTTCGCTATTTTCACTTTTTCCTTTCTTAATACACGGGAATAAAGTGACAGTTTCGGATCAAAAATAAACTTGAAGAACAGCTTTGTCCATGATGCATGCGATAGCAAGGTATCATAGTAAGTAGGTGCTTTACTTTTGATCTGTGGTAATTTATTCCATGGAATGGATGGAAAATCGTGGTGTTCGTTGTGGTATCCTACGTTAAAGGCTACGGTGTTCAGTGGGCCATAGTAGCTGTAGGTTTCCTGGATCGGGTCCATTGTCAGGTAGTGTTCCTGGATCCAGCGGGCGCCCAATGGATGAAGGCCTACTGAGAAGAAGAAACTGATCAGCATGTAAAGCAGGGCTTTAGGTCCGATGAAGGCCACGATGGCCACATCGAAAGCGATCTGTACGATCCAGTTCACCACAATCCAGCGGTCCAGCAGGGAAATATTCAACCTGGCGGTGCGGCAGATCTGGAAAACGGGGAAGAAAAGGAACCACAACATCTTCATGATCGGATTGTTGCTTACCAGTGCTGCTTCCCAGAAATCCGGCAGGTCAGCATCCAGTTCATGTTCTCCCTGATGGGCATGGTGCTTCAGGTGATAACGCTGAAAGGAAACTGAGCTGGGAAATATATGGGGCCAGTTTGCGATCATGCCTGCAAACAGGTTCGGTGCTTTTCCTTTAAATATGAGTCCATGGGCAGTTTCGTGAATCATTACCCATAAAGCATGGCTGATAAAGGCGCCTACGGCATAGGCTACCAGGAAGATCATCCACCAGGAGGCATCACGTAACCAGAAAGAAAGACCCACCTGCGCTGCTACCAGGCCGATGATCATATAAATCGTATAGGGGTTTTTCCCTATAAGTTCCTTTACCTCAGGATGTTGTTTCAGGATCTGCCTTACTCGAACATGATGTGGATTCGGCTCATTACTCCACGTGAAGTCAGTCGGTTTGTTACTCATATTTTACAGTGTAAACTTGTTTTAAAAGGTTTCATAGCACAATCCCCCGGGAATTACCCTTACAGTGTTCGCATACTAAGTACCTGATAATCTTTACAAATTGGTGAAAATATTTCAGAAAAGGTATAGATTTTCAAATTCGCTGGCTAAAATTAAGATTTTTTTATAAATCTGGCCGGATGATAATGGTCATAAAAAAAGAGCCTGCTCAGGTATAACCCGGCAGGCTCTTTCTTTTTTAGTCAATCTTACTATCTGAACAGGTGAACAGTCGCGCCTATTTCATAGGTGCCGTCAACATAGGTTTTGATGCCTCCCGTCTGGGTGGTATACATGGCTTGTATACCCACCGTTCTCAGGATATTCACACCAACACCTGCTGTAACGCTCTTGGTAGTATGATACATGGCCATTACGTTGGCAACATCATTCAGGATAGAGACGTTAACGCCTGCATCGAGAATATTGTCAAAACCACGTATGCCACGGTAACATATCTTCGGCTCTATGGAAGTGATCGCTTCATTGATGGCGAACCTGTAGGAAGCTGCCGTAAAGAATATGCCGCCGCCGTCTGCTTCTTTATCGTCGCCGGTAAAGAGGCTTCTCACGTTGGGCAGGGATGCCTGTATGGTCAGCTTTGTGTCGGTATATGCCATGCCGTACTCTGCTTCGAAGTAATTGTCCCGGCGGTTGAATGCACTTACGGAAGGGTCATTCGGATCGCCATCCAGGTTTTTATAATCGATGCGTTGTACGTTCCATGCCAGCGACAGACCGAAGTGCAGCTGCTGATCCGGATTGGTCAGTGGCAGGTGATATGCGTAGGTGAGGGCAACACGTGTTCTGTTGATCAGACCCGCTACATCATTGAAGATGTGCATACCTGCGCCTACTCTGTTTCCTACGGCGTAGTCGGCAGAGAAGAACTTTGTGATGGGAGCTCCCTCGATACCATTCCACTGATTGCGGTAGGCTGCATTCAGGTGCAGCCCTTTTTCGAACCCGGCCATAGCGGGGTTAGCCAGGTACTGGTTCTGAAAGTACTGGGTGCCGGATGGCTCCAATAAGGCCTTCGCATTACTGAGCGACTGGGCACTGACCTGGTTGTTAATGCCAGCAGCCAATAAAAGGCTGCTGACAATGAACGAACGTATATTTTGTTTGTAGCTCATAATAAATAGTTGTTACCGGGTTAATTTCTGTCCCTGATGATTGTGATATAACCTTTCGCTGTTTTAGCACCACCTTCGATCGTTAAGATGTAGTAGTAAGTGCCTTCAGCCAGCGGGCTGCCATTCATAGTACCATCCCAGTCATTGCTGTAATTCCTGCGGGTATATACAAGACGGCCTGCGCGGTCGAAGATCTTCACCTCATTGTTAGGATAGCTATCCAGGTTACGGATCACCCATTTATCATTCTTACCATCACCGTTTGGTGTCAGGAGATTTACCGCATCTACTTTGAAGTCTGCCACTACTGAGACAGTGAAGTCAGCAGTATTGGTACAGCCAGCGTCGTTGCTTACGGTAACATGATAAGTAGTGTTCTGCATAGGCCTTACTTCGAGTACGTCGCTCTGCTGACCATTGAGGATGCCATCGGCATTATCCCACTGGTAGTGAGTACCACCTGTTGCGGTGAGGTGTACAATATCTCCTTTGGAGACGCTGTTGCCTTTATCGCTGGTGATGGTGATCGCACCCAGAGTAGCCACTTCAATATTGAATGAGCGGCGCAGTGTATCGGTACCACCGTTTGCTATACCACCATTATCCTTGATGGTAACAGTTACTGTGGATGTACCTGTTGCGCTGGTCTTCAGCTGGTAAGTGACGATACCTGCTGCTGTTACGCTCAGCTTATCGAAGTTGGCTGCTTTGTCAGTAATGATGGCGAAGCCATAAGTCTGACCTGGTTCTACCGCCGAAGCGCCTGTCAGCTGGATAGTGTGTTCCTGACCATCAGGACAGATGGTTACGTTGTCTATCGCATCGAGGGTTGGCGCCTGGTTCACCAGTTTCACCTGAATAGTTACCGGTACGGCAACGCTTGTGTTTAATCCGTCGCTGACAGTGATTGTCAGGGTAACGGTGGTATTCACCTTGCTGTTCAGTTTCGCCTGATCGGCCACCTGGATGTTACCATTAGCGTCTATTGAGAAGGCGCCGTTGGAATCATCGGATGTGATGGTCCAGTTCTGGAGGATGCCTGATGCATCGGTAGCGGTTACTTTACCCACCTGCGTACCTACTGCGCTTCTTTCCAGTACGTCGAATGACAGACCGCCATTGACAACCGGTGCAGTTGCGTCGTAAGTAACTGACAGTGTGTTGGATGCTGTGTTGCCGTTAGACACTACATTCTGTGCCTGAGCAGCTGGCAGCTGGATAGTAACAGCACCGTCGGCAGCTGGTGTTACTGTTAATGTGTAAGTGATGTTGTCTGCTGTCTGCAGGGCGCTGGCGGTACCGTTGGTTACGGTGAAGTCGCCTGCTGCCAGACCAGTTACTGCTTCGTTGAAGACAGCGGTCACTGTGAATGGCGCATTTACGCGTGCTGCAGCTGTAGTAGACAATTGTACGGATGGAGATCCTGTGTGAACGAACACGCCGGAAGTATTGGCGATATTGTTCAGTGTGAGGTTTGCATCGTTCGTAGCGTCATCTTTAATGGTGCTGCCATTTAAGTTGAGCGTACCCACTGTGATGCCATCCAGATCCATATCCCCTGGTTGTACTGTGTAGCTGAATGACAGGCTGCTCGCGGTAGCGACAGTGTAAGCAGCTCTCACAGTACCTGAGCCAAGGACAACATTAAGATAAGGAGCACCACCTGTGGTGTTGAGGTTGATGTTTTCATTGAAGGTTACAATGAAGTTCATTACATCACCTGCTTTATAGTAACCATTGAGCGGCACGGCTACACCATTTACTACTGGCGCGGTAGCGTCATAAGTAAAGTTGAGTGTATTAGAAGGCGTGTTGGCATTGCCTCCAATGTTCACCACTGCATTCGCTGGTACCTGTATGCTTACAGGGCCGTCTGCAGTTGGTATTACTGTTAAGGTATAAGTGATGTTGTCTGCAGATGATGCACCGGAAACTGTACCGTTGGTAACTGAGATGTCACTTCCGGTCAGTGTTGTTACTACTTCACTGAAGGTCGCTGTTACGGTGAACGGCGCGTTGATCAGTGCGTTGGCAGTAGAAGTCAGCACTACACTCGGGCTGGTGGTATTCACTCTTACCTGAGTCGTGTTACCGATGTTATTCAGTGTCAGGTTTGCATCGTTGGTAGCAGCATCCTGTATTGTCGCACCATTTAATACCAGTGCACCAACAGTGATACCATCCATATCCAGATCTCCGTTCACTACAGTATAACTGAAGTTCAGTTCTCTTGCAGCAGAGACGCCGGTATAAGTGGCATTTACGGTAGCGGTACCGATAGTGAGGGTGAGGTAAGGATTACCACCTGTTGTATTCAGGATGATATCTTCATCGAAGTTCACGGTGAAGTTCATTACCTGTCCTGCGTTGTAATATTTATTCGCCGGTACTGCTACGGAAGTAACAGTTGGTTTGGTGATGTCGTAAGTGATGTTTACCGTATTGGATGCCGTGTTGCCATTGCCACCAATATTATCGGCTACGTCAGCCGGGATATTTACACTTACTACACCTTCTGCGGTCGGTACAACGATGATGCTGTAATGCGCATTGTCAATTACCGTTACAGGGCTTGCGTTACCATTTGTAACAACAACATCAGCGCTGGTAAAGCCGGTCACGTTTTCGCTGAAGGCGATATCAATAGTGAACGGTGTATTTACGTTTGCAGCGGATGGTGTGCTTATTGTTACTGATGGGTGAGCGGTGTTCACAAATACGTTGGAAGTATTACCAACATTATTCAGTGTTAACACGGCATTGTTGGTTGCAACGTCTTTTACTGTCGCACCATTCAGCGTCAGTGTACCCACAGCGATACCGTCCATGTCCATATCGCCATCCTGCACGGTGTAACTGAAGTTCAATGCATTTGTACCGTTAGTACCGGTATAAGCTGCGTCGACAGTTTCAGTGCCGATGATGACACCCAGTTTTGGTGTACCGCCGGTAGTGTTGACGATGATGTTTTCGTTGAAGGTAACTGTGAAGTTCAGGGTAGTACCTGCTTTGTAATATCCGTTTGCTGGAACTGCCACAGATGTAACCACCGGAGCGGTAGCATCATAGGTATTGCTTACGGTATTGGAAGCGGTATTGCCGTTGGCGCCGACATTGAATGCAGCATCTGTAAGTAAGTAGACGCTTACAGGCCCGTCGACGGTTGGCGTAACCAGTACGGTGTAAGTGATATTGTCAGCAGTCTGCAGGTTGCTGGTAGTTGCGTTGATCGTCCTGAAATCTCCTGCTGCCAGGCCGGTTACAGCTTCGCTGAAGACAGCAGTCACTGTATATGGTACATTCACCAATGCAGGTGCTGTTGTAGACAGGGTTACTGTCGGATGTTGTGTATTGACGAATACGAACATGGTATTACCCACATTGTTTAATGTCAGCACTGCATCGTTGTTAGCAGCATCTTTAATGGTACTACCATTTAAGAGGAGCGCACTTACTGTGATGCCGTCCATATCCATGTCACCATTTACCACAGTATAGCTGAAGTTCAGCGCATCTGTGCCGGAGGTGCCGGTATAGGTAGCATTTACAGTAGAAGAACCAATGGTCAGGCTTAGTGTAGGATTACCACCGGTTGTGTTCAGCGTGATATTCTCACTGAAGTGAACAGTGAAGTCCATTGCATTTCCTGCTTTGTAATAACCGTTGGCCGGTACATCTACTGCTGTTACTGCAGGAGGAGCAGCATCATAGAGACGGGACAGGGTATTAGAAGCGGTATTGCCATTCGCTCCAATGTTTTCAGCTACATCTGCTGCTACGTTCAGTGTCATTGTGCCGTCAGCCGGTGGTGTAACCAGTACGGTGTAAGTGATATTGTCTGTAGTTGACAGGTTGCTGAGCGTTGCGTTGGTAGCTGTGATATCGCCGATCACGAAGTTGGATACTGCCTCGCTGAAAGTGATAGTAGCCGTAAATGGCGTATTCACAATAGCTGGTGCCGCAGAAGTGATAGCTACAGAAGGATGTGTTGTATTGACGAACACTCCTGTAGTAGGCGCTATGTTGTTCAGCGTCAGGTTAGCGTCATTGGTAGCTGCATCTCTGAGCGTTGCACCGTTTAAGTTCAGCGCATTTACTGTGATACCATCCATATCCATATCGCCGTTCACGACGGTATAGCTGAATGTCAGGACATTATTACCAGTAGTACCGGTATAAGCGGCCTGCACCGGAATAGCACCAATGGTAACACGCAGGGAAGGCGTACCACCTGTAGTATTCAGGATGATGTTTTCACTGAAATTAACTGTGAAGTTGAGTGTTTCACCCGCTTTGTAGTATCCGTTTGCAGGAACTGCTACAGATGTAACTGTTGGAGCGGTAGCATCATAAACGAGGCTCAGCGTATTAGAAGCTGTGTTGCCGTTGTCGCCGATATTCACTGCTGCATCTGCTGGTAAGCTGATGCTTACAGGGCCGTCTGTGGTAGGTGTAACCAGTACGGTGTAAGTGATATTATCTGCAGTGGTTGGAACGCTTACTGTTGCATTTACCACGTTGAAATCACTTGCTGTCAGACCAGTCACTGCTTCGCTGAAGGTAACTGTAACATTAAATGGTACATTGATAGGATCAGCCGCAGCGGTAGACAGTGTTACTGATGGGATGGATGTATTGACAAATACGCCTGTAGTATTACCGATATTATTCAGTGTTACGTTAGCGTTGTTGGTAGCAACATCTTTTATTGTCGCACCATGCAATGCCAGTGTACCCACGGTGATACCGTCCATGTCCATATCGCCATCCTGTACAGTGTAACTGAAGTTCAGCCCATTAGTACCGTTGGTACCGGTGTAAGCTGCATCGACAGTTTCAGTACCGATGGTGATACCCAGTTTTGGTGTACCGCCGGTGGTATTGATGAGCACATCTTCGCTGAAACGAACGATGAAGTCGAGCGTAGTACCTGTTTTATAGTATCCGTTTGCAGGAACTGAAACAGCTGTAACCGTTGGAACGGTACCATCATAAGTATTGTTGATGGTGTTGGAAGCAGTATTGCCGTTATCGCCGATATTGACTACAACATCTGCTGGTAAGCTGATGCTTACAGGACCGTCGGCGGTAGGCGTAACCAGTACTGTATAAGTGATATTATTTGTAGTGGCCGGGGTGCCGACTGTAGCATTCGTCGTATTGAAATCAGCCGCAGCAAGGCCGGTTACAGCTTCACTGAAGGTGACAGTCACTGTGTATGGAACATTTACCAGTGCAGGAGCTGTTGTAGACAATGTTACTGACGGATGCTGTGTATTGACAAATACACCTGCGGTGCTAGCCACATTATTCAGTGTCAGCACTGCGTTGTTATTGGCAACATCTTTAATAGTGCTACCATTTAACACGAGGGCGCTTACCTGAATGCCGTCCATATCCATGTCACCATTTACCACAGTATAGCTGAAGTTCAGCGCATCTGAGCCGGAGGTACCGGTATAGGTAGCATTTACAGTTGCAGAAGCAAGGATCAGGCTCAGTGTAGGATTACCACCGGTGGTATTCAGCGTGATGTTCTCACTGAAATGAACAGTGAAGTCCATAGTGCTTCCTGCTTTGTAGTAGCCATTCACAGGTACATCTACTGCCGTTACTGAAGGAGGAGCAATATCATAGATGCGGGACAGCGTGTTGGAAGCGCTGTTGCCATTCGCACCAATGTTATCAGCTACATCTGCCGCTATATTCAGTGTCACTGTACCGTCAGTAGTTGGTGTAACCAGTACGGTATAAGTGATATTGTCTGAAGTATTCAGGCTGCTGAGGCTTGCGTTGGTCTTAGTGATGTCGCCGATCACGAAGTTGGATACTGCCTCGCTGAAAGTGATAGTGGCCGTGTATGGCGCATTCACAATAGCCGGTGCAGCAGAAGTGATGGTTACAGAAGGATGTGCTGTGTTTACAAATACTCCTGTAGTGGCGCCTACGTTATTCAGCGTCAGGTTGGCATTGTTAGTAGCAGCATCTTTGATGGTGGCACCGTTTAAGTTCAGTGCATTTACGGTGATACCATCCATATCCATATCGCCGTTCACCACGGTATAACTGAATGTCAGCGCGGTAGCACCTGAAGTACCCGTGTAAGTGGCTTGCACCGGCGTAGCACCAATGGTAAGACCCAGGGACGGTGTGCCGCCTGTAGTATTCAGTGTGATATTCTCACTGAAATTAACAGTAAAGTTCAGCGTAGTACCTGCTTTGTAGTATCCGTTTGCAGGAACTGCTACGGATGTAACCGTTGGAGCGGTACCATCATAAGTATAAGAGATAGTATTTGAAGGCGTGTTAGGGTTGCCTCCAATATTAACAGCTGCATTGGAAGGGAGACTGATCGTCCTCGTACCGTCAGAAGCAGGTGTCATTAATACGGTGTAAGTGATATTGTCTGAAGTGCTCAGATTACTTACGGTCGTATTTAACACATTGAAATCACTGACAGTCAGACCGGTCACTGCTTCGCTGAAGACTGCAGTAACAGTAAACGGCGCATTTGTCGGTGTAGGAGCAGTAGTAGACAATGTTACTGACGGTATAGAAGTATTTACCCTTACCAGGTTGGTAGGATCAACGTTCTGTAATGAAGTAGATGCATCATTACCCAGTGCGTCTTTGATAAAGCCGCTGTTGTTCTGTACCAGTGGTTGTACGGTGATACCGTCCATATCCATTTCGCCCGGCTGTACGGTATAGCTGAATGTTAATTCAGTTGTACCATCACCGCCAATATAAGGTACCTGTTTTGCATCAAGACCGATAATGATATTGATATATGGAGTACCTGCAGTGGTGGTTACATATGCCGGTTCATTGTATCTCACTTTGAAGTCAAGAGTAGTACCTGCTTTGTAGTATCCGTTTGCTGGAACACCTACGCTGGTGATCTGCGGGCCGGTAGCATCTACAGTCCACAGTTGAGCATCCGGGCTGGCATCTGTATTTCCGGCCTGATCGGTCGCCCTTACCTGGAAGGTATGTGGTCCATCCGCCAGTCCTGAATAGGTAGCCGGACTTGTAACCGTATTAAATGGTCCGCCATCAAGACTTGCCTTGAAGGTACAATTAGCTTCATTGGCTGTGAAAGTAAAGGTGGCAGTTGTTGAATTGGTTGGTGACGGAGGCGCCGGAGAAGTGATTGACGTATTAGGTGCCACACGGTCCAGGATAATGTCATCACTGTAAATAACGGTGTTACCTGCCGCGTCTTTCAGTCGCATAGCCACTGTTCGTGTGCCGTCTGTTGCCGGCAGTGTGATGGCTTTGGTCGTTGCAAATGCTTCATCCGCACTATATGCACCACCATCCAGAGAGAAGGCCATCTGCAATGGAGGATTTGCATCATTGCCGGTAAGGGTCAATGTTACATTCACATTGTTGGTGTAGGCAGCGCCACTGTTGATGAGGATTGAACCGGTAGGAGCCGTCTTGTCGACAGTGTATACAGCGCCGGTGAAAGGCGCGTTCGCCACTACAGGAGATATACCTGTACCGTTAACGTTCAGTCCAATGGTGCCGGAGCCTGTACCGGTGTTGACAGTTACAGTATAAGTGGTACCGCCTCCTGTTACACTTGTAATAGATGCGCCGGAGACACCGGTAGGAACGAGCGTGAATGCGCTGGTAGTTACACCGGCAGCAGAGCCGCTAAAGGTGACTGTGTAAGTGACAGATGTTGCGTTAGTCGGATTCGCTGCAGCACGAACAACGCTTGAAACGTTAATGTTGGGAGGGGTTAGTTTAACTACCTCTCCACCCAATTCACCGTCATTGGCAAATATGGTGCCGCTAGGCATCACAGCTATTCCCCAGGGGAAGAAAGTTCCCGTAGTCTGGTGAAGGTTTGTATACAATACCTGACCTGTTTGTGTCAGGTCAGTATATTTTACCAACTCGTATTTATCGGCATCAGCAGGGTTTGCTTCGGATGTATAGAAGTTATCACTGCCATCCACCGAGAGTGACGAAAATCCTCTGCCGCTAGCCAATTGAGTAGCGCCAAATCCAGGTGCAGTCAATTTGACGATAGCTCCACCGCTGATCTCATGAAAATCTGTCACATAAATATTGTCGTGTGAGTCAACAACAATATTGCTTGGATAAGTTGCAATTACCGACGCTGATGATGGGTAAGAAAAGCCATTCCATACAACCGTACCTGCGAGCTGTTCTGCTCCAAAAGGATAACGTACCAGTTGGTAAGTGTTGGTACCGGAGTTGTATTCCATAGACAGCAAGTTGTTACTATTGTCAACTGCCAGTGCGGAATAATAATTACCGGTGTGAATCACAGAAGCTGTATAACCAGGCGCCGCCAGTTTAATAATGCTCCAGCCTATACCCTGATCGGGATTGGTCACAAATACATCTCCTACGTCGTTGACCGTGAGTCCCCAGGAATAAGTATTGACAGTACTCGCGTCAATAAGACTAGAGTAGATCACCTGTGGCGTACCTGTGCCGTTTGTGTATTTGGCCACCTCGTAGTTGGTGCTCGAGCTGTTGTAGCGCACCACGTAAAGGTTGCCAGAGTTGTCTTTGGCCATAGCACTGTAGTAGCCTCCTGTTTCCAGGGTGCTCTTCGTGTACTGCGCAAAGCTCTCAAAGCCGGCTAGCATGAAGAAAAGTATCAACAGGATCCTGCTGATACCTCGGGTAAATGTGTCATTCATATAAAACTGTTAAATGCAGAGAAAAGGGTTTTGCCAACCGGACATAGATTCGTTGTGAATCATTTCAAATTCCTTCGCATCATAGCGCATTCCTGCTCCCTGATCAAGAATTAATTTGTTTATTTTATTACCAGTTGTACTGATCCTGAGAATGTTGGCTGTTGGCAGGGCAAATCCTGAAGCCGGGTAAAAGTTTTTCTGACCTCTGGGGCCATCTATAACGCCAGTACGGAGTTGCTGTTTTACGGCATCCCAGTCTTTTTTCTTAGCGTAGGGTAACAATTCCCGCCACATTAAGCCAGCCTCATATCCCATTAATGCGTAGATATTGGCCGGTTGTTGAGCCGTGCTTTCAAACTTCTTTACAAATTGCTGATTCGCTTTACGCTGGTCTTCACGCATCCACATCATGGACGTATAAATTTCCAAATCTATATGTTTAATATCTTCCAGTACGTCATCATATGCCATCGTTTCGTTGATCAGTAGTGGGATTTTTTTATGAAAGCCACTTTGTATCCATTTTTCAAGGAAACGTGTACCCATGCTACCAGCGAAGATGGCATGGACATATGGTGGGGGATCTTTGGCGAGGGTTGTAAAGAGTCCGTCCAGCTCCATTCTCCTGGGATCATTCTCATTGTGCGATAACACCGTAAAACTTATCTGTGTACTGCCGGCCGCGGTAACGCCTTCTTTAAATGCACTATGCAGGTGATAGCCAGCTTCATACACTGGCATGATCATATGACCCCCATCCCCAAAATGGCTGTGAGCCCACTTTCCCAATGCATACTCAGATTGCCACAACTGGTGTGAGGCATAGAATACATCAGGACTGAGGTAAGGGAAATGGGGAATATATTCACCCATGTCAAAAAAGAACGCTGGTCTTTTCGTATTCTCCACTAAAGGGATAATATCCGGTGCTATCTTATAACTGATGAGACCAGATAGTATGTCAACGTTGTTAAAGAAAAGCAGTTTACGGGCAGCGTCAACAGAAGCACCAGCGCCTCCCATATGGGTATACTCTGATGTAAATTGCACTGTTCTCTGCCGCACGGGATCTAAGCCCATACCCAGCAGCCAACCTGTTACCAGGTGAGCAGAATAGGCAGGATATACACCGGAATAAGGAGTAAGGAACCCAATGGTAAGCGCTGATTGCATAAAAGTTTATTAGTTACGGCTAGGATAAATACCTTCAAGGCCAATGATGTAGTTCATACCCAGGTAAGGGTTCATGATGCTGAATGGCTGGCTGCCACCTGCAATACCGATGTTTACAGTACCTGTTACGTTTGTAGTAGGCGCCAGGAAGGTAGTGCTGTCAGGAACACCATAACCTTTGATTGGCTGTGCACTTGGGCCGCCTCCGATAGTTGGCAGTACGGCTGGCACAACAGTAGAACTAGGAGTAGCAGTTGTACCTGCAGCAGCAGTTGCAGCCTGAGCCACTGAAGCTGATGCAATAGTACCGGTGTGATTGTGCGCAGGCATATTGGTGATCAGCAGGGTGGTGGTAGGCGTACCAGCAATTTCACCCAGGTTAATGTTAGGTAATCCGGGACCTTGTCCGGCACCCAGTGGGAAACGGCCTCTCAGGTCAGGTAGGCCGAAGGTTACTTGTCCGTTACCTCCGTAGGTAGTGCCTAACAGAGAGAACAATGCCGTGTTCTGAGCAATGCTCAGGATCTGCCCCCAGCAAAAAGCCCAGCTTCTTGGTGCGAAATTACCGGCAAATAGAATAATCGCGGCTAATAACGGTGTGTCCATAGATCCAGTTTTAATGTAGTGTTTAAATTATATAATCGGGTTTCTAAACTGAGGGAATTGCACAGTTGCTCCGTTCCGTTGTGCAGAGAGTGCAGCCATTGGCGTTATAATGCTATTGGTAGCAGCTGCGTATACAGACAGCTCGTTACGCTGTTGCATCACACCCACAAATTCCTGCAGCGCCATTGCATAGCCATTGCCGTCTTCTACTTGTTTGTAACGTGGTAGGTTTACGACCTGTGCATATTGATTGATGTATGGTTTGCCTGGTTCCCAAACCTGGTTAACAGGGTTATTTTCTTCCAGATAAATGCGGTTGAAAAGATCTACCCAGGAGCCGTTACTGCCGTTCACATGGAACCCGGTGGAAACAGGTTGTGCTTTTCCGGCATCCATTTGCAGCCATACCTTTTGTCCCTGTTGGGTGGTAAGGCAAATTGAGCTGATATCTCCTGAAGTAAAGAACAAACGGGTATGCCCCTTTTTAGGACATGGTTTGCTGATCGCGTATTGCTGTTTTTGCTGTACTACCTGCAGGGATACATAAGTATTCTCTTTCAGGTTCAGTAACCTGGCAACTGCTGCCGCTGAATAAACAGGGTAGGACAGGGCATCCTTGTCTTGTTCGGCCGGCAATACATGAGGGCTCGCGCCGGCATGTATGGATTGCAGTTCTCCAAATACGCCTTCCTGTGCCATATTGGTAATGGCCATCAGGTCAGGACGGTAACTGTGCTCCTCCAACGTAAAGTACTGACAACGCGTCTGCTCACTGATACGAACAATGTCCTGGTGCTCTTCAAGGGTAGTCCCCATTACCGAGCCACAGGCCACATGTTTACCGGCTAGCAGGGCTGCTTTGGCAATACTGTAGTGCTGATGCCAGGGGGCCGCAATAATAACAGCGTCAATGTCCTGGCGGTCGAGTAAGGTCTGGTAATTGTCCCGGTAGATGTCTGGATGTTGGCGACCCGCCTGGCTGAATAAGTCCAGGCACTGGCTAATGGCAGCCGAATTGGTCTCAGCAATTGCTCTTACATCCAGATCCTTGTGTTGGAGTGCTTGCTTCAGGTACTGCTGTCCCCACATGCCAGTACCAATGAAGGCGATACGAAACTTCGACCCTTTTCCGGCCGTCAGATAGGACGGGAAAAAGGTGAGTACAGGGGATAAAATAGCGGCATTCTTTAAGAAATGCCTTCTGCTCTGTATATGCATAAGGAATGATTCCTAAGTTTGGTATCGTAACAATAAAGTAGGCTCCAAAAAACAGATGTAAAGTGTCCCCTCTAAAAGACAGAAATATTACGTTATGGTCGTGCGGTTTTCAAAAGATCAGGGTTAAAACTCGATTACAAAAATGCTGGGAACAAAGATATATCTCTTTTTTTTTAGTAAGCAAATAATTTTTTAATGGATATTTAACGTTATATGAAATGAGGGGGCAGTCTATTTTCTTCTATAACCGGCATTTCCAATGGATGAGCCTTGTTGGGGACAATAGTATTCCGCGGTATTCACACCGGCTTCCCGGGGGGTCTTAAACTTTTTATTCTCTTCATTTCCAGCACCTTCTATGGCGTCTCCGCCCTCTTCTACATAGACATAGTTTCGGATGTTGATACCATTGCCGCCATTGGGAGCAATTAATGCATTGGCATTAACAATCTGTTTACCTTTCATACCTGTGTATCCGTTAATACGCAGACTGTTGCCTTTGGTACAGGCTACTGTATTGTTGGTAATACGCACAATGGCATTGTCGGTCCCTCTCATACTGATACCATCGCCCTGGTTGTCGGTAAAGAGGTTATTACTAATAACATGGGTTGCCCTGTTTTCTCCTGATCCATAGAACTGGCAGAACTCTCCCCAACCATCATGGACGTAATTGTCATGCGTATTTGTATTGGTAGTACGGCCGCCAATGAGAATGCCTCCGTTGTGTGCGGCATTGCGTTGTGTTCCCCATTGGGTCACTTCATTGTTGAAGATCTCCAGTCCGTCGATAGCAGCAGTCTGTATACCATCCAGACCGATATTGCTGACCAGGTTATTGTAGATCTTCACGTTCTGCCATTTGGCTGGTTGTATGTAATCGTGGCCGGCGGTAAATTTTGAAGGGGAGCCATAGTAAGGCTGATTCAATGTATGGTCCCAATAAGTAGCGGTATGACCGATATACATGGCTTCATTCTTCGTACCTGTAACGGTCAGGTCATGGATCTGCAGGTTATAGATCACCAGGTTGGGATAGACGGTGCTGCGATCTCCTTTTACGGGGTCGGTCTTCGCTACAATGCCATTTCCGCCGTTCATAATGGTTAGAAAACAGATCTCCAGGTTGTCTGACTTATTACCTATATGCAGGTCCTGATAGGCCTCTCTGGCTGCCTGCGTAGAGCCATTGATGATGATCATGTTCCGGTCTGACTGGCTGCCAAAACGGATATAATGGCAATTAGAGAACTCACAGGCGGAGGAATTGCCGCCTCCGTTCCAGTCCGGCTCACCAATTTTCACGACGGTATTGCGATAGTTACGGATGATGATAGGCCGCTTCGCAGTGCCGCTCATATTAAAAATGAAGATGGACTTAAAATTGCCTTTGAGGTTTAGTATATCTCCAGGGCGGTAAGTGTTCCTTGAATTGTCAATATTGAGCCTTCCCTGTTTGTCGGGAACCAGGGTATATTCTCTGGCAGACGCGTCAACGGTATCCGTTGAGGCGGAAATATGCATATTACTGACTGGGGTTGGGGTTAGTCTGATTTCTGTGGAATAACTAACAACCAAATATAAAAGGGCTGCTGCGATCATGCTACAATCATGAGATGTCCAAGATAGCTTAATTTTTAGTCCTGCGAAGCGACTACTATTGAAAAAACGAAGTTTTAATATGCGCTGTTGATTATCTGACTCAATATGAATAACATAGAAAAATAGAAGAAGGTTGCTGACCGGAACCAGAATTGCAATATTAACTTTAAGTATGGCAAAACAAAGTGCAGGCATATTACTTTACAGGAGAAAAGACGAACAGCTGGAAGTCTTCCTGGCGCATCCCGGAGGACCTTTCTGGGCAAAGAAAGATGCGGGCAGCTGGTCGGTACCTAAAGGGGAATACGAGGAGGGGGAAGCGCCTTTACAGGCGGCTATCCGGGAGTTTGAAGAGGAGACAGGATACCGGCCTTCAGGCGATTTCATGCAGCTGTCTACCATCCGGCAGAAGGGACATAAAACCGTGCATTGCTGGGCGGTAGCGGGCGACCTTGATGCGGACAGTATTGTAAGTAACGAGTTCGAGATGGAATGGCCACCGCATTCTGGTAAGATGAGGTCCTTTCCGGAGATAGACCGGGCAGCCTGGTTTCCTGTTGATATGGCCCGTGAAAAGATCAATGAAAGACAGGCAGGTTTCATTGACGAACTGATAAAACGCATTGATGAATAGTTTCTACAACATCCCCATCACCATTTTATTTCTGTAGCAATTTACCCCCGCGCAAGAGTGTTTTTGACCTTTTCTGAAACTACCAGGTTCTGGCTTGATTTTTCGGTCCTTATCGATATGGAAAGCAAAGCAACAGGCAGTCTTAAAATATCAAGTACTGCCTTTGATCATGAAGGTGTTATTCCTTCGAAATATACCTGCGAGGGAGAGGACGTAAATCCACCACTGCAGATAGATCAGATACCGGTGGGTACCAGAACACTGGCTATTATTGCTGAAGATCCTGATGCGCCTAAAGGCACTTTTGACCATTGGGTAGTATGGGATATTCCACCTACAAATCTCATCGGATGTGATACTATACCGGGTGTCTGTGGAAAGAATGGAAGCGGTAAAACAGGGTATTATGGCCCTTGTCCGCCGTCAGGTATTCACCGTTATTACTTTCACATTTACGCGCTTGATACGAAACTGGAATTAGAAAACGGAGCAGATAAAGCTGCCTTGCAACAGGCAATGCAGGGACATATTATAGCGGAAGGAGTGCTGATGGGGCGTTATCCCAAAAACGGATTGTGAGTGTTATGCATGCTTTAATAACAAAGGGCTGACAGGATTGGGAAACCGTCCTGTACAGCCCATTTTATTGCTGTTTGCATTCCTGCACTTTCGTTCTTAATGTTCAACAGGTTCTTCACTGGCCTGTGCGTTGATCTTGCTTTCTGCAATAATGGTCAGTGTAGCATCTGTTTCTTTTTCCTCTGTCAATACAGCCCTCAGCATATCCGCTATTTCTATTTCACCCAAGGTACCTGCCAGTGTTACGAGGCTTCCATAGCAGGCAATTTCATAGTGTTCTACTTTCTGCGCGGCAATGATCAGCGCTACATCTCTCTGGGCAGAGCCCTCTTCGGTTTCATCTATTACCTGCCAGCCTTCATCGAATAATCCCTGTAATCCTGCACTGGGTTCTGCTTGCGCTGGTATACCCAGTACACCGAATGCGCGTTCTACTATTTTTACATGTTCTTCTGTCTGCTGCCGGTGTTGATCAAATGCCTGTATCAGTTCATCATTAGTGGCGGCGCCGGTCATCGTTGAAAGGACGTTTACGAGGTTTATTTCTGACCAGTAAATTTCCTGTAACATGGTAACGAAAAATTCTTCCAGCCTTGAATTGGTGGCCGTGTTGGATAGTATCTGCATAACTCAAGATTTTAAATGTTATCGGTTGTTAAAGTCCAAATACTATACCGCATTCAGATGCCGCAGCCGAAATGTACGGCTGCGGCCTAACTCTGGAACGTTGTATGAAATTAACCTTTCAAAAAAAAGTTGAAGGCGGCTGAATTGATGCCGGAAGAGTATGTTTAATCTTACCTTTGTATTGTTAATCTCAATCTCAATATTAATACCCCTATGATGATCACCAATGAGCAGCTGCTGGCTATTATGCCGCAAGCCAAATCCCAGAACACCGAGGCATATTTGCCATATCTGAACCAGGCCATGCCTGTTTACCATATTGATACACCTGTAAGAGCGGCCGCCTTTCTGGCGCAGCTGGGGCATGAAAGCGGGCAGTTCAGTGTGGTAACTGAAAACCTGAATTACCGGGCCGACCGTTTGGTAGCCGTATTCCCGAAATATTTCCCTACGCTGGTTGTTGCCCAGCAGTATGCGGGCAAACCTGACAAGATCGCCAATAAAGTGTACGCCAATCGCCTTGGAAACGGATCTGAGGCCAGCGGGGATGGATGGCGATTCCGGGGACGGGGACTGATCCAGCTGACTGGCAGGTCCAGCTATGATGACTGCGGTAAGGCTCTGACGGGTAACAGCACCACTTTCCAGGATGCACCTGACCTGCTGGCCACGCCTCAATATGCCGTCGCGTCTGCCTGCTGGTTCTGGACGGTGTATAAAACGTTGAACACCATAGCCGATCAGCCTGATAACTGGACAACTATGTATAAAAACAAACTGTACAGTAAATTTCAGTGGCTGACTATCTGTATTAATGGCGGGCTAAACGGGTATGACGACCGGTTGGCTCTCTGGGAAAAGGCCAAAACAGTGCTGCAATGAGCAGCGCTTTACAATTAGATTACAGAGCAGGTTGGGACGAAACTTTCAAAAATTGTATCTTTGCATTCTCCCATTAGATCGCTATACTACTCCCATTGAATAACTTATTGTAAAACAAGCAATTGCATTCGCTGTTGAGGGCGTCGGCATGTCTTTTTTCAGGCATTTTACGGCGTGTTCCCAAAGCGGAGAGAGGATTTTTATACCTGGAAAGGCCGGTTGAATGGCCCGGAATGGTATGAGAAGACTGTTTTTAAGAGAAAGAAACGATTTAATAAGATAAATATATGGATAAGCTTAAACTGAAATTACAGGAATATTATCAGCGCTGTCAGCAGCAGGAGACGCGAACTAAAGCCAGCAAGGAACACGCCGGTGGTGCAAGTGTGCTGGACATGGAGAATGATATTCTGCTGCAGTTCGGCTTGCCTGCATCCAAGCGTTTTGTGCAGATCCTGCACGATTTTGTCAGCCAGCGTGAAGTGAATGATCATCTGATTGATCATGTGAGTAAGAAATTACGTACTGCAGCCCGCAGATATCTGCTGGCCCCGGTGGTTTCTGACCTGGAACAGCTGGACCAGGCAAAGGAACAGAAGAAAAGTCCTTATGACCTGTTGCCGGAACTGGGGTACCCTGTGAATGACTACTCCGTTTTCCTGGTAGGTGAACTGCTGTATCGCAGGAACCTGGTGGCAGCTGATGTACTGGACGAAATAAAAAAAGTACAATATGCTGATGTGTGGGATGATGTGCTGTTACTCAGCAGGATCGTCAATTATAATACGCATGAACTTTACCATCGTCTGAAAGAACATGATCTGCGGTTCATTGATGACTTTGTGCAGCATGCCGCCAAACAGCATGTTTCCAGGACTACCAGCAAGAAGGCAACACCGGCATCTGAAGGGTATACACCTAATTACCGTACCGTAAGTAAGGTACAGGTGGAAGACATCCTGTTTGATGAACATCAGACACCAAGTATCATTGGTAAATTGAAATCAGGCAGCCGTTACATCCGCGTTACGATGGTGATGGAATTCTCCCAACTGAACCAGATACTCACCAACAGTGGTGAACTGGGCGTGGAAATCGGTCATTTCATTAAGAAACTGATGTCCAGTCCGCAGAAAGGAAGGCCGGCATCTATCGATGTAAAGTCTGAATTCGGTGAGATACTACACCTGGATAACTGTTATCTGGAAGTATATAAACCACAGCATCAGTCGAAGGGAAAATGGGTGGAAACGAAGGACAGTTTTTACTTCGTTGAGAAGATCCTTTCCAAGAAAGAATATGACAAGAAGAGCAAAGAAGCGGAGGTCAGGGAAAAGATCGAAGAGTGCCTGGAACTGATAGGCGGATCATACGGTTATTATCAGCGTATGCGTCGTCTGGGTATTACGGATGATGAAGCGAAACTGAGAGCCGGTTTACAGGATGAGCTGTTGTTTAAATTGTCTTCATTCCTGCACAAGTTGAAAGATTAGTCGAAATTGACGGAGCCATCATATCATTAGAAACGAAAAGGGTCTCGTAAAAACGAGACCCTTTTTTTATTTAGTTGGTTTTTGATTTGTTTGACCACAGTATTTACTGACAGCCATATAATGTGTAGTAATCTACATTATTCCCCCTCTAGTATTTTGGCGATGTTCCCAGGGTAGCATAATGAGTTTAGTATAATAAATTTCGTGTGTGTTTATTTGTGTTTGGAGGCAGCGTCCTGACCCAAAGGAGACCCTTAACCCCCAAGCCCTCATACCTTTTTGCATGAGAGGCCTGGAAGTAAAGGACAACGTGCTTTTGCTTTTATCAATACAAACATACCGCGAAAAAGTAACCGAACTGTTAATATGCTGTTAATCTGTTAGTTAATGTGCTGTTAACAGAAAATGCTGCTATTTTATGCTTGTCACAACGTATAAGGTCCATCGTTATACTTATATAGAATCCTTTATAAGGGCTTGCTTCAGCACATCATAATAGTGATAAAACAATTTACCCAAGTGATGCAGTTGTTATTCGGGAAGGCGGGAAATGAGAAGGGCTAGAGGGCGAAATCTTGTACTATTTTAGCAGATGAGTAATGGGTGGACCGCTTTTTTAGACAACATATAAGAGGGATTGCCGCATAGCAGCCATCAGTAAGCCGTTCACCCTGATTAAACCAGACGTAAGGGTGCTTTTGAAGTGGAGTTAAGGTGGACTTGAGGTGGACTTGATCAGCTGCCGGGGGCGGTAAAATAGTATGATTCTTTGCAGCGAATACTGAGTAGATGTTTGTAGGGAGCGTACATATGATGGATGAAGAAGTTCTTAACAGCAAAGATATCTCTTTCGTCGCAAATGCAGTCAGGATAAAGGATAAGGGGTATAAATAAAAATAGTCCATAGTTGTTGAAACTATGGACTATTTTTCTGTCAGCCAGTGACTATGCTTACTGGAGTAGTTGTTCTGTGTGTCCTACGGAGCCATCTTCACCCATACCTTCTACTACTATACGGAAACGTCTTGTGAAGTCGTTGTTGTAGAAGGAGATCTTGGCGGTATGTGTCAGGGAGTCTGCTACCAGGTTTGGATTCCAGTAGAGTGTCAGCCTTTTATCCTGCAGGATGTGAATTTCCTTACGAACGGTATAATCCGGTGCGTAGAATTCTTTCACGATGTTATAACCACCTTTCCTGTATTTTTCGAAGCCGCGTGTATCTACATCTGCTTTGCTGTCGCCACCTTTTCTGGTGTACACTGCGATGGCGCCGGAGCTACCACCGAAACCACCTACGAAGGTCGGGCGTAACACTTTGATGAAGGCCACATCACCGATGTTGATGTTACTCAGCATGCTGATGTTGGTTGGCATTTCGTTTAGGAACATTACCGGAGCACCACCGCGCCAGTTCAGGGCCGGACCGTTAGGATCGGTCAGGTTGATGCTCAGACCTGGTACTTTAGACTGAAGGTACTGGAAGATACTCAGGCTGCCCGGTTCATCCCTTGTCAGGTCAAATCCATAACCATCACCGGCATTGAACATACCTGTTGCATAACGTTGCTCAACTGATTCTGTTTTGTTCAGACGTTTTTCGCGTACGTTCACCTCTTTCAGGAAGATCGGTTTGTTAGCGATGGATCTGCTCACTGCCGTGTTTTCAGCTACGGTGGAGAGGTAAGTGGTTAATACCCTATTCTCTATTTCCACAGTAGTTCTGAACGGATAAGGCAGTGTTACCGCTTCTTTTTTCTCGAAGAAATGTGGTTCGAATTTCACGTTCACGTCCTTCCAGGATTTGTTAGGATCGTTAGCGCGATAGAATACGTTGATGGTATCTACAAACTGCAGACGGTCGATGGCAAATTCACCTTTATCGTTTGTGGTAACGGAAGAGAATGCGGTTGATGTATCGATCGGTTGTTTCAGGATGAAGTCCACTTTACCATTTGCAAGGGTAGCAGCACCTTTGTTGGTGGTAGCCACACCTTTCAGCAGTAAGCCCTGTTCGTAAGGGTACTTAATATCAGGCATGAAGTTGTGGAGGATCTTTTCCCAGCTGAACCTTCTCCAGCCGTTAGTCATCATCACCAGGTCCAGTCCCTGCAGGGTAGCTGGATCTGTATCTTTGAAGTACTGCGCCGGATTAGAGATATAACCTTTCAGATCGGAGGTGAGGAGCAGGTTGGAGATGATGTTGTTCTCATCCTGGTCTTTCACGATATTGTCAGCATCGGTGATAGAAACGGACAAGCTGGTGAGCATGGTGTCCGGGATCTTTATTTCCAGTGTGTTTTTCTGTCTTGGCTGTGTATTCACCGCAAGATTCTGCAGGCTCAGTGGCAGGAAATCGTTCTTTCTTACGAAAGCCAGTCTTTCTGCCAGTGGTAAACCTTCGCTGTTGAAGACAGTCAGCTGAACGATACCGGAAGGCAGCTCCTTGGTAGGTATAAAACCGCTCATCTGGCCTTCTCCTGCATTCAGTTTCGCTTTGTACACGATGTGTTGCTGCATCTGCGCAACGATCATCATATTATTGTACATCGGATTATCTTTCGTAGCAGGTAAGGTCTGATAGAAAACGCGGGTGCCTTTGTTGAATACTTTAAGACCAACGCCTGATGTTTTAACAACCGGCAGCAGTATGGTTTTCTGCTGGCCTTTGGTCGTCTGGATCAGCGCCTTGTAGGTTTCTCCGGCAGCAGGCGTGAGATCGAACATACCCATACCATCGCGGGTAGTTTTCACCAGTGCTACAGTTTCTCCCTTCAGGTTCTGGATGATACCATTTACTTCCTGTGGATAGCCTTGCTGATCGATTGCTTTGAAAGCAACGCGGCCGGCAACGCCAGCAATCAGGTTACCACCTTCAGGGAAGAAGTTAACGGCGAAATCAGTAGCCGGCGCCTTAGGCGTAGGACCTATCGGTTTTGCCGGGTCAAATATTTCAATGTTTTTGTAGAAGAGGTATTCTGCGTCGAAGTTCAGCATCCATGCGGTATAAGCACGCACCTGGTACTGACCTGCTTTGAAATTGTCTGGCAGTTCGAATGCACCGGAACCGGTAGCACCACCGACAGAGAGTAATTTTTTACTTACCACATTTCCGGCTTTGTCCACCAACTCTACATACAGGTTGGTTGCCGAAAGGGATGGCTGGCCTTGTAGCAAAACATACGCCTTGAACCACATGGTTTCCCCAGCGGCGTAATAGTCCTTATCCAGGTGCAGGTAAACCTTTTCCTGGGGGAAGCGTTTGCTGTACTGTTCCAAGGCTTGGGTGATTTTATCCTGCCATTCATCGGCGGGATAAAACGCAAGGGCGCCGGTTATGCCCAGCAGACAGACTGGGAGGAGCCACTTCATGCGATTTCGTTTTTTAAAGAACACAGACTGCATGTGGAACAACATTTTGCAACAATATAGTATCAAAAATTATAATATGCAAAATAGAGTTAAAAATTTATATATGCAAATAATGTTATTGGTATTTAATAAATTACAATTTGCCGGCTTTGGATTATTATTGCTGCCGGATAGTGATTTTGGGAAAAATCAGTGATATAAAAAGATGGTAAACAAGAGATTAGTGGTTATAGGTGGTGGCGCGGCCGGTTTTTTTTGCGCCGTAAATGCTGCACGCCTTGATACTCAATTGGAAGTCACATTAATAGAAAAAAGTAGTAAGCTTTTATCTAAAGTGAAGGTTTCGGGGGGAGGAAGGTGTAATGTAACGCACAATGCCCCCGACATATTATATATGTCAAAACGCTATCCGAGGGGACAGCACTTTGTGAAGAAGGCTTTCAGCCGCTTTTTTGTGCCTGATACTATTGCATGGTTTAAGGAAAGGGGAGTGGCGCTGAAAGCGGAAGCGGACGGGAGGATGTTTCCGGTAACGGACAATTCCCAGACCATTATTGACTGTCTGCTGAAAGAAGCGGACAAATATGGTGTAAAGATCCGGATGAATGCAGCTGTCAGCGAGCTGGAGCCCAAAGGAAAAGGCTGGGAAATACGCTTACAGGATGGCGGTGTACTGAAGGCAGGCCTGGTCTGCGTAGCTGCCGGTGGTTATGCCCAGCTGGAGAAGTTTGCCTGGCTTCAGGCTATAGGACACCAGGTAGAAGCGCCAATGCCATCACTCTTTACTTTTAATATGCCCGGCAATCCTATTACCACACTGATGGGTGTGAGTGTGGAAGAAGCACATGTGAAAATTGCGGGTACCAAACTACAGGAAAAAGGCCCCTTGCTGATCACTCACTGGGGGATGAGCGGGCCTTGTATATTACGGCTTTCCGCATGGGGAGCGCGTGAGCTGGGAGTATTGAAATATGAGTTTACAGCATTGATCAACTGGCTGCCAGCCTTCAATGAAAACAGTTTAAGAGAAGAAATGCAAGGACTGCGTTTTTCCCTCGGAGGACAGAAAATGCATCATAAAAATCCTTTCGGACTGCCTCAGCGTTTATGGCAGTTTTTCCTGCAGCAGTCGGAAATAGGGGAGGACGTACGCTGGGCGGATATGCCGGCAAAAGAGCAGCACAAGCTGATCAAATTCATGACCGCGATGCCTTGTCCGGTGAAAGGTAAAACAACTTTTAAAGAAGAGTTTGTGACCTGCGGAGGCATCCGTTTATCAGAAATAGATCCTGCTACAATGGAAAGCAAACTGGCGCCGGGATTATTCTTTGCCGGGGAGGTGATGGATGTAGATGGGATTACGGGTGGGTTTAATTTTCAGCATGCCTGGACGAGCGGCTGGGTAGCTGCCAGCGCTATAGCGGAACGATAAAAAAGAAACTCCGGCAAACGTATGTCTGCCGGAGCCCCTGTCCTCCATTGTTACTGTAACCTTCTTCTGTATTATATCACTCTTCTATTTATCCCCTATCCTTTAATGTTAATATTTTTATTGGGTATAACTGGTCGTCTTTTCTTTTGTAGACACAAAATTAGTTCACTCCGTCGTATAGAGCAAAACAATATTATTTATTTCTGGATAGATAAAATTTATAGGTAGTGAATGCCCGGTTCGTACTCCTTATCAAGCGCTTTCAGCAGGCTATCAAAATCTGCCGGGTTCTTTACAAAGTCCACTTTTGTCATATCCAGCATCAGTGTGCGGATAGGGTGCTGACGGATGTATTGCATATACATGTCATGTACGCTGACGAGGTATTCGTCTGCTATCTGCTGTTCATATGAGCGGTTACGGTGCCTGATATTCTGCTGTAATTTCGTTACAGGTGCATTGAGAAAAATGAGTAGGTCGGGCTGTACCAGCTGCGGGTTGATAATATCAAACAGTTTCTGATAAAGGCTGTATTCTTCCTCTTTCAGATTGATCTTTGCAAACAGGAGGCTCTTGATAAAAAGATAGTCAGACACGACAAGATTACTGAACATGTCCTGCATCTGCAGCATGTCTTTTAACTGCTTATAACGTTCCGCCATGAAAAACAGCTCCAGGGGGAAAGCGTATTGCTGGGGCTTTTCATAAAACTTCGGCAGGAAGGGATTATCGGCAAATTCCTCCAGGATAAGTTTTGCATTGAAATGTGCGGAAAGTTTGTTGGCCAGGGTTGTTTTCCCTGCTCCGATGTTACCTTCTATAGTGATGTATTTGTAATTCATGGACCGGCAAATGGTTTAGTTACGCCCCCTTATATTTTATAGCGGGTAGTGTGTCTGTGCAGTTTTCAAGTAATGTGCTGACAGACTGGTGTAGCACAGGATGCTGCCAGTCGGGAATGATCTCCTTCAGGGGAACCAATACAAACTGTCTGAACTGCATCTGTGGGTGCGGGATTTTCAGATCGGGTTCATTGATGACGGCATTGTTGTAGAAGATGATATCTATGTCGATAACCCGGGCGCCCCATTTCTGACGGCGGATACGACCGATATTATGCTCTATGGCCAATACGGTCTGTAACAGTGTTCGTGCATCCATATGGGTTGATACCAGGAGTCCCTGGTTGAGGTAGTCCGGCTGTTCCACATGCCCCCAGGCAGCTGTTTCAAAAAGGGAGGAAATTTTTTCCACCTTTCCCACCTGCTTATCTATTTGCTCTACAGCCTCTTGGAGATGACCGGTACGGTCTCCCAGATTACCACCTATAAGTAATATTGCTTTATTCATGTATCTTCAACGGCCCAAAAGTATACATATTCTTTATTTTTGGAAAAAGAAGACGACCGGTAGGTCTTTTTACATTAAATCTTCCATAATGCGTAGCTTTTTCAAAATTTTCTTTGCCACCCTGCTCGCTTTCATTGTGATCATCTTTTTAGGGATTTTCATACTGATGGGCCTTATCAAGTCGGCAGTCAGCCCTGACGTGGTTACTTTATCGCCAAATGGCGTGCTGGTATTGGAAACCAGTCAGCCCTATGCCGAACAAAAGATCGTAGACCCTGTAAATGCTGTATTGCGCCAGGGCCCCAAAGAAACCCCGGGACTCTATGATGTAGTACGCCTGATCAGACATGCTGAAACTGACGATAATATAAAAGGGATCTATCTGAAGGCAGACGCTAATGCCAACGGATTTGCCACCAACGAAGAGGTGCGTAACGCGCTGCTGCGATTTAAGCAATCCGGTAAGTTCATTTATGCCTATGGTGAGGTGATGGACCAGAAAAGCTACTATGTAGCTTCACTGGCAGACAAGGTATATGTACATCCGAAAGGAGGCCTCGAATTCAGTGGTTTCTTTACACAGCTGACCTTCCTGAAAGGAACACTTGAAAAACTGGAGATTCAGCCACAGATCTTTTATGACGGCCGTTTCAAGAGTGCTACCGAGCCTTTGCGTGAAACGCAGATGACAGTGGCTAACCGCATCCAGACAAATGCCTACCTGGGCGATCTGTATGCCAATTTCCTGAAGAACATAGGCGCTTCCAGGAAAATAGATACCGTTACCCTGCACCGGTATGCAAACGAAGGACTGATCCAGGAGGCTGCTGATGCGCTGAAGTATAAACTGGTGGATGGTCTGAAATATAACGACCAGGTGATGGATGAGATCAAATCGAGACTGGGATTGAGCGGTGATGAGAAGGTTAATTTCATTTCCCTCTCCAAATATGAAAGTGCGACCAATGTGAGCACCGGCAAAGGTGAGGATAACAGGATCGCCATTATTTATGCACAGGGTAGTATTGTAGGTGGCGACAGTGAAAAAGATGAAACGATCAGTAGCGGACAATTTGTAAAGCTCATTCGTGAGGCAAGGCAGGATAAGGATGTGAAAGCGATCGTGTTCCGCGTGAATTCTCCCGGTGGTAGTGCATTGGCCTCTGAGTCTATCTGGCGCGAGCTGACACTGGCTAAAAAGAGTAAGCCGGTAGTAGTATCCATGGGCGACTATGCCGCTTCCGGCGGTTACTATATTTCCTGTATGGCGGACTCTATTTTTGCACAGCCGAATACGCTGACAGGTTCTATCGGCGTTTTCGCCGTATTACCGAACCTGCAGGGATTCTTCAAGAATAAGCTGGGTGTAACCTTTGATGGCGTCAAGACAGCACAGTATGCTGATTTGGGTAATACTTCCCGTCCGTTGACAGAAATTGAAAAGAAGTTCATACAGAACTCGGTTGACAGTATCTATGGCACCTTTAAAGGTCGCGTCGTGGAAGGCCGTAAGCTGAACGGGGTAATAGTGGACAGCATTGCCCAGGGCCGTGTATGGAGCGGTGTGCAGGCAAAAGAGCTGGGACTGGTGGACCGTATCGGCGGTATTGACGATGCCATTAAATGCGCCGCGAAGCTGGCGAAGATCAGTGGTTTCCGCCTGAGGGAATATCCGGAAGCAGAAATGCCATTTGCAAAATTCATGAAGTCCTTTGCAGGGGATGCCCGTATGGAGACTGCTATAAAAAGCGAACTGGGAGATCAGTATGCCGTATATCAGCAGATCAAACATCTGAAGGAAATGAACGGAGAGATCCAGGCGAAGCTGCCTTATGTGTTGGAAATCAGGTAATAAGCGACTTAAAGACTTAAAATAGTATTAAACCTGCCCTTGGGGCAGGTTTTTTTATGGAAATGGGTAAAACAATAGTAGTTTTATGCGATTTTTTAAGAATAGACCAGCGTTAAGTAAGTATGGCGGTTAAATATAATCAATGGAAAGCCCTGCTAGCGATGTCCAAAGCTAGCCTGATAGGAATAGTGAGAAGTCCTTCGGCTGTGATCTTCAGCCTGGGGTTCCCCCTGGTTTTCATCCTGGTGTTTGGCTTTATCGGCGATAAAGGCATATCGGTGAAAATAGGGGTGGATGCAGCTACAGATACTACCAGTTATCTGTATAAGCAACTGGCCAGTGAAAAAAGCCTCAAGCTGATAAGCGGTCAGCCGGCTGCAGAAATGGAAGATGACCTGAAAAAGGGACATATTACCGCTATTATCCGCATCACGTCCCAGCCGGCACAGGGAAATACACCTGTCTGCAATGTGAAGGTGCGTACTTCTGCTGCTTCGGTAGATAAGATTTCGTTGTTCCAGACTATACTGACAGGCATCATTAATAAGGCTGACGACGTTTACTATCCCAGGAGTTCTGTTGCGAAACTGGAGCCAGTGGAAGTACTGCCGGGCCGCCGTTACAGAACTATCGACTTCATCCTGCCTGGTCTGCTCAGTTTTTCCCTGTTAAGTGCCGCTGTATTCAGTACTGCATTCCTCTTCTTCAGTCTGCGTCAGACGCTGGTGTTGAAGCGTTTCTTTGCCACACCGATCCGCAGGCTCTATATTGTATTGGCGGAAGCCCTGGCCCGCCTGATATTCCAGGTAGCCGGCGCCGTACTGATCATCGCGATCGGTTATTTTGCCTTCGGATTTACATTGGTACATGGATGGACTACCTTTTTCGAAATGTTGATACTGACAGCTTTCGGGGTCATCGTATTCATGGGCTTCGGATTTGTGGTGAGTGGCATTGCCAACAGTGAAAGCACGATACCTCCGATTGCCAATGTGATCACCTTACCGCAGTTCCTGCTGGCAGGTACTTTTGTGTCGGTAGATGCTTTCCCCTCCTGGCTACAGCCCATATGCCGCATTATGCCGCTGACCTACCTGAACGATGCTTTCCGTAAGATCGCTTTCGAAGGGCAACATTTATGGAATGTGGGACTTGAACTGGGCGTGATTACCCTATGGGGAGTGATTGTATATGCCGTAGCAGTAAGGGTATTCCGGTGGGAATAGGGAATAGTCTGGATTTTTTCCTACCTTTTGTATATGCAAGCCTTATTTATCATACTTGGAGCACTTGGTGTGCTGATACCAGGTTTGTTCATTGTCAGCATGTTCCTGCCTGCTACAGTGAAGGTAGTACGTGTCAGGGCCATCCCTGCGTCTCTTTCCGTCGTTTTTGATCAGGTGAATATATTACGCAACTGGGAAAAATGGTCACCCTGGCTTCAGGTGGACCCTAAGATAAAGCTGTCGTACAACGACAAGAAGAGCGGGACGGGCGCCGGTTATCAATGGATAAGCAGGAACCGTAAGGTAGGTAAAGGTTCAGTTACTATTACGGCATCCCGGCCGTATAAACAGATCACAATCGAGATGCAGTTCATGGAAAGTAAGGCCACAAAAGGTTATTTCCGTTTCGAGCCCTCTGGCGTAGGCACGCATGTAACATGGGGTATTGCGATGGAGGTAGGCAGATATCCTGCTGGTAAGATCAGGGGATTGATGCTGGATAAATTGATTGGAAGAGATTTTGAAAAGGGGTTGGAAAACCTGGAGAAATTAGTAAAATAGATATGCGTTTCGTCAAATTATTATTGCTTAGTGTTCTTTTCTTTGGGGGATTGATATTTCTCATTTCCCTGTTACTGCCTTCAAAGGCGATCGTTGAACGCTCCGGAGTGATTGATGCTCCTTTGTCTATCGTTTATGCTGAGATCAATAACCTGAATACCTGGCCTGAATGGAATCCCTGGGCAGCTCCTGGTGTAGCACAGAAAATTGAATTTTCAAACCCGCCTGCGGGTCAGGGGGCTTATTATACATGGTCAGGTGTGCAGCAGGAAAAACCAGTATCGGGTAAGGTACTTATCGGGGAGAGTACGCTGGAAAAAGGGGTGCATTATAACATGGAGTTTAATGCCATGAAGCCAATATCAGCTGCCTTTGATCTGAAACCTTCCGTTGATGGAAAGGGAACTGCTATACAATGGCGCCTGGAAACCCATGTGGGAATGTTGCCCTGGTGGAAGCTCAAAGGATTCCTGGCGGATAAGCTGACAGGCCCGCTGTTGGAGGATGGACTAACTAAGCTGAAAAATATCTGCGAGAAAAGAAAATAGTAATGAATGCGTGATTGCCACTGCATTTTTTAACGCCGAATTGTTATGAATGGTAAGTCTGTTATGAATGAAAAAGTATATTTTTCCTAAAATTCAGAACAGTAAAACAAATTACAACCATGAAACACGTTCTATTATTTTTCGCATTACTGGCAGGAACATGCAGCTTTGTATCTGCACAGGACAACGCGCCTAAAAGCCCACGTATAACTGCTGAAGGAAAAAATGTTAAGATAGCTTATGGACAACCGTCTAAAAGAAACCGCGTTATTTTCGGCGAGCTTGTACCTTACGGTAAAGTATGGCGTTTAGGCGCCAACGAGGCAACCGAGATCACCTTTGCTAAAGATGGCAGCTTCGGCGGCAAACCTGTAAAAGCAGGTACTTACACCCTGTTTACTATTCCAGAAGCGAATGAATGGACATTCATTCTGAACAGTGAGCTGAAACAATGGGGTGCTTATGACTATGATAAGATCAAGGATAAGGATGTACTGCAGGTAAAAGCGAAAGCTACTAAAATCAGTGCGCCTGTTGAGAAACTGACTATTACTGTACCTGCCAACAAACTGGTAGTAGAATGGGATAAAACGCATGTAGAAGTGCCGGTAAAATAAGTGCAGAAAGTATTTAATAAAAAAGCCTTCGTTTAATCAGCGGAGGCTTTTTTATTGTATATTCTTATGCTGATTGCAGGAGACTTTGTATCCGTGCATCGCCGGTAATTATTTTAGCTTTCAGGTCGCTGAGGATGGAATATAAACCGAAATAAGTACGGTTGATATACAATGAGTGCCTGGAACCTCTGGCTACCTTGGAATCCCTTACTTCTTTCAGGTTGTAGAGGTAATCCATATACGCATAGATCTCTTCGAAATAGGCTTCATTACCGAAATCAAACTCTTCCAGTGTAAAGGGACGGGTGAGCATATCGATCATTCTCTGGAACAGGCCGGAGAAGAAAACCACTTCCTTTTCTGTATCGCTGGGGTGGATCATTTCCAGGTTGGTATAGATCTCCCTGCGTCTCTTTTCATCTTTCAGCACTTCCTTATTCGTCAGCAGGAAGTAGTTGACGTAGAAATCTTCCGGTATTTCCTTGATACAGCCAAAATCGAATACGCCAACAGTGCCATCGTCGCGCATCAGAAAGTTGCCGGGGTGCGGATCTGCATGTACTTTTTTCAGTTGATGTACCTGGAACTGGTAAAAGTCCCACAGGGCCTGACCGATCCTGTTACGGATTTCCTGTGAAGGATTGCGTTCCAGGAATTCTTTCAGGTGGAACCCTTTCAGCCAGTCCATGGTAATGATCCTGTCGCTGGACAGTTCCGGGTAATAAACCGGGAAGACCAGGTTGGGAATATGGGCGCATTGGGCCGATACTTCCATGGAGCGTTGCAGTTCCAGTTTATAGTCTGTTTCTTCCAGCAGTTTACCTTCTATCTCTTCGAAGTATTTATCCATATCCACTTCATTCATGCCTACGATGCGGATAGCAAAAGGCTTGACAAGGCGGAGGTCAGATTTTACGCTGTTCGCCACGCCGGGATACTGGATCTTTATAGCCAGGTCCTTGCCCCATTTAGTTGCTTTATGCACCTGCCCGATAGAGGCAGCATTGGAAGCCTGTATTTCGAAATGGTCATAGAGCTGGGTGGGCGATTTACCCAGTGTTTTGATGAAGGTATTGATCACCAGCGGACCGGAAAGGGGAGGAGCGCTATACTGCGACATCGCAAAGCGTTCGGTATAGGCTTTTGGTAGCATGCCTTTATCCATGCTGAGCATTTGTGCTACTTTAAGTGCGCTTCCTTTCAGATTGCTGAGGGTATCATAAATGTCTTCTGCATTGTCGGCATGGAGTTCTTCCTTGCTGATGGAAGGATCTATGAGTTTCTTTGTATAATGTTTGAGGTAGTTTGTACCTACTTTCAATCCTGTTGTTACAAATTTGCTGGCACGTTCAACTTTACCGGTAGGGATGTTCGTCTGTTCTTTCATACTGTCTTATTTCCTTGCAAACATGAATTTTCCGAAGTCGAGGATGCTGTCAAGCGTATTGGAACTGATCAGCTGGAAGCTGAGGTTTACCGCTTTTTCTATGGCAGCATCTGTCATTTCGAAGCGTTCACTGTCGTCTTTCGTCCAGTAGCGCAGCACAAAAAGCGCCTGTAGCCAGAAGCCGTGTACGTATTGATCAGAGATGTATTTACGTTCCTTCACTTCACCCGTCTGGTAACCTTCTTTGATCAGCTCGCGGATATAATCGTAAAAAGCGATGCGGAAAGCTTCCAGTTTGTCCAGGTGCAGGCCAGGTACCAGGTATTTGTCTTTTTGCTGCAGAATATAACTTCTGTTTTCTTTCAGTTCCTGTACCCAGAGAAAGTAGAAAGTGAGAAGCTTTTCCCGGGCAGAATAGTTCCGGTAGATCTCATCTTCCTTCAATTTTTCTAAGGTGTCCTGGAAGAAGGAGAGCCAGATGTCTTTTTCCAGTGTATCAAAAGAGGAATAGCTGTCATAAAAGGTGGTTTCAGGCACATCCAGTTGTTGGCAGAAGGAGTACACAGAAACAGGTCTTTTACCATTTTCCAGCCAGTAAGTTTTATAAGCGTCGCGTATGAGTTTTTTTTCCATGATCCCGGGTTTGGTGTGTAAGTAAATACATGACAGCGCACTATGCGGGTTGGACATAGGTCGCTATTACAAATTTACGCCACAAACGCCGGATAATGATCATTTCCACGGCCCTGACTGTTAAGAAAAGCCTAAATTGACAAACCGTCTTTTTATCGTTTGTCGACGATGATCTTGTCATCGATTTTGTGGACGGTGATCCTGCCTTTTTCATCTACCAATATTACTTCATTCGGGTTTTCGGTTGCAAGTATGAAACGCACAGGTGCAGCGGTCACAAAATGTGTTTTTACCGTAGGCATATGTGTTGTTATATTGTAGACTGTTGCCCCGTTTGCCATGGCCAACACCAGGTATGTTTTGGAAACGAACTGGCTGGCCCGTATAACATCATCACCGAAATATTCCGCTAACATACCGCCACCGGCAAAATATTCGGAATAAAGCTGAAATCCGTCCTTTTTGTCCATGACATATACACATCCCTCTGTCGTACTTGCCATCAGTAACATACCTTTAGTTACTTCAGTAGCGGTAATGTGGTTGATCTTATAAAGAAGGTCCAGGTGTTGTGTTTGCCCTTCCCGTTCTACCCGGTAGATCCTGTTGCCATGACCGAAGTAATAAGGGCCTTCGCCCCAGAGAGGAAGTGGCAAATCAGGTGCGGGCAGGTGAAGACGTACCTGGTCGGGATATGTACAATAATAACTACCTGAACTGGGTTCTTTTATCATTACTTCAGGCCGGTTGTGGCCGGAAAAGATGGTAACAGGATCCCCTCCGGCATTGATGGTCATTCCGATCAATCCACCCAAATGACTGGCCGGATAATCGGTGGTATCCACAATCACTTTATCGCCGAATGGTTTTTCCGAAGGAAGTATGAGTTTGCCCAGGCTGATCCTTCTGTTATGGGAAGTGATCAGGTACAGGAGTTTACTGCCATACTTCGAAGCGTCGTTTTCCGAGAAATAGGCGTAAATCTGCTCTTCCTTGCCATTATTGTCCTGAAGTGGTTGGTATTGCCAGGAATACAATTTGCGGGTACCATCGGCCAGCATGCGCAACAAGTAGAGCGTATTAGCTGCTGTCCCTACAAATATGAGCTGTTTTTTAATAACGGTCGCTGCCAGCCACTTGATATGCTGTTCCAGCTGGAAGCCCTGATCCGTACGGACAACTGCTGGTTTTGCCTCTTTTTTCCGGGCGCTGTACCGGTAGATGTCGGCAGACAGTTCCTTATCATCGGGCAGCATCTTTTTCAGTACTGATAGTCTTTCTTCCCTACCGGAGGCTATCTGTGGGCTAATAACTTCATAAGCTATCTCGATGGCCGTATCCTGTGCCGCTTCATTCATATTTTTTTTGAATGCGAGGAAGATCTCCAGCAGGTTATCTATTTTATGCTCCGGTGTCTTCTGTTCGTAGACCATGCGCATTTTACCGGGAAAACTTTCTTTATCCAGGTCACTGGCAAGATGAAGGTATTGCGACAGGCAGTCTTTGTCCTGGTTACCCTGTTGCCAGCCATCTAATAGTACTTCGCAGGCCTCTTCCGGTTTTCCGGATTTATGTTGCAGGATGCGCGCGGCTTCCAGGTGGTTCTTTTGTCGCATGGCAGCATCGACAGCCAGCTGGAAGTATTGTTGTGCCGGTTTTTCCTGGGATAGTTGTTTATACAGATCGCCGGTCTTCTCGTATTTTTCCAGTTTTTTATAGATGTTGATGGCGTCGAGCAGCAGGCCTCCCTTTTCAAAGCATTCAGCTGCTTTTACGGGTTGTCCGAGACTGTCTATGTACAAGGCAGCGGCCTCGTGGTAGAACCGACCTTCCTCCAGCACGACCGCTGCCCGGTGAAGGTTTCGCAGCAAGTGTGCATAAATATAGGCTGCCTTTCTGTGGTCGCCTTCTGCAAGCGCTTTTGCTGCCTGTGCTTCATATTTCCTTGAAAGCAATGTCATGTAACTTTCCGCAGAATTCCAGGTATCTACGGGCTTGCTTTCAAACAATTTTCCCAGGTTGAAATTGGTATCCTGTCTGGACAGCCTGGATGACTGGGGAGCTACACCTCTACCAGCTGCGGGTGAGGGATTGCCGCCTATCGGTATAGCAAATCTGAGTGCCTCGTCTCCGTCTTTGTCAAACATTTTCAGCAGGCGATCCAGTTCACTATCTCTCCTTTCTTCAATACTTCCCAGGGTTTTGTCTATCCAATTCCGGAGTTTTTCCCTGAATCCGCCGGCACTTACCCTTTCTGGTTCATCTACATCGTTACTGCGGACTGCCGTCCTGCCTGTACCCGCTCCGCCGAATCCTGTGTTACCGGGGTGAACTGAGCTTGCCCAGCTGCGTCCCAGGAGGAAGGCAACAATATTGAATATGGCTAGCAGGAAACGGAGGAAGCATCTTACCATCCAGTCAATAAAGCGCATAAACAGACTTCTGCGGCGCCTTTTACCTGGCAGTTCAGACAAGGGCAGCGTGATCTGCCCATCATTCAACAGGTCTGTCAATTCAAGCGCTGGCATAGCCACACTGATCGTATGCAGATAGGCTACCGGCGGCATGCCGGGATGTGCATAATCCCAGCTCTTTTCGGCGGCTTGAGCGGGCAGCAGGAAGCTGTTCAGGTAACGTTCATCATCTTCATCAAAACCTACAAAACCTATTGCAGGATGGAATACCTGTACATCCCATATCAGCAGTTCCTCCATTTCTGCAGGAGACAGGGCTGGTGTGAGGATAGCATCCACCGGGATATAAAGATTCCCGTTGATGACAGTATAAGGATGGCTTATCTTTCCGGCAGCGGGTACCTGGTCGCTGAAGATGACCAGCAGCCCGCCAGGGGACACGGTATTTTTATGTTCGGGCAGGAGGAAACAGGTAAGTCCCTGCAGGGCAATCTGCCAATCGTTTATTTCACGAAACCATTGCTCCGGGGAGTGACCACGGAGAAAGGCCGCACTTGTTTTGTGCCTGGTTTGCGGGTTATATGACAGCTGGAGTTCCATGTCGTTGAATAATATCAATAAATGGTTTGATGTATACGTGGTGAAAAACGTTCGGCTCTAATACTTCAATATTTCCCTGATCATCTGGTCTGAAATAGGAAGCCCCGCAGGTGGCACCATCCGATGCCCAGCAGGCGGTGGGCTGGTTGACAAGAAGCACAAGGGTAATTTCAGGCACCAGCTTGTCTGAGCTACGCAGATGCAGCATGTGCCTGTAAGGGTCAAACCAGGCTTGACTGCCGTCGGGCCATCTGTAATTAGATAGTGTTTGTCTGGTATCGGGCAGTCTGACGTCCTGTTCTGTATTATGGATGCTATTATGCAGGCCCACATTGAATGCTTTGACCAGTTGTACATCCTGCCCGGTGAAGACAAGTTCATGCTTGTTGACCAATATGTTGCCCTTTTGGTTTATGCCCAGGTGTTTAAGGCTGTTGATCGTATTAAACGATTGCCAGTGTCGCTGCTCATTCTCTCTATACTGATCTTTCATTGCCTTCAGCATATCTATTGTGACATTCGGCTCACGGGTCATTTCACCAGAATCAGTATTAACGGCTACTATGTTTGGTACTTTTCCGATACCGATAAAGCTGACATAGAAGGACCCATAGCTAGAAGTGCCGGGTTTAAAAGCTACATCCATGATACCATTGCGTCTTATTAAACCGACGGATTCATGATGTTCTACATCTATTGAGGTCAGCTCAAGTGTACTTCTTTTAAACTGGTATAGCGAAAGACGTTCTGCTCCCTTAGCCTGGAAGAGGATAAACAAATATTCAGTATCAAATCCAAAGAAGTAACCATGTGCATCAGGAAAATTGGAGGTGATCACTCTGGCGCCTTTTCTTTTTTGTGGCCAGAAGAATAGTTGTCTGTGTTTTGTGATGGCTATGCTACCAGCAAATTTTGAGAAATAACTGTCACTTTGGTTCAGGTTGGTCAGTTGGTATGGGATGAAAAGCGGTAAGGGGTGGTTCTTCAGGAACTCCGGCAAGTCAACAGCACTATGGACACGTTGCACAGCGGTACGCTTTGCCCGTACCTTCGGCATTTCCATGCTGATCTTTGCTGTATTTAACAACTTCCGGTGGCCGGCAGTATACCTGTACAACTGTATCTGACAGTCCGTGTTCACCGTGATCACAAAGCCATCTGTACGCCGCAGTGCTGCGAACGATTGCTGAAATGTAACTGAGTGAAAAAGCTCATCACCAGTGATAAGAAAATATTCCTGTTGACCCTTCAGTATATGCGTTTCCGTAAATAAAGATAATGCCTTTGCACTATTTAGTGCTGGCGAAAGTTCCTGCATGCTGGCAATGATCTCTGCTTTGGAGGAAAGGTCCATCGGCTCATAGCGATCTCCAAGCAATGCAAAAGGTAAAATCTCTGCATGCTGCTTGTTATCAATGGTGCATGCCAGTGCAGCAGCCATTTCCAGCAGGTGAGGGGTGCCCCACAGTTTAATACTTTTATCTACCAGTATAAAACGTTGTCCGGGTTCATTGTCTGGCAGTTCTTCCCGCCTGAGATAAAGGGCTTCGTTATTGGCCAGCCTTACCATCAGGGTTTCATTGTCGTGCGCCAGTTCACTCAACAGCAGCCTGTCAAAATTGCCTTTGTTGGTAATGTCGGACACGCCTCCGAAGGAAGTCTGACTATATCCTTTGGTGTGCATCGGCAGGTGAAGCGCAGCGATGAGGCGTTGTGTCAGCAATG
Source organism: Chitinophaga ginsengisoli (assembly GCF_003014595.1). Lineage (GTDB taxonomy): Bacteria > Bacteroidota > Bacteroidia > Chitinophagales > Chitinophagaceae > Chitinophaga > Chitinophaga ginsengisoli. The sequence continues at coordinate 18,051 of NZ_PYGK01000017.1, read as the reverse complement.
CCAGCGGGGCTGTCTGATTGTCTTCCGCCAGTATCTGTAACAGATTTTCTGCCTGTGCCGGTTTCGGGAGATCATCAGGAATCTCTATGAGCGCCGGTACAGGAGGAGCGGGACTGACTATTGCGTTCAGTTTTTCCTCCAGTGCAGCAGTGTCAGGATAACGCTGTAGTATCTGCTGCAGGATGCCTATATCAGTTTTTAGTGTGGACAGAGGATCTTTGGAGCTGCCGTGAGCAATCACATAATCGTAAGCGCCTCGCCGGCATATGGACAGCATTTCCTTTGCTGTTTCTCCTTGCAGAAATGTTTCGACATGTTCAAAAAGGGTATTCAGCAGTAATTCCCTGTCAGCGCCTTTCCAGTATCTTCCGGGAAGAGGGCGTAGCAGCGCCAGGAAATCAGTGATGACTACTTTCATCTCTTCTGCCTCGATCTCACGGGATACATCGATAACATGTGGTCCTTTTATTGCATCGCCGAACAGGTCTTCGACATATTGATGCAGCAAGGCCTGTATCGCCTGCGGACCAGGGGCTGGTTTGCCAATCGCTATGACCAGCAACAGGGGGCCGGGAGGCGGCAGATGATTATTTATCCGGGAGAGATCATGCAACAGTTCTGTTTTATAGCAGATCGTGCCTCCGTCTTTTATCCATTCAATGACTTCTCCTTCTTCCGCCCATTGCCAGAAGTAGTCTTTTGCAGCCTGAAAATAGGCTACGGTCATATCATGCAGCTGCGACATTTCAGAAAGTGTTAGTGAGACGGATAGCGCTTCTGGAAGCGCGTACAAAAACCTGCCCGGGTATCTTTTCCCATTGACCATCTACGCGAAACAGGAGTAATGTATCACTCTCTGTTCCGGACCATTTGGGAATGAGCTGACCAATAACCGGAGGGTCAAAATCGTAACCAGCCGGCAACAGGATATTGTCACGTAATGTAAATACTTTACCTGGCATAGATGGCACCGGTGTGCCAATGATCAACACTTCACCTGTTTCACATACGGCGAAACTCAATCTCTGTAATCTGATCAGTGGCGCGGTGTCAGCATATGCCTTCCAATGCTCCAGGGAGGTCAGTATAGCGAAAGGTTCCCCGGTTACTGTGGTGGGCGCCAGCCGTACCGCATAGTCCTCGCCTGCGTGGGCGGGCATGGCAGATACGGGAAGTTCCACCGTGATAAAAGAGGCAATGGCCTCCCATGACATCTTTTTAAGCGTGTCGTGTGGCGTATGTTTCCCCGGCAGGAATAAACGTTCCTGTGTATCTGCCAGGAAGGTGTGTTTTGCCGGCAGTTTACGGAGCTGTATATCCGTTGTATCCGGCGCAATGCCTCTCACCCAGATCTCATCTCCGGTGGCTGCCACCAGCAGGCCTGGCCATGTGCGTATACTGCCGAGTGCTGTCATATCAGCCATGGCAAGCACGATGATCATCTCTTTCATGCAGATTGCAATATTTTCTTCCAGAGGGCATCTATGGGTTGTAATACGTAGTTACGCTGCGTGGTATTGCTGATCCATTCACAACGGCTGTTCAGGCTACGCAGCCGGTCTTTGATCAGTGCGCGGGCAGCAGCCGGTGTTTCCGGATCGTCCCATTGCACATGCAGTTGCTGCACATCACGGTAAATGGCTTCCGGATCAGGCATACCACTGTTGTGGGCGCGGGGATGTTCCTGTGCATGTGCGTCAGCTTTCTCCACAGATGTATTCACAATACCGGCAATGATCTCGATCTGTTCTTCTGTATCCCAGATGTAGCGTAATATCCAGAGATCTGAGAGGATAGCAGCCTTGCGTTTGCAAAGTAGCGCGCTTGCTGCAATAAGGCGTTGCAGCTTTACGGCGCGCCTGTCGGAGATCTGTACACCTGCATTACGCAGCTGTTCAATCAGCATAATATATTCAGGCCTGATACCGCTCAGGTCTATTGTTGTATTCAGTTGCTGCAGGGCGCGCAGGTCTTCAGCAGGAATACCACTATTCCCGGTGGCCTGCTTTTGTTCCAGTCCCCAGCCCGCCTGCAGTACATTTTCCAACAGTGCCGGGTCTACATTCTCGCAGCGTACCCTGATCAGGAACCTGTCAAACAGCGCCTGCAGGGCTTCGTCTTCCGGAAGGTGGTTACTGGCGCCGATGAAGATCAGCGCAGGCAGGTGTCTGGTTTCCTTACCCCTGCGGAAGATCTTTTCATTCAGGGCCATGAGCAGGCTGTTGAGGATCGCACTGTTCGCATTCAGTAATTCATCCAGGAACACGAGCGACGCTTCGGGCAACATCCCTTCTGTATTGGTGACCAGATCGCCGTCTCTCAGTTTGCGGATATCGAAGGGACCGAACAATTCATTGGGTTCCGTAAAGCGGGTCAGCAGGTATTCGAACGTTTTCACATCCAGCTGGCGGGCGAGTTCACGTACCATGGCGCTTTTAGCTGTACCAGGAGGACCGAACAGGAAGATGTTTTCGCGTCCTGCCAGGCAGATGCCCATGAGATCAATGATGTCATCCTTGCCGACAAAAGTCTGTTTCAGTTGCTGTAGTACATCATTCAGTTTGTCTACCAGCGGGGATTCAAAGGTAATAGGTTCCATTGTTTATGTATGAACAGTAAGGTCAATTTCAAATTCAGGCCAGAGTATTGCGGCATGCGAGCCAAGAGCTTCCTGCACCAGTGGCAGGCATTCCGGATGGCGGCATTTGCGAAAATCCCTCGCATGGATGATCCTGTCGATATATGCTATTTTCAGCGACGGATGCTGCATGATCAGGGAGAGATCTTCGGGTACAATGGCCGCGACGGCAGCCATGGATAATGGCCATTGTGCAGCCATGATCTCCAGTTCTTTTACTAATGGATCTCCGGGGCCTAGTCCTTTCGCAAGATCAAAAAGACCGGGCATATAGCGCAATGTCAGGTCAGCAGCATATACGGCTGAGGGTGAATGTACACCGGTGAAGGGCAGCAGGTGCGCCTTTATATCGTCCTCTCCCAGCCGCCGGATCTGGATGAACTGGACAGCCCTATACAGGTAGCAGGCGGCCCAGAGGGCTGCCTCAGGGTCATAAGGTGGCACCTGTCCTGGCATATCCGTACTATCGTCATCGTAATGTTGCTTCAGATGTACATTGGCTAAACGGATGTCGTCCGGGTCAAACGGTTTGATGAACGGCGCTACCGTTACTTTCCCCTCATTGATCAGTGATGATATAAATTCGGTCAGTGTCATTCTCTAATGCGTTGGCGCGCGTATTGCTTCGCGTAGGTTTTCTCGTTTTGTCAAAGGATTATTTGTGTGCGGTAATGGCAATTCACATGTTGCAGATTTGTCCCGTAGAGGTCAACATGAACAATAATACTCTAACATACCAGAATTATCAATCTAAGATACTGACAGGGATGGATATATACAAATCTATTGCCATGTAATTAAAAATGATGACCGGATTGCTATTTGTGGGATCTATTTTTAACTTAGGGAATTAAATTATTGTGATCATGTACAAGAAAACGTTTACAACGGCTGCTGCTGTTGTGCTCTCAGCCACGTTATTTGCGCAGTCGAAGCCTGAAGATACGGAAGTATGGGAACCGGTACCGACAGTTGTTACACCCGGAAAGGTGACTACAGAAGCGCCTTCCGATGCTATTGTCCTGTTTGACGGGAAAAGCCTGGACCAATGGGTATCCGTTGACAATCCGGAACAACCTGCCAAATGGAAAGTAGGAGGAGGAGCCTTTACGGTAGACAAAAGCACCGGTAACATCCAAACAAAGAGATCGTTCACCAATTACCAGCTGCATATCGAATGGCGTATACCGAAGGATATTACCGGTACAGGACAGGGAAGAGGTAACAGTGGTTTATTCCTCGCTTCTACCGGAAAAGGTGATGATGGTTATGAACTGCAGATCCTGGACAACTTCAACAACAAAACATACGTGAATGGCCAGGCTGCCAGTATCTATAAACAGACTCCCCCACTGGTAAATGCGAACCGTAAACCGGGAGAATGGCAGACATATGATATCGTATGGACTGCTCCCCGTTTTAACAGTGATGGTTCCCTGCAATCTCCGGCCAGGGTAACTGTTTTCTTCAACGGTGTACTGGTACAGAACAATACCGAATTACAGGGACCTACCAAATACATCGGAAAAGCCTCTTATGCAAAAGCACATGGCGCATGCCCTATTAAACTGCAGGCACATGGCGATAAGAGTGAGCCACTGAGTTTCAGGAATATCTGGATCAGGGAGTTATAAAATTAAACTGACAAAAGGGAGCACATTCCTTTATGCCGAATATTTTCAGGATGCCCAAGGGCATCCTTTTTTATTGTGAATCAGGTAGATATAACGCCTCTACGGATATAATAAGCCGATAATCGGCAGCGCATATACTAATTGCACGATAAAGTCCGTTTTATAGATCGTAAAATGACAACATCGGCATGGGGGAGGTCATGTTCTCACAAGGTATCCAGCTTTTTCTACCTGTAATGCAATGAGTTGTGAAGTGAATAAGCGCGTGCATGCGATACCAATTGTTAATTCTCCAGTTATATTATGAATTGTAATTATATTAACATAGATTTACAGGGGTAAGGGGAGTAAATAAGTCATGTAAGTTCGTAAGCATTAATTCAATTATATCACAAATCAATTAAAATCTCTATTCTATGAGAAGACCACGTCTCTCCTTTGCTACCAGCAAAGCTACACTGTTATTACTCGTCGTGGCTACGGGCATCTCTTTTGGCATTGTTTCCTGTTCGAAAGATGACAGCACTAAAGAAAATCCTGGTGTAACACAAGACCAGGCAGCTTCTGTCGTGTCTCAGACTTTCGTTAATCAGGGTGGTATCACCGAACAGTTAGGCACTGCTACAACTGCAGTTGTGGCGCTTCAGGCCAGAAAAGCAGATGGCGGAAAGCTGAGTGACTTCTGTGGTAAATCTACTGACGGCAGCATCAGCCATGCAGGTACCAGCGAAGGCGTTTCTTATGACTACAAGCTGAGCTGGTTGTATACACTGGCTTGTAATGGTACTGCACCTAACGCTGTTCCTTATCAGTTTACATTTACATTCAACGGTAAGACCAGCATCGAAACTTCTAAGTTTGCAACTGTTGACAGTGCTACTGCAAAGTACTATGTAAGAGGTTTAGGTGAAACCAGCCCTGCCTGGGAAGTTAGCCAGACCTTTGATCGTGCTGGTAAATTTGTATCCAAGACAACTGATCTGCCTTCTTTCACCAGCGCTGTTCACTACGAGTCATCTAACATCAAGATCGACAAACAGTCTCATGAAATCGTTTCTGGTACTGCTACTGTGAAGATCACTGGTGCAGATTCAAAAGGTAATGCTTTCAAATATGAAGGTACTATTACCTTCCAGGGTAACAAGAAAGCTGTATTCGCCGTTACTGGTGGCAGCAATTTCAACCTGAACTGGTAAGCGAATTACTTGCATAAAAAACGGGAACCCGTCTCAGAAATGAGGCGGGTTCTTTTTGTATATACGCGTGTAGGACTAGTGATACTAATTATTAGCCATTACATTCAGTGCAAATGGTTGTTCAATAACTGGTGTTGCATTTGTCAGCCCCTGTGCCACCACTGTATACAACTTCCCGGCGGTCAGCACAACACTGGAGCGGCTGATGATGGTTTCTCCGTTGGTAGCGTTATTCAGTTTTATAGTGTAGGTCCCTGCAGCCAGTTGTTTAAATCCGGTAGCTGATTTGTACGCCACACTGCCCTGCAGCAGGCTGTCGTTCGCCAGGAAGTTGACAGTGGGGGCGTCGCTTCCTGCATGCACAAAGCGGATCGCGGCCATACCTGATGCCGGTGCGCTGAGATCATCTTTCGTAAGTATACCTACCGTTGTGTTGCCATTTGTTTCTCCAGCAGCAAACAGTGAATAACTTTCACCTTTCTCAAATTTTACCGGTGCCGATAATACGGTGTTGCCCGACACAGATGCTTTGAAATCAAAGGTAGCATCTCCCTTTTTTACATTCATATACCCGGTAGATTCACCATAAGCAATGGCGGAGGAATTCAGTTTGCTTGATCCGTTGAATACGTTTACACTACCCGCATCAGGTAACACGTTTACAATTTTAACAGTTGCATCCGGGTCGACAGTTGTATCATCATCATCTTTACTGCATGATGAGAAGGTAAACAATCCTGTCAGGGCTAAAATGGTTAACAGACCCTTGCTGGCATAATTCAGAGGTGTCATAATCTGGAGCTTTTAAAATGAAGAATAGTTTACCCTACAGAAAAACATAAACTATGCCATGCGAAATGAACATGGATGATGTGTAACGGTTATGGGCAATTATACACATCTTGTAGGAAGTCGTATGCTTTTCTTCCTCAAATCATGTAAAGCTGTTTAACCATATAAATAAAGATGCCGCGGAGAATCTTCCCCGCGGCATCTTTATTTATACACTGCATTTAATTTCTGATCATTTCTTTTTCATCCAGCTGCCACTCATTATTGTAAAAGCCTGCTGTTTTCACTGCTGCAGTATTGCCCTTCAGCAGATCAACATTAAAGATCATATAGTCAGGGAAACCGCTGCCACCAGCAAAGTACTGGTTAGCATCTGCAGCGCGCATGCCTGCTAAACCTGTACCGGCAATGACGGCAACAGAAGCAGTTTTACTGTCAGCCCTTGGCCACATGAAGTAAGCAGCCAGTCCTTCACCGGCATATTCCTGTTTACCCACCGTTACCTTTCCGCGTGTTACCTGTACAGGAGCGCCTTGCAGCAATTGTTTCCATGCTTTGTTTGTGCTTGCATTACCATAAATAATGATACCGCGATCAGGATATTTTGCTGCATCAAAATCTTTATCTGCAACAATATCTACAGCGCCATTACCTCTGTAATACCAGGTTTCTGCATCGTAACGTGCTTTGTTTAAAGACCACTCATTTTCTGCGGGCTGTCCTGCAGTGCTGTAAACAAACACCATGCGATGGTTGAATGCTTCCTTGAATGTACCATTCCGTGCAGGGCCTTTATCAGTAGCTGTTGGTGCTGCGCCTGCAGTCCATTGTGCGCCATTGTGCAGGTATAACAGGCTGTCGCCGGCTTTACGGGTGTAAGTCACTGCCGCTTTGCTATCCAATGTGATGCTGAGCGTGTTCCCTACAGGAACATCTTTCAGGTCAATGGCAAGTGTTTCAATATTGGAAGTAGTACCTGTTATAGCGTCGCGGGATTTGTTCCTGCTGAGCTGTATCCGGCTGTATTCCAGTGCATGCTGCTGTTGTAAGATGCGTACCCAGTGATGTGTTGCCGAGATGGCAGGATTGGCGGTAGTGAAATCAATTTCATTCACGCTGGTATCTGCCGGAATAGTATGCCATTTGAAATACTGGAATAAAGGGCCCCAGTCTACGCAGGTGTCGCCATACCAATGTTCTCCGCCAGGATATTCATAATAGCTGTAATCTTTCTGAAAATCAGCCAGTATCTTTTTCATTTGTCTTGCATAGTCGACGGAAACAACTTTATCGCTGTCGCCGTGAAGAATGTACACACCACCTGCTTTGTAGTTGGTGGCCAGTTTAAAAGTGTTGCTCGGATTGCTGGCCCTCAGCAGCACCTGTTCAGTACTGTTGCGGGGAGAATCAGGAATCAGTCCGTCTGCGGAGCCATATCCCATCAGGGTAGGATAACCGGAACAGGGAGCAATAGCAGCCCATTTGCCGGCATAGGTAGCACCCAGGTACCAGGTGCCATGTCCGCCCATAGAGTGACCGGTCAGATAGATCCTTTCAGGATCCGGATGGAAACTGTTAATCCCGATGTTCAGTACTTCCAGTGCATCGAGACGGCCCCAGTCTTCCCAGTTGAAGCCACGCGGACGGCGGTTGGTAGGTGCTACCAGCACGCCCCAGTCTTTATATCTGTAAGCACTTGCCTGGTTGATAGCCTGTACTTCTGCACCATGTACAGAGAGGAAGAATGCAGGTGCCTTGCCATCAGGATTTGACTGTGGCGTTACTGCGTAGTATTGCACACTGCCATCTATATCACTCACGAAAGTATTGCTGTAGTGATCTTTGTTGGTAACGGCCGTCAATGCAAAGGTCTTACTGTCGATAGTGTTCTTCTGATTGTTTAATACCAGCGTACAGTTGTAGCCTTCGTTTGCAGCACCGGAAGCATCGAACTTAAAGCCCACTTTACGGGTGCTCAGGGCTGCTACTTCAGGAATAGCAGTAGTAACCGTTTTACCGTTTACAGTAGCTTGTATTTGCATGCTTTTAAGCGCTTGCGCAGAAGTGTTCACTACTACTACCGCACCCCACATATCACTATTGTTATTGCCTGCTACCACAAAAGGCATAGTAGAATCGGCGATGCTGATATAAACGGGTTTTTCGGGAAATAGCAGCCTTGCTTTGATGCCTTGTCTGCCGAAGCTGCGACCAGTACGAATATAAAATTCATTATTCCCCTGGTGTAATTGTACCGGGATGTACATCCAGCCATAGCGATACATATCGCCAGCATGAGGAGTACCATTTACATACACCATCTGGTGACCGGCCACATTCAGGATGGCTGTCTGTGCTTTAGGTGCATTGTAGGAAACATACAGGTAGCCATTGTTGATCACACGGCCGGCAAAAGAGCCTTCTGCGTTGGCCGTAATATCCTGCCATTGCTGTTGTGCACCTTTTTCATCGGGGAAAGAGGTAGCACCCTTTACAGGTGTTTTCAGCTCGCCATTGCAGAGTGCCCAGGCCAGCTGGTCTGTAAACAGGGCAGTCCGGCCATATTGATGGCAGGGCCCGCTGATCAATCCTTCTTTAAATACATAGGTTTGTTGAGCAAATAGGCCATATCCCGGCAATAGGAGGGCCAGGAGTAATAGAATCTTCCGCATAGAAATCATTTGTATACAAAATAGAAAGCAGGGGGTATAAATACATGCAATATGATGACCGGTGGACAGGTAATAGGAAGAACGGTAGGCATCTCCGGAGACCTGTGTCAGTGCAGGGTTACAGTTGATATTTTCTACTTAACGGCTGATATCATTTTAACGTGTTGCTTCCTATGTGACAGGTACGATCACTTTCAGTGCACGGGATAATATACTGGCGCGCACCTGGTTGGTCTTGCCCAGGTATTCACCGTCTATCTGGAAGTGAGCCCGCTTCCGGGTACTGATGGTCACCTGGCTGGCCTGGAGGATCTCTGTTTTAGCAGGGTCAAAAGGGCGATGCCTGAATAACATCTTCAATAGTTCCGGAATGGACAGCTTCCGTAATATCACCACTTCAAACAGGCCGTCGGTAAGATTACCATCGGGATTAATACTGGCGCCTGTACCATACATACGCGCATTAGCCAGCACGATCATATGAGCATGGCGGACCAGGTGTATTTTCTGGTTCTCTATTTTTACTTCCAGCCGTTTATTCTGCCATAAGGTTTTGAAAATGGCGAGTGCATACCCCAGTTTTCCGCGTATTCCCCGTTGCTCGAAATTCTTTACCAGCAGTGCATTCAGTCCTACATCACTCAGGTGGATGCAGGTCTCTTTACCATTTATCAGTATAAGATCGATATCTATCACAACAGCCGGATGTTCTCTGGTGATGAGACCCAGTACCTGTTCCCAGTCGGCCGGAATATGCAATTCTGTTGCCATACCATTGGCAGATCCGGCGGGCAGGATGCCCATAGGAATAGCTGTATTCACTAGCAGCTCTGCTACCATTTTCACGGTGCCATCGCCGCCAACAGCAATTACACAGTCAGGCTTTATTTTGCTGATAAGGTCTGTGAGCGGCCGCTGTGGCTTGTCTAACAGGAAAAAATGGATCTCTTCCTGTCTTTCATTGAAATAATTTTTGATGAATGCTTCAGGATCGGCCTTCTTTTTGCCGCCTGAAACAGGATTGATTACAAAAAGAAGCCGGAGCTGCATAGATGATTGCTGCGCCATATGTTTTATGTGTAATTAATACACTCTGTTCATTACAAAATAAGCGCCTGAATGTCTGTATGGAATAAAATTCTACATTGGCTGGGTTTGGAGGGAAGAACTCATATCAGGGTTTACCATGGTATAGGCGGTGTGGAACAGCTGGAAATATTCGGTCATGTGTTGGATCGCGGACCATTACCCACCATGCGGTATAATCGCTTCCCATTGTTCAACATGATAGCCCTGTTACGATTGTTCATAGTAAAACCAAGGGAAGGAGCAGCAGTGCAGTTGGTATGGGAGGGGCGTACTATTACAGCGGTAACGGAATCGGACGGTTTTTTTCATCTGCAGTGGGTACCGGAAAAGATGCCGGATCCCGGTGATCATGTAGTGGAAGTAGTGATCACGAATGTGGAAGAAAGCCCGGTAACGCGTGCGATGGGTGTAGTGATAATTCCACATCGTAGTCAGTTCGGATGTATTTCAGATATCGATGATACGTTCCTGATATCACATTCTGCGGCTATTTTCAAAAGGCTGCATGTGTTGTTTACCCGAAATGCGCGTACACGTAAGCCTTTTGAAGGTGTGGTGAATCATTACCAGTTGCTGAGTGATGCGGTAAATAAAATGCGCCTTCCACGCCCGTTCTTTTATGTGTCCAGCAGTGAATGGAACCTGTATGCATATATCCGCGAGTTCTGCCGCATGCACGGACTGCCCGAGGGTGTATTTCTTTTAAGCCAGCTGAAGCCTTTACATATGTTGCTGAAAAGCGGACAGCAGCACCATGGAACCAAGTTTACAAGGATCAGTCGTATACTGAAACATTATCCGCATATGCGGTTTATCCTGCTGGGAGATGATACACAGGAAGACCCGAATATCTACGAGGCGATTACCCGGCATTTCACTTCACAGATCATTGCTGTTTACCTGCGGCATGTCAGGAACAGCCGTTATGCCGCTACACAGGAAATTGCTGAGGTGATCAGTGCAAGAGGTATTCCCTGTTGTTATTTCAAACATAGCAGGGAGGCTATTGCTCACTCAAAGGAGCTGGGACTGATCGCGTAAACATAAACGAATGTTGTTAATTATGAGGTATGTTTTTAGTTTGTTACTGATGATGATTTGTTACACCACTGCACAGGGGCAATTCAGCGATTCTGTTCATTATTACGGCAAGTTCTCTTCTTTAGGGTCAATCAACAGAACACAGGATGGCAGGTCATATCTGCTGAATAATAATTTCAGGGTAGGTGTCAGCAAGAAAAAAATAGCATTGAATGGAAGTGGGGGATGGGTGTATGGTGAGCAGGATAGTGTAAAGACCAACAATGACTTTGCTGCATCAATGGACTTTAGCCTGTTCAGGGCTGTACGTCAGATCTATTACTGGGGATTGGCTAACTATGATAAAAGCTATTCACTCAAGATCAACGACCGTTTCCAGGGAGGGGGAGGCATTGCATATAATGTCCTGGATAGAAAGGGGGCTTACCTTTCACTCAGTGATGGTATTCTGTTTGAGAATAGCGACCTTTTCCTGGAAGATACCATCCGGGATGTATATCATACTTTCAGGAATTCTTTCCGCCTGGGGTATAAGTTTGTGATACATGACATCATTATTATTGATGGTACTCATTTCCTGCAGAATTCCTTATCACATGGCAGTGACTACAATATCCGTTCTACCTCGAATCTCTCTATTCTGCTGCGGAAATGGCTGAGTATTACGGCAACGATGACATACAATAAACTGAACCGTACGGCCAGAGAGAACCTGTTGTTTAGCTACGGACTTACGATCGAGAAGTATTTCTGAGCAAGGACATAAAAGCATAAAGCCCGGCCTGTATACACAAGCCGGGCTTTATTTTAAAATAGCAGTTTATTTCGATGCAGATCTTTCACGTTGTTGATGACCGCGTTGTTGTCCGTGTCGCGGCTGACCATTACCACTACTGTTACCATTGCTGCCACCATTGCCTTTATGCTCGCGTGGCGCTACATGTCCCTGCCGGTTGCGGGAGAAACCTCCTTTCTTATCGCGGGGATGCTGCTGCTTAGGTTTTGGCGCAGCGGGGCGCTGTACCGGAGCAGACAGGTTGTCGCCGTTATGAAAAGGGTGTTCTGTCACCAAAGGAATATCGCGTGCAATGAGCTTCAGGATATCCTTCAGGAATGGTTTTTCTTCTCCTTCACAGAAGGAGATGGCCATTCCTTTTGCACCGGCACGACCTGTACGGCCAATACGGTGTACGTATGTTTCAGGTACGTTTGGCAGCTCGTAATTGATCACGTGTGTTAGTTCGTCGATATCGATACCTCTGGCGGCAATATCAGTAGCTACCAGTACTCTCGTCTGTTGTGACTTGAAATTACTCAAAGCACGCTGACGGGCGTTCTGCGATTTATTACCATGTATGGCTTCAGCAGTGATCTCTGCTTTGTTCAGGTCTTTCACCACCTTATCTGCACCGTGTTTGGTACGGGTGAATACCAGCGCTGTCCGGATAGCTTTATCCTTCAGGATGTGCAGCAGCAGATTACGTTTATCGTTTTTATTCACGAAGTACATAGACTGTGTGATCGTCTCTGCGGTAGAAGATACGGGTGTTACTTCTACTTTAGCCGGATTACGCAGGATAGCGTTTGCCAGTGTCTGTATTTCCGGCGGCATGGTAGCAGAGAAGAACAGCGTTTGCCTTTGTTCGGGCAATTTGATGATGACGCGTTTCACATCATGTACAAATCCCATATCCAGCATTCTGTCAGCTTCATCCAGGATGAAGTATTTAATATCTCTCAGTGTGATATAATTCTGACTGATGAGGTCCAGCAAACGGCCTGGTGTAGCGATGAGAATATCCACGCCTCTTTTCAGGGCTTCGGTTTGCGGATGCTGTGACACGCCACCAAAGATAACAAGGCTTTTCAGGTCGAGGAATCTGCCATAGGCAGTAAAACTCTCCTGTATCTGTATGGCCAGCTCACGGGTAGGCGTTAATATGAGCGCTTTAATATTGCGGGGACCTTTGCGTGAAGCCTGCTGGTCTTCATGCATTAATTGTAACAGGGGTATCGCAAAAGCAGCTGTTTTACCGGTACCGGTCTGGGCGCAACCCAGGAGGTCTTTCTTATCAAGTACGAAAGGGATCGCTTGTTGCTGAATGGGCGTCGGAGTAGAATAACCTTCGTGCTCCAGGGCCTTCAGCACCGGCTCGATGAGCCTTAACTGTTCAAATGACAAAGTCTTTAATTTTTGATGATAAATATTTGGTAAGGCTATCAGCAGTGGAGCTTGTCCGGTGATGTTGCTGATACTTTACCCGCCTTACTCGCAAACCAACACAATGTTTTGAAGGGTAACTGCAAAAGCTGGTGAGGAAGAGAATAAAAGTGACGCAAAGGTATGCTAAATAAATGATATTGGGGTATTTGTTTAATGATAAGTAATTATCTTGCATATTATGAGCAACGGACCAACAGTATTGATAGAACAAGCCAACAGCCGCTACACCATGATTGCGGTGGTAGAACAGGACGAACGGACAGCTTATTTTTACCTGTATCCTGCTGAATTGCACAGCAAGAAATATCGTATGCGTGCCTGCTGGTTACGCAACTTACAGCCCGGCCCTTCCCAAAGGGACAGCGCCGCCATGGAAAATGGTGATGCTCCCATGCTGGAAGCACAGTTTACCAATCATCCGCAAGGGAAAGCCCCTTTAAAAGCAGAACTGTTATCTATCGTGTGGATGCCGGAAGAAGACGGTGCTGCTGTACTATATGACGGAGAAACATTGGGTGTTATACCCGGTTGGAGCCTATATACCGAGGAGCCTGTATCTTATGCAGCAGATTGTATTGACGGAGATGCCAACGCACTTGTATTTCCCCTGGGCCAGCCGGGCAAGAATGAACAGCATAAGCATGTAGGGAATGCGATAGACTTCAGGCAAAAGTGGGAGAGTACAGAAACACCCCAGTGGCCGATCATACAGGATCAGTTCATTGCTGCATATGAGCGTCATTTCGGAAAGATGCTGCAGTATTTTGCGATAGATAATAACCAATGGCCGCCAATGGCACTTGGCAAGTTCGAGAAAGATAATGTAATCTATTTCCTGAGCATGGGTGTGAGTATCCGTCCTATGCCATGGGTATCTTACCTGTATAATGACAATGCACCTGCCTATAGAAGAATGGAGATTGCGCTTGCTGTGAGTAAGGACGATTATACGGAAGAAGAGATCACCAGGATGGCGGAAGGTATTTCCGGCATGGTAGATATTCCCTGGAGACATATCAGCTGGCTGGGAGAGGGGCATACCATCGGTTCCGGTAAGCTGCCGGCGCCTTTTGAAAGTATTGTATTATCGGCTGCACTATATAATGGCGAAGGCATCGTACTGCCGGAGATGTACGGTGATAAAGTAAATCTTTTCTGGACCAGCCCTATTACATTGAGCGAGAGGGAATTTGCACACCGCCGGCCCAATGGAGGATATGAACTGCTGGAGAAGATGATAGAAGGAGATGTCACCCATATTGTGAGAAAAAGGAAAGCTATCGTATAATTGTATTTTGGAGTCCCTTTTTTATAGAAGGGTCATCCTGTTTGCTTACCCGCTATGGTATTCATCTATTTACAGATGTTGTAGCGGAAACCTTTACATATGACTACACATGACTGACCATTAACAGGGTCATGATGTGACCTGCATTGTAGAGGAAAAGCAAAGCAATAATGTATATCAACAAATTTATGAAAGTGGCAGCGGCTGTGCTGCTGATTGGTGGAGGCACTATGAGTGCATATTCCCAGGGATTTAAAGATGGTAAGATCTGGTTGAACGAGGATGGAAGTAACTACTTCAAGTTCACATTAGTGTCGCAGATCTGGCTTAGAAATACCGATATGAACCCCGGTACTACCATCAACGGATATGCGAAAGATAATTACACTGATATTGGTGTAAGAAGGGCGAGATTTCAGGCCTTCGGACAGATTGCCGACCGTGTATTCATCTATTCGCAGATCGGTATGAACAACTTCAATTATTCCTCCGACAGAAAGGCTGGTTTTTTTATTCATGATATCATGGGTGAATATGAGGTGGTAAAGAAACATTTATCATTGGGTGGAGGTCTGAGCGCCTGGAATGGCCTGACCCGTTTTTCAGCGCCCTCAGTTGGTACGATCCTGGGTGTTGACGCGCCGCTGTTTGAACAGAGCACCAACGATGTAACGGATCAGTTCCTGCGTAAGCTGAGTATCTATGCAAAAGGTAAGCTGGGTAAACTGGATTACCGTGTAGTGATGAGCAGTCCTATGGCAGTACAGAAGTCAAACGGATATGTGCCTACTGTCGGAACGTACGCTACCTTCTCTGCTAAACCCGCCAAAATGCAGTGGCATGGATATTTTCAATGGCAGTTCCTCGATCAGGAAGCAAATACGACTGCTTATACCACAGGTACTTATTTAGGCGCCAAAAAAGTCTTTAACATCGGTGCCGGTTTCCAGTTTCAACCTGATGCCATGTGGCGCGCCGGTAACAATGGTGATACAGTGGAATCCAATATGCAGCATTTCGCCATAGATGCTTATTATGATGCGCCTATTAATGCGCAAACAGGAACAGCGTTAAGCGCTTATGCATCTTATATCAACTTCAACTGGGGCAGAGGTTATATCCGTAACCAGGCTACTATGAATCCTGCTAATGGCAGCAACAAACCAGAAATCCTTAATGGTAGCGGTAATGGTTATCCTTCTTTTGGAACCGGTAACCTGCTGTATGGACAGGTAGGGTATAAATTCAAAAATAACCTGATCGGTAAAACAACATTGATGCCTTACGCCAGTTTACAGTATGCGCACTACGACAGACTGAAAGATAATATGGCCTTCTGGGATGGGGGTATCAACTGGCTGCTGAAAGGGCATACTTCTAAATTGACTTTTGCTTATCAAAGCAGACCCATATACCAGGTAGATGCAGCTACCCAGGAAGCGTTTAAAACCGACCGCAAGGGCAGTTTTATTCTCCAGTACCAGGTGTTCCTGAACTGATGAATTTTATTACGCTAAGTAGTTCCGGTTTCAGTATGGGATGGCGGTCGGCGCCTCTCTGAAATGCTATTGCGCGTTGTCAATCGAATAGGATTTTGAATATGGATTGGACAGCACCTGTCGTATCGCCGGAGAGCCGAAGGCTCGCCATTCCCATCTGAAACCGCGTGCTACTTCCGCTCTTCCTATTACAGTTATGTGACTAGCTTATTAGATGAGATGAGATTGCATCAGATTACTTTTGATGCAACCTCATCTTATTTAAGATCAGAAGCATATCAAAGTTTATCCCTGTTTTGATTGTCATAGGGGTATATCAGGATCTATGGCAGTTCACAGGAGCTTACAGTAGTACCTCTCTCTGAAGAGGGAAGATAGCAATCATGCGAATGTGCCTTTATGATGGTTTATATAGACAGTGAATAGACAGTGAGTATAATCAACCAAAACAAGCCAGTTGAATACAGCTTCAGAACATTCAGGCGGGACTTCAGAAGCCCCGCCTTTTTTTGTAATTTTGCCCTTCCATTTTGGACGGTGGCTCATTTTACGGCTCGGATTCATTTTCCTGTCCGGAATACAGACAATGAGACATCGCTTTTTTTTATAGTAAACATGCAACTTTGGTAAAGATTGATAATATCGTGCTGCCTGACTTCCCCTTACTGCTGGCGCCTATGGAAGATGTGAGTGATCCTCCTTTCCGGGTGGTGTGCCGGGAGAACGGGGCCGACCTGATGTATACGGAGTTCATTTCAAGTGATGGATTGGTGAAGGATACGGATAAATGTCGCCGGAAACTGGCCATTTTTGATGAGGAACGCCCTGTAGGGGTACAGATATTCGGCGGAGACGAAGGAAAGCTGTCTATGGCCGCCAAAATCGTGGATATGACCCAGCCAGACCTGCTGGATATCAATTTTGGTTGCCCAATCAAGGGAATTGTGAGCAAGGGAGCGGGGTCAGGAGTACTGAAGGACATTGACCTGATGGTTCGGCTGACTGCAGCCTGCGTAAAGGCCACCCAGCTGCCGGTAACCGTTAAAACCCGCCTCGGCTGGGATGAGGATACCAAAAACATAGAAGAGGTCGCAGAACGCCTTCAGGACACCGGTATTAAGGCGCTGGCCATCCATGGACGTACCCGTACCCAGATGTATAAAGGCGAGGCCAACTGGGAGCTAATCGCCAAAGTGAAGAATAATCCCCGTATACATATACCAATTTTCGGTAATGGAGATATTGACAGTCCGCAGAAAGCCCTGGAATACAAGAACCGCTATGGCGTAGATGGTATAATGATAGGCAGGGCTGCAATAGGTTACCCCTGGATTTTCCGTGAGGTAAAACATTACCTGCAGACAGGGGAGATATTACCCGCCCCCACATTAGAAGAACGCATCGGTGTGTGTAAGCGCCAGCTGGAAAAATCTGTGCAGTGGAAGGGCGAAATGGCTGGTGTTTACAGCATGCGCAAACATTATTTCAATTACCTGAAGGGATTACCTGACTTCAAAGGGTTCAGAAGCAGACTGGTGACACCTACAGATCCGGTTGAAATTATGACGGTCCTCGATGAAATAGGAGAGGTGTATGCTGGTTTTGAATTTGACCAGACGCCTATTAAATTGATCAACTACCACGAGAATTGTGCGCTTTAGGTATTGTTTCGTACTCGCAATGTGTCGGAGATACGTCGTGTATGCGCCGTGTATGCGCCGTGTATAAAGCGTATTTCATATGAATGCAAATACCACAACATCATGACGCAATCATTCGCGTCAATAGGACTCCGTTAGGAGTCCCTTTGTTGTGCGCCTGGCATGTTCATAAACTAGGAGGTGTAAGTCCTCCGCGAGCCTTGATAGTAGGAATCGCTAGCTCAAGACAAGGGTGTCCACCGTGAGGTGGAATCTGAAGGAAGTCGGCGGCAAAATCCCGGTCTGACGAACAGAAACCGCATATAAGGCAATCACTG
>NZ_PYGK01000016.1 GCF_003014595.1 Chitinophaga ginsengisoli | reverse complement strand
TCAATCCAGATGGTTATATATAAATACTTTTATTCTGAAAGTCATATCTTCGCAACAGCTCTTTAAATCACTGCAAAGTACATCATTTGAATATGGCCTCACTTGAGTGCACTACCGACACCCGATTATCTCAAATGAATGAATATTAAACACTTGCATCAAAATATACTGAACCAATCCGGTTTAGCCGGGACTTTTTTAATTTATTCAAAGAGCCAGTAATGCAGCTTCATTTAAAATTCAGCAGCATCCCCTTTATAATGTCTGTAATTCAAAATTAAACGTCGTCCCCTTGCCCGGTTCACTGTATACTACTATAGCTGCCTGATGCAGCTCCAGTATTTTCTTTACAATGGCCAGACCAATGCCCATACCCTTCGTTTCTGCTAATCTGGAGTGTATCTGTTTATACCGGTCAAAAATGTGTGCCAGATCCTCCGGCGAAATTCCCATACCGGTATCCGTCACGGCTACTTTTACACCGGCATAGGTTTCGGTTAAAAGAATAGTAATGGCTCCTCCGGCAGGTGTAAATTTAAAGGCGTTGTCCAGCAGGTTTTGAAGTACACGCTCCGTGAGAGAAATGTCAGCAAATACAAGCGGTAAATTATCTGGCGCCTGAATACTGAGCCGGATCATCTTTTCATCTGCCTTCAACTGGTAGGCCATCATAATATCAGCTGCCAGATCTGCAATCATAAACGATTCCTTTTGAGGCGTAATAAGATTAGCCTCCAGTTTGGCATACTGAAAGAGTTGTTCTACCAGCACAGACAGCTTCCGGTTGCTATCATATACGATCGACAGGTACTTTTCCCTGTCTGTTGCAACCAGTTCATCTTTTTTCATCATAAGCGTTTCAACATACCCCTGCATAATAGATAAAGGCGTACGAAGATCGTGTGATACATTCGCAATCAATTCCTGCCTGAATTTGTCGGTAGCAGAAATCTTATCAATGTTATCTACGATAACATCGGCCATTTCATTAAAGGTAGAAGTAAGCATGCCCAGATTACCTTTTGCATAGCCTTCTATCCGCGCGGTATAATCCCCTTCTTTGAACCGCCTGACCACACCGGCTATATGACAAATACTATCGGTGATAAGGAAAAAGGTAACAATACCAACAATAAATGCTACAGTAAGCGCTGCATAAAACATATAGCTCGCCAGGCGTAAGTACAAATTATTATCCAACGATTGCAGAATAGCTTTTTGCTTTTCACTGGCCAGTACGGCGTATACATAACCTACCAACCGGCCCTTTTCGTAAACCGGAGCTGCAGAGAAGATACTCGGTTCACCTGGCTGTTTAGGATTATCGCCCATGGGGCGGTGCATATTGCCAGCCGAAATCCACTGTTTTACTTTGGCAATATTTACCTGGTGTATCTGCACCGTTTTATCGGGCACTACATAGTCTTTTATATTACCGGCGGTATCCAGCAAATATACTTCTACGCTGGGATTGGCGACCATAGTAGAGTGAATAATGTCGTGCGTCACGCTCGTATCAGGCTTGCCATTTTTAAAAGGCTGTGTAAACGTGGCCAGATGCCGGGCTATATCGCCATACAGCTCCTGATGTGCAGCTGTATAATATGTCCTTGAAAAATTTGAGGCAATAACCACAAACACAATTCCCAATACGATCAACAGCCCCGTAAACACCGCTGTGATCTTCCAGAAAAGCCGATTCCCCTTTATAGTTCGTACAGACATTTATGATTCCTCGTTAAACCTGTAGCCTACGCCCCAGGTGGTTAGAATAAATTTAGGGTTAGATACATCTTCTTCAATCTTTGCCCGTAAGCGATTGATGTGGCTGTTGACCGTATGTTCATAGCCTTCAAAATCGTACCCCCATACCAGGTTGAGCAAGCGTTTACGACTATAACTCTTGCCAGGGTTCGATGCCAGTAGGGTGATCAGGTCAAACTCTTTAGGTGACAAGTCTACCCGGTTGTTGTTAAGTGTTACCTTCCTTTTGTCAAGGTCTATTTCAAGTCCACCGAAATTTATGACAGAAGATAACGACGCAGGACCAGCTTCTGCTGCAAATTCTTCGCTTCTGCGGAAGATGACTTTTACCCGGGCAATGAATTCGCGGATGCTGAATGGCTTGGTCAGATAATCATCAGCCCCCGTTTCCAACCCCATCACTTTATCTATTTCTTCACTTCTGGCAGTAAGCATCAATATCGGCGTTTGCCGGTCGGTCTGTCGTATTCTCCGGCAAACCTCCATACCATTCAACCCGGGCAACGTTATATCCAGTATAATCAGGCGAAAATGCCCTTCCCTGGCAGAGGCCAATCCTTTTGCACCATCGCTTTCCGATGCCACCTGGCAACCCAGATCGTGGAGATGAATGCGCAGCAGTTCCACTATGTTGGGATCATCTTCGATGATCAGCACTGATTTATTATCCATAATGATAGCAGCAAAGTTGCTAAATAAAAGACTGCGATGATCCACTGTGATACTTTTGTTACAATTCTGCAACAACCGTGGGACACTGTTTCTTTTGTTTTGTGGTATTAAAACACAACACAAATGAATTATAACTTATTAAAAACGTGTACGTTATTCATTTCCGCACTATCCTTGGCCGCCTGCAAAAAAGATGATGATATGCCCCCTGCGCAATCAACAACTATTACTGTCGAGAATGTGCTGGACAGTAAGCCACTGGTAGAAACCGGCACTTTTCAGGGGACCGGTACGCCGCCGGTTATTCTGCCCGGACAATCCACCTCATTCACTTTTTCTGCCGCCAAAAACCAGCGGCTCACATTTGCCACAATGTATGGCTGGAGCAATGATCTCTTCTTTGCGCCAGACAATCCAGGCATTAAGTTATACAACGACGACGGCTCTCCCATTACCGGCGATGTATCCGCTCAGATAAAACTATGGGACAACGGCACACGGGTAAATCAGGCCCCCGGTTCAGCTGTAACGCACCCAGGTGTCATGGAAAAAACGCCCCTGAACATCAAAGAAGTAAATGGCACAGATGATTACGGTAACTCCTACCTGGCCGCTTCAAAATTAATGCAGGTATCCCTGACCTATAACGGTAATTCTATGTTTACTGTTACCATTACCAACAAATCGGGCGGCACAGCCAATGAAACCCCGTTCAGCCCCGGCGTATGGACCATCTCGTATGTAGCCGGTGGTAACCAGCTATTGCCAGAGGCCATCTACTCGAATGGCAAACCTTCTGCAAATGGTCTTACCAATATTGCAGAAATGGGTGACAATGCTGTACTGAATACCTACCTGATGGGCAAAACGGGTATTTTCACGCCCTTGTCTCCCGTATTAGTAGTTGTATACAATGGTCAGCAAAATCCCTTTTTCATGACAGGCGAAAATGACCGTGGGGAAGGACTGAAAGACCTGGCGCAAAAAGGTAATGCCGATATCCTGGCAACCGCACTTAAATCAAAACAAGGGGTGAAAGCTGTGTATGTGCTGAAAGATGCTGCCAATACAGTACTACTTCCCCGCATCAATGGTGCTAATGGCGGCAAGGTATCGCAAATGTTATCCGTAGTAAAAGGTGATAGAATTGCTATTGCTACCATGTACGGCTTCTCGAACGATTGGTTCTTTGCGACTTCAGGCAATGACTGGGATGCCACCCAGAAAGGGGACCTTTCCACCACTATCGGATTGTATGATGATGGTACGGCAGTCAATCAATTTCCCGGCGCCGGCATCACACAGTTTAACCTCGCCGGTACCCCACTCACCGAATCAAAAACCATACAGGCGGTGCCCAATCCAAATGGATTTACGACGCTGCCAGCCATCAACAACATAATTAAGGTAAGCATTCAATAACACTACAAACGAAGAAAACATGAAATCTATCAGCAAAATGTTCATTGCAACCTGTATCCTGGCAACCCTTTCATTGGCCACCCAGGCGCAAGACAAAAAACAGGATAAGCCGAAAAAAGCTAAGACAGAAAAAATGAAACTCAAAGAGCATGTATGCACCCAGGCTTGTCACGATAGCGGTAAGCATGTGTATGCCCATGGAGAAAAAGGACATGTGTGTACAAGCGACTGTAAAAAATAACTAGTGCAAAAACAAAAGGCGGAAACGATGTTTCCGCCTAAATCATTTACCCGAAGATCAGCATACAATAGTATAATCAGTGATCTCAGACGTGCTTGTACTTTAAATTTATCGGGATATCTACGATACCCCGATGCGTATATTTACGGTATTTGGAAACTGCGAGATAAGGTCCTGTTTCATGCAGATCATTTACAGTAAGGCTTTCCGTGAGAGGAAGATGCCATTGTAACGTCTAGCGCCCGTATTTTCCCGAAAAAGAGACTTACCTTCAACAAAAATTTCCCTTTTTTAATCATTAACCCCAAACATATTTGTTATGAAGCCTTTACTCTTTTCCTTTGCAGGGATTGTCCTGTTAACACTTGCAGCAATATGCCATCAGCGACAAAAGAAGGAATCCCGGACTACCAGCCCTGAAAGTGGCGTACAGATTATACGCACTTCCTGCCCCGATCCGTGCACAGGCCCAATGAAATGGGTTAAACTGAGCGAAGCGGTGGAAATGATATCGGAATACGGCAAACATCAATACAAAGGTATTCATGAGAATATGGTAAAAGGACTTCAGGCCACAAACGGACCACAGGCAAACCTTTTTTCAGATAGCCGCTATATTACGTTCCCTTTAGATACCATTAAGAAATTCATATGTAAGGTCGAGTCCATGCTGGGACGGGAAGCCCATCTGAATTCTGTTAATCAGCCTATAAAATCCTGTGACCTTGGAATCAAGTTTTATTATGCCGCTTATCCGGGAATAGTAGCCGAAGCAGATATTGAGCATACCAAGAAAGGCAGACATACGCTTATCATGGTGCCTACCTATTGGGATACTGCTTTGAAGAACTATGTGGAATTCTTTCCGGGCTTTTTGCAGGCAAATAAACATCCAATGACTATTGAGCAGGTATTGGACGTCTATACGAATCCTCAAAAGGCGAAGCAACTTCTTACGCTGCTGAGACGAATGCCGGTGGGAATGGGACCAGAAGTAGTTAGCCTGGAAAGCGACAAGGATGTCGGCAAAAACCAGGGTAATCTTTGTCCGCCACCCGATGGATGCAATGCCGCGCTGTTAGCACTGGCAAAAGTGCAGGAATAGATAACAAGGAATATTTACGATCATGGACTATTTTCTCTCGGCCCTGGAACTGGCCTCATTTTCTGTTGCCTGGGTAAAATCAGGCATGTTGAAGCAAAGAGGATTGATGTTTATCCCGGTTTTGCTCACCGTCGTAGTTATCAGCGAGACGGTGGGCTACCTTTTATTAGTAAGGGAGACTAATTGGATGTCCAATGGCGTCTGGTATAATTACATGACGCCCCTGCAATTCATTTGCATCTTTCTGCTGTTCTGGCGGAATGCCCAATCGTATGGCTGGAGACTGATTATCCTGGGCTTCATAGCACTGACTGTTTTACTGACCTTGTTGTATGTTATCTTACCACATTCCCGTCAGTTCAATACCCTGAATTTTACAGTAGAAGCTGGCTGTGTAGCTATCTGTTGCCTGCATTATTTATATGAGTGTATGAACAGCAATAGTATAACCGCTATTGAAAGGAATCCCTTGTTTTACTTTGCACTGGGAACCATGCTTTTCTACCTGGGTATATTGCCGTTGCGCTCCATGTACAATTATCTGTACGTGCATTACCGGGCAATTTTTTTCGGCTACTATCGTCTTTCCATGATTTTGAATTATATTATGTACGGATTGATCATTTTTGGAATACTATGGGCGAAGAAGAAATAGGTGTTTTTTTCCTGTCGCTGGCATTGACGGTAATCATCGTTGTAATGGCCATTTGTTTCATTATCATCAGCATCCGCCGTAGAACACGTACTTTTGAGCGGGAGCGCGAGCATGCCGTGCTCCGCCACCGGCAAGAGTTGCTGGAAGCCCGCCAGGAAATACAGCGGAGCCTGATGCAAAGCCTTGGCTCAGAACTGCATGATACCGTAGGACAGAAACTTACGCTGGCTTATCTCCAGATGGAGAACGCATTGCAGCTGGATGATATGCAAACCCTTAAACACCATATTGTACTGCACAACAACCTCGTGCAGGAATCACTGCAGGAGCTGAGAAGCCTCAGTAAGATCCTGATTTCACATACGTTAGCGGATTTCAGTCTGATCCATTTTCTTGATAAGGAACTCAATCGCCTGCAACAAAGTCATTTATGTAATGCTACACTCCATTATCCCGAAGGCATTTTCCGGATTGCCGATGACAGAACAGAATTGCACCTTGCACGTATCTGCCAGGAATTTATCCAGAATAGTCTGAAACATAGCGGTTGCACATTGATCAGTATTGATATCGCTGAGGATAATGAGGTATTCGAAATACGATGTCGCGATAATGGAGCCGGCTTTGATCCTGCTAAAATGAAACCTTACGATTCCCGTTCAGGCAGCGGAGTGGCCATGATCAATAGCCGTGCAAAATCTATTGGCGCCCACTGTATATGGACGACTGACGACGGCACAACATTACAGCTTACTATTAACCCCAATCAGAATACCTCCACATATGAAACATAACATCGTGATCGTAGATGATCATATCTTAATTGCAGAGGCACTGGCAACAATGATCAATACCATTCCCGGTTTTGATATACTGTATGTATGCAGTACCGGACGTGAGTTGATTGAAAAGTTTAAACAACAGCGTAATATTCCGGACCTGGTAATACTGGATGTGCAGATGCCTGTTATGAGTGGCTACGAAGTGGCACAATGGCTGACCACCAATCATCCCGAAATATTAATACTCGCACTCAGCATGCAGGATGATGAAGACCAGGTCATCCGTATGATCCGGGCCGGCGCCAAAGGTTATCTGCTGAAAAGCATCAAACAGGCCGATCTTGCCAATGCCCTCGTAACTGTCATGAAAGAAGGAGTTTATTATACCCCACAGGTTAGCAGAACGCTATCCAACGACTATATAAAAAAAGCTGTCGTTAAAACGGAGCTCAGCGATAAAGAGCGGGAACTATTGCCACATTTTTGCTCAGAAGCAACGTATCGTGAGATCGCCGCAGCGCTTTTTTTGTCGCCACGTACAGTAGAAGGACATGCCAATACCATTATGGAAAAACTGAATGTCCGCAATCGTATAGGCTTGGTGTTACTGGCACAGAAGAAGGGCTGGATATAAGTACATCATTTTTCCAGGCACCGTAAAAATACCTGTCATAATCACGCAGTTATACGTAGCATTACCGGCATAGCAGGTCGTAGCTTTAATACAATAAAAAAATATTTTTGTATGAAAACAGATCTGCATCGTCGCGTTGACGAAGATAGCCCCAATCAGATTATATCCTTCACCGTTACAGTAGATTCAAAGGTGGTGAAGATCCAGGAAACCCCGTTTGGTTTCAGGTTTGACCTGGGACAGGATTTTAAAACAACCACAGCTCCCGGCACACCTTCTCTACCTTCAAAGATCGTTCAGATAGCACTTCCGCTGGATGCAGGAGACATCACAGTGAGAGCAGAGTCGCTCGTTTCACGTAAACTATTTGACAAACCAGTATTTATTATGCCTGTGCCAGAGCTCCGTATTGCAGGCAAGGCGCGTCAGTTAGATAAAGAGGCAGTACGAGTGCTTGAAACGAAAATAAAAGCAACGCAACAGGAAGATGAACCCAGACTACAACCCAGGTCTTTCATCCCGTATTTCGACCCCGAAGCAAAGACATATGCAAAGGCCTTCGAAGAAGCAGCCGTACTTGCAACACATCAGAGCAGCGTGGAAGTTGGTGGTAACAGGATCGTTAGCATCCAGGTCAATCCCATCACCTTTTCGGAATATGTTCCTGTACTTCATGAGCAGATGACTGTATACATCACTTATCAGAGAGATGCAAATAAGCTTCAGATTCGCAACACAACGTTCCGCAGCTTGCCACAGGACCTGAAAGCACAATCGTCCATCTTTAATGAGCTGAAAGACGCAGTATTAAATCCTGTCGATGTAATAGACCTTACAAGAGGTTTTGGCGCCTATTTCCGCAGTTATGACTACATTGTTATTACAGACAACAACCGCTGGGATAGTAACCGCATTGAGCCTACAGGACCAGCTGGTGATATGGTAGCATCTTTCCAGAAACTGGTGGAGTGGAAGCGCGAGAAAGGGCTGCGCGCAGCAGTGATCACTATCTCCAATATTGTGAATGGAACTTATGGTAATTTCAAAACCGGCGCCAGAGACTTGCAGGAAGTGATCCGTAATTTCCTCAAACATGCCCGCAGCAACTGGGGCGTTACCTGGGTATTGCTGGGCGGTGATATAGAGATCATACCAGTACGTAAAACTGCAGGTGAAATAAGGGGAGATGTGACCGAACAGACTACCAATAGTTCGCCTGAAAACGGACAGTCTTACTGGACGGGTTCGTACATGAAAATAAAAGCCGTTGATCTCGGCGACTGGTTTTCCATCTACGATTCTTACCTTGAGTTGACCAGCAAAAACACGGGCAGGCGTATTCCCAGAAAATCGCCCCGCAACTTAGGCCATGTTTTTAACGGCCCGGTCCTGTCAGAAACTACTTCCCCGTTCCGCAAGCTGGATTTACAGTTCTTTGAGACAATAGAAGCCTTCCGCAGTCGCCTGGGATGGTACTTCTGCACAGATAACACCTATCAGACCTATTCGGCTGATCCAACTAATTTTATCAGGGTAGATGGCCCCGCATCTATCATCCGTGCTCCATTACGTTTTCATTATACCTGGAATACTATTCCTACAGACTTCTACTACAGTAGCCTGTTCGGTCCTGGCTACGGAGTAGCGGGTAAACATGACTGGGATCCCAATGGCAATGGCATCTACGGACAATATGAGGGTACTACGCAGTTTGATCCTATCAACTGGAACGCAGATGTAATTGTGGGAAGAGCGCCTGCTTCTACGCCTGCTGATGCGGATGCCTTTGTGAGTAAGGTAACGGGATATGAAAAGCTGCCCACATTATTTGGCCCTGATTTCCTCCGCAAGATGTTGCTGGTGTCCGACAACTGGGGCCACAGTCCTGTGATAAGCAAGACTAATAGCAATCTTCCCGATGACAATCAATTCTTCACCGATACTGCACAAGGTAGGGCTGTTATGAGACTGGCAGACGATCTCGACCTGAGTAATGACTGGCATCTTGTAGCCGCACTGGCAGGGGGCGATATGCGTGTAATTGAGTATAACATGAATGCCGGCCCTTCTGATCCGGGATGGTATTACGCAAAGAGCCTTGCTAATCTTAGTCCGGCAACACATATTGTCATTATGCCATGGGGTGATATCTTCAACCTTCCTGTTATTACTGACATCATTGTAGTATATGGCGACGCGGTAGAAATTTCACCACTATACTACATCCTTGATCCACTTGCTGAAGATGGTTCTATGAAAGATCAGGAAGCTTTGCGTGTGCAGGTAGATGCAGAATTGCCGACCATCACGAAATTCAAAAGGATCTATAACGATCTGACCAGTCTTTCTCCGGCAGCCGTCAATGCAGCACCTTTGGAGCCTTATACCGCTACAGGTGTGCGTGCAGCACTCAACGAAGGCCAACACTTTGTAAGCCTTTCCGGTCATGGCAGCCAGTCTGGTTGTTGTTATCTGAGCACAGGGACGGCGGCCTCGCTGACCAATGGCTCCGCTACTTTTATTGCGTATGCCGATTCCTGCCTGACCAGTGGTTTTGATACTAATGATGCAATGGGAGAAGCGCTGATAAACAACCCTAATGGTGGCGCCGTCGCATATGTCGGCAGCACCCGCTTTTCATGGATAGGAGCCGGCGATGATATACAACGGAGGTTCTTCCATGAAATGACCTGTACCCGTCATCTGGGACTTCTTCATAACAGCCGTCTCTGGTTCCCGCAGAATAATCCCGGCAACCATGTCTGGAAATGGAGTGCGCTGGCACTTAATCTACTGGGCGATCCTGAAATGGAAATATGGAAACGTAGTCCGCTGCCATTTGGTGTATTTTACTTTGATGTCAGCAAATATCTGCGTATACGGGTATTCCCTGAATTTGATCCTTCCCGTCGTATGAATGAAATAAGTGAGATTCTGGCGATTGTAGATGATAGCGAACAGAAAATATCTATCAGCGATGATGGTTATTTCGATGTACCAAAAGAGCTGATAGAAAAAGGCAACCTGCAGTTACGGATAAGTGCCCCGGATGGGCTGGTAAAGACCATCGGCGCTGCAGAACTGAAGGCCAGAATGCTGGAATTAAGCAGGTATAAAGAATATAGCGTAGAAGAGGAAGACAGTTTCCAGATCTCCGATATTAAAGAGGAGCGTAAGCGTGAAGAGATGCCAGCCACGGTGGATATCGCAGAAGTGTTAGGCGTAAAGAACTGATGAACGATCAGGTATAAAAGGTCCGCATAAACTTGTTTATGCGGGCCTTTGGTTTTTGTGACGCAATTTCACCTGTAATCATCCATATTCTTCTTCCCCTCCTTCTTCATCTCGGCAATATACTCCGGCAATCTATCCAGCACCGGAAATCCCTCATCCGGATCTCCCGGCAACTCCGATGTCGTATACACGTTAATATGCTGGGCAAACATCTTCTCTCCCAACACGCTCTGCAATAACAGGAAAATAGCCGTATCCAGGTGCTCGTTCATTTTCACAAGATCATAATCCATGAAATGGATCACCAGGTTCAGCTTATCCGGCATATCCGCATCTTCAATAGCAGTAAACCACATCTCAGAGGGGATCAGGTCAAGGTCTTCGTATTCAATTCCCTCGTTATCTTCATCTGCAGGAATTAACGCAGTAAATGTCCAGTGATCAATCTCAGGCGCTTTTGATACAAGGAATTCTGCGTCATCGAAAAATTCCTCAACACCTTCGGCAGTAACAATAAATTCGCCCTCATTAATGGCATTTATACGCATTTCGAAAAACAGGCTGGTACAATACAGGTGGAGTCTTTCCGTCAGCGATTCAAATAGTTCTTCGCATTCTTCTGGCTCCATTTCTCTGAAGAAGCGGAAATCATCACTCTTCTCCTCAAACCAACGCCAGAATTTTGCTGCATCAGTAGCTCTAAGCATATAAGTCCGTTTTGTGGCTATGTGTAGCCGGGGGTAACATTTATTTATACCCGCAAGTTAACTTTATTTGATCACATTATACTTCGCCCCTCTTACATCTTCATATTCAATATTTTCCGGCCGGGAATTTCATTTATTAAAATAAGTTCCGTACATTTTCTCACAGTCGTTATGAAATAAAATACGGGACAGTCTAAAAACAGTGAATATGAACAAATATCTGAGGTTTGCCATCCTCTGGGTATGCTGTGTGTTTTCCTTGCCAGCCAATTCTTTTGCAGCTGCCCCTCCACTGCTTAGCTACCTGGGTATAGAACAGGGGCTCTCTAATAATGCGGTGACCAGCATTTACCAGGACCACAATGGTTTTATGTGGTTTGGCACTTACGATGGATTGAACCGATACGATGGATACAATTTCACTGTCTACAGGAATGAATTCAATGACAGTAATTCACTGGCCAACAACCGGATTGCCTGTATCACCGAAGATCATCATAAACGCCTCTGGATCGGTACCCGGGGAGGAATCAGTATATACAACAACACCACCGGCCTTTTCTCCGGCCTTCGTTTCCTGCCTTACAAAAGCGCAAAACAAAAGAAGATCAATGCGCCTGTAAACGCAATTATG
Source organism: Chitinophaga ginsengisoli (assembly GCF_003014595.1). Classification (GTDB taxonomy): domain Bacteria; phylum Bacteroidota; class Bacteroidia; order Chitinophagales; family Chitinophagaceae; genus Chitinophaga; species Chitinophaga ginsengisoli. Next base: position 220,862 of record NZ_PYGK01000016.1, on the reverse strand, counting down.
CCCGGTGCAAACGAAACGATATTCATCGGTACCAATGGCGAAGGACTGCTTGTTTATAATACCGCCGGTCCTGCCAGGCAAGCACCACTCAGGACACCGGAAGGCCTCATCACCCAATATGAAGTATCTTCAATAGCCACAGATGCATCCGGGCATACCTGGCTCTTTGTACGCAACATCGGCCTTTGCACCTACGACAATACCAGCGGTGTCGTACGCGTCATCAATGACAGCATACGGAATGGCATCGCTTTACAGGCAGATCATCATGGTCAGCTATGGCTGGGTACCGACGAAGGTTTGTATAAATACACCGTCGCTGCCAATACATTCACCAGCATGCTCTCTACCCATTCTAAAAGAGTAGTGGATCTCATCATCGACCAACATAATACCCTGTGGATTGCCTCAGACGGAGAAGGCGTGTTTATGATGCCTTTGTCTTCAGAAAAGATCTCCCGCCTGGCGTCTCCGGAGAACAAAGAACTGCTTACCAGCACTGCCGTATTCTCTATCTTTGAAGACCATGAAGGCCGTAAATGGATAGGCACCCTCCGGGGAGGTGTCAATATCCTCGATCCGGGGAAAGCAGGGTTTGCACGCGTCACGCATGACCCATTGAACACCAATAGCCTGATCAACGACTTTACACTGTCCCTTTGCGAAGATGTAGATCACAATATATGGATCGGCACCGATGGCGGCGGACTCAGTATATGGAACCGGAAACAGAACCGGTTCACCAACTTCAGACACCTGGCCGGCAACGATGCCTCACTATGCAGCGACTTTGTAACCAGTATCACCCGCGACTTCCAGGACAACATATGGATCTCTACCTGGGGAACAGGCATCTATCGCTATAACAAAGCCAAACATTCCTTTGACCATTACGCGTGCTTTAATCATACAAACAACGCAGAAGATAAAAACACCTGGTTGCTCTATGAAGATGCAGATAAAACACTGTGGGCTGGTGTCTGTACAGGCAGTCCGCTATACCGCTTTAATAGAAACGCCAACCGCTTTGAAATATTCGACAATCACATCACCAACATTCTTTCCATGGCGGAAGATAACAAAGGCGATTTCTGGGCGGGAGATTATACCTCGTTGATAAAGATCGACAAGACGACCAAACATCACCAGGTCTATAATATCGGTTACCCTGTCAGGGTATTTCACCAGGACAAAGCCGGCAATTGCTGGATAGGCACCGAAGGCGGTGGTCTGCTGCTATTTAATAGGGAAACCGGCACCTACGTGCGATACACTAAAGCCGACGGCCTTTCTAACAATTCCATCCTGAAAATACTGGAAGACAGAAGCGGTAACCTGTGGATCAGCACCTTCTATGGTATCTCTAAATTCAATCCCCGGCAGAAGACTTTCAAGAACTATTCACAGTCAGACGGACTGCTCTCCAATCAGCTGAACTATAATGCAGCACTGTCCCTGCCATCCGGCGAGTTTATATTCGGCGGTATCAAAGGACTGAATATCTTCTACCCCGACAGCCTGCCCTCCTTCTCAGGCACACCCGGTATATTACTGACAGGTTTAAAGGTGGATAATATTCCCATTGAACAGGCAGGTCGCTATGTTACAGAAAGGACGGCAGATCATATTACAGCACTGAAAATACCTTATAATAAAGCCGTACTGGCATTTGACTTCGTAGCACCGGAATACTCCGCTCCTGATAAAATAGATTACGCCTATTATCTGGAGGGATGGGACAAAGGATGGAACTATGTCGGCAAATCCAGGTCTGCCAACTATACCCGACTACATGAAGGCAGTTATACCTTCCGGATAAAAACTACCAATACAGAAGGCGTCTGGAATACCCGGGAATATACCATGCAGATCATTGTGCTACCACCCTGGTACCGCACCTGGTGGGCTTACCTGCTGTACATTGCCGCTATCGCAGGAATGGCCTATACCTACCTGCAGTATAAAGCGCAAAAGACAAAGCTGGCCTTTGACATCCGCCTGGCCCGGCTGGAAACAGAGAAAGAAAAAGAGCTGAACGAAAAGAAACTGGCCTTCTTTACCAATATCTCGCACGAGTTCAGGACACCGCTCACGCTGATTATCAATCCCGTTAAAGAGCTACTGAACAATAGTGATAAAACGCCCGGCAACGGCCTGGAAGTCATCTACCGGAATGCCCGCCGCCTGCTTAGTCTTGTAGACCAACTACTCCTGTTCCGTAAGGCCGACAGTGAGATGGACAAACTAAAAATCACGCGGCTTAACTTTTATAATCTCTGCCAGGAAGTATACCTGTCTTTTAGCCAGCAAGCCAAAGCAAAACAGATTGACTATATATTCAGCTGCGCCAACCAGCAACTGGAAGTATATGCCGACAGAGAAAAGATCGAGATCGTACTGTTTAACCTGCTCTCAAACGCATTGAAGTTCACACCGGAGAATGGAACGGTCAGCTTCACCATCAGTGAAGACGAAGGACATATTACCGTCAACATTACAGATACCGGTTGCGGCATCAGCGAAGATGCCGGACAACGACTGTTCGAAAAATTCTACCAGGTAAAAGAAAAGCAGACAGCCGGCAAAGCCGGTTTTGGTATAGGGCTCTACCTGTCAAAACATTTTATTGAAAGTCATAAAGGACATATCTCCTTCACCAGCACTCCCGGACAAGGCACGGCCTTCACCCTACAGCTCAGAAAAGGAACGATTCATTTCACCGGACAATACATCTTCGAGGAGATGGCCGACGACCCGGCCATGCTGCAGGAACTGATGGGTAACATCACCAGCGAAATATCACTCGAACTGCCGGGAGCAGACAACGAAACCGGGGCGCTGGAAGATATCTTTACCAGTAAGCGCTCCATTCTGGTGGTGGACGATAATCCCGAGATCCGGGCTTACCTCCAGCTGCTGTTCCGCGAGAAGTTCATCTTCCTCGAGGCCGACAATGGAGAGGACGGACTGATGCTGGCCCGGGAACATTACCCGGATATCATTATAAGTGATGTCCTCATGAAAGGAATGGACGGCATGGAATTATGTAATACCATCAAACAGGACCCTACCCTTGGTCACATACCAGTGATCCTGCTCACCGGCAATCCCTCCCAGGAGATCAAACTGAAGGGTATCGAGTGCGGAGCCGATGACTACATCACAAAACCTTTTGAACAGGACTTGCTCCTGGCACGTATCGACAACATCCTCCAGAACAGGAACGCCCTGCAGGATTACTTTTTTGACAAGATCACCCTGAAAAAGAACGACGCCAGGATCTCCGCCGAATATAAAACCTTCCTGGAACGCTGCATCACGATCGTCGAGAACAACCTGGATAAGGACACCTTTAATATCAAGATGCTGGCCGCAGAGATAGGTATGAGCCATTCTAATCTTTACAAGAAGGTAAAATCCATCTCCGGACACTCCGTGAATGCATTTATCCGCTTTATCCGTTTACGCCGGGCGGCGGTATTGTTGCTAAGCACAGATTGTAATGTGAATGAAGCCGCCTTCGGAGTGGGCCTCAACGATATGAAATATTTCCGGAAACAATTCTTCAAACTTTTTGGAATGAACCCTTCTGATTACATCAAAAAGTACCGCAACTCCTTTAACAAGGATTTTAACGTCGTCAATTGGAAGGAATAACCCTCATTTTACCATTTTAGCGCCCTTATTTGATCATTTACACCCTGTAGTCTGCCGGCAGGGGGTCATATCATTGCATTGAACAACGACCAATCTTCCACGGTACAAAAATTAAATGCTGTCATGAAAAGTTATCTGACGTTATGGAAAAAACTGGCCCTCTGCCTTATTTTCAGCAGTTATGCCATGGCACTCTATGCCCAACACCCCGTCACCGGCAGAGTAAGTTCCGGCGACACTTCCTTACCAGGTGTTGTAGTCTACATAAAAGGCGGTGGCGTAAATACACAGACCGACAATGACGGTCGGTTTTCCATCAATGCCCCAGCTGGGGCTACCCTTACCTTTAGTTTGATGGGTTATGCCAGTAAAGAGGTGCCGGTAAACAACCGGAGCACCATCAATGTGCAACTCGAATCTACCACCCAGGGACTGGGAGAAGTGGTAGTAGTAGGTTATGGCACCCAGAAAAGGAAAGATCTTACCGGTTCCATCGCCTCCCTCAATGCCAGCGCCTACAAAGACCAGCCGGTACTAAACGCATCCTCCGCCCTCCAGGGCAGGGTCGCCGGGGTGTCGGTGGCCAATAGTTCCGGTGCACCAGGAGGTGCGGTAAAGATCCGCATCCGGGGTGCAAACTCGATCAATGCCAGCAATGACCCACTGTATGTCATCGACGGAGTGGCACTGAGCAGTATCAGCATCAGCGACATCAATGTGAACGACATCGCCTCCATGGAGGTACTGAAAGATGCCTCTGCTACCGCTATCTACGGATCCCGCGGCGCCAATGGGGTGATCATCATTACAACCAGGAGCGGCAAGTCAGGCGACATGCACCTGGAATACAACGGCTTTCTGAGCAGCAATTCGCCCATGAAGAAATATAAGCTGCTGGATGCCGTAACATATGCAGAACAGGCCAATCATATCGCAGGATCAAATGTCTTTGCTAATCCTTCCTCCTATGCAGGCAAGGGCACCGATTGGCAGGATATGATCTTTCATCATGGTACCACACAGAATCACCAGCTCTCTGTTTCAGGTGGTACAGAAAAATCGCGTTATTATATCTCCGGATATTATGTGAATCAGTCAGGACTTCTCGTGAATACCAACCAGGAGAAGTTCGCACTGCGCGCCAACCTGGACAGCAAATTGAGCAAGAGAGTAAGCATCGGTGTAGGCATCTTCGCCGGACACTCCAATTCTCATAATAACGGCGACGTAGGCGGCAAGGGTAATCCTGTAATGGCAGCCCTCGCATGGGCACCTACTGAGCCGGTATATGACTCAGGTACCCAATACAATCGTTTCGCCATCTCCCCTATCTGGTCTAATCCCTATATGACCATCAAGGAAAGGAAGAACGATAACTCCGCCAACTCCGTAGTGCTGAACGGACGACTGAAATACGACATTACAGACTGGCTGTCACTGAACATCAACGTGGGCCTGGATGCAAATGTCGCTCGCACTGCCTATCTGAATAACGATTGGGTAAGCCCCGGCAATCCCGGCTCCGGACAAAGCTCCCTGGAGAACTATACCATCCAGAATAGCAATTCACTGACCTTCCACAAAAAGCTCAATGAGAAACACGACTTTACCCTGATGGGCATCGTGGAAGAGACCTCCAATAAGTACAATTCGTTCTCCGCATCGGGTTCCGGCCTGACCTCCACTTCCAATGGTTACAACAACCTCGGACTGAACACCTCACAAGGCATCTCTTCTGCTTATACTAACTGGGCCTTGCTCTCTTATGTAGGCAGGGCTTCCTATACCTTTAACGATAAATATCTCATTACTGCTACCTACCGCGCTGACGGTTCTTCCAAGTTCCAGAGCACTGCTAATAAATGGGGGTACTTCCCTTCTGTAGGTCTCGGCTGGCGACTATCTGAAGAGTCTTTCATCAAAGACCTCGGCATCTTCTCTAACCTGAAACTCCGCGGTAGCTGGGGCATTACAGGTAACCAGTCTATTAGCCCCTATAGCAGTCTGGGCCTACTCAATGGCATTCAATATTCATACGGTGGCACCACGCTTTATCAGGGTTATCTGTTAGGTAGTCCCAGCAATCCGGACCTCAAATGGGAAACGACCAAACAGACTGACATAGGACTGGATGTTGGCCTATTGGGTGGACGAGTGAACATTGCTGCCGACTACTATAACAAACGCACCAAAGACCTGCTGCTGCAGGTGCCTATTGCCAGCTATGACGGTGGTGGTACCATGTATAAAAACGTAGGTGTAGTAAATAACAAAGGCTTCGAATTCTTTGTAGAAGTAGCCGCTGTTCAAACACATGACTTCTCCTGGACAGCCACCATCAACGCCTCTACTTACAGGAACCGGGTTGTGAGCCTGGGTAAAGATTCTATCCTCTACCGTCCCGTTATTGGCGGAGGATTGATCAACACCAACATACAGGTAGTGAAGACTGGACAGCCACTGGGCGCATTTTACCTGATCCCATGGCAGGGTATTTACACTTCCGACGATAATACACTGGGATATAAAGCAGGCGATAACCATTACAGAGACGTGAGCGGTAATGGCTCTATTGGTTACGAAGACCGCGTCATTGCAGGCAGCGCCCTGCCGAAATTCCTGTGGGGCTTTAACAACAACTTCCACTACAAACAGTTTGAGCTGAATGTATTCGTACAGGCATCACACGGCAACAAGATCTTTAACGCTACCTACGCAGGTATCGCAGCACCTACCAGTGATGTGAAATATCCTACATTGGCAGCATCTGCCAACTATGCTACCAGCAAGAATACCGGCGCAGAATGGGCCGACCCCGCAAGCAAAACGAACCGCAGTTATGTGGAGTCTACACAATACCTGCAGGACGGTAGTTATGTACGGCTGAAGAACGTAAGCCTGTCATACTCCCTGCTGAAGAAGACCACCCGTTTTGCCGATATACGGTTTACGCTGAGTGCACAGAACCTGTTCACCATCACAAAATATAAAGGGTATGATCCGGAAGCCACCTCAACTTCGGCCACCAGCGATGCTGATGCCGGTATTGACCTGGGTGCCTATCCTTCCCCACGCACAGTCACATTCGGGGTGAATATTTCTTTATAGTGATCACATTAAACACGTACAAAATGAAACTACATAAAATCGCTCCGCTGCTGCTTTTGCTCTTTACCGCCTGCAGTAAGGATTTCCTGAAGGAAGACCCAAGAAGCAATCTGACACCGGATAATTTCTATAAAACATCCGACGACCTGAATATGGCCGCTATCGGGCTCTATACGCAACTGAACGGTGCCTTCAATCAGTCCGCCGGCTTCTCTACCCTCTGGGGCGGAGATGACATCACCGTAGCCCGCGCCGGTAACAAGATCTCTTATTCTGATTTTGATACCTATCAGGCTAACTCGTCGAACGACCGTATGACCAACTGGTGGAGTTATCTCTATTCAACTATTAAATCTGCCAATTCGCTGATCAATAACTATCAGAACGCCACCGGGGCAACAGAAGATGCCCGTAACCAGGCCGCAGGACAAGCCTACTTTTTCCGGGCACTGAGTTACTTCTTCCTGACCCGCACCTGGGGTCCTGTACCTTTGATCACAGATAACAAGGTCGACTACACGAGAACAAAAGCAGCACCTTCTGATATTTATACACTGATAGTCGCTGACCTGCAGAAAGCAGAAACCATGCTGCCTGATGGCTGGGATGGTACCAAAAAACAGAGCGGCGTAGATATCCCACCTACCCGCGGTTCAGCAAAAGCGTTGCTGGCTAACGTATACCTGACCATGGCAGGCTGGCCGCTGAAACAAACAGACAAATACGCACTGGCTGCCGCAAAAGCGAAGGAAGTAATTGACAACAAGGCTACCTGGGGATATGACCTCCAGACCAACTTTGCCGATCTGTGGAAGAAAACAGGTAAGTTCAACCATGAAACAGTATTCGGTTGCTACTATAACGTCAATGTTTCCGGTTGGGCCTGGGAAAACTATAATATGCTTACTCCAAACGCTTATGCGCCCGATGATGAAGGCGGCTGGGGCGATGGTTATGCAGAGATCAATTTCTACAAGAAATTCCCTGCTGGTCCGAGGAAAGATGCTACTTACCAGATGGTATATTTTCTGAACAATGATCCTAACAATGCCGTTGACTGGACCAAAGTACAGCATAAACATCCTTACTTCTTCAAGTTCCGCGATGACGATGCCTTTAATCCAACGAACCATGTAAACAACAACTGGATAGGCAGCCACACCGTTCCTATCATCCGCTATGCAGAAGTATTACTGACATACGCTGAAGCGCAGGCGATGTCAGCCTCCGCAGATGCTACTGCCTATGCTGCTATTAACCTTGTCAGGAAAAGGGCCGGGCTATCAGATCTCGTTGCCGGACTATCACAATCAGCCTTCCGCGATTCAGTGATTGCAGAGAGAGGCTGGGAGTTTGCGGGCGTAGAACCTGCAGCACGCTGGTATGATCTGATACGTACAGAAACTGTAAAGAAGGCTAACTCAGACAGGGATGCATCAGAAGAACCACTGAAGAATATTCCTGATGACGCCACACATACTTTTTACTGGGCCCCAATACCAATCGGCGATCAGCAACTAAATTCAAACCTCTGATAGTATGAAAATAATTACGGCGTTAACGATGTTGATGATAGCCGCATCTATGACAGGCTTTGCCCAGGAGCAGCCGCCCATTGTGCCGGGAGCGGTATGGACAGATACAGATGGTAACCCGATAAATGCACACGGTGGCGGTATGTTGTACTACGCAGGTACCTGGTATTGGTACGGTGAAATAAAGAAAGGTGATACATGGAGAGTGCCAGGCTCCAACTGGGAGAACAACCGCGTAAATGCAGGAGGCGTGTCCTGCTACTCATCGAAAGATTTGCTGCATTGGAAATATGAAAGTGTCGCCCTCGCGCCTGATAAAAACGATAGCACGGCAGACTTACACATCAGCAAGGTAATAGAAAGACCTAAGGTGATCTATAACAAAAAGACAGGCAAATTCGTCATGTGGATGCATATCGATTCTCAGGACTACAGCTACGCTCGTGCAGGCGTAGCCGTGGGCGACAAACCAGAAGGTCCTTTCCGCTATATCCGCAGTGAAAGGCCCAACGGGAATATGGCCAGAGACATGACCATCTTCCAGGACGACGATGGCAAGGCCTATCACTTCTATTCATCAGAAGAGAACCAGACCATGCACATCTGTGAACTGACAGACGACTACCTGTCACATACCACCAACGATCACCGCATACTGGTGCAACGCGCCAGGGAAGCGCCGGCGGTATGCAAATACAACAGCCGCTTTTACCTGTTCACATCCGGTTGTACCGGCTGGTCGCCCAATGCAGCTTCTTATGCAGTAGCAGATAGTATTATGGGCACCTGGACAGAACATGACAATCCCTGCCGGGGCACAGATGCTGATAGTACCTTTCATGCACAGAGTACGTTTGTACTGCCCGTACCTGGAGAAACAGGCGCCTTCATCTTTATGGCAGACAGGTGGAATAAGAATGACCTCGAAATATCACGCTATATATGGCTGCCGCTGATATTCAATCCGGAAGGCATGCCACACGTACAATGGAAAGATGAGTGGAAGTTGAGTGGAATAACAGGTAATTGATTGGTTGATAGTATAGCTGAAGGGTTACTTATTTTCAACAATAAGTAGCCCTTCTCATTATTTCCTCCCTGAAAGCAGCTCCCAATAGGGGTTGTACAGGCTGTAAGCACATTGCAGCAGATATACTGAAATTACAATACTTATAAGCCCTACAGACTGCTACACAGCATCATAGCCCCTCTTACAAGGATTCAACATATGCTTAAAATGTATTGTAATGAAACACTTGTTGATTACTCTCCTTCTGTCACTCCGATGTTCCCTCCTGACGGCACAAGCGCCGGAACCTCCCCTTACAAAGCCCCCCATTGATACCAGTGTATATAATAAATGGCCCTCGCTCGCAGGCGCTAGTATCAGTAACAATGGAAAATATGTGATATATACCATTGAAAACCAGCCGGCAGGCAGTCAGACCCTGGTACTACAGGCGACCAACGGTAGCTGGAAAATGGAAATTCCCGGAGGGCAGGATGTGCTTTATACCCACATGACTTCCGATAGCCGGTTTGCTATTTATACTACCGCCGGAGACAGTTTATGTATCGTTACTTTAGGCAGCCCCGACATCGAATATCTACCTCCCGTATCTTCATTTAAACTCTCAGGCCAATGGTTAGCCTATCAGTTGAAAACTCCGGAGACAAGATTGGTAGTGCGCGATTTAGCAACAGGTAAACGAAAGATCTATCATGCTGTAACGGATTATTTCTTCAGTAATGATGGTGCGGTTTTATTACTGCAAACAACATCAAAAAAAGACAGTGCAGCAATGCAGTCTCTACACTGGATGCAGCTTGCTGATGATAACATTACTACTATCTGGCAAGGCACCAAAGCAGGAAATATCGTCTTCGATAGCCGCAGCATGCAACTTGCCTTTACCTCCGGAAGCAGGATAAATGGCCGCGTAAACACTTCCTGCTGGTATTATAAAGCAGGAACAAACAATGCTATTTTGCTGGCGGATGATCGGACGCCGGGTATAGATAGCAATTTGCAATTGGACAACATTCAGCACTTTAGTAAGGACGGTCGCCATTTGTTTATCAGTCTGAAAGAAAAGGATAAACCTGCACGTATCCCCGATCCAAACGCGGTAAGGGTAAACGTATGGAGCTACGCAGATGAGAAATTGCAATCCCAGCAATTACAGGAGCTAAACTATTCCCGCAATTATTCAGCTGTCATCCCGATCCACGATCACAAAGTAATACGTCTTGAGCAAGCCGGCGACCGGACAGCCTCATTGCCCTGCAATAACGAAAAAGACGAAGTGATACTGCTTACCCATACCACAGGTAATGCTGGCAATGGTGAATCAAACTGGAACGTAGCTGCCCGCAAAAGCTGGTACCTGGTATTCGTTAAAAACGGGCTAAGGAAACACATCACAGTGTTGAACGATTACCTGGCAGTCAACATTTCTCCTGCCGGGAAATATCTGCTGTATTACGACCCTGCACAAAAGAATTATTTCAGTTATGAAATAGCTACTGGCACCATCCGGAATATTACCCAGGGCATAGCCGTTTCCTGGTCAGGATATTACAGCAACGATTTTCCGGATGCTTCCAGTGAGGCCAGAGGCATAGCGGGCTGGCTACAGCAGGATGCAACTGTGCTCATTTATGATCAGCGTGACATCTGGCAGATCGATCCTCTGTGTATAAAACCACCGGTTAATCTCACCAATGGATATGGCCGCCTGCATAACACTATATTCTATCTGGCATTGGAAAATGATGCCGGTGAAGCCCTCACGAATAATGAGCCCCTTATCTTAACCGCTTTTAACCTTGATAACAAACACAACGGATTTTATAGCAAAGCGTTGAACAAGAAGGGAGATCCGGATTCATTGACTGTCGGCCCATATATTTACAGCATCACCAACAATCCTTATCTACCTGCCGGCACCGGCTTTTCACCGCTTAAAGCACTCAACACAACAACATACATTGTGAAACGCATGAGTGCTGCTGAGTCGCCCAATTACTTCAGCACGACCAATTTCAGGACATTTACCAGGCTAAGCGATCTCCATCCTGAAAAAGGCTACAACTGGTATACAACAACACTGCATACCTTCCAAACGCTGGATGGACAAACTACGCAGGGAATATTATACAAGCCGGAGAACTTCGATCCTAACAAGCGATACCCCCTCATCTTCTACTATTATGAAAGAAAATCAGATGAGTTAAATGCCTATTTAAAACCGGAATACCTGGCAGGTGGTTGTAATATAAATATCCCGTCCTTTGTCAGCAATGGATACCTGGTGTTCACGCCCGATATTCACTTTACGGTAGGCAATCCCATGCAGAGTACCTACAATACAGTCATAGCGGCGGCCAATTATATGGCCGGTCTGCCATATGTCAATCCAAAGAAAATGGGGATACAGGGCTGCAGTTTTGGAGGTGCGCAAACAAATTACCTGGTCACACATACAAATCTGTTTGCGGCAGCTTATAGCGCATCGGGTCTGGCAAACTTCATTAGTCACTACGGCTCTTTGGCAGGAGCAGGAGAAAGTGTACAGGGCGTATATGAATTGGGACAAATGCGCATGGGAGCATCGCTCTGGCAAATACCGGATCAGTATATAAAGAATTCGCCCATTCTCGAAGCAGATAAAGTAACCACTCCCCTTTTTTTGATGCATACCACCAACGATGGCATATGCCCTTTTGCCAATGTAGTAGAATTTTTCACAGGACTACGCCGCCTGGGAAAAAAGGTGTGGATGCTACAGTATGACGACTGTAACCATGGACTATGGGGTAAACCAGCCGCCGATCTTAGTATCCGTATCACCCAATTCTTTGACCACTACCTCAAAGATGCACCGCCGCCTAAATGGATGGTAAATGGTGTTCCCGCTGCGATGAAAGGCATTGAAACGGGACTGGAGCTTGATAATAGCGGAAAAGTACCGTAATAGCGGTATTTAGATCTCCCATGCTGTTTTGTATATCCGCTCGACTAACAATACTGAAAACGAAAAAAATACCACCAGGGGGAAAAGTTGATACCGCAACATAATAGGAGAAGCCAACACACTGAAAGCGAAATTGATTATCCAGATTACAATTACCAGCACCAATGCAGCATTGAAAAATTGATCTGCTTTCCTATGCCCTTTCAACAGCAGGAAGCTAACCATTGTACCCCAAAAGATGATCTGTATAATGAATGCCAATACCGGCAATAAATAAAGTATACCTACATCTTTTGAGTAACTTTTCACTTGCTGGCTTTTATAGTCAAACCAGATTTGCTCCACCTTCTTAACGGAGTCTTTCCTCATATTGTATATACCCAGATCTTCCAACGGAGGGAGGAAATAATTAATCGTATTAGGCAACAGATAATACCTGGCATAAGCTCCTGGATGCCGTCGTATCAGGTACGCCCCATACGCGCCCTGTAGCGGTGCCATCGGCGCCCATATTCTAAAGTCAAGCGCACTGGCATCCGTCCCCGATTGAGCGAACATATATTGGATCAGGGGATTATTGGGATTCCATAAGTAATAATCATTCAGGTAAGCATCCGGCCTACTCCTCACATGACTAAGAGAATCCATATGCCGGACCACTCCTCTATGTAAAGCAGCAAATCGAAGCGGTACAGCTGTTGTATCATTTTTATATGCATGACTATACATGAACATAGCATTACCCGCTAACTGCCATCCTCCAAAAGCAGAGAACTGCCGGGTACCGGTAAGCTTGTAATATTGATTACTGGTATGCCAGACAAAAACACCGGGCAGCAGGAAGATGATTGCAATGCCCACAGTTTTCAACTGCCATCGCTGCCGGGATACAATCAATACCATCGCCGAAATAAACGGATAATACAAGGCATTATAACGGAAGGTGAACGCTACCAGCAATACCAATGCATGTGTGAACAGATAGAATGGTTTAAACTCATATAACATCCACAATAGTTGCGTCAACCAGATAAAGCTCAATGCAGTAAATAACGCATCACTTGTAACATAATTGCCAAGAAACAGGAACACCGGATTTAGTAAAGGAAAACTAAGAAGAATATAAACAACCGCTTTAGCAGGACGAAGCAGCTCAATTATGGTGAACAGGAAATAAAGGATAGCAGCCTCCAGGAACAAGTATTGAAAGAAGACCAATGCCGTATCACTATGGATAAACGTACCAAACACCCGGAGAAATTTTGAGTAGCCAATAGGCCATATATTAATATCCGAATTAGCGGCTGCTGCATTTATATAGACATAGGAGTCGGAAGAAAAATTAGCATAGGGATAAAGTAGCTTAAACAGGATGAACTCAACGATAATAAGGGCTACGACTATTATTACTGCTAAACGGTGCTTATACATTTCCTGCGTGTTAGGTACAATGATATCATATCATAAAAGAGCTAACCCACAGAGATTAGCTCTTTAAAATAACATACTGTTGGGTGACAAATAGCGCGGTCAGAGCACTGTTCTTACCCATGTGAAAGAACAAAGACCTGCAGTACGTGTTGGCCAGATCCTTGTCGGAAAAGCGCCCGGAGCATTAGGCGTGGTAGTAGCAAGCGCAGTCTGGATCAAGATCGTACAATCGCCGGAACCATCATCAGAAAAGAATATCACTATTTGTCTGGATTTAGATGCGACTACTCCGCCGGCTAATGCCAGCAAGCCAATAGCCACAAGCAGCATCATTGCTTTCTTTTTCATGATAATAAGTGCTTTTTAGATTCAAAAAGCTAAACTTTACATGATTAAAATTGCCTGCGCTTATCTATAACTTCCATAATGAGGTGGCAGACGTTAACCTCCATTGCATAAGTTCTTTCAAACGTAACATGAGGAAAGCATTATTATCTGATATCAGCTGCCATTATTGCGTTGAGGGAATACAATGATATACCGTTAGGGGAAATCCCGTCATGAGGGTCACATGCGCCAGGCTATCTCGAATTTACAATTGCTACAAAAAAGGGAGTAATCGTGCTGGTTTCAACAATTATCAATCTATTGTTTGTTGGACGGATTTACATTACAAATTAGGCAATGAGACTGCAACCCGACGACAAGCGCAGGAAATATATCAGCACCAATTTGGACAAGTAACGAACTTGATATGATCGGACATCAGTCTCCGCAGAAGTATCAACTAGTCCATCAACCCCTTCCCATCAAGGATTTGCGGCATACATTTCTCGATCCTTGATACCCGGGTCTTGGACTGTTTAGGCGCAGAAAAATGAAGCAGATATGCACGTTGCCGTCCCGGCGTCAATGCTTCAAAAGCAGTTTTCAAAACAGGGTTAGTATCTAATTTCTCTTGAAACTCTTCAGCAACAACAAACTCAGTCGTCTTTTTATATTCAACCTTCAAACCGGCTCTCTCTATTTCAATCGCCTCATAAATATAGGACTTCAGCACCCGCGCCATTCCCACCACTTCCTTTACATCAGTAAACCTGATCTGACGCGTTGCCTGCGTATTCTCTGTTTGCTGGATCAGCACTCCTTCCGGATCACTTAACAAAGCACCCTTGAAAAACAGGATCGCACAGTATTCTTTAAATGTATGTATCAGGACTACATTATTCCCATTATACGTATAGCAAGGTGTTCCCCATTTGAATTCCTCATTCAGCTGACAATCAAGAATAATCGCCCTCAATTTCTCCAGTTCTTTCTCCCATTGGGATTTACCGATGTAGCCGTCAACTTTAGAATGCATACTATGATTTTTGATTAACTACGGATATACTGCTGCAAATATATGCGTAGTTATTTAACTACACAAGCGTATTTACAACTTCAGAAATAGAAACAGAAATATTTACACTTATACTTCATGCTATATGCTGGCAAGTATTTATATTACATCTATAATACTCCACTATGAAAAAACAATTACATATCCTCCCAATACTGTTCCTTGCCCTTATCTCCTTAAGCGCCATAAAGTTTACAAAAGTGTATATCTGCAAGTCACCCACCAGTTACTCCTACCACAAAGGATATTGCCAGGGGCTGAAGCAATGCACACACAGCATCGATTCTGTTACCGTAGATGAAGCAAAAGCGTTAGGCAAGAATCGCCCCTGCGGCTATTGTTACCATCACCGTTGAATCGTTACCACGCTGATAGAATCGACTTAAAGCATCAGAGGGAATGCCTTTATCGCACCTTCAGTATAGAAATACATCCTTATAAGTACGACTAAAATATCATAGTAGGACCAGCTGAAGTAGCAACGGTTTCAGATGGGAATGTCGGGCCTTCGGCTCTCCGGCGACACGACCGATACCGTCCAATAGATATCCCAACCCCTA
Organism: Chitinophaga ginsengisoli; assembly: GCF_003014595.1. Classification (GTDB taxonomy): domain Bacteria; phylum Bacteroidota; class Bacteroidia; order Chitinophagales; family Chitinophagaceae; genus Chitinophaga; species Chitinophaga ginsengisoli. The sequence goes on along the minus strand of NZ_PYGK01000016.1, from coordinate 205,192 downwards.
TTCGATTGACAAAGCTAAATAGCATTCCAGAGAGGCGCCGACCGACATCCCATACTGAAACCGAAGCTACTTAGCGGAAAAAAGAAGCTAAACATCCCGCTCATTTTCCGTACCTTCAATCAACTCAAAATCAATCATTAATGCCTAGACAAAATAGCATTATTCCATTATCAGGTCGCATGGCCGACCTGGTATACTACTACCGAAGAGACAAAAAAGGTAGAAAGAATTACTACGTCCGGCAGGCGCCGGAAGAAGTCCACCAAACCGCTGCCACAAAACGCACCGCCAGCGATTTCGGCACCGCCAGCAAAGCCAGTCGCGTGATCCGTCAGGCGTTAAAGCCGTATACAAGCAAGTACAAAGACGAGAGCCTCCACTACCGCCTGAACACCGTATTGGCAAATATCTTACGCCAGGACGCAGCACGCCCTGCCGGAGAAAAGCGACTCCTCCCGGAAAATATGTCCGCCTTAACCGGTTTCCGGTTCAACATCGAAACACGTGTCCCTAAAATGGACTACGTGAACATAAAAAAGGACGAAAATATCAGTATAACGATCCCCGGCACTCATAAGGACATAACCGCAAAGGTCATCACCTTATCCATCGATTTTGAAGAAGAAAAGATTGACCTCGAAGCTACCGAGGCCATGACAATCAAAGAAACAACAACCATTACCCTCGGGAGGAACAACAATCTGACAATACTCCTGCTTGAAGTACACCAGGCTCTCGACATCATCGGCATCGTGGAACCCGCCCCACCACCACAGACCAGGGTCAGACCTAAATTACAGGTCCAACCTAAGTCCATGTCAAAGATACCCTTACTTCGTCCTAACGCCTACCCACATCCAGGTAAAAAGCGACGTATTACCGCCCGCTTAGCCCGACAGCGATCCCCATTTCCAAGCCTCTCAACTCCGCTAAGCCCTTTAAACGACCTATCGCCGAGTAACCGGGGTAGGTAGTTTTGGAAAGATCGTCCAACATCTGGTGACCATGATCCGGTCGCATGGGAAGCGTATGCCCTCTCCGCTGCATTAACAGCACCAATTCCTTCACAACGGCATACATATCGACAATCCCATCCAGGTGATCCGACTCAAAGAAGTTTCCCGCCGCATCCTGCTGGGTATTCCGCAGGTGAACAAAATGAATACGATCGCCGAATTGCCGTACCATCTTCGGCAGCTGATTATCCTTTCTCACCCCAAAAGAGCCGGTACAGAAGCATAACCCGTTCGCCGATAATGGCACCGCAGCAAATAGCGCTTCTACATCCGCAGCAGTACTGAGAATACGCGGCAAGCCCAGCACAGGAAAAGGCGGATCATCCGGATGAATAGCTAGCTGCACACCCGCAGCTTCCGCCACAGGCGCTACCTCCCGAAGGAAATAATACAGATGTTCCCTCAATTGATCGGCATCGATCCCCTTATAAGTATCCAACGCCGCCAGCACTTCCCCCGCCGTAAAAGGTACATCACTGCCCGGCAATCCCAATAACGCATTCTTATATAACCGCGCCTTTTCTTCCGCTGACATATTCTCCAGCAAAGCCCTTGCTGCCGCAATCTCTGCGGAAGTATAATCCTGGATAGCTCCCGGTCTTTCCAGCATAAACAGGTCAAACGCGATGAACGCCGAACGCTCGTAACGCAGGGCTTTACTCCCATCCGGCAAGGTGTATTGAACGTCTGTCCGCACCCAGTCCAGCACTGGCATAAAATTGTAAGTCACCACCTTCAGACCGCATTTCCCAACGTTGAACAGACTTTCTTTATAGTTGGCAATATGCCGCTGATAATCACCGTATTGCTTTTTAATATCCTCGCTTACCGGCAAACTTTCAATCACCGTCCAGTCCATGCCGGCAGCAGCAATTTCTTTCTTTCGTTTGAGGATCTCCGGTATCGTCCATACCTCTCCCACCGGTATATGATGTAACGCCGTCACCACACCTGTACATCCTGACTGTCTGATATCCCACAGGCTCACCGGATCATTCGGGCCGAACCAGCGCATTGTTTTCTCCATCAATAACATTAGCTATAGTATTATTCTCAATGAAACGAATATTGTTTATCTGATATCACCGGGCACCACCCGCATTCACAACAGCTTCATAAATTTACAAATTGCTATCAAGGGCAATGCCTGCAACGCAAGGCTACAGGCATTTTTATCCGTCCTATGAATAATTTAACATGAAAACCCGTCAATACCCCTGATTCTGATACTGCGCCTTATTCATATCCGCCACGGCATCCAGCTGGCCTTTGGGAATAGGTCGCAACACATGAAAATCTTTGATGCCATTAGCCGCATCCGGATTATACTTTTTCACCCTGTCAATCAGTTTACCACGCACCGCCAGGTCAGGCCAGCGCATGCTTTCACCGCACAGCTCACGGGTACGCTCATCAAGGATGAAATCAAGCGTGATCTGCGCTACATCATTTACCTTAATAGCATTGTAACGGTTCGTTACTTCGTCAGCACTCAATCCCGGGCGATAAGCCGCTCGCTGTTTCAATACATTGATCAGGGCTACTGCATCCGCAGGATGATTGTCACCCAGCGCTGCCTCTGCCGCGAGCAGGTATACTTCGGATAATTTGCTGACTACAAAAGGTCTTCCTCCCTGGTCGTTCGCAGCCAGTTTATTAGGATCTTCATACTTACTGAGACTGGGATACATATTCCTTGTCACTGTCGCATCTATCGACCCACCAATCAGGTAAAACTCACGGGGTGCGATCACACGATATGGCTTCAACTTCGGCCCTGCGGGCGATATCCCATTCAGTGAATCCGCAATACGATCCGTCTTTGCCAGGATGAAAGCAGTGTCTACATTCGCTGTAAACCCGCCCCCGGTCACCGAAGCGACATACACCGTACGGAATGAACCATCATAACGGCTGTCATTGGTCTTATCGGCAAAAGCCACATTGTACAGCCAGGGCGTCGGACAAAAACGCCTGATCGGACGACCATACTGCACCGTTCTCGTAGCAACAGGCTGCGTAGTGGAACTAGCCAGCGGCGCCCTCACAGAGGTATAATCGCCTACAAGATCATTATTGGCATCAATGCCCTTTGAACCGCCGATGCTGTTCGGATTACCCACTTCATTCGCATTGTTATTACCCGGAATACGCTCTACTGCATACAGGATCTCCGCATTATAATCATTACCCGGTTTATGTACATCTGCATAACTCTGCTGCAGTGCAACACCGTACAATGCCTGGTTGTTGATCAGTTGCATAGCCGCATTATAGGCATTTGTGAAATCTGAAGGCTGTTTTGCCGCAGAATAAGCCCGGTGGATATACGCCTTCGCCAACAGATGAAAAGCGGCTGATTTCGACAGTTTAAAGGCATTAGCGGGTCTTTTATCCGGCAGATTCTGACTGGCGAAAATAAGATCGTCTATAATAGCGTTGTAATCCTTCACCAGCAGATCTGCCACCGGTAACCTGTTGAAACCCTGGAAAGCCACTTCATTGAATTTCAGTTCGCCGCTTCCCAGATCTAATGGCACTGCGCCAAACTGCTGCACCAGCAGCATATAATACTGCGCCCTTAAGAACCGAGCTTCTCCAACTATCACCTTCCGCTGATCATCACTGATAGCCACCTCCGGCGCAAACTGTACCACTGCATTCGCCAGATTGATATTGGAATAGTTCCTGTTCCATGGCGTCTGGATAGCGCCGTTTGCAAAGTCCAGCGTATAGTTACCCAGGGTCAGGAAATCCTGTGTACCACCCGCCCCATTCCTGGGCTGCTCTGCATAGGTGTATTCATCTGTCCCATCTACAGTGATCGCCACAGCACCCTCCGGACCATAGTCATATCGCATACCGGAATACAACGCGTTCACCGCATTCTGCAAACCTGCCGGCGTTTTGAAATAGGCTACGGAAAACACCGTATAAGGATGCTCGTCCAGTTTCTTGTTGCAGCCGGTTACTGTCAGCAGTAATCCTCCGGCTACCATCATCATCAACTTATATATAGACTTCATATGCGTGAAAATGATTTAAAGTGAGATATTCGCGCCCAGCGTAAATGTCCTCGTAGGTGGTGTGCTGGCGCCTAAGGTGATAGAACCGTTTCCATTGGTATTCGGACGGATATTACCCGGATCCGCTACACCCTGTGTACCCGTACCTGTTCCTTCCGGATCAATGCCCGTTTTATGCTTGAACGGAGAGAACAAAGTAGCCACATTATCCACCGTGAAATAGAAGCGGATCGCCTGCGCATTCAGGCGCTTCAGCAACTCCGGACTAAAAGTATATCCCAGGTTAATACTTCTGATCTTCACGAAAGTAGCATCATAGTACCCCAGCGTAGTCCACGCAGTACTGATACTGCTGATAGTGGCCTGTGGTTTCGGGAACCAGTTGGAAGGATTATTCTCTGTCCAGTAATCTACCTTGATGCCATTACGTTTGCCATCCATTACCGTCAGGTAAGCAGCATTCGGCTGATGGACCTGGCTGATCAGCATTCCCCCGAAACGTGCATACATCACTATACTCAGGTCAATACCCTTATAAGCAAACCTGTTGGTCAATCCACCCTGCAAACGGGCATCCAGGCTACCAATCACATACCGGTCGTACAATGCACTGATCTGACCATCAGGCTTGCCATCCGGACCACCATGATCTTCAAACTTGATCTGTCCCGGCATCGCGCCAAACTTCGCAGCTTCAGCTGCTTCACTGGTCTGCCAGATGCCCAACTTCTTGTAATCATAAATAGCCGACATCGGATGTCCAACAAACAACTGGTTCGCCACATCCTGCGTTACCTGGTTACTTAATTTCAGGATCTTGTTCCTGTTGAAGAAGAGGTTCAGGTCTGTTGTCCAGGAGAATCCGCCCTTCGATCTGATGTTGACAGATGATACGGAAAACTCCATCCCCTTGTTCTGCATCTCACCGATGTTGGTCTGATAAGCGCCCGCTACACCTGAAGTAGGCGGTAACGTCACACTATACAATATCCTGTTAGTCTTGGCATAGTAATAATCCACGCTACCGGTCAACCTGTCCTTGAACAGACCGAAGTCTACACCAATGTTACGTGTCTGTGTATACTCCCATTGCAGGTTCGGATTAGGCAATGTATTTACCTGGTACCCTGTCACAATACTGCTGCCATAGTTATACCTGATCACATTACCCGGCGCTGTCAGGAAGTTGTTGTTAGTCACCAGTCCCAATGATGCATATGGATTCACCGCCTGATTGGATGTTTGTCCCCAGCCGGCCCGCAGCTTCAGGTTGGACAGATACTTCACCTTACTCATAAAGGCTTCTTTACTGATATTCCAGCCCGCAGATACAGCCGGATAGGAATGCCATTTCTGGCCCGGCGACAATCTCGAAGATCCATCCATACGGCCCGTCAGGGTCAGCATATAACGGTCATCATAAACATAATTGACCCTGGCCATGTAAGACAACAAAGCCCATGAACTTTCACCGCCACTCACAACAGCTGCAGGTGTTACATTGGATTGCGCCAGGTTGTAGAATTGTACAAAATCTTCATTGATAGAGTCTTTAGACACCTGTGTATTATGCGTATGATTCTCCTGTACGCTGTACAGGCCTGTAAAACTGATACGATGTTTCTGTGCGATGGTCTTGTCGTAATACAAGAGGTGCTCCAGCGTGTAGCCCCACGATTCTTCATTGTTGACAGAAGCTGTATTCCCTTTAAAACCACGGAAGAAGGCAGGATTGGTAGGCGTATTACCACTCTGGAACTGATCGCTTTCCTGCTGACGGTAGCTCAGCCCCAGGTTCACACGGTAGCGCAATCCGTCCAGTATCTCGTATTCACCATAAACACTATTGTTGGTAGTCAGCCTGCGGACTTTATCCACCCAGTTATTGTTATTATGTTTCAGCAACAGCGCACTATAAGTCGGATAGTTATTATCATCGATATTACCATTCGGTAACGGAATCACAGCACCGGTACTGTCATAGGCAGGCATCAGCGGACTCATTGCGAGAATAGGGAACATTGTTGCAGCAGCTACGAACTGTGAGCCATTGGTAACCCCCACCTGGTTGAGCGTAGTAATACCCACTTTAATGCGCTTACCGATACGCGTGTCAATTGTTGCCCTCAGCGAATAACGGGTGAAATCCTGTCCTGGTAATACCGCCTCTTCTTTATAATAACCACCACCAAGAGAGAAATTATTACCACCATGTCCGCCTGTTACCGTAATATTATGGTTAGTCCGATAACCTGAACTATACATCAGGTTCTGCCAGTTAGTAGTCCTGCCGCTGGCAATGGATTTCTGTTCTTCCGGCATGTAACCTTGTCCCCAGGTAGAAGTATTACGCATAGCCTGATACTCCTGCGCATTAAATACAGGGTATTTGTTAGCCACGGTACTGATACCATGATAACCACTATAAGCAATCCTGGTGTCGCCGCTCTTACCACGTTTAGTCGTAACGATGATGACACCATTCGCGCCCCTGGAGCCATAGATAGCAGTAGCAGAAGCATCTTTAAGCACATCAATGGAGGCAATATCATCAGGGTTCAGATCATTGAGGGTACCTTCAAAAGGAATACCATCCACGACAAACAAGGGTTCATTGGAACCACTGATGGACCTTGTACCTCTCACCCTGATCTGTGCACCTGAACCGGGAGTAGTACCGGCACGCTGAATCTCAAGACCGGCGGCCCTTCCCTGTAATGCCTGTTGCAGGTTAGCTGCCGGCACTTCACGCAAGGTGGTTTCATTCACTGAAACGATCGATCCGGTCACGTCTTTCCGCTTCTGTGTACCATATCCCACTACGACTACCTCACCTATATCTTTCGCTACAGGCAACAGTTGTATATTTACTTCTGTTCTGCCGCCCACAGCCACTTCTTTTTCACCAAATCCTATACTTGATACTACAAGCACGGCCTGAGGACCGGCTGTGATGGCAAACTCACCACTCACATTGGTCACAGTACCATTCGCAGTTCCTTTTACCTGTACTGTCGCCCCGATAATTGCTGTCCCCTGGTCACTGATAACCCTGCCTTTAATTGTTTTATCCTGCTGTGCAAAACTTACCGCAGGAAAGGTAAGCTGGCAAAAGAGCATCACGGCCGCCCAGAAGGCCGTATACCGCCACCATTTACCCTTACAGCATTGTAGATGTAGATTGACCATTTTCCCTTATTTGATTGATATAAAATGAAATCGGTTGTAATACAGAAGATGTCAATACCAGCTTAAATTACAGCACGCAACTTCCCCTAGCCCTTTGGGCTATTCAGTAATTATATCGCCGGTAGTTATGAAGTCACAGTAAAGGGTTGCTTATAGCCATAGGCAGGCAGGAAATGAATTGTCTGTTTTTCATTAAACCGTTGGCACTAGCCTTCTTTTATTTATTCGTGGAACCCTTGAAATATGTGCTTACATAGTGGAATCTTTAAATCAGTCTTTTCACACAACGAATATAGTACTTTTCATAAAAAATACAACCGATTGTATTTTTTCCTTAAAATATTTCTACTTTTATTTGCACGGGAAACACTCTTGTCATGTCAGAAGAAAAAGAAATTACGATCTACGATATAGCCAGGCATCTGAACATTTCACCAACGACGGTCAGTCGTGGGTTGAAAGACCATCCGACTATTAATATAAAGACGCGGAAGAAGATCGCTGAAGCAGCCAAACAACTGGGCTATCGTTCCAATACCTTTGCCAGCAGTCTCCGTAGCAAACGTACCCAGACACTGGGGGTTATCGTGCCCAGACTGAATAGTAGTTTCATGTCCTCAGTACTGGCAGGCATGGAGAACGCTGCCAGCAGAGAAGGATATAACCTGATCATTGCACAGTCCCTGGAGCAGGCCGACAAGGAAATGGAGAACGTGATGACAATGTTCAATAAAAGAGTAGATGGACTGCTGGTATCCCTGGCCCATAGCTCAGACGTCCGGCATTTCGATGTGTTCTTTAGTAAGAAGATCCCTGTCATCTTCTTTGACCGTGTAGCCCCTCATCCCGACAGCACCAGTATTATTATAGATAACTTCACAGCAGCTTACCAGGTTACCAGGCATTTGATCATGCAGGGTCACAAACGCATTATGCACCTGGGCGGCAATATGTTACTGAATGTTTATTCCGAAAGATTAAGAGGCTACAAACAAGCCTTACAGGACCATAAACTACACTTCGACGAGAAACTGGTCATAACAGGCAACCTGACCGAAGAATGTGGCACAGACGTCGCTAAACAACTCCTCAAACTGAAACCTAAAGACCGGCCGGAAGCCGTCTGCTGCGCCAACGACACTTCTGCCGTATACTGCATGATCGCCCTCAAGAACGCCGGTGTCAACATCCCGGAAGATATCGCCTTTGCCGGCTTCAATAATGACCCTATCAGCAGGGTCATAGAGCCTAACCTTACCACCGTCAACTATCCCGGCTACAACATGGGACAAGCTGCAGTTACCAGCCTCGCCAACCACCTCAACGGAGATACTAATATTACAGATACCAATACGATTGTGCTAAGATCTGAACTGATTATCAGGGCATCCTCCGGAAAGAGGAAATAACCATTATGACTCACTCAGGATAGTACATTTGCTGAGATATTCCCTGTTAAAGAACAACGTATAATGCCCCGTCTTCCGTAATTCCATCGTCGCGATATTCAGCTCCCATACCGCTGCATCCAGGTATGGTATATTCACTAACAGCTCTACAGTAAACGCATCTTTCTGACGGATATCAAATACGGGACTTGTATCAATAGTGGTGACAACACCCTCATCCCATACCGTTATTTCAAAATCTCCCGCCATTACAACCCACCTTTCGTCTTCACTGATCAACCCACAGGTCGGATTTCCATAAAACCAGTTCAGATAGGTTACCTCCCGGGTATCCAGGTGAAGCAAATACGCATTCTCGGAAAGGCTGACCATTCTTAAATTCTTACCCATGATATACTTATCCGACCCACCAAGGGTAAAATAAGCATTATATAAATTCGTAAACAATTCACACATAAGGGCCGCAAGTTAATACATCTTGTCTTTTTTATGCAAATCGGGGTGTGTTGATGTTCGTTCCCGGGGTTATCACCCCGCGTTACAAACAACACAACCCCTAAAGGGGTTGATCGATGTTTTGTTGTGGTGATCGGATTCTGCGGGATCATCACGTTCCCGTGTTATCATCATCCCGGGGTTATCATCATCCCGGGGTTATCACCTTCCCGGGGTTATCACCCCGCGCTACAAACAAGACAACCCCTAAAGGGGTTGATCGATGTTTTGTTGTGGTGATCGGATTTTCGGTGATTATCACGTTCCAATGTTATCATTATCCCCGTGTTATCATCATCCCGGGGTTATCACCTTCCCCGGGGTTATCACCTTCCCGGGGTTATCACCTTCCCGGGGTTATCACCCCGCGCTACAAACAAGACAACCCCTAAAGGGGTTGATCGATGTTTTGTTGTGGTTATTGGATTCCCCGGGAATTATCACGTTCCCTCGTTATCATCATCCCGGGGTTGTCATCTTACCCGGGGTTATCACCTTCCCCGGGGTTATCACCCCGCGCTACAAACAAGACACCCCCTAAAGGGGTTGATCGATGTTTTGTTGTGGTTGACGGCCTGAATTGCGGCCACTCCTCCCATCATCAGCCCTCCCAAAGTAGCGGAGGGTTTCAGGTGGAGACCTAAGGGCCTTAGCCCTTTGAGATGCTGAAGCGATCAACCAGGGGTTTAATAAAAATCCCCACGCTCAATACGCCTGATAAAGCCCAATAGCAAAGATCGAAAAGGGGTACAGCCCGTGGTCCCACCTGAAACCGCAGCAACTTCCCCCACCACAACCCCAAAAAACAACAAACCACCATCCCACCTGAAACCGCAGCAACTTCCCCACCACAATCCCAAAAAACAACAACCCACCATCCCACCTGAAACCGCAGCAACTTCCCCCCTCACTCACCAAAACACCATCTCCCAAAACAAATCTTTGTAATTAAAATTCTTTTCCCGACTTTTACGCAACCGATTGTATTTTCACAATTCCCCCGTTATGAGAAAAACACTGTTGCTGCTGTTGTCATTATGCCTCGTGCATCTATTACACGCCGAAGACGGATACAATCTCTGGCTCCGGTACAAGCGCATAGACAACAACAACCTACTACTGACATCCTACAGGAAAACCATCACCGCTATTCAGATAAAAGGCCACTCGCCCACTATGGAAGCGGTAAGGAAAGAACTCGAACTCGGCTTAAACGGCCTGCTCGACACACATATACCAACGAAAGACACAACAACCAACACCCTCATCGCAGGCACACGCGAAGCATTAAACCTGGAAGATAAACCAACAGGCCCAGAAGGCTTTCTGATCATATCAAAAGTAATCAACGGTAAACACTACACGATCATCACCGCCAACACAGAAACAGGCGTACTTTACGGCGCCTTCCACTTCCTGCGACTGATCCAAACCCACCAACCCATCGAAAACTTACACATCACCTCCTCACCGCGTGTCAAACTCCGACTGTTAAACCACTGGGATAACCTGAACAGATACGTAGAACGCGGATACGCCGGCATCTCCATCTGGAACTGGCATACCCTGCCCGACTATATAGATGACCGTTATATCGACTACGCCCGCGCCAATGCGTCAATCGGCATCAACGGAGCAGTACTTAATAACGTCAACGCCAACGCAACTATACTCACAGGCCCATATCTGCAAAAGGTAGCCGCACTCGCCAATATCCTCCGCCCCTACGGCATTAAAGTATACCTCAGCGCCCGCTTCAGCGCCCCTATGGAAATAGGTCACCTGAAAACCGCTGATCCGCTTAACGACACCGTCCGCCAATGGTGGCAGGCCAAAGCTAAAGAGATCTACCAACTGATCCCCGACTTCGGCGGCTTCCTGGTTAAAGCCAACAGCGAAGGACAACCCGGTCCGCAAAACTATGGCCGTACCCATGCAGACGGCGCCAATATGCTGGCAGAAGCAGTAGCGCCCTTCGGCGGTATTATCATCTGGCGTGCCTTCGTATACGATCCGCAAGCCAATGACCGCTTCAAACAGGCATACAACGAATTCACTCCATTAGACGGTAAGTTCCGCAAGAACGTACTCGTACAGGTGAAGAACGGCCCTATCGACTTCCAGCCAAGAGAACCATTCTCTCCGCTGTTCGGCGCTATGCCACAAACGCCGCTCATGATGGAATTCCAGCTTACACAGGAATACCTCGGCCAGGGTACACACCTCGTCTATGAAGCACCCCTGTTCAAAGAAGTGCTTGACGCAGATACATATGCGAAAGGTCCGAACAGCACCATTGCGAAGGTCATTGACGGTAGTCTCTACGATCATACATTGTCAGGCATCGCAGGGGTGTCCAACATTGGTAATGAACGCAACTGGACAGGTCATCTCTTCGGTCAGGCGAACTGGTATGCCCTCGGGCGACTCGCATGGGATCATACACTCAGCAGTGAACAGATAGCCACAGAATGGATCGGACAAACATTCAGTAACGATCCGGCAGTAGTCACATCTATCAAACAGATCATGCTCGCTTCCCGCGAAGCTGTTGTGAACTACATGACACCACTCGGCCTGCATCACATTATGGGTAACGGGCATCATTACGGTCCCGCACCATGGAGCAACAAAGCACCCCGCCCCGACTGGGATCCAATATACTACCACAAAGCAGACGCAAAAGGTATCGGCTTTGACAGAACAGCCACCGGCACTAATGCGCTTCAGCAATACCAACCAGCGGTAAGACAATTGTACGCCGACAGCAATACCTGCAGCGATCAATACCTGCTGTGGTTCCACCACGTCAGCTGGCAGCACAAAATGCATTCCGGCAGAACCCTGTGGAACGAGCTTTGCCACAAATATCAGGAAGGCGTAGACACCGTCAGCGCCATGCAACATAAATGGGAACAGCTTAAAGGTTATATTGATCCGGAAAGATTTCACCAGGTACAGATGCTGCTGGCCATCCAGCACAAAGAAGCTATCTGGTGGAGGAATGTTTGTCTGTTATATTTCCAGACCTTCTCCGGAATGCCCTTCCCGGCCAATTACGAACAACCGGACCATACACTCGAATATTATCAACAACAACATTTCCCTTATGCACCGGGAAACTGATATACCTTAAATCAACAACCGATATGGACAGAGCAAACAAACGAGTAGCAATAGTAACCGGCGGAGGCTCAGGTATAGGACTCGCTATTACAGAAAAATTCATCAGCAGCGGTATACACACCGTCATCGTAGGCAGAGATGAAAGGAAACTGCAGGCAGCCAAAGCACAACTGGGCGATCGCTGTTACCCTGTCATCCATGATGTAAGCAATCTGTCTTCCATCCCGGACCTCATCAACAAGATCATCGACCAGTTCGGGCATATTGACGTCCTGGTGAATAACGCCGGCATCAATATGAAGAAAGATTTCATCGATACCACCGACGAAGACTTCCAGCAGATCATCACCACCAACCTCTGCTCCGTATTCGCTATTTCAAGAGAAGTAGTGAAACACATGTTACCTGCAGGCAGCGGCAGTATCATCAATATAAGCTCTATGGCGGCACAATATGGCATGCCAAGGGTGATAGCTTACAGCGCCAGCAAAACGGCAATAGACGGCATGACAAGGGCCATGGCTGTCGAATTATCTCCCAAAGGGATCCGCATTAATTCCATTGCTCCCGGCTTCATCGAAACAGCCATGACGGCCAAAGCACTGAACGCAGACCCTGAAAGGAAACAGAAAGCCATTGGCAGAACCCCCATGGGACACATGGGACTACCCGAGGATGTGGCAGATGCCGCACTCTTTCTTGCTTCAGATGCTTCCAGGTATATTACGGGCGTAATACTACCTGTCGACGGCGGTAATTCAATTGGATTCTAAGCTTCACATATCTCACGTTTTATGAAGACATTTCGTTTGTTCCTTCTCAGCACTGTAATAAGTTGTTCCATGCACGCGCAGGTCAGGCTTCCACGTCTGATCAGCGATAATATGGTATTACAGCGGGAAACCCAGCTAAACCTGTGGGGATGGGCTACCGCAGGGGAAAACATCACCATCAGTTTTGCCGGACAACAATACGAAACGATCACTCCTGCGGATGGCCACTGGCATGTGGCCGTTCCGCCCATGGAGGCCGGCGGTCCCTACGACATGAAGATTGATGCCAGCAATCACCTCACCATCAGGAACATCCTGATTGGCGACGTCTGGCTGTGCTCCGGACAATCCAATATGGAGCTGCCCATGACAAGGTTGAAGGATAAATACCCTGCAGTGATCGCAGCCGCCACTAATCCTAACATCAGGGCTTTTAATGTCGCTACAAGAATGAACTGGCAACAGCCGTTGGATGACCTGGAAACCGGCTCCTGGGCAATGGCCGATCCGGAATCAGTATTACAATTCTCTGGTGTAGGATATTTCTTTGCGAAAGCACTATACGAAAAATATCACATTCCCATCGGCATCATCAGGGCCGCTGCCGGCGGATCGACCGCGGAAGCCTGGCTAAGTGATGAAGCACTGCAACAGTTTCCGGCTATCTACAACGCACTTAAGTTAAGAGATCCAAAGTACCTCGACAGCATACGCAAGGCGGATCAGAAGGCCAGCAACGACTGGTACAGCCAATTATGGTGGCAGGACAAAGGCATGCAGGCTCCTGTTAAATGGTCTGATAACAGTTACAATCCACATGACTGGAAGAGCATGAATATTCCAGGCTACTGGCATGACCAGGGGCTGAAAAACATACACGGTGTCGTATGGTTCAGAAAAACGATACAGGTACCGGCAAGCATGGCCGGACAACCAGCCAGACTATTCCTGGGCAATATCGTTGACCGCGATTCCGTATACCTCAATGGTCAGTTGATCGGCTCTACCCAATATCAGTACCCTCCCAGGAAATATCCTATCCCTGCCGGCATGCTGCAACAAGGCACCAACACCATCGTCGTACGCGTGATCAACTATAGCGGTAACGGCGGCTTCTATAAAGACAAACCTTATCAGCTGTTCACCCCTACCGATACCATTGATCTGAAAGGACCATGGCAATACCAGCTGGGAGCAGCCACCGATCCTATTCCGCCTGCCATGACCTTTTACACCCAACCTTTGGGACTGTACAATGGCATGATAGCGCCCTTATTACCCTACACCATCAAAGGCGTTATCTGGTACCAGGGAGAAGCGAATGCAGACCGGCCCGCGGAATACAGCCAGCTATTCCCGGCCCTGATAAAAGACTGGCGGATAAAATGGGGAAGTATGCATCCCATGCAGCACTTTCCTTTCCTCTATGTGCAGCTGACCAGCTATATGCCCGGTCATCCCCAACCGACCAGCAGCAACTGGGCACTGTTACGGGAAGCGCAGTTAAAGACGCTGTCCGTTCCTAATACCGCCATGGCCGTCACTATTGACATTGGCGAATGGAACGACATACACCCGCTCAACAAGGAAGACGTAGGCAAACGCCTGGCCCTGGCTGCGCGCAAACTGGCATACAACGACAGTCTGGTAGTCAGCTCCGGTCCCCTCTATAAAGACATGAGCATACAGGGGAATAAGATCATCATCCGGTTCACTAATACCGGCAAAGGACTCCTGGCCAAAGGCGGCCCGCTGAAACACTTCGCCATTGCAGGACCTGATCAGCAATTCAGGTGGGCGCATGCTCAAATAGTCAACAATACAGTAGTGGTCTGGCATCCGTCTGTTTCAAAACCCATAGCCGTACGTTATGCCTGGGATGACACGCCTGAGGGAGCTAATCTCTTCAACAAAGAAGGCCTTCCGGCATCACCTTTCAGAACAGACGATTTCGCCAGGTAAATGAGTATAAGCACACAATCTTTCGTGCCCGCATCTACAGGTTGGATCAACGCATGACTACGTGCAACTTTTAGCAGTTTCATTCGTCTTTAGGGAATATCTCATATTCCTTAATCCATCACTATGAAAAGATATCTCCTCGTTATACTGCTGCTGAGTTGTGTACAATGTATCGCACAACCATTGGAGACCAGCATCAATCAGATCTTCTCCAGGTATAACCATTCCGGTGTTCCGGGAGTTGCCGCACTGGTAATACAGAACGGAAAGGTCATCTTTAAAAAAGGTTATGGCACGGCCAACCTCGAATACGATGCCCCTATCACACCTGCCACCGTCTTCGACATTGCCTCTGTATCAAAACAATTCACTGGCTTCGCCATCTCTACGCTAATACAGGAAGGGAAGATCTCTCCGGATGACGATATCCGGAAATACCTGCCGGAAGTGCCTCAGTTCAGCTACCCCATCACCATACGTCATCTGGTCCACCATACCAGCGGACTGAGAGACTGGCCTGCTACCTTACATGCTGCGGGATGGCGATGGGACGAAGCCTTCACATTTGAAGATATCCTGCGGATGGTAAAGCTGCAGCATGACCTTGACTTCCAGCCAGGCGCACGGTATTCCTACTCTAATACCGGCTATAACTTACTGGCGGCACTGGTGGCAAAAGTAAGCGGTAAGCCCTTTCCTCAATGGATACAGGAGCACGTCTTCACGCCTTTACAGATGAACGCTTCCCTGGTATCGGACGACTACTCAAAAGTGATCCCTCGCCTTGCAAGTTCCTATGACAACAACGATGGCAAGACCTTCCGCAAATTGAACGATGCACTCACCGCGCTTGGCTCCAGCTCTATCTTTACGACTGTTGAAGACCTCTCTAAATGGGTCATTCATTTTCAGCAGCAAATAGACAGGAAAGACCCCGTCTTCCTCCGGATGCTTGAAATAGATAGCCTTAATAATAAAGAACCCGTTACTTATGGATATGGCCTGTCGGTAGAAACCAACAATGGCATAAGAAATATCTCGCACGATGGCGGCTGGGCCGGATTCCGGACGACTATCAATGTTTATCCTGATCAAAAGCTGGCGATCATCCTCCTGAGTAATAACAGCGACTTTGATCCTGAAAGCAATGCCCTGGCTGTCGCAAAACTGTTCCTGAAAGATAAACTGCCCGCCATTCCAGTACGTGAGGATCTCAGTAAATTACCTACGCTGAAAGGAGATCCGGAATTACTAAAGAAATATACCGGCACCTACAAGCTGGGCGACGGCTGGTATGTTACCTTTACCCTTGAAGAAGGCCATATGATGGTACAGGCAGATGGAGAAAGTAAATTCCCTACTGATATAAAATCAGATACCGTATTGTGGGTGCCCGCTTATCAGTCATCCGTTACTTTCAGGAATATCACCGATAAAGCGGCTGCGCTTAAATACCGGAATATCATCGCTCCCAGAATAACGCCCGTCAGGCTCGACTCAGCATTGCTGGTACCCTATACAGGCACCTACTATAGCGAAGAACTGGAAACCGCCTATAAATTCACTGTGCAGCATGGGAAACTGACTGCTCATCATATGCGCCTGGGCGACTTTGACTTCACCCCTGACAGATCCGTAGCCGACAGGTTCAGCAGCAATAACGGCACCATTAATTTTTTAAAGGCAGATGCAGGCAACATCACAGGCTTCAAACTCTCCAACGGAAGAATAAAAAACATTGTCTTTAAAAAACAGGAATAACCACCATTCTCACAGCAATAAGAATGGCACAATCTCTGATCAGACATATGAAAAGATCTTTCACTCAAAACCTTTTCATATGTCTGACAATAAATCCAATGTCGGTCAGCAAGACCGTATAAGAATTGATGCGAATGATCCTGCGGAAGTGGAATATGTACACAGGCAGTTTCCGCATCTCAAACATGAACAGGTACTGGAAGCCATCAAAAATAAAGGCCCGTTCCGGGAAGATGTTATTAAATATCTGCAAAATCTGAAGTAATTTCAGTGAAACGCCCTGCGTAATAAAACGCAGGGTTTTTCTCTAATATTAATCTCAGTATACAATGACATCACCCGGACATATTCTAGCGATAGACGTAGGCGGATCACACATCAAAGGCACTATTCTCAACGATCAAGGCGAATGGCAGATGGATTACAAACGTGTACCTACACCCAAAGACGCCAAACCTGCCGATGTACTGGCCACCATTTCCACACTGGTCAAAGACATGCCTGCATACGACAAGATCTCAGTAGGTTTTCCCGGTTATGTCCGCAATGGCATTGTCTATACCGCCCCCAACCTGGGTAACCCCAACTGGAAGAATATCGACCTGGGTCAGCAGATCGCCGACCTGTTGAATAAACCGGTAAGACTCGTCAACGATGCTGATCAGCTGGGACTTGGCGTAGTCAGCGGTAAAGGCTATGAACTGGCGGTTACACTGGGCACAGGGTTTGGCACCGCACTGCTGATAGATGGGTACCTGCTGCCCCATCTTGAACTGGCGCACCACCCCGTTACCCGGGAACACGATTATGACGAATACATCGGGAATAAAGCCCTGGAAAAAGAAGGCAAAGAGAAATGGAACAAAAGAATGGAACGCGTGCTGGGCATCCTGAAAACCGTCTTCAATTACGATCGTCTGTACATCGGTGGAGGCAGTGCAGATGAACTGACCATTCCCCTGGATGATAACATTCATATTTTTACCAATAAAGACGGTATTAAAGGCGGTGCCAGGCTATGGGATATGGAAGACAGATATCACATCAGTACCAACTATCCCAAAAAGTAGTCGCCTGCAATAGTACATTTCCTGCCCAAAACTTCACATAGCATAAAATAAATAAGGCCGCTTCAGTAACAGAGGCGGCCTTGCTATTTGCTGAGAAAAGATAGGAACTTTCCTATAAATACAACAGCGCCGCAGAAGACGGATCTCCTGCGGCGCTGTTGCTGACTAAACTACAAATTGCTCTCGTTCTGTGGTAATGGATACCTTGTCCATACATCATCATCGGGTCTGTCTTTCGGCAGGGTTCCCAATAAGTTATAACGTCTCAGGTCTATCCAGCGATGTCCTTCCATAAACAGGGAATAACGCCTGTTGTACAACAATTCAGTTGTCAAAGCAGCAGGCGTCACAGCTCCGGCATATGGCGTCAGGTTATGCGCTGTTCTGATACGGTTCAGGGCAACAATAGCATCAGGAATAGATCCGGTCTGGATCTTGGCCTCTGCATAGATCAGGATCAGCTCCTCATTGCGGATGATACTTACCGGCGAGTTCAGTGAGCTCCAGATCACTACATCACGTGTAGCCGTGAGGCCATTCTGGCTGAAAGCGGCATTACGCAGGGCAGTCTTGTTAATACGGTCATCTCCCGGAACGATATCCGCTGCATAGGAAGGATGTGCGCCTCTTACTTCACCGGTATTATTTGGTGGTATGAACATCGTATTGGCCAGGTCACCACCATTTGTAGAGAAGTAATGATATACACCCGTATTCAGTGCCCCGTTCAGATCAAAGAAGGATTCATTCAGCGCCGTCAATGCCGCAGTCCAATTCTTTCTATAAATATGCACCCTGGCAGCCAACGCACGGTTAAATTTCAGCAGACCGGCAGCATCTTTGAAACCGGCAAAGCCATCTGACAGTGGGAACATAACTTCCGATCCTGTCAGGTCTGCCTTTCCATCATCCAGGAATCGCAGTATAGTATCCATCACTTTCCCCGGATCTGTCACTACAGGACCTAAGGTAGCACCATTCGGCACCGGTATACGGGCGCCGTTGGAATCAGTCATGTTGATATTCAGCAGTAACTGGTAACCGATCAGCGTCTTTGCATACCCCGAAAAGGCTTTCTTCTGTGCATCTGAAGCAATCTCCGGACGGGCATTCTTCACCGCATCCAGCAGGATGAAACATTGCCTGGCTACCTGGTAACGGGCGCCCCAGGGGTTTGTCAGGTAGAAGGTATTATTATCCAGTCTTCTGCTACCACCACCGAGAATATCGGTCGTATAACGGGGTTCAGAACCAGAGAAACGATATATCTCCCTGCCGATAGCACCTATGCCATCCAGGTAAACAGCATAGTGGTTACGCATACCCGATTCGGCACCTGTCACCAGGTTAAACAGGTCACTACGGGTTGGATTATTAATGACACCGCCAACTACAGGCGTATTCAGGCTGGTTATTTCCCCCTTCTGACATGCACTCATGATCAGCAGGAAAAAGGCAGCAGTTATAATTGAGAAATAGTTCTTCATATGAAATAATTTTTAACAGATAGAAAATGATCAGAAATCCACACCAACATGGAAGCTGGCTCTTTTGGAAGCAGGGAACGGTGTAACATCCACACCGGTAGATAAACCATTACTACCACGGCTTGTAGAGGTAGTGATGGTATTACTTCCAAAGTTGGATACCTCTGGATCATACCCTACATAATGTGTCCAGGTAAAGAAGTTGTTGGCCGATACACCCACACGTACACCCTTGATGAAATTCGTATTCTTAATCGGTATATTATAGTAAAGCCCTATCTCACGGATACGTACATAGGAAGCATCCTGTACATAGATAGAAGCGTCACCTGCACCGGTGCGGTAAACACCTGCCTTCTGGCCATGCAGCACATCGTCGTAGTCAAATGAAGTCGCACCCAGGTCAGTCAGCAGCTGCGTAAGGTTAATATTGTCGCCTCCCTTCTTCCAGTGTATCAGGAAACGCAGGGTAAAGTTCTTCAGGAATGTCACTTCATCATAAAAACTCATCTGGAACTTCGGCTCTGAATTACCGATCAGTTTCAGATCGCTACCAACAGTTCCTTTGATCTGTGTGGCAGGTTCTCCCTGTTCCAGGTAGAAGGTACCGAGTGAGTTACCGAAGGCGCCGATAGCATACGGAGGGATGAGCAATTTGGTCACCTTCGAACGGTTACGCCACCAGTTGATGGAAGAACTCCACCTGATATTTTTGTTGTTGATCGGTATGGCCGTCAGTCCCAGTTCAATACCATTGTTTTTCAGGTCACCACTGTTCTTCCACTCATTCGCATAACCGGAAGATCCCGGCAACGCATGACGCAGCAGCACATCCTGGATCTTCTTGATATAATAAGTAGCTTCCAGGCTGATCCTGCCGTTCAGTACACTCACATCCAGCCCTGTTTCAAACTCTGACTGTCTTTCTGGTTTGATGTCCGGATTACCCAGCAGGTTATCTACCAGTATACCCGGATATCCGCCGATATTGCTTCCCAGCATACCTGTGAATTTACTGCTGTATGGCGGTACGTTACCAGACTGACCATAGGCAGCACGTATCTTCAGGTTCTGTACATCTTTCACATCCCAGAATTTCATCTTGGCAATGTTCCAGGAAATAGCTCCTTTGGGGAATACATAATATTTTTTGTAATCACCGTTATTGGTAGACCGGTCAAAACGTACACCACCACTCAAAGTAATCGCGTCGATCAGTGAGAGGTCTTCCTGTATGAAAATACCATTGTCACGGTACTTCTGTCTGAACTGCCTTGTAGTGGTATTGGCGCTGGCGTCGAGGTTACTCTGTCCGGATACCAGGTTGGTAGCCACCGTCACGATATTGTCCATGAAACCTGTTTCCAGGGTGGCGCCTACAGTACTGGTCAGACTGATATTCTCATTTGGCGTAAAAGTATTGGCCAGGAAACCGCCTAAGTTAGTATTGGTATTGTTGGTATTGCCCTGGATGGAATGCCCTTGTTGGGCATTTTCCTCAAACTGCAGATCACGGGGGAACAGGGCAGCAGTTTTGTAGTTAAAATAATCCACACCACCACGACCAATGAATTTGGTAGTAGAATGATCATTCTGCTGAATGCGTACCTCCAGGTTGGCACCACCAACAAAACGATTGGTCAGCTCATTGTTCTTCATTTTATCACGGGTTTCCAGCGGATTGGAGGCCGCAAACGGGTTCCGGGGATACTCACCTAATGCATTGGGGAACAGGTAGACGAAGTCGGGAGTAGATGATAAAGCCACACCGTAGGTCACACCATTGTTATCGTTGTTGGTCAGACCTCTGTCAGCGTCGGAATGAATATAACTGGTCGTAACGCCCAGCGAGATATGGTCGCTGATCTTATGATCGATATTCACGCGTACAGAGTTATTGAAATAGCCGGTATTCTTTACGATACCCTGTTCCTGCCTGCGGTTGCCGGAGATGTAGAAAGTGGTCTTTTCTCCACCACCACTCAGTGACAGGCCAGTGTTCAATATCAGCCCTGTTTCGCCATACATTTCCTTCTCATAGTCGAAGATCTTACCCGCGCTTTTAGCTGCGTTGTATTGTGCCGCATATGCCGCACGTCTCGCTATAACAGCCGGGTCTGTGCTGGAAGCCGGACCTGCCAGATCAGCAGCTGTTTCCGGGGTAAAAGAACGGACACCCATCAGGTGTCTTACTTTGGCAAACCCCGTTTCCTGGTTCACGCTGATCCTTGTTTTACCGGCCCTTCCTTTTTTGGTAGTGATGATCACCACACCGGCTGCCGCTTTTGCACCATAGAGGGCAGCAGCAGAGGCTCCTTTCAGGATCTCGATGTTCTCAATATCCTGTGGGTTCAGGTCTGCAATACGGCTGGAAGGGTTATCCTGGTTATTAGGGTTACCTGCTGTAGCAGCACCGGTTACATCATTCAATCCCGCAGGGATACTGCTATTGTTGAAGAAGATACCATCCACTATATATAGTGGCTGTGAGTTACCAAATACAGAGGTGATACCCCTCATCTTCACGGAAATACCACCACCCGGGGCGCCGGAGTTGGCCGTGATCAGGGCGCCAGGTACCTTACCACTCAACGCAGCATCGAACGTCTGCGCAGGTGCAGCGCCAGACAGTTGATTGGCATTGATGGTTACCACGGTATTGGCCAGGTTACTTCTCTTTACAGTAGTAGCCAGACCAGTTACCACAATTTCATCCAGTTTAGCAAAATCTTCCTCCATCGTAATGTCCAGGGTAGCATTACCTGATACCTTAATAGTTTGTGTTTTGTAGCCCGTGAAGGAAACGAGCAATGTAGCGTTCGAGGGAACCGTCAAATTATAGGCACCACTACCATCAGAGATGGTCCCCCTGTTGGTGCCCTGTATTCTGATAGTTACACCGGGAATTGGTTTGCCATTCACGGCGTCCTTAATTTTTCCTGAAATGTTTTGCTGCGCAAATAGTGCCAGTGTGCTACATAGAAATAGCAACACGAGCAAGCCGGATTTGGGTAGAAGCATAGCTTGTTCGATTTAGATATGATGATTGATAAATTACTGCTACAGGTTCCTTAACTGATCTTGTGATCCGCGATTTCAGATTTTGGTGGTAAACGTGCTATTGGCCATTCTGCTTATTTAACAGTTAACAGTGCATTGTGGTTCCGTGCCGGGATATTCTGCTGCTTGGTTTCCGGGGCATCGGCAGACGGACTTTCATTAAGCGTTTCCTATAACGTCGAATAAGTTCGGCAGATTACGAAAAACTAAAAGCATTTCGTTTTTTTTGTTTGGGTGATTTATACTATATTTTCTGATGGCCCACTTCCCTCCTGCAATAGTTCAGCATTAAACAATAAGATCCCGTAACCGGTTACATAATAAACCGGTTACGGGACATTTATCTGGTATATAGAATTGATCAGGGTTTTACACTACCTTGTAATGCACCTTTCAGGTCCTTGGAAATCAGTTTATTCCCATCAAAGAATGCCACAGTGGCTTTATCCTTTATGCTGAATTGTACAGGATTCAACAGCATTACCTTACCACTGAAATTATCCAGCTTCAGTATTTCTCCTGTTGTATTTCTCTGTACCTGTATATAAGCGATAGCGTTAGGACCGTCCTTAGACAAGTCAACGTAAAATGTATAATAATAATCTCCGTCGGTCTGGTATCCTATTTCAGTAAAGGGAGGTTTGATATCATGGGCATTTGCAACAGAAGTACTGAATGAAAACATTGCCAGCATGACAATAAGAAATAGGTTTAGTGCGCGCTTTGTCATAGGGATAATCTTTAATAATTCGGTAAAAGGTTCGTGTTCCCTTACAATTTAACATTTTTTTATATTTAAAAGCAATTTTTATTCGTTATGCGGATAAAAAAGTTTTCACTGCTCTCCCGAAAATATTTTTAAAAATATTTTCTCACTGATTACCAGCTACTTAATTACGTTTAAGCCTATTTGCTCAAAATATTTTTTCAGGGGATTTTCCGCCCGCTTATAGCCATCTCTCCTCTCATAAGTCCCATATAATAAATCAATTATGTATTCCAGCCTCCCGCATTTTGGATACTTATAATATCTACATAGACACATTTCCCAGCTATATACTTTAAATTTTTTTTTAACCCTTGTACGCATATCGGGTATTAAATGTTGTCTTATATGCAAAGGGTTCATTCAATATAATGCGCGTTAGATTTTGAATCTACTTTAATAATTCGTGTAACCATAATAATAAAGGTAAAACAGATGAACAGAAGCTTAATGGTTCTTGCAGCCTGCTGCATGACTATGCCAGCCTTTGCACAATCCTTTCAGATTAAAGGAAAGCTCGGAAGATTACAGGCTCCGGCCAAGGTATACATTGGTTACACTTTTGACGGCAAAAGTGTATATGACTCTGCGGATGTTGACAATGGTAATTTCTCATTCGACAGGCCGGTTTCTTATCCAACAAACATTCTGCTGACTGTAAGCCGGGATGGGGAGCCGCAGACTTTCTTTAACGCAAAGGATATTGCACATCTATATGTAGAACCAGGTTCAATCGTGTGGTTGACATCCGACGAAAGCATCGCTAACTTCGAGTCCAACGGTTCGAAGTCCCAGGATGATTATAAAGTGTATGAGAAATTCATGGCAGATGCGGAAGAAAAACTGACGTTGCTGACCGCTGAATCATCCAACACATTGCAGAATGATGTAACGGAAAAAGCCCTTGCTGCAAAAAGCAACTATATGGAGCATTTCCGTGCTGCAATGGACTACAGAAAACAGAAAATGAAAGAGTTTATCCAGCAGCATCCCGAGATGTATATCAGCCTGGATATCCTTGAAGAATACGCAGGCGCTTTTATCGACTACCGTGATGTAGAGCCTTTGTTCAAATCACTGGCAGACCCAACAAAAACATCCGCGAAAGGTAAAGCATACCTGAAAAAGATCGAGACATCAAAGCTGACAGCCGTAGGTGCTGTAGCCCGCGAGTTCTCTGAAAAAGATCCTGATGGTAACAGGGTAACACTTTCTTCCTTCAAAGGAAAAGTAGTACTGCTGAACTTCTGGGCCAGCTGGTCTGCAGCGTCCAGACTGGAAAACCAACAGCTGAAGCAGATCCTGAAGCCTTACACCGCGAAAGACGTAACCGTGATCAACATCGCACTGGAAGAACGTAAGGAACCATGGGTAAAAGCTATCGCTGAAGACAGGATGCCAGGATACAATATATCCGATCTGAAATTCCTTAGAAACGAGATCGCCGAACTTTATAATGTCTCTGCAGTTCCGCAGAACGTGCTGATAGACGGCGCCGGAAATATTATTGCCAGAAATCTGAAAGGGAGTCAACTGTCAGAGAAATTAGCTGGTATAGTTGGTAAATAAGTAAAAGAGTGTAATCATAACAGGTAGTCATAGTGAATTAATGCAAACCCGGCAGGTGAACACCTGCCGGTTCTTTTTTTATTAAAATTCTACATAGATGCTACAAAAAATTTCAGCTTACCCTGCGACTTTATTTTTCCTTCCAGGTTGATCCTGTAAATATTATCGCCCCACTTCTGCCTTACGCCTCCATCTTCCTCTGTTTGCAAAGGCACTTTCTCTATACTGGCCACAAGATCCTTTGCAGGATAATGCAGGTAAAAGTCTTTCGATGCACCTCCCTCCTTCCGGTGTATCACCAATACGCCCGGCCTTAGCACTTCTGTCGGATAGCAGGTCATCAAATGTTCCGTCACCTGTCCGTCCCCCTCCAGCTGCAGATCATCTTCTATCTGTACATTTTTCCCCTTGTTAAGGCGGATGCTCCGCTGCCATTTCTTTATGCCTGCCTTCTCCGGATACGCTTCGCGGATATCCATAGCCAGTGTACTGGCCGATGCCGTTTTGTTGTACACCACCTTTTCCGCTTTAAACTGGCTGCCTGCTGACTGGGGATAGCCATTTACAGTAGGCACATTATGATAGTCAGAACGGTTATACCAGATATCATATCGCTTACTGCTGAAAGTTTTGGCGGTATACGTACCCCGCCCTACGTCTATCAGCACCGGCAATCCGTCGTGGTACACCACATAATTGCCCACATCATTATGGTTATGGCTCTCGTCATTATGCCCACCCTGGGCAGCCACAAAGAAGCCATCCGTACTGCCATTCCTGTCGCGGGCTATCATTACCTGCAGGTCAGGCCACCAGACATCGCCCGGTAACACCAGCCCCTTATCTGCATGTTGCAATTCATCCTGCATGAACAGTACAAACAGGTGCCTGAAATAATGGTACCCTCTTATAGAAGCCGGGTTCTCATTCTTCAGATAATACGCCCCGAAACGCATCATGGCCGTATCCTGAATATCCTTACCAAAACGGTAGATCATACTGGCCGCCATACCCGGTTGAGGATCTGCATCGGCAAAATCCAGGAAGTAACGCTCACTGATCTGCGCCCTGTAAATGAACCGGCCCATCTCCCCCACTTTTTTGTCAGCATACACATAGGCAAAAGCATTGTTGGTCGCCAGGTTCAGTAAAGAGACATTATCGTATAAAGAAGCCGCGGCTGCACCCCAGTATCCGGGTCCTTCGTCACAGCCACCATCGGCAGGATAAGGATTCAGGAACTCATCCAGTACGCCCAGCAGCTTTGATACCGCCGCTACCCGTTTACTATCATCTTTCTCTAGCAGTAATACGGCATTCAGCCAGTTGGAACAGATCCAGGGATTCCAGTTGTTGGGACGCCTGCCACTACTGCTTGTACTCATCCACCCATGATGTTTGGTCATCAGTGGCTCGAATATCCGCTTATTGGTCTCGTAGTAGATCCGTTTCCTGACCTGCGGAGAAACCTTATCCAGCTCAGCTCCCAGGAAATAGTCGACCCATGCCAGCAAGGTAGCCGTCTCCGCGGAGAACAGTTCCACAAAGGGTGCTGATACATCCATCAGTCCATCAAAAGACCTTGGCAGATGCGCAGGTGCGCCCCAGAAAGATTCCTCACAGATAGACCATACACCATTCACCACCTGGTCGGTGAAACGGCCCTTATGTTCGTACACTTCCGCCAGCAACAACGTACCCAATACTTCTCTTTTTTTACTACTGATATCCTGGTACTCTGTACGGTTCCCATTACGGATAATGAGCAAGGATTTTACAGCAGGAATACCCGGCCATTCATAATTCAGGTAGGCTTCTGCTTTCTTAATAATAGCCGCTCCTATTGCAGGATCGGCTTTCTCCCATCCTGCCCGGTTTTCTATATGAGGGAATGGTTCCCATTTGTCATGCGGTATCAGTTTCTCTGCCAGTTGTGCCGGCGTATACCGGCCACTCAACAGGTTCTGCGCAGATAGCTGACCTCCCAGCAATAACAGCATGTAGGTGAAAACGATCATTTTCTTCATGAGACCTTTGTTTTAATATGCCCAGTCGGTGAGTAGCAATAAATTATTCCGGAGTTCCCCGTGCTGTTTCCGGAGTGCCGCCAGATCAATGTCTGTATATTTCTTTGCGGCTACCTCCGACAGCTCCAGGAATTCCTCATCGTGTTTCGGTTTGATCTGCTGATAATCCCAGTCTTTCTTTCCTGTGGCATAAGGTAGCAACCAGGTATATGCTTTCTTCAAACTTTTCTTACCGGGACTTTCATAGTTCCACAGATCAACATTCACATTTTCCGCCAGTAAAGCCAGTTCAAAAAACGCCCGTAGATTAAACAGGGAATAGTTCCACGAAAGCGTTCTGGCCAGTTCTTTTGGCTGGCGACCATCCGTTTCCAGCTGCAGGTCTATCCGCTTCCTCGTCTGCTCTTCCAGCATCTGTCTGGCCAGTTGCTCCTGACCAGTGAACAGCGCTATCATTACCTGCTGTACGTCATACCAGGTGCCATGATTATTCATTTCGTCCGCTTCATCCAGGCCAATAGGACTGGTACGCATCCATTGCAGGAATTCCCTGTACCAGTTTTGGACGCCTTTGTATGTCTCGGCAGATAAGGACTTTGAACCTTTCAGCAACTGCACGCCATCTATCAGCATGGTTACATTATGGGTATCGATCAACCCGATCCCCCTGCCATCTGTAATACCGGGAATGGCCTGCGCATAATTCAGATTCGGGTTCATCCGCGTAGCAGGATCGAGGAACCAGGTACGCAATAGTTCCGTAGCATGAGCAGCATATCGCTCATCACCAGTGTAGAACCAGGCCAGGCCCAGGAAATATACATCCCGGGACATGGCATTCTGGTACTCATCATCTTTGATCGTATAACGTTCCGGATTCACCTGC
The DNA here is from genome assembly GCF_003014595.1 of Chitinophaga ginsengisoli. Lineage (GTDB taxonomy): Bacteria > Bacteroidota > Bacteroidia > Chitinophagales > Chitinophagaceae > Chitinophaga > Chitinophaga ginsengisoli. Next base: position 177,570 of record NZ_PYGK01000016.1, on the reverse strand, counting down.
CCATCCTTACGGATATAGGGTAGTCCGTTCGCCTTGCTTGTGTCAGGCCACCAGTACGGCCCCACACTCATATAGTCATGCTTGTCGCCACTGGGCGGCGCCTTATCCTTATACACGACAGAATAAGGCCCGTTCTTCAGTGACTTATCAGCTATGGAAATCAGTTCCGTCAGCGCCTGCTGCATGGCGGGTTCCTGCCGCGCGATCTTCCGTTTCACTTCCAGCAGCTTCCCTGGCTTGACCAGGAAAGTTTCCGGCGGCGATTGCGCCATCAGGGTATTCATGCAAACAAACAGCGCCAGGATCAGCATCATACAAACCTCTAATGCAGGCATCTTCATAAAAGCATTAATTTATTTAAGTGTATAACGTTTCATACTGATAGTAGCGCTTTTCTTCGCGTCATCCACCTTATTCATATAGATGTAGGCGCGGTATTTCCCATCTGCTGTTTCCACCCAGGCGCCTGCTTCTGATTTAAGATTGATGGCATAATCAGGAGACCCTTTCATATCCAGCTGCTGGAAATCCAGGTCGTCAATATAAATACCATACTGCAGTCGTGCGAGATGCCGGTCTCTCAGGTTCCAGGTCTTACGGATCTTCGTATCCCTGTTCACACCGGTAGGCAATACCACACCAGGAAGATAAGTGGTATCTGCCGCCGGAGATACCAGTGCATGATTAAATGAAACGTCGGAAATAGCTCTATACAGGTACACAAGATCTATTTTGGCTGCATTCGCCGCAGCGTCTGCAGCATTATAAACCGCCATATCTGCAATGGAAATATAACACGCATCCCCATTCTTCACCGGCAGGTCAAGCACCATATCCATATTGGAAATAGTGTATGGCCCCATCACATAAGAAACCGTCTCCCCATTACTGCTCTTCGCAGAGAAAGTGAACTTCACCTCTTTCCCCTTCGCAGTGGGCGGTATCACATAGTAATACCTGAGCGTCACCGCATTGGTGTCTTTGGTGAACGTAACCTTTGTAACGGCGCCTTCATTCACAGAAGGATCACCGATAGGGATACCAACGTCCTCACCACTACCATTTGTATAATAAGACTTGTTCTCCAGGTAGGTCGCTGCATCACCGGGTATAGATGCTTCCACCTGTGCAGACACAATCTTACCTCTTGCAGCAGGCAGCGCCATTGCATAGGCAAACTCTATTTTCAATCCAGCCACATTGGGGCCCAACGTTCTTTTGATACAGTCATTCTGCAGCTGATTTTTAGGCTGCGGAACAGTGTATTTGTCGTCCTTACACGCCACCATAGACAGGCACAGCGAGAAGAACCATAATGTATATCCGAGATATTTAGTGTTCATAAAAAGCATGTTTAAATGTCAATACTACCTTGGCTGCACAGCAACGATCACTTTATAAGTCTTTCTCACCTGCCTGTTGCCGGCAATAACCGTATAGCTCCTTGGATTGGCCAGGTCAGAAAAATCAGTAAAACCAGTGATCTTCGGATCCAGTTTCGCATCTGTTACCAATGTAAACTGCGGGAACAGGTTCTTCAGGTCTGTGCCAAAGAAAACGGTCACATTGATGGTACAGGCTACCGTATCTATCACGGCATTCCTGGTACGTACTGTCTGGAAATCGGAACCCAGCAGTTCAAAATTGCTGACATAACATTCTGCACGGGTAGTGATCAGCAGACCATCTTCATCAATAGGGGCATCATCCTTTTTGCAGCCCATCCAGCCCAAAGTGGTCATGAGCAGTAACAGGAGTATAGCGGAATATCTTTTCATCGTGTCGGTTTTTAATAAGTGAATGAATTACAGCCAGGGGGTATTCTGTGTCAGGTTAGGGTTCCTGTTACGCTCTCCCGGTGGTATCCTGAAAATGTAGCATTGCTGGTATTCCCGCTCAGACATATTCTGGAAATAGCGGGACATCTGTACGCCATAGCTATCGATACGCCATACACCATTCCCATAAGGTGGATTCCATACCCGCTCGATCGCTCTCCAGCGACGAATGTCAAATGAACGCTGTCCCTCTCCGAACAGTTCCACAATTCGCTCCTGTTCAATAGCACTGAAAAATGCCTCCTTACTGGCTGTTTTATCTCCTGCCAGCGGCGGCAGGTTGCCACGGTGACGCACCCTGTTTACCAGCGCGATGGCATCTGCCTGCGGACCGTTTATGGCATTCGTAGCTTCTGCATACATCAGGTAAACATCCGCCAGGCGCATCACAGGATAGCTATAGGTGCCATCGCTGCGGCCCAGACCAGCCGTATTACGAAGGAACTTACGCAGCACATAACCGGAGTTACAGCCATCCGTATTATAGGTCGTGTATTTCACCCCATCAATAGTTACCGGCTGATTCCAGGTCTTGTAGATGAATGGTACCCAGCCGGTCGATTTCAGTGAGATCATACCAACGCTCACTTCGAAATCCCACATAATGGAAGACTTCATCCTGTAATCGCGGTTTGCATAGCTTTGGGGATTTACAGCCGAATTAGGGGCTGTTCTTGCGCCGGCAGTAGTAGGGTTCATCGGGATCAGTTTAGGCGCAAAATCGCCTGTAATAGTCGATTGATACCTATCCGCGATCTCATACCGGGGAGATACCCAACATTGGGAACCTTCATGGGAACGGCCGGCTACATCACGCATCAGTTCTTCTCCCTGGTTGGTGCCCGTACCGCCATGTGTAAAGGACATGATCATTTCTGCATCTCCGTTGGCTACAGATGTGAACAGATAGTAGTAGTTGGGCAGTTTATCTGCCTTCCCCAATACATCACATTCACCCGGTTCTCCGCCTCTGAAAAGCGTCAGACCATAGTCATTGATCACTTTATTAAAATCATCGGCAGCAGCCTTGTACGCCTCGTTTCCTTTGCCTTCATCCGGTGTGAAGGTATCCAGCTCCGGCCAGCCGAATTTGTTCCAGCAGGCCCAGTACAGTTGTACCTTACCCCGGAAAGCCAGCGCTGCTGGCTTCGAAGCGCGGCCAAGTTCCGGTGCTTTCACCGGTAGTTTGTCAAAAGCATACGTGAGGTCCGCAAGGATGGAATCTTTCACCTGTGCCAGCGGTGTACGGGTCATATTGGCTACCTCCGAATTATCGTATATCACGTGGTCGATATAGGGCACATCCCCCCACATAGAGATTAAACGGAAATAGACCATCGCCCTGAGCAGACGGGCCTCTGCCACCACTCTTTCCAGCTGCGGCAAGGAGGTTTCACTGACTGATGGCAGCATCTTTCTCACGTTCTCAATCACGTAATTAGCACGGTGTACACCGCCATAAAGATGCTCATACATTTTGTCAAAGTTGTCGCCATAACCGGAAGGACTATAGTCCCCGCCATTATAGGCATCGCCCTTTTGCAGGTTACCGCTGGCAGTACTGGTGCCACGGGTCCTGATATATTCTCCCTGACCGTCGAAATAGTAATCACGGTCAAAAAGCGGTCTGATATCTGCATAAGCGCCCATCAGGGCATAGGTGGCATCTGCCTCAGTTTTCCAGAAGGAAGCGGTACCCAGCTCTGTGGTCGGCTCCCTGTGCAGCAGATCTTTTGTACAGCTGCTGGTAAAGAAGGCCCAAAGACACAACATACCTGCGATATATATTTTAACAGTTGTTAGTTTCATGATCATGACATTTATAAACTGATGTTTAAACCCATCGAATAAGATCTGTTCAACGGATACGCATTACTCCTGTTCCCCGTCAGCTCAGGATCAAGTCCGCGGAACGAGGTGATCGTGGCAATATTCTCTGTCGCCCCATAAATGCGGAAGCTGGCGAGGCCTATCCTATCCAGTAACTTCTTGGGGAAGCTGTACGACAGCATAATATTCTTGAAGCGGATATAACTGAGATCGTCCAGCCAGAAGGAGGTCTCCACCCTGTTGTTACTGCCACCCAGACGAGGCCATTCACCATCACGGTTTTCTACTGACCACGGATTATTCCAGTGATTCCAGCTCGAAGCATAGCGCTGTAAACCGAAGTTGATGTTGTTGTAATTATTGATCCAGAAATCCTTACGACCGGTAGCGCCTGTGATGAGGCAGGACAGCTGAATGCCCTTCCAGGAAACAACAGGGCTCAAGGCTCCCATCGTAGTAGGCCTGTCACGCTGTACATTAGGATAAGCCTTCATGTCATTACCGTCTATACGTCCGTCGCCATTCAGGTCCTTACGGATAAGATCTCCCGGAGAAGCGCCCTGTGGCGTATGACTATACACATCCTGCCATGTCTGGGCAATACCCACATCCTCATAAGTGTACAGGAAATGATAAGGCATATCCAGGAATACCCACCCCCTGCCGAGGAACTCATTCCACTTCTCAAGCGTGGTAGTATTATAGGAAGCATTAAAGTTGAATCCGTACTTCACTTCTCCCACCTTATCCGACCAACCGAGATTCAACTCGACACCTTTGTTACGCAGGTTACCGATGTTTTTGCGCGGTGCATCATAGGCACCTGTAAGCAGAATAGACATCTCCGACGGACGGTTCATGCCTGTTGTCAGACGGTTGTAGTAATCCAGTTCCGTCGTCAGGCGATTGTCGAAGAAGCTCAGGTCCAGACCGATATTCAGCACCTTGGTCGATTCCCAGGACAGGTTCGGGTTCACCATCTTCTGGTTAACAAAACCTTTCATGATCGTACCGTCTATCATGTAGTTGCTGGCACCCAGTGTACCCTGCTGCTCATAACGGCCCACACCACTGTTATTACCCAATCCGCCATAAGAGAGGCGCAGTTTACCATTACTGAGGAAGCGATGCGTGAAAGCATTGATGAAGCCCTCTTCTGTAAAGCGCCATCCCAAAGCAGCAGAAGGGAAAAAGCCATATTGATGTCCCGGCAGGAAACGGGAAGAACCGTCATAACGGAAATTCGCTTCAAACAGGTATTTGCCGAAAGCGGTGTAATTCACACGACCGATATAGGAGCGAAGGCCTTCGGTACTGGAGTTCCCTCCGGTAGACTGTATATCCGTAAGTGCGGCATCCACTTCATGTAAGGTAGGATACAACCTGTCATTACGTGAAGTGCCCTGGTAACGGTCATACCAGAATTCCTCACTATATACGCCCAACAGGCTGATATCATGATTAGCACCAAAGCTGTGCTGATAGGTCAGGCGTCCGTTCAGCATTGTTTTATAACCGGTATTGGTATAGTTGCCCACGCCGGCATTGTCGCCAACATATACACGGCTGCCGAAAGTGCCTGTCTGGAAGTTAAAGGAACGATTGGGGATACTGGCATTCCAGCGGAACTGGTTATAATAGTTCAACGTATAGTCAACGCGTCCTACCAGCCCTTTTATCGGTTCCCAATCTACATATGTCATGGCACTGGCTTCCTGCCTGTTCTGACGGTTCAGATTGTTCTGATATACCGTATATGGATTGTATGCTTGCGGATCTTCATTGTACGCCATTACGCCCCCATAATATCCCGTCAGGGGATCATAAGGTGAGATACCGGCAATGGCATACTGCAGATCAAATCCGGCTGTATTAGAGGCGTCATCATCTGTATAACCATCTGCCAGCGCATAGGTATACTTGGACCAGTTACCATTGAAACGCACACCGGCATTTATATTTTTACGCAGTTTATTATCATAGTTGAAACGGACATTGTAACGCTTAAAGTCGTTGTTGATCTGTAATCCTTTTTCATTCATAATACCTGCGGATATATAGAAGTTGGAGTTCTCGGTTCCTCCTGATGCAGAGAGATTATAGTTCTGGAGCTGCCCGTCGCGCATGATGACGTTCCACCAGTCTGTATTAGGAAACCGCAGCGGGTCTACCATGCCCATGGCCATCCATTGATCTATGGTACCATCTTTAAAATAGTAATCTTCCCGGCGGGTGTTCACTGCTGCCGCACGCTGATGTAAGGTCAGCGCCCGTGCATAATCAGCCATGAACTCATATGAACGGGTAGGTACTTCAACAGCATAACCACCGGAGAAACTGATCGCTGTTTTCTTTTGCCCTTTTCCTGATTTAGTAGTGATCAGGATCACGCCGTTTGCCGCCCTGGAACCATACACCGAAGCAGAGGTAGCATCTTTTAAAATGGAGATGGTCTCTATATCATTCATGTTGATGCGGTTAATGTCCACATCAGGCATACCGTCTACGACTACCAGCGGACTGGCATTATTAACGGTACCTAGTCCACGGATGATCAGGCTCGCGGCATTGTTGCCCGCCATCCCGGAAGACTGTGTCACCGCCAGCCCGGGCGCCAGTCCGGAAAGGGCGGAAGAGGTATTGGGTAGTGCCCTGCTGGTAACCTTCTCATCCATTTTCACAACAGAAACAGACCCTACGAGATTCACTTTCTTTTGGGTGCCGTATCCCACTACAACTACCTCACCCAACGCTTTCTGATCCGGTTCCAGGATGATATCAAATTTTGCCTGACCGGAAAACGGGATCTCCTTTTTCTGAAATCCCATGGAGGAAAAGACAAGTGTTCCTTTACTTTTAGTTACGCGTAAGCTATAGGTACCAGCTTCATTGGTGACGGTACCGGAGGAAGTTCCCTGCAATGATACGCTCACCCCGGGCAAGGGCTGTTTGTTTACATCTGTAATACGCCCGTTGATAATATGATACTTTGTAGTGTCCTGAAAATAGACAGCCGCAGGCGTTGTTAAGTTGGCTGCTGCAGCTTTTGTAATGGATCCTGCTGAAAGGAGGAGAACAGGCAGAATACTTCTGGCATAGAGCCATCGTACCCCCAGTCCCGTTGGGAGTAAATGATTAGTCATAACGTTGGTATTTAAAGACAATAAAAGGCTTGTGCCGGTTTTCAGCGGCAAAAAGACTAAAACGATAGAAAGCTTATACCGTATCCAACCGGCATTTAAGGCAATAAAAGGCCTATGCCGTGTTTTACCGGCACATCATCACAACACTCCGTCCCCGGAATGCAAACGTTTGCATACTATGAGCTGCTAATAACGGTTTTGTTAAGTGAATTTGTCATGCGTGGAATGTTTTAAATTTCTGACTCAGATTTGGTTCATAAGGGAATAACTCTTCTACAGAATATATAGTTCGTCAATACAAATGTAATAAAAAGGCAATCGATTGCAGCAAAAATATTAAAAAGCTTTTATAATAATTCAGACGCTGAGCACAAGATCTGCAACTGCTTATATAACAATAAGTTCCGACCGGCGTAATCACCGCTGCCTTTTCCGGGGGCCAGTAGCGGGTCTACGGAAGGATCATCGTCACATAAGCGGCGGCAATACTACCTTCCCTTAGGGTTTTAGCATCACAATAGTTTGTGTTACACATACAACGTACATGCCTCTATTCAGTACGCAGGAATGACAACATTTATTATTACTGCGGATAAAAAAAAGTAGATGCTTTCCAGTGCTCACTGCATGATAAAAGTCCGAATAAGATGTCAGCATGAATGCTTATCTTGGCTGGCTCAATTACGATTCCACTATGTATTTTTCCTCAGCCATAAGTGTAATGCGCTCGTTCGCTATTGCCTGCCTTCTATTGTTACCATACACTCAAGCATCCGGACAGGAAGGTCCTGTTGTCAAAACACCACGTGGGTACGTCCAGGGTATAGTAGAGAAAGGCATTTATGTTTTCAAAGGAGTGCCCTATGCGGCTCCTCCCACCGGCGCCCTTCGCTTTAAAGCACCGCAGCCGGTACATCCCTGGAAAGATACGCTTCCCTGCATTCAATTTGGGCCTGTGGCAGCACAATATGCAGGCGATACGAAGACAGTAAAAGGTGATGAAAATTGCCTGCAGCTTAACATATATACGCCTTCCCTGAAGCCTGCAAAAGGCCTGCCCATCCTGGTATGGGTACATGGTGGAGGAATGACCGGCGGTAGTGGTATCGGACAGAACGGCCATTCCTTTTCTCATAACGATAGTATCATCACCATCACGATCAATTACCGCCTTGGCGTATTTGGCTTCTTATACCTGAATGATGTGCCGGGTTATGAGACAGCAGGAAACAATGCCTTACTGGATTGTATTATGGCGATGAAATGGATCAGAGAGAACATCAAAGCCTTCGGTGGAGATCCTTCCCGTGTAACACTGATCGGAGAATCAGCTGGCGCGAAACTGATCTCTTCATTACTGGTAACGCCCGCGGCCAAAGGATATTTCAGGCAGCTAATCCTGGAAAGCGGCGCTGTAAATTGTATCCGCGACACCCTCACGGCAAAGGCCATCCGTAAACGACTGATGGATACGCTGGGCATTTCAAGTCCTGCGGAGCTCCTGCAACTGCCAACGGCCACCCTCATAACAGCACAGGATAAGGTATTGGGAGGCGCTAAAGGCACCAACTATTTCGGTCCTGCGCAGGATGGCATCCTGATCAAAGAAGATGCTTTACGCTATGTCAGGAATCATCCGGATAAAAATATCCGTGTACTGCTGGGCACCAACAAAGCAGAAGCCCTGCTGTTCATGAATCTCGATAAACGTTTATATACGCCGGATTCAACGGTATTGAGCGACTGGTTCGGAGATAATTATAAATACAGTTATAAAGCATGGCAGAAGATCCACAACCTGCCCCCTGACACAGCTGCCATTGTCACACTAAGCCGATACATGTACCAATTGCATACCTATCGCCTGGCGAAAGCGCTGGCTGCAGGCGGTTGTAAGACCTGGATGTATTCATTCGAACAGCCTAACAAAGGCGCTCCGGCTACTCATGGGGAAGAGTTACAATACGTCTGGTATGAAGCAGGTCATAGTACGCCGCACAATATACCACTGGCAGTGCTGATGCATCAGCGCTGGGTTGATTTCATAAAAGGCCGTCCGCTCTGGCGCCAATACGGCAAAGACCGTACGGGGATGATCTTTGCAGACGAAAGCCGTGAAAGGAAGCTGAATGATTATGAAGATCCGGCCCATCCGACTATGGGATTCATCTTACACTGATTTAAAAACAAACTGAAAAAAGAACCGTATCCCGGACAAGTGTCTGAGATGCGGTTCTTTCCTTGCTAGTCTTAACAGTATTGAGCCTTTCTTCGATCAGATAGTCGGCATGCCTCCTGTAACAGGTACAGTGGCACCAGACATATAACTGGCTTCCTGAGATGCCAGCAAAACATATACCGCCGCTAATTCAGCCGGCTGGCCAGGGCGTTTCATAGGCGTTTGTGCGCCGAACTTCGCTGTTTCTTCCGCTGAAAAGCTGGCGGGAATCAGTGGCGTCCAGATAGGACCTGGCGCTACACAATTCACGCGGATGCCTTTCTCACCCCACAACTGGGCTAAGGTGGCTGTAAAGTTCTGGATCGCGGCCTTTGTCAGGGTGTAAGGAATGAGCGTAGGTTTCGGAGTATATGCATTGACGGAAGTCGTATTAATGACGGCACTGCCCGGTTGCAGGTAAGGCTCTGCCGCCTTGCACAAATAGAACATGGCAGTGACATTCACCCGGATCGTTTTATCCCATTCCTCACCTGAGATGTCCTGCAGCGATTCGTGCGCTACCTGGAATGCAGCATTATTCACCAGGATGTCCAGTCCGCCGAACTCACGTACGGCCCTCTCGACCATTTCCTTACAATGCGCCTCATCACTGATATCACCCGGAAAAAGAATGGCTTTCCTCCCCTCTTTTTCTACATAAGCCGCCGCCTCCTTGGCATCTTCCTCTTCATTTAAATAAGAGATCAACACATCAGCGCCTTCCCTGGCATAAGCAATGGCCACTGCCTTCCCTATTCCTGAGTCGGCACCTGTAATAATGGCCTTTCGTCCCTTCAGTTTACCACTTCCCTTATAAGTGTTCTCACCGTGATCCGGCTTAGCTGTCATTTTCTGTTCTGAACCCGGTAGTTCCTGTTCCTGTTCAAGAAATTCGGGTTGAGGATATTGTTCAACCGGGTTAACAATAACAGTATTTTTCCCTTTTATTTCAGTTGCCATGACATAATACTTTTAAATGGTTTACAATTCCCTATCATCAAACGGGTAGACACTTAACCCGTAAATTCAATGCCAGAGATATTTCCTCTCTATATCTGCCTGAAAGGTCTTACAGTATAGGGCTAAAGCAGAGGCAGTTTGTTGCCCGGAATCATCATACCTGTAAACATTTGTACACAATACCAATGGATCAGTACTTCCTGTTTCCTTTCTTTAACAGTTCAGTCTGACCTGTCTACCCCGCAGAATTGGCCTGTTTGCCACCCCTTATTTCAACCACCGCAGCGTAAGTTTGCGCCTAAACAACTCTTCAATGCAGATCAGATCATTGATACTTTTATTCCTTGTAATGACAACACACTTGCAAATGAATGCACAACATGAACAGACAGGACACTATGCCACTGTAAATGGCCTGAAGATGTACTATGAGATCCATGGTAAGGGAATGCCACTGGTATTGCTGCATGGCGGAGGCTCTACCATCGCTTCCAACTGGAGCCGTATTCTGCCGGAACTGGCCAAAAGCCACCAGGTGATTGCGGTAGAGTTACAGGCCCACGGACATACGGCAGATATTGACCGTCCTTTAAGTTTTGAGCAGGACGCAGACGATGTGGCCGCCTTGCTGAAACAGCTGCATATTGAAGAAGCAGATATCATGGGGTTCAGTAATGGCGCTACTACCAGTTTACAGATCGCTATCCGTCACCCTAAACTGGTGAATAAACTGGTACTCGCCTCCACCCTTTACAAACGCGAAGGCATGATGCCCGGTTTCTTTGAAGGTATGGAACATGCCACCTTCGATCAGATGCCGCAACCGCTGAAGGATGCCTATCTAAAGGCCAATCCCGACCCGAAAGGCCTCGACGCTATGTTCCACCGCGATGTGGCCAGAATGGTCGGCTTCAAAGATATCAATGATGAGCAGATCAAAAATATCCAGGCGCCTGCATTGGTGATCAATGGCGATGCCGAGGCCATAAAGGCAGAACATGCCTTTGCATTGTCCCGTACATTACCACATGCCCAGCTGGCGATATTGCCGGGTGGACATGGCGATTATATCGGGGAGATCTGTGCTCCGGACAGAAACAGTAAAATTCCCGATCTCGTAGTGGCGATGATCGATAAGTTCCTTAAAGAGGAAAGCAGCAAATAAAATATCAGGAAAAAATAAAGCCGGTAAGAAATTACCGGCTCGCTACTAGACTAGCTAAAAAAAGGTTAACAATTCTGGATGGTGCAAATGATTGTCTATCTGGGAACATACCAATAGTCATTTTGAGGGCAACTCTTGACTCATTAGTACCTGGGTATCATAGGATGATAAATAAAAACTAACCAACTTGAATAATATATAAAATCTCATTTGTCATATTTGAAATCATTTATCATGAATATGTAGAATCATTTATTATAATTTTCAGTTCATCCGCCACGACTCAGGATCTCCCATTTGGGGCCTAAAACCACCCATCACAAGTATTAAGGTCACTTGTCAAATTTTCAAGATTACCGGTCACGGTCTTTAAAATCGCTCGCCTGTATCACTTAAGATGACCCATCATGAGCACTTAAGATCACTCCTCCAATATTTAAAATTACCGGCCACGGTCTCAATTATCTTATCATGAGCACTTAATATCATTTCTCCTCGGGTAACGATAAACGATATACACCATTTTCTTTCGAATACCGGAGGTCATTCACCAGCGCATATTGCTTTAAAAAGACTTCCACAGGCATCTCGCGATCAATGGAAACCCTGGCCCGTCTATCACCGATGGCTGGATCAAATACCACCTTCTCACCATAATATCTGACCACGGCTCTTTCCACATCAGCAACCCTTGCATCCTCCAGATCGATGATCCGTTCTCTCCATTCTTCCACCTTCTTTGTATCAGCCGGTTGTACCTGGAGGTGTTCGCCCTGGTAAACAGCTTCCTGACCGGGTGCAAGATCTACACTTCCACCTTTTCCCTTCACATGGATATTACCGGTAAACAGGGCTACCTGCAACCCTTTTTCATTATATGCTTTGATATTAAAACTGGTACCCAATACCTGCACCACCTCATTCTGCAGGTGAACGATAAACGGTTCCTGTTCATTTTCTTTTACCGTCAGGAATGCCTCCCCGCGCAGAGATACCTCTCTTTTCCCTTTTCCGAAGCTGGCCGGCCAGCTTAACACAGAACCCGAGTTCATATGAACAAGCGTACCATCGCTCAATTTAATTTTATACTCCCTACCCCAGGGCACGATCAGTTTAATACTGTCCTTTCCATCAACAACCTCCCCGATCGGCAATGTCTCTGTTCCATTATACGTAAATGATCCGCTGGCGTCTATCTCACCACCCTGACCATTCAACGCAATCACTTTTCTATTAAGGTCTAACCATACACTTTGTCCTTTACCAAATAATATTTCCGGTCTGGCTTTTTGTCCGGAATAGTGGAATACCGCAAAAAGCAGCCCTACCAAACAGGCCGCAGCCACCGAAATGGTCATTGCCATCCGGCGTACCTTGCCTCTTTTATGCAGCTGGGCATTGCCCATTTCAATGATCTTCTCTGCAGAAGTGGTCCTTATTTGAAGGAACTCACTTTTCTGCGGGTCCAGGACCTTATGCATTTGTTCCGATAATGCTCTCACCTGAGAAGAAGTTTTCATCAGCTCCTGCAGCTCCACACGCTCTTCACTGGTGATCGACCCGGTTATTTCGGCAATTATGAGGGCTTCAGTTTTCAAGTTTCTTTTTTTCATGGTTATACTATTGTAGACATGACTGAGATAAAAAATAGATGAAAAGAATCAAAAAAATTTTTGATCCCCCTCTGGCCTTCCGGGAACCAAGTTCCTTCCGGATGGAATTTGCGGCATTCTGCACATGTGTCTTCAAGGTAGCTTCCGATACCCCGAGCAAGGCTGATGCCTCCTTATAGCTCATTTGTCCAAAATAGATCATCTCGAATGCCTCCCGGCTCTTCTTCGGTACCTTTTTCAACGCGTCCCTTATCTGTGCCACCCGGTCACTCTCCTTGTCAAAGGACGGCAGCTCCACCAACGCCAGGTCCAGCTCCTCCGAATACAGCTGCTTCCTCAAAGCATACTTCCTGTTCCTGCCGGATTTGGTTATACTTTTATTGTGGGCAGCAGAAATGAGATAAGCTCTCAGCTCACCCCGGATCCTCAGTGTACCCTTCCTCTTCCATATTTCGAGAAACAGCTCCTGTACAACATCCTCCGCATCTTCAGGATTTTTAAGATAAAACATCGCACAAGCCTTTACATCTTTGGCATACAGCTCAAAGAGCAGGCTAAAGGCCCGCTCACTGCCCTCGTTAAGCTGCCTGATCAATGTGGCATTGTCTGGTATTTGCATATGAGTTGGATTTCTGTTTTTTCATTGTACGTGAACAAATATTCGTATTACAAAATACTGACAACGCAATTTCTGCGTAGTCTGACTATAATCTAAATTGTCTTGGGATTATCATAAGATTGCAGTGAAAGTGTTGAGTCAGGAGAAAGTGTACTAAATTAGCTATAATCATTTTGATAATAAAATAATCCGACTGTTGATGCCCGGTCCATATGTTATGAAAGGCTTTACCACAACTACTTTGGAATAATTCTGATTTTTTCGGCAAAGGAACCACCAAAAAAAAAGCACAACTATCGTTCATCTGTTTAGCTAATGAATATTGTCTACCCGAGGGGAACATACTGATATTTAATAAAAACTATACACGAGAGATATGCAACTTTATAAGAGGCATGCCAGCGCGTTATATCCCATGCTGTTACTCCAGTTCTCACTATACTTATCCACTGCGGTTATTGCGCAGGACACTTCATCCCTCGCCGCTAAGAAGGTGAGTTTCTCTGTACACAACACTACTTTACACGATATATTTGATACCATCGCCAAACAGACCGGCCTGCGTATTAACTACTCTAAAGAGCTTCTTGACGACCGCGAAGAATATAGCTTCCGTACCGCAAATGAACCGGTACTGGCGGTTGCCAATCGCTTAGTCAATAAAAAAGGGTTCACCTGTAAAGTGGAAGGCCTGATGCTCCTTGTCTTTAAGACGCCAACCGGCACAGACAATCAGGTTACCGAACGCGCTGCCACAACACCAAAGACATTTCGCTTGCATGGGCAGGTGCTGGACAGCACAGGTATACCTTTGCCTGGCGCCACCATCTTAATAAAAGGTACACATAAGGGATACACGGCTAAAGAAGACGGACAGTTCTTCCTCTCAGCTGGTGACCCCCATCCCATCCTGCTGATCAGCTATACCGGTTATGGCGCTGAGGAATATCCTGTCACCGATCCTGATAAAGATATCACCGTAGTGCTCCGCCGGCAGCTCAGCCCTCTAGACGAAACGGTGATCATCGCATATGGCACCACTTCTAAACGATTGAATACAGGAAATGTAGCGAAAGTCGCTGCCATTGATATAGAAAAATACCCTGTCAGTAATCCCCTGTTCACCCTTCAGGGCAGGGTACCTGGTCTGACTATTTACCAGTTCAGCGGTGCACCCGGTACTCCGTTGGATATCCGCCTCAGGGTACAGAACTCCTTCCTGAGTAATAATACGCCCCTGATCGTAGTTGATGGTATACCCTTGCCCGCCGGCAGTCAGAACATCAACCTGCTCACCGCTCATCCCAATAGTAATGTTGGACTGTACTCCATCTTTAATAACATGGACATTGCCAGTATCGAAGTACTGAAGGATGCTGACGCCACCGCCATCTATGGCAGTCGTGGCGGGAATGGAGTTATTGTTATTACTACTAAAAGAGGGGTGGCAGGGAAGCTGAAGGTCAGGGCAGATTACACGATGGGTGTCAGCCAGGTCAGCAACAAACTACGGCTACTTAACACACAACAGTACCTGAAAGTCCGCCGTGAAGCCTTCAGTAACGACGGGCTCAAGATCAGCAAGATGCCCGGTGATCCCGGCTATGCACCCGATATCCTGTCGTGGGACACTACACGCTATACGGACTGGCAGAAGTGGCAGATAGGGGGCAATGCGCCTACCAATAACGCCAACCTCTACCTCTCAGGCGGCAATGAGACCACCCAGATGATGGTGAGCCTTGGCTACTACCGGGAAGGCACCGTCTACCCGTCGGATATGGCCTATCTCAGGGGAACGGCCAGTTTTTCATTTAACCACAGATCTGCCGACAACCGGTTCCGGCTAGGTGTATACACGAATTACGCAAAGGACAGGAATGCGATGTTTAATAGTTCCCTGACCGCTATGTTGTCACCTCCTGATGCTCCGCAGTTATACGACAAGAACAATCAATTGAACTGGATTGAAGGAAACGAGCCATTCCAGAATCCGGCGGCAGAATACCTGAAAGCCTATATACATGAAAAGGAGAACCAGATCGTCAACTTCAATGCTGAATATTCAATCATCCGGGACACTCAACAGGACTTCAAGATAAAATTCAATCTGGGATACAACAGTACCCTAGCCAATGAAAACTTAAGGATCCCTAAAGCGTCGCAGAACCCTTATCTGACAGATAACATTACCGGTACTTCCTCATTCGGGACCAACAACTTCAAAAGTTATCTTGCAGAACCCCAGGCGGAATATTACCGGCGGATCAAAAACGCAGAACTGATCATTCTCGCCGGAGTATCTTTTCAATATACCAGCAATTATTCCTCCACCATCGTCGGGCAGGGTTATACCAATGATGCATTGCTTTCCTCACTCGATGGAGCGGCCATGATAGCCAGCAACCTTACAAACCGCCTTGAGTATAAATATGGCGCTGCCTTTGGCAGGGTCACATATAAACTCAGGAACAAGTATATCGCAAATCTTTCAGGACGAAGGGACGGCAGTTCCAAATTCGGTCCGGAGCACCGGTTCAGTAACTTCGGTTCATTAGGTGCGGCCTGGATCTTTTCAGAAGAACCCTTTATCAAGGAGCAATTGTCCTTTCTCAGCTTCGGTAAATTGCGCTCAAGCTTTGGCGTTACAGGAAATGATCAGATAGCCGATTACAAATTTCTGGATACCTGGTCTCCTACCCTTGGTAACCCTTACCAGAATACGACGACTATGCAGCCGGATGCGCTCTTTAACCCGGCTTACACCTGGGAAAGGACTAAAAAGATTGAAGCAGCACTGGAATTGGGCTTCTTCAAAGACCGGCTGATCGCCTCGTTTGCCTATTTCCGGAACAGAAGCGATAACCAACTGATAAAATATTCATTGCCCCTGCAAACAGGCTTTAACAGTATTCTAAAAAACTTTAACGCGCTGGTGCAAAGCAGCGGCTGGGAATTTGCCATTACCAGCGACCTCATAAAAAGCAAATCCCTTACACTCAATGCCGCATTTAATATCAGCATTCCGAGGAACAAATTGCTGCGCTTCGATAACCTGGCTAACTCCTCGTACGCTGGCACTTATGTAATAGGAGAATCACTGAACGTATTGTATAAACTGCAATCCGGGGGTGTTTCACCCGATAGCGGATATTTCAAGCTCAGAGACACAGATGGTAATGGCCATTATACTCCATCCGATTATAAAGTAATCGGTAATCTCGATCCGGTATATCACGGCGGCTTTCAGCTGAATTTACAATATAGGCGTTTGAGTTTCTCCATAGCAGGAGAATTCAGGAAACAAATGGTCCAAAATTATCTTTACAGGACCTACCTGAATAGCTTCTTTCCAGGTATGATGGTCAATCAATCCGACCTTGTACTTGATCACTGGCAGCAAAAAGGAGACATTGCAAAGTATCCAAAATATTCGACGAAACCTACGGGCGATGTATATCGCCAGAAGCCCGACATTCTGTCCTCCAGTGAAGCCTATTCGGATGGTAGTTTTCTGAAATTCCGGAATGTGGCTGTTTCTTATACAATGGATATGCGCAAGCGTAAAGATAAAACACCCACACAACTTACTATCTTCTGCAATACACAGAACCTTTTCACAATCAGCAAGTATAAGGAAGGCGATCCGGAGGTAGCAGATTTCCTTAGTCTGCCTCCACTCAGAACCTTTGCAGGAGGAATCCGGTTTTCCATACAATAAAGTAAATGAAACAATACTATATGCGTAATACGTTTATTAACCACCGAATCAAAAGACAGTCTTTATTAATAGCAATCATCTGCTGCTTTTCATTCAGTTGTAATAGCATACTGGATGTAGATATTCCTGCCAACAAAGCTGTGGGAGATGATCTCTTCAAGGATAAAGAATCTGCGGAAACCGCCGTTCTCGGTATCTATTCCGCCATCGCAGGCATATCCAATGTGTTTGCCGGAGTCATCACCAGTTACACTGCAATCTATGCCGATGAAGCATTCTTTACAGGACAGGCGATCTCCGCCCAGGAATTTTATAATGGTGCTATTTCAACTACCAATACGATCATCGAAACCAATTTCTGGAATAATTCCTATAAGGTTGTCTACCAGATCAACGCCTGCCTGGAAAAATTAGATAAGAGCACGACGCTTTCCAATGCCATTAAAAACCAGCTAAGCGGGGAATGCAGGTTATTAAGAGCCTATACTTACTTTCAGATGATCCAGTTATTCGGAAAGGTACCGCTCATTACCGTAACAGATTACAGGGTCAATGAAAACATGCCGAGAACCGAAATAGATGCTATCAAAAAAAGCATTCTTATAGATCTCCTCAGTGCAAAGGATCTGCTTTCAGACGCCTATCCCGGAACCGAAAGGGCCAGGGCCAATAAAAGTACGGCATCAGCCCTGCTGGCCAGGTACTATCTGTATCAGCAGGAATGGCAGGCAGCAGAGAAAGAAGCCACTGAAATCATTAATACGGGTCGTTACCATTTATCCGCGCTTGACAATGTATTTCTCGCTAACAGCGATGAAGCCATATTCCAGATACAACCTGTTCTCGCAGGTTACAATACGATGGAAGGCAACAATTTTATTCCATCAGAAGCTGCCCGGCCAACTTACGCATTGACATCATACCTGAGAGACGCATTTGAGGCAAATGACAAACGTTGGAACTCATGGGTTAAAAGTAAGGTGATTGACGGCATCACCTACTATTATCCATTTAAGTATAAGAAAAAGGCTGACTTTATTGCCAATCCCAAACCAGTAGAATATAACATGATATTCCGCCTTGCCGAGATACTGTTGATCCGCGCAGAATGCCGTGTACACCTGAACCTATTGCCTGGTGCTATCGCCGATATTGATGCCATCCGGCAACGTGCAGGATTGCCATTGGTGCAGACTACCTATCCAAATATATCTGCAGCCGAGCTATCTGAAAAAATAGCACGGGAAAGAAGGATTGAATTTTTTATGGAAGGTGGTCACAGATGGTTTGATCTGAAGCGAACAGGCAAAGCATCTGAAACTTTAAAACAGATCAAATCTGACTGGAAAGTAACAAAAGAACTATGGCCGATCCCCCAGGCACAGAGAGCTTTGAATCCGGCGCTTACTCAAAATGATGGATACTAGCTGAGAAGCGCCGGATACATTGTAGTTTAAGACAGCACCTGGGTTCTTCATACCCGGGTGCTGTTGTACTTTTCAGTTATCTCGCAGGAAGCTCTCCAACTGTGTAGATGTTGGTATTATCTTTAGCCCGGAGACAGATGTTGAAATTTCCCGAACAAAGTGTTTGCGCCTGTGCCTGCGTTGCATTGGTAAGCACTAGCTGATTGTTCCAGTCGATCCAATCATGTAAGACGTCTGTAGAAGATGTAGTACTGGCAACAGTAGTAGAAGGACGATTGGCTGCAACAGCGCCGCTAACTCCTGCCGCAAGGGCCAGGATGGCAAATACTAATTTGATCTTTTTCATACGAATGCTAATTGAAGTGATTGATGTGATTGAAACCCTATATTGAAATTGTCAGAAAACACAATCTTGTCCTCACTTCTGTGAAGTACACTTCTTCTCTTATCCCCCTGAGATTAAGACATGATTCCCCCTTCATGCCGCCGGCATACACGTTTTTTAGCCAGTATTATTCTTAATACATTAAGATCAGGAGAATGCGCTGTCCATCGCTCCTATCAGTTGTAAGCATCCGTTACTCGCAATGCAAAAATTGTCCCTTATTACCTCACATAGGTAATTATTTCACGTATTGCACGTTACTATCCCCTTTTACGTAAGCGATTAAAAATAGGTAATTGTCTTATTGTTGTCGTTTCTACGTAAGCGATTACAATTCTGGTCTGTGTTATGAATAACCAATAGTGCTGTAAAATGTTGCACGCTGATAACTATGCCTTTTTCTTTCTGAATTGCTGTTCCAGATAAATACCAACAATGCCGATAGTGACAAAAAAGAGATTGAAGATCAGGTGTTGCGTCCATGTAAAGCTCGCAATCACGCCCCCGCAGCTACAGGGAATTACGCCATAATAGTGCAGTTTGACAAGGATGATGTAAGCAGTAAAACAGATCATCATGGCTGTAGCGAAAAACAATCCGATCCTTCTCAGGGAAAGGGTCATCATCATCACAGCTGCCAGGATCTCAGATGCGAGAACGCTCCATACCAATATGGGCGTGTAGCTATCCGGGAATGGCTGGCGATCCATCTGAATAATAAAAATCTGGTAATTCATCAGTTTAGAGACAGCGGCATAAATAAACATACTGGTAAATAAAAAATAACAGATCAGGAGAACTGCGTCCCTGGCTTTAATGCTTCCCCTTTGCATAAGCAAAAATTTTTAGTGCCCCCTATTTTTTTGAACTCAAAAGCAGATAAACCAAGGTAATTTTTTTTCATTACAACTTAGTTAATCCTATGTTAATTAGAGCTATCTTTTTATCGCGAACGGCTGTTTGTTTATCTACTGCAAAGGCAGCTGTAGAGGGTTTCAACGTCAATGGCATCAAAATGATAGTTGGGATTTCTTCTTTTCAGTAAGCCGGGGCCGTGTTGTTGCACCGCGAAAACATTGCGGATGGGCCCGGGCTAAATGGGGTGTACTGCTATTAACGGCCCTGATAAATGATCCTGTTTTCAAATTCACCGGTAACTACCCGGCCGTAAATGATCTTCGTCCATCCATTCTCAAAACCATGATTGTTTGCGATCAGAAACCCCTTGTTCGCATCTTTCTTCACGACCTTATGCGCATCAATGTAACGGCCTCTTACTTTGCAGAATACAATATCGCCAATCTCATATTCAGCTGCTTTCGTGAACGTAAGCAAACTGCCGCTTTTTAAAATGGGTAACATCGAACTCCCGAAGGCTTTCATCCTTCCTGTACCGGCTGTCTGCAGCTCAGTCTTTAATCTTTCGTATTTATTCATTTTGTCAAAAAATTTAAATGCAAAAATAATGAAATATAACATACGACCATCTGTACTGCGCTTCCCCCCCGGGGGAGACACTTACATCAAACCGTTATAACAGCCTGTATTTTGGCTTAAAGGTGGCAATGGCATATGAAGATCATTATTCTGTTACTATTGCTTTAATCGCCTTAAAAAGCCCTTTTTCAGAACCTGGGGAAAGAGCCCTTTACACAGACGTTTCGTCCCGGGTACGAAAAGGTTTACATCTTCATGTAAACAGGTATTAATCAGGTACAAACATCGTCTTAACAAGGTTTCACCTATGTTCATCCTACGTTGATCCTACGTTCTGGAACGCAGGATTAACGTAAGATAGACATAGGTGAAACGTTGTTTGTACGGGTTTTGATCCTGTTTATATGCCACTCATACCGGCAGTTCACCCAGCCGGATCCTCCTTCCTTCTCAACCCACGGTACTGCTCCGGAGAAATATGCATGGTCTTTTTGAATAAACGGGAGAAATGATAAGGGTCATCATAACCAATGGTCACTGCCACATCTTTGATCTTCATATCGGTAGTATACAACAACAGGCAGGCTCTCTGTAACTTCAGATGAATAAAATAATTCAAGGGCGACATACCCGTCGCTTTCTTAAACAGGTTGGAAAAATGCGAAGGAGACAGATCACATTGCTGCGCCAGATCTTCCACTGTCAGGGTTGCAGACAAATGCTGCTGCATATGCTTTATGGT
Source organism: Chitinophaga ginsengisoli (assembly GCF_003014595.1). Taxonomy (GTDB): domain Bacteria; phylum Bacteroidota; class Bacteroidia; order Chitinophagales; family Chitinophagaceae; genus Chitinophaga; species Chitinophaga ginsengisoli. The sequence continues at coordinate 156,472 of NZ_PYGK01000016.1, read as the reverse complement.
GCCGTCAATCCTGCTCCTGGCCTCATTTTCTTCCGCACACTCCTTTTCGGGATAAAGAAATGAAGAAACGAAATGATACAGGCATAAATTCGCCTTGCCCATATTATCCTTTCCGAATCCCATCTTCAGACTCTGATACATCATATCCCACAGCTGAATACCAGCTTCATTGGAATGTATATGCCGCGGACCATCCAGCAAACCGATATTAAATCCGCGGTTGAAACTATCCATATCTTTTCCGCTGAAATGTACCCAGTAAATGGTCCACGGATTTTTATCGTCCGATCCATAACGCAAATGGGCCTTCGTAGCAGGGATGATCACAAACTGGTTCACGCCCATTTCAAAACGCCGGTCGTTTACCGTATACCATCCCTTTCCTTTTACACAGTATAACAGAATATTGTCAGGGCACCCATTCTTCCTTTCCCGGTAGTGAAAAGCAGCTCTTGGGAAATAACCGATGTGGGTAATATACAACTGACCAATAACCGGGTTTGCTTTAATGGCATTTTTCCAGACAGCCTCCGGGAGACTGATCATACGTTGTCCTTCAAAACCGTCTTTGCGCTTTACTGTTCTCATAACGTGGTACGTGTTAAATTAACTTAGCTCAATACTATATTGACCTGAGCCTGTTCTGATCTTTTAATGGTCCAATAACGTGATTCATATTAAATTACCTCAGCCCAATACTATCTTACCGCTATAAAATCCGGGCCGATGCCAAAATAAGTATTTTGTCCAAAATCGTAGAATAATCCATCAAAATAAATGAATGTTCCATTTCCCTGACATCTCCCATAAGATAGTTTTGCCGCAATTCCATGTTGAAATAGTTTTATTCACACTATCTTCCTAAATCTTGGTTTATGCCAGAATGCCTCTCCACGTACAACAGGCTCAGGGCCTTAAAATCCGTATGCCTGCTTTTTCTATTATCCACGTTCTTTACCTACAATGCGGCGGCACAACAAGCCGAAAAACTAACCGTCACCGGAACTGTCACAGATACCTCAGGCGCGAAGCTTGAAGGTGTCAACATTGTAGCCGAAAACAAAAAGAACGTCGCCACTTCCACTAATGCAAACGGCAAGTTTGTGCTCGACGTAGAACCGGGCACCATCCTCCGGTTTACGTTTGTCGGCTTTGAACAGCAGTTCATATCCGTAACGCACAACACGAAGGTGGTCAACCTGGTATTAAGACCTGCTACATTCAGCGCCGAAGAAGTGGTCGTAGTGGCCTATGGAAGAAAACAAAGGAAAGAAGCGGTGGTAGGATCGGTAACAAGTATTGATCCTTCTGCGCTGAAGATCCCTTCCAGCAACCTTACCAACGCCATGGCCGGACAGATTGCCGGTATGGTATCATTCCAGCGTGGCGGTCAACCAGGACTGGACAATTCATCATTCTTTATCCGTGGGGTGACTACCTTCGGCTACAGTGCCAGTCCGCTGATACTGGTAGACAACGTTGAACTGAGTTCCAACGACCTCGCCCGTCTGCAGGTCGATGACATTGCCAGCTTCTCCATTCTGAAAGACGCCAGCGCCGCTGCACTCTATGGCGCCAGGGGCGCAAACGGCGTGATACTCGTCACTACCAAGGAAGGTAAGGCCGGTAAAGCACGCATGAACTTTCGCTACGAACGTTCCATCTCCCGACCTACACAAACAGTGAAACTGGCAGATCCTGTTACGTACATGAAACTGTACAACGAGGCGCTCACTACCCGTAATCCACTGGCTACACCACAGTACACGCCTAATGAGATCATCAACACACAGGCGACTATGAACAAAGCCCCGGGCAGCAATCCTTATGTGTATCCGGCGGTCGACTGGATGTCTACCTTGTTTAAAGACCAGACCACCACGCAACGCGCCAATTTCAGCGTACAGGGAGGTACAGAAGCGGCAAGGTATTATATAGCAGGGTCTTACGACAAAGACAACGGCATCCTGCAGGTAAACCCTGTCAATAACTTCAATTCCTCCATGAAGTTCGAGAACTACCAGCTACGTTCCAACGTCAACGTTAAACTGACCAAAACCACAGAAGCAGTAGTTCGTCTCTGGGGAAATTTCAATGAATACACCGGACCTATCACCGATGACCAGTCCGGCTTCGCCAGTGATATGTACGACAGGGCGCTGCATACCAGTCCTGTAGCCTTTCCGGCATTTTTTCCTGCGGATAGTGCCAACCTGCTGACCAAACATATTCTGTTCGGTAACTCGCTCAGTACTACAGGCGGACTGCAAAACAATCCATATGCTTCCCTGATGTATGGTTATAAATCATTCTCTGAATCCAAGATCTCTGCCCAGTTTGAAGTAAACCAGAACCTGAACTTCGTCACCGAAGGACTGGCATTTCATGGTCTGTTCAGCACTAACAGGTACGCTTATTTTGATCTGAGAAGAGCATACAAACCTTTCTATTACGATGTGGGAAGTTATGACCAGACCAACAACACCTACACCCTTAACTGGCTGAACAATCAGCCGGGAGGTGCACAGGAATTCCTCAGCTACTATCCAGGTAAAAAGGATATGAATACATTCCTTTACCTGCAGGGAAGCCTTGACTATGCAAGAGCTTTCGGTAAACACAATATCAGCGCCGCCCTCATTGCTACGCGTCAGCAAAAGCTGAATGCGGAGGCGGATGATCCCAATACGCACCAGCCATCCTTACAGTATTCACTGCCTTACCGTAATCTCGGACTGGCAGGCAGGGCCACCTATTCCTTCGCCGGTAAGTATTATGTCGAATTCAACTTCGGATATAATGGTTCCGAACGTTTCTCTACCCAATACCGCTGGGGCTTCTTCCCTACCGTTGGTGCAGGCTGGGTGATCTCTAATGAGAAATTCTGGAAAGGAGGCATCTCCGACGTCGTTACAAGGCTGAAACTGAGAGGTAGTTATGGTCTTGTGGGAAATGACAACATTGACAACACACGTTTCTACTATCTGTCCAACGTAACGCCTGATGACGTGAATGGGATATATGCTGTTTTTGGGACCAACAATAGCGTGAAGATGTACGGTACCACTATTCAGAACTATCCTAATCCTGGCGTAACCTGGGAAACGGCCCGTAAAGCTAACCTGGCGGCAGAGATCACCTTATTTCACCAGCTGAACATCACCGCAGAGATCTACCATGAATACAGGTACAACATCCTGCAGAAACGCGGATATATCCCTGTTACAAACGGTCTTGAAGCAACTGTGAAATCCAATGTGGGCACCGCTTATGCCAAAGGACTTGATCTGAATATCAACTATAAACAGAACATCACAAAACAACTGTGGGCATCCGTACTGGGTAACCTGACAGTGACTGCCAACCATTATGGCCGTTTTGAAGAACCGCAATATAAATACGCCTACCGCTTCCAAAAAGGCAGACCTATTAATCAGCCATTCGGATATATCGCGGAAAGATTGTTTGTAGATGATAAAGAAGCGGCTAACTCTCCGACGCAGTTGTTCGGCTCTTCTCCATTGCCGATCGGTGGCGACATTAAATACAGGGACGTCAACAAAGATGGTATCATCAACCAGGACGACCAGGTACCTATCGGTCTTCCAACTACACCACAGATCATTTATGGATTTGGCTTCTCAATGGGCTATAAAAACTTCGACCTGAATGCCTTTTTCCAGGGACTGGCCAGGGAATCTTTCTTCATCAATGCCACATCCGAAGACGACAGGTACTGGGGAAAATATGGTACTGCACCATTTGTGAACAATGCGCAGATCTTAAAAGCGTATGCGGATGACCACTGGTCTGAAGAGAACCAACACCTCTATGCATTATGGCCACGCCTATCCACTACTGATATCCTGAACAACCAACAACAGAGCACCTGGTGGCTGAGAGATGGTAGCTTTATGCGTTTGAAATCAGTGGAAATAGGTTATACGTTGCCAAAGTCTCTTGCCAAACACCTGTACCTCTCCAGCATGCGTGTGTATTTCAGTGGACTCAATCTGTTCACCTTCAGCCACTTCAAGCTCTGGGATCCTGAGCAGGCGGGCCAGGGATTCAGCTACCCTATTCAGAAGGTGCTCAATTTCGGAGCTAATGTCAATTTTTAACGAAAGTAACGTAAACGATTACTTATGCGATCCATTACAAAACAACTACTCTGTGCAGTCACCTGCCTGTCTATATTCATACAACCTTCCTGTAAGAAGTATCTGGACGTCGTACCCGACGACGTTGCTACACTGGAAAGCGCTTTCGCCAATGCCAATGAAACGCAGGCCTATTTATTCGGCTGTTATGCCCCTCTGCAAATGCTGGCAGACATCCGCAGGAATGCTGGTTTTACTACATCAGGCGAGATCATGTTTCCTTATCCCCTGCAGGATCAGAGCACGCTTGGCGGCCCCGGTGGCGATGCCGGTTTCAGTATCATACGTGGTCTGCAGAACAGTGCCAATCCCGTGCTGAACTTCTGGGATGGTTATAACATGGGCCTCAATATGTGGCAGGCCATCCGGAGGTGTAACATCTTCCTCGAGAACTCACACATCGCACTCGATCTGCCGGAGTTCCAACGCAAAAGATGGAACGCGGAAGCTAAGTTCCTGAAGGCATATTTTCACTACTGGCTGATCCGGATGTATGGCCCTATTCCTATCGTAGATGTAAACCTTCCGGTAAATGCATCTATCGATGAAGTAAGGATCAAACAACAACCTGTAGACTCCTGCTTTAGCTATGTAATAAGACTGCTCGACGAAGCGATCGTTGATCTGCCGCCTGTGATCCAGAACCTGGCTGCAGAACAGGGCCGCATCAGTGGTACCATTGCAAAGGCTGTAAAGGCGGAAGTACTCGTTACACAGGCAAGTCCGCTGTTTAACGGCAACCCCGATTATGCTTCCATGAAGCGGGGTGACGGCACCAGATTGTTTGCTTCCGAATATGATGATAAGAAGTGGGAACGTGCCATGAACGCCTGCAAGGAAGCTATTGATGCTGCAACGTCTGCAGGGGCCGACCTGTATCAGCTGAGAATCTCCGGAGGTGTTGTACACCTGTCCGACATTACACGCAGGATGCTTACCATACAGGGCGCATTTGTTGATAGCTGGAATTCTGAACAGGTATGGACGCTCAATCCGCAGTTCGGATGGCAGTATATGGCCTCTCCACGTGTAACAGCAGAAGCAGCCGCCAATGTGTTTGCCGTGTATTCTAACTTATCCGTTCCTATCGGACAGTCAGAACTCTTTTATAGCAGCAATGGTGTACCTATCAATGAAGACAGGCTCTGGGACTATAAGAACCGTTATAAACTACAGGCGGGCGACGATGCTCATGCGTACTACATCAAGAAGGGATATACTACTGTGAAGGGCAACTTTAACAGGGAGCCTCGTTATTATGCCGATGTTGCTTTTGACGGTAGTGTATGGTTCGGATCGGGTAACCTGGATGATAATAATCCGAATTACGTGAACGCGGTGAATGGCTTTGCCGCACCTCCCGATCAACTGCGTTATAACGCAACAGGTTATTGGGCGAAGAAACTGGTGCCTTATCAAACCACCTTCGGACAAAACAGTGTGCAGCAGAATTACTCCTGGCCTTTCATGCGCCTGACGGGTCTCTGGTTGTTATATGCAGAATGCCTGAATGAGGTAAATGGCCCTGGTGCAGAAGTATATAAATGGATTGATAAAGTAAGGGAAAGAGCTGGTTTGCAGGGTGTAGTTGCATCCTGGTCACAGTATTCCAGCAATCCTGATAAATACAATTCCAAAGATGGACTACGGGCTATCATTCACCAGGAACGGAGAATTGAAACAGCCTTCGAAGGACAGGCTGGCTGGGACCTGCGCAGATGGAAAGAACTACAGAATGTGCTGAGCACTCCGCTGTTGGGTTGGAATGTCTTTAACAGGACAACGGAAGGTTATTACCAGATAAGGATCGCACAGCAAACAGCCTTTGGTGTCAGGAACTACCTGTACCCGATACAGGATTATGATCTGCTGACCAATCCTAACCTGGTGCAAACGCTTTATTGGTAAACGCAGCATATCCATCTACCATATTAATTATCACGTATGAAATACAGCAAGCATCATATACATCAATTTTTACTACTGCTGATGATCGTGGCCCTGCTGCCACTGTCCTGCAAAAGACTGGATGGTTATAACGAAATCGTCTCCACCGATATGACGAAACCCGGTGTAGTGACAGATGTGAAAGTGGTGAATTTCAATGGAGGCGCATATATCACTTATAAACTGCCTAACTCACCTAATATCCTGTATGTACAGGCAGAGTATAAGATCAACGATAAGACAAGCAGGCAGGCAAAGTCCTCCTATTACTCTGATAGCATCACGGTAAGTGGCTTTGCGAAAAGCCAGGACTATGAAGTGATACTACGTACGGTAAGCCGTGCACAGGTATCTTCTGAGCCGGTAACAGTAACCGTACATCCGGACACACCTCCCTACCTGCTGGCACGCCCTACGGTGAATATGCAGCAGGATTTCGGCGGTGTGAACATTACCTGTATCAATAAGACCAATGCGGCCCTGGGTATCATCACGGTTGCGCCTGATGCGACTAATAAGTACCAGATCATCGCACAGAATTATACTGATGAAGATAGCATTTCATTCAGCCTCAGAGGGTATGATACAATCCCGCATCAATTCGGGGTATATATTACAGACCAGTGGGGTAATATCTCTGATACACTGTTTTCTAGCATTACACCTGTATTTGAGGCACTGATGGACAAGTCGCTATTCCAGGCCTATCGCTTGGGTACAGATGCCAGAACCGGCTTTGGATGGGAAATCCAGTATCTCTGGAATGGTACTGCACAATCGCCCGGTTATCATACAGAACAGCCTATCCAGCCATTGGTATGGCCGGCAGTGATCACCTTTGATATGGGTAAGGCAGCCAGGTTAAGCCGCTATACTATCTGGAACAGGGGAATAGATGGCAGTGGCAACTGGTTATGGCAGGCGGGCGCACCGCAGCGTTGGGTATTGTGGGGACGGGAAGATCAGCCGGTAGACGAGACCATGCCTGATGAAAACAACCTTCCTCCCGTAGGTGGCCGTACACCTAATGGCTGGATCAACCTGGGTGTGTTCGATGCACCAGGCAAGCCATCTAAACTGCCTAATCCGCAGTATACCAGTGCAGACCTGGCATTCTGGAATGCTGGCTTCAGCTACAACTTCCCGCTGAATCTACCCAAGGTAAGGTATATGCGCTTCGAATGCCTGTCCAATATGGCGCAGACAAATAACTTTTTCAACGTGACAGAGCTGAGCTTCTGGGGAGATCCGAGATAATAACACCTTAAACGGCAGAAAAATGAAACACTATCATACAAACAAAATATACCTGCTCGCCTGCTTCATCGTGATGTTGGCATGCAGTAAGAAACCGACTGATTACCGTGATTTCCTGGGAGGCGAAGAACTGGTCTACCCCGGCGCGATAACCAACGCAAAAGTATTGCCCGGTAATAGCCGGCTGCAGCTGATCTGGCAGCCCAGTCCCGATCCCAGTGTTGTGAAGTATACCGTGTACTGGAATAATAAAGCCGATTCCCTCACGATCAATTCCACTACACACAATACCAGCGATACTGTCAGGTGTACTATATCCGGCTTATCAGAATACGTGTACTCATTCGTCATATACTCTTATGATGCAAAAGGCAACAGATCTGTCGCTACAGAGATCAGTAATGCAAAGGTATATGGCACGGTGTATACAGCCACGCTCAATAACAGGTTGAGCAATCCGGAGAATCCTTATACCATTAACGAAGACAGCTCCGTTATCATCCGCTTCTCCACACCGGATACGATCAACATCAACACGATGCTGAAGTACACCGCCAAGGATGGTCAGACAGTGCAGGTATCATTATTGCCTGATGTAGATTCGCTTAAACTGACGGATTATAAATTCGGTACACCGGTAGTGTATAAGTCTTCTTATATTCCTGTAGCGGGCGCACTGGATACGTTCTACACCCTGCAGAATGATACTTTTCCTACTATCTTCAGACAGGTACAATGCGACAAAAGCATCTTCAGTGAACTGAGCCTTTATGGAGATATGGGAATCTACCAGTCTGATACCCGTGTGAGTAAGTTATGGGATGGATCTGTGGGGCCGCAGGGCTATCCGAATATATTCCACAGCGACGGTAATAGCGGTATGCCAAGGGTGCTTAGTTTTGATATGGGTAAAGTATACAATAATCTGGGCATGATAGAAGAAACAGGCAGGGATTGTTGTAATAATCCTGATCAGTTTGAAGTATGGGGTATTGCAGATATCACGAACGCGGTACCGGAACTGGATTCCCGTGACGGAGGCTGGAAGGCAGCCATGCAGTCAAAAGGATGGACATTGTTGAAAGAAGTGGTCAGGACAGACAATGGCAATGCGCCTTATAAAACAACGTTGATGAGCAATCCGCCACCGGTGCGTTACATCCGTATCAGGGTACTGCACAATGCCAATGGCGAAAACAATTATGTAAACATGTCAGAACTCACGTTCTGGAATAAGGAATAATTATTATCACAAGTTACAGGTCTAATGATGTTTTTCAGCAGAAGTATTATCACAGTTATTGTTGCAGCCTTGCCGGCAGCATTTTGCACGGCACAAAGCAACACATTGGAATTAAGGTATGATAAACCGGCAAAGGTATGGGAGGAAACCCTGCCCCTTGGTAATGGTCGTTTAGGTATGATGCCTGATGGCGGTATTGCTGCAGAGAAGATCGTTCTGAACGATATCACACTCTGGTCGGGCGCACCGCAGGATGCCAACAACTATGAGGCTTACAAGCAACTACCCCGCATCAGGCAGTTGCTGAAAGAAGGCCGGAATGATGAGGCGCAGGCGCTGATGGACAAAGACTTCATCTGTACCGGCAAGGGCTCGGGTAGTGTACCTTTTGGCTGTTACCAGGTATTAGGAGAATTACAGCTGCAATTTGAAGGCGCAGGTAATGGTACCCCTGAACAGTATGAAAGAACACTGTCACTGGATAAGGCGATCGCTACCTGCAGCTATAAAGCTGATGGTGTTACTTACCGCCGCGAATACTTCAGCAGCTTCGGAGATGACCTGGGAATGATCCGCCTGACGGCAGATCAACCGGGAAAACTTAGCTGTCGCGTGACGATGACCAGACCCGAAAGAGCTGCTACCCGTACTACCGGCAATGCACTGGAACTATACGGACAACTGGATAATGGCACAGATGGTAAAGGCATGCAATACCAGGCCACTGTAAAAGCAAGTGCAAAAGACGGTGTGATCAGTACGGATGGGAATGCACTGGTCATCAGGAATGCTACGGAGATTATCCTGTATGTAGCTGCCGGTACGGATTTCAGGAACCCTGACTTTAAAAAGAAGATTAGTCAGACACTGGCAACTGCCATGAAGAAGCCTTATGCTATCCAGCGAAAACAGCATCTCGGTAACTACGGTAAACTGTTTAACAGAGTACAACTAAGTTTAGGGAAAGGCAGCGCCAGTACACTGACAACAGACAAAAGGCTGGCGGACTTTTACAACAACTCAGCCGCTGACAAAGAACTGCCTGTGCTCTTTTACCAGTTTGGCCGTTACCTGCTGATCTCCAGCACAAGACCCGGACTGCTACCACCGAATTTACAGGGACTCTGGGCCAACCAGGTACAGACGCCATGGAACGGCGATTATCACCTCGACGTGAATGTACAGATGAATCACTGGCCGGTAGAGGTATCTAATCTTTCAGAACTGAACCTGCCACTGGCATCACTGGTAAAGGGATTAGTGGAACCTGGTAAAAGAACGGCCCGTGCCTACTATAACGCACCAGGTTGGGTAGCGCATGTGATCACCAATATATGGGGCTTTACAGAACCCGGAGAAAGTGCCTCCTGGGGAGCAACGAAGTCCGGTTCGGGATGGCTCTGCAACAACCTGTGGGAGCATTATGCGTATACCAATGACAAACATTACCTGGCAGACATCTATCCTGTGATAAAAGAATCAGCAGTATTTTATAACAGCCTGCTGATAAAAGACGAAAAAACCGGCTGGCTGGTAATGTCTCCATCGTCTTCTCCGGAGAATGCATTCTATTTACCGAATGGCAAACATGCCAGCATTTGTATCGGCGCTACTATTGATAACCAGATCGTGCGTGACCTGTTCAACAATGTGATCAGTGCATCAGCTACCCTGGGTAAAGACAGTGCATTCAGGAGAGAATTACAGCAAAAGCTGGCCCTGTTGCCGCCTCCTGGTGTGATCTCCAAAGACGGCAGGATCATGGAATGGCTGGAAGATTACAAAGAGACCGATCCGCAGCACAGGCATATTTCCCATCTCTGGGGATTGTATCCTGCCTCATTGATCACTGCAGAAAACACACCCGATCTCGCAGCAGCAGCAAAGAAGACGCTGGAAGTGAGAGGCGATGATGGTCCCAGCTGGACGATTGCCTACAAACTGTTATTCTGGGCAAGACTGCAGGATGGCAACCGCTCATTCAAACTGCTGAGGGAACTGCTGAAACCAACAGCCAGAACTGATATCAACTATGGCGCAGGTGGTGGCGTATACCAGAACATGTTATCTGCGGGCCCTCCGTTCCAGATAGATGGCAACTTCGGAGCTACAGCAGGTATTGCAGAAATGCTATTACAGAGCCATGCAGGGCTTATTAACCTGCTGCCGGCTGTTCCTGATCAATGGAAGGCAGAAGGGGCCGTAAAGGGCTTAAAAGCACGCGGGAATTTCACGGTGGACTTTGCCTGGAAAGATGGTAAAGTCACTACTTACAAAATTACTTCGCCTGTCCCGCGGAAGGTGAAAGTAAAAATCAACGGCGTGACCAAAGAGATCACTGCCACTAAAATCTGAGCTGAATGATACAACATACATCTACTAAGGACGTCCGCTATCCATTAGGACAGGGAGCAGGCAGTGACGCTATTCATCGTGATCCTATTTATTCTTACGCCGTCACACAATTACATGACGACAGTGGCCTCACCGGCACCGGACTTGCTTTTACATTGGGAGAAGGGAATGATCTCGTTTGTAAGGCAGCAGATTTCTATGCTGCACAGCTGAAGGGGAAAGACATAGAAGAAGTGATGGCCAGTTTTGGTCATCTCTTTTATCAGCTCTCCAATGAACAGCAATTCCGCTGGCTGGGGCCACACAAAGGCGTCGTGCACCTGGCACTGGCATCTGTGACGAATGCCTGTTATGATCTCTGGGCAAAGAAAAGAGGTGTGCCACTCTGGAAACTACTGATTGATCTGTCGCCGGAAGCCTTGCTGAACACACTCGACCTCTCCTATCTGGAAGACGAGCTGACAAGGGAAGAAGCATTGGCCTTGCTTAAAGAGAATCATGCAGGAAGAGCCATCCGCGAGCAGATCACTGCAGCGGGTTATCCCGGCTATGATACCTCTATTGGCTGGTTCAATTACTCCGACGACAAGGTAAAAGAGAATGTGAAAAAAGCGGTGGCAGAAGGTTTTACTGCAATGAAACTAAAAGTAGGGTCTGCAGATCCTGAGCGGGACATCCGCCGGGCAAACATGGTAAGAGAAGCGGCAGGAGACTATGTAAAGATCATGCTGGATGCCAATCAGCAATGGACACTACCGCAGGCGTTGGAGATCTGCAGCAGGCTACGGCATATGAATCCCTACTGGATCGAAGAGCCTACCCATCCTGATGATGTGCTGGCACATCATCAGCTGGCCACTGCCATTGCGCCGATAAAACTGGCATTGGGAGAACATGTGCCGAACCGTGTCATCTTCAAAAACTATCTGCAAACAAAATGCGCTGGTTTTATACAGGTTGATGCGGTACGTGTAGGCGGTGTCAGTGAATTCATCACTATCAGCCTCTTATGCCGCAAATTCGGTGTACCTGTGGTACCTCATGTGGGCGATATGGGACAGCTCCATCAGCATCTTGTGTTGTTCAACCATATTGCTTTAGGGAATGAAGCGCTGTTCCTGGAGCATATCCCACACCTGCAGCAACACTTCAGACATCCTGTGAGTATCCGGGGAGGCGTCTATCAGACACCACAGGAACCGGGCAGCAGCTGTGATCTCATTATTTAATACAAGTTCCTATGATAAAAACGCCGGATATCATTATCAGTGCCCTGTACATCGTGGCAATCGTCAGTATAGGCCTCTGGGCGGGCTTGAAAAAGAAGAAGGAAGCAAGTGCCTCCAATGATTATTTCCTGGCCGGCAAATCATTACGCTGGCCCATGATCGGCATGGCATTATTCGCCACCAATATCTCCTGCCTCCATCTGGTTAGCCTGGCGCAAAGCGGATTTGACGAAGGACTGCTCAGTGGTAATTTTGAGTGGATGGCCGCTTTTACGCTCATCCTGCTCGCCTTATTCTTTGCGCCCTTCTATATCCGCAGCGGTGTGAGTACCTTACCCGATTTTCTAGAGAAGCGCTATAACCGTGCCTGCAGGGACTGGCTGACCTTCATCTCGATCATCTCCGCCATCACCATCCATATTGCCTTTTCGCTGCTCACAGGCGGTATTGTACTGGAAACCTTGTTGGGCATTGATATGTATACCAGCGTCACCGTTATTGCGGTGATCACAGCTATCTATACGATCATTGGAGGGCTACGTGCAGTAGTGGTGACTGAAAGCATTCAGACGATCGTGCTGGTAACAGGCGCGGTGATCATTACTATCGTCTGCCTGCATAAAATGGGTGGATGGGACGCGATGATAGCCACGCTCCAGGAACACCAGCAATTACATAAACTGAAGATGTTGCGCCCCTCCGGCGATGGTAGTCAGTTGCCCTGGTATGCTGTATTCCTGGGATATCCGGTACTGGGTATCTGGTACTGGTGCGCCGATCAGACAATCGTACAACGAGTACTTGGCGCGAAAGACGAGAACCATGCCAGGACCGGTGCGCTGTTCTGCGGATTTATCAAAATACTGCCCCTGTTCATTTTCATACTACCGGGATTACTAGCCAGTACACTGGCGCAAAAGGGATTATTGGATATCAGTGCTATTCAGTATGTCGATGCTTTCGGCAAGCCTGCAGTGAACAGCAAGGGTATCTATACCCTGATGATCACCCAGCTGGTGCCGACAGGTCTGGTGGGGATTATAATAGCGGCATTGCTGTCGGGCTTAATGAGTCAGGTATCGGGCGCATTAAACTCCATTTCCACACTGGTCAGCTTTGATCTGTACAAGCGCTTCAAACCCGCTGCCGATGAGAAGGAACTGGTACGTATGGGGCGTATATCTGCAGGTATTGCCTTAGTGCTTTCTATCCTGCTCCTGCCATTGCTGAACAGTTATAGCAGCCTTTTCAATGGGGTGAATGATATCATCTCACATATTGCACCGCCCATCACCTGTGTATTCCTTTTTGGCATCTTCTGGAAGAAAGCGTCCGCAAAGGCCGCGCAGATCACCTTACTGGTGGGATCTTTACTCGGTGCCGCGGTATATACTGTCAATAAATTGTACCCATATACACCGCTGAAAGAGATCCCCTTCCTGATGATGGCGTTTTATCTTTTTGTTGCCTGTTGTATCATCCAGGTATTTTTCTCCCTGCGCTATCCGATGCAGCATACCGCAGTAAGCGGAACACTGTATTGGAAATCGCCCGGAGAACCCTTGCAGGACAAGGGCTGGAAAGGACCTGGCAACTATAAGATCTTATCAGCGCTGTTACTGCTGGTAATGATCGTACTGTATATCATTTTTAAATAGCAGACCATTCAAGTACAAAATAACTACGCATGCAACTTTTGACCGGTAAAATAATATTGTTGACTGGAGGATCCAGAGGTATTGGATTTGAATGCGCCTTAAAATATGCGGAGGCCGGGGCTACCGTAGTGATCCTGTCCAATGACCCCGTTTCACTGGCATCCGCCATTGCTGAACTGGGAGCACCTCATTCCGCTATCCTGGCTGATATTTCTGTAGCTGTTGACGTGGAACGCGCTATTCAGCAGACATTGGAAAAATATGGTAGACTTGATGTGATCCATAATAATGCAGGTATTGCACATCCTTCAAGTCCGCTGCATGAAACCAGTGAGACCGAATGGGATGACGTGATGAACGTCAACCTGAAAAGTATTTTCTTAACCACCCGATATGGTATTCATGCCCTGAAACAAAGCCGGGGATGCATTATCAATACAAGCAGTCTTGTAGGTGAGATCGGACAGGAGAATCATGCCGCATATACGGCCAGTAAGGGAGCGGTAAATGCGCTCACAAAGTCTATGGCGCTGGATTATGCGCCCTTTCAGATACGCGTGAATGCCGTAGCACCTGCAGGTGTATGGACACCCATGCTGCGGGAATGGGGCCAATACCAGAACAACGGACAAGGCATAGAACAATATATGAATGCCATCCATCCCCTGGGTTATTGTCCTGAAGGGGATGTCATTGCAGACGCCTGTGTTTTCCTTGCTTCTGATAAAGCACGGTTTATTACCGGGCATGTGATGCATGTGAGCGGAGGTGCGGAGCTGGGGTATAGGGCTTTGTTGCAGGCAAAGGAGACGGTGTAGCACATTATAACGCGATCATTCGCTTTAATAGACCCCGTTAGGGGTCTTTTTGTTTGTAGCCCGGGGTTGCAAACCCCGGGGAATATAATGATGCCCCAGCCCGCCCATACATCCAAATAAAAACAGGCTGTCTGAATTTTGAGACAGCCTGTTCCTTGTTCGCTGTTCCTTTAGAGAATGGTATTTAGCACACCTCCATCTGCACGCAGGGCCGCACCATTAGTGGCAACTGAAAGAGGGCTGGAAAGATATGTTGCAAGATGTGCGATCTCTTCGGGTTGTATAAATCGCTGTAATAATGAAGTAGGGTTTAATGCCTTTATCAGGTCAGCTTTCACATCTTCCACGTTCCGGCCTTGTGCTGCGGATATTTGTTCCACAGCACCGCCCACACCTTCGGAATAGGTAGGTCCGCCGATGATTGTGTTAACGGTAACACCGGTGTTTTTCGTAAGTTGGGACAATCCGCGGCTGACGGAGAGCATAGCGGTTTTGGTCATCCCGTAGTGGATCATATTTTCAGGGATATTGATGCCGGATTCACTGCTGATGAAAATCACCCGGCCCCAGTTACGTTTCAGCATCTTCGGCAATAAGCCCCTTGACAGGCGCACGCCACTCATTACATTCACCTCAAAGAACTTTGCCCAGTCGCTATCTTCTACGTCGAAAAATGGTCTGAGTTCAAAGATACCGACGTTATTTACAAGGATGTCGATATCCGGTAACGCTTTCAGCAGCTGATCCACTTCTTCAGGATCAGCAAAATTCGCCGGGATACCCGATACATCCGCTCCTGGTATTTCCTCTTTTAACTTCCGCTGTGCGAGATCGATCTTCTCCCGGGTTCTTCCATTGATGATCACCTTTGCTCCTTCGGTTAGTAATTGTTTCGCAATAGCGAAGCCAATACCTTGTGTCGATCCGCTGACAAAAGCAGTCTTTGATTTCAATTGTAAATCCATAAGTGTATATATTCCAGTATTTAGTATGAGATATTGAATGGCTTATGCATTTCTGTATTGATCACTACAAAAATGGTCAAAAAAAATCAGCTGATGATTTCCAGCTGCATTTCAATCTGTTTGCTGAGGATCTGCTGGTCCGGGTACATGCGTCGGGTCACGTTCATCCCGTTCCAAAGGGTGATCAGGTAACGCCCAAGGATCTCCGGATTGGTCTGGTTCTTCAGCGTACCATTCTTCTGCGCCTTCCTGATAGTGGCGGTAAAGAACTGTTCTACTTCTTTCAGGATGGTAATAGCTTCCTCTTCCAGCTCACTATCCAGGCAGGCCATTTCAACGACCGTATTCACGATGATACAGCCTAATAAATGTGTCTCCCGGTCATCTTTAGCCATACTGCGAAAGAAGTCTTTGATCAGTTCAACAGGTGCTTTGCTCTGCTCCAACTCATCCCTGAACTGCTTAAAAGCTTCCCTCCTCTGCTGAATAGCTTTTCTGAACAGCTCTTTTTTACCGCCTTTAAAAGCATGGTAAAAGCTGCCGCTACCAAGACCGGTGGCTTCGAGAATATCTTCCAGTGAAGTAGCGGTAAACCCCTTGGCCCAGAACACTTTCTGTGCTTTCGATAAGACTTCTTTGTTGTCGTATATAGTGGGTCTGCCTCTCATTTCTATTGCTTTTCTCTTGGGAAAGGTATTTTTGTATTGTTCACTACAAAAATAGATAAATTTCTAAAATGGTGAGATTTTTTTTGGGAGTTAGTATAGTCGAGGTATTTCCAGACATCTATTTCATCTTTTGCTTTAATGTACTCGCCGCCGCCAACCACAGCAACAGTATAGGTATAATTATCATTAAAGAGAGCTCTGGCATGGCATGTACCATATTGCTCCATTGTCCCGAAGTAATGAATACTATAATCGCATAAGTCACTAAAATCAAACCTTCTACTAATCCATATATACTTGCCAGAACCAAATGGTTACGCCCTTTAAGCATCTCCCCTCCCATCATCTTCCCCAGGAAATAGGATGAAAGAAACCAGATCGCGAAAAAGATCCATACAATATAGTTCATCTGGGCTTTCAGATAGAAAAGTATACCGTTAGCGAAATCCCCCCTTGTTTCCACGAACAGCCAAAATAATTCCAGGATAATCACTGTATACAATGTTATCTTACACACATGCCTTCCTGCTACATTTGGCGTCATAATAATCAGGATATTGGTGATTGGCATATAGGTTGGTCCATCTAAGGTACACATTCCGACGTATTCTCTGTCAAAAAAGAAAAGTTAACTTCGCTACTTGCAAGAACATATATTGGTTATATTAAAACAGTATACCGCCTAAAATAGCCATTATTAGCCCCAAAAAGAAACGAAATGAGACTCCTCCGCCCTATTCTTCATATATGACAATCTTTTAAAACTGCGTTGATATTTGTTCCTCGTAAAACGAAGCAGATCGTTAATGATCTTTTGTGAAGATTCCCAGTTCCCGTTTATTCGGGGCAGTATTTTCATCAGAATAATTTCATCTAAACAGCCAAACAGCCACTTATCGTCCTTCTTGCTTCGATTTATTCTGGAATTATGTGCGCAGTAAATAAGCGCCGCATCCCTGATACGATAACCAAATCGAAAAGAGGATGCTGACAATATATTATCAATAGCTTGAAGCTCTGATATAATCAGGTCCCCGTCAGCTGGTGATGAATGGTATGCTTCTTTGGCCGACAATAACGGTCCGAACAGATAGTCGCTATTTAAGGGGCTAGCCGGAAATTCCAGATCAGTGCCGGTGTTTGTAAGCCCTCCATAGAAATCTATGCCATTTAGTTCAACAACCATGATCCTATCCAGCACCTTCATGCTGAATTGGTGCCCAAATTCATCCATATTTGCCGTACCGATAACAATCAGATTTGATGGCAGCATGATTCCGTTATTGAGAAAGAAGGCCTGCAGGTCACCGTCAAATGTAAGTTCTAACTGCTCCCAAAAATGAGGATCTTTCTCTAGGCACTCTTTTAACTGCATCCCATCTATGAACGCATCAGAAACAAGTTTATCATTGATAAGCTGACGACTTTCCAGTATGGATAAGAAATCAGCAAAATAATGTTCCACCCTGGCAAGATTCATTTCGTCAAGACATAGAATAAACGGCACATCCGGATGCCGCCACGCCTTTATCAGAAAATGGATAAAAGGTGTGAAGTGGCGTTTCCCTTGGTTGTTAGTCCAGCCGACGATATCCTCGTTATCGCACCAATTGGGCTGAACTGCCATTATCTGAAAGTTGCCGGGTTTCCCATTTTCCTGAAGATGTTTAGGGCAGGTCTGGTACGCTAATGCTCTTGCAAAAAGCGATTTTCCGGACCCACACATACCTGCCATAAGCAGAAAAGGTTTTGTTTTTAATGCCATCAATACCTGGCGGTATGGATGGTCAAAGTCAACTTCGATGGGAAAAGGTCCCCCTATTCTGATACCGGCATCATTTGCTTTCTTTGTGGCCTTCCTGGAACGCGGTTTCTTTTTTACCTTGACTTCACCTTCATCAGCCGCAGAAATGCCAAAATCTCCTTCCAGCTCATCTTCTTCTTCAATTCGATAAAGCCTATGCCGGCGGTCTTTAATGCTTGAGAGACTCGCCCCTGGTGATATTATTCTTTCCATGGTCTTCATTTTTTAGTAGATAACAGGATTCGATTAAACGGGTAACATCTTCGCAGAAAATGATATTAAAAGCAGCATTACAATCCTGATCACTGCATGCCATCAGGAGAAGCGTTTTAATATGCTCTCTGAACTCCGGTAAAGGATAGGAATAAAAGAAGTCATTAATTACAGTCATTGGTGCTGCAATCTCTTCTTCCGTAAGTGCGAGTGGCTGTTGGTGCCATTCTGGTAAGCCTTTCATAACATACATTTATAGAATGATTTAAAAAGCATCGGCGTAAGATGACACCGATGCCATGACAATTTTGATATTCAGTCTCTTACTTCACAGGGAATGATAATTGTGAAGCTTGTGATGCCCTTATTGCTAGTGATTTTGATATTTCCACGCAGGATTTCCGCGTATAGCTCGCATAAATAAAGTCCTAATCCGTTTCCTGCATTACCCGGCTCGACCTGATAGTAAATCTTTACAATCCTTTTAATTTCTTCTGCTGAAATGGTTTGACCATAACTGACAACCGAAAATGATACATGATCATTTGACCCCGTTCCGATTAGCTGAATCTCCTTTCCCTTACTGTGTTTATACGCATTAATAAGGAAGTTTTGAATTATTTGCCCAAGCTTCATCTTATCAGTTACAATAGTCTTACCCTGCAGTTCATTCAGCTCGATAATCAGGTTTTTGTCAAAACTTTCATTCAAAATGTGCTGCGGAATCGTACATTCATCTATGAAATCCGCTACTTTAAAGGATGTCTCTTCCGCTCTCAGGAAAAAACATTCTTCCCGAAAATGCACGGTATTAATCATATTCTTTAAGACATGTATGCTGTTGAAAAGAATAGATTGTAAAGTAGTAAGATAAAAAGCCACATCTGGCCTGTTGGCAAAGAAGGAATCTGTTCTGTCAACTAACGACTCAACAGCCAATGAAGCGGCCGATAGTTGCGTTTTGATTTCATGTGCAAATAGTCCAAGGAAGCGTTCTACAGATACTTCTTCCCTGGTTACATTTTCTGTAAGCAGAAATGCAGCCTCTATTAATCTTCGATACTCTGTGTCTACCAGATCATAACAGTTTCGATTATTCTCAGATCCGGATTTAGAGATGGCTTCAAGTAGCCTGTCAAGGCGGTGAGTTTCCTTCCGTAGATCTGTACGAGCGCAGAAATCATAAAAGACCTCCATCGGATATTGCATTTCCTCATCGGATAGGCAAAATGGGAAAAAGTGTTTCTTTCGAGTTAACGTTTGAGTTTGTGTATTCATAGAAAATTTGTTGTTAACAATGCTGACTGATGAGTATACGCATGAAGGAGGCTGCCGGAAGAAAATTCCAGATGCATATCCTTCGATATACCAAATACTATCCCATCAGTAATAAATATTACTGATATGGCGATTGACTTATGTTTAAAAATTAATTGTTCCCCCAGTAGTTCTATTCAACCATCTATAACGTAGATAGTAGCGATGCATACTGTAAATTGACGACGTTATCCTATTTGTAACGCCGACAAATAATATCCTTGATTAAAGAGAGTAAGAAGTGATTGCGCAATACCCGGAGGAGGAAGCATTTTCGAGTGCAGGGAATATAATAAGGGCTGGAACCCACCCGCATTGTCCATCTGGCTCTGACAAAGCCAACTACCTTTCGGTAGCCCTGCCCAATGCATAAGTAGGCCCAACCCTTGTTATGTGGGTTGAGCGCTTTAACTTATACCTCGTACAGTAAACTGTCAGATTCGATGGACGAGATTCGTTAAACGCTTACCTTCTTGTCATATGTATCACAAAATAATGATTTCTTACTGAAAAGGTCAACTCATTATCGATAGCTATATACAAGTATGATAATTATAAAAGCAAGTTAATGAAGAAATAAATACACGACAAAAAAAATTGAAGAAAAATATATACCGATGTACGTTAGTATTATCAAAGTACATCGAGAGGATATAACTATTGATATCGATCAAGCATCGTTTCAACAACGTGTGCCGCGCTTTGAACCTTGATACTAACTTTCTGGTACTGCGTCAATAAAAAATCTTATTTTCACTAACAGTACTCACGTTAATATTAATAAAATAAAATGTTCATTCAATCCCTGCCCCGCTGTGCATTTTTTATCTGTTTCCTCTTTTCGCTTGAAAATGGTTTGGGCCAGGTAAAACAAGAAATTCCCGCTGAGCTTATTTTCTTGACCGATATACTGTCAAAACCACTACCTGATATCAAAAACAACATTAAAACGCCAATACGCAATTTAGATATTCCCTCTCCTACCTTCCGCCTTTACGAAACAGGGTTCTTTCTACTAAAGAAAACAGACAGCCTCCAGCTCTTTGGGTCATCAATTCAGAAAATAATGGTTAGTATTGGTATAGATTCTACCGTCTATCGCGTTTTTGTTACCATTAGCAAGAATGATACATTTTTGAAGATAGCTAGTGAAAAGCTGGGGACTGAAAGTGGAAAATGGAGTTATGAATCTAGTTTTGGATCATCAAAAGATGATCCCAGTGAGGACCGTCATCATGTCTGGAATATTGGAAGCTATATAATAGGCATTTCTGATACTAATGATTATTATCGTACGCCGGTTGATGATAAAGACAGGTATGTACTTACCGTTAGAAGAAACGTGAGCCTTTGAGTCACCAAAAATGTCTATATTATATCCGCGACCGGATTGAACGAAAATATATTTGGGGAGTATCTAATTTTGTGCAAATACCTTCCCCATCGTTTGGAACCCTGCCGGATCGGGGAAGGGGGAATGACGCGGCAGCAACGCCTTCTCCAGTTTCTAAAGCCTTGGTGAAGTGTGACCAAATAAGCCATTAAGGATTTTTATGGAACGCCGCAAACCAACGCGTACTCTGGGTATAATAGCATCGTCGACACTAATAATATAACACCGATCCACTGCTTTGCACATGCAAGAAGATATTTTACCGAATCCGCTTACAGCGATCGTGCAAGAGCGGAATACACACCGGAACAATTACAGCTTGTTTATCAGATTGAACGTGATAGCTTGGCGCTAAATCACGATAATGAAAAGTGCGCCGCTTTTACGAATGTTAAATTCAAAATAATAAAAAGGTCCGCTTATGTTGAAGCGAACCTTTTTATTATTTTGATAAGATGAATACTGCAGACTATGCCGTAAGAGTTAGTTGAGATGCTGCTATTCTAGACATTCTTTCTTTGTGTTCGAAATCACGTTTGGTTTCAATCACATGAGTATTTATAGCCTTTCTCATTTCACCATCTTTTCCTGAATTCATGTAATTAAATTTACCTTCGGCTTTCACACGATTAATGACTTCCACCTTCCTAGTAAATTTAATAGCCATATTAATAGTGTTTTAAGTTATTCGAATATATCGAAAATTCATTTAAGGGTAGTAAAATTTCTACTAATTCTTTAGTATCCGCATCTGGGTAATAGTAGCTGCCCTATAATTGGTAAAAGCATGGTCATCGGTCCATTACTTTTTTTCTATGGTTTATTCCCCAGTCCTTGAGCGCATAAATTATTGGTGTCAAGGTATTTGCATAAGGCTCTAACTTGTAAGAGATTTTAACAGGATATTCTCCCAAAATAATACGCTTTATCAATTTATGCTGCTCTAACTCTTTGAGCTCCTTTGCCAAAACCTTAGGAGTAATCAAGGGAATACTTTCTTGTATGTCAGTAAAGCGGTCATTGCCGACACCCACCGAAATTATAATAGGCAATTTCCATTTCCCACTGATTACGTCAAGCGCGTCCCGAACAGGCTTTATAGTATTAAGACAATCGCAGTGCGTTTTTTTTTGTGCCATAAGCCTTCGTTTTTGAAATTCTACTTTCCTTTGGGAAAGTGCTATACAAAGGAAAGTAAAAGTATCTAACTTTGCAAAGGATAATTTAAATATAGTCTTTAACAAAGGAGGGTTAACACTTTGGAATGCTGAATAGTAACATAGAAGAAGTGTTCGATAGTATAATTAATTTCCAATTAGATAGACGAAAATGAAAAGACTCGAAGGTAAAGTTGCTATTATAACAGGGGCCGCGAGAGGAATGGGAGAAGCACATGCACGGTTGTTTTCGCAAGAAGGAGCAAAAAAAGAAGAGTTACAAGAAAAGCAAGAACTGGCCCTTAGTAAAATGAAGGAACTTGGTAATGAGTATTTTGATAACATAGTGTCGGGTAATTATCCTAAAGGTTTTGTAGACCATGCTATCGATATTAACCGGGCTATCAACAATCTTCCACCAAGGAAATAACAGCAGAACTTGAAAGGGTAATCAGAATAAAATAACATTTTTCAAAAATAAAAGAATGAAAATTGGAATAATAGGTACGGGTGCCATTGGAGGCACTATTGCCCAAAAAATGGTTGCAGCAGGCCATCAGGTTTTAGTAAGCAATTCAGGTGAATTTGATAAACTAGAGAAGCGGGCCAAAGAATTAGGTGCCTTGCCTTCGACCGTGGGAGATGTGGTTAAAGGTGTAGATGTGGTTATATTATCAGTGCCAACGATAGCCATTCCCAGCCTGTCAAAAAGTTTGTTTGACGAAATAGCCAAGGAGACCATTGTAGTGGATACATCCAATTATTATCCGTTCCGTGATGCTGACATAGAGGAAATAAAGAATGGTAAAGTGGAAAGCGTTTGGGTTTCTGAACAAATAGGGCGCCCAGTTATTAAAGCGTTTAATAATCTTTTGGCGCAAACCCTTGTATCCGGTGGGAAACCTCAGGGCACACCTGGGCGCATAGCTATTGCTGTATCAGGAGATGATCCCAGAGCTAAGGAAATTATTTCCGGACTTATCGATGAAGCAGGCTTTGATGTCGTTGATGCGGGTAACTTAGAAAGCTCGTGGAGACAACAGCCAGGAACTCCGGCCTATTGTACGGAATTAAATGTAACGGAACTGAAACAGGCGCTCAAAGATGGTATAAGGGAAGTGGCACCGCAAATCAGGGATTCTGTGATTAAGCTATTCTCAGAACGCACTACTCAACCGTCGCATGAGGAGATAGTGGAATTTAACCGCTCTCTATTTCCTAAAAATCCGAAAATGGAATAATCAGGACATCCATATGGCAGAAATCAGAATTTCGATTTTTGATAATAATCTCGGACTGGCCTGCCCAAAGGGCAGGCATTTTTTAAAATTATAGACCATGAACAAGAGGCATGCTCTGTAAGGTAAACTTAACTGTTTGTTACATTCAGTTTTACTTCTATATTACCGCGTGTTGCATTAGAAGAAAGGCAAACCTGATGGGCTTTTTCTACCAGTTGCCATGCCTCTTCTATGCTTACGCCAGGAACGTTGACTACCAATTCTGCCGAAAGTCCGAAACCACCGTTTTCTATTTGACCGATACTTATTCGTGCCGTAACGGATGTATTGCCATCCGTTTCTTAAACTAAATACCCATACCAAGATCAATCACCTTAATTCAACAACTGTCCTTAAATTTATTTGGCGTACTTCCTACCTCTTTTTTAAACAGACGCGAAAAATAGGTTGGATTCTCAAAACCAAGCGACGACGAGATCTCAGAAATATTCAGTTCGCCCTCTGTTAACATATTTTTTGCTTCGCCGATCAAAAAAAGGTGAATAAGTTCTAACGCTGTTTTGCCGGTTTCCTCTTTAAGCAGATCAGTTAAATACCGGGGAGATATATTCATTTTTTCTGCCAGAGAAGCTACCTTGGGTAGCCTGGTATCTTTCGATTTTCTTTCTTCGAAATTAGCAGCGAGTAATGCATTGAACCTGGTAACCGTCGCTCCCGTTAATTCTGTCCGGTGAATAAACTGTCTTTTATAAAATCGCTGCGCATATTTTAGCATGGAATCAATATGACTGACGATGATCGCTTTGCTATGTTCATCAGTATTATTATTATATTCCTTTTCTATGCTGAAATACAGGTTCCAGATAACACTTTCTTCTGAGGGAGAAAGGTGTAGGGCCTCATTTACCTCGTAGTCAAAGTAACTGTATTTTTTAAGATCATTGTAAAGGGACGTTCCAGGTAAAAAGTCCTCATGGATGATGATTAGAAACCCCTTTTCCTCTAATTCCATATTTTGAAAAAACACCTTCTGCTGCGGTTTAATAAATGACATGGTGCCAAGGTCATGGTCATACCTGGTTTTCCCGTACAGCATGTGCCCCGATTTCAGTTTTTTGAATCCAATAATGTAAAATGCTGAAGTAAATTCAAGTTCGCTGGTGCCGGTGCAAGCATCCCGTTCACCGTAAGCCACACTGAAAAGGGGCTGCTCAGGCGGCTTGATACCGAGAGCATCATGTAGATCGCTGATTTTTTTGAAATGTTTCATTGTACTTAATTATAAAACAGAACCCGGCGAATCCGGGTTCTGTTGACTTTGAACTTCTATAAACCATGTGCTTCCACAGAAACATCCTGCCATGATTCCCATGTTTTCAGGCGCTCTTCGTAAGTGTATTTTACCCAGGGGTAAACAGTTTTACCTAATAGTAATCTTAATGGCGGATTTTCCGAATCCACGAGGCTAAGAAGAGCTTTGGGAGTTGCTGCAGGGTTACCGGAATCCTGCTCATTAGCATGCTCATAAAAGTCCTTTCTGATGTCATCGTAGGCCGGTATTGATTCACTAAGTACAAGCGAATTGGTACCGAAGAAATCTGTGGAGAAACCACCAGGTTCCAGAATGGTTACTTTAATGCCAAAACCACTTACTTCGCCAGCCAGTGTTTCAGTAAGACCTTCAACTGCAAACTTGGATGCACTATACAGTCCCATCAATGATACCGTATTCAAACCCAAAGCGCTTGAAAGTTGAATAATATGCCCCGATTTTTGCTGACGCATGATAGGTACTACTGCCTGTATAGCCCATAATGAACCCAGCACATTAGTTTCAAACTGCGTCCTGACATCCTGCTCGTTTAACTCCTCTATAGCTCCAATGTGCCCGTAGCCGGCATTGTTTATTAATACGTCGATGCGGCCAAAGTGAGTTTTTGCGGTTTCAATTGCTTCAAAACTTGCGTTCTTATCGGTTACATCAAGTTTTAATACCAAAAGACTTGACGAGTATTCCTTTCTAAGTCCGGTCAATGTTTCAGGGTTTCTAACAGCCGCAACGACATTGTCGCCACGTTGTAAAAACGCTTCTGACCATATCCTGCCGAATCCACGCGATGCACCAGTTATAAAAATTGTTTTTGCCATTATTTTATTTTTTATAAGGACAAAGCTCTGCCAAATTATAACGGTTATTATGATACAAAAGTAGGCACTAATGAAACTTTTTTACGCTTGACCTGTCACCGGAATTACGCGGCTTTCTCAACTACTTCGTCTGGCGTTTCTTGTCTACACGAGTTTGAAATGCAAACTTGATGATCTGGAGCTGAAAAGCAGCCTGTATACTACCAATATTGCCAGATCCGTTTATTCCGAATTCGATATTCTATATATTAATTTGTTTTATATTTTAATTCTTCAACTCGGGGATCAATTCCGTATTGATCTGGGACACCAAGATGTTCGCGTAAAGTCTTGCCTTCGTAATCTTGATGGAAGAGCCTGCGTTCCTGCAAGATTGGGACCACTTCATCCACAAAGGCATCAATGCCGTCCGAATTAACGTCTGGTGAAATCCAGAATCCATCCGCGGCACCTGCTTCAAACCACGCCTGCATATGGTCTGCCGCTTCGATACCGGGACCTACAATTACAGGGTGATAATCTATAACTCCGTGGGCCAATATATCACGCAGGCTCCAGCCTTGTTTTGCAATCTGAAGTGCATGGGGTGAGCGTGGATCATAGCGGGACGGGCGGGCGGCATCCAGTTGCACTTTTGAGAGCGGTTCGTCAAGTCGTTTAATATCAAGGGGGATGCCAAGCATTTGTTGAAGATAGGCTACTCTTTGAGGGAATAAATGTTCTGTTAATTGAATTCGGCGATCCAGTGCTGTGCGCCTGTCTTTTTCGATTGTAGTCATCAGGCCAGGAATATATTTAATCTCATCAGGCTCACGCCCAAAACGTTTTGCGGCTTCTCTAAACGCATTGCGCTGGGCACGCGCATCCTCAATAGTAAATGCTGCACCAATTACCGCATTGGCGAAACGCCCCGCCAGCTCGTATGCATTTGGGCTACCGCCAGCATGAAAAATAATGGGCTGGCCCTGCTCCGACGGAGGGATATAAAGAGGGCCTCTTGAGCCGACAAATTTGCCCTGTAAGTTGATCGGAATAATCTGATCTTTGTGCGCGAACTGACCAGTCTCTTTATCGTGCACCCAGGCGTCTTTCCCCCAACTGCCCCAAAGCGCCTGGATTATCTGAACGACCTCGTGCGCGCGTCCATACCGTTCTTCGCCCGATGGTATTCTTTTTCCATAATTCGCAGCGACATCCTCACCACTTGAAGTAATAGCATTCCAGCCTGCCCGGCCGTGACTCATAATATCCAACGCCTTAGATTGTCTGGCCAGATTGAAGGGCTCATTAAATGTGGTAGATCCCGTGGCAACTAAACCAATATATTCGGTTTCGCGTGCGACTGCGGCCAGGGTGAGCATAACATCAAGGTTGAAACCTGGCGATTCGGTCTCTATATCGGCCATAATCGCCCCTGGGCCATCAGGCAGAAATATAAACTGCAACTTACCGCGTTCAGCTGCCTGGGCTTGTTTGACCCTCGCATCAAAACTTGTATAGCTCTTAGAATCTACTCCCGGCATACGCCAGGCTCCTGGTTGAGAGCCATATCCGTTTCCAAGGTGCAGGCCGATGAGCATCTTTTTACCAGCGTTCATAATGGTATAAATTTGAATAATCGGATCCCAAAATTAAACAAAACTACTATACTTTGTATAGTAGTTTCCTAAAGGAAAGCGTATTAGCCAATATAATTATGGCAAAAAAGAAAGCTTACTGCGAATGCCTGAATATTGTAAAACCGGTACGGGATACTCTTGAAGTGATTAGTGAGAAATAGAAATTATCCCTCATTATTCAGTGGGTATAGGTAACGGCCGAATCACAGAAATCCAGGAAATAATTCCGGTAGTGTTATCTCTTTTTATTTAACTCTTCCTGCATGAAGGATAGTTCATACTGGAATTGACGTCCTGGTTTGCCTTTAATGCCTTGAATTCGTTGTTTCGGAATCATAGTTTACATGTTTTAGGTGTAAACTTTTTTCCGGACTAGACAAGGTGAATACACCAATTGCAGGCGTTGTCCAGGCCCACGTCCATAATCGTAAAAATAAATTTCTTTGCCCCTTTTTTCTGTTTAGGTAAGATCCAATATTTATTTCGTTGTGGCTTTTGGGTTATAAATTTACAATGATCAATGTACGTGCCGTGCCACAGCGTTGTGGCCTTAAATGAATTGTTTTCGTTGAGAGGAGAGAGAAATAGGTAATAAGAGGTAAAAAGGGGGAGAAGAAATTTTCAGAGATTTTACCTGCATACGTTTCCGTCCTGACATGTTTACATTTTCAGGTCTGCCATTTAAGACACGCCCGATTCTCTGATGCCGGAGGTAATGCTGTAATTTCCCGGGTGATTACTTAGAACGGGAATCAGTTGTGAGATAAGACAATTTCTGCTTGTCAATTGACTGTCGACAATAGTGGTAGAAAGGGTTAAAATCTGTGAATTATTGACAATCATAAATTAAAAATGACCCTGTAAATCAATTGATTACAGAGCCATTGCGTGCCCAGAACAGGAATACTATCATTCTGGATATCAATATTTTATAAATCCTGAAAGTCAAATGAATGGCAGGGTATTTAAAACTCTGAAAAAACGCGCCTGTTTTGCACGATTTTTAGCTCTTTCTACCTGTCGAAACGAAGATAAGAAAATTAGTCAATTTACTAACATGATGTTGAAAACAGCCTCTTTCCGTATTAAAAATACAAACTAGTTGGTATTGCGGGAAAGATTTGTTACCCCTAACTTGAAACGGTTTTGATTATATCAGCTTTAAGACCTCAAATCATAATATCCCATGTTTAGCAATGAAGCATTATCTGTCGTCATTGGACTTACTTTTATTTATCTTCTTTATAGTTTACTGGCAACCATCATTCAGGAAATTGTAGCTACTAATATTCAATTACGTGGATTAATTCTCCGGTATTCACTTTTCGTAATACTGGATCATGCTACAAATAAGAAGAAATCATTCTCTACCATTTTCTATAATCATCCACTAATAAAAATTCTTAAAACAGGCAACTTTATTAGTGGATGTCCATCTTACATTGAGCCTGATACCTTCTCCCGTGTGATAACTGACTTACTCCGTGGGAAAAATATGAAACCGGGAGATCCCATAAAATACCAGATTCAGGACAGCCTTGATAAAAAAGAGCTGGCCTGGGATAAGGTGAAGATTGACAACGAAACCATAGATTATCTGAATACAATCTGGGCAGATTCTCAGGGTGATGTACAGAAATTCAAAGCATTACTGGAGGATTGGTTTAACAAGATGATGGTCAAAACATCAGGTTGGTATAAACAATGGACCCAGTTAATGTTGATGATTATTGGACTTACCATTGCGACTGTTTTTAATGTGGATACAATCAGCATTGTTAAGAAACTGGAAAATAACCCTACCCTGACGGAGAAAATCGTATCACAGGCAAACGATTTTGTAAAAGCACATCCTAATCTTGAACAGGAATTACAGGATTCAAAAGATGCTATTGCAAAAATGCAATCATTATCTGTTGCGGGGAAAGACTCTCTGGCTGCAAATGCAAACGCTCAATACAATGATGCAAAGCATCTGAAAGATAGTCTTGTCAGTCAGGCAAAGACATTAGTAGAAAATGACATTAGAAAGGTCAATGACCTGCTTGGATTAGGCTGGAAGAAAGGTTTCATGAATTTTGAGAAGGACGCAGATATTGGCAGTACAATAGGTGGATGGATCCTGACCGCTCTGGCTATTTCTCTGGGCGCACCGTTCTGGTTCGATCTGCTGAATAAATTAATGCAATTACGCGGAGCTATAGCCTCAAAAAGGAAGGAAGATTCAGATACAACTACTATAAAAATCACAGACAGAGTTGGCTAATGAAAGTAACTGTAAAAGATAAGTACTTAAACATTCGTGCTGGTAGTCCCCGGTTGAATGCTGCCTGTTACCAGTATCTTGCTCCGGGAAGTAAAATTGAGGTTGATGGGAAGTTATATAAAGGGGATGTCTATGATGACAGCGATATATGGTTGAGAGACGAAGGAGATAACTATTATTGGATTGGCGGCGTCCAGCACGCCATACCGGTGTCTGAATTCTTGAAAATTTCGATAGCAAAGTCGGATAGTCAAATTACATACCCCTGGTTTGATCATTTGAACATAAAAAGTATCTGGAATACTTACAATGAAAAGGGTAAAAATGCATCCGTAGCAATTTTGGATACTGGATTTAGCAAGTCAAATACAGATTTACTTTCCAAAATAACAATGGCGAATTGCAACATGCTGCTTCAGCCTGCAGACTACCCGGGTATACCATTGGTCATTAATGATCAGGATACGCTTATGCATGGTACCAGATGTGCGTCGATTGTTGGAGCGGCTAATAAAAGGGACTGGTTGATCGGCATTGCTCCTGAAGCAACCCTGATGGTTGGAAAGTTTAGTATTGATGGTTCTATCCCCAGGTTTCAATACGTCATTGATGGTATTACCTGGGCAATCAAAAAAGGAGCTGATATTATTTCTGTCAGCTATAGTGAAGAACTGGTCGGGAATGAGATCATTCAGCTTGGACAGTCTTTGAATTCAATTCCGAGTATTGATAAGGTGCTGATCTTTGCCAGCGCAGGTAAATCTGCTGTTCCCAAAGACTTCTATCCCGCTTCTTTTAAACAATGTATTTCAATAGGAGCCAGTACATTGAATGATCAAATCAGCACTGAAACTACATTCAATGCTCAAACTATTTTGCATGCCCCTGGTGAAGATATTGAATCATATGGAGTCGGTGACATACCGTCTCCGGCTTCAGGAACCAGTTTTTCTACACCCATTGTTGCCGGGATCGCTGCGCTGGCTGTTTCATTTCTAAAAAACAGGGATAAACATTGGGACAAAAATAATCTCCTGAATAAAATTTATACCACTGCGGACCCGATAGGCGGTAATAATCAGAAACGAATTATCAATCCCGTAAAACTTTTCAAAAGTCTTTAAACCTCATGAAAAAACACTTACTCACCGCTATTTTATCAATGTCGTCCATCCTTTGTATTGCACAACAGGGAATTTATTACAAGGCAAAATATTTAATAAGCCTGAGGAACGCTACAACAGGTAAAATACCGCTGGACGCTACTGACTTAGCCAATTTTTCAGATATTTGCACAACCTCAGATGTACAAGTTTTGGTTGATTCTCTGAATGATAACCCATTTACAGCAAAGGATAGCTATATTAAAAGAACGGCAGCGGGATCAAATGTATTGCAAACTATTACTGCATTGGCAGGTGGCATAGATGTCACTGATCTCGCAAACAATGTATCTGTTTTTCTGATAGAGCGGGCAAAGCAGGAACTAACGATCGCTTTTTTTGAACGTTTTCGAAAATTCTCAGAGAAGAATCCTGAGTTTGAAATTCTATTTCCTAAAACAACAAATACCTTAAAAAGCCTCCTGAGTTTTTCTTATCCACAGATGCTACCGGCACTACAAACAGCGTTTCTTGACGACCTTGAAAAGATAACCGAAAAGATAGATAATGTGATGGAGCTTCCTAGGTATCAGGCATTACTAGAAAATTTCCCCGAAATAAAGATCTGCTTACGTTCGATTAGAATTGTTCGTGAACTGGAAGTTGGATTTAGTAATACAGCAGAAATCTTACTGGAGTTTTCAGTTTTCCCAGAATGGAAGTCGGGCAATAGTACACCAGGTTTTAAAAATGCTGGCAGCATGCTGACTGTAGCTGCTATTTTTTCCGAAAGTATCAGGAATGATCCAGCTAAAAGTGGTACTGATAATGTATGGCTTACCGCAAAAGAACTCAAAGAGCTAGTGAGTGACCAGATACTCTTTAATATCTATCTTTCACTTGTCTATCAGAAAATAAAACATGATAACATTACATTCTACGATAAAGATAAAGGCTCTCATACTTTTGCGGGACTGATTAAATCCAACACTGAGTCTATTATCACCTTCCGTAGTAATCTCAATGAATTTTTCGTGCTTGCCACTCAAGTGAATGCTGTTGTAAAAGATATTGCTGATAAAAAGGCTTCGCATACAGCTATCACAAACGATGATTACTATAATTATATCAATACCTCGGTTGATATCGTACAAGGCAGTGTTGAGATCATCAATTCCTATGTTAAGACACCCATCCAGTTGGATATATTCCCGATTGTCAGAAAAGCCAATGATATCTTTAAGGATAGTTATTCTAAAAAATACGCCCAGTTGTTCAGTGATCTTGTCGATGAGTTTGACCTGATTTCAAAGGTAACTGATAAACGTATTGATTTCACGAAACTAAAGGATAAATCCGGAATCACTTCTTATGCCGGTTCAGAAAAGAAGGCAGTAAAAAAGATGACGAAAAATAGTGCCGGTTTTACAGCAATAGAGGAAAAAGATATCGAGGCAATTCAGGGGGATCTGGAGAGAAACATCAATGGAGATGTATCGGACGCATTGGGGCATTACAGGCTAAAGCAGCTGGTTCATTTTCTGAAAGAACTGAAGCCATATGGATTATTTATGGCGAATGTAATCTCAGCCAAGAAACCAGAAGATGTTCAGGCAGCAATAGAAAATGCAGTATTACCCGTGGGAAGTTCTTCTGTTAAAAAGAATACAGTCAGCAACTTATCTGTTCAAGCTTATCTAGGAGCTTATTTATCCGACAAAGATAATTCCTTCAGTTCCTGGACCAGCAAATTCGGAGTGATCGCACCCATCGGCATTTCCTATACTCCTGGATTTTTAAGCTGGAAATCAGGCGGCTCAATCGGTTTGTTCGGCTCGCTCATTGACCTAAGTGCAATCGTTGATTACAATCTTAAAAAGGATTCCACGGTTATCGACAACGGAACCACCAATGCCAATGCTATTTCCAAGGATTACAAAATTAAACTGGGACAGATTTTTTCTCCTGGCTTATTTGTTGTGTATGGCTTCTTTGGTAATCTGCCACTTTCAATAGGAGCAGGAGGACAATACGGACCCGGTTTGTCAAAAATAAATGTGGACAATACAGCAGTAATTAATAATCCTTCATGGAGATGGAGTGTGTTTCTCGCCGTCGATATACCGCTTATTAATTTGCACAATAGGGTAAAGATTAAATAGCTAAATTATGAATATAAAGATCTTGTTGTTATTCATCATTTCTCCTTGGAGTGTTTTCGCCCAAAATATAAATAGAGATCAAATTAAAAAATATTGTGGTGAAACTGACCATTGCGGACCATATGATATGATTGACGCTGTAATAAAGATACTTGGTGAGGAAACGCTAAAATCGCCTTATCAACAGATACTTCATATAGAGACTAGGCGCAGGTATACATTTATTAACAAGAAACCAGATTGGGGAACCCTGTCTTTTATCAGTCATAATACTTTAGTAACAGCACGTCATGTTGTAAGTAACAAAGCATTTCTCAGGGAAATTGCTCTTAGCGCACCCAATAAAGGAGAAGACGACTGGATTACACTTAAAAAGAATGACTTTGAAGTAAAATATTATGAAGATGGAGATGCAGATCTGGCAGTAATAAAAATATTAAATTCGAATAAACTCAGAAGACTATATAAAGGTTCATTTTTTTGCATTTCAAAACTGGATACCATTACAATGAAAGAAGAAAGACTGAATTTAACTGGGTATCCTTGTTACTTTGCCAATACACCGGAGACAAAGCATGATACACTTATCAACAAAAGTGTGCCTGTAAATCGTTTGCAAATAAATAATAATTTTATTGCCTATCAGATATTTACCCGTGTTGGAGACAGCGGTGCCCCACTTTGGATGAATCAAAATGGAGTGAACAATATTGTTGGTATTCATCATGGAGGTAAAGAAGGGGAGGATTTTGACGAAGACTATAATATAGCCGTAAAATTAGATGATAAAATGATAGCCTGGCTTAACAGCGTTTCTAAGGAATAAATAAAAGGGCTAACTCATAATGAATTGCCCAAAAGTTTAGACAGTATTAAGATTAATTTAAGCGTAATAGTTCCAATTTGTGCCAACAGGCGGAAGATATTTTAGGTTTGGTGTTGTATGTTATAATACAAAAGAAAAATGAAAATACAATTCAGGAATAGAACCCATCTTGGAGTAGTTACTAAAGTGTTATGTAAGAGATGGAATTAATTATATAATATTTACATGATGCATACGACAATACCTCTAATATATATTACAGTCCAAATGGATGTATCAATAAAATTTTAAAACTGATATTTAAATGCTAAAAATTATAATAGGCCTATGAATATTAAGGAAATTTCACTTCGAAAATTTAACGTTTACTGCTACTCTCGGTCAGCGCATATTGGTTATTTTTTTGAAGAAATGGAATGGTTTGAAGCTTTTAATTATAAATTAATTGCTACTATCGTGATAGACAGAGACTCAGAGTATAGTTTTTTAATATTAGGCAGAGACAAACGCAAGATATTTCGAGCTATAGACTTTGCTTCTAGCACCTTTCGAACGAAGGAAGAGGCAAAATTGGCGTTAAGAAAATCACTACTAAAATATGAAAATGACGGATTGACTATTTATGAACAGGGAGATGAAAGGAAAATGCCCAATGAGTTTCTAAAGCTCCAAGTGCCAAAGGAAAAGCTGCACCCGTATTTCAAAGTATTGACTGAACAAAGAGGTCATGAGGGGGCCCGGAATCTTATCAATGAGATTATATATAGTTTTATCGATGTGGACGGAAACTATATTAAAGACTTTCAAACCACTGGATTTGACAGCAGATTATGGGAATTATACCTTTACATTTATCTATATAACGCTCGTTTTTCTTTTGATAATTCGTTTAATGCACCTGATTATCTGGTATCTTATTTTGGTAACGAATTTGCTATAGAAGCAGTGACTGTAAATCACAGTGATTCCTTTGATGAACCATCTCCTAAAGATTCTAAAGAAGCATTTCTTCTGAGTCGAGACTACATGCCTATTAAGTTTGGTAGTTCGCTAACCACCAAACTGAAGAAGCAATATTGGTTAAAAGATCATGTGAAGGGGAAACCATTCATTATTGCTATTCATGACTTCCATAAAGCGTCAACTTTGGAAAGCCTTGGCTCAATGACCTGGTCGAGAAATGCTTTAATTGACTATCTATATGGGATTCGGCCAAAATATAGTTTAGCTGAGGATGGTAAGATCGTTCTAGAACTAAAGCAAACCGAATATGGGGTAAGCCTTAATTATGAAAAAATTGAAAAACATGAATGGAAGAATAAAAGAATTGAATCCGGTTTTTTTGGGTTGCCAGAGGCGGAAAATGTAAGTGCAATACTATTTTCCAACAATGCTACACTTACAACTTTTAATCGGATGGGTCAGATGGCTGGGTTGGGATTAAGTGATACTAGAATGATCCGCTTTATGGATATATACAATCCAGATCCTGGGTCTGTAGAGCCTATTCGGAAGGTTATGGACATTATGGATAAGGATTACGAAGAAGCTTGGGGGGATGGCTTAGTAATGTATCATAATCCCAATGCTAAATGTGCAGTTGACATCAATTCTTTTCCTGATATTTCTCATATGTTTTATGATGCGGAGAAAACACTTGTTAGTGGCTACTCAATCCCTTATGAAGTACTAAATTCTATGACTATAGTTATGATTTCAAAACCCCAAGAATAACACTTTAATAAAATTTATTATTTATATCTTTATTCGCTTCGTTTATATTTAACTGCTAGCTATTGATGCTTCTTTTATAATATAGACCCCCAATATGGATTTGCTAGAGTTTTTTTTAATTATCGCGGTATAATATGTGTTTATGATTAATAAAGAAGTTCACATTGAAGAATTTATTGAAATTATAAAAGGAATAGTCCCCACGTTTTCGGATAGTTTCAAAGAAAACATCCCCAAGAAAGAAGTTTTAAGTGATTTAATTTTTGATTCAAAAGAAAGCATTACAATAAATGAAATTCAACTAAAAGCGTCTCACTTATCCCCATATTTTCAGATAATCATCGACAGAATTTGCGCTGTATCATTGTTGCTAGCAGACTTTAATCAGCATCAAAACACAAAGACGTATATAAAGAGTTTAAAAGAGATTTGGCCATTCATCTATAGATCAATTATGAATCTTCAAGGAAGCGAAATTTTGGCAACGATTGGCTCACAAGGATTTTTATCAATACCTTTATATCATAATGACAAAAAAGAGGAGTCATTTGAATTCTTAAGATTGCATATATGGCATGAATCGCTCAAGAAATTTATAGACAATGAAAAGGCTGAGATGTTCTCAATTCATTCTCATCAATTTTATGCTCAGAGCAGAGTTCTTTGTGGTGAAATTTATAATCAAAGATTTGATGTTACTGAACAATCTTTTGAATCTGAATTTAGCTTCTTCGAAATTCATTGGAATAATCTTGACAATGTGAATCAGAAAACATCAATAGCGCAAAATACAGGTAAATTCGTTTCTATAAAAGAACATGACATTGAAAGTTATGAGCATGGTGATAGCTACGAAATTAAGGCTGGTGAATATCACCGTTCGACAGTGGATTCAAAACAGTTGACAGCTACGTTGTTTTTATTTAGTACGGTTAAAGGAAGAGTAGGTCAATCCAATGTTGTAGGGCCAACGATTATAAAAGAGTCTACGGTTAATAGAAAAATTACTATTAATGCACAGATATTATTGGAATCTTTAAATCATGCAATTGTTAACAATGAAGGAGGAAACTAGAAAATTAATTCTGGATTGGATGAGAAAAATTCATACAATGGAATATGCAAGTCGTTTTACATCAATTAGATGGAAGAATCTCAATTTATGGCTTGGTATACCAGCTCTAATTATTGGTATTTCCATAGGAGCAGTCCCTAAAATCTCTATTTTATCAGATAGTGTCCAAGTAATAATCCCTATTGGAGGTATGATAATTGCCATTTTAACAGGTCTTCAAACATTCCTTAAGCCTACTGAGAAAGCCGAATCGTATAGAAAAATGTCAGTTAAGTATGAAGAATTGAGACATAAAGTTGAAATAATTTTGCAGGCAGATAATGAAGATACGGCTAAATTAGGACTGGAAAGAATTAGAAAGGATTGGTCGAGTATAGACTCATTAAATGTATCAAACAAGGCATTTAAGGACGCCAAAGTAAAGGTAAAGGGGTTCAAAAAATATCCTGAAGAGTTAGGTTTTTTAGAAACCATAAGTTAGTTGTAATTTTAAAAATAGCAGAAGTGTACTGTGTATTTAAATTTGGTAGTATTTAATCCTTTGTGTAAATAGACTAGTAAGGACCTGTATACGAGTTAATACCACCCAGCAGGTGGAGTGAAGTGAGGCGGAGCGGAGCGAAGCCGAACGAAACGACACCTGCTGGGTACGGCGGCTGGATTTGCCCCCGATATTTTTTAACTTTGAATACAGTATTGTGGACAATCAACACCCACAATTCCCCAAGGACTTCTTTAAGCAGTTCAGGAGTAAGGAAGAATTTCACACCTTCTTTAATGGTCTCTTTAAGCAAGGGGTCGAGGAAATGCTGAAAGCAGAACTAGATGAGCATATCGTTATGAGAAGCATAGCCCTGAAGGCCGCAATTCAGGAAATAGCCGTAATGGGTCTTACAAAAAAAAGGTTAAAACCGAATCTCTTGGCGACCTCGCACTCAATATTCCTCGTGACAGCAATAGTGAATTTGACCCAGCCCTTATTCCCAAAGGACAACGGATGAGTGATAAGCTGGAAGAGGCTATCATAGGCATGTACAGTCGGGGAATGACAACTTCTGATATTAGCGAGCATGTTAAAGAAGTATATGGTGTAGAGGTGAGCGGAGCTATCCCACGCGCAATTAAAAAGCTCGATGAACGGTTCGGCAGACCTCCCCACGAATACCTTAGCGATCGGTCTTGTATTGATATGCACGTCTTTTTGTATGATGCAAACACTTTAATGATGTTCCACCGCGACATACAGATTTCAATCAGAGGTGAGGCGGAATATTTTAACATCTATTCTTTTACAAATGGAAGTTGGCAACATCTCTACGACAATTTGGAACGACCGAAAAATAAAAAAGTCCTTGACGCATTTAAAAATATCAACTCCAGTGAGACAAAAAGCAGGGAGATTACCTTACAAACACTTTCCTATCTACATGACCACGAAGCAAAGATCTTAAAGGAACTTAGCGATCAGCCCACCAGCCTAACGGTGTTCCCACTCGGGATTATCTGGTATTATGTCATCATGGTAATGGCTAACGGTAAAATAGACTATTTTATTCCAGTAGGAAATATGGCAAAGGCTGTAATATTTTCTTTATCTCTGTTCAGGTTGATTGCAATGGGCATACTTTTGAACAGTTTTATTAAGCTTGCCGGCGCAAAAATCTGAAGTTATGCGGACTCTACTACGTGGGGCGACTTTCCATTATCGCCGCCATTAAGAATTGAAGTCAGAAATTGCGGTATTTGTTATTAGTTTTTTTTTGCGCGTTGTCTTTTAGTACAATGGCGCTAGGGTGTTACATATATCTGTTCTTGTCCAAAGTGGAATCTCTTTTTGTCCAGCTCATAATAGTTCCAAAGTACTGAGAAAGGACAGAGGCGGTCATATCGAGTACGCTCCCAAGGCCTATCTCGACATTTTTCGTCTACCAGATCAGCAGGCTCCGAATCTCTACATATGTCCAGGAGTTTGCATCGGTAGATGGCTGCCGGCATGAGCAACATATCATGGACCTGATCCAGGGCTTTGAGCTTTTGTGGATGAATATCTTCGGCAGTGATTCCTATGCCGTGGGGGGCTATTATATACCGGTTACCAAGAGCGTTGATGGTGTGTGGACCACCCAGGTTTACTACCATATCAACCAGCCCTTCTTTAAATAAATCGTTACTTCTGTATACTTCCAGTATAAATTTATAGTGGCTGTCCCTGAGGTCGGCCGCCCGGTAAACGATGTTCTCAAACCACTTTCTGGTAGGTTCCAAAAACGGACTATTAAACAGTGTTTGAATACGGTTCATTACACCGTCTCTGGCTGATTCCAGTTGCTTATCGATATTCCACCCGCGCCTGGCATAAGATACCCGGGCAAAATCAATGAGCTTTTCTGCAGTCGTCGGTGGTGCCACTGACGCGGCCATCTCGGTCAAAAGAGTAAAGAAGGCCCAACCAGGCACCGGATGCATCAAAGAAATATCACATAGTGCTAGTAAAAGTTCGCTATCTGCAGCTACAGGGGGATATATGAATTGCGCAAACTCTTTGCCTGCCAGGTAGGGCCATTTTTGAGGAGCTTCGATCTGAAAAAATTTCGATTCAATGAGATAGGCCATGGTTTCAGCGATGGCCGTTTCTCCAAATGTATAGTCGACCTCCGGTAAATCCTGGAGTTGCAGTTTCAGCACGATATGGCGTAGGTAATCCACTGCAAAGGTTTCATCCAGTAGCGGATCCCGTCTCTGTTCTACCGCCACAATGGAATAATCGTGCGAATTGCGTTCAGGCACTGCCCGAAAGCCACTTCCTTCCAGGCAACGCAGCAGGATTCTATTATTCTTCTCATGCTCAATCACCTCCCCTGTTAATGGCAGTTGAATATCAGGACCTGATTGCCGTACATAATTAATGATTTGCACGATACGGTCAAACTGGTTCCAGGTCCTAAGTAGCCCAAAATTGGTGGTTAGGTTTTGTAAAAAATGTACGTATTCATGTGCATACAGGGCCTGGACCTCTGGTCTCATCTCCAGAATACTACTGAGATTGTCTGCAACCGGGATATTCACTTCAAAAAAAGATGGCAAATAAGATGCTGCCATAAAGTAATAAGGTTTTATTCTTGAAAAAGGCAGCTGCCACTTGATCAAACAAAATTGTAATATACAGCTTTGCCCCGGCATTTTGACATATCAAGACCGTCGCCGCTACTTACTTCAATAATCACTTTGTTGTTCCCTTTAAATAGCCGATCCCGTACTTACGCAAGAGGGCGAACGATTTGATCTCCATAGGAATCGTTCTTCCTTTTAAGTATGTCAGGGCCATTTCATCGGCAGTGAGTACAAGGGACCTAATTTTGTATTGTGCGGGATTTTCCACGAAATGCTTAAAGGCCATGGGGTTTGCAACTAGCCATTCATTGCGTCTAACGTGTTTATTTACAAGGGCATCTTTATCATTGGGCTTTCGACCAAGGTAATCATCAAGTTCCTTCTTC
Source organism: Chitinophaga ginsengisoli (assembly GCF_003014595.1). Lineage (GTDB taxonomy): Bacteria > Bacteroidota > Bacteroidia > Chitinophagales > Chitinophagaceae > Chitinophaga > Chitinophaga ginsengisoli. The sequence goes on along the minus strand of NZ_PYGK01000016.1, from coordinate 116,617 downwards.
ATTTCCAATATGTTTTTTGCGCCCGTTATATTCTTACACTCGATGGGATAGACTATCTTTTGAACGTCGTCAATCACCAGTACGTCAATATCGCCAAATGATTTTTGTGCACCCAAATGCTTGGGGGTAATCTCATGTTCGATCACGCGGAGGCCAGGCCGCTCTTTAAACCAGGCAACCACCTGATCCCTAAAAGGTTTCCCTTTTGCATGCTGAATGGTGCCCAACCAGATTTCAAGCGCTCCCTTCTTTACAAATTGAGGATATTTACCGGTGAACAACAGGAATTCCATATTCCGCATAGCTGCAACCAGGTGCCTGAATCCATATAAGTATACAACCTCTCCCCCACTTTGTACTGTTACCAATGGCCTGCGCAGATAGCCCAACTGGCGGTTATAACGCCAGGTAAAAACATCTTGCAAAGAGTAGGCATCTCCGGGAGGCGGTTGCATGAGCGCCGGCCGGGGTACCGATGTTAACAGCTTTAACATTGCGATGATCTCGTTTTCTGCAAATGGCACCGGTATGTGAGCTTTCGCGAGTATTTCCCTGACCTGCGTACCGGTAATGGCAATGCAGCTTTTTTGCTGCTCAAATCCGTGGTATGCCAGGATATCCACCATCAAATTCAGTCTCGAAAATGCAACGCCCAGCTCCTGTTCAAAAGCCAGGTCAAGGCCTACCAGGTGTTCCTGGGTTATATACGTTTCTGAACGTTGGTTGGTAGACGGTGCGTAGTTAAAGGCAAAATCCTCTGTGTAGCCAAATAATTCAGCTTCCGTTTTTGCAACAGCGTATGGGCGTAGGCATTCAGCTTCAAAATCTTTACTTGTACCTATCCTTCCCGAGGGAAGCAAACCTATCTCCGGCTCATATATTCCCATATACATGGCCTCATTTGTTGCGCCCCATTCTGTGAGTTGATTTGTAAATGCCAATAGCAGATCAACGTCATCGAGGTTCGGCTGTTTGGTGTCCTGCGGCTGCAGTATAGACACAAATTCAATCAAAGTACGAACAGCATGGGCGGTAGTGGTCAAGTTGGTCTCCTCATCCAGTATACGATCAATTTCGGTTTCGTAGTCGCTAAAGCAGGCTATTTTTGCTGGCACCTGTATTTCTTTAAATTCTTTATTGCGAATGCACCGTTCATTAAGTTTGATGAGCCATTCCAATAAGGCGATGCCATCGTATTCATTAATATAATGAGTAAGCATAATCGCCAGGCCATCTACAATCTGGTCGACAAGTTCTTTTTTTTCGGCCAGAGTCTCCACCTTATTAGGTACCGTTACTCCCACCGGGAGATAGTGTACGAGATTGGCCAGGACCCAGCTTATATCGGGATTACTCAGATATTGGATGGGCGGTAGGTCGACCGTATCAAAACAGGGATTATCCATAGGATCCAGCAACAACAGCATTTTGGCATGGTCTGGTCTGAGGGTATCATCTACCAATGCGCCTATGTTGGCAGCTATTATCTTTTCCGCTTGTCCGTGAGCCTGCATGTAGGTATGTAACCCCGTCAGCACACTATTCATGAGCAGTCTATCCGCGCGGTTATCAGCTTCTTTTACCAGATGCAAATATGCAAATGGTATCGTCAGCTGAATACCATGCTGCATTTGCTGGCAGTCAATTAATATCTGGGACGTATCGACAGTTTCATGTACATACCGCCGTTGCGCTAGTGCAGGGTCCGTTGCCACATTTATTTCAACACTCATCAATGCGCGGGCGTTTAACAATGATTGAAGAGGCTTGCGCATTTTATGCATCCAGAACGCGATGGCTTCAGCGACATGCTCGCCAAATTCGGTTTTCGATGTATCGATGATCCAGACCGGTATAGGAAAATCTTCAATGACGATGCTCAATCGTTCCGGATGTTCCCTGTCGACATATATAGGGGCATAGCTCCTATAACGAATTACTTTCGCAAATGCCAGGCTCGTACCATAGTGAATTGGAACGGCATGGGCATCGATCTGCATATGTACAGTTCTGTTATAATTGCCACTGATACCAGGTGCAAAAGCCATCACTCCGCCATGGGGATGTTCATCATTGACTGGCAGCAGGCTACCTTTATTTTGCAGGTAGATCTCAAATGCGTCTAATACACCACCAGTCAGAAACATACCCACAGTTGATCTGGTATGCATGTAACATTTAGCAAACTTATACAGTGTCAGCATATTGGTTCCTTTCGAGTAGGCAATGGCCTCCAGTTCTGACAGCGCCAACCCCAAAGAATAGCTCTCTGTAGCGACAGGTATTGCCCAAATGCCGCCAGGTGCGATTTCACCGCGAACAAAAAGGCAAAAAACCTCTTTGTTGCTGACTACTGGTTGCCCGCTCAGGTAGGTGATCACCTGTGAGGCCCTGGCAACATGAGCCGAAGGCGAGGGCTGTCGCCAGCCGGCTACCGGCGCCCAGTTACCCTCAACAGATTGGGGCACATGATCCTGCACAAAACATACGTAGGCAAGTTTATTGCGATCAAAGGCAAATAGTTGTTCGTGGGTATGTGCGAGGGTACCTTCCGCCGGTAATGGTACGGCCATGGAACTCCAACCCGTATGGCGGAGCGCACGTTTAACCAAATCCTGCTGGCGTATATTCATTACCCGGGCCAATTCTGTTGCGCAATGACGATTATGAGCCTGCCGGAAAATGAAGTCGGTAACGGCAGGCACCACCCCACCAGGGTTAACCAATACAATGTCATCGCCATCGACGAGAAGGGGTTTTGTGGCAAGCAGCCGGGCGGCGACTTCCTCATCCTGTAAATCCGGCTGGTGTTCATTAATAATGAAATCATTCAATATTTCGTAATCCATTCCTACTTTCCCGCAGTAAGCAGCCAGTACCCGTGACTTTGTTCGAATGGCATTCTCCATTTTAAGGAGCAAGTGATCGTCTGGTACAAGGATATGATCCCGGTCGTTTTCCTCAAAAAGGTTACGGCCGATTTTAAGGTTCTCTGCTGCAAAATTGCTCAATGCCAACAAAAGGTGTGATGCCGTTCTTACTTCTGAAACAAACTCCTCAGGAAGCGTATGCTCCATGGTAAAGATGGCTTCCATCAATTGATTCAACAAAACGGTAAGATCCCCATACTGCCCGGGGAATACGATGGCGTTACCTTCACTATATACTACATTATCTGAAAAAGTGCCTGTAAGTGTGTCTTCCATATAAGCATGGTCTTCGAATGCTTCTACAGCTTCTTTAAACGCCGGGTAAACAGGCTTCGGTTTACGTAACCCGGTGTCTCTTGTAGCCAGGACCTTCCCTAACAGATACTCCAAACGCACATTTCTTTCATGGTTGGGCATATACAGTTGCAATGCACCTATCAAACAAGCCAACATGGCGCTGTCATAACGTATATCAAGTCCATCCAGGACAGATGTAGGGGCCACGTCTGGCGCCGCAGTTGGTTTATCCTCATATATCCCACTTTTCAGGTGACAATGTTTATATTTTTTTCCGCTTCCGCAGGGACAGCGTTCATTACGGCCAATTTTGTTCATACAATACTTGTTTGACAGAAGGGTTCTCCGATCTTACGCGACCAATGGCACTGGATGTTTATATAAAGCCTGGTACATACAGATAAAAGTGGAAGTAGAGCAGTATTAGATCCAAGATGCTACAGAAAATAGCTAGTAGAATGGTCGACAAGGCAAAAAAGATATAGAACAGGCAATTTTTCGCAAATAGAACGATCCGGGTCTGTCCAGCTTTCACAAGATTTCGCCTGAAGTCATCTTTTACATCTGCTATAAGATGGTCAAGGCACGTACAGATTCCATAATTGGTGTCTGCAACATTTCCAAGCAGGGTCTTGAGAAAGATAGCTATCAATACACCTGCGACGAGAATAAACATCGGAAAAACCAGCACCTGCGCATTTAACGGCGTAACAAGCAGCATTTTGATTGAAAAAAAAGCACCCAGTATACTAACTAATTCACCAATTGGGTTCAAGCCTTTAGTAAGCCCAGCATTAGTGAGCGTTACATTAATTGAAGCGGCTATCAAAAACGAGGCAATACTGATGAGAAAATACAAAGTTACAGCGAGCATCGAAGTACGATTGAGGTTTTAAGGGAATTACCAAACACAAAATTTCGAAATCTCTTTTTAGACGGAAATCGATTGGAATAGGTTAGGTTGGGCCACGCCTCCCTGACAACATCCAACGATACGGATATTGCAATATATGATGAGTTTTGCGTTTAGGCAAATTTGCCCGGGATTTCGTACATAGAATATAGAAAGGCTGGTAGATAAATTACAAGAATATGGGACAGGTTTCAAATCATCTGCAATAGCCAATATTTCAATTAGTATCCAGACTAATTGCAGCAGAAATTTATTTTCTCAATTTTTGCATGCTTATTTACTCTAACCTATTATTTTAACAAAATGCGCGAAGAACTAAAGTTGTATCATTCTATACTCCCAATTATTCTTATTCCAATTTGTCTGCTTATTCTGGTCACATATGGCTGGACAGGCTATGCTACCTTAACTGAAAAATCCGGACTGAATGGTAGTTATTATCTGTATTATAATTTGTCAATGGTTCAATTCTATATTTATGAGTTTATAGTTGCTTTTATCGCCCTCGCGCTGATAGTAGCGCAAATAAGTTATTCAATTAGGAAAAGCCCTCGACATCTCACGATAACATTTTGCTCCTTTGCTGTATTTATAGCCTTGGTTATTATTTGCGAAATTTATTTGGAGTCAAGATTTACCGGTAAGGGCTAGCAGATTACACAAAGCGAATGCCATCCTAAGAATAAGGATCGCATTCGCCTTTCCAGGACTGCAAGCAACCGCAATATAGATCATCTTTCAAAATCTCTTTCATCCAAAAACGCTGCCCAAATAGATACTATTACTACACTGTCTGTTTATCTCACCTCTAAATGCCATATAAGTTTCTATTCTTTGTTGCTGCCAGGTCTCTGGTAGTTCCAATATTTCCTGACCAATCCTTCTCTTTGCGCCGCACAAATTACAGACAGCCTGTTTTAATGCCGGCGCATATGCCAGGAGCATTACATGGTCTGTACTATCCGGATAGTTGGCAGCTGGTGTCCAGCTGAATAGTAAGGTATTACTTTGTAAAGATACAGAAGGGCTAAGTCCGTCCGTATCGATAGGGCCTTCTGCAACGCGAAGTTTACTATAATCTATTTCATAGTTAGGATAACTGCCAATAATGGCGTGTGTTAGCTGATAGGCCACAGCCGCGCTATAGGCTCTAAAGGAACGGTCTTTGGATGGTTTAGCAAAACCGAGCTTTACAAACTCAGAGAATCGGCTTAACAACTGATTGGTAATCCGCATTTTCTCCCTGCAGGCCAACTGTTTTTCACTGGGTGGCTGAGATCCCTGAATCCGCCGTGAGCGGATAATATACTGGCCATCTTGTTCATAACCTTCTACATTGCCAATGGCTCCGAAGAAGCCGTTTAACAGCCCTTTTTTAAGTCGTGCCATAGTATTAGGATTTAATGTCGTGATGTTAATGTCCTCTCCCCTTCGGAGTCTCCGGAGGGAAGAGGACTAAATAATTCCTCGTCCCTTTCATCTTCGGAGCTTACCGCGAGTTAACAATTTTAACCGTAGGCTCGCTTTACCTGGAACAAGAAAAGTTGGAGAAACTATTGAATTTCCATATCGCCTAAATACCGGGACTCTGAATTTATCTTTCCATCAAAGCTGACAAACAGCACCCATACATGAACGGTGTCTGTTGACCACTGGGCCGGCACGGTCATGTTATAAGTCTGGCTGGATCTGGTAGCAACGCCTACAGCCTGTACATGCGACTGTTTCAAAGGATTGTAAAGCAATATGGTCAGTAAGTCCGTACCGTTGGTACTGTCGGTACCTGCGTTATTTACCCAGGTGAAGTCCAGCCGGGCTGCTGTCGTAGTAGCAGTTGCAAATTCGGGAGGAGCCAGCAGCCGTCCTTTACCGATCACTATCTGTGGATAGTTGATCGTCAGGGCAGGGTAAACACCGGTGATTCCCTTTTCAAGATTGATCTTAAACGCGGCATTGTAAGGCGTAAGTCCTTTTTGATATGTCTGGAAACCAACATTTATCAGATCGCGAATAGGATTGAGAAACTCGGTCATGAGGGCGAACGCGGTGCGTTGCTTCATCTGATTTTCCGTTGCTGGTCTATTACTTTTTACTGACCGGCTACGCATTACAGAGATGCCTTTCCAACTGGCACCTACTACGGTCCCTACCAGGCCGGAAAATGGGCCTAAGATGCCTTTGAGATACTTTCCCATAAAATAAGGGTTTTAATGTCAGGTGATTAAATCGGGTTAAAAACGTAAGTGAGAGCGTGGGTTAACGCTGTTTGAATTGTTAGTGATCTTTTCGAGATGGAGGCTATAAGGTATTTTAAAGTGAGTAATAGGATGCTCCTTGGCCTTCGGAGCGCTAAATCATAGGTTAAATCAGAGGTTGTTCGCAGGTTGATCGTAGGTTGGTCGTAGATTGATCGTATGTTGATCGTTCGCGACCGATCAAAGGATGATCAAGCTATTATCAAAGTCCGTTCTACTAGTCTTCCATTCCGATATAAAGATAAGGTGATAAGTGGAATATAAGTTGGAACATGGAAATATATTCCGGATATCCAAAGTTAATGGATCGAGCTCCAAATTTCACTTTATCAACGTAATCGGATACACATAAGTCAGATACGCTATCAGAAACACGACTGACAAGAACATAATAGACAACCCTATCACCGCTGAGTTAAACTTAATACCATCCTTCCCCAAAGAAAACTCCGAATCCGGTACTTCGGGCTGCGGCGTAGCACCTCCCGGTGTCTTGGAACTCATCCATTTATGGACGATCTTTTCCTGCAACAAGAACTGCCGGTATGATAATACCAGCCCGGCCACTACGATAATGATGACCAGGAAGAAGATAAGGATGCCACTATAAAACTGCCAGGTGAATGCTCTTTTCTGATGTTGCAGGTCAAACTGGTATTGTTGCAGGCTTAATTTCGCCTGTTCCAGTTTAAAATAGGTAATAGCAGAAGAATCCTCGCTCATTTCAGGAACTGTCACCGCCACCATCGCCATTGCACTATCAAAAGCCCTTTGTGTCTCGTCTTTTAATTGGATCTGGGCAACTGCATTTGTCATCGTCATAACCAATACGATGAGCATAGCAATGAGCTTACATTTTTTCATATTGCTTCTTTAAATACAGAATATAGGAATAACGGATCTTCAGTAACTTGTTGATGTCTTTATTAGGCACCTCTTTCTTTTCCAGTGATTGATAAGTAGGAAAAGAATATCTTTCAAAGGGCTTACTGCCAGATACCGTCATGATAAAATTCAGCAGCTGATCTGCTTTCCTTTGTTTCTCTTCCAGTGGTATTGCCTTGCTGCTCAACTGTGGAAATTCTATTCTCCTTATGCCCATCGGATCAACCGTAGCAAGCCCAACCTCAGTCGTATCTTTCAATAATAATTTTTGCTGAATGATGAGCCGGGATGTAACAGGGTATGAAGACACAATCGATTTTTCTTCAATGGCCCGGAATAACCGGTACTTCAGCGACTTTTTGTCTGCATAACCTGCATCCAGGTAATAAGAGTCAGCCCGGATATGCAGTTTATCCACTTCCCCATTGGCTTTATAATCTACAGTCAGCATTTTCCCAAACCACTTATAAATATCCCCATCATTCACATTTTTAGCTGTTTCGATCGCATACAGTAATTGGTATAGCTTTATTTCGTATCGGGATTCATCTATCACCGCCAGCGCACGGTATCTCCAGTTATTCAATCCCCTATCCAGGGAATCCACCATATGACGCAATTGCTCATTCTCTTGGATAAGCTCTTCTTCCACATCGATTTTGCGTATCGCTTTCGATAAACTATCTGCGGAAATGATATCCTGTGCATGAACTGTGGAAAAAGACAGACAGATTATCAGGCCGCATAAGGATAAATATCGGGACTTCATCAGTACAGATTATCTGATAAATATAATAATATCGTAAAATATGAAATACCTACCGGATCAAATACAGGTGGAAACACCTATCATCAATCCGCCGATTCCTTATCCAGCGAATCCTTATCACTTCCCCTTTTCAGTTTTACGTGAGGATTTGTCTGTGTTCCCGTAACGTTGAAAGGTATACCCCAGATACCCAAGGGAGGCAAACCTATACGCCCTTTCAGGTTCAGTCTTCCGTTGAAACTTACCTGTCCTTCAAAACGGGGACGGAAGCCAGCTATACGCATCTTTGTCCGCTCGATGGTGATGATATTATTACTGATAGTGGATTTTATTTCTACCTCAGACAGGTTCGGATCTTTGATATTCCTTTTTGTGCTATTGCTCACTGCATTGAACAGTTTGAAACCTTTCAGCTTAATCTTCTTCAATGACAGCACCCCCTCTCCTTTCAGAGATGGATACACCAGCTGCATATTCTCCCTGAACCTGCCACTGACATGATAATCCAGCCCCACAATGCCACTGGCGGAAGACGCAGAAGAAACCATGTCATGGAACAGCGGGATCTCGTTATAAGCTCGCTTGATATCGAATTCCCGCGCGTTGATATGATAGTCAAAGTCGGCACTTTCGTTATTCAGGCTGTTATACTGAGCCTCCATTGCAACCGGCGCCCCGATGATATTAAAGCCGGTATTACTCATCTGCAGGCCGCCGTTGTCGACCTGTAGCTGACCATGGAAATGCTGTATATCTATCCCCCGGAAACTGGCTTTATCTGCTGCGGCATTCAGGGTGAGAGACAGGTTATCCGGTATCACGACTACACCGGAAGTCCCGGGTTCATCTCCCGAATAAGGATCGCTGTTATACGACATCAGCTCATCCACCAGGATGTAACTGCTCTTCAGGTTAAAGGCGCCCTGAAGGCGTTGGTTCTTCTGTGTAGCATAAGCGATCAGGTTATATAAATGACCATCCAGGCGGAGATCAGATTTGCCGTAATGTGCTTCAAATTTGTCAAACCACATCTTATCTTCCTCAAAGCGGAAAACGCCATTGTTGATATAGAAAGGCAACGGGAAACGGGCAGCTTTCACGGCTACATCCCTCAGCGTCAGCGTACCCTTATTCAGGAGCCTGTCGTACTGGCTGTTCATCGCATCACTCTTCGTACCCTGCAGGGTCAGATCTGCTTTGATATAACCTTTGGCGTCATATCCTTCCCGGCCCAATACCTGGTAGATCTTTCCAAGATCGATGACGCCATTGGCCAGGATATTATAATGCAGATCATCAAAATTGTTCAGTGCTGCTTTGAGGGTAAATGTCTGACCCTCAAAGTCGAAGGATATCGGTTTAATATCGATCTTCAACGCCTGTAAACTACCGGCGGTATCTGTCAGCGTAGCATTGACATTGATCTTTTCTACCGGATGTTTATAGTACTTCGTATGTACCGCTCCGTTGTCCATCGTCAGGGAGGCAGTAGTTACCGGGAATAGATTTCTTGCGGGCTGATAGATCCCCTTACTTAAGATATTGATGTTCAGTTCACCACCCAGGTCTACGCCATCCAACGGATAAAACTTCTCTACATCCCCCATATGCACCAGACCTTTCAGGCTGGCATCCACCTGTGGCTCCTGCGCGTTGGTCAGATGCAAATATCCTTTGATATAGTTGCCTAACACCTCCGCATTGATCTTACTCACGTTCACGTGCACATTGGCATAGTTGTTATCCGCACAGGATGCCTGTACATCAAACCCAATATGCCGGATCGGCTCCCGTACATCCCTGAATTTCAGGTAACCATCATTGAGCGTAGCTTTGAAATCAAATACGGGTATACTGCTGATCACCAGGTCCGATTCATGCCCGGGGCCATTGTTCGCTGTATATTGTGCATATCTGCCGTCGGCCTGCAGACTGGCCTGAAAGCGTCCTTTCAGATCGAAGGCATCCCATCCCATTGCCTTTCCCCACTTCTCCATATCCAGATCGGCACTCATCTTAGCGTGAATGTCCGGTTTAGTCAGGCCCGTTATTTTAATATCTGAGCTGAAATATCCTTTGTCCAGCTTAAAGAAGGCTGAGTCAACGTTGATGGTAAACTTATCAGGGTTCATCTCTGGTAACCGGGCCCCGAAATCCAAGCGCAGGCCTTCAATAGCATAAGGCGCCCCTGAGCTGGAAATTTCTCCGTCCCTCACCTTCATGCTAAACGTGAGGTCAGGCATCTTGTTAGTCTTAGCGATGTACTTACCTGCTAATGAGGCATTTACCTCAGCATAGCCTTTGATGTCGGTATGCTCCCTCCAGGAAGTGTATTTCGCTGGTAAAGCACTGAAAAGTGCTTCCAGGGTCGATTCCCCGGAGCTCAGCTTAAAATCCATTTTATACCCGTTCTTCAGGAAGCTGAAGGCACCATTCAATTTCATCGGCAGCTGATTGATCTTCAGGTCATTCCTCTCGAAAATGAAATTCAGCGACTTCGTATTGATCCGGGTGATCAGGTTACCGTCCAGTTTCTTGGACTGTATATAAGGTACTCCGCCATAGGCCAGGTCGAAGGAGGCGATGCCGATATGAGAATACAGGTCGAACTGCGACTGATCCAGGTCGCCCTTACCCGTATAATTCACTTCCCGGGCCCTTATCTGCAGGGTCAGGGATTTATCATTGTAGATGATCTTACAGTGCTCCAGCTGTATCTTTTCTATCTTCAGCGACACGCTGCTACTGTCGGTCGATTTCCGCGAAGGCGCAGCAGGCTGGTATACGTTATAATTGGGACGCCCTTCGGTATCCACCAATACATGTATATTCCCTTTTGTGAGATAGATCTTATCGACCCGGGTAGCTTTTGAAAAGATACTCCCCAGATTGACGCCCAACGCTATTTCGTCTGCCGATACCAGTGTATCCTGCTCAAAAGGAGCTGATCCCTTCAGGCTGAAATCGTACAGTGTTAAGGTGAGAGTGGGAAAGTGATTAAAGAAGGATAATCTCGCTTTTGAAAAATTGATCTCGCCAGTGATATTATGGTTAGCCCATGCTTTTATTCTGTCTGACACGGCCGCCGGAAACAGGAGCGGCAGCAGAAAAAGTAATAGTATCATTCCCCCCGCAGTTATCGAAACAATTTTCAACGTCCGCCCTGCGGTTCTCTTCATAGTAGCACTAAGCATAAGGTATAGGATCTGTTATTTGCATTCCACTAGCGGCGCAAAGATAGAAAATCTACAAATGTCTAAAAAATAACATGTGAAAATAAGTTGTGTAATTACTCCATCCTGAACGGTGTATTGAGTGGGGAGCTGGCATTTACCGCATAACCATCCTTACTGACTATCAGGTATAACCTGTAAAGCTCAGGGGAATCAGGTATACTGAGTTGAATGCCCCGTCCTGTACCCAGGCGGTGCATGTAAATGGCATTCCCCCAGCCATCCGTTTTATACAGGAACCATTCAAAGTGCAGCTTGCGGTTGATAGGATCTTGCAGGTTCCACATACCGTTACTATAGACCAATGCATGATAGGACAAGACCATACCGGGATATGTTATCTGGGCCGGACGCAGAATTTTCACCGGTGGTAACCGGGGAGCGTCCGTTTTCACATGCCAGTAATCCGCCAATCGTGAATAAGCCGGTTTATAATGCCGTTCATGGTCCAGCAACCCGTTGAAGGTAACGACATTCCTGGTTTCAACATCCTGCCAGGAGCTGATAAACAGGGGTTTCTTTGTAGCAGTGGCAATGTATTGATCTACGCTAATCCCGCTTATAAACCAGGGGATTGTTGTTTCCGGCAGGGTAATCTTTGTGGTGTCATCCGGCGTGGCCAGTCCGAGGCAGGATATTTCGGGTATGGCTGAGGCAAAGGTCTGTAAAGTGGTCGTAACCTGGCTATCCAGGGGTACGTCCAGTGTTACAGGTCTTCCCGGGTCCACTGCTTTGATTTCCTGTACCAGTTCCCGCAACCAGTGCAGATACTCATCCTCGTGACGCAATAATGAAGGCTTTACATACATCCGCTGCAGCCTGTGCCAGGCATTATTTCCGAGATGCCAGCTAATAATACTTTTGTCGTCCTTTCTTTTCCGCACGGTAGCTATCACCGACTCCCTGAAATCATCACGATACTGCACCTTTGTAATATCAGGGTCCTGGTCGGGCATCCAGAAGGCATACTGTATCTTCATCCCGGTCTCGTTGGCCACAGCAAGAATGTTATGATCATAAACGCCAGGGCCATATCTCCTGAGGGTATTAATACCCAGGTGCTGCATATCTTTCAGGTCTTTCGTTACCTCCCTGCGGGTTAAGGTATGCCGGCTTCTGAACCAGGGGATGGCTTTGGAGTAGATCACTCCCCTGACGGTATCCCTCAGCCACTCATGACGAGGAATGACCGGAGCTGCGGCAAGCGCTGGCAAGGGACAGGCGATATCGTTATCATTCTTTTGTAATCTGTACATTGCCTTTAAGGAAGCCAGGGGCGCTGACAATTTCCAGTCCAGCATTCCACTGTCTTTTTTACTGACAATATTCAGATCATAACTGCTGTTGAAAAGCACAGCGGCCTTTATCTCAGGGAAATGACCACCCATGTCTGCAAAAGCATCCTGTAACCAGCCTTGCTGGTTGCCCGCCTTTTTCAGGGATCCCAGTTCTGCTACCATAACGGGCAGACCAGCACGAAACAGCGGCTTATTATGATAAGGTGTATACAGCTGCTGGAAAGTATACCATTTCCCGTCGGACTGCGAACTGCCATAATTCAATATGGTTACACCCAACCAGTCAACATATCCATTGCCCGGGAAGTATTGCGCTACCGCTTCCGGCTTCCAGGGGGTCCACACCCATATCGCATTGCGGGCGCCGGCACGGTCGAAGTAGTCATGCACATACCTCCAGGCCTGTACATATTCTTCCGGCGTATTCAATCCGGTACCCGACCAGGGATAGGCAGGATTGTCAGGTTCATGACCAAACCGGATGAAAACAGGCCGTTCCAGTTTCCTCACCTGCTCCGCAAATTTTTGCAGGTACTCATCGAAGTACCCCTGGCTGATATGCTGCATCATTTTCCGTTCCCTCATCAACGAAGTATCTTCCCGGGAAACATGGAACAATCCAGCCCAGGGTTCCCAGGTGATCATTGGGACGGCATCTGTCTGATATATGGCATTCATCAGGGAGTCCTGCAGAAAACAACGGGCAGCATCTCCCCATGGAATGTAACATGACACGATATCAAAGCGGGCGTCCGTCAGCTGGTTATAGCGCCCCACGTCCTGCATGGACGTTAAGCCGGAGGTATTAGCGGGACTAAAAATGCCTGTTAAAAAAACAGGTTCCATTATAATGGGCCGGCCGGCATAACTGGCAGGCGGTTTTGTATCCTCATAAATGAACCAGGCGGTAAATCCACATACCAGCAAAGTCAGGAAAAGGGCTGTTTTTCTTACCATCACATACCCGCTATGACGCAGTTTCCACAGCCTTATCTTCCAGACATAATAGTGGTTGTATAACACCTCTGCAAATGTAACAGGTATGGCTTTCATCATACGTCCTTTCCAGATACCGGCCATTATATTGAACAACATGATCAGGCAGTTCAGGAAAGCGAGACCCGCCATTACCCCCGAGAAAGGTGTCCAGTCCCGCCATAACCCATAGACAATGGCAGCTGCGGAAATCAATAAAACGGTGGCATTGGGAATCAGCAGCTTCCAGCTGGTAGTGTCTTTATCGTCTTTCGGCGTAGGAATATAAGGCACCTTTTTACGGATCACCGTATATACCAGTCCGAGTATATAGATCCACCAGGCACCAATCAACAGCAATCCACCTACCATGTGAAATCCGCTTTCCTCTTCTCCCATCACCCATCGTTGTACAAAGTGCCGGATCAGCAGCGTAGTGCAGACGAAAGGCAAGCCAAGTATACCGAATGATACCAGGTCCAGTTGAAAGGGTATTACCCCCAGACACAGGGATAGTACCGGTACCAGGAAGTTGATCAGGAATATGACACCCGCAAAATAGTGGAACGGCAATATGCCGTAATGGAGTTTCTGCCGCCAGGTAAATTTCCTGAACAATTCCGGATAGCTGGTCACCAGCAGTTCGAAGGTGCCCCTCGACCATTTCAATTGTTGCTTATAATACGCCGAAAGCGTGGAAGGCACCAGACCCAGGGTCAGTACTTCCGGTACATACACCGATTGCCAACCTTTTGCATGTAGCTGCATAGCCGTATGCATATCCTCCGCCAGTCCCGCTGCATGGCCGCCAATACTATCCAGGGCACTCCTCCGGAAAGTACAGTTAGCGCCGATAGCCTGTACGGTACCATACTTATGCATTGTCATCATCATGGGGCCATAGAACTGGAAGGTTTGCTGCGCAGCGCCTTTGGCGATGATGCTGTCGCCGATATTACTATACGCCTGCACGATCTGTACAAAACCTATCTGCGGATCATCAAAGTATGGTACTACCCTGTCCAGGAAATCGGGCGTCGGCACATGATCGGGGTCCATCACCACACACAGCTCTCCGCTGGCATATTGTAAGGCATTGTTAATGTTACCGGCTTTTGCGTTTATACGATTATTTCTTGTAACATGACGTACACCTAAACGCTCACAGGTCTCTTTCAGGAAGGGATCGTTCGCCTCATCACAGAGATAGCTGGTATGTGGGTAAGTGATCGCCTGCATGGCGGTGAGTGTATTAACGATCATTTCATAAGGCTCGCCGGCGCAGAATGTGGTGAGGATATCTACCGTAGGCTGAGATGTGGAGACAGGTCTTTCAGGAATGGTAATATAGAAATAGTGATACCACTCATGCAGTATCTTCAGACAGGAAAAGATGATAGCAGATATCAATAACCAATACAACGGGCGATTCCCCTGGTTGGCAGGACTGAAAAGGCAGAACAGCAGTAAGCATAAGCTGATCAATCCGGTAATGATCATAACCCGGAGAATAAATAACTCTCTTTTAGAAGGCGGAGAAACGCGCTTGCGTATTGCCATATTATTATTGTCCTACTACGTAAAAAGGTGTATTGGCTGTTGCCACGTTACCGCAAGCATCATAAATCCAGGAATAGATCCGGTATGGACCTTCTTTTGTTGGCGCCCTGAATGTAACACTGAAACTATCAGCCGGGATAATATCTGCGTTGCGTTCCACAGGCAGGTCGTTACTATGGGGATCAAAATCTTCATCCAGCACTTTCCAGACAACCCGCAGTCCCTTTGCTACAGGCATTTTCAATTTGATTTCGGCGGTTTGTAATACACCTGGCTGCATTAAAATATTGTCGGCTGCTTTTTTCCCGTTTACCAGCATCTCCTCCAATGCGGGAGCCCTGTGCCTGGGTGCAGTGCCTGTCCACAACGTCTGCATATCGCCTGCTATCTCAGTTGCTGCGCCATTCTCGTCAAGAACACTGTACCAGGTAGGTGTTACCTCCTCCTTAAATCCCCAGTAAAATGTAAGTGCGCCAAGGAAACGGGGATTATTTACTGGAAGATGGCTTGTATAAAAATCGCGGTAGAACCAGGCTTTTACTGTACTTGTTTGCTCTATAGGAACACCCCATGCGGTACGTTTTGATTCCTGCGGGGAAAATATGCCCCATTCCGTTATCAGGAAAGGGCCATTCCACAACCAGTTAAATGAAGCCAGATTACGTTGCAGATTTTTAAGATCACCAAAAACATTAAATGAAAGTATGTCCAGTCCCGGTACTTTCAGCTGTATGTTCATCACGTTCCTGAACTGGTAATTGACCATGGTTGTTGTAACAGGATGATCGGGATCCTCGGTATGTATCATATCCAGCAAGCCGTTATATACATCATAGAACTTATTATACCGGGCTTTGAATGGGAAATCCACTTCATTTCCCAGGCACCACATCAGCAATGCAGGATGCGAACGGTAACGCCGCACTGTCTCACGGAAAGCGGCATACTGGCTATCTACTTTTTCCTTGTTGCGGTAGAAATAATCCAGGTATTTACTTTCGGGAACATAGAAACCGGCAATAACAGCCAGGTTATTCGCGGCCGCTTCATCGAGAATAGCTCCCAATCCGACGGTATCCCAGGTACGGATCGTATTGCCACCGATTGCTTTCAGCCGGGCCATATGCGTAAAGCCAGATCCTCCTCTTACTACAAAGGGAGCGCCATTCCTGTACAAAATATATTTGCCATTCTCCCGGGCCACCCACACCTTCCGGAAAGGATCAGCAGCTTTATTGCAGTTGCAAAAAAGGAGCAAAAAAATACAAAGGGGAAAAACGTATACACGGAGATAATCAGGAGTCATTCAGTCTTATAAATTTATCTCGAACATTTACCAGCGTTATAAATATAATACGAATCAATCAATATACCATCGTGTAAATCAGTTGTTAGGCACCGGGCAGGGCAATATATTTCACGCATATTATCTGGCAACTGAAGAACTAAAGAACTTATTGGATTGTTATCAGATAAATCCATACACCATGCCAAAGTATGTAATAGAACGCGAGATCCCAGGGGCAGGGCAATTAACTGCCGAACAATTAAAGGGGGTATCACAATCTTCCTGTGAAGTACTGCGTAATATGGGACCGGAAATCCAATGGGTACAGAGTTACGTGACGAACGACAAGATCTATTGTGTTTACATTGCCCCCAGTGAAGAAATGGTTCGGGAACACGCAAGGAAAGGAGGTTTTCCTGCCAATTCAGTGAAAGCGGTTACCGCCATCATTGATCCTGCTACAGCCGAATAAAGGGTCTGTCTGATGTTATCCATATCATCGCCTACAGGGTATTTATTGTCCTGCAGGCGATGATATATTATGCCACTATCATAAATGTGGCGTAGGTGTTTAAGCAATAGCTACCTCCGGAGAAAGATATACATCCTGGATAGCCTGTAACAGTTGTACGCCTTGTTCAAAAGGCCGCTGAAAGGCTTTCCTTCCGGAAATGAGTCCCATACCACCGGCGCGCTTATTGATCACCGCTGTACGTACTGCTTCTTTCAGATCGCTGGCGCCAGAAGACGCACCTCCTGAATTGATCAACCCAATACGCCCGCTATAACAGTTCAACACCTGGTACCGGCACCAGTCAATCGGATGTTCCGTGGTCAGCTCAGTATACATACGCTCATCCAGTTTACCGTAAGCGCTGTTGCCCATATTCAGCGCCTTGTATCCGCCATTAATTTCAGGCAATTTCTGTTTGATAATATCTGCCTGTATCGTAACACCCAGGTGATTGGCCTGCCCTGTGAGATCAGCAGCTACGTGATAGTCTTTCCCGCCTGATTTAAAAGCATCATTACGCAGGTAACACCACAATATCGCCGCCATCCCCAGTTCATGTGCTTCCTCGAAGGCTTTTGACACTTCCACGATCTGCCGCCTCGACTCTTCAGAACCGAAGTAAATGGTTGCCCCTACGGCTACGGCACCCAGGTTCCAGGCATCCCTTACAGAACCGAACATCGTTTGATCGTAAGTGTTCGGATAAGAAAGCAGCTCATTGTGATTGATCTTAACGATGAAAGGTATTTTATGGGCATAACGGCGGGACATCAATGCCAATCCCCCGAAGGTGGTAGCAACTGCATTACATCCCCCCTCGATAGCAAGCCGGACTATATTCTCCGGATCAAAATACATAGGGTTGGGTGCAAAAGAAGCACCTCCACTATGTTCAATACCCTGATCGATGGGCAGGATGGATACATACCCCGTACCGGCCAGTCGCCCATTGTTGTATAACTGCGCCAGACTTCGCAGGGTCTGCGCATTTCTGTTGGAAAAGGTAAAGTGATCGTCGAGGAATTGCGGGGAAGGAAGGTGAAGCTGTTCTTTGGTGACCTTGGTACATTTATGCTCCAGTAAGTCCCTGGCTTCGTCGCCTAATATGCTGCTCAGTTTATCTAAAGTCATGGTATTTTATTTAATATGAATGACCGTAACTGAATATGTTTTGATGTGAACGAAGCTAAAAAAAAAACCTGATACCGGGTCATCTATTGTCGCTAAAGACTACAGGAATATGTGGTAAGGGTTCATCACCCTGATTGTAAATTAGCGCTTATTCAAAAACACATGCCCGATCAGAATAATAAAGACGCAGCCCGGCCAGCTGGATATAAGTTATACCTCAGAATGGTTCTTGAACATTCAGATATACCCAAAAGGACCATCATCTTTTATACAGTCATATCCGGTATCGTCAATGCAGTATTACTATCCGTTTTGAATGCCGCCGCCAACTCGGCCGGAGAAGGAGAAGTACAGGTGAAATATCTCCTGCTGTTTGCCATAGCATTAACTATATTTTATATCACTAAAAGATATATCCTCCGGAAATCTGTTATCATAGTAGAAAATGCCGTTTACAGCCTTCGCCTCCGGATACTGGAGAAACTAAGACGCTGTGAACTGTCACCTATGGAGTCCATTGGGAAAGATGAGATCTTCACACGTGTATCCAACGACACGAATTTCATTTCACAGTCGGCCGCCGTGATCATCAATGCCTTCCAGGCGCTTGTACTCGTCACCTTTGCACTGATCTATATCGGTTTCCTCTCATTCACCGCCTTTGCCGCTACTATCGTAATCCTGGTCATTGCTATCTCCTACTTTCTCCGGAGGCAAAATGATATTAACCGGGAACTGAGAGAGGCCAATAAAAATGAAGCTGCTTTTTATGATCATATAGAAAACCTTATAGAAGGATTTAAGGAAATAAAGATCAATCATCTGAAAAATGAACAGTTGTTTACTGATGTCAGGCAGACAGCTGATTATGGCAAGGAGGTCAAGACCAGCAGCGGACTACGTTTTGCGGTGGGTTATATGTTCTCCGAGATGGTCTTTTACCTGCTGCTGGCTTCTATCATTTTCCTGCTGCCGCAGTTCCAGACATTGTATACAGGCACGCTCACCCGCCTGACAGCTTCTATCCTATTCGTGATCGGCCCCCTTGAGAATATCGTTACCACCATTCCCCTGTTTGCCAAAGCGATACAGGCTACACAAAATATCGATCACCTGGAACAGAAGATCTCGTCATATGCTGAAAACGATACGCCTAAGTCCCATCCTGCCCTGCCGCCGTTCGAAGAGATCAAACTGGAGAATGTGGTATATGACTACATGGACGAGGAGAGGCAGTCTTCCTTCACACTAGGGCCGATAAATTTCACACTAAAAAAGGGATCGCTGATCTGCGTGATCGGAGGTAACGGCAGCGGAAAGTCCACCTTCCTGAAAGTGCTGACCAGTCTTTATCATCCGGCGTCCGGGCGCATCCTGGTGAACGGAACAGAGCTCCGGAATTTCGATAAAGAAGATTATCGCTTCTGGTTCTCCACCATCTTTACTGACTTTCATCTGTTTCCTAAAATATATGGCATTCCCAACCTCAATGCTGATAAAGTGAATGAGTACATTAACCTGATGGGATTATCACATAAGACACATTTTAACGGCACGAATTTCAGTAATGTACGACTGTCTACCGGTCAGCGTAAAAGGCTGGCGTTGATCTGCACCCTGCTGGAAGATAAGCCCATCATGATCCTCGATGAAGTCACTGCCGACCAGGACCCGGGTTTTAAGAAATTCTTTTATACAGAAGTATTACCCTCATTCCGCCTGAAAGGAAAAACTGTTATCATGGTTTCGCATGATGACAAGTATACCGAGCAGTTTGACAAAGTCATAGAAATGGAATATGGTAAGATCATCTCTCAATAACGCACCACTATGCACCAAGGCTTTATTCAATTCCCGGACATACATACCGCTATCCTTAACCGCCCTGATCTCCATGAAAGAAAGATCGTTTTCGTTAAAGGAATCGCTGAAGAAGACACACTGACGCACGGACAGCTGATTGATGCGGCTAAAGGATTACTGGGCCATTTCACCCATCATGGTGTAAAAAAGGGAGATGAGTTATTGATACAGACTGATGACAACAGGAAGTTTGTCATTGCCTTCCTGGCCTGTATACTGGGCGGAATCATCGCTGTACCGCTGGCCACAGGTACACAGGATGAACATAAACAAAAGATCAGGAACGCCTGGCGCATCATGAAGCACCCCTTCCTGTTTGCAGATACTGAAAGCTTGTCCAGGCTTGAACAATTTTTTGCTGTAAGTGAAGCACAATGGTGGCAGGACATTCAACCTTTTATAGTACAGTGGACAACAGATATCAAACCTGCACACATTATTCATGCTGCATCCTCTCACGACATTGCTTATCTGCAATTCTCTTCCGGTTCTACCGGACAGCCAAAGGGTATCATGATCTCCCATATGAATGTGCTGAGCAACGTCGACGCCATTGCCAATAGCGCAAATATGAAAGCAGGTGAAACAGGTGTATCCTGGCTGCCGCTCACGCATGACATGGGTCTGGTGGGCTGTGTATTTAAAAGCCTGCTGGTAGGATTTAATCTTGTACTGATCCCTACTGCCCTGTTCATCAGGCATCCCATGATCTGGATGCATAAAGTTGATCAGCACAGGGGCAATATCGGCTACTCTCCAAATTTCGGGTACAAATACTTCCTACAGGATTATGAGAGCAAAAAGCAGGAAGTACAATGGGACCTCAGCTGCCTGAGATCTATCTATAACGGCGCCGAAAGCATCTCCCATCCTTTGATTGAACAATTCGTTACTACACTTAAACCACATAACATCAGCAGTGAGGTGATGTTGCCGGCTTACGGAATGGCGGAGGCCACATTGATGGCGTCCTTTCATCCATCCGGCAAACCTGTTATAACGGTCACAGTGAACAGGTTAAGCCTGCAGCATGAAGGAACTGTTGAATTTGTAGCGGAAGGATCGCCGCAGGCTATTACCCTTGTATCCTGTGGTCAGGCTTCACAATATGTGCAGCTGAGGATTACTGATAAGCGTGACCAGCCCCTTGCAGATGGAAAAACAGGCAATATACAGTTGAAAGGCCTGAGCATTACTACCGGCTACTATCAGCTGGAGGACAAGGATACTTTCTCTGCCGACGGCTGGCTGAAAACCGGAGACACCGGTTTTATTCATGAAGGCAATTTGTATATCGCGGGTCGCGAGAAAGAGATGATCATCATCAACGGGTTGAACTATTACCCTTACGACCTGGAAAGAGTACTGGAGGTAGAAGACGGGAAGCTATTCGGACTTACTAAAACAGCAGCAGCTTCTATACCTGCTGATAATAACGGAGAAGAGCTGGTCATCTTTGTACAATATAGAGGGTCCGAACAACAGTTTGGAGGGATTGCAGAACAGGTCAGGAAGGCTATCCTGAAACACTTCGGTCTTGTAGTAAAAGCAGTGGTACCAGTAAGCCGTATTCCGAAAACGACCAGCGGTAAATTGCAAAGGCGAAAACTGGCAGCCGAATACCTTTCGAAAAAGGCGCCTGCAGCAAGTAAAATATCGCAATACAACACTTATATACAACTGATACAACAGGAAATCACTACCCTATTTGGCATCACTGATATACAAACGGATGTACCGCTGACCGATCTCGGATTTGACTCGCTGAAAGGCACAGAACTGATCAACAGGATCAACCAGGTTACACAATTGAGTTTAAGTCCCACTGTCGTATTTGAATACCCGACCATTCACCGCCTGGCAGAACACCTGGCTACGGTGAAGCAGGAAAAACATATTGTAAACCGGCAAACTGCATTTGAACCGGTAGCAATTATTGGTATGGCTGGCAAATTCCCGGGCGGCGCTAATGATCCGGAAAAGTTATGGGAACTGCTGATCAAAGGTATCGACCCGGTGACCGCCATACCGGTAGAAAGGTGGCAGATGCCAGAGGGTAACAAGGCATTCGCTGCCGGTAGTTTTGTAGATCATCCGGAACTATTTGATGCGGGCTTCTTTGGTATTTCGCCAAAGGAAGCTGCAGCACTGGACCCACAACAGCGTATGCTGCTGGAAACCGCGTTCCTTGCGTTGCAGGATGCGGGTTATCCGCTTCCTGCCATTCAGCACACGGATACAGGGGTGTTCCTTGGTCTTAGCCACAGCGATTATATGCGGGCGCATATCTGTTCTGATGATATGGAAGCCATAGACCCTTATTCCCTGACAGGCACCATCACCAGTACGGCTGCCGGCAGACTGTCTTATTTCTTCGATCTGAATGGGCCTGCCATGGTGATCAATACAGCTTGTTCTTCCTCCCTGGTGGCGATTCACTACGCCTGTAAAAGTTTACAGTCGGGCGACTGCTCCATGGCCATTGCCGGTGGCGTGAACCTGATGCTCGCCCCCGAACCAACAGTCGCGCTGACTCGGATACAGGCATTATCGCCCGATGGCAGATGTAAGACATTTGATGCATCAGCAGACGGTTACGGCCGTGGAGAAGGATGTGCTCTCATTGTGCTGAAACCACTGGCTGCGGCGATAGAGAACGGGGATGCCATACTGGGTGTGATCCGAAGCTCCGCTATCAATCAGGACGGGAAAAGTAACGGGCTCACAGCACCCAACGGACTGGCACAGCAAAGATTGCTGAGCAAAGCGATCTTGCTGGCAGGCATTGCACCAGAAGAAGTTGACTATGTAGAAGCACATGGAACCGGTACTTCCCTGGGCGATCCGCTGGAGGTAGAAGCACTACAACAAGCTTACCGTACCAGCAACAGACAGCATCCACTGTTGACGGGCAGCCTCAAATCCAATATCGGGCACCTGGAATCCGCTGCCGGTATCGCAGGACTGATGAAGATACTGTTGTCCTTCCGGCACCAACAGCTGCCTGGTAATCTTCATTTTCATCGGCCCAACCCACTGATACCCTGGAACACGGCACAGATAAAAGTAGTTGACCAACCTGTTAGCTGGCCCGCAGATAAAAGAAGGATCGCAGGCCTCAGTTCATTTGGTTTCAGCGGTACCAATGCCCATGCTATCATAGAGGCCCCTGCCGCTACCCACTATACGTCGCCCGATAAGGGTAGTTATGTCTGCACCTTGTCAGCTCATTCCGTAGCTGCGCTGAAAGAAATGGTGCATGATCTGCAGCAATATATCAACCGTACAACAGACACTATCGGGGATATTACTTACAATATCAACAGGAGGAATAATCTCCTACCTTATCACTGGCATTGTGTAACAAACAGCAAAGAACACCTTGCTGCCTCATTGGCAAAGTTCTCCGAGGAACAGGCCGTATATAGCAAACAAGCAAAACAAGTGCTTGGGTTCCAGTTTACCGGACAGGGCTCACAGTACACTGGCATGGGAAAAGAGCTGTATGAATACTACCCCGTTTTCCGCCAGGCGGTAGATGAATGTAGTCAACTGTACGCAAAACATAACAACAGTATCTCCCTCTCGGATATCCTCTTTAAAGAAGATCCTGATAAACGGATCGATCAGACACGCTTTACACAACCAGCACTCTTCTGTCTGTCCTATGCATTGTCTGTTTTGTATAAGAGTTTCGGTATCACTCCGGCGATAGCTATGGGGCACAGCATAGGAGAATTCACCGCATGGTGTGTGGCAGGATTACTACACCTGGAAGACGCCATTATGTTGATCAGCGACAGAGCAAGACTGATGCAGGAACTACCGGCAGGCACGGGTATGCTATCGCTGAATGTCTCAGAAGCAAAGACAAGGGAATTGATAACAGCATCCGGGCTTGACCTGTATATAGCCTGTGTAAATGCACCGCAGCAAACAGTGGTATCCGGAAAAGCAGATCAGCTGCAACAGTTGAAGAACAACCTGAAAGATGTTGCCGGTGCACCGTTGAATGTATCGCATGCATTCCACTCTCCTTTAATGGCACCTGCAGCAGCAGCGCTGATGCAGACGTCAGCAAAGATCCGGCGTGGACAAGCGGCTATTCCCGTCATATCCAATATTACAGGGCATGTTTTGAGTGAAACACAGCAACAGGATCCTGCCTACTGGTCGCAACACATGTTGCAGGCCGTGAGGTATAACGATTCTATTCATTCAATACAGCAGTCAGGGTGCACGATATGCCTGGAGCTGGGCCCACAGCCGGTATTGACCAATATGGTCAGCAACCTGCAACTGTCTTCCATAGAAGCTATTCCTTCGTTAAGAAGGGGTAAATCTGCCGTTGCCCAGTTCCTGGAAAGCCTGGCCGTCCTGCAAAGGAACGGTATACGGGTAGATTGGAAACAAGGAGAGAATGGCTACCAGCTACAGCATCTGGCCATGGCGCCGTATCCATTCCAACGCAGGAAATACTGGATGCCTTTGTTTGTAGCCGGACAAGGGAAGCTGACCACATCAGCAGATACCTATGCAAACACCATTTCTGAACTGGTATATAAACAGATCCAGCCAGAAGAAACCTCCGGGGTCAACCTACACATGATCCTTTATGATCAGCAGCAGGAGATGGCGGAAAGCTGGCAGCAGCAATTGCGGGCAGCAGGTATGGACACTGTTATTGCTCCGGTTACGGCAATACCTGCAATAAGCCCGGAGATGACGGTGTGTTATCTCTCTAACCAGTTTGATGCCAGGGCGACCATCATTGATCAGCAGGAGCTGTTACAGGTGGTTGCCCTCACAGAAAAGATCCGGCTGGCTTCCTGCGAAAGATTTATCATCATTACGAATAACGTACACCAGCATCATGCAGCCGTCAATCTGCAAAGTAGTATGCTGTGGGGATTCTTCATTTCCCTGAAACACGAACTTGAACATGTACAGCTCCATATCATAGATATCAGCACAAACGAATATGATACTGCACTGTTGCTTATCAGTCAGCAGCTACCCGTCACGGGCTTACAATTTTTGATCAGGGATGGTCAATGGTTCATTCCTGCATTGGAAGAACAGCCCATTGTTCAAAAGGCACCAGCACTTTCCATTCAGAAGGACAATACTTACCTCGTCACCGGTGGCTTCGGAAGCCTCGGTACATTAGCTGTACAATGGCTGATACAAAAGGGCGCACGGCATATTGTGATCACCGGCAGAAGCCCCTTAAAAGAGATCCTGCATTCCCAATGGGAACAGCAGGGTTGCAAGGTGACCTATATACGGATGAATGCAGGTGAGCCATTACAACAACGACTACTGGCGGCTGGTATTACCAACGTTAAAGGCATTATTCATACTGCAGGAACGATCAATGATAAGCTGCTGATATCACATACAACCGAGAGCTTTACATCGATATTTGAAGGCAAAGTGCAGCATGCCTGGGAACTGCATCAGCTAAGTCAGCAATGGCAACCGGACTTCTTTGTGCTGTTCTCCTCCACCGTATCCCTGACAGGTAATGCCGGCCAAACGAACTATAGTGCCGCCAATTACCTGCTGAATACACTGGCGCTATTGCGCAAAGCACAGCATTTACCCTGTGTCAGCATCTGCTGGGGGCCCTGGAAACATTCTGCTATGGCGGCATCACTTGTCTCCCATTTTGAACAGCTGGGCGTACGTCCCTTTGAAAGCCGGGAAGGGATCAGACTGATGGAATCACTGATCAATACCCGGGGTGCCGTATATGCCGCTTTAAATATCACCCCGGGACAAGCATTTCCAGACTGGTTACAGCCCTATCTCCCTGCCGAATGGTATCAGACATCGCAGGAGGACAATGCGGCGGAAAAAACGGCTGTATTGCCCGGAGATAAGGAAGGCATGCTGGAACTGGTAAAAGCATTGGCAAAAGAGGTATTGGGACTTACACAGGATGAACCCCTGATAACTGACCGGCCTTATTTTGAAACAGGGTTTGACTCCATCATGCTTAGCACTCTTAAAAATAAGCTGGTGGCGGTTACCGGTCTTACCATTCCCATGTCTCACTTCTTTCAGTATCCGACCATAGCTGCCCTATCAGGCTATCTTTTCTCAGCCATCAATAAAACCGCCGTTGATCATGAAGACCTGCTGATTGCCGAGATCAGCATGATCTCTGATGAGGAAATCGCAAACATCCTAAATGAATATAAAGTGTAATGGAAACATACTACATCGGTCTTTCAAATACATTCCACGACTCCTCTATTGCTATTATGAACAATCAGGGAGAGGTCTTATTCGCAGAAGCGACAGAGCGGAAGCTGCAATACAAACGGGGCCTGAGCTGTCCTGCCGACAACTTCGACATCGGCCGCACACTGAAAAAGTACTGTAAAAGAGGCGCTTCCTTTGTAGTAGCCACTTCATGGAGCCAGGACTACCTGCAGTTCCTGGACAGGCTGGAAAGACTGGGATTCTTCTCGGAAAAGAGCCTGACGAATCCCCTGTTGCAACTGCCCTCCAGGTATATCTTTTCCAAGGCTTCCATTTACACAATCCTCAAACTGCAGCATCAGTACCAGAAAAATGCCGGCACGGGTATCCTGCTAGCCTTACAGCAACACTTCCCAGAAAGCAGGGCAAGCTTCCGCAGCTATTCCCATCACCTGGCGCATGCTGCCTACGCCTGTTATACCAGCCCCTACGACAATGCTGCCTGTGCCGTTATAGACGGATATGGGGAAGGCGGTTCCATCTCCATTTACCATTATGAACAGGACAAACTGAAGGAGGTCAGACTACATAAAGGACCACAAAGTCTGGGCTGGCTGTATGAAATGATCACCACTTTATGCGGGTTCGACTGGTTTACCGGTGAGGAATGGAAAGTAATGGGGCTTGCACCTTACGGCAAGATCATTCCGGAGGCATATAAGCTCATCAAGGAATTATGCCGCTATGAAAACCTGCGGCTACATTATCCTCCTGTAGAAAGGATCACTGCTATATTAAGAGAACTGGACGCATTCAAACGGGCACCCGACAGTGATCCATGGACGGCGGCTGATCTGGCTTTTACCGGACAGACCTGTTTCGCTGAATTGACTACGGCTATGCTGAAAGATGTGGAAGCCCTGAAGCTCTCGCCTAATCTTGTCATCGGCGGTGGCTGCGGACTGAATTCTTCCTTTAACGGAACGGTGACCAGCACCACCGGCTTCCGCAAACTATTCGTGCCTTCTGCACCTGCCGATGATGGCAATTCGATAGGCGCCGCCATGCTGGCACTCAAAGAAGATAATCCTGCACTAAAACTGGGTAGCAGATCTTTCTTTACACCCTACCTGGGTTCCACTATCCAGGAAGAAGCCATCAAACGGATGTTACAATTAGGAAAGGTCAGCAATATCCGCCACCTGCCGCTCAGTATCCATAAAGAAACAGCGGCAAAACTGGCTGAGGGTAAACTGGTAGCCTGGGTACAGGGAAGAGCGGAATTCGGTCCGCGGTCCCTCGGTAATCGTAGTATCCTCGCCGATCCCAGACCCGAAGACATGAAGAACAAGATCAACTCCATGGTGAAGTTCAGGGAAGAATTCCGTCCCTTTGCGCCATCTATCTTACATGAATTCGGAGATACCTACTTTGAGAATTATCAGGAAACACCGTATATGGAGCGTACGCTTATTTTCAGGAAAGAAGTGAAGAGTAAAGTACCCGCTGTTGTCCATGCTAATCACACCGGCAGACTGCAGACAGTGAAAAAAGAATGGAATGCCTCTTATTATAAGCTCATCAAATCGTTCTATGATATCACAGGCATCCCCATTGTACTCAATACGAGTTTAAACATCATGGGGAAACCTATTCTGCATTCACTGGAAGACGCCATCGGGATGTTTTATACTACAGGCCTGGATGTGCTGGTAGTGAATGATTATATGATTGAGAAGTAAATACTAGCGGAATATTTCCTGAAGGATCTCCATGTATACCTGTATGTTCTGCGGCAGATATTCGCGGTCGAGCATGGATACATGGGGACCTTTTCCTTTATACACCATTACCCTGCCTGTAGTTACTTCCTCCCAGGCAGACCAGCGTGCTACATTGTTACTGTTCTCTTCTGAGCTGATGTAGTATATGTCAGCTTGTACCATTCCGTTATCTATCAGCTGATGGATAAACCGGGTAGAAGCCTCAATGCGGTGGCGCATTACGGTTGCCATTTCAGGAGAGCTGATCACCGCTTTTGCTCTCGGATCATCCAGGTAATCTGTAGCGATCTGGCTGATCATTGATTCTTCCAGCGGCTCCGCTGCCATGAAACGTCTTGAATCCAGGAACACTAATGCGCGTACACTCCTTCCGACTTTCTCCAGTGCCTGCACTACATGATATCCCAGGCTTCCGCCGGCGGAGAACCCGCAGAAAACAAGCGGCCCAATGGGCTGCAGTTCCTGCACTATCGCAGCCATTTTTGCTATAGTGTCCCCTTCAACGAAGTTAATACCGATTACCCGGAAGCCATCCAGCTGTTCCGCCAGCTTTCCAAACCCTATTGCATAACCGACTGCAGGCGGGAAAAAGAATAATGTTTTATTTGCAGGCCCATCTTTCAATACTACATAGTCTGCCTCTACCTGCAGGTTCATGCCTTCCATATATTGCCTGATGCACACTGCAAAGTCTTTCAGCACAGGATCCTGGTACAGCTGTGTCACAGGCAACCTTACATTGAATTTCGCCTGCACGGCACTGATGATACGGAAAGACATCAGGCTGTGGCCTCCACATTCAAAGAAGTTATCCTGCGGGGAAACAGGCCGTCCCAGCTCCCGGCTCCATAATTCCATCAGGTATTGTTCTATTTCATTGTCACTCTCGGCAACAGGAGCAGTGGCGACAGGTGGTGGCAGCTTACTTTTATCCACCTTGCCATTGGCCGTCAATGGCATTGCATCGACAGGAATGAAATATTGCGGAATAAAATGAGCTGGAAGCGTCAATGCCAGGAATGCACGGAGCTCTTTTACAGGCAGCGGCTCTCCTTTAAATATAATATAGGCAGCAAGAGAAGTCGTCCCTGTCACATCAACAGGGATCACGCAGGCCTGCCTGATGGCCGGATGCTCCAGTAAGCGGCAGACTATTTCACCTGGTTCTATACGATAACCACGTACTTTTACCTGGTCATCTATCCTTCCCCCAAACTCCAGTACACCACCAGGTAACCAGCGACCAAGATCGCCGCTCCTGTACAGTTTCCCTTCATCGTTCAGAGGATGAGTGATGAATTTCATATTTGTTAGTTCCCGATTATTATAATACCCGGCAGATACACCGTCCCCACCTACACAGATCTCTCCGAAAACACCCTCCGGGCAAAGCAGCAACTCCTTATTCATAATGTATACGGCCGCTCCCGGCAATGGTGTACCAATATAGGAACTTCCATTGGCCTGTAATATTTCTTCATCCGTAACCTGGTGCCAGGTAACATGTACTGTAGTTTCCGTTATACCATACAGGTTATACAATGCCACCTGCTCATGTTGCGGGACATTCAGCCACCTGCGCAGTTTAGTAAAATCAAGCATATCTCCACCAAAGATCACCATTCGCAGGTCACTGATCCTGATCATATCCAGCAGCCCGTAAAATGAAGAGGGTGTCTGGTTAAGAATGGTGATACCTTTCTCTTCCAGCAAGCGACAGAACAGGCCTGCATCCCGCACCTGGTCACGATCAGGGATATAGAGCGATCCTCCATTTACCAGTGCACCATAGATTTCCCATACAGAAAAATCAAATGCGGCAGAATGCGCCATGATCCATTTGTCTGTAGGGGAAAAGTCCAACCAGGGTTCCTGTTGCAGGAACAGGTGTTGCAGATTACTATGTTTTACCTGGCAGCCTTTAGGTTTTCCAGTCGAACCCGAAGTATAAATAATGTAAGCGATATCATCACCGCTGATGGCCGGCATCTTTACAGCCAGTATAACAGGCGGCACTCCTTCCATTAAAATTAGCGGCACGCCGCTCAATGTGCTTGAAAATGCACGGTTGCTGATCATAGCTTTCGCTTCACAATCAACGGCAATATACATTTTCCTGTCTTCCGGATATTCAACATCTACGGGAACGTATGTGCCACCCGCCTTTAGTACCGCCAGCATTGCGATAACCAATTCTACAGAGGGAGGAAGACAGATCAACACACGATCCCCCTTGCTGATATTATGTTTACTTATCAGCCATCCTGCCAACCGTTGCACCTGCAACTGCATATCGGAGTAAGAAACGACCTGGTGCTCATCTTCCAGCGCAGTCTTCTGAGGACAGACAATGGTAATCGCTTCAATAGCGGTAACAATGTTCACAGCAGGATCATAACTGCCATAGGGTTCTCCTGCTTTCAGTAATGCAAGCCGCTCCTGCTCAGGTACGATGTCAAGCTCAGTTACCTGTCCCTCAGGATCATCCACCATGTTTTGCAACACCTGTACAAGACAGTCCCCTATTTTCACAATAGCATCGTCTGTATACTTATTCCTGTCGTACATGAAATTAACTATGCAGGAACTACCGGGGTATACTACTACAGCCAGCGGATACCCTACCTGTGCTGCCCCATTTTCCGAAGCAACGGAGATATTGGTATTGGCTATAGATTTTTCCATATTACTCAGCGGGTAATTTTCAAATATCAGCACATGGTCCAGCAAGTCTTTTTTAAGTGTTGAACAAGCCTGTATTTCCGCCAGTGAAAGATATTGATGCTCCTGAATATCAAACAGGTAATTCCTTGCTGCAGCCAGCAAGGAAGCAATACTATGCTCCTCCCAGCAGATACGTACGGGGAGTGTATTGATAAAAAGCCCCAGTAAATCCTCAAACCCTTCCATCTCATATGGTCTGCCCGCTACAGTTACACCAAATACAACATCACTGGTATTATTGTAATTACCTAACAAAATACCCCAGGCCACCTGCATGAAAATGCTGGCAGTCAGCTTTAATTTCGTGCACAAAGCACTGATTTGTGCGGTCAGCCCGGCAGATAAGGTAAGCGCATACTCGCCAGCATCATAGGCGCCATGCCGTACACCTGCAGCAGGGATCGTTGCCAGGGTATCATACCCTTTCAGGTAACTGCTCCAGAATGCACGGGAAGCTGTAAGGTCTTTTCCCTGTATCCAGTCAAGGTACCTCGTAAATGAAGTAGACTTTCTCCAGATATGCTCCCGCCCCATACACAAGGCCTCATAACAGGCTAATATCTGCAGTATGATCAGTTGGAAACACCATCCATCCATGATAATATGATGATAGGCCAACAGCAACTGCGCCCCCTCTGGCTGAAGGAATATTTTCACTTTCAACACCGGCCCTGCCGACAGGTCAAACCCATCTTCCAGCCATTTCTTTTTAGTACCGGCTACATCATCACTTTCTGTTATTTCCACCGGCGAAGTTTCATCATTGCTGATCGTGCAGTAGAAATAATGATCTTCGCCCGTGAAGAAACGGAGACGTAAGATGTCAAACTGCTGTATAGCACTGTCAATCGCCTTTTTCATCAATTCCGGCTGTAATTCTCCTGTAATGTGAAAATGCCTGATGATATAATTGGCGGCAGATTCCGGGAATACCTTGTAGTGATAATACATGGCTTCCTGCATGGGTAAAAGACGGTAATGACCAGCCATGGGTTTCCCTGGCCTCAGGTGGGTTGCCAATGTACTTACCGTAGTATAGTTGAATATATCAGGCAACTGGCAATGCAGGCCTTTCCTGTTCAGTTTCGCCACTATCTGAATAGCCTTGATGGAATCTCCGCCTGATGCAAAGAAATCACTGTCTGCATGGATATGGAGCCCCAATACTTCGGACCATATCCCTGCAATAATGCTCTCAGTAGCATTCAACTGATTATCGCCCGAAGGCTGCTTATCCAGGTACTGATAAGGATCCGGGAACCTGCTCTCATCTACCTTGCCGTTTGCCGTAAGAGGCAATTTATCCAGGGGGATAAAGAAGGCTGGTACCATATATTCAGGCAGCACTTTCAGGAGCTCCTTACGCCAGGCAGCTTGATTTATTTCATTATCCGCCAGATAATAACAGACCAATTCTTCTCCGAATGAGTGGGACGGTATCAGGCGGAGGAACACTTCGCTCACTTCCGGGTATTGTAATGCCTTGCGGATCTCTCCCAGCTCTACCCTGTGCCCGTGGATCTTTACCTGATTGTCTTTTCTTCCCTCCAGGCATACCGTGCCATCTCCCATCCAGTACCCCATATCGCCGGAATGATATACCTGCACAGTTCTGCCGTTCAGTATAATTTCCCTGAACTTTTCGCTGTTCAACGTTTCGCGGTTGTAATATCCTTTGCTCAGGCCTTTACCCGCTATCACTATCTCGCCTTTTTCACCAGGCACACAAAACGCGCCTGCCTCGTTTACAATAAACACTTCATTACCACTGACCGGTTTCCCTACCACAGGTTTAGCGGCAAAATCCGGCAGGCTTACAGGTTGATACAAAGTCCCGATAGTAGTCTCCGTTGGACCATAATGATTGACGAACTGTATATCCG
Source organism: Chitinophaga ginsengisoli (assembly GCF_003014595.1). GTDB lineage: Bacteria > Bacteroidota > Bacteroidia > Chitinophagales > Chitinophagaceae > Chitinophaga > Chitinophaga ginsengisoli. The sequence continues at coordinate 84,105 of NZ_PYGK01000016.1, read as the reverse complement.
GCTTTATTGCAGCAAAACGTTGTATACCTGCAATATCTATTTGCTCTCCACCGGAAAACACCAGGCGCAGGGAGGAATCTTTTAATGTTGTTACATTCTCTGCCTGCAGAAGCAGATAACAAATGGAAGGCGTCAGCTTCAGAAAAGTGATCTGCTGCTCCCCGATATAAGATACTATCCAATCCGCGTCCTGTCTTTTCTCCGCAGGAATGATGTGTATAGCCGCACCGGTGGTCAGGCATCCCCATAGGCTGGTATAGCCCAGGTCATAGGCATAAGAAGCCTGTAGTATACTCTGATCATCGGGTGTCAGCTGAAATGTATCACTCAGCCATTCGGTATAGTTCAGCAGGTTATTACCGCTGACCATAACTCCTTTCGGCGTGCCCGTAGTACCGGATGTATAGATCATACAGGCCGTTTCATCGCCATTAAGCTGAGGGGGAACAAACAATAGATCCTGCTGTTTCCAGAGTTGTTTAAAGCGTATTGTTTGTATATGGTAGTCAGGTTGTTCTTCGTTGATCAACAGGCAGTGCAAGGGGGCGTCTGACAGGATCCGCTGAATCCTGGCAGGCGGATTGCCCGCATCTATGGGCACATATGCAGCACCTAGTTTCATAATGGCCAGCAAGGCCACCGGCAGCCAGTGATCTTCCGGCATCATGACGCCGACAAAATCACCAGCGCTAACACCATAATGGTCAGTCAGTGCAGCGGCTGCTCTATCTGAATAATCCTCCAGTTCCTTGTAACTAAGGCTCCCTGACAAACTACGCACAGCAGTGTGCTCAGGAAATTGTAATGCAATTGCCCTACAGGCATCCACAATATGTAAGAACCGGCTTTCTGCTTTGACACCTGTTCCGCAGACATTCTCCGCAAATGATGTACGGAAAAGACCGAGTTGATTTCCTCCTCTACGGTCGGTTAACAGTGCGACATACAGCTCCTGCATCTGCCGGATATCCGCTGCCCTGAAATAACCAGGATGATAGAGGAATATCACCTTTATTCCTCCATTGTCATTGACTACCTGGCATTTCAGCTTCCTACCCTGCAGCCATTGCAGTCCTTCTGCTGTACTATTCAGCGACAGGTAAGCAAACTGGTAATCGAATACCTGTTCTGCTGCATGATAGAACTGGAAAGCCTGCATATTGTGCAGGATATCTGGTGCTACCAACGATGGACCATAAGTGCAGGGCAATACCTTACTCAACAAACCGACAGTATTCTTCAGTTCATCAAACTCCCTCCCATGACATTCCACACCTATAACGAACGACTCATTATCTGTCAGCAGCTGCAACATATCAAGAAAGCTGGCCAGGAAGATACTTTCTTCATCTTCTATATGACCACTCAGTTCAACTGGCAATACAACAGTACTTATCGCAGCTTCCTGCTGATGACCATCGTATTTCAGTTCGTTACGCAATAACGGTTGTACACCTTTATACTGTCCATTCCAGAAGGCAGAAGGCTCTGTCAGGTCTTCATTTTCCTGCAGCTGATGCTGCCATTCCGCGTATTGCAGGTAGCCTATCTCCTCATCCGGTGTAACTCCCTTCTCCATCATATCGCTAAGCTGCTGCTGTATGATATACAGACTGCTGATATCTCCCACCAGCGGATTTACCAGCATGGTCACCTTTATTTCATTCTCCCCCTGCTGCAGGAACACACATACTGCCGGGTCTCCAGCGCTGATCCTCTCCAGGTCTGCGGACAGAAACCGCTCTCCGGAGAACGAGATGGTCACTTCCTGTGCGGCCGACTGCAACCATTCACCCTGCTCACTTTCATGAATAGATAGCTTTAAAGCCTCATAACAGTCCAGCAATTGTACGATGGACAACTCCACATCTCTCAGCGTAAAGCGATCCGGCAATGAGAAAACGAGCCTGTTATAAAAAAGTTCGCTCTTAGAAAGCAGCAGGGATTGTTGCTGGGAGGATAACCTGTATGCAAACGCGGTGTTCATTGTCTCTTCAGTTTATTAAAGCGGTTTATATTGGATCAGGTCGGGGTAAAAACGCTCTGCCTTTCGCATATAAGCATCAAATTCAATCTGCAGGCCTAGTGGGTTAGCGATCCATTGCCGGGTAAGCCGGGCCACGGCCGGATCTACCAGCTTCACATTGCCGGTACGCATAGCCATCAGGTTGGCGGCGCAGGCCTGCTCTGCTGTTATCATGAGGATGGCCGCTGTTTCCAGTTCTGCTGCCATGGTAAGGGTACCATGATTACGCAGCAACAGCGTATGATTACTGCCGGCAGCGGCTACTAATTGCTGTCCCTCAGACAGGGACAATACCGGACCGTTATATTCGTCGTACAATGCGTGATCCTCAAAGAACATACAACACGTCTGGTTCACCGGCTGTATCGGCCGGCCGAGAGAAGCATATAAGGTAGCATTCGGCGAATGCGTATGCACGATACAATGTGTATCCGGCCGTCCCTGGTGCAGGGCTGCATGGATACAGAAACCAGCTACATTCACCGGGTAGTCGCCCTCCAGTACATTTCCCTTTCCATCTACAGTGATCAGGTTATCAGGCGTCACCTCCTCAAAGAAAAGCCCGAATGGGTTCACCCAGAAAGCATCTTCCCTGCCCGGCACTTTCATGGAGATATGCCCGCTGATACCTTCGTCCAGTTTCTCCATCGCCAGTATACGATACAGTGCCGCCAGCCGGTAACGCAGCCAGGGGATCGTCTGCGGACGCTCTTTTTTGCCGAAAAAAGCAGCAGTATTGCGACGGGTATTTCCTACCACATTTGCAGTACCATTAACAGGATCAGACATCGCCACCAATACCTTACGACTACCGGTAAAGGGCTTCCTGCTATGCGCAAACCGCATATTATCCAGCAACAGCACATCCCCGCTTTCCCAGGGGAATATGATGCCTGCTTCTTCGTACGCAGTCATTACGGTATCAAAATCCTTCCTTGTCAGGGCAGTACCGTCTCCCAGGAAGCTGTTCCTGGGTACATTCTCTTCACCCAATAAACTCACCAGTGAAGTACGTGTGTCTTCATCGAGGTTCATTAGATTAAACAGGTGGGCCTGATTAAACCAGACCTTTTCTCCTGTTACCGGGTGTATGGCAATCGCCTGTGCAGTGTAGCTGGTCTGTAGTACATCGCTGTCCTTCCATTGAAAGCTCATACCTCTCTTTTCACAGTATTGACCCACCTCTTCCCGGCTGTCGGTACCAAATACTTTCTGCCAGCTCAGGTCTATCTCTTTATGAAAAGTGCGTACATAACGCACGCCGGAACGTTCAAATTTTTCCCTTATGGCCGCAGGTATCAACCTATATACCAATGAGGAATCGGCAATAGGCGTCTCTCCTCCTGAAGCTGCGCTTTCCTGGCAATAGAACCATATCTTGCCCGGCCAGGTACTGGTGTAGGAATGTTCATTATGGAAGGGGATCGCTCTTTCCTTCGGATATTCTGTAGATGTATAGACTTTATCTCCCACCTTGGTACGGGGTGTGGAAGGCTCTGCGTAGTCCAGCATGCGGGTAGCATATAACTGGCAGATCTGTTGAAAATCATCTTCATCACCAATGGCAAATCCACGGAAAAGAATAGCGCCATATTCCCTGTATAGCTTATCCAGTTGCGCCTTATTCCCCTGTACCCATTCCCTTAGCTGTAAGCCTGTATTAAAGGCATTCAGCAGTACATACGGCGTACCATGTTCATTACCGCGTACGATCTCCTGTCGTACAGTCCGTTCCCGCTGCACCGGACGGGGCACAGTACGCTTCAATGACTGTAAAATATCCTGGTTTTTCATATTCACTTTTTCATGCTTTTTAGTAATTCGTGCGACTTCGTTTTGAGCTTCACCGCTGTATCATCCCAATGATGTATAAGCAGGACATCCACTACGGCCTCTTCCTGCTCACAGAGCTGTTCAAGTAACTGTTCCCATTGTTTCACATAGGAGATAATCACTGCCCGGGTATACTTCCCTGCTTTATATTCCACATTGAGCGACAAGCTATTCCTGTATGGCTGCACGGTAAAACTGAGGTCAAACTTGCTGCCTTCCATCACCACGGCTATCTCTTCTGCTTCGATGCTGTTCTGCTGCTGTTCCCGTGTACCGAAGTCATTATATACAAAGCGGGTATTGATGTATTCAGATAGTTGTATGCCACTCTCTTTCTTCACTAGTGCAGACAATTCATCGAAAGAGATATCCATATGGTTCATATCCTGTCTGATGCCTGCTGCGAAGTCCTGCAAGGCCTTCCTGACAGTCGCCTGTCTGTCCACGTTTACTACCACCGGCAGCATATTCACGAAGAAACCTACTACAGGCTCCATACTGGTATTTGTTCTTCCAGACACAGAACTGCCTATTACAAAATGACCGGTACCCGATAGCTTTGCCTGCAGTAATGAAAAGCTGAATAACAGTAACTGGAAGTCAGTGACCTGTCGCCTCCTGGCCAGCTGCAATACCTTCTGCGCGAGCTGTTCCGGTAAGACGTGGTGTAAGGTGATGCCCTCTACCTCCTCATCAGCAGCCATATAAGGGAATACTGAATGCGCTATACCAGCCGTGATCTTCTTCCGCCAATAGACCATAGCGCTTTCCGTCACCGCCTGTGACTGACCCGACATCCATTGTGCGATATCTACATAACGTAAGGGCAGCGGTGCCAGTGAAGCAGCTGTACCTGCCAGCTTGGCCTCGTAGATACTTAACAGGTCTGCCAGCAGCACGCCAATAGACCAGCCATCAGCGATGATATGATGGAGGTTGATCACCATATAAAAATACTGATCGTCGCTTTCCATGATCAGTACCCGGAACAATGGCGCCTGATCAAGTTTAAAGGGTGTATTACTGAACACTTTCGCCAGGTCCATGATCTCTTCAACAGACCGCTTTCCACCGAGGAAGGTGAGGTATGCGGAAGGTTCAGGGAGTTCTTTCAATTCCACCACCGGCCCGTTCTCCTGTAAGGTGAAAGCCGCCCGTAGTTGATCATGCCGCTGTACAAGCGCTTCGAAAGCAGCTTCCAGTATATCTCTTTTCAAAGGGGTAGATACTTTGAACGCGGTCGTCATATTGTAGGAGATATTGTCCGGCTCGCGCTGTTGCAGGAACCATAACCTCCGTTGTAAAGGCGATACACTATAGAAGGCTTGTTCTCCTACATGCGGAATGACATACGTAGCCCTGTGTTGTTGTGAAGCCACATACATAGATAGATCATACAGCCGTGGATGTTTGAACACATCAAATAAGCTGATAGGTATATTGAACTGCTCCCTGATCCTGCTTACCAGTTTAATAGCCAGCAGGCTTTGTCCGCCGGAGAGGAAGAAGTCATCCTCAGGCGATACCGTTTTGAGTTTCAGTACTTCTCTGAATAGTTCCGCTACTTTCTCTTCCACATCTGCAGGCACTTGTATCACCGTTGGCGGAGTATAACTCACCGTTCCTGTACCAGCACCCATTGGAGGGGTCAACACCTGCAAATCGGCAATTGCCACATCCTGCAACATAGGGAAAGACTGTAACAGCGTACAGAAGGCATTATATAAGTGTACAGGCAATGCCGCGTCCACCAGGTGGGTGGCATGAATAAAGGACAGTGCGAACGTGTTGTCTACCTCTGTTATTTCGATGCTCAGGTCAAAACGTGCGCCTGATTGAGCCGCCGGGTCGAGTCCTTCGCGGGTGGCAGTTCCTTCTGCGGCTACCACATAGTTAAAGAGGATATTGAATAAAGGATGCTTACTACCATATCTTGATAGCTGCTTATCTCGTAATATATGCGCAGGCGGATACCAGGAATGTTCCATCACCTGGGCCAGCCGGATGCCCGTTGTATGTACATATTCACCGAAGGAAGCTGCCGGATCCATTCTTGCATAAAACGGCAGTGTGCTCACCATAAAGCCGGTCACATCCTGCATTTCGTCCGTCATCCTGTTGGAGAATGGCAGTCCGCAAAGCAGCTGGTTATCTTCTGTATATCCTGACAATACGATATGAAAAGCGGAGAAGATCAGGGTGAAATCTGTTACGCCCAGCTTAGCAGATAAAGACCTGATCCTCTGTACAACAGCAGGTGGCAATACCGGGCGGAATACTGTTCCTTCAAAAGGAGAACCATGCGGATCTTTAGCCGCAGGCAGGGAGGACATCGGGGCTAGCTGTTCCAGATACTTACCCCACCATGCCTTATCCTGCTGGTATAGTTCACCTTTCAGATAAGTGTTATGATACCACATGGCCACATCGTGGTACTGTAACACAGGTGGCTGCATTGGCTCCTGTTTATAAAAGCGCATGAGGTCTGCTACGAATATGGTATTTGACAGTTCATCCGTAATAAGATGATGCATATCCAGCAGGAGATAGAAAGTATTATTATGCTGTAACAGGTACAATCTGAACAACGGCACCTGGTGGATGTCTATCACCACCCGCTGTTCATTGAAAGCCTGCAGTGGCAATAAACGGGGCAATTCAGTAGCCCTGATACTGCCTGAGCGTACGAACGCATCATACACTTCTTTTACCGACAGTATCTGCTGCAATACCTGGTCATCTTTCTCAATAAACCTGGTACGCAATACAGAGTACCTTTCCAGCAATTTTGCGAGTGCCAGTAACAGGCGCTGTTCTTCCGGTTTCTGATCAAGTCTGATCAGGGCAGGTACATAATAACTGAACCCTATGTCCGGCAGACTGTCCAATACATAGATACTTTCCTGTGAAGGCATTAACGGCAGGGTATCCGGGGCAGCAGCACTTGTTATACTCGCTGCCTTTGAAGGACTGGCAGCTTTAATATAGGCGGATAATTTATCCAGCGTAGCATGCTGCAATATATCCGGTAAGGAGATCTGTACACCAAAGTTTCGCTTTATGGCAGACATCATCCTGACGGCCGTCAGGCTATGTGCACCATTGGCAAAAAAGTCTTTCTCAGGGTCGACGGCATGACCTATTACCTGTGCCCATACCTGTAAGAGTCTGGTGGCTGTTTCGTCGTTCTCCAGCCTCCGTAGTACAGGTTCGTGCTCCTCCTGTTCTTTTAGCAAAGCAGACAACTGCTTACGGTTGATCTTTCCACTATTCAGACGGGGAATCTCTTCTATCCGTTTGAACCCTGAAGGGATCATATAAACTGGAAGTTGCTTTGTCATGGTTGACCGGATAAGGGCAACGGGAACATCTTCCCCTGTATAGAACGCATACAGGAAAGAAGCGCCATCTTCTCTTTTCATCAGTAATACTACTGCTTCTTTAATGCCGGGTACCAGCAGGAGTTTCGCCTCTATATCACCGGGCTCTATACGTTGCCCGTTCAGTTTCACCTGCTGGTCTATCCTGCCCAGGTACACCAGTTCTCCCTCATCATTCCACATAGCCAGATCGCCTGTTTTATACATGCGCGCATTTTCAACAAAGGGATCTGCCAGAAACTTCTCTGCCGTCAGTTGCTCCCTGCCGATATATCCCCTGGCTACTCCCGTCCCTGCAATGCACAGTTCCCCGCTTATCCATGGCGGCAGCAAGGCCTGGTGCTCGTCAAGAATATAGGCCCTTGTATTCAGCAGTGGTTTACCTATGGGTACGTACCGGTACGCGTCCTTCCAGGGAGAACAGGTAAAGCCTGTACAGTCAACCGTAGCCTCTGTGGGGCCGTACAGGTTCACCAGGATAGTACCTGTATGCTGGTAGATATGCTCATTGAATTGTTGCATGGCCGCATATAACAGCGCCTCCCCACTCGCAAATACAAAACGCAACCCCGCACAGTCGTCCACCATTTTTTCATGGATAACTGTCTCCATAAACAGCGCCAGCATAGACGGCACAAAGTGTGTCACCGTTACACGATGATCCTTGATGGTACGCACGATCTCATAGGGCTCGATCTCTTTGCCCGGCGCCAGGAAAAAGGTGGTACAACCTGAAAATAACCAGTGAAACAATTCCCACACAGACACATCGAAGCCTATACTTGTTTTCTGCAGGATGCAATCATCTTTTGATAACGGAAAGTCCTGCTGCATCCAGTACATCCTGTTCACCACAGCACTATGCTCAACCACCACCCCTTTAGGCATACCGGTAGAACCGGATGTATAGATGATATAAACGGGGTCAGTTACCAGAGGCATGATCATCGGACTATATTCTGTCAACGGTGCGTTTTTTACCGCTTCCATATCAATGTAGGGCACTTCGGTTTGTATCAGGGGATCACCCCAGCCTAAGACAATCTTCACACCGGCATCCTGCAATACAAAGGCAATACGGTCTTCCGGCATCCTCAGATCAATCGGCACATAAGTACCAGCCCGCTTTAATATAGACATAATCGCTACCTCCAGCCATACAGAGCGCTTACAGCATATGGCGACAGTATCGCCTCTGCCTACCCCTGCCTGTGCCAGTGCATGCTGTACGGCATTACTGTAGGCCTCCAGGTCTTCTATCGACAGGCAGTGTTCTTCGTCTTTAATCCTCACCGGAGAATGTTTCTCCAACAGCTCATAGTAGAATGATAACAATGTCTTATCTGCCGGGAAGTAGCCGTCTGTATTATTGAAACTACGGATCAGCTCATTCGTCTGTTTATCTCCCCATAGTTTAATATCAGACAACCTTTTACCCTCGCCAATACCCTCCACCACCTGCTCGCCAATCACTACCAGGTGATCCAGCACCTGCCGGATAAGGGCCTGCGGATATCTGTCTACATTGAAAGAGATGCGCCATAGGAGTTGTTTACCAGCAGAGATATGCACGGACAAAGGATAGTTGGTACGGTCAAACACCTCTGATCCGAAGATCTTTCCCTCTGCCAGCCGTGCTTCATCATATGGATAATCTTCCACTGCCACTACGTGATCAAACAGCTCTCCATCCACACCGGCCTGACGCCTGATATCAGGAACAGAACAATATTGGTAAGGCAGGCTACTGATAAAACGGCTGGAAATACTGCTGAAATATTCGTCTATAGCTATATCATCATCCGTATGAAAAGGAAATGGAACAGTATTGATACACATGCCAACAATATCACCGGCATTGGCAATGCCTATTTCACGGCCTGACACAGTAAGCCCCGCTATGACCTTCTTCTGCCGGCAATAACGGGACAACAATATTCCCCAGATACCATACAGAATGGTATTAATGCTCACCTGTAAGCCCGCAGCAGCTTGCTTCAACCGGCTACTCAGTACTTCGCTGAATGTTGTCTGCAGCGATACCTGCTCCATATTGAGAGAAGGCTGCATGAAGGATTCAGTCAGAGTACCGGGCAGGAAGTCCGGTTCTATGGCGAGGTGGTCCAGCCAGTACTGTGTTACAGTATCCTGCTGTTGTTGTGACAGATAGGCTGTTACGCCCGTAAATGATACAGGGTCTTTTAATATTGTCTTGCCATGGTACAGGGCAATCAGTTCATTCATCACGATGGCAAAGCTCCAGCCATCGAGTATGATATGATGAAAGGAGATCACCAGGCGGGAGCTGTCTCCTATATGTAAGATGGCTACTCTGAACAAGGTATCTGTGAGTATATCGAAAGCACGTTCCCGGTCTGCCTGCAGAAAATCTGCCACCTGGTCTTCCTGTTCCAGCGATTGGTATATCAATTCCGGCGTTACTTCGTCCATGATCACTTGTACGGGCCTTACCCCTTTGTCAGCTACGAAACGGAGCCTTAAAGCATCATGACGCTGCATGATAATTGCCAGGCTGTTACGAAAACGTTCCACATCTACTCCCCCCGGCATCGTAAAGCTGTACTGTTCAAAATAAGCCTGCCTGTCTGTTTTAGCAAGGGCATGAAACAACAATCCTTCTTGCAGGGGAGTCAATATCTGTATACTTTTTATATTGCCCATATTTATAGTGAATTATAGATCTCTTCCAATTCCTGTTCATTCAGCCCAAGCGCCGCTGTTCCGGATACCTTCTTTTTAAACATGCCATCTCCTTTCCCCAATGCATCAATGAACTGTTCAAGACATGCGATATACTTCCCGAGCAACTGCGTAGTAGCCTCTTTTGTAAATAATGACCGGTGATAAGATAGACTTACCTGCAACGCGCCCTCTGAAATGATCAGCGTAAAGTAGAGCGCTGAAGGCATGTAGATGGCTGGCCCTACATTCTGTTGTAGCGGCGACAAGGGATGAATAGTGAACAGCTGTGCATCTCCTGTATCATGTTGTCCGAGGTAATTGAAGGTGATCAATGGTTCAAGACCCTGATTGTTCCCGGGCAGTTCTCCCAGGTATCGCTGACAGAGATATCCTTCTCCATTGCCGGGTACTTTTTCCAGTGCAGCAATAGTTTGCTGGATCCCGCTATACATATGTTCTGCAGGGAGACAAGGCAATACTATCGGGTACTTCATCGTAAACCAGCCCACTGTTTCCGCAAAGGAAGCCGCATCTTCAGTACTGTTCCTGCCGTGCGATTCCAGGTACAGGGTAACGACGGATCTGCCGCTCCATTTATATATGGCACTGGTCAGCGCAGCCAGTTGTAATTCCTGTATAGTGACGTTCATCTTATGTAAAGGCAGGGATAGCAAATGCCGCGTGCTAGCTGCAGATAATGCCTCATGCAGGTGATCAAAATGCTGATAGGTTTTCTGTACAGGGGCCAGATCGGTCCAATCATCCGCAACTGTTGCCTCCATCTCCATCCAGTAAGACATTTCCTGTACAGTAAGACTATCCGCCTTTTTCCTCAATGCCTGCGACCATCTCAGGTAAGAGCCGTATGCATGTTCCCGCTGTCCCTCGTTACCTGATAACTGTTCGAGGATAATCCGCCAGGAGACCCCATCAACGATAAGGTGATGCGCCAGCAGGAACACATAATCGGCTTCTTCTCCGTGGAATAATATGCAACGGAACAGCGGTCCTGTTTCCAGGTCAAACTGCTGCTGCCAGTACTTTGTCTGTCCTTTCAGATCGTAGGCTTCCTGTTCAACAAAGATTCCATCCAGCGTAACAGCCGCAGGCAGTACCTGCTGTATACGCTCATTCCCTGACAAAGGGAAATTGGTACGCAGGGCGGCATGATATTGCCACAAACGGTTCACTGCTGTTTTAAGATCATCCACAGCTATCTTTCCCGCAGCCTGTAGTAAAACTGATTGATTATAATAATGCAGGTCGGCAGTATTATCCCTGAAAAACTTGATCTGCAAAGGCGTAAGCGGGATTGTTCCTCCGGCTGTCAGTTCATCTGCCGGGATATTGTCTGCTTCTTTCAGATAGTTCACCAGCTGTGAAATAGTAGGAAACCGCAGTATGTCTCCTACCTGTAGCATCCAGCCTTTCTCTCTCATCTTTGCCACTACCTGTATGGCCTTTATAGAGTCGCCACCGATGCCCAGGAAATGATCATGGATACCTACCGGCGTTTTCTGTAATACCGCCTCCCATACCTGCGCCAACAGCTTTTCCTGCGGCGTGTTGGGAAGCACGACCTCCTGCCTGTTGCGCACTTCTTCCGGAGAAGGCAATGCAGCAATATCCAGTTTGCCGTTCGCATTGATGGGGAACCGGTCCAATGCAATAAGGCAGGCAGGATGCATGTATACCGGCAATTGCAACACCATTTCCTTCCTGATGGCAGCAGCCAGTTCAGGAGCGCCCACATAATAGGCCACAAGTTCTTCCTGACGAATGATCACAAATGCATCCTGTACGCCAGTTACGCTTCGTATAAGAGCAGTTATTTCACCCCGTTCTATACGATGGCCCCGCAGCTTGATCATGTCGTCATTACGGCCAGTATAACAGATATTGCCATCAGGTAACCAGTACCCTTTGTCGCCCGTCTTGTATAAGCCATTTACAAAACGTGCGGCGGTTTTTGCTTCATCATGAAAATATCCTGCGCCCACTGTACTGCCGCCGATCCAGATCTCTCCCTCTATACCCGGTGTACAGGGTTCCATCTGTGTATCCAGGATGCTGACACTTGTATTGCTGATTGGTTTGCCTATCAGTATATCATTGAATGATGCCGGCACATCCCATACAATGCAGCCTACGGTACACTCCGTAGGACCATATTCATTGTAGATCTTCATCCCAGGATGTAATGCACGCAGGATGGCGATATCACTTTCCTGTAACGCTTCTCCCCCTACAATGCAGGTATCTACCGCAGTATGTTTGATATCCAGGTGTGGCAGCATGCGGATATGGGAAGGTGTCAGCTTGATGGCATTCATTGTACTGAAAGCATTCCGCAGATGTACGCTCACATCTGCATCCTCTTCGCAGATATACAATATAGCGCCCCTCAACAAGGTGCAGAAGACAGTTGTAACGGTCAGGTCAAATGCGATTGGTGTAAACAATGGCATGGTACCCGAAGGATGATTGGAGAAATAGTAATTGCCTGCCCAACGGGTATAATGCAACAGATTACTCATGGTAATGATACAACCTTTGGGCTGTCCTGTTGTACCCGAAGTATACAGTATATACACCGGCTGATCCGGCTGCCAGCGGGGTAACTGTCTCCTGACCTCAATAAGGGCGGCCTGTTGAAACAGTTCTTCCGGAGAGATACTGTTGTCTGTCTCCGCATCATCTGTAATAGCCAGCCTGGCTTCGGATTGCTGCATGATATATTGAATCCTGGCTGCAGGATACTGTTTATCAGCCGGGATATAAGTTGCCCCGCTAAGCATTACTCCCCAGATAACAGGCAATAACTTCTCTGTGCGGTCCATATTGATCAGAATCCTGTCGCCTGGCTGTATACCATGTTGCACGATCAATACTTCCGCTACTTGTCTTGACTGCTGCAACAAATCCCGGTAGCTCATACTCCCACCATTCCATTCAAGTGCTATATGATCAGGATAACGGCCAGCAGTGGCCATGAAAGTATCCGTAACAGGAACAAAGTCAAAAGGGATCTCCGCACCGAACAGGGGCTGTATGTCCGCCCTGCTGACTATTATTTCGCCGGAAATAAAACGGCTGACGTAGTCCAGTAAAGTCTGCCGGATCCATTCCAGTGACGCCGGCGCAATAGCATTTTTATCTGCCTGTAACACGATCCTGGTGGTACTGGCGGTATCTTCTGCAAAGAAGGAGAGTATAAAGGGCTCATGACAGGAAAGGCTATCCACGCAAACCGGCATCTCTACCAATACACCACCGGGAAAATGATCCCGTTCCAGGTATTCAAAACTGCAGGTACAGCTGTTGTTAGCAGTATCTGCATTAAACTGTTCCCGGTACAGGTCAAAACGTTCCCGCTTTCCCTTCAGTTTTACAAGGTCCTGCATGTCTTCCTTACGGAAATTGCCATAAATACCCTTTGCAAAGGGACCGGGTATCTGCTTAAACTCATCAAACTGACGGCCTGATGATATATATACGGCGGCGCCCGTACCTTGTTTCAGGTAGAGAGATGTGACGTTTGTCCATGCCCAGTACCAGATATCAGCGGGTGTGACACCCTTTTCCGCGGCTACCTGCTCTAATTGTTCAAGCAGGATCTCTCCCGCCTGCAGGTTGGTGGTGATATAAGAAGTATATACGGGATTGTCTTTTCCTTCCTGTAGTGTCAGCGTTCCGCCGCTCTGTATAGGCTCCTGCTCCAGGTCGGATGACAATTCCGGATTTTCCTCCAAAGCGCTTTCCAGCCATTCCACATACTGAATGAACTGCAGGGGCTCTTCCTCCGGCGCATCTGCGGTTACAAGCTGTTGTACCAGATAGCGTAAAGACCAGCTATCCAGCCATACAGTGGGAGCAATTATGCCCAGGTAAGCCGGTCCTCCCTCCTCGTCATTGAATATGACCAGCCTGATCTCACCATTTTCAGGCGCAGCTATACGCTGCCATTCGCCAATCACCGCTTTCTCATCATTACTGGTATCAGCAATGACGGTCAATGTAGTCTGATCTTCCTCCTCCACTTCCTGGAAAGGGATACTGACATTATTAGTATACGTGCTGACAGTTCTTAATATACCATGCCGGCTTACCAGCTGTTCCCACCTGCTGATGATATCATGTGCAACAGGTCTGGTGATCCGGAATAAAGCCCTGTGTAACAATGCCTGATCCCACTTAAGACTGAAGTACTTTTTCTGTACGGGAGATATACAATGGGTACTCATAGTAAAACGCTTAATTCTTTTTTAGGAAACTACGGATGCTCGCCTGCTGTGCAGCCTGCATCATATCTTTTTCCGTGTTATGTAATTGCTGTTCCAGGGCTGTCATCGTTTGTGAAGGTTCACTGCTGAGTGCAGCCAGCACCTGTTCAAAGCGTGCAATACCCCGCTGTACAAACCTTCCGCTATAAGCGCCCTGATCATACAGACATTCTGCAGAAAGTCCCTCGCCGCCCAATGTAAAGTGTATTTCCATGCTGAACTTTCTGCTCATGGCAGTGTGAAGTGGACGCACAGTAATACCTGGCGGCGTCACCGCTGCATCCCTGTAATGACCTTCAAAATCATCTATATGAATTTCCAGTATCCCTCTTTCTCCCATCTCCTCTCCGGCAGGTACCCATTGCGCCACATACTTCTCCGGCTGTTCAAGATAGGCGGTACACTGGGTCTGTATGTGTTCGATCAGGTCTGATATATGCGTGTATAACTGCTTGTAGATAGTAAACGGTACCACGTTCATGAATAGTCCCACCGTATTATACCAGGCCGGATCAAAGCGGCCGTGCAATGGCGCAAACACTGTCAATACCGGTTGCGACGCATCGTCCATAAACGCCAGGGCCTGTAAGCCGGTTATCAGTGCAAAGGGTGATACCTTATATGCTGCGGATAGTGCTGTGATACTATCACCTGAATACTTATGAAATATCTTCCTGAAATATCCCGATCCCTGGTTGGCAGTATTTCCCACCTGTCGTTCTTTCAACAGGCAATGCTTCGCCAATGCGGCCCTGTCTGTTGCAACAGGCGGCTGCTGACTGATACTGTGTGCATATTTACTATAGGGGATGATTTCCTTATGCTGTACTGTTTCTCCATAATGATCCAGAATAGACGTCATCAATACTTTGATACTCCAGGCATCTGCAATAAGATGATGCAAAAGGAATGTGAATACGTACCGCTGCTGTTCCTGTCGTTCTAAGAAAAGCCGGCACAAGGGATCTTTCTCAGGATTCATTTCCACACCAGCGCCATCTCCATATTGTACCTGGCATTCCTCCACATCGAACAGCTTATACTGCAGCCCCTGTCCCGATACCCGGAAGCGGCATCGCAGCATACCATGTACTTCCAGTACATGACGAAGTGCCTGCATGAAACGCACCTCATCCAACGGACCGTTCAGTTCAAAAGATCCCTTCATCCCGTATTTTCCGCTACCTGTTGTTTCCATGTCTGCCCACATTCTTTGCTGCATAGGTGTAGCATTGTACCACTCATCTCCGGCTGTATGTTCTTCGTAAGATACCTCCGGTGTTTTGTGATCAAGCAAATGGGCCAGTTCTTTTACCTGCGGATGTCTGTATAGCTCTCCCAGTGTTACAGACTTACGGGAGTGTTTATAGACAGCTGAAATAAGCTGAATAGCGCGAAGACTGTTACCACCGGCGGCAAAGAAATGTGTATGCCGGTCTGCATATGTACTTAATAACCCGGTGTACAACATGGCGATCATCTGCTCACTTTCTGACAGCGGTTCGACTGTCTGCTGCTGATCATGGTTAAATGGCGAAGGCAAATTCACTATGTCCTTCTTACCATTGCTGGTAAGCGGTATAAGCGGTATGATGGTAAAGAACGAAGGCACCATATACGCTGGTAGTACCTTTCCCGTGTATGCCATCAGCGTATCAACATTGCAACCAGGATCTTCCGATACGACATATGCAACCAATACGGGATGTTCCGCTTCTTCGAATACCTTGTATACGACCACTGCATCTTTTACCAGCTGATGTGCTGTCAGGCAATGCCGAATATCCTCCAGTTCCACCCTGTTACCATTGATCTTTACCTGCCCGTCTTTTCTTCCTGCAAAAGCCAGTCTGCCATCGTCGAGCCACCTTACAATGTCCCCCGTACGGTACCATGTCTCCTCTCCGTCTTTATAAAAACGTAATGCGGTTTCTGTGTCGTTGTGATGATATCCCTTCGTCAGTCCGATCCCTGTAATGTGCAGTTCTCCTGTCACACCAGCAGGCACCGGCTGCTGATCAGCGTCCAGTACCCTTACTTTTACGTTTGTCATCGGCATCCCGATAGGCATCCCGTGGTCTGTAGGATGGATCCTGGTGAAGGTGGTACAGATGGCATTCTCTGAGGGCCCATATGCATTGAACAACATATGCCTGTCTGCCAATGCAAGTCCTGTTCTTTCCGGCAACGCTTCCCCCGCGGAAATAAGCACACGTAAGGTCTGCGGCAACGCAGCCGGCAATGTTGAAAGGTAAGCCGGCGGGATAGTTGCCACCGAAATACCCTGCGTTGCCATCCAGTCCAGGAACACATACTGATTACTGATCAGGTCTGGTGTGGCAGTATACAAAACAGCACCAGATAACAGGGCCAGGAGGACCTCCGATAAAGACGCATCAAAGCCAGGAGAAGAGAACCAGAGGCAATGATCATGTTGCTGCACACCAAACCCCGCTATCTGGGCTGTGATCGTGTTTAATAAGCCGGTGTGTGATATGCTGAGTCCTTTGGGCTTACCGGTAGAACCAGAAGTGAATATCATGTAAGCAGGCGCTGCTCCTGTAATGTCAACTGAGGGATTCTCTGCGTTTGTAAAACCAGGTGTATGCATTTTTATGCCATTCAGCTCATAGGACTGTCCGGAGGTATTTAGTACGATCTGTGCCCCGCATTCTTTTACGATAGCAAGCACTCGTTCTTCCGGCAGTTTTGCGTCGACAGGCAAGTACACCGCACCCCTATTCATGATGGCCAGCATAGCCGTAATAGTCTGTTCATTGCGGGCTGCCAGTACCGGCACAACCTGTCCGGATTGAACCTCGCCGATATCCATAGTAAGCACCCGTTGCAATAAGGTACGGTAACTCATGGCTTTGCCCTCGTCCACAATAGCCGTATACTCCGGGTATTGCGCGACTATCTCGTGGAAGCGGGATAGGATCGTCTCAGCGGGATTGATATCTACAACAGGCCCTGTACCACAGTTCCTCCATTGTGCCACTTCTTCGGGAGAAAGCATTGGTACCGTCCCTACGGCCTTTCCCGGCTGGTCAATCAGCTGCTCCGCCAGGAACAGACAATGCCTTAACAGCTGGCAGATGAAAGGTGCAGTATAGATACTCCTGTCGTAATCGATGGTCAGGCTCAGTTCATCTTTATGCTGAGAGAAATTAAATGCCAGTCCCACCTTTGCCTGTGTATATCCCTCATAGGGCAGTTTCTCCAGGCGCAGCTCATTCGTCTCTATAATATTTCCCTGTTGTCTTTCCTGGAAATTCACCAGTACATGAAACAGGTGATCGCCTGAAAGGCCGTGCAATGCCGTCAGTTCCTTCGCCAGTGACTCATAGGGGTATTGCTGATGTTCCAGCCCTTCCATCAGCTGACGACTCCATTGGATTGTCAATGCATCAAAAGGAGCCTTCGGATCGAGTTCATTTCTCAGTAACAGTGTATTGAGGAAAAACCCGACCTGTTGCATAAAGGCTTCATGCAGGCGATTATCGACGGGGATGGCCATTACTCTATCACTACCGCCACCATAGCGGTATAATAGCATATCTACGATAGACAGCAACAGGGAAAAGGTGGTGATCTTCCTTTCCTTTGAGAAGGACAATATCTTTCCGGACAGCGCTTTCCCCAATGGGATGCTGTAACTGCCCGCTGTATTACTTTCCTGATATCCGCCCCTAACAGCAGCGGTTAACGCCATCAGTGGAGGCGGTTCTTTGAATTGTTGCAGCCAGTAATCACGGGCTGCCGTGTCCTGTTGCAGACTGTTCTGCCATGCAGCGTATTCCTTATACTGTAAACCGGAAACCGGCTCATTTTCATTCTGCTGATCATATGCTTTCAGCAGATGATCAAACAGGATCTCTTCCGACAGTCCGTCGGCAATGATATGATGCAGGTTGATCAGCAACAGCCATTCCTCGGCTGCCAGTTTATGCAAGGCAACCCTGTACAAGGGACGCATGTCCAGCGGGATATGCAGTTGTGCATGCTGCCGGCACATTTCCTCAATATCAACCGGCCCTTCCCCATAGCGGTAAACAAATGTCGTATCTCCGTGGATCACCTGCCTGGGCATACCATCCTCCTCACAGACAAAGGTGGTGCGCAATGATTCAAAACGCGCAATCACCTTTCCGAAGGCAGTCGTGAAACGTGCCAGTGAAAACGGCCCCTGTATCCTGTAAGCGGCAGGCATGTTGTAAGCGGTAGAGAAACGCACGCTGTTATGCTCCATCCAGATCCGGAGCTGCTGTCCGGACAGTTCATAAGACTCCTGTGAGGGAAGCGCCACCGGATCGTCCCCAAGGGCCTTTTTAGTCCTTTTTACCCGCATTGCCTGTTCTGATAATATTGGACAATCAAAAATATCTTTCAGTGAAAATCCAGCCTTAAAATGCTTATTTAAGCGAGCCACCAATGCCGAGGCCTTGATGCTTTGTCCGCCGGAAGCAAAAAAGTGATCATGTCTTCCCACCTGGTCTGCCTGCAACAGTTCCTTCCAGATCGCGGCGATCTGTTCTTCGGTCTCATTGACAGGGGCTTGATAAGGTTGGGTGTCTTCTTTAATGGTCAAGCTATGGGACAACAGCCGTTGGGTATCCACTTTCCCGTTCACGGTAAGTGGTATCTGTCTCACCCGATAGTAATGTTGCGGCACCATATAAGCCGGCAAATGCGATTTAAGCGACGCCACCACAACCGCAATGGCAGCGCCGCCCTCAAAGAACAAGGCCAGCTCCTGGTCATCGCCATGCGGCTCTGCCAGTACCTGCGCTGCTCTTATGTCCTGAATATGTTGTAAATGGTGTAGAATTTCTGCTGCTTCTATACGGTATCCGCGGATCTTCAACTGCTGATCTATCCTTCCGAGGAATACCAGTTCCCCGTTAGGCAATTGCCTGGCGAGATCGCCGCTGCGGTAGAACAGGCGATTGCCCGCCATCCGGAATTTCTCCGCTGTTAATGTCTGTTTGTTCAGGTATCCTTTGGCGATACCATTCCCTGCAAGGAACAGTTCACCGGCAAGTCCCGGCATTAATGGCTGTCCCGCGTTATTGAAAATAAAGGCCTCCATGCCCGCTATCGGATGACCTATTGTGATCAGTTGATCATCCGGACTGATTCGCTTTACAATACATCCTACAGTCGCCTCCGTAGGGCCGTATTCATTGAACAATAAAATATCTTTATTGAGCCGGAACAAGCTCTCCGCCTGTGAGCGCTGTAACTGCTCCCCACCGGTGATCACCACCCGTACCGGGGTATGCGTCAGTTCCAGGTGTTTTAACAAACTGATATGCGAAGGGGTTAGCTTAATGCTGTCAATACCGTACTTCCCGGAAAAACATTGCTGCAGGATCAGGTCCGTTGATTCTTCCTCGCGGAATACCACGATCCTTTTTCCAGTTATCAGCGGCAGGAAAATGCTGGTGATAGTAAGATCAAAAGACAAAGGCGTAAACCAGGGGAAATTACCACAGGTCTTATCCTTCGTATATGTTTTGGCGCACCAGTGAAGATAATGGGACAGGTTATTCACTGATAGCATGCAACCTTTTGGTTGGCCTGTGGTGCCGGATGTATAGATCACATAAGCCAACGCTTCACCATCTTGCTGCGGACATGCCACCTGAGCGGTGAGACGATCCGCCCTTTCCAGTAAGGCTGTTATCGAACAGCCGGTATCGTCGTCTGCTTTTTCTGTCAGCACAAGCACCGGGGCAGCATCTTCCAGGATGGCGGCCATTCTGGCCGCCGGCTGAGACCTGTCCAGCGGCAGGAAGGCAGCGCCGACCTTCATAATAGCTATAAGCGCTATGATCACCTCCGGGCTTCGACCCGCGCTGATCCCTACAATATCTCCGGGTTGTACGCCCTTTTCATGCATCAGTACAGCCGCCAGCTTATTGGCGGACTGCTCCAATGCGCCATACGTATACGCTATATCTTCACTGATAACAGCAATTGCATCAGGATACTGCTGGCAGCTTGCCTGAAACAATGTTATAAAATCGGCTTCTGCAGTTATAGACGAAGCCCTGTCAACGGCTACATCATCCACCAATAAATTAATATCAGTAACCTGCTCAAGGTCTATCGCAGCAAGATCTAACAACCGCTGTAATACACGATCTACCTGTTCAACAGCAAGGCGACAGATGCGTGTGCTGTCGAAGCTCCAGCGTGTCGCGAGTCCATCCTGCGTATCCAATATATCCAGCTGTAGTGTTACCCCGGGAAGCATTACCTGCCACTCCCTGCAATGCCTTACATTATCAGGCATCTTGATATACTGCACCACATAGGGCAGTGTATTGCCTGAAACCTCTTGTATAAACGTATGACTGAAATATTCAGCTACGGATTGCCTTTCACTGATCAGTTGAGAGATCTTTTCAACCAGAGATTTAAAACTGTCCTCCCATGTCACCGGTAAAGGAATCAGCTGTTCGATGAGGCCCACTGTATTATCCAGTTCATCGTACACTCTCCCGTTCAGTAACACCCCTGGCATCACAAAGTCCCTGCTGGTAAAATGACTTAACAGCACACTGAAGATGCCGTAACAGCAATCCCTCATTGACATACCTGCCTTTTCTGCTGCCAGCGGTAATGCGGTTCCTTTCCGGTTGATAGTCGTGCTTTCGTATATTGGTTTATCTGTACTACCTACTGTTTCAAACAAAAAAGGTGTCGCTCTTACGCGTTCAGTCAATTGTTGTTTAAACCAATCGGTGATCTCCTCCGGCTGTTGTTTTAATGTTTCCGTTTGCCAGCTTACATATTGGGAATAGGATATTGCAGGATCAGGCAATTCCTTGCCCGAAAAGACAAACTGTATAGCACTGCATAACTTACCTACGCTATGAGCGTCTGCAACGCCAAAGGGTAGTTGCAGATATGCATGGTAACTGTCTTCTTCCCTATCCTGGGAGGCAGCAAAAACAACATGCTCATCAAACTCCCGCAAGTACTGCTTACAAGCGATTGTAAATGAGTCTGCGTCCCTACCCCCTTCCTCAAGGAAAATATGTATATGTTCAGCCCTTGTTGTGATATGCTGCAAAGGATACACTATATCAGGTTGGTATACAAAGCGGACCAGGAGGGCTTCCTGCCCGTAAAAAAAATGGCGCAGCACCTCTTCAAGCGCCTTCATGTCCTGCACCAGCTCACAATGGATCTGCCAGCAAAAAGTAACTGGCAGCTGCGATACGTATGATTGAAAATATCCTTTCTGTGTTTCGGTCACAGGCAGGAGGACAGCACCGGATAAACTCGTCATTATTGTCTGATAGGTTTCATCATGATTACATTGATCTCTCGTGGACCTTTGAAAGCATTACGGCCATGCGCTACCAGCATATTATCCATCAGCAGGATATCATTCTTTTTCCAGGGAAAATAGACGCATTCCTCCTGGTATGCCCTATGAATAAGCTCCAGGCATTCGGCTTCAATAGATGAGCCATCACCGTAATACGTATTAAAGGGCAATTCATCACTACTAGAAAAGGCAGCTCTTATCTCGGGTGCCAGTGCCAGGAAGTTGAAGAAGTAGCCATGATTGAACCACACTTCTTCCCCGGTAACCGGATGCGTTCTGACAGCGGGCCTGTGCCACCTGATCTCCAGCCGGTCATTACCTGTCCAGCTGAACTCCTGTCCATATGTTTTGCAATGCTGTTCTACTACTGCTGGATCTTCTGTCTGGAATACCTCCTGCCAAGGCAATCCTACGCCCTGCTGTAATAGTCTGCGGTATAGTATTCCTTTTTCTTTGAATGCGCTTACCAGCCTTTCAGGTAGTCGTCCTAATACTTTACGCACATCCGCAACAGGTGTTTCTCCTTTTTCAGATGGCTCCTGCGAACAATAAAAAGCAATCTTCAGCGGCCAGGTATGCGAGTAAGACAATTCATTATGCATATTAATTACCTGATCTGCCGGATGTTCTGTAGAAGTGTAAAGGTTCTCCTTTACTTCCGTACGTGGGGAGGAACGGTCTTTATAAGAGAGGAATTCTTCATTAAAGGCACCCATTACATCCTGGAAGGCATTCCTGTCTGGCACGTCGAAGCCCCTGAATAAAATAGCACCATACACTTTCAGGTCCTCTGCCACTTCATCCTGGTGGCCCGCTAACCAGGACTTCAAAGAGACACCATCCATGGCAGGTTTATAGATCACCGGGAAGCCGGGTATTTTCTCAATAAGATCACCTGCAATATCAATGGTTTTGGGCTTTACGTCTTTTAATGAAAATTGCTGTCGCTGGAATTGCATGGGGATTTATTTTGTTGTGGTTAATTTCAAAAGGTTCTCACTACGACGAGAATGTAATGCCTGTTTAGTTTTGGTTGCACGCAACTCCTTCAGTTTTCCTGTCAATGCCACCAGGGTTTCATCTCTGCCACTAACGCCCAGTTCCAGCAGTAATTGCCAGTCTTCCGCCATTTCTTTCACCAGCGATGCAGGATAACGTTCGGTATCATAATGCAGCTGCAGTGCTATATCGTCACACCCTTCGTCAAAGCGGAACTCCATGGGGTATTTCCTTGGATCGATAGACAAGCTTTTGACAGTGCTTACGGACAGACCGTTAAACTCCCTGGAAGTATGGTGCCGCTTCAGTCTGAAATTTTGTAGTGATATTTCTATGTCAAAGAAGGGATGTTGTTCGCCCTTACGCCTGTCCCAGCATTCGTTCTTTAATGTTTCGAAAGAGTAATCCTGCTTTTCAAACATCTCCATCAGGTGTACCTTCAGCCTTTGCAGCAATTGTGCGAATGTTTCCTCTTTTCTCAGCTGCGTACGCAGTACCAGTATATTCAGGAAATGCCCTATGAGCTTGTGCCATTTCGCCTTGCTCCTGCCCGTAACAGGTGTGCCGGTGGTAATGTCAGTTGCTCCAGTATAACTGTGTAACAATAATTGGGTCACGGCTGTAGTGACAGTGAACACGCTCAGGTTAAAATCAGTGGCCAGCTGCCGGATGCCGGCGTAGTGCTGACCACTAATTAGAAATGAAAACTCTCCATTTCCCGGTATTCCCTGCGCGGTTGTTCCCGGAATATGGAGCGGGTTCACATCTTTCACCTGTTGATGCCAGAAGGTACGCAGTGCTTCGTTTTGAATACTGTCCTGTTCTTCCTGCACATAATGCCGGTATTGTAATGATCCGGCGCTCTTAATTGTCTCGCCCTTCACCAATGCATTGTACCCATCAATAAGGTCATTAAAAAGTACTTCCATCGACCATCCATCACAAATGATATGATGTACTGTAATAGCCACCAGGTATGCGCCGTTCTTTCTTTCCGCGACAGCCACCCGCCATAACCAATCATCGCCTGGTCTGAAAGGCTCCCGGTTCTTTTCCAGCAATAGTTGTTCTGCGGCCTTGTCATCTTCCGGCAGTTCCATCCAGGTTAACGCAAACCTTCTGTCCTGTATGGTACGTTGCCAGGGGACGCCGTCTTTTTCATAGAATACGGTACGTAATATTTCATGCCTTTGCATCAGCAGGTTACAAGCCGCTTCGAATTTATCAGGCAGGAACCCACCTGCTATAAGCATGGTTTCCGATAGATTAAATAATGCTGATTCCGGTTGCAGTTGCCATGCCCACCAGAGATTCTGCTGAGCGAAGGAGAGCTTTATTTCCGGTAACGCCTCTTCCTCAGTGGCACCAATCAGCTCATCCTGCAACAGTTCTTCGCAACTGTCCTTTACGGCGTCTATCAGGTAACGGACATCAGCAGCAGTATGTGCAGTGGAAACATAACAGTTCCTGCCTTCCCATATATAGATGCCTTTAGCTAACAGTTTATAGAACAGCAACTCATAGTTACCTTTCAGTACAAAGCGGAACAGCGATCCGAAATGCACCATGCTGACAGGAAGGCGTCGGCTTTTGAAGAAGGCGTTCAGTTCATCACAGATGCCAGCGGTCGTTTCTTCCAGCTGCTGGTAGATGCCGGGGTTCGCCTCCAGGTGATCCAATACATGGATACCTGCAGTCATTGCCAGCGGATGGTGACAGAAAGTACCTGCTACAAACGTATTCATCACAGTGGGATGTGAACTATCGCCATAAGACCAGTAGCCGCCATCCACCGCATCCATAAAACGCCTGTTGCCTGCTACTACGCCAATGGGTATGCCGCCACCGATGATCTTGCCATATACAGATATATCGGGCCTTACCTTTGTAAAAGAGCGGATACCATTGAGCGAGAACCTGAAGCCTGATATAACCTCATCAAATATCAGTGCGATATTATGCTGTGTGGTAACGCCGGATAACTGCTGCAGGAAATGTTCGGGAAAGAAATCCGGTCTGCGGCTCTGTATAGGTTCTACCAATACAGCCGCAATCTCTCCTGCCATGCCAGCGATCACCTCCAGGTCTTCTTCGTTGCCATACCGCAATACCAAAACATCCTGGCTAACAGATGCACTCACACCTGGCGCCAGTGGTTCACCGTAAATGTCTTTTCCCTGCCGCGCCAGTATACCATCAAAGGTGCCGTGATAGGAACCGGAGAAAATAACGATCCTGTTCTTTTGCGTTACCGCCCTTGCCAGCCTGATAGCCACCATCACTGCTTCTGTTCCCGTATTGTAAAAAGCGGCACGCTCATTACCTGTAATGTTACAGATACGCATGGCCAGCTCTCCCGCCTGCGGACTTAATGCCCCCAGGAATAATTTATCTTCCAGTACATCCTGTAAATGCTGATTGACGAACGGTGGATTATAACCAAACAGGTGTACGCCAAATCCCATGGTGAAATCCAGGTAACGGTTTCCTGCCGTATCCCAGATATAAGCGCCTTCTGCCTTTGCTGCTACTGGCTGATAGACCATCTCTTTCCACCGTGGCTTGAAGCCGGCAATATTCCTGTTATTAGCGTGGTATGGGCGGTAGCGCTGTGTCAGCTCTTTGGAGCTGCTGCTTCTTTTCACAACGTCATTCACCAAAGCCTGTAGGGCTGCTTCCGTTCCCTCTGCCATCTGATCGGTGGTTATTTCCGGTACTCTGTAGGGAACAAAGGCAGCTTCCACTGTCTTCTTTACCGGCAAGGCACCGGGAACAGTAGTCTGTAAATACTCTTTCAGCTTACCCGGTGTATTCAGTTTGTCGTAGAACAGCGATATGTCAATATTCACCTTTTTATCTTCCAGGATGCGCTCTCTCAGATGCATAACCATAATAGAGTCCATTCCCATACCAAAGAAATCATCCTTATCACCGAATGTACCCGCACTCATTTCTGTGATCTCACCAACGATCCTGTCCACGTATAGCGCCACTGAAGCATCTTCTATTCCTGTTGCCGGTGTGGCTTTAATAAGTTCCGGAGATGATTCTTCTGACAAACGATACAGGCTGTCTTCTACCCAGAATTCTTCATGATCAAACTGATAAACGGGAATGGGAACCAGCTTACCTGTTAATGAATAAGTATGCGCTGCTTTCTTCAGCAGGAATTGCTGCGCATCTTCCTGTAACAGCTGACAATGACTGCCTACCATACCGGGAGATGTCAATAACCTCTCCTGCGCACCTGCCATGAACATTTCGAGCAATTGCGCAGCCGCTACTTTATTCTCTGCGATCACGGCCACCCGCTCTTCAAAATGATCTCTGCACAGCAATGCTGTATAAGCAATATCAGGTAAAGCAAAAGCCGTATTAGCGAGATAATCAACATATGCCCCCGCCAGTTTCTTCAATGCAGGCAGAGAACGGGCAGAGAGCAGCAATACAGCACATTCATCCGGATAAGGATTACTGTAATCCCGCGCTGCTGATTGTAATATCATGTGCACATTCGTGCCACTGAATCCGAAAGAACTGACTGCCGCCAGGCGATTCTCCTGTTGCGGCATATCGGTGAGGGTCGTCACCACCTTTACCTGTTCATTCCAACTGATAACAGGATTAGGCTGCTGATAATGCAGGCTTGCCGGTATCCTTCCATGATACAGGCATAAAGCAGTCTTTATCAATGCTGCGATGCCGGCAGCCGATTCCAGGTGACCAATATTGGTTTTCACACTACCTACATAGAGGGAATGTTGTCGTTTTCTTCCTGTGATATACGCCTGTTGCAAGGCCTCTGCTTCAATAGGATCGCCGAGCTTAGTGCCTGTGCCGTGTGTTTCTATATACAGCACATCATGAGGGTTCACCTTCGCATCACGCAATACAGCTTTTAACAGCCGTTCCTGCGCAAGACCATTAGGAGCCGTCATACCGTTGCTGGCGCCATCCTGGTTCACTCCAGCACCTTTGATGACAGCGATAATATGATCACCCTCCTTCACCGCATCATCATATCTTTTCAGCACCACAATGCCACACCCTTCGCCACGGCCATACCCGTCTGCAGAAGCATCAAATGCTTTACAACGGCCATCTTCAGCCAGCGCTCTCGTTTTAGAAAGGGATATATGTCCGAAAGGGGTCAGGAACAGGTTTACTCCCCCTGCGATGGCTACGTTAGTTTTACCCGCACGCAGTTCGCGGATAGCCAGGTCCACGGCTACCAATGAAGAAGAACAGGCCGTATCTATCACCATATTGGTGCCGGTTAGTCCCAGCTGATAAGCAATCCTGCCACCGGCGGTAGAGATAGCATTACCGGTCACAGAGAAATGTGAGATACCATTCACATTTCCTCCTGCTGCCAGATGCCGGTACTGGTCATCAGATATACTCAGAAACACCGAAGTGTCTGTGCCGTTCAGACTCCCCGGTGGAATATTGGCTGCTTCCAATGCCTGCCAGGTAGTTTCAAGCAGTATCCGCTGCTGAGGTGACATCTGTCTTGCTTCAGCAGGATTGATCCGGAAGAAGGCGGCATCAAAACCTTTTACATCATCAATAAAAGCACCTTTAGTACAATAGGACTTGCCCGGTGCATCAGGGTTCTTATCATAAAAACGTGCCGCATTCCAACGTTCGGCAGGCACCTCTGTCACCGCATCTTTTCCATTACACAGATTATCCCAGAATGCCGATATATTCTCTGCACCAGGAAAACGGCAGGACATGCCAACAATGGCAACAGGCATGTCCTCCTTTTTTTCCATCGCAACTATACGTTCTTCTGCTATCTTCAGTCTTTCATATAACTTTTTTACCAGCTCTATATTTTCCATAGGCGATTAATATTTTTGCATTTCTTCACTAACCATTTTTAATACTTCTTCGTCGCTCATCTCATAGAGACTGCTGGTCATTCTTTTGGCAGGTACTACTGTGGTCCTTTTAAAGCGGCTGTTTACATAAACAGCCAGGCCACTGATGGTCGGATAATTAAACAGCATATTGGTGGTGACATTCAGTCCCAGCTGCGAATTGATACACTGTATATATTTCACCAGCAGGATAGAGTCCATGCCCATATCACTAAAACTTCTTGTAGTGTCTACCTGCTCTCCATCACCGATGGCCAATACCTGTTTCACCAACCTGAGTAGTTCCTGTTTTATCAGGTCTTCTCTCTCCACATCATCTACGATCAATGACAGGTCTGTTTTACCTGTCACCGGTGCTTCCACAGTATCTTCTGCCGGCCGCAGGTTCTCCCAGAAAGCTATCGTGCCTTGCATTTCCATCATCGTAATAAAGCGGGCATTGTCCAGGCATACATATACCAGCTGCGGTGCATCCGGCACCAGCAGAGAGGCATATACCCTTCTTACTGCTCCCGCGTTAAAAGGAGGCACGCCCGATTCCTTCAGCAGGTCAGTACTGTTTGCTGTGTCCAGCATCATGTTACTGTCTTTCCAGGGCCCCCAGTTGATCGTTTTCGCCGGAACACCCTGTTTCCTGAGTTCTAACACAAATGCATCCATATAAGCATTCGCGGCCGCGTAATGAGACAACATACCCGAACCCCATACGGCGGCAATGGAAGAATAAGTCAACAGGAAATCCAGCCCTTCCATGGGCAGATAAGTAGTGATATGCTGTAGCCCGGTAATCTTAGGTCCGGCTACATACATGATATCATCAACAGACATTTTGCTTTGCAGACACCGACTGTTGGTGCCTGCTGCATGCACAATACCTTTCAGTATTTTCTTTTCCCTGCGCAGCCAGTCAGCGAAATTGCGCATCGCATTTTCATCTGTTACATCCAGCTGCCGGTATACAATACGGTCGTTGCTGGTAAAGCCATCCGGGCTTCTTCCGGTGAGGATTACCGTACCGGCGCCTTTATGTACCATCCACTCTGCCAGATGCATCCCTAAAGAACCCTTGCCTCCTGTGATCAGGTAAATACCCTCCGGATCGCAGGTAATTTCTGTTGCCGGTGAAAGTCCGGTTACCGCGAGCGCGGGATACCATAGCTGTCCATTCCTGCTGGCTATTTCCCTGTAATAGGATTGTTGCACATAATTATTAATGAAGGCCTGATCAGGCAACCCCTGGTCTATGTCGAGAACAAGCATGGCAGGACCCCGCATCTCCAGGAAAACTGATCTGATGAAGGCAGTCAGACTGTGTTGCAATGCAACGACATGATCACTGCCCGGCGCATTCAATGCATGACGGGTAACAAATAGTATTGATGCTGGTGTATGCGCAGGCCGCTGCACTGTTTGCAGAAAGGCCAGTAATTGCTGATAAATACGCTTCATGCCTGTGGCATCTGTTTCCTCCAAAGCACTGATATCATATACGAGGCAAAGCGGATACTGATGGGGAGCAGGAATGATGCTATCCAATGTAGACAAACGGTCAGTCGTCAATGCACATCCGTTTTTACTTTTAAGGATCTGCTCCATATTGGCAGCGGTTCCTGCACCAGTGTCAATATATATGTATTGTGGCAAGTTTTCTTTTTGTTCCAGCGCCCCCAGCGGTTTCCACTGTATATTAAAACAGGCGGCTGCAGATTTCCCTGGTAGTTTCCCAAGCCAGTGTGACTTCAGCTGGAAATGAGGTGCGGGCAATTGCTTCTCTCTGCCTGCCGGCGTTGTTTCGCAGGCGGCCACTATACAGTGGGCGATCGTGCCTGTAAATCCAAATGAGCTAACGCCGCCGCTTATACGTGTATGGCTATTACCGAACCGGTGTATGTCCTTATTGATACGAAAAGGCATATGCTCCCAGTCAATATGATGATTAGGTTGCTGAAAATGTAAATGAGGGGGTAATTGCTGGTGGTAAATACTCAGGCATGCTTTCATGAAGCCCGCCAGTCCGGCGGCAGCTTCCAGGTGGCCTACATTACTCTTCACGGATCCCAGCAATAGCTTGTCGCTACGGCTACCGAATACCTGTCTCAGCCCTTCTGCCTCCACAGGATCGCCCAATGAGGTACCAGTGCCGTGGCCTTCAATAAAACTGATCTCCTCCGGTTGCATGTCTGCAGCACGTAACGCATTACGGATGACCTTCGCCTGGCTCACAGGGTCAGGTACAGTCAATCCGCCACTGGCACCATCCTGGGCTACGGCAGAACCCTTTATACATGCATAGATACGGTCGCCATCAGCTACTGCATCAGATAATCTTTTTAAGATGACAGTCAGGCAACCCTCAGAACGCACATAACCGTTCGCGCTATCATCAAAGGCCTTACAACGGCCATCAGGCGATAACATACCGGCGTCTGTAAGACTCGCCTGCAGATAAGGCGATAATACCAGGTTGGCGCCACTCACAATAGCGACCCTGCATTCATTCCTCCTGAGACTCTCTGCACCCTGATGTAAAGCTACCAGAGAAGAGGAACAGGCGGTATCAATGCTCAGACAGGGACCATGGAAACCGTAGCAGTAAGAGATACGGCCACTGGCGCCACTGAGCGAATTGCCACTTCCGAGATAAGGATCTACGCGATATTTATCGTCCTGCTGCATGATATGCAGGCTGTAATCAAACGCACTGATGCCGGTAAATACGCCGGTATCAGAACCTTTGAGCGACGCAGGAGTGATACCTGCATCAGCCAGGGCATTGGCCACCATCATCAGCAATTGTCGCTGTTGCGGATCAATGTATCGTGCTTCTGCGGGAGAGATGTGAAAATATTCGTTATCAAACAATGTGATGTCGTCCAGCAGGCCGGCATGCGGCATCGCACGATGCACAGCATCCGGAGACTGGTCCATATCCTGCCAGCGGGCTGTCAGTCCGTTATCAGCTATCAGATCTTCCCCTGTCAGCAATGCATCCCAGAAGTCCTGCGCTGAGCGTATGCCACCGGGCAGGTGGCATGCCATACCAACCACTGCTATTTCTTCTGTTAAGGGGTCCCGGTTCTTCTCTTCCTGCAGTTTTCTTTCCAGGTTCCGGATGATCAGGAACGACTTCTGAAGGCTGCTTAATGCATCATGGGATGTTGACTCGGCTGCTGTTTTCACACTAGTTAATTTGGTTGATGGATGGGCTAAATAAACTCTTTAAAGCGAGGCAGATGCAAATGCGGAAAGTGCATACTAATGTACCTGGATAATGTCCGGCTGAAAGCTGCAGCATCCGAAAAATAGAAATGGTTACCTTCCAGCCACTCCTCGTAACAGGCAGCACTGGTATGTTCCTTCCAGGAAAGTGCAGGTTCAGTGCCTACATTCTCATCTTCCACACCATTCATCACTACAAAGGGCATATCAAAGGGTTCCTGCTGATGATAGCAATAGGTGTCGTTCAGACGAAGATCATTCCGGATGATCGGAAGATAGAAAGAGCGGAAATCGGGATGATCCAGGAAAGGTTCGGGAATACCACCCATATTTGCAAGACAGGCCAGCAGCTCCAGATCAGACAATAAAGACCTGTTGCTCTTTTCTTTAATAGCAGGCCCTTTTCTGCCGGAAAGAAACACCAGTTCCGGCAACTCCATATCATAACGTCGCATACAGTTCATCGTTTCGAAGGCAATAAGCGCCCCCAGGCTATGGCCGAGGAATATCAGCGGCATATCCTTCTTTCTTCTCTGCTGCACTATGCTCATACAATCCATCGCCATAGTGGCCATGTCTTGCTGAAAGGGCTCATGTATCCTTCTGCCTCTCCCGGCATAACAAATGGTAGATGCCACTGTTTCCGGCAACAGTTCTTTCTCTATAGGAACATAGGAGACCTCGCTTCCACCCGCATGGGGGAAAATAAAAAGCTGTACGCTGCTAATACGCATCGCTTCAATGTTGTTTATGGTATGTGAAATTTATTTGCCCTTATTTATCGGCTGAAAAAGGTAGAGCAGTAAGAGTACTACTATTGGGGTAAGAATGATGGCCAGACAGAAGGAGCCCCAGAAGCCTGTACGCGTACGGGCGCCGACTATTCCGCAGACCACCGAAAGAATTATCCAGCCGATAAATAAGGGGCTAAATAAGATACTGAACATAATCCGCTTAGTTATTGGTGTCTGTTTCCAGCTCAGTATCCTTGCCGGATTTACCTCTTGTGAAAGGTTTCTTGACTGTTTTGGTGATGTTGTCGACTACTTCTTTTCCTTTATCCAGTTCTTCTGAAAAATAATCTTTTACAGCTGCAGGCTTAAAATCGAGCATGGTACCGCCTTCAGCAAAATGTTTATCAAACACCCTTCCTACTGCGTAAGTAGTAGCGCCGGCAAATGCAGGGAATGTAACCGCGCCGATAGCAGACCCTACCACAGGAATAGCTTTGATAGCACTACCGAGGAAGCCTGTCACCAGTGCTTTACTGCCCACACCTCCTACCAGTGATGCCAGCATAGATTTACCCAGGTCTTCTGCAAACTGTACACCATGTACCTTCGCCAGCTTGCTGATCATAGAAAGCTGTACACCGGTAACGGCCGCTACATCCACCATCGGGATAGGTACTGCACCTACGCCCATTGAAATAAGTACATGCTTTTTGATAATTGCCTTCGCATCTGCTTTCTCAGCGGCGGCAACTTCAACTTGTTGATTTTCTGCCATGTTAATTTTATTTTACTTGATGAAAAATAACTTTATTGTTGTGTCCTTCTTCTTTGATTCTGCGCCTGGTTATTCACTGAAGTGGCGCTGGGAACGGTTGTAAACTGGTCGCCCATGATAATAGGCAGGCCGCTTGCATTATTACCCATAATGATCATCTTCGAGTTCGGCGACATGGCCAGTTTCTGTGTCACATCAAGTGCTCTCCACTGTGCGGGAGACACGTTCAGGATCGTACTGAAATCCCTTATACCCTGGGCCTCGATGATCTTACGCTGCCTTTCCTTCCGCTCTACTATCAGCCTGTAATTATATTCCTCGCTCTGCTGCTGTCTCGCATATACGGCGGTAATCGCCTTGTTCACCGAATCTGGCAACACCACGCTTGAAATGAAATACCCCTCTATGAGGACTTTATTATTGACCAGGATCTTCCGCAGACTATCTATTTCATTTTTCTCTATTACACTTCTTTCCGTCATATAGATATCCTCCGGCGTAAGTGAGGCTAGATCCTTCCTGATCTTGGCCTGTACACAGGGGGCAATCAGCGTGGTCTTATAATCTACTCCCACCTGCTGGTGCAGCAAGGGAAGGAAATTCCGGTCCGGCTTGAACAAAACGGCGTAGTGTAAATCGATCTTAAGACCATTCTTGCTGATTATAGACTGACTGAAATTGAGCTTTTGTGTTCTGACATTGTATACCGCCATTGTGTTAAATGGACTAATGATATGCAGGCCTTCGCCATATGTCCTCTTTATATCGGTACCATTCGCCATGGTATATAAAACGCCTGCTTCACCCGATTTGATCACTATGAAGATCCGCTTATGAAAAAACACAAGAAAAAAAAGAAGCACCAGTGTTACGATAGCCACTCTTCTTAAGATTTCGTTCCTCTCGGTCCGGGTAAAAATTTTTTTCATAACCTGCCCTCTGCAAGACTATTTAACTGGTTAGCCAATGATATACATGTAAATGACTGACGGTAAGTGAAGGGACCTAATAGATGTTTTCATTTATTGTCATTAATGGGTTTTATCATATTATCAATACGCTTTATGGTTTTATTCCCGGCACATAACATACACACATATAGGAAAATGGCCATCACGGCCTCCACCGTGATGCTTCAGGACATTTTTTAAACGTTCCCAAACAATGAAGACAACCAGTCCGATTGTTCTCTAAGTGAATAAGGTGCTATCATACTCAACAGCAGAAATGTGGCTTATACAGAACTAGTGATATTTCATTCTTTGTTTTATCTAAATTTTACTGATATTCGTTTAAATGAAATTCGTGCTATTATCGCTATTATTTACCACATAAAAGTGTAGTCTATGAATATCTTATTATAGAACAGTGCTTATTTTACAACCAATCCGATTTGAATACACCTCAATTGAGCGAAAGTCTATAATTTTATATGCATGATTTCTGAGACAGGTCAGGGCACACTAGCTAGCTCCCTATTTTTAATGTGAATGTTCTATTGTTTCTATTGTCTTCACCGCAGAACAGACCGAATACGTTTATCCATTTCCCAATGAACCAAAATCCAAAAAACCAATGTTATCAATTAATCTGAATCGAAAATACCAGATCGGTATCATTGAAGAAGATGTACAATTCAGTGACGACCTTATTTTACACATCTCCCAAAACAGCCATTTTTCCGCCTGCCTTAACACTAACAGCACCTCTAATGCATTCCGGATATTATACAATCACCCCACCCTTAATCCCGATATGCTTTTACTCAGCACACAGGCAGCAGATGCTGACGGTATGGAAGAAATAAAAGAGTTTAAGGAACTGAAGCCCGAAATGCTGGTAGTTCTACTGACCAAAGAAGAAAATAAACGCATTATCCAGCTGGCATTTGATCAGGGAGCTGACGGCTACCTGATGAAGACCGAAAACTTTGACAGCCTGGAACATAAAATGATCCATATGCTTGAATATGGACAGCCGGCCATGAGCCAGCACATCTTCCGGTATATGCTTTTCCGTAACAGGACAGATAAACCGGTTAAGAGAGATCAGCTGACGAAGAAGGAACAGGAGATTATAGATATGGTGCTGGAGGGCATGTCTTACAAAGAGGTGGCTAAATCCCTGCATCTGAGTTTAAATACGATCCAGTATCATATGAAGAATATTTTTCTTAAGCTGGATATTAAGACAAAGACGGAATTGTTTAAGATGTATTTTCATTAACTCCGGGGAGGTATGCCAACAGTGTACCAATACCTCATCTAAATTAAGACATGATTCGATTGGTATTCGTTAGAGATTCGCTTGAGATAGGCTTATCCTCCCTTAATCTTCCCTTTAAAAGGGAGGATTAAGGGAGGATAAGCCTATCTCAAGCGAATCTCTAACGAATCTCTACTATATCCCGATCCCGGTCATATCAAACCTATATTCAATTAAACAAGGAATCATTTTACTTTCAGCAGTTTTGCGTTAATGGCAACAACAACGGTGCTCAGGCTCATCAGTACGGCACCCATGGCCGGGCTAAGCATAAATGCGGGATAAAGGATCCCCGCTGCCAGGGGAATGGCAACAACGTTGTAACCGACTGCCCATACCAGGTTCTGGACCATTTTACGGTAGGTAGCCCTTCCAAAGGAAATCATCTGCACCACGTCTTTAGGATCGGAATTGACCAGGATAATGTCTGCGGTCTCAGCCGCTACGTCGGTACCGGAACCGATGGCAATACCGACATCGGCCTGTGCCAGCGCTGGGGCATCGTTTACCCCATCTCCGGTCATGGCAACGATCTCTCCTTTGTCCTGGAACTCCTTCACCTTGCTTTGCTTTTCATGAGGCAATACATTGGCAAGATAACCATCCATCTGTAGTTTACCGGCCACGGCAGCAGCGACCTGTTCATTGTCGCCCGTTAGCAGGAAGGAGCGGATGCCCATTGCCTTCAGATCAGCAATAGCTTCGGCCGCGGTTTCACGGATGCTGTCGGCCAGTGTAATGATACCGGCAGGAGCATCGTCAACCAATATGACGTTCACCGTATCGGTGGATTGATCAATTTCCGCAGGAACAGCCGGCATTTGCCTGTTTTCCTGCCTGAAATAGTTAGGACCTGCCGCGATTACCTTTTTGCCGTTTACGGTACCGCTAACGCCCATTCCCTGCATGTAGATGAAATCAGTGGATGCCCATAATTCCAGTTTACGCTCTTTTAGTTTTTTCATGACGCCATGTGCAATATGGTGCTCTGAATTCTGTTGTACAGCAGCGGCGTAACGCAGGATATCATCCGCAGAAAACTGATCGTTTAAAGGGATGATCTTTTGTACTTCATGGGAACCTTTCGTTAAGGTCCCTGTTTTGTCAAAGATGATCGTAGTCAGTTTGCGGGCGTTCTCAAAGGCGGTGCGATTACGGATCAGTAACCCATGCATGGCCGACAGTGAAGTAGAGATGGCTACCACCAATGGAATAGCCACACCCAGTGCATGCGGACAGGAAGTCACCATTACGGTTACCATCCGCTCTAATGCAAAAGACAGCTCATTACCCTTTGCTAACCATATAATGAAAGTGAGGATACCTACGCTGATGGATATAATGGTCAGCCATTTCGCTACTTTGTTAGCCAGGTTCTGGGTATTGGATTTAGCACCTTGTGCCGACTGCACCATATTGATCACTTTATTCAGATAGCTGTCGCCACCGGTACCAGTGACCTGTACCTTTAAGGCACCATCTCCGTTCACCGCTCCGCCGATCACTTTATCGTCTTTGGCTTTTCTAACAGGCACACTCTCACCTGTGAGCATACTCTCATTCACGTTGGAGCTACCATCGAGGATCAGTCCATCCGCAGGGATCTTTTCTCCGGGTTTAATGAGGATGATATCATCCTGCTGCAGCTCTTTCAGTGGGATATCTGACACCTGTCCGTTACGCTCTACGTGTACAATGGCAGGAAGCAGCTCTACCAGCGACTCCAGCGCCCTGGAAGCAGCCATCTGCGATTTCATTTCCAGCCAGTGTCCCAGCAACATGATATCGATCAGCGTGGCCAGTTCCCAGAAGAAGTCCATCCCGCGGAGACCAAATACTACCGCCACACTATAGAGATAAGCCGTGCTGATAGCTACTGCTACCAGCGTCATCATACCAGGATCTTTCCATTTCAGTTCCCGTACCATTCCTACCAGGAACGGCCATCCACCGTAGAAATAAATAAAACTGCTCAAAGCCAGCAACAGGTAGT
This sequence comes from Chitinophaga ginsengisoli, assembly GCF_003014595.1. Taxonomy (GTDB): domain Bacteria; phylum Bacteroidota; class Bacteroidia; order Chitinophagales; family Chitinophagaceae; genus Chitinophaga; species Chitinophaga ginsengisoli. The sequence continues at coordinate 47,664 of NZ_PYGK01000016.1, read as the reverse complement.
TATCCCCGGGAAAGGATATTTCAATGCCGAGCCATAGCTGGATCATGTGCGACAGTAACAGCACAGGAACAGTTAACACGATACATAACCAGAATCGTTTAAGAAAATCCATCGTATGGTGTCCCGCATGCTCGTCATGTCCGTCCGTGCCGTCATGTTCCTTGTGATGCTCATGTCCATGCGCGGGCTTGGACATATGTTCATTACTGTGATGATCATGCTGATGAACCGGTGTTTCCTGCTGCGGCTCATGTTGGTGATCATGATGTTCATGCTTGTGTTCCATACGATAGATTTTTTAAAGTGACTGGATTACAATACCTGCTATTATATTACTTCAGCGTTTCCTTTACTTCCCCGCAAGTCATCATCTTTTCTCCGAAATAAGGGTTCTTTATAGCTTCATTGGAGCTTATCCAATAAGCACCTTTACTTTCCATTGCCATCGGACAATAGTCAACGTATAGCGTGCCACTATTTAACCCGGATTTCTTCACCAGTGAAATAAAATCACTACTGAGAGCAGCGTATGCTGTTCTTTGTGCATCGATATTTTTCGCGGCAGTTATCTTAGCGGCAGATGCTCCCAGCGTTTTACCACCGTCAACAGTTGCAGCACCTGCTTCAATAGCATTGCTGGCAATTTTCGCTTCGGCTTCATCGCCATTGATAAGAGCTGTGGTGAGATGTATATAATGCTGGTATACTGCGTTCAGCTTATCATCTTTCAGCTGTACAGCAGCAGGTGCACTACTTTCGCTCATGTGACTATGATCATGGCCTCCATGGGGTATGGTATCTGTTGTGTTTTCGCCTTTTGCAGTTGCAGGATTATTATTGCATGCTACAAATAAAATAACTGCCAATACAGGGAATGCTGCTCTGATTAATTGTTTCATTAGTGTTGTTTTTATTGAATGGATTAATATCATTATTTAATTATCGTTTACTATAAACCGGCCAAAGGGTCTGCTCCTTTCTTCAGCACAAACTCCGAATACAAGAGGTAAGCGCCGGTGATGACTACTTTGTCACCGCTTTCCAATCCGCTGCTGATGGCTACCTTATCAAAGTTCTCCATACCGGTTGTCACTCTACGCGGTTCAAATTTTCCGCGGGCTGTTTCAATCCAGACATGTGCGCCTTTACCATCTCTGATCACGGCATCCACAGGCAGGCTTAATACGTCTTCACTGCTTTTTAGCGGGAGGAAAATATTCGCCTGTAATCCGGGTTGCCAGCGGTTATCCGGGTTCGGTACGGTTCCACGGATCTGCATCAGCTGACTGCCACTCTGTAAAACCGGGTTGATAAATGCAACCGTCATCGTCTGAGGATCATTTTCCCAACCGGAAACCACCACCTTTACAGACTGCCCAACGGCCACAGCAGACGCCTCTGCAGGATAGACATCCGCTTCTACCCACAGCTGATTATATCCTTCCAGTCGCATGATGGCGCTTCCCTCTGCTACATATTGGCCTTCGGATACCGACAACTCAGACACTATTCCGCTTATGGTAGCCGCATAAGTCACGTAAGGATCCGTCTTACCGGATTGTACCAGCTGACTGATCTGCCTGTCTGACTGATCATACAATACCAGCTTTTGCCTGGCAGCCTTTTCTATCTGCTGAAAGCGGGCATCATCGGGAAAATGTTTTACCTGTGCAGCTGCCAGCAGGTATTCCTGTTGCAGGGACGCCAATTGTTCTGAGTAAATGCGATATAAGGGCTGCCCTTTATTTACTTTCACACCGGTCTCCTTTATGAAGAGCGTTTCTATACGTCCAGGCACCCTGCTGGAGATCACCGCTGTCTGTTCAGGATCGGTTACCAGCCGGCCGTTTAGCTGCTTATAGTCAGACAAGGCAGCACTTCCTACTGTCATGGTAGTGATATTGGCCAGCTGTATCTGACTTTCTCCCAATGTCAGGGAAGCAGTTTTGTTACTTTTATCAAAAGGCACCAGGTCCATACCACAAATGGGGCAGGTACCTGGTTTGTTCCGTATTATCTGTGGATGCATGGGACAGGTATAAGTCTGCTGCTGCACTACAGCCGGCTTCTTCTGAGCAGCTTCCTTACAGGCGGCCAGCAGCAAGGCTGGTGCGACTGCAGCAACTATCACTGTTTTGATGAAATTCTTTCTTTCCATATATCGCTATTGTTGCACGTTCTTATTTAGTTCGATGAAGCTTTCACTGTCTACCAGGTAAGATGCATTCGCCGCTATTCTCCAGTCGCTGATATCTGTACTCACCTGTATCATATCACCGGTTGTTGCTGTTGCTACTATCTCAACGGGTACATAGGTGTTATGCTCCTTTTTAAAGACAACAGACTTGTTCCCCAATTGCCATACCGCCTTCTTAGGCAACCAGAAGCCACCGGTATAGATCACTGGAATATTTGCAGTCATCAATTCTCCTACCTGGAAATGGCTGTCCTGCAGGTATATCCTGGCCAGGGTGAAGTTCTGACCGTTACGGAATACAGGTTCTATCAGGCCAATATTGCCGGGCTGCATGGCCGTCTTGTTATTAACGGGATAAAACAACAATTTCTGGCCCTTTTTAATCTTGGCAGCCACCTGTGGTGTGAAGGCAAACTCCGCCACTAAACCGCTTGCCTGATAGATGGTGAATAAAGACTGTCCTGCGTTTACATATTGCCCTTCACGAAGTAATACAGGCGAAGCTGCGGGCGCAGTACTGGTTGCCGCCGGTGTCGTTCCACCGCCTGACATACCACCCATACCCTCACCCGAGGAGGCAGCAGGAGCTGCGATAGCCGAAGGAGCAACAGCCTGTGACTGCGCAGACTTTTCCAGGATATATCCATCACTGTTACTGTATACAGGCACACGATATAATACATTGCCTGATTGCAACACCTGTGCTATCTGTGCGGGTTGCATACCAAGCAACTGTAAACGTTGTTTGGCAGCGGAAAGCATTTCAGGACTATTCCTGGCTACAAATAATAATTCTCTCTGTGCCGCAGCCAGATCGGGAGAATAGATCTCCATGATCAATTGCCCCCTCCTTACTGGCTGATAGTTGTATTTAATCAATAACCGTTCTACCCGTCCGCCAACTTTGCTGGCGATACTTGTCTGATGACGGGTATCATAAGTGATCACACCGTTCACTTCAGACGAATAAATACGGGTACCACTTTCAGCCGTGATGGCAGGGATGCTGGCAATGACGTGTTCATTCACCGGTTTGGTCAGTCCGGCGATATTGCTGTCGACCACTAACTCTTTGTTAGCGTCTTTCAGCACCAGGTCCATTCCGCATATCGGACATTGCCCTGGTTGATCTTTCACCACCTGCGGATGCATAGGACAGGTATACAACTGGTGCTGCGCATGACCTGCGTGCATCGCTTTATCGGTCCCGTTTTTACAGGCCGTCAGGCCTGACAGGATGAAAGATATTCCCAGTATGATACTAACGATATAGCTGTTTCTCATAATCGACAATCATTTCGTAGAGTTTTAATTTTTCGTCCAGTACGTTGGTCTGCATCATAGCAAGCGCCTCCCAGGAGTCGATCACATTACTCAACGCCAGCTTATTCTCCTGGTAGTTCAGGAAATTGGCATCGAGCGTCTGCTGTAAGGCAGGGATCACCTTTTCTTCCATGGTAGCAATACGTTTCTGCATCGTCTGTATCTCGTACTGCATGCCGTACAACATGCCCTGTGTTTCCTGCAGCATTGCTGATCGTTCTTTCTCCATCGCCTGTACATTGTATTGCATGGATTTTATGCCTGACTTGTACATCTTTGAAGCCCAGGGAACAATAGGTATGCTCACCATGCCCATAGCGCTGTAAGCCTTTGGCATCATATCTCCGAGGGGGGACATATGATCAAAACGTATCCTGAAGTCGGGTTTCCTTTCCCGCTTCATGCTTTCAATATTCAGTTGCATGGAGTGGATATTGGCATCCATCCTGACGATATCTTTTCTTACGGCAGACAGGCTACTGGTATCATAAGAGGCCGCCGGCATAAAGCGCGGCTCGTAGGTAGTATCTATTTCAAAGGACTCATTGCCTGGTGCATTCATGAGACTATTGAGCCAGGACCTTGCTTTGGCAATGGTACCTTCCTGCATACGGATCATGTTCCGGTTATCTTCAATCTTTGCGTTAGCACGGTATACACCGCTTAACTGCGATTGATTGTAGGGGAACCTCACTTCTTCTATCTTCTTCATTGTCTGCATGATCTTCTCTGTTTCCTCCAGTACTGTAATGCGTTGCCGGGCCACTAACCAGTTGTAATAAAGCAGCTTTGCTCTTGCCTTGAAATCGTTCAGGGTGATGTCTCTTGTAGCCAGTTCAATATCACCCTGTGAAGCGATGTAACGTTTTTTGGCATTGAGTTTCGCCGGATTGGGAATATCCTGTTCCAATTGCAGCATCAGGTTTCCTTTATCCCTTTCGTCCATTACTTTCTGGCCGGGATAGGGTGTCATGAATGTGCCCACTCCTACCATAGGCGCCATCCAGGCGGTGGCTGCGTCGGCGCTGTACTTGTAGCTTTCGGCTTTCAGTCCGTAGGATTGCAGCAATACATTATTCCTGTCAACCCTTTGTATAATGCTGTCCAGCGTCAGCACCGGCGCCTGTTGTGCAGACACAGCGGCGGGAAGCAGTAACAGCATATACATGATATATTTAGTGATGTACTTCATGGATCTCTAATTTTCCGTACTTGCGTAATTCATATTCTTTCGTCATTAAAAAGATCAGCGGCGTTACCAGCAGTATATGTGTGGAAGAAGTGAGCACCCCACCGATCATTGGCAGCACGATTGGTTTCATTACATCCGTACCTACGCCGGTTGCCCACAATACCGGCACAAGACCAAACAACGACACGCATACTGTCATCAGTTTAGGCCGTAACCGTTTGGCGGCACCGTATATCACATGTTTTCGGAGATCTTCTTTCGTGATGGTTTGTGAGGAATTGCCTTTCTCCTTTATGAGTTGCTGCATGGCATCATTGAGATAGATCACCATTACAATACCGGTTTCCACTGCTATACCAAACAATGCAATAAACCCTACGGCCACTGCTACCGAGAGATTTACTCCCCAGAAATAGATCATATAAGCGCCACCGATCAGTGCAAAAGGCACGGTGATCAGGCTCAGGAAAGCCTCCCTGATAGATCTGAAAGCAAAATAGAGGGAGAAGAAAATGATCAGCAGTACGATAGGTGCAATCCACATCAGGGTTTGCTGACCACGGATTAGGTTCTCGTATTGTCCGCTCCATTCCAGGTAATAACCGGCAGGTAATACACCTTTCGCCTGGCTCATTTTATGAATGGCTTCCTTCACAGTACTGCCCAGGTCACGGCCACGCACATTGAACAACACAGCACCACGCAACATGGCATTTTCGGAAGAGATCATGGGAGGACCATCGGTAAATTTCACGTCCGCAACAGCCGATAAAGGCACTTCGCCCATAGCAGGAGACATCATGGGAATACGCTTGATACGTTCCACACTGTTCCGGTAATCCTGTGCCAGCCGTACACTGATAGAGAAACGTTGACGGCCTTCTATCGTGTTCCCCACAGGAGCGCCCCCCAGGGCTGTTTCCACAGTCTGATTTACATCGTCTACGCTCAGGCCATAACGGGCCAGGTCAGCTCTGCGTACATCAATGCTGAGGTATTTTCCGCCAGTGACAGGTTCTACATAGAGGTCCATGATGCCGGGCGTTCCTTCCAGGGCTTGCTTTACCCGCTCTGATACAAGTGCGATAGAGTCAAGCTGCTGACCGTATATTTTTACGCCTACGTCTGTGCGGATACCGGTAGCCAGCATGTTGATACGGTTAATGATAGGCTGTGTCCAGCCATTCACCACACCTGGTATCTGTAGTTTGGCATCCAGTTCATTGATGATGTCTTTCTTCGTCTTGCCTTTGCGCCATTGTGATTTAGGCTTCAGCATGATAATGGTTTCTATCATACTGATGGGAGAATTATCCGTAGCAGTGCTGGCGCGTCCTGCTTTCCCCAGTACCTTATCTACTTCAGGTACAGACTTGATGATCTTATCCTGTACCTGTAAAATGCGTTTCGCTTCTGCATTGGAAATATCAGGTAGCGTTACCGGCATGAAGAGGATGCTCTGTTCATCAAGTGGAGGCATAAATTCGCTGCCCAGGCTTTTCAGTAAGGGAATGGTGATCACCAGCGCGATGACATTGACGGCAATTGTTGTCTTACGCCATTTTAATACTATATTGATAATGGGCTCATATACCCGTTCCAATAACCTGTTGACCGGGTTATCATGATCCGGCCTGAACTTTCCCTTCATGAAAAAAGAGATGAGTACCGGCGCCAGTGTGATGACAAGGAGGGCATCCACGATCATAATAAACGTCTTTGTATATGCTAGTGGATGGAAGAGTTTACCTTCCTGCCCTGTCAGCATAAAGACGGGCAGAAAAGAAGTGATAATGATGATCGTCGCAAAGAATACCCCACGGGATACCTGCTTGCTGGATTGTTCTATCACTTTTAAGCGCTCTTCCTCCGTGATCCATTCCGGTGATCTTTTAAATTTATTGCTCAACCAACTCATGTTATTTACTTTTTTGTTGTTCCTGCCACACGGCATATCTTTCTGACAGGTGTTTGTAAGCATTCTCACTCATAATGATCCCATTGTCGACTATCACACCGATAGCCAGCGCAATACCTGTCAGCGACATGATATTTGAAGAAATACCGAAGGCATTCAGCAGAATGAAACTGGCAGCCAATGTGATAGGAATCTGTATAATGATGCTTAGTGCGCTGCGCCAGTGGAAAAGGAAGATGATCACCACCACTGATACGACAATCATTTCCTCGATCAGGGTACGTTTGATGGAATCTACTGATTCCTTGATCAGCGCGCCCCTATCATATATGATGTCGAACTTCACACCCTGAGGAAACCCTTTGGACACTTCTTTCATCTTCGCTTTTACCTTGTCGATAACAGCGTCTGCATTTTCACCATAGCGCATTACCACAATACCACCTACACGTTCTCCCTGGCCATTCTGATCGAATATGCCGAGACGTGTTTCACCGGTCATCTGCACCGTGGCAACGTCCGCTATCCTGATGGGAATGCTATTCTGGGTTTTAACAGGAATATTCTCTATTTCAGCGACGGATTTTAAGTAGCCGGATGTTTTAATAATATAACCGATATCGCTTAACTCAAACTTACGGCCACCAGATTCATTATTGTTCGTTCGTACGGCATTGATCACCTCTGCCACCGACAAGCGGTAGTACAACAGTTTGTTAGGATCTACTGTAATCTGGTACTGCTTCTGAAATCCGCCGAAGGAGGCGATTTCACTAACGCCTTCTACATTCTGTAAGGCGAATTTTACATACCAGTCCTGCAGGGCGCGTTGTTCTCCCAGGTCCATATCAGGAGCATCGAGGGTATACCATAGTATATGTCCGACGCCGGTACCGTCAGGTCCCAGCTGGGGCGTAACACCTGTGGGTAAAGAGCGGGTAACAGTGCTTAGTCTTTCCAGCACCCGTTCCCTTGCCCAGTAGATATCGACATCATCGTTGAATATCACGTAGATGAAACTCATGCCGAACATGGATGTACCACGTACGTATTTAATGCGCGGCAATCCCTGCAGGTTTGTTACCAGCGGATAGGTGATCTGGTCCTCTATCAATTGCGGACCACGGCCCATCCATTCAGTAAATACAATCACCTGGTTTTCTGAGAGATCAGGGATGGCATCTATGGGATTCTTCCTTACCGCAAAGATTCCCCAGGCAAATAAGCCTGCAGCCATTAACAACACGATGAACCGGTTGCGTAAGGACCATTCTATTATTCTATGTACCATACAGGTGCGTTTCAACGCATATGCGCAGGATAAGGGCATATGCAGACAATTAATCCAGGCTTACTGCCTGACATCAGATAAATGATATGTGGGAATAATAAGCGTACAGATAAGGAGATAAGAGTTGTACGCCTGAGGGGGTTATCAGATGCGGAATGTGCAGTTCAATATATGTGTATGTACCTTGCTACTTCGTGGCGGAGCATTGGTTACCGGGAACTCTTCCTGTAGGGAGAGCGTGTATACTTCCGGACTTTCGCAATAAGTAACAGGAATGAAAATAGCAGGTAACTGTATAAAAGGAAGGATATTTTCGGCAGTTCTCTGGTCTTTCTCCAGTTTCACTGTTTTATGTTCGTCCTTACAACATTTTTTAGCGCATGCTGACTTGGGTTCAGCGCCACACTTACTGCATTTCTGGGCTTCTTTATGCCATAGTTTCACTTCTACCAGCTTTCCCATGCAGTAGTGCATGTGGAAGGTAGCGCCGGTAGAGGAGCCCATGTAAAGAATAGCTAGTATGAGTGTGAATAGCTTTTTCATCTGAGACAAAAGTAGGGGTAATATCGGAGAATTTGTTATATAATTTAGGGAAGGATTTATATTATTATTAAAAAACGGGATATTATGGAAATGAGGGGGGACCTATCCATAAATCAAAATATACCATTGGTTTTAGCAAAATGCCTCTTGCAGTCTGATCTCAGTAACAAGGCTGCCGTTAACAGCATACAGCAGGTGCAGGGACACGATGACTCATTCCGGCTTGTCACGGGGTTGATCAGACGTAAACAAGAACCCTAATGCAGCCACTACCACACCCTGAATAGGTGTGATGAAGAAATTGGACATAGAAAACAGTTCAATGGGATCTTCAAAGTTGCCGAATGGCTGTAAAAACAAAACCAGGGAAAGAATGACGAGATATGCAATTGAGACACCAACGGTCAACTTTAAAAAACTGGTCCTGATAACCCTGTTTTCCTTTGGTATAAGAGCTGCGGCGCCTATTACACTAATCATCAATGTCAGCGTCGGAAATACTGTCGGAATAAACCAAGTGAAGGCCTCTTTCACTTTGTCTGCATATTTTCCAAGGATCGACTGAACAACGAGAATCAGGAATGGCACGCCACTTCCGATAAACCATATTTTAGCCAATCTGTTCCTGGCTATTTCCAGAGAAGTATTTTCTTTCATTTAGTACGTTTTATTTTAGCAATTAATGGGACATATTATTATAGACGCCAGAGGCAATCAGGTGATTCAACGCACTTCCCTGCTCATTGTTCTTGAGGCTACCGCCATTGACGCGTTTGAAGGAATAGACCAGTACATAGCCATTCACATTTTCCAATTTCTTGTCTACCAATTCCGCAGGCAATTCATGACCACCGTTGACAATATCTGGTAATTGCTTATCGCTGGAACCAAAATTGCTTTCTTCTGTAAAGACAAAGGCAATGATTCTAAAATAACCGACATTTTCGAAGAAAAGCTGGCCTATGTAATCAGTCAAAGATCTGGGCGGGATTTTCCCCATTACCCATCTGAACCTTCCTGGCATCGGTACACCGTCTTCGTTGATTCTTTCCATTTTGGCAAGCAAAGCAAAGCCGCCAGGCACCCCAAAAAGGCCCTGTTCAAAATAGGGGTCAGTGCTGGTTAGAGCCTTTACTAATTTAAGGTGAACGGCCGAAAGTGTAGTAGATGGAGTGCCGATAAGCTGTAGTGGAATCTCTACCCCGAATTTCGCCTTATGCGCGTATTTAGGAGGAGGCCAGGGGAATGGTGGCAGTATGATTCGTCCAGGTCCGGATACCAGATCAGAGGGTCTAAATGCATCAGCAATGTCGTTGTAGAGTGTGAAAAAGTATTTGTTCACGCCTATACTAATGGAAACAGCTAAAAATGCAGGATTAGAAAACTGCTGCTCAGGTTGAAGCATAGCTAGAGCATTCGCTGCTTCAATCTGTATGCGACGGTCATTTTCTGTAAGTAGTTGGTTTAGAGTCGTGGAGATTCCCAGAGTGTCTATACCAATGGTTCCGATGGTTTCAATGGCTTCCAGTCTAAGATCAGGATTTGAGTGGTTCAAAAGGGGGGCCAATAGAGGTAATAATGGTTTGGCTTGAGGGCCAACCATTCTCAATAAGCCAAAAGCAGGAAGAATGGGCTGAGTGACGCTATACCCTCCGGTTTCTGTAGTTTTCCATTTAGCAAAATCACGCTTTGTATTTAATTCTCCCTTTATGAGCCTTGCTAAGCGAACCAATAATTGCCTGTCCATTATCAAGCCCAGTAGATGTTTTTGATCAGATTTCAGTAATAATTCACCTGCTTCTTCTCTGATGTTTTCATTTTCATCGTTAAGTGCTTCCATCATTATTTCATCCACCAGCGGATTGGCACCCGCCTCCCATAACATTGAAAGTAGTCTAAGCCTAAAACATCTGTCTGCTGTAGCATAAAGCCGATGCAGTACACTAACATTTACTTTTTTATCGGAGTAAAAAAAGTCGGAATGCCCATCAATATTTTTACAGGTAAATGAATGCCGCAGTTGTTGCTCTGCCATGTCGTCCTGGAAGCCTAGTAGCAGGATTGTTTTAGCTATTGCAATTTGGAAAATTGTTGAATTATTATTAGCAGAGAGCATTGTTTTGAGGACAGTATGGATTCTCGAATCGCTGCTTTCGATATTCTGGAGAGCATCTAATGCCAAAACTCTGATGCTGTCCTTAACAAGTCTGTCTGACGCTATGGTAATGAGATTATCTACGCCTACAGGCTTTATATGGGCTAAGGAAGCAAAGACCTTCTTACGATCAACGGAGCTCTTTAACATAAGAGAGACTAATGGGGAAGCAATGTTTCCCAGTTCACCTAATGTTTCAACTATTGCAGGTTGAAGATCTTCATATTTATTATCGGACAGCATCTTTGAAAAAAGAGGGAGCACAATGGAGTGTTGTGACATTTTTATTTTTCCAATGGCATGTATAAATTGTTCCGGCGGCTGTCTATCACTATCAAAATCACCTCGTGGGGAACTTTTTTGAAACCGCGGATGATCAAAAGCCTTTAGCATCGTTATAACAGCTGTGTCTCCATATATTCCCAAATCCTTCATGTTACTGAGCACACGGGCCACATCACTCTGTATCTCCTTATTAGAACTTGACAGCCCCGGAATAAGCAAAGGAGCCAGTGTTGGACCATAGTTTACAAGGTCGTCGTCCGAAAAAGTATATAAGGCTTTAGCCGCAGCTTCTGCTAATTCTGCATTTCTGTTAAGCAGTAGGCTGATCAAACTTTTTGCAACAGGGATGGTAAAATGTCCGATATCGGAGATCACTTCCACGGCCCGTATACGCAAGCTGATATTATTACTACTACTTAAAATATAGTCAGACAATAGGGGCAGATAGTCTATTCCAAAATATCGAAGTTCGGAAATCAGTATCTCCATTTCTTTTACCGAATTTTTCTTTTCCTTTAAAATACTGGTAATAACTGGTAATGCCTGCGTACCTAAATGAGGCAGCGTTGTGAGCGCCTCTTCCCGTATATACGAGTCCTTCGATAAGGCTAAGCGTTCAACTTTAGGTATGGCTTCGTCTCCGGCTGTCCCCAAGTATTTTAGCGCAAACAACGCAAGTTCACAGTGTTTGTTAGATGGATTCAAATAGGGCAAAATATCTGATACTGGCACATATTTATTCTGCTTAAGGACATATTTAACCCGTGAGGTCGGTCCCTCTTCAAAAAGTCGCTTAAGATCTAATTTTTTACAGGTGATCAGTCCAATCATAGCAAGATCAGACAGGAGCACACGGGATTGCCCATGTCTTCCTACCCGCATGGAAAAATCAATTACACGGTCATTGCTTAATAGCTCAACCAAAGGTCCCGTGGCCAAACTATCATACTTTGACAAGGTTATAATGGCTTGTTCTCTCACCATTCTGTCTTTATCTTGAATTAGCGGGAGTACCTTAGGAATTACGATATCAGGCAAGAGTCGGCTTTCTCCCAGCTGTATCAGCATTCCTGCGCGGAGAAACGCGTTAGGATGACTTAATAATGGGAGCATTTCTTTTATATCTCCCACAGAACTGATTTCTGTCTGAGGAAAATTATACATATCTGTGAGCAACTGGGAGGAATCAGCCTCATTCATTTGCTTTATCCATTTTTGCAGGGAGGATTGAGCTGATGTGCTATTTAAGCCTATAAAGAACAAGGCAACGACAAAGCAGGAAGTCAGGGATTGGGGCATTTTCATCGTTATGAGTATAAAATGAAAAAATGTGCAGTCACTCATTACCTACCCAAAAGCATATAGATTTAAGTGTGCAAAAACTCAATGTTTAAGATAAAGGCTGCTAAGAACTCAAAATATAAATGAGGTGAAAGTCTCTGCTGCAGCTTGCAACAAAAATGAATGATTTAGCCGTAAATAACAATACAAACTAGTTGGTATTTATAATTCTAATTTTCACTGCGTATTAATCTCATTTATTCCACAATATTCAAAGCTTCTTGTAAAAGCTGCGGCCATTCACAGCGGGGAGGTACAACAATCCGGTGTCCAACAAAAACTGAAAATCAGTTTTTCGGGGATATTGACTATTACAAACTGTCAATAGTGTATGTATCTGATCAATCAGGAAGTATAAATCATTAACAATCTATTAACTCGTAAATAAGAACTAAAGTCTATTTTTAGACAAGCAATATTTTATTCCTGACTACTGACTACCCAACTGAGCATTATTTTTTTTCATTAGACAATTTTTCTAACCTCTAATCCCTCAGCCCAATGTCAAAAAAATCGAGAATCAAACAATTAGCGGTATCTAAAGAGTCCCGTTCTGTGGACAATACCCATGGCTCCAATCTTTGGACTTATAATCATTTTCGTACAAGCATATTGACTAGCTTGCTAAACGATCTTATTGACCTGGAAAATGATGGTCTTAACGAAGACATTTGCAAAGTTGTCAGAAGATCCCTGGAGTATTTTATTAATGCCTCTACTAATGTTCCTAAGGGAGGGTTTCTCAGTGGAGGACCGCTTTATCTGGAAATTGAGACATTTGCGCGCACGTACAAAGAGTGGAACGATGTGGATGGAAAATTACCAGAAAATGTAAAACAAAGAAGAGAGTACTTGAAAAAATTGAGAAAACAAAGGCAAGCCATCACCAACAAAGTAAGAAGACTACAGTTTGAAATCGAGAATAATCTTGATCAAAAAATATTGGCAGATTCTTACAGAGCCATAGGTGAGATAATTGGCTTAGTTCCTAACATATTTAAAAATCTCACCGCTTCTTATCATACATATATGAAAGCGATAGCGGCATAAGATAAAAACAGGTGGGATAATTAACATTTATCCCACCTGTTTACTGCTATGTGTACTCTCCTTCCCGCTACCGCTTTGTTTGTCGGGTACGGCAGACATCTTAACATTAACATTTTTCGCTTTGACAAACAGGCGTCATCTTGAAATGATACCTAATTCAGCTACAGAGACGCCTTTTCCGGTGTTAATGTGCAAGGCAGAGAACCTGAAGTAACGTGCTTTCAGTGTTTTGGGCAGTAACACCAGCTGCTGAACAGGGTTGGCTTCGATATTATGGAAGTCGCCCTCCCTGGCCTTTTCCCAGTCCTTACCATTATTACTGATGTAGAAAGCATAATGGCCAATCAATCCTTCATTCTTTTTATCCTGCCTGGGCAGGTAGGTGAAAGCTTTGATAGCTCTTTCCGCACCCATATCTATGGTTACCTCAACAGGCAGCTTACCGGATAATTCCGGGGTAAGGGTACTCCAGTTGGAGGTTTCGTCTTCATCAATCACATTATCAGCATGGCTGCCTTCCGGCGCCTCTACTACCTTCCAGCCTTTTTTACCAATACCAAATATCCTGGTGCTGATATCTCCTGCTAGCTGTTTATCCATGCTCCTCGCTTTGATGGTGCCTCCATCAGCAAATAAAAACGGGCCTTTGTACAGAAGAGCCTTAGCAGAAGGCTCAGTACCATCCAGTGTATAATAAACAGGATGCGTGGATGCATCTGATGAGATAGTGACCATGCCAGACTTATCTCTATTGATAAGGGGCGCTTTGATATGTACAGGTTCTTTATAAAGACCGAAATCACTCAAAGCAATACACACCGGCGCACCTGTTATGCGTAACCTTACTTTATCCGCTGTGATATTTTTTTCCAGGCGTATCAACCTGTTGGATCCGATACTGGTAGCAGTGGCAATTTCTTTCCAGCCATCCTTTTCAGGAATATCTATCGCAACTGCATCTATGCGCTGGCCCAGTTTAATATTCTCACGGAGACGGATCACATTGAATGTTTTCTGTGCACCCAGGTTGAGCTCCAATGTAGGAGTTGTCACACTATCATCTGTAGCCCAGTAGGAATAGCGGTCGTTGTCCAGCAGGAACTGCGGACCAAAGCTGGCCTTGTTATTCCCGCGAACGTTGCTGGCTTTTAATTGCGCACCTTTTGCCAGGTTCACTGCAAAGGTTTGCCGAAGCAATTGGCCAAACCCTTTCAGGGAAGCTACGTCAGCAGCATTCAACAAGCCCCGCTGATCAGGAGATAATCCCAGATCCAGTCCGGCGCCACGGCCTACACTTTCATAGTACAGGTCCAATAGTTCTGACGGTGTTTTCACCTGCGGGTTCTGGGATGCGTGGTAGAACCATCCTGGTCGTAAGGGCACATCACATTCCGCCGGCATCCAATGCATTCCATTGCGTGTGCCTTCTGTTGCCAGGTCTGTTTCTGCATAACCATTGGCCGGCTTTCTACCCGGGTCCGGCGCCACGGGAGTATAGGTGGCCCAGCAGGTTTTACCGGCATGTCCTTCCTCATTACCAACCCAACGCACATCTGGTCCTACATCTCCAAACAACACCGCACCTGGCTGCATTTTCCTGGTAATGGCCCAGGTACCATCCCAATCGTAGTAGGTAGTACGGTCAATGCCCCTCGTTTCGTTTGCGCCGCCATAATAGCCACTGCCGCCATTGGCACCATCATGCCAGGAGGTGAACAATGGACCGTAATGGCTATATAATTCTCTCAACTGGTTACGATAGATCTCCAGGTAGGCGGGTTTGCCGTATTCAGGATTATTCCTGTCCCAGGGCGAACAATAGAGTCCCAGCTTCAGGCCAAGCTGTTCGCAGGCCAGCTGATATTCTTTGATGATATCTCCTTTACCATTTTTCCACTTGCTTTTGGAGATGTTATGAGGCGTTGTTTGGGTAGGCCAGAGACATAATCCATCGTGGTGTTTGGCCACTACGACAATACCTTTAAAACCGCCGGCCTTGGCAGCGCCCACGATCTGTTTTGCATCAAACTGTGTAGGATTGACCAATCCCGGATCTTCATCACCATATCCCCATTCGTGATCGAGGTAGGTATTGACACCGAAATGGATCAGGCAGTACATTTCCATTTCGTGCCACTTCAGCTGGGCGTCTGTAGGTAGTGCTCCATAGGGTTTGGGAGCGGATTGTCCCCACACATATCTCTGTGCACCAAACAACGCCAGTAATAACAGGACTTTTCTCATTTGATAACGGTTCATTTTATTTTGCATGAATGATTGAGACCTTGTTGTACAGGGTCAGGCTCACGATAAGTGAGCCCGTCAGGGTACATCTCCCATTTTTCCCTGCGTGCCATTCTTTTCCATAGACCTGTTTCTTAAAAAGGCACCTGCGGGCGGAACGGTACCTCCTTACCTTTCCCGCCCGCAGGAACTGGTATAATTTATTACCAGCCGGGGTTTTGTGGCAATAAGTTTTTATTCAGCGTCAACTCCTGTGTAGGAATAGGATACAGATACATTTTATCTTTCCACACACGGGAGGTGATGCTTGTATACAACCTTATATAATTGTTGTTGTCCACCTGTACACCACTTACCTGGCTGGCCGGATATTGCGCTCTTACAGCAGGTGTCAGTTTCATTCCCAGGATCGTTTCAGGATTCTGAATAAGCTCACCCGCTTTCCAGCGCATAATATCATCAAAACGGAAACCATCTGCGGCCAGTTCAATCCTTCTTTCCCGGCGGATCTCATCTATTAGTACCGGCAGGCCAGGAAAGTCAGATGTAGGGTCTTTCACCAGGCTGGCAATATCCATATGTGCCATGCCTACCCTGTCACGTATTTTATTGATCGTGTTATCCAATACCGTTTGCGTACACTGTCCCAGCTCTGCTTTCGCTTCGGCTTCATTCAGCAATACTTCTGCGTATCTGAAAATAAAGAGATCCAATGTGGACTGTCCGGCGTTCCATTGTGCGGGATCAGGCGACAGCGCTTTGATGATCATATAACCTGTCGGTGCAGTAGCAGTACCTATCTGCGGCAGCGTAAATACATTTTTGGTGCCATCCGCATTATTCAGCAATACAAACCCTCTTGTAGCAATCAGCTGCCTGAAGCGGGGATCCCTATTGGTGGCTTCTGCTTCCAGTGAATCGTCTCCTTTGTACAAAGGACTCAATGCAGTGGGTTGGCCATCTTTACAAAGGAAAGAGCGAACAAAATTCTTGCTGAAGCCTGTAGAGCTTTCGCCAAGTTCCCTTGTCAGGTTTTGGGTCAACACATTCTGGATGTAAATGGCTGGCAGGATAGCCTCTCTGTTTTTACTTAGGTCTTCCTGGATGAATAGGTTGTAGTAATCTGTTGCCGGATTACCTGTTGAATAAATGTCATAGTTACCTGAGTTCATCACCGCCTCAGAGGCCGTTACTGCTGCATTCAGATAAACAGATTCATCGCCGAGGCCATGGTATTTCCTGAAAGTACCTTCCCATAAACATATACGCGACATCAGGGACCAGGCAGCATATTTATGTAACCGCCCGGCATCCACCGTATTGAGATCAGGGAGATTGGCCACGGCAAAATTCAGATCGGCCAGTACGGAATCCATCACCTGTTTATGCGGCATTCTGGCCCCATACAACAAGGCGGTGGAGGTATCTGTCAGATCAGTGTTCAGCCAGGGCACATTACCAAAGGTTTTCACCTTTTGCCAATAAAACAGGGCCCTGAAAAAACGGATCTCCGCAACATATTTATTCTTCGTTGCATCATCGGCGTTCGCACGCTGATAACGTTGCAGGAAATAGTTGCAGCCTCTTATCTGAGACCAATCCCATCCCCCTCCGCTGACAGGCACTACGTATGATCCATACAGAAAATCATCTGCGTCCAGCGGCACCTGGTTGTCAGAATTCTTTTCTGACCAGAAAGAATTCTGAACGGGCAGGTTCTGATAAAACTGGTTGCAATACAGTTTAAGATCATTGGCGTTCTTAAAGAAAGTGGGTTCGCTCAATGCATCCTTCGGATAAAGATCGAGCTGTTTGTTACAGGCTGCCAGCAACAGAACGGCAACGGTGATAATATAGTTAATGAAGCGTTTGTTTTTCATAATGAAGCATTTAATCCTTAGAGATACCTGTATTATAAACCTATCTGTACACCAAATGAAACCGAGCGACTCAGGGGATAAGTTCCAAACCCGATTATTTCGGGATCGTAAGCTTTGAACAGGCTTGTAATTTCAAATAAGTTCTGCCCGGTTACATACACCCGCAGGTTCCTTATTTTAGTTGCCTTAATAGCCTCCTCAGGAATCGTATACCCGATAGAGAGGCTCTTTAAGCGACAATACGCAGCACTCTGCAGGTATTTGGTTTGTGTCTGGAAGTTACTACCACCACCAAACCTTAATCGGGGGAAATAAGCATTGGTATTCTCTGGCGTCCAATGATCTTTCATATATTCAAATGGTACACTCCACTCAGAATAAAAGCCGAAGAATGCATTATCATTTGGCATGACATCACGTTTTGCTACTCCTTGTGCAAATATGGTCATGTCAAAATGTTTATACTGTGCTGACAGGGTTACGCCGTATTGGTAACGGGGCGTACGGTTACCGATCACTTTCTGATCTCCGGGATTGGCAACAGTATTGTCGCCATAACTTATTTTGCCATCCTTATTCAGGTCCTTATACTTTATGTCGCCCGCAAGTTGTGTTACGGTATTTAACTGGGATTGATCAGCTGCTCTTGCTTCCTCATCCGTCTTAAAATATCCGTCTGTTTCAAAACCCCATATTTCGCCGAATTTCTGGCCTACATATAAATTATTGATCAATTTATTGGGGTTGAGATCATATTTGGTGATAGTGGACGTATAATCAGACAAGCCTACTCTTACCGAGTATTTAAAGTCTTTACCGATCTTATCTCTCCAGGTCAGACTTAGCTCCCAACCTTTCGTACGCAGGTTGGCTGCGTTCTTTAAAGGAGGCGTTACACCCAATACGGCCGGTAAAGGCTGACCGCCTACCAGCATATCTTTTGTTTCCCTGATATACCAGTCGAAAGTGCCGTTTAACCTTTCATTTAGCAATGAATAATCCAGACCAATGTCTTTGGTGGTTACCTTTTCCCAGGTAAAAGTCTGACTCACCAAACCGGGTGTACCTACGTAAATACTCTGCTGTGAACCAAAGATGTAGTTGGACTTACCTGTGGGCGATAACGCTATATAGGGGTACACGCTGGCATCTGAGGGACTTGCCGGGTTAAACAGCTGGTTGGGAAGCTGTCCGTAAGAAGCCCTTAGTTTCAGGTCATTGATCACTGATTTCGCCGGCATGAAGAAGCTTTCTTCAGAAATGCGCCAGCCTGCAGAAACTGAAGGCGACCATACAAATCTTCTTCCTCGTGGGAAGGAGGAAGTACCATCATAGCGGCCGTCTACTTCCAGCAGGTATTTGTTTTTGAAGATATAGTTCATTCTATATAGCAGTCCGTTCAATGCCCATTCAAATTCATCGCTGCCGACACCTGGTTTAGGATCGTCATTTAGCCCTACAGACGGAGTACCAGGATCTATCAGGTTCTGCGCTCTGACATTAACTGTTTTGATATGTCTTTTTTCCTGGTTGTAGCCAACGATCAGTTTAAAATAATGCTGCTTGTTGAACGTATTCTCGTAGTTGGCAAACAGGTTCAGTGCATTGTAGTTGTTATTATAACTGATCTCTGTTGTAGCGTCCGGATATGTCCATGGGTAATAGTTCAGGAAGACGTGATTGACACCATATTCCGGGAACTGCTTTTGTACTTTCTGCTGAAAACCGGAATAGCTGTTATATGTATAGTCGGCATTCAGCGTTACATTCTTCACGGGTGTCAGCACAGCGCCACCGGTGAGCCAAAGGTCATTGGCGCTTAGCTTATCACGGCCATTCTGAGCCATTACAGCAACGGGATTCGTCCAGCTACCCTGTCCGGCATAGTCTTTACCTCCCGGATTGAAAACAGGCATATTGGGCCTGGAATCGCCCTGGATATAGCTGTTGGAATTACCGTTAGTAGGTGCATTAGGCGCATCGCTGGAAACATGGTTCAGGGCTGTTTTCAGGCTCAGGTTCAACCATGGAGTAGCCTCTGTAGTAATCCTCAGACTTGGATTGATACGCTGATAATCTTCGTTACTACCTTTCAGTAATCCATTCTGATCAAAGTATCCCATTGACCCAATGAATGAGCTTTTCTCTGAACCACCGGAAACGGAAAGATTATGCTGTTGTTGTCCTGTCCAGTCGGGGTATAGTACATTTACCCAGTCTGTATTACCCACATAGCGGTATTTGGAAGGATTGCCTGGATCAGGATATCCGGATGGATTGTTTGCAGGATCTGCGAAATACTTTGCCGCCATAATGGAATCCGTTTCCGTGAAAGGAAAAGACGCAGTAGAGCCACCGGAGAGCTGGCCATTCCTGTCAGCCTCTCTGTGCATAGCGATATAGTCAACCGAGTTGAGATATTTCGGCAAACGGGTAGGTCGGGTCAGCGTATAAGCACCGGAATAGTTCAGGCTCAGCGCGCTGTTCTTTTTCCCGCTTTTTGTTGTGATCAGTATGACGCCATACGCACCCCGGCTGCCATAAATGGCAGCAGAAGCAGCATCTTTCAGTACGGTAACTGTCTCCACATCTCCCGGGTTGATCAGGTTAGGGTCCATCTGCACACCATCTACCATTACCAGCGGACCGCCCAGGTTCCCGTTACCGGAATTGATGGAAGTAATGCCTCGGATATTGAAGTTGGCGCCAGTACCTGGTTTACCATTATTCAGGTTGATGTTCAGGTTCGGCACCAGGCCCTGAAGGCCCTGTGCAAGATTGACCAGGGGACGGCTTTCCAGTTCTTTGGCTCCTACAGTAGCGATAGCCCCCGTCAGGTTTTCCTTTTTCTGAGAACCATATCCGACAACCACCACATCACTCAGTGCCTGCAAATCAGTTTCCAGGCGCACACTCAGCCTGGAACGACCGTCTGCGGGAATCTCGCGCGACCTGTAACCCACGAAATTGACAATAAGTACCGCGTTCCTGTTGACAGACCTGATGTTAAATTCGCCATCGTTATTGGTGACGGCCCCCTGTTTAGTACCTTTTACCATTATCGTGGCCCCTGGCAATGGGTTGCCGGCTGTATCCGTCACTACCCCTGTAAGACTGGCAATAACCGTATCTGGCGGAGCTGCGAGCGCTGGAAAGGATTGTTGCGGAGGTAGTTTACGGCTGATGATGATCGTCTTATCCTCTATAGAATAATCAAAAGGCTGGTCCTTCAGCGCCTCCTGCAGCACCTTTTCTACAGGCGCATCTTTCATATCGATGGATACTGGTCTGGTATCTTTTAAAATGCGTACATCGTAGAAAACACCATACCCTGACTGTTGCTCAATTGTCTTAAAGATCTTTATGAGCGGCACATTCCTGGCTGAAATGGTGATCTTTTGTGAAATCCCCTTAGCGCTTACACACATGAAACCTGCCAGTAGCAAGAATGTGGTTAATTTCATGATTCTGAAAAATTTAGTGAATAGTCCCGGCACGCCAACACTATTTTGGCATAGAGCTGTTAAATTCATAACTTGGAATTGGGTGATAAAATTGGTTTACAGAACAGTTTTTGCCCTTTGCCGGGCCCGATGGCGATCGGGTTCCGGCTTTTACAAGCGGACATTGATTTTGGTCAGTTGTTTCTTGTCGATAGTTACATTTTTAGTGTTGTTAAACAATATTGCTGCAATGACATAGACAGTCTGGTTCAGCCTCCTTGCCTGTTTCAAATGAGTGGGTAACGGCAACGATGAATACGTTTAACGGATCGTTCAACCAGGTAATACTGTGATTGTTTTTCCTTCAACGTGGAAACGCACATGATACTTTTCCAGAATTTTAAGCATTTGTGCTAACGTGAGTTCTCTTTGTATCCTTCCTTCAAATACCACATCGGTAATATCCCCTTTGTAATTGATTTCTACATCATACCAGCGTTCCACCTGGCGCATTACTGCCGGCAGGTTGGCCAGGTGGAACTGGAACCAACCCTCTTTCCAGGCAACGACCTGCGCTGTATCTACATCCTTAAACAACTGTAAGGTCCCGTTTGTGCTCAAACTGGCCTGTTGACCCGGTTTTAATATAACACCTGGCTGCTGGTTCACATTTACACTCACTTTGCCTTCCAGCAGGGTCGTATTGATAGCTGCTTCATCCTTATAAGCATTAATATTAAAATGGGTACCCAATACTTGTACTTCTGTGGAGCCGTTTACATCGACCATGAATGGTTTTGTCGCGTTGCCGGCCACTTCAAAATAGACTTCGCCGCTTATCTTCACCCTCCTTTCGTTTTGTGTAAAAGCGATGGGATACCTGATAGAAGATGCCGCATTCAGCCAGACTTTGGTACCATCAGGCAATACGATCTTAAACTGTCCTCCCCGCGGCGTGGTAAGCGTATTGTACGCTATTCCGGATGCTGCTCCCTGCGCTTTATACTGTAGCTGTCCGTTATACTGCCGGATGGTGGTTGCTCCCTGTCGGATCAGCTGATTACCTGTGCTATCCAATGCCACCGTTGAGCCATCACTCAGGGTTAAGAGCGCCTTATTACTACCAGGAGCGATATCATTTTTAGCAGCAATACCACCGGTATTGTCCAGTGGCTGCCGCCTTGCCGGACGCAGGAAGAGTAGATAAGCACCCGCGCAACACATTACCACAAAGACCGCTGCGGCCCACCAGGCGCCTCCACGCGCCAGCCATCTCACAACAGGGGGTTTTGAGTTTGGAATCATGGGGGAAATGACCTCCTCTGTCAATAACGGCCGCAGCCTGTCCAGTGCTTTTTCTTTAATATGATCGTCGGAAAGGCCGTGGTACATGGGATTCTCCCATACGCTTTGGACCATTTCCATCCATATTTCTTTATTCCCGGGCTCTTCCAACGCCGACCATAACAGCTGAAACTCCTGCTGTGACAGGTCTTCCGTCAGATATTTCTCAATCAGTTCTCTTAAATCGTCTTGTGTCATGCGATAAATAATTAACCCTTCCACTGTTAAAGACAGTCGAAAGTGACAGAAGGAAGTGCCGGAAAGAAAAAAAATTATTTAATGCGGGAAAATAACACGACTAGTAATCCCAGGGCGTGTTCCTGGAGGTATTTCCTTAAAAAGGCGATGGCCCTTACAATATAATCTTTGACAGTGGCGCGGCTTACGCCCATCTGACGGCTGATTTCCTCATGATTAAGACCGTTTTCCCGGCTTAACCGGAATGCTTTCTGCTGTTGCGGGGGGAGTTGCCGCATCCCTTCTTCCAGGATCGACTGTAACTGCCGGAATTCAGTCTGTGTGTCCGTATCCGGTTCTGGTGGTGCAAAGTGGTGCTGCAGGTAATTGGTATAAGCCGTCTCCAGTTTCAGGCGGCTGAGCTTATTATAGATCAGGTTGCGGGCCGTAATAAATAAGAAGCCTTCCAGGTTATCAATAATATCTGTTTTATGACGGTTTTGCCACATACGGAGAAATACTTCCTGGGCAATGTCCTCAGCTATCTGGTTTGACTTCGTCAGTACTAAAGCTGTGGAATATACCTTATCCCAATAGCTGTTAAAAAGCTGGTTAAATGCCTCTTCCTCTCCGGCCGCCATCCGGAGAAGTAATGCATGGTCGGTATAGTGGGAAGTAGTCAAATCTGAACGTAGCCTTTATCTGCCCAAACATAGCAAAATAAATTTAACTCGCAAATCTCCTACTGTCCTATCAAGCTGTCTTCAATTCCCTCTCTTCTGTAAAAAACGAGAGGCTTCACCAGGAAGCCTCATCGTATAGACATAAAAGTACAATAAATTAAAAAATTAGTATCACATTCAGCACTGAAATCATTGGTTCACTGTTCTATACTATATCCTCATTATTTCTTCTGATCATTGCATTTCGTATTTGTCCCCCATTCAATTTATTTCAGTACGTCCAGTACAGGATGTGTGATACCAGATAATTTATTTATTTCCGGTTTTATCAATTCCATAATGGCAATATTGTTTGTGCCTTTACGCAGCCATTCTGCCGGAACATATATTGTCTGCTGAGGACCCACTTCCCAGTACCTACCCAGGTTGTGTCCGTTGATCCATACAGCACCTTTACCCCAGTTGCTCATATCCAGGTAAGTATCTCCCAGTGTATTTAATGCAAATGTGCCCTCTTTCAAAGCTGGTACGTTTGCTCCTGTATTGCTCTTTTGCGTTTTCACTACTGGCAGCTTACTAAATGGCAGTTTATACATCTTCCAATTCCTTACTTCTTTACCTGCCCATATCACTTGTTCTGTTATACCTTTTTTATTGGTCAGCAGATAAGGACCAAAGTTGATACGACCCAGGTTTTCCACCAGCAGGTCCAGCTTCACCTTTCCTGCGGGTAACTGCAACTGTATACTATCCAGCCCGGACCTTCTGTCCAGCACCCCCACTCTCTTACCATTTAACATTACGATACAATAATCTCTCAATTCCTTCAGCTTTAACCATGCTTTCTGATTCCCATTCAGCGTGGTACTATATAACACCCATCCATACGCCTGTCCGAGATCTTCAAAGGTTAGCGGTTTCACGCTGCTGACAGGCGCCGGTAAAAAGTTAAACAATGGCGTTGAGTGTGTAAACTGAATATCCTGAATTGCAATCACGGGTCTTGCTGCAGGTATTTCCGGAAGTACGGTTCCGGCTGGTAAATGTCTGGCGATGACATTACGGAAC
This sequence comes from Chitinophaga ginsengisoli, assembly GCF_003014595.1. Lineage (GTDB taxonomy): Bacteria > Bacteroidota > Bacteroidia > Chitinophagales > Chitinophagaceae > Chitinophaga > Chitinophaga ginsengisoli. The sequence goes on along the minus strand of NZ_PYGK01000016.1, from coordinate 23,530 downwards.
TGTCTGAACTTTTCGGTAGCATTGCCAGCTTCATCCAGCGGTGCATCATAGTCATAGCTGCTGATCTGTGGTTCATATGGCGAATGGTCGTTTGCATTGGCACCATTCATGAAGTCCCTGGTGGTTCCCCCATGAAACATATACATATTGATAGATATACCTGCAGACAATACGCTGTCCAGTTTCCCCAGGTATTGCTCATGGGGAACTGTATGATGTTTTGTTCCCCACCAGTCGAACCAGGCAGGATACCATTCTGCTATATAATAAGGACCTTTGCCGTTATGATTTTCATTGATCAGTCTTTTCACTTTCGCCGGATCGTCTACACCGTTGATTGCCGGCATAAGGCCTGGCAGGTGCCCGTCTTTAATTGCCGGTTCAGGATCACAGGTATAAAGCAGCCCGTCAAATCCTGCTTCTATAAACATCTTGCGGTTAATGTCGAGATAGTCTTTATCGTTCGAATAAGAACCATATTCATTCTCTATCTGCACCATCAGGATGTTACCACCATGGTTCACCAGTAATGGCGATAGTTGTTTACCTACGGCCTTAATATAATTCCTGTAAGCTTCGAGGTACTGCGGCTCTTTACTGCGTACGGTCAATCCTTTTATCTGCTGTAACCAATACGGATATCCGCCAAATTCCCATTCTGCGCATACGTAGGGGCTAGGTCTCAATACTACCCATAATCCTTCTTCCTGTGCTATTTTCACAAAAGCAGCAATATCATTGTTACCGGAAAAATCATACTTTCCTTTTTCCGGTTCATGTACGTTCCAGAATACATAGGTCCCAATGGTATTTAAGCCCATAGCTTTCGCCATTTTCATTCTTTCCCTCCAGCATTCCCTTGGCACCCGGGGATAATGCATTTCACCTGATATCATCTGCAAGGGTTTACCGTCCAGCAGGAATGCCGTATCCCCCAGCTCGAACGTATGTTTCCCTGTTTGCTGCGCACCTGCATTCATGCTGAACAGTGCTATCAGCAAAGCAATTAGGCCAGTCCTTTTCATCCTTGATCTTTTATTAATTAATACTTGTCACCGTAACTACAGCCCGGGCGGGTATAGTGAGACTGTTGTTTGCAGCAAGAGGGTGCAGGTTATCTGCCTCGGAAGTTACATAGGAACGTAGCCTCCGGAACTGTCCCTTCTTACGGTCCAGTGAAATATGTTTGTTATCGTTCGCGCTGTTGACGATCACTACACTGATGGTGTGATCTGTATTTTTGTAGGCGGAGACCAGCAATGTACTGTCTCCCTGTATATCGGCCCTGATCCTTTTTGCGCCGGGTCTTACAAAACGGCTGTAGTTACCCAATGTCCACAGCATTTTACTGTCGCGGAACTGACCGTCCTGTTTGTTCTTGTCTATATAAATCAAGCCATCCTTATAATCATACGGAGATATTGCCAGCCAGTATTGCCAGGCCGCTGCATTCGCAATGGTCAGGTCGTCATGGATGACACGGGCCAGGTACAATGCTGCGTCCATGCCATAATCTCTTTTCTCGCCGTTGATCTCCCCTGCGTTATTACCGAGTATGCAGTATTCTGATTGCCAGAATCCCAGGCCATTCACTTTTTGCACATGTTTAGCTACTTCCTCTCTTACCTGCACTGCTGTGTTACGGGGAGAAGTAGTAAAATAGCTATGCCCTAAAATATTGTGATATACATTCGGCAGGTTCCCCAGATAATCCGGAGAGCTGCTGTCAAAGAATGCAGTGATCTGTTGTCCTTTTGCCGGCTTATCTTTTCCGTCAAACAGGTAGTTCAGCTGACCAGCTTCCCCGATCACTATTTTTGTGGACAGCTTACGTGCTGTAAGTGTTTTACTTAAACTTCGCGTCAGTGCGCTGATCTGATCATTGTTGTAAGGGCATCCCTCCTGCTTGTTGTCGCTCCAGTCCCATTGTGGTTCGTTCACAGGGCTGATGAAGTCAAAACGGGTGCCGGTGGTCTTATGGATATTCTCAATCGCATCCGCTATATAAGCAGCAAAAGCATCGTATTTATCAGGACTTATATTAGAATTCCCTTTGTCGGCAAACGCTCTGCCATTGAGAGTCAAATGAACGGGCGGACTGTTCAGAAATGCCAGGAACTGTTTCACCTTTCTCTCTTTCGCTGCCTGCAGGAACCAAAGCTGTCCGGATTGCGCCTGCCAACTGTTAGCCCTGTGCCATTCATCTGTGATACCGCTTTTTTCGCCCTGTTCAGCACTACCTGCGCCTATATTATAGCGCCATAGAGACAATCCGATACCCTTAGGTTGCCCGGCGGCAGTCGTGTCCGCGCTAAACAGCCAGTCTGCCATTCTGTTCTTCTTCTCTGCCGGCCATTGTCCCACGAATTGTGTGGACCAGGCATCTGAAGCGCCAAAATTCTCAATCGTCTGATAAGTCACTTCGGGATCGATGCTTATATGCACCGCGGCGGTCTGTCCCGCCGCGGTTTGCATACATGTATAAAGCAGTAGTGCCGATACAATGATCACTTTCATACTAATATCCGCTTGTTTGTTCCAGCTTGTTATTTGAAGCCTGGATCTCTGTTCTTGGAATAGGCAGCCAGTAGTTCTTTTCAGCGAAGGAACGGTTGCTCAATGCTACCTTCTTTGTATATACAGGCTTTTTATTGCTATCCAGCTCCACGGTTATACCATAAGCCGGAACGTTTTCTGTTTCCATAGCGATCTTCCAGCGACGTACATCATAAAAACGATGTTCTTCAAAAGCCAGTTCCACCTGTCTTTCTCTTCTGATCGCATCTCTCATCTGGTCTTTAGAAAGTCCTGCTACCAGTGCAGGCTGGTTAACGCTTGCACGTTGTCTTACCTGATTTACCGCAGCGTACACTGTTCCATCAGGACCTACTGCTTCGTTCTGTGCTTCTGCATAGTTCAGCAGCACTTCCGCATAGCGGAGATAGATCCACGGCTGTAAGCCGGCTACGTTCCATGGGTTGTCTATAGGATTGTTGTCATCCATGAATTTACGCAGGTAATAACCGGTTTTAGAAGTGTTCCAGTTGGAAGGACCGTCTTTACTGTCTTTTCCACCGGGAGTATACACCTTAACAGTATCTTTCCTGTAAACAGCACCATTATAAAGCACGGTAGCATAAAAACGGGCATCCCGGTTTGCATAAGGATTGGTAGCGTCATATCCGGAAGCGGCATCTGTGATCGGCTTACCATTCTTCATTTCATAGGCATCCACCAGGTTCTGCAACGGTATATTTCCACCCCAGCCATTATAACCGTTTGGACCGTTTGATATTTCCAGGCAAACGTGACGTGCACCTATCGCATATTGTCTCGCGAAGATAATCTCGTTGCTACCAGGTGTCAGGAACAATTTGGCATAATCCGATGCAATTGAGTACTGGTTCATATCCATTACTGCTTTAGCAGCAGCAGCGGCAGCAGCCCAACTACCTACATTATACAATGGGCTGGCAGCATACAACAGCAAGCGTGCTTTTAATGCCAGCGCTGCACCTTTGGTAGCACGGCCCGCAGCCCAGTTATTGTCATTTACTGCAGGCAGGTACTGCGCAGCAGAATCCAGTTCAGCCACCGCATAATCCATACATTCTTTCAGAGAAGCCTTGGTATAAAGGGCGGGATCGGTCATGTTATCGCCGAGATTATACACTTTATCGCCCATTAAAATAACGCCGCCGTAGTTCCTGATAAGATCATGGTAACGGAAAGCCCTGATAAAATGCAGTTCACCTCTCAGTTTCGCTCTTAACTGCTCACTCATTCCCACCTGCATAATATTGTTCAGGCCATAGTTACATTCACGGATGCTGCGGTAGCTGCGGCCCCAGATAGTACCGGCAATACCGGTATTTTCAGGCGCCAGCAGGCCTCTTTGTATCAGCCAGGTATTATCATCGTTATTGTATATGGATTCGTCTGTCAGGGAGCTCCACATTGCGTATTCAAAACCGCGTCCAAATCCTGGAGGTGTTCCCTCAGCTTCTTTATCCTGCAGTCTTACGCCCATGTAACGGTTAATGACATAGTTCTCAAACAAAGAGGAGTCACCCAATACTGCCACATCAGCAATCTTATCAGAAGGTACAATATCCAGGTAGTTCTTTTTACAGGAGGTGAATATTCCTCCGGCAAGAAGCATCGTGTATAATATTTTCTTACTAGTTTTCATTGATGGAATTTTTTACGATTAAAACTTAACATTCGCACCCACATTCACAATACGCTGCTGCGGATAGAACTGTCCGCTGCCACTAAAACCTTCCGGGTCATAGTCTTTCACTTTTGTGAAAGTGAACAGGTTGAAGGCGCTGGCGTATATTCTCAGACCGGCGATATTCATACGGGATAGAATACCAGCATTCACATTGTAGCCAAGTTCAACGTTCTTCAGACGGAGGAAAGACGCATTATTCAACCAGAAGGAGTTCTTATACAGACCACCGTTGATAGAAGAAGAAGCTCTCTCATCTACTTTAGGATAACTTCCGTTAGGGTTTGACGGGCTCCAGCGGTTATCGGCCCAGCTGCTGTAGTAGTTACCAATAGTACCTGCTTCAGGTAATACATACTGGCTTACACGTGCCTGTCCTGCAAATACCACGGACACATCAAAACCTTTATAATCAGCGCCCAATACAGCACCGTAAGTGATCTGAGGAATATTGCTGTATGGCATTCTTGTCTGGTCATCTGCAGTGATCTGACCATCCTTGTTATAATCTTCATAGATCAGGTCACCCAGCTGTGCACCTTTCACGTGTGGATATTTATCCAGGTCAGCCTGTGATCTGAAAATACCTACTGTGTTATACAGCAGCTCCGTATTCAGTGCTCGGCCGGTCTTCCGTTGGTAATCCAATGTTCCCCCAGCTTCATCGATGAAGATCACTTTATTCTTTGCATAGGTAAAGTTCGTGCTGATATGATAACCAATACCACTAGCGGTGCGGTTGTCATATCCCAGGGTAGCTTCAATACCATTGCTGTTCACCTTTCCGATATTCTCAGAAGGCACCAGCGGATCAGCACCGTATGGATTTACGATACCAGATATCTGTGGGATAGAGGCATTCCTTGGTGTGAGAATGTCACTACGTTTTTGCTGGAAATAGATGAATTCCACTGACAGGTGTTTCAGGACCTGTGCATTGAAACCCACGTCCAGTTTCTTTGCTACTTCCCAGGTAATGTTCGGGTTACCGAGTTTGGTCAGATCGATACCGGAGTGGATCACAGAACCGAGCACATACTGATTACTCAGGGAATAGTTGTCGAAATACTGGAACAGTCCCACGTTATCATTACCCAATGTACCATAGGAAGCACGCAGTTTCAGGTCGTTGATAAAGCCCACTGAAGACTTAAACCATTCTTCCTGTGACACGCGCCAGCCGGCAGATACGGAAGGGAAGAAACCATAGCGTTCTCCCTTCGGGAAAGTAGAAGAACCGTCAATACGCGCCTGTGCTTCCAGGAGGTATTTTTCAGCATAGTTATAAGCCAGTCGGCCGAAATAACTTTTCCTGGTAAAGTTGTAACTCTTACCGGAGTTATCCTTATCTGTTGCAGCAGCTCCACCCTGAGACAATTCAGGAGTCAGTGTGGTCGGGAAATTCATCCTGTAAGCACCAAGACTATCCAGGGATGTTTTACTCTGTTCGTATGCAACAAACGCGCTTACATCATGTTTTCCGAACCTGCGTGCATAGTTCAGTTTGATATTGGAAGTGATCAGCGCCTTGTTCAGTTGTCCTTCAGACAGGGTAGCCATCTGATTGGAACCACCTATTACAGTTTTCTTATAGGTATTTGTTGCTTCCACAAAGTCATATACTGCATAAGGTTTTGCGAAGGATTTGCCGAAGCTCCATGATTTGTCGACAGACATGAATCCGTCCAGTGACAGACCGTCTACGCCCGGAATGGCATAGCTACCTTTCAGGATACCATTGAACACCTGTGTTGGGTTCCTGTTGGTACCACCAATATCGGTCGCCTGCAATATCGGGTTGTTGTTCTCAATACCGGAAGTCGGTAAACCATTCGGATAACGCGCTGCTACTGTAGGATAAGCACGGTAAATAGAACGGAAGATATCTCCCGCACCTGTTACCGGATACATACGGTCTTCTTCGCGGCCTGACAAGTACAGGCTTACTTTCAATCTTTTGGTAACATCCGCATCGATGTTTGACCTGAAGTTATACTGATTGTAATCTGTTACACCATGTTTATAGATACCGTCCTGTTTGATCATACCCAGAGACACATAATATCTTACATTTTCACCACCCCCGTTTACTGACAGGCTATGCTGGCTCTGCAGCGCTGTATTCTTCAGCGTTTCTTTCTGCCAGTCAGTATTTGGATAATGCAGCGGATCAGAACCATCTCTGAACTTCTGAATCTGATCAGCAGTATACACCTGGTTCATACCATTTGCAGGTAGTGCATAATACTGGATCTCGTTCCTTATGGCAGCATACGTTGCCGCATCAGCCATTTTAGGCAGGCGGGTCGGAGAAGAGAAACCCTGGTTAAAGCTGTAGGAGATCACAGGTTTTCCTGTTTTACCTCTTTTGGTAGTTACCAGGATCACCCCGTTTGCCGCACGGCTACCATATACCGCTGCAGATGCATCTTTCAGTACACTGATGCTTTCTATGTCATTAGGATCCAGCCTTTCCAGACCACCGACCTGTCCGGGCACCCCATCTACCACGACGAGTACATCATTGTTACCGGTGGTTGCCTGTCCACGGATACTGATAGATGAACCATCATAACCGGGCTCACCTGATCTGTTATTGGCAATAACACCGGAGAAACGGCCAGCCAGCGCGTTAGATACGTTCGGCTGAGGGCTTTTTACGATATCAGCCCCTTTTACCACAGAAATAGACCCGGTCAGGGTCGCTTTTTTCTGGGTACCATAACCTACTACCACCACTTCATTTACATTCTGGCTCACGGCGGTGAGCGATACATTTACCGGGGCGGAACTAGTAACCGCAACTGCCTGGCTTACGTATGAAACGTGATTAAAGATTAAGGTATCCCCTACATTGGCAGGAAGGGTAAATTTACCCTGGTCATTTGTCAGCGTTCCCTGGTTGGTTCCTTTTATACGAACACTTACACCGGGAACCCCGCCCGCGCCTTCAGACACTTTCCCTGTAATATTTAGCTTTTGCGCCCTTAATTCAGGTATCAGGGACAGGGAGAGGAGAAGGACCATCAGCAACTGTCGTAGTGACACTAATTTCACTACCGTCGATAAACATTTTTTCATAACGTACATTCCTTTAAAATTGATTGATAGTTGGTAGCACTATGATTACGTGGTAATTATGTGACTAAATTAGGTGGATAAAAACGACCCGCAGAGGGGGTAAATCGCTTAAAAAAGGGGGTATTTTCATATTTCAGACGGCAGAATTGTCAGATTTTACCACATTCAGATCCTGGTTGAAAGAATGCCGGTACTTCTTTACATAAGCCGAAGGATTCATCCCAAATAGTTTGTGAAACTGCTCCCTGAAATATTTAATATCGGCGATACCCACCTGAAAGGCAGCCTGGTTGACGGTATAATTCTCCTTCAACATTAAAACGGCCGCTTTCCTGAGCCGGATGGAGCGGATAAAGGCATTGATCGTCTGTCCTGAGATGGATTTCACCTTCTTATAAAGGCTGGAATGGCTCATGCCTATCGCCTGCGTGAAGGTCTTAATGGAGAAATCTTCATTCCCGAGATTGGCTTCTACTATTTCTATACATCTTTTCAGAAAGTCCTGGTATTCGGCAGGCACCTTCACATAACTGGTTCGTAGTGTAATATTTTCCTGGAAATATTGCTGTAGCAGATTACGGTTCCTGATAATCGTCTGGACCTTTACCAGTAACAGGGCACTGTCAAACGGCTTAGTGATATAATCATCCGCGCCGCCTTCGATCCCTTCCATTTTCGCCTCGGAAGAAGAGGCGGATGTGAGCAGGATAACTGGGATATGGCTGATAATATCTGTCTCCTTGATCTTCCTGCATAACTCAACCCCGTTCATTCCCTCCATATGCACATCACTGATCACCAGGTCGGGCATATACTTTTCTACTGCAGCAAATCCCTCGGTGCCGTTTTCCGCTTCATACACAATGTATTTGTCCTCGAAAAGCCGGCGCAGGTACTCCCTGATCTCCGCATTGTCGTCGATCAGCAGGACGGTCCTCTTTTCTGTGATCATCTCTCCAGGGGATACCGGCTTTTCCGTTTCCGGTTTCCGGTACACATCGTCTATCAGTTCATCCAAAAGGGCTGATTTCTTCACCGGCTCCTCCTTCAGCAACATGGCGTCAAAATGCGCCGTCCCTGTTTTCAGATGGACGCAAAATGTGGTCCCTTCATTTACCTTGCTGGTATAGGAAACCTTACCCTTGTGATTTTCAATGAATTTCTTCACCAGGTAAAGGCCTATGCCGAATCCCGAGCTGTGACTATCCCCGTGCTGGAACTTATCAAATATCTTATCGCCCATACTCTCCGGAATACCGGTCCCCGAGTCGCTCAGCATAATATCAACGCCACCTGCTGTGACCTGCATACGAAAACTGATCTCCCCCCCATCCGGTGTAAACTTAAATGCGTTTGACAGCAAATTGAAAAGGGCTATCTCTATCTGCTCATAATTAGCATATATCTCCAGGGAGCCATTACTATCTGTCAGAAACTGGTACCTGATATGTCTTGATTCGGCCTGCTGGGTAAAACAGAGGAATACCTCCTCGCATAATAAGGTAATATCGAACCTGGTCACCTTAAGTTCCTCATTATCAGCCTTCCGGAAAAGTAATAACTGATCCACCAGACTTAGTAAACGCCTGGCATTCCTGTATACCACTCCCAGCTTCTCATTGTCTTTCAGCTCTTTCAGCGGATTGATGATCAGGGTAAGCGGGGTGCGGAATTCATGGGAAATATTCGTAAAGAAGGACAATTTCTTTTCATTGATCTCCTTCTCCTTTTCACTTTCCAGGTGTGCCAGCCGGATCTCATATCTCAATCTTTCCTGACGGGAGTTATATTGTATATAAAGGTAAATGAGCCCCAGAACCAGCGCTATATAGATACCATAGGCCCAGGGCGTCCGGTACCAGGGAGGCAGCACGACAATCCTTAATAATTGCTTTTCTTCCCCCCATTTTCCGTCGGCATTCGTCACTTTGATCATGAAGCTATAGTTTCCCTCGGGAAGGTGGGTATAGTTGGCTGTACGGGATTCCCTGGCATCATTCCAACCCTTGTCCCAGCCTTCGAGCAGGTAACTATATCCGATCTTATCAGGAGAGGTATATTCCAGCGCTACAAAGTCCAGAGAAACAGCAGCCTTATCGTAGGGAACGGTTATTTCCTCAATGTTCTCCAGGGATCTTTTCGAAATGTATGCTGTGGTTTGCCCAATGGGCACATTATTCAGGCGGATGGCCGTCAGGAAAGCGGGAGAAAAGTTACTCCGCTCATAAATACTGTCGGGATGGAAAATATTAAATCCCTTAATGCCCCCGAAAAGGAATTCCCCTGATCTCAGCCTTAAAGCCGCATTATAAGAAAACTGGTTACTCTGTAAGCCGTCTGTATTTGAGAAGTTGCGGCAGGTATACTGTACCGGGTCAAACTTTGCCAGCCCGTTAAAAGTACTTAACCAGAGATTGCCTTTGTCGTCCTCCAATAAACGGAGTACGGTATTACCCGGTAATCCCTCTGCTTCCGAAAAGCGCCTGAACTTACCGGTGTTTGTATCAAAGAGTAGCAATCCTCCGCCCTCAGTGCCTATCCACATATTCCCCCTACGGTCTTCATGGATGGCCCGGACAGTATAACCAATGGGGAATGTTTGGTGCTGCCTGTGATCGCGGTCAATCTTTATCAGTGAGGAATAGCTCCCGCCCCACATATTTCCCTTACGATCTTCCGCCAGGCACTGGATATTTACCAGCGACTTATCAAAAAGTTCAAAAGCATCCGTCTGACGGTTAAAGATGTATAATGTACCATTATTCGTTGTACTGGCCCAGAGTCGTTTCTGCGCATCTTCATAGATTGCCCAGACGTTATTTTCAGCAGCTTTGGTAAAAGGATTAAAACAGGTATAGTGATCAAACGCATCCCGGCTTTTATTATACTTGTCGATGCCTCCAAACCAGGTAGCGATCCATAGATCACTGTGGGAGTCCTCAAGCATACCGGTAATAAAATTGCTGCTGATAGCCAGTTTGTTTCCTGGATCGTAATTGTAGTTTTTGACGGTATTATTCTCCCGGTTCCAGTATTTTAATCCGCCGCCATCTGTGCCTATCCATATATTTTTTCCATTTCCCTCACAGAAGGAAAGAATGAAATTGTCTACTGTGCTTCCCTTAAAGGCATGCTGTTCAAATAAATTACGGCGGTTATCTATAATATTAATGCCTCCGCGCAGGGTACCGATCCATTTACGGCCCTCCCTGTCCTCACAAATGGAATAAACAGCATTACTGCTTAGTGTATAGTCGCTGTGTATCGCTTTCCCGTCCTTTACCACAAAAATCCCATGACCGTCAGAAGCAGCCCATAATATGCCTTGCTTATCCGCACAAAGGTTAACGATCTTGCTTTTCTCTTTCAGGTAATTGTCGGAGTAGGTGCCATTATATCTGAAAAGTCCTTTATCTGTCCCAATCCAGAGCCCCCCATCTTTATCTACTTTCAGGCAGTTGGCCTGGCTCAGTTCTCTATTGATAACTGTGACAACAGATTTGTCGCAATCATATTTACATAATCCGATGCCCTGGACGAAAATATAGGCCGATGTTTTATCCGCGTTAAAGTCAATAGCTGTTACTTCGTAATTCAGGTTATTGTCCACAGGGATCTGGCGTCCGGCAGCGGTATGTCTGGTAAACAGCAGGAGTCCCCTGCTCTCAGACCCTACGAGCACCATACCTTCAATACCCGCTTTGATAACGTGGATATTCCCCTCGATGGGTTTACCGTTTGCAGCATTCCTGGCCACGGAAAAATGTTCGTTTACCGGGTCAAATATGCTGACACCTTTTCGCCCTCCTATCCACAAGCGATGATCCGTATCGCCATCAATCGTATAAATACCATTATCAATAAGAGATGTACTGTCGCCTATCCTATTCCTGTAAATCCTGAATTTGTACCCATCGTACCGGTTCAACCCATCGTAGGTCCCGAACCACATGAAGCCCTTATAATCCTGGTAAACATTTACGACTGCATTATTTGAAAGCCCATTTTCTATACTTAAATACCGCAAGGGTTGCTCAGCAGCAAAGAGACCATTTATGGAAATGGTCATCCATATCAACATTGTCCACCGCATTCTGTAAGCGCTAATTTGCGGTCAAAATAGCATTTTTATTTTATTTTAAACGCTCCCGGATGGTAATATCCGGGAGCGCTCTCCTATTTCGCCTCATACTTTTATACTTCAGCAACAGCAGCAGGTACAGCCGCTACGCTATCTCCCACCATTGGCCCTCCTGCCGATAGCTCACTGCCCTTTCGTCTGGATTTAAATAAAGGCCAGAGGAACTGGGCATACCATTCCTCCTGTCTGTAATGTTTGATACCGTATCCGCTGGGATACTGCCTGGTAATGATCCCTGTCCCGAATATGATATCCCAGAGAAAGAACATATTCCCGAAATTCCCCTTATAATTTCCTATACCATCATCACTACTGTCGGCATGATGTGCATGATGGGTAGCCGGCGTAGAGATCACCCTTTCCAGCACCCAACCAACAGGCTTCAGCCAGCGGATGGTATAAAAAGGTCTATCCCACTTAATACTGGAGTGCGCCCCCGTTGTGATCAATGCCTTGATGCCTGTCACAAATAAGACCGGGTACCCCAGTCCAAGATACACCAGCGTTGTGGTCAGGTAGATCTGCGAAAAGAAGATGGTATAAATGATATTCTGCCTGCTGGCCATTGCCATCCCCATATAAGGCGCAGAATGATGCGTACGGTGGAAGCGCCATAACCAGGGCAACTGATGATGCAGCCGATGATACCAGTATTGTGTCAGATCGTCCGCTACGGCGATAATGGCAAATCCCCACCAGAAAGGTACCCAGACAAATATATTTTTTGCATTGGGGAGCAGCGTGGGCAGTAACAGTACGCCCAGATAAGCAATAAGCGGGCGCACGACGATCCTGGGCACTACGAAACATACAATGTCCAGTATCCGCTCATTATTGGTCCAATGGTTCTCGTAAAGCCCAAAGGAGAATTCTACAATGCCGATGATCAGCATGATCACTGGCAGGCCCCACCCATTCAGGTTGGTGAAGATGAGTTCTATATAATGTAACATTAGATAAAGTTTTAAGCACCGGTTAAACCGGTGCTGGTATGTAAAATGTTATCTCGTTGTTTTTACAGCTGCCTGCGGATGTTGTTTCCATGGTCTTTCACCGCTTATCCTGAACGACAACAGCATCAGCAATACAGGCAATGCATACAGCACGATGCTTATCAGCGCATCCCTGATAATTTTCTGTTGCGTGATCTTATCTGTTTTCATGATGATTATTTTCATGTTAAGAGCCAATGCTGGATCAGCCACAGGATGCCAGCAATAATAAATAATGGTATCAAAAAAATGATGATGCCTACAATGATCTTTCTGATCAGTAGTAAAATATCCTGTACTATCATACGGGTAATCATTTAGGTGCAGCGGTGAGTAATTTTTTTGAGTTGATCAGCCTCGCCCTGAACACATCATCCCAATCGATGTACGGATAGATATTGTACTTCTTCGCATCCTGTTCGAAGAGGCGTTTCAACTCCGCCAGTTTCTCCGGATATTTATCCGCCAGGTTTACCCGCTCATTGAAGTCTTCATTCAGGTTGTACAACTCCCAAACATCCTTATCAAAATCTTTTGCAGGAGCATTACCTGCATCTGAAAAACCATTCAGATCTTCATAATTGGGGTGATGTGCGGCACCTGCTTTCCATCCGTTTTTATAAATAGCCCTTGAGCCAAAGATGTAATAGTATTGTTCCGTATGCCGGGAAGGTGCGTTGGCATCGGTAAAGGAATACACCAAAGACGTACCGTGCAGACTATCCTGTTGAATACCCCTGATCTGTTGAGGGAAAGGAATATGCAGAAACTCCAGTGTTGTTGGCAGCAGGTCTGTTACATACCCGTACTGTGTGCGAATTTCACCTTTGGCTTTGATCCCTTTCGGATAATATACGATCAGCGGATTACGGGTCCCTCCTTCTGAATTGGCATCCTGTTTCCAGTATTTAAACGGTGTGTTGGCCGCTTGCGCCCATCCTAAAGGATAGTTGGCGTCAGATTCCGGCGTACCTATCAGGGCGATATGTTCCTCATTGAATAAACGGGCAGAATCGCGTGGCAAGGTTTTATTTCTTCTGGGGGAATGTCCATTTGTTACTACACCTTCCAGCGTGCCTTCTTTACTGGCCCCATTGTCGCCAATTACGACGAAGATCAGCGTATTATCCAGCTGCTGAATGGATCTCAGGTAATTGATCACACGGCTTACCTGGTAATCGGTATAAGTGAGGTAACCGGCATAGACTTCCATAAAGCGTGCGTACAGCTTTTTCTGGTCTGGTTTTAACTCATTCCAGGCCTGTATATACGGGTTTCTTTCCGGCAACTTCGCATTGGCAGGAATGATGCCCTGCTTCTTCTGATTGGCGAAAACTTTTTCCCTGAATGCATCCCAGCCATCATCAAACTGCCCCTTATATCGGTCGCTCCATTCTGTAGCCACCTGGTGGGGAGCATGTGTGGCTGCCGGCGCGTAATACAGGAAGAATGGCTTATCAGGTGCGGCAGCTTTCTGCCGGGCTATGTAGCTGATCGCCTTATCTGTGATCTGCTCACTGAGGTGTCTGCCATCAGGTTTGATGTTCACATTATCTTCCACCAGTGCCGGTTTGTACTGGTCAGTAGCAGAGCCCAGGAAACCGAAGAAATGCTCAAAGCCTTTACCGGAAGGCCAGCGGTTGAAAGGACCTGCATCAGAAGTATCTTCATCCGGTGTGAGCCCGTATTTACCTACTGCAAAGGTGTTGTATCCGTTCTCTTTCAGGATCTCAGCAATAGTTCCTGAGCTGGAAGGTATACGACCATCATATCCGGGGAAACCGGCAGAGGAAAAGTAATGCGCAAATCCGCCCATATGTACGGCATGATGATTCCGTCCTGTCATCAATGCAGCTCTCGTAGGCGCGCAGATGGCAGCAGTATGAAAGTTAGTGTAGCGCAGGCCATTGTTAGCCAGGCTGTCAAATGTAGGTGTGCTGATCACACCACCGAAAGTACTGGTGGCACCAAAGCCCACATCATCCAGCAATATCCATATAACGTTAGGAGAACCTGCCGGAGGTTTCACGGATGCAGGCCACCACTCTTTCGATTCTGCCAGCGTACGGCCTACTGTACCCTGGTAAGGTTGCTGCGCCCGTAACGCGAAGCCTGTCATTAATGTAAATGCACTTAGAACAAGAAATTTCATGTTGTGTAATTAAGTTTTATGATGATGTGATTACCAGCCTGGATTATTTGTCAGCTCTCCATTAATATCAATCTCTGACTGAGGAATAGGGAACAGGGTATCTTTTACTGCTGCACCTGTTTTTGCCGGCAGCTTCTTCAACGCATCATAGAGATAACTGCCTCCTCTTCTTGAGAGATCAAACCAGCGCATTCCCTCCTGTATAAACTCCTTTCTTCTTTCCAGGAAGACGGAATCCCGGAAATCTGCCTGGTTTAATCCTGTCGTCAGCTCTGCAACACCAGCACGACTCCTCACGGCGTTGATAGCGGCATAGGCATCTGCAGTGGGACCGCTATTGAGCTCATTCAGTACCTCTGCTTTCAGTAACAGTATGTCCGCATACCTGATCACGGGAAAGTTAATACCACTCTGCGCCTGGTTGGTCAGTGGTGTCAGCGAATAGTCTATGAACTTGGCAAAACGGGCAGGACTGAAGGTGACATAGTTCCCTGTCGCTGCATTGTAGATGCGGGTCAGGAATGTAACGTCCCTGCGGGTATCTGTTGCGGCAAATAGCTGGAATAATGTGCTGTCGGCCGGAATATCTCCCGGATAAACAGCAGTGTTAAAAGAAGAGAAATTACCACTGCTCAGTGACTGGGTACTGTTCTTGGCGCCGAGATTCGTCCCGAACTGTACGGAGAATATATGCTCCTTCCCATTCTTTGTTGCCTGCTGAAAAACATCCAGGAATTTATCAAACAGGGCATATCCATATCCACCATTGATCACTTCATTGATCTGTGCCAGGGCTTTGTTCCATTCTCTGCGCGTTACATATACCTTCGCCAGCAGTGCGTGGGCAGCACCGCTGGTAGCACGCCCGATATTTCCACCTGTATATGTTTTGGGTAATAGTGTGGCATCCGTCAGATCTGCAATGACCTGTGCATACACACTGTCTTTTGGCGCCCGTTTTACCTTTTGTGCATTTACATCAATAGATGAGGGATCATGCAGGATCAGCGGCGCGCCGCCCCAGAAACGCACGATATTGAAATACAGCAATCCCCGCAGGAACTTAGCTTCTCTTACAAGACGTGCCCTGGTAGCAGTATCAAAATTTACAGCCGGGATATTATCGATCGCAATGTTCGCCCGGCTGATAGCGAAATAATGCTGCTGCCAGTTCTTCTTCACCCTGTCATTGGCGGCCACATAAGTGGCAGTACCTAATGCCCGGACGTCTGTGTTGGTATTCGACGGACTAAACACCTGGTCGTCGCTGGCATTCCCTGTTAACAGGTTCAGGTTCCTGCCATACATAGGAAAGTCTCCTGCGGCATCTGTATTCAATGCACTATACACTGCAGATACTCCCGCAACGGCGTCTGCCTGTGTTTTGTAAAATTGTGAAGCGGTGATAAGAGAGGAAGGCGATTCATCTAATTTATTGCAGGACGTTACAAGCACTCCGGCAATCAATAGTATCGAATATAATCTTGTCATTGTATTAAATATTAAAAGCGAGATGTATCAGAAAGTAACACTTAAGCCGGCGAGGAAACTTTTTGAGCTCGGATAAGCACCGTAGTCGATCCCCTGTTTCGTGTTGTCGTTATCGTAAAAGTTCACTTCGGGGTCCAGACCGGAATACTTTGTCCATGTCAGGATATTCTGCGCCGTTACATAGATCCGCAACTGCTTTGCATGGATCCTCTCCAGTACTCCTACCGGGAGACTATAGCCCAGTGATAGATTCTTCAGCTTTACAAAAGAGCCGTTTTCTACATAGCGGTCCGTCACCTGTGCTACCGGTGCGTTGGTTGCCCGGGCTACCTTGCCGTTGGGATTAGTGTCACTGTACCTATCGAGCAATACAGCAGAAGCATTCAGCGACAGTGTAGGTATTTCCAGTTTCTGCTGAAGGAAGTTGAATATCTTATTACCGTAACTGCCCTGGAAAACAAAGGACAGATCGAAGGCCTTATAGTTCAGGGTATTGGTAAACCCAAAGGTCAGTTTAGGCTGCGCATTGCCCAGACTATGCTTATCGGCGGTCGTGATCACCCCATCTCCATTAGTATCAACATACTTCGTATCTCCTACCTGTTGCGACACCCCTGTCAATACAGGAATACCTTTCTGAACATCTTCTTTTGTGATCAGTCCGTTGGTATTATATCCCCAGAAGGTACCTACCGGCGATCCTACTTTTACGATCACAGGTGAAACGTATCCTGTAGGCGCCAGTGGGAAATAATAGTCCGTACCATCACCCAGGCTCAGGATCTTATTCCTGTTGGCGGCCAGCACCAGGGTCGATTTCCAGTTAAAATCCTTTCCTTTAATGTTGTCTGAAGTGATGCTCAGTTCCAGTCCTTTATTCAGTACACTGCCCACATTCTGCAACACGCTGGAGTAACCTGTATACAGCGGGAATGGTACATTCAGCAGCAGGTCTGTCGTCTTCTTGTAGTAGGCGTCAAGTGACACATTCACCCGTTTGCTAATCAAGCCGAAGTCGACACCGGCATTATACTGTGTGGTCGTTTCCCACTTCAGATCCGGGTTGGCGATCTGCACTGGCGCAATACCCGTTACCAATGCCCCGTTGAAATAGTAGTTTGATGGTGCCAATGCAGCAAGTGAGCTATATGGCGGTACTTCAGAATTACCCGTTCTACCGGCCGACAATCTGAGTTTCAGGTCACTGACAGTACTATTCCACCGCTCAGCAAAAGTCTCCTTTCCTGCATTCCAGGAAAAACCAACAGAGGGGAAATAGCCCCAGCGATTATTTTTCCCCAGCCTGGAAGATCCATCCGCACGTAATGACAACGTAAAATTGTATTTATGTTCATAAGAATAATTCACCCTGGCCAGGTAGGAATTCAGAGAAGACTCATGTCCGTCGGAAACAGACAATACCGCTGTACTGGCATAGTTCAGGTTATTGAAGGAAGTCAGATCATTGGGAAACTTCTGTGCACTGGCCACAGCAGATTCATCCTTCTGATGCTGCATGGTATAACCTGCCAGAACATTCAGAAAATGCGCTTCTCCAAAGGCATGATCGTAGGTCAGCGTGTTCTCATTGATCCACGTGGTAGCATTCAGATTACCCACAGATGCATATCCTCCCGTGGCATAACCAGTAGCGCTACCTCCCGGTGAGCCGGCATAGCTGGGCGAATAATAGTTCTGCTTTGTATTGATGAGGTCTGCACCACCCGTCACTTTCAGGGTGAGCTCTTTAAGCAGTTTATATTCCAGTGAAGTATTGGCCAATATCCTTCTCAGGTAGGTTTTATTAATCGTCGACTGAAAATCCTGTATTGGGTTGGTAGGATTAGCGGAATAAGGACTGCTCGTATTATAGCTGCCATCCTCATTCCTGATCTTCGCCACCGGCGACACCTGGAGCAGGTTGGCAAAGGCTGTGCTCTGGAAATTAAGGCTATTATAGTTGTTGCCGAATAACTTATCTTCTATCGACTGACTACCGAAAATATTGGTAGCGATCTTTAGTCTGTCCGTTACTGTACGTTCATAGTTCACGCGGCCGGAATAACGCTTAAATCCGGTATTAATAATAATACCGCCCTGGTCGAAGTAATTGGCGGAAATAAGGTACCTGGACTTCTCATCGCCTCCTGAAATAGACAATTCATGGTTCTGTAGCGCTTTTTTCCGGAGAGCAGCGCCTTGCCAGTCAGAACCTTCACCCAGTGCAGCAAGATCTGCATCGCCGTATGTTTTAGGGCTTCCTGTGCTTACATTGATATCATTTACCAGTTCTCCCCATTGCCTCGCATTCAGCAGATCTAGTTTTTTTCTTACCTGCTGGGTACCAACATATGTATTGTAGCTCACTTCGTCATGTCCCCGGCGACCTCTTTTAGTGGTGATAATGATCACACCATTGGCCCCACGGGAACCGTAGATGGCGGTGGCAGAAGCATCTTTCAGCACCTCTATGGAAGCGATATCGCTTGGGTTGATAGTTGATAGCGCGTTTACTCCTGTACCGTTGGAGGCGCCTGTATTTGCGTAATCGTTGTTATTATAGATGATAAATCCGTCTATCACGTATAAGGGCGCATTCCCAAAGCTGATGGAGTTTCCGCCGCGTACACGTATAGTAGCCGTGCTTCCCGGCTGTCCGGAGCTCTGTGTTACCGCTACACCTGGCACACTACCTTGTAAGAGATTATCAAATGCTGCAGCAGGCTGCGCCAGCAATACTTTAGAAACACTGGCAACGGAACCGGTAATATCACTTTTTCGTTGTGTACCATAGCCCACCACCACGATTTCGTTCAGCTGACTTTCATTCTCCTGCAGAACAATCTTCAATGGAGAGCCGTCCGCACGGATCTCCTGTTTTTTGTACCCTATGAAAACGGCTTCAATAATGTATGGCAGTTTCTGGCCTGTTTTGAACTGGAAATTTCCTTTCGCATCAGTTAATACCTGGTTGGTAGTACCTTTAATTCTGACCAGCGCCCCAATAACGGGGCTGGATGTTTTACTGTCAACTACAGTACCGGTGAGCGTAGAATTAATTACAGGATCGGAGGAAGATTGAGCATATAACGTTACAGGTGCTATTCCTGACAACCAGGAAATAAGCAAGAGAACTTTTTTCATTAAATTTGCGATTAGTGATTAGACAATACGATACCGCCCCGCGATCATTCGCAGAGTAGTACATCCAGAGATTTGTTTAGTCAGGCCGGTACTGTTCCCGCAGTATCGGCCAACTTTTTTATACAATTACAGGCATACAACAAGGTGCACCCCGATTATTTATCATACATAACATTGTTCGACAGCATGTTTTTTTAGTTTATAAATACGTCACTCCCCCTATGCAGGAATATAATCACTGATCTGAGTGTTGGGTGGAAGTTCGGGCGAAAATATGGCCAGGATTAGCGTTTTGTTGTACTTCAGCAACAACAACAGCAGCAATCAGTCGTACTGTTGCGGCTATTCATTGTTTGATATTTGGTTGATCCCTTCTGTGTCATTTGGCAATATATTACAGGGAAGTACGCTATTTGTCGATCCAAAAATAGAAAGTAATTATTAGTCCACCAAATTAATGTACTAATAAATTTAACAGTGCCGCTGCATTGCTAATATGAGTAAGCCTTTCTCATGTAATGTATAGCGTTTCCCGTTCGAGGTTACATATGACCTGTTCGCGACAGAATCGGTCCACTTAAGGTACTTGTTTATTGCCCTCCGGAAGCTGAGTATATAGTTTTGCTCCCGTCAATCACTGACAGATTTAAAACTTAAACCGGAAACTACAAAACAAGTATTGCTATGAAACATCTTATTTTATTCGCCGCACTGGCACTGAGCATTGTATCCTGTAAGAAAGATGATACACCAGGTAACGGACCGGAAACCACTATTGATTACCACCAGACAGCCACTACGCAGTTCGTTACAGCAGGTGACACGAAATATGCTTACCGGGTATTGGGTGACAAGGAAGGCATTCCACTGGTGATGCTGTCTCCTTTAGGCAGCACAATGGATGACTGGGACCCGGCTATCACCAATGGGCTGGCGCAAAAATACAAAGTGGTCATATTTGACAACCAGGGTGTAGGATCTTCTACCGGCAAAACACCAGCTACCATTGCAGATATGGCAAAAGGCGCTGTAACGTTTATAAAAGCGCTGGGATACAATAAGGTCAATCTGATGGGATTTTCTATGGGAGGATTTATCACCCAGCAGGTCGCGCTCACCGAACCAGGGTTGCTGAATAAGATCGTGCTTACCGGAACAGGGCCTAAGGGCAGTGAAGGTCTCTCAAATCTGCCGAATATCCTGGCTTCAGCCGCTAATCTGAGTCCACTGGATGCCTTCCTTTATTTCGGGTTTACCGCATCTGCTGAGAGTAAGAGTGCAGGCAAGCTATCTTATGAAAGAAGGCTCAAACGTACGGTTAATCGTGATGCACCTGTAAGCGATGAAAGCGGTGCTGCACAGCTGACAGCTGTGCTGGCCTGGGCGCAGCCGTATCCGGATGCATTGAAAGAACTGGAAGCTATTACACAACCAGTCCTGCACATACAGGGCCAGAAGGATATGCCTGTTCCTGCGGTCAACGCTATCAATATGTCACAGCACATTCCTAACGATCGCCTGGTACTTTATCCGGACGCCGGCCATGCGGCATTCTTCCAATATCCAGACCAGTTTGTACAGGAGGTAAGTGAATTTCTGGGGAAGTAATTTTCTCTTTAAGCAAAGACAGCATAGACCGGGTGATCTATGCTGTCTTTATATATACCCTGCGAAGGGTTAAGCCATTTTACGCTTATTTCTCACAGAGATCACCGTTTGCAGGACAACTGAAGCGCCCACGAACAACAGTCCGACATAAAAAGACGCATTCACCTGCTTCCCCTCTGCAAAAAACAGGAAGGCCATGATGATTGCGTAGATCGGCTCCAGGTTGAAACTGAGGTTTACTGTGAAGGCAGGTATCCTTTTTAAGGACTCTGCAAACATTACATACAGCGCCACCGTACAGATTAACGATAGCAGTAAAAGATACACCGTATCTTTTAAACCGGGAATAAGACTTTCTACCGGAAAATAGTGAAGATATAAAGGCAATAAAATCCCCAGGCCGATCGTCCCCCCAAGCATTTGATAGTAGTTAATCAACTTACTATCATAATTTCTCACCAGGCGTTCGTTATAAATTGTATACAATGCGGCAAAGGCCGAAGAAATTACGCCCAGCATAATACCCAACTGATAAGATGCGTCAAAATGGAAGATGAGGGCAATGCCCAATAAAGTAAGAAGGCTTAATAAAAGCTCCGAAAGAACGAATTTCTTTTTATTCAACAGTGGCTCAAAGATCGCTGTAAAGAAACTGGTCAGGCTGTAGCAAACAACTCCAATGGAAATGTTGGAATACTTAATACTGCCATAAAAGAACACCCAGTGAATGGTGATCAGCATACCAATCTTTGCAATGTCGAACTTTTCACGGACCGGGATAGCAGTGCTTACCTTCATCAGCTTTAAGATGAAGAACAGCCAGATAAAAGAGAAGAATACCCTATACCAGACTAAAAGCCCTTCGTTGAGAGAAATGAGCTTACCAAATACGCCGGTGAACCCAGCAAGCACTACCGCCAGGTGTAATAATAAATATGATTTTTTCATAAAGAATCGGCTACCTGTCTTCGCAGGACAAGCAAGTTAATATTAATAGTTAATTGAAATTGGAAGAATAAACAGACTGCCGAGGGGAATACCATCGGTGATTATTTTTTATGGAAGAAATATTAAAGTCCCGGAGGGGGGAGGCAACTCTTTCTGTTCATAGTTTTGAAGTGGTTGAGGCAAAGATAGGGAAAAGTGGGTTATTAGTTGATAAAGTTAACTGACAAGGAGAAAGAATGTTTCTATTCGCTACTGGACACTTTCCTCACTAAATCTAAACTGCAAGCTATACTTAAATAAAAATCCCCGGTCAATCTGAACCGGGGATTTTTCATTTATCTTATCATTCACGATAATCAATACAACAAATTACAAAACAACTAAATCTATAACAACTAAAAATCAATTATTTACTAAACAAATCCTTCATCCCCATCCTTATAAGAAATATAACCAAACAGTTTCTTGCAATCAACTGTGGAAAAAAATAAAAGAAGACCTTCTTCCATATGGAACGAATGAATAAGTACCTTTTCATCCTCATGATGAGATAACGCTTCTAATACAGAATCAAATTCTCTAAGATGCGTTATGCTTCTGGCTCTTAAATCACGCCTAATTTTATAAACATTGTAAGCTCTATCTCTGTCGATCTCAATTACCTTATATTTTAAAGATGTTTTGAAAGCTTCAAGGATTTTTTTATCCCCTTTCAACTCCTCAATAATTAACCCTAATAAACCGATTATTAAACTCTCACTTCTTGATTCTGCTGGATTCATTGTTAGAATTATTATTATTAGTAGTAGTAGTAGTAGTGGCAGTTGTTGTTGTTGGATCCCCCTTAATCTTATCTATTTTTGCTCCCGTAACAATACCTGGGACCAAATATTCACTCTCTCCATATTCATGTGCTGTAGACGAAACAGTCAATAAGCTTCTCTTAAAAGTCTTAGTTAGAATCACTCCATTTGATGTACCCATCGTTCCCCTGGCAAAAGTTGCGGCAGTACTTTCACTACTTGTCCAAGAGGTCCAGATAGAATAATTATCGCTCATTGAATGATCTTCTGGAACTGTATGCCCTGGAATCATATTGTCCAAACCCCCACCTCTATAAATCGGAGAAATAAGCGACATAGGAACAGCTATACCCATTTCTGCTAAAGCAAACATTACCGGATATTTCGCATCTGCACTCACTCCTCTATGAAGCGTTATATAATCACTCTCATCCTCCTCCATAAAGCTTTTTCCACTTACGGGAGCAGTATTAGGCATATCTTGAAGCCTTCGATATTCCTGCCACCAAGTACTAGCTTCTGGATTCGCACCAGGACCATTAGGAACTGGAGTAAACGTCCATATTATCGCCCCTCCAA
The DNA here is from genome assembly GCF_003014595.1 of Chitinophaga ginsengisoli. GTDB lineage: Bacteria > Bacteroidota > Bacteroidia > Chitinophagales > Chitinophagaceae > Chitinophaga > Chitinophaga ginsengisoli. The sequence goes on along the minus strand of NZ_PYGK01000016.1, from coordinate 357 downwards.
CGGCACTACCAATTCTTCCTAACCCGAAACCTAAACTTTTCCAAAATCCAGGGCTTTCAACTGCCTTTTCCACCGCTTGCATTGAAACAATCTTTGCCCCTTGAATTACTCCGTTTTTAGCTGCAACTCTGAGTGCAGTTTTTCCACCTGTTTCAATGACCTTAGCGGCGCCTCCTGTACCTTCCGCACCATCCAAATCAATGTTGAATATAGGATTATTACTCGCGAACTGATAAGGCGTCAACTCCGGATATGATTTTGTCAACGGATCCACACTCAAAAACTTCCCTAACCTTGGATCATACACCCGCATCCCATAATCCTGCTGGTTCCCCTCTCCCTTCACCTCATTATCAT
>NZ_PYGK01000015.1 GCF_003014595.1 Chitinophaga ginsengisoli | reverse complement strand
CAGTGATTGCCTTATATGCGGTTTCTGTTCGTCAGACCGGGATTTTGCCGCCGACTTCCTTCAGATTCCACCTCACGGTGGACACCCTTGTCTTGGGCTAGCGATTCCTACTATCAAGGCTCGCGGAGGACTTACACCTCCTAGTTTATGAACATGCCAGGCGCACAACAATGGGACTCCTAACGGAGTCCTATCATGGTTTGTTAATGACGTATTGTTTCCGGGATTGCATTAGCTCCCCGGGGTTACATCTGCGCTACAATGGAACTCCTGGCGGAGTCCTGCTTATAACGCTATTGCAGCCAGTGCAGCCTCAGTTATTTTTATCAGTTGGATCTCCATGTGCAGTTTCACTTCATCACTCAGCACAATACTGCCTGCTTCAGTAGCTGCATTCCAGCGCAGACCGTAGTCAGCGCGATGCAGGCGTCCCTTAATGGAAAAGCCTTCTTTTTCCTGGCCATAAGGATCTGTCACGACACCGTTACGCACTACTTCCAGCTCAATGGCATGTGTATGTCCTTTGATGGTCAGGTCTCCCACCACCTTATAGTCTTCCTCGGTGATCTTTTTGATTTTTTTAGATACGAAAGTGATCTTTGGATGATGTGCAGTGTCAAAGAAATCGCCGCCTTTCAGGTGTTCATCCCTTTGTTTGTTCAGCGTGCTGATACTATCTGTAGCCGCTTCAAATTTGATTCGTGCATCATGAAAATCCTCGCTGTCGGTCTCAATACTTCCGGTGAACTGTGTAAAATATCCGCTCACGTTAGTGATCATCAGGTGCTTTACTTTGAATCCAATTTCGCTGTGTGATTCATCAATCTTCCAGTGTGTCATAACTTAGTCGTTTAAGGCATTGATTTAATACCCTAAAAGTAAGCAGCGATATTCGTTCAGTGGTTGCACAGAATTTTGTAAATGGTGGACAGATTTCGAAAAATCATTAAATAAATGTTAAAACGAAAAGGGCCGTCCGCCATAGCGAACTGCCCTTCTATCTTTAAAACGTTTATTATCTCAATAACACTAGCCTTCAAAACCTACATCTTCCAGCCAGTTACCGCTATCTGCAGCTTGCGTGGCCAGTTCGTCACAACGGTTATTCAACGGGTTCGTAGAGTGCCCTTTTACCCAGTTGAATTTCACCTGATGTTTCTTGAATGCAGGAATGAAACGCTGCCAGAGATCCTTGTTCTTCTTGTCTTTGAAACCGGTCTTTACCCAGCCCCATAGCCAGCCTTTCTCCACACTATTTACCACATACTGGCTGTCTGTAAAGATCTTGACATGCAGTCCATCTTTTTTCAGGGCTTCCAGACCTACGATCACGGCCATCAGTTCCATCCTGTTATTGGTGGTGAGACGGTATCCCTGCGATAATTCCTTGCGGACACTGTTCCACATCAGGATAACACCATAGCCACCAGGGCCCGGGTTACCACGGGAGGAACCATCCGTGTAAATAATAACTTCCGACATAGCGGGCAAAGATAAGGATTAAGCGCTATGCTTTTACACCTGGAAAACGCCTAAGCTAAATGTATCTTCCACAGGTGCATTATTTGCCGCTGCGATGCTTTCAGAAAGTATTTTACGTGTATCCAGCGGGTCTATGATCTCATCTACCCACAGGCGCGCTGCTGCGTAATAAGGAGTGGTCTGACTGTTATAACGGGCGGTGATCTCATTCAGCAGGCTCTTTTCCTGCTCTGGTGTGATCTCCTCACCTTTCGCTTTCAGGGATGCGACCTGTATCTGCAACAATGTCTTTGCAGCCTGTTCGCCGCCCATTACCGCGATCTTCGCATTAGGCCATGCAAAGATGAACCGGGGATCATAAGCTTTACCACACATGGCATAGTTACCTGCTCCGTAAGAATTACCAACGATCACCGTGAATTTTGGCACTACCGAGTTGGCCACTGCATTCACCAGTTTAGCGCCGTCTTTAATGATGCCGGCATGTTCACTGCGACTGCCCACCATAAAACCGGTCACATCCTGCAGGAATACCAGCGGTATCTTCTTCTGATTACAGTTCATGATGAAGCGGGCTGCCTTATCAGCGCTGTCATTGTAGATCACACCACCCATCTGCATCTCACCCTTTTTACTTTTGACCATCTTGCGCTGATTGGCCACAATACCTACGGCCCAGCCGTCAATACGGGCATACCCACAGAGGATGGTCTTGCCATAATCTTCCTTATACTGGTCAAACTCTGAACGGTCTACCAACCGATGGATGATCTCCAGCATATCATAGGGGCGGGTACTATCTTCAGGGATCATGCTGTACAATTCCGCAGGATCTTTCTCTGGTAAAGCGGGTGTAGCACGATTGAAACCTGCGCTGGCAGGATCACCGATCTTACTGACGATCTTTTTGATCTGATCGAGGCATTCCTCATCTGTATCAAACTTGTAGTCTGCAATACCAGAGATCTCCGTATGCGTCACCGCGCCACCCAATGTTTCCGCATCAACTGTTTCTCCGATAGCGGCCTTTACCAGGTAAGGGCCCGCCAGGAAAATAGAGCCGTTGCCTTCCACCATCAGCACTTCATCGCTCATAATAGGCAGGTAAGCGCCACCGGCTACACAGCTGCCCATTACCGCAGCGATCTGGGTAATGCCCATAGCGCTCATGCGTGCATTATTGCGGAAGATGCGGCCGAAATGTTCTTTATCGGGGAATATCTCATCCTGCATCGGCAGGTATACGCCTGCACTATCTACGAGGTAAATGATCGGCAGCCTGTTTTCCATGGCAATCTCCTGGAGACGCAGGTTTTTCTTTCCCGTCATGGGAAACCAGGCGCCTGCCTTTACGGTCATATCGTTGGCGACGATCATACACTGGCGACCGCTGATATAGCCAACGCCACCTACGGTACCAGCTGCAGGACAACCGCCATGTTCGGGATACATATCATAGGCCGCAAAGGCGCCTATTTCGAGAAATGGGGCATCTTTGTCCACCAGGTAGGCAATACGTTCACGTGGGGTTAATTTGCCTTTCTGACGGACTTTTTCGAGGTTCTTTTTGCCTCCTCCCTGTTCTACGACGGAGAGGCGCTGTTTCAAGGCGCTGAGAGATCTGCGCATTGCATCTTCGTTCCGGTTCATATCCAGTTGCTGTGCATCCATATGATTGTTTTTGGTTCCTGACCTTTATTGGCCATTACTAAAAATAAGGAAAAACAGCCCATGAATATTACGGGTCGCAGATATTTTTACGGGAATGTATTTACGGCTTAATAATCGCTTGAATTACCCTCTTGCGCCGGCGGTACTACCATGTTGGTAGAATCCACCTCGATCACTCTGCGGGCAGCAATAAAGCGTTTCTTGTAGTACTCGCTGTTGGTAATATCGACAATGTTCACCCCCTGGTTGCTGGAATGGATCATCAGCACTTTTCCGTTGTCTACTTTGTAAACACAGCCTACGTGGGCGATCCTTTTTTCCTTGGATTTGGTACTTCTTCTGCCAGCAAAGAACAACAGATCACCGGGGCTCCAGTCAGAAGGGGTAATGATATTCCCCAGAGAGCTCATATCAGCCGCTGTACGGGGCAGGGTCATACCGATCACGGAGAAACCAAACTTCATCAATCCGCTGCAATCAAAGGCAAAAGGCCCGATAGCACCACGGATATATGGTTTACCCAATTCGGATTCCAGCACAGCCATCAGCTGCTTGATGTTGGTCTTAAGACCGGAAGTATCGTATGTATTGAGGGTAATGTCGGAATTAGGAAAATACAAACTGTCTGGCAGCGGTGGTGGCGTCACCTCTTTATGGTGAGCAACCGCCTTGTGGGCAGTTGTCTTCTTATGATAGGCAGTATGTTTCTTTACTGGTGCGTGCTTAACTGGCTTTTTCTTTACTTGCGCGCCCGCAGTGGCAATGCTGGCGACGGATATGATTATCGGCAATAACTTCTTCACAATAACAAGGTTTTAATCAAATGTCCCCGCCCCCACCTCCGAGTATTTGAAGTCCTCAACAGATAAGGAACGGATCATCTTGAAAGCTCTCAATGTTGTATCTGGCTTAGGTATACCTTCCCCTTCTTGCAGGAAGGAAAACACTTTATGCTCCACCAGGTTTCCCTCACTGGTGATTTTTACCTGCAGCAAAGGTGCGATATTATTGGGATATTTTAAATTGAATTGCTTATAAGTTGCAAAATTTCCTAAGCTGTAAGCAATTAATTTTCCTTTATATGTCTCCATACCCCTTACCACATGGGGCCCGGAGCCGATTACCAGGTCTGCGCCTTCCTGTATACACATATGTGAAAAATGCCTTACATCTCCCCTGTTTTGTCCATAGAAGAACTCCCGGCCTTTAGGCGTATGCATACGGCCTGAGCCTTCCCCACCTCCGTGAAAGAACACAACCAGCAACTGACAAAGTGGACGTACCTCAGCAATAGTCGCCTTTACCAGGGAGTCGTCATTCATGTCCAGACAATTACTGTGAGGCGCAAAAGAGACAAAGCCAACACGGGTATTCCTGATGGTGAGGGTATCGAAACGGTGCTGCGGTACACCACTGGTCTTTATATGATTGCTGTCCAGGAATGCCAGCGTATGTTTCACACCAGACATACCAAAGTCGTATGAATGATTATTGGCCAGGTTCACGTACTCAAAACCTGCTTCCTTATACCACATCGCGCATTTATAGGGCGTACGGAATGCGAAACACTGGGTAGAGTTGGTACCACAGTTCTTGAACACTTTAGCACTGTCAGATACAACACTTTCCAGATTGCCGATACGCAGGTCTGTTTGTTGTAAAAGCGGCATCGCATATTGCAGGATATTTCCTTCTTCTTCCGTTGGCAGGAAAGAAGCCGCGGGGTATGATGAACCTACCATCATATCGCCCACTATAGAAAAACTGATGGTGTCTGGTAAAGTATCTGTAATGTTATGGGTTGCAAAAGCTTTATTGCCTGCCAGTGAATATGCATTGGTACTCCCTAGTCCTCCGGTGTCAACTGCCGGTCTGAAAGAACCGGACTTAAACAACGACATATCTCTCCGGTTCCCGGATAGCATGTATGCCATTGAAAAGAAAATGACAATATTGAAAGAAAACAAATAAATGCTCTTTTTGGCACGCTTAGGCATACAGTAGATAATATATTAAAATTGAAATTCAGTCGCTTAATAAACAATAATGCTGTCCAAGGGGGAACAATAAGATAATCAGCACTGCCTCTTTTTACATTCACGAACCGTCCCTTAGGGGTTTACGGCGACAAATATATAGTAATCCTTCTGTATTTTACAATAAGCATGCCGGTCCTGATAACCCAGAACCGGCATGCATTTGAATAGATGACTCTGTTACAAGCAGTTATTTCACAAAAGAAAGTGTGATTTTCTTTCCACTTTTCACTATCGTGATCCAATATACGCCCGACGGCAGTCCGGATACGTTCACACTGTTACCAGACAGGCGGTTCCTGATCTTCATCCTACCCATCATATCCGTTACCGTTACATCAGCGCCGCTGAGATCATCGGGACCTTTTACATACAGCGTGTTAGCTACAGGGTTAGGATATAATGTCAATCCTTTCAGCATATACTTGCTGGCCTGCGCTGTCTGTGCTGTTGTTACTGCGGATGGTGCAGCGCCTGTAGCAATGATCCGTAAAGAACTTGTCAGGTCATTGAAATTCTGGCTTACCAGGCAATTGAGATCAGTAGAAGTGGTGACAGAAGTACCCGCAAAATTGTCGTGTTCATAGAGGATCACCTGGTACCCGCTGCTCACTTTCAGAGATGATATCGCATCATTGGATATACCTCTTGCCTGCAGTTGCGTCACTGTATAATCACCTGCTTCCAGGCTGATGACATCACCCGTATAGTTGCAGTCTTTAAAGAAGCTGGCGCCTGCCGTATAGTTAACGATCAGCGAAGAAACACTGTCATTCCAGGCACCACCTATCCAGGAGCTGTTACCGGACACAGTCCAGCTTTCACCCTGGTAATTATCATTCTTAAACAGCCTTACCTGGTACCCTGCAGGAATAGCAAAAGCAGTAATATCATTATTGAGGATGCCTTTTGCCACCAAAGCATCGGTATTATAACTACCAACGGTCAATCCCCAGTAACTGCCACCGTAATTGATATCCTTGTAGAAGTAGGACTGATCCAGCATAGCGGCCGCTTCTATCACTTTCACACCGCTCAGTTGCGTAGCGTAATCTGTACTGCCAGATGGCTGCTGTGACCATACCGTACCTACCAGGTTCGTAGAAGGATTGATACCACTGGTCTTTAAGGTCTGTGCATTAAAACGGATCGCTTCATTATAACGCGCTCTCGTTTCTGCAGGTATATTTCCTTCACGTGCCAGCTGGGCAAGATAGCGGATGAAGATCCCTTTAAAAAGACCACCATCACCTCCTCCTGTTTCGTTGGCAAAGAACATACCATTAGTACGCCTGCTGTTCATAGCATATTCCGCCGTCTTAACGGCATCATTGAGATAATTCACATCGCCGGTTATTTTGTATAATTCCCAGCCTGCGCCAATGAAAGTGCCGACATTGTAAGAGAAGATCCAGTCCTTATTGGTAACACCGGTATTCAGATTGATATTATCCCATACAGCGCCTGTAACCGGATCCACCAGGTTGGCTTTCATAAAGGTGTAGATATTCTTTATTAATTGCAGATCTGCAGCGGAGTTGGTGTGGCGGTACATTCTCGCACCCAATATAATCGCCGGTGCGTTGGCGCAGGAATTTTTACATCCGGCACAACCTTTATTCCAGTCGATAGCGCCGTTGCTGTAACCGCCTTTAATATCTGTCCACAGTGCACTGGCCACATTGTAATAGTCAACATCTCCTGTTTCATAATAAGCCCGTAGCGTGGCTATACCCATCCAATCCATGTCGTCATAGAAGTAATTGATGTAGGTATTGCCATTGAAACTTTTGACACCGAGCAACAATGATTTCATACGTGTCTTATAAGTCTCTGAACGCGTACGCACATAGCCGTCCAGCAAGGCATCCACACCATTGGCGCACCACCAGTAATTCTCATTAGGTACGCCAAAATTGTTGTACATACTGGTCTGTAATGCTTCTGCTGTTGCATTAAAATTGGCCAGCTGGCCTGCACTGTTGAATTGTAAGCACAGTACCAGGACTGCCACCTGTAAAAGTGTTTTCATGTTTAAATGGTTTTGAATTTTGAAGGATGAGGAATTGATGTAAATGGTTTTGAGAAATTGTGAGTGACCTGTTAACGTGAAACGTCAGGCAGCATGATCGATGCATGCTACCGGAAAAATATGCCTGCAAAGCCTGGCTACCGGCATAGAGACGCCATTGACCTTACGGACCGTAATTAACTAAACATATGTAATTGGAGGGGACGGGAGACCTTGCTACTATCTGTGTCGTCACACAGATCATGGCCGCTTTGCTATGCAAAACTGCCATACGGGTTAGCAGATGTTTCATTTTAAGGGTTTTATGTAATGAATACAATGAACCCTGGATGAACTACAGCGTACTAAAAGTATCTAAATGTTTTAAATAAAGCAAGGGGGCTACGCAATAAATTTGTCTTGCTTAAATCAGATCTATCTCATAGCGTTCTTCCGTTAGCTGCAGGCCCCACATTGGCATATGTTTCTCCCCTGACTTACGGAAGCCATTCTTCTTAAACAATGTCGTTGCTGGCACCTGCTGCGCAGTGGTGATCAGGTAGATCTTCTGGAACAGCTTCTCTTTCGCGGCATTGATCGCTTCCGTCAGCAGGCGTTGTCCGATACCCAGTCCGCGGTAATCAGGATGAACCAGGAACCAGCGCATCTGTGTAGCATAACGGGAGTGTCCCAGCACGGCGATAGAACCGATGATCTGGTTACCATGCATGGCCAGGAATACCTGGTCTTTGGAAGAGTTATACGCTTCCAGGAACTCATAGAAGGTCTTGCAGATATGCGCCTCATAATCGAGGTTATACCCTGCTTCCTTTGCATACAGGGAGCCGTGCATATGCATGATAAACCCGGCATCACCTGGCTGGAGGTCACGCCTGAAAGTAATATCATCCGCAGAGATCTTAGCGTCGTCAGAGAGGATATGCCTTACCGTTTTCATGGCTCCCGCCAGGGCCAGTTGCTGTTCTGTGCCCAGGGGTTCCAGCAGCTGGGAAACTTGCTGTGCGGATCCTTCTTCCAGTATCTCCAGCAGTTTGCGCCCTTTAGGGGTCAGCTGCAGATACCAGGTGCGGCCATCCATGGTAGACTTACGTTTGGAAATAAGCTGATTCGTTTCAAAGGTCTTCAGGATGCGGCTGAGATATCCGCCGTCTATACCCAGGTTTGCAATCAGTTTACCCGCAGTGCATTGATCTTCTTCCTCTCTTAATTTTACCAGTACACGTAAGCCTGATAATGATAGATTATTGTCCGCTAAGTGCCTGTTTAACAATTCCGCCAGGCTATTGTAATAATTATTGAATTCACTAACCTCCCGCACCACTTCTGGATTCACTGACATGTCCCTTAAATTTTCCGCAAATGTCAAAAATCTGTTTGACAAAAGCAATTAAAAAACAGCGGCATTTACCCACACTGGATAAATGCCGCTGTTAAGATATTCAGACTCTTTATTTTATAGTCGCCCGTACCGCGGTTACTTCTCCCACAGAAACGGTGCTGGCCTTATTGCCGAAGCTATTTCTGACGTAAGACAATATATCGGCGATCTCCTGGTCTTTCAGGGCCGCCTGTGAAGGCATCGGGTTGGTGAAATAGTCCCCGTTGATCTCCACGTCTTCGTTTAGGCCGTTCAGTAATATGCCAATCAATCTTTTCTTGTCGCCCAGCACATACTCTGTCTTTACCAGCGGTGGATTCATACGGGGTACGCCCGTTCCGTTTTCCTGGTGACAGGTCATACAGTACTGCTTGTACAATACCTTCCCTTTTGCTATCTGTGCTGCGCCGCCGCCAGCTTGTTTTGCTGCTGCCGGTTTTGTAGCCGGTTTCTTTACCTGTGCGCCGACCGACAATACACCCATCATCAATGGCATTGCTGCCAGTATCCATTTTCTCATGCTTATTTAGTCTTATATACGATCCTGTAAACAGTTCCTTTCACATCATCCGTTACATACAGTGACCCATCAGGTCCCTGTGCCAGTCCGCAGGGACGGTGCGCGGCATCACCAGGCGATTTTACCGGGCCCGGACCTGCAAATCCATCTGCAAACACTTCCCATTTGCCGGAAGGTTTGCCATCTTTAAACGGCACAAATACTACAAAGAAGCCCGCCTGGTTCTCAGGAGAGCGGTTCCATGACCCGTGGAAGGCAACAAAAGCGCCGTTACGGTATCTTTCAGGGAACTGGGTACCTGTATAGAACAGCAGTCCATTAGGCGCCATATGACCCGGGAAAGCCACTACAGGATCTTCTGCATTATCACCACCAGTCTTTTTGCCGTCGCCACCATATTCAGGCGCCAGCATCTTTTTATGCTGATTCTGATCGTAATAGATGTAAGGCCAGCCACAATCGGATCCCTGTTTCAGGGCATACATACATTCCGCAGGCAGGTCGGCCGACTGCTTTTCAGTATACAGGCTCGGGAACAGATCGTGCAACTGATCACGACCATGCTGCATCACGAACAGCTGGTTCTGGGACTTATTCCAGTCCAGGCCTACCACGTTCCGCAGACCGGTAGCATAGCGTACGCCATCGCCATAGGTCTGGTTCAGTTTATTGGCTTTGAACTGCCAGATACCGGCAGCTGAATCCAGTATCGGACAAGGCTGCATACCCATAGAACCTGCGGTCCTATCCTGGGTCTGACAGGAGTTGGAATAGGCGCCGATATTAACATAGATGTTGCCATTATCGTCCAGCACGATCGACTTAGACTCGTGTTGTCTGCGGTTAATCAGACCGGTCACCACCAGCTCCGGATGTTCAGGGTCTATTACCTGTTGCTGTGCATCCAGTTTATAGCGGTAGATATCTTCATTGGAAGTGGCATACAGGTAATCTCCTTTCACATAGATCCCTGTTCCACCGTAGCCGCCAAAGCCGGTCTTCTTATCGATCTTACCGTCTCCGTTCGTATCCTGGAGGTAAAGGATACCGTTGTTGTTCTTTGCCCTGTCCAGTTTGATATAGATACCGCCATTATTTGTTACGGTGATATGACGGGTCCTGCCCAGGCTGTCGGCTACCTTTAAAGCCCCGAAACCGGCAGGTAGTTTCAATCCGGCATTGTTAGCATCCGGTTTAACGTTGTTGGCGCCGGGTTTGTCCGGACCGCCCGCAAATACGGAAGAGGTGATGGCTGTCATTGCCATGGCAACTATCAGACACACCTTTGTCTTTTGCATCAGCATATGGTAATTGGGTTTTATGAATAAAGCCACGGGGAAATTACGAAAACTAACAGGGAAAGTAGGCAGGAATTGTATGAAAGGCGGGATGCCCTTACTATTTTTTAAGATGGTTGCTATATTTGTTTCCGAAGAAACCAGTCTTATGAGTGCTACGCCACTGTCCGATCTGCATCAGCTTATTTTAAAACATGTCCTGAAAAGGATCCATCTTTCTGCGCAAGAACAGGAACACTTCTGCACCTTCCTCACGGTACGCAAGCTGCTGCCGAGGCAGTACCTCCTGCAACAAGGGGAAATATGCAAGTATGAAAGCTACGTGTGCTCGGGTTTCCTTCGTTCCTTTTATGTAGATGATAATGGAGATGAACATACGCTTCACTTCGCCATGGAAGATTGGTGGATCAGTGATTCCAGCAGCTTCATCCCGCAAACACCCTCCAGGATCAATATCATCGCCCAGGAAGCGACTGTTGTCTTACAGATAGACAGGCAAGGTATTGAACAGCTTTTCACCGATATCCCAGCCTTCGAAAAGTTCTGGCGGATATTGAATCAACAGGCTATGATCTCTCAGGATCAGCGGATTCTAAATTCGATATCAATGACAGGTGCAGAACGGTATGAGGCGTTAATAAAGAAATATCCGACATTGGAGCAACGATTGCCGCAGAAGCATATAGCGTCGTTCCTGGGGATTACGCCAGTGTTTTTGAGTCAGATCAGGAAGGGCGGGAAGCGGTGAGGCAATTACTTAATAAAACTGCTTTAGAGTTGAGAAAGTCATCATCGTCATAATTCCCATGAATACATATGCCCAACTCCAGCTTGTAAATAAAAACAGGAAAAAGAAGCAGGTCATTGACATGACGATCACGCCAACCTGATTAGATGATGTTGTATTATTTAAAATATACTCTTTATTCATTGTTACAAACCATTCAATAGGTTCTTCCAGTCAGCAGCATCTGCTGCGTTCTTTCGAAGGATTGCCTGTTGCTGCCCATCAATCAGGAAAATTAGTACCTTCCCCTCCCATTTTAATCTCACCTGCGCCTTCCTTACTTTTATCTCCTTTCTCCTAAATATTGAATTATTTACAAAACTCAGATGCACGTCATCCTTCTCAATACCAATTACCAACAGCTCAAACCTGTTCAGATAAAATATACAAATCAGGGAACAAAGCATTAATACCATGCTAATAAAATACAGATAGCCCCTTACAACAGGAAATATCAAAAACAAGACGAGTGTAAGCAAACCAACGCCGATCGCCATTGTTATGATCATTCTGTTTAATAAAACCGCTTTACATTTAATAGTCATATAGTTATAAGGTTAAAATTTATTCCTCACGATATTCTTGTTTCCTGTTACCCCAAATATCAAGTACAACAGAATATAAATAATCCCCAAGATTCAGAAAGATCCAATTCAGGGCCCCCATGATAATTCCGAAGAACGGAATTAAAAGGATTGCTATAAAAAAACCCTGCACTCCATAAAAAGGTTTTCCGTTGGCATGTATTGGTGTTATTCCTAACAGGGAAAGCACCGCAACAATCAGCATAAAAGGTAAAATTGCAAAGGTATAGGCAAAAAACAAGCGCTTAAATGGAAACCTTTTTCTGTTCATGTTTTAATATTTTTCTCAAAAATTATTTGGGGCGTTATCATCCGTTCCCGGGGGATCACCATTCCGTTTCCCAGGGGTTGCCCCCCGCTACAATCAATGGGACTCCTAAAGGAGTCCTATTGCCGCGGATGATTACGTTATGACGTTACCGCATTCGTATTCATAGGTAATCCCCGGACCTCTTCTATTTTCAGAGCGGCCATTCCGTTTCCCAGGGTCGCGCCCAGGGCGGCTCCTCGGAGCCGATCGAATGGAATGATGACCCTCATTTTCAATACACGATATTAAATAATTTTAGACCAATATTAAATTAACGACTGATGAACCATATTCCATTAAACAATTTTAACCCCAAATATTAAATTAGTTATACGTCCCTCTCCCCCTCTCCATCTGATCTTTGTGTTCTAATAAATCAATCTATGAACACAAATACAGACATACTATTCCAGCCAATAAAATTAGGGAACCATACCTTAAAAAACAGATTCACCGTCGCTCCCATGACACGCAGAAGCGCTTCCAAAGAAGGTATTCCCACAGCAGAAATGACCGACTACTATGCCGCCTTTGCCAAAGGAGGCTTCAGCCTTATCATCACGGAAGGCACTTATACTGACAATCTTTTCAGCAAAGCTGACGATCATCAACCGGGCCTTGTCACCCATGAACAGGTAGAAGGCTGGAAAAAGGTAACGGACAAAGTACATCAGGAAGACCCCAACGCGCTCATCATCCTTCAGCTGATGCACGGAGGCGCACTATCCCAACATACAGACAAGACGATCGCTCCTTCTGCCATACAGCCCAAAGGCCTCCGGAACACAGAACCCGGAGGTCTGACGGGCCCTTTTCCTCTCCCCTCCGCGATGAGCAAAAAGGACCTGCAGGAAGCAAAGGACGGCTTTGCACAAACAGCCATCAGGGCCTTAATAGCCGGATTTGACGGGGTAGAAATACACGCCGCCAACGGCTATCTTTTAGACCAGTTCATCACCCCTCACACGAATGTAAGAGAAGATGAATACGGAGGGAGTTATCAAAACAGGCTAAGATTCCCGATAGAAGTATTCACCGCCATAAAAGCGGCTGTCCCGAAAGATTTCATTGTTGGCATACGTTTCTCCGAAAGCAAAGTAAACGATCTTACCTACAGATGGCCTGGCGGCTCAGCAACAGCAAAGGAGATATTCGACATACTAAAGGGCCTGGATGTCAGCTACATTCACATCGCCTCCGAGGGTGGAAACTGGACAAGGGAATCACTGTACGATGACGGCACATCCTCCAATAGCATCGCAAAGAAGATCACGGGAAAGCCGGTCATTGTAAACGGCGGCATGCACGATACGGCATTGGCCACAAGATTAATATCAAGTGACGAAGCAGACCTGATCTCCATCGGCAGAACAGCCATCGCCAACCCTGACCTTCCGGAAAAAATAAAGAATGGAGTCACACCGACCCCATTCTTCAAAGAATTAATCAGAGATAGCCTGACCCTGGCGCACACCAAACAGCTGCTCCAAAAGGCCGGTAACAAAACACAGGTAGCACAAGCACCACAAGCTCCACAAGTACCACAATAATCCAAAGCCGGCTACCTCCCATTGGGTAGGCGTAGCAGGAAGTACTATACAGTGCCTTCAAGACGCGTGATACGATTGACGAAGCCCAATAGCATTCCCAATCCCTCCACGCCCCACACGCCGCCAAATCGACATTCTGAAGAGCGTTTTGCAGCACAGTATAGTACTTCCTGCGGATGCCGCCCCTATCAAGCGGATTCGCAGAAACGGTAAACTAATACCCCGGATTCTGCACCAACTTATTATTCCTATTCATCTCATCCCTTTGCAAAGGCATAAAATACATCTTATCCAGCCAGATCCTGTTCTCATTCACCAGGGTCACCGGCGTATAAGTATAGTCATAACTATTCTCATCATGCCGATAGAGCGTCACTTTCACATTAGGCTTCAGCTTCCCGACTACATTAATCCCGCGAAGCGCACGTCCAACAGTCGCCGGCGCCACCATCCAACGGCGCACATCAAAGAACCGCTGCTCTTCGAACACCATCTCGATCTCCTTCTCCCGCTGTAAACGAGCCTCCAGCGCCGCTCCTGACTCAGTAATCGCCGGCATACCTGCACGGGTGCGAATCTGATTCAGATACTTCCGCGTCTCATCCTCCTCGCCAAGTTTCATACACGCCTCCGCATAGTTAAACAGTACTTCTGTATACCGGAAGAAAGGATACGGCACCTCCTGACGGAAATACTGTGCATCGATAGCTGGATCAATGAACTTCTTCATGTAGTAACCGGTAAAGCTACCATTCCAGTTCTCCACTGGTCCCTGACGCGTATCCAGGCCCGGTGCATTGATCGTCTGTGAATGCTCCGCATCCCACACCTCATAAATCCCCGTCTGCGCCTGATTAGCCGGATCTTTGGCAGCAACATCAGAAGGACGCTGACGCCAGTTAGCGCCATCATACAGGATGCTGGCGTAAAAACGTGGATCACGGTTTAAGTAGGGTTTCGCCTTATGCATAGGATTGCTCCAGTTAAAAGGCGTACCATCTGCCATTTCATAGTCGTCGATCAGCAGCTGGGTAGGCGTATTGCCCGACCAGTTATGGTACCCGTTCAAGCCGTTATACAACCCGATCTGGCCACCAGCCTCTGACTTCGCATTCACAAAGTAACGGGAGAAGATACTTTCGGAATTATCGGCCAGGAACATTTTCTGATAGTTAGTGCTCGCCTCTTCAGGAGTCGCAGGCGTAGCGAATGCCAGTGTATAACGATTCAGATTCATTACCGCCAGGGCAGCTGCTTTAGCGCGTCTCCAGCGTGCAGCACGATCGCCACTGGTATAACCTAACACCTCATGTGTTGCTACAGTCGCAATCACCGGCGCCTTTGTACTGGCAGTAGGAAAATCATACAGATCACTGGCTGCATAGATCAATATGCGTGATTTTAGCGCAAGTGCTCCCCCTTCAGTAGCACGGCCTTTTACCGTAATGTTTTCCTTGCCTTGCAGTAAGGTCGCTGCGGAATCACAATCACGTACAATATGCTCCACACAATCAGAGAAAGAGTTACGGGCAATCGTATAATCCTTGTCAGAAAGCGTATACACTGTGTCTATCAGTGGCACACCACCATAAGCACGTACCAGCTGATGATAGAAATAAGCACGGAGGAAGTATACTTCTCCCCTCATGCGATCTCCAACCGCTGTTCTATTAAAAGGTGCATTCCCTATACTCTGAAAGAATACATTACATGCACGGATACGCTTGTACATGTCATCCCACTGGAAGGTACCGCGGTTGTTCACGTATTCAGCATCCGTCGGACTGATCGTAGCTTCGCCCATATTCTTCATACCGTAGTTATGGGTGAACATGGTTTCGTCAGTAGCAGAAGATAA
The DNA here is from genome assembly GCF_003014595.1 of Chitinophaga ginsengisoli. Taxonomy (GTDB): domain Bacteria; phylum Bacteroidota; class Bacteroidia; order Chitinophagales; family Chitinophagaceae; genus Chitinophaga; species Chitinophaga ginsengisoli. The sequence goes on along the minus strand of NZ_PYGK01000015.1, from coordinate 219,003 downwards.
CATCGTTTCGAGGAAACCACCGCTGCTAAGACCATTATAAATTTCGTTTACAAATGCTTCTGCCAATGCCTGGTCCTGCCATACATCATCCTTGGTAGCTTCCCCTAAGGGCTTTGTATTCAGGAAATCAGTATTACAGGCCGCAACCGTCAAAGCGCCCGCCATACCGATACCAATGTATATTTTCTTAAGTAGTTGTTTCATGATACTGCTGATTAAAAAGTTAAATTGAAACCTGCATTCAATACCCTTGACTGCGGATAATACTGACCATTACCACTCACTGATTCCGGATCAAGGATCTTCAGATTGTCCAGGGTAAACAAGTTCAGACAGTTGGCATATAACCTCAGATTGGTAATACCGCTTCTCTTCTTCAGGAAATCAGGTATGCTGTAACCAATTTCCAGGTTCTTCAGACGTACATAATTGGTACTGCGGATCCAATACGTATTACCTGTTGCCCAATAGGTATCATTACGGTCATTTACACGTGGGTGCTCGCTGTTAGGATTATCAGGGCTCCAGCGGTGATCATAATAATCTTTGGTAAAGTTGCCGATCTCACCGGATTCAGTATTGATATGCAATGCACCACCGGTAGCTCCCTGCACGAGGATCGCCATATCAAAGTTGCTGTATTGCAGGTTCACATTCAGACCACCAGTGAAGGTTGGCTGGTTGCTCTTTCCATAGCGGATCTTATCATCACCGTTGATCTTTCCGTTACCATCAATGTCCTTAAACTTCATATCGCCTGGACGCAGATTGTTGGTCAGCGCGGTATAGTCAATAGTGTTCTTGTCTATTTCAGCATAGTCTTTGAATACGCCATCATATTCATAATACAGGTTCGTATTCATCGGTTTGCCGGTAGAACGCTGCCAGGCCGGAGCACCAGGTGCTTCATCCCAGAAAACGATCTTGTTCTTCGAATAACCGCCATTCACGCTAACGTCATAACGGAATTTAGTACCGATATTATTATTGTAGCCTACGCGGAATTCAAAACCTTTATTGTCTACCTTACCGATATTCTCAGCAGGCAGGGTCATACCTGTTGTCTGCGGAACGGATGCATTCCTTCTTACCAGGATGCCGGAACGTTTGTTCATAAACGCATCCAGTTCGAAGTAGATCTTACCATTCAGCAGGGCGCCATCCAGACCTACGTTATAGTTGTTGGCTACTTCCCATGTGATGTATGGGTTAGGTATACGTGCTTCATAGAGTGATTTTACCACATTGCCTCCCAGTATATAACTGCCGAAGCCATAGGTGGAATAATACTGGTATTCCTGCAGCGTGAGTGTACCATCTCCGTTGTCGTCGAAGTATACCTGGTCATTACCCAGTTTACCCCATGACGCACGCAGTTTCAGGTAACTCATGAACTTTACGTTCTCTTTGAAGAAATTCTCTTCAGAGATACGCCAGCCCAACATCAGACCAGGGAAGAAACCAAAACGGGAATTGCTGGGGAACATATAAGATCCATCATTCCGCCATACAAACTCTGCCAGGTATTTCTCTTTATAGTTGTAAGCTACACGACCGAAATAGTTCAGACGGGCACGGTCCCAGGCACTACCACCATTATCTTTCTCTGCATCGCCACCGGCAAACAGCTGGTCGATCAAAGGAGAGATGAAGTATTTGCGGAGTGCATTGAAAGATTCAGATTTGACAGTCTCCCGTTCTATACCAAATACGAAGTTCAGTGTATGGTTCTTGTTGAAGGTACGGTCGTAAGTCAACAGGCCACGCAACAGCACGTTGGTCTGATCTTCATTGCCCTGGTTAAGGTTAGCCTGGTCTGTACCCCTTTTACCTTTTACGAGCAAAGGTGTTTTGCCATCCTGCTCAAATGTTTTTTTGTCCCATGTATACAGGTACCAGGGTGTCTGCCACCGCTTTGTGCCTTTGATATATTTGTCGAATGCCACGTTACCGCTCAGTTTCAGACCATCCACACCAGGGACTGATACATCCAGTTTGGCGCTGCTCTGTACATAGTAACGTTTATCCCTATCATATCCTGTCTCGCCTGTAGTGATCACTACAGGGTTGTTACCGTACTCGATGTCCGGACCAGGCAAACCATTAGGCCAGAAGGCTGGTTCAGTAGGTTTACCACGCATCAGCATACGGAAGATGTCACCGGCAGAGCGGGTAGGATAATTACGTTCTTCCTGGCGACCCAACATGTCTACGCTAACGTTTACGTACTTGTTGATCTTTCCGTCGAGGTTGACACGCAGGCTATACTGATCGTAACCGGTAGCAGATTTTTTATAGTAAGCATCCTGCGACTGGTAACCGAAGGAGGTCATATAACGCATGTTTTCATTGCCACCAGACACTTGTACACTATGATTGGATTGTGGCGACCATGTCTTAAAAGTAGATTTATACCAGTCTGTATTCGGATACAGCCATGGGTCCGTACTGTTGCGGTATTTATCTATCTCTGCGAGACCGAAAGCCTCGTCCCATTTCTTGTTGGTGGTAGGCGAAGTATAGGTGCCGCCTTGTTTATATACCCCCCAGGCAGTTGCCCATTCTCTTCCAGGTACATCACGGTAGAGGCTCAGCTCATCCCTCAGTTGCGCATATTCTGCAGCGCTGGACATTTTGGGGATGTGCGTAGGCTGTGACCAGCCCTGGTTGAAGGAATATGACAACTGTGGTTTACCGCTCTTACCGCGTTTGGTTGTTACGAGGATAACGCCATTGGCTGCACGCGCACCATAGATGGCGGCAGAAGCATCTTTCAGTACAGAAATGCTTTCAATGTCCTGTGGGTTCAAACGCTCCAGACCACCGGTTCGACCAGCCACGCCATCTATTACGATCAGCGGGTCGTTGTTACCCAGAGTATTGGAACCACGGATGCGGAGAGATGAGCCGTCAGCACCGGGCTCACCGCTGTTCTGCATGGCAGTCACACCCGGCATACGTCCGGCAATGGAGTTGGACAGGTTGGTAGCAGGCGACTTGACAAGATCAGCACCTTTTACAGTAGCAATGGAGCCGGATACGGCTTCTCTTTTCTGCGCACCATAACCTACTACCACCACCTCACTGAGGCCTTTGGTATCGGCATCCAGCGTTACGTTCAATGGTGCGTTGCCATTAACAGTAAGCGTCTGTGATAGGAAACCGATTGCAGATATAGTCACCTGAGCGCCATTTGCGACGCTCAACGAAAAAGAGCCGTCGGGTTGTGTAGTAGTTCCTTTGGAAGTCCCCACCACTTTGATAGTGGCGCCTATTACCGGCTCTTTATTTTTATCGACGATTTTTCCTTTTAAGATAATGTCCTGTCGGATTGAAAATGAGGTTGAATAGCCATCCGCAACAGCCATAAGCGGATATAAGGCGGGCAAAAAAAGCAGTAGGGTGAATTTCATGTGCAATAGTGTTGACTGCCAGGCACAACGATGCCTGACCTTCAACAGGTCTACATTTTTCATACGTTTAATTTGAAAGTGGTTTAAAAAAGGCGAACTCCTCGCTGGATTTTGGTTTACGACCGAAAATGCAATAACATCTCGGTCCTTAGACGCTACTGGTTGTCATCATCATTAAAACGTGATTTTTGCTAGTTAAAGAATATATGGTAGTGGGTTCAATAGCTCAATACAACTACATAGGTTTTCAATTTACATAGTATGCAGCTTGATTTTCATAACGATTACTTTGATTACTTTCCTCAACGTGTCAATTTCACACCTAAAATAGAAAAAATAATCCAAGATTTATATTTCTTTTAACATACTGCGATATTATCGGAGTGAAAATATGTATGCCTGAACGACATTAACCTACAGAAAACACCTGTTTACCGCTAAGTATACCCGCTGCCAGAGCCAGCTGACCTGAAAACATTACCTTAGGTAGATTAAAATAGTGAACAATGGAAAAAGCACTGGTAAAACTTTCTTTCCGACAGATCATTGACATGCATGCGCGGACCTCCTTTGAAAAGGACGTGTTCCAGGAAAGCTATAATGAATTCCTCCTACAGGTACAGGCCTACAACCGGGAGCAGCAATTCACCACCTGGGAACAGGTACGGGCCGCCAATCCAAAAGCCGGGTCGCTAAATTATAAAGTGGGGTTTTCAATCGGATTATTTGTGAAAGGATTACAGCAACAGATCCCGGGACTGAGCGATAACCTGGGAAATCCTGTTGCCTTTGAGGCCCACCGCTTTGAGATCATGAGTGCTGATATTACTAATAAGGCCGCTCATAAGGTATCGATCGTATATACAACTGGCACGCTTACACTGTTCGGTGCTTTGGGCGAATACATGCTGCTGGCGGCTGGCGACCAGCTAAACAATCCGGACCAACAGGAAGTGCAGACATTCATGCTGAAACTACAGCCATTATTGTCTGTATCGGCTTGCGTGTTACAGGGATTACCTCAACGTCCCCGGGGTTTTGCAACCCCGTGCTACAAACAATAAGGCTAACGGAGCCTATCGACGTTTTGTTTCCCGTTTATTGTCGTTCGGGGGAGATTGTGTGTTTCGGGGCTAATCGCGTATCCCCGGGGTTTACAACCCCGCGCTACAAACAATAAGGCTCCTAACGGAGCCTATCGACGTTTTGTTTCCCGCGTTATTCTTATCATCCTTTTAAGACATTAAAAACGTTTATCGTCATCGTCCTGATAAGCATGCCGGCTATATAATAAGAGGAAGAGCGGAAGTAGCAGAGAGGCGCCGACCGCCATCCCATACTGAAACCGAAGCTACTTAGCGGGAATAACTTACCCCCATGGTAAAACAACCTATATCAAAAGTAAATTACAGGAACCTACATCAATAGTCCTGTACAAAAGTGATGGAAGTAATGCTGAAAGGATTGCCCTTCGCCACAAGATAAAGATCGTGTATCCCAAAGGAGTACTTGGGGTTGCCGGTTAACTTTAGTGCATAGGTCGTATCTCCCGTAAAGGGAATCTTCAGCGTACCAATACGTCTGCTTTTCTTTCCCTTCGGACGATCGATCCGGAATTCAAGACGGCCGTTCTTCTTCTCCTTATTCTGGCAGAATACAACCACTTTAAATCCTATTTCACCCATACCGAGATTTACCTGTCCGAAGCCCAGATAACTGCCCGATTTCATTTTAAATTCTGTTTCAAAATTGCCTTTTTTCACCGGGCCTGGCGGGACTACCGCACCAGCCGGAGCTGGCTCCGTAGACGGAGGTGCAGTTGCCGACTGTCCCCTGGCAATCATTTGCACAATTATGAAAAAAAGACATAGGATAGGCCTCATAACAAATATGGTAGGTCGGCGTCTTTTTTAACGGAAGCCATACCAGTGTCCAAAATACTAATTAGGTCGAAAAATTACGCAAATTTATATTAAAAATTACAATAATAATATATCCTGATACCCAATATGTTAAAGCAAGGCTGTTTGCATAATGCTGGAAATAGTAATGGCCCCCAACGGGAGCCATTTCTGTGCGTAGTTAACGCCGGAAAAGTTCTTTTATTGTGTCTTATTGTTGTGTTTCCGGAATAATAATATGGAATGCGGCCCCCTGTTGCTCCACACCGAATGCCTGGATATCGCCATTGTGGATGTCCATGATCTTCCGGCAGAGCGCCAGACCGATACCTGTCCCTTCGAATTTCTCCTTCTGGTTCAGCCGCTGGAAAATGACAAACAGTTTATCCGCATAGGCCTGGTTGAACCCGATGCCATTGTCTGCTACAATGATCCGGTAATAGGTAGGGCCGACTGTCAGTGAAGGCAGCTCCTTCATTTCTGTATCTGAGATCTTATTGGCCGTGATCGTTATCCGGGCATCGCCATTAGTGCCGGAAAATTTCAGGGCATTCCCGATCAGGTTATAGAATAACTGGTTCATCTGCAAAGGCACAGCGTCTATGACCGGCAGTTCATCCACATCGATCTTCGCATTCTTATCCTTGATCAGCAGTTCGAAATCTTCTATTACATTGGTAACGATCTGGTTGAGGTCCACCGGCAGGAAAGCATTCTCTCCAAGCTCCAGCCTGGAATAGGCGATCAGGTCCCTGATCAGGTCCGACATACGGATAGCCGACTGTTTCACCTTACGCAGGTAGAGCGCCGTATCTATCTTGCTGCTACCAGGCTTCACGCTTTCCAGCATGTCGGCAAACAGGCGGATCTTACGTAATGGCTCCTGGAGATCATGGGAAGTAATGAAAACAAACTGCTCCAGTTCATGGTTCCGCTTGGACAGGTTTGCATTGGCATCTTCCAGGGCAATGGTCCTTTCCCTTACCTTCCTTTCCAGGGCATCTTCCACCATCTTCTGGTCGTCAATATCTGTACAGGCGCCGATAAAGCCAATAAATTCATCCTGGGAATTGATACGGGGAATGCCCGAACAGGCCAGCCAGTGATAAGTACCGTCATGGCGTTTCAGGCGGAACTCTGCATAGAAATTCTTCCTGTCGCGGGAAGACCGGCTGAAATTGATCTTCCATTTATCAATATCCTCAGGGTGCATAATATCGTACCACCCATTGTTCTTATTCTGTTCAAGCGTACGTCCGGTATATTTCTGCCATCCCTTGTTAAAGAAGGAGAAGGAACCATCTTTTTCTGCGATCCAGATCATTGCCGGCGCTGTATCTGCAATCATACGGAAGTAGGCCTCACTTTGCTGCAAATGCAACTGGGCCTGTTTTCTTTCTGTGATATCCAGCGCTACTCCAATCACTCTTTTTGCGATGCCTTCGTCGTCATAGATTCCCTGACCAGTGGCTGCAATCCAATGGATGGAACTATCCGGCCACTTGATACGGTATTCCTCCGCATAAAGTACGTGGTTTTCCAATGCCTGTTGCAATGCATCGGCAACACGTTGTACGTCTTCCGGGAGTACGAGGGACAACAGTTTTTCGTATGTCACCTGGGCCTGCGAAGACAGTCCAAAATTGGTCCTGAACTGTTCATTACAATACATGACACCTGTAGACAGTTCCAGTTCCCAGGAACCCAGCCTACCAGTCTGCATCGCGAAATTCAGCCGGTTGTTCGCCTCCTGCAGGTGTTTTTCAAACTGCTTATTTTCAGTAGTGTCTGTCACCACGCCCAGCACACGGATGGCGGTACCGTTTTCATCAAAATAAACCTGCGCTTTGCAGGAGATCCAGTTCACTTTATCGTCTGCCAGGTTGATGCGGAAGTCTACATTGATAGCACCATTCTCTCTACCCGCCAGAGCGGCTGCTATACGGCCCTGTACACCCGATGCATCCGCAGGGTGAATGGCCTTGATAAAATTATCAAATTCCATCGGTGAGGAAGAGGTGATACCAAAGAGTTCCCGGCTTCTGTCAGACAGGAACAGCTCTCTCGACAAGGGATTGAAATCCCAGGTGCCGGTCTTGGTACCCTCCAGTGCCAGGCGAAGCCTTTCTTCATTAGTACGCACTATTTCCTGTTTACGGGCAATACGCTCTCTGGCCTCTCTCACTTCAGTAACATCTTCTATGGCGATGAGGATCAGTTCTTCTTTCAGGTCCTGCGAGGTAATCAGCTGACCATTCATCATGATGGTTCTCGGCCCGTTGGAAGAAGTTTTATAAGTTAATTCGTAACTAGCGAAGGGCGTCCGGGACGTCAGCAGGTTTTCCATCAGCGCACGCAGGTCTGAGGTATTCCATTGCTTGCTTCCCATTTCATACAACAGCTTTCCTTCCGTCTCCTTTCGTTCCATCTTGAAACTGCGATAGAAAGAAGCATTGGCACTTACCACGCGGATATTCGTGTCGAGGATCAGCAGTGATTCATGTACAGTGTTCACGATGGACTCTGCATACAAGCGGGCATTGTTCAACTGGTTATTCCTTTCCAGCAGATCATTGTTGCGGGTACTGAGTTCATCATTGATCACCTGCAGTTCTTCCTGCGATACTTCCAGTTCTTCATTCAGGCTTTTCAGCTCTTCATTGGCAGACTGGAGTTCCTCGTTGGTAGCTTCATAGGCTTCTGCAACAGCACGTAACTCTTCCTTATAACGTTGTACTTCTTTTTCCAGCTGTTGGATGCGCAGGTTCTTTTCATCTGTTGTTTCGGGCACCTCAGCTTTTTTGACGCTGAGCTCCCCGCCAGTCAGTTCATGTTGCGGCTGCTGATTAAAGATCACCAGGTAGTAGCTTCCATGCAGGTTGCTGATAGGTACTACTTCGAATGAAACATGGAGTGTTGCATTCCCTGTGGTGATTGTCAGGCCATCTTTTCGCACATTCCTTCTGACAGATTGCGCGTGGTTAAGCGCGCTCCTGAGACTATGTACCAGGTCTTTGTGGGCCAGTTTGAAAATATTCAGGCTGGCTCTACCCGGCCCATGTTCAAAAAACTGCATGGTAACACCTCTGAACTCAATAATATCGAACTTCTCATTGAGCAATACTGCAGACGGTGCATACATCGAAAGTATAATACTGTCGGCGGCTTTCTGAGCATCGATATTGTCATCCCTCTCCTGATCAAAGCTTGGTGTCATATGCTTTATTTTTTTATTAGTCGGGAACGCATTTTTCAGCGTCCATTTATCTACATTCTTTTTGAGATAGATCTTCGTTTTCTTCGAGGGCATTTCAAATAGGTCGGGAGATCTGTTGGTTTCTGATTTACCCAGCCAGAGAAAACCATGATCTGTCAGCGCATAATTGAATATGCTCAGCATTTTTTTCTGCAGTACCGGTTGCATATAAATAAGCACGTTACGGCAACTGATCAGGTGTAGCTTGGCAAAAGGAGGATCGGTCAGCATGTTGTGGCAGGCAAATACGCATGCGTCTCTTATGGTGGCTGATATTTGGTAACCTTGTTCACCTTCTGCAAAAAACTGTGTCAATCGCGTGGCTGATACTCCTGCTACCTGCGCCTTGGTATAGATTGCTTTACGCGCAGTAGCAATAACGGCTTCTGAAAGGTCTGTTGCAAAGATCTTCACTTTGTTGGAAAAGTGCCGATCTCCCATTATTTCATAAAGGCAGATGGCGATGGAATAAGCTTCTTCTCCGGTAGCACATCCTGCTACCCATATGCGCACCTGTTCTTTCTTTTCGTGGGCCTGATTTACTACCTGCGGCAGTATAAACCGTTGTAAATATTCAAAACTGCCCCCGTCACGAAAAAAGGAAGATACGTGTATCAGCAGGTCTGCATAAACTATATTTTGTTCGCTTTCGTTGTCTTTTATGAACGTAAGGTATTCTTCAAATTCCTGAATATTCACAAGTGACATTCTCCGCTGCAGCCTCCTGGTGATAGTGGATAGCTTATATTGCAGAAAGTCTACGCCCGAAAATTCTGACAGGACTGCTAAAATACTTTTCAATGCAGCATTGGAAACCGGACCAGGTCGTCTCTTGTTTACTTCCCCTTCAGTATATATATCCGACATACAGCTTTTCTTTATGTCATGTTTTTATTAACCAATATGTCTAAAACTGCTAAAGATATATAAAAATTAAATCCCCTCAATTCAGGCTCTTTCCTATTCTAAGGTGTTTTAGCAGGAACCGTGCAATATCTGCCGGAGGAAGGATCGCATGTGGATCATCTTTACTAATGGCGCTTTGCGGCAGGATATTAAAGTCCGTCGTATCCGGGTCCTGTACAATGACCAGCCCGTGACAGTCTTCAATCTCCCTGATGCCTTCAATACCATCGTTGCCCATTCCCGACAGGATCACCCCGATGCCATTTTCCCGGTAGGCCTTCGCCATGGATTTGAAGAAGATATCGATGGATTTATTAATAATCTCCCTTGTATAACGCCTCCGTACTCTCAGATAGCCCTCTTCGACTATCATCATCCTGTCTTCTGCAAGTACATATACATGGTCAGTTTCCAGCTTTATATCATCTTCCACCTTATGTACAGGCATACTGGTAAACTTTTCGAGGATACTGCTGAATTGACTTTTATAGTCTCTGTCAAGATGGGGAATCACGACAAAGGCTGCGCCTGTTTTTTCCACAAGTTGTTGAAAAAACTCACATGCAGGTCCCAGACCGCCGGCCGAACACCCGATCCCAATACAAAACAATGGCCGTTGCCTGACATCTTGCATAAGATATGGTTTAAAATACAGATCATGTTAAAAAGCAAACTGGTCAAATATCGGGCCATGGGGATGGGAAAAAGCAAGCCCTGACGGGGAGTCCGGGATATAAAAAAGGGATGATACATGGTGGTGTATCATCCCTTTAAGTATAACTTTTATTATTTTGATTCTTTCAGCACCATATCGATGGTGATAGCACCTGCTACGATCGCCATCTTATTGATATCTTCCGGACAATCCTTCGCTATGGTAACACGGTACTTATCTGCTGTAGTAAATACTTCCTTGAAAGCACCCGCCCACTTTTTATTGATAGCGCCCAGCTCTTTTTCATTCTTGTCAATAATCTGGAAATTCCAGGCTTTCCAGTCACCCTTGATCTCCGCCAGTACTTCACCATTGGTATCCAGAATATGGAACAGCGGCTTCATAAATTTGAATTTCTGTTTGATGCCGCCCACGACAACACCATTCATATCACGGATCTCGATCTTCGACATCCAGAATGTCCAGCCACGGTGGATAGAGGCCACCACCTGCTCATTGGCATCCACAATATTCAATGTGAACGGGAAGATCCTTTTATCAAGCAAAAGACGCAGGAATTTATGCAGCAAAGGTACTTCCTGACGGATGTTACCGATCTGCTGACCGTCCTGGTTAAATACTTTATACGCATTTGCAAACTTCAGCAAGCCTACCTTCTCGTCTATAAAATAATCATCGCAGTGAAAGAATTCGGGTAATTTCGTTTGTCCCATGAGGTTTTATCAAGTTGGTTATAGAATGGGCACAAATATATACAAATATTCATGAATATCAGGATGTTTTGCTATTTTTCCTGACTGATTTTTATACAATAGCGACAATCCCGTAACTTGCAGGCATCGCCATTCATGTTAACGAATATGGAACAACAAACTAAACCCGCCCCCAGGAAGAATATTGTTAAATGGATCAAGCGTATCGGTTTCTGGGGTTTCATCTTCTTCCTGCTCAAAGGTTTGCTGTGGCTGGCCCTCGGCTACTATGTTTTTAAATAGGGACCTCCACATGACAAGTATATTGCCATACGCTACATCACAGGTACGCTGAAGTAAGAGGCCGGGTAGAATCTCAGCTCATGCAGCAAGGTGTCCAACAAGGTCTGTTGACTCACATCTTTTGCTGCACCATAATTCTTTTCCCAATAGAGATTTGCCGCCGGACTAATCGTCATCATAATACGACTGCCCTTTTTCAACTGCTTGCAGATCCAGGCCGTATTATCCAGGGTGATATGATGCACCTCATGGTCCTTCCAGTACACCGGTTTTGTTTTATCGATACTCAAAGACAAGCGCTGTGCAATATGTGAAAGCGGCCATTTCTTGCCATTCGCGTCTATCTCCCACCAACTGATCATGATGTCCGCATCGGGTGTACCAGACGACAGCCAAAGATCCGCCGTAATAGATCCGTTCACGATCATATCTTCCTTCAAAGGTGCCGTACTGAAGGTAGCCAGGTACTTCTTCCGGAAAATACCTTCAGAGATCAGAGAGCTGGCGCCGTCATAGATCACAATGGTATCATCTACAGGATCCGCCGCGTCATAAGAGAACACGAAAGGTTTCCCACCTCTTTTCTTTGTATGCAGCGTCTCTCCCGCCTTTGCCGGTAAGTAGAACGACAAGGTATCCCGGTTCATTTTTTCCATCGAAGGAAAGTAATGCCACTTGTTCTCCCCCAGGGCAAATACCGCGATCCTGTCCTGCAGGAAAGCCGGCTTCGTTCCTCCCTTCAGCGTATAATTGAACCAATCCAGCACCAGCTGTTTCTGGTCAACCATGGCAACCGTGTCGATCTGGTAAGGAGGAATTAAATTCCTCCGTGCACCACCCTGACCACCCGCATGATCAAAAGGTCCGATGAAAAGATAGTGCTGGTTCACTCCCTCCTTCGGTCCATACTGATTGTGCATATTGTAATAGTGCATCGCCCCCCGTTGATCATCGTCAAAGAACCCTGTTGTAGTCAGGATAGGAATACTGATCCGGGAGAACTCTTCTGCCGTAGGCGTCATCTGTTGCCAGAAATCGTCATAACCAGGATGGGATATCCAACGCTGAAAAACAGTGTCCATACCACTTCCTTCCAGGGAGTCCAGCTTATTGAACGGTAGTCCCCGTAACAGGTATTCCGTATTCAGCGCTTTCCATTTCTTTTCGTTGGTGAACGTGCTGAGGTCCATGTAATCATTATTCCTGACCAGTTTCAGCCATTGCAGGCTATAGGTCAGAAATATTCCGCCGGGATTGGGATAATCGATGCCAGGCCCCACGGCTACCTGCGGCACAATCGTTTTCAATGCAGGATGTACCTTTTTCATTGTAGCCCATTGGGCAAACCCCAGGTAGGAACCACCATACATACCCACCTTCCCGTTACACCAGGGTTGCTTACTGATCCAGTCAATCACCTCGTAATTATCCGCTGCATCATTCTCCATGGGATAAAAACTACCCCCTGACCGGGACTTTCCCCTATTGTAGACAAAAACGCCTGCATAGCCACTGTCTGCCACAAATTCTGCCCTGGTGGTATCAGCATCCATCGGATAACAACTAACCCTTAAAACGACCGGTAAAGGCCATTTAACATCCTTCTGGTAGACCAGCATACAGCCCAGTGTCGTGCCGTCCTTTAAGGGCACCTGTAAACTACTATCAATGACATACTGCTTCGTTTGCGCTGAAAGTGGACTACAAGGAAAGATAAAGAGGGTTAAGGCTATGTACAACAAGCATTTACGCATAGTTTCAATTTGGTTGATCAACAGGAGTAGGCGTTATTTGAGCTGAATATAGTGAAAAGATGATAAAAATCAAGGGAGAATCCGTATCAGATCCGGTGGAGATTCGGTGAAGGCTATATCCTATAGGCCCATTACTATAGCATTATAGGCACTTCCTATAGCCACGGCTATAGAAAAGTGCCTGTAATGTAGGACTAGAGAGCCTATAGGTAGGAACCTGTACTATAGGTGGACCGAATCTCTATCGAAACCCGGCCAAAGCGGCATTAACAAACCACAATAGGACTCCTATCGGAGTCCCTTGTTTGTAGCCCGGGGTTTTCAACCCCGGGTAAACGAAAATGAACACCGGGTTTCAATCCCAGGAAACCGTGGGTTCCCCCGGATTGTCTCCCACCGTGAAACCGAATGGTTTCATCCTACAGACCCGGAATACCAGCACAAACATCAATAAAAACAGGAGGCGCCCCTTCATCAGAGACGCCCCTTACATTCATCTATTCTTTGATAATTAATAACCCGTATTCTGGTACATCTTCACCGGATCAAGTTTATATTCATCAAACGGAATCGGGTAATACCTATCCTTCGTTCCGAAATTGCTCAACTTCGCAGTACCAAAAGAACCCTGGTCTTTCGCATGGAAATAATCCACCAGCTCCTGTGTGGTGAATGTGCGCAACAGGTCGAACCAGCGGTGGTTCTCGAAAGCCAGTTCAACGCGGCGCTCGTGCAGGATAGCCAGTTTCAGGGTAGGGAATTTTGCGCTGTAGGCAGCATCCTGCATAGACATTGCATAATTCGGCATACCTGCCCTTTCACGCACCTGGTCCAGGAACTGGATAGCAGTCGCATTATCACCCAGGTACATGTTTACTTCCGCCAGCATCAGGATAACGTCCGCATAACGGATCAGGATAAAGTCATTACCACCATAACCGTTCTTACCTGCTGCATCGCTGATATCACGGAATTTGGTGATATACCAGTCTTTCACATTGCTCGCATTGGCGTAGTGCACCGAGAAATCTTTTCTCAGATCGTTGGTTTCATATTCATTGATCAGATCACCCGTTACGTTACCACCTACACCGGTAGCTGTTTTCTGAGAATTGATCGTCTCACCGTTCGCCTGGTTATTGGCGGCAATTTTAGATGCATAGGTTGCATCACCCTGTTTGTAAACGATCTGCAGGATCAGCTCAGGACAGGAACCTTTCTTATCAACGCTGAAAACATCCGTATAAGGGATCTCTTTCAGGGCGCCGAACTTACGCATATCGTAACAAGCTGTCAGGTATTGTTTTGCCTTGGCCAGGTTCTCATCACGTTTACTGTTATTGAGGGTAAGTGCCATAGTCAGGTATACCTGTCCGAGTAAGGCGTTACCTGCAGCTTTGGATACCCTGCCTACGTTAGCGCCTGTCTGGAAATTAGGCAGCGGACTGCTCACCACATCCAGCAGGTCAGCTACGATCTGGCTGTATACAGCGGTGTCTTTCGAACGGAAAGTATTCGCCCTTACTTCGTCGAGGCTCAGTTGTTTTGTCACCAAAGGCACATCACCCCATTTACGCACCATATGGAAGTAGATCAGTGCACGGATGAACTTCGCTTCTGCCGCATACCCCTTCTTTGTATCATCGCTGGAGAAAGTCACCTTGTCGATATTGGACAACACCAGGTTAGTTCTGGAGATCACCTGGTACATGTCTACCCAATGTGATTTCAGGTAGGTATTGCTTGGCAGCAGCGAGAAATCGCCAAACTGGAAAGGCTCACCGGCGTTCGACTGGTTGTCGTTACGGCCTGTGTTGTCAGAACGTTCTTCTGAGAACAATCCGCTGCTTTCACCCAGGGCATTGTCGCTTCTCAGGGCGGCATATATACCGTTCACGGCCAGCAGTACATCATTCTCGGTCTGGAAATAATTAGCGACCGTCTGGCTGTTGGGCTCTGTCTGGTTCAGGAAATCCTTGTTACAGGCGGATGTTGCCAGCACAGCTGCAAAACCCAGTATAATTGATATATTCTTCTTCATTTTTTCAGTGTTTAAGCGTCAATAGATCAGAAACCAAGTTTAACACCGGCATTGTAAGCACGAACCAGCGGATACATACCATAGTCAACACCTGGCGCCAGGTTCGGGTTAGTGCTGTTTCCATTGAAATCTACTTCCGGATTATACCCTTTGTATTTGGTGATCGTAAAGACATTGTCTACGCTTGCAAATATGGTGGCCTTTGATACACCCAATTTCTCCTGTAATGCACGGATCTTCAGGTTATAACCCAGCACGATGTTGGTACATCTGAAATAAGATGCATCCTGCAGGTAGAAGGTCGACAGACGGGTACTGTTGCTCTGCGTACCGGCGCGGGAAGCACGGTATACTTTACCATTGCCCGGCTGACTAACAGAACGGAAACGGTTTGCTACATCAGCATACTGGTTGCCCGAGCCTTCCATGTTATACAGGTAGTAATCCTGTCCGTCCAGCACCTGGTTGCCATAAGAACCATTGAAGGAAGAAGAGAAATAGAAGTCTCTATAAGTAGCCGACAGGTTGAAGCCATACGTGAACTTCGGATAAGGATTGCCTATCACGTCTTTGTCAGCATCATTTACTACGTGATCGCCATTCTTGTCATAGAAGTACAGGTCTCCCGGATGTAAAGGATTGGAGCTGGAAGCCGAAGGAGCCAGTGTCTTGTAATTAGCTTCTGTAGCCACACCCAGTACCCTGAAACCGTAGAACATACCTACCGGCTGTCCTGCCTGTGTAATGTGCGTCAGGTAAGAACGCTCCGCACCGGCAGTCAGGATCGTGTTAGCACCACCCATGTCCAGTACCTTGTTGCGGTTCACAGAGATATTACCTGCAAAGTTCAGGTGGAAGTCCTTTCCATCTATCACTCTCGCATCCAGCTGTAAGTCAATACCCCTGTTACGGATCTTGGAATCACGCAGGTTGGTCAGTACCGTAGTAGCACCGGCGATAGCGGAGATCGGCTGATTGAACAGCAGGTTATAGGAATAACTCAGATAGTAGTTAGCGATCACATTCAGACGACCATTGAACAATCCGATATCCAAACCACCGTTATACTGCGAGGTAGACTCCCAGCCAATTTTCGGGTCTTTGATACCACCAGGGAAAGTACCGGTATTCACGGTACCATTACCCAACGGCACACCGGTAGGCGTACCCATTGTCTGGATAGAATTGTAGTTACCGATGTTGTTGTTACCACTCAGCCCCCAGCTGGCACGCAGCTTCAGTGTAGAATGCTGTCCTAACCAATCGTGATAGAATGATTCGTTAGAGATGTTCCAGCCTGCAGCTACTGAAGGGAAGTTACCCCAGCGGTTTTCCGGACCAAAGCGGGAAGACGCATCCGTACGGAAAGAAGCGGTCAGGTAATAACGGCTATCAAAATTGTAGTTGATACGCCCCAGGTAAGATACCAGTGTATAGGTATACCTGGAAGCGGTGGTCAATGTGAAGAGTGCAGCATCAGCGCCTTTAGCGTTTAATTCCTGGATACGGTCATCCTGGAATCCCTGCGCTTTTACTTCGAGGACATCGCCAGTTGTTTTCTGTACGGTATAACCACCCAGTACATCTAATTTATGTTTGTTAAACTGTTTGCTATAATTGGCAGTGAACTCGCCCAGCTGATCGGTCATACCAGTGGTCTTTGCTTTTGCGTTCGCAGCTGCCTTTGCCTGTGTAGAGTAAGGCGCATTCACACCACTACTCAGACTGGTCGGATAATAGTAATCGTACTTCTCCGCATAGTTGGACATCCCGAGGTTTGCCTTTACAGACAATTCAGGCAGCAGCTGATAAACAGCATAACCATTATAAGTACTGCGGTTACCTTTACGACGGATGTTGATTTCCTGCGCAATGGCCAGCGGGTTCTCAAAACTGTTATAACCATAGGTGGCAGACTGCGCAGCCACTTCGTTCTTCAAAATCTTACCATTATCATCATAAGCACGATAAGTAGGCAGCATCAGCAAAGCAGCCATAATCGGATTATGGTCCCAACGACCTTCTTCTGTTTCCTTGTTCTGGTTGTTGGTATAAGAAACGTTCATGCCAGCTCGCAGCTTGGGGTTGATCTGACCATCCACATTTGCACGGAAGTTGATCTTCTTAACGCCGGTGTTCAGGATAATGCCATCCTGGTTCTGATAACCACCGCTGATATAATACTTTACTTCTTTGCTCCCGCCGGAGAATGCCAGGTTATGACGGCTGAATATCGCATTGCGATACAGCAAGTCCTGCCAGTCGGTGTTATACTTCGGCTTGATCATCTTCTGGCTGGCGAAGTCGTAGAAAGTGGGATCGATCTGCACGGAGTTCGCGTTGCCTACTTTTGTAACACGGGTAGCGTTATCGTCAGAGAACATGGCATCGGTCCATGTAAGGCCTTTGTTCACCACCAGGTCCTGGTAGGAATTGTTCCTGCCATCGATCATCAGTTGTGCAAACTGGTCTCCATTCAGCAGCTTCACTTTTTTAGCCAGCTGGTTCACACCTGACTGAATATCATATTCAAACTTACCTTTACCTTCCTTACCACGTTTGGTAGTGATCAACACCACACCACCCGCAGCACGGGAACCGTAGATCGCAGCAGAAGCTGCATCTTTCAGGATGTCGATAGATTCGATGTCTTCCGGATTGATGTAGATGTCATTGTCCATCGGGTAACCATCCACTACATACAGTGGGTTAGAACCGGCGTTGATAGAACCGATACCACGCACACGGATCTTAGTGCTGGCATACGGCGCACCACTTACCTGCGATACCTGTACACCTGCTACCTTGCCTACCAGTGCCTGTCCTACGGAAGGAGATGTGAGGTTTAACTCACTTGCCTTCACGCTGGAAATAGCGCCGGTTACATCGCTCTTCCGGATGGACTGGTAACCAATCGCCACGATCTCTTTCAGCTGGCTGTTCTGCACTTTCAGCTGCACGTTGATCATGTTTTCAGCGCTTACAGTTACTTCCTGTTGTGCATAACCGATAAAGTTGTATACCAGCACATCGCCTGTATTCACAGTGATGGTGTATTTACCACTGGCATCGGTCGTAGTATTTTTCTTCGTATTCTTCTCGTGAATGCTCACACCTGGTACCGGCTGATTATTTTCATCAGTTACAGTACCGGAGATCACGATAGGCGTAGCAGCAATAGCAATGGGCAGCACGGCTCTTTCCACCGGTTTTCTTTTTTCTACTTTCAGGAAGATGTGGCTTTCATCCACCTGTTTTACCGTACCCTGGTAGTCCTTCAGCAGGTCCTGGAACACGGTAGACAGCTCTTCATCATTCGCCTTATAGTTCACCGGCTCCAATGCATTGATGGCGGTGGCATTGTAACCAATGGAAAGGCCTGTCTTCTGCTCTATCAACAGGAACACCTGTTTGAGCGGCTGATTCTTTACATTAAGACTGATACGCGCTTTGCGCACAGTAACAGTGACATACTGATTCTGCACATCATTTGCAAAACCAATCGCATGAGCAAAAAGAAATAAGACGAGCAGTCGTAACTGTCTCCACGTTGTTGGCGCATTACATTTTATTCGCATGACGCAATATTGATTTTTATTTCATTGTTGTTTACGATATAAGAGATCCCCGACAGCTGTTGTATCAGCTGTAAAGCCTTGTCCAATGGCTCGTTCTTTAACTGTAAAGTGTAGCGGCAGTTATGTTTTGACGCGCCGGCGAGTGTGATATGTGTATTGTATTGTCGTTCGAGTACTTCGGCAATCTCTTCCAGTGATGCCTGTTCAAAGAATAACCTGTTCTGTTGCCAGCCGGCTATTTCGTCTGCCTTACAGGATGTCAGCTCATGCTTGCCCGACCCTGCTTCATAAATCAACAGCTGGTTTTGTATTACACCAGGCGCCAGCACTTCCGTATGGCCCCTCTCCTGCTTCTCAATGCGTACTTTACCATTCAGTACCGCTACCTGTAAAGCTTTATCACCCGGGTATGCTTTCACGTCAAAAGCAGTACCCAGCACCACGGTGCGGACATTCCCCGTCTGTACAACAAATGGCTGCTTACTATTCTGTTGGATATCGAAAGTACCCTGACCTGTAAAAAACAGCTCTCTGGTGGTATCGCCGAAGTTGGAAGGCATACGGAGCGTACTGCCGGCATTCATCATCAGCGTACTACCATCCGGCAATGTAAGCTTCTTGCGTTCCCCCTTTCCTGTTGTTATATAGGAATAAGTAACAGGTACCGGCGCCTTCATATAGAACCTGTATATAAAAAGCAGACTGGTAAGGGCCACCACCAATACGGCGGCAGCGCTGAGCATAATGTATCTTATAGATGCGCCCCTGCGTGGGAACAGCGTATGCATGGTATTGACCACTGCCTGGTCTGCAGCAGTTTTTAGTTCCGCGCTATCCGGCAATTCTTCAAAACTGTCGAACCAGGCCTGTATACGGGCGGTTTCCTCCGGTGTACACTGACCGGCACGATATTTTTCTAAAAGCGCTAAGAGCGCGGCTTTGTCTGATGATGATGTTCCCATTCATCAGTAAAGTCCTCAAAAGTGAAAAGTGGTACCGTTAAGGAATTGTAAACTCAATGTTACCAACATGTAAACAAGCATGAAGAAGAAAGCGGCCAGGCGCAGACGGATACGCTTGAGTGCAAGGGAGAGATTATTCTTGACCGTCTGCTCGGAAAGTCCGTATTCAAGGGCTATTTCGGGGATAGATTTGGATTCCCAGCGACTCGACACAAAGATCTTGCGCATGGTTTCATTCATCCGGGAGATCTCAGTTTCTACTTCTTCCCTGATCTCCATAGATATCAGCTGGTCTTCTACAGGGTATGTGGTGGGTTCGTCTTTTTCGAGTAAAGTAGTTTGACGGGCCAGTATTTTTTTATTTTCTATCTGCCAGTCGATGATGGCATAATGTACAGACCTTTTCAGATAAGCTGTTATATTATTAATAGTGTGCCGGTTTTTCCAGCAGGAAATAAATACTTCCTGTAACAGATCTTTTGCGTCATGTTCACTGCGGATGCGTACATAGATATACTTGTACAGCTGCACATTATATCTATACATGATCGCCTCAAATGCTTTCTCATCGCCAGTTTGTGAAAGTGATAACAATTCCGCGTCTGTCAGGTTCTCTATCATAATAGTTGGCCGATATGCGGAGACAAAATTATAAAGCGACCTGCTACTTATATGTTATGTTTACGTTAACTGGGCAAAAACAATATGGGCCGGCCGGAAGACCAGCCCCTTCCTTCATCATCTCTGTCAGGTGTTTACACAGGAAATTCATCCTGGAAACTTCCTCCTTTTTCCATTGTTACAAGTTCTCCCTCATTACACAGACAACCTTCCAGTTCCCTTATGATAGTGTCTTTTTCGAGCCCTCTTCCGATGATCACAATTTCATTGTAGCGGTCACCAAAACGTTTATCCCATCTTTCTTCTATCTCGTCTTCATTGTCCAGGAACGATGCGTAGCGTATCCTGTCCATATAGGGCATGCTGCACCACCATACACCGGCACGTTCCGCACGCAGACTACCACCCGCCTGACTCCAGTTAATGGCATCATCCTTACGCGATGCCAGCCAGAAAAGACCTTTACTCCGGATGATATTGGAATGCCAGTCGTTGTTCAGATAATGCCAGAAACGTTCCGGATGAAATGGTTTCCTGCTGCGGTACACAAAGCTGCTGATGCCATATTCCTCAGTTTCAGGTGTATGATGTGATTTATTGAGTTCTTCGATCCAGCCTGCACCCTGACTGGTCTCCTCAAAATCAAAAAGACGGGTATTCAATATATGTTGCAGATCTACCTTACCAAAAGAAGAAGTGATGATGCGGGCGTTGGCATTCATTTTTCGGATGACCGCCTGTAGCATTCCCAATTCTTCCGCCGTAATAAGATCTGTTTTATTCAGAATGATGACATTGGCAAATTCGATCTGGTCTGTCAGCAGATTAACGATGGTTCGCTGATCGTCTTCCATATCTGTCATTTGTTTGTCCTGCAGCGTTTCAATGCTGCTGAAATCCCGGAGGAAATTAAAACAGTCCACTACTGTAACGAGGGTGTCCAGTCTCGACAGCTGACTCAGATCAATACCATTCGCCTCATCCTGGTACGTAAAAGTCTGCGCAACAGGCAAGGGCTCACTGATGCCAGAGCTTTCGATCAACAGGTAGTCAAACCGTCCCTCCTTTGCCAATTGTTCTACTGCTATCAGCAGGTCTTCCCGCAGGGTACAGCAAATGCAGCCATTGCTCATCTCTACCAGTTTCTCATCCGTGCGGTTAAGTGTTTGTTCATTCTTCACCAGTTGTGCATCAATATTGACCTCGCTCATGTCGTTCACAATAACGGCCACCCGCAGGCCTTCCTTATTGTGCAGGACGTGATTGAGCAAAGTAGTCTTACCAGCGCCGAGAAAGCCACTCAGCACCGTAACAGGCAGTCTGTTCGGGATCATATGTTTAGTTATTAAAATAAAGATCCTGTACCGGAAAATAGGCATCCGATAGCAGCTACACAGCGCTATGGCACTGTGCTCTATAGCATTTGCATCTTTGTTGCAAATGTATACTATTTAAACTTAAAACCAAATCCTGCTAAAATGATTTTTGCGATAGTCAGTGAATTAGCGTAATTTCTGATAACCACGTTATTTATCAGACAGGATTGTTAATCACCTAAAAACGCAACAGATGAGGACCCCTTATTTTCTAATGGTGGGCGTAGTCGTTATACTGTCCACTTCCTGCCGTAAAACTGACACTAATTCATTTACGCCACCCCGGCAGGACCCGCAGGCGATCATTCCCAAGTCAGTTATCAATGCTTTCGTCAACCAGCAACTGGAAACACAGGGCTATTTCGATTGGAAGATGGCCAGTGATACGATGGTCTGGAGCGCATTGCTGCATGGGGATAGTATTTTATCCGTGGGATATACCACGGCATCCGGCGCAGCCGACATATTAGCATTGATCGGAGAAAAGGAAGGCGTCACACAGAGAAAAGACCTGCGTACTTCCACTGCTGACAAACTACATTTCCTGAACGTACGCGTCAGTCGTTTTGCAACGGTGCAGGCATTACGTGCTTCCGGCGAGATACGTTATGCAGAACCTATCGGATATGGCGCTTTCATGCGCGATATAAAGCCTAAAGACGCCGCGGTGGCATCTGACATCCTTGCATCGGGTTGCGGCTATAATTCGGCTAAAACAGACCTTGTAGCGGGCGCTGACTATACCGTCATATTACCCACGGCAAAACTCTCCTGGAATTACGGCTATCACCGCATAGAACAAGCCTGGCAGCGGTCCACAGGACAACACATCAAAGTAATGATCATTGATACGGGTGTCAGTCCGCAGCAGGAGAACCTGGGCAGCGCGTTTAACCAGGGCTCTTCTGCGGGCAGGACCATACAAAAACTGGGCACTTACTACAATGGTAGCCCCGACGATCCCTGCGGACATGGCACCAGTATGGCTGGTGTGCTGGCTGGCCCCAGAGGGACAGATGGCAACACAGTGGGCATTGCCTATAACTGCGACCTGATTATGGTGCATGCAGCAGAGAATGTAGTGCTCCTCTCCACAGATGCTATCAATGGCGTTACCAATGCGTATGTATTGGGGGCCGACGATCCTACTGTGAAGATCATCAGTATGAGCATGGGTACCATCTTCAGCTCCGGTCAGATCAAAGATGCGCTCAGTTATGCTTATAGTAAACAGAAACTGATGTTCTGTGCAGCGGGTACTTCTACCTCCTTCTTTGCCAGCTTTGTGGGTGTTATCTTCCCCGCCAATCAGCCACAGGTCGTGGCGGTCACCGGTATGAAAGATAACCTTAAAGACAGGTGCGACGATTGCCACACCGGCAGTAAGGTGGATTTCGCTATTGTGATGCAGCAATCTTCCACCGGAAGAAATCCCCTCAGCATTGCCATGAGCGGTGATGCCCCTTCTACTGTTGGTGGTTCTTCTGTGGCAACGGCCAGCTGTTCAGCCATTGCAGCATTGGTATGGAGTAAGTATCCCGGATATCCGCGCGACAGTATCATTGCCAGGATGGCCAGGGCATCCAGCTTTGCGAATAGCCGGAGCAGTAAATTCGGTTGGGGGATTATTAATGCAGATGCTGCAGTAGGCTACTGATCATCTTTTGAGGATCTTGTCCTGCAGGATGCGTTGCATGACCTCATCTTTCTGGTAACGGGACACAGGTACCTGGTAGCCGGAAAGACCGAGGGTATTACCTTCTATGGCATCTATCTTGTCGACAGCGACAAGGTAAGACTTGTGCGGCTGCACAAATTTATCAGCCGGCAAACGTTCCTGCAACATCTTCAGGGTAAGGTGTGTGATCAGCTTTTTATCTTTTGTGTAGATGACGATGTAGTTCTCCATACCCTCCGCAAATAATATATCTGCTATCACTACCTTCTCCAGCTTATTATCAACCTTGACGAAAAAATACTCCTGCTGCGGTTTCACCTGCTGCTGCAGATTGAAATAGTCAAAGGCTTTGTTAGCGGCCTTCAGGAAACGATCAAAGGAAATGGGCTTCAGGAGATAATCCAGTACCTCCAGTTCATAACCTTGCACCGCATACTTTTCGTAGGCGGTGGTGAAGATCACTTTCGGCGGATTAGCCAGTGTCTTCAGGAGGTCAATGCCTGAGAGGTAAGGCATTTCTATGTCCAGGAATAACAGGTCCACCTGCTCCTGTTTCAGGAAGGTATTTAACTCTACAGCGCTCTCGCATACGGTTACAAGTTCCAGGAAGTCTATCTGTCCCATATACCCTTGTAATCCTTTTCTTGCATAGGGCTCATCATCCGTGATGACGCATCTGATCTTCATCTTCTTCAGTTATTATTGTCTGATATACAACAGGTTCAGGTTCTATAGATAAGGCTACGCTGAAAGTGCGTTCTGTCTTATTGATCTCAAATGTATGTTTTCCCGGGTACAACAATTCCAGTCTTCGTTTCAGGTTCTCCAGCCCTATTCCTCCTGCTTTTACCGGCATGGTGATCTTCGGAATAGCATTCTCCACTATAAAGTGTATCCGCTTACCTTTCAGTGATGCATGAATATTGATCCAATACTCTCCGCCGACATACTTGAAGGCATTTTCTACCAGCGGGAAAAGCAATAAGGGATAAACCTGCTGATCATACAGATCAGGGGCCAGGTGAAGGTTCAATACCAGCTTGTCTGAGGCCCTTACTTTCTGCAGGTTGATAAAACTGTGCAGGTACTGTATCTCATGCCGGATAGAGACCGTCTGCTGCTGATCGTATAACTGGTAACGCAGCAGCTCGGAGAACTGTTCCACGCTTTTCTTGGCAGCGTTGACATCTTCATCCATCTGGAAATAGATCGTATTCAGCGCGTTAAAAATAAAATGAGGATGTAACTGCGACTTGAGGAACTTCAACTCCGCCTGTAACTGATTATTCATCACCTCCTGCAGCTGCACTTTGTTATTTACATAGGCCTGCAGAAATGTATTACTTCGGCTGATACCATAATAGATCAGTGAATATAACAGCGGTATAACGTTAATATCTGCCACATCATACCACTGAGCGCCATCGTCCGTAAATGCTGCCATCGGCAGGATAAAGACATTCTGGAACAGGATCGTCATCAGCGTAATAGCGCCCAGTTCCATCCATACTCTCTTTCTGTAATCCATGTCTGCCCAATGCTTGTCAAAGTAGCGATACAGGTAGTGATGCGCGCCTATCAGGATATAACCAAAAACGATACACCAGCTGATTTCCAGCAGGTTCTGGCCCCATGCTCTTCTCCAGAACCTCATACCCGTAACAGTATCCAGCAAAAGCCGGATACTGAAATAGGTGACAAGGCTATAGATGGCGGGAAAATAATATCTACGGAAAATACTCATGCTTGTTCATTATGATACCGGTAATAATATACCTTCTGCTGTTGTTTCTTTCGCCTCCTGCTGTTGTTTATTCTCCTTCTTTGCCAGTGGTTTCATACCGAATAAAAAGCGACAAACGGGATAAGGCTTGATCAGTAAATGAAAGATACCCATTGAGAGGATAAAGGTAGTTATCACGATGAACAGGTATTTGGTACCGATTGTATCCGACGTTTGCACCACATAATATGCAAGGATAACGATAATTGTCTGATGTAAGATATAAAAAGGATACACTGCCTGGTTCAGATAATTCAATGAGGGGTGTGGTTTATCGAGGTATTTCTTGCCATAGCCGATAGCTGTCAGCACCCATCCCCAGGCACATATCGCATTCAATGCAATATACGCATAAGTACGCGGATCATACATCCAGTTAGGGAGTGCGTCCCAGGGTTCCACATTATTCCAGCGGAAATAATTGATGGCCACAATAGATGCCAGGGCAACCAGGAAGGAAGTGCGGCGGTTCCTTTCCAGGCTATTCATCAGTGCAGGCTGTGCGATACAGAGAAAACCCGGCAGCAGGAAACTTAACCAATAGAAGAAATAACAGTAGTCATGCACGAGGTCGTTCGTTTCGTGGAACTGTCTTGCCAGTCCTGCGTAAATCGCAATACCAGGCAATGTGAGCAGGTATACCCGTTTGCCCTTTTCCAGCCATTGCAGGGCTCTACGAAAGGCAGCGCCTTTATCAGAGACGATCCAGACAAACACCGGCGCAAACAGAATATCATAGATTAGGAGATAAACTACGAACCACAGGTGATGCCAGCTCATGTTCCCTTTAGGGTAAACGCCTGTTGTAAACATCTGACTGTAAAACTGCCAGAAATTGCCTTTAAAGCCCTGCGTAACACGTTCCAGGTAGACCTGTGGAGGAACGATAACAAGAATACCAAGGATCACGGGAATTAACAACCTTCTCATACGCAGTCCTATAAAACCACCGCCTGTCCGGTGTTGCAGCATGAAATAACTCACGGTACCTGAAATAAAGAACAGTAATGGCATCCGGAACAAGTGCATCCAGTGTATCATTTCAAGAAAAATATTACTGGTTTCCTTATTCCGGATGTGCCATTCCAGTTCGGCTCCAAATGGCATGGCAGAATGAAAGACCAATACACCAAAGATGGCCAGAATACGAAGCCAGTCGAGATAGGCTTGTCTGGTAGTAGCAGTAGTATGAGTTTGCATAGCGGGGATGTTTTAAATCAAAAGTATCCCTGCCGGCACACCCGGTAAACTTTCTTTGACATATGGCACGCTTCCCGGGGTCAATAGCAATTATCTACCCTGAAAAGCACCGGTTCATGGTTATTATAGAGTTAACTCTACAAGTGGAAGTTGGTTATAAACACCTAATACGGTTTTTGTAGGATATGAAACTCTGTGTAAGTGGCAATCTAATACTTACGTGGTTATGAAAAGTAGATGTGGTGTATAGCGGAGAGTGGAGATACACAAACTGTGCAAGAACTTGTTAGCAGATCAAATATATGGGAAAACAATCGAAAAAACATATTTATGTAGGCATCTTTTAACCTTAAATGAAACAAAGCATTGTCATGCGTTTCTTACTTCATGAGTAGGACACCGACCGGGACCGGTGTGATTGAAGAAGGACGGGAATCTAAACGTTGATCCTATACGGCTATAACGGTTTTGTAAATCTGATCGTTTGCAGAACGTCCATTGCATTTTTCACAAAATGTTGACTGAGCGAATCTCCCTTTGGGGTAATTAACTCAAATTGAAAGGTAATGTCCACTCCTCTTACAGAAGTAAGTGCATTTAACTCATATAACTCCCGGCATGCCATCTCGATATATAAATGGCTACCAGTTATAGAAAACGGTCTATCATGTATTCTGCATAGAGTATCTATTAAAATATTATTAGCCACAGGGTCTTTCATTTTTTCTTCTTCCCTGAAATAACCATTTCTCTTATATATCCAGGTTGTGTCACTCTCATCAAGATATGACAAATGAGGGCTATAGATAATTGTGACACGATCTACTGAATCTGTGGGTGGGTAATAGAACCAGCCACTTTCCTCATAAATATGCCATGATGAGGATTGAAAACGGCATTTCATCTTATCACAAGATGAGCAGTCTGAACCATGCACCCAGGCAAAACCAGTATCGTATCGTTCGGGAACATACATAGTGACTATGCCTAAGCTGTCCATCAGTTTTACTGCCACTTTCCTTGAATGAGCAGGTACAGATTCCGGTGCTTTTTTATTAAGGCAGCCTAGACAAAACAGGAGAATAATGACTACGGCAGTTCTCATAAGTATCTGGATGTAATATTACGATTATTGAAACGAAGGAATGGAAAACCGTATAGTCCGGAGAAAATCCGCAGCATCATTAATAAAGTGAGTACTAATTGAATCCTGTTTATCGGTGATCATTTTACACTCAAACTTTATTTGAGAAATTCTCGCGAAAGTTTCTGCCTTCAGCAGATACGTGTATCTTTTCGTTCCAGGATCGTATTCACAGGTACCAAATACATACAACGGCCTGTCATAAATTTTATAGGTGGTATCCAGTAAAATGCATTTTAGTGCGGGCGGCCAAAACTTGATATTCTCTCTCTCGTCGCGATACAAACTATTTTTTTCATACATCCCGGTTGTATCAAAATGCCCGCCTTTACGAAGAGGGCGATCGTAAAGACGATCATAAGGCTGATAAATGATCGTGAGTTGATCAACTGAATCTGTTGGATGGGTCCAGAGATAACCTTGTTCCATTTTTATCGGGATCGACTTAGGCTGGAAACGGCATTTCATCTCATTACAGGGCCAACAATCAGAATAGTGCAGCCAGGCAAAACCTGTATCAAATCGCTCCGGTATATACATCGTCATTACGCCAAGCGTATCCTTTAACTTTATCGCTATTTTCTTTGAATGCGCAGGCCTGAATTCCGGCATCTTCACACGCGAGTATCTACAACCTGCACAGAACAGGAAGATGATGACTAAAATATATCTCATAGCTATCAGGGATAATACCACAAAATGATCATTTTCCCCGACATTTCCCAATCGGATAAACATCCCAAAGAATCTGTAATTTTGCCGCCAAATGATCTTATGACCGGAACTGTCCTTATAATAGACGACGAAGAGAAGTTGCGCAGCCTGATGCGCAGGATTATTGCATTGGAAGGCTTTAACGTATTGGAAGCCGGCAATATCAAAAGTGCGCAGAAAATAATCGACAAGGAAGAAATTGACGTCGTACTCTGCGACGTGAAACTGCCAGACGGCACGGGCGTCGACTTCTCCAAAACACTGAAAGAGAAATATCCTTCTATAGAAATCATCCTGCTCACCGCCTATGGCAATATCCCCGACGGCGTACAGGCGATTAAGAACGGTGCGTTCGACTATCTCACCAAAGGCGATGACAACAACCGCATTATTCCTCTCCTGAACAGGGCGATAGAAAAAGTCCAGCTACAGAAACGTATCGAAAAACTGGAAAGCCAGGTCGGTAAGAAGTACAGCTTTGACAGCATCCTCGGTACCTCCCGCCCTATCCGTGATGCGATCGAACAAGCCAACAAGGTAGCTCCCGCCGATACCACGGTACTGTTGCTCGGTGAAACCGGTACGGGTAAAGAAGTATTCGCCCAGGCTATCCATAATAATAGTAAGAGAGCCGGCAAGCCATTCGTTGCCCTCAACTGCAGTGCCTTTAGCCGGGAGCTGCTGGAAAGTGAATTATTCGGTTATAAGGCAGGCGCCTTCACCAATGCCAACCGCGATAAAAAAGGCCTGATCGAAGAAGCCAATACCGGGACGATCTTCCTGGACGAGATCGGGGAAATGCCTGCTGACCTGCAAAGCAAGCTACTCCGGGTACTGGAAACCAGTGAATTCATCAAAGTAGGCGATACGAAGCCCACTAAGGTCAATGTACGAATTATCGCAGCTACGAACCGCGACCTGAAAGAAGAGGCCGAAAAAGGGCATTTCCGTGAAGATTTATACTATCGCCTGAACGTCTTCGCCATCACCCTGCCTCCGCTCAGAGAGCGAAAGAAAGATATCCCTGCCCTGACGGAGTTTTTCGTAGGCTTCTTCTCAGCCAAGACCAATCAGCGCAAACCCAAAATCACACCCGCCTTCATCGAAAAGCTGCAGCTGCACGAATGGAAAGGTAACATCCGCGAACTGAAGAACGTCCTGGAAAGAGCGGTGATCCTCGCCGGCGGCGATGATCTATCCGTAGAACATCTCCCCCTCGATCTTCAGATAGCAGACAAGTCCACTACCGGCCTCTCTTCCTTTGATCTGGCCAGTGTAGAAAAGCTGCATATCATCAAGGTATTACATCATACCAAAAACAACAAAACAGAAGCCGCCCGCCTGCTGAATATCGGCCTGGCGACTCTCTATCGGAAGATCGAGGAATACGGTATCAATCCTCAATCATAAACTACCCGCAAAGTAGTTCTTCTGTTTTCCCGGTGTTCTGCCTCCGGACAGGGCACATCATTTCCACAAGGATTGACAAGCTCCTGTTCTCCCAGGTTCTCATAATAGAGCCTGCGGGCTGCCACTCCTTTTTTGATCAGGTAGTTGATCACTGCATAACAACGCAGGGCAGAGAGCTTCAGATTATATTCGTCCGTACCACGGCTATCCGCATACGAACGGATCATCAGTTTCCAGTGAGGATACTGCTGCAACACCACAGCTACCCTGTCCAGCATGTCCCTGGATTCAGTTAAGAGTATGGCGCTGTTATAATCATAATGAAAGCGCAGCTCCTGCAGCTTGTGTATGACCGCACTGTCTGTCGGATTAAGCGTAGGTTTAGCAGGTGTATTATCCGCAACAGTCTTCTCCGGTGGAGATACTTTAACAGTGTCAGGCGCCGGTGGTTTTCCGGCAGACGGATCGATCAGCTTCTCTGTAAAATGTGTTTCCAGGAAGTGATAGATATCATCACCTCCACCGCCGCCATGGCGATTGGAAGCAAAATAACCTTCATAGTTATTGCCTTTCATAATAAAACCCAGATCATCAGCACCAGAGTTAAAAGGGCTCCGGAGATTACGGGGCTGGCTCCATTGACCGCCACTTCCCTCCGCCCTGAAAACGTCAAAGCCACCCATGCCGGGATGGCCTTTGCTGGAGAAGTAAAGTACGTCCTCCTCATTGATGGTAGGGAAAGTCTCATCATAACGGGTATTGATCACAGGCCCACAGTTCACGGGTGTTCCCCATTGATTATTGGGTAGCCGTTCACTATACCAGATATCCATTTTGCCGATACCTCCCGGTCTGTCAGATACAAAATAGATGACACTGCCGATACTATTCAATACCGCATTGCCCGTATAGCTGCCCGCAGCATCAAGCGCTGCTACAGGTTGGAGCGGCGACCACTTATCCCCTTTCTTGAATGACCAGAAAAGCGACATTAAACGGCGTCCGTTTACAGGACCTTTCTTTTTCTTATCAGCCATGTCTTTATCTGCCGCGTTCAGGGTCACGTACACGGTATCTTCCCTGTTATTAAAACATACCGGTCCCACATGGTAGGGCAGTTTCCCCAGGAGGTCCGGTAGGATTTCCTCTAAAAAGGTATTGGCCCTGCTACCCTTCGAATATTCCCTGAAAAGATACGGTTTAAAGTAAGGTTGATTGACCCTTGGATCCATATCAGGATGTCGCTCCGACCCTGTCGTCAGCTCCATCTTACGGTATCCGTTGGATTCCAGCAGCAAGCCTCCTTTCATGACACCGCTCACCCAGTCATCGCCCACAGTGCTTAGCTCCTTGATATTTTCCAGGGCATAGGTAGTTACAGTATCTTTCTTCCAGAGCAGGGCACTGTCACAACCCGCTATAGCCGTATTTTTCCATTGCACCTCATCTGCATTGGCAGGATTAAAACGCGACAGGTATAACCTGGCAGTATCATACTCACCAAGGTTCTTCTGTACTTCGGCATAGATAGCCATAACGGAAGACGGACAACCGGGATGCTCAATCATGCGCATATACCAATACCCTGCTTCGGCAAAACGCGCCATCTGCTGATAACACTGCGCCGTTTTTTCCAGTAGCTTAAGTGGCGCCTTCCTGCCTTTCTTTTCCGCCAGCCTGCTATACAGGTTGGCCGCAACGGCATATTCTTCCCGAACAAAAGCCTCATCTCCCAATTCCATCAGGCTTTTCTCTTCCTGCCCATATAAGAGCACGGGGCAACAAAGTAAAATGATCAATGTAACGAACGAACAACGTAGCATAATGAATCCCCTCCTTTAGAAATAACGTGGACTTGATGTACTGAACCTCTTCCGCGGAAACAAAACACCTACCGATATTTCATGCGATCCTCCCTGTGTTCCCGCCAGTTCATTAATATTCAAATCATATGCATAACCAATGCGCCATTTTCCGCCGATATAGTATTCGACAATGGCGCTTGCAGCATTGAGCGATTCCAGTCCGCTGGGAAGCTGTTTCTTCCACACCGGCACCGCCGTACGAAAAGAACCGCCGATCCAGAATACCCTGTCGATCAGTAACATGGCGTTCACATCCAGGTTGGTAGGTCCTTTGAAATCATCCTTGATCATCAGAGACGGCTTTAATTGCAAATGTTCCGACAATGGGAACATCACGCCCGTAGTTAGGTAGATATGCTGCGACTTCCGGATATTCTGATAATTATATCCTTTCCAGGCGTACTTCGTACTGGTATACCTGCTGAACAGATCCATCACCGACACCCCTACATAAAATGAAGGTGAATGATAATACACCCCAAACCGCGCATCAGGTGTATAGGCATTTACGCCCTCACCCGGGAAAACAGGATCATCGCCATCAAAGTAAGCCAGCGTATTCCCTGCCAGGCGATACTGCGTCACGCCTACTCCCAGTCCAAAGCACAAACGGCGTGTATGTTCTGCATCCAAAGCAATGCGGTAGGCATAAGATGCATAAAAAGAATAGGACTGTTGCGGCCCCACCTTATCTGCCATTAGCTGCAGCCCCAATCCGAAACCTGCGCCTGCTTTCAAAGGACGTACTGGTCCGTCAAAGGATACGCCCCCCGTAACCGGTGCACCCGGAAAACCGGTCCACTGCTGCCGGTAAATGGTATTCAGATACCAGGCATCTTTATATCCCGCATAGGCGGGGTTTACACTCAGCCCATTAAATACATACTGGCTGAATTGTACATTCTGCTGCGCACCTGCATGCAAGCTGGCAGCCATCATTAATAGTCCCGTATACAAACCTTTTCTCAAGCACATAGCTGTTTGTTTGGTAACAACAAAAAATGTCCTCATCATTAATTCATCAGTTTCGTTTTATCACAATCCACCCTTTGTATAGTTTTGTTCCTCCCGGTAGTTTCAGTTCCAGTTTATAATAGTAAGTGCCTTCACTTAATCCCTTGGCAGCCCAGTCATTCTTATACTCTTTTGTCTGGTACACCATACTGCCCCAGCGATTGAACACATATAAAGCAGCAGGCGGATATCTCTCCAGTCCTTTTATCACGAAGTATTCATTCTTACCATCTCCGTTAGGGCTCATGGCATTGGCAAACTGCAGATCGTCGCTCGGATTGGTTTCTATCACCGTACCTGGTGTACCGCTACAACCGCTCATATGAGGATCACAGCCTGATGTAGGCTTATCTGTCGTCCCGTCAGATGCCACAGCAGTATTTGTAATAACAGCGCCGGAATCTAACCTGTCAGCCACCTTCACTTTAAATGTAAGGTCCACTACAGCGGCTACAGGAATATCCTTCACCTCCCAGGTAACCGTGTTACTGCCTGCATTGAAGAGACCATTCTCTTCAGCACTCTCGAAAGTAGTGAGGGCCGGTATCGGATCGGTCACCTTGATAAGCGGCAGTTTCACATTGCCTGTATTACGTACATGTATGGTATAGGTCAATATTTCCCCCGGACTAGCCTTATCTGCACCACTGGCTGTAACCACGCCTTTCCAGGCTTCAAACCGCACCAGTGTATCCACTTTTACGTTGGTAGCAGGACCAGGAGGCGGATTTGTCATCGGGTTATTCGGATCATTCGGATCAGCAGGATGTGTAGGATCATTCCCTTTGCCATTACCATTATCTACTACTGCAGTATTAATAATACTCACAGCACCAGTCAGGTCTTCTACCACTTTCACGGTAAATGAACGGGTAACATCAGCACTACCAACAGGTATCGTCGCGATCGTCCAGGTCAGTTTACCTGAAGATGGTGAAATACCGCCTTCTGCACTTACAAACTCCGTATAGGCTGGCACATCATCGCTGATAACAACATTGCTTAACGTGGCATTACCACTGTTCCTGACGTGAATAGTATAGGTGATCTGATCACCGGTCGTTACACCGCCATTCGCGCCTGTGCCGGTATAGCTGGCGCTCTTCCAGTTATCGGAATGCATGCCGTTATCTACAGGAATTTCCGTAGAAGGATCATTCGGATCAGGATTCGGGTGCGGATTATTCGGATCATTCGGATCTGCTGGTGTGGTCGGATGACCGCCTGTACCATCACCATTATCTACATTAGCCGTATTGGTGATATATCCTGCACCAGTGAGATCAGTCGCTACTTTCACTTTAAAGCTACGCACAGCATCCGGTGCACCGAATAAGATATCAGGGATTGTCCAGGTCAGCTTGCCTGTACCATCAGGTGTAATACCGCCGTCTGCACTGATGAACTCCGTATAGGCAGGAATAACATCACTGATCACCACATTCTCCAGTTTCACATTACCGGTATTACGCACGTGGATAGTATAGGTGATTACATCGCCCGCCTTCACCATGCCGTTCACACCTGTACCCGTATAAGCTGCACTCTTCCAGTTCACGGAGCTTTTATCCTGCTCAACCGGTATTTCAGTAGAAGGATCATTGGGATTCGGGTGTTGTTGCGGATTGTTTGGATCATTAGGGTCCGGTGGAACACTCGGATGTTCACCAGTACCGTCTCCATTATCTATGCCGGCAGTATTTACAATAGTAGTAGCGTCTGTCAGATCAGTCGCCACTCTTACCACAAAGCTGCGGGTTACATCAGCGCCATTGACCGGGATGTTTGTAAGCGTCCAGGTGAGTTTACCTGTCCCATCCGGCGTGATACCACCATCTGCGCTCACAAACTCAGTGTAAGCCGGGATCTTATCAGTAACGATCACACTTGCCAATGTGATATGGCCGGTATTACGGACGTGTATGGTATAGGTGATAATATCTCCTGTCTTCACTTTTCCATTTGTGCCGGAACCTGTGTAGCTGGCGCTTTTCCAGTTAACAGATTTATTGCCGCCATCATCTGCCGGTATGTCGGTTGATGGATCATTCGGATCTGGATTCGTTTGCGGATTGTTAGGATCATTAGGATCTGGTGGTGTAGTCGGATGACCACCTGTGCCATCACCATTGTCTACATCAGCCGTATTAGTGATACTGGTAACACCCGTTAGGTCGTCTATTACTAACACTTTGAAGCTACGCACTACATCTGGCGCCCCCACTGCGATATTCGGTATCGTCCAGGTCAATTTCTTCGCAGCATCAGGTACAATGCCGCCATCGGCGCTGACAAAAGAAGTATAAGCAGGGATCACATCGGTGATGGTCACATTCGTGAGCGCTTCACTACCGATATTACGAACATGTATAGTGTAAGTGATCTCATCGCCCGCCTTCACCTTTCCACCAACACCAGTACCAGTATAGGCCGCACTCTTCCAGTTGGCAGAGTTTTTATTATTATCAACCGGTATCTCCGTAGAAGGATCGTTCGGATCAGGGTTGGAATGCGGATCATTCGGATTGTTCGGATCTGGTGGTGTGGTAGGATGCCCACCCGTGCCATCGCCATTATCTACACCTGCGGTATTGGTAATAGTAGTCGCTCCGGTCAGATCAGTCGCCACCTTTACTTTAAAGCTGCGCACTGCATCGGCTGCTCCCACGGCAATACCCGGAATGGTCCAGCTCAGTTTCCCGGTACCATCCGGAGTAATACCGCCATCCGCACTTACAAAAGTGGTATAAGCAGGCATCATATCGGTGATCAATACATTGGTCAACGTTACATTACCTGTATTGCGGATATGAATAGTATAGGTGATCTCATCGCCGGCCTTCACCTTCCCACCCGTACCAGTACCCGTGTAGCTCGCGCTTTTCCAGTTAGCAGATTTTATGATCTGGTCAACCGGCACTTCAGTGGAAGGATCGTTGGGATCAGGCGTAGGATCCGGGTTGTTAGGATTGTTCGGATCAGGTGGTGTTGTGGGATGTTCTCCTGTGCCATCGCCATTGTCAACGCCGGCGGTATTGATAATGCTGGTCGCCCCTGTTAGATCGGTTGCCACTTTCACCACGAAGCTGCGGAGTACATCTGCCCCACCTACCGGGATGTTTGTAAGCGTCCAGGTAAGCTTACCTGTAGCGTCCGGAACGATACCACCATCCGCACTTACAAATACAGTGTAGGCAGGTATCTTGTCATTAACGACAACACTGGGGATCGTCCTATGACCGGTGTTGCGGACGTGTATTGTGTATGTAATAAGATCACCAGTCTTCACTTTGCCATTCGTCCCGGTGCCGGTATAACTGGCGCTCTTCCAGTTGGCAGATTGATTGCCGCCATCATCTGTTGGTATATCTGTAGATGGATCATTCGGATCAGGTGTAGGATCCGGATTATTCGGGTTGTTCGGATCTGGTGGTGTGGTTGGATGACCGCCTGTGCCATCACCATTATCTACGTCGCCTGTATTCAGGATGCTGGTAGCACCAGTCAGGTCGTTCACTACTTTCACCTTGAAACTGCGCACCACATCTGCGGCGCCCACTGCTATTGAAGGGACTGTCCAGGTTAATTTACCTGTACCATCCGGCACGATGCCGCCATCTGCGCTGATGAAGGAAGTATAAGCAGGGATCACATCGCTGATCTTCACATTAGTCAACGTTACGTTACCCGTATTGCGCACATGTATGAAGTACGTGATCTCATCGCCGGCCTTCACTTTCCCACTGGCACCAGTACCTGTATAAGTCGCGCTCTTCCAGTTGGCAGAGCTTTTATTATTGTCAACCGGTATCTCCGTAGAAGGATCATTCGGATCAGGCGTAGGGTCAGGATTATTAGGATCATTCGGATCAGGCGGCGTAGTAGGATGACCACCTGTGCCATCGCCATTATCTACGCCGGCTGTATTCACAATGGTGGTCGCACCTGTCAGATCTGCCGCCACCTTTACCTTAAAGCTGCGCACTACATCTGCTGCTCCTACTGCAATAGAAGGGATCGTCCAGCTTAGTTTGCCTGTACCATCGGGCACAATGCCACCGTCGGCACTTACAAAAGTGGTATAAGCAGGCATCATATCGCTGATCAATACATTGGTCAACGTTACGTTACCTGTATTGCGGATATGAATAGTATATGTGATCTCGTCACCTGTCTTCACCTTTCCACCCGTACCAGTACCCGTGTAGCTGGCGCTTTTCCAGTTAGCAGATGTCTTAATCTGATCAACCGGTACTTCAGTAGAAGGATCGTTTGGATCAGGAGTAGGATCCGGATTGTTTGGATTGCTAGGATCCGGTGGTGTAGTAGGATGTTCTCCTGTACCATCGCCGTTGTCTACACCAGCAGTATTGAGAATACTGGTCGCTCCGGTAAGATCAGTGGCCACTTTCACTACAAAGCTGCGGGTTACATCTGCACTGCCTACAGGAATGTCTGTAACAGTCCAGGTAAGTTTACCGGTACCATCCGGCACAATACCACCATCTGCACTTACAAAGGTGGTATAGGCAGGTATCTTATCATTGATGACAACACTGGGGATTTTTATATGACCGGTGTTGCGTACATGTATTGTATAAGTAATGAGGTCGCCTGTTTTCACTTTTCCACCTGTCCCCGAACCCGTGTAGCTGGCGCTCTTCCAGTTAGCGGACTGATACCCCCCGCCATCAACAGGTATGTTGGTAGATGGATTGCTGGGATCGGGTGTGGAACTAGGATTATCAGGATTACCTGGATCAGGTTGCGTGGTAGGATGATCGCCCGTACCATCGCCATTGTTCACTAATGCAGTATTGGTAATATTGGTAACACCCGTCAGGTCATTCACCACCTTTACTGTAAAACGGCGGATTTCATTTGTCACGCCCACTGCAATGGTAGGGATCGTCCAGGTCAGCTTACCTGTAGCATCCGGTACGATACCACCATCTGCGCTTACAAATTGCGTATTGGCAGGAACATTATCAGCGATGGTTACGCCGGTAAGATTGACATTCCCGGTATTACGGACGTGTACCGTATAGGTGATCAACTCTCCTGCTTTCACCGGAGCGCCCGTAGTAGTACCGGGATAGCTGGCGCTTTTCCATTGTTGTGATGATTTTACATCATTATCCTGAATAGTAACTGTACCTGGATTATTCGTGGTGCCTATTGTCAGTCCTGATAAACCAGTTAAGCTGGTGATAGTAAGAATCACCGTTTCTGGCCCTTCTATCGTCGGATCATCCTTTACTGTTACCGGTATCGTTACGTTACTGGTACCTGAAAGAATTGTTTTAGTCAGCGTGATGGTATTATAGTCAGCACCATTTGTCGCCGTACCGGTGATGGTATATCTCACCAGGATACTGACTGCAGCAGAATATCCATTGGGCCAGCCGACTACAAAACTACCGTCATTACCAGCGCCTCCAGGTTCCTTACCATTCACAGTGCTCTGTACACCAATAGGCACGTTGATATCGTCGTCTTCAATAACAACGATCGCTGTTTTCT
This sequence comes from Chitinophaga ginsengisoli, assembly GCF_003014595.1. GTDB lineage: Bacteria > Bacteroidota > Bacteroidia > Chitinophagales > Chitinophagaceae > Chitinophaga > Chitinophaga ginsengisoli. The sequence continues at coordinate 181,193 of NZ_PYGK01000015.1, read as the reverse complement.
TAGCGGGGTTATAGGAAAATTTGATATTAGATACTGCTGAGAAGCTATTGTCCTGTATCGTCATCTCCACTACTTCATTTCCTTCCACCAACTGGTCATCATTCACTTTGATGGGCAGCACCAGGCTGTTGGTATTGGCAGGCAATATAACATCACCTGTCAGTGTACTGTTATTATAGTCGTAAGTAGCACCAGGACCACCGGTAGCAGTAGTAGTACCACCTATTGCATATTTTACATGGATATCTTCATTGAATGTAAGAGTCGGTGGTAAACTGATCAGGAAATTCCCATCGCTGGCATTACCACTTCCTAATTCCTTTCCATCGTTTATCTTCTCAATGCTGATCCGGTTATCATTATCTATTACGGTAGTGGTCAGGCCTCTGTGAGGTGTGAGGTAATCAACACCATTTGTACCCATAGCAGATGTCATCGTAAATTCAAGGTTCTCATCCCCTTCAATAAACGAATCATCTATTGCAGCAATATCCAGCAGCACTTCGGTTTGTCCTGCGGGCAGTGTAATACTGGTGGGTAAGGTAGTAACGTCTACTCCATTGATGGCAGCATTTGTTACCGTGGCATTTATTGTATAGATGATAGTGATATCTACCGGCGCGGTTGCTCCATTCAGCATTCTAAAAGCAATCGTACCATGACTGCCTCCCTCCTCTGCCCTTGCGACATCGAATATATCTACCCCATCCGCCATTTTATGGATCGCGTTGACCACAGGCTGTTTCATCTTCCTATCGTCCGGCGGACGATTCATAGCTACTATCCAGCCGCCCAGGAGCGTACTTAGTGCCAGGAGTGTGACGGCACTATACCATTTCTTTATGAAAAGAGGAAGCCTCTGCCTTGAATATACAGGCAGGTAAGTGTTGTTAGAACCAGATATCTGATACATAAGTCAACAGCAGTTTAACGTATAGCATGCAGTATCCACTCCTGATTAACGGAGGATGATAATCAGCATCTATCACGTAACAGAATATACGTAGTGTTAATATTTATTGCAGACAAACATTGGGTATTATGGGTTTGTCTATTAAACGCTAAACTTACCTGGTGGCAGGCAAGTCAACAGGATTCCAGGACTTGTAAAGTTGTGCATAGATTAAAGGGTATTATAGGTGTATAATTGATAATTAATCACTGTTGTTATTATATAAAAATAATATAATTACTTAACAATAAGAAATAAAACTCATCTATAAAATGCTATTATGGACAAATTTCTTACATGCTCCAAACGCTCTCCTGAAAAGGAAAGCGTCCGAAGCATGTAAGAAAATAAATGTTCAGCTGTTATAACCTTATCTTACGAGTAACAGCTTGCTCGTATATGTTCTTCCGTTAGCTTTTATCACACAGAAATGTACACCTGCCGGTAAGGCTCCGCCGTCAAATGTTACCTTGTACGTTTCTCCGGAATGTACCTGCTGATTGAACAACAGCTTCTCCATATGGCCTTTCATGGCGTTATAGATCTCCACTGTTACCTTTCCGCTTACCGGTGATTTAAACGTGATGAACGCCTTATCAACAAACGGGTTAGGATACGTCTTATATTCCAGTGGTGCTGCCGCCAACATCATCGTAGAAGTGGCAGGTGTTGCTGTCAGTACCAGCTGTGCAGTATTCTGACATCCGTTACCTCTGTCTGTCACCACGAGATCAAATGTACCCTTCACGCCTGCATTACCAGATTGGTATATCAGTGTGGCGGTCTTATCGCCATCTATCATCTGCCAGCTACCATCAGGAGAGGTAAGTGTCCATGCATAGGTTGCGTTAACAACTGTCTGTGCGGTGATCACATCTTCACTCAGCGGTTCAGGCATTGATGCTGGTGCGTTGATAATTGCGTTCGGTGCTTTCTTATCCTCTTTCACTTCTGTTTTCGTAGAGACGAAGCAACCATTGCTCGGATCTGTTACTGACAGTGTGTATGTACCTGCTTTTGTAACAAAGACGGTAGCTGTCGCTTCGTTGAAGTTACCTGGTCCGCTCCATTGGTAGGTAGCGCCTCCGGTGTTGGAACTACCTCTCAGCGTAACAATGTCATTGGCACATGTCAGCGGTCCGTCGTTGGATACCTGTACGTTACTTGGAGGTGTGATGTTCTGGTCTACTGTTGTAGATGTAGTAACATAACAGCCATTCGCGTTATTGGTCACTCTTAATGAATAGGTACCTTTCACGTTTATGTTCGCCTCTTTAGTAGTTGCACTGAAACTATTCGGACCTGTCCATGCATAAGAGACATTTCCTGTGGTAGTGTTACCGGTAATTTTCACACTCGTCCTTGTACAGTTTAGCGGTCCATTATTGCTTGCCTGTACATCGCCAGGGAGCGTAATGTTCTGTATTACTGTTACGCTATCCTTCTTAGTACAACCGTTCGCAGCTGTAGCGGTTACATAGTATTTACCATAAGTATTTACGCTTACCGGGTTCTGACCTGTTGCAAATCCTGTCCATGTGAACGTGGTGTTTGTAGTGGTAGATGATGCTGTTAAGTTGATACTTGTCAGGTCACATGTCAGTACAGGAGGTGTGTTGATCGTCAGGTTTGGCTTATTGATGTCCTGAGTGACGGTTACACTATCCTGCTTGATACAGCCATTCGCTGATGTAGCAGTCACATAGTATTTACCAGGTGCGCTTACACTGATCGGGTTCTGACCTGCTGCATTACCGGTCCAGGTGAAGGTGGTATTTGCAGTGGTAGAGGATGCAGTCAGATTTACACTTGTAGTATTACATGTCAGTACTTGTGGTGTAGCGATTGCCAGGTTCGGTTTAGTGATATCCTGAGTTACAGTTACACTATCCTGTTTGATACAGCCATTCGCTGATGTAGCAGTCACATAGTATTTACCAGGTGCACTTACACTGATCGGGTTCTGACCTGCTGCATTACCAGTCCATGTGAAGTTGGTGTTTGCAGTAGTTGATGATGCCGTCAGATTTACACTTGTAGTATTACATGTCAGCACAGCAGGTGTAGCGATTGTCAGGTTCGGTTTAGTGATATCCTGAGTGACGGTCACACTATCCTGTTTGATACAGCCATTCGCCGCGGTAACAGTTACATAGTATTTACCAGGTGCACTTACACTGATCGGGTTCTGACCTGCTGCATTACCAGGCCATGCGAAGGTGGTGTTTGCAGTAGTAGAGGATGCTGTTAAGTTTACACTTGTTCTGCTACATGTTAATACCTGAGGTGTAGCGATTGTCAGGTTCGGTTTAGTGATATCCTGAGTTACGGTTACACTATCCTGTTTGATACAGCCATTCGCTGTTGTAGCAGTTACATAGTACTTCCCAGGTGCACTTACACTGATCGGGTTCTGACCCGCTGCATTACCTGTCCAGGTGAACGTAGTATTGGCAGTGGTAGAGGATGCAGTTAAGCTTACACTAGTAGTGTTACATGTCAGCACAGCTGGTGTTGCGATTGTCAGGTTCGGTTTAGTGATATCCTGAGTTACGGTTACACTATCCTGTTTGATACAGCCATTCGCTGTTGTAGCAGTCACATAGTACTTACCAGGTGTGCTTACACTGATCGGGTTCTGACCTGCCGCATTACCTGTCCAGGTGAACGTGGTGTTTGCAGTAGTAGAAGATGCCGTCAGGTTTACGCTTGTCGTATTACATGTCAGTACTTGTGGTGTAGCGATTGCCAGGTTCGGTTTAGTGATATCCTGAGTTACAGTTACACTATCCTGTTTGATACAGCCATTCGCTGATGTAGCAGTCACATAGTATTTACCAGGTGTACTTACGCTGATCGGGTTCTGACCTGCTGCACTACCGGTCCAGGTGAACGTAGTATTCGCAGTAGTGGAGGATGCCGTCAGATTTACATTTGTAGTATTACATGTCAGCACAGCAGGTGTAGCGATCGCCAGGTTCGGTTTAGTGATATCCTGTGTCACGGTTACACTATCCTGTTTGGTACAGCCGTTCGCCGCGGCAACAGTTACATAGTATTTACCAGGTGTGCTTACACTGATCGGGTTCTGACCTGCAGCATTACCGGTCCAGGTGAACGTAGTATTTGCAGTAGTAGAGGATGCTGTTAAGTTTACACTTGTTCTGCTACATGTTAATACCTGAGGTGTAGCGATTGTCAGGTTCGGTTTAGTGATATCCTGAGTTACGGTTACACTATCCTGTTTGATACAGCCATTCGCTGATGTCGCAGTTACATAGTATTTACCAGGTGCGCTTACACTGATCGGATTCTGACTTGCTGCATTACCTGTCCATGTGAACGTGGTGTTTGCAGTAGTAGAAGATGCCGTCAGGTTTACGCTTGTCGTATTACATGTCAGTACTTGTGGTGTAGCGATTGCCAGGTTCGGTTTATTGATATCCTGAGTTACGGTTACACTATCCTGTTTGATACAACCATTCGCTGATGTAGCAGTCACATAGTATTTACCAGGTGCGCTTACACTAATCGGGTTCTGACCTGCCGCATTACCGGTCCAGGTGAACGTAGTACCAGCAGTAGTAGAGGATGCTGTTAAGCTTACACTAGTTGTGTTACATGTCAGCACAGCAGGTGTAGCGATCGTCAGGTTCGGTTTAGTGATATCCTGAGTTACGGTTACACTATCCTGCTTGATACAGCCATTCGCTGATGTAGCAGTTACATAGTATTTACCAGGTGCGCTTACACTGATCGGGTTCTGACCTGCTGCATTACCTGTCCAGGTAAAGGTGGTATTTGCAGTAGTAGAGGATGCAGTTAAGCTTACACTTGTTCTGCTACATGTTAATACCTGAGGTGTAGCGATTGTCAGGTTCGGTTTAGTGATATCCTGAGTTACAGTTACACTATCCATAGTAGAACAACCTGTAGCTGTTGATACTGTTACATAGTACTTACCAGGAGCAGTTACACTTATCGGATTCTGACCAGCACTTCTACCTGTCCACGTAAATGTGATATTAGGTGTAGTGGATGATGCCGTCAGATTTATACTAGTCGTATTACATGTCAGCACAGCAGGTGTAGCGATCGTCAGGTTCGGTTTATTGATATCCTGAGTCACAGTCACACTATCGGTCTTGATACAACCATTCGCCGATGTAGCTGTCACGTAGTACTTACCAGGAGTGCTTACGCTTATCGGATTCTGACCTGCAGCATTACCAGTCCATGTGAAGGTGGTATTTGCAGTAGTAGAGGATGCTGTTAAGCTTACACTTGTTGTATTACATGTCAGCACAGCAGGTGTAGCGATTGTCAGGTTCGGTTTAGTGATATCCTGAGTTACAGTTACACTATCCTGTTTGATACAACCATTCGCTGATGTAGCAGTTACATAGTATTTACCAGGTGTGCTTACACTGATCGGGTTCTGACCTGCTGCATTACCTGTCCAGGTGAACGTGGTATTTGCAGTAGTAGAGGATGCTGTTAAGCTTACGCTTGTCGTATTACATGTCAGCACCGCAGGTGTAGCGATTGTCAGGTTCGGTTTAGTGATATCCTGAGTTACGGTTACGCTGTCCTGTTTGATACAGCCATTCGCTGATGTAGCAGTTACATAGTATTTACCAGGTGCACTTACACTGATCGGGTTCTGACCTGCTGCATTGCCGGTCCAGGTGAACGTAGTATTGGCAGTAGTAGAGGATGCAGTTAAGCTTACACTAGTTGTGTTACATGTCAGCACAGCAGGTGTAGCGATCGTCAGGTTCGGTTTAGTGATATCCTGAGTTACGGTTACACTATCCTGTTTGATACAGCCATTCGCTGATGTAGCAGTTACATAGTATTTACCAGGTGTGCTTACAGTGATCGGGTTCTGACTAGCAGCATTACCTGTCCAGGTGAACGTAGTATTCGCAGTAGTTGATGATGCCGTCAGGCTTACGCTTGTCGTATTACATGTCAGCACAGCTGGTGTAGCGATTGTCAGGTTCGGTTTAGTGATATCCTGAGTCACAGTTACACTATCCTGTTTGATACAACCGTTCGCGGCGGTAACAGTTACATAGTATTTACCAGGTGTGCTTACACTGATCGGATTCTGACCTGCTGCATTACCTGTCCAGGTGAAGGTGGTATTTGCAGTAGTAGAAGATGCCATTAAGCTTACACTAGTAGTGTTACATGTCAGCACAGCAGGTGTAGCGATTGTCAGGTTTGGTTTAGTGATATCCTGAGTTACGGTTACACTATCCATAGTAGAACAACCAGTAGCTGTTGACACTGTTACATAGTACTTACCCGGAGCTGTTACACTTATCGGATTCTGACCAGCACTTCTACCTGTCCACGTGAATGTGATATTAGGTGTAGTGGATGATGCCGTCAGATTTATACTAGTCGTATTACATGTCAGCACAGCAGGCGTAGCAATTGTCAGGTTCGGTTTATTGATATCCTGAGTCACCGTCACACTATCGGCCTTGATACAACCATTCGCCGATGTAGCTGTCACGTAGTACTTACCAGGAGTGCCTACACTTATTGGATTCAGACCTGCTGCATTACCAGTCCATGTGAAGGTGGTATTTGCAGTAGTAGAGGATGCTGTTAAGCTTACGCTTGTCGTATTACATGTCAGCACAGCAGGTGTAGCGATTGTCAAGTTCGGTTTAGTGATATCCTGAGTTACGGTCACACTATCGGTCTTGATACAACCATTCGAAGCTGTTGCAGTTATATAATACTTACCAGGTGCAGTTACACTGATCGGATTCTGACCTGCTGCTTTACCAGTCCATGTGAACGTAGTATTAGCAGTAGTAGAGGATGCAGTCAAGTTTACACTTGTTGTGTTACATGTCAGCACAGCTGGTGTGGCGATTGCCAGGTTCGGTTTAGTGATATCCTGAGTTACAGTCACACTATCCTGCTTGATACAGCCATTCACTGATGTAGCAGTTACATAGTATTTACCAGGTGCGCTTACACTGATCGGATTCTGACCTGCTGCATTACCGGTCCATGTGAACGTAGTATTTGCAGTAGTAGATGACGCTGTTAAGTTTACACTTGTGGTATTACATGTCAGCACCGCAGGCGTAGCAATTGTCAGGTTCGGTTTATTGATATCCTGAGTCACAGTCACACTATCGGTCTTGATACAACCATTCGCCGATGTAGCTGTCACGTAGTACTTACCAGGTGCGCTTACACTTATGGGATTCAGACCTGCTGCATTACCAGTCCATGTGAAGGTGGTATTTGCAGTAGTAGAGGATGCTGTTAAGCTTACGCTTGTGGTATTACATGTCAGCACAGCAGGTGTAGCGATTGTCAGGTTCGGTTTAATGATATCCTGAGTTACGGTCACACTATCCTGCTTGATACAGCCATTCGCTGATGTAGCAGTTACATAATATTTACCAGGTGTACTTACACTTATCGGATTCTGACCTGCTGCATTGCCAGTCCAGGTGAAGGTGGTGTTTGCAGTAGTAGACGATGCCGTCAGATTTACGCTTGTGGCATTACATGTCAGCACAGCAGGTGTAGCGATCGTCAGGTTCGGTTTAGTGATATCCTGAGTTACAGTTACGCTGTCCATAGTAGAACAACCACTAGCTGTTGATACTGTTACATAATACTTACCAGGAGCAGTTACACTAATCGGGTTCTGACCTGCGCCTCTACCTGTCCAGGTGAATGTGGTATTAGGCGTAGTTGATAATGCTGTTAAACTTACGCTGGTAGTGTTACAAGTCAATACCGCAGGTGTAGCGATAGTCAGGTTCGGTTTAGTGATATCCTGAGTTACAGCCACACTATCCTGCTTGATACAGCCATTCGCTGATGTAGCAGTTACATAGTACTTACCAGGTGCGCTTACACTGATCGGATTCTGGCCTGCTGCATTACCCGTCCAGGTGAACGTGGTATTTGCAGTAGTAGATGATGCCGTTAAGCTTACACTAGTCGTATTACATGTCAGCACCGCAGGTGTTGCGATTGTCAGGTTCGGTTTAGTGATGTCCTGAGTCACGGCTACACTGTCTGTCTTGATACAACCATTTGAAGCTGTAGCAGTCACATAGTATTTACCAGCTGCAGTCACACTGATCGGATTCTGACCTACAGCCCTACCAGTCCATGTGAACGTAGTATTTGCAGTGGTAGATGATGCCGTCAGGTTTACGCTTGTCGTATTACATGTCAGCACTGCAGGTGTCGCGATCGTCAGGTTTGGTTTGCTGATATCCTGAGTCACTGCCACACTATCCTGTTTGATACAGCCGTTCGCTGATGTAGCAGTCACATAGTATTTACCAGGCGCACTTACACTGATCGGATTCTGTCCTGCTGCATTACCCGTCCAGGTGAACGTGGTGTTTGCAGTAGTAGAAGATGCCGTTAAGCTTACACTTGTCGTGCTACATGTCAGCATAGCAGGTGTAGCAATTGTCAGGTTTGGTTTATTAATATCCTGCGTTACGGTTACGCTATCCGTAGTAGAACAACCGGTAGCTGTTGATACTGTTACATAATACTTACCAGGAGCAGTTACACTAATAGGATTCTGACCTGCTGCCCTACCGGTCCAGGTGAATGTGGTATTAGGCGTAGTAGAGGATGCCGTCAGGTTTACACTGGTGGTATTACATGTCAGCACCGCAGGTGTAGCGATTGTCAGGTTCGGTTTAGTGATATCCTGCGTTACGGTTACACTGTCCTGCTTAATGCAACCATTAGCAGTTGTAGCAGTCACATAGTATTTACCAGGCGCACTTACACTGATCGGATTCTGGCCTGCTGCATTACCCGTCCAGGTGAACGTAGTATTCGCAGTAGTAGAGGATGCTGTTAAGGTGACACTGGTGGTATTACATGTTAGCACAGCAGGCGTAGCAATTGTCAGGTTTGGTTTAGTGATATCCTGGGTTACAGTTACACTATCTATAGTAGAGCAACCATTTGCTGTTGTTGCTGTCACATAGTATTTACCCGGAGCTGTTACGCTGATCGGATTCTGACCTGCCGTTCTACCTGTCCAGGTGAACGTAGTATTAGCCGTAGTAGATGATGCCGTTAAGTTGACACTTGTTGTATTACATGTCAGCACCGCTGGTGTAGCAATCGTCAGATTCGGTTTAACGATATTCTGCGTTACTGTCACGCTATCCCTGGTAGTACAACCATTGGCGGCAGTTGCAGTCACATAATACTTACCAGGCGCGTTTACGCTCACTGAGCTTTGTCCGGCAGCAAAACCAGACCATGTAATGGTCGTATTAGCTGTAGAAGAAGTAGCTGTTAAATTGACCGACGTAGTCGCACATGTCAGCGCCGCCGGTTGCGTTACCGTCAGGTTTGGCTTATCTATACTTTGCTGTACAGTAACAGAAGCTGTACTTGTACAACCATTTACAGGATTTCTAACTGTCACGGTATATGTTCCGGCAATACTTACTCCTGGGTTCTGCAATGCAGAGGAGAAGTTGCCCGGTCCTGACCAGCTATAAGTAACTCCTGCTGTAGCAGAACTACCAGACAATACAACTGTTGGAGACACACAGGTCAGCGGACCGCTCACCTGCGCTGTTGCACCGGGTGCGAAATTATTCTGGATAACTGTCACGGTATCCTTCCCGGTACAACCTGTGGAAGCATTCGTAACGGTCAGTATATAGTCACCAGCGGCTGTCACAGATGGATTCTGTGCAGTAGAGGTAAATCCTGAAGGACCACTCCAGCTATAAGTTACATCACTTGTATTTGAGCTACCACTTAATGTAACCGAAGGCCTTGCACAAGTCAGCGTATCACTCACTGTAGCAATGGCTGTCAGCGTACCTGTAGGCGTGCCGGTCACCTTCACATTATCTACATAGTAGAATTCATCGGTACCTGTCGCTCTGGCACGGATCACCAGCTGAAGACTGCTACCACTTAAACCAGCTACGGATACATAAGTATACGTAGTGGCATTACCATTGATATCAGACTTACGTTCTGCATACAACACCTCCGATCCGCCGTTCAATTTATAATAGAAACGAAGATAGTCAGCATACACACCTGACTCATTCATCACAGCTCCACCCGTCACGGCACTTCTCGCATTAGCGGAAATACCTACGCCCGTCTTACCACTGATGTCAATGACACCTGAGGTCCATACACTTTCACCACTTGTACCCTGACCACTGATCTTGAACTCGTTGCTGGCCACAGCAAAAGTACTGCCAGAAGGCGTCTGTGTAGACCAGGCCGTGCTACCGTTATCAACGGTCGTTCCGTTACTTAATGTAAAGTCTTCCAGCCACAGCGTAGCATTGGTAGATCCCAGACTGGTTACATTGACACTGGCAGTATTTTTACAACCATTCACAGGATTTGTCACTGTCACTGTATAAGTGCCTGTAACACTTACCGCAGGACCCTGTAAGGTAGATGTAAACCCACCAGGACCAGCCCAGCTATAAGTCACACCTGCTGTTTCAGAGCTTGCAGACAAGGTCACAGTGGTAACACCACAACTCAACGGACCACTTACACCAGCAGAGGCAGTCGGTACTGCAGTATTGGCAATAACAGTCACCGTATCCTTCGCAGTACAACCTGTCGAAGCATTTGTAACCGTTAATATATAGTCACCGGCAGTTGTCACTGCTGGATTCTGCGCAGTAGAGCTAAAGTTACCCGGACCCGTCCAGCTATAACTTACACCACTTACATTTGAATTACCCGATATTGTAACGGAAGTCCGCGCACAGGTCAGCGTATCACTCACTGTAGCAATGGCTGTCAGCGTACCCGTAGGTGTACCGGTCACCTTCACATTATCTACATAGTAGAATTCGTCGGTACCTGTAGCTCTGGCACGAATCACCAGCTGAAGACTGTTACCACTTAAACCTGCTACGGATACATAAGTATACGTAGTGGCATTACCATTGATATCAGACTTACGCTCTGCATACAATACCTCCGATCCGCCATTCAATTTATAATAAAAACGAAGGTAGTCAGCATACACACCTGACTCATTCATCACAGCGCCATTCGTCACAGCACTTCTTGCATTAGCAGAGATGCCCACGCCGATTCTACCACTGATGTCAATGACACCAGAGGTCCATACACTTTCACCACTGGTACCCTGACCGCTGATCTTGAATTCATTGTTAGACACCGCAAAGGTACTACCAGAAGGAGTCTGTGTAGACCAGGCCGTGCTGCCATTATCTGTGGTCGTTCCATTACTCAGTGTAAAATCCTCCAGCCACAGTGTAGCATTGGTAGAACCCAGGCTGGTCACAGTAGTAGTTGCTGTATTCTTACAGCCATTCGCAGGATTGGTAACTGTCAATGTATACGTACCTGCCACACTCACTACAGGACTCTGTAAGGTAGACGTAAAGCCATTAGGGCCAGTCCAGCCATAAGTCACACCTGCAGTTTCAGAACTTGCAGACAAGGTCACAGTGGAAGTAGCACAACTCAGCGGACCACTTACACCAGCAGATGCAGTCGGTACCACAGTATTAGCTATCACTGTCACCGTATCTTTACCGGAACAACCGGAGCCATTCGAAACAGTTAATATGTAATCACCAGCAACTGTTACTGCAGGATTCTGCGCTGAGGATGTAAAGTTACCAGGACCACTCCAGGCGTAAGTAACGCCGCTGGCATTTGAAGCACCAGACAAATTCACGGAGGTCTTGGTACAGGTAAGCGAATCCGTTACAGAGGCAGTGGCTGTCAAGCCGCCGGAACTACCTTTATCAGCACCCGTCAGTTTCACATTATCAAAGTAGTATATCTCGTTAGTACTCGAATTCCTTGCCCTGATAATCACCTGCAGCGTACTACCGTTCAACGCAGCAGAAGCAATACTGATCCTTGCAGTACCACCGGTGCTTGTCCCGATACCTGCTACATCATTATATACCAACGTTTCAGCGCCACCATTCAATTTATAGTATACGCTGATGTAATCATCATCTTCAAACACATTGCTTCCTACCGCTTCACTTCTCAGGTCTGCAGATATAATCACATCCCTCTTACCGGAAATGTCAATTACGCCTGAGCTCCATTTTGCTTCCGCCGCTGCATTAGTGACTTTAAACTCATTATTTTGCACGGATACAGTACCACCGCCGGTGCTTTCCAGCGTCCATGGCGTGCTGCCATTATCTACGGTAGTACCATTCGCCATCGTAAAGTCCTCCAGCCAGAAAGCAGTTGGTGCAGATGTTCCTCCGGATACCTGTACAGACGTTGACGCAGTACATCCATTTGCAGGATCCCTTACTGTAACAGTATAAGTACCGGTAGCACTCACAGAAGGATTCTGGGATGTGCTGGTAAAATTATTGGGGCCCGTCCAACTATATGTTGCATTGGCTACCGAAGAACTTGCACTCAACGTCACACTCGTCATACATCCCAATGCAGCGCCGTTTGCTGTTACATCGGGTGCTGTTTTATTTTCGCTTACTGTCGCAGATGCTGACACAGTACATCCGGAAGGTAATGTTGCAGTCACAACGTATTCCCCGCCTTTACTGACAACAGGGTTCTGCGCAGTAGAAGTAAATCCGTCAGGACCCGTCCAGGCATAAGAAGATACAGTACCACTTGGAGTTACCGTGATCGTTGCATTACTGACACAGGTAACAGGCCCACTAACGGAAGTTGTTAATGTAACCGCAGGATCAACCGCTGTCACCTTCACATTATCAAAGTAATAAAACTCATCAGAGCCGGAAGCCCTTGCTCTCACAACGATCTTAAGATTGGAACCGCTTAAACCAGCTATGCTCACAGTGGAATTGGTGGTACTATGACTATTGATACCCGCTTTCTTTTCAGCAAACAACACCTCTGAACCACCATTCAATTTATAGTAGAACCTCAGATAATCCATGTACGTGCCTGAATCATTCATCTCCGCACCACTACTCACGGCACTCCGACAATTAATAGATATACTTACATTCGTTTTACCGCTGATGTTGATGGAACCTGATGTCCATATACCTTCACCACTCGTACCAATACCGCTGATTTTAAATTCATTGCTGGCTACAGAAAACGTACTGCCCGAAGTAGTCTGAACAGACCATGCGGTAGTACCATTATCAACACTGGTACCATTGGATAAAGAAAAGTCTTCTACCCATGTATTTGTTGGAGTAGCACCGCCAGCAGTCACCTCTACCGACTTCGAGTTCACGCATCCGTTAGCCGGATTCCTTACAGTCACCGTATAAGTCCCTGTAGTACTGACCGTGGGATTCTGCGTGGTACTGGTATAACCGCCAGGCCCCGTCCAGCTATACTGCACGCCACTCACAGAAGATGTGGCGTTCAATGTCACACTGCTGCTACCACAGGCCAACGTGCCTCCCGTCGCAGACAGGTCCGGTGGAGTTTTATTTTCGGTAACAGTGACAGTCGCAGAAGCGGAACCAGCCGAATTGGTACCTGTAACAGTGTAAGTACCTGCAGTACTCACTACAGGATTTTGCGATGTGGAAGTAAAATTGCCCGGTCCCGTCCAGCTATAAGTAACGCCGGATGCAGTGGAACTTGCAGATAAAGTAAGAGACGGATTTGCACATGTCAATACACCACCGTTACCAGCAGTCGCTGTAACCGATATTGCACTTGCACAAGGCCCCTTTTCTTTAAACACCCTGTACTCTTCAATATAATACTTGGAAGTCTGAGAACCTCCATTATTATAGTTGTAGATCTTTACGACCAACTGTACAGTACTGCCATTTAATAAAGGCGATGTGAAATCAATGGTACCGAAATTACCGGTACGCTGATCAAGTAATATCTCACTCCCGCCGTTTATCTTGTAATAGACCTTTACATACTCCGAACTGTTCATATCTCCTTCGGATGAAACCTTCACCGCTGCCTGCCAATCAGTAAAACCAGCAGTAGAAAACACCTTGGAATACCAGATGCCTTCCCCTCCCAGTTCCTGTGCATGTAGGCGATTTGATTTCACGGCAAAATAGCCTGTGCTAAGCACCTTTGAAGCATCAAGGTACCAGCCCGTAGCAGAGTTGTCAGCAGTCGTTCCATTTGCTACCTGGAACTTTGCTGTCACAATCGGACATTCAGGAGTGGCCCATACAGGGGCTCCGATAAATAATGATAATATAAGGCCTAGCCGCATTAAATGCGCGCGCGCCAGAATAGGTAGAGTTTTCACTATAGGCTCTGTTTTAATTCAAGGGTATAGAGTATTTAATTGAAATACAGGTTTATTACTGCTTCAGTTCACATGCTACAATTCCATTCAAATGTTGCTATTGGTTGTGTCCAGCTGCAGCATTGTCTTTCAATACCACGGTGCTGCACGTAGGCGGTTCTCTGAACGCCACGGTTCTCTCCATAGAAACTGTGTCTCTTAAGGCTTCAATGCCACTGTACGGGATAGTGTTGTTCTCTATACACTATTGGTCTCTCTTAGAAACTGTGTCTCTTAAGTTTCAATGTCACTGTACTAAATAAATGGTTATGCTTTCTAAACGCTTCCGGTTCTCTCTTAAAAACTAGGTGTCTTTTAATCTATTTCGGATGTAATATTAAACAATAATACTATAACAAGTATACATAACTGTCACGATAACATTTATTTTCTTTTGTCTGAAACGTAGAATTGTAGCGGTTTTTTAAGTGTATTATTTCATTAATTAATTGATTGGCAGCATAGGCGGGTGTGAGTAATTTGTAAGTATATATTTTCTCACAACTGTAAAAAAAAGTCGTTTAAAGAGAAAAAATACTGAATACCGTAAGCCCGAAAATGCCTAAAAACAAAAAACCATCTCAAAAATGAGATGGTTCCGGTTTCCCCATTCAACTTCACCTATCATATATCTATATGATATTCCTCACTGAAATATTACGATTTAGATCAGATTGGTCTCCACCTTTATATTTCCATGAATAGCTTTGGAATATGGACATGTCTGATGCGCCGTTTCTAAAAGCGATTTTGCCACCTCTGTGTCTACTCCTGGTAAATGCACATTCAGACGCGCCTGCAGGAAGTAAGCAACTCCCGATAAACCCAGGTCTACCTCTGCATTCACATAGAAGTCTTCCGGTAAAGTCACTTTCGCTTTTGCTGCAGCAATACCAACCGCGCCCATGAAACAGGCTGACCATCCTGCGGCAAACAGTTGCTCGGGATTAGTACCTGGATCTGTGCTTCCCGGAGAAGATAACCTGATATCCAGACGTCCATCTGAACTGCTTGACTTCCCCTCTCTTCCTCCGGTTGTATGTGTCTTACCTGTATATAATACTTTGTCAATCCTGGGAGTACTGATCACTCCATTGTTTGTATTTTCCATGATCTGTATATGTTTAACTTTTATTGAATTGTTTTCTTTTGTTGTTTTAATAGCCCTGTTAAAACTCATTTCTGGTTGCTGCTATGATCTTGCCATCTGCATTCCGCTGTACAAAACCGATCAACTCGAAATCATTCTCATTAAAACCAACCGGCAACTTCATCTCCACTTCTTTATTACTGTTTACATCCACCTGTGCCAGATCCCGTACTATCTGCACGTGAGACAATTTCCTGCCTGAATTTTCACCGGCTTTCACATCACTGTGTGCCACCTTCTCTACCAGGCCAAGCACTAACGTTTCATTCTTTCCCACACCTGATACCTGGTGTCCTACATATAATTTACCCTGTTCAATCCGGGCACTCAGACCTACGCTGGCTGTAGATGGCTCATCCAACCCTTTCGAGATCGCCTGCACAATAGCGCTTGCGTTTGAACCTACAAACTCGTTTTCACCATTGATCACCACCTGCGGTGTATAGACAGTGGAAAGCCTCATCCAATTGGCATATTGCCCCTGCCTATCTGAGTATCTGTGATCGCTGAAGCGGTCTTTCCAACCCTGGTGGTCCCAGTAATCAACATGGAAGGCCAGGATATAGATCTGTTTGTTCTCATTGTCCTGCTGAATACGTTCCAGCAGTGCATCTGCCGGCGGACAACTGGAGCACCCTTCCGAAGTGAACAACTCCACAACAGCGAATCCCTTGCTATCCTTCGCTTTCTGTACATCTTTCATCATTCTTTCATTTGATACGTTTACGAATGCGGCCATACCGATAAGCAGGCCTACTAAAACGGAACTGATAATTATTATGTTAACTGGTCTCATGTGTTTTGATTGAATCGTTGAATAATGTCGATCACAGTACAAATGGACGACTATTCCGGAAGAACACATAGTGCTATGGCGCCTGTCAGCCAAATCAGGTGGTGAACCGGACATCCGGGGGCGCCAATATCCAGGGAAAAGTCTGCATTGATCCAAATTGATAAAGGTTTCTCAAAATGAGAGGGTTTTAGAAAGCCGTTCCGGCTGGCATACCAGTGCCTGAGAATTATAACTCCTTGCCCCTGAAGGCTTACAAACAAAGCGGCATCTAACTCCCGGAAGCGGGCATGCCATTCGCCTTTATATCCCTGTAAATCGTTTTCTATGAACCAATATGAAGCCGCCGCTCAGATAGCGGATGAAATACCAGAAATACAAAAGGAAATAGTATGCGCCCCTGTTTTTGGCAGCGCATACCTCTCTGTAAAGGTATTGGCTAACTATACCGCCAGGATGTTGCAACAGCATCAGCTCCGTCAGGTACAACGTTGTATGACACTTGCTGAAAAGATCTACAACCGTGGTAACCAGCTGATGAAAACCGCCATCGAAAATGTTTTCATCTTTTCATTCTCCAGCTTCAGAATGTCCTGCAGCCGACAGGAATGGTTGGAAATACAGCGGGTAATGCCGGCTGTGCTCTTTTCCCTCTACATCCAGCAGGTATTGAAGCCGGGCGTATAATCTATCATCTAAAAAACACCGTCATATGCTTATCGCACTCTATCTGCTCATCATGTTTATTTGCTTTTATCTCTTTTATAAATCAATAGATTTCTTCGAAAACATATAATTGAATAACTATGATGACATTACTCTTAATAATATCCATCCTCGTATTTATTTACCTGGTGTATGTTCTTCTGAAACCTGAAAAATTCTGATCTCAAACCGATTACTAATGAACAGCGAAATAACAGGTGTGATCCTCACCTTTATCATAACACTGGTGATTGCGTTCCCGCTGGGTAAATACATAGCGAAAGTATTCCAGGGTGAACGCACCTTCACCGACTTCCTCAATCCTGTGGAACGTTTTATCTTCCGCATCTGCGGGATAGATCCTCATAAAGAGATGAACTGGAAGCAACACATGGCGGCCTTGTTATCTATTAACCTGGTATGGCTGATCTACGCCTTCTTTATGCTGTTGTTCCAGTCACATCTGCCACTCAATCCGGATGGTAACCCGGATATGACGCCTGACCTGGCATTTAATACAGCCATCAGTTTCCTGGTGAACTGTAACCTGCAACACTATTCAGGTGAATCCGGACTTACCTATTTCTCCCAGCTATTTGTTATCACCTTCCTGCAATTCGTATCTGCTGCCACCGGTGTAGCCGCTGTAGCAGTGCTGTTCAGGGCCTTTGCCGAAAAGACAACAGAGAAACTGGGTAACTTCTTCGTATTCTTCACCAAAACGATCACCCGCATACTGCTCCCGCTGAGCATTATTATGGCCATCATACTGGTGTTCAATGGTACTCCTGCCAGCTTTGACGGGAAAGACAGTATTGTTACCATGCAGGGCGATTCCGTACAGGTATCCAGAGGTCCTGCGGCCGGTATGATTGCCATTAAACACCTAGGTACCAATGGCGGCGGATGGTTTGGTGCCAACTCAGCACACCCGCTGGAAAATCCGAACTACCTGACCAATATGGTGGAGATCATCGCACAGGTGATCCTCCCAATGGCACTCATCTTTGCCTTCGGATTTTTTATCCGCAGAAGAAAGCTCGGCTATGTCATCTTTGGCGTCATGACAATCGGCATGCTGACGTTTATGATCCCAACCCTCATCTCCGAAATAAGCGGCAACCCGGTGCTGAGCCATATGGGACTGAAAGACATCACCGCTATGGAAGGTAAGGAAGCACGTATAGGCGTACCCGCTTCCGCCTACTGGCAGGTAATGACCACTATCATTTCTACAGGTTCTGTCAACTCCATGCACGACAGCTCCATGCCTCTATCAGGCGCTATGCAGATGTTAGGGATGATGACGAACTGTTTCTATGGCGGTAAAGGTGTAGGCTTACTGAACTACTTTATCTTCCTCATCATCGCCGTATTCATCTCCGGACTGATGGTAGGACGTACACCCGAATTTATGGGACGTAAAGTAGAGGCCCGTGAAATGAAGATCGCCGCTATCATCGCGCTCTTCCACCCATTCCTGGTACTGGTAGGTACTGCCTTGTCAGCCTACTTTGCGGCACATCATCCGCAGATAGCCTGGTCCGTACAACCCTCCGCATGGCTCAACAATCCATCCAATCACGGATTTTCAGAAATGCTGTATGAGTATACATCTTCCTCTGCCAACAACGGCTCCGGCTTTGAAGGTTTGGCTGACAACAATATTTTCTGGAATATCAGCACCGGTATAGTCATGATACTCGGCCGCTTTATTCCTATCATCGGTCCGGTGGCCATCGCTGGTATCCTGGCCAAGAAGAAATATATCCCTGAATCCGCAGGTACATTGCAGACAGATACCGCCACATTCGGTATCATGACCTACGCTGTGATCATGATCATTGCAGCACTGGCCTTCTTCCCTGCACTGACCCTCGGACCTATAGCAGAATATTTCCAGTCCTTTTGATAAAAACCTCGTTGTTACTATCCTACATCTAAATCGTCTGGTTATTATCCTGTGACAACCTTGTTCGCAAAACTTGAATTATATGTCTGAACACAATCATAATAAACTTTTTGAACCGGCACTGGTGAGCGGTGCTTTAAAGCAGGCCTTTGTCAAACTCTCACCAAAGATCATGTTCCGCAACCCGGTAATGTTCACCGTGGAGATCGGTACAGCTATCATGCTGGTGGTTACACTCTATACTACTATTACCGGAGATAGATCTCAGGGTTCCTTCGGATACAACCTCGCCGTGTTTATCATCCTGCTGCTGACCCTTCTCTTTGCCAATTTCGCGGAAGCGATCGCTGAAGCAAGAGGTAAGGCACAGGCAGAAAGTCTCCGTAAAACAAGAGAAGAAACACCTGCAAAGAAGGTGTTGCCAATTGGCGACATCTACACCAACGAGATCAAGATCGTGCCTTCTTCACAGTTACGTAAAGGCGATTTCTTCATCTGTGAAGCGGGTGATATGATACCCATGGACGGTGAGATCATTCAGGGTCTGGCTACTATCGACGAATCAGCCATTACCGGTGAATCTGCTCCCGTGATCCGTGAATCCGGTGGTGATAAATCGTCCGTAACAGGCGGTACGAAAGTATTGAGCGACAAGATCAAGGTACGCGTGACCACCGATCCCGGTGAAAGCTTCCTCGATAAAATGATTGCACTTGTAGAAGGCGCCAGCCGTCAGAAAACGCCCAACGAAATTGCGCTCACTATCCTGCTGGCAAGCTTTACGCTGGTCTTCACCATCGTTTGTGTCACCTTAAAGCCTTTTGGTGATTATGCCAATACGCCTATCACCATTGCTGCTTTTGTTTCTCTGTTTGTCTGCCTGATACCGACAACCATCGGTGGTCTGCTCAGTGCCATCGGTATCGCGGGAATGGACCGTGCATTGAGGGCCAACGTTATCACTAAAAGTGGTAAGGCGGTGGAAACTGCCGGCGACCTGGATACACTGCTACTCGACAAAACAGGTACCATCACCATCGGTAACCGTAAAGCCACTCACTTCTGGCCTGCCTATGGCGTCGGTAAGAAAGAGTTCATCGAAGCCTGTGCCATGGCCTCTATGGCAGATGAAACACCTGAAGGTAAATCCATCATAGAACTGGCGGCAGAAAAGAGTATTAAAGTGCCCCAGCTGGCCAGTGAAGAAGCCACCTTTATTGAGTTCACGGCCGAAACACGTAGCAGCGGATTAAACCTCAACGGACTCCGTATTCGTAAAGGTGCATATGATGCCATCCGCCACATCGTACTGAAAGCTGGTCATGAATTCCCCGCCGAAACAGAAGAGAAAGTAAAAGAGATCTCTTCCAATGGTGGTACGCCGCTGGTAGTAAGCCGTAACGAAACAGTGATCGGTGTGATCGAACTGCAGGACATTATAAAACCTGGTATACGTGAACGCTTTGAACGGCTGCGCAGAATGGGTGTGAAGACAGTAATGGTGACAGGCGATAACCCGCTCACAGCAAAATATATCGCTGAAAAAGCAGGTGTGGACGACTTCATCGCAGAGGCCAAACCTGAAGATAAAATGATCTATATCCGCAAGGAACAGGAAGGCGGTAAACTGGTAGCCATGATGGGCGACGGTACAAACGACGCTCCTGCGCTGGCGCAGGCCGACGTAGGCGTAGCGATGAACAGCGGTACCCAGGCGGCGAAAGAAGCCGGTAACATGGTGGACCTCGATAACGACCCGACTAAACTGATTGAGATCGTGGAAATCGGTAAACAGTTACTGATGACACGTGGTACACTTACTACCTTTTCCATCGCAAACGACGTGGCAAAGTATTTTGCCATCGTACCAGCACTTTTTGTAACCGCTATTCCGGCTTTGCAGGGACTCAACATTATGCATCTCGCGTCTCCGGAGAGCGCTATTCTTTCTGCCGTGATCTTCAATGCACTGATCATTCCTGCATTGATCCCACTGGCACTCAAAGGCGTGGCCTACAAACCTATCGGCGCCAGCGCGCTGTTGCGCAGGAACCTGCTGATCTATGGTTTCGGTGGCGTTATCATTCCTTTCATAGGTATCAAGATCATTGATCTGTTCCTGACCCTTTTCATGTAATTACTGATCAAACAAAAACAACAATGAAAAAGTATATATGGCCTTCAATAAAGCTGACCCTCTTCATGGTACTGGTGTTAGCGGTTCTTTATCCTGCCCTGATCGCGGCTGTATCCAAAGCTGCCCCTGGACAGGGAAAAGGTGAAACAGTGTCTGTAAACGGTAAAGTAGTGGGTTATGAAAATGTAGGTCAGCGTTTTACAGAAGATAAATACTTCAATGGCCGCCCATCTGCCGTTAACTATAATGCCGCCGGATCAGGAGGTTCCAACAAGGCAGCCTCCAACCCGGACTACCAGAAAACCGTACAGGAACGTATCGATACTTTCCTGGCGCATAACCCTGGTGTAAAGAAAGAAGACATCCCTGCTGAACTGGTAACGGCTTCCGGCAGCGGTCTCGACCCGGACCTCTCTCCTGCTGCCGCCCTGATACAGGTAAGACGTATCGCAGCAGTACGTCATCTGTCTGAAACAAAGCTGATGACACTGGTGTCTGATCATACCGAACGTCCGCTGATGGGTATTGCCGGACCTTCAAAAGTGAACGTGCTTAAACTCAATGTAGCCCTGGACACATTAAAATAAAACTATCCGAAATGGACAACGACAGAGTGATCGTCAGAAAGGCGGTGCTTTCAGATTGTAAATACGCTGCATCCATCACTGCAGAAATGGAGGCATCCGCCAAAGCAAGAGGTACCGGTATCAGCAAACGTTCTGTTACCGCTATCATGAAAAAGATAAGAGAAGGGAAAGCCGTCATAGCGCTGACCGTAAACAAGATCTGGGTAGGTTTCTCTTATATCGAATCCTGGAGTAATGGAGAATTTGTTTCCAACTCCGGCATGATCGTTAATCCGCTGTTCCGCGGACAAGGGATCGCTTCCCGTATCAAGAAAAGGATCTTCCAGTTATCGAGGGAAAAATACCCTACAGCAAAATTATTCAGCATTACAAGTGGACTGGCCATTATGCGGATGAACAGCAAATTAGGTTTTTTACCAGTCACCTTTAATGAAATAACCAGGGACCCGGAATTCTGGAAGGGATGCAGGAGTTGTGTTAACTTTAATATCCTGCAGAAGAAAGGGTGCCGGCACTGTCTCTGTACAGCGATGCTTTATACGCCTCCCGCTGTACAAAAAGAAGAAAAGGAAGCACTGCTTTTAGCCAGTGTGTACTGATCTCTCTAACCTGATTCACCTCACTCCTTCCGTACTAAGCTACGGGCGCTTCTCCGGCGGAGAAGACCTGCCTGGGTTTAGACGGAGAGTGAGTTTCTGAACATCAAGCCTATGAGCGAAAAAGAAAATAACGCACAACACTTCCTCGACCTGATCCGTCAGTCCAGGAGGGGAAAGTTCAAAATATACATCGGTATGAGTGCCGGTGTAGGCAAGACCTACCGCATGCTGCAGGAGGCCAGGACCTTGCTGCGCAATGGCGTCGATATCAGGATCGCCTATATAGAAACCCATAACCGGGCAGAAACACATGCCCTGCTGGACGGTTTACCCGTCATCCCCCGCAGGGAACTGTTCTACAAAGGCAAAGCCCTCGAAGAACTGGACATGCAGGCAGTGTTGAACCTTCACCCGGAGGTGGTGGTCATAGATGAACTGGCCCACACTAACATAGAAGGTAGTAAGAACGAAAAACGCTGGCAGGATGTGATGGAAATACTGGAAGCAGGCATTAACGTCATCAGTGCGGTCAATATCCAGCATATTGAAGGCCTGCAGGACGAAGTGAAATCCATCACCGGCGTAGATGTGGCAGAGCGTATCCCCGACATCGTACTCCAACAGGCAGATGAAGTCGTGAATATTGACCTTACCGCCGATGAGCTGATCACCCGTCTGAAAGAAGGTAAGATCTATACACCTGATAAGATAGCCATCGCCATCAGGAACTTCTTCCAGCCAGAAAGGATCCTTCAGTTAAGAGAACTGGCGCTGAAAGAAGTAGCTACCCAGGTAGAACGTAAAATAGATTCATCACTGCCGGTTAGCGCCCAGGCAAGAAATGAGCGCTTCCTGGCATGCATCAGCAGCAATCATGTTATAGCGAAGAAGGTGATCCGCAAAACAGCCCGGCTCTCTAAATATTATCAGTCCAAATGGTATGTACTCTATGTACAGACGCCCAAAGAAGACGGCGACAGGATCGGACTGGCAGCCCAGCGGCACCTGATCAACAACTTCAAACTGGTGATGGAACTGGGCGGAGAAGTGATAAAGCTAAAAAGTACTAATATTGCGAAGAGTATCATGCAAACCGCCGAAGAAAAAAAGATCACAACGATCTGCATCGGCAAGCCACATCTCAACGTAATGGGTATGCTGCTGAATACAGCCGTATTCTCACAACTGCTGGGCAAGTTGTCTGAATCGGATATTGACATTATAATTCTCTCGTGACATGCGCCTGAAAACGAAACTAAGTATAGGCATTGGATTTTTATTTATTGCCATTCTCATCTCCGGTATCCTGGGGATCTTCTCCATATACCAACTCAAGAATGACGCACGCCTTATCCTGGAGGATAACTACGAAACATTGGTATACAGCAATAACATGCTGGCATTAATGGACCGCGTGCCCTTCGATTCCAGCGTATTCCCCGAATTCGAAAGCAATCTTGCCAGGCAGGAAGCCAATATCACGGAACCAGGTGAAGGACGCGCTACAGCTGCCGTCAGGAATACATTCGATCTCTTAAAACATGATCCTTCCAACGACTCCCTGCAAACAATTATCCGCCGGGAGATCTACAAGATCAATACCGCCAACCAGGAAGCCATCCAACGGAAGAATGCGGTAGCTGAAAGAAATGCCAGGCGTTTCAGCAACTACACAGTATTCATCTTCGGCTTCCTTGCACTCATTGCCTTCACACTGGCAGTGAACTTCCCCGGTATAATCAGTGAGCCGGTAAAGACCCTGTCAGAAGGTATCAAAGCCATTGTGAATAAGGATTATTCTAAACGTATCCGCATCTCCCAGCACGACGAATTCGGAGAACTTGCACAGGCCTTCAACAGCATGGCAGAAAAGCTGGATGAATACGAACATAGTAACCTCGCCAAGATCAAATTCGAAAAGAGCCGTATCGATACCATTATCAACCAGATGAACGATGGTATTATCGGTCTTGACGAAAGCAGAAATCTCCTCTTCCTGAACAAGGTTGCTGAAAAGCTGCTCGGCCTGCAGGAAGCAGAGATCAGGGGCCATTATGCACCCGACATTGCGCTCCACAATGACCTGATGCGCAACCTGTTGAAGCAGGATAGTGCTAATAAAGAACTCAAGATCTACGCCGACGGAAAGGAAAGCTATTTTCACCTGGACATTCTCAACGTAACAAACATTGATAAGGTCATTGGTCAGGTGATCGTATTACGTAATATCACGCCTTTCCACGAACTCAATGAAGCAAAGACCAACTTCATTGCAACGATCTCCCATGAGCTGAAAACGCCGATCGCTTCCATTAAAATGAGCGCCCAGCTACTGACAGATGCTCGTATAGGTAACGTCAACAGGGAGCAGGAAGAACTCGTAAGAAGTATCACTGACGATGCAGACCGTTTGCTCAAGATCACCAGTGAACTGCTCAACATGAGCCAGGTGGAAACAGGGCATATACAGCTGAAGATCGAGCCGGTATCACCGGATATCATCATCGACAACGCCACCAATACCGTCAGCGCACTTGCGCAACAGAAGAACATCGCCATCCGCGTCACTAAACACACGAACGGTAATAAAATAATGACAGACCCGGAGAAAACAGCCTGGGTATTGACCAACTTCCTCACCAACGCCGTGAAATACTCGCTCGATGACGCAGAGATCGAGCTGACCACATCTCTCAAAGACAACAACATAGAATTTACCGTCTGCGATCATGGCAGAGGCATTGAAGAGAAATACCTCTCCCGCATCTTCGACCGCTATTTTAAAGTGCCCGGTACGCCGGAAAAGGTAGGTACCGGACTGGGATTATCCATCTCCCGGGAATTCATAGAAGCACAGGGTGGAAGGATCTGGGTAGATAGTAAACTCGGGGAAGGAAGTACGTTTGGTTTCAGCCTGCCGGTGTATCACGCATAAGTAAAGCAATAAAACCGGCAGGTATAAAATAGTACCCCCAATCAACATATGTAAACGATTATTTCCTTCGGATGTTTCACCTTTGTACAAGCTAAGCACAGTTATTATACTTAGATTGTTATTTCAACGTGAGCTATGAATCTGAAAGAAAAAAACATTGAGAACATCCTCTCCTTATGGACGATAGTAAATACACCCTTTAATGCGAACCATAACAGGGAAAACTATAGCTATTGCTATCTCCCCTTCTCCGACTGGCCCAACAGGCTATGGTCCTGGAACTATACGCCCGAAGTACTGGACAACGCCATCAACGAAATGCGCAATGGAAAGGAAAGCCTGAAGATCTCCTCCTGGGAAGATAATCACGACCTCTTTGTTTCCAAAGGACTGGAACAACGGTTCCAACAAACGGGGATGTCCCTTCAGTTGGCGGAAAGACCTGTATATGAGAAAAGGCTTCGGCTGACAAGAGTAACCAACGAAGAACAGGCAAAGCAATGGATTGACACTTTTACTATCCCATTTGGCTATCGGATCCACGAAGACGTAGTGGCGCAATCCTGCAATAAAGTACCGTTCTACCTGGTCTTTCTTGAAAACGCCCTCATTGGAACAGCCCTGTTACATATTGAGGATGGCATAGCAGGCATCCATTCCGTAGGTATACTACCCGAAGTACGTAGAAAAGGATATGCGGAAGAGATTATGAATATATTGATCGATATGGCGATAGATAGCAATGCTACCCATTGTGTGTTGCAGGCTTCCGCGATGGGACAAGGTATTTATACCAGAATGGGATTCACAGAAGACTTCCTGTTCACACATTACGTATTACCGGCTAATAGATAAAAGCATGGAACTCATTAAGCACCTGAACGGAGTAATGGCGATCGTCCGCCATTACTCCATCCCGCATTTAAAAGGATATCGGTTTCATCTCAATGCCCTGAAAATCCGATTCGTATAAGAAGAATCAACATTCCCGGCAAACACCATAATACCTGCCTTATTCCCACTCCCGGGTAACCAGTTTGCGGCGGTGATTGCAGTACTCACAGAATTATACTGCTTGGAAACACCAATCATGGTCTTATTCGATCCGATGTAATTGGCCCAACGATTGAACCTGGTCGTATTGTTCTGAAAATAGCCCATATCCTCCACAAAGTTCAGGTACTGCGCCACAGTAGGAGATTGACCAATGGCATATCCCGCCTGCGCGCCACTGTATATAGCGGCAGTATACACAGTATTAGCGCTATTGGAAGATAGTGGTCCGAAGTAACTGCCCAATTGCTTCACGAGATTAGTAAAGTTCGTATTAGCAGCCGTACTGCCCAGATGTTCTACATCAAGTGCTATCCCATCAAAATGCAGTGAATCAATAATACAGGCTTTCACAAAGGCAGCAAACTGCTGATAATTCAGCCCCTGCCCGTTATAAGTCGTAAAAGGTGTAGTGGTATTCCAGGATGGTGCATCATCCACATTCATCAATACCTTCACACCTCGCTGTTGTAACACACGCACATGGTTAATAATAGACTTATAGGAATGATAATTAGGATTAACATTCAGTATATAACTACTGGAGCTGCCATAATGCACAGAATCCGCCATCTCCCAGCCAGTACCTTCAAACAGCACGACTACATTCGCCTCGTTGGCAAACTGCGTGAGTGGTAGCTGATTGGGAGTAGCATCAAAGGCATAATAGGCCACTTTAAAATGTGCAGGTAATGCTTCAGCAGTAGTGGCTCTGGTGGCAGGTTGCGACTGTTGTGCTGATTCTTTCTGGCAGGAGATAACAACTGCCAGTAAAGCAAGATACAGGCTTGCAGAAAGGGATGTTTTCATAACCAAAGGAAAGAGGGTTTGCGTGGAATAACTTGTCACTGCTAATGTAGCTGATTCTTATCTTGTAAGATCAACACCAGCTAATCAGGACAAACAATTCCGGGAGCCCCAAGCCCCTATTCCCTCTTCAAACTCTTCACCGGATTCACCATCGCTGCCCGTATTACTTCATAACTAACCGTCAGCAACGTAATACTGATCACCAGCAATGCGGCAAACACAAACACGAACCCATTAATAGCAACCTTATATTCAAAATGCTCTAACCACGCATTCATCGCCAGCCAGCCGATAGGAATCGCTACCACAATCGCCGCCACTACCAGCTTCATAAAATCAAATGTCAGCAATCCGGTAATATTCAGCACCGAAGCACCCAACGCTTTCCGTACTCCAATTTCCTTCACACGGCGCTCTGCTACATAGGCCGACAATCCCAGCAATCCGAGACAGGATATAAATATCGCCAATGCGGCAGATAACCCCGCCAATGCCTGCGTACGCTGTTCTGCATCAAACAGCTTCGCATATTGCTGATCCGTAAACTGATAATTGAAAGGATAACCCGGGTTATACCGGTTAAATATTACTTCCGCTTTCTTCAGGTACTCCGCAACGGATCCGGAAGTGTTGAACCTGATATGCAGGGTGTTAAACCAGCTTGCAGGACCTTCAATGACCACTGGCGGCACTGTTCCGTAAGAAGAACCAATAACATAGTCTTTCACAACCCCCACTACCTTCCAGTTCACATTTCCGCTCTGCCGGATGAGCTGTCCTATCGGGTCCTTGAATCCCATCACCTTCACCGCTGTTTCATTCAGCAACACAGCAAAACTGTCTGTCGGATAACGGTGAATATCTATATCCCTTCCCTCCTTCAGCTGCAATCCCACAGTTTTAACCAGGTTTGCGTCAGCGCTGAACAAAGCGATGGTGCCTTCAAAATTGGTCGGTTTACCTTCCCATTCCAATCCCCACGTATTACTACCACGTTCTGTAATGGCAGACATGGTTTTCGTTACTGACGCGGCGATACCCTCACTGATCAGATCATGTCTGATCAGGTCATAATTCTTCGCAATATCTCCCTCAAAGTTCACATTGATAAGATTACTCCTGGAATACCCCGTCTCCCGCTCCTGGGCGTACCTGATCTGGTTGCGGATAACAATGGTCGAAATGATCAGGATAACAGCAAACGTGAACTGGAATATCACCAGCACCTTTCTTGGAGACAATCGCCCTTCCCTGCCCCTGAATCCGCCTTTCAGTACACTCACAGGTTTAAAAGCAGAAAGATAAAAGGCTGGATAAGACCCGGCCAGTACCCCGGTGATCAATATAAAGCCCAGGGCACTCACCCAGAAGCCTGTACTACCATAGGGAATGGAAAGTGGTACATTTACCAGCCCATTAAAATAAGGCAGGGCCTGATGTACGATGGCCAACGCAATAGTACCTGCAATAAACGACATCAACAGTGCTTCTGTCATAAACTGGGAGATCAGCATCCCCTTCCCTGCCCCCGCCACTTTACGCACACCTACTTCCTTTGCACGTTTCTCACTCTTGGCAGTGCTCAGGTTAATAAAATTGATACAGGCAATTAACAGAATCAATATCACGACAACAGTAAACAACCGTACCACGGTAATACGCCCGCCCGATGGCTTTCCATCCTTAAACTCTGCATAAAGATGCCATTGTTCAAGCGGGAAAAGGAAGTGCGTCCACACCTCAGGATTGCCGGAGTAACGCCGCGCAATCCCCGCTATCTTATCATTGAATGTAGTCACATTGGTATTAGGCTTCAGCAATACAAACGTCGATATATTGTTACTGAGCCAGCTGTCATTATTCCAGCCTATTTTACGCAGATAATCCCAGGGCAACAGATACTCAAAATCGAAACGGGTATTTGACGGAAGGTGTTTCAGCACCGCTGTTACCTGGAAATAATCAACAGAATCGATCTTAATCACCTTATTCAGGGCATCCTCTTTTCCAAACAGCTTCTCCGCCAATCCCTCCGTAATAACAATGGAATTGATCTGCTTCAGGGGTGCTGTGCTTGTTGTCCCGACAACCGGGAAACTAAACATCCGGAGAAATGCAGGATCTACAAACCCGCCATTGATGCCTGTAAAACGTTTATCCCCTGCCGTCAGCAGCAGGCTACTGACATCCGCCAATCGCGCGGCACTCTCTATTTCACCAAAATCCTTCTTTAAAGCCGGCCCCAGCGGCTGCTCTGTCTGATTGATCACGATTTTCGTTCCATCAACAGCAGTCAGACCCCGCACCTCATACAGGCGATCCTTATTTTCATGAAACTTATCAAAGCTGATCTCGTTTTGCAGCCATAAAAATACCAGTCCTGCCGCTGCCATTCCTACGGCTAAACCGGAAATATTAATAATGGAAAAGCGTTTAGTGGACAGCAAACTACGCCAGGCGATCTTTAAGTGGTTTCTTATCATGGGATGCTCCGCTTTGCATTGCGTTCGGGACAGTGGGCACAAGTGACATGCCAACGGAAAACCAATATAACTAACAAACGATTAATTATTAAATATTATTAGATATGTCCAGTATTATGGAATAACTGTTCGGTTTTGATACAAACTATCTTTACATATTATCTGTACTTTTACCATTCTAATTTCTAATGACCTATGGCACCTGGCAATATTACAATAAGGAAATCAAAGTCTTTATACATCGTCCTCTCGGTTCTATTTACCGGACTTGTAGCCAGCTTTTTTCTGGGATATAAAGAAACTAAAATTCAGTTACAGGAAAATCCGGTTGCTGCCGGTCTCTTTATCCTGTTCATTGTATGTGTCGACGCTTATTGTTTATATGGCATATTTGACAATAAGGCAGCAATTATATTTTCACCCGACGGTATAACACATAAAAAAAAGACTATTCCCTGGGAAAATATCAAAGGATATAAAATAGTGGAAAGCCCAAGCGACAGTATGACTACCTTATCGCTGGTCCTGACGTTAAAGACTCGCCCCCGTGAATACTCCATAAGTCTGCTGGGCTTAAATACAAGTGAAACACATATCCGGAATTGTATCAAAACATTTTCAGGTCAGTCCATAATTGACGAAGATCTTTCACCTAAAAACTAGTATGCAATAAATAGTTAGCCCCCTGATGTTTGTGTAAACATCAGGGGGCTAACTATTATACTTACTGATCTTAGTAACCCGACTTTCTCTTTACCGCCTTTCTTGCCAACTTACCCGTTGCGCTTACCGGGAAATTAGCCATTTGCCTATAGGTCTCCTGCAAGCCATCACTTATCGCATTAGTAAGATACGATGATTTGAATCCCAATGAATTGTTGAGTTTTGCTTTTGACCAACCACCTAAGCCATACTTACTTCCTCCAAATACGACTTTCACACCAAAATCAATTCCTGTTGATAAAAGTGATTTATTATAGAACGTAAGCCCGATTTTATCTTTATCAAATGGTTTCACATCTACGAGCGAACCCAGAGCATGAGCAGTCATTGGCATTGTAAGGCCAGCCAGTCCTGCATCAAAGAAATCTGTTTTCCAGATATTACCGCCGTTTGAAAGTGTCTGACCGGCTACATCCACGCTGAATTTAATCCCAAACGTTGCCCATGTTAACTTGGGGTCAAGACGTGGCATCAGGAAACCAAGACCGCTTCCCAGCACATAACCAGCGGAAACCTGGAAGAACGGATCTCTTACAAGACCTCGCCCAAAACCAGCGCCTCCCTGCACTATCGGATCCAGGTTCGAATTCTTTTCCTCCAGACGCAGGCCTTCATAGTGCGCATCGATGATCTCCTGACATCTGATACAATCATCTGTCTTTGATATTTTCGGAGTTTTTGCCGATTGCTCAAACATCACATTTATTCTTTCCTGCTCTATCGCCCTTTGCTGTTGTATGAAGATCGCCGTTTTGTTATTTGAGATCTCCAGCGCCGCATTCAATTTAAACAGCGGAGTAGTTAACTCCCAGCTCTCCAGACCATCAAGGTCAATCGAATTGATAGGCTTATTACTTGCAAACTGATAAGGCGTCAGCTCAGGATATTTCGGGGCCAGCGGGTCCATACTCAGGAACCTGCCCACTCTGTTATCATAAATCCTCATGCCATAGTCCTGCTGATTCCCATCGCCCTTCACATCATTATCATTCTCCTTACCATTAAAGCCATATCTGTAATTACCACTTGCAAAACCTCTTCCCGGCATTTGCATACCGAAAGGATAATAATCCTGCGCAGAAACCAGATTCGCTTCATAGTGATCGATCGTACTACCATCTGTCGATACGCCTCTTCTTCTGTCAGATACCGTTGCCAAAACATTCCCCAGATGATTACTCAGCTCAAATAGCTTTTTGCCCCTCACAAAAGCAACCTCAGTCGCAGATCCCAATCCGGGAAGATCGATGCTATTCTCTAACGGAGCACTCTGTACATCCGTACTCAGATCGTTAATCCCCAGCCTGTCATCTCCATACAGGTGCGCCTCTGTCTGCGTAAGCAACCCACCATTTAAAGAACTATCTCCTTTCACATAAACACTCATCACATTACCGGAAGCATCCCTTACATACCAGGTCTGTATACCCTTGAAGGTTTTACTCACGCGCTTATTGGAAACATCATAGGTATAATTGGTACTACCACTTGCCGAGCTTATGAGCCTGATCTTATCATATCCTGTCCATTGGATGCTTGTTATTCCCGCAGCCCTGTCAAGATTCAACTGACCTCCACCCGTATAGTTATAGTTATTGGTTGCCTGGTTATCTATATCATTCGGATAGTTGCCAGCAGCAACACCATCAAAAATGTATAACAGCTTATTCGTACCGCTGGTATAGTTATACGTCAGACTATCCATTGCCAGCGGCTGGCCTGCGAAAGTATTATTCCCTTTGCGGAGATATGTCCTGATATTACCGTTCGGATCATAAGATATATCCTCCTTAAAGTCCGGCAATACAACAGGTGTCCAGGTATTATTAGTCTTATCCAGTCCTTTTACAGCTTGCATCCCTGCTATCCTGTTCAACACATCATAGGTATAGTTATACATCAACGGCGATCCGACAGATGATATGTTCTGACTGATACCAGCAATATTCCCGTTAAACAAGGGCTTAAAGTTACCACCAACAGTACCCGGATCAGCAAAAGGACGCGCAGTACTACCAATCGGTTTATAATCTCTCGCACCATAGTAGTGCAATGCAAGGCCATATACATCTTTTGCAACTGAGCTGGTGCTGGCGCCATCTCCTCCCATATCAAATATGGAAGTATCAGCCGTACTATTGATACCCTTCACCCAACCCTGCAAAGTATATGCATAGTCAATACCCTGCACCTGCTGTTGTCCTATCACCGCTCTGGCCAGCGGACCATATTTATAATACTGATAATAAGCATCCTTGTCCCAGTTAATGCTATCACGGCTTGTCTCCACATTTGTCATCTTATTGTTCGCATTGTAGGTAAAACGATGATACAATGCATCTCTTGCTCCCGGCTGATAAGCCATATGTTTCACCTTTCCGCTGATCAGATCATACTGGTACACCATTTTCTTCCAACGGTTATTACCATCTGCCATGCCGCCAGTCTTAAAGTCCTGTACCAGGGTATCCACGTTACCATGCGCATCATAGCTATAAAAGGTGCCAAAAGTATAAGCACCACTATTGACAGCTGCCGTACCAGAAAATACGCCCGACCAGGATACACGGCCACGCAGGTTACGCTGGCTGATCACAACTCCTGATAACGGCGTATAAGGCTCGTCATAAGTCGTAGCAATCACTTCGGTCCTCAGCATATTCGCATACCATTGCGCCAGTGAATACGGATTACGGCTGGTAGTATTCACGAGCTGCGTAGTGGTCGCTCCCGTCTGTGTTATACGACCCAGATTATCATACACCGTGTAAACCCAGCTGCTCGATATTACCGGTTGCGCAGCCACCAGTCGTCCAACCCTGTCATAAGCATATCGCAATGCCGCAGTGATATCCGGCGTCATCTTGGCAATCACCTGGTTCAGGGTATTGTACCTGTAATTCGTCACCATGGTATGCGCCGGCAGCTGTTCCAGACCTTTCGCCCTGGCGGCCTTCACGGCATTTAACCAGGTAGGCGTACGGTTCACCACCACACCTGCCGGTGGCACGGTCTTCACCAAAGAGCCCGCACGGTCATAATAATACAAGGTATAATGATACTCAGAAGTGGTATAGGAAACTGTAAAGATCTCCCGCAATCCCGCATTCATGCAACTATCAATATATACCTTATTGAAACCGGCTTTCAGAGAATCTCTATAGGCATTGAACAACTCCGTTCCTTTACTTACCGCAAAAAACTCATTGTCAGAACAGTTGTTGATCTCATTCACATCTACATCGCCAAATACCGGTTTAGTATTACCACAAAGCAACGGCCCCTTACTCATGCGGAAGCAACTGTCAGCTCCTATACAGTTAAACACTTTATGTACCGGCGCTATCGCATTGCCGGTAAGTGTAAATGCCTTCACTGCGGTATCCTTGATCACAACATCCCAAACCATCACGGTATCAGGATTAAACCTCACTCCAACAGGATCAAAAGTATCATTGATCAGACTATCGCTACATCCCATCGGACCATTAGGTGGCGTAAATATCATCATAGCACTCCGGCTATAATTACCAGCACCCACAAATCCGCCATCAGCGTTTTCTACAAGTTTTGCAAAGAAAACAGCACTATCCGACTTGAACAGATCTGACCAGAGCAGGTTGCCATCTCCACTTGTTTTCTCCCACACAATACCATAGTTATTGGCAAGCTGGACATTCTGTACCGCCATAATATTACCATCCGATCCCACGGCTGTCGGCATCCACCGGATGACTGTTTTATCCAGCGGACGGGAAAACTGTTTCACATACTTTATCTGACCATTATCAGCTACACTCAGTATAGCCTGTCTTACGCCGCCAGCATCACCAGCAGAATAACTGGTGATATAACCACCCTTTACCTTATGAATAAAATTTGAAAAGTTAGTGATAGTCTTCGTCGGCTGACCAATGTCATACCAATGAACATGCAGCTGCTTACCCGTCTTTTTATCTACCTTCAATATCCAGCCATCAAACTGACCTGTAACGCCAGTTACCCATGAGCATCCTGCAATCACCAGTGTATCCTTGTTCTCCAGCAGTGAATAACCTTCATCACCGCTACCCTGTCCAAAACGTTTCAGCCAGTTGAAGGCACCATCAGCCTGAAGTGAGCCGACCAGAAAATCAGCCACACCATCTGCCAGATTATAGCGCGCTACATAAGCATAACCACCATCACTGGTTTGTACAATGTCAGTACCCACCTCTCCCCATGTCGTATTCAATCCGACACGTTTGCTCCAGGTCACATCGCCCTGGGCCGTCAGCTTAACGATCATCGCATCTCGCGCTACTGCATAAGCCGCAATGGTACCAACGGCTATATATCCACCGTCGGTTGTAGACCTGATCCGCATAAAATCGTCATTGCCGGCACCACCGTAATGTTTGGACCACAGCACCTCACCCTTACTATCCGTCCTGATAAGATATGCGTTCTTATTATTCGCTGCGATCGTAGTGGAACCCGCTATCATAAACCCGTTATCCGGTGTGCGGATAACATCGTAAACAGTATCAATACTTCCTGTTGCATAACTATGGATCAACTGTTTTCCCCCGCGACAAACAATGCTGTCTTTAAATGGATAAAGCTGACAGGTATCCATAAATGCCATATATTCCCACAGCTGTTTGCTCATTCCCAGCTGATTGTTCATGAAGTTCACAAACAGCTCATTCTTTCGTTGCTGCACAGAATCTGCTTCTTCCCGCAGCGGTGTAACACCCGGATAGCTTGCCTGGAAACGGCTGTAGCTGTTGCCTACCACCTCACAGCTTGCACAGGGTGCTGCTATATTACATTGCATGATGGTCGGAATCACCAACGGCTGTTCAAAATAGGTACAGGTATTCGTTCCCGGTACATTACATGCACTCAGCAACTGCTGTACTTCCACGTCAGATAAAGAAGTACCTCTCGTACGATTCAGATAAGTCGCCAGTGAAATATCAGATGGCTTCTTATAAGCCAGATACTCTGTATTTAAGAGCCTGAGTTGATTACACTCACAATCACCCGGTGCGGTGTAAGTCGGCCGGTTTGTATAAGCAGCCTGTTTATCATACGGCGCCGGTAATGTAATAAGGTAAGCATTACAGCTCAGCGGATCTGTAATACCCGCCTGCGCATTATAAGCATTCAATACATCACTGAAACTTCTGTAATAACTGCCACTGGATGGTTTCACGGAACTGGCCCCATATGGATGGTCCATATCCGCACCTTCCTTACAAACTGCCAGCAATTTTGGTATAAGGATGCTATCCAGTACCTGCTGGCTGTACTTACAAGGCGCCAGTTGTTTTACCCATGCCTGTACATAACTCCTGCAGTTTTCATCATAAGACCGCTGCAACTGCGCATTGGCAGAATCTTTCAATATAGTGCTGTCAGCATTATTACCCATGAATCCACCACCGTTCTCTTTCAGCGCATCAGTTACCACATAAAAATCAGG
Organism: Chitinophaga ginsengisoli; assembly: GCF_003014595.1. GTDB lineage: Bacteria > Bacteroidota > Bacteroidia > Chitinophagales > Chitinophagaceae > Chitinophaga > Chitinophaga ginsengisoli. Next base: position 145,593 of record NZ_PYGK01000015.1, on the reverse strand, counting down.
TTGATTACCCGCAGCACTGAGCTGTGCGGATGTTACCCTCGGATAACCCGGGTAAATAACATTGTTAATTCTATCATTGATGATGTTATGCTTGGTAGTCAGATACATCTGGCGGAACGCCCTCCAGGCCATATCCAGATCACCCTTACACATCAGAGCTTCATTGAAGGCCTTTGCCGGTGTATTATATTGCTGATAACAATTAGCACCATTACGGGAGCACTTCACACTTACTGTTGCCATACTCCACATAGACAACAGACTGGCGCCACTGCCACCATTAAAATTATTGAGCATCTTCTCCAATCCATCTTTGGCTGTTGCCGCAAGCGGATCTATATTGCCTGTTACCACAGGGAAAATAAAGCTATTGTTGGCAGTAGGATTCAGGTAGCCCGCTGCTTTCGCTTCCGCATAAGTATCTATGCCCTCAAAGGTCTTATCCCACAGATAACTATCGGCATACTTTTGCATTTCCAGCAGCTTATAATACTCCGGATGGAACTTCAGCAACGCTTCCGCCCACGATTCCTTGAACTTCGCCGCAAACTGCTGCGGATGCAACAACTGTGGTATTACATAGGTATCGCTGATCTCATCATATACCGTATCCCTGCGTCCCAGCTCATCATAATACACAACAGTATCCCTTCTATACGGTGCCGTTATATTTTCATCCGCATGATAAAAGATGGAATAAACATTCAATGTATCCGCCGGATTCGCATATTGACCATAAGGCCCGGTTACATCCAGCAACATCGCATTTCTGATACCCGCTATCTCTGAACCTGCATCACACAACACATCACAAGCAGCTACTGCCGCCAGGTAAGCTGCATATACGGCTCCCCTGTAAGAAGCTGAATCAACCGGTGAAACACCCGCTTTTGCCAGATAATTATTCCTGAAAGCATCCCAGGCACCAATACTATCGCGGCAGGCCTTACAATCCGGCACACAGCCCTTAGCGCTGTCCTTCGCCAGGATATCCCGCTGTTGCTGTACAAACTGTTCAAGCGTAGTACACATTTGCTTCTTCATGTACACACTATCCCTGTAATAGTCCATCGCCTCACGGTTCACGCTCAGACGTTTGGTGATCTGGTAAGTACCTGCAGGCAAAAAGATGGTAAATCCAACGGTCATATCAGGCACCCCACAGCTAGCAGGAATTGATCCCGGTGTATAATTATGCAGTACCGTATCAAAGGGCTTACCTCCCAGACGCTGATTGGATGCATCATCAGTAATACTTATCTCCAGGTCAAACAACCCGTTATAACAAACCGTGTTATTATTACAATCACTACGCTGCAAAACAGGTGCCTGCAACTTATAATTAAAGACATAATTACCCGGTAACGTCACCAGCTGGCTCTGGGTATTTTCCATCACCAGGTCCTTCACTATCCTGTTATTCGCTTTAGACAGGGTATCTGTATAAGAAATAAGCGGATTATAGGAAAGCCCCGCCAGGTTAGCGCTGTCTGGTACGCCAGACAATGCCGTAGCTACCGTACGGCCATACATATCGATATAACTGACATGATACTGCCCATTGGCATCCTGCACAATATTTTTGAAGTAGTGCGACTTTACCCCTATCTCCGTTCCAAACAACGCGTCCAGATCATTGTCGCCCGGTGCACCATAACTAAATTTTGTCTCATGGTTACTACCCAAACGATACGTAGGCCCTACGCCACTTTTCCGGCTTATCCTGTCAGTATTATCCTGCGTGTAGGAAGTCTCAGTAAAAGCATACCCTCCGGCATCCGGAATGTATTTATTTACGCCGTTGTCCTTCTCCGGATTATTGGCAGAGTAGTACTGGTTGGCGCCGGATGTATTCGACATCGGACTGGCAGCTGCCGTCAGTATATCCGCAGCATTGACCAGCGTATCATAATTCCCTTTGTCATACTCGCCACCATTAATAGTACGGTTAAAATTGCGGGAATACTTAATCACCGAACTTAAAGTCGGCGCAGGAAGCACCTCAATAGCAGAACGCCCCTGACGATCGTAATAGGTTTCTGCCACAACCGTCGTATTGGTCGTGTTATCCTTCGTCACCGTCTGGCGGTTCCGCAAACTACCATCATAGTATCTCACAACCGCCTTTCTCATCCCATTCTCCGCAAATTCTACCTTCGACTGCCAGTTCAACTGGTGCTGATGACCTGTAAAAGCATATTGTCCAAGACCGTCCTGGTATAAGGAACTCCACGGCGTCTCTGTTCTGCCCACACCCGTCTTTTCCTGCACGGCCCTCACACGGAAAAACAATACACCACCATTACTATACAACAGGGGGATATTATATGTGTTTGTCGCCACCGTCACACGGGTGGCATTATTCCGGAATATCAGGTTGCGGTTTAGCGGTTCCCCATATCTTCCACTCAGCAAGGCCGTTGAATCAATATAGGCCCACTCCAGGTCGTATACATCCGCGCCCGTCATCGCCGGCCAGGTAACCCCGATCTCGTCTGTAGAATCTGTATTGGCAGGCGTTGGGGAAACGATCCCGATACTTTGCACCCCACCATTCACGCATGATAACTTATATACAAGACGTATATCCATCTCATTCTCCAATACCAGCGCCGGCACCACATTTGATGTCGCATTGGTTGTTACACTCAATATTTTGACAGTAACCCTGTGTGCATTATTAAATACAAAACTGCTCCTGGCCGTATAGACGCTGGTATCTGAATAGTTAATATTCATTACCCGCTCCACAGAATCAATGCTCAGATCCGGCTTGCTATAAATGATACGCACATTCACCGATGCCGTAAAAGTAGCCGGCAGCAGCACACGCGCATATTCGTTGATCTTAAACGTAATAACATTCTTTACCGTATAGGGTGTATCCAGATTATCCCGCAGGGTGGGATTAAAATATGCGGTATCCTCTGTAAAGGCAATCGAGTCTTTCGCCAGCTCTCCCTTACTGCCATCCAGTATATCCTTCGCCACCGTCACGCTTTGCGCCTGACTGCCTGTTCCCATCAGTATAAAGAACAGCAGGAACACAAACGGCAACAGCGTCCTCACGGCTGATGTCGGGTTATTAACCAGGCCCGCCTTTATTAAAAATGAATCTTTTCTCATCTCTTAATTATTTTCACAATGAATGACTATGGCAGTACTTCCTTTAACAAAGAGCCCCTACTTTCTGAAATTGTTTTAATTCCGCGTTCAGTCTCTTTCTTCAGGCGGATCAACGTACCGTCATCATCATATTCATACATGGTGGCATAGTTATTTTCATCCAGTTCAGCCATCAGACGAAGGTTATCAGGACTATACACAAAAGACTTCATCGTAGCACTATAGGGATGTATACGGATGTCGTCAAAATACACCGGCACAGATCCTGTAGCTTGCAGATACAGCGTAACGCTGACAGCATCAGCAGGAACATCCAGCGGCCGTTCATATCGCTGCCAGCCCTCAATAATGCTGCCATCGGGCACCGCTATGATCGTTATACTGTCCGTTGCTCGTTTTATCTTCACCCATATCTGGTTGGATGTATAAGTATTGCCACTGCATACCTGTCCCTCTTTCACCCATGCACTGAGTAACAAACGTTTTCCGGCCAGCGGCGAAAACGTAGGCAACAGGACTTCCTTGCCCGCATCGATACCTTTTAACACCAATTGCTTGTACCGGCAATTACTGCTATCCTTCATATAGGCAACCCGGAAAGTATCAATATCAGTGGCGGAGATATTCGCACTGATGCCATAAGCGCTTCCCGCGGCCACCTTCAGGCTGTATCGGCCTGTATGTTGTTCGGTCGTATCCAGGTATTGCTTATAAGGTGAGAAATCAAAACTTCTCGGAACAACACAACCATTCCCGCAAACGGCTTCATTCAGGAAATAATCTTCAAATCCATCAAACGCCGTCTCCCGGTATCTGCCGTTTTCCGTCACCGTCGTAGGCAAAGCATGTCCATATCCCAGCAGTACCGACTTATACCTGCCAAGCGGATCCTTCGTCTCTACCTCAACTCCTTTAAGACTGTACAAAGTGGTCTCCTGCATCCACAACCATCTCACCGTATCAGGCTGTATTACCCATTGCTTATTATTTAGCTTCCAGTAATAGGTAAAATTGAAAATAGTACCCGCTGTTCTCGCATGCAGCGACTGCGTGGCATTCACCTCATTATGGTCAGTATACATGGTATACTTCCGCAGCTGTCGCCAGTTACCCGCAAGACCACTTACATAAGGATTGACACTGGTGTCCGTCACAGCGCTGTAGCAGTTGCCCGAAGGCGCAACAACGCAGGTATAACAGGTACCGATCTCCAGCTGTGCCACTTTAACACTGCCGCCGGCATTGTGGTAGGTTACCACATCTGCACCCGTACAGGCATCACTGCGTAGATTGTTGAATTGAACACTACCGGCAGACGACTGCAGGGAAATCTCGCAGTCACCTACACGCGCCTTGTAAAGCGTACCCACTGTATCCGTAGTGATAGCATAGAAGTTCTTGTTAATATTCTTATACAAAATAGCACACTGCGTATAAGAGATATTATAACCTGCCCTTCTCGCATCCCGTATCAGCGAAGAGATCACTACATGCTCAGACTCCGCCGTAAAAAGCCGGCGGGACGTGATCAGGTAATCAAACAACGGCTGCAGGCATCCACAGGTGCAGGATACCTGCCCCTGTGCGGCCAGCTTGTTCTGCGTACCGGCACTTCCTGCAAACAGCAGCAACAACACCACTACCCTGTATAGAAATTTATATGCTTTATGCTTTTTCATATTGACTCAACTCGTTAATAGAACATCTGGTAAAAGAAGTCACTACTTCAGGTTATATATATTCACGTTTGGATTCGTCAGCGTAAAGTTGGTGGTCACACCACTGGTGATCGACTTTACATACAGCGATACCGGCGGTCCCTGACAGGATTGACAAGTCCATGAGTGAAGAATATCTCCTTCAAATCCCTGCTGATAAATAATAGGACCTGCAGTATAGGTGGTCACTCCCGCAGGTATCCTAACGATAGAAGGAACATTGGGACTGAGTCCCCAAGCTTTCGCACCTGCTGGTGGTGTAAACAGATCACTTCCCTGGTAGAACAGTCCATTTACACTGTTATGTACATGGCCTACCAACAAGGTTACCGCTGTAGTAGTTGGCGTAGGGAAAGTAAAGGTCAGTGTGGTTCCTCCCTGTTGGGTACAACCCACATCCGTACAACCCCAGTTAATTGAGCCTTGCAATGCAGGCGAGATACACTGGCCTTTCGCATTCGCAGTATCCTGACCCGTAGCGCGGGCCTTTGTATTGGCATCCGCCTGACTAACAGAAGAGGTAAACAAACCCGCAGGTATTGTCACCGCAACAAGGCTACCCTGCATACCTACCGGACAATCATTCTTTCTGATGGAGTCTGTTATGAGGCTATTATAATAAGTACAGCTACCTTTCGCATTGGCATTCGCCAGACCAGCTATATTCGCCTTGATCATGGCAAGACTGTCAGCCTGTGCCTGGCTCACCAGCGAAGAATCTGTCCCCGCCGGATGATGATAAGGCACTACACTACCAACTCCTCCAACACCACAGTTATTCTTTGTATAATCTTTATCTATACCCGCGCTGTAGTAATATGGAATACAGGTGCCATTCATATCAGCATAGTCCTGCCCGTTCAATGCCAGATCAGCAGCTGCCTTTGCATCCGCATCCGCCTGACTGACATCCGAAGCATAGCTGCCCGCAGGTACAATGTATTTTACCGCCGCTCCAGGTACATAGCCCCGGCCACAATTGCTACGCTGGAAGAACTGACTGGTTTCCGTATTTGAGTAATAGAAAGTACCGCATTGATTCCCCGCATATTCAGCATAAGTTTTCGGTACACAATTCATTACCGTTTGCGCCTTCAGCTGGTCCTCCACTTTCCAGAACTGACCAAACGTGGTCACACTGGAAGATAATGTCCTGTTATTATCCAGCACTAAAGCGTACCCTGATGCATTTCTTACCAACGGATTGCCCAGGGAAACAAACTCTCCGGCTTCGGTATTCATATTCCTTCTTCCGGAACGGATCACCTTCATCGATATATCATTCCCCGTGAAAGGCACACCATCACGATCTACAAAATAAATATCAGGTGTAGCACCTTCTGTCTGTGCATTGGCGTCCACCGCATACAACACCGTTGTTGCCGCAAACGTCGCTATCTCAGGGAAACAGTCAGAGCCGCCCGTCTTTTGTTTGGAGCCGATCAGGATCTCATCTCCCGCAGTGAAATAGTCTGCTGCTGTAACCAGCGTATCAAGCCCCTTCACGATCTTGCCCTGGTTCATATAAACATTGCGGAGCAGGGTATTGATATTCTTGTAAGCCCCGCTCATACCGTTATAAACCCAAGCTGCCGGCATACTGAAATTATATACCGGATCATCATATTCATTATAAGTACGGCTAAGCACCGGCTCTCCCGTCTCTGCATCAAACAACATATTTTTGGTACTGACCCTGCTACCCTTATCCACCACAACGACACTATCCAGTATCCCGTGACGATTGATGATCTTCGTCGCACCGACTGACTGGAACTTGGTTTCCTCACGTTGCGCGAGGTTCCACAGCGTTGGCAACAGGAAGATGGGCGGGAATGGGAAGGTGAAGTTGTCACCATTCAGGTTAAGGTTCAGCGCATTGGTAACAGAACGCTGCTCACGCATATCCATCATCAGCTCAATGTCCTTTCCGATGGAAGCAACGCTATCAATAACGCCCTGCTCATCGATGGCCATTACTGTATTATTAAGGTGCTTAACAGGATCGTTCTGGTTATCGACCTTATAAAAATTCTCTGTATAGGAAAAAGGCGCCTGAGGATTAGATTCAGAAAAGCTCGATGTAGAACGCAGCTTTCCATTCATATCATTCAGCTCAATCTTGAAGCCCTGGCTCACCGCCACGAAATGACAGGCATTGATACGCAGAAAATTGCTCAACGCTGGTTTATAGCGCTTTTTACTATCCGCCAGTAGCGTCATGTCCGTCAGCGTAGGGAAATCATAACTGGTATAAAAACAAGTCTCCTCAAATCCATTGGCAGAACGTACATTCTTCGCATGGATCGTTCTTACTCTTACCTTGCTGTAACCAACTGATGGAGATGGATAGAAAGTCTCACCCAATGGCTTTTCCGAATAACCGACAGCAATAGGCGCTAATGCAGCTACCTGCTCCTTATACGCAATCGGCAACCGCCATGGGTTCTCTTCTCCTCCTATGGATGGCTCAAAAGTAGCCACCCCACTACTGATCACTTCCTCTTTGCCATTCACTGTACGTGTAGTAGTATACTGATATTCCTCACCATACACAGACTCCCGTTGTTTGGTCATCGCGTTCCAGTGGTCATAAGTACGCACCCTCTTTACACGCAAACCTCCGCCATACTTCTTATAATAAGGATTGTTCAGCCGTACAAATGAACGTGCAGTATCTATCTGATTCGCCCATCCCTTTATCCTGGCTGTATTATCATAGGAAGCGAACATATTGAGCACGTTATCTGCCTGCGATAACAATACTTTCACCGCATCCCCGAAATCTATGTCATCTCCTACATCCGATCCCGGATAAGCCTTCGATGGCAGATTCAAACGGAGGAACTGTGTACTTGCTTTCGCCAGCGGACTGTACACGCTTAACAATTTGTCTGTCTCGCCCGACTGATTAATCGCTTTTAATTTTAACCAGATGGTCTGTCCATTATTATAGAACCCAAAAGTGCCCGGTTCCATATTGGCATAACAGGACACATATTCATTACCGTTACCGAACTTATCTCCCGGCATCTTCACATTTAACCGGAAGAATAAAGTATCTATTCCTTCAAGATAACGGGCATATAGATCAGCATTACTGCTAACCGGCTTGGATATATTCACTGACACATATAAGTAATCCTTCAGACCACCATACAGTTTTCTGTCCAGGTCTGAAAGCGTTTTAGGCACATCGCCAGACAACCCTGCAATCTTGAATAGCTGCGCAGCACGTCTGTTCTGCACATAAGCATAGTCATCACTTTCATAGTCCACTTTCACCCTTCCACCTGACGGCAATACGATAGAATCGAGCGTCCATGCAGCCGCATTCTTTGCAGCCAGGGCGCTATCCTGCAATGCATAAGGATATTCAGCATTAGTGATCAGGTTTCCTGCGGATGATCCTGGGTTCTGCAGCGGATCTTTATAATTACCCCACCTATCAAATGATTTGCCACTATAAGCCGGATTATGGCCGTTATAGTTGAACACATATGGATTACGCTGCGCCTTATTATTACCATTATAAGTAAACCAGATCCGCTTTAAAGTCAGCTTCCCACCGACGCTTCCTTTTATCCCCGGACAAAGCTCATAGTTATATTCAAAATGGATCGTCTTCACCGGCCTTGCCTTCAGCGGATCTCTCCGGTAATCAGCCTTCACATACAAATTGATCTCCTCAAGTTTCTTCAACACTTTGGCAGGAGCAGTCACCCCATTTTCATCCATAGATGGCTGATCATCACGGTTGCTTAGTTTAAACGTAGCGATCATATTTTTGGACTCGATGGAATTGAGATACCACAGCTCTTTCTCTCCATATACATAACTGCCCTTGTCATCCCGGTTATCTGTCTTCAACCCTTCATTATAAACAGCACTGTCGCTATAAGGCGTACGCCATTTATACGGATTCTTAATTCCTGCAATCTTCGAATAGTTAAACTTAACCGCATCTCCCCTGTCATCATCAGAGATACCATCTCCCGTCAGGTCAACGTAATCAGGAGAAAGTAATCCTGTCAACAGGAATGAGTGCGCGTAAGCAGGTACTTCCTCTTTGTTGAAATAATGATCATTCCCCTTGTCGTTATCGACTGTATTATCCAGGCCCGGTGTATATTTCACCAGACCATCCTTACTGTTCCCTCCCGCCGGATTAACAGAAAAAGTTACATCCTTCTGCTTCAGGTTATAAACAGGAATACCATACACATATCTGCGGCCATCACCATTTAATACGCTGATCTCTGATATATGATTCTTCTTCCTGAAATCGTTGATCCGCTTTTCCCTCGACAGGTCACCGTTGCCAACAGTGAACGTATCTTTTGAAGGCATCAGGTAAAAGTTCCTACTGCCAATTGGCAATAGCGGCAGGCCCGCATACATCCAGCGGAACTGCATGGCGATCTTCTTCTTTGCCTGATAATATTCCAGCCGGATATTATATAATTCACCGGCTACCATATTAACTGTAGCCGTATCTGGTTTTATGCCATGGTCGTTCCAGCGATTGATGAACAGGGAGTCATTAATATATAGTCTCACACCATCGTCTGAATGCGTTACCATCTTGTAGGTGCCGGTAACATCCGCTTTCAGCCTTCCCGTCCAGCGGATAGAAAAATCACGACTTACGGCGGGCGCATTGGCAGGTTTGCCAACATTAAAGTCGTTCACGTTCAGATAATTGACCATGGTATCTACCTTGGAGAACAGGAACTGCTGAAAGTCATGTCCCGCATAATATTCTCCCAGTAAACCATGCCTGCTGGAATCCAGCTCTGAAGGGAATTCCATGTCACAATTATTCGCGCCATAGGAATTGATCCGGTAGTTATCTATATACTTTGACAATCCCGCAACAGACGCCTCATCAGCTGTCAGGTAGGAAATAACCTGCGTACGTTTATCCCTTACTTTCTTATACACATTATCAGGCATCAAAACGGTCTGTCCTACCTGCTGCTTATTCACATAACGGTTAAGCACATTCGTCGTTGTAATAAAAGGACTACTGCTGTTTGCCTGGTACAGGTTAACAGCCACTACATCATCACCACCAATATTATCATAGAAGGCTTTGGCATTCACCGACTTCTCTCCGGGATTCCAGAAATAGGCCGCTTCAAACTGTTTGTTCGATTTCCTGAACCCAAGCGTTGCCGCCAGTGGGTTCATGTTCTTCCACGGACCACTCTCGGTATTTGACCTGTTCACATTCAGATCCACGCCCCAGTGCACGAGGTCACCAACAGCCAGGTCCCCGCTGAATCTGCCCGACTTATCTTTCGTCTTCATCCGATGGTCATATACATAACCAATATCTCCTCTGTAAGCACGGAACATACCACCGGTTCCCTCACCAGACATCGAAAACACGTCATAGGTATAAGAAGGAATGGCGATATTAGGCACGGCAGGTTTCTCACGGTACACCATCTCCTTCTCACGGTTAAAGTCCAGCAAGGCCCCTCCTGACGGATCAGCATTCTGATAGTTCAGGTAACCATAAGCAGGTATCGCCATATGTCGGTCCTCCGGTTCAATCCCCTGTTTAGACACATAACCACTTGCGAAAATGTGCCCGTCAAGCACCTTGGTAGTAACTCCTAATTTGGCAGTCACACTGATCAGTGAACTGGTATAAGGCAGGGTAATTGTCGGCGTGAAGGATGGATGCGCAAAAGAGATCTCAGAAGAAAAAACTGAAGTCCCTATGCTGGTATGCTTATCAGGATTATTCTTAATGGCTTTACCATATTGTCTCATGCCAGACGACAGCTGTAATGCTTTCAGACCAGACCTGGTATTAGCAGCTAAACCAACAGTAATACTTCCCGCAGGACTGCTCTGGCTCTCAATAGCCTCTTTATTTCCCATCTGCAGAGACAGTGAAGTTCCGACAGTAATCCCCTCCTGCGAGCTATTGGTAAAGGATAATCCGGATGTCAGCGCCCCCATACTCTTAGCCCCCACGTTAATACTCGCATTCATACCAGATTCAATACCAAAGCCCCGGTAATTATTATGTGTCACACCCAGACTGGCGCCAATGCCTGCACTCACCCCCTTTTCCTTCATCTTGGGCAAACCTGCAATTTCCAGATCACCTCCAACGGTGATGCCTACTGTTTTATTCGTCTTAATGGTTGCAGTCTTCTGAATGGTATCGGTACCATTGAAGTCATCCGGTATACCACGCAGGTTACGGGTGATCGTACCCGGATTGATATTCCAGCCCAATCCAACCCAGCTCGCTTCCTCATCCATACTGATACCACTGTTGTATCCGATAGCTACCGGATATCCCCCTACGTCGAGCAATGGTATATTATAAGTGAAATCTCCGCTGAACAGATCAACCATGTTGTCGTTGTTCACGGAGTGGAACGCCTGACTCTCAGGCTGCGTAGGTCCGCCGATATCCGGACGCAGTGCAGCCCCCTGTAGCTTCTTGTCCGGTACAATAGCCGGTACTACAGGCACCTTTTCCTTGTCCGGGCGTATAACAGGCACCGGACGCGTGTGTGGAAAATGTACATTGGGGACAGGTGCTCCCAGTGCATTCCTGGGAATAACCACGTCGAAATAGAGCAATGCCAGCATGAAGAAAGCAATCTTTCTCTTTTGCTTTGCAGCAAGTTCAATTATCATTGAAGTGTATTTATCTTAATAGGTATTTATTACATCCTGACAAATGACATTATGCCCGTAAAGCGGCACCCGTATAGTGCCCGGGAAGGAGACATCTATACTGCAGGGATATGTTTTTCAGCCCTTGTCCCAACAAGAGAAATAACATTCCTGTAACGATTGTAAATAACTTTAGTAGAAAACGCTGATGACTTAGTTCCTGCCAATTACTAGCCGGTCAACAAACCAGTCGGGTTACAGCTTAGATACAGAATTCTACATATAGGTATCGGATTCTTTAACGTTTTATATTAACCACCATACAGCACAAAATAACAAATGGCCAACAACAATATTCAGGTCGGTAAACAACTGCTATTTACTATCTGCGAACTATATTCAATTACGAACAAAACAAAAGTAAATACATAAATATATATTTCAAAGTTTTCAATGAAAATAAATTTATAATACCTTAACATACTCAGAACAAATCAACAAGGTCCGCTTTACTCAATATGAATGCACCATCATAAGCAGCATTATTTTCCCTAATAAGAACTCCCGGACAGCTTTCACCATCCGGGAGAATTAAATATATAACTAAACAACTTTTACTTTAACGTCGCAACGTCCAGTTTTGGTGCGTCCACCAATTTATCTGTCATTCCCGTTGGCAGATAAGGCCTTCCTCCGGTTGCGGCTACACAGGTACCGGTAAACACGGCAGTGGTCATTACTTTACCATTCAAAATGATGGATTGTTTGAAATGCAGTCTCGGTTGACCAGCTGCATCTGCAAACAACTCGCAGGTCACGGTAAATTCGTCATCTTTCTTCAGGGAGCGCAGGAACTTGATAGTATACTGGGACAATACCATGTGAATACCCTTAGCCGCTTCCTCAGCGAAGTCAAATCCCAATACCTCCCTGATATAATCATGCCGGCAATATTCCATATAGAAAGGGTAATACAACCCGTCCATGATACCCTGTACGTCGATATGCTCTTCCTTTACTGTATAGATTTTTGAATATTCCATGTGTGACCTTTAGTTTTTATGCCGGCAAAGATAAGTTTTGCCCGGCTGATTTCTCGCATTTGCCCATCCCCTATTCTGGGGATATATTGTGCATTAACATTCGACGGTTCTGACAGATATTCAGTAACTTACAGTAATCTCAAATACACCATCATGGGTAAACAAAAAGGCCTTTTCCCGTTTACCGGTCCACTGGGAAATAAAATAGGCTATCGCAGGGGTAACAACTATTACTACAGGGAAAGACCCCAACACGTAAACCGGACCATCGCTACTAAAAAAGCAGCCACCGATTTCGGTACGGCCAGCCATTGTGCCTGCCTGGTACGCAAGTCCCTCAGACAATACCTGCCAGTGCATAAAAGTGACACCCTGGTTAACCGGCTGAATACGACCTTCATCAACATTGTCAATGCCGATACGTATAACCGTAGTGGTCAGCGCGTACCCAATATCGGACATATGCATACATTGAAAGGCTTTCAGTTTAACGAAACCACTGGCATCAGTCATTTGCTTACAGCCACGCCGCTCATAGAAAAAGACGATACCGGAAAGATCACCATCTCCATATCAGAGAAAGTGATCAATTCCCGGAAAATACCCGCAGGTGTTACGCACTTCACAATAACAGCGATCGCCTTGTCCCTGAACTTTTCCCGGCACAAGGCCCAACTGAGCACCAGCCATACCGCCGTTATCGCACGAGGAGAACAGCAGTCCCCTTTCACGCTCACAATAGACCAGTGTAGTAAGGAACTCACCATAGTCCTGCTGGAAGTCCGTTCAGCCTACATGGTAAACGGCAAGCTGCATTACTCAGACAGTAAAACCGCCAATGCACTGGACATTATCTCCGTTATCCCTCCGGTAAGGCCACCCCGCCACATCAGAAGGAATTTCCGTAACAAGACGCCCAGGTGCTGGAATATCCCTGCATATACCGCTCCGTTAAAGCAGCCTGCACCCAAGACCCCAGTTTCCCTTATCCCACTACCCGGCGACTAGCACCCAGGTAATGAATATCTCAACACCACCATCATACTACCCTAATACACCCAATACACAAATACGCCTAATATACCGGTCATCAGGCACCGGTCGCACCCTCATATCCCTAACCCAATATTTCCCCCTATTCCCGCTCGTTTTGTCTCTATTATTCCCTCCCTGCTATATCCGAAAAGCAGAAAAAGGCCATTGGGGGTTGGATATCTATTGGGCAGCATCTGTCGCGTCACCGGAGAGCCGAAGGTCCGCCATTCCCATCTGAAACCGGTGCTACTTCCGCTGTCGCTCTTAGTGATTAGGCGGGCTAGTTTATTAAGAGAAAGGAGGTGGTATGCCTTCTGGTCGGCGTATACAGGCTGTAGCATAGGCTTTGTGGTGGAGGTGAGGTGGACCTGTAAAAAAGGGGCGGAAAAGCGGCCAAAATGATTGCCCAGGGGAAAAGAAAACGTATAAATAATACCCTTATTCGTTATTAAACAATCGGAGCACCCATAAAAAACAACATCACAATAAGCGGACCGCATAAACCCCAATAGAGACAGCGTTAGTAGCACCGGTTTCAGATGGGAATGGCGGGCCTTCGGCTCTCCGGTGCCACGACCGGTACTGCCCAATAGATATCCAACCCCTACTCGCTTGACGACGCCCAATAGCATTCCAGAGAGGCGCCGACCGCCATCCCATACTGAAACCGAAGCTACTTAGCGGTAAAAAGAAACCAAGGCTACTTAGCGCAAATAAAAAGAGGTTATATCAAAAGACACAACCTCTAAGTTTAAAACTATTACAGCCTGAATAACGCAGCCAGTACAAATCTTGTCTCCGATTTCACCAGGTCCGGGCGCCAGTTAGGATCCAGCGGCGTAGTAGAATACCCCGTCTGCGAAGTCACCCCACCTTCTCCCGCAAAATAAGGCACATCAGCATGCCTGTTCACCAGCTCAAATCTGAAAGTAATACTCTGGTTCGGCATATAGTCGAAGTTGGTCGACATATCCCAGCCTTTGAATTTATCCCCTGGATTAGCACTGAAAGGGAACGCACCCTCGGTCTTGGTAGGATCGGCAGGATTAGGCAATGGGCTCGCCTGACCGGTTGGATACAGCACCAGATATCTGCCGGGGTTAGTCATCACACCACCACCTACAGTCCAGGCGAATTTATTCTGGTTGAACCAGACACGGTTATAGAACATACCACTCAGGAAATACTGCGCAGGGCCGTTTTTATCACTGTCTTTAAACCCATTTACACCACCACCTTTCTCAAAGCCAACATCACCTGTCAGAGAGAAAGCCATTCTGCTGACACCTTTCGACTTTGGCTTGTTATAGTATCTTACCAGCAAGCTGTTATCAGAGTGGAAGCGTTTCCTCTCAGGAATACCTGCCGCATCTGTACCATAGTAGTCATTGGTCAGCGCTTTCAGGTTGCTGTTGTCAGACATATAGGTAATGTTAAATCCGAATCCAGGCATCTTATTGAATTTACCGTAGCTCTGCCAGCCATTGATGATCCAGGGTTCGATCTTGAGGTTCTTTGTAGCAAAGATCTGGATACGCAATCCATTGAAGAACCATGGCGTATTGTCGGACGTAAAGGAAGCCTGGTATTCCCAGTTCTCCGGCTGATAGTAGGAGTTCAGACCAAGGTAACTCATGAACAAACCCGCATCGATATTGATACCATACCATTTATTGATATGATATCCCGCGTAAGCCTCGCTTAAATAACGGTATGCATTAGCTAACTGGTACTGTCCGCGATAAGGACTGTAGTCATTACGTGGCACTACGATGGAGCGGGTACCAAACTGTGTCATTACCCTTGCCCTGGCGCCTTTATAATAGAAGTCGCCGCCGAAATGCAGGGCAGACAGTTGTACCTCATTGTTACGGGCCAGTGCGGTAGAGCCTACCACGGTATTATCATTAGGTCTATTAAATGAATGTGTATAGTTGATATCCATCATGATACTTGGCGTGAAGAATTTCATATTCTGAAATGCCGGGTTCTCTCTTCTGTCGTTACCATTCTGCCAGGTCTGGTCAATGCCGTCAAATGGTATCTTTTCCGTAGTTGCTGTAGTGTCCTGTGCAATAGTACAGATGGTCTTTGATGCTAGTGCAAATACCAGTAATGCTTTTTTCATTTGTTTGTATTGTTTGGTTCCCATATTAAACAAGTTGCCTAATAGTATTGTCCATATGCCAAAGCATGTACCATTTAAGGCAATCACATGCCATAAAAAGACTGAAAAACCAATATAGCAGGCCACTCCCAGCAGTGCCATCACATCTGTCACCGGAGTAAAAACATAAAAAAAGTCTCTCATCTTGAGAGGGTTTTTATCAGAATGGCAGGTCATCCTTCACCTTCCCAACACTGGCATCCCCCTCTCAAACGCCAACACCTCCAGCCATCCTGTTGTATATTCATGGGCGACTGTTGCCCTTTTTCAGTATTCTGAAATCAACTATTAATTTTTTTTATTACTTTCCTGTTTTATTGTCCGGGAAGAGGACAATAGATGAAGCTATTTTACCATTAAATACAGCAGATCATATTTCTTTAGCATATGCAACAGCATCCGACAATTACGACTTTATTCCTGGACATAGGCGGTGTATTATTAAGCAATGGCTGGGACCGCGCTGCACGAAGAGAAGCGGCCGCGAAATTCTCACTGGACCTTCCCGAACTGGAAGAACGTCACCACCTCACCTTTGACACTTACGAGGAAGGCAAACTGACGCTGGACGAATACCTGCGCAGAACGGTATTTTATGAGCCCAGGCCTTTCACCGAAGAAGCGTTCAGGGCCTTTATGTTCTCTGTGACTACACCTATTCCTGAGATGATAGACCTGGTATGTAAGATCAAAGAGAAATATCGTATCAAGATTGCTATCGTCAATAACGAAGGCAGGGAATTGAATGAATACCGCATCCGGCAGTTTGGCATCAATAAGTTCGTTGACTTCTTCATCTCCTCCTGCTTCGTACACTTCAGAAAACCTGATGCCGACATCTGGCGTATCGCACTGGACATTGCATTGGTAAAACCGGAAGAGGTATTGTATATTGATGACAGACCGATGTTTGTATCTGTAGCAGAAGGCCTGGGTATTAATGGACTTCAGCATAAAACATATGAAGCAACAAAAGCGAACCTGGCAAAATATGGATTTGAGGTAGATTGATATTGACGTCCTCCGGAAAAGGAAAACCCGTTTATATTGCATCCTCATCAAGGAATACATGCAACATAGACGGGTTTCTTATAATTACTTTGTTAAGCCCTCTTTTTCTGATATTGTTGCTCCTTCACACGCTCGCCCGAAGGTATTCTCATCTTCATTATCGCCTTAACATACTTCGTTCTTTTCTCAAATACGAGATAGATCGCATAGGCACTCACCAAAGAGATCGCGATAGCAGAAAGGTAATAACCTACCGATACCACATTGATGGATTGACTCTTGGGGAATCCAAAATGCACCAACATATATACTATCGGTAAATGTGTCAGATATAGCGTATAGGAAAAATCAGCCAGCCTGGTACCAAACTTATTTAAAAAGACGCCCAATCTGTACTTCGGTTGACGATGTATCACCTGCTGCACAATAAGACACATGGATATCCCTAAACACAACTCGCAAATAGCCCTTATACTTTCGATATCATGCAGTTTGAAGGTACGGCTTTCTGTTCCAAAGACCTGTAAAGCCATCATAGAAGCCAGGAGTGAAATGATGCCTGCTATCAGTAAAACATTGCTTCTCTTTACGTAAGAGAAAGACATAGCCCCCAGCAACCATATAAAAAGATAGGTAGCCTTCAGATGCGAGAATATCAAAAAGCAGACGAATAAAATGAAGACAGCTATATACCTGTTACTAGCTTTTAATGTCGTTAACCACCAGGCCGCAGCGCCCATTAAAACATAAAACCACACCTCGTATGCCAGTGACCATAACGGTCCACTGACCCAGGGTACCAGGATGCCCTGCAGGGAGAGTATATTTCCTATATAATCGATAATGCTGAAATGCTGGCCGATCACTGTATTGGATATAACAATCAGTATTAAGGCCGACAGCAGGGGTAACATGATGCGCACCGTCCGGTCAAGGACATAAGACCGGAGATCAAAAGTTCCTGCCTTCAGCCGCTGAATTACCTTTCCTCCAACAAGGAAGCCGCTAAGTACAAAAAAAAGCAATACCGCTTCATGCGCTATACGGGTAAGAAAGAAGAATATGGAGTTCGCTATTGTCTTCTCGCCTGCAGGCAACAAGCCATATTCAACAAACAACATCGTACGGCAATGGGTTGTAACAACAACCAGGGAGGCCAGGCCTCTGAACAGATCTAACCAATAATAATGTTCTGGATTTTTATTCTGTAACATAACACATGAATTTCTGAGGTTCGCATAAATAAAAGTTTTTCATCTTCGTCGTGGACTGGTCGCTGTCTTACCTGACAGTCTCGCATATTCGGTTCTGATTATTTGGAGCGCTTCGTTTGGGATTGCCGCGAATGTATATAAATCCGCCTTCCCTGCAAAAGTTTTTTATTGCAATCGATACCTCTACAGGCTTGCAAACATTTATCATTTTCATCTTCTCAAAGAAAATTTGTATTTGAAAAACACGTATATTCGTGTCCTCAAATCATTTACGCTCGCCGTAGTAGTGAATATCATCGTTCACAAGCTGTATGCTCGTCTGTTAATCCGGTTTTCAAAAAATTCAGTATTCATATTTAAACGTCCTTATAACGGATCAGGGGGATCGTATTATTCTCAATCCATTACTGTACGTGTTTTTGCTATCTGTTAACCAGTATTAAATTCATATGCTAAAAGTTTATGTTGACACTTCTGTCATAGGGGGATGCTTTGATTATAAGTTCAGAAAGGATAGTCTCAGGCTGTTTGAAGATTTCAAAGCAGGGAGGAAACAGATGATTTATTCGGATCTCGTGTATAAGGAAATTCAGCAAGGGGGATATACCAGGGATCATCTGTTGCGAAAATTCCATGAGGTTCCGGAAGACCATAGGATAGGATACAAGCAGAATGAGGAAGTTTTGTCACTTGCCAGAAAATATCTGCAGAAGAATATACTAACTGAAAAAAGCCAAAAAGATGCAATCCATGTTGCCTTGGGGACCATCTTCAAAGTAGATGTAATCGCCAGCTGGAACTTCCGACATATTGTTAATAAAAGAAAGATCAAACTATATAATGAAACAAACATTGAATTAGGCTACCAATCTATTGAAATTAAAACACCAGAATACATATTAAATCAAAAACAATGATAAGAAAGATCAAAGGTTCTAAAACACTTAGGCGGATACACGCCTATAACTATCAATTTTACCTGAAGTACAACAATAACTGGGATGCCCTCAAAAATGACCTTGAGGAAGCATGGAAGCATCATGCAGAGCTCTTCCCCAATGTACGGACAATATCGTCACGGGAAGAAATGCTTCAATATGAGAAAGAGCAATCGGAGAAAGAAAGTAAACTCCAAATGGTATGATGAGAAAAATCAAGGGCTCTAAAACCCTTAGGCGCATCCATGCGTATAACTATCAATTTTACCTAAAGTAATACAACAATTGGGATGCCCTCCGAAAATACCTTGACGAATCATTGCAGCGTCACCTCGAACGTTGTCCCAATGCGCGGGATAATATCCTCACGAGAAGAGATGCTTCGACTAAGGGCTGAGGGTAAATTGTAAATTCAAAAACGCGCCAATTATAGAGAGAAGGCAAGTGCTAAACACTTCGCCCCGGCCGGTTGCACTACCAACCGGTCACTCTCTTTCCCAATCCCCCTACTGTTCCACCGCCTTATTCCTATTCCTATATTCCGATGGCGACATCCCCATCAACTTCGAAAACATCCTCGAAAAATAATACTGATCCTCCACCCCCAACCTGTTCGCCACCTCCTTCACCGTCGCACTCGAAAACATCAGGTACTGACACGCCTTCTGGATCTTCAGATGATTAAAATACTCTATCGGCGAATACCCCGTCTTTTCCCTAAATACCGCCGAAAAATGAGATATCGACAATCCCGCATACCCCGACAACTCCTGCAACGTGATCACCTGATCAAGCCGCTCCTGCATCATCCCTATTGTATGTGCGATAACGTCGTCCGGCTGCTCCTTTCCCGAATAATTAAACTTCTCCTCATACAATAATGAAGAAAGAAAATGGTTAAAGATCATATTCACATAACGGAGATTATCTCCGCTATACCCCTTCTGCAGGTTCAGACAGATCTCCTCAAACAACCGGATACGGGTTTCATTATAGGTCAGATGCAGCTTATAATTCTTCGCCCGCTGCAAGATAAGTTCCACTATAAACGCAGAGATATCCCCCTTAAAATGTATCCAGTAAATTGTCCATGGGTCTTCCTCCTCCGACATATATTTATGTGCCATCCCGGATGGGATAATGATAAACTGTGAAGGCAGTACATCAATACGCTTTTTGTCTATTTCTATCCATCCCCGCCCCTCTATACAATAGATAATAATATGTTGCCCCACCCCGACAGTCCGCTTAACATAATGAAAACGTGCTCTCGGATAATACCCTATATCCGTAATATACAGCTGCCGCGTAATAGGGTCTTTCGTCAGGAAATCTGCCGCTATCTTTTTAGGCACCACTATTAACTGCTGCCCTTCAAACCCTTCCCGCTTTTTTAGTATTTTCTCTTTCATATTTCATGGAATCCAGACTAAGATACAAAAACCAGAAAATAATCCATCATTTTCATAAGAAACCCTATTTCCCCCCTAACAGTGAAACCCGAAATTTGAATCGGAAATAAAATACGATTCCACGTCAATCAGCAAACCAACAACAAACAACCTGCACAGGTACGTAGTATCAATCAGCATTTCAAACACTGGCAAATTCATGTTATGAAAAGAACTTTATCCCTGTTTATCCTACTGTTATCACTCAACACATGGATAGCAGCACAAGACAAGGCACCAGGGGGCAAGGTGCTGGATGCAGCATCAGGCAAACCACTCCCCTTCGTCACCATTACAAACTCGACCAACAAAGGAGCTTCCCTGAAAGCGGATGCAGACGGACAATTCGCCCTGCCTACAGCTAAAGCCGTCCTCACGTTCCGGTTTGTGGGCTATAAGTCCCAGACCATCACCTTCAACCCCGGACAAACTTCCCTTACTATCAGAATGGAAACAGAAGTATCCGGACTGGATGAAGTCGTAGTGATCGGTTATGGTCAGCAGAAAAAGAAGGACATCACCAGCGCCGTATCCAGCGTGTCCGGAAAAGAGATCTCCGAGCTGCCCGCTACCTCTATCAACAGCGCCCTGCAGGCCAGAGTACCTGGTGTGCAGATCTCCAGCGCAGGCTATCAGCCAGGCGCAGGCACCAACATCAGGATCAGGGGGATCAACTCCATCACACAGGGGGACGGCCCCATTTATGTGGTAGATGGTGTTATCCTGACCGGCGATATCAGGGAGATCAACCCCTACGACATTGAATCCATAGACGTGCTGAAAGATGCCTCCGCAGCTGCTATATACGGCGCCCGTGCGGCTGCCGGTGTGGTGATCATCACTACAAAGAAGGCTAAAACAGGCCGCGCTTCCGTTGACTACGCCGGCTACTACGGCATACAAAAGATCGTTAAGACCTACGATTTCATAGACGGCGCCCAATACGGCTACCTCCGCCGGCTGGCATGGTACGATGAAAGCGCTACCGGCTGGCCTATGAATGACCCCGAAACAGATAGGAAAATATTCAGCCCCGTAGAACTGAAAAGCCTCGCCGAAGGTAAAACCTACGACTGGCCAGGCGCTATTACACGGGTGGCCCAACAGCAAAGCCATACACTCAGCATCTCCAATGGTATCGGTAAGAACAAGGTGTACCTCAGCGGAAACTACCTCAACCAGGACGGTATCATCAAGGGCTCCAATATGAAACGTTATGCCCTGAAAGCGAACCTGGAATCGGCTGTTACAGATAAACTGACCCTCGGCCTGAATACAAACTATTCCCACATTCAGACCGCCATCGTCAGCAATGAAGCCTACTATGCCGCTGTTACCATGAGCCCTCTGCGGCCCATCTACGACTCAACCGGCAAACCATCCATAGAAATAGATCCCAGCACAGGCAACCTCACCACCAACAACGCACTTTCGCTTGCCCTGGATGCCATCAATCACCGCATAGACGACAGACTGATAGGCAATATGTACCTGGACTACAAACTCCTGCCCGGATTAAGCTTCCGCTCCAACGTGGGTGCAGATATCTATAAGAACCAGCAGTTTGAATACTACCCCCGGAACACCAGCGCCGGATACTTACAGAAAGGCGTCGCCAAAGTGCAGAACTTCGGTTACCGCGACTGGTTGTGGGAGAATACCATGACCTACGACTATAACCCTTCCGAAGAACATTCCCTCAACCTCCTCTCTGGTTTTACCTTCCAGAAAAGAAGACAGGAATGGAACTTCGAACAGGCTTCCGGCTTCCCGACAGATGAACTGACCTATAAAAACATGAACCTGGCTACCAGGAGAGATTATATTTCCAGCGACTACTTCAACTGGGCTACCAGCTCATTGCTGGGTAGGGCCATCTATAAATACAAACAACGTTATATCCTCAACTTCACCGCCCGTTACGACGGATCCTCCCGCTTCGGTGCGCAGAACCGTTACGGCTTCTTTCCCTCCATCAGCGGTGCATGGCGCCTCATCGATGAACCGTTCCTCGGTGTGAAGTTCAAATCTCGTGTCAGCGATGCCAAGATCAGGATCAGCTATGGTGTGATCGGCAACCAGGACGTTTCCTACGATAAGATCTTCTCCCAGATGAATGCCGCTACCTATCCATTTAATGGCAGCACACAGTCCAGCGGCTACCAGATAGGCAGTAACAAAGGAAACAGCGCGCTCAAATGGGAAAGCCAGCACCAGTTCAATACCGGCTTCGACCTCGGACTGCTGAACAACCGTATACAAATGACCTTTGACTTCTATAACAAGAATATCAAAAACCTGCTGTTACAAAACACACTGGCGCCATCACAGGGCTTCGACGCTACAATGATCAATGTGGCGTCTATGAACACCAGAGGTATGGATATCGGACTGAAACTATACCCGGTGAAGACGCCTGACTTCGACTGGCAGGTAGATCTTAACTGGTCTAAATATAAATCCAAAGTAACCGCACTGCTGCCAGGCAGAGACTCCCTCAGCCCCTATCTGAAAGTGGGTGAGGCGCCCAACAGCCTGATCGTAGATTATGTGTTCGATGGCATCTATAACAAAGGCGATGACTTTAAGCTGAACCCTACCGGCAGACCAGGTGACGTACGTATCAAAGACCTGAACAACGACGGTATCATTAACCAATACGACAGAGCCATCGTAGGCCGTACCACGCCGAAAGCCTGGGGCGGTATCTGGAACTACTTCAGGTACAAACGCGTGTCAATGACGGTATTTGCCAGCTATATGTATGGTCACGATATCTATAACAAGGCTTATATGGACTATGTCTACTCCGACGGCCGTAAAGTGATCCTGAAAGATGGACTGAACTACTGGACACCGGAAAACACCAATACCAACATTCCACGTCCGAACGCATTCGGCAGCTCTACCAGAACACTGCCACAGGGTTCCTCCAGCTTCGCGGTACAGAAAGGCGACTTCCTCCGCATCAGGAATATCACACTGGCGTACGACTTCTCTCCGACCCTTTTATCTAAACTGAAAATAAGGTCGCTGAACGTATATGCCCAGGCATTGGAACCATTCCTGTTCACCGGCTATAAAGGAACCGATCCTGAAATAGGTGTGGCTCAAGGGGCTTACGATATCTATCCCCGCTTCAGGACGTATCTGGTCGGCTTAAAAATGGGTTTATAATCTCCTAAAAATGACACTTATGCAAACGCATCGCTATATACTATTCTTCACCTTACTCGCCGGCCTGTTCGCGTCCGGCTGTAGTAAACAGCTTGATATTAAACCGGAGGTATTCGTTTCCCCGGAAGAACTATACAAAGACGAAGCCGGCATCACTGCTGGTATCACCGGTATTTACCGCCAGCTGCTCGTACTGAAAAGATCAGACTATGCTATCGTCGGCATGGTAGGCACCGATGAAGCCAAGATGACCATCTTCGTACCTACCTGGGGCCCTTACTGGCAGGGATTTGCTGCCGTAAACAGCTACTCTCCGTTGATGACCGCCCAGAACGATGTCGTACAGGGCTTCTGGATCAACTGCTACAAGGGCATCAATAACGCTAACACCGCTATTAAGTATACACAATCCGCTTCCGTAAATGAAGACTTTAAAACACGTGCCCTGGGAGAAGCAAAGTTCATGCGCGCACTGTTCTACTTCTACCTGGTACAGTTATACGATGGTGTACCAATGCCTACCGATGTAGACAACCCTGATGCAGTGAGAGACGGCTACCCACGCAGTAAAGCAGAAGATGTATACCAGCTGATAATATCCGACCTGCAGTATGCAGCTGAACACCTGAACAACAAAGGCAATAACGGCCCGGATGTAGGCCGCGCCAGCAAGGAAGCTGCCATCGCACTGCTGGGTAAAGTATACCTCACCCACAAGCAGTACGATCTTGCTAAAAGCACACTGGAGCCCTTGCTGACTTCATCTAAAACCAGTCTCATGCCGGCATACGCCGACCTGTTCGTGGAGAAAAATGAGAACAATATCGAGTCACTGTTTGAAATACAGTTCTCCAATGAACCCGATAACACCAGCAACATGGCCAGCAACACTGGCGCCTGGCAGATCAATGCACCTAATCTGACCGGTGCCGGCGGACATGTCATCATTCCTACTGACTACTTCTTCAATAGTTTCGAAGATGGCGATCTCCGCAAAGATGCCACCTTCCGCACCGTGTTCTATAATGCAGCCGGCCAACTGGTCGACTACTCCTGGTGGGAAGATGTAGGCAAACCACACGTGAAGAAATTTGATATCACCACCGGCGTGTCTGTGAGTGGTTCACTGTCTTCCAGGAACATGTATTACCTGCGCCTCGCCGATGCGATACTGATGTACGCAGAAGCTGTCAACGAACTGAACGACGTACCTACCGCCCTCGCGAACCTGAATAAGATCAGGCAACGTGCAGGCCTGGGTAAATATGAAGATGTACACGGCGGCGTTCCCTCCCAGGATCAGCTGCGCAGTGAGATCATGATGGAACGTATGCGTGAACTGGGCTGTGAAGGATGGAGATGGTTTGACCTGAAAAGGACAGGTATCCTGCTGAATGCTGTCAGGACAAACAATCCTGATGCAACGCCCAACATCCAGCCTAAACACCTGCTGTATCCCATCCCGGCAAAAGAATTTGAGAACAATCCGAAACTTACACCTAAAGATCAAAATGAGGGTTACTAGTCTATGAAGATCATCCGTAACATATCATTTGCCGGCCTGCTCTGCATCGCATCCGGGAATATACTGGCACAGATAGTGACGTCATCGGCCGACAGCCTGGTGGTGTCCAATGCAAACGTGCAACTGACGGTAGACAGTCATACCGGCAAGATCAATTACCTGTTCAGCAACGGCGTACGGCTGCAAAATACCATCGCCACAATTGAAGAGTTGAATAACGGTAAACTGACCAGTACTGATTTCTCCAGGCACCAATACAGTACGACTCCCATGCAGGATGCTTCCGGCAAAGGTGTTACTATCACTATCATACACAGCGATCCTTCCAGGCCTTTACAACTGGAACAACATATCACCGTCTACGCACAATCGCCTCACCTGCTGCTCGATGTACAGGCCATAGGTGACGCGACACTGGAATCGCGTAACATCTCTCCATTAACCATTATCCCGGAACAGCAGGCTTACCTGTTTGTTCCGGGTAATGCGCCCCGCATCCTGGACGTCCCCTTCGATAATGATAACTGGGTGCCGGTGATTACCCGTCAATGGCCTTCTGCGTCTGGTATCAGTTATGAATTTACTTCCGTCTACGACCTGCATAGTCTCTCCGGACTGGTAACCGGTAGTGTAACGCACGACTTCTGGAAGACTGGCTTCCGTTACGGAACAGGCAAAGAAACAGGTCGCATCGATTCTTTTATCGTATATGGTGGGGCCGCTACCGCGGATGATAAATCCTTGCAGCCAGCCTACGGCGGATTAGATGGCACCCACGATCATGCACCGCACGGCACAATGTTGGGCAAGACCATTACCTCTCCCCTCATCTATCTGGCAGCCGATGCAGATACCCGTAAGGCGTTTACGGCCTACGGACAAGTAAACGTGCAGCTGGCTGGCAGAAGCGACTGGAAAGGCGATGCGCCCTTCTACTGGAACAGCTTCGGCGTGGAAGGCGTACTGGGGAATACCAGGGTAATGATGCCACCGGGTGTGATTAAAACGTCCGACTTCATTGCCACCCTGGACAACTTCAACAAATATGCGCCTCCGGTGCTCAGCGTTGACTCGTACGACCAATCCATATACACAACCTCACTGCTCACGTCTTTGTCCAGATATGGGCAGAAAAAGCGGCAACAAATGGGGTTCTACTTTATCCCCTTTGCCGTATGGACCTGGAAGAATACCCTGGACAATCCCTTCGGTGGTACACAAACACCCCTGAGCGAGGTTGTGCTGAAGGATAAGAACAGACAACCGATCATGTACAAGGAAGGCGACTGGGCCTGTTATCCGATCGATCCTTCCCACCCCGCTACACGAGCGGCCATCATTCAGCAATTACAAAAGGCAAAGGCCATACATGCTACCTTTATCAAAATAGATTTTCTGACCGCCGGAGCATTGGAATCCAGCACCCGGTACAACCGCAATACCCGCTCAGGTATGCAGGCCTACAGCGAAGGACTCAAAATGCTGCGCTCACTGGTGGATTCCATCATGGGGCCCGATGTCTTCATCACCCAGGCCATCTCTCCCATGTTCCCCCACCAGTATGCACATACCCGCTTCATCTCTACGGATGTATACTCCCACCTCCGGGACGATCAGCCGGGATTCCCCCATTGGGGTAGTACCGCAGCCTCACTGGCTGCCGGCTCCCATCTATGGTGGATGCAGGGTACACTATGGCCCTTTACCAACCTGGACGTGATCGTGATGAAGAACTTCCAGAACAATCCTGAACTCACAGAACAGGAGATCAAGGTGCGCCTATATGCCATGATGGTCATGGGCAGCATACTGGGAGACGGCTCCGACTTCCGTCAGAAAACAGCTGCGGAAAGAGCGAAGAAGTTCCTGAACCATCCTGCAGTATGCGCCTGGTTCAGTCATCCTACGGCCTTTACTCCCCTCAGCATGTCTGACGGCGATACCCAGGACCAGCAGATGACCTTCTTCCACAAAGGAGACACCACCCTGCTGGCCATGTTCAACTTCATAAAGGATAAACCCTTTGAAGCCAGCTGGCAGACAGCAGACGTGGCAGATAAAAGGCACTATGAGATCAGGGATTTTATGACAGACGCCGTACTGGGAGAGATCAGCAATGGTCAGCCTTCCTTTACGCTGACAGTGCCACCTAAAGATGCATTATTAGTTAAATTGGTCCCACGGGATTAAAAGCATAAAATATAAAAGTGACCATATGGAAGTGACAGTCAGGATAGAAAGCGTATCCATACCCACGTACAAGACAGGCACACCGGAAAAACACCCTATGTTCCTGGAGAAAAGAGTATACCAGGGCAGCAGTGGTGTGGTGTACCCTCATCCCGTTATCGAGCAGATCGCCGATGAGAAAACCATGCAGGAATACACCGCCGTATTCCTCGAAAATGATTTCCTGCAGATAATGATCCTGCCTGAACTGGGCGGCCGTATACAACGTGCATACGATAAGATCAGGCAGCGCGACTTTGTGTATTACAACCAGGTGATCAAACCTGCGCTTGTAGGATTGGCAGGCCCCTGGATCTCAGGCGGCATAGAGTTCAACTGGCCACAACACCATCGTCCCAGCACCTTTCAACCCGTTGACTTCACCACAGAAGAAAATGCCGATGGCAGCAAAACAGTATGGGTGAATGAAGTGGAAGTGATGTTCCGCACCAAAGGCATGGCTGGCTTTACACTCTATCCCGATAAAGCTTACCTGGAAATAAAAGGCAAGTTGTTCAACCGTACACTTTTCCCTCAAACCTTCCTCTGGTGGGCCAACCCCGCAGTGAAAGTGAATGACCACTACCAGTCGGTCTTCCCGCCGGATGTATACGCCGTGTTTGACCATGGTAAACGCGACGTATCCGACTTCCCGATTGCAACGGGCACTTATTACAAAGTAGACTACTCACCGGGAACAGATATTTCCCATTATCATACTATTCCCGTTCCGACTTCCTACATGGCCATCCGCTCTGAATATGACTTTATGGGTTGTTACGAGCACGATACACAGGCCGGTATGCTACACGTAGCCGACCATCATGTATCTCCCGGTAAAAAACAATGGACCTGGGGCAATGGAGACTTCGGTTATGCCTGGGACAGGAACCTGACAGATGAAGATGGACCTTACATTGAGCTGATGACCGGTATGTTCACCGACAATCAGCCTGACTTCTCCTGGCTGCAACCCAATGAAGGCAAGACCTTCGAACAATATTTCATGCCATATGCACAAGCCGGGGTAGTTAAAAATGCTACCAAAGAAGCTATGCTGAATATGGAATGGCAGGACCAGCTACTGACCATCAAAGTATACGCCACAGCCCTTTACAAAAACGCCGTGATCCGCCTGCTGAAGAATGGTAAGGAAGTACAGCAATTCCCTGCTTCCCTCTCTCCATACGCTCCCTTCTCTGCAACATTTGATTGCGGTCCGGATGTAGTACCGGAAGACTGGAAAGTGATCGTTGCCGATGAAACAGGACATACACTCGTATCCTGGCAACCAGCACCACCGGCAGCGCATGAAATACCGGCGCCGGCATCAGCTGCTCGTCTGCCGCAGGATATTGGACAAGTGGAGGAACTGTACCTGAATGGTCACCACCTGGAACAGTACCGTCATGCTACCTTCAATCCGATCGACTATTATGAAGAAGGACTGAGAAGAAGCCCCGGCGATATCCGTTGTAATAACGCGATGGGATTGTTACTGCTCCGCCGCGGACAATTCGCCCAGGCGGCGCCATATTTCAGAACGGCTATCAAAACAATGACCAGCCGCAATCCTAATCCATATGACGGAGAGGTATATTACAACCTGGGATGTGCGCTGTTCCTGCAAGGCAAAAAGGCGGAAGCATACGACATCTTCTTCAAAGCAACCTGGAACGATGCCTGGCAACATAGCGGCTTCCTGATGCTGGCACGCATCGCCGCTTCCAGCCATAAATGGGATGACGCATTATCCCTTGTTAAGAAATCACTCGTGCGCAATTACCACAATCATACCGCCCGACATCTGCAAACGATCATTCTCAGAGAAAGAGGTCTGACAGAAGATTGTATCACATTCGCCAAAGCCTCCCTTGAAATAGATCCATTTAACTACGGATGCCTGTTCGAATGGTACCTCGCCAGCAAAGACAACAGCGTATTAGAAAGACTACGCACCTTGATGCGTGGCAGCCTGAATAACTACCTCGAACTCTCGCTCGACTATGCACATGCAGGTTGCTACACGACCGCTATCCAGGTATTACAGTCATACCTCGATGCACATGGCGCTACCGCTCCTCTGTTGTATTACTACATGGGATGGTTCGCTACCTGCAACAACACACCTGAACAGGCATTAGCCTATTATAAACAAGCCGCCACACAGGATGCTGGTTACTGTTTCCCGAACAAAGTAGAAGAAGTGATCATCCTGCAAAGCGCCCTGGCGGCCAATCCATCTGATGCCAAAGCTGCTTATTACCTGGGCAATCTCTGGTATGACAAACGCCAGTATACAGAAGCGATCGCCTGCTGGGAGCAATCAGCCAGCCTCGATGATAGTTTCGCTATTGTACACAGGAACCTCTCCCTCGCTTATTACAACAAACTGCATAAAAAGGACGAGGCAGTAGTCTTCATGGAGAAAGCCTTCGCGTTGGCCCCTGATGATGCCCGCATCCTGATGGAGCTGGACCAGCTGTATAAGATCACCGGCAGATCATCACAGGAAAGACTGGCATTACTGGAAAACAATATGCAGCTGGTAGAAAGAAGAGACGATCTCTACCTGGAACGCATTACCTTATACAACAATCTCGGTGAATTTGAACGGGCCCGTCAACTCCTCTCTCAAAGGCAGTTCCATCCATGGGAAGGAGGTGAAGGTAAGGTGGTCGGACAGTTCATCCTTTGTTATACCGCCCTGGCAAAACAGGCTATACAACAGGGGGAATTTGAAGAAGCACTGACCCTCTTACAAGCACTCTCCTCTTATCCGGAGAACCTTGGTGAAGGAAAACTCTACGGTGCACAGGAAAACGACATCAATTATCTGAAAGGCTGTGCCTACGCCGGCCTCGGACAAGCAGACAATGCGAAGCAACACTTCCTGGCTGCGACCGTTGGTATCAGTGAACCGGTACAGGCTATCTATTACAACGATCCGCAGCCTGATAAGATCGTATACCAGGCATTGGCATGGCAACAACTGGATCAACCGGAGAAAGCGAAGCATATCTTTGAACGCTTTATCCAGTTTGGACAAGCGCATATCAACGATACCATCCGCATAGACTATTTTGCGGTATCTCTGCCGGATATGCTGGTATTCGACCTGGATCTCAATCGTAGGAACCGCATCCATTGTCTCTACCTGATGGGACTCGGCCATATGGGTCTTCAGCAGGAACAGGAAGGACAGCAATACCTGGATGAAGTATTGACGCTGGACATCCATCACCAGGGTGCTACTTTTCACGCATTCACAAAAACGATTCAATGCTAAATGTCAATAGCAGGGCGCTATCCGCTACCCGTATTCAATACGGCGAATTGCGGGGAGCGCCCCTTTATATGATCACCCTTGAAAATGCCGCGGTAACGGTAGCACTGATCAATCTCGGGGCTACCATTACCGCCATATACACACCAGATAAAACAGGCGTACAAAAGAACATCGTAGCCGGCTTCTCCGATCCCTTGGACTACCTGCACAACCCTGCTTACTTCGGATCTACCGTAGGAAGATATGCCAACCGCATTGCCAGTGGGCGCATCATCATAGCCGGAACAGAATACCAGTTGCCTATCAACAACGATGGCAACCATCTGCACGGAGGTTTCGACGGCTTTCACACAAAAGTCTGGCAGGTCATACAATGTAATCAGACGGAGGAAGAAGCCAGTGTGCTGATGGAGTATACAAGTCCTGAAGGTGAAGAAGGCTACCCCGGTAACCTGATCACACAGGTCTTATACATGCTTGACAATGAGAACCAGTTGCACATCCGCTATACGGCGTATACGGATAAAGCCACGCCTGTCAGCCTGACCAATCATTCGTATTTTAATCTCACAGGGTTTGAGCAGCCATCAGTCACGGAACATCTGTTGACGATTAATGCGCGCACCTACACAGAGAAGGCCGAAAACAATGTGCCTACCGGCAATATACTGCCTATAGCCGGTACACCTCTTGACTTCACCCATCCAACAAGGATTGGCGAACATATTCATGAACTGCCTGCTGACCAGGGCTATGATCATAACTATGTATTACAGCCCGGCGAAGGTCCGGCTGCCGTACTGGAAGATCCTCACAGTGGAAGGAGATTACGTGTATTCACAGACCAGCCAGGCATACAGGTATACAGCGCCAATTACTGGGATGGCAGCATCTTCGGACAACAAGGCTTCCCTTACCTGAAACATGGTGCGGTAGCCCTTGAAACACAGGCTTTTCCGGATAGTCCGAATCATGCCCATTTTCCTGACACAATTCTTTTACCAGGTGATATTTATCGCCGGCATACCATTTTTGCTTTTGATGTGCAATAAATTATTAAACTTGCTACTTCCGTTATGAAACATTCATCTTTTAATGGCGCCTACATACTAGGAATCTCCTTTATCTCCGCATTGGGAGGTTACCTGTTCGGATTTGACTTTGCGGTGATCTCAGGAGCACTCCCCTTCCTGCAGAAGCAGTTCGGACTTGACGCCTACTGGGAGGGCTTCGCTACCGGCAGCCTGGCGCTGGGAGCAATTATCGGCTGTATCATCGCCGGATCCATGGCAGATAAATATGGTCGTAAGCGTGGCCTGCTACTGGCCTCTGCGATCTTCGGTATCTCTTCTCTTGCCATGGCGGCTGCACCCGACAGGAACATCTTCATCGGCTTCCGGTTCGTTGCCGGCATCGGTGTAGGCATGGCCTCTATGCTATCACCCATGTACATTGCGGAAGTAGCACCTGCCCACCTCCGCGGACGCATGGTCGCCATCAATCAGCTGACGATTGTCACAGGTATCCTTGTCACCAATCTTGTCAACTATACGCTCCGTAATCATGGAGATGATGCCTGGCGCTGGATGTTTGGTCTTGGTGTGATCCCATCCCTCCTGTTCTTCATCGGCGCTATGTGGCTACCTGAAAGCCCACGCTGGCTGGTAAAAGCAGGAAGATCTGAAGAGGCAGGGGCCGTACTTAATAAAATTGGCGGAGATGCATTCGCAACAGAATCACTATCAGTAATTCAAGGCTCCCTCACAGGCACTGAAAAGACAAACTTCGCAGATATCTTCCGCAAGGCAGCATTACCGGCCGTAGTGATCGGCATTATACTTGCTGTCTTCCAGCAATTCTGCGGTATCAATGTTGTCTTCAATTACACACCAAGAATATTTGAAAGCATCGGCGTATCTCAGGATGGGCAGCTATTGCAGACAGTATTCATCGGGGGCGTCAACCTTGTCTTTACCATTCTGGCGATGCTTTTGGTTGACAAATTAGGCAGAAAACCATTGATGCTGATCGGTGCCGGTGGTCTGACTATACTATACATTATCGTAGTACGCATGCTGGCAACCGGCTCTGAACAGGTATCCTGGTATTTGCTGGCCGCCATCGGCACCTATGCAATGTCATTAGCTCCTGTAACCTGGGTACTCATTGCAGAGATCTTTCCCAATAAGATCCGTAGTGCAGCCACTTCCTTTGCAGTACTCTGTCTGTGGGCCGCATATTTCATCCTGGTATTTACCTTCCCCATTTTGTTCGATCACCTGAAGGATAGCACCTTTTACATCTATGCAGGCATATGTTTGCTTGGCTTCCTATTCATCTGGAAGAATGTAAAAGAAACAAAAGGCAAGACGCTGGAAGAGCTGGAGGGCGTAATGATACATTAGTCGATACATCAGTCGATATACGAATCAATACACTAATCGTCACACTAATCGATACACTGGTCTTCACTTGCTGTGGTTAGTAGCGTGTTTGACCAATAACAAAAATGTCCGTCGTTTAAAAAGAAAACGACGGACATTTTAATTATATAGCCCTCTTACAAATCTAAGCCCCAATATATTACCACCCTACAAAAAGAGGTCCCCAAATACTAATAGGAACCCAGGAGGCAGCACCGGTTTCATATAGTAATTGCGGGCCTTAGCCCGGTTCCCTGCACGGCGGTGCAGATGATCAATGCACTATTGCTGCCCCCTCCAACCAACCTCTAAGAGTGTTACAAGCGGGCACAGACCGCAATACTATATGAAACCGAGCGAACGCCGATCCCAACAACCAATCATCTCCAAACCAAAGTCACCACCGCCCCAGGCTTCAACACATACTTATATACCCCACTAACCTCGCTCACAGAAAACGCCAGCTCCCGCGCCGTAGTATTGATCACCACCATCACCCGCGAACCATCCGCATTCACGAACGCCACATTCTCCACACCAGGCAATACAGAAGAATAAATCCTCCTCGCCCCCTGCCGCACAAACTTGCTGAAATGCGCCAGCGCATAATATTCAACATTCCGCGTAACCGCCCCATCTTTGGAATTAACAGTCACCACCCCACGACACGTCATACAACCACGATTCCCTTCACCAGTGCCCGGCTGATTGGTAGTAGGGCCGTTCTTCTCATCCAAAGCCATATTCCATAGCAGCACATTCTTCGACCAGTTATTTACAGTCCCGATCAGTAACT
This sequence comes from Chitinophaga ginsengisoli, assembly GCF_003014595.1. GTDB lineage: Bacteria > Bacteroidota > Bacteroidia > Chitinophagales > Chitinophagaceae > Chitinophaga > Chitinophaga ginsengisoli. The sequence continues at coordinate 111,803 of NZ_PYGK01000015.1, read as the reverse complement.
GACGCACCATATACTGCAGGTTATCCGCAAAAACAGGCGACCAGCTACCACCTGAACATTCAGTGAAATAAAGCCCCTTCTCCGGATGTGCATCATGTACTTTACTCATAGCCCCTACAGCCCCTTCATAACAATGAAACGCTGCACCAGCAGTATACTTCGCTATCAGACTGTCATCGAGAATTGAGATCGGATACTCAGGACTATTCCAGTTATGATCAAACAACATGATCTTTGTCTGCCCACTCAGTCCCTCTTTCTCCAATAACGGCCCCAGATGATCCTTAATGAACGTTCCCTGCTCAGGCGCTGTCATCTTCATGGTTGGATACATCGCCTCATACTGCGGCTCATTCTGCACCGTAAGCGCCGTAATCTTAATACCCTCTTTTCCAAAAGCACGGATGTACTTTACGAAGTAACGCGCATACACATCATAAGCATCAGGACGTAAAGAACCACCTTCCAGTTTACCACTGGTCTTCATCCATCCCGGCGCGCTCCACGGACTACCCATGATATGAATACCGGGATTGATCCCCACCACCTGCTTCAGCACCGGCACCACTTCCAGTGTATCATGCCCGATACTGAAATGATGCAAAGAATCATCCCGCTGCCCTGCCGGCATATCGTCATAACTATAAGGGCTTGTAGAAAAATCAGAAGCACCAATAGACATACGGATGTAGTTAATGCCAATCCCCTTCTCTGTACCGAACAGGTCCTCCAGCAATGCCTGCCGCTGTGCGGGCGACATATACCTTTGCATCACATATGCAGAAGCTCCCGTCATCGCGGCACCAAAACCTTCCATTTCCTGGAACTGACTGCTGCTATCCATCCTGATATTAATAGTGGCCGTATCCTTCTCTTTTGCCAACGCTGATTGCGCCGCGAATAATTGCTGCTGATCAGGCGTGGTAAGATAAACAGCTACTGAATCATTTTGCTGCCTGTTACCTGTTTGCTGTCCGTTGCACGCCGCCAATAAGACACCTGCGCAACAGCTGTATACCCATAGTTTCATGTAGGAAGTTTTTCTGTCTGATGAATGTTTCCGTTAGTACTTTTTTAGTCTGGTACCGGTGCTTCCGGATGATGGTGTTGTTGCTCTCTCGCTGATTTAGTCTATGTTGTAACCTGTCAACCAGGCCTGTAAAAAGAAGGTCCCGTCCCATGAGAGACGAGACCTATCTTTTTCGTTAACGCTATCTTATGTCTAATCCTAGTAGCCGGTGTTTTGTTCAAGATTGGCGTTCTGGTCCATCTCCCCCTGTGGAATAGGCCAGAGCAGGCTCTGTTCCGTGAGGTGATAACCCAGGTTCACGCCCTTACCGTCTGTCACCGCCTGCATGACAGGAATAGCGCGATCGGTACGTACAAGGTCATACCAGCGCTGTCCTTCGAAAGCCAGTTCCAGGCGGCGTTCTCTCTCGATAGCCAGCCGCATGGCTGCCTGATCGGTGATGTTAAGCGGGTTCAGTTTCACACGCTGACGGATCTGTGTAACAATGTCATTGGCACCACTTACATTCCCCTGCTCATTTAGCGCTTCAGCTTTCAGGAGCAATACATCTGCCAGGCGATACATGATGATGTTCTGACTGGCATCCGTTTTACGCATTTTATAGAAGAACGGGAAGCTATCCAATGATAAACGGGCATCCCCCCATTTACCCGTTACGTTAGCAAAGGTGATCGTTGATCTGTAACGGATGCTGTCATTCGCTTCCTTATATGCACGCATCAGGTCATTACTCGGATTGCAGAACTTCTTCCAGTCAGTACCGAGGAACATACTGGTGCCCCAGTTACCACCTGTCTCCCAGCCATCGAAGTTCAGTTCGAAGATGGCTTCTGCTGAGTTCTCATGAGCACCGTCCCACAGCTGGTCATATACTGGCAGCAGACTATAACCCAGTGCTATTACCTGGTCGGTATACGACTGTACTTCCGGCCAGTTGATGGGCTTACGGGTAGCCGCTATTTTGGCGAGCAAGGTGTATACCGCACCTTTGGTGACAAAGCCCTTATTGACTGCGGAAACAGGTACTGCCTCAACGGCCGATTTCAGGTCGTTGGTGATCTGGTTATACACAGAGTCTTTACTTGCACGCGCAGGATATAACAGCGGATATATTTCCGCCAGATTATCTGCAGTGATAGTAGGCAACTCCTCGAGTACCAGCGGTACATCACCGAATAGTCTTACCAGGTCGAAGTACGCGCGTGCGCGGATGAACTGTGCTTCTGCCACGATCTGCGCCTTACGGGTAGCTGTCAGTGCCGCATCGGTTACCTTGGGCACGTTTACGATCACAGAGTTACAGGCAGTGATCTGGTTATATAGATAACTCCAGTCACGTGCTACCCATGAATTGGTGGACAGTATACGGAATTCATCCACTTCAAAACCGGCAGCGTTGTCAGCACCTGCATAAGCATTGTCTGACTGTGCATCGCCGATATTAAAATAATCCAGTACGTAGTATTCAGCTGCATTACTGCGGAAGAAGGCATAACAGCTGGCCAGTGCTGCTTCTGAAGTGGCAGCGTCTTTTATATAAGACCCCGCTGTACCCTGCCCTCCATTACCAACAACTGTATTGGACGGAGGCTGCAGGTTCAGGTCTTTGTTGCATGCACCAAGGGCCAGCGAAACCAGTGCAGCAGATATGATGAGGAGACGGTTTGTTCTTTTCATAACTCAAGCGTTTAGAATGACAGGTTTAAACCAAGGATAAATGTTCTCGCCACAGGATATGTGCCATAGTCGATTCCCAGCGTTACACCATTAGCGGCATTGCTGGCAAAAGCATTCACTTCCGGATCAAAGCCCTTGTAGCTGGTGATCGTAAAGAGATTTTGTGCGGTGGCATATACCATCAGTCTGCTCAGGTGCAGTGTAGTCAATGCGCTCTGTGGCAGATTGTAGGATAAGGTGGCGCTCTTCATACGCAGGAAGGAGCCATTCTCTACGAAACGGGAAGAGGTACGGGAATTGGTCACATCTCCATTGGTCGCACGCGGAATGTCTGTTACCTGACCCGGTGTAGTCCAGCGGCGCAGTACTTCGGTAGACTGGTTCTTGCTGTCGTACATACCTTCTGTTTCCATGCGGGAAGCATTGAACACATCATTACCCTGTGAACCCTGCAACAGGAAGGAGAATGACCAGTTCTTATAGGTCAGGTTGTTGTTCATACCATACGTAAAGTCAGGCTGCGCATTACCGATTACTGTACGGTCAGTCGGTGTTACTTTACCATCACCGTTCACGTCTTTGTAGATGACGTTTCCTGTCTTCGGATCTACTCCCTCAGAAATATATCCGTAGAAAGTACCCAGCGGCAAGCCTTTTCTGAGTGTGATGATATTATCCCTGTTCTCTACAGGGGCAAAGTAGTATACGTCCGACAGCTCCAGTGCGGTGATACGGTTACGGTTAAAAGCGATGTTGAAGTCGGTCGTCCAGCGGAAGTCTTTCTTATCAACGTTCACAGAAGATACCAGGAACTCCAGCCCTTTGTTCTCCATTTTTCCGGAGTTGCGGGTGATATGATCATATCCGGACGCATCGGGGAGCTTCACGTTCAACAGCAGATCGTTTGTTTTCTTGATATAAGCATCCGCAGAAAAATTCAGTCTTGAGTCAAAGAGGCTCAGGTCAATACCAACGTTTGTCTGTGTGGTGGTTTCCCATTTCAGATCAGGATTGGGTGCACCATCCGGAGGCAGAATGGCAGGACCGGATAATGGGCTGGTCGGCGTCTGACGGGCATACGAGTTCAGGCCCAGAGACGCATATGGACTCAGCCCTTCCACGTTACCGTTCTGTCCCCAGCCGGCTCTCAGTTTCAGGTCACTGATCGCTTTCACATCTCTCATAAAAGGCTCTGCAGAGATACGCCAACCGGCAGATACAGATGGGAAGTAACCCCACTTGTGCTTCTTATCCAGTTTGGAGGAGCCATCCGCACGGAAGTTGGCTGTTAACAGATACCGGCTGTCATAGTTATACATAATACGGCCCAGGTAAGACATCAGGAACCATTGTGATTCTTTGGTATCGCCTGTTATCTGGTTAGCCGCGTTCAGCGTCTTTACAGTAGGATCAGCGGGGAAATCACGACCTGTCTGGTTAGTCTCGTCGTAGTTGTTCTTCTGCGTTGTTACACCACCCAATGCGGAGATCGAGTGTTTCTTCCAGGTCTTGTCATAGTTGATCGTGTTTTCCCACAGCCAGGTCAGTGTATTGTAACGCTGAGAGGAAGCATAACCATGATCATTACGGCCGGGAGTGGTCATAATATAATCCAGGTAGTAATCATACTTATGGTTCATGTAATCGACACCATAGTTACTCCTCACTTTCAGGTCTTTGGTGAGGTTGATGTCCAGGGCAGCATTACCCAACACACGATTGTCTTTAGTACCCTGCGTAGGGCCTTCAATAGCTGCCAGCGGATTATCCCAGCCTGATTTATACGGGTTCATAGTATAACGACGGTGACCATCTGCATCTGTTTCATAGATGCCTATTACCGGAGGTGCATTAAGCGCACCAAGGATGGCGGCATTACGACCCGCATTGTCATTATCCTTCAGGTCTGCCAGATCTACATTGGAATAGCTGATATTGGTCGTCAGCTTCATCCATGGTTTCAGCTGATTGTCCAGGTTGGCCCTGAAAACACGACGGTTATATTTAGCCGGTTTCACCATACCATCATCTTTGGTGTAAGCACCGGAAATAAAGTACTGTGATTTGTCACTACCACCAGAAGCGGATAACTGGTAGTTCTGGTTATGACCTGTCTGGAATACTTCATCCAGCCAGTTGGTCGTGGTGGTAGGCGTTGTTACAGCATATCCCATTTCTTTCATCAGGTCATTGTACTGGGTAGGATTTAGTACATCGATCTTCTTACCGATCTTGGATATCCCATAGTAGGTATTGAAGTTGATCACGGCATCACCGGCACGCCCTCTTTTGGTGGTAATCAGCACCACACCATTGGAAGCCCTTGCACCGTAGATAGCGGCGCTGGATGCATCTTTCAGTACGGTGATGGTGGCAATATCGTTTGTATTGATATCTCTGGTATCGGTGGTAGGTACTCCATCTATTACATACAGGGGCTCGTTACCCGCCTGTACGGAGGTAGCGCCACGCACCCTAACGGAAAAGGCAGCGCCAGGCTTACCGGAAGGCTGGGTCACCTGTACACCAGCCGCTTTACCCTGCAGGGCAGCGGCTGTTTGGGTAATAGGTCGCTCGCTGATATCTTTGGTATTGACACTCACTACTGCGGTGGTCACATCTTTCTTTTTCTGGGTACCATAACCAATCACCACTACTTCGTTCAGGTCTGTTTTGGTGTCTTCCAAAGTGATAGCGATCCGGGAACGACCATTCACCGGCACTTCCTGTGTATTATATCCTACATAGGAAAGCTCCAGGACGGCATCTGCCGCAGCCTGTATGGTGAAGTTACCGTCCGGCTGGCTCGCCGTACCTTTTGCAGTTCCTTTAATTTTGATGGAAACGCCGGGAAGTGAGTTACCCTGCTTGTCCTGGATGTGTCCCTTTACAGTGATGTCTTGCTGCGCCATGGCAAAACCCCACAATGCCAACAGCAATGCTGTCAGGAATGTTCCCCTTTTTTTCATAATGTGTCGGTACTTTGGTTTGTGGATAAGGATAATCTAAACGTGAATTTTCCTTTTCATAACGATGACCAGGCTTTCATTTGAACATGGTCAGGTTTCATATTGTAAAGATAGGAGGAGTTTCACAAACGACAATGGAAAATATTATCACAATTAACTGATTTATAGCTAATTATAAAGAAAATGATACGCTTTGATACCCTGGGGATTAACGGCCTGTAAGCCTTGATTATGAAGGGTTATACCTTGTTATAACGGATATATTGCATAAGTGCGTTGATACGCTTCTATACCTTTCAAAAAAATTCACTTTCTTTCATTTCATGTGTCTTCTCTTTCATCTAAAACCAGCAAACTCCATCCCTGACCGTTTGCCTGCTTCAGTTCTTTCTTCCTTTCCTCCATCATTTTGGTAATGCGGGTAGCATATGACCAACAGGTACTTTGCCTGATTTCCAGGATTTCTGACAGCTTATGAGAGGAGATCCTGCCCTTGGTAGAGTACACCAGGAAGGTCAGGTAAAAGGCTTTATTAATAGGGATGCGGATATTCTGGTAGATAGTATACGCGGTTGCCGATTCTTCATAACTGCATTTACTGCAACGGCGACTAAAGGGCTGATGACCAGGATAATAATGCTCGTTACCGCATTTCCGGCAACGGAAGGTCCCCGTCCATTTCAGGTCTGCCAGGAAGTGGAGGCAGCTCTCCTTATCGGGATAGATCTTGCTGAATTCTTCAAAATCAAGGGAAGTTGATAAGGCTCTCGCCCTTGTCACTTTCTCTACATTTGTCTGCAGCTGACGGTTGTCCTGTTCCAGCAGGGCGTTCATACGGGAGATCTCCGCGGCCTGCGCTTCCAGCAGGCTATTCGTCTTTATCAGCACCTCATTCTGGGCGGCAATGACATCCGCCTGTTCAGACAGCTGTTTCGTACGCGCCTGTACCTGGGCTTCCAGTTCCCGGTTCTGGCTGTCTTTCAGGCGGGCATTCTCCGTCATCTGCCGGATCATCTGGCGATGTGCCTTGTCCCTCTTCTTCTTGAGCAGCCGTACCTTATCGCCCACAGCGAATGACAAAAAGAACATCTCCAGGATAAAACAGAAACTCAGGCTGTAATAGCTAACGATGCCGAAGTTCAGCCAGGTATAACCCAGCATAATGAAGAACTTCAGCATGAAGCCGACAAACAGGAAGCTGTACCCCAACACGAAGAAACGGGCCGGCCGGTACCCCCTCAACCAGATATATAGCCCCGTATAGAAAGCTACCGCCAGTGGGATCAGCTCTACAAACTTGTAATTGAACCAGTAAGGATTGATCAGCAGGCAGGCCAGGAAATAACCGCAACGGGCCACAATCACCCCCATAATCAGTTTATTCAGCAAAGGTGCCCTTACATGCACCGCCAGCAGGCTACGGGTAAACAACAGGGCGAAAATGCTCATACTGAGCAAGGGCCAGGCAAAAGCGTACTGGTTCCAGTTGGGTGCATTGGGCCACAACCATTGATAGGCGATACCGTCTGTACACATCTCGTAGAGCACCACGCTGAGATTGTACAATACATAATACAGGTATTGCCGCTGTCGCATGGCAATGAACATGATCAGGTTGTAAAAACTGAAAATGAAGATCATGCCGTAAAAGATCCCGAATGTGAGGTATTCGCTCAGGGCATAAGACACAAAACGGTCAATGGAACGCAGCACAATGATCACATCGGCTGTCTGGGCTGAACTGATCCTGAAGTAGTAGACCGCTTCATCCTCCCGGTCATTATCCAGCGATAATTCAAAGTTCTTATGATGGAACCAGCGCTGTGCGAAGGGATACTTGTCCCCTATCTGCTGCTTCTTGTATACACCATTGGTATCGGGCAGGTAGGCGTCTATTTCATCTATAGTCTGGTCAAAGAATTCCAGCAGGTAAAACCTATGAGCGCTACGGTCATGTCTGACCTTTATCCGGAACCATACCGGTGCTCCCAGGTGCTGGTTCTGCGGTGTACTGACAGGGCTGGAACGGAACCGGGCAGCAATACTATCACTCCTGACCTGGTCAAAGGTCAGGGTACCCTTCAGATCCTCCAGGCACTCTATTTCGCCGTAGGTGAAAATATGTTCCCGTAAGGTGCTATCTATCTGTACCGCCTCCTGCGCATAGGTGGAGGCCCCTTTCAGCATGGCTGTTAAAAGCAGCAGAGACAGGATAGCGAGCCGCTTCCCCCTGTTAAAGTACTTCATTCACAATTTCAATAATCCGAATTTGTACAGTGAATTTACTGGTTTATTGTCCCAGAACAGCTCAAAATCTTCCAGCCCGGCGGCTGTATAGCTATCCATTACCTCCTTCAGGGTATAGGTCTTCTGGTTGCTGATAGACAGTTTCTCCAGCATATCCGCCAGCCAGATTCCCTCCTCCTTATTCACGCTGATATTCGCTTTTTCCTTCCTGTTCTGGAAAGTCAGGGACGTCACTTCCCAGGAGCTACCTTTCTTGGTTTTTGTAATGGTCTGTACGCCCGGCGTTTTACCCAGCCATACCACCTTGGCGGTGGGTTTGGGAGGCGCATACTGGTCTTCCAATAATGCCTTTTCTATATAGTCGGGTGCGATCTTCGTTTTCGGTATCTTGAACTCAAACCATTTCTGCAGCGGATCATCCAGGCAGATGCCATGCATATAATTCAGCAAAGACTTCTTCAATCCATAGGCGAAAAGTTCGTGCTCCGCTCCCGTTTCGTCGATATGTACAATGTCGTTATTAGCAAAAGCGCCTATCACTTCCGTCTCCTTCCGCACGCTGAACATCTCCGGATGCTGCCCTACGGGACTATGGGCCGTCATGGTGAACTGATGCCAGAAGGCCGACTGCAGGATGCCTGTTTTAAACATCTGGCGCACCATTTCCAGGGAATCTACTGTTTCCTGGGCTGTCTGGGTCGGGAAACCGTACATCAGGTAAGCATGGACCATAATGCCCGCCTCCGTGAAGTTACGGTTCACCTGCGCCACCTGGGCCACGGTGATCCCTTTCTGGATCAAGGCCAGCAGCCTGTCGGATGCTACTTCCAGTCCGCCGGAAACGGCAATACAACCGGAGGCTTTCAACAGGACACACAAGTCGCGGGTGAAGCTCTTCTCAAAGCGCACATTCGTCCACCAGCTGACGTTCAGCTTTCTCTTCAGGATTTCCAGTGCCAGCGCCCGCATCAGTGCAGGAGGCGCTGCTTCATCCACGAAGTGGAAACCATTCTGACCAGTCTGCGCGATGATCTCTTCCATACGGTCGCACAATAGCTGTGCAGCGATCGGCTCATACAGGCGGATATAGTCCAGAGAGATATCGCAGAAGGTACACTTGCCCCAATAGCAGCCATGGGCCATGGTCAGCTTATTCCAGCGTCCATCGCTCCACATGCGGTGCATGGGGTTCACCACCTCAATAGCGGAGATATAACTGTCCAGCAGGAAATCGCTGTAATCGGGCGTACCCACCTGGCTTTGTTTGTAGTCGCCACAGGCCTTGTCGTTCAGGTAGGTCACCTTATCGTCAATGATGGTAAAGGTGCGTTTCAGCTCATTCAGCTCCTTACGGCCTTCTACATGGGCGACCAGGTTCTCCAGCGGGGCTTCCCCGTCGTCCAGTGCAATGAAGTCATAAAATTCAAATACACGGGGATCAGACACAGAACGTAGCTCGGTATTGGCAAAACCGCCACCCATGGCAATCTTCACACCGGGATAATGGGCCTTGATCCATTGTCCGCAGCGGAGGGAGGCGTATAAATTACCCGGAAAAGGAACGGAAATAGCCACCAGCTTAGGCTGTATGGTCGCCATATGCTTTTCCAGTATCTCTATGAGCTTTTGATCTATGAAGGTATAGGGCGCCTGTAATGCGGCATACAGCTCATCGAAGCTGTTCGCAGAACGGCCCAGCTTCTCCGCATAGCGGCTGAACCCGAAGTGTTCATCCACACATTCCATGATCAGGTCAGACAGGTCTTCCAGATACATCGTAGCCAGGTGTTTCGCTTTGTCCTGGTTCCCCATGGAGCCAAAGGCCCAGTCCAGGTCTTCCAGCTGGGCAAAACGGCTGGCTTCAGGCAGGAAATCCCGTTTACAGATACGGTGGGCCAGTGTCGGATTCTTTCCCTGGAGGAAGAGGATCACATCGTCAATGGTCTCTATATAATCATCCTGCAGGGCGATAATGCGGGTGATGTTATCGGAATGTTCTGCCGGCTGACTATCGATCAGGTTAAACAATTCCTGCAGCCCCTGTTTACAGAACAGGGCCAGGGTTACCTCTATGCCAAGGTCGGCCTGGAAGGAGGTAATTGCTTTAGTATTTAAAAAGCCTTTCAGGTAAGCTGTGGCCGGGTAAGGCGTATTCAGCTGAGTGAAAGGCGGTGTAATCAGAAAAACAGAAGCACCCAAATCATTCAATTTGGATGCAAATTATTAATATTTGGCCGAAAGTCAGTTTTGGATGAGGAGATGATGTGTTTGAGATGGGTTTGACATGGGTTTAATATGCCTTTAATATGCCTCGTAGGTTGGACATGAAACGAGTTTCCGGGGCATGAACAATACGGAATCATTCGCGCCGATAGACTCCTTTAGGAGTCTTATTGTTTGTAGCCCGGGGTTTTCAACCCCGGGGCCGGGCCGGGGGCCAGGGCGGGGTCCAGGGCGGAGGCCGGGGCGGGACCAGGTCCGGGGCCGTCCCCGATAACATTTGTCATTTGGCATATAACATTTGAATATCTTTGCATGTGAAAATATACCTATGAAACAATTATTCCTATCTATGCTGCTGCTGGCAGCTACCCCTGCCGCGGCGCAATTAAGCGGTAATGTTGAATATAACCTCTGGAGAGTGCAACAAGGTGATACCATCACCATCTTTTCTGATAAGGCATACATCAGGCAATCTCCTTCCTCACAGGCGCCTATTGTAGATTCATTCACTACCGGCAGTTCCGTTATAGCAGCAAAATTGACTGAAACGGAACTTACACTGAGAGGCATGACTGCTCCGTGGTGGCAGGTACGTTATAAAGTGAACGGTAAACAAAAAGAAGGCTATCTCTGGCTGGGACTGGCCGCCCTCGGACAATACAAAAAGGACAGCGTCCAGTTGCTATATGGCATCGAAAAAGTAATCCCAGGTGCGGCTAAAGGAGATGATCCTAAATATGTTGTGGTGCTGAAGGGTATGAGTACTACTCATCACCTGCTCGATAAGAAAGAGTTGATCGTTACCGGCGGACAATTTGCCATATCAGCTGAAGGAAAACTGCTGGGCAGTATGGGCCTCGATAAGTTAACTGCCATCCTGCGTTTATGTTTCAGCGGTGAAGCCTGTGGCATACCTACTGACTACTACTATTATGGCTGGACAGGTAATAAATTCCTGCCGCTGCCTCAAAAGTCAAGCATGTTTGATGCAGGCGCTATCAGCCATGACGAAGTGTTGCTGTTTCCTAAAGAACCCGGCGGACAGGCAGGAAAGATCATCAAAGTAACTAAGGATGAAGAGTTTGGAGAAGATGGTGAGAAGGTGGTAAAGACAACGACGAACAGGGAAGTATTTGTCTGGGATGGGGCCAAAGCGGTGAAGAAATAAGGCAGGCGGACTATCGGCATTTGAGAATAGGTTAGGTTCCAGAGGTAATTCGTAAATTCAGGTAAAAAATGCGACTTCTTACCTGTCTGACCCTGTTTCTTGTTCTCCCACTATTCTTTGGGACCGCCAATGCCCAGACCACCACTACCGACTCTGTAAAAGCTGCCGTTAACAGCCTTTTTAGTGCCATGATGCATGCAGACAGCGTTGCCTTGATGACATGTTTCGCACCGGGTGCTACGCTGCAAACTGTTGTAAAAGACAAACAGGGTACCGTTAGCGTACGTACGGAAGCTATCAGTGGCTTTGCATCGAGTATTGGACAACTACCAAAGGATGCAGCCGATGAGCGTATCACTTTTGATGTTGTAAAAGTAGATGGAGATCTGGCGATTGCCTGGACGCCTTATAATTTCTATTTCCAGCAGCAGCTATTGCATTGTGGCGTTAATTCATTTCAGCTGGTGAGACTGGCTGAAGGTTGGAAGATACAGTACATCATTGACACCCGCCGCAAGAACGGCTGCCAATGATGTATGTTTCGCCAAATACAATCTTTACTTTAAGAGCGGACGTATTTGCCAGTAATTTAAAGTATGAACCAGTCACGGGCCCGTAGGATAAGATTTAGCTATTCAGCCCTTCCAAGCTGGTACCAGGGTATATTGAACGCTCCCTGATGATAATAGATGCCAACCTTGCCATCTATTTCGACTTCTCCATACAGTTTGCGACTCACTGATTCATTTTCACTCTCTGGTTGGTGAGCCCATGGCTGTAAGGTCAGATAATATGTTGTCCTTTTTCCCTTGCTTGTATATTTATCAATTACTTTGGCTTCATAGTATTCATGCCCCGCTTTATCCAGGATGGCGTTCGTCGTTACTACGAAGCCGTAACCATTACCCAAAAAGATCAGCACCATAATAGCCGCAGTTGCCAGATATGCTTTCCTTTTTTTGTTAAGGTACCGGCTACAGAACCATAACATCACAGTTAATGCCACTGCTATACCAATGGCAAGCGGCCATACCTTACTGTAATGCACCACATAAATGGATTGAGTCTGCAATATCTGTACAATCAGTACAAATAATGGTATCATAAACATAGTAGGTAATGGACTTTCCTTACTGCTATCCAACTGTACCAATCCTCTATGCCTGAGCAGCAGCAATAAAGACAGTGGCACACAACAGAATAATGCCAGACAGTACCAGTCGAAGTAGAGAAAGCAAAGTACACAAAGTATAACTGTGACACCGGTAAGCGTATATGTTTCTGTTTTCGCCTGTTTTAACAACTTTTGAGCATCCTGGCCGCCCGCATGCCGTATAGCATCATCAACCACCTGCTGCGCTTCTTCCAGGTTAAGATCAGGGTAACGTAAGGACAGTTGATATGCCAGGCGTTCTATTCCGTTGAGCTGATTGGAGGCCGATATTCTTTTGCCCTTTCCTTCATAAGGAATAATGCGCAAGTAGTTCCTCTCTACCTTGTATCCTTTCACATCGTTCAGCAGGATTTCCCTGTTAACAAGCCTGGACACCTTCCTGATACTGTAATTATCAAAAATCACCTTTTCATTCATCTGCAACAACCCACACACAATGAAAAATATAGCCACCAATGACACTGGCAACAAAAAGACAACGCCCTTTTCAAAGGGTGGCTCTATGATACAAAATACAGCCAGGAAAGCAAATACGACGAAAAGAATCCCCAACAGAATATAACCGGTAATCTTCCAGCCGCGGGATAATTCAAAAATTTCCATAAGTAAGGATAATGATATCTATTTATTATTAGGTTCCTCCCAGCTTGCATTACTGCAAAATCGCAGGATCTACCTTGGTTGTTTCCACACTGCAATGTATATACTTTCCCTTAAAAACCCACTTTCCTGATCACATCCTGCGCCGCTTCCTTCGGTGCTCCGGCTATCAGTTCATGGTTCAACTGCGTCAGTTTAGCCCAGTCATTTGTCTGGATAGCTAAACGGCCATTCACTTCTATTTCTTTGAGTGCGGCATCATCACTGACGCCCCTTCGTGTGGATATTAGTTGTTTGAAGGTATTCACCAGGAATTCCGGATCCCGCCATAACATAGCCAGCAACAGCGCACGCAGTGCTTCCGACTTTTCTATTGTCCTCGTGGGACTGGGCGAAGCCATGAACAGCTCTTCATCTTTGATGATATCGTAGAAATGCTGCCGGTCCTGTTCCTTTCCGATAGTCGTCAAGCGCTCCTGACAGGCTGTTTTGATCTTGAAATAAAAAGCTCTTACCTCGTTTAAGCGCTTTTCTTTGGTAGCCAGATCCATTGCCTGGGCCAGCTTACGTTTCCTGTCTTCCAGCTGATAGCGTTTGTCGGTCACATCATCATCTGCTAATATCCGGGCTTCCTCTTTGATGTTGTCCATGTCCTTCTTCAGGCCTGCCAGCTGTTTACTGACTGCATAATCTTCCAGCCTGTTCGCTTCAAATATCTCATTCTCTACTTTACCCGCAAGTATGCCGATGTCTATTTTCAGTACATCCACTGGTGTATGTCGTTCCTGGGGCGTGAAGGTCTGTTTAAACTCCTGATCAGCCATTTGCAGATAGGCCGTAACAGTCAGATCCCTGGATTCTGAAATGTTAAAGGTCAGCTCAATATCAGAACCTTTCAGCACTTCCCGTTGCAATTTATCACCGGCTATCTCCAGATAGCCAAGGCTCTTATTAGCCTCAGGGAGGGCATAATGCGGCCCTTCCAGCACATTGATCCTGATCCGCTCTCCGTTGGTGGCTGAGATGGTTTTATTCAGCACACGCGTCATACCTTTCCGGGAAGGCAACACATTGTTCTTCTGAAATACCGGCAGTAGCTTCGTTTCACCCGGGTGATTATCATCGTCTATTTCCAGGCAGATATCTTCCGGAATAGGTTGCCCGCTGATGCCATAGCCACTGTCGATACCGATAATACCTGTACCAGTATCAATTATTTTATTCTCCTGGTCATAGACCGTGAGCCTGAAAAAGTTATAGACGTTCTGCACCAATGGCAGGTACTCACTGATACGTTCAGATAATTTTTTGACGCCGGTATCAAAACCACCATCCTCACGGGTGATCCTATACGAAAGATTGGAAGTATCTCCGGTCACCTTCGCCAGGAAGAGTTCCTCTTTCTCGCGGGACATCTTAGGATAAGTCACTTTAATTGCCACCGGACTGTTTACTGCGGCTGCTTCTGCACCTGCGAGCTCGTTCAGTTTACCGGAGGCATAGTAGGCCGCACCAGCAGCCACCGCGGTAATAGGATCTATTTCGCAATTCACAGCTATCTCTAACACGTCTTCTACCCTTTGACGTACATAAGGAATGAAAGTAGAGCCGCCTACCATCAGCACAAACTGAATGTCTTTTGCAGTAAGCCGGTTCCGGGTGATGATCTGCTGCACCATACGGACTGTCTCATCTACATAGCGGCTGATCAGCTCATTGAAAGCGGCACGGGTGAGGGTATATTCAAAATCGACCGGTGTATTGTTCTCGTCTGTCAGTCCCTCAATAACAATCACAGCGCTGGTTTTGGAAGACAATACGATCTTTGCCTCTTCTGCCTGTTGCAGCAACACAAAGTATTTCCCATTATATTTTCCCTTTGCGCTTTTCATTTCCTGTTCCAGTTCCCGGAACTGATAGCGCTCCGTAATAGCAGGGATCAGTAATTTTTCTACAATAAGATTGTCAAAGTCGGTGCCTCCCAGGAAGTTATCACCTTCATGGTCCATCACTTTCATCTCTCCTTCCCTTACACGTATCAACGCCACATCAAATGTACCACCACCCAGGTCATAGACCAGCCACTGACCATCCGGAAGGTCGGTATCCTTTTTCATATTCGCATAGGCCAGGCTGGCGGCTATAGGTTCCTGCAGCAACAGTACCTGCCTGAAGCCGGCCAGGGATGCCGCTTCTTTGGTGGCATTGGCCTGTATGGTATCAAAAGACGCGGGTATGGTGATCACACCCGCTTCGGGATATTCCCACTGGGGCAGGAACGTGCGTAGTTCTTTCAGGATAATGGCGGATAGTTCAACAGGCGTCTTCGTACTTCCGATGCTTTTGATATCGTAACGTTCGGAGGTGCCCATCTTCCTTTTGAAGCGGCCTATCACACTTTGCGGATCTTTCTCCAGCCACTCTTTTGCTTTCTTGCCGGCAATGATCCTGTCGTCGTGAAAAGCTACCACAGATGGTAGGGTATAACTACCCGGATCGGCAGGGTTATGGAATAGCTGCACTTTGCCATCGGTGAATTTAGCAATGGCGGAATTGGTCGTTCCAAGGTCTACACCGAAATTGATCATTTGCTCCATTACTGGTTGTTTTTAGCTTTTACTACGACTACTGCCTTTTGTACTATGAAACTGGCCCCTCCGCCCTGCAGGCGGATGATGGGTTTTATCACCTCCGTGATCTGCAGATGCTCTGTGCCATCGCCGGCTATGCTGGCCTCACAGTCTGTACGGGTGATGTTATAATCTTCGCCGATAGGGTTATGATACACAAATCCGGTTGTATCGTTGCCTTGCAAGCCCAGTCCCTGTTCCATGATCTCTTTCAGCTTATTCACGTTTCGCTGAATAGAATTGGGTTCCTGGAGAACGGATAATTTCTTTTCTATCTCGAACACCTGGTTCAGGATATCCAGGTAGGCCTTTGTTACTTTTATAGGGTCGGTCATTTGTTGACATTATTAATGTGAAGCCTTCTTCAGGAGCAGGCCTTGAACAGAAAAATAGCAATGATAACAGCAAATGCGATATACAGCAGGTTTTTGGATGTCGCCGCATTACTGCCATCAGGATCGTGTGTGCTGGCGGCTGGCGACCTGTCTTCACTGAAGATCTGAAACTTTGCCTGTGACAGGAGTTCCAGTGTTTCTGCTTCCAGTCCCTGGATACGTTCTCCCATCTCTATATAACTCATCGCGGCATTCTTATTCCGGTGATGCTTCCAGATGTTCCCTCCTAACGCACTTAGCTTAATGGCCAGGCGATATTTGATAGCCTTATACTTGTCGTCCAATGCGCTGATAGCTGCTATATCAATGTTCTTATCAATCCATATTTTTATGCCGCCCACATTAGTCTGCGGATTGGCTGCTGCCTCCACGATCTGAGATAATAACCTGATCAATTCCAGGTATTGGTTTACTATCGGATCTTCACCTTTCTCCGCCTTTTGTTCCTGCTCTATATTCAACAGTACCTCATAATCTTTCAGGATAGTTTCTTTCGTTACCCCATCGATCTTCAGCAATAGTATATCCTGGTGCAGCTGTTTGGCTACCTGCAGATTAGCCCTTGTGTTATTGATCTCTACCGAGAGATTACGTAAGGCTACCGCCATCTTGTTACGTATCTCCTGAAAATAAGGAGGTAGCATATTCCACCGCTCTTTATCATTCAATATGGCTACCCTGGTCATTATGGCGTTTATATCTATCGCCCGCGTTGTATCCTTTACTTCATCTGTAAGCGCCAGCACATCTTCCACCTGCCTGACAAGGGCGTTCCGCAGGGTCCTGCAGGATGTTTCTGTATCATCAGGTGTTATGATAGGGTCGATGGCAGTCAGTTGGCTGAATGCGCCATCATTCCGCTGCCAGGCTTTCCACAACATATTGTCGTAGGCAGTAGCGAAATAAGGGCTGATAAAGCGCACAAAATCAGGTAGTTTATAAATGCTCTCATGTCGGAAAGCAGTAAAGAAGCTATCATCTCCGTTCAGGAGGAATTTGCTCAGGGGGGCGTGGTTGGCGATGAAATGATAAAATTCCAGCTTATCGCGCTGTTCCAGTTCATCGATCACGCGCTCGCAGTCGGCCCGGGTCAGTTGTTGGCCATGATAATTGAAAAAGCCATCGTCAGAGAGGTCTATTTCTGCCAGGACAGCCTTTTTTGCCCTTTTGATAAGCGAGTCGTCAATGGTGGTCAGGTCGGTAGCAGCCAGGTTAAGAATGTCAACTGGATTAATAAATTGCGTCATAGTGTATTGTCCGGTAAAGGGATTCGGGGAATATATAAAACATAAAAATATTAATATATTTCATACTCAACCGAAATAATTTCTGCCGGCGGGGTTAACATACTGATCCTCAATCAGCCTTCAGCATTCTCATTACCTCCCAGAGATGTTCACAGCTATCCAGGTCTTTTACAGGGGAAAGACCCAGTATCTCTTTCCGGATCTGGTTAAGGGCGCTCAGGCCGGGCAGAGAACCGCCCAGAACGACCAGGCAGGCAAGGGCAGTTTTTAGCACAGTGGCCTTTACGCGCATACTTTGCGGGGAATACCGGGCAGGATGAAGATGGACATATCTGCCGGGTTCTGTACCAGGTAACAATACCCAGCGGGAAGTATCTGAAAGGGTGATCTCGACGTATCCGCCATTGTTCTTCAGCCATGTCAGATAGGCCCCTGATTCGTATATGCCGAGGTCCAGTATCCTGTCAGCCACTTCCTCAAAAAGGAGCGGTATGTCCAGGATGCCGTAATAAATATCCATTTGTGAATTGCCCAGTACTTTCAGTCTTTCCGGAAGCGTATCCAATGTAATACTTTCCAGTTCCCTGTGGATGTATCCACGGTGGTGTTTCAGTGCATTAAACAGGATATTGGAGACATTCATCGATAACAGATAATCGGACAATATATAAACGAGAAAACGCCACAAAAATATGTGACGTTCTCCCGAATATACAAACAAAATGTACATTTATCGCCAACCGCCCCCGAGGGAACGGTAAAGATCTACAACTGCATACAGCTGATCTCTTTTCAGATTGCTGATCTCCAGTTCACTTTGTAATACGTTACTTTGCGCTACGATCACTTCCAGGTAGGTAGCCCTGCCGCTTTCAAACAGCTGATTGGCATTGTGTACCGCCTGTTGTAATGTCTGCACTTTATTGGAAGCAATATCATATTGCGACTTCAGTTTCTCTATTTTCACCAGTGCATCTGACACCTCTCCTACTGCATCCAGCACATTCTGTCTGAAGCGGATCACGGTCTGCTCTCTTTCGATCTTCGCTACTTCAAACTGTGTTTTCAGCTCTTTACGTGCAAACAAAGGCTGTGTGATACCCCCTGTTGCCAGTCCGAAGAGAGATGACGGGATCTGGAACCACTCACTGAACTTCACCGCATTGATACCTCCCTGGGCAGTAATGGTCAGGGAAGGATACATCCTGGCTTTAGTGACACCCACTTTGGCATTGGCCATTGTCAGGGCCAGCTCACTGCTTCTTACGTCAGGCCTGCGGCTCAGCATATCTGAAGGGATACCGGTTGACAGTTTTTCCGTTACCGGATAATCATTCAGTTTGGTATGTCTTTCTATAGCTGCAGGCAATTCGCCTGACAGGATACGCAGGGCGTTTTCCTGTACCGCCATATTCTGTTCTATCTGCGGGATCAGCTGAGCGGCTGTCAGCTGTTGTGCTTCTGCCTGTTGTACCGCCACCAGTGTTACCTGGCCGGCGTCATACTGCAAGCGGATGATACGCAGGGTGCTGTCGTTCAGTTTCAGATTGCGCTGCGCTACTTCCATTTGTTCGTCCAGCATCAGCAGGTTATAGAACGCTTTTGATACGGTAGCGACGATGTCTGTCTGCAACAGCTTCTTTGATTCTTCCGTTTGCAGATAGGCAGTAGCAGCCATCTTCTTCTGGTTACGGATCTTACCCCAGATGTCGGCCTCCCATGAAAACTGCAGGTTAGCGTTATAATCTTCCAGGTGCTGTGTGCCCAGGAAGTTACTCAGACTGATACCGTTCAAGCTATTGTCGGATGGACGGGTAGTTCCTGCAGTCACGTTCAGTGTTGCTGAAGGTAAGTTGAGCAGTTTGGCCTGTCTTAACTGCAGTTTTGCAGTTTCGATGTTCAACAGGGCCACCTGCATATCATAATTCTTACGGATGGCGTTATCTATCAGGCTTTTCAGGGTAGCGTCTGTAAAGAAGTTCTCCCAGGGGAGACTTGCTATACTGGCTGTATCTGCGGTCTGCACACTGTTCCTGAACGCAGCAGGCAATTCCGGCTGCGGAGGCGGTGTATCTTTGGACACTTTACATGCTTCCAAAAATCCGATCGTCAATAATCCTATTAAAAAATACTTATTTATTGCTCTCATACTAATTCCGGTTTAGCGGCTTGCGCCTTTTCATTGTTAACAACGGCAGGTGATTTACCAGTGATCTTCTCCTGGAGGAACTGGAATATCACAAACAGCACAGGAATCACGAATAATCCCAGCACTACTCCACTCACCATACCTCCTGCTGCACCAATACTGATAGAGTGGTTACCGATAGCAGAAGGACCGTTGTCGCTCATCATTGGTATCAGACCTACCACGAATGCCAATGACGTCATAAGGATCGGACGTAACCTCAGTCTTGCGGCTTCAATGGCTGCAAACACAAGGTTCTTACCTGCGCGTCGTCTCTGGCTCGCATATTCCACGATCAGGATGGCATTCTTGGCCAACAACCCGATCAGCATTACCAGGGCTACCTGTACATAGATATTGTTAGAGATATCAGTGTAACGGATAGACAGGAACACACCGAGGATACCGGTAGGAATAGACAGGATCACCGCCAGTGGCAGGATATAACTTTCATATTGCGCTGCCAGCAGGAAGTATACGAACAACAGACAGAGTGAGAAGATCACCACTGATTGTCCGCTGGAAGAGATCTCTTCCCTTGTCATACCGGAGAACTCATAAGAATAACCGGTTGGCAGGTAACTGGATGCTACTTCTTCTACTGCCTTGATCGCATCACCAGAGCTGAAGCCTGGTTTGGAGATCACGTTCAGACTAATAGAGTTGAACAGGTTATAGCGGGAAGTGTTTTCAGGACCGAATACACGTTTTAAGTTCACCAGTGATTTCACGGGCACCATTTCATTCAGCCTGTTCTTCACGAAGATACCGTCCATAGATGTTGGCGCAGCACGTTCATCTTTTTCTGCCTGTAGCATTACCCTGTAGTATTTACCAAAACGGTTGAAATCAGCCGCCTGTGTACTACCAAAGTAAGCGCCCATGGTGGTCAGGATATCTTTTACATTCACGCTCAGCTGCTCTGCTTTTTCTGCGTCCACTTCAATTTCATACTGTGGATAATCCGCTCTGAAAGTGGTGAATGCAAATGCTATTTCCGGGCGTTTCATCAGTTCACCGATGAAGCCATAAGCCACACCCGCAAATTTATCCAGTTTGCCGCTGGTCTTGTCCTGCAGCACCATATCCAATGCATCTACGTTACTGAAACCAGGCACGGTAGGGAATGTGAAGACGAAGAAACTTGCATCCTGGATGGTAGCGAGTTTGCCTCTTACCTGGTCCATGATGGCATTGATATCTTTCACCGGGCCTCTTTCTTTAGCATCTTTCAAGAGAATGAAAGCCACACCTGCGTTAGGACTGGAAGCGGAAGTCAGGATGTTGAAACCAGACAATCCCATCAGCGTTCTCTTAGCCGGCAGATCACCCAGTACTTTTTCCACCTGTTTGATCACAGCAGTCGTTCTATCGAGGGAAGCACCAGGCTGCATGGACATAGAGATGGCGATGAAACCCTGGTCTTCAGAAGGAATGAAGCCGGTAGGTGTTTTTCTTACCAGGTAAACGGTAGAAACGATCACTACTACAAGTCCTACAATGCTCACCCATTTGTGACGGATCAGGAAGCGGAGACTGTCAACGTATTTGCGTGTCAGACGGTCAAAGCCGGTATTAAAGCCTGCAAAGAATTTCTCTTTGAAAGTGAGCTTATGGCTTTGGCCATTATCATGCGGACCATGGCTATGGTTACCTTCTTTCAGGAAGAGGGCCGCCAGCGCCGGACTTAATGTCAAGGCGTTCACGGCAGAGATCACGATCGCGATCGCCAGTGTGAAGGCGAACTGACGGTAGAACACACCGGTAGAACCTTCCATGAAACCTACGGGCAGGAATACGGCGGACATTACCAGTGTAATGGATACGATCGCACCACTGATCTCGCTCATCGCAGAAACAGTTGCTTCTCTAGGTCCCATATTCTTCTTCTCCATTTTCGAGTGCACCGCTTCGACGACGACGATGGCGTCATCCACCACGATACCGATGGCCAGTACCAACGCGAAGAGTGTGAGCAGGTTGATAGAGAAGCCCAGCAGGGAGATGAAGAAGAAGGTACCGATGATGGCCACAGGCACGGCAATGGCCGGGATCAGTGTAGAGCGGAAGTCCTGCAGGAAGATGAATACCACAATGAATACCAGGATAAATGCTTCAACGAGCGTGTGTTCCACCTGTTCGATAGACAGGTCCAATGTATCTTTGGTATTATAGAGGATCAGGTGTTTTACGCCTTTCGGGAAATCTTTTGATAACTTATCCATCAGTTTCATGATGGCGATCTGAATCTCGTTGGAGTTGGAACCTGCCAGCTGGAAAGCGGCGATATTGATACCAGGCTTTCCGTTTACACGGGTATAGTTACCATAAGTGTACGCGCCAAATTCCACCCTTGCCACGTCTCTCAGGCGCAGCATAGAACCGTCGCCGTTAGACCTGATAACAATGTTCTCATAGTCTTCGGGTTTGGTGAGCTTACCTTTATATTTAATTACATATTCGAAAGACTCGGTGCTGCTTTCACCGAATTTACCGGGAGCAGCTTCAAGGCTTTTATCCTGTATAGCAGCCGTTACATCTCTCGGAGTAAGGTTGTAAGCAGCCATCTGTTTCGGATTCAGCCAGATCCTCATGGAGTAGTCTTTGTTACCACCGAAGATGATGGACTGTCCTACACCGGGAATCCTCTTTATTTCCGGGATGATATTGATCTGAGCGTAGTTGGCCAGGAATGTCTGGTCATATACTTTAGGATCTTCGGAGTACATGTCAACCACCATCAGCAAGCTATTCTGCTGTTTAGCGGTGGTCACACCTGCCTGTACCACTTCAGCCGGCAGCTGTGCGGTAGCCTGCGCTACCCTGTTCTGTACGTTTACAGCCGCCTGATCGGGGTCTGTACCGAGTTTAAAGAATACGCTGATCACCAGGGAACCATCGTTACTGGCGGTAGAGGTCATGTAGATCATGTTCTCTACCCCGTTGATGGATTCTTCCAGTGAAGGCGCCACCGAACGCAGGATCGTTTCTGCGTTGGCGCCCGGATATAAGGCAGTTACCTGCACTGCCGGAGGGGCAATGTCGGGGAACTTCTGCAGGGGCAGCTTCGCGAGACCGAGCACCCCGAGTATAACCATTATGATAGAGATCACCGTTGCGAGAACGGGTCTTTCAATGAATTTCTTAAGCATGTGCGTTTTTTTTAGGAGAAAGACAAGCAGATAAAAGGATCAGATTATCCCTGTACTGCTGGTTTTGCCTTTTCCGGTTTGATTTCTGTGCCTTCTTTCAGTCGGTCTACTCCTGTTGTTACAATTCTGTCACCAGCTTTCACACCGTCTTTTACGAGGTACTGATTACCACTGGTGCCTACAATGGTGATCGCCTGACGGGTGATCTTGTTATCCTTGCCAACGGTGTATACAAACACCCTGTCCTGTACTTCGATAGTAGCTGCCTGTGGTACGAGGATAGCCTCTTTGAACTGACGCTCCAGCCTTACCTTACCGGTGTTACCTGTACGGATAATGCCTTTTTCGTTAGGGAATACTGCTCTTAAAGTAATAGCGCCAGTATTCTTTTCAAACTGTCCGTCGATCATATCTACTTTACCTTGTTTTTCATAGATATGATTGTCTGCCAGTACCAGTGTTGCAGGAGGCAGGTTCTTCAGCTTTTCTTCCAGCGTAGAACCGGCATAGTTATCTTTAAAAGTGAAGAAATCGCTTTCACTCAGAGAGAAGTATGCATAGATTTCGTGTACATCTGATAGTTTGGTCAGTGGCTCAGGATCATTCAGAGAGATCAGTGCACCAGCTTTTTTAGGAATCCTGCCGATATATCCGCTTACGGGAGCAGTGATATTCGTGTAACCGAGACTGATGGATGCAGAGGCAACCAGTGCTTTCGCCTGTTCTACATTGGCAGTGGCCACTTCGTAGGCAGTTTTCGCAGTACGCAGCTGTATATCAGATACAACTTTGTTAGCTACCAGCGGCGTTACTTTATCTACTTCCAGCTGTGCATTGAGTACGGCTGCTTCGGCTGCGTGCAGGGAAGCTTTTGCATTGTTCAGCTGCTCACGGTAACGGTGCTCGTCTATTTTGAATAGTGGCTGACCGGCTTTTACGTAAGCGCCTTCATCTACATATACTTTTTCCAGGTAGCCGTCTACCTGAGAACGGATCTCTACGTTAACCTTACCTTCTAATGATGCTGTGTAGTCGTTCTGCGTGTTGGCGTCTGCGGCACCAAGCGTCACAACTTCCGCCGGCACAGCGGTAGGGGCTTCATTATGGGCAGACGAAGACTTACAGCTATATAATCCTGAAAGGACTATTCCTACAAGCAAGCTCCAAATTAATAGGTCTTTTTTCATGTTCTATTGATTGTGTGTAATTGACAAAGAGATTCCCTGTTCGCATAATAGTATGCAAACCAGTGATGAACAGTAAATGCAATGCAAGGCCGTAATCCATGCCCAACGGGCACTGATCACAGTTGTTGTTGTTGAAGGTAAAGCGAGCGATTAGGTGATATGATCTAAATCATCACCTGAACGAAATTAACTAGCGAAAGGTTGGCATTCCCACTTATATTGTATTAACCTACGCATCGTTAGCTGGTATTTCTGAAATGAGCGTTCCAAAATTACACAAAAAAAATCTTCAAATACAAATCAATTTCTCAAATGTTTTTTTGTATATGTCGCCATTTCTTCTATTAAAGAAGCATCTTTGAACTGGATATATGATTGTTTCCAGCCACAGAAGCCATTAAAGATGATATGAGCAAGAACCGCGGGATTCTTATCTTCAGCGATTTCTCCCTGTTCTTTTGCCCTGCGTAATAAATCGGTAAAAAGACCGATTGTTCTGTCACTGGCCTGTTTAATAATACGGCGCACTTCTTCATCGTCGCCAGCCAGTTCAAAGGAGGACTTTATTCCCATGCAGCACTTACAGTCATAGACTGTACCCTCTACATATACATCAATAATCTTCTCCAGCATTTCCAGGGGTGATAGGTCCTTCAGTTTTAATACCGATTCAAAATCCTGGGCTGCGAGGTATCCATAAGTTCTCAGGCATTCCAGGAAGAGGTTATGTTTGTCGCCAAAAGAGTTATACAAACTACTCCTGTTGATCTGCATAGCGTCCACCAGGTCCTGCATAGAAGTGGCATTGTAGCCCTTCTGCCAGAACACATCCAGTGCCTTCGCTATCTTTTCTTCAGGAATAAAATCTTTATCTCTAGCCATAACGGGAACAAAGTTACATTCTGAAACGATCATTCCAAAATAAATTTTCTTTATACCCCGTTATGGCCAGCTCTATACTGTTATAATCTGATGGAAAAACCCAGGTTAATGGTGTAGTCAGCGAAGGCGGCATCCCCGTTCACCTTGTTGGTAGGGGTGCTTCTTTCCTTGTCAGTCACACTCTGCAGCCTGTCGCGGCGCAGGGCGATGGGTACGCCCAGGTAAATACTGCTCTTTTTCATGGTATAGGAGATCGTCGGTTCCAGGGAGAGAACATACCCCGGCCTGCGGAAATCACCACTCCCTCCTACCAGGTCGTGCACCGGAATACCTTCTATTCTTGCCCCCAGCGAAGCTGAAATGTTGTGGGCCATATAATTGATCCCTCCCCTGGCCATATACTGGTCAGGCACACTGGAAATAGCCTCATTGGCAAGGGCGGGCGACAGCGTTTCCCTATAAGTACGGGTGCCGTTCTGCTCTCTTGGATTGATCAGATAATAAAAATTACCATATACACCGAAGTGACGGGAGAAGTACTGGTAGGCATTCAATTCAACGGTCAATCCGGTACCACCATCTCCCAGCTGTATAGACTGGTCTACAGTGCGGAGTTCCTTGGTACCATTAGGCCCTACATTATACCAATAGTCTTTATAGTCGTAGTCGCCGGTAGCAAACTTAATACCCAATCCCACCTGGATATTCCCCAACTTATGCTTTTCCGGATCCAGGAGCCAGCGATAAACAGCGACCCTGATATCTCCCAGGCCATAGGAATGCATACTGTGGCGCTGGTTGTAGTTGTTGACACCGTTTACCAGGCCGTGTTCATACAGGGAAGACCTGGCATTCATGAGCAGCGGTACATCTACCATGATGCTCCAGTGTTTGTCCAACAAACGGGTCAGGCTGAAGTCAAGGGCGGTCTGGTGATTGATCACCTCTGTGCCATTCAGTACCCTGTCCTTTTGCTCTTCGGCCCCTTTGAAGTGTTTATAAGACTTAAAATACCTTGCCCCGGTGTTGAAGATCCATTTGTCGCTGCTCTTGCCGGGTGCTTCCTCTTCCGGATGAGATAACATACAGGAAGGTGCTCCCGTGCTGCGTATAGCAACACATCCCTGGGCTTTTGACTGATAGGAAATACATGCAAAGACCGCTGACAAAAAGGCGGTTGGTAAAACTCTGTTCATACTGTTACTGTTCTATTGTGATAAGAGAAGACGTGATTTCAATGTTCAATAGCGACGCCCGACTTGCGTTCATTTGTTCACCCCATAAAAACTTTTAGATATAGCACTCCTTAATGTCGATCAATAACGCTGCTAACGTCTGAAATTGGTTGATAATGTTATCTATACGTACGAAATGTAGTTAATATTCAGGAGAAAAAGAAATAATATCAGCACGATTGATGATATTTCTGATAGCCCTGTCAAAGCAGTTATTTACTGTGCGGTGGCCAACTTGTTGTCGGCAATATCGATAAAACTACAGTCCTCCAGTTTTATGAGATCGTCTATTTTAAATGGTGCCCTGGATGTTTCAATAGTATTAGCGATGAGCTTCAGGTTCCCGGTACATTTTGCTGCCAGCAGCGCATCCTGCTGCAGGGCGAAGTAGTTGTCGGTTATCGCAATGTTGTTGTGTACTGCCGTCTTACAGATAATTTTATTTTCAGGATGGATGTTGATCACGGGTTCACCGCATCTGATAAAACGGTTGTTGCGGATGGTCATATCTTTTACCATGCCGGATTCATACCAGCCGGATGCATCGTCATTCACAAAGATGCCGCTCATATGTGTCCTGTCGAGCGTATTGTTTTCTATTACTACTTTTCTACGGGTAGTCATCAGTATACCTCTTGTTGGTATTCTGTTGATGGTGCTATGATGTACCCAGACCTCCGGCGTAGCCGTTATATTTTCAACCGCATCGAGCAGGCCAACAGCTTTGGAGATCTTGTTTTTCAGCGTCAGCTGGATATCCTTATCATTGAGTCGCTTAACACTGAGTACCTGGTTTTCTTCTATCGCCAATAGCGTTTCCGGACTAATAAAGGCAATACTATCTCCCGCGGCAAAGGCATTAAAGCCAAAGCTCTGCGGATGCATAAAACGGACCTGTATCTTATTAGCTGCAATGATATTGGCAATTTTCAGGTGTGTGCCGTGTACATTGATAGCATCATCGTTCGCCCCGGAGAGGTACGCGTTACTGATCTCTATCTTGCCACTACATCCGGAGAAATGCAGGATATCCGCCCAGGCAGCGCAGGTACGCCCGCTGTGCTCTGCAGGTCTGACGGTGATGCTGTCCATTTTTATCTGTCTGCAATACTGACTGACTACACCCATACCGTGCATGAAGTTGATGCGGATATTCTTTAGTTCGATGTTCTCACTGTATTGCAACAGGAAGCCTGCACAATCACGGGTTACGTCCCTGTTCTGGTAGATAGCGCCCGTGTCAAAGCCAGGATTCTTCCTGAAAGAAATCCGTACAGTACTATCCGGCAATAAAGTGAAGCGGGCGCCCTTCATATCAATGTCAGTACGCGACAGGTCGTTTGTTTGCGGATGCAGGACCTGCCAGTAATTCCCGGGCTGGTAACTCCAGCCTTCTCCTATCCAGGTAAGGGTACTATCATGGATACTGAATTTTGAGTCAGGATGTACTTTCACATCTACGTAGTCAGCGCCGCTGCCGGTCACTTTGAATTCAGACACAGTGGGGCGTTGGTAATCATAGCTACATCCATCCAGGGTAATATTCTGACTTTTGTTGACGAAGGTTTCTATCATTTTACCGTGCATGACAAATGCCGCTTCTTTTGCAGCCACCTGTACAAAGTTGCAGCTATCGAACATCAATGCGATAGCTTTCAGTTCAGCGGGTTTGTCGTTCGTATTGGAGATATGTAATGCTCGCTTCAATGCGGCATCGGGAAAGAGGTCATACCTGCCGGGGGCAAATTTCACCTTTACCGGTTGTGCATCGTTTCCTGCGCCCTTCAGCACTAAGGATTCGTGAAAGGCACCGGGTGCCAGTACTTCCACTATATCGCCGGGAGAGAGCTGCAATTGGTTCACCGGCAGGAATGTTTTCCATGCCTGTCCGGGTAGTATTCCACTATTGCGATCGTTTCCTTTAGCGGGGTCTATATAATAGGTTGTATTGCCGGGAGACACCTGTCTGTCTTTAAGAGCAGGATATAAAGATACCTGACTCACCGTGGACTCTCCGGCTTTGAAGGAGTAATATTCACCCTGCTTTGCTGTAAAGCTATACTGGTAACCATTAACAGTATGCTTCGCATCATATGTAACATGGGATTTTAACGGATTAGGAGCAATCAGTGTGCATGGACCATCGCTATTTGACCTGATCGACAGGCTTGTTATTTTTCCATCTTTCCACTTCATCTCTTCGATCAAAAAGTCTCCCCTGGCGCGGAGCCCATATACGCTACCTGTGCTCCATGCCTGCGGAAGGGCAGGCAGTAACTGAATCGCCCCTGTCTGGCTTTGTACCAGCATCTCTGCAACGGCGGCCGTATAACCGAAGTTACCGTCTATCTGGAACGGTGGATGCGCACAGAAAAGGTTATTATACAGTCCTCCTCCTTTATCATAATTTACGCTATCGTTACCTACGGGCCTGAAGAAGTTACGGAGTATCCTGTATGCATGATCACCGTCTTGCAGGCGCGCCCAGAAATTGATCTTCCAGGCCATTGACCAGCCAGTAGATTCATCACCCCGGGCGTTCAGGCTTACTTTTGCCGCCTTCGCCAGTTCCGGCGTTTGTGTAACACTTATCTGCCTGCCAGGATGCAATGCAAAAAGATGAGATACATGCCTGTGTTTATCATTGGGATCATCCCTGTCTGTTTCCCATTCCTGCAGCTGTCCCCATTTGCCGATCTTAGGTTTCAGGAGATGCTCACGCATATCCGCCACATGATTGCGATAGGCAATATCTATACGCAGGATATCAGCGGCTTCTATGTAGTTGGTAAAAAGATCGTAGACTATTTCCTGGTCGTGGGTAACGCCATCTTCAGTAGGCCCATGCTCGGGCGACCAGCCCATTGGCGCTACAAGCGTTCCATCAGGACGGCGTTTCAGATGATCATCCCAGAAGTTTACAATTTCTTTCAGTATAGGATAAGCGTAGTCTCTGAGATAGTTCACATCCCTGCTAAAAGCGTAGTACTCCCAGATGTCCTGTGCATACCAGGCGCTACCAGGTGTATTCCATTTAAAACTGGAGCCACCGAAGATGTTGTTTTCAGTTTTCACTGTCCACCCTCTTACACCGGGATATTCTTTCTGCGTACTTTCCTTTTTCACCTCACGCATACTGTTAATGTAATCGAGGTAAGGGATATGACATTCAGAAAGATTCACCGGTTCTGCCAGCCAGTAGTTCATCTGGATATTGATATTAGAGTGGTAGTCGCATCTCCAGGGAGGCGTATTACTTTCATTCCACAGGCCTTGCAGATTGGCAGGCAGGCCTCCCCGGCGGGAGGAGCTGATGAGGAGATATCTGCCGTATTGGAATAAGAGGGATTCCAGTTCAGGATCTGCTTTATCCCAGTTCTTTAATAAACGTTCAGCCGTGGGCAGTTTACTGATCGCCCCATCTGTTTTACCGAGCTTCAGTTCCACCCTCTTAAAAAGCCACTGATAGTCGAACATATGTTCTTCCAACAACTGGTAATAAGGCATACTAGCTGCTTTCAGCGCTGATTTTACATCAAGATCAGGTGTTCCACCTCTCCAATGCTGAGCGCGATTATTACTATAATCTGTTGCGGCAGCCAGGAATATTGTAAAACTGTTTGCATTCTTTATCCGGAGTACAGCCCCTCCTGTGGAATCCTGTTCAATCGCGAGAGCAGCACCTTCATTGGTAACTATCCTGGCGGCTGCCTCATAGGACAGGCCATTTTCCAATTTACCGGCTATAGTCAGGGTATTATCTGTGCCAGTTGTCCGGGCCTGATGCGCATCGCGGAGACGGATAGTAGCTGAATATGCACCACTCTTTTTGCCTTTATAGGTATAATTTAATACCATGAGTTTTTTGGGGAAGGAACAGAAATACTGGCGCCTAAAAGAAAGTCCGTTCATGGTATAGGTGATGTTCTGTACGGCAGTGCTGATATCCAGCTCCCTGCGGTAATCAGCTGGTACCGTCTTTACCGTATCCAATCCATCAAACTTAACAAACAGGTCTCCAAAAGCCTGATAAGCACCTGTTTCTTCCTCATCTCCTGTCCATAAACTCTGTTCGTTGAACTGTATATGCTCTTCTGCCAGTCCGCCGAATACCATACCTCCCATCCTACCATTCCCTATCGGGTAGGCATCCGCCATCCAGGTCCGGGCAGGCTTTGCCTCCCACAGTTGTAATCCTTTTATAGAGGACGGTACAGGCATTGGATCTGGCTTTGTCATTGACTTCCCTATCCCCAATAAGAGAAGCATCCAAAACGGTTTTGTCGTCAGCATCATCGAATCAGTTTTTATTAAGCGGGTGTATGAAAGAAATCGCCTGTCTACTCTCTAAAGTGGCAAGCGGTTCCTCAAAATAGTAAATGTTATGTCAAAGTAAAAAATACCAACTACTTGGTATTGCGGGCCGCATGCTAAAGAGATATATTTGAATTGTTTAAATACCCACAATATGTTTAACTCCGTTATCCTCGAAGTCGCAATCGGCATCATTTTCGTTTATGGCCTGGTAAGTATGATCTGTTCCGCTATCCGTGAAGGAATAGAAGCCATTACCAAGACCCGTGCCGCGTACCTGGAAAGGGGCATACGCGAATTACTGCACGACAAGGATGCCCAGAATATTGCGAGAAGCTTCTTCGAACATCCGATGGTGAACAGCCTGTTTACGTCTGATTATACACCCGGCAAAAACACCAAACAGCCGGGGTTGTTTGATCGGGGCAAGCACCTGCCATCCTATATTCCCTCCAAGAATTTTGCGCTGGCTTTAATGGACATTGCTGCGCGAGGCAGTAAGAATAACGCCGTTTCCAGTGATCCGAATTCCGTGGCAATGACAGTAGCCTCTATCCGGGCCAATATTCTGAATATCCAGAACATTCCTGTGCAACGGGCGATGCTGACGGCCCTGGACACTGCCCATGGAGATCTTGACCGCCTGCAGCAGAACCTGGAGAAGTGGTTCGATAGCAGTATGGACAGGATATCTGGCTGGTATAAACGCAGCACCCAATGGATCCTTTTCATTATCGGGCTGGTTGTTGCCGTCGGATTGAACATCAACACCATCAAGATTGCAGACTACCTGTACAGCAATGATGATGTGAGAAAATTAATTGTAGCGCAGGCAGAAAATGCGTCCAAAGATTCGACGTTCACCCAGCAATCTTACACAAAGGCCAGGACCGATCTGGACAATCTCCAATTACCGCTTGGCTGGGCTAATGGCATTAATCCCATAGCAGATGACAATACAGACAGTAACCCATGGAACAGTTTCTTTATATACGTGCTGGGGTGGTTGCTGACGGCATTTGCAGCAACACTTGGCGCGCCTTTCTGGTTTGATATGCTGAACAAGATCATGGTGATCAGAGGGACTGTCAAACCATCTGAAAAGAGTCCGGAAGAAGGCTCTGAAGACCGGCAAAACGACAAGCCCAATACGGTCACCATTCAAATGGCCGGAGCAAACGGCATGGCAGCTACCAACGCAGCCAAACCAAGCAACGGCAACGGAGCTGTGCCGGCTCCACAGGAAGGGGCTGTGACAGATCCGGAGAGTGACGTTGACACCTG
Organism: Chitinophaga ginsengisoli; assembly: GCF_003014595.1. GTDB lineage: Bacteria > Bacteroidota > Bacteroidia > Chitinophagales > Chitinophagaceae > Chitinophaga > Chitinophaga ginsengisoli. The sequence continues at coordinate 80,201 of NZ_PYGK01000015.1, read as the reverse complement.
TTTGCAGGAGACAGAAAGCATTACTTCAGATGAAGATTTACCACAAGCAGAAGGAGGAATTTCAAAATGATACGCGAACTAACATGGTTACCGGCAGTCCTTAAAAATGCCGGACTGAAAGTCGCCACCGTGGATGGATGGGAAGAAAGAGGCAGCACCATGGGAACGGTACTCGGCGTACTTTGTCATCATACTGCCGGCCCGAAGGGCGGCAACATGCCCAGCCTGAATACGCTTGTAAAAGGCACATCCAGGATACCCGGTCCTTTAGCACAGCTGGGACTGGGGAGAGATGGCACCTTCTATATAATAGCTGCCGGCAGATGCAATCACGCCGGATCAGGCATATGGAAAGGTATCACCAACGGCAACACGCATTTCATTGGTATTGAAGCAGAGAATACCGGACTGGCGAATGATTTTCCCTGGCCGGAAGTGCAGATAGATGCATATTGCCGTGGGGTTGCAGCCATCCTGAAACACATTGATAAGGATGCCAGTTTCTGTGCCGGGCATAAGGAGTACAGATTGCCGAAAGGGTTTAAGACGGATCCGGATTTTGACATGGACGAGTTCCGCAGGAGAGTTACTGATATTCTTAACGGTAATACGCCTCCTGTTTTAATTCCGGAGGAAGAGCAGGCTAATCCCGACGGTTCGCCGGGAAGAAAAACTATCCGGCGTGGCGACACGGGAGAGCTGGTGAGAATTATGCAGTCGAAACTTGGCCTCACACAGGATGGCGTGTTCGGTCCTAAAACGGAAGCTGCAGTCCGCCAGTTCCAACGGGACCATCAACTTGTTCCTGACGGGATAGTAGGGCCTAAATCGTGGAAAGCATTTGATGCTGCTCCCGCACCGGCGCAGCCTCAGCCTGCATGATGCCAGCAACAGCTTTTCCCTTCCCGTCATAAATAAAGAGGTGCCCGGTTCAGCAGACCCGGGCACCTCAAGTTAAATAGTCTAAACACTAATGCTCTCTCGTCAGGGTAATGTTCTCTGTTTTACCCAAAATCAGCGGCACCTGTTCTGTCACGACATTACTGTAATCCAGCCCGTAAGCCTTGGCATCCGGCAGACTTAATTTATCGAGTACAAAGTGCATTCTCATTACAATATTATCCCACAGGGAAAGATTATTTTCCACTGACAGGAAACTCTTTAATATCACAAAACGGAAATCCCCCAACAGGTTACCATCCTCCGGATCAAAGTATTTATTCATGATCGTTATTTCCTTATTCTTTACCATTTCATACACCACTTTTTTGAACAGGATATTGATCCGGGGTACGACCCTGAAACCGAGTCTGAAATTAATATGCACAACTTCCTCGTGCTCAATAATATGGGAAGTATAAGTAGCGGTATATGGTTTATCATCCACATGCACATGAACAAACCAATACAGGTCCGCCCTCTTTGGTTGCTGGTGCAGGATAGAAGCGATCACACGATCTTCCACTCTATCAGCCTTAATGGCACTGGTGAGATACACCAGGTGGGTAGAATATTTAGGTATATCGGTGTCATTACTGAGTTGTGTTAACACCGGAATATACTTCTTCAGCTCTACAAAGTTCAGGTACCTGGCTTTAAACATCCTGCCGGCATACCATATGTACATCACGCTGATCAATACAAGACCGATCAAGAGTGAGAGCCAGCCGCCGTGGGCAAACTTACTCAGGTTGGCTACCAGGAATGTTACTTCAATCCAGCTAAAGGTCAGGAACAACAGCGCAACAATAATGACGTGTACCCTTTGCGTATATAAGTAAACGCTCAATAAGATCGTCGTCATCAACATAGTCAAAGTAACAGACAGGCCGAAAGCGGCTTCCATGTTGGATGATTCTTTGAAATGCAACACCATGCCAATACAACCGAGCATCATCATCCAGTTGACTGCAGGTACATATACCTGTCCCTTCATATCGCTGGGGAACTCAATACGGAGCCTTGGCCAGACATTCAGTCTGATGGCTTCATTGAACAGGGTAAATGTACCGGAGAGTAAGGCCTGGCTGGCTATGATAGTAGCAGCAGTTGCGATCACAATACTGGGAACGAGGAACCATTCAGGTACCAGACCATAAAACGCATCCACCGCGGTCAGGTGCTGCCCTTCATACTTCAGCAGTAAGGCAGCTTCTCCGAAATAACACAGCAAGAGCGCTATTTTGATGAATATCCAGGCCACCTGTATATTGCGCCGGCCTACATGCCCCATATCTGCATACAAGGCTTCGGCCCCTGTTGTACACAGGAAGACGCCACCCAGTACCCACAAGCCGCCGGGGTAATTGACCACCAGCTGATAAGCATATAAAGGATTAATTGCTTTCAATACATAAAAATGGCCTGCCAGGTTACTGATTCCCAGAATGGCGATCATCCCGAACCAGATGACCATCGCAGGGCCAAAAAACACGCCGATACGGCTTGTACCTGATTGCTGTAACATGAACAGCACGATCAGGATGCCGATGGTGATAGGCATGATAGGAACATCAGGCTTAAGCACCCTTAAACCTTCAATAGCAGAAGTAACCGAAATAGGTGGTGTTATGAGACTGTCTGCAATCATGAAACTACCGCCGATGATAGCGGGCCATAATACCCACTTGCCATATCTCCGGATGAGTGCATACAGGGAGAAGATCCCTCCTTCCCCATGATTATCTGCCCGCATGGTGATAAAGACGTATTTCAGGGTTGTCTGAAAGAATAAAGTCCAGAAGATGGCAGACACCCCTCCCAGCACCAAAGCCTCAGAAATAGGCCTTCCCCCGATGATTGCTTTGAAAGTATAAAGAGGAGATGTCCCCAGATCTCCGAAAACAATACCTAACGCGAGTAGTACGCCGCCCCATTTAAAGCGGTCCGGAGCATGTTCACCGGCTTCACTGTGTGAGTTGTTCATAGTCCCGATAACAAATTATGATTTATGCATAAATGTACTATTCTGATTTCGGAAATTGTGTAAAAAGCTTAAAGGTAATTTACGCGAGTAGCTTCGGTGGGGTGTCGGTTTGGTGTTGTTTGCTGGTTTCGGTTTACGCTAAGTAGCTCCGGTTTCGGTTACGCTAAGTAGCTCCGGTTTCAGTATGGGATGTCGGTCGGCGCCTCTCTGGAATGCTATTTGGCGTTGCCAAGCGTATGGGGGTGGGATATCTATTGGGCAGCACCGGTCGTGTCACCGGAGAGCCGAAGGCCCGACATTCCCATCTGAAACCGCGTGCTACTTTCGCTCTCCCTATTATCGGTTATGTCGCTATCTCAGCTGTGCCATCCATACGGTTGCGCTACATTCGGGATCGTCTTCCTTGTATGACAGGATACGAAAACCGTGTTCTTCCAGCAGTGCCTGATACTGCGCTCTATCCAGGGATGCGTGGAACAGGTTTTCTCCTCCATTCTCACTCCAGGCCTCGCCATGCTCATTGCCTGAGGTAAATAAAAGGACGCCGTTCTTATTTAAATGTGATCTGAAAATACTAAACATAGCGGGCTGATCTTCAGCGGGTAGATGAAAGAAGCTATGCCAGGCAATCAGTGCATCAAATTTTCTGTTGAGTGACAATTTGCGCATATCAGACAAGATGAAATCTGCGGACGGAAAATGCTGCTGTGCAATTTCCAGTATACGATAACTTGCGTCTACTCCTGTGATGTGTAGTCCCTGTTCCAGGAGATATACCATTATAGGTACTCCCGTACCACAGCCCAGGTCCAATACAGCTGCTTCTTTACCCACGATGTCGATGAGCTTATCGAGGTAAGCTTTTTCCATCAGGTGGCGCGAACGGTTTTCATCAAACCATCCCGCGATGATATTGTATGTTTCAAAAGCGTTGTGTTTCCTGTTCTCCATGATTTTCATGCATCATCGATGTTGGTTAGACGCTTAAAACCTTTGTAAAAAATGCTATCGTGCGTTTCCAGGCTAGTTCTGCTGCGGCCTTGTCATAACGAGGAGTTGTATCATTATTAAAGCCATGGTTTACGCCCGGATAGATGTAAGCCGTGTACTGCTTATTATTCTCTTTCAGCGCTGCTTCATAGGCCGGCCATCCTTCGTTCACGTGAGTATCGAGTTCGGCATAGTGCAGGAGCAATGGCGCTTTTATCTGCGGTACCTGCTCCTTTGCTGGTTGTCCTCCGTAATAAGGTACAGCCCCTGCCAGATCGGGTATGCGGACTGCCATCATATTGGCTATCCAGCCACCAAAACAGAAGCCCACTACGGCGACTTTTCCGTTACAGTCGGGGTGGCTTTTCAGGTATTCAAAAGCCGCTATGAAGTCTTCCAGCATGCTGTTCCTGTCCCGCTGACTTTGTAATTCACGGCCCTTGTCGTCGCTACCCGGATAGCCGCCCAAAGGTGTCAAAGCATCCGGCGCAATAGAAACAAATCCCGCCAGGGCGACCCTTCTGGCCACATCTTCAATGTGCGGGTTCAGTCCCCGGTTTTCATGCACGACAACAACACCTCCCAACTTCTTTGTAGCGCCATCAGGTTTGGACAACAGGGCTTTCATTTTTCCACCACCCTTGTCGGAGTTGTAATAAATATATTCGGATTTCAGACGCGGATCATCGGCCTTTATCTGAATGGAATCCTGGTAGTCAGGCATGAGGAAACTCATCAGAGACGTGACGGTAAGTCCGCCGACGGCGTAGACGGAGAGTTTTTCTATAAACTCACGTCGGTTTACCCTGCTATGTGCATAGTCATCATAAAGGTCGAATACTTCCTGTTTGATGTCTTCTTTTTTGATTTCGTTTGGGTTCATATGGATTGGATGTTTGTATTTAAAATTAATGATAAAAACGGGAATATAGGGGGCGGGGTTGTCACCGTTCCCCGGGGTTGCCACCCCGCGCTACAAACAATGGGACTCCTAAAGGAGTCCATCGATGTTTTGTTCCGTTTGCGTTTTGTTCCGTTTTGTGTTTTGTTACCGATTCAGACAATGTAAATTTCTATATTTGGTAAAAGTTTTTCATGAAACATCTTACCATCATCGTTCCTGAGGGAGAGAACAACCTGAGCAGCATCGTTGGCGCTTATAAGATCTTTACGCGCGCCAATGAGTATTGGAAAGGGACTGGTAAAAAGGAGTTGTTTAAGATCGAACTGGCTGGCATTTCAAAAGAAGTGGATTTCTATGGCGGCTTGTTTACGGTAAAGCCGCATACCCATATTTCCGCTATCGCTAAGACTGATCTCATTATCATTCCTTCCCTGAACCACAATTATGAGAAGGCGGTGAAAGGGAATCAACTGTTGATTGACTGGATTGCGCAACAATATAAAGGCGGTGCGGAAATAGCCAGTATCTGTACGGGGGCTTTCATGCTGGCATCTTCAGGATTATTGGATGGAAAAAACTGTTCTACACACTGGGCCGCAGCAGATAGTTTCAGGACTCTGTTCCCGGAAGTGCATCTCCAGGCAGATAAACTGATCACTGATGAAAATGGTATCTATACGAATGGAGGCGCTTATTCTTTCCTCAACCTGATCATTTACCTTGTAGAGAAGTATTACGACAGACAAACAGCTATCTATTGCGCCAAGGTATTTCAAATTGATATTGACAGACAGGCCCAGTCGGCATTTACCATATTTACAGGCCAGAAACGGCATGGAGATGAAATGATCAAGGAAGCACAGGCATATATCGAGAATAATCTGCAGGAGAAAATAAGTGTGGAAGACCTGTCTTCCAGGTTTGCTATTGGCCGGCGGAACTTCGACAGGAGGTTCATCAAGGCGACTGGCAATACACCTGTTGAGTACTCACAAAGAGTACGAATTGAGTCGGCTAAAAAAGCGTTTGAGAATACACGGAAGACCATCAACGAGGTGATGTATGAAGTCGGTTACGCTGACATAAAAGCCTTCAGAGAAGTATTCAGGAAAATCACGGGCATGTCGCCACTGGAGTATAGAAATAAATACAATAAGGAGGCCCTGGTTTAAATTACTCCGCCAGGCCCAGTGGCGAAAAGACCACAAACAGTGCTACCATCGCCAGTAAGAGCAGCACGGTATATACATGCCGTCTTTTCCATGGCCGGAGATCCACGATGTTGTTCCATTGCTGTACAAAGGGCTCTTTGCGCGGGTACAAGGTGCCTATCAATAACATCAGCAATACTGTCGCTACGAATAAGATAGCGAGTACATGCAGGAAATGCAAGCCGGTATCTACCAACAGCTGTGACACCGAATAGGTGATAATGAAAAAGGTCAGTCCGATCTTGGCGGCTATAGCGGGCATACGTTTATGCAACAGACCTACTACCAGGATGGTAAAGATAGGCACACTGAATAAACCACTTACCTTTTGGATATAGGTGTACAAACCCTGCTGTGCAAAGACAATGAAAGGTGCAATGAACATAGCCAACAGACAGACCAGTAGTTCAAAACGTTTGCTGACCCGTACTACCTGCCGTTCGCTTACGGCTTCCTGTCGCCATTCCTTGAATGGTTTGTACAGATTCAGTACAAACAGGGTGCTGGTGCTGTTTAATCCTGCGTTGAAGGTAGTCAGCGCAGCCCCAAAAGTGATGGCAGCTATAAAGCCTGTGAGTACCGGAGAACAGACATCACTGACAATCCTGGGAAATACTTCTGCTGTATTATCGAGATGTGGGTAGAGCATCACAGCTATCAGGCCGGGAATATTCAGCAGTAAGGGCGAGATGATCTTACCTACACAAGCGACCGCAATCCCTTTCTGACTTTCAGCCAGGCTGCGGGAGGCCAGGGCCTGTTGTACGATGTATTGTTCCGTACCCCAATAATAGAGGTTTACCAGGAACATGCCGGTGAAGATAGTGGGAAATGGTACCGCATCTTTTGCGCTGCCTATGGCATTAAAATGGTCTCTACGTGCAGCTAGCAGCAGATCCAGACCTGTGTTTACAGAACCATGCCCAAGGTACTTCAGCGCTACATAAGGCAGCAGTATGCCTCCTGCGAACATCCCCACACCCAGCACGGTATCTGAAATAGCTACGGCCTTCAATCCTCCCAGCACGGTGTAAAGGCAACCGATCAATCCTATAAGCCAGACCAGTATCCAGATGGTGGCCCAGTAACTGATATGCAGCGCATTCGATAAACCAAAGAGGCCATTAAAGGCAATAGCGCCACTGTATAACACAGAAGGCAGCATGTTGACGATATAACTGATCAGGAAGATAACCGATACGAAACGTTTGGTACCAATATCATAACGTTCTTCCAGGAAGTCCGGCGTAGTGGAAATACCGCTGCGCAGGTAGACCGGCATAATAAGCTCAGACACGATCAGCATGGCCAATACGGAAGATATGCCCCAGGCCATTACACTCATGTTGTTGGTGTATACCAGTTCATTCTCTCCGATAAATTGTACAGCGCTGATGTTGGTAAAGAAGAGGGCGCCCCCGACTACCAGGAATCCCAGGTTGCGGTTGGCGAAAAACAGTCCGGCAGCAGTCTGCAGATTCTCTTTCCGGGTTTTATACCAGGAGATGACTGCCACCAGGATGGTAAACAGAAGGAAACTCAATAAGGCCCCAACATTCATATGATCAAAGCGAGTTACGTCTGATCAGCTTCGTGGGCAGTACTTCATGTACCGCCTCCCGGCTCAGCACTGCCTGGGCAGCGCGTTTCCCCATATCATTGAAGCTGACAGAATACGTGGTAATACCATTGCCGACGAGCTCTTTTACCGGCTCATCATTATGCGAAAGTATACCAATATCTTTTCCCGGTTTTATTTTTTTCGCAGTGCAATCCCTCAGAAGGTTCCAGAGTTCTGCGTTGTCGTTAATATAGTACACAACACCCTTCTCTACAGAGCCTGGTTCGTAGCTCCGTAACACCTGCCCCTTGATATGATGTGCTTTAATGAACCGCTGGAAGGACTTAACTATCTCTGGCGGGAACAGCGAGTCCGGATTATGAAAGAACAACATCTTATCGAACTTCTTTATCACCGTAGCCAGTTGTTCAAAGATAGCATAAGAGGATTGCTCAAATTCCTGTACGACATACTGGAAATCTCCCTCCAGCGGTTCATAACGGTCGAACATCAGGAGCTTCTGACGCGGTATTGTGTTCAGCAGCTCTCTTGTGCGGGGATGATGAATAGGCGAAATAACGTACATTCCATAATGGCGGTTCCTTACCATGGAGAATACGGTTTCGAAAACATCTATGTTGCCATGGTGGAAGAATACGTCCAGGTGCACGTTGGCGCCCAGTTCGTTCCGGAAGCTCTTGTAGAACTGCTCCTGGAAAGTATCGATCGTATACATGAGCAATGCCACCTTGAGCGACTGCTGGGTATTATCGTCGGAGACAAAATACCCCAGCCGGTTCTTGGATTCAATGAGACCTCTGTTTTGCAACTCGCGGTAGCCCTTGATCACAGTTTCCCGGGCATAGCCCAGGCTGGAGATCATGGCGTTCACTGAAGGCAAAGCATCGCCTACAGTGATGATCTTCTCATTGATAGCATTGACGATCCCTTCTACAAAGCGCTCATGCTTGGAGTATGAAGGTATTTCGTCGAGCTCCTGTATCTTTTCAAAAATCGTATTCATTCCAACAGGTTGAATTTTCTTTTAGTGCTTCCCAGCTATTCTACAGCTTCCAACTCCAATATACGACTATGTAATTTAATTGTCGTAAATACATCTAATCCTACTTTCATCAGGTAATCACCAGAATAGACCTTGCCATTGAACGCTTCATCAGGATTTTGTCCTGGCATCAGATTGATCTCTTTCACACGGTACTTCGCTGCCGGATTCAAGCCTTCGCACTGTACTGCCAGTATGTTTTCTCCGAAGCGGGGATGCACATCATATGCATACAGGACCGCCTGTTTTTTTGATTCGCTTACATACATGGTCGCAGTATGATTTCCTTCGTATGGGGAAACAAGTCGGTACTGGTCGCCGCTGAAATTAATGCTTTTTATCCGGTTATATGTAGCTACTGCTGACTGGCAGAAAGTCTGTTCATCCTTAGGCAGCTCTTTTATGTTGAGATCAAAGCCCAGTTTGCACTGCATAGCCACGTCCACACGGAACTTGATGCTGGCATCATGATTCCAGCTGGTAACGTGGGCAGCAATAGACTTAGCAGGGAAGAACTGGGAATAGCCCCACTGGATAAACAGACGCTCTATCGGATCTGTATTATCGCTGGGCCAGAATTCAGTGAAGTAACGCAGGCCTTCGTAGTCTGTACGACCACCACCACCGGAGCAAAGCATCATCGGCAGATTCGGATACTTCGCCTTAATGCGGTCCAGCACTTTATACAAACCACGAACGTAGTCAATATACAGGTTATTCTGCCTGTCTTTCAGGTAAGGCGAATAGATGTTGGTGATCGGGCTGTTACAATCCCATTTCAGGTAAGCCAGCTGCGGATTCTCTGTCATGAGATGATCTACAACGCCGAATACATGATCCTGTACTGCCGGATTGCTGAGGTCAAGTACCAGCTGGTTACGGAAGTAGTAAGGCTCCCGGTTAGGCAACAGGATCACCCAATCAGGATGTTTCTCAAACAGCTCACTTTTAGCACTTACCATTTCCGGTTCTATCCAGATGCCGAATTTCACGCCGGTTTTGGTGGCTGCCTTTACCAGTGCAGGTACGCCATTAGGCAGTTTGTTCGCGGTTGGCTGCCAGTCGCCTAAGCCCTGGGTATCACTGTGACGGGGATATTTGTTACCAAACCAGCCATCATCCAGCAGGAACATGTCCGTACCCAGGTATTTTGTTTCTTCAATCAGTCCTTCCAGTTTGGTTTCATTGAAATCAAAGCCGGTGGATTCCCAGTTGTTCAGCAGGGTGAGGCGATCGCCGTTACCATCTTTCAGCTGATAGTTACGTGCCCAACGGTGCAGATCACGGCTGCCTTCACCTGTACCCTGATTGCTCAGCGTGAAGATGAAAGAAGGCGTAGTAAACACCTTTCCAGGATCCAATGTATAATCTGATGCGAAAGGATTGATGCCGGAGATAACACGCAGGTTGTTCTCATTATCTACCTCAAAGGTGAAGCGAAAGTTGCCGGTCCAGGCGAGGGTCCCCATCAGTACCTGCCCTTCATTTTCACGGGGCGCTTCACCCAGGCCTACGGTAAAGAAGGGCGATACGTGCATATCAGCCCTGGCGCCCAGTTTAGTGTCGACTTCCTTTTTACCGAAGTTCAGCTGGGTAGTGCTCATATTCACTTCCTTTGCCCAGTCGCCGCTGAACTCAGTCAGGAAATATTTAGCGCGTTTCCAGTACAGCATAGACGATGCATAGCGGCTGATATTCACCGGTTGCTTTTCGTTATGGCTGATCTCCGTCCATGACTGGATGATATTATCCTTTGCATAGGCCCGGTAGTACAGTTTCACCTGTACAGGGTACAGTGGATCTTTTAATGTGATCACGGTCTCAGTAACACCCTCCGCTACTTTCTTCTCATTGTGCGACACATACTGTAATACCGTAGCCAGATTGCCATCGTTGTGCCTGATGCCAAAGGCTGGCTCGAAGTAAGTTTCTGTACCGGACACCGGGTACACTTCCCATGCCTGTCCATCATTCTTAGCCTTCATCTTCGCTGTCAGGTTCGCATAGTCGTCCGGAGATGACAGACGTGGCCCCAGGTACAATTGAAAGAGCCGGCCGTTCTGAGCGGTCTGCAATACGAGTTCTGTTTCATTGGTGGAGATATGAATCGTCTCCGCCTGTACTGCTGTAAGGGTTACAACAACCAGGAAAAACAAAATGGATAATATCTTCTTCCTCATTGATACAATTTATTGCTTGCTTATTTGCTATTGATTTTCAAAAAACGAACATCTTTTGCCGGGATACTGATAGTGCCGGCGGCGTCAATATCTGTATGCGACCAGAGATCACGTACTGTATAACGCTTGTTTAAATTAAGTCCCAGTCTTTCCAGTGGCAGCTGTATGTTACGGGCGTTTTCTGTGTAGTTGAAAACGGCGTAATAAGTATTGCCCTTCGCATCTGTAAAGGTGAACTGGTCTTCGGAGCGCACTCCGGTTCCCTCAACCGGACGGAAGCTATGCCCCATAGCAGCCCCGTTCACTTCTGCATTAGTCAGGAACTGTTTAGCTTTCGCTTTTCCTTCTTCGCTACCTCCTTTACTAAAGTCATCACCGGAAATAAACAGTCCGGTGATGACAGCAGAAGTAACACGGGCGCGGTTCTCCCCTTCTGAAGCCTGCTGCAGCACCACATGATCTGCATCATTGAACCGATAGATCTTATTGATCCACCAGCCATAGGAAACCGCATTGAGGGTGTACTCAGTATCCCTGATCTTGTTCCAGGCGTCGCAGGCTATACGACGGGATTGGGCATACTGAGCAGGAAATATAGGCGCAATGGAGAGGTTGATATACATATCGCCGAAGTATTTATCCAGCAATTGCATACCATAGTTATACGCCGCTATACCGGACTTAATTCCGGGATTATACCATTTATCTGCGTTAATAGCGCCATGCGCCATAAAGTCAACTTTTACGTATTGGAAGCCGCAACGGTGAAAGAGAGCAGACACTTTCTTCATACGCTCTTCAATAGCCGGATGCGTGGGATCTATAGCATAGGCGCCATCCAGGTCCTGCGGCTGGCCATTGGCATACAGGTAAACGTCTTTGAATTTATACTGTGGTGCTTCCTTTATGTCAGACTCCGGACGTTTGCCCCAATCGGTGAATGGCGTCCAGTAAATGCCTGCCATCTGGCCATTGGCTTTACAGTGCTTTACGAAATCCTTCAACTGCTCTTCCGTGAAACGGTCCCAGCCTGAGTCCAGTCCTATTACCAGTTCTCCGTCGCCATTCACGAAATGGTTTGGCTGCAGATTTTCATGGAAGAAATCTGACACTTCCAGTGCCTTCTCATAACTGATATTGAACTGTAATACACCCCAGCTATTCCATCCCATGGGCAGGGCCTTTTTCCAGGCTCTTGGAGGAGTGATGGTCGCATTAGCGGCACCATAAGCCTCCATACCTGCACGCCAGTCGTTGAATACACCGAGCATTACTTTAGGTGATCTGATGAGATGACCTTCACGCGCGCCATGCGGTACGATGTCGCGGGTGGTGGAATCTGCAATACCTCCAAAGCAGGTCAATGTATAAGCAGCGCCTTCTTTATTCATGATCACGGCTGATTTCCAGAAATCATGTTCTACCGAACCCACTACTACCCCTTTGCGGCTATTGCCATTGAAGACGGCCGTGGCTTCATAGCTGGTAAGCGTAGTAAAGTCCAGCGGGTGAGATTGAAAACGGATCCATTTATCATTATCAAAAGGGATGAACAGCGCACGTCTGTCGCCGTTACCCAATACGTTTGACACATCCCCCAGATTCACCGGCGCCATGTAGTTGGATGCGATGTTGCCGGAAGCTGCTTCCAGCGTAAAGTCGGTAAGCAGGTAGTCTTTGCCGGGATACTGGTAGAATGATTGTACCAATGTTGGTAGTTGATCATCCTTATAAGTTACCTGGACCACGGCCCCTTTACCGAATGCATCCTTCAATGATCTCACTGACTGTATGCCACCGGCATAATCCTTTGTAGTGATCAGCTTCCCGTTCCATTTATAAGAAGCATACAACTGAAAATCGACGTCACCTACTGCTCTTGTAAGATGCAGGGTTTTACTGTTTTTATCGTACACGATCTTCCAGTCGGCGGGCGTAGCAGCATGAACTACGCTCCCCCATAAAAGTGCGGCCACTGCGAGTAGCATGTGCGGAGCAATTCCTAGTATCTTCCTCATAATAAAGATAAAAGCAGGTCCGCTGCCTGTAATCAGCGGACCTGCCCCATTTAAAAGTGACAATTAATGATAGCCTTCATTCTGATCAGCAGGTGTAATATCGCCATTCAGTTTCATTTCTGTATCCGGAATCGGTAACAGTACATTGAAAGCCTGGATGGTTCCTGACTGTTTTGTCCATTTGTTACGTGCCTTCACATACTCCACATACTTACCGGTACGGATCAGGTCTATACGGCGCCAGTCTTCTGCAAACAGTTCACGCATACGCTCGTCCATGATCGCTGTACGGAAAGCATCCTGCCCCATAGTCGTCCATTTCCTGTTGTCAGGCAAAGTACCACCCCATGCACGTGCACGTACCTCATTTACCACATTCACCGCTTCCGCTGTACGGCTCAGTTCATTGAGACATTCCGCATAACACAGTTTAATATCCGCCAGGCGTAATACCGGAATGTTCTTACCGGAGTTCCACATGTTATTGATCTTGTTATCTGCATGTTTGTCTGTACGGAAGTCTTCATATTTCTTTACGTGCGGCATCAGCTCATCGTAATCATTACCCAGGTCTTCCCATTTGAGCGGGTCCAGGTTAGGCGTCTGACCATAGTAGGTGAAATCGTAGCGGATAGCTTCAAACCTGCGCTGGTCGCCTGGTTCCCAGATACCACCGCTATCTACAGAAGAATAGGCATACTGAGTAGGTACGATCTTATCGTATCCGGAATAGTAGCAACCATCTCCGAAGAATGCCTGTACAGCACGGGAACCTATCTGGAACTGGATCTTGTTATTGTTCGGATACACAGGGCCGAACTGGAATTCCAGGATGGCTTCTGCTGTATTTGGCGTGTTGTAGTCCCACAGATTTTTATAAGGCACCAGGGAATAATCGCCCATCATCTTTTCAAAGCAGTTGGCTGCTTTAGAGAAATCACGCAGCCCTGTGCTTACGGGAGCGGACATATAAGCCTTACCCAGCATCGCCCATGCAGCACCGGCCGTAGCACGTCCGGCATCGTTGGTCTTAGGACAATTATCCGCAGCGCGTTGCAGGTCGGCGATAATGAATGTCCATACATCTTTCAATGGCTGACGGTGGAAACCTAATGCAGCTTCATGGTCCAGGTCACGAATAGGAATTTCACCCCAGTACATGGCTAGCTGGAAATCCAGAAAACCACGTATAAAGGAAGCTTCACCCACCAATTTCGCTTCACGGGAGCCAGGGGTAACAGGCGATGAGCTCAAGCCTTTGATGATCCTTGCAGCTTCATTCACAATAGGCCAACGAATACCCCACTGGTTAGAGAGGTGTGCCAATGTGGAGTTGAGGTTACCGTCGTAGCGGTCCAACCCTCCTTTAGCAGCATCGCTCTTCATTTGCAAGGCACCCTGCTGGATTTCGTCAGTACCCATCATCATGATGAGTCCCTGTTCATCGGTACGCACAGCTTTCCAGCTTGCGTAAGCACCTTTCAGACTTGTTTCTACCAGGTTCACGTCGGAGTATACCTGACTTTCATCCAGCTTGGTCACACTCTTCTCATCGAGGAAGTTGCTACAGGAAGCAGAGAACATTGCGTATCCCGCTACCAGGCTCCATGTTAATATATTGCGTTTCATAATGATCTAACAGTTGAAGTTTAAAAACCTACATTCAGTCCAAATACATACGATTTTATCGGAGGGTAACCGTAGTCGCCGGTTTCCGGATCCATACCCTTGTACTTCGTGATGCAGAACAGGTTAGAACCGGTTACATAGAAGCGTAGGTTATTCAATTTCCAGTTGCTTAATGTTTTTCCTGGCAGGGTGTATGACAGCGTGAGTGCTGACAGGCGCAGGAAAGAGGCATTCTGGAGAGAGTAATCCAGCTCGGATGGAGCAAAGCGATTATAGCTTGTATTGGCGATCACACGAGGAATATCAGTGTTGGTATGCTCTGGTGTCCAGCGGTTCAGCAGGTCAACAGTAGCCATGCTTTCACCTGTGCTGTTGATCAGACCCTCATAGTAGCTACTGATCTTCTTCGCGCCGTAGGAGTAGGTGAACATAGCGTTCAGACCAAATGCCTTATAGTTCAGGTTAGTGGAGAAACCACCATAGAACTTAGGATCGCTCTTAGCTACTACAGTTTTGTCGTACTGGTCTACGATGCCATCAGGTTTACCGTTAGGACCGGAGATATCTTTCGCAAAGAGATCGCCCGGATTCACCGTCTTACCATTATAGTTGATGCCATCCCAATCTCTGCGGTTAGTTTCCTGTGCAATACCACCGGACACAAAGGTGTAGATAGTATGCAGGGATTTACCGAGGAAGACGTTATTTTCACGCTGTATAACGTTCTCATTGATATTATATATCTCGGTAGCGTTACCATAGAGTTTTGTTACCTTGTTCCTATCGAAGGAGATATTACCGGATACTGTCCAGTTGAAGTCTTTCTTCTGGATCACTTCGCCTGTTACGGAGAACTCCATACCCTTATTATTTACACGGCCGATATTGGCCCACTGTTTGGTATAACCGGTAGTGGTAGCCAGGGAGCGGTCCAGCAGGAGGTTATCATTGTTGATATCGAAGAAGTCAGCAGTAAAGAGCAATCTTGATTTAAAGAGGCCTACGTTCAGACCGATATTGCTCTGTTTCTGTTTTTCCCAGGTGATGTTCGGATTACCACGACGGCCATCATTGCCTATCAGGGCATTACCGTTATCAATTTTAGAGCCGTAAAGCGTCTGGTATGCATAATTACCGATATCCTGGTTACCTACAACACCATATCCAACACGCAGTTTCAACTGGTCGAACAAGGTCACGTCTTTCATGAAATCTTCCCTGGTGATGTCCCATGCAGCGGATACGGATGGGAATACGCCCCAGCGGTGTCCATCAGCGAAACGGGAAGAACCATCGTAACGCGCAGTGGCAGTTAAGTGATATTTGTCTTTGTAGCTATAGTTTACACGACCAATGAAAGACATCAGGGAGTAAGCATAGAAGTCAGAACCAAGCACTGATTTCTCGATAGCAGCAGCACCCCCCAGGTCATAATAACCCAGATCATCGCTGGCGAAGCGGTCCCCCTGTGCTTTGGTATAGTTAGAAGAACGTTTGCTGGAGCTGGTACCTACTAAGGCTGTCAGTTTGTGATCGTTAGCGATAGTGGTATTGTAGGTCAGGGTGTTATCCCACTGCCAGTAAGTGTCGCTCCATCTTTCGTGTTTCGCGCGTGCATCACCGTTGTAATGACGAACGGCTTCCTGGATGTTATGAGGCGTGAACTCGAACCAGTCCTGCGCACCGTAATCCAGTGAGTAGCTGGAACGGAAGTCCAGTCCTTTTATCGGATTGATATTGATATAGTTGGCAGTGGTTACACGATTACGTGCTCTGTCACGCTGCATCAACAATGAGTTGAAAGGGTTGAAATCATTGTTGTTCTGCTCTCCGTGCGAACGGTAGTAGATAGTGAGGTAATCGTAAGTAAAGCGGGTAGCCGGATCGCGGTAAGGCGCATAGTCCAGCAGCGGGTTGGCGTTCAGTGCCTTGCCGTATACGTCATCAGAAGGGATCTGATCGTTAAGGCGGGTGAAGCCCGTATTGGTACCTACTTTCAACCATTTCTTTACGTTGTATTCCGCATTGAAACGACCAGTGTATTTATTCTGTTTGGTATTCTCCACTACACCTTTGTTACCTGCGTAACCGAGGCTCAGGTAGAACACACCTCGGTCTGAACCACCTGAAAAGCTCACTGCATGGTTCTGCTGGAAACCTGTGCGGGTCACCTGATCCAGCCAGTTGAAGCTTTGTTTTTTATTGTAAGTATCGAACTCCTGGTTAGAGAAGGCGATATTGGTCTTCATCAGTGTATTGTCGATATAGTCCTGGCGATTAGCACCTGGATTATCTTTTAAGTAACCATTCGCATAAGCGTCGGTACGCAGTGCAAACAGTTGCTCAGCGTTCATGGTTTTAGGGATCCTTGTGAAGTCGGATGTACCGAACCAGGCGTCGTAAGTAACGAGACCATCTCCTCCCCTGCGCTGGCCTTTCTTGGTCGTGATCACCACTACACCGTTGGCCCCGCGGGAACCGTAGAGCGCTGTAGCAGAAGCGTCTTTGAGCACTTGTATGGAAGCGACATCGTTTACGTTCACGGCATTAAAACCGCCCTGGTTGTTTTCCATGATCACACCGTCCACTACATAGATAGGGGAAGAACCGGCGTTGATGGTGTTCATACCGCGGATCCTGATGGTAGCGTCATCGCTGGGACGTGTACCGGCACTAACGAATACACCGGCAGCGTTACCCTGTAATGCCTGATTGATGTTGGTAACAGGTCTTTCCAATAGTTTTTTGGAATCGACTGTTGCGACAGCACCAGTCAGGTCTGATTTCTTCATGCTGGCACCTACTACCACTACCTCATCTACCATAGCGGTAGCCTGTTGCAGTTTGACGTTCAGTGATGCTAAGCTGGTAAAGGGAACGGTTTGTGTTTCAAAACCTAAAAAGCTGAATTCCAGTGTGCCTTTGCTGCTTTCGGAAGGCAGGAAAAAGGTACCCTTGATGTCTGTAACGGTACCGGTTTTTGTGCCGGTCAATTTCACCGATACGCCGGGGAGCGGTTCTCCTTTAGTGTCGGTGACGTTACCGGAAATCCGGCCACTCTGGGCAAATACGGACACTGAGCCGGTCAGCATGGCTATGATGCATAGGAGCGACCATAGCCTCTTGGAAGCATTTTTTACATGCATAACGTGAAGCATAAAGTGTTTGTAAAGATTCTTTTAATGACAGGTATACTGCTAGTTGACAATCGCCAATAAACGTGAAATTCGCATTTCGAACTTGCCCCCAAATTGTGCCGGAATACGAACATGACAATCCTAATCTGTTGATTTCCAGTATAATCTTTTAGATTCTGATTGGTTTGGTCTATTCTGGTCTACAGAACAAATATAGGGTTAGTTTCGAATAATCAAAGCTAAATTTTTATGAGTGGTGGAAATGGGTGTCTTATTAGGCAACTTGCACCGTATTAACAAGGCACAAACAATGTTTCACCTATGTTCATCTTACGTTAATCCTACGTTCGAAGACGTAGGATTAACGTAAGATGAACATAGGTGAAACGTTGTTAAGACGGTATCTGAGCGAAGACTGTACGGGATTATCTCGGGGATTGTCTTTACTAGCGGCTGACTAAAGAGAACAGTATCATCAGGTTAAATTTCATAGTCTGGAATGGGTTAGTGATGAAAACAGGTTCCTTTCAAAGGTATATTGTTTCACCAATAATATTTTTTTTAAATCCAAAATTTCATATATTCACTATGAAATTTCAATATTACCCAATATCTAAATGTTCTCTGTTTGAAACGAAAGTAGAAAATGTTTCAATTGTTAGACTCCGTGAAAATGATCTCATATTAAGTTTGTTGCCGATGCCTTGAGCCTATATCCTAAGAATGGACCAGTAAAGACAGACTTGCAATTACCATTATTATTTATTCCACACCATTGGCCAGGTCAATTGAATACAAGTTGGCATCGTAACAGCTATCTCAGGTCGGGAGTCTCTTCACGTACGCAGATACCGCAATATTGCACCCATCGGAGATACCTGACAGTATTTCTCCAGGTTACGCATATGCCTGTCTGACCGTTTTCTGCGGGAATAAGGCGCTTGCAGTGTAGGCGTCTGCACTTCTAAGTTTGTTTATCACTTTTTCACCTGCGTAACATTGTATGCAGGCAGGGCGATTTTTGCGCGGCTTCTCATATACCTAAACCAGTAAAGGACATGCATCTCTCGTTAAGACCCACACCCGGAATCACACTTCTCTGGCCGCTGGCCATCATCGTCTATAGCCTGGCCGCTTATTTCAATATGGGTTACTATCACCCGGATGAGCACTACCAGATAATAGAATTTGCAGGTTTAAAACTGGGCTGGAACCGGCCGCAGGACCTTGCATGGGAATACGATCTGGCTATCAGGCCAACCATACAACCCTGGTTATGCTTTGTCTATTTCAAACTGATGTTACTGATAGGTATAAAGGACCCTTATCAACTTGCGTTTTCATTACGCCTTCTCACAGCTGCCTGCTCATTATTTGTGACCGGCTTCTTTGCGAAGAGGACCTATGCTTACTTTCAATTCGGGCATGTTTCAAAAACACTTTATTACTACGGTTGTTATTTCCTTTGGTTCATCCCAATGGTCAGTGTACGGTTCTCTTCTGAAACATGGTCAGGATTATTGTTTACCCTGGCTTTAGCGCTTACCCTTGATGATAAAGCTACAAGGGGAAGATACCTGGCTATCGGGGCCTTATTGGGAGCCTGCTTCTTATTCCGCTTCCAATGTGGCATTCTGGCGGCATCCCTTACCATGTGGATGCTTATTGCAAAAAGAGAAGCGCCCAGCCAAATCCTGCTGTTAATTGCTGCAATAGTTGTTCTGGTACTTGCCGGCGTGTTTTTAGATTATCTGTTCTACCATAAGCTGACGTTAACGTTTATCAACTATTTCCAGGCCAACATCATCGAAGATACGGCCTCAAAATACGGGGTTGCTTCATGGAGCACATTAGTCAGCTACATCCTGTTACATACGATAGCCCCCTTCGGCATATTGATCTTTGCCAGTCTGTTATGGCTGATGGTCACGCAGCCTAAAAACCCGATACCCTGGTGTGTAGCGCCGTTTATCCTGATCCATGCGATCATCCCTCATAAAGAGATCCGCTTTTTATTTCCGCTGGTCTGGATAGCGCCCTGCATGATCTTCCTGATGATCGAAGACTTATATTCTCTTTATATCAAGTCTTATGCAAAACAGTACCGGTTAGTTATCAACTGTACACTGGTATTTCTTGCACTGACGAACGTAGCTGCCATGGCATTCTCTATACTGAAGCCTGCAGGGACCGGGCAAAAGTATCTCACCACCTATATCGACGCCAGTGTTAAGAAAAAGCCCGTAGTGATGTATTTTTCTCCAGGTGCGAATCCTTACCAGCCCTGGTCATTTCTGCCGGAGCATTTTTACGCGAATAAAAATGTTGTCTGCAAATCCATTGAAGACATCAGCCAATTTGAGGTACCGGATACCCGCCATGATGGTCATTATCTACTGGCTATCCGGAAGTATGAGAAAGACAAGTTTGAGATACTCCTGCATCATAAAAAAATAGCACTGAAGCTGATTAAGCAATCCATGCCTCTCTTTGAGCTGCCGGTTCTAAGTCAATATGTGGGGTTCAACAGCGGGGCGGTTATTCTATTGTATTCCCTGTAAGCATCCTTTTCAATAACCATAAATAGCCAGTACATATGTTCTCCCTGACTGCATTAAATTCCATTCTTTACAACAGGAAACTCGCTGTGTTCATTATTCTATGCATTTGCCTGATTGTTTATATTCCAATATACAGCCTGGATTTCCAGGACTCCTGGGATGATCAATGGGTGGTGATTAATGAATATACGGAGAACGGCCTGTCACTTCCCAATCTCAAACATATCCTGTTTGACTTTTATCATGGCCAGTATTCGCCTGTAAATCAGCTCTTCTATTCGACGATGTATGCACTGAATGGGTATGATCCCCTCCTCTTTCATTTCTGCTGTTTACTGGTACATCTGTGTAATACTGTTCTAGTTTATCTGTTTATCGATAAGCTGCTAAAAGCCTGCGGACATGACGACTCCCTTTGTGCGAAAACAAGCTTCCTGACAACATTAATGTTTAGCATCCATCCCATTGTAGTGGAGCCCGTATCCTGGATTTCGGCCTCTAAAATATTGATCTATTCGCTGTTCTACCTGGTAGCGTTGATTGCCTATATCGACTATATGTCAACCAAGAAGCTGAAGTACTATCTGCTGGCAATGGTTTGTTTTGTCTTATCCTTTGGCGCGAAGGAACAGGCCGTGGTATTGCCCGTTGCATTCTTCCTGACTGACTACCTGGTAAAAGGAAAGCAATATGCCCTGTCTGGAAAGGTGTTGCTGGAAAAAGTACCGTTTCTTGCACTTGCCTTGTTCTTTGGCTTGCTGACTATCTATTCCCAGGCCTATTTTGGAGCAGGGCTACTGATAGACCAGAAGGGTTATCCTTTAGTTCAACGCCTGATATTCGCCTCTTATGCCTTGACCGAATACTTTACAAAGATCATCTTTCCCCTGAGAATACACCACCTCTATCCTTTCCCGAATGATCCCGGGCATCCTGTTCCCATCCGGTTCTATGTGTATCCTGTAGCGTTGATCATTATTGTTATTTACCTGATCAGGAACTTTACTGTTAATTATATCTACTTCGGCATCTGTTTCTTTGTGCTTCACCTGATAACGTGTATTCATCTCATCCCAATGGCGCGGGTTGCGATAGTGGCGGACAGGTATGCCTATGTATCAGCCATTGGTATCCTCTTTCCTATTTCCTACTACCTGGCAAAGTTCAAACAAAGGGCTATTGCTGTGAGGATCGTCGTACTCTATTGTTTATTTCTGTCTGTTTATTCCTATACCCGTACTTCTGATTGGCGGAACAGCACTGTTTTAAAGAACAGCATTAATTCCTAACACCGTAAAATCCCATTTATGCCAACAGGCTCAAGGTCTCCATAGGATGGAGATAAACACTCAGTATTCTCATAATAATAACCTTTAAATGTATTTACAACTATGAAAAAACACATCAATTTTAAAGTAATCGCAGCCATTGTTTTACTGGTAGTACTGACTTTGAATGTGCAATATGCCCTGACTGGCTACAACGCTGCAGATGTATATGCAAGGGATAACACTTCCTCTTCGAGTCAATCAAGTTCCTCCAGTGAGTCAGATATGTCGCAGAGCGGCCTTTTAGGCGAAGAGACCTACTCTTCCTGCCCTGAAAAATATGATCTGACCTACTCAAACGGACAAACCCTGAGTTTCAGCTATCAGCTGTCGGCCAGCATTACCGGCATATCTTATGTTGGTTCTGCCTCAGTGGGAGGAGGAACTTCATATAACTATGTTTCCACTGTTTCCGGTGTAAGGCAGGCCAAGGAGAGAAACTGTCCAGGCTACTTCGGTTGGTGCTCACACAGAGACTGCGGACAATTTTAATCTATAGGCAAAGTGAAAGGCTATTCCCTTTGGGGAATGCCTTTCACCTCATCATCCTCTTATTACCATTTCCACGCTAGCATGCTGTTAACAACATTAAGAGCAGGTTCAGTTTCATCAATATACCTAACGACACAATTTACTATGCAGAGAACAAATACTTTGGCTGCGCCCGGGTCCCTCTTCTACATCATGCTTATGCTGATCTTAGCGGGCTGCAACATTAAGGAACCCAGAAAAAAGAACAACATTGACTTTAAAAAGGCAAAGACCATTACCATAGAAGACAAGCAACTGGAAGACCATCTTTTCCTTGATGAAATAATAGACCAGCAATCGCTGGAAATCTACACCTTCAAAGAAGAAAAAGATAATATGCTTGGCATGATCGGCAAGTGTGTTTCAACTCCGGAGGGCATCCTGATATTCGACGCTTCCACCAAGGCCATCTGCCTGTTTGATTTTAACGGTAACCTCATCCGGAAGATCGGTAGCTATGGTAAAGGTCCTCATGAATACCTCAAACCACTGGATGTTGTTTACAATCCGTATAACAATACAGTGGAGGTGCTGGATATGGCTGTTAAGACCCGTAAGTTTGATATTCATTCAGGTGAGCTCAAATTTGAAGGATTCAGTTTCCAACGGAAATATCATATTGCCTACTCTCTTCCCCTTGATAGTACCCTTTATGCTGGTTACAATGGCTTCTCTCCTGTAGAGGAAGTTTATCAGAATAACTTTAGATTTGGCGTTTTCAAAGGAAAAAATATCGCCTACAGGAATTTATACTTCGATAAGGAAACAGCTGTTCCTGTTACTTCGATCAACCCATTTTACTTATTTAACAACAAGGTACATTTCTTTGAATCCATATTCCCGGTGATTTACAGTATAGATGCCGACTCGTTAGTTCCTGAATACCACGTAGTGTTCAAAACGGCTAATCCGTCCTTCACAGACCCTGATGATCCTGCATTATTAAAAGAGGTCTTTGACAAGAAACTACCCATGCTCAACAGGGTGAATGAGACCAACAATTTTATCTTCATCACCTACCTGGTGGATGAGATGAAGCGTTTCTCCATTTACAATAAAGCTGATTCAAAATCATTAGGCACTGCCATTTTCAATTATAAGATCAAAGAGCTTGACCTGGAACTGTATTCATTATTCCAGGATGGGGCATTCCTGGGTTCTATTGTCTACCCAGATGATCTGATGCGTGTGAAAGAACACCTGAGTAAACTACAAACCTTATCTCCCTTGCAGGAACGGTTTAGTAAGCTGAACGTTACTACACTTAGCAATCCCATTTTTATAAGATTCAAGACGATATGAAAAGAATAAGCAAACGCACAGTTATTGGAAGCTTCATTGTCATCCTGTTGATGGCCGGTAGCGTTACTTTTCTGATATCGCGGAGCCATCCCGAAAAACCCCTGGAGGCTGTTATGAAGGAGGACCTGATCAATACGGAGAAGACATTTGATGAAAAAATGAAACTAGACGAGGGTAAGCGTCTGTCGTTGGATAGCCTACCGTCTGTGAATATAAATGATCAGGAACATTTTTCATTTCCTGCAGATCATTACCTGGTTGTAAGGTTTTCGGAAGTAAATTGCGAAACCTGTGTGGAAAGCATTTTTTCTGTATTGGAGGCGAGCAAAGCAATTGATTCATCCCACGTTATTGTGCTGGTAGATTTCAGGTCAGAAGCTTATCTGCGCACGTTCGTACGATTGAATACTATCAGGTTTCCCATTTTTAAGCATCCGGCAATCAATTCCTTTCTTCATGCTGATGCGTTAGGATATCCCTATTTATTTGTGGCAGACAGAGATGGATTGTTACATCACTTTTTCTGTCCTGCAAAAGAAGACCCACAAAGAACTATCGCTTATCTGAACAGCATAAAACTACTTTTTAATGATCAAAAATAAAACGGCTATAATGTTCATTAAAAATGGCATAAAGGGCAATTTATATGTATTGCTGGCGGCCTTTCTTACCGCAATTGTGACTAGCTCCGGTTGCAACAGCATCCGTCAAAAAGACAATACGGATGGTTCGTTGTTGCTGATCAGAGATGCTCATATTGACCGCCTGTTGAATATAGATTCCCTGATCGAACCCGGATCTTTAAAATTCACATTGCTGGAAAACAGTAAAGACAGTTCATTTACCAGCGAGCTGGAATGCAGGTTTGTCACCAGTGACGCTGTACTATTGTTCAACAAGCGCCTGAATACACTGGTAATATTCAGCTATGACGGAAGGTTAAAAAAGGAGTTAGACCTGAATCAACTGATAGGTTTTGATTTTAAGATAGCAGATATAAGAAACAATCCGTACAGCAACCGTATAGAGGTACTGGACATGAAGAACAATCTTTACTCATTCTCCCCAGATGGAGAGTTTCTTGGTGTCGGGGAGCAGTTTAAGTCCTATCCACATGCTTTGTTCTTTCCACTGAGCGACGCTGCCTATGTGCTTTATAACAACTTTAATGCAAACACCGGCAATACGGCACCTAACAGGTTCTATGTGTTTAAGCAGTTGAAGAAAGTCAGTTCCTGGTGGCCTATCGATACTTCATTGGTTGTTGTACTTCCTGTAAATAACCGGCAGTTTTATCAGGCGTCCGGGGCCTTGTGTTTCTTTGATCCCCTGTTCCCGGTTATCTATACTGTTTCTGATACAGGGTTAACGCCCAAATACAGGCTGCAATATCAACAATTCAATCTGACTACGAAGAATGCGTTGGACGTCGGCGCTATGATAAAAGAAGCGAAGTTCCATCCTGTGCCTGCGATGAATTACTTTATTGAATCCGACAAGTACTGTATCATGGAATATATACTTGGTCAGCATCGCTATTCATCTGTTTGTGATAAAGCATCGGGGAAGTCTTTAGCTGTTTCTTATTTCGGACTGGGCCTGAGTAAACAAGGGGTGACTTTATATAACCCTCTTTTTGCAAAGGATGCAAAGAACTTTCTGACGGTAATAGACGGTGAGGCGATCATCAGTAACCAGGAGAAGCACAGCGATTTCAAGGCCATTTCCGAATTGAAAAACTATGACAAGATATTGGTGTCTTTCAGGCTTAAATAAATAACCATGTTATTCCTTTCTATTGCCCGCTATCTGAAATCAGGCAACATTATTACTGGCAACCCCGGCCGGAAGACTGCGGATAAAGTGTCTATTAACGCACTGCCAGTCTGTCTGATCATCCTGCATCTGCTTAGCGCTTCCTGTAATCAAACGAGTGGTAACAACACAGGAGAAGCGGGACTTGATTCCATTCTGATGACGACTTCTCCTACCGGAGAAAACATCCGGTATATGGTATTGCAGGAAACAAAGTTCAGTAAAGAGTTACTGGCCAATGGAAAGCTGAGCTCTACGCGCAAGGCGGACCTGAAATTCAAGACCTCCGGGATCATAAAGGAAGTACTGGTACATGAGGGAGAGCACGTGCAGACGGGTCAGCTGATAGCCCGGCTCGATGAGGAAACAGCTATGGCATCCTTCAATGCTGCCCGCTTGAGTTATGAACAGGCAGTATTGGATTATGAGGATCAGTTGCTGCGGTCTGGCTTCAAGATAAACGATACTGCCCGCTTGCCGGCAGACATTAAAGCAGTGGCAAGGCTTAGGAGTGGGCTTGGCAGGGCTGTATTAAGTCTTCGCCAGATGGAGAATGAGCTAAAAGAAACAAGGCTATTGGCGCCATTCCCCGGTATTATTGCCAACCTCAAAGCAATGCCTTTTAACAACAGTAACAGCTACGAATATATCTGCTCATTGATTGATGACAGCCATATGGAAGTAAGTTTTAAGGTACTGGAACAGGAGTTATCATTTATCCGGAGATCGGGGCTGGTAACCATCAGGCCTTTCAGTCAGCGGGGCGAGAGTGGCGTTATGGCCCGGGTGCAAAGTATCAATCCACTGGTGGATGGCGCCGGCATGATAGAAGTGAAAGCCTTATTATCAGATGGTGGTCATAGGGAATTGCTGGATGGTATGAATGTACGGGTACATGTTCAGCAGCAACTAGTGGGGCAATTGGTGGTTCCTAAGGAAGCAGTACTGGACCGTCAGAACCGAAAGGTGGTCTTCACCCTTGTGGATACGCTTGCACAATGGAACTATGTTGAGATCAGCGGGGAGAATAGCAGCCAGTACGCTATCAGCAAGGGGTTGAAATCCGGCGATAAAGTTATTTATGAAGGCAACTTTAACCTGGCACATGAAAAGATAATACATGGCGCCAAAGAGCAATAAAGACACAGCATACCTATGCGGGAAAAGCGTTTTACCACTTCTTTCTCTTCCTTCAGTACCATACTGGTGTTTGTGCTTTGTATGCTGATCGGAGCAGCTACTATTCCTTTGCAACGTATCCAGTTGTCGCCCAGCCATAATTATGGCTCGGTGAGTGTGGAATGCTACCTGCCCGGCGCCTCTGCTGAAGTGATGGACCTTGAAGTAAGTACTCCTATTGAGAGCACGCTCGCTGGTCTGAAAGGGCTTAGCAGCCTGAGGTCTACTTCAGGCAACGGCATGTGCTATATTCAGATAGACCTGGATAAATGGACTGATCCGGAGATCTTCCGTTTTGAGGCGTCTGTACTGATGCGCAGGTTGTATGAGCGCCTGCCTAAGGGTGCCTCCTACCCTATTGTTACACTCAATAAACCGGATAATAACCGGCAACGCAGTAGCATACTCAATTTTGCAATCCGTGGTCCTGGTAGTGTAAATGTGGTGGCTGATATGGTGGAAGAGCATATACGTCCACTGCTAGCCGATCTGCCCGGAGTAGACCGGGTGGAAGTATATGGACGTCAACCGGAGCAATATGCTATTCAGACCAATTCGGCAGTATTGGGAAGATATGGACTGAGCTTCAGCACCGTGCAGTATGCGCTCAACGTAGGTCTAAGCACGGCTTTCCTGGGCGTATTCCGGAATGGTGAAGATGAAAGGACGGTATTTGTCGACCGTAGTCTGGCGGAACCTGCGCAGTTGTCACAGTTTCCTGTTGCGCAGAAAGAGGGCAGCATCGTACACCTGGGGGATATTGCGCATATTGAACGCAGGCTTGCACCGCAACATTCCTATTACCGCATTAATGGTAAGGAGCAGGTGAGTATTGCTGTCTTTCCGGCGGAGCATATTAATACGCTTGACCTGTCTGCAAGGGTGCGCCAATGTATGGACAGGATCAGCAAGACATTACCCCGGGGATTTGAGGTGTCGCTAAGCACAGACAATACCGAATACATCCGCGAAGAACTGAACAAGGTGTATATCCGTACTGCTTTGTCGCTGGTTATCCTGCTGACTTTTGTACTACTGATTACGCGGCAGTTAAGGTACTTATTAATTGTAGTGAGCTCTCTGCTTGCTAATATACTGTTGTCTTTTATTCTGTATTATTTTCTGAAGATAGAGATCCATCTGTATTCTCTTGCGGGTATCACTTTATCATTAGGGCTTGTTGTGGACAATGCCATCGTTATTGTGGAGGACCTGCGACATACGGGGCGCAACCGCATTTTTGCGGCAATACTAGCCTCTACTATGACCGCTATAGGGGCTTTATCAGTCATCTTCTTTCTTGGGGAGCAACAGCGTATCCTGTTGCTGGATTTTGCACTGTGTATTATTGTTAATCTGCTGGTGTCATTGCCTATTGCCTATTTTTTTATTCCTGCCATGCTGGATAAGTTTCCTGTAACGGTAAAGGCATCCTCAAAACAACAGGGCAGGAAGTCGCTGTTAAGCCGCCTTCCGGGTTTCTATAACCGGCAGCTGCAGTTTATGTTACGCTTCCGTTTTTCGTTTGTTTTCCTCTTTATACTGGCGTTCGGAATACCCGTATATCTTCTGCCGAAAGAGATTAAAAAAGAAAGCTTCTGGGCCGGTGTTTACAATCGTACTATAGGAAGCGACTTTTACAGACAGCAACTGCGTGATCCATTGAACCGCTACCTGGGTGGCAGTTTGTATCTTTTCACCACTACATCAGGGAAAAGGGACCAGGAGGAAGGAGAACAAGCGCATCCACATCTGAACCTGACTATCAGTATGCCGAAAGGAGCTACGTTGCAGCAGATGGACCTGGTGGTGCGGCATTTTGAAGCATTGCTGGGGCAGTATAGCGCAAAGCTCAAACAGGTGGAGGCACAGGTAAACAGCGCTACCAATGCGAGTATCCAGATATCATTTCTGCCTAAGTATGAAAAGGGCTTTCCCTACCAGCTCAAAGACATCCTGGAAAACAAGGCGATTGAAGAAGGCGCGGCTGACTTTCAGATATATGGCGTAGGCAGAGGCTTTAGTAATGCTGTGGACTTTGATCAGTTTGATGCGGATATCAGCATTGCGGGATACAATTACCAGCAGTTGAAAGTGCTTGCCAACAAAATACAGGACACGCTGCTTCAGAATCCCCGTATGAGCAATGTGGTGATCAGTACACGGGACCGTTATGCTTTTGAACCGGTACCGGAGTATTATGTGCAGTTGAATGATCCACAGCATCTCAGCTTATATAAAATTGCCCGCGCTGATATTGGCAGGAGCCTGCAAGGGCTTGCGGAAGCTTCTGAGCATGTTGGACAAATATCCGCAGCCTCTAATAAGACTATTGATGTAGCATTTGAAAACAATCCTGATGCGCCCCCTCCTATCTGGAGCATTCTGCATGCGCCTTCGCAGGTGAATGATTCTGTGATGCTGCGTATGGATGATATGGGCACAGTAAAAAGCGTGAAAACATCCGAAGATATCGTCAGGGTCAACCAGGCGTATATACTACACATTCATTACCGGTTTACCGGGAGTTATGAGCTCAATAAACTGATCCGGGAAAGGCTGATGGATCATTATGAAAAGATACTTCCCTTTGGATACAGCTTTCCGGGACGGGCTAAGGGAGGCCTGTGGTTCAGTAATGATACTGATCATCATCTCTGGTTGATTCCCCTGGTACTATTGATTATCTATATTATTTGTGCTGTGCTGCTGGAATCCCTTTTACAACCACTGGCCGTGATCCTGATCATTCCATTTTCCTTTACCGGCGTATTTCTTGTTTTCTATCTGCTGGACCTGGGGATGGACCAGGGGGCTTATGCTTCTCTGCTCATGGTGAGCGCGTTGGTAACAAACACTGCACTGTACATCATTAATGACCTCAATTTTATCAGGAACGGGAAGCAGTACAAAGGGAATAAGGCTGTACACCTGTACGTCAGGGCCTTACAAGCCAAGGCAATGCCTATCCTGGTCACAACGGCATCAGCAGTTCTCAGCTTACTGCCATTTATGCTGAATGGCGAGGAGCAGGGGTTCTGGTTTACGCTATCGGCTGGTACGATTGGCGGGTTGTTATTCTCCGTGCTCGGGGCCTTTCTATTCCTGCCCTTGTGCCTGATCCCGAAAGACAAACAACACACGAAAAGATATTATAAAGAAAGGAGGATGCAGTTATGATAGCGTTTCTAACGAAAAGGCCCATTGCAGTACTGATCAGTTTTTTTGCGCTGATGTTGCTGGGTATTGTTGCCGGTAATATGGTACCGACTTCCCTGTTGCCCGATACAGATATTCCGCAGATCAATATACGTATACAAGTTCCTAATCAATCTGCCAGAGAGATTGAACAAAATATTACATCCACTATGCGGGATGCGATGCGGCAACTGCATTCACTGGATGCAATTGAGAGTGCTTCCGGTGAAGGCAGTGGCGACATACAGCTTGTTTTCACTCATGGAACGGATATGTCTATGGCTTTCATTGCGGTGAATGAAAAGGTGGATATGCTGATGAACCGCTTACCTCCGGGCACTGCACGTCCGCTGGTGACCCGCGTCAGCGTTTCCGATATACCAGTGTTTCATTTACAATTGTACGACAGGGCGGGAAATGAAAGTCCGCAGCGGCTGGCAGAGATCAGCAGTTTTACAAGGGAAATCGTGCGGAGAAGACTGGAGCAGTCGGCCGAGATATCGATGGTAGATATTACCGGTTATACAGCGCCACAGGTACAGCTACAGCCGCGTGAGGATTACCTGCGGACGTTGGGACTGAATGCAGGCAATCTGCTGCATGTATTCCAGGAGAACAAGATCAGTCTGGGCAATGTGATGGTGCGGGATGGTCATTATCGTTACTACCTGAAATTTGTTGCCGACCTGCATGACCTGGATGACATCCGGCAGATACCCTTGCAGGTCAACGGACGTATTTTCCGCCTGGATGAGCTGTCTGCCGTCAGCCTGAACAATGCGCCTGCTACCGGGGCTTTTTATACAAACGGGCATCGGGCGATAGATATGGCCATTATCAAACAATCGGCAGCCAGGATGGAAGACTTACAGCAATCTTTCCAGCGACTGGTAGCACAGTTCAGGCAGGATTATCCGGACATGCAATTCAGGGTGAGCCAGGACCAGACAGCGCTGCTCAACTACGCTGTTGGCAATCTTTACCAGGACCTGGTTTTGGGTGGTATGCTGGCGTTTATCTGCATGATGATCTTCATCCGTAAACCGGGCGCCGCTATTCTTGTAGGGATTACTATTCCTGTGTCATTGGTGCTTAGTCAGCTGGGCTTCTATCTCTTTGGCATTTCATTCAATGTGATCTCCCTGGGAGGATTGATACTCGGGTTGGGGATGATCATTGATAACTCTATCGTGGTGATTGACACTATTACCTTACACCGCCTGCAGGGCAAATCGCTGGAGGAGGCCAGTGTAGCAGGCCCTAATGAGATCATTATACCGCTTATTTCCTCTGTGTTGACTAACTGCGCTGTTTTTGTGCCGCTGTTATTCCTGAGCGGACTGGCGGGCGCTATCTTCTTTGATCAGGCCTTATCAATCACTATTGGCATTGTTGCTTCTATGCTGGTATCTGTGTTACTGCTGCCACCGTTATTCCTGCTGATACACAGGCTTAGACCATTCCGTGAAGATGGTAAGCACCAGATCCCGGCACTGGTCAATGTAACGGGATGGTATGAAAAAGGGATACACTGGGTATTTAAGCATATCACCATCACCGTGATGCTGGTGCTTGGGGTTATGCTGACCGGCATATTTTGTTTTCTGCACATTAAGAAGGAGCGGCTTCCGCCTATCAGCCGGCAGGAACTGGATGTACAGATCGACTGGAACGGCTATGCTGATCCCTTAACTGCCAATGCACGTGTAGACAGCCTGCTTCAGCCATTCCGGGCTTATATTGAGCGTTATAGTGTCTGGACGGGCGCACAACAATACCTGCTGTCAGCCATGCGCGACATGTCTTCCAATCAGGCGAGGATATATATACGCCTCAAAAAGAGCGAATACCTGCCTTTGTTAGTTGCCCAACTACCCCGCGAAGCAGCCAGGCATTATCCAGCTGCATTGGTGGAGCAACATCCGGCCGAGAATGCGTTTGATGCGGTATTTGCAGACAGGCAGGCGCCTTTGGTGTTGCAGCTAAGTGAAAAGGATTCCCGTACGATGCCAGCTATCAGACAGAGTGAGGTATTCCGTCAGCGGTTGGGTTATTTACTACCGGGTGTCCCTATTGCACCTATCGCTCATCAGCAAAAACTTGTTTTAAGGACGAATACGGAGCTGGCGAGCTTATATGGGGTAAGTTTACCAGAACTTAACAATACGCTCAGTAATGCCCTTAAACCGCTATTTGTTGACAATTTTCAGGGAACGAAGGAACTGGTCCCTATCGTGATCACGTCGAGGGAGTATCCGAGCCTGCAGGACTTACTTATACAAACTACCGTCAAAGGGAAAAAGGATCAGCAGTATCCACTGGCCAATTTTGTATCTACCTCACCTGATGACGACTACCGGTTGATCACAGCGGGGAAACAGGGAGAATATTATCCGATCCGGCTGGAAGTATCCGATGCGGGCAGTGTGCTGGATAAACTGGGAGATAAGCTGGTGAGGAATAACAAGGAGTTTTCCATTACGCTTGCGGGCAGTTATTTCGACAACCAGGCATTGATCCGGCAGATGTCTTTTATCCTGCTGATATCTGTCGTGTTGTTGTACTTTATACTGTCTGTGCAGTTTGAGTCTTTATTACAGCCTTTGTTTATCCTGGCGGAGCTGCCCATCGCGATACTGGGTGCATTCATCTTCCTGGATGTAGCAGGCAGTTCTCTCAACCTGATGTCGATGATCGGTATTGTGATCATGAGCGGGCTGGTGATCAATGACAGTATTCTTAAGATAGATGCCATTAACAGCTACAGGCGACAGGGCGTTCCACTTATAGAAGCTATCCACCTGGGAGGGCTGCGCCGTCTTAAACCGATGGTCATGATCAGCCTTTCTACCGTGGGTGCACTTCTGCCTACACTTTTTATGCGGGACCTGGGATCGGAACTACAGAAGCCCTTGTCATTAACCCTGCTTGGAGGTATGACCTTAGGTCTGCTGGTCAGCTTATTCTTTGTACCCCTCCTCTACTGGCTGATCTACCGTGGCCGGGAAAAGCATTCTCCTAAAGCATTATGAAGACTATGATAAGTATTTGCAGAAAAATGAGCCTGCTTCTGATAGCATCTGTGTATGTTCCCTTAGCGTTTGCACAACGACCGATCAATCTGCAGGAAGCTGTATTGCTTGCGCAGCGGCAATCCCTTTCCTACAAGATTGCGCTTAATAGTCATCAGAGCAGTCAATGGAACTACCGTAGTTACCAAATCTCCAGGAAGCCGGCACTTTACCTGGAGGGTACGGTACCGAACTATTCGCGCAGTATCAACAAGATCACTCTATCGAATGGTGAGGATAGCTTCGTCAGCCAGAATCAGGCTTACAGTTCCGTGTATCTGAGTCTTCAGCAGAATATTACGGCGACGGGGGGCATCTTATCATTGGGTTACCGCCTGAACCGTATCGATGTATTTGGCACAAATAGTTCTGTCAGTTATTCTTCCGTACCGGTATCACTTGCTTACACACAAAGTACGATAGGCTACAATGAATACAGGTGGTTAAAAAAAACTGAGCCGCTGCGTTTTGAGCTGGCGGACCGGAAGTTTGTTGCTGACATGGAAGATATCGGGCTGTCTACCATAGATAAGTTTTTCACTGTACTGCTGGCACAAACGCAGAAGGAGTTAACGGCGAATAACCTGAGCAGTTCGGATACCTTATTGCAGATAGCGAAAGAGCGCTTCAAACTGGGAACGGTCGGGCAGAGTGAATTGCTGCAATTGCGGCTGAATGTACTGGAAGCACAGAAGGCGCTGACGCAGGATAGTGTGGACCTCTTCCTCGCGAGGCAGGAGCTTGCCCGTTACCTGAATCTTGATCCGGAGGCCAGGTGGATGATCACTTTACCGGAAGAGGCGTCTTTCTTTGTTGTTGCATATCCGGAGGCGCTTGAGCGGGCAAAAACTAACAGTCAGGAAGTGCTGAAATTCAGGCTCAACCGGTTGGAGGCGGAGCAGCATGTAGCAGAAGTCACTGCGGCGAACAAGATCCAGTTCAGGGTCAGCGCCAATTTCGGACTGTCTAATACGGCACCAAATCTTCCGAAGTTATTTGACAAAATGGAGAATCAACAGAACCTGTCTATCGGGTTCAGTATGCCTATTCTTGACTGGGGTAATGCCAGTACGAAGCGGCGGCGTGCAGAGGCTGACCTTAGCATGGTAGAGCATCAGATAGAACAGGAGCAGGTAGCGCTGGAACAGGAAATTGCCCTACAGGTATCCCGTTGGAGTTTATTGCCACAACAAATGAGTGTGGCGCGGGAAAGCCGCGAAATATCCGAAGAAAACTATGCGCTGGAACAACAAAGGTTTCTCCGGGGAACGATTACGCTGAATGATCTCAATATTGCCAGGGGCAACAGGGAGCGTGCGGTGACGGCCTACTATGAAGCGCTGAAAATATACTGGCAGCTGTACTTTACGCTACGTAAACTGACTTTATATGATTTTGAAAAGAAGGGGGAATTGAAGTATGTGATCAGGCCTCCGCTGCAGTGAGTGGATACCCGGAACATTAGCTCTTATATATTTCCCTTCTTCATTTCGCTGACAGCGTGGGTGGCAGCTCTTGCCGTCAGCGCCATATACAGCAGGGATGGGCTTTGATTACCGGTGCTTGTCATGGCAGCACCATCTGTCACAAATACGTTTTTACAGTGATGTAACTGATTCCACTCATTCAGCAGGGAGGTACGGGCATCTTTGCCCATTCTGCAGCCACCCATTTCATGGATATCGAGACCGGGCGCCTGGTGGTTGTCGTGCTGCTCAATGTTTTTACAGCCTGCGTTGTCCATCATCTCTGCACTTTGGGTAAGAAAATCTTTGATCATTCTTTCATCGTTGTCGTCATAGTCGACGGACATGATCAATAAGGGTATGCCCCATTGGTCTTTCTTATCAGGGCTTAGTCGCACGTGATTTGTTGCTTTGGGAATAGTTTCTCCCTGCATATACATGTAGGTACGCCAACCACCGGGTTCAGATAATGCGTCTTTATAAGCAGCGCCGATCTGATGCTCCAACAGTTCTCCATTGGCACGTGCGCGGTAGGCGCCCATGAAGGTGGTGAAGCCACCGACGTAGTCAGAGTCCTGCCGGTGCAAATTGCGGTAGTTGGCGATGATGGGTTCTGTAGGATTACGGCCATAGTAGTACTTATCTTCCATCCCTTCCATTTCAGCACTGACGGATGCCCGGTAGTTATGAAACGCGATGTATTTTCCCAGGAGGCCGTTATCGTTTCCCAGGCCATTGGGGAAACGGTTGCTGGTGGAATTCAGTAAGACCAGGTTCGTATTCAGGGCGGCGGCATTGACGAATATGATACGTGCGAAGAAGTCGGTGACTTCTTTTGTATTTGCGTCAATTACCCTTACGCCGGTGGCTTTTCCTTTTTGTTCGTCGTAGATAATGGAGTGTACAACGGAGAATGGTCTGACAGTAAGATGACCGGTCTTCTTCGCCCATGGCAGTGTGGAAGACACGGAACTGAAATATCCCCCGAAGGGGCAACCACGCATACATAGATTCCTGGCCTGGCATTTGGCACGACCCTGTTGTAAATGAACATCCTGGGGAGCGGTCAATTGTGCCCATCGCGCATGTACCAGGTGGCGGTCTTTATAGTTTGCCTGGATCTTCCGCTGGATCTCTGCTTCGGCGCAGTTCAGGTCAAACGGTGGCAGGAATTCTCCGTCTGGCATGGCGTCTATACCATCGCGGGTACCGCAAACACCTATGAACTTTTCGACATGAGAATACCAGGGTGCGATCGTATCATAATTCACCGGCCATCCGATGCCATAGCCGTAGCGTTCCGGGGCTGTAAATTCGAAGTTACTCCAACGCTGGCAGGCACGACCCCAGGTGAGGGATTTTCCGCCTACCTGATAGCCCCGGATCCAGTCAAAAGGCTTTTCCTGGATGTAGGGATGGTCATTGTCTTTGATGAAGAAGTGAGCCGTGTCTTCTCCAAATCCGGCCGCCTTGCTGATCAGTGGATTTTCCTGGAGGAAGGCTTTGGACATTTGTCCGCGGTGTTTAAATTCCCAGGGCGCCATGGTGGCAGTAGGATAATCTTTTATATGCGTTACATTCCGGCCTCTTTCCAGGACCAGTGTTTTCAGCCCCTGATCACAGAGTTCTTTGGCAGCCCATCCGCCGCTGATACCAGAGCCGATCACGATGGCGTCGTAGGTGTTTTGCTGCGTGCCTTTTGTATTAATGAACAATGAATTAGCTGACATGACGTGGAACCGGGTTGTTTTAGGTGAATGCTCTTATTGGGTATAACCCAATTTAAGGATTTTGGACGGATAACGGCCTCATAATTTCTTTAGAATTGGGAGCTACTTTAGTGGATGGAGTGGGGATTGAAGTCACCAACCATCTTTTACTATGCGTATATTCAACTGTATCGTTCTCGTTTTTCTATTAATGGCGCTGGCTTCAAGTGCTCAGACGGACAGCCTTGTCAAAGGCACTTCCAATGGTATTCCAGACCGGACAGATACCATTCGTAGCACCCAATTGCACCCATTGAGACTGATTATTCCTGCAACACTGATCACTTATGGTGTGATAGCCCGTCAATCGGGCGCCCTAAGGAATTTAAATAATAATCTGTCTGACGACCTATGGACCCGGCATCACCATAGTAAAACACCAATCGATAACTACCTGCAATGGTCGCCAGCTGTGGCGCTGCTTGGTTTGCAACTGGCAGGCATAAAGGGACAGGATAAGTTTGCAGATCTCAGTATCAAATATGGTATGTCTTTCCTGTTAAATACTGCCCTTACTGAAATGATAAAGAAATCCTGGAAAGAATGGCGGCCAGACAGTTCTAACCAGTATTCCTTTCCTTCCGGGCACACATCTAATGCCTTCATGGCGGCAGAATTGTTAAGACTGGAATACCGGAATGTGTCCCCATGGTATGGTGTTGCCGGTTATGCAGCAGCTGCTGCCACCGGTTTTTTAAGAATGTACAACAACAAACACTGGTTCAGCGATGTTGTAGCTGGCGCCGGTGTAGGCATCCTTAGTACAGATATTGTATGGTGGACATATCCCGTGCTGAAACGATGGGCCGTTGGGAAGGGAAAGGACGTGAGCACCATGATAGTTCCTTATTATACGCCATATACAGGAGCAGGTCTGTGCCTTGCGCATCATTTTTAATACGCCGGATATGCATTGTAGAGTAGCTATTCTCTGGACCCATGGCATGTTGTTGCTGCTGCTATTGTTTTCTGTAATTACAACAGCACAGAAAAAGACTATTGACTTCTACCTGCAACAGGCGCTTTCCAACAGTCCCTTACTGAAAGACTATCAAAACCAGGTAGCGTCAAATACAATCGACAGTGAGCGATTAAAAGCGAGCTATCTGCCCCAGGTAACTGGCAACAGCTTGAATAGCTATTCTCCGGTGATCAAGGGATATGGATATGATAACGCCATTACCAATGGCGCGAATATTTCGGCGTTGGTTGGCGTCAATAAAACATTGGTAGGTCAAAAAAACTTACAGACGCAATTCAACGCCATTCAGCTGGCCAGCCGTGGAATAGAAAACACATCGAAAATAACCGAACAGGATCTGAAAAGAACAATATCCGGGCAGTTCATCACCACTTATGGTGACCAGCAGCAGCTGGGTTATCTTAATGAAGTGTATAACATGCTTTCCAAAGAGGAAATAGTGCTAAAAAGGCTCACAGAACGCAACGTATACCGGCAGACAGACTATCTCACCTTCCTGGTAACCTTGCAACAACAGAAGATTGCTGTCAGGCAGCAGACCATCCAGTTGCAAAATGATCTCGCTACATTAAATTACCTTTCCGGTATTGTAGATACAACATTGATAGAACTGGAAGCACCTCCGCAGTCACTCTCCTCTCTGCCATCTGTTGAAAACTCGATCTTTTTTCGTCAGTATACGCTGGATAGTCTCAAACTAGGCAATGACCGCGCGCGACTCGATTATAGCTATAAGCCTAAGGTGAATGTATTTGCTGATGCCGGCTATTATTCTTCCCTGGCGGGTATTCCCTACAAAAATTTCGGTACGAGCTTTGGGTTCGGCCTGACTGTTCCTATATACGATGGCCATCAACGCAAGATGCAGTACCGAAAGCTGGACATTGCTGAAAAGACGCGGCAGCAATACAGGGATTTCTTTATCAGGCAACATGACCAGCTGGTGCCACAGCTGATGCGGCAGCTGGAAAGTACCCGGCAATTAATCGATCAGATCCGGGAGCAGATCAGGTATTCAGACGGATTGATAGAAGTGAATTCCAAGCTCCTGGTTACGGGTGATGTGCGGATTGCCGATATGGTGATAGCCATCAATAATTACCTGACGGCCAGGAACCTGCTGACGCAAAATGAGATAAACAGACTACAAATTATTAACCAGATAAATTATTGGAACAGGTAATCTGCCATGTAATACGATGAACCCGAAAACTTATTATATAATAACGTTAGCCAGCCTGATTGGATTGTTGTACATATCCTGCCATAGTAATGTATCGGCAGTGGATGACTCTCCGGCCGTTGAGACGCAAACGCCTGTAACGGTGGTGTCAGTTGTACGTGACACCATGCAGGAATTTGTTGAATTGAATGCTACCGCCACTTTTCTCCTGAAGAGCTATATAAAAGCCAATACAAACGGTTATCTGCAATCTTCCCGGATCACGCCCGGAGAGCTGGTGGCTAAGGGACAGACGCTTTTTAGTATCAGGACAAAGGAGGCTGAAAGTATCGGGAATACGATAAACGCGCTGGATTCCGGCTTCAAATTTACAGGCACCAATATTATCCATGCTGCAGAAAGCGGGTATATTACTGAGCTGAATCACCAGCCGGGTGATTATGTACAGGATGGAGAACAGCTGGCTGTAATAAACACGAGCAAGAGTTTTGTATTTATTATGAATATGCCTTATGAGCTTCGCCCCGCTCTGGCAGGCAAGAACCAGGTACAGCTGGAACTACCGGATAAGGAGCTATTGACAGGCACCATTAAAGCCATGATGCCAGCTGTGGATTCCGCTTCGCAAACACAACGGGTCGTGATAGAGGTGCAGGCCACGCATCCCATTCCTGAGAACCTGGTTGCCCGGGTACGTATCCGGAAGACTTTTAAAACAGGCGTCATCATGGTACCCAAAGCGGCAGTGCTGACTGATGAGACGCAAAGCGAGTTCTGGGTCATGAAACTGAGAGATAGTGTCACTGCCATAAAGATACCCGTCCGGAAGGGCATCGAGAACAATGCGATGATCGAAATATATTCTCCTGCAATAAGTGAGCATGACCGTGTATTAGTGAGTGGGAACTATGGGCTGGAAGATACTGCCAGGGTGAAAATTATTCCGTCACAGCAATAATCTGAGTATTGTGAAAAATTTCTTCGTCTCCCATAAGAACCCAATGACGGTATTGCTGATATTGATTATTGGTGGTGGGATATTTGCTTACGATAAAATGCAGACGTCCCTGTTCCCGGATGTTACTTTTCCCAAGATAAAGATTATTGCGGATGCGGGTCTTCAGCCGGTAGACAAGATGATGATCACTGTTACCAAGCCCATGGAAAATGCAGTGAAGCAGGTGAGGGACCTTCGGATGATCCGCAGTACCACAAGCAAAGGAACCTGTGAAATATCTGCCTTTATGAACTGGGATGCTGACATTGACCTCAGTCAGCAAAGGATCGAATCCCGCATTAATCAGATCAGAAACCACCTGCCTCCGGATCTCCAGGTGACAGTAGAAAAAATGAATCCGTCTATATTACCGGTGATGGGTTATACTTTGCAGAGCCATTCAATGTCTGCCATTGAGCTTAAGATGCTGGCAAATTATACCATCAAACCGTTCCTTTCACAGGTAAACGGGGTTGCTGAAGTAAGGGTTATAGGAGGAAAAACCAAAGAATACTGGCTGTTGCTGGACCAGCAAAAAATGAGCACACTCTCCATTACACCCGACGTTGTGAGTAGTGCGCTCTCCCAGACCAATTTCGTGCTGTCTAACGGTTACCTTTCCGATTATAAGTACCTGTATCTTACCGTCACTGACGCCACCGTACATACACTGGACGACCTGAAAAATATAGTATTGGTCAATAATGGGAAACGTATTGTCCGGGTGGAAGATATAGCAAGTGTGGAGATAAAGGAGGCTGTAGAGTATACAAAGATCAATGCCAACGGCAAAGAAGGCATCCTGGTGGCGATTATTAAGCAAGCCAACGCAAATCTCGTCGATGTCTCTTCTGCTGTGGAGAAGCAGGTGCTTGAGCTAAAAAAGGTATTGCCCCGGGGTGTTACGATAGCCCCTTACTATATACAGGCAGATTTTGTAAACAGCTCCGTGAGAAGTGTTACGGACTGTCTGTGGGTGGGATTATTACTGGCGGTCATTGTTGCCATTATTTTCCTGAAATCTGTGAAGGCAAGTGCTACGATCCTGGTTACCATACCGGTTACCCTCTGCCTGACATTGATTGTGCTCTATGCAATAGGTTATAATTTTAACATCATGACGCTTGGCGCCATTGCGGCAGCCATCGGCCTGATCATCGATGATGCTATTGTGGTGGTTGAACAAATACACCGGACGCACGAAGAACACCCTGAAACGCCCACCATTCTGCTGCTGCAGAAAGCGATCGACTACCTGTTTCCCGCCATGCTGGGCTCTTCAATCAGTACCATTGTCATATTTATACCTTTTCTGTTGATGAGCGGTGTAGCAGGTGCCTATTTTAAAGTGATGACCAATACTATGATCATTACTTTAACCTGTTCATTCTTTGTTACGTGGATTGGATTACCTGTTATATACCTGCTGTTTACCAAAGAAAAACACGGCAATAACATTGGACGGGCGGATGCACATGAGGTCAAAAAACAACGATGGGTATCTTATTTTATACATCGTCCGATTATCAGCATTGTGTTTGCCGGATTACTCGGAAGCAGCATTTTCCTGGTGCTTCCGCAGCTAAAAACGGGCTTTCTCCCTGAAATGGATGAAGGCAGTATTGTACTTGATTACTCAACACCACCCGGCACATCGCTGGAGGAAACGGACCGGATACTGCGTGAGGTAGAAAAGCAGATCCAGTCAGTACCCGAGGTGGAGGCATATTCAAGAAGAACTGGTACGCAAATGGGCTTCTTTATAACAGAACCCAACAGAGGTGATTATCTGATCCAGCTCAAAAAGGATCGCAGCCGTACTACTGATGAAGTATCCAGTGATATCCGCCAAAAGATACAATCTTCCCAGCCTGCGCTGCGTATAGATTTCGGGCAGGTGATCGGCGATATGCTGGGTGATCTGATGACTTCCGTGCAGCCTATTGAGATCAAGATCTTTGGGGATAACCATGAAAGGCTCCAGGAGCTGTCCAGACAGATCGCTGCTGTTGTATCCCGCATTCATGGCACAGCGGATGTTTTTG
Organism: Chitinophaga ginsengisoli; assembly: GCF_003014595.1. GTDB lineage: Bacteria > Bacteroidota > Bacteroidia > Chitinophagales > Chitinophagaceae > Chitinophaga > Chitinophaga ginsengisoli. Next base: position 39,155 of record NZ_PYGK01000015.1, on the reverse strand, counting down.
ATGGCATCGTTATAGCGGGTCCCTCGATCAGTATCATTCCTCATTACAGTAAGCTTGCCCAGTTTGGCATAACACCTGCCAATCTGCAACAGCAGGTACAGGATGCATTGCAGGGACACACTGTGGGTGGGATACAGGAAAGGGAACAACTCACTGCCATCCGGATGCTGTATCCCGGAAGTACGAAAATGAATGTAAAAGATATCGGCAACTTACAAATATTCTTACCCGGGGGAACGCTACTTCCGATCACCTCTCTTGCCCAAATAAAAGTAAATGCCGGAGATGCCGAGATACAGCGGGAAGACCTTCAGAGTATGAGTGTAGTAAGCGGAAGATTAGAAAACAGTGATCTTGGTTCTGTGATGAAAGAGATCCAGCGGGAGCTGGGAAAAATGAACCTTCCCGCCGGCTATCATATTGAGTATGGCGGTAGTTATGCGGAGCAGCAACAATCTTTCAGCGAGTTGCTGATCATTTTGATCACGGTAAGCCTACTGGTATTTGGCGTTATCCTGTTTGTGTTCAGGGAATTCCGGGTAGCTTTGTTGATACTGATTATCGCGGTGCTGGGTATTTCGGGAGGTTACCTTGCCCTATGCATCACTAATACTCCGCTGAACGTGGGTAGTTATACGGGACTGATCATGGTGGTGGGCATCATCGGTGAAAATGCCATCTTCACGTTTCTGCAGTTTAAAGAATCACTGCATACCTTACATCCTGACGAGGCGATCATCTATTCGATCTCTACCCGCCTCAGGCCTAAGTTAATGACGGCATTGGGAGCCATCATTGCATTAATGCCATTAGCGCTGGGTATTGGAGCCGGAGCACAGCTGCATCAGCCCCTGGCGCTAGCGGTCATTGGTGGATTTATCACTGCCCTGCCATTGCTGTTGATCGTATTTCCTTCGATGTTGAGGCTATTGTACGTTTTCAAAAAATGAACATTGTACGGGGCTCCAGTATTTCTACAGATTTAACCCATAAGTTTGCTGTATGCAATCAAAAAAGTTCCTCCTTTTGACATGGATGCTGATTACCCTCATCGCATCTGTTACCATGGCGCAACATTCCGGTACCGGAAATGGGAAGATAAACGGGCTCATTAAAGATTCTGTGTCTGGCGCCCCACTGGAATATGCGACCATCACATTGCTTGAGAAAACATCGGGCAAAGTAATTACCGGCAATACCAGCAATAGTGCCGGCCGGTTTACCCTCAGCGGTATTGTTTCAGGGCATTACAGGCTGGTGATTGAGTATATGGGATACAGATCTTATGTAATGGAGGATGTGTTTGTAAATAGTAACGCTAATATAACAATACCGGTCGTGCATCTTTACCAAAGTTCCAAAGCCCTGGCGGCGGTAACGGTTACCGGTCAAACGAAGCTAATTGACAACCGGACAGATAAGATGATCTACAATGCCGAAAAAGACCTTACCTCTCAGGGAGGTGTTGCTGCGGATATCCTGAGAAAAGTACCGCAGGTATCCGTTGACGTTGATGGCAATGTCCAGCTGGCGGGTAATGGCAGTATCCGTTTCCTGATCAACGGCCGTCCTTCTACGGCGTTTGGTTCCAGCATTGCGGATGTTCTGCAATCCATCCCTGCCAGTCAGATCAAAAGTATCGAGGTGATCACCAATCCTGGCGCCCGGTATGATGCGCAGGGACTTGGAGGCATTATCAATATCATCCTCAAACAAAGTACTACCCGCGGCGTAAACGGCAGTGTTTCATTGACAACCGGTACCCGTGTTGAAAACGGTTCCTTCAATTTTGCGGCGAGGAGCGGGAATTTCGGCATCAATACATTTATCAGTGGTAACACAAGACTGGCAGTGACTACGCCCTCCAGCTCGTCCAGGCACTCATCTGATTCAACGGGCAGTTCCCTCCTCAACCAGGACGGCAGCGGACGTTTCAAGAGGCATGGTATTGAATCAGGCATTGGCTTTGACTGGACGCTGCAAAAAAAGAACGTTATTACGGGATCATTTAATTACAACCAGTTTGGCAATAATAATCTTAGCAATCTGCATCAGCAGCAAACGCTCAGGGATTTAACGGGGGCTACTATATTCGAACAGCAGATAGTGAGTAATTCCGGCAACAGCTATAAGTTCCATAACATCGACGCCTCCCTTGACTATAAAAGAACTTTTGCAAAGGAAGACCAGGAACTGGAAATTTCTGTTAATTCCAGTTTTGGGCATTCGCGGACCCTGGCTCATAATGAGCAATTTATGCTGCCGAATGACTCATTGTTGTACGGTGTGAGCAACATTAACCCGGGAAAAGAAAATGAGACCCAGATAGCCATTGATTATACGCAGCCCTTTACCCAAAAGGTGCTGTTAGGAACAGGGGGTAAAATAACATTCTTAGACATCAACAGCGATGCTGCTGTTCAAAGCCTGCATACTGGCTTAAAGGAATATCAGTATGATGGCGCGCTATCTAATAATCTTAATTATCATCAGAAAGTGTATGCGTTGTATGCAGAGCTTTCCTTTCCGGTAGCTCACCTTTTTGATGTCAAGATGGGAAGCCGGTATGAGCGGACTGAAACTACCAGCTTTTATTCCAACGCGCCCGGACAGGCAGCTGCACCTGGTTACAATACACTTGTACCCTCCATTTACTTCTCCCGGAAGATAGGCGATAAACAGCTGCTTAAACTCAGCTATTCAAAAAGAATAGAGCGTCCGGATTATGGTGATCTGAACCCGTTCATCAATACCAGCGATCCGAAGAATATCACTGCGGGTAATCCTTATCTGAAACCTGAGATCGGACAAAGGGTTGAGCTGGGCTATTCTGTGGATATCGCTAATATAGGTTCTTTAATGGCAACGGCTTTTTACCGGCATAATGGTCAGGATATCCAGCCATTTGTAAAATATTATACCGACTTACAAGTGGGCGATTCCATTTATCACAATGTATCGGTGAGCTCCAGGGAGAATATCGGCACGGAAAAAAATACCGGTCTGAATCTCTTTGCAGACTTACACCTTAGCTCAAAGCTGGGTTTCCGCACCAATGTGTTTATGTTTCACCGTCATATTATTAATGAAATTGACAAAGGAAATGATCGTAGTAGTTTTAACTACCGGATTAATATGAATGCGACCTACCAGATTCTGAAGGATCTGGCCGGTGAGTTCTTCGGCAATTTTAACTCGGCCAGAAATGAGGTGCAAGGAAAGTATCCTTCATTTACGACCTACAATATTGCTGTCAGGAAGCAATTCTGGAATAAAAAAGGAAGCCTGGCATTTGTAGCTGTCAATCCTTTCAATGAATATGTTAATCAACGCCTGGTACTGGACGGGCCGAATTTTACACAGACCAGTCTTCGTAAAATTCCTTTTCGTTCTTTTGGATTGAACTTTACGTGGAAGTTTGGTTTGCTGGAGGTGAAAAAGGAAAGAGAGACTGATAACAGCGATTTAAACATGGCGCCATGATGTAATGTGCCGGATAGGGGCTCCCCTATCATTCGCTGGAACTATGCTGTATACATGCCTTATACATGCCGCATACGTGGACTTGAGGTGGTGTTGATCATTGCGGAGTAATTACAATAAAATCTGATAAGCAAATGTGTCTGGATGGCGTCTGGCAATAACAGTGTAGCTTCAGGGTATGCTGCAGCGATGGAGATGGGGTATAGGTGGGTTGTAACATTCGATGGATGGGGCTACTCAACAAAAATAATCACCAGCGGCTGGAGGTCTTATTCCCGTTGAACGATCGCCGGACCAGCATCCGGGACTGTTTCCAGCGCTGACGTTGTACCCTGTGGGTAACCAGGCTTAAAGCATTCCGGCATTTGCGGGACTGCTACAGCAATGATATCTGCAGCCAGGTATTTCCTATTGCAAGATGGCCCATTTTTATACATGCCACACACCTGTAAGGCGACCACCAATGTTCCTTCACCGCGCACATTCAGGGAAATATTTGCTCCTTCGAAAGATTCACGCGGGTCAATCATTAACATAGCCGTTTCTGTACCAATGACCTGATGTGTATTAAAGTCAATACGCGCTGCGATCACTTTTACTTCCAGCATGGTGATACCTTTGTACCGGGCAAGTATTTGCGGCGGAATATGCAGTACTTCATTCCTAAAAAGCCTGGGGGCTACCGTAAAGAAACGATCTGTTCCCGCATGCTGGTTGAAGCGGAAGCCAGTTATGGCGGTGTTATTACCCGCTGCGTTGATCATCAGCTTGTTCAGGCGGTTGATATGCCCGTTGTCGCAACGGATATCCAACTCATGGTAAAAGGCCTTACGGATCATTGCTGCTTTTCTACTTGCCACGCCAAAACGTTGTGCAGCACGGCGGGTGGCAGCTGTTTGCCTGACTATTTCAGGCCTTCGGCGCAGGAAATGCTCTCCGTTGCGCTCATACCCTATGAGATCGCGGAGCTGACCGCTATAAGGGAAAAGTGACTTTTGTTTAGCCATTGGTAACTATTTTTGTGATATATAAAATTAACATAGTCCGGAGGAGGAAGGCACTGAAAAAGGCGGAGATTGTCCACAATTCCGGGCTTGTTATCCCCCTTCTACATCTTACCTGATACGCTGACCGGCAGGTTTTATGTTATACCGTAGCTGGCTTAAACAAAGGCCTGAGAATTACCTGACATAATGTAGAATAACCGATAATCGAAGATGCCTGGCGATTTTTGAATGAATAGATTAAATTTGGTAGCTATATGCCATTACCTTAGGGGCATTTAAACATCTCTTCCCATAACTTCATCCCAATGGAACATAAAAAAGACCTTTCCAGAAGAGCTTTCCTGCAGCAGGCGGGTTTGTCCGGTATTGCTTTGACCATTGGTTATTACTGGCCGGCAATAGGAAAAAGTACGGGGGAGATTGTCCGTGCGGATGATGTGACGGAGTTGATGTCATGGATCTCAATAGATTCCGCAGGGAAAGTGACGATCTTCAATCACCGGTCGGAAATGGGACAAGGTACCTGGCAGGCCATTCCGCAGATCATTGCGGAAGAACTGGAGGTTAGCATGGACCAGGTGAGGGTTCAATACGTGACCGTTCATCCGACGAAATATGGACCACAGCCAGCGGATGGAAGTTTTTCTATACGCGGCTGGTATGAGCAATTATTGCGTGTTGGCGCTTCAGCCAGGGAAATGCTGATTGAAGCGGCAGCGAAGCAATGGGGTGTTCATCCTTCCGAATGTTATGCGGAAAATGGAGAGGTTGTTCATCGCGTAACGGGAAAAAGACTTCCTTATGGTGCGCTGGTAAAAGATGCAGCTCAATTAAAGCCACCTGCTGATGTTAAGCTGAAAGCGCGTAAAGACTATAAAATTATCGGCAAGCCTTTACATCGTCATGATGCAGGAGCTAAGACCAATGGCACGGCCGTATTTGGACTGGATAAAAAACTACCGGGGATGTTGTATGCAGTGGTAGAACGGAGTCCGAGGTTCAGGGGCAAGGTAAAGCATTTCGATGATTCAGCGGTTACATCTATCAAGGGTGTAAAGCGGGTCTTTAAAGTGAGGCGGCCTGTCTTTGATAGCTGGTATGAAGGCGTGGCGGTGGTGGCAGACTCCTTGTGGGCTGCGATGCAAGGACGCAAGCTGTTGAAGGTAGAATGGGATGATACCGGGTTTGAACATCTCGATTCAGCGCAGATTGCTGCAAGGATGCAGGCCGATCTGAACAAGTTCTCGTCGCCCGATAGCTTTGAGGCTGCATTGAAGCAATCTTCTGCTATAGAGGCGGTATATGAGATGCCGTATCAATCGCATAGCTGTATGGAACCGCTTAACTGTATTGCGGATGTGAAGGACGATAGTATCGAGATATGGGGGCCTATACAGGAGGCTATCTGGGTGCAGGCAGATTTAAGTGAGCGGCTTCATGTTCCTATTGAAAAGGTGAAAGTGAATATGACCTTTCTGGGTGGTGGTTTTGGGAGGAAAGCATTCCTTGATTATCCGCACGAAGCGGCGCTTATTTCCAAAGAGATGAAGGCGCCAGTACAGGTAATGTGGACGAGAGAGGATGATATGAGCGCAGGCCCTTTCCGCTCGGGTGCATTGTACAAATGCAGGGGCGGCGTAGACACGCAAAAGAAGATCTTTGCATTGCAGATCCTTTCAGCTGCGCAATACTTTGGTCCGGGGGCCGACAAAGCGCCCGAACCCCAGGCATTAAAGGAGAATACCGGGGGAATAGCCGGCATTATTTACGACTATTATAAGACAATACCGCACTATAGCTTCGGAAGCGTGGCCATTAAATCGCCCATACCCACTATGTGGTGGCGCGCGCCCGGGGCTAACACCGACGCTTTTGCTGCTGAGTGTTTTATTGATGAACTGGCACATCTTGCTTTGGCAGATCCCCTGGCATTCCGGAGAGCACATTTTACCTTTCCGAGGTATCAGGCGCTGGTGGACAAACTCGCAGCCATCAGTAACTGGAATGCCCGGGGGAAGCATCAGGGCTGGGGTGTGGCGATTACGGAATGTTTTGGTAGTATGGTGGGCCAGGTGGTGAAAGTATCCCGACAGGATGCTCAAATTAAGATTGATAAAGTGTTTGCCCTGATAGACTGCGGTTGGTATGTAAATCCGGATACCATTCGTGCCCAATTGGAAGGGAGTATTGTTATGGCGCTGGGGGCAGCCGTGAATCATGCGACACATTTCGAACAAGGGAGAACGGTAGAAAGGAACTTCCACTCCTACCCTATGCCCAGGATGAATGAGATTCCTGTAATTGAGGTGCATATTATGGAGAATGAAGAGAAACCAGGAGGTGTCGGTGAGCCGGGATTGCCGGCGTTTGCGCCAGCGTTATGTAATGCCATATTTGATCTTACGGGGAAGCGGGTGAGGAAACTGCCGTTCAGGCTGGATAATTTCTTGTAGAAGAAAAAATTTGGGATTTTGAATATTTTATATACATTTGCAACCCGCAACTGAAGGACAGTTGCTTTGCCCAGATGGCGGAACTGGTAGACGCGCTAGACTCAAAATCTTGTTTTCGAAAGGGAGTGCAGGTTCGATTCCTGTTCTGGGCACGCAAAAAGGTTGTAAGTATTTGACTTACAACCTTTTTTATTTTTAGTCAAAGTCGATTTTAGCCGCTTTTTTTCGGTTACGACCACCATCGTTGACTAAAAATTGACTAACGTAATGACTAAAAAATTAACCTGCACTCCACAGGAATTTAACCTGCACAGAAGCTGTAACATTTTTTTCACCAGATTGACTAAAAAGGCTGATATACTTGTTCTCCCCGGTCAGTCGGTGCCAATCTGGCCAGTATCGCAAAATTTTTATTCTTTCCGCTTGCTTTCACGTTTATCCGTTTGGGTGTCGGCCGCCCCATGTTGGCGACTCCCAGTACTATTACGGGCATATTCATTGTACAACTCATTGCTGACCGTAAAAATTGTTGGAGTATGAAAATTGTGAGACAGAAAAGCCCAAACGGAAAGAAGATTTACCTATATTATGATTATGGCCGTGCCAAAGGTGATCGGGTCAAAACGGGTATGTTTTTATATGCGAGGCCGGCAAACGCCGTTGAAAAACAACACAACAAACAAACAGCAGACCTTCTCTTAGTAAAACAAGGACAACAGGTATTGGAACAGCAAGCAATTGGAACTGGCTATATTCCTGAACACCGATTTAAGACAAACTTCCTTGATTATTACTCAGACTTTGTCGAAAATAATAAGAGGGACAATAATAGACACCTCGGCTGCTGCTTTAGCAAATTTAAAACATGGACCAAGCGGTCCAGGCTAGCCCCGATTGAAATCACTTATGATCTTTGCTTCCGGTTCCGAAGGCATCTGCTGGATACATTGAAAGGTGAAACGCCGCAGAATTATTTTGCAACCTTCAAAAGAATGTTAGAAAGTGCGACCCGCGAGGGTTACTTTAAGATTTGCCCGACCGATAATATTCCGGCCACCAAAAATCCGAGTGAAAACCTTCCTGACTTTTTAGAAGTGGACGAATTTTTACGATTCATCGCTGCCCCTCCCCCGCCTCAGATTCAGGAAACCATAGAAGCATTCATTTTTGCTTTATATACCGGCGTGCGTTGGTGTGACGTCGAGAATTTACAGTGGGGAGAAATTAATGGTTTTAAGTACACCACCCGGATGCTACAGGCAAAAACAAAACAACCCGTCATTTTACATTTACATCATGTGGCAACGGCGCTGCTTCGCAAACGTAGACAATACCTGGGGGAAACAATACTTCCGGCCAAAAAGGTGTTCAATTTACCATCCCACAAAGCAGCAATAGATGTAATTAAGGACTGGGCTAAGAAGAGAGGGATTATTAAGAATGTCACACCCAAGACAGCACGTCTTACCTATTCCATTCTCCTGCAGGACAAATCTGTTGATACGTCCACAGTTGCCTATCTATTAGGGCATACTACGACCAAACAAGTGTCTGAGATATACAAACGTCACAGGCCAAAGAACCAAATGGAAAGTGTCAACAATTTGCCAATTCCTGATGTCTTACCTGATTACTTACGGTTTACTGAATAGATGGAAAAGGGGCGCAAAATTGACGCCCCTTTCTTTTGTTAACAAAGACCTTCACCGTTTCGTATTGGCCTCCTTTTGAACAATCTTTGCCTCCTCTCCTCCCATATACGAATCAAGCTCCTCTCTACTATAATAGCCCGCCGTATTTTTGTATATACCATGTTCCTTGCATTTCTTTGCAAACTGAGTCCTGCCCAGGTTGGTATATATCAGCGCTTCCTCCGGCTTTAAGTAAGGTTTGAAACATATTGCGATCGCCCGCATTGTCAGCATTTCATCTTTCTTCACCATAATCTTACATTTACTTAATACTGATTGTTAATTTACACGGTATACTTCTCTTCCCGCTCGGTAATGCCAACCTCAATTGCCTCAGATATTCGTTCATTACTACTTCTTCCATAGTCAATCTTCCAGTCATTTTTCCTTCACCTTGTAGCAACAAAAATAAACAACGAACTCTATTTGATCCTATTCAAAATATGGTCAGGATAGGTCTTGTAGTATCTAATTTTGGGCGACAATTTCGTTGAAGCACCTGCAAAGAAAGCATTACAAATTAGCCGCTCGAAATGGGCTAGAACAGCCTTGAAATCCGCAGCGGGTTACCTGTCAAATTAAGGCCCAAAGAATCATAAATATGTAAATGGTTTGTGTACCTGGAAGCGCCTGATTTCCTCCGCAACTATATCTCTGAAATTCCACAAATCAGTCGAAAAAAGACAGGAAATCAATGGCCGCATTCCCACTTCATGAGGCTCGTTTTGCAAGTTACGGCTAGCCGTTTATAGATCGATTTTTACCAATACGAAATGCCAGAAAAAGAAGATTTGTTCGGGCCAAAAGAACATCAATCAGCGACCGGCCTTGATAACAAAATCAGCGGGGAACGGATATTTTAAACGTTTAAACCTTCCGGCAACTAGCCCTACGTTTTATTGTTTTGTCGCAAGTTTCCCTTAAAATACAGCGGATCAGCTCTCTTCTCGCTGACAATCTTCTAAGGAAGGTTGGGCCCTTTAAAACCGCAATCAAGGCTACTTCCAGCCAAACTATGACGTCAAATGCCCGCCTGGTCGTACAAACCAAAGACTTGCAAGACCTAGATTGTGGCTTCGCTCAACCGGCAAGGTGTCAGTTTGTCGGACAAACTACTTGGGAACCCTTACTCCGGAGTCGTGGGTGAGTCTTAGAAGACGTGAAAACCTTGCAGTTATGGTCTAAATACAAAAAGCGTGGCAACCTCGTTCTGGATTTAGAGATCTGCAGAATGTTGTCTGCCTCTGCAGACATATAATGTAAGGTGCAGAAAATACCAACTACTTGGTATTTCTGGATCAATGGATAGTTAATAATTTCATATAGAATCCTAGAGGTCAAACTTTATAAGGCGTCTAATAATTGTAGCGTTTCGATTCTTAACCAACAAAAATTTCTTTTATGAAAAAGTTCCTTTTCTGCTTATCTGCAGCATTGCTACTTGTAGGAGCTACTTATGCACAAGATAAGGCGACAAGAGAAGCCAAACAATCCGCCAATAGAGAATTAAACAGGGAAATACGAGTGGGAAAAAATGAGGGAAATGATAGCAAAGTTCGAGATGCCAGGGAGGCAAAAGAACAAGTAAAAGAGGCCAAGACACCTGAAAGGGTAAGAGAAGTCGTTAAAGAATATAGAGCAGGTAACAATACTCCTTCAGAGAAACCGGCAGATAGAAAACCATTTTAGTTAAAGACCAAAAATGCTGGAATTCACAGAGGGCTATTCAGACGCCGGCCCTCTATTAGTTTTCTTTTCAGCTATTGCAACTGTTTGGAGCATTTTATAGTATGGCATAGCTTCTGAATAGGAGTCGTTTGATTGTGTCGCCTTATTCGCATTACGTTCTGCAATTCTAATGTTGTAAAGAGCTTTAACCTGCTGTTCAGTAAATCCACGCTTTATCAAATTTTCCTTTACCAAAATCCAGTCTATAGCTTCGTATGCTGTACTCGGTGCATTTTGATTTTCCCATACAAACTTGGACGAACTAGCGGTTGGCTCAAAATTTCTATATAGGACACCTAGATATACCCCTACACATAGGAGTACGGAAAATAAGGTAACAGCTTTACCAATTGCACCTGCAGATGGACGAGGTATGTTTATGTCTTTTAAATCTTCCTTTTTCCTGTCAAAAAAAAGCCCTAAAAATGCCATTCCTGCTCCGATGACACCAGTCACCAAGGCACCTATTACAGGGGAATTAGAGGCGCCAATCATAAGCCCTAATACAAGTGAAAATGTGATAAGCCCAGAGTAAAACCAGAAATTTTCTTTATTCATAACATGGGGTTGTGGTTTATAACTCAATTACAGAAATATATAGGCTATTGCTACTCCTCTTCCCTCAAAAAATAAAATACATCCCCGGTAGTCTGCTCGGCCAGTTTATAGACACTGGTTAGCCTGAGGTCCTTCTGGCCTTTCTCTACCTTAGTTAGCCAAGCCTGGTCAAACCCTGTTTCTGCAGCAAGCTGCCGGGCTGACATATTCTTGCTCTTACGGTATTTCACTAATCTTTGGCCAACACGGTCTAAAATATACTGGTAATCTTTTTCTTCGTCTTTATTCATCAAAATGAAATTGAAAAGATTTCTTGAAAAAACCGATGTCCGATCGGACATCGTATCTGTTTTTTCCCTAACTTGCCGTTATTAAACTGAGTAAGAGTGGATTAATAAGAGCATCATCCGTAAATAATTTTATATAGCTTTGCGATCTTCATAAAGATTTTCGCATCGAAATTGTCTTGGTTCCCGAAACTCCCCATTTCAAACGACCAACAAGGCAACGTCGAGTAGCGCCATGCACTAGCGTGGGCGCTCGCGTTGTTTGGTCAAGGCACTGGGGAGTGCCAGGGAACATCAACGTAGAGGCCCACGTTTTCTTTTAGACGTTGGGTTCTGCATTCATGTGTCCTGTTTAAATGCAAAATCAATGAAAAAAATTAAAGACTCAGCTCTGAACACATGCTCCTTCTTGCAATTGGTGCATTGTGTTTTCTATGCCATTCCCAACAAATTCAGGGACGAAATAATGAAAGAATGCGGTATCAGCATCCCCACGTATTATCGCCGCGTAAGGCATGATGGTCCTAAATGTAGTAATGCAGAGAAGGACAAAATTGCCCAGATAGCCATCGACAACCTTAAGGCGGCTATCTCCGAATGCGAAGCTCTAATTTCCAAACGCAAACAGCTGAATTGACATTTCAGCGGCGCACTAGCTGAGCTTAGCACGTAGTCCTGCACAGGACCACCATCATTTACTAAATCAAGTTTAAGGGGTATACATAAGAGCCATTAATGCTGGCTCCGTAACGACATGGTTGCAGGGTATCTACCCTGTACCACTTTTTATTGCAATAACATCCAAAACAAAATTTTTATGACAGCACCAGAAGTAGCAGTTGGGGACGTATTTCCTGTGCTCATGCCTAACGGCACCAAAGCAGGCGGCCATTACCTACACTTTACCACAACATTATTTAACATTAGCTATTATACAAACACACCCAAACAGCATGTAAGGCTTGTAAACACTGGCGGGTTTAAAGTTTATTTTGCAGCCATTGGTCCCATCCCCCTGGTAAAGATACAAACACCAATGGGTCCTCTTTACTTTGTACCCAACCCAATGGGATTAAGCGATAACGAGTTCGCCGATTGGACCTTAGAACGGAAGTTTGCACCTACGCGTATAACATTTTATCTGCTTAACATGAAAAATATCGTTGTAGCCAGCCACAATATTATTATCACCCGGCAGTGGCATATATATGACACAACCCAACATCTGCTGAAGGTCTTCAATACTCCACAGCAAGTAGAAGAAGAGGTCGATTGTATTTTTAAGACCTATTCACACAGAGCGCTGGAAGAACGGTTTATAATGATCGGGTAGGTTATGCTTGTACCTAATATTATCCAAATTTATCTACTCTGGTTAACATCCGCTTAGACTTGCAAGCCCGGTCGTAGGTGGAAAATGTCCCGGCAGGTACTATGTAACCATTATACATACTACTCTGGTGTTAACAATAGGGGAAACAACCACGATAATATCAAAAAGGCGCCCGGTTTTCCGAGCGCCTTGCCTTATGACTTTGCCCCATAAAGGACATTGGTTAAAAGATTACTTCTTGATCCATCTTATTATTAAAGGCCCCAAATAGTTTGCTCTTCACCTCGAAAAACTGCAACCAATTTGAAGTTATACCTAATGTCAATATTTATCGCATTTGGCGTCGAATATCGAACGTCTATAATATCACTAACATCAATTGAAGCACTTCTATAATCAATAATTTTCAACTGCAAATCTTCCTGTGGATTCAAGTCAAAATCATAAACAGGAGGGTCTATCACAATCGTCAATGGTTGTTCCGTAGTATTCGTAAATTTAATAACTAAATCGTTACTTACCATAGTTTTAGTATTTTTTTAATTGTTTTAAATCTTGCCTCTTGAACTTGAAAATCTTTTCCTTTTTTCTCAAAATCCCTAATTGCGTTTTTCATTTGTCTTTCATACTGCTTTAATGCACCTTTAACAACGGTACCTCCTGCCTTTAGCTTTTGAACAAAGCTCTTATTAATGCCCTTGGCAAATTCCCGCGTCTGCTCCGCCGCTGCAGTAAAGTTTTTACCTTGAGTTTTGGCCATCCCTAATACTTCATTGAAGGAAGATAAGTTAAATTTTTTTGTTTTTTCCACCGCTTGTATGGCTCCTTTAGCAACCAATTTTTCTCCCGCGACCGTTAAACGTCCAACCATATTGCCAACCTTACCTACCGGAACTGCAGCTAAAAGCTGCATTGAAGCTTCAGAAGCATTCATCTTTTCCCCAGACATTAAATCTTTGCCAGTGACTACCGCCTGCGAGCCATTTACAACAGCATAAACCGGATTTATGTACTTGTTCACTCCCGCAGCGAGCTCAGTAACTGTCCCCCAAGTATATTCTGCGGCAAATTGGATTGAAGATTTGAAATCTTTAGGTGCAGTCAACTTGTATTCGTTTCCAGTAATGAGCCCAAATTGCTTAATCGGATCACCAGGCCCCTCTGCAGGCTCATCACCCAGGAAATCATTATACCTAATCGGATTATCATAATTGGAAGCGTACGGACTCCAGTTTTCCATTTCATCGGTCTTCGGGTCCATTTGCAACCACCTTCCGACTTGGGGATCCAATGTCCGGAATTGCGCCTCATACTCATTAATATCTAGGTCGCTATTGAATTCAATACCGTTATACTTTTTCCGATTTGTATAATAGTCATCACCTTTCAGCGCATGACTACTAATACCAGCCATTGTTAAGCCATACGGATAGTAGTGCGTTTCCTCCAATAGCGGCCCACTATTGTGGATCACTGAAAGGTTATCGAAATAAACGTCCTGGCCATTTTCGTTATTGACATAGATATAAATGAACCCTGTTCGTTTGATAACGATCTGTCCTGTGGCCAAGGTTTGCAGGATATCCGGGGAATTCTGCACCTGACGTACCGCCGAATTTTCACTAACCAGGTTGAACTGGTCGTCAAAGGCAGCGTAGGTCAGGTATGCTTTGGGTCTGTCTGGTAGGTTTTGAGACGGATCATTGTTTTTGACATCGTTGTACAAACTGGATGTCATTGCAGTGATAGGACTGTTAGCACCTGATCCCTGATGTACCCCATCTAGCACCCCACTACTATTAAAAGACGACAACAAGGCATTTAGCATGTCGGTCGCCGTGGCATTGTAACTGGTTGACCCACCACTTTTATAGAATGCTTTTACACCGGCCTGTATGGTATCTCCGGCCATGACGCGTAGTACTATCGATGGACCTATTTTTTGACCATTTTGAGCATTTAGTTTGGCTACAGAACTGTTTGGGATAGTCGTAGCATCTGCAGGATAACCACTTGGTTTAGCTGAACGTGTGTTATCAATATTACTGAACAGCAGGTTTTCTGTTTCCGTATACTGACTTTCCATTGTAGCCATGTACCTGCTGGTGTCCGTGCTGGTGCCCAATACCATACGGGTGTTGCCGACCGGATCACGTACAAAGTAGTCAAAAGTATATTTCACTTCACCGCTGCTTCCGTGTTCAAGCCGCACGCGGCCTTCGTCATGCGTAAACTGTTGAAGGGTATCATTTTGGTAAGTAAACACATCCATGTAATCTGTCACCGTTTGTTTGGCTGGCGTTACGGAAACATCATTTACCGTTTTACGGAGGCGCTTACCATCAGCAGTATACACAAAGTTGATAGTTCCTTTTCCAGGGATGGAAATATATTCCGGCAGGTTGAACTCATTATAGCGGATACTGTCAATACCCTTGTTTTTATCACGGGTAAGGTTATTATTGGCGTCGTACCAATAATCACGCGAAGTATCGTTAGTAGTCTCATTAAAATCACCGCGCTTACTTCCGGTTTCATTTTTATAGTCCTTAACGTAATTGAGCTTATTGGAGCTGGCAAAATAACCATATTCAAGGCTGTCAATGGTTTTGACTATGGGCCCATCGAGTCCTTTCTGAACCGTGGAGACAATATTGCCGTTCTCGTCATACCGGAAATTGGAACTGAAATCAGCAAGGTTGTTTTGCCATGCAATGCTTCCCTGATTCTGCTGATTAAATGAAGAACCGGCAAGTCTTCCACTATTATCATAACTAAAGGCCATGGCGCGAGCAACTCCATCTCCCCTGCTCTTCCATTTGGTGCCACTCATTAATCCACTGAAGAATTTTACGTTAAAACCCTTATCGTAACTATTCACCAGTCCAAACCAGTTAGCAGTACTACCAGGCGTATTGACAAACGCCTCATTGATCGTGGTAATATCACCATTAAGCGTATAACCATAGTCAAAAGTCTCCAACTGTGTGCTGGTACCGGTTACACCTACTTTTTTCTGGCTGATCTGGTTTAATTCATTATAAGTAGTGTATGCTACCGTTTTCTGTGTAGCAGCATCATTGTTGAACCTCACCTTTATGGAATCGGTTTTACCTGCCAGGTTCAGGTGATAAAGATATAAGACAGGCTGTGTCTCACTGGCCTGCGCATTTGTGTGCGATACGTATTTACTTAGCAACGTGCCCTTGAAATTATATAGAGAGCTGCTTACTGTGGTAGCACCACTTAAATTCTGCTCTACAGTCTGACTTAGTTTTCGACGTGGCGTATAGTACAACGTACTGGTGAGCCATTGGTCAGTACCCAACACGCGGTTTTTTATTCCGGTGGCCAAGCTTGTGTTGATAGGATTAAACGAACTATAAGCGTCTGCATTATAATTGCTTAGCGCCAACGGCTTACTGAGATCACTGGTAAGGCCTTGCTGGGCGCCAGGGAAATTATAATCGTCATAATACAGATAGACATTCGGCTTTATGGCGGCGGTATTGATGGCGGTCATAAAGTTGTCGGGCGCGAATGCAAGCGTTTCACCCGTGGCGGCAGCGTTGATCTCCAATGTGGTGACGTCAGTGTCGGAATCAAAACCAGGAAGCAGCGTAATGCTATTTGTGGCCTGATATAAAGGCGAACCATCATGCTGGTCCAATACCAGGTTAATGTTAGGATATGTTTTTGAAATAGTTTGGGAAGGTGTTGAATAGTTGTTGATGCTATCCTGGAGGACAGCCCGGGTACCCGGCGATACATAAAAGCCGTTCATAATCGGGCGGTTTAATGCATCAAAGGTGTAAATAGACCATTGCCCTTTGTTTTTCTCCAGATTCGTACGACTGAACACCTTCCTTTCCCGGCCGTCATAAACATTCTCAACCGTCACGTAACCCGGTTTGCGGCTTATGATGGGGTTGCCATTGCTATCGTAATAGTGACTAAAACAAAGTTCATTATAGACAGTGGCATTCAATACCCAATTGCTCTTAATAGCTTCTACGGCTTTTGGCGTTATAATGCACCGCAGTTTATCCATTTCATCATATACATAGTAGGTACAGAGCCAGTCTGTATGGTCCTCGCTTACCTGTTCATCATTCTGTTGCTTGCTTAATACGACCCGGCCGTCCCTATTGGTATATTTGATGACCTTGTTATTGTCTTCATCGGTCGTTTCAGTTACCTGGAGGCTACCAGATGCATACGTGGAAGTACTGGTGGGGATATCTGTTTCATTGTAACCTATATCCCATATACGTACAGCTTCGCTCGATCTGTTTGCCCGTATGAAGGTGCGCTTACCCCGGGCGTTTCCTTCGAAGGATTTGCCCGCCTGGCGGCTTTCCAGCACATCACCATCCGGAGAATTGTCATAGATAGACCTCTTATAAAAGAAGTTCTCCCTACCACCGAACATAGCATTATAAAATGCAGGTTGTGCAGTAGCCGGGTCTGTTTTGAAGTTACCATCGCTCGTGTTGGCGCCATACCCCTTGTATTCAAGCGACTCACGTCCATAGGGATCATAAAAGTGTAGGGTGATCAAATCCTTGCTGCCCGTGGTTACCTGTTTGGTTACTGTTTGAAGCGATCTTCCAAGTCCATCAAAATACTCCGTTTCCTGTTCAACATCCACGGGACTTGTTAAAGCAGTAGCTGCTGCTTCGGTAGTTACACCCGGTTTATTGATGATGCGTGTACGCATGTAGTTCATGTTGGTCGCACTAGCGCCGCTGCCATATGCCGGCATTGTAGCTACCGGTTGTGTCGTAGTCATCATCGTTACCGTATCAGGGATGCCGGCCACGCCGCTATTCACCCTTACGATCACCGTATTGGAATAGGTCACCTCCGAGCCGCAGGTTACTTCTCTGCGGTACCAGCTGGTGGCCATGATGTTGGAGATGGTTGCAGATGCAAAATCTGTCCAGTCCATCTCATTAGCAGATTTCTGCCAGATATAGGTATAGCTGCCACCGCAGCTACCGTTAGTAGCCGGCGCGGCACTGGCCAGGGTGATAGTACCACCGGGTGCCACCGATGAGGCGGAAGCGGTGATAAGGCCACCAGTCAACTGCACTTGCACCAGCGCTGCTGTGGAATATACGGTTACGCCGTTGCTGGTCACTTTCAGCCGGTAATAAGTATTCGCGCTTAACTCACCCGGATCAATACTTAGCGCATTACTGTTTGCAATATCTGTCCACGTAGTGCCATTGATTGATTTTTGCCATACATAAGTATAGCTGCCACTGCCACCCGCAGGCGCTCCACAACTCACCGGAGTAGCCGCAGCACTGGGCAATATAGTTTGGGTCAATGGCATAACCGCGCCTACTGTTAATGGTGGATAGACGTTTATGAGCGCACTTTGGCTCGTAGACGTAACGCCACCGCTGGTCACAAGGCAGCGGTAATAGGTATCTTCAGTTAGGTTGCCTGGCGTGTAGGTGTTGGAAGAGGTCCCTACGTTCTGCCAAAAACTATTATCCCCGGAAAATTGCCATTGGTAAGTATAAGTTCCATTCCCACCGGTCGGTGAAACACTCAGGTTCCCTGGGGCGGTATTATAGTTAATGGACGGATTATTGGGCGTGATGACGCCTGCTTTGAGCTGGGCCAGCACATTTACTACAACGCTGGCCGAGGTAGCAGACACTCCATTGCTGGTAACAATAACACGGAACCAGGTGGTTGCGATCAACCCACTGTCGTAATCCAGATCCTTATCAGCAGAACCGGGATAATCGGTCCATGTTGAATTGTTCGTCGACGTTTGCCAGACATAGCTATAGGAGCCATTGCCACCGGTCGGATTAGCTGTAAGCGTTGGTACTACAGTGTTGTAGCTGATCGTTGAACTCGCGGGAGTGACACTGCCGGCCTGCAGGGCTGGATACACATTAATGGTAGCCGTATTGCTGCTGTTGGTAGAGCCATTACTGGTTACCTTTCTACGGAAGTATTTCTTAGCGGTCAGATTGCCTGGCGTATAATGTTGGCCGGTAGCCGTTCCAATATCACTCCAGGTGGCATTATCGTCCGATGATTGCCATAGGTAGTCATAAACAGGTCCACCTCCTGAAGGCACGGTACCCGTCAACTGTCCGGGACTTGTATTGTAGTTGATTGTCTTTGTAGCGGGCGAAATCGTACCACCAGATGTAAGAGGCGGCGTTACCGTAATTGTCAATACATTGCTATATGCGGTAGCGCCGTTACTTTGTGCCGCTCTGCGGTAATAGGTCGTTGCGGTAAGGGCAGGTGGACCGTAACTAATAACTGTAGCACCAAAAACGCCGGTAAATGTAATATTATCGGTAGAAGACTGCCATTGATAACCAACTGTTCCATTACCTCCGGAAGCAACACTGCCGGTGAGCTGAGCAGGCACTTGATTATAATCTATGGTTTGGCTGGCGGTAATGGTACCAGGCGATATAGCCGGATATACCTGGATATAAATAGCATTTGTGGCTTTGTTCTCTGTTCCACAAGTAACGATCAGCCGGATATACCGTGATACCGTCATGGTGCCCGGATTATAATTGAGGGTGGTTGCACCGTTTATATTGGTGTAATTAACGCCGTCTGCCGATGCCTGCCAGCGATACGTGTAAGCGCTACTGCATCCGCCCCCGGAAACTGTAGGACCATTGATGGTGCCTGGCGCCGTGCTATAGTTAATGGGTGCAGACACCGGGTTGGTAATGTTGCCGACCACAAACTGCGGATATACAGTAATGGTAACTACGTTACTGTACTGAGTTTCCGATCCTATGGATGCTTTTCTGCGGAAGTACGTTGTCGCCATGAGGTTACCGGGTGCATAGCTGGTAGCTGAAGCGCCCGGAATATCCGTATAGGTTGTTCCATTGGTACTTTTTTGCCAGATATACACGTAGGATCCGCCCGTACCTCCCGTTGCAGGGGTTGTTGAAGTAATTGTACCGGGGTTGCCGTTATAGACAATGGGTCCCGTCACAGGGTTACTGATTGATCCGGCACTAAGAGGAGCAGTAACTGAAATGGTGATCTCGTTTGAGTACATGGAATTTCCATTGGCGGAGACCTGCCTCCTGAAATCCGTCGTAGTTGTCAGCACCGGAACACTATAGGTTGCACTGGTCGCGGTGGTAATATCTGTCCAACTACCGCCGGACACCCTTTGTTGCCAGAGATAAGTGAAGCCACTACACTCCGGAGCAGTTTCTATAGAAGTCAGCGGCGTAGGCGTAGTGCCGGACACCACCTGTTGACTGCCGCTAATATTGATCTGATTTGTTTTTAAGACCACTGGCGTCAGTGTCGTAAAAGAGCCGCCATTGACAGTAAGCGATATCTGCGTGGATGGCGCGTCCGCTGTAAAAGTGACTGTTATACTGGGTACTGGTGTTCCGCTCTTACATGTTGAGGTAGTACCCTGGATACTACCGCCATTTACGCACCACTGCGAATTATCACCCAGGTTTGTCCCGGTGGAGTAATAACCAATCGGGAAACCAGGCAGCACGCAGCCAGGGCCTTCTATTGTAACAACGCGCTGGCCAATCATTCCCCGTAAGGGAAATGGAAAACTAACGGTTGAAGGATATGTTTTGGGAACCGCCGCCCAACTCGTTTGCGACAGGGCCACTACTGCGACCAGCAGTAAAAGTAGCCTCCATTTAATCTGTTTCATATGGTTTGGCGTTAACGTTATTTCTTGTATTGATACTCGATCGTCTTTATAATGTTGTTGAACTCGCGGGCCAGTTTGAACCGGTTAAAGCTGTCATATTCGTACAGCTTAAGGTTGCCTGCATCATCGGCCGTGGCGGTCACACCTACCAGCGGGTTGACAGACCGCGTGCCCATACGGGATCCAAAGGGGCAAAGGCGGAGCTCATCGATCATACCCGTACCAGTGAGCGTAAGGCTGGTGATGCCGGTTATCTTGTGTTCATAGTAGGTCCAGCCCTGGTAGGTCAGGCCCTTTTGGGGATAACCCGATTGTGTACCGGAGAGCGAATAAGGTGTGCCGTTCTTTGTCCAGTACGAAATACGGTAGGACTGCGAAGAGCTGAATGCGGGAAAGGTTATGCTGCCGCTGGCTTGCCCCAGGTTATAGACCATTTGACCAGTGGGCGCCGTGGCATCAGCCGTAACTGTGCCTGTATAAGCAAAATTGCCTTTGGTGGCAGTTTCAAATGACGTGTAGGCTACCTCGGACACATTTGCATTGACGGCGACAGCCACGATCTCTTCATTATTATAATCCCAGAGCTGGGCGGTAGGTCCAGCGGTCTTTTCCGTGAACTGGGATAATGCGCCACCCGTATTGTAATTATTAAACACTGTACGATTCTGGTAGCGGGAGTCAAACTGCAGGGTGCCACTGGAGACCGCGGATGATATAAAATTGGTAACAGGCCGGTCTATTGCCAAATCCTTTTCGGTATCCTTCACAATATCCCTGTTACTGTTCACCAGTTTATAGGTGGTCAGATCCGCGCCGGTGAATTTCCTGGTGGTTGTACCCTTGTCAACTTTATAATTTACCGATTCAATAACAGACGTCTGCATGTTACGGGCCACCATACTATCCAGCACGGGACTGCCCGTAGTATTTCCGGAAAGATAATCAGCCGCATATTTTTTAGTCTGGAACAAGGTATCCCCTTCACTGTTGATCTGGTAAACCCTGCTGACCTGCATGTGCTTGAGGTTATTATAATCGTTCACCACTACGGTTTTATAATACCTGTTTGGGTCGCCGTCATCATAGGTCATATTGACCTTACTCGTCAGCAGGTTATCACCGGAAATTATGTTGTAGTAATTATAACGGAATGAGCTGGCGTCATTGGGTTGCAAGCTACTGGAAGGTAACACTACACCGTCATCTATGGTGCCTTCATTCACGACAGTTTTGATGGCCACCATTCCCACATTCGGGAAAGTGCTATCAACAAAGGCCTGGTAATATGATTGTTCAGCTTCCTTTAATACAAACTGACTACCCACCCGCTTGTAGATCGTTTTGCTGAGAGGCTGTCCGCGCCTAAAGAAGTAACTGTTCTTCACCGGTTTGGTCCAGGAGGCAGAGATCAGTGGATCAGTGATATCATTAAATGTCACCACCGTTTTGCCCGAAGCGCCCAAACTGTCGATGTATTCGGCTACTTGGGGATATATGACGGCGGCACCGTCCCAGGGCACAATATCAATAGCCGGACTGGCAGCGATGGTGCGGGAAGTTTTATTGGCAATTATGTTAATTCCATATGAAGATGGATACCAATAGCGGTGTGTGCGGGTGGCAATATAATAGGAGTTGTTCAGCGTAAAGTTTTTAGTACCCGCTCCGTTCTCGTTTAGTCCGTATTTATAAAAACGGGTTAAACGTGCATTGCCGATCGGGTCGTAGGCCTTGATAGACTTAATACGTAGCCCACCTGCCAGCTGTACATCACCGTTGTCCAGGTACCGGTTGGCTTCATATTCATAATCATTATATCCCCCTGTCGGCAGATACAACCGCTTCAAGATAGATGCTTGCGCTTTTACCGAATCCACGTCGCGGCCATCTGCAATATCGCTTCCTACCGTGATTTGCGTTCCCGTTCCTACCACGCCAGTAGTGTAGACAACCTGCATTTGGGGGATCAGGGTATTATTGTTTTTGCCATTGTAATACCCCCAGAGATCTTTTGCTTTGGAGCTGCGCACGGGAAGCATCTGGTTGTCATACTGCATACGGTAAGAAAAAACCCGCGCATTGTTTTTATCAAGCACCTGCACAGAATCCAACCGCAGCCGGCGGCTCAGCGAGTCAGATCCGTTCATGAAATAACTTTGGTACAGCATGAACGTTTGCAGCAACTCATAGGTGGTGGTGCCCGGCTTCAGGTTATAGATTTGTATACTTTGAAGGGCTTTTGATGCATTAAAGCCAAACGTAAAATCCTGTCTACCTAATGGCGCCTGGTTAAATAAGATCTTGCCGTTTTTAAACAAGATCTGGGTTGGCAGATACTCACCAGTGATCGAAGAATGAGCACTAGACGACAAAGAAGCCATTGAGTTAGGAGAATATGGTGGCGCCGGTTGTTGTTCCAGGCTGCCTGGCGGCAAGGTAACACCATAATTCTGTACATTGTCTTCTATCACCCATGTATCAGCAGCATCTTCCTGCGGAATAGAACTTTGCATGACATAGCTAAATGCTATTGTATCACGCATATCTGCTGAGACCATTTTCTCCAGCATCCAGGCAGTGGTGTAGTCGAAGCTGACACCACCATTACTGCCGCTACTGACTTCGCGATAGTTATCTCCGAAAGTACATTTTACACCTTCGGGATTGGTTATATCAAACCATAACTTGCTGGTGGAAGCATTAAAATATTTGTTTACTCTTACCGGCGCAAAAGGGATCAGTGATGGTGCAAAATTGTTGTTCCGGTTAAAGAAAAACCGCCCCGAGTAACCAGGGATATCATAGGAGAAGATATCCGGCTCAGCGTCATAATCCCCCTTAGCAATATCATTGATGTATAGTAGGTCAGCATCTACATTGGTATTCAGATCTGTACGCAGGGTATTTCGAAGAAAGCCTGTGCCAGATTCATCGGCTTTGTTGCCCACGATAGCGCGGGTAACCTTACCGCCGCTACTCAGACTCCAGCCCATACCTACCCATCCGGGCACTTCATTGACTTTATTACCACCAGCATGGTAAGATAATGTAAGGGGTAAATTGAGGCGGCCTGATTCGATGGTATATATTGGAATCTGGATTTCCGGGACGCCTGTATGATAAGCCACTTCAAAGGTGGTGAACTTATGAAACTGTGTGGTATTGGGACCCGCCGTCACAGTTTTCGGCAGTAGATCAGTGTTATTACTGCTTTGCGCCATCAGCTGCCCGGCACTTGCCGATATTACTACGGCCAAGTAGAAAGCTAAAAATTTCATTAGGAAAAGGTTTGTCGGATTAACAATTATTGAACCTGCGCTTTAAGCGCATCTATTTCAGCTTTTAACTGAATAATGTATAGCGTAAGTTCCTCCACGGTTTTTACCAGCGCCCTCTGGTTTTCAGCGAGGTCTATACCTGAGGCTTCCACCTGGTTGGCAGCCGGCAAATGCGGTAGGTGCTGTTCCTTATCAATGTATTCCTTCAAAGTGGTAAGGGACGGTAGCTCATACCCTTTACTAAATACATAATCTGGCCAGTTGCCATAGAGTTTAACAACCGCTTTATTAAAAACGGCATTGCCATTTACAGCCAGCTTATACCCTTTGGTATCTGCGGTACCAATACCGACATTACCACCCATATAGCCATTACCCGTGATGCGCAGGTCGGCTAACTGATCGGTCGTTTGCTGGTTTTGAATGGTATTATCTTTAAGATCGCTCAGGTCATATACTGCAGATGAGGCAACCTGCCATACTAACGGGGTTGATACAGTCGGGGTATCGCCGGTAAGAAAAACGTAACCACCGGTACTGAATGTACCTGTATAACCACATACGATCATAATGGCGTAATCCTCCCATTTACCCGTACCAGTGTTGCCGGTAAGCCACTGGCGGACAAAGCCGGTACCAAGTAGATTGCTGGCAAAATTGAGCGTATAGCCAACGGGTATTTTGGCACGGAACAATTGCACCAGGGTTTTGTTAGCGCCACTCATGGCAGGCTGATAGTAACCACCCAGACCTGGTGCAGCAGCACCCGTATGTGTAATTTCCAGACAATACCCTGAAGTGTTGGGCGCTCCTGTTACTGCGACGCGGTTAAGGGTGACATTTCCATTGCCCGCGTTATTGTAGAGAACACAACTATTAGTACCGTTGTTAAACTGTTCATCGGAATGCAACCGCTTACCAGATCGCAAAGCCGGCAGAATGAGATTGAATATCCCTCTTTCCGGGGTTGAGGGCACCTGTGGCAGGACGAGTTGCTTACCAAGGGATATAGAATTGGCATTAAAAGTACCATTTACATCAAGGTTGTAAGCCGGTGTTGTAGTGTTTACGCCGGCGTTTCCAGAGGTAGGGAAAGTGTTTTGTGCAAAGGCGAGACCAGCACTTAGGGTAAGTGCGGCTAACAATAGATTCTTTTTCATGATTGATCGATTGAGGTAATTATGCTGACTATTTACAATATCCGAAACGAATCACCAGCGGGCTTTGACGCGGCGACTGATGGGTGGCCAGGAAATCATACAGTAGCTGTACATTTCCCTTTATTTTTGAGCTGACTTTATATTTTTTACTGATGCCAAGCAAGGCACTGGGTTGCCATCTGTTCCAGGCCTTTAAATCATTAAAGTCCCGAATGGCAGTGATATATTTACCTTCAAAGCCGCCATTGATATAGAATGAAGCTTTCAATTTCCAATCCATAAAACTACGTACGCCCAGGGCGTGATGGCTAAATTTGATGTGATCCCAGCCCGTCCCCATACCAAATCCATAAGCTGTTCCCAGGCCCGCACTGCTTTTGTTGTTAAGCTTGTAGGCTAGTTGTACGGCTACCTCTGTATTGGAAGGGAAATACTCGGAACTCTTTTTGAACTGAATATTGCCGCCCAATTCCAACCGTCGAAGGAATGTCTTTCCCTTCATGGGATTCGGTTTAAAATCCGGCATGTCAGCAGCACTATTGAGATCAGGAAGTTTAGATTTATAAGCAGCAAATTCCTGCTGCGCCTCATCCATTAACTGCGACACCGCTTTTTTCGCCTCCGGACTGGTACCGATGTGCTGCTGGATGGTCTGCTCTACTGCAGTACGCGTCTGCAAACCTTCTAATTGTCTGGAGCCATCGCCGGCGGGGAAGTTAAAAAGGCCTGCCAGCATCGAATTTCGTTGCATGAAAGCACTATATGGTTTATATTGCGAAAGCAGCTCCAGCGCCTTTTTCTCTGCCTTCTTTCTATCACTAAGCATAGACTTATATTCACCTAGCTGCTGGCTATAGTAATAGGCTGTTTTATTTAGTTTGGTAAAATCTTTTGTGAGGTTGCCATAGGCACTTAGTTGCGCTTTGATGACCTCCTTTTGTGATTTGAGGTATTGCTCGATCTGGGCGGCATTATTAATCGACTGTTGCAAGGCGCCAACTTTGTTTATAGCAACTTGCAGGTCACCTTTACCTTTTTGTAGAAATGCCCTGTTTTCATCTAAAAATTTCAAGGTATTCCGACTACTATCCAGATACGGTACGAATTGCTCAATTGCACCAGGTAATCGCAGCGTTTTTAGCTGCATTGCCTTCTTCATTACAAGCAGGCTATCCATAGATTTTTTAAATATCTGGCTGGCATGCTCGGGATTGATTCTTTGTACCTTCTTATAAAGTTTTGATTCCTGTTTCATCAACGCAGAAATCGCCTTGCTTGTACTGGCATCGATCTGGTGGGTTGCTCGTTCTGTTTTCCTACCGACTTGGTTCAAATATTTGCTGGGTATGTTAAGCAAACTGTCCTGGGCCAAGGCATGGTACATAAGGGATATCGTTAGGGCAATGCTAAACCCTATGAAGTAAAAAAGCTTCATTTGCTACAGTTAGGTGGTTAAAAAACGCATGCTTATTGAGATGTGAAAAGATGGGGTTGGCGCGCGGGGTAACTATTACATAGAAGGGATGGATTTATTGAGGACTAAAAAAACAATTTTACTATATAAAGATAAACGTATCCACGAAAAAAAAAGTTAATTTCATGTTAACGTAAATAAATTATTGAGAGAGATAACAAATACGAATACAGGAAATTACTAACGGGATTCCTCTCTGCTTTTGAGACTATAAAGAGACTATAAAATTTCTTGTGTTTAACAGCTTATTCGGTCATGATTCACAATGAACCTTGAAACCGGAGAAGGTGCTGCTGCCGCGCCATTCCCCCTTCCCCATCCCGGCAGGGTTTCAAACAATGGAAAATACATTTACACAAAAAGTTGATACTCTCAATTTTCGAAGATGAAATGGATTTGGCCACTTATTTTCACTCTGATAATCCCAATGCCCAAACAGTCCCCCCCTTTAATAGGATCTTCATTCTTCTACGAGCCAATGATAAATTCATCGAATTGTCGATAGTTCACTAAATGCGATCTTGATCTTAACTACATGCTCAAACAAATATATGTTCCTTTGCACTTTTGCTTCATATTAAGTATTAGAGGACCCAACATTGCTTAAATAATATTTACAATATGTTGTAAGGCCACAGTCTTTACAATGAGGTTCATTTTCAAGACATATCCCATTTCTCATTCCGAATTCCAAGTTTTCACCTTGTTGTCCCTACTTTGCAAATATGATATCGATATATCTTATTGGCAATCCAGTAGCCTCCGCAAATTTCCTTCCTTGAATAACTGTCTTAAATAACTGCGTTTCACTTTCAATAAGTCCCAGGCGTTTGAATATCCTTATCAATACTCGATCTGGCTTTAATACTTTATAACCAAGGTCCATTAAAAAGTGATAAACTGTCGTTCCTCCTAAATATTCAAAACGATATTCTAATTCCTCTTTTAGCAACAAGAGGTTTTCAAACGAGGAGTTCGCTTCAAAACTGTCGAGATACGCTTGAAATGAATGATGCTCATCGACTATACATTTAAAAGTCTTAGCATTGGCTATACAACTATCAATTCTCTTTTTGTTTTTAATCATGTCAAAATCCGTAAGAATCTTTACGGATTCATTCTCTGTATATTGAGACGTAGTTTCATAACTGGAGAAATAACTCAAAATTTTATCCTTTTTACGATCAACGATTGCAGAGCTAAATCCTGAATAAAAAACTGTCATTGTCACTATTTCAAACAGCTGTTCGTCTGTTCTCTTTATATTTTCTATTCTTTTAAAATGACCATATTTATTGTCAAACTCAGTTTGCGATAAAAATGATTTTTCTCTTAGCGTATCTTCAACTTTCTCAAATATCTTTTTGTAATCGTTCATAAATTGGGATGATTAATTTATTAAAAAATGACCCAAAAATGAGATGCTAAAGTAATGAATTTGTGGTTAGACGAATTTAAACTCCCCTTACAAGATAAAGGTTCAACGTATTGATAAAAAACTCACGATGTCCTCCTTTTGTTTATTCAGCGTACTTTCCCGAAATAAAAAATCCGATCCATCAAGATGGACCGGCCGGTTTATAGAACCGATTGTCTATATCTTTATAAACCGCATACTAGCAGACTTACCCTTCTTTCGTTTCAGCACCGCCAAATAATAACCCTTCGGCAATGTCTGCACATCAATCACCACATGCGTCAGCCCCACAACGTTATATGCGGTACTACGGACAGCCCCCGTCAGACTGGTAATTTCCAACGTTTCCCAGCTGTCCGACAATTGCAATCCGCTGACATGAAGTGTACTCCCAACCGGATTCGGCGTTATCCTGCTACCTATTGATGTGCTACCATCCACGTCATCGTCAGCCACTCTAATCACCCATTCATCCGATACCCAGCTACACGAACCAACCAACAATGCAACTCTATAAGTACCACTGGTCACTGGCTTGTAAGATGTAGTCCCCTCATATACTGCTATCCATACATCACTGCTGTCCTTCATCTGCCAACTGAATTCGGACGACGCATTATAATTGGTTACAAATAGGGTAGAGTCTCTGTATTCCACCAATGGATCAAACTCAACCACATACGGGACCAATCCAACGGTAGTATCCGGACTATTACTAACACATCTCGCACTACTGATACACACCACCGACACGGTATCAGAAAACCGTAATGCTGATGTGGTAAACTCTTTTCCCGTAGCACCGGTGTTCGTACGATTGACCAACCATTGATAAGAAGGCATATCCCCTGCATTCTTAGAGCTCGCCGTAAAGGTAACCGGCGAACCTTTACAAATCCAGCCTCCCTCATACGTAATAGAGGTCGAAGTAATAACAGAAGCTTCTACAGACAAACTGAAATATTCTTTTGACTGTTCCCCTACCCGACACCTGTACTGGTATCCGTTAGCCGATTCGCTTATATGCAATAGCCGCAAAGTTGCCGTCTTTGTGCCCATCAGATCGTCGTTGTCTGATATATCAGTAAACCCTTGTCCACGGTTCTCCTGCCACTGATACACTGTTCCGCTCAGCGAAGTAGTAAGTACCGTATCCGCATCACTACACACAGCTATACGGATAGTATCCACTATAGATTCTGTCTTACGTATCCAGGTGGTCACCGTATCGGAAACAATGTTGAAATGGAATTCACAATAACCGTTGTATGTGGTACCGCTCAGCTGGGTATAGTATTGACGGCGGGATACTGTATTGTTATCAGTAATGAGAAAAGAGGCGCCGCTTGAATAGTAAAGAGTACGGTACACTTCAAAGGCATCTCCATCAACACTACGCATCAACTGTAATAAGCAACCATCCGGCACATCATTGCCCTGTACGTTGATGATGGTGGATTCATTCACATAACCGCTATCTGCCGTTACCAATTTTACTACCGGGATGATAGGTCTGGTCACATTGATTTTCATCGGCGCACTGGTATCAGCATTTTTTGTAAAGCAAGTGGCACCCGTTGTAACAACTGCCTGTACAACATCTCCATCACGTATTTCATTGGATGAAAATTGATTGGTAATTACCTCATTGGGAACGCCATTGACCAACCATCCAAATTTGGTGGTGAAATCGTTATTGGTCGACATCGAGGTAAAAGTAATCGATTGACCTTGGCAAATATCCATATATGAAGCAAAAGCAGTGACACCGGGGGTGACCGTGGTTGTTACCTTAAATCCATATACCGGTCCGCTGTTATCATCTGCCAGGCAACGGAAACTACAGTTATTCCATTTTGCAGGTACACTGTGCAGATGCAGCATAGCCGTCTGACTACCACTGTAAGTTGTATCATCTGCTACATTGCTGAATCCTGTACCAGTATTGATCTGCCATCGGTAGCTAGTACCAACTGCTCCGGCGTATAAGGTCGTATCCAATCCGGCGCAAAGTGAGATTTGCTTACTGTCTGTTACCTGATTTTGGAAGATAGAGGTTATGCCATCATACTGGAAGGCAAGCAACTCTGGCTTGCCGTCTCCGTCCATGTCACCGGTAGTACCAGTGAACACTGCACCCGGGGAGGCATATGACATTGGCGCCAGGAACGATAAGGAATCAATGGTACTGGTATTCTTCAGGACTGCTACCCCTGCAGTATTATTGGCGATAAGGTCTGGCTTACCATCTCCATCCAAATCATTGATACTAACGTAGGAGGTAGATACGCCCGCGGGGAAATACAATGGTACTTTAAATCGCATCTGACCATTACTGCTCTGGTTAAGCATTACACCCACGCTGCCTGTCTGGATATCGGACGTCGCAATATCAGCTAAACCGTCACCATTCAGGTCTCCACTTACTGTATTATTGTTGGCGGAACCATTTGGCACCGAAATGTTCTCCATGAATGTAAAACGGATTTCACCTTGAGAACTGATATTCTTATATACTTTCCAATGATTATCCCCGCCAGGAACTAACACATCTTTTTTCCCGTCTCCATCATAGTCTGATACTGTCAGCGCTCCTGGATAGAAGTCCAGGGGGTAGGCCATTCCATCGTCAAAAGCCACACCAGCGGACGTTGTATTGTTTCTTAATACGTTGAACGATCTGCCGTTGTAACTAGATAATACAACATCCGGTTTACCATCCAGGTCTATGTCATCGATGATGATACCTGCTGCCGTTACTCCATATGGTAAATTAATCTGTTTCACTGGATCAAAGCTGATAGTATCACCGCTACTATTATTACGCAGATACGAAATATAAGACATGCTCCAGTTAGCTATGATGACATCGATCAGGCCATCGCCGTCAATGTCGCCGGTAGTTAACCTGTTGGCGGAATTGCCAGCGGTAAATGTCTGCAATGCGCCGAAGCTAATAGCGCCAGTAGTACTGATATTGGGTAACACGCAGAGCAGGTTGAAGCGGGTATACAGGATTTCCAGTTTGCCGTCGTTGTTCAAATCTGCTACGATTCCCAGGCTGGAACCCGATTTGTCAATCCTCGCACTGAAAGATGCATTATTGAAGGCCTCATTCTTTGCATTACCGCTTATTGTAAACTGCTCGTTGGAATAGGCTGTTAGCCCCCGTACAGTCACCGACACTGGTTCATATGTGATACCAGCAGGCACCTGCACCTTCAGTTTGTTTGCATCTGCACTAAGCACTGTTGCGCGAACTTTGCCGATATACACGGTATTGCTGTCAGGTATAGCGCTGAAATAGTGTCCGCTGATGGTAAGCATTGTACCAACTGGGCCACTAACAGGACTTACTGTCATGATAACCGGAGGAATGCCGAAAGAGAAACCTTTCCTGATGTCAGTCCCATAGCTGTTAGTTACAGCCACATCGCCGGCAGTGCCATTGCCCACAGTCGCCAGGAGCATGCTGTCTGATATAATAGTATAAGATACCGCCGGAACACCACCGAAAGTAACGGCGCTGACTTGCCTGAAATTAGCGCCCTTGATAGTCACCACGGTTCCGGCATCTCCAATACGCGGAGAAAATTCATAGATAGACGGGGATGGTGTCACCTTGTTACGAAAGAACGAAACATACCCCTGTCCTTGCGATAAGGTCATTACATCCGGCTTACCGTCATGATTGAAATCTGCTGCGGCAAGCTCCATTCCCCAATTAGAATCCTGGTATGCTGTCCTGTCGATAAAGCGGATATCTCCCGGCGTACTAATATTTTTAAAGATACTCATGGTAGCCCGCTCACCTTCGTAGCTGTTGATATGCAGCAGGTCCACCTTCCCGTCTCCATCTATATCCGTAAAGACAGGGCTGGCGGGAGAAATACCGGCCTGCAAGTCGACGGCCGCTGCCAGGGATATATGTCCTGGGCTGCTGGTGTTGCGGAAAACAGAGATATAATGCCCATCTGGATTGTCTGATGCCACATCCGGATAGCCGTCTCCGTCAACATCCCCAGTGGCCAGCCCATGTGGATAATCCATCGCATACTCTTGCGCTGGCTCAAAAGCTACCGTGCCCTTGACACTGATATTCCTTGCAATAGTGAGCTTGTTGGCACCAGTGCTGAACGCCAATACATCCGGCAATCCGTCACGATCCATATCTGTGATAGATACAATATTACCAGTAATGCCTACTTCCGCCGGGCCAACAAAAGAAAGATGACCAATATAGGAGCTATTGCGGTACACATAACCTCCTGCTATCAGGTCCGTTTTCCCATCTTTGTCCATATCCAGAAAGCGCACATTGTAGCCATTGAGCAGGATACTGTCTTTGAAGATAACGGTACCTGGAACAGACCTGTTCTGATAAATGTAAATATGACTGCTGTCAGCGTCGTAGATGCCGAGCTCTGGTAGTCCGTCGCCATCGATGTCGCCTAACTGAACGCCGACCGGCGTTACTCCACCATCGATGGAAACAGGTTCAGACAGGGTAATGCTGTCGTCAGTAGTCGTGTTGAGTACAATGCGGGCCATGGAGTAATCTGCCACGGCTGCATCCAGCTTCCCATCACCATCAATATCACCTATAGATACATCAGAAAGTGCAGATACAGGAAAATAGCCTGCTAGGTGGAAGTCTGACTTCGGCTTAAATGACTGCGCTGTAATACTACCTCCATCTGCAAACGTAATATGAAAAGGTTCGTTGCTGTAGGCCGTTAGGTGATCTATAGATACGCTTACCAGATCATAGGTCGCACCATAGGGCACGGTGACTGTCAGTGCTGTAGTAGTGGCACTTGTTACAGCCGCTCTTACCCCCCCAAACATAACAATATTGGCATCTGTCTGCCCTCTGAAATGTTGACCGTTAATAGTCACCGTACTACCCACAGGCCCTTTGGTTGGCATCACCGTCGTAATAACAGGAGGCAGTTTAAATGCATATCCTGTTAAGCGGGAGCTACCGGCGGGTGTAGTCACCACCACATCTCCGCTACCTCCATCTCCCGCAATTGCGGTAATATGACTGCTGCTGTCTACCGTAAAGGTAGCGGATACGCCGCCTACTGTGACCGACGTAGTACCTGTAAAACCGCCACCGCTGATACTGAGCACTTCCGCTGTTGTACCTGACTTCGGCAGGAAATCACCAATAGTAGGGTAAAGCGTAAAGCCACTCAACGTCGCGGTACCTGCCTCAGTTGTAATGACAATATTTCCTGGTTCCCCGGAGCCGGCAATAGCCTTCACCAGCGTATCAGACACCACCACAAAGGAGGTGGCTGGCTGGCCACCGAATGTGACCTGTTTGGTAGTAGACAGATACCTCCCTTTTAAAACCACAGTATCCTCCATCTTTACTGCTGTCGGCACAAAGCTCGTAAATACAGGCAAAGGGATCAACGTAAACCCCGGCAACGAGGCCTTGCCATTAGGCGCGGTAACCACCACCTCCCCTGAAGCGCCGCTTCCCACTACTGCCCAGATTGTACTGTCATTAACCACCCTGAAGGACGATGCTGGTATCCCTCCAAAGGTCACACTATAAGTGCCGATAAACTGGTATCCGCTAAGGATGACCGTTTTACCGGGCGTTGCCGCCATAGGCGAGAAAGCCTGCAATATCACCGGGCGGCTGAATGCCTGGTAGCGGACCAATGTATCGGTGAAAGTGTCTTTATGCACCACTAGCTTAATAGCATCCAGCAGGTTGTACTTGTTATGTATGTAGGAAACGCAGGCAGCGTGGCTCAGCAGGGTGTCATTCCTAAACCATTCGTAGGTGTACCCCGCTTTACCGTAACTGGTCAACTTCACGTTACTATCCTGATAGAGGTTGATCGTATCTATCGAAAAATAAGCGCAGGGGTGAGTGTTTCCGCCTGCATTGGTGCTTATCTCAAGGAAGCCTTGTCCGCCGCCAACCCAGAACTGTTGTTCATTCCAAGCCTGAATGGCATTATGTGTGTAGTTCAAATAGCTATAGGAGTTATCCCTGGGTACCGGTTCCCATACCTTACCGGAATCGCTGGTCTTATATACTTCATACAGCCCATACAACGCATATCCAACACTATCATTCACGAATTGTATTTTGGTAGTGGGAATGCCCGTCTGCGCGGGACTCATCTTTCTCCAGCTATTACCCCAGTTTGTCGTGTAATAGACAACTCCTTGTACATCATCTTCGTTCACCACAATCCAGCCCCTGCCGGTAGACAGAAAAGAAGCTGCTTTTAGTGTGCCGCAACAGGGAAGTGCCACCAGGTTTAGCCTAGAACCGTTAAAGTATTGCAGTATTCGTCCATTACTGGTACTTCCGGTACCATATACAATAAAACGGCCATTGCCCGCGTCGATCATTGATTCATATATGCCCTCGGCATTATCATAATCCGAAGTGTAACGCCAGGAACCACCCCTATCCTGCGTCCGTATAATTCGATTCGCATCAATGGCATAGCCTTCGGCATTATCTGCTGGGAAAACCATCCCTTTGATACCATCTGAAAATACACCATTATACTGCTGATGGAAAACCAGTCTGAATGTATTGGCGCCGTCTACAGAATACAGAATAGCAGGCACCCTCCCATAGTGCCCATAAGCAAACAAAGTGTCCCGGCTGAACGCCTTGACACCATTGATATTAAAGCCAAAGGTAAGGTTCACCGAATAGCCATTAAAGTTGACGTTCGTATTGGTAATATACTTTTTGATGAATGTCCTGCCACTGTCCGTCGTATAACCCACATTTCTGGCAAAAGCCACATAACCAGAAGAGGAGGAGAAGAAACTTATATTGCGGATGTCATTGTCCGCTACCATATCGTCTACATATATCCGCCGGAGTTGTGAAAAGGATCTAGGCAAAAAACATAAAATGCTGAAAATCAGCAACAGCAAGGTAATTGTCCCTTTGGAAAGGATGCGTTGGCACATGATTAAAGTATAGGGTGTTTTACAGATGGTTGATTGTCCCGCTATAGCAACATCAAATGTAATATAATTGCTATTTAAAAAAAATAGCCGTTTAACCGTGACTAAAAACTATATTTGCCTTGACAGGTCGTTAGGCGAAAGAAAGCGGACGAATCCGGCTAATTACTAAGCCATATTGTAACTTGACAGCAATTTGACTAAAGATATTTATAACCTATTGCATACCAGATCCAGGTTAATTCCTGTTCTGGGCACTAAAAATAGCAAACCCGCTCTACGAGCGGGTTTGCTATTTTTAGTCATTGTTAGTTTACTTGTAAGCACTTCATATTCAATCTAAAATTGGTTCGATTATAATGGATCAAGTTGAAAACTTGGGGGATTAGAATACCAAGCATAGATTTTAGGGATCAAGTTGAATTCTTGGGGGATTCTAATTAGGCATATAGTTTAACCAGCCTACAAAGAAATAAATTCACATCCCTTACTCTCCTATAGCGTTCCCAAAGGATTTTACTTTCGCACTAAATAATTCAGCCGCTGCATTGACAGCCCTGTTTTGCTCTCCCCTGCCTCAGTTGGGTGAAATTTCCAGGGGGGTATTAAAGCAAATGTCGCAAATCACTCTACCTATGAAAGCTCTACTCCAATAAGAGATTTTGATGAGTAGGAAAAAAAGCTACATATTACTGATCATCTTTTTCGTTTATCTTAAATGGGGTAATATAGTCCCAATGGACTACTTTCGATGATTGGGATTTTTACCGATTTTACATATAGCGTGATCGTTGAATTTCTCAAACCAGGAGTCTTGGTTAATTACGGAACTAGTTTATCTTGCAAACTATTACCAGCTATCGCATCACCCTTTGAATGTTCACCAACGTTTTAATTTCACGCACATCTGCATCTGTTACGATTGCAGTATACCAGACATTCTTCGCGCTTTAAGTAGGGTTTGAAGCATAAGGCTATGGTACGCATTATCACTTGTTCTTCCACCTTCATCATAGCTTTCCTTTTGGCAAGGGTATAATGAAGGCAGAACAAGATTATACACTATGCATACAGGCGTATGTCCATTTGCCAGATTGTAAAAAAAGCAGTAACATCGCCCTTATAATCACCGTGGAATATGATTTCATTTAAAAATACTCCGGCGATCAAATTAAATAACATGCAAGAATCCTGCTGAAGAATACCTGAACGCAATATATAACCACCTCAAAAAATAGAACTGACAGCTGATTTGTGTCAACAATTTCCACGAAAGCCCGGTGTCTACCTTTTCAAAGATCAAACGAAAATTACCTACGTTGGCGAGACGGGCAATATCGGCGCAAGGATGGATGACTTACGTTGTATAGTGAATCACACGCTGAGAAGAAACATAGGGAACAGCATTTTTCTCATGTGGAAGGATGGGCTAAAGCCACTTCAAAGAAAAGGTTTGCTAACACCATTGAGGAAATGCTGAATGAACATTTCCGCATGAATCTGACAGTCTCTACACTTCCCGTTCCGCGCGGGGGGCGCAGGAAAATTGGTTATTGTAAAGCATCTTCCCGAGTATAACCGGAAAGAGAAAAAAGATTCAGAGTAAGGTGTCAAAATCCTCGGTACACTAACAGCCCTCTGAACTAGGGTCTACTGAAGGCTGCCCTGAATTTATATTCTTCCTTAGCCCTACAACTGACCAACAATGTATAAAGCTTTTTCCGATTGTATCGATTTCGACATCAAAAACAGGTATCAGTTCTGGGAACAAATTAAGCAGATCGGTAATGGCAACAGCTAAAACCAGTAAGGTGGCTTCAAGATTATGAAATATTGTGTGCGTTAGAGCCTCAGTATCCTGAAAATAACTGATTAGTTGCATGCTGCCAATATACTCCGAATGTGCATGGTTGGAGTACATCTTCCATGAGCTCGAGAAGTGCTCACCTTTTAGATGGGATTGATCTATGAGTTGGCCCCATGAATATGGCGAAGCCTTGGGTGAGCTACCCAGCAAGCCCTTTTTTTCTTTTTCCGAAAACTGTTGAAAGTACCCATTTTTTTCCAGGAGCTTTCTCAGGGTAATAATCTCCTGAAATTCCTTTTCTTTCTTAAGAATATTGGGAGCCAATGACACCTGATACTTTTGCCTATTACATAAACCGCTCAGTTTATAAAGTAAGTTATGGCACTGAGCCTCTTCATCATCCTTAGGAAGCATATAGAGATAGAAAAACATCAGGTAATTTTCCAGCAAAGCTCTTGATAGTATATAACTGGATGAAATATCAATAAAGGATGCGGAATCATCCCTCGACAAGGGAGTTGCTTTAGATAATTCGTTAATGGAAGAAGCATGTAGAGACATTTTAACCAATAGCACCTCTAGCTGCTCCATCCACGGCTTAATGCGGATCTTCCTTGAATGCATTGCATTTATTAAATGCCGCAGGTTAAAAATGGTGTTCGCGACTACTTCCCGCAGAGAATTCAAATCCTTTGTCCTACTCATTTCCTCAATTTTTCTAGCAGTCACCCTAAAAACGTCTTCGTCTGAACCATTACCAGGCCGGTAGTTATATGTTTTATTCATTGTAAGTTCTTTATCACAAAGCAAACACAGACCTGCGCAACCTTTTTGCGCAGGTTCAAAAAAGAGTTCAAAATTTAGTTTTGTTCAAACATCCGCCCTGCTATTCTCCCTTCTTCGTTAAGATTAGGCGGAGCATAGATATAAACATCGTTAACCAGCTTGCCTTCCTTTATACTTCTTCTTGTAATACAAATTATTGTATTCGCGAATCTTTCTTTATTTATAATTCTATCTATTTCAGTGATAACAACACTTTTTTCTGTCTGAAAAAGCCCCATTCTGAATTCTGGATAAGCCTCTGTATCTATGAATATTATTTTGGGACCATTAAAAGGCCTATGCTGCATTTTAACTTTTTTGAGAATGCCTTCAAGCTTCTTAAAAATTTCGCTTTGATATTGCGAAAAATTTACAACTGATTTCCCGTACAGATAGCGTAGGCCATCCAGTCTGGAAACCGGTTTCAAATAAAATAATATGTCATAATTATTCTGAAGGTGGGCTTCAATGAAATCAATTTCATCATATAATTTAACAGTAACCTTTCCACCAAACAAATCCTCGCTAAACTCGGGTGTAGAAGCGCTTAATGAATTATTTAGGTTAACCAGCGTGGGTAAATACGCATTAAAGGCCTTTTTAAAGCCTTTAACAATTGGTTTGGGAACAGTTAAGAAGCAAATCATCCCCTGAGGATTATTAAACATGGTTCGCTTAGCACTAAATGTTTTAAGCACATAAACCAACGCATCTAAAGAATCAAGCTTAGGATAGTATGCCTTTTTGCATTCAAATAAAAACTCCCGTCCATTGATTTGGCATACTCCCTCCAGTTCCTGGTTGTTTCTAACTACCTTTTTCTTATTAAGGATTCCGGCGTTATCTAATTTCTGGTAGATAAATAACTCAAACAGAAATGTTCTTAATATTTTGGGGTCTTTCACGGCCCCTTCCATCGAATTAGGTAACTCCTTCTTTATAGACTCATAATAATTAAGCAGATTGCATATTTCATTTAACGCATAGTAACAGCCAAGGTTTTCTTTGTTGGCAAGCAAACTATGGATCCAATTAATATCTTCTATAGGAGTATCAGGAGGAGACGGATGAAAGTATTCCAGTTTAAAAAACTGCAGCAAAGAGCTATAGATGTATTGAACAATATTTCTGTCAATAATCGGCTTAATTAACAGAGGAGAAGACAAGCTGAAAGCCTCCTTATGCCATAAATTTAGAAGATTATTTTCTACGTTTTTCATTCTTCGCATTTAAATAAGGGGTAAGAAAGATACTGATATATTTTCAGCTTTCGCAAGTCTTATAATCTATACACTGGCAGTCATTGTCTCTGAGATCCTGGGCGACAAAATCCATTTGTCACCCCGACCATTCTTACGGATTTTTTCCAATAGCACGATTGCAACCAAGTCGGTGTTATATAAAAGTCATGTGAATACTTTGGTTGATAATCCATATCGCCTGCAGCATTCTTATGTACTACATTCTAACAAATAACAGTATATATGAAGTTATATTTTCTCGTCTTTCCGTGCCTACCTCTTGCCACCGTTTATGCAAGCACTGACACATCGGGTATAAAATTCGAAAAAATTTGTCGTAGGACCAGATAAAGCGAAAGCGAAACAAGAAAACAAGTTTATTTTCTCAATTTATATGCTACCTGGTGCGGGCCATGTAAGCAAATGGGCAGAGAAGTATATACTATGATACATCAAGCTTATTTATGAATACACACTTCATCTCAGCAAAAGTGCAGATGGACTGTACAGGAAAGATAAACAATGAGATAAGAAAATGGTATAAAGATGCTAAAAGTATAGAACAAAACTCATTTCTAAATATAACAATAAAAACCAGATGAGCGCCAGGTCATTAAGAACAGTTCCCATAGAATACTAAGACAGCCTACCCTAAAAAAATCGGTAGTGTAAAATTCTTTGTGTAAGTATATATTCAACTGTATCGAGTTAATACCACCAGCAGGTGGAGTGAAGTGAGGCGGAGCGTAGCGGAGCC
>NZ_PYGK01000014.1 GCF_003014595.1 Chitinophaga ginsengisoli | reverse complement strand
GGCTCCGCTACGCTCCGCCTCACTTCACTCCACCTGCTGGTGGTATTAACTCGATACAGTTGAATATATACTTACACAAAGAATTTTACACTACCTTAATAAACAAAAAGGCCATCCCGATAACCATCAGGACGGCCTTTCTTTAACTATTCAACAACTCCAATATCCCCTCATTCTCAATAATCATCATACCATGCCTGTCACTCGTAATCCCCTCTCTAAGCTGATACGTATACCTCGGCTTCGTTCCTTCCAGTAACGTCGGCAGATAGGCAAACTGGAGATTGCCGTATTGATGCAACGCATTCCCCACTTCAATAATATGCGTAGAAATGATGAAAAAGCAATTGCGATAGCGGGCGAAAGCCGCGGTTACGGCTAACGTCGCATCATAAGCATCTTTCACATTTGTACCTTTGAACAGCTCATCGAAAATCACCACCAGCTTCTTACCCGAACTCACTTCCGCTGCCACTTGCTTCACACGTAATACCTCCGCATAAAAATGGCTATACCCCATATTGAGATTATCCGGCACATTGATAGAGGAATACAGTCCGTCACGCACGGAAAACGCCATATCAGCAGCAGCAACAGGAAATCCCATATGTGCCAGGTATAAGGCAATGCCGAAGGACTTCATCAGGGTTGATTTACCCGCCATATTAGCCCCTGTGAGGAAAATAACATTGGAGTCCCCGTGAAGCGACACAGGATTAGCTACTCCGGCGTCCAATGCAGGATGCCTCAATGCGCTGGTACGGAACACGCTGGGCGAGGAGGGGAGGGCAGTAGCGTAATGAAAGCCGCGTTGCCGTGCTACGTCGCTTACTGCAATATAGACGTCCAGCTGATGAACAGCTTCCAGCAATTGCTCCATTTCATTGCGTAAGGTATGTCGTAATAAACGGTCGTAACGTGCCACGGTCAGTAATGTCAGCTCCTTGTCGCTGTCCAGCCAGGAGATGGCAGATAAGGTCTTGCCCCATGCAGCCGCGTCGCTGTAATCACTGAGCTCCTGCAGGAACTTGCGAAAGGTGCGTAATGTCCCGATAGTAGCCTTTAATCCTGTCAACAGCTTTTCATATTCGTCGTCATGCAGGAATGCGTTCAGCCTCTTTTTGAGAATAGCAGACAGGCTGCTTGCTCCTCCCATGTTCAGGTAGTTTTCCGCCTGGCGGAAGCTGACCCCGTTGAAGGGAAACGTGAGTTGCTTTTCCTGGAAATACCGGAAGGTAGCACTACGCTCGTTAATGGCGGCAGGATTAGTAAGGGGCTGCTGGAACATACGTTCCAGCAGTTGTTCCCCTCCGGTGGTTTTGATTCTGCTAAAAAGGTTATAGATGGAGTTAGTCTTGAACCGGCCAAGCAGGTTCAGGTCTTCCAGCGTTTGTTTATCAGCTATAAAACTCATGCTCATGTCGTTTTGGTCAGGCCCGCTTCCAGCATATCGATAATGCCTTCATTGTTAATGATGATCATGCCATGACGGTCGTCTGTAATGCCTTTTTCCAGTGTATAGGTGTATACAGGCTTGTGCCCATCCATGCGGGTGGGCAGGTATACAAACTGGATATTTGCAGCCGCTGCTTTCAATACCTCACCCGCTTCAATGATGTGTGTGGAGATGACGAATATGCTGTTACGTTTGCCGGCAAATCCTTTACAGATGGCAATGGTGGCCTCATACGCGTCCTTTACGTTAGTACCTCGGAACAGTTCGTCAAATACAATGAACAGGTGTTTACCCTGACTCAGTTCCTGTGCCATTTTTTTAACACGCAGCACTTCCGCGTAGTAATGACTGGCTCCCATGCCCAGGTTGTCGGGCAGATTGATGGTAGTATAGATACCGTCCAGCACAGAAAACTCCATTCGCGCAGCGGCAACCGGGAATCCCATGTGTGCCAGGAACAGGGCAATGCTGAGCGATTTCATAAAGGTGGACTTGCCCGCCATATTGGCTCCGGTGAGAAAGATGACATTGCTTTCTTCATTGATCCGGATGCTATTAGGCACCGCTTTTTTCAGCAAGGGGTGATAGATGCCTTCAGCATGTACGCGACAGGTATGGCGCGGCAAGGCATGAGGGAACACAAAACCCCGTTCAGCGGCCACTTTGGCGACAGATATATACACGTCCAGGCAATACAGGTGATGCAGGAGCTGCTGTATCAATTCCCGGTAACGGAAACGGAATAGCACATCATAGGCGGCAATGGTGGAATGCGCCGCTTTACCCCGATGGGCCAGTACTGGCTCAAATGCAGGTGCCGAAAGGAGTGTGGCGATCGCCTTTCTGTCGGCTGCATAAGCTATACCGCCCGCTTCTGCACTAACGAACGACTGTACCCCCTGCAGTAGCGCTATGAGCGCCTGCACACCTTTATACACCATCTGCATATTTCCGTCTACCGCTATCATCCCGGCTAGTTTCTTGCTGAGGGATTGTTCTTCCATGCTCAGTTTTGTACGCTCGTCCGTATTGTCAAGGTATGGTGCTATGGCGTCAAAGAGAGTGGCGGAGAAAGGATAAGCGGTGCCCGCCGCAGCAAAATGCTGGATAATGCTGCTGCGGCGGTTGATCGCTTCATGGTCTGATAATGGATAGCGGAACATCTCTTCCAGCAGGGCCGCACCTCCGCGTGTCACCGTGCGGTTAAAGATGTTGTACACGGAATCCGCTCCATGACGGCCAAAAATATTGAGATCTTCCAGTGTTTGTTTATCCGTTGTAAATAACATAGCTTATTTCCTTTTACGCCTGATAAGCAGAATAGCCGCAAATGCCACCAGTATACCCGGTAGTACCCAGATGTACAGGATCCGGAGTATATCCACGGCATCCGTACTTACTGATACGCGGGTATCTTTTGCTTCCGGGCGATAAGTGTCTATCGGGAACTGTCCATAGCTCAGCCAGCTGAAGAGCGCCGTGTTAAAGGCGAAATTGATAGTCTGTACATTGTATCGTCCCAGCTCGTCATTGCTTAAAAAGTCAGCATCCCCGGTAACGACAATACGCTGTTCTTTGTTGTTCACCTTACGGGTAAGGGCAATCACTGTAGCAACTGATTTCTTCTCATCACCAGCCGCAGGATCATAGACCACCTCTGCAGAATCGGCCGCAAAACGGTCTTTCTTTACCCAGCTCTTCCCGGCGTCAGTTACCAGTAATGGCTGCACCTTGAAGATGCTGTCGCTGTAGGAAAGCCATGTCGCACCCGGCATAGATACCGCAATACTGTCTTTTAAGCCTTTTACAAGCGATTTACTGAAGCCGGCGGCTGTAGATGTCATTAAGGGCAAAGCCAGGTCAGGAGCAGTCTCTTTGGCCGGTTGGGCTATCATCCCATCCATCAGCTGTACACCCAATTCATGTAGCAGCGGGTTTAAGATAGACTGTTTGCCGGGTTCCCCGGTAATGAGTAAGTTGCCACCTTCACTGATATACTTCCTGATCTTCGCCATTGTAACAGCACTGAATTCTTTCTTCGGATCGGCAATTACCAGTGTAGTAACATCCGAAGGAATATCCTGGTGCTCCAGTGAAAGGGTGTCTACATCGAAACCCTGGTTTACCAGTGCATAGCGGAAAGTCTTCTTTTTCGTGAGCGTGCTGTATTCCCGGTCTCCTTCCTTCCCGATGCTCCTCTCAAGGTCGCCAGTCAGGAAAGCGACCCTTGGAAATTCAGACTGTAACAGGCGTTTCAACGCTGCCGCTACTTCCGCTTCTCCCGGCCACTGCAACTGGTCATCAAACACACGCAGGAAAGTAACCTTGTCCTTGTATTTCAGCTGCATTACATAACGGTTCAGTTCCGGACGCAGGTCTATTATCTTCCTGATCTCTGCAGGCGATTTAAACTGGGATAGTTTCAGCCCCATTCCTTTGGCTCGCTGTGTGGCCATGTCCGGGAAGTCCTTGCCGGGATAGAACCGCATGATATTCGGATTGTCCAGCAGGCTGTCATAGTACTGTACATATTGCAGATGAATATCCTGTTTAAAGCGCATATAAGGCTCCCAACGTGCTAAGTCCATATTACGGCCTTCTTCAGATCCGAAATAATAGAATGAGCCCAGCATATTGTTATAAGCAGTTACCTCCAGCGGAGCATCTCCCAGCTCTTTCAGGATCTTTTGTGAGTTAGGTGTGAGCGTCCTGGTTTTATTGGCGGTTGCATCAAAATATCCTACCAGTGAAGGACGTGATGTGATGTATCCGACCACTAAACCCAACGCCACAACGGCCACATACCTGCCTGTTTTAACTACAGCTGGTTTCGATTCCCTGCCCGCCTTCAGCTTATAGATACTCAGCGCCAGGAAAATGTAGATGATCACCAGGAAGTAGATCACGTCTTTACTAGTGATAAGCCCTGCCAGCATCTTTTCCGTACGGCCGCTCAGCGAAAGGAAATAGGTAAGGTCCCGCACAAAGGCAATATTCTGCCATAGCGTACCGATATAGCTCAGGAAACCTACCATCATGAACGTACATACCGCCGCTACGATCTGGTAAGACGTAAGGCTGGACATGAACAGCCCGATGGCCGAATAGGCACATAAGAGCAGGTAGAAACCCAGTGAGGCAGAGAATAATTCTCCCGCATCCGCATGATTGATATGAATAAGTCCATCGAAAATGAAGAGACCCAGTACTACCATCATCAACAGGTTATATACCATCATGGCGAGGAACTTACCGAAGATGATCTCCCTGACCTTAACAGGAGAGGAGTACAGCAATTTGATAGTGCCATTGTTCACTTCCCGGCTGATCAGTCCCATGGTCAGCAGCGGAATATACAAATACAATGTCTGCATGACCACACTGAACACACCACCCCTGGATGCAAATATGCGCTCGGTGAGGCGGGTCATGTTCTCGAGCGACATTCCGCCTATTTCCTGCGAACGGGCAGCTCCATCCAGTGCATTGATATATGCCAGGCCGCATTGCACCAGGAACGCTATCAGTAAAAACCATGCTATCGGTGAATAAAACAGGGTGCGTAGTTCCGTTTTCGCAATTCTGAAAACCATCTTCATGATGCTATCTATTGTGTTGATTGATTGGATAATTGTTTGAATACTTCGTCCAGCGCTGTCTTGTCAATACTGATCTCTCTCAGCCGCCAGCCCTGCTGAACGCTGGCTGTGATAAGGCGTTCAGAGATACTCTGGTCGCCGTTAAAGAAAACACGCACCTGGCGTTCCGTGAGGAAGTCAGCTTTTGTTACACCCTCTATCGCCATCAGCGATGCAGCTGCTGGCGGATTCTCCATATGCATCAGCACACTGTGCGGCTCTACATAGTTGTTGAACGCATCCATCGTATCTGCAAATACGATCTTGCCATTGTCGATCATCTTGATCTCCTTGCAAAGCAACTGTACTTCAGAGAGGATATGAGAAGAGAAGA
The DNA here is from genome assembly GCF_003014595.1 of Chitinophaga ginsengisoli. Taxonomy (GTDB): domain Bacteria; phylum Bacteroidota; class Bacteroidia; order Chitinophagales; family Chitinophagaceae; genus Chitinophaga; species Chitinophaga ginsengisoli. Next base: position 233,320 of record NZ_PYGK01000014.1, on the reverse strand, counting down.
TCACCGCACGGTCTGTAGCAATTTCCTTTATCAGGGCTCTTACCTCGATGATCTGGTTAGGGTCCAGGCCATTGGTAGGTTCATCCAGTACTATCAGTGATGGCCGGTGTATGATGGCCTGGGCAATGCCTACACGCTGACGATAACCACCGGAAAGATTACGGATAAGACGCTTACTGTAATGTGCTATACCACAACGTTCCTTCGCTTCTTTCATTGCTGCCGGTATAGCTGCTTTTGGCATCATGCGAAGGCCGGCGCAGTAACCGAGGTATTCATCTACCGTAAGGTCCATATATAAGGGCGGATGCTGCGGCAGGAACCCGATCTCCTGTTTGGCAAGCTCGGGTTGCTCCCGCATATTGATACCGTTTACAAATACCTTGCCTTCTGTCTGGTTCAATACGCCGCACAGAATATTCATGGTAGTGGATTTACCCGCACCATTAGAGCCCAGCAGCCCCACTATACCAGTCTGGCTGATCTCCATACTGATGTCACGGATTGCCCATGAGCTGGTGTAGCGATGTGATAAATGCTCCAGCTTTACAATACTGTTCATTGATTATTTTTTTGGAATTGGATTAAGGATTGTTTGGCATACCCGGATTACTGGTGATAAATGAAGGCGGCAATTGTAATACAAGCCGCCTGGGTTGGCTCAGTGTAAAAGTGCTTACACTGCCATCTGCATTGTACTGCGTGTGCGTAAACGTCTGTCCGGCAAAGAGGGGATCTACCGACTGCCTGCGCATATCGAACCAGCGGTAACCTTCTGTTGCAAACTCGCGGATGCGCTCCTCGAAAATGAAGCGGATCAATGCTGTCTGATCAGCTGCTATCGCTCCGGGTATTGATGCATCGGCTGCCGGCATACGGTGCTCACGCAGCGTTTCAACATCTGCGACTGCTCCCGCCAGGTCGTTCAGGCGTGCCTTACACTCTGCGCTTAACAGGTACATGTCGGGCAACTGCAGGCCCATTCTCGCATATGTTACCCCGTATTTGCGCAGGCGGCCGCCTGTGTTGGGCGATTGGTCCGGATTTGTATCCGTATATAACAGCAGGCGAAGATCTGATGCCCCGTATAAGGCCGCGGCCCATGGCGCCAGTACCAGGCCATTGTTGCCTAGCTGGTTGCCACTGTAAGATCCGTTGTAGAACACTTTCGATACTACCGCTTCCGTGAGGTCGTTCATGTTATTGCCCGGTCCCTGGGAAGGGCCGATGATGATGTCCATCGGCAGGAAAGCGCCACCTGCTGCAAGTGTCTGGTTATAATCGTATAAATGCGCATCACTGTCTGCCAGGTCGGCGAATGCAGCATTGAACATAGATAAGGCATCATTGTACCTGCCCATGAACACATACACCTTGCCCAATAGGCCTTCTGCGGCGGGTTTGGACATGCGGGTACGTATAGAAGGCTTTACCGGCAGTTCCGCAATAGCGGCAGTAAGGTCTTTGATAATAAAATCATATACTGCCTGCACGGAAGCACGCGTGAATGTTTTTTCGTTCACATCTGCCTGCTCTATGATCGGAAATCCGGGATCAGTGCCCGCGGTGCTCTGCACATAAGGCTTACCGTAAAAGTTAATGAACTGGAAGTAAGTCCATGCACGTGTAGCGATCGCCTCTGCACGGATGATCCTTTTCTGTGCATCTGTTCCCCCGCTGGAAGTCATTACCTCGCCAATGATCTTGTTCAGTGTATACAATTGTTCCAGCCACAGGCTGATGGCCCAGGGCGTCTGGTCCTGTTGCTGATAAACAACGTCCTGCCAGTGAAAGAGCCGGAGCATCTGCGGACTGCCCTGTAAAAGATATGCTTCCTCCGCAGCTACATCATCTTCCATCAATGCCGGCTCCTGCCAGCCCCCGGCGAAGGTCTGTGCATAGTACTGCGGATCATTCATCAGTTTATCATAGTCGTCCGTTGTAACGGCTACCTGCGATCCCAAAGGCACTACATCCAGGAAACTGTCCTTGCAGGCAATAAAGGAAACCATGATGGCGATATATATAAGCTTTCTCATCCTTCTCTGTTTAAATGTGAATTAAAGTGTAACATTGATGCCCAGGTTATACTGATGTTTGTACAATGCTCCCGGGAAACCGGTTTCCGGATCTATCCGCTCATCATTGGCGGTCCAGATCAGGAAATTGGTGGTCTGTGCATAAATGTTAAGCCGTTGTATTTTCAGGAAGTGCAGGGCCGCTGACTGCAGCTCATATGCCAGGGTAATATCCCTGATCTTGATATAGGATGCATTCAGCACATTCAGATCTCCGTTGATGTAATAGTTCACATCCCTGCGCGTATAACTGGTACCCATGTTGGATACATAAGAAGGAATATTGGTGATCTTTTCATCGCCAGGTTTTTTCCAGCGGTCCTGGAACGAGGTGAAAAGATTCTCTCCGCCAAGAGAAGTAGAATTTGGCATTCTGCCGGTATAGTAGATGTTCACGTTCCTGCGCATCACGGCTCCCATGTTATAGATCATGTTCATGGTGAGCGAAAGGCCTTTATATTCAAAACGGTTGGTAAATCCTCCGTTCACCGGCGACTGTGTCGTACCGGCATATACGATATCTTCCGGTTGGGCAATGTAAGGTTGCTTCGTCACCGATTTATCTGACAACCTGATCTGAGGATCACCCATGTTGTCAAGCCCCGCAAACTGGTAAGCAAACAGAGGTTTCGAGTTATAACCTATCCAGTATGGAGCGGTCAATTTGTAGCTGGCAGTATTCAGTGAAGGATTCAGGGCCGCATAAGATACCAGCTTGTTATAGTTATAGCTGAATACCATGTTGCTGGACCAGCTCCAGTCCCGTTTCCGGATGTTCACAGTACGCAGGGATAATTCAATCCCTCTGTTTACCAGCTTGCCTACATTGCCCACCTGGCCGTCATATCCCGTAAAGGGATTCAGCGGCACCCTTCCCAGCAGGTCTGTCGTTGTTTTACTGTAGGCATCTATCGCTCCCGATATACGGTTTTTCAACACAGAGAAATCTACACCGATATTGGTGGTCTGTGTGCGTTCCCAGGCCAGTTTTCTGTTGGCCGGTTGACTGAGGGTAAGCGCATCTCCCGCCACGCCGCCGGTCTGCGACTGAGGTTGTGCATATAAGATGTCATACAATGAAGCAGAACCGACATAAGGAGAGTTACCGGTAATACCATAGGTAGCTCTTAACGCCAATGCATCTACCCAGTCCACCTGCTGCATGAATCTTTCGTTACGCACCTGCCATTTACCACCTACGCTCCACACAGGTTTGTTCTGAACAGATATATCGCTGCCGAACTGGTTACTGTGGTCACGGCGCCAGCTCAGGTCCAGGCTGTATTTATGGTTTAAGGTATAACTGGCCAATGCAAACCAGGAAGTAAAACGTGTCAGCTCTTTTAATACCAGGTATGGCTGGGTACTGAAGAAGCCAAAGCCAGTCACAGTGCCGAACACACCACGCTTCAGGGTAGCATAATCAATTAAAGGGTAGGTGCCTAAGGCCTCATCATATCCGATAATGGTGCTTGTATTCCGCGATGCCTGTGCCTCCTGTGCTTCCTGCCCTGCCTGTAAGGTCAGTATATCCTTTCCTGACCTGGGTGTGGCATTATATACCAGCCGATTACGTACAGTCCAGTTACGCTGATCATTATTCGTAGCTACATACATGCTGTTATGCTGCGGCAGATAATAAACAGGTGTAGAGGAAGGGCTGGGCGCTACGGTGAAAGACAGTAGCTGTTTACGTTGGGAGAGGGCACGGCTGTCTGTAAAAGAGCTAAGCGTTCCTGGTGCTTTCAGATAACCGTAGGTGCCCTGGAAGCTAATACCTTTCCAAAGCTTGACGCCGATATTAGCAGTTGTATTGATGCTGAGCGTATTGGTATTGGAATGCGCATAATTGAATTCCTGCAAGGGATAGTAATCCAGGTTGATCCTGCTTCTCGCTGCATAATTGTTGCGTGTTGAATCTGACCAGCCGTTGGTAAATGCCATGTTTTGTTCACGGCCCTGTTGATCAACAAACAGCTGGTACGGTACGAAGCTGTTATCAACAGTAGGCATATTCTTCCTGCTGCTTACGTTATTGATCAACGAGGTATTCAGCGAGACATTGATCCGTTTGCCGATATTGAAACTTTGTGAGAGGTTAACCTTATAAGTGTTGTTTTTATCGCCTGGCGTGTTGCTCTGTACACCTGTCCAGCCCAGCGAAGCATACATGGCGTAAACACTGTTACCCGCGGAAAGAGAGATGGTATGATTCGTGGTGAGCGGATTGCGATAAAACAGGTCTCTTATCTGCGAAAGATTGCTGATCCTGCTCATGCTGTCCAGGCTTCTGTTTGCCTGATCTGCAGTGATCAACCCGCGATACTGATTGTAAAGTACAATATCATGTGGTAATACTACCTGCGTGGCCAGTGAGCTCCAGGGATAGTTTACCGGGTCGAATGTTTCTTTAGCAGCCTGTATGTATTGTTCACTGTTCATACGCTGATTGTAATTAAGATCAGGCTTGCTCTGAAAACTGACAGAACCGGTATAGTTAACCTTCAGGTTCTGGTTCCTGCTGCCTTCTTTGGTTTTCACCACGATGATGCCGTTGGCAGCTCTCGCTCCCCAGATGGCAGCAGCTGCCGCATCTTTCAACACAGTTATATCTTCTATATCGTCAGGATTAACAGAACCGAAATCTGTGGTGATCACGCCATTCACAACATATAAAGGGTTAGTGGGCTGTCCGCCGTTGACAGTACTATACCCCCTGATAACGCTTGACCTGGTGGAGAACCCATTGCCGGTCCTGCCGGAAGAAGTAACGCTTGTTCCTACTGTAAGACCCGGTATCTGTCCTTCCAGGCGGCCTACTACATCAAAGGTGCTGACACGTTCTCTGAATACTTTCATGTCCGGCTTACCAAATGCGCCGGTTGCCCTTTCCCTGCTTAGCTGCTGGTAGCCTGTGTTGTAAATGACAACGGTACTCAATGCATTGATGCGGGGACGCATGATGACGGTCATGTTCTCCGACATCCCCGAAAAAGGTACCAGTACACTTTCGTAGTTAATACTCGTGAACAGCAGGGTATCATTCGGCATGAGACCGTACAACGTAAACTCGCCTTTTTCATTTGTAAACACATAACGGCGTCCGTTACGGAGCATCACCGTGATATTGGATAAGAGCTGTCCTTCACTGTCCGCTACCTTGCCGCTGATGTTGCCGGGCGGTGTCGCTTCAACATCAGCCGGTACAGCTACAGAGGATGGAATCCTGCGACTCACGAATATTGTCTTGCCCTGGATATTAAAAGTCAACGGTTGATTAGCCATGATAATCAGCAAGGCCCGCTCCAATGGCATATCCTTTAATTGTACTGTAATGGGGCTGGCAAGTTCAAGGTCTTCACTGCGGTAAAAGAACTTGTAACTGGTCTGTTGCCTGATGACAGCAAATATTTTCTTTAATGGCGTTGACCTAGCGGTAAAGGTGACGGTCTGCGCTGATGCGCTCCCGGCTGTGAGCAGCAGGGCCATAAAGAAAAGCATGATTGCTGATTTCATGACAGGAAGGTTTTTGGTTGATCTGATCCCTTTGGACATAGGAGGGACCCCGGGATTGAAATGACCCTTAATTTGCATACATTTGCAACGTTTAATGTTTAGTAATAAGCCAGACTTAAACGAAAACCGGGGGTAGGACGCCAATCTTTGCACCCGGTTTTTTCATTTAGTTCATGCGATTTTGGTTCTTTTTACTGCCGGATAATTACTGCCGGATAATTAATCTGTTTCCCTCGATTTTATAGTTGATTCTTGTAGTTGACAATCCCTCGAGCACCTGCGATAAAGTGAGGCTCTTATCTATTTCCCCCGTAAAGGTGGCATCCGGTATCTTTCCTTCGTAACTCACCTCTATATTGTACCAGCGCGCCAGTTGCCGCATAACCGCCGGCAGATCAGCATCGTCAAAGGCAAATATGCCGTCTTTCCAGGCTACTGCGTTATTGACGTCTGCATCGGGCACTAGATGGATCTGCTGATTGATCCGTGCTTCCTGCCCTGGTTTAAGCAGCTGTGATGTCTGGCGATAAGTCACTCGTACCGCTCCCTGTAACAGTGTTGTGCGAATATTCGGTTCATCATTGTAAGCGTTGATATTGAAATTGGTTCCTAACACATCTATGCTGGTAACATCATTGACAATCACTTTAAATGGTTGGTGGGCGTTGGCGGCCACCTCAAAGTAAGCCTCGCCTTTCACATGTACCGTTCTTTCCCTGCCTTTGAAAGTAGTAGGGTAGGTAAGGCTGCTGGCAGCATTCATCCATACTTTTGAACCATCAGGCAATATCAGCTGGTATTGCCGTCCCTTCGGCGTGCTGATGGTATTATAAGCCACCGGTGACATTTTACTGCCGGTTCGGGTATTATCATAAGATACAGTTCCATTTTGGAGTTGAACAGCAGTGTTGCCCTGCACAGCGATGACGCCGTTTCTTGCACTGTCCAGCACAATTTCACTACCATCGGCCAGGGTAAGGATGGCGCCTGTTTTACCCGGCAGAATGTCTGTATGCTGCGCTAACTGCTGTTGTTGATGTGTATGTGGCTGGCGTAGCAGATAATACGCGCTGCCCCCCAGTAATAATAATACCGCTGCCGCTGCAGGTACCCACCGGCGTATAGGAGAAATACGCCGTACTACCGGTTTCTGCCGGATGCTGAGCAAAAGCTGTTGTTCCAGTTTGGCAGCGATCTGCTCTTTTTGTTGCTCAAAATCTTTCAGTATGTCCTTGTCCCTGTAGTCCAGCAGTTCCAGGTAACGTTCCACAAACGCCGCTTCCGCAGGGGATGCTTTCCCTTCGTTATACCTGGCGAGCAGCTTGAAAAAGTGACCTTGGTCCTTGCCGGAATCGTACATAGCAGGTGGCTTTAATACTATAGTCAGGAAAAGGAGAACGCTTTCCCGTCCTTGGGGCACTTTTTTTTAAAAAAGTTTTGAATCCCTGTCTGCTGTGCTATAAAGTTTCATCCAGGAGGATGAGCAGTGCGAGTAAATGTCCGAAATGAGCTCTGAGGTCCTGTACAGAGATGCTGAGTTGGTTTTGTACGGTTTTCTGCGAGATCTGCAGGTTTTCGGCTATTTCCTGTGTGGTGAGGTGGTGAAGGTAATATTGGATAAATATCTGGCGTCGCCTTTCGGGCAATATCTCCGCCCATGAAATGATAAGGGAGGTAAGGTCTTTTTCCAGCAGCGCCTGATCGGCCTTGTAAAGGGATTCTTCAGTGTTTTCCAGCAACTCAAAGAAGAACTTATCCTTTTTGGATATCAGTTTATTTATAATACGATATTGGAGCGCTTTGCCCAGGTAAGCTGGGAGATGCTGAATAGACAATTCCTCCCGGCGTCTCCAGAGGTCAAGGAACAGATCATGCACAAGCTCCTGTGCCAGTTCCTGGTCACCCAATTTCTTACTGGCTGCCACGTACAGTTTTTCCCAATGTCGCTGAAATAATTGCTGGAATGCTGTTTCAGATCCCGTTTTGATAAGACTGAGCAGCTCCTGGTCGGCGTCGGTATGTGTAAATTCGTTCAACACTAAACAATAATGATTTCCCCCTGGCTTAAATTTAAGCAAAAAAGTAAGGATTTTATAATACACAAATGAAACAGGAATGTTTTTCAGTGTATGTATACGTCGGCGGAAAGTATAAATGCTACCTGCCATTATCCACATCACCACCCCATACCTGTGGATAATCTTTGCCCTCTAAACCCATCACTCCCAACGAATTATCTTAAATTCATATCTCACAAAATAATTGCTGATGGCAAAACAAAATTCTCTTTTCCCTTTTACCCGTAAACTGGGTAAAGTCATAGGCTACGAGCGCAATGGAAAATTCTTCCTGCGTAAGATGCCTGAATTCGTCCGGCAGAACGCCGCTACCCGCTCTGCGGCGCAGCGTTTCGGCATCGCCAGTAAAAAGGGTGCCCTGATCCGTCACACCTTTTACACTGACCTGGACATCCGTTGCGACGACGGCCACATTAACCGCCTGAATAAAGCCTTCATCGCTGCAGGCAACAACAACGCCGCTATAACCGGCTTCCGGTTCAATCAACACACGGGTATAGACCGTTTCCTTTCTATAGCTCCCAGGCTATTCAGAAACGAAACATTACATATCCCGAAGCAGACGCTGGCACATCATAAAGGCATCACTGCACTGGAAGTAAAAGTAATCGCTAAACGTATAGACTTCCTGACCCCTCAGGTCACCGGCACAGAAACGGTTACAATCGCAATAGATCCCCGCCAGCCTTTCGACGGAGCAGACATCCCGCTGAACGTCCCCGGCGAGGGAACCTTAGTAATCACCATGCAAATAAGAGGCATGCACGAAGATCGCCCTTCCTGCAACCGGCAATACCTGGCAGCCGATATCGTCGCTGTGGCAGCACCACAGATTCCCGATAAGATTCCCCATAACAAACCTACCTACCCGCAACCCACAGCAAATAGGCAGAACCTCACACCCGCACACAATTACCAGACACTCATCCAACGGGAATAAACTATCATCGCCTCAGTGATTATTTTGATGAGTAAAGCATCCATTGAATGTAACAACCCACCCCCATACCTCTTATCTGCTGCCGCATAGTCCTGCAGCAAATCTGCCATTGCCTGATCCCACCACCACACATCACCCCATTAAGTTTTACAGTATTCCACACCTGCAGCTCAACACCAGCTCATCTCCACGTCTTCTCCGTGTCTTCTTTATGTCTTCTCCGTGTCTTCTTCATATCTTCCTCATGGCTACTTCATGTATACGGCATGTATACGGCATGTATACGGCATGTATACGGCATGTATACGACATAGTCTGGCTAAGCAACGCGTTATACAAATGGTCCCATCTATTTAAGGAATGAAGCATTTAGACCTGGCCACTAATTACAATACTGGGCTTAATTAATCAAAGACTTCGATAAGCCAGCCACTTAACCATCCATAGCGACAGCGAAAGTAGCAAGCGGTTTCAGATGGGAATGGCGGGCCTTCGGCTCTCCGGCGACACGACCGGTGCTGCCCAATAGATATCCAATGCCTATTCGCTTGACAATGCCCAATAGCCTTCCAGAGAGGCGCCGACCGCCATCCCATACTGAAACCGGAGCTACTTAGCGGAAAAAAGAAGCCCCAACAACACTCCCATACTGAAACCGGAGCTACTTAGCGGAAAAAAGAAGCCCCAACAACACTCCCATACTGAAACCGGAGCTACTTAGCGGAAAAAAGAAGCCCCAACAACACTCCCATACTGAAACCGGAGCTACTTAGCGGAAAAAAGAAGCCCCAACAACACCAAAGCAAAAAAAAGAGGCTGTATCAACAGATACAACCTCAATGCGCTCAGCTAAACAAAGACATCCTTATCTCACTACAATCTTCCGGATCTTATTCCCACCCTGCGTATCATAATTATAAGTACTTATATACAAGTCCCCATGCCGATCTATCACCAACCCCTGCGGACCATTAAAAGAAGCATTCAACCCCACGCCATCTATATCTGCAGCAGTACCGCTCCCCGCAATAACCACCTTTCTTCCCGTAGATTTTTCAATCAGGCGAAGGTTGTTATTAACATGATCGGCCTCATAAAGATTGCCTCTGCGATCGAGCGCAATCTCCCATCCGCCATAAGTAGGATCCAGGGGAAGAAAGGTCATCTGGCCATCCGGTGTGATCTTGACATGCGGATATGCACTCACCCACATCGTGCCGGATCTATCAAAGACAATGTTTTGAGGCGTAGTAATACCAGACGCAAAGGTAGTGTCATGATGCCCCGAAGTATCCATTCGCAGAATAAACCCGTAGTTGGTGTTGGCTACATACAGGTGATGATCCGGCCCTAATGCGATACCAGCCAAAGGCATTGCCCCCTGGTATATCGGTACATTCCTGCCATCCGGTTCTATACGCATCACATGCGTATTAAAGTCTGTAAGGTACAGCTGCTTTGAATGCTGATCCAGCGTGATGTTACGCGGAGAATAAAATTCTACATCGTAAGAAATAGGAATAGTAGACACAGTATTACCAGGTATCGCTATCTTGCGTACCAACCTGTTGTAGCAATCGGCCACATATAAAGTGCCATCGCTGCTGTCCACCGTAAGACCCCACGGACAATTAAAGCTGGCAGCATTGCCAGCGCCGTTGTCTCTGCCTACAGCGCCGGTTCCCGCTATAGTCGTGACTGTTGCCACGTAATTGTAGGTGAACGGCTTTGAATAAGAGTGATTGTCTACCTGTACGGTCAGGTCGCCGGAACCTGCCATTACGGGTATTACCACCGCTACGCTATCCTTAGTGGCAGAGATGACATTCACCTTTTCGCCATTCAGGGAGACAGATACCTTAAGACCTGACTTCATGACCGGAAAATTCGTTCCGTAAATTTTAACGGTATCGCCACCACCGGCAGCTTCCGGGTAAATTGAGGTCACCGTAACGTACGGATAATTGTCATCATGACTACAGGCTGAAAATAATAGGATGCTACTAACGACATAGAGTAGCCGGGAAAAGGGAAAACATAATCTTTTCATAGATTTCGGGTTCGGGTTAAACTTAAAAAAATATCCGTTAAATATACAAAGGTTTCAGATACTGAGCATAAGCCAGACAATTTTTGTCGTAATATTAATATTCGAAGCCAGGCACATACCTGAACTGAGAGATACTTATGGATCTTAACAACGAATATTTTATGAGAGAATGCCTCGGGTTGGCACGAGCCGCCAAACAACGTGGTGACAGCCCGGTAGGCGCCATCCTCGTCCGTAACGGAGAGATCATCGCCAGAGGCATAGAAGGCGGCAAAACCCATAGGGATATTACCTACCACGCCGAAATAGAAGCCATACGCGAAGCAACAGCGCTACTAAATACGCAGAACTTATCAGATTGTATTATGTACACCACACATGAACCCTGTATCATGTGTGCTTACGTGATCCGCCATACAAGAATACCGACGATCGTCATGGGATTAACATCCGGAGATATCGGCGGCGCAAGCTCCGCATATCCGCTTCTAAAAGATACGGGTATAAAAAAATGGGGAACTCCGCCGCAACTCATCACCGGGGTATTGGAAGAAGCATGTAAAGCGTTAAACATTGACTGACTTCCACGTCAGCCACTTTTCAAAAACAGCAATAAGGTTATTCTCAACAAACGGCTTGGTAACAAAATCATCCATACCCGCCGCTATACACTTTTCCCTTTCCCCCTTCACATTCCCCGCTGTCAGCGCAATAATAGGAATGTGAATATGAGGACTGATCTCCCGGATCATCCGCGTAGCCTCATACCCGTTGACAATAGGCATCTGGATATCCATGAAGATAATATCCGGCAAGTGCTGCTTACAGCTTTCTACCGCCTCCTTACCATTCTTCGCCTCGGCGATCTGCGCAGCAGGGGCGATCTTACGGATAATAGTACTGGCCAGCAGCATATTGATCGGATTATCTTCCGCGATCAGTATATGGATATTAGCTTTGATCTTCTTGTGCTCGCGGCTTTCAGCCCGCTTTACTTCGGTGGTGTCTTTGATAAACAAATGGGATAGGGCATGGTACATTTCCTGTATCTTAATAGGTTTTAACAGACGTTGGTTGACGTGCAACTCCTCACAGGCCCTGATGATCTTCTCATCGTCTGCTGAGCTGTGCAGCAGTATGATAGCGGGCTCTTTCTCCAGCTCCTCAAAATTTGTCCTGATCTTCCTGATCGTTTCCAGTCCATCCATAAAAGGCATATGATAGTCCATCAGGATCACATCATACTGTTGTTTGGTCATCAGGAACTGAAAAGCTTCAATACCATTCGACGCCTCGTCAGAGTTGATGCCTTTCATCTGTAACATCCTTCTCAGGATGGTCCGGTTATGCTCATTATCATCAACGATCAGCACATTTTTGACAAGGTCGATATTTTCCCATGCAATGGGAGCGCCGTCTTCTGTTTTTACCGTAATTTCAAAAAAGAACGTACTGCCTTTGCCGGGCGAACTTTCCAGTTGCAGCTGACTGCCCATGAGCGCCAGCAGTTTATTGGAAATGCTCAACCCCAGACCGGTACCGCCATATCTTTTAGTCGTGGAAATGTCTTCCTGTAAGAAGGCCTCAAATATCTTCTCCTGTTTGCTCTTATGGATACCAATACCCGTATCCCTTACCTGGAAGCGGATGGTGGTCATACCCGCCTTAGGCTGCCCCACAGGCCGGATCTCAAGCTCTATTTCCCCCTGGTCAGTGAATTTCACTGCATTACTCAACAAGTTGAGGAGGATCTGTTTGAGCCGCACCACATCGGCCCACATAAAACGGGGAAGGTCTGTAGACACATTCAGCAACATCTCAATCCCTTTCTGCTGCGCCTGGAAACTGAGGATGTCACTCGCCTGACTGCTAAACTCCAACAGATCACATTTGCTGATATCCAGTTCTATCTTGCCCGCTTCTATCTTGGAGAAATCAAGGATGTCGTTAATGATACTCAACAGGGAATTACCCGACTGATTAACAATAGAAGCATATTGCTGCTGCGTCTCATTGAGCACGGTTTTCATCAGCAGGTCGGTGAACCCGATCACCCCGTTCAGCGGCGTGCGTATTTCATGGCTCATATTAGCCAGGAATTCCGACTTGGCCTTACTGGCATACTCCGCCTGTAACTTGGCTTCTTTTAGCTCCCTTTCTGCCTTCTTTCGCTTCGAGATATCCGTAGCGATACCCAGGTAACCGGTAATGTCTGCATTGTCACGTATAGGCGTTACCACCATAGAAACGATGGTAGTAGTCCCATCTTTCCGCACATAGGTCCATTCCCGCCCTTCAGACCCTTCCAGTTCCGGGATCTGGGTGAAAACACGGAAGCCTTCAATAGGCGTCTTATACAACGCCGATAGCTCTTTTCCCCTGGCGGATATTTCATCCGGTAAGTGAAGTATCTCCCAGGAATATTTGCCCGTTACCTCCGCCGCACCATACCCCAGCAACTTTTCCGCGCCCTTATTAAAAAGGGTAATAATTCCCTCATGGTCAGTAGCTATAATACTAACCTCAGAAGCAGACTGCAGCACATCCTCCAGCAGCTTTCGCGATTGCTGAATGGCCACGGTAGCTTTCTTTTTCTCATTGATATCCTGGAATGTCCCAAACAGCCTTTTACAAATACCATTTTCAAACGTAGCATGGCCTATTGAACGCACCCACATCTTACGCCCCTTGGCAGTCGTGATCTGTAGTTCCAGCTGCCAGGGCGTACCTGTGCGGATAGCATGATCAATCACCGCATCCAACTGTTGCCGGTATTCCCCCGCATAGAAAACCATGGTATTTTCCGTGGTAGGCCTGAAGTCTGGCGGTACCTCATGGATCTCGCAGGTAACGGTCGACCAGAAAACCTCCTGTTTAACAAGGTCAAATTCCCATCCGCCTATACGCGCTACCTGGTTGGTACGTTCCAGCATTTCCTTGGTACGCTTGAGGTCTATCTCCAGTTCATGCCTCTCTGTGATATCGGCTGCGTTGCCTATTACATAGGGATTGCCCAGCGCATCATTGACAAGTATGTTGTTAAACAACCAGATGCGGATATTACCAAGCTTATGCCGGGTATGCATCAGACCCGTCACCTTGCCTTTCATCTTGATCTTGGCCAGGTATTGGTCAAGGTCATTGTGATACTCAGGAGGAATAATGTCGTATAAACTCATGGTCATGAGCTCCTGGATGCTATACCCCACACTGTCCGCACTGGCCTTGTTGACATACGTCAGCTTCCCCTGCAGATCATGTTTGCACATCATGCCCAGCGAATTCTCAAAGAAAGTACGGGCGCTGATCTCATTGTCTATCAGTTCCTGCTCTTTGAGCTTTTCACCGGTAATATCCCTGCCTATAGCGAAGATGTTGCCGGTATACGGTTCTGGAGTGGCGATCCATTGGATGTATTTATAGTCGCCGTTCTTCGTCCGGAAACGGTTGTAGAAGTTGATGGTAGACAGGCCCGAGCGGAGATGATCCAGCTCCGCGGCGGTATTTTCTACATCATCCGGATGCACCAGTTCCAGTACAGAAGTGCTTGTCAGTTCATCTTCCTCCCAGCCCAGCAAAGTGGTGAATGCCTTATTGATCCTTCTTAACCTGCCGGAGTAGGACCCGACACACACCAGTCCTTCAGAAAGATTGAACAACTTCGCATAATACTGGGTTTCCGCGTTCTGTCGCTCCGCCATTAAAGCAGCAATAACATTTTGCGCAATAATGGTCAGCGCCCTTTGCTCTGCGCTGGTGATCGCGGCGGCTTCATGGTGCATCACATAAAGCGCCCCTAAAATAAAGCCATTACCGTCAATCAGGGGGCAACCGGCAAACGCACGGATATGTGGTGCCGCAGTAACTGCTTTATTATTTCGGAGGATGGGGTGGAGCAGGGTATCCTCAACAGCCATAAAGGCCCGCGCCTGCATGATCAGTTGCATAAAGCCCCAGTCAAAGGTGGTTTCCTGTGTACCCGGTATGGTGGTGGACGAAACAATGAGCTGTTTTTCATCCCCGGCAACAGCTATAACAGCGTAAGGGAAATGACAACTGAGGGTTGCCAGTTCGGTGAACTGATCGAGGGCCGGTTGCGGAGTCAACTGCAGCAGCCCGTATTCCTTGAGCGCGCGTAGCCTGGCCTTCTCATTTTTGGGGGCAGCATTTTCATTCATATGACATGGAACTATACTGCAATTTAATTAGATAATCAATACATATTGATTTTCAGTTAAAAAGGCAGAGCCGGGTACCTGCTTTTGCCCGAAAGGGGGCATTCGCGCCATTAACAAACCACAATAGGACTCCGTTAGGAGTCCCCTTGTTTGTAGCGCGGGGTTTCAACCCCGGGTGTTTGTAGCGCGGTTTCATCCCCGGAACCGTCCCGGTCATTATTCGCGTCATTAACAAACCACAATAGGACTCCGTTAGGAGTCCCCTTGTTTGTAGCGCGGGGTTTCAACCCCGGGTGTTTGTAACGCGGTTTCATCCCCGGAACCGTCCCGGTCATTATTCGCGCCATTAACAAACCACAATAGGACTCCGTTAGGAGTCCCCTTGTTTGTAGCGCGGGGTTTCAACCCCGGGTGTTTGGAACGCGGTTTCATCCCCGGACCGTCCCGGTCATTATTCGCGTCATTAACAAACCACAATAGGACTCCGTTAGGAGTCCCTTTGTTTGTAGCGCGGGGTTTCAACCCCGGGTGTTTGTAACGCGGTTTCATCCCCGGACCGTCCCGGTCATTATTCGCGCCATTGACAAACCACAATAGGACTCCGTTAGGAGTCCCCTTGTTTGTAGCGCGGGGTTTCAACCCCGGGTGTTTGTAGCGCGGGGTTCGTAACCCCGGGTTTCAACCCCGGGTACCGTATATTTGTTACCCGGCCTGCCCACCAATGAATTATTTATGTTAATTTTTGCATACCATTGGTGAAAACCTGCAATATTCCATTCGCCCTCAACAGGTATTTTTGAAAGAGTTGATCAACCAATGTCTTTTTAAACTGAATAAGGAAACGTGAAGAAAACATTCTTTTGCATAGATGCGCACACCTGCGGTAACCCTGTCAGGTTGGTAGCCGGCGGCGGACCGGTACTGGAAGGTAACAACATGAGCGAAAAACGGAACCATTTCCTCAGGGAATACGACTGGATCAGAACAGGACTGATGTTTGAACCCAGGGGCCATGATATGATGAGCGGAAGCATCCTGTATCCACCCCACGATCCCGCCAATGACGTAGCCGTATTATTCATCGAAACCAGCGGTTGCCTGCCGATGTGTGGCCACGGTACTATCGGTACCATCACTATCGCAATTGAAGAAGGACTGATCACTCCTAAAACACCCGGCATTGTAAGGATGGAAGCACCCGCAGGACTGGTGCTGATCGAATATAAACAGGAAGGTCGTAAGGTGAAGAGCGTCAAACTGACCAATGTGGCCTCTTATCTCGCGGCAACTGATCTCGTGGTGGAATGCCCTGACCTCGGACCGCTGAAAGTAGACGTTTCCTACGGCGGAAACTATTATGCTATTGTAGATGTCCAGGAGAACTTCCCGGGCCTCGAACACTATACCGCCTCCCAGCTGATCGGTTGGGCAAGGGAATTACGCAAGCGGATCAATGAGAAACATACTTTTGTACACCCCGACAATCCTCATATCAACGGATGCTCCCATGTGTTATGGACCGGGGCTGTCATGGATAAAACCTCTACAGCGCGTAATGCCGTATTTTACGGCGATAAAGCCATTGACCGCTCCCCCTGCGGTACCGGTACTTCCGCCAGGATGGCCCAGTGGTATGCCAAAGGATTGCTGAAAAAAGGAGATTCCTTCATTCACGAAAGCATCATCGGATCCCGCTTTATCGGTACGATAGAAGAAGAGACAACCGTAGCGGGCGTACCTGCTATACGTCCCGGTATTGAAGGCTGGGCAAGAATATACGGTTATAACACGATCACAATAGACCCTGAGGACGATCCATATGCATATGGACTACAGGTGATTTAAACAACGATATGGAAGTAATCATTATAGGCGGAGGAATTATTGGCCTGAGCAGTGCTTTTTATCTGCAACAGGCAGGATATGCCGTAACAGTAATAGACAGGACAGATATGCAGCAGGGCTGCTCCTTTGGTAACGCAGGTTATATCTGTCCCAGCCACTTTGTACCACTGGCTACACCAGGCATCGTCAGGCAGGGATTGAAATGGATGATGGACCCGAAAAGCCCCTTCTATATCAAGCCCAGTCTGAACAGCAGCATGATCAGGTGGGGCTGGCAGTTCATGAAAAGCGCCACTAAATCGCATGTGGAACGCTCAGCCGTTCCCCTCAGGGATATCGCCCTGCTGAGTAAACATTTGTATGAAGAATGGAACCGTGTGCCCGGACTGGATTTCTCTTACGATCCGAAGGGAATGCTGGAACTGTTCAACACAGAAGAAAACGCACACCACGCAGAACATACCATAAAGGATGCCCTTGCCCTGGGAATAGAAGCCCGGATGATAGACGCACAAACCTTGCAACAAATGGAGCCGGATACCCCCATCAAGGCACTGGGGGCGATCTATTTTCCCGGCGATGCGCAGTTATATCCCAATCAGCTGATGCAAAGCCTGATGCAATACCTGCGACAACAAGGGGTACGCTTTGTAGGCAACCAGGAAGTAACGTCGTTTATCACAGAAGGAAATAAGGTACAGGGTATTAAAACAACCACCGGTTTTCATACTGCCGATCACATCGTACTGGCGGCAGGTGTATGGAGCCGTGACCTGGCCAGACAACTGCAGCTCAATATTCCAATGGTAGGAGGCAGGGGCTACTCAGTTACATTTGAAGATGCTCCCTACAAAGTCAGACACTCCGTGATCCTGAGTGAAGCCAGGGTGGCTATCTCGCCTATGAATGGCAACAAGATCCGCTTTGGTGGAACCATGGAGATCACAGGCCTGAACGCACCACCGCGTATGCAGCGGGTGGAAGGTATACTGGCTTCCGTTAAAAGATATTTTCCGGCATATGATATTCCTGTACCTGCCCCGGAAAAGGTATGGTATGGTTATCGCCCCTGCAGTGCAGATGGACTGCCACATATAGGTAACCTGGAACGTTATCCGAATGTCACCGTAGCTACAGGACATTCCATGCTGGGTATCAGCCTGGGAGCCGCTACCGGTAAGCTGGTCAGTGAACTGGTGGCACGCATGCCGGCTTCTATGGACATCACTCCTTTTAAAGTAGAAAGATTCAGTTAAACGTACTTATGAAAAGACTTATTTACTGCCTGGTAACAGGATGGTGCATGAGCGCAGGTATCGCCGTTGCACAGGAAAAAGACATTTCAGTACTGCTGTCGCATTACGAAGCTGACAAAGGAAGCCTGATGCGGTTCTACCAGATCGATAATGCTCCGGAAAGAACAGAAAGACTGAAAACATTCAACACAGATTACCTCCAACAGCTCAACGGTTTTAATTTCGACAAACTCGGTGTGGAAGAACGTGTAGACTATGTTCTCTTCCGGATGAAATTGCAGGAGGAAGTACGTGCCCTGGATGAACAGGCAGGACAGTATAAACAGTTGTCTTCCTGGTTTCCGCTGGCCGACAAAATCTACGCAGCGGAAAAGCTGAGAAGAAGAGGTACTAAACAGGACGCACAGGCATTGGCAGGCACCTTCCGGGACATGTCGCTGGGCTTACAGGAGAAAGCAAAACAACTGAATGCGGCCACCGATATCAACATGTACCTGCTACGCAGAGGTGTTGGTATTACCAGGGGATTACAGGAGGCTATTCACAGTGTATACGAATTCTATAACGCCTACGACCCACAGTTCTCCTGGTGGATACCTGCCCCTTATAAACAACTGGACAGTACGCTGAAAGCATACAGTAACGTATGGCAACAGAAACTCAAAACATTGCCCGGCGGAAAAGATGATGGCAGCGGCATTGTAGGCTCACCGATCGGAAGAGAGGAACTGGTAAGGCAGTTGCAGAATGAGCTGATCCCTTACTCTCCGGAAGAATTAATAGCGATCGCCAATAAGGAATTCGCCTTCTGTGACGCTGAAATGCTGAAGGCAAGTGAAGAAATGGGCTTCGGAAAAGACTGGCATAAAGCCCTGGAAAAGGTAAAGAACACCTACGTTCCGGCAGGTGAGCAGCCGGATGCGATCATGAAAATATACAATGAGTCCATGTCTTTCCTGAAAGACAAACACCTCATCACCATTCCCCCATTAGCAGAAGAGACCTGGCGCATGATCATGATGACGCCTGAACGGCAACTGGTCAATCCCTTCTTTACAGGAGGAGAAGAACTGAGCATTTCCTATCCCACCAACGATATGGAAGAAGGAGATAAGCTGATGAGCATGCGGGGAAACAACCCTCACTTTTCTAGGGCAACGGTACATCACGAACTCTTTGCCGGTCATGCACTGGAAGAGTTTATGGAAAACCGCTATCGCACCTACCGCAATTTCTGGACACCTTTCTGGATAGAAGGATGGTCACTATACTGGGAAATGCTGCTGTGGGATATGAAGTTCCCACAATCACCCGAAGACCGCATCGGTATGCTCTTCTGGCGTATGCACCGTTGTGCGCGTATCATCTTTTCGCTGAATTATCACCTGGGCAAATGGACGCCTCAGCAATGTATCGACTTCCTGGTAGACAGGGTAGGGCATGAAAGAGCGAATGCGGCCGGTGAAGTACGCCGCTCATTTAAAGGCGATTACAGCCCCTTATACCAGGTGGCCTATATGATTGGAGGTCTGCAGTTCATGGCGCTGAAAAAGGAGCTCGTAGACAGCGGAAAAATGACTTATCAGCAATACCATGATGCCGTGATGAAAGAAAATGCACTGCCCGTGGAAATGGTCAGGGTGATCCTCACCAATAAACTGATAACAAAAGACTTTAAATCCAGCTGGCATTTTTATAACCTATAGAATATCAGAATAGGCTACAATGAAAAGGGGGTGTATCAAATGGCTTTTGATACACCCCCTTTAAACTTTAAACTTTAAACGTTAAACTTTAAACGTTAAACGCTGGTAAGCCAGCCACTTAACCATCAACAGCGACAGCGAAAGTAGCACGCGGTTTCAGATGGGAATGGCGGGCCTTCGGCTCTCCGGCGACACGACCGGTGCTGCCCAATAGATATCCCACCCCCGACTCGCTTGATAACGCCCAATAGCATTCCAGAGAGGCGCCGACCGCCATCCCATGCTGAAACCGGAGCTACTTAGCGGGAAAATTCACTAGCAACGCCTCATTTGCTTTACAACCCGGTGTAAATAAAAAAAGAGGTTATATCAATTTGATACAACCTCTATATAATCTGATCAAGAAATAGTCTATTTGAACGCTACTCCCATGCCTATCGTCACCTGGTGAGATTTCCAGTCATACTGAGGCGCCGGAATATCATTGATATTTGACAGCCCCAATGCATAACGGGCAAAGAATCGTACGTTAGCCACATTTACCTGTGCACCCGCAACAGCAGCTACGTCGCTTTTCTTGAACGCATCCCTGTTAGCTTTCAGCAGGTTCTCGTCAATGAAGTACATGTAGGTATACTGAGCACCTAAGTTCAGCGTAATGGCCGGGATCGGCGTGTAACGTACCAGTAAAGGAATCGTTGCAGCACTGATAGAGATCTTATCCTTTCCTTCAGTATTGTGGTAGGTCACATACTTACTGGCGAAATCCGGTCCCCTTTTAGCTGAAGTCTGTGTAAAAAGCAATTCCGGCTGGATACCCCATTTCTTGTCTTTAGACAGGTCAAACTCGAAGAAAGCGCCACCCTGGAATCCAGGTGCGAGGTTTTCTTTTAAACCTGCTCCGGTTATCTTGGTGAGTGCCAAAGCTGCCTTCAACCCGTAATGCAGACGCTGTGCATTGGCTGCAGTACCTGTCATAACTGCTAATATCCCTGCCAGTAATAATCCTTTTTTCATAGATACTATTTGACGATTACAGATAATCAAAAACGAATTACGTATGTTGCCACGCAATTCAGGCTAAAAAATTTGCGGGCAAACATACGGAATTCATGCAAGATCATAATTAATATGGCCTTAAAAGTTTACCAGCTCTTAGATATAGTTTCCCTGTCAGGGTTTAACACCTGCTGTTCAAACAGGATAGAACCTCTATAATTATCGACGAAAAGCAGAAAAGCGTCTTTTATTACCCCTGGCATAATTCCCTTCTTTTTTTATTTTATTATTATTGTTTGGAGTAACATTGTGGTCAAATATGGACCATCTTATCGTTATTATCTTCGCTCTGATCGCTTGCGCCGCCCTGGCAGCGGTCATAAAGGTTGTCAGCAGGAGTCACCAGTTAAAGACCCGCATAGCCATTCTGGAAACACAGTTGTCATCAGTGAACCAGACTGCCGGCACCCTACGGCAGGAGGCACAGGACAAACAATCCGTTATTGATGAACTCAATGCCCGCCTGCAGATATTGCAGGAAGAGAGCATCCGCATAGAAAGCAACGGAGAAGCCCGTTTCCGGGAAATGGAAAACCGCCTGCGCGAGCAGCAGGAGTTTGTTGATCAGTCCAACGAGAAACTGAAAGACGCGTTTAATGCACTGTCAGCAGAAGCATTGAAGCATAACAATTCCTCCTTTGTGGCCCTGGCAAAATCCGCTCTGGAAACACAGCTCACAGACGCTAAAGGCGACCTGGAAAAGCGCCAGCAGGCTATCGATGCCATGGTAAAACCATTATCCGAAAGCCTGCACCGTTTCGATGAAAATATGCGGCAACTGGAAAGTAACCGCCAGCAGCAATACGGCCAGATCAACCAGTTCATCCTGGGCGTACAGCAAAGCACAGAAAAGCTGCAGAAAGAAACCCATAGCCTTGTCAGCGCCCTGAAGACCTCCCATATACGTGGCCGCTACGGAGAGATCGCCTTACGCCGTGTAGTGGAATTTGCCGGTATGACCGAACATTGTGATTTCAGCGAACAGGTATCGGTGAATGGAGAGGAAGGTGTGCTACGCCCCGACATGATCATCCGCCTGCCGGAAGGGAAGACCATTGTGGTAGACTCCAAAGTGCCTTTAAGCGCCTATATGCGGGCATTTGAAACGGAAGACGAAGAAGAACGCAAAATGCTGCTAAACCAGCATGCCGCAGCCGTAAAGGACCACCTGAAGAAATTGAGTGCAAAAGCCTACTGGAGCCAGTGGCAGCAGTCGCCCGACTATGTCATCCTGTATATGCAGATAGAATCCTCCTTTGGTGCCGCACTGCAGGCAGAACCTGCCCTGATTGAAGAAGGCATCCGTAACCGGGTGGTATTTGCTACCCCCACCACCCTCATCACCTTACTGCGTACCGTAGGCTTTGTGTGGCAGCAACTGCACGTAGCCGCCAATATCGAAGAGATCAGGAATGCCGGTATAGAATTGTATAACCGTACCAACGTACTGATAAGACACTTCACAAACGTAGGCAGCAGCCTGAAAATGGCAGTAAACCATTATAACGATGCCGTGGCATCCCTCGAAAGCCGCTTTATTCCACAGGCACGGAAATTGTACAACCTTGGCCCGGCACTAAAGCAGACTTTGCCGGAGACAAAACAGGTGGAAACGGGTATACGCAGTTTAGGCGTCCAAACGGAAGAATTACCGCTCAAAGAAGAAGAGGAAAACTAAGCGGCAATATTCACTATTTTACGCCTGATTTAAATTGCTTTAACAACAACCACGTAAATTAATGGTCTACTCAATGCAAGGTCTGAAAAGAACTTTGGGCATGTTATGCCTGTGTGTTTGCACACTACCTGTCCTGACATATGCGCAGGAATCACCGCAAACAATTGCCCGTGAAGGTTATACGCTCGAATACACGAATAAATCGCCCGATTTTGATACTGCGGTAGGAAGAAGGCTGATCGAGGCTTTCTTCCAGGTGTATCCGAAAGAAGCTGCACGATTCAACAAAAAAGCAGCTAAAAAAGTAAGCTTCGTGATCGACCCTGCCTATGAAGGCGTGGCCGCCACCAGCGGAGATGTGATCGTATTTAATCCCGGCTGGTTCCATGCACATCCGGGAGACATTGATGTAGTGACGCACGAAGCCATGCACGTAGTACAGGCCTATCCCAACGAGTCCGGCCCGGGATGGATCACAGAAGGCATTGCCGATTATGTACGTTACGTATTTGGTGTGGACAATGCCGGCGCCAATTGGGCATTACCGGCCTTTAAGCCGAAACAGCATTACACACAGAGCTATCGGGTCACTGCCCGTTTCTTCGTGTGGGTGGAAAAGAAAAAGAACAGAGACTTTGTGAAGAAACTGGATGCCGCAATGCGTGGCAAAAAATACACAGATGAGATCTGGAAAAAACTAACCGGCAGTACGCTGGACGAATTGTGGAATGAATATGCCACTAACCCGGCTATCTGATACGCACAAGATAACTATCAAGACTATTAGGATGAAAGCTACTTTTAAAAGAAACCTGCTGATTGGATTTGGACTATCACTGTTATTACTCATAGTGAGTTCCGTCGCTTCTTTTTTTAGTATCCGTAATCTCCTGCAAAGCGCCTATTGGGTGGATCATACCAATGTGGTGATCTACAGGCTGGAAAGCACGCTCTCTTTCATGAAGGATGCAGAAACAGGCCAGCGGGGATACCTGCTCACCGGTGATGAAGACTTCCTGGAGCCATACAGGTATGCATATGATAGCGTAAAGGTTAATCTTCATATTCTTAGGCGGCTAACGCAGGACAATCCCCAGCAGCAGGTAGAAATTGAAAAACTGGAATCGTTGATGAAGGACCGTCAGGCCTTACTGGAGTCCACTCTCCGGGCGCGTAGAACCGGGCAGAGCATCAGCTTTGACTCCCTGCAGGCCGGCCGGAGACTCATGAAGGATGCCCGCGAACTGGTAGGGATGATGGAAGACCGGGAAAAGAGATTGCTGGAAAGCCGGACGCGAAACATGGACCGCGTTGCCGGTTATACGCCCGTCATCATTGTCATTGCCGCCCTCCTGGCCCTGGTGATCACTTCTGTCTTCTATGCCCGCGTGAAAAAGGATTATGATGAACGTACCCGGCTGCAGGATGTCCTGGAAAAGAAAGACCGGGATATCAGCCATCGTATAAACATTATCAGGAGCATTGCAGAGAATATCTCGGCAGGCGACTATAGCATACGCGTGAATGACGAAGAAAAGGATGCGCTGGGAGGCGTATCCCTCTCCCTCAATAGAATGGCCGCCTCCCTGGAAAAAGCCTTTAACCAGCTGGCCGATAAGGAATGGCATCAGACAGGTATGGCCGGATTGAATGACCGGATGGTGGGTGAAAACGATGTGAATGCCCTGGCGGAAGATATTATTGCATTCCTCACAGAATATACGAACAGTCAGGTCGGAGTGCTTTACCTGGCAGGTCCAGACAACACCCTGGAGCTGACAGGAAGTTTTGCCTTTGTACCCGCAGAGAACCGCCGGATAATTCCGGTAGGACAGGGGCTCGCCGGACAATGTGCCGCCAGCGGCAAAACCATGTTGCTGAAAGAGATCACTCCGGATAACATTATCATCAGCTACGCTGCCGGAGAGATCCGGCCGGCGAATATTATAGCCGTACCAGTCCTGTATGAAGGACATATAAAGGGGGTAGTGGAACTGGCATCGCTGTCGCCGTACAATCATAACGAACTGGCCTTCCTGGAAGCAGCCACCCATAATGTAGGTATTGCTATTACTACCGCTGAAAACCGCCGCCGTATGCAGGAGCTGCTGGAAGAAACGCAGGCGCAATCAGAGGAACTGCAGGTACAGCACGGAGAACTGGAAAATATCAATACAGAACTGGAAGCCCAGGCACAGAAACTCCAGGCCTCAGAAGAGGAATTGCGTGTACAACAGGAAGAACTACAACAGGCCAACCAGGAGCTGGAAGAACGTTCCCGCCTGCTGGAAGACCGTAACCAGGTGATCGTGGAACGCAACCTGGAAATACAGAAAAAAGCGGAAGAGCTGGAGATCAGCACCAAATACAAGTCAGAGTTCCTGGCGAATATGTCGCACGAACTGCGTACGCCCCTGAATTCCATCCTTCTGCTCAGCAGGTTGATGGCGGAAAATAATGATAAGAACCTGAGCACAGACCAGGTAGAATCTGCCCAGGTGATCCAGAGCTCCGGTAAAGGACTGCTCACCCTGATAGATGAGATACTCGATCTCTCTAAGATAGAAGCCGGTAAAATGGACCTGGAAATTGCCCATGTGCCTGTGCACGAGATCTGCACCGACATGGAGGCATTGTTCCTGCCTATTGCCCGCGAGAAGAACCTGGACTTGCAGGTCGATATACAGGCAGATGCGCCGGCGCTGATAGAAACCGATAAAATGCGCCTGGAACAGATCCTCAAAAACCTCTTGTCCAACGCACTCAAATTCACGGCCAGGGGAGTAGTGACCCTACAGGTGGCAAGCGTTCCGGAGAATGATGCATTCATCCGCTTCAGCGTAAAAGATACAGGTATCGGTATACCAGCCGATAAACAGCAGATCGTCTTTGAAGCCTTCCAGCAGGCGGATGGTTCTACCCGCCGGAAGTATGGCGGAACAGGACTGGGACTCTCCATCAGCCGGGAACTGGCAAAACTGCTGGGCGGGGAGATCCGCCTGGAGAGTGAACCAGGACAAGGCAGTGAGTTTATCGTGACCATTCCCGTTCATCCGCAGGAAGAAAAAGAACAGACTGCACCGCCCACTCAGCAGCAGGCAGATGACGTATGGAAAGACGCCCTAAGGGCGGGAGATAAAAGAGACGATTACATCGCTGCGGAAATACCGGAAGAGATAGCAGACGATCGTAATGACCTGAAACCAAACGATAAGGTGATCCTCATCGTGGAGGATGATACAAAATATGCAGGCATCCTGCTTGACTTTACCCGTAAGCGTGGTTACAAAGGTATTGTGGCCGTACGCGGCGACCATGGCGTTGAAATGGCACAGCGCTATAAGCCGGCGGCTATCCTCCTGGATATTGTGCTGCCGGTACAGAGTGGCTGGCAGGTCATGGAAGCCCTGAAGTCTAATCCCGCAACCCGACCAATCCCCGTGCATATCATTTCCTCTCTTGAAGCAAAAAAGGAAAGCCTGCAGAAAGGAGCGGTAGATTTTATCGACAAACCATTGGCCCTTGACCAGATGCCGCGTATCTTCCAGCAGCTGGAAAATGCCCTGACCCGTAATCCGAAAAAAGTGCTGATCGTGGAGGAGAATCCCAAACATGCCGAAGCGCTGGCCTACTTCCTGGAGAACTTCAACGTCAGCACAGAGATCACGGGCAATATTACCAGCAGTGTAACCGCCCTCCGGAAAAAAGATGTTAACTGCGTCATCCTGGATATGGGCGTGCCCGACCAGCATGCCTATGAGACGCTGGAAACAGTGAAAGGTAACCCCGGACTGGAAAACCTGCCGATCATCATTTTTACAGGAAAGAATCTATCTCGTGCTGAGGAGAACCGTATCCGCCAGTATGCTGATTCTATCGTGATAAAAACGGCACATTCCTATCAGCGCATGCTGGATGAAGTAGCCCTGTTCCTGCACCTGGTAGAGGAAAGAGCAGATAATAAACCGGGAAAGAAACAACACGGACCGCTGAAAGAAGTGCTGGAAGGAAAGACTGTGCTGATAGCAGACGATGATGTACGGAATATCTTCTCACTCACAAAAGCACTGGAACAGCATAAAATGCATATCATCTCAGCACTGGACGGCAATGAAGCGCTGCAACAGCTTAAAAATAATCCACAGGTAGACATCGTGCTGATGGATATGATGATGCCGCAGATGGATGGTTATGAAACCACCCGGATGATCAGGGAAACGCCTGAGCACAAACACCTGCCTATATTGGCGGTAACGGCCAAAACAATGCTGGGCGACCGTGAAAAATGTATCAGGGCAGGCGCCTCCGACTATATCTCCAAACCGGTGGATATAGACCAGCTGGTATCCTTGCTGCGCGTGTGGCTGTATGACAATAACAGAAGTTGATCATAAAGAATCTGAAAGAGTATGGGATCGTCCGCTAAAAAAATACTGATCATTGATGATGATAACAGGAATATCTACGCCCTGCGCATGGTGCTGAAAACGAAGGGCTTCGATTGTATTACCGCAACGGATGCACAGACCGGCCTACAGCTGCTGGCACAACAGCCCGATGTTGGCGTGGTACTGATGGATATGATGATGCCGGATATGGACGGATATGAGGCCATTGCACAGCTCCGGGAAAATCACGCTATGGACCATATTCCGGTAATTGCAGTAACAGCGCAGGCAATGGTAGGGGACAGGGAAAAGTGCCTGGCCGCCGGGGCGGCAGCATATGTGTCAAAGCCCATAGACCAGGACGTTTTGCTGGATCTGTTAAAAAATGAATTCCATATGTGGTGAACCAAATATTAAGTATCTTTCACTTGTGAATTAAAGCGTAATATATACGTGTTAACATGTAATTAACGCTTTTGCGCTGCTGGAAAACGGATATTTACGTTAACAACTGTTAACGTATCCCAAAACAACTCTTATGCAGCACATGGATGATTCGGCAATGCTGATTGCGCTTAAAGAGGGCGAGATCAAAGCTTATCAGTACTTCTTCATGAAATATTATAAGCCGCTCTGCTTAAAAGCCCGTATGATGCTGAATAACATGGATGAGGCGGAGCTACTGGTGCGGCATGTTTTTGTGCAGGTTTGGGAGGAGAAATTATATTTGGAAATTGAACATTCGGTTGGCGGATATTTCTACAGAATGGTACATAACAGTTGTGTCAACATTCTTAAAAGAGGACAATCCGACAACCGGTTATCTAACGATCCGGGGTTCTTACTGATGCAGCAGGTTGTACTACCTTTACCCGGGTACCTGATGCAATATAAGAGACAGGTAGCGTTGGTACATAGTGGAGGTGTCAGTTTATCATTGTTATCAGACAAAAGATATCCGCTGGACTTATCATCTATACTGAAAAAAGGCATTAAGGCGTTTAAAAATAAATGTAAAGCAGCCCTGAAAGCCCTGATGTTTCAGACGAAACTCTGAATTGCCAACGAAAACCTATGGCCCGAACGAGTAAGAACTATGTATATCCCACATGAGTTATAACGAGGAACATATCTTTCAGTTAATACTGGAAAAGTTGAGCGGCGATATCAGCGACGAAGACAGCCAGTATCTCGAACGGATTGCCCGTGAGGACCCTAACGTGCGCCGTTGCCTCGAAGAACTGGAAGGAGCCCGCGATGTGGCCGGACCCGATTTTATGAATGACGTTCATAACGAAAGGGCCTGGAGCAACGTATTGTCACTGTTACATGCTGATCACGAAAAGAAGCCTGCCCTGACCCCGGTCACCGCAGATGAAACCCCTGTGGTCAATATGCCTGAGCCGTCTTCCCGAAAATCCAGCTCCCGCAACACATGGTGGCTGGCTGCCGCAGTGACCCTGCTGATTGCCGCCGGTGGCTACTGGCTGATGAACAGTAAGTCTGCTTCCATACAGGATAATGCCATCGCCATGCATACAGGAGATATACCCCTATGGGGAGATATGAAGCTGTTGCTGGACAATGGAGATACCATCCGGCTGTCCGGAAGGGAGGATGCCGATATCACTACAAAAGCCGCCCTCTTACACCCGGGAACCGGTCAGCTTTCCTTTACAGCAGCTAAACAGCGTAAAGGTTGGAATACACTCTTTGTACCCACCGGGAAGGACTACAAAGTGGTATTATCCGACGGATCTACGGTCCATTTGAATGCATTTTCCCGTTTGCGCTTTCCTTTTTCATTCGATGGCAAAACCAGGGAAGTATACCTGGAAGGGGAAGCCTATTTTGATATTGCTACCAACGCCAGCCAGCCTTTTATCGTACATACAGCTGGAACATCCGTCAGGGTATTGGGTACCTCCTTTAACGTCAATGCGTATTCCGATTCATTCATAGTTACCTCCCTCGTACAGGGTAGTGTTATGACAAATGTGGAAGAAAGTGAGGGCCTCATCCTGAAACCCGGTATGGAAGCCACCTACCGGAAAGGCTATAGCCAGCAACTCGGTACCTTCGATGAAGCAATTACCCTGGCATGGCGCAAAGGAGAATATGCCTATTATAACAAACCATTGGGAACCCTGGATGCCGTAATCCTCCATTGGTATGGCAAACAACTATTGTTTGAAGACCCGCTACTGGCCAATAAGATGCTCACCGGTGTCATAGAAAGGAACCAACCCGTGACCGACTTCCTGGAAAGCCTTGATAAAACATCCGGTATAACCTATCGTATTACGGATGATAAGATATATCTTAGATCAAAATAAAACCAAATTCGTGTAGAAAAGCCAACTATGATCTGTATACCATAAATCAAAGGAATGGTAAAGCTTGTTTGTAAAGCGGTCTTTATACTATTGATGTTGTGCTGCCTGTTGTCCCCGGTTACCCACGTTGTAGCCCAGGCGACTGCCGACAGCCCAAGGGTGACTATTACCGGAAAGAATATCCCCCTTAACAATGTTTTTAAAAGTATTGCCCGGCAAACAGGTTATTATTTTGTATTTGATAACGCCATTATCGACGGTAAGGAGAAAGTAACCCTTTATTATAAAGACGCCCATTGGGAAGACGTGCTGGCCCAGGTACTGAAAAACAGGAATATCAGCTGGCTGAGACAGGGAAAGAGAATATACCTGCAGATAATGGAAACAGGTAAATTACCACCGCTCAAAGAAGATACTTTACGGGTAACAATACGGGGACGCATCACCGGCGACAACGATCAGCCTGTCCCAGGCGCTACCATCGTTATAAAGGGTACTTCCCGCGGCGTGACCACCGGCAACAACGGAGAGTTCGAACTGTTTGAAGTGGCACAGCCCGCATTACTACACATTTCATCCCTGGGATATACTTCTGTTGATACCACCCTCTATGGCACACGTTTACACGAAATACACCTGAAAGAGGCGGTCAATACACTCGACGCCACCGTCGTGATCGGCTATGGCTCCAGTAGCCGCCGTCTGCTGACCGGCTCCGTAAGCCGTATCACAGGAGAACAGCTGGCCGCACAACCGGTAGCCAATACATTGTCTGCCCTGCAAGGACAGATACCCGGTGTACAGGTAACCAGTACCAACGGACTACCAGGCGCTCAGATCAAATTGTATATCAGGGGCCGGAATTCCATCGCCGCCGGTAATGATCCCCTGTTCATAGTAGATGGTGTTCCCTTTGATATCACCCCGCTGAACAATTCGGAAGACCTGTTCGGCGCTGCAGGACGTATCAGCCCTTTTAACAGCATCAACCCGGCGGATATAGAAAGTATCGACATCCTGAAAGATGCAGACGCTACCGCCATCTATGGCTCCAGGGGGGCCAATGGTGTGGTATTGATCACTACCCGGAAAGGCAAACCAGGAAAAGGAAAACTGGATATGAATGTGCGTACCGGTGTTGGTACTACCGCGGGTAATATGTCCATGCTCGGTATTCACGATTACCTGACACTCAGAAGAGAGGCCTTTGCCAATGATGGCGTGCAGCCTACAACAGCCCAGGCGCCCGATCTGTTGTTATGGGATACTACACAGAACGTAAACTGGTTTAAGAAACTGACCGGCGGAACGGCAGGTATTACCAATGCACAAGCCAGCTTTTCCGGCGGCACTAACTATAATACTTTCCTCATTGGTGGGAATTTCTACCGGGAAGGCACCGTAATGCCGGCTGATCTGGGCTATAACAGGGGAGGCGTTCATGTCAGCCTGCAGCACCATCATCCGGAACAGCGGCTGGAAGCCAACCTGATGGCTACTTTTGTGGCAGACCGTAATAAGAGTATCGCCAATGATATCTTTCCATTTTATAATCTGCCACCTAATTACCCACTGTATGATTCGGCAGGACGTTTATTCTGGGGCTCCTCTTTCGATAATCCCATCGCTTATTTTAAACAACAGGCCAACAGCAATACCCGGAACCTGCTCAGCAATGTAGTGTTACGATATCACCTGTTGCCGGGACTGCAACTGAAGACAAGCCTGGGACTGGCGGATATCCGTATGAAGCAGTTCTTTTCATTCCCCCAATCATCCCAGCATCCTAATAATGCGCCTACCAGTTTTATACGCACAGCAGAAAACAAGCGGCAGTCGTTTATCGTAGAACCGCAGGCGGATTATGTGCTGCGTATCGCCAAGGGTAGTCTGCATGCACTAGTGGGTGGCACCTGGCAACAGACATCAAGAAATGGTACTTCAGCTACCGGACAGGGATATGCCAGTGAAGCATTCATGAATGGTCTTAACGGGGCCGATACCATCATCCATAAACCAGATAACTACACGCTGTACCGGTATGTTTCTTTCTTCACACGTGTAACCTACGACTGGCAAAGCAAATACCTGGTCAATGTCAGTTACAGAAGGGATGGGTCCTCCCGCTTCGGACCAGGACGGCAGTTCGGCGATTTTGGCGCTGTAGGACTGGCCTGGATCTTTACGCAGGAACCCTTTATGAAGAAACTATCCTGGCTGAGCCACGGAAAGCTGAGAGCCAGTGGTGGCATCACGGGTAATGACCAGATCACGGATTACCAGTACATGAAAAATTACGGCAGCAATGGCAACTATCAGGGCGATAATACGCTGAGACCTTTGCGTATCGTCAACAACAGGTATAGCTGGGAAGAGAACCGCAAAATGGAAGCAGCTATCGAATTAGGTTTCCTGCACGATCGCCTGTTCTTCTCCGCCGCCAAGTATTGTAACCGCAGCAGTAATCAGCTGGTAGGATATCAGCTGCCCGCTATGACAGGCTTTACCAGCTATCAGGCCAACCTGCCCGCATTGGTGGAGAACACAGGTTGGGAGTTTGAACTGCATAGCAGGAATGTCGATAAAACTGATTTCACCTGGACTACCAGCGCCAATATATCTTTCTTCACCAATAAGCTGAAGAAATTCCAGGACCTGTCTGTTTCATCTTATGCAAATGCCTATGTACTCGGACAGTCACTGAACATCGTAAGAGGATATCATTTTACAGGAGTTGATCCGCAGACAGGACTGGCACAGTTCCAGGATATCAACCATGACAATCGCCTGTCGAGTATCAATGACTTTGTGACCATCGCCAATATGGACCCGAAATATTATGGCGGTATCCAGAACGATCTGCAATATAAAAATATCAGCCTGGGCTTCTTCTGGCAGTTCATCAAACAACAAGGAGTAGCAGTAGCCGTGAAACCAGGAGACTTCGCCAATCAACTGACAGAAAGCCTGCAACGCTGGCGTAAGTCCGGCGATGTAACAGCAGTGCCAAGAGCGACCGCCACAGCGGGTACAATCGCCTATGACCTGAATGCCAATTTGCTGTTGTCCAATGCGGTGTATGATGATGCTTCTTATCTACGGCTGAAGAATGTGATGCTGGCTTATGCGATGCCGGCATCAGTACTGAAGAAATTACACCTGCAATTATGCAAGGTTTATCTGCAAGGACAAAATTTACTGACAATAACAGGATATAAAGGAGCGGATCCGGAAACACAGATTGTTGTACCAACATTAAGAGTAATTACCGGCGGTATTCAGTTAACGCTTTAAGCTGACAGGCAATGCCACAACATTATCGAATATACTATCTTATTTTCACCCTATTGCTGATCACCTCCTGTAAGAAGCTGATCACAGTAGATGCACCGTCTGATGAAATACCGGCAGGATCGGTCTTTTCCAATGATGCCCTGGCAGATGCAGCGGTTGCAGATCTGTATTATTCACTCTCCGGATATTTCGACAGCAATCTGCTACCGGTGATCAACGGCATGACGGCCGACGAGCTGAATACCTTCAACGGTACGCATCTTCGTTATGTAAATAATGCGATCCTGCCTACTGATGCTCCTTTATTATCTTCCTGGAGAGAGCTGTATAAAGTGATCTATGGCGCCAATGCCGTATTGGAAGGACTGGCTACCTCCAACGGACTATCCTTCGAAAAAGCACAGCAACTGAAAGGCGAGGCCGAATTCGTACGCGCATTCTGTTATTATTACCTGGTCAACTGCTGGGGAGATGTACCGCTGATCGTTACCACAGATGTTAATCAGACCGCGTTAGCGCCGCGCACGGGCATAGATTCCGTTTACAATCAGATCATTGCTGATCTGAATTATGCCAGCCAGTTATTACCTGTTTCTTATAATACCGGGGAAAAGGTAAGAGCCAACAGATGGGCAGCCATCGCCTTGCTGGCAAGAGTACAACTGCAGAGAGGTAATTGGGAAAATGCTATTGCACTATCCTCACAGGTGATCAATGCAGGGATATATACGCCGCTTATCTCACCCGACAGCGTATTCCTGCGTAATAGCCGGCCTGCTATTCTGCAGGTCTGGAGAAGTGAAGGTTATACACTACTGGGTCAGACCTTTCTTCCTTCTGAGGGTAGTTTTTCCTTTTATCCTTTTACGGAAGATTTTATGCAGTCGTTCGATACAGCAGATAAGAGAAAGAACAGCTGGACAAAACCTTTCACCTACGGAGGATCCACTTATTACAACTGTTATAAATACAGGAACAGGACAGCTGCAATAGCAGGAAAAGAAGAGTACCTGATGGTATTGCGGATAGAAGAACAATATCTCATCCGTGCAGAAGCATTCGCACACCTGGACAATTGCCGTGATGCCCTTGCGGACCTCAATGTGCTGCGGGAAAGAGCCGGGCTCCCCGCTTTATCAGATACTACAATAAGAGATTCCTGTCTGCCGCTGGTAGAGCGGGAGAGAAGGATGGAGCTGTTTACAGAATGGGGAGACCGATGGTTTAGCCTGCATCGCACCGGTCATCTGGATACAGTGATGAAAACTATAAAGCCGGGCTGGAAATCCACCGCGGCATTGTATCCTATTCCACAGGAAGAGCGGAACAGGAATCCCCACCTGACACAGAATAACGGATATCAGTAACGGATTTTTATAGCGTATACACTGTCTGTACAATGTACCAGTAACTTGTCATCATAAACGAAAAGCTGATTGATCCTTGCACTTACCGGAATGTTAAGATAAATACTACCCAGATACTTGTTCGTGTGCAGATCATATTGGTCAATCACGCGATGCTCATGAAATAACCTGTCATCATCATTATCAGCTTTTAATTTGGCCTGTACATACATAACGCCGTTATATACACAACTGAAACCATTGACCATCTGATCGGGGCCCTGGTTCATATAGACGTTTTTGCCGGCCATAGTCGTAGATATATTAAATCTGGACACAGTGAATGTATCGATGGTAGTCCCTTCACTGATCAGGTGCATAGCGCTGTCAAACGTGAAGTATTGATTACTGTAGTAATAAACGTAGGTGAACAATCCGCTTGTTTTATCGTAATTCAAAGAGCCATCTGTACTCATCCCGCCGTCACGACGTATCGCCGACAGCCCATTTCCTGTAAGTGTGCTGTCGCTGTCAAGTGTTACACGCGTAAAGAACTGGTCTTTTTCTTTGAGATCCAGCTTACGCAGCATGATATGCTTACCATTGCGTAAAACATGTGCCTGTGAAAAACCACCTGCAGGGAATGTAGCATATGCACCCGATGTGCCAAGGCCCGTACGGCCTGTCTTATTGATAGCGGGAATGTTGTATGCATACACAAAGAATTGCCCTTGATTCACTTCAGTAAAAAAGTAACTGCCCATGGAATCTTTCAACGACTGCCGGAGGGCAATCTGAAATGTATCTATACGTGATCCTGCTTTCATAGAGGAGGAGAACATCGTTGCAGGATCAGTAGTAGAGAAATAAAAGGTGCTATCGTCAAACCCTGCAATGTCCAGTATCCGGTCATGCGTAGGAATAGCCATATAAGGTGTAAGGGGAGTAGTCAGCAGATATGACCGCCTGAAGCCATTGGGTTGCTTGTTCGGTGAAGATGCGGTATAGACGAGTATAACAACGATTAAAAATGCTGCCAGTAACAGCGAAGAAAGGTAATAAATACGTTTTTTCATAGGATAGGATTGGAAGGCATGACAGGAAGCCTCGTGCATAAGGCTTCCTGTTATTAACAGGTAATCAGGTTTTTCTGATGATGGTAACATTACCATCCAGGCTTACTGCACATTGAACATTGTTTGGCCCCGGGCAATAGAGAACTTTGATCTGGGTAGATGTACCGGTTACAATGGTGTCGTCATTGAGCATCCATTGCGGATCCGCGTTCAGCTTACCAGCAAAAGCAGTCCCTGCTGCGCATAGGGCAGCGAAGAACGCTAAAGATAGTGTCTTTTTCATGGTGTGTTTTATTAAATGTAATACATGCCTACTCTGTTCTGAAGGTTTTCGGCTCCCCCTGTTTAATGCCGGTTGGTTTCAGAAACTCAGAGAGTTGATTGTGCAGGTGTCTGTTCCTGTTTATCCTGCAGCAGTACCCCAATAGTTGCAAATATGACAAAGATGATATTAAAGACAATGTGTGCGTTCCATGAAAGATGCTGCAATACGCCTCCACAGGAACATGGAATGAAATAACTAAGCCTCAGCATAGCCATCAGGTAAAACGTGAAAAGACAGAGCAGGAAGAACGAAAGATAGAACCCTGCCAGCCGTGTGCGCGGGTATAAAAGAAAGCATGCAATAACTATTTCCCCTACGGGTAATGCCCATGCAATTACAGGAGCGTACAAAGTGATAAAAGGCGATTGTCCCAGTTGCCTTCTGAAAGTATCATAATCCAGCAACTTGCTTATACTGGTATAGATAAAAAGGAATACCAGCAATGCCGCAAGGATGTCCAACAGTAGTTTTCTTGACATAGGATATAACGCGTCTCCAATATAGGATAAATTTCTAAATCATTTAAAGTATTTTATCAGAGTACTTAAAGTATGAAAGAATAATGTGGTAACTTATATTGTTGATTTAGCACCGCTGGGAAAGTGTTCCTGCAGATAATCACTGAAGAGGGATTTCAGTTTCTGTACATCAGCATCCATTGTGTTTAACTTGCCCCAGATGTGCAGTTGATGCGCACGGATGTTATCATAGTTGATGCTATTCATATCCGGGTCAGACAGCCAGGCCTGATGCAGGGCCAGCTCACTTTTTAAGCCGTCGAAACGGGTATCCAGCTGGAGGAAAGCGGTATGAAAATATTCCAGCTTGTCCAGCTGTGAACGATCAAAATGATATTGCAATATATGTGCAAGCTGTATCTTCAGCCCGATATTTTGATTTTCAAGTGCCGCCAGCTGTTTTCTGAATGCAGTTAATTCATTTAGCAGAGATTCCATTACAAAACTATCTTGTCTTATATAAAGGTAGATAGTTGCCTGTCCGCTACACAGGACCTGCATCAGCGCAAAAACTGATTTTTATCATTAATTCACCAGGTTAGCCAGTTTCTGTTCATTGAGGATGGTGATCACTCCCTGTTTTATTTCCAATAATTTCTCATCGCGGAAATCGCCCAGCGTACGTATCATCGATTCAGTAGCTGTACCGGCAATTGTAGCAAGGTTCTCCCTCGATATATCAATGGAAAATGGCTGGTCAGTAACGTGATGGTATTTTTTCTTGAGGAAGAGTAGCGCTTCCGCTACTTTCTTACGGAGGGAGCTATATGCCAGATGTAATAACTGCTGTTCTTTCTCAGTGATATTTTTAGCCAGTAGCCTGATAAATTGTTGCGCTACCTCGCGGTTGCTATTGATCAGGGCTTCGAAATCTTCCCTGGGAATGGCAGTCAGTTCACAAGCTTCCAGTGCTTCCGCATTCTCATGGTAATTGCTGCCCTCAAGCAGGGCTACATAACCCAGGAATTCACCGGCACTGTAAAGGTTCACAGCCAGCTCCTTTCCATCATTGTTGACCTTGTATGTTTTAACACGGCCTTTTTCAATAAAATAAAGGCTGGTAGGTCTGTTCCCTTCCTGGTAGATCAGTTGTTTCTTCTTATACTTATCTGTATTACCCTCTTCCATTAGTTTTTTCAGAGGATTAGCGCCTGTAGCTGTCAGCAGCAGTTGTTGTAGTCCTTCCATATCTGCAGGTAGTACCTGTTTTTTAAGTTCTGATTTTTTTAAACGGCTTTCTACCGCGTTCAGCAGATCAGTACCGCTGAAAGGTTTTGTAATATAATCATCCGCACCCATTTCCATACCTTTCCGGAAATCTCCGCGTTCACTTTTGGCGGTAAGAAAGATGAAGGGAGTATCTTCCACCTTCGGATTTTTCTGTAGCAAATGTAATACACCATATCCGTCCAGCACCGGCATCATAATATCACACACAATCAGGTCTGGTAAATGCTCCAATGCCATTTCTACCCCGGTTTTCCCGTTCTCAGCCGTCAGTACTTTGTAATTGGCCAGTTCGAGTATCTCGGCAGTGTTGTCACGGATATCGTCGTTATCTTCTATCAGCAGGATCGTTTTCATTGTCATTCTTTTAATTATGATTGCCGGAAAGTGACAATAAAGGTGGTGCCTTCATTAAGTACACTTTCACAGGTAATGTTTCCATTCATCAGCTCAGCGTATCTGCTCACAATATGCAGACCAAGACCAGTTCCCTGGATATTGCTTACATTGTTACCCCTGAAGAAACGCTCGAAAAGGTGTTGCTGATCCTCATGGGATATACCAATACCGGCATCTTTCACCTTCAATATTACACTATTTCCTGTATGTTCAGTATGTACTGCTATAACAGTATGTTTCCCAGAGAATTTGATGGCATTTCCCAGCAGATTTAACAGGATGTGTTTCAGCAGGGAAGGGTCAAGATGTACGGAAGTAGCGCCCTCATGCTCATAGGTGATCCGCTGTCCTTCCTGCACAATATCCTGCAGTTCCTGTATGGTGCTATTGATATGCTGCACAATATCAAATGTAATGCTGCGCACCTGTACACCACCTTCTTCTATTTTTCCTACAGAAAGGAAATCATTGAGTACTTCGGTGAGTAAAGTAACAGAAGAAATGATACGCTGGATATGTTTGCTACGTTTAGGCTGTTCTGCTTCCGTGGTATATTGGTTCACCAGGAAAGCGGAAGACAGAATAGTACTGAGGGGAGTGCGGAACTCGTGCGATGCCATAGACACAAACCGTGATTTCAGTTCACTCAGCTCTTTCTCCTTGTCGAGGGCCGCCATCACTTCCTGCTTGGAATGTTCCAGCTGCTCCAGTGCATTGGTCAGCTGCTGCGTACGTTCACTGATCTTGTGCTCCAGCTCATTGTTCAGCTTCTCGATCTTTTCTTCTGCCTTCTTCCTTTCAGTGATATTATTGATATAGGCGATCACGAAAGCTCCTTCCTCATGCTTATATTGGCTCAGACTGATCTCCACGGGGAACTCCGTTCCGTCCTTTTTGGAGGCGAAAAGATCCAGCCCTATTCCCATTGGGCGGCTCTGTGGATGATGGTTGTAATGGTTACGGTGATCCACATGCCTGTCACGGAAACGTTTCGGCAGCAGTCGTTCAATGTATTCTCCCACCAGTTCATCCCGGTCATACCCGAATTGGGTCAGGGCAAAATCATTGATCAGTACAATCTGCCCCTGCTGATTGGTAACAAGTATACCAATACTGGCATAATTGAACAGCGCTTCGAAGCGCTGCAATTCTTTATTATATTCCTTCTTGTATACATTGTTACCAGGGAGCATTGCCATCAGCTTATTAAACCACTTCTTCATATTATATACTTACTGTGAAAAGAATACGCAGTAAATATACTTTATAGACTGTAAAATTCCACTTCAGGAACATACGGTCATATGATGGTGGTCACCCCCCGGAATGATAATGCTCATTTTTCCCTTACATTCCTATCCAGCCACCTGGCAGCCAGTGTGGTCCAGGCCAATCCGGCTTTATTACCCGGTCTGAGGCCGTAACCGTGTCCTCCTTTGGCATACAGGTGCAATTCTACCGGTACTTTGGCATCTCTCAGGGCGCCTGTTACTACCAGTGCACTGTTAGAGTAATAGTCATCTGCAGTGGCAAACACGAAGGTGGGAGGGGTATGTTCATTTATCTGGAGTTCAGGTGTGATACTGTGGTTAGGTCCCAGGTCAAGATAAGCAGGGTAGATCAGCAGTGTAAAATCAGGACGGGCAGAACTGCTGTCACTGGCATCAATGGGAGTATAAGTCTGTTTATTATACAGGGTGCTGGCCCGGGCACTCAGGCTGCCGCCGGCAGAAAATCCCAGTACGCCGATCTTTTCCGGCCGCAATTGCCATTCTGCTGCCCTGCTGCGCACAATGCGGATAGCGCGTTGTACATCCTGCAAAGCCCCTTCCTGCTTCTGTGGCACCCGGTATTGCAGCACAAACACCGTAAAGCCCTGTTCATTCAGCCATTTGGCTATTTCATAACCTTCCAGGTTGATAGCGAGGATCTGGTAACCACCACCGGGGCATACAACCACCCCTGCGCCATTCGCCTTGCCCTTTTCCGGCATAAAGACCTGCATCAGCGGATCGGTTACATCGGTTAGGCGAATTACGCCATTACTGGTATCCTTTGTGGGAACTGCAGGTTTTTTAGGACCAGTTTCCCCGGGCACTGCTCCCGGCCATAAATGGATAATATCCTTTTCCTGCGTTTGCGCCAAAACCTGCATAGATATTACTGATAAAAGAAGGGTGTAGAATAGATTTTTCATATCGAGGATCATTTGTGAAAACAAAATAGCAAAAGAATCAGGAATTCTTATATTTGACGCGACTCAAAATAATCATCGTACCGCCAGGTACCAAATCCTCTATCTATGAAAAGAGCACGTTTCATTGTAACCTTCCTGTTGCTATGCTGCATGTCGGCAGCCAATGCCCAGACAATTAGTGATGTGATTACCAGTGCAGACTGGGATGTAATGTTCCCGCACCGGTTCAACCCGGACGACCGGTCGGGTAGCGGTATACCCCCCAGTACGCCCGCTAAGGACTTTTACTCTTATGCCAACTTTACAGAAGCAGTAAGACGTATGTCCAACATCAAAATCCTTTCAGAAAGACGTTGTGCCACCAACGCGTATAAGCTGA
The DNA here is from genome assembly GCF_003014595.1 of Chitinophaga ginsengisoli. GTDB lineage: Bacteria > Bacteroidota > Bacteroidia > Chitinophagales > Chitinophagaceae > Chitinophaga > Chitinophaga ginsengisoli. Next base: position 193,451 of record NZ_PYGK01000014.1, on the reverse strand, counting down.
CCCGTGTAGACAAAACTACCGGTGCTACAGTGGTGATCCGCAAGGATGCTGATTTCGACATTTCTTCCAACGCCATCATTCAGGAAACGATCGACTATGCCACCTTTGCCGGCGAAGGAGACCTGAGCGCCCGCAAGAGAGAACTGTCAGCATTCCTGGCCAACATTTCCCAGGAGACGACCGGTGGCTGGCCTACCGCTCCCGGCGGACCATACGCCTGGGGTCTTTATTTCCGCGAAGAAGTGGGATATGAAGGAACCAATAATATCGGTTACCGTATTGACGATCCTATGTATCCGCCCGCTCCCGGCAAATCCTATCACGGCCGTGGTCCTATACAGCTGAGTTATAACTATAACTACGGACAGGCAAGTGAATTTATCTTCGGCGACAAGAACGTATTACTGGCCAACCCGGAGAAAGTGATCCAGGACGGTGTGATCGCTTTCGAAACAGGCATCTGGTTTTGGATGGCACAACAATATCCTAAACCTTCCTGTCATGATGTGATGATCTCCGGCAAATGGACACCAACAGCCTCTCAGCAGGCTGCAGGACTTAAACCTGGTTTTGGCGCTACTGTCAATATCATCAATGGTGGTATTGAATGCGGCAGCGGTACAGAGAATACCAAGGTACTCGGCCGTATTGGTCACTATCAGCGTTATACCGGCATCAAACAGGTGAGTATGGAACTGAACGGTGGTAATAACGCCGCTAACTGCGGTTGCGCTACAATGCCCCCTTTTGCTATTGACAATACGGAGTGTGCGCAGATCACTGCCCTGAAATTTACATCACCGTCCAACGGCATCATGGGTGTCACTTCTTTAGCGCCAGTTACACTGACGGTATCTAAGAGTGATCCAAGGAATGAGATTACGCAGGTTTTTATCAAAATAGGTGGCTTGCGACTGTCAGGCACCAGCGTACAATGGACACCTACAGCTTATGGCGCCCAGACAGCTACTGCAGTAGGTCTGAGGAATGGTAAAGATTCCATCGTAACAACCATCTCATTTACAATATGGAACACCCAGACCTTTGAAGGTTGTGCTTCCCTGCCGGCCTGGGAGTCTACGAAGATCTATGAGACTGCCGGCAATATCGTTAAGTACAACAATGTCATCTATCGTAACCAGTGGTGGGCTGGCAGTGGCGATGTGCCAGGCACTAATACCACCTGGGCTGTTGTAGGCGCCTGTAACGGCAATGGTGGCGATGGTGGTGGTACCGGCCAGCCTTGCGATGGTATAGCAGGTTGGACACAAGGAGGTATCTATACCGCAGGTACTAAAGTAGCATATGGCAAGAAGATCTACCAGGCTAAATGGTGGACACAGGGCGATCAGCCTGACCAGAACACCGGCGACGGCAAACCATGGACATTCGTAAGTAACTGTTCCGCTTCTCTTACCAGTGTAACAACAGCTGTTGTTGCAGATGATCAAAGCACTATTGCTAAGGGATCATTGAAAGTATATCCGAACCCCGTTACAGGCAATACCCTGAGCGTTGCAGTGGACGGTGGTACAGAAAAAGTGCTGTTGTCGCTCGTGAATACGAAAACAGGCCAGATTGTACTGCAGCAGGTGGTGACACCTGCCGGTAAGGGCACTCAACAGGTACAGCTGGATATCAGCAAAGTACCTGCCGGCGTATGGATCTTAAAGGCAGATAAAGGCAGGTTCGGTGTGATCGGCACCAGCAAGATCGTAAGATTGAAATAAAGTTAATTTTTAAGGGAGCTGTAACCAAAGGCATATCTCATGCGTTAAGTGTTACAGTTCCCTTTCCATAAGCAGGGAAGGGGCTTAAATTAATTTTTCATGAGAAGATCATTAACCTTTATTTCCCTGGCTGTAGTTGTCATGGCCGGATGTAGCAAGAAGAATGCCCCTGCGCAGGATTGCGTAAAGTATGAAAAAGTCCATGTTACCAGGATCGATAAAGCATCGGCCGGTAAAGATGGCGCTACTACCGTTTATTTTAACGTAAACAATGGCTGCGGACAGTTTCATCAATTCAATGAAAAGAAAAGCGGCAATACCCGTACAATCACTGTAGAAGCAGTATATAAAGGTTGTATGTGCACCATGGATATTCCTGAAAGGAAAGCGTCCTATAAACTGACAGAAAAGACGCCCGGTACTTATTACCTGAAATTTGTTTCCGGAGAAAATGATTACCAGATAGATACAGTAGTTATTAAATAAAAGGAAGGCGTCTCGTAACAGAGGCGCCTTTTTCTTTATAGTTGTTTTAGTATGATTTTCCTTCAGCCGTAAGGCAATCATGATATCTTTATTCCTTCCATGAGTCTTTGTCTTTATCTTTTTGAGATTACATTTTGTGAATGGTGATTTTAATGATTGGAATTATTCATTTGCAGTTCATTCTAAAGCAGTAGCTCTTTAGGAATAGGGTACTTGGCCAACATGGCTACTGCCTCCTCGTGTTTTTTCCTTGCAAAGGGACGTATTTTGAAAACTTCTTCAAGAGTCATATCAGGTCGTATAGGGACCACAATATTATCTTTTCTTTCGTGGGTACTTTCCTTTTGTCTTTTTGAGATTACATTTTCCATGAATGATGATTTAATGATTGGATTATTTTTTGAACAGTAATTCCATAGGGAATGGACATCTCTCCAATGTAGCTTTTGCCTGTTCATACTTTTTTCTTGTAAACGGACATATTGCCAAAATTTCTTCAAGAGTCATATCGGGTCGTGTTTCGACCATAATATTATGCTTTATTAGAAACTCATCAGTCCTCGTTATTTGTCTTTTTGAGATGACATTTTCCATAAATAATGATTTTGTTATTTACTATTATGAGAGATTTCTTATGCCAAGGAAAGCATTATATGCTTGGTTCTGTGTAAAGTTTTGCCATTCGTTATTTTGGTAACCAAATATTTTAAATTGATTAGTAATATCACTCAAGTATTTTGTGATACAAATCCTATATAATCTTGTCCTTGAAGGTGTGCTACCTTCAACATATATAAATGAATCTGGGCGATCAATAGTAAAGGATTCAACCACTGCAGCTACAGTTGTCAATATCATCTCATGATCGTTATTGCCTGAGTTTACATTATCAACAATTCCATTGGTTCTTTTATCTATTTCGCCGAATGAGAGATTATAAAAGTTGTGGCTTATTCTCATAAATCGTACTGTCTTTTTAATTTCTCCTTTGGGACCAATACTGGTAAATTCATAATCAGTTTTTCTGTCGGTTTTTGAAGTCATTGTAAACAAATAATGATCTAAATGCATTCCCCCGGTTTTAACTTAAACAATGGTTTTTATTCTGAACATATGACAATAAAAAAAAACGCCACCCCTGACTTGTAACATCAGGGGTGGCGTTTTCTCTATCACTAAATTACACCTTTTCTCAACATCTCAAAATTTCCCTTCAACTTTTTTTCAAAAAAAATTAAGGGATGAAGTACGAAACTTCATCCCTTTTCTCATCCATCTTAAAATCCCGTAAACTAATAACTAAATCCCTTCCTTTTGTACATCCAGATGTTCCTCCAGCCATCACCCTGCTGTGCCAGGGTGAGTTCGTCGGCGGTCAGTTTTACGATCACGTATGTAACCTTGTTACCGAGGCTGATGTCACTACCTGTTATCTTCAACGTCTTATTTAAAGTGTCCAGTTCAAACAGCGCTTTCTGTGAAGCACCTGCATGCGTAAACGTATAGTTTTTCGCACCCTTCAGATCAAAAGTCATTTCATCTGCGGCCACGTCCTTTTGTGTCAGATAGGCGATGCCGTTCTGCCACCATTCGGGCGCTGTTGCTCCACCAGAACCATTGCCATAACAGATGCCCCCCGGAATATCAGATGCCCATACCCATGTCTTGCCATCCTGTGCATTGGCCAGCAGATTCCACATAGGGCTGGAAAAATACTGAGGATCGTTTTGTGAAACAGTGATCTTTGCAGAATCAGCTAATGGGCCGCCCTGTGTATAGATAGTATAACGAACGGTATAGTCTCCCGCAAAAGGCAGATTGATAGTATCCAGCTTCTTTTTAGAGAAACCACCGGTAAACTCCCAGTAGGGAATATATCCGCCCTGTGTCAGGCTATTTAACATTACTATATTGTCATGTCCCTGTTGCTGTGTAACGGAGAACTTCACATCGCTCTTAGCGATAGATGGTCCGCCAAGACTCTTTTCATCTTCCTTTGTACAGGATACCAGCACAGCCGATAATGCAAGCAGGGATAAGGTGATAAACTTTTTCATAATGCAGTTTTTTGAATGATTCGACATTAGTTAGACCAGCCGGTATTTTGTTTATAAACACCGCTTGACAGATTGATCTCCTGTTCAGGGATCTTAAACAGTCCCTGTGTTTCTGTACGGAAACCTACATCGAACTGGCTATCACCACCGCTATTGTCAATAGCAGCTTTGGCAACGCTTAAGCCCTGACGCAGTAAGTCCCAGTAGCGCTGTCCTTCCAATGCAAATTCCAGGCGGCGTTCTTCCATGATCAGCTTTTTACCATTGGCATCGCCGGTCAGTGTTTTACGACTGGTCGTGTTCAGGAATGCCCTGTCACGAACCTGGTTGTAGTAGTTCTGCGCCTTGGATAGATCAACATCGAGATTCAGTTCTGCCGCCATCAGCAGCACGTCTGAATAACGGATAATAATGTCATCAAAATAATTGTCGATTTGAAAATTACCTCCCTTGCTATCTGCATTACCATCATTCAACGGCATATATTTTTTCCAGAAATAACCGGTGTACTGCGACTGGTCGCCAATAGCATATGCTGTCAGGTTTTCATCCTCAATGGAAATAATGCTGGCGCCTCTCCGGGTATCAGTAGCATCATAGGCATTCCATAATTTAGGTGTCACAGTACCGGCGCCCCATCCTTTGTAGTAAGGGCCAATCACCTGGCTGCGGATACCGATATCTACCTGCATGCGGTTACCATTATGCTGGTTCCAGTTGCCCAGGCCTTTGTAGGTAAATTTGATGGACCAGACAGTTTCTTTATTGTCTTCTCCTACAAACGACCTTCCTGATGCCTGCCACAGACGAGGGAAGCTGTCTACCAGTCCGTATCCGCTGGCGTTGATGACATTGTCCAGGTAATTGATCATTTGTGTTTTGTTAACAACACCTGCCAGATCCGGTTGATTATAGTAACCGGTATAATACAGATATACACGGCCTAACAGCGCCTGTGCCGCCCATTTGGTAGCCCGGCCGTAGTTGTTGGGAGAGATACCCTGATATGCGGTGGCGGGCAGATTATTGGCTGCATATTGCAGGTCTTCGGCTATCAGCTTATATATGTCTGCCGGAGCCGCCTGCGGCATATTATACTCGGAAACAGTGAGCGGTTTGGTTACCAGTGGAATATTACCAAATACGCGTACCAGGTCAAAGTAGAAGTATGCTCTCAGGTAGCGGGCTTCAGCAGAGTAGGTGGTTTTCAGGGTGGTGTCTGCACCCCAGTTTACGCCGCCTATTTTAGCGAGTAATACATTAGCTCTATAGATACCTGTATAACCTCTCTGCCAGAGACCCAAGTTTATATTTGATGCTTCCTGAAAGCGGTCCCACTGTTTCCATGTAAGGTCGGAAGTACCACCAGCACCAAAGCAGTTATCACTGGCTATTTCTGATACAAGGTGAATGTTGTCATAGTCACCGATATTGAGCTGGCTGTATACGGACACCAGTGCCTGTAAAGCCTGTTCTGGTGTTTGATAGAAGGAGGTTTCCGTCTGTTCATTTACAGGCGAACGCTCCAGGAAGTCCTTACTGCAGGCAGCAAAGAGTGCAATTGCTATAATGGATACGAAGATCTTTTTCATGTGGAATGATTTACCGGATTAGAATTTAACGTTCAGACCAACCAGTACAGTCTTAGGTTGCGGATAAGTACCCAGGTCTATGCCGGAAGCCCATCCGGTAGGACCATAACCTACTTCAGGATCTACACCTTTGTAAGGTGTAAAGGTGAACAGGTTGGTAGCAGAAACGTATAATCTCAGCTGCTGTAAAGGCAATGTGTGTAACACCTTCTTGAAATCATATCCCAGGTTCAGGCTTTTGATACGCAGGAAAGATGCATTGTGTACGTACAGATCAGAAGAACGGATCCAGTTCTGGTTCAGCTCAGCGCCATCTGTTACACGGGGAATGCGGTTAGAGGTGCCTTCACCTGTCCAGCGACCGAGTATTTCTGTACTGTAATTGCTGAGCGGACTGGAGAAGTCATGCGTTCCATCCCAGATCTTGTTGCCATAGTTACCATACAGTGAAGCAGAGAAATCGAATCCTTTATACCCCAGGTTGAAGTTCAGGCCATAAGTGAACTTAGGATAAGGATTACCGATCTGTGTTTCATCCTTGCTGTCTATTACGCCATCGCCATTGAGATCCTGGAAACGAACATCACCAGGAAGGGCATTAGGCTGTATTTTCTTGCCGTCCTTATTTACATAGGCAGCCACTTCATTTTGATTCTGGAAGATGCCAGCTGTCTTATATCCGTAGAAATAACCCATCGGGAAACCTACCTGCGCACGGTAAAACTCTGGCATACTTGCAAAGGTGATGCCCCCTGACCCGTTGATGATCTTTTCCCGGTTAGGGATATCGGTGATTTCATTACGGTTCACACCGATATTACCATTCACACCCACAGAGAGACCATGGAAGGTATGATTGTAGCCCAGGGAAACCTCCACACCCTGGTTACGCACATTACCTCCATTGATCAGTACTGTCGATGCACCGGAAACAGCAGGTACGTTTACTGGTACCAGCCAGTCCTTTGTTGTTTTGCGGTATACATCCACTGTCAGGTTAAAGTCTCTGAACAGTGTCGCATCGATACCTACGTTGGCCTGTTCTGAAGTTTCCCATTTCAGATCAGGGTTAGATATCTTGACAGGCGCTGCACCTATAAAAGGAAGGTCGCCGCTGCCAAAATAATAACTCAGGTATTGTGTCGAGATAGTAGACAGGTATTGATAATATCCCGTAGGGAGGTTACCATTCTGTCCCCAGCCTGCACGTACTTTCAGGAAGTCCACCCAGGAGAGTTTGAAGAAATCTTCATTCGTAGGTACCCAGCCAATAGAGAAGGATGGGAAAGTACCTCTGCGGTTGTTCGGGCCGAAGCGGGAAGATGCGTCCGATCTTACTACAGCGGTAAACATATATTTGTCAGCATAAGAATAGCTGATACGTCCGAAATAAGAATAAAGCGTAGCAGAACTATCAGCACCAAAGATACGCTGTGTGCTGTCTGTAGTACCATTGTCAATAACGGCATTATCCAGTCCTTGTTTGGTCAGGTCCTGTTTGTAACCATTCAGGTAAGAAGTTTTGGTTTCGTTGGAGTTCATACCTACCAGTACAGCTACATTATGCTTACCGAAATCACGCTGGTAGTTCAGGGTGTTATCCCAGTTCCAGGTATGTGTGCGGTAGATGCCCTGTGTAGCACGGGAATGCTCATTTACTACGTTGGTAGACAGGTTGTATATCGGTGTATAACTTCTCGAATCGTTATTGCTCACATCAATACCGAAGTCAGTACGTAGTGTCAGGCCTTTAATAGGCGATACCTGCAGGTACGTATTACCCATGATACGGTCAGTCTTGGATTTGTTCTGGTTCTGATAATCCATTACTGCCACTGGGTTAGCTTCCTGCACATTGAAAGTAGATTTTGCGTAGCTGCCATCAGGATTGTATACAGGGAACAGCGGACTTACGGTGAACGCAGACCGGATAGCATTGCCGTAGATATTGCCTACACCAACCCCTCTTTTAGAGGACTGTGTATAAGTCACGTTTTCACCGAATACAACAATATCCTTGTACATCTTATGCTCGCTGTTCATGCGGAAAGAGAGCCTGTCATATTGAGACTGGTCTTTTAAGCCGATGACACCTTCCTGTTTTGTATAGGCAACAGAAGAAGAGAACACAGAAGTTTCATTGCCACCTGCAAATGCCAGGGAATGGTTTTGCATCGGTGCTTTCTTATTGTAGATCGCTTCCTGCCAGTCAGTACCCTTACCCAGTTTGCTAAGCTGATCTACGGTGAAATAAGGAACGGAGCCGGAGTTAATGGCCATCTCGTTCATGATCACACCATAGTCGTGTGCATTGAGCACAGATACTTTATGTGAAGGATTCTGTATACCATAGTAAGCGTCGTAAGACATTTTCATGTTTCCTGCACGGCCTTTACGGGTGGTAACCAGTACAACACCATTGGCTGCCCTCGCACCATAGATAGCGGAAGATGCTGCATCTTTCAGTACATCCATCGCAGCAATGTCTGACGCGTTCAGGTAGCTGATATCTGAGGTAGGTACACCATCCACGATGTATAAAGGATCCGCATTACCAACAGTACTGGTACCACGGATGCGCACTTTCATGCCTTCTCCCGGCTGTGCCGAAGTAGCAGTGATCTGTACACCGGGAGTCTGTCCCTGTAAGGCCTGATCTACACGCAGGGCATGGTTCTGTTCCAGCTGCTGTGTATTTACATGGTCAATAGCGCCGGTTACCAGTTTTTTCTTTTCGGTACCATAACCTACCACCACGATCTCGTCAAGACCGGTAGCACCTTCGGAAAGATTAACGGTGAGTGATGTTTTACCTCTGGCAGAGATCACCTGCTTGGTAAAGCCTACAAGTGTTACTTCCAGGGAGTCGCTATCGCTTACCTGCAGGTTAAAGCCACCATTGGCATCAGTAATGGCGCCATTGTTGGTGCCTTTAATGCGTACGCTGGCCCCTGGCAATGGACTATTATCTTTTCCAGCAGTTACCTTTCCGGAAAGCGCTCTTTTAGCTGTTTGCGCCATTGCCACGTTGACGGGCAACAGCATAGCCACCAGCAGCACGCTGCTTAATCCGCATGAAACGGGAATCATGCAGGCAGTCACAAAATCTCTGATTTTGTAAGCAGTTTTCATAATGTTAGAATGTTAGTAGTTACGGGATGGTTTTATCGATGGTCAAAACGTGAATAAATTCACAACGTGTTAGTTTTTAATACTTCTTTTTCTTCATGTAAGTGGTTAATTTTTTAATGATATCTTTTTGGCTGTACCGTCATACAGCACAACGGTTGCATTCCTGTTGTCGAAATCCATGCTCACTGGTTTATCCTTCCCTGCTCTCACAATACGGAAGGTCCTATGCTGCAACATGCCCGGGAAATTACCTTCCCGCTTGCCTATTGTCAGCGTCTGGCCTGCTTCATCGTATGTGAGGTTGATGGTACTGTATTGCCCTTTTTCGTAATTATAGTTGACACCCTCATCTTCGTAGAGTGTGAATTTTCCATTAGCTCCTGTATATACATATAATGTGATCGTATCGGCCGGACGCTGTGCGGTGTATTGCATAGCCGGACCGAAAGGAACAATGCTGCCTGCTTTTATATATACGGGGATTCTATCCAGCGGAGCATCCGCGGTAATGTATTGTCCACCTTCATTATAAGTACCGTTGTAAAGATCATACCAGCCGGCATTGGCAGGGAGATATAGTTTACGACTGCGTGCTTTATAAGTATATACCGGATTGACCAGCAGCGCAGGACCAAACATAAACTGATCACCGATGTTCCTGACAGCTGTATCCTTGTCGAAATCCATGATCAGGCCACGCATCATGGTATATCCACGATGATAGGTATGTCCTGCAAGAGAATAAATATACGGCATCAAACGATAACGTAGCTTATCATAATAGATCATTGATGTCAATTCGACACTATTTTCCGGCGCAATGTTAAACGGCTCGCGATAAGGATACTGTCCATGCGAGCGGAACAGTGGACAGAATGAACCGTACTGGAACCAACGGGTGTTCAGCTCTCTCCATTCCTGGAGATCAGCCCCCTGCGGATCAGGTTGGTCGTATTTATCCTCCACATAAAATCCTCCGATATCTGTTGTCCAGTAAGGCATGCCAGACAAACCGAAATTCAGTCCCGCTGGTATCTGTCTTGCCAGTTCATCAAAGCGGGCGGCAATGTCTCCACTCCAGGTAGCTGCACCGAAGCGTTGCATGCCGGCATAGGCAGAACGTGTCAATATGAATACGCGCTGGTCTGGTTTCTCCTGACGCTGACCTTCATAGATGCCTTTCGCATTCATGAGGGCATAAGAATTGAAGTATTGTGTAGATGGTCCCAGCGCAGTAGGATTCATCAATTGTTTGCGGTAGTCGATAGTGGCGTTGGACAGCACATCTGGTTCTGTAGCATCCAGCCACCAGGCATCCACGCCTTTACTGAAGAGGTGTTTGCTGAGCAGTTGCCAGAACAGCTTACGGGCGCCGGGATTAAATGCATCATAGAAAGTAGATACATAGCCCTTGCCAATCCAGTCCCTGATACCATCGTTAATGCTTTGTTTATAGAGCCAGCCATTATCATTAAAGAGCTTATAGTTCGGAATATCCTTATAGAACTTAGGCCAGGCTGATATCATGAAGTGAGTATGATAGATATCATGTAGGGAATCTATCATGCCTTTTGCATCTGGAAAACGCTGCGGATCGAATTCCTGGCTACCCCAGGCATCTTCTTTCCAGTAAGACCAGTCCATTACAATATTGTCCAGAGGGATCTGCCTTTTGCGGAATTCCTGGACTGTGCCGATCACATCACGTTGTGTCTTATAACGTTCCCGGCTTTGCCAGTAGCCCAATGCCCATTTTGGAACAATGGCGGCTTTACCCGTGATAGCACGATAGCCATTGATAACATCATCTGTCTGCTGGCCGTATACAAAATAATAGTCTATCTTTTCGCCTGCCTCTGACGTCAGCGCTGCTTTGTTCTGCAGCTTTGCGGGAGTAGGGGAGAGATGTTTTACAGAAACAAACGCCTGGTCGGATTCAGGGATCCATTCCACCTTAAATTTGTATTTCTTTCCCTTGTCCAGCTCATGACGGAATACAGAAGGACCAGGGTTCCATCCTTCCCTCCATTTGTCAAGTTTCAACTGCCCGTCTATCCATACCTTGATGTAACCGGAGCCTGTCATAAAGAATTTCTCCTGTCCGCCAGTCTGAGACGTGATATCTCCTTCCCAGGTGATCACACCTTTTTCCATTCGGTAGCCCGCCGGCATTTTCTTCAGATCGGGCAGAAAGGTAAAATCGATCAGCGACTCCTGTCTTTGCAGGAAGATGCTGTCTGGTTTATTACGCATCGCATACGTAGCAGTCAGGCCACCGGCTTTCCCATTTTTATCAGATAGCTGGAGACTGCCCAGTTCTTCATAAGGTCTGTCATCTCCGAAGCGGGTAATAGAGTAGTTGTCCCACAGTATACCATAGTGCCTGCTGGATACCAGGAAGGGTATCACAGCTACGGAGTTGTACTGGGTCAGGTCCACGTCCTGGTCTTTATAGTTCATTAACCCTGTCTGGTGTTGACCCAGTCCATAGAATGCCTCACCCGCAGGTGACTCAAATACCTGCTGTAATTTATAAAGCGGCTTGCCATCAATCACGGCAGGGGTGAAGGTCTTTCCGCCTCCCTGTTTTTCCTGCAGGATCACCTGTCCTTTAAGATCCCTGAATACCACTTCTCCGGTAGTCAGATCAATACTGGCTGTTAATGCGCCTGTCTTTAATGTAGCCTGGTTGTTTTTCTCCTCACTGGTCCATTTTACTTCCCGGGTACCGGTTATCACGGCCATGAGGCTGGGTGTTCCGGAAATGGAATCTGCCGGGCTGGCAGTTACCCTGATAATGTTGTCATTAATTACCTGTAACCTTACCTGTTTAACTCCTCCGGCGGTAGTCTTTTCTAACCGTACGAGTAAACCATCCTTAAATCTCTCAATTTTTCCTGCATAGCAGAACTGTATGCAAAAGGTAAACGCCAGGACCGGGAGTAGTCTCTTTTTCTTCATATCCATGGAATTGATCTGATAATTATTGTTGGCAGCCGATAGAATATATTATCAATAGTTTCTATTGCTAACGTGTTGAGGCAAATTTAACAGTCCCCTTTAAGACCCAGGGGAGGGGATTGTTTGTGATTAGGGGTACAAATGTTAACCAGTTGATGGTGGGGAAGGTGGGGTTTGATAAAAGGAAGGGTATGATTTGTTAAGGCAGGTGCTTAAAATGAGCCCCTGAGATCAGTCATGAGTAATTGACTGTGTCATGTTTTATTTTTATTCCCCATTAATGGATTGAAGCGTATTGTCTTGTAACTTGTATGAAAGCATGACAAAGCATTAGAACCTCATGACAATTTCTTTTGATCTGGATGACACCCTGATCCCGGGCATGAAACGATTTCCGACAGAGTCACAACGGTTCTGGCATCGGCTGGTGAGCCGCGAGAAGCTCAGGACGGGTACCCTGACATTGATGAAGGCCTTAAGGGAGCAGGATTGTAAAATTTACATTTACACCACCTCGCTGCGATCACCTGCTTATATCAGATGGCTTTTCTTGTCTTACGGTATACGGTTGGATAAGATCATTAACAAAACAGTACATGACAAAACATTATCAGGCGGGGCAGGTACAGTATCCAAGTTGCCGCCTGCATTCGATATTGATCTGCATATTGATGATTCGCCCGGGGTAGCTCAGGAGGGAGTCCGGTTGAATTTCAGGACGTTCATTGTGGAGGAGCAGGATGCAGATTGGGTGAGTAATGTATTGAAGACAATAAAAAGCCTGCCGCTTTAACCGGCAGGCTTTTCTATTTCTCATAAGCAGGCTTTCATCCCATTGCCGCTTCTTCCAGCGCTCCAATATCCAGTTTCTTCATCTTCATCATCGCCGTAGCCGCTCGCTGCGCTCTCCCCGGATCTTTATCCTGCAGCAACTCCTGTAAGCCATTAGGTACTACCTGCCAGGACAAGCCAAACTTATCCCGCAGCCATCCGCATTGCTCTATGGTACCACCTTCTGAAAGGGCAGCCCATAGCCTGTCCACTTCTTCCTGTGTTTCACATTTAATAAACATAGACACAGCAGGTGTAAAAGAATAGTGCGGACCGCCATTGAGGGCTATAAAGTCTTGCCCATCCAGCTTGAACTCCACCGTCATTACTTTCCCTTCCTGCCCGGGAAGGCCCGGAGGGTAACGGCTGATCTTTCCGATAGATGAATGCTTAAAAAGGGAAGTATACAGTTTTACTGCCTCTTCCGCCTGGGTATCGAACCATAAGAAAGGAGTGATCTTTTGCATAACAGTAGTTTTTAGGTACGTTGATACAACAAACTTACCCTTAGAAATTTTTACAAAAGCGGTGTGAAGAAGACATCTATAAGGGTAGATTAGGACAGTATTAATTTTCATCGCGATGTACCATACTGAGCCTTAAAATTTCGAATATTACCATTAACTTACAGGTACCAGGAGTTTATGGGAAATATATTTACACAAATACCACTCAATATCCATCAACGGTTAGCCTTGGAAGCCAACCCCATCTGTATAACAGAACTTGCGGACGGTGGATATCTGCTTAATTTCAACAAAGATCCGCACGTCATCCGACTGGATAGCTCCTTCAATCAAATCTGGAAGAAAGACCTGCAGGCACAGACGATCAATTACGTCAACTGTATGATCACTGCAAGCCCGGATGGAAAGATGATGGCACTTTCCGGCAATGAAACCATACGCATATTAGACCTCGATGCTAATTTGTTGTGGGCATTTTCGCATGAGCCATGGGGGAAGTTCCTCGGATCGCCTTGTGCTTTTTCTTCCGATGGACAACTGATCTGGTTTATTGTTCCGGGCAGTTCTACATTGGAGAATGATATCCTGTATACAGTAAGCGCATGCGATTATAAAATAATAGATACCTGGATGATGGATGGAAACCAGGACTATAATTACATGTTCTACCCAACACCGGATAATTACGCGATGATTGTGGAGGCGGCCGCCGGACAGGATGCCAGCCTGTTTTATCGCGTGCGATTAGAAGATGGGAAGATCAGCTGTGAAGAACTATCCGAATGCCATGACAGGATCATGGGTAGCTTTTCTCCTGATGGGAAAGAGTTTGTGACAGCTCCTCATCATGAAGATGGGATTGAACTGTTCTCATTCCCGGAAATAAGAAAGACGGCGATATTAGAACGGGATGAGCTGTTCGCCGAAAGAAATGAATACCCCACTACAGATGACGGCGACAACGTTGAATATGTAGTCTTGTATGTGAATGACAAAACACTGCTGACATTTACCCGCTTTGGCAGGTTGTTACTGATAGACAGGGAGAGTTTAAACTGTACCGGAGAACTCATGCCCGAAGGTTGTGAGATCAGGGCCTACGATATGGCTGGCCGGCCTACTACTAAATCCAATGAAGTCATTGACTACGCCGGAGAAATTGTCACAGTAGCATTGACGAAGCAACATCAGTTGCTGTTGACGCACAACTCCGGCGAAGTAAGGACATACCATCTCCCGGAAACGCTTTGCTAGATCATTCCGCTTCTCCTGCATAATTGCCCTTAGGATATCCCTCAGGCGCTTTTACTTCGAAGTATTCATCGAAGTCTTCCGCAGCAGTCGTATCATACAGGTGATTAAGGGAAGTAATAAAGCTGGTAAGATCTGGTGCGATAGTGTTCCTGTCATTGTCCGCATGCCAGAACTCAATGATCTGTCCCCGGATGCCGGTAAATACACCCGCAGTATCATAACAAATACAGTCGCCACCACCATTATCAAAGATGGGTATCCATGCAGGATGCCACCAGTTCTCCAGCTCGAAGTCAGTGCCTATCATGGATGTATGCTCCTCGGCTGTGGATAAGGCATGCTCCAGCGACAGGAACATGGAATTATTGACAAATGCCTCATAAGAATCATCACGCTGCCCGTTCTTCCATTGGTATAATGCACGAAGGTCTGCAGGAATCGTTACATTAAATTTCTTTTCAAGGGCTGTTATTGCTTCTGTTGAAAGTCCCGGTTGTAACGTAGCATAATAAGCAGCTCTTTTACCTGCCAGATGACTGTCCAGTTTGTTAAGAAATGCCTGCATAGCGATCAGTTTTTAAGTGTTCTTATAAGCGGATGGTAACACGCCGTATTCCAGTTTGAAATACTTTGCAAAATACTTAGGATTATTGAATCCTACCTCATATGCTACCTCAGCCACCGTCAATTGACTTTTACCCAGTAATTGAGCCGCCCTTTTCAGGCGGATGGAACGTATGAATTCAAGCGGCGGTTTCCCCGTAAGGGATAACAGTTTCTTATACGCAGATACCCGGCTCATATGCAGTTCCCTGCTTAGTTCTTCTACAGAGAAATCCGGGTTGGATATATTCTTTTCAACAATCTGCAAGGCCTGTTGGATGAATAGCTCATCCTGTGAAGAGATAGCTATTTCTTCCGGATGTGCATCAATATGTTGCTGGAAGGTTTTCTTCAGTGATGCCTGCTGTGTAATGATATTACGGATGCGCGACAACAATACCTCATAGTTGAATGGTTTGGTGATATAGTCTGTAGCCCCATTATCCAGCGCTTCCAGCTGATCTTCTTCTGAGGCACGTGCGGTAAGCAGAATGACCGGTAAATGCGCCAGGCGTTGCTGCTGTCGTATCCTGCGACAAAGCTCCAGGCCATCCATCTCCGGCATATTCACATCGCTGACCACCAGGTTAGGAACTGTTTGTTGCAGGATGTTCCATCCTATCTGTCCATTAGGTGCATCGATGATATGAAAGTGGACACTCAGGTTGTCCTTTAGATAGAATCTGAAATCTTCACTATCCTCTATCAGTAATAAAACCGGTTTCTTGCCGGTATATGTCACAGGAACTGTCTCCCTGACAGGCGCCGCAGACATGATCGCTGTTTTTTCCGGCGCCGTGGTAACAGGCTTGCCGGATATACCCTGTACAGGCAGCAGGATGGTAAAGCAGCTACCCATACCAGGCGCACTATCAACAGAGATGCTACCGCCATGCAGCTTCACAAACTCACGTGTGATACTCAGACCAATACCACTGCCCTGATTCACCATAGAGCCAGGAATGTCATGCTGGAAGAACCTTTCAAAGATCCGCTCCTGCTGTTCCTGAGGAATGCCGATACCAGTATCCTTCACCATAATAGCCAACACCGACCCATGTTGCAGTTGAACATCCACAGAGATATTCCCCTGTTCCGGTGTGAACTTAAACGCATTGCTTAACAGGTTAAAGATGATCTTTTCTATCTTATCCGGATCATATAACATGTGTAGCTCTTTGATGCTGCTATGAAAGTCCAGGTGTATCTGTTTCTTTTCCGACAGGTCAGAGAAAGAAGTGGTCAGCTCTTTTATAAATGCAACAATATCTCCTTCGCTGGTGTATAGCTTGATCTCCTGTACCTCCATCTTGCGGAAATCAAGCAGCTGATTAACGAGATTGAGCAGGCGGCGGGCATTACGTTGTATCAGTACCAGCTGCTGCTGCAAATTATTCTCCAGGCCCTTGCCCAGGATCTTTTCCAGCGGCGTGATGATGAGGCTCAGTGGTGTCCTGAACTCATGGCTGACGTTGGTGAAGAAGCGGATCTTTAATGCATCCAGTTCATGTATGCGCTGTGCTTCCTGTTTCTCCTGCTCAATACGGGCACGCAGTCTTTCCCTTTCCAATACAATCCTTCTTGCCAGTATCAGGGCGCCTATAATGAGCAGTACATACAGTATAAATGCCAGCGGTGTTCTCCAGAAAGGAGGAAGTATGGTGATATGTAACTCCACGGGAGCAGGCGTCCATACGCCGTCATTGTTGGATGCCTTCACCCGGAAGGTATATTCTCCGGGGTCCAGGTTGGTATAAGTCGCTTTACGGAGACTGCCATCTGCAGTGAGCCATTCATTGTTGAATCCTTCCAGCATATAGGCATACTGATTCTTCTCCGGATGGAAGTAATTCAATGCCGCAAAGGAAATGGAGAATACATTCTCCCTGTATTTTAAAGTGATCTTTTTTGTCTGTGTGATAGATTGTTGCAACAATATACGTCCATTGATGGTTTCTCCGGGCGTCATACTTTTATTGAAGATCTGGAAGTCGGTGAAGACGATGGGAGGTATACTCCGATTAATAGCAATGGAATGCGGATAAAAGAGATTGAAACCATTACCACCTCCGAAGATCAGTTCTCCTTTGCTGGTCTCTAAAGCGGCATTTTCATTGAACTCTCTTCCCTGTAATCCGTCAGATTCATCATAGTTTTTGAAGTGAAAGATATATCCTCCGGATTTCTCCTGTATACTGAGATTGGATATACCATTGGAGGTACTCATCCACAGTGTTTTGTTCTTATCTTCCAGGATGTTCAGCACAATGTTGTCTGGCAAACCATCTTCCTTTCGCAGTATGCGTATCTTTTTCGTTGCAGGATCATACAGGTTCAATCCTTCGTGTGTACCTACCCATATCAGTCCGCGGCTATCTTCGAACATACAGATGACGTTCTTGTTGCTCAGGCCATCCGGTTGTTTGTCGATGGTACCGTAGTGTGTGAACTTACCCGCTTTGTTCATGACATCCATACCATCCGAAGTACCTATCCAGATATTGCCGGTCCTGTCTTCCATTATGGCCGCTATATAAGGCGATCGCAGAGACACGCCGTTGGTAAAGCGCTGGAACTTACCGGTAGCCCTGTCAAGTATGTTCAAGCCTCCGCCTAATGTACCTACCCATAGGCGCTGCTGACTATCTTCAAAGATTTCCCAGACGCTGTTATCACTGAGGCTATTGGGATCTGCAGGGTCGTTTTTATAGTGGATAAAACGGCTGCCGTCAAAACAATCCAGTCCACCGAAATAAGAGCCGATCCACAATTTCTGCGCACGGTCTATCCAGAGGCTCACAATCACATTACCGCTGGGTGTATTGGGATTACCTGCTTCATGCAGGTACTGTTTGAATGTATTATGCTGGCGGTCAAAGTAGATCAATCCACCGCCATTGGTACCGATCCAGAGGTTGCCCTTTGCATCTTCTGCAAAACGGTTTACGTCATCATAAGGAAGACTATTGGCTGCAAATACCTGGTGCTGGTATAAAGGGAACTTAACAATATTTTCGTGGTAATAGCAGATGCCTTTCTTATAAGTACCGATCCATATAATACCGGAGTTATCACGGTACAGGGCGTTGATACTATTTTGACTCAGACTCTTAGGATTTTCACTATTGTTAAGGAGGTACTGTATAGATTGTTTTTGTTTGTCGATGATATTCAATCCGCCATGATCTGTGCCTATCCAGATCAGTCCCTGGTTATCTTGTACCACACCTCTTACAATATTCGTGTTGAGCCTTACCGTGCCGGTATTCTGGTTATAATGTGTGAAGGTGGCATTGTGTTGATTGTAATAATAAATACCCAGTACATCCGTATTGCTGAAAATCCAGAGATCTCCGTCTTTGTCGGCCATCATCTGGTAGTCCTGCTGTTTGCTGCTGCCATTCTGTTCGGGCATCTGTACCTGGTAAACAATTGCAAGACTGCGGCTGTCCATTCTTTGCAGCAGTCCGTCTGCATGCAGTATCCAGATGTTGCCGGCAGGGTCTTCTGCAATGGATACAACGGGCGCATTCTCTGTTGCTTTAAAGCTGATCTTAGTTGATGTATGAGCAGCAGGTGCATACCTGAATAAGCCATTCTTCGGCATCACAAACCAGTACATCCCTGCCTTGTCTTTCATGATCTGACCAACAGAGTCGCCTGGAATACCGTACTGCCTGAGTACAGGCCGGATGTCTCTTTGGAAGTTGCCTTTATCAGGATAGTAGATGTTCTGGCCATTACGGTTTGTGATCCATAACAGGCCTTCCGGGCCTTCCATGAGGCTGGTGATAAAGTTGTCGGAAAGAGTAGTGGAATCGCTGAGGGCCTGGCGGAATACCTTGAAGTTATAGCCATCGTAGCGGTTCAGGCCCGACATGGTGCCAAACCACATGAACCCACGATTATCCTTCAGGATGCAATTGACCTGGTTAGCAGAAAGTCCCTGGGTAATATCTATCCTGCTCAACTGGTATTGCGACGAGCTTGTTTGTCCCTTGAGTAAAGCAGGTAGGAATACCAGCAAGAATAGAATAAATAGCTTTTTCTCCACTTGTGTAATTAACGCGGATATATAATTTTAAATGTCTGCTCTACAATATAGAATCTCTCAGGTAAATAAAAAAAGAAAGGTCGAAAGAATTCGACCTTTGTGCTAAAATTCCACGTTATGGTACTCAGGTCCATAAAAAGTTTAGCATATTGCTTATAATACTTTTTTATTGTTATCTGATGAAATTTTCTCAGGATGATATGAGCATTATACTCGCCGATCAGCCATCAGCCGGGATGTTTCATTCATTCACTTGTGCTGGAGGTAACTTACGTCTTATCCCGGTAATATATGATTTACACAACAAATGTAATGCCCCTGTAAGTGATAACCAAAGGTTTGTCCGCTTTTTTTCGCAATCGTTTGCATTTCCTTGTAAAAAAGCTGAACTTGTTTATTCGACAATTATTTTATTTTTTCACGTCTATGAACAGAACAGGTCTTATTTTTCTATTGTTGCTTTCTGCAGGAGCAGGGCATTTACGGGCACAGCAGCCGGTTAACAAGCTGAAACTCTGGTATAAAGAACCAGCTATTGAATGGTCACAGGCTTTACCATTGGGTAATGGCAGACTGGGAGCGATGGTATTTGGTGGTACCAGTGAAGAACTCATTCAGCTCAATGAAGCTACTTTATGGTCCGGCGGACCTGTTAACAACAACATCAATCCGGATGCAGCTAAGTACCTGCCTGCGGTGAGAGCAGCCTTGTTCCAGGAAAAATACCATCAGGCGGATAGTCTCTTACGGAAGATGCAGGGTGCCTATTCCCAGTCCTTCTTGCCACTGGGAGATGTACGCATCCGGCAAGAACTGAAAGACGCCGCTGTAAGCCAGTATTACCGCGATCTGGATATTGCAGATGCAAAGGCTGTTACCCGTTTCACCAGTAGCGGTGTTACTTACACACGTGAGATGTTTATCTCTGCACCCGACCAGGTGATCGTGATACGTCTTAAAGCAAATAAAAAAGGACAGTTAAACTTTACTGCATCTACTTCCAGCCAACTGAGATATAGTAATGTAGTGACAGGTAAAAAAGAAATAGCGATGAGAGGTAAAGCGCCTTCTCAAGCTGATCCCAATTATGTAAACTATAACAAAGAGCCCATTAAATATGATGCTCCGGGCAGCTGTAATGGTATGCGCTATGAACTGCGTATGCGTGCTATTAGTCCCGATGGCAGCATTACAACAGATACTTCCGGCATCACCGTAAAGCATGCAACGGAAGTTACCTTACTGCTAACAGCTGCTACAAGTTTTAACGGTTATAATAAATGTCCGGACAGCGAAGGTGTAGATGAAAAAACGTTGGTGGACGGATATCTAAAAAAAGCAGCGGCATTGTCTTACGACAATCTGCTGAAACGTCATGAGCAGGATTATCATACTTTCTTTAACCGCGTGTCTCTGCAACTGGATGGCGCTGATCAGAGCACATTGCCTACAGATGAAAGACTGCGACGTTATACAGCAGGAGGGAAAGATGCAACACTGGAAAGCCTTTATTTCCAGTTTGGCCGTTATCTGCTGATCTCCAGTTCGCGTACAAAGGCTGCTCCTGCTAATCTGCAGGGCATCTGGAATAAAGAATTACGTGCACCCTGGAGCTCGAATTATACTATCAACATCAATACAGAGATGAACTATTGGCCGGCGGAAGTGTGTAACCTGATGGAAATGCAGCGGCCCTTGTACCAGTTGTTGAAAGAACTCTCTGTAACTGGTCAGCATACTGCCGGCAATTTCTATAATACCCGTGGATGGGTGGCACATCACAATACAGACATATGGGCCATCTCCAATCCCGTAGGAGATATAGGCAAAGGAGATCCGCAGTGGGCCAACTGGATGATGGGAGGTAACTGGTTATGCCAGTTCCTGTGGCAGCACTATCGCTATACAGGCGATGTGCAATTCCTGAGAGATACTGCATATCCTATCATGAAATCGGCCGCACTTTTCAGCCTGGACTGGCTGGTAAAAGATCCTGCTTCCGGATACCTGGTTACTGCGCCGGCTACTTCACCAGAGAACATGTTCGTGTTGGAGAATGGCACGCATGAAGCGGTAGCTGTTGCCAGTACGATGGATATGACTATCATACGTGAGTTGTTTAATAATGTGATCAAAGCAGGTGAAGTATTACAGGTGGACAATGCACTGCGTGATTCTTTACAGGTTACTGCCGACCGTCTGTATCCGTTTAAGATCGGGAAAGATGGCAGTCTGCAGGAATGGTATAAAGACTGGCCTTCTGCTGAGGTAGAGCATCGTCATATTTCACATTTATATGGCCTGTTCCCCGGCGATCAGATCTCTCCTTCAGCAACACCCGAACTGGCCAATGCCGCCAAACGTACACTGGAGATCAGGGGTGATGGTGGCACCGGTTGGAGCAAGGCCTGGAAGATCAATACCTGGGCGAGATTGGAAGATGGTAATCATGCGTATAAATTATTGCGAGAGCTGCTGACCCTTACAGGTAAAGGTTCCATTGATATGCATGATGCGGGCGGTACTTATGCCAACCTGTTTTGTGCGCATCCACCGTTCCAGATAGATGGTAATTTCGGAGGCACTTCCGGCATTGCACAAATGTTGCTCAACGGACAATCAAATGCTATACATTTGCTGCCCGCTCTTCCTGATAGCTGGTCCAGCGGCCGGGTAAAAGGCTTGTTGGCCTTCGATGGCCATACCATCGATATGAGCTGGAAAGAAGGAAAGATCACCAGTGTAACAGTACATGCAACAAGAGCAGGTACCTGTTATCTCGTATCAAAACATCGCCTGAAAGCAACCAGTAATGCACAACTGGCGCCGATGAAACCGAAAGATCCAGCCGCCGGTTATCCATATGCCCTGAAAACAAGCGCCGGCGGCGTATATACATTACAGGGAGCAGAATAACGTAACGCAGAAATAAACGACTATGCCAGATAATAAGAGAATAGCGCTGATATGTGAAGACCCTGCCAACCTGTTTGATATGGCAAGGAACGAAGACAAGAAATTGCTGGAAAACCTTAATGCCCGTGGCTGGACAGCGGAAGCAAAGGATTGGAAAGATCCGCAGGCTGACTGGTCTTCTTACGGCCTCGTCATCCTGAAATCGCCTTATGATTATCATAACAGGCTGGAGGAGTTCAGGACATGGCTGCATAAACTGTCAGCATTGGGTGTGCGCTTACTGAACCCGGTGAAGATGGTACTGTGGAATGCTGACAAACATTATCTGCAAGAGATCAGTGAAGCAGGATTTAATATCATTCCTTCCATTTTTCTGGAAAAGGATACGCCAACAGCACTTTCGACCTTATTCACCCGTCTTGGAACCGACAAGATTATCGTGAAACCTTGCGTGAGCGGCGGTTCCAAGAATACCTTCACATTAGTGGAAGGCGACCCGACATTACCAACACATCCCCTGAATGAATTACTGCGGCAGGAAGCCTTTATTGCCCAGCCTTTCTTAAAGGAGATCCATGCAGGTGAGTGGTCGCTTGTCTTTTTCGGCGGACGTTTCAGTCATGCGATCGTGAAAAAGCCCAAGGAAGGCGATTTCCGTGTACAACCGCAGTATGGGGCTACTATCAATGGCGTTCAACCTGATGCTGCCATTATTAGAGAAGCAACGGCCCTGGTGCGCCGTTTTGCAGCAGATGCGTTGTATACCCGTGTAGACGGGGTGATGGTAGATGGAAAGCTGGCTTTAATGGAGCTGGAACTGATAGAACCTTTGCTCTATACCACGTTTGAAGAAAAGAGCTTTGAGAACTACCTGGGAGCATTGGAAGAAAAGACGATGGCTGTCAGCTGATCTGGACATTATTCATTTTCAGGGGCAGGTTGTGATTATACAGCCTGCCCCTTTGCTTTTGATGTGACCGGTAGTCAAGGGGTAAAGAAGGGCTGAAAATCGCTTTTAAACCCTTTTTTGTTCGATGTATTCCCTATTCTTCCATATCGCTTCACCGTCATTTCCATATCATTTCACCGACATTTCTATATCGAATCGATATACATATGAGCCTAAAGTGATATCCAGATGACGATGTAGCGATATGGAGATATAGGTATCAAAGCGGTAAAAGAGCCTGTTATAAAAGAATATTTGCCGAAGTCAACCAGTATTATTATATTGCTATAGCAACTATTCTAATACTGTTAACACCTGAAAACCAATTATGGCAAGAGCTAAAAACAATCTCCTGTTAGCCCAGGTATCCGGTACTATTGGGAAACAGCTTACTGTAACGCAAAGAGCAGGACAGGTCATCCTGGGTAAAGCCAAGACCAAAAAGGGGAAACGCTATAAATTCTCCCCCAAACAGCTGGATGTACAATCCAGGTTTACTGATGCAACTGAGTATGCCGCTGTGGTGAAGGCCGATCCTGATATGGTAGCCGCCTACATGGCTGTTGCCAAACCGGGTCAGAATGCTAATAACCTGGCAATACGGGACTTTTACAACGCCCCGGAGATCCATGAACTTAAAACAGATGAATACACGGGACAAGCGGGGCAGGCAATCCGGGTCCGTGCTACCGACGACTTCCGGGTATACCAGGTCGTTGTAGGCATTTATACGGCTTCGGGAGTCCTGGTTGAAGAGGGGAACGCCTTACAGGGCAGAAGTGGCATAGAATGGCTTTATACGACCCGAAATGACAATCCTGCCTATAGCGGAGGCAAGGTCCGGGCGATGGCGGAAGACCTGCCGGGGAACCAGACATTCGAAGAGAAGGTGTTGTAAACGGAATTTTGAGAGGGGTTCTTTGTCTGCCTAGCTTAAAGTTTTGATGAAATTATCGAGGCTGTCTTCCTTTCCAAGACCTAATTTCTGTTTGATCCTGTATCTGGCCATCCTGATACTTTTAGCTTCTATATTAAGCCGGGTTGAAATCTCTTTGTTTGATAGACCCATCAGTATATAGGAGCAGTATTTCATGTCAAGTCTTGTAAGGGAATTGCTGGCGCGTTGCTGCAGCTGTTCGAAGAAGCCGGAATGAACCTCCACAAAATCAGTTTTGTGGTCTTCATATTCTTCATCCAGTTGTTGCTGACGTTTGATAAGCTTTTTGATCTCTTCATTACCACTTGTGTGTTTGTCCGCCAGTATTTCCATGATCTGGTTCGTGCTCTCCTTCTGCAATTGTTCGGCCAGCAATTCCTTTTCCAGGCGCTGCTGCCTTTCGCGTAACAGGGCTTGTTCGGCCAGCAGCTGATTGGTTTCTGCTTCCTGCAGTTTCACTTTCAGAATGACCTGGTCTTTTTCTTTATCTATCAGCTCCTGTTTCCGCATGGAGGCTTTTAGTTTATAGTTATAAGAGATCAGCAGGAAAGATAATGCAGCAATTCCTGCTGCTCCCAGGCCAATATACAGCAGGTTACGTTTTTCCCGGAAGGATGCTTCCTGTTCCAGCAAGGCAATTTTCTGCGCTTGTTGTGCCGCGCGGTATCGTGCATCGATCTTTTGGGCATTGTTAATTTTTTCCTGGTTAAATGCTTCCTCATTACTGGATACATAGCTTTTCATGTATGACAAGGCAAGTCTTGCGTCATTTTTCTGTTCTGCTACTCTTACCAGTGCACGATATATCCGGGATTGTGTGAGCGGCATTTTTACGGGGGAAGCAGCTGCCTCGCTGAGTGCAGTCAGTAGCAGCTGCTCTGCTTCATCTACCTTGTTATTCCGGAGAGCATATTCGCTACGCATTCCATAGCAATTGATCAGTATTTCCGTTAGCCGGGTTGCTGTAGCAATTCGCTCGGCTATCTCCAGATAATGGTATACACTGTCACGGAAAGACGAGGGGTAATGCTGGAAATAAATATTGGCAGTATTCAGCGCCACGGCGGCCGTATTGCTTCGTAATATTATCCGGTCTCTCTCTCGGTCGCTAAGTGCTATTGATTTGTTATAGTAAGATAATGCTGAATCAAGTAATTGTTTCCGGGCGTTTAGTTTATAGCAGTCATAGAAATACTGCCCCATGGTATAGTAAGCAGTGTTCAATATATCCGGTTCGCCGCTCTTCATGGCCTTTGCGTAGCATTCTTTCGCATAATTCCCCTGTCTCGCGGTATCTGTCCCGTAACTATAAATGCTGGCAAGATAGTGATAGGCAAGCGCTGCATAGGGTGCTCCGGCAGGTGTCTGAAAGAAACCAGCCGCCTTCAATAATTTGGACGCAGCAAGGTCATTTTCGTTATCAATAATATCCAACCATCCATTCCTGAGCCATACCATACCTTTCGCCAGCGGATCTTTTGCCTGGTTTACATACAGAAGGGCACTATCGAGTGCGGCGTATGCTGCTGGTTTATTCTTTTTTTGTACAAGCAGGTGTATCCTTGTTGCATAGAGCCAGGCTTTCGCATCCGCTCCGGATGCATTAGCGGCATCGTTTGTGAACGCGATGGCCTTATCAAGGTCTGTTTCAAAATATGCTCTTGCCAGCTTACATTGAACGATCACTTTGTCGTAACCTGACAAATTGGCCTTTGACAACTTTTGTTCAAGAGAGTCCCTATATCGTTGTTGGCCAAACGTAAGCGTGGGCAGGCAGGATAATAATGATATGGTTATGATATTTCGTAACATCCCTTCAAAAATAGGGAAAAGAATCAGAGTTAAAAAAGAGGTGAAATATTAATTGATTGAAAATCATATAAGTTATCTTTTTTCGTAGACGCTTTGTAGACGCTGCCGTTTGTTTATGTAGCCTCATTGTAGCCGCTGTTTTTATGGTTATCCCTACGACACTGATTAGGTTTGCATCGTACAAAAAACATCATATCATGACAAACCGCATGACGGCCATAGTTGCCTATATCACTATTATCGGATGGGTAGTTGCCTATCTGTCATATCGTAAGTCCGACGATAAAAGTCCGCTGGTGAAATATCACCTTACGCAAGCAATAGGGATTATTATTTTTTCTATAGCGCTAAGTATTGTGAGTGGTATACTGTTGGTAATACTGCCTGCATTAGCCGCCCTGTTCTATATTATTTCGCTGTGCCCGTTTATATTGATGCTGATGGGAATAATAACAGCGTCCAACGAGGCACAGCGCCCTATACCTTTGATAGGTAAGTTTGTGGAGGGGAAGTTTAACCTATAACTGAGGCAGCAGGTCTGGCACTCATTGTAGTTAACCCCTCTAACTATCATATACAGTAATAAATCAAAGAGCCGGTCGGGAATGACCGGCTCTGGCTGCATTGTCAGGTCCTTAAGGTTTAATTTTAATGTATTCGAAGCCCAATATGCCTTTCTGCAGGCAAATCCGTACAGCATATCCTTCCTTAACGCTACCCCAATAAGATTTAAATACAGTTAGTCTTTCTTCGTAATTGTCAATAAGCACGAATAAATAATATTCAGGATATCGCCCGCCGGAACTGCTTCTTCGAATTATTGTATTGTAACTACATTTTTCCTGGTCAATCCCATAAGATCTATTTATATAAGATGCAATTCCTGGTGTCAAAAAAAAGAACCCCAGTCCTAAAGCAAAGAGATTTGACCATTGCTTATTTACTTTCCGGTCTTTCTTAAAATCGGGCACCGTCTTGTAGATTAAAATATAGAAGAGGATACTAAGTATTAATCCTAAAAAGGCAAAAAGGAAGAAAAAAACAACTCCATTCCTTGTATTATCAATATGAGAAAATTCTGAAATTGCCCAAAGAGAAGAAATTCCAATTAAAAGGCAGAGGTAAGTAACGATCTTCAATGCCAGAGAAGCTGGTTGAGTCTGTTGAATAACCCGCTGTCTTTTGGTTCTACTTTTCCGTCCCATTAAATTTTATCGCTGTTTGCATGTTTGTGTTAAATGCTGTCTCATGTATGCATGAAGGATAGCAGTATACTGCAATTCAAATGAGAGTGCAGATCGCGCAAATATAGAATGTTTCCTCGTGTTGCAGGACGGACATTTTGTTTTTCAGAATATATATGTAGCTTCGTCCATTAACCAACACCATTCGATGAAGATCTATCTGTACATTGCCCTCGCTATCGTACTCCTGTCTCAGGCTGCAGTATTTTTTATTGACTTTACAATGGTACAGGCATTACTGGTAGCCGGTTTGATCACCTGCTGCTCTGTTATCAATATCATCCTGACTTACAAGACAGATTTCACTAAGCGCTTCCGTTTTCCGAAAAAGACAATCCGTTTCTCCGACAAAAATGTTGAACTGACAAATTTAAGAGTAGCCAGCATGGGGCTCATACTCGCACTGTTTGGTATATACTGTGTTTGTGTGCTGAAAGCAAAAGTTATCGGGTTGGTTTTTATAGCCGCCGGGTTGAACTATATCTCTTTCTTTCGCATGGAAATACGTAAACCGATCACTAGTGCTACGCGCGCTGTAAACTCCTGACAAGATTAACCAGCGCCGCTTTAATGGTGGCTGAAATGAAAACAGGCTATCCATCCCGGACAGCCTGTTTTGTTTTGGTCCTAACGGATCCTTACATATGTTTCCACGATCTCGTGATTGATATTCAGGCTATCGATTTTTTCGATACCACTCTGGGTGATCGTATCCTTTGAAACCTGCATAACGAAGGAGAAGTCTTTGTTTTCCCAGCCCCTGTAACTGCAGTATTCCAGGTGTTCGCTGTACACATCTTTCACCAGTGTATAGGTACCACTGCCGGAACCATATGTGGCCGTTGAATCGGCACCATGGTTCAGGTCATGTGTAAAGAAAGCAAAATAGCTGTCGTTGAATATTTTGATGGTTTCCTGTCCTGCAACAGGCGCCGTGATTGTCGTATCCTTACCTTGAATAGACTTTGCACTAAGCAGTTTCCAGGTACCTGTTAAGGGCGAGGTGGAAGTAGCTGCGGAAGATGCCTCTTGTTGCTGGCTACAGGATAGCAATGACATTGCAATGGCAATAAACGGAAGATATTTCATGGATTAAATTAAGGATTTGTCTCAAATATAGTGAATGGGGCAAAATCTTCACAGCAATTGGCAATTATTCACATGAAATGTATCCCGGCCCTGCATGATAAGTCTGGCAAATAGTATGACTCCTGTCTGATAAGGCTGGTCTGAAGCTGCAACGGCACAGTTTTTAGGTTATATAAGGGTATGATGATGACTGATGAACAAACGCGCGAAGCGCATTCTTTTTACCGTGAAGCATTATCCATCCTGGTGGAGAGCGGGAATGACTTTATGCTGGGAGGAGGGTTTGCTTTATTCCATTACACAGGCCTTTTCCGCGACACCAAAGACCTGGATATATTCTGTACGCCCACACAATACGTAGGGCTAATGAAGCTGTTTGAATCCCATGGATATGAAATTGTGCTGACGGATGTACGCTGGCTGGCGAAGGTCTTTAAGGGCGAGTATTATATAGATATTATTTTCAACAGCACGAATAATATCTGCCTGGTCGATGAGAGCTGGTACCAGCATTCGGTAGAGGCTATCTTTATGGGATTGCCCGTAAGACTGATAGCGCCGGAGGAACTGATCTGGGCCAAGGTCTTTATACAGAACAGGGAACGGTTTGACGGGGCAGATGTTAATCATGTCATGTTGCGGTACGGCAAACAGCTCAACTGGGAACGGCTGCTGCGTCGCTGTGATCCTCACTGGCATCTGTTGCTGGCGCAATTGCTGATATTCCAGTTCGTTTACCCGGCCGACTATACGGAGATCATTCCCCGCTGGCTGTTTGACGAACTGATGCAACGGGCGCAGCAACAATATGAATTGCCCCCTTCACAGGAGAAAGTATGCAGGGGACCATTGATAGATCAGACACAATATGCAGTCGATATTACCGACTGGCATTATAAAGGAATGACCATAAAAACGGTTTGATAATGGATGCTGAAAACACTGAAAACAAAAAGATGCGCATCGCTGCTGTTGCCGATATCCATGTAACGGACACAGATAAGAATAAGTGGACGGAGTATTTCAAGGAGGTATCCCGCAGGGCAGATGTATTGCTCATCTGTGGCGATCTGACAAATACCGGTGATGAAAGCGAGGCGAAGATCTTATGCGATGAGTTGAAGTCCTGCACTATTCCTGTCGTGGTGGTTCTCGGCAATCATGATCATGAAAAGGGCAGGCAAAAACTGATCAGGCAGACAGTACAGAGCGAGCATGTACATGTGCTGGATGGAGAAGCAGTTGTAATAGGGAACGTGGGATTTGCTGGTGTAAAAGGCTTTGGAGGTGGATTTGATAACTACATGTTGTCTATGTTCGGGGAAGATGCCATGAAAGCATTTGTACAGGAAGCAGTGAACGAAGCCTTACACCTGGACCGGGCGCTGGCGAGGATAGATCAGCAGCATGATCATCTGAAAAAGGTAGCCATTATGCATTATTCACCGATGTTGGATACCGTGAAAGGGGAGCCGGAGCCTATCTATCCTTTCCTGGGCTCTTCCAGGCTTGCAGAGCCATTGGTCCGCCGGCAGGTAGCCGCCGTGTTCCATGGACATGCGCATATGGGCACACTGGAAGGAACGCTGACAGGAGGTGTGAAGGTATTTAATGTAGCCAAACCGGTATTGATGAAGGCGGGGTATGAGTTCCCGTTTCACATTGTAGAAATATGAGGAGATATTTTGGATTGCCAGGTGAAATACTCGATTGGCGGCAACATTGCATATTTAGCGATGCTGCCGCCAATCTGTTTTTAAGGGGAAATAAACAGAAATTACCGCATAAGTATAACAGTGTTAGTGAGATAGTATCACTTGGAGTAGCTATATTATAATAAATCAAATATTACTTTTTTTCTCTTTTTCTGCCTAAAAAGTTGTGAAATCTAGCAAAAGGATGATATCTTTATCATGATAAGAATGTCAACCAGAATCTAAATCATTTTACGACCAGAACTTTATTGTGGTGATGATACACTAGCTTGGAAAACCCAGGTACTATGCCCGATTTTAGATTTGACTTTTGTGGTGAACAGTTGCTTTAAAAGTGGCCGTGCAGTTTAACTATTGCCACTTAACCTATTTATTTTTTCGTTGCGGGAATTTAAAAGATAAGCGAATTATCTAAAGGGAATGTTATGTACTGAACAACCACAGTACATACAGGCCTTGTTATATGATGCCGCGCCTTATGGCGCGGTGGTGGACAGTATTGTGCCTACAGCCCGGCTTCCCAGTGCAAACATGTTACTCGGTTAAACAGTAATATTTAAATCACATCTATGAGAAAGAAAATGCTATTATGCCTGTTGGTATTGCTATGCCATGCCTATGTCAGCACTCTTCAGGCTCAGATCTCCATTGCAATTAAGGGGACGGTATCTGACGATTCGGGTGCGCCGCTTCCCGGTACAAGTGTCAAAATAAAAGGTAGTGGAGGGACTGTAACAGATGCCAATGGCGCGTTTGCGATCAGGGTTGAAAAGGGCCGCACATTAATATTTACAGCCATTGGGTATGAAAGCAAACAGGTAACTGTAGATGGTCCTGTGCTTAACGTGACGCTTGGGGTGGACAAAAAGATACTGTCAGAAGTAGTCATTACCGGGGTAGGTACTGCTACGAGTAAACGTAAACTGGGAATCTCAGTAGAATCTGTTACAGCAGAGAAACTGGTGAGCGGTCCTTCTACCAGTATTGACCAGGCGCTCATCGGTAAGATACCCGGCGCACAGATCTCTTCTGTGAGTGGTAATCCCGGTGATCCGGTCAACATCCTGTTAAGAGGTGTCAATACTGTGCAGAATGGCACCAAACCCCTGATCATGCTGGATGGTGTGCAGGTGTCCGCCACAGACCTCAACTCGCTTGACCTGAGTAATGTGGAAAGGATAGAAGTGGTACAGGGTGCGGCTTCCGCTTCCATCTACGGAGCGCAGGGCGCCAATGGTGTAATGCAGATCTTTACTAAAAAAGGAAAACGTGGTCCTATTGCTGTTACCTATTCTACCAATTATGCAGCGAACAGTTATATCAACAGCGGACATGTTGAAAAAGCACGCCTGCATCCTTATTTAACTGATGGTAATAATAACATTGTTGATGCGTCCGGAAATATCCTAAAATACACCGATGTGGGCGGTATTGAAGGGATATCCTATACCTACGGCGGCGCTACCCGATACGGCATATTAGATCCGAGAAATATTGCCAACAAACCATATAATGCCAATCTGAAATATTATGATCATTTTAAGCAGGTATTCCAGACAGGAACATCCTGGAATAATAACATCAGCATTTCCGGTGGCTCCGATAAATCAGACTT
This sequence comes from Chitinophaga ginsengisoli, assembly GCF_003014595.1. GTDB lineage: Bacteria > Bacteroidota > Bacteroidia > Chitinophagales > Chitinophagaceae > Chitinophaga > Chitinophaga ginsengisoli. Next base: position 162,007 of record NZ_PYGK01000014.1, on the reverse strand, counting down.
CTCTCTCGGCGTTGCCAATAATCATACGGTAAGCCCTGTAATGAAGAATGGCTATGTAGACCGTTCCAATCTGACTGCCAACCTGGGAACAGAGTTGTTCAAAGGATTCAAACTGCGCTCCATCACACAGGTGATCTACACAAAGAATACTACCGTGCCTGGCTTAGGAGGTGCTGGCGGTTATCTGTATGGTAAAGGGAATACAGCGGGTAAAAATGACAATATCTATAGTTTCCTGAATACTTCACCTTTCTTTGACCTGACCTCTAAAATGGCAGATGGTAATTCGCCCGCTTTTCAGACGGCCGATTTTTTAAGTATCAATGCCTTCAATCCCTACTTCGTAAAGCAGTATGCGAGTGGGCTGGATAACAAGGTAGATATCGTACAAAGCTTTAACGCCAACTACCAGGTGAATCATTTCCTGGAATTGGATGCGAAATACGGCATTAACTACAGAACGGAAAAAGCAACCTGGACCTACCTGAACCAGACAAAGAATGCCAATACCATGTACTATGATTCATGGGCATTCCAGTTTGCCAATGATGCTACCGGAGAGATAGACAACTGGAACTATAATACCACCTTCCAGAACTTCCTCGGAAGCGCTTATATCAGGACCGACTTTGAGAAGGACTTTAATATCAACCTGCCTATCCAGACCACTACACAGATCTCGTACGATTACAGGAAGAATAAGTACAAGGAGGAAGATGTATATGGACTGGGTTTACCGCTTTCTCCGCCAGTGAATATATCTACTGCCAAACAGTTGTTTGTAGCGCCTTATTCTACTACTACCAAGACTACCGGTAACTATGAGGAATCCTTTATTACCTATGGTTATCTGATCAACCAGAAGATCGATTTCGGTGATTACGGCGGTATAGGTGGTGGCTTCAGAAGCGACTGGTCTTCTGCTTTCGGAAGTGGTGCTTCTCCTTTCACCTTCCCGAATATAAATGGTTATATACTCCCTTCTTCCTTTAACTTCTGGGCTGATAAGCTGGAAGACAGAATACCCTACTTTAAACTGAGGGCTGCATATGGCGAAGCGGGTATACAGCCTGGCCCTTTTGACAGGTACCCTACGCTGGATCAGAACACTGTCGGTTCAGACGTGGTATATTCTGTACCGGTTACAGGACAGAACCCTCATCTGCAGGTAGAAGTATCCAAAGAGTTTGAAGCGGGTACTGACTTAACGTTCAATGCGGCCAACGGCAAATGGCTGAACACAGTGAACGCATCTTTTACTTATTGGAAACGGAAGAGTGAAAATGTGATTTATACCGTAAGTGCTCCACTGTCTTCCGGTGCTACAGGCATTCTGAACAATGCCATCAATATGTCTTCCAGAGGTTATCAGTTCCAGCTGAACCTCCCGCTGTATCGTAGTAAGAACTTCAACTGGGACTTTACGACCAACTTCAGTCACCAGACATCTAAGATCGACGGGATCAATGGCGGGGCAGACATCATTCTGACTTCTGCTGCAGGTAGTACGGCACTGGTATTGACTCCGGGACAAAAGATCGGACAGATCTATGGTTATAAGGCATTGACCAGTGTAGACGCAGTTAGCAAGAACGGAACAAAATATATCTCGGAACAGGATGCCGGAAAGTATCAGTTGGTGAATGGACGTCTTGTAGATACAGCTACCAGGAGTATTCAATTCTCATCCGAAGCATACCCACTGGGTGATCCTAATCCGAAGTTCAATGCTTCCTTTATCAGTGCATTTGGTATCAAGGATTTCCTGACATTCTCTTTCCAGTTTGACTGGATATATGGTAGTCACCTGTACAATCAGACAAAGGAGTGGATGTACAGAGATGGTATTCATGGCGACTTTTCGAAGCCTGTTACGATTAACGGCGTTACTGCTGCATATACGGCTTATTATGGTAGTGCTTACAGTTCTTCCTGGGGAAGTCTGTATGGCCCGGGTAACAATGCTACCAAGGATTATTTCTATGAAGATGCATCTTTCCTGAGACTACGTAATATCTCTGTAGGATTTGACTTTACAAAAGTGATGAAGATAAAGTACTTCAATAAACTGCAACTGGTGCTGACGGGCAGGAATATCCTGACGGTTACACACTATACGGGTATGGATCCGGAGGTAAGTTCCGGCGCTGTAAACTCTTCGTTTGACAGGGGCATAGACAACAGTACTATACCCAATCTTAAATCTTATGCAGTAGGCTTAAATGTCGGATTCTAATGTTTACAAAAAAAGAGAAAATTATGATCAGCAATAAATATGTTTCAGGGCTTTTAGGAATACTCTTCTTATGCAGCATCTTCGCCTGTAAAAAAGAGCTCAATGTGGGTAATCCCAACCTGCCTACGGTAAATGAGAACGTGAATAATGAGTCGGGCATCATCGCGCTGGCTATCGGAGCGGTGTATATAAACGGCTTTCAGAAAGGGGATGTCTGGCTGGGCGACAGCTATTTTTCATTGCCTTATGGTTATAGTGAGCTGCTGGCAGATGTTGTAGGCGCACAGGCATCCAATCAGCTGGTGAGTACGATCAGTATACCTGCGTATTTTATACTGGACAATAATTCCCGGGTGAACACAAATATTTCCAATGTCAGTCAGCTGAGGGCTAATAACACACGTGCGCAGACGGGCTCGGGGTATAATCCGCTATACTACCAGTGGCTGAATATGTATGCCCTGAACGGCGCATGCAATAAAGTGCTGGGTATTGTTGACAACATCACTTTTTCCGGGGATGCAAAGACAAAGAGCAATACTATCAAGGCCTGGTGTTACTGGTGGAAGGGTTATGCATATGCGTCTATCGGTTCGATGTATTATTCCGGTCTGCTTGTTGACCGGGACGGTGCAAGTAGTAACAGGTATGTCGTAAAAGATTCGGTGATCGCGGCGTCCAACAAGTATCTGCATATGGCGGCAGATTTATTGTCGACCGGTATTTCCAATTCAGGTGACTATGCCGCCGTATTGGGACAACTGATCCCCGCTTTCTGCCAGGTAGGTAAGGGAGGTGTGCTGACGGCTGATATGTGGCTCAGGAACATCAATACCATGCTGGCGAGGAACCTGCTTGTGAATAAGCTGGCGCCATTTGTGAACGGCAACCCGGATGCTGTGATAACAAAGGCTTCCACAGATGTAATGACAACGGCCGATTGGAATGAGGTACTGACCCTCGCTACCAACGGTATCAGAGCCAGTGACTACGTATTTACGGGAAGAAGTGCTGCGGCAAACAGTTTCTTTACTGCGGATGGTGGTACGGTAGCAGCGCTGGCAACCGGTGTAAACACAGCTATTACATTCAGGCTGAGCGAGCGCTTTGTACAGAACCTGAAAGCAGGCGACAAGCGGCTGGCCAACAACTTCAACACTGCTACCAAATACCTGGATGATCTTTCTTTCGGCACCCGCTATAGTATCATAGATGGAGGCGCAGGCGCCAATGGTGTATATGTATACGGCTCCAAATCGACAGGCAATTATGAGCTGTTCATCGGCCCCAGCTATGAAGAAAATGCACTGATGCTGGCAGAAGCGAATATCCGTCTGGGTAATATTGACGCCGGACTTGCTTATGTAGATGCGGTAAGGACATATATGGGCGCCGGCATTGCCGCCGTAGCAGGTACAGGGCTCACAAAAGCAGCTGCGTTAAAAGAGCTGGTAATGGAAAGGAGAGCGGCATTGGTGTTCAGAGGTTTATCTTTCTATGATAACAGGAGATGGGGATGGACATATGATATCAGCAATGGCGGAGGTAGTTATGGCAATACCTTCCTGACTTCCGCGAGCGTAGTGAATACGAACGTCACCATCAACTATAATTTCATGGATTACTGGGATGTGCCGGCAGATGAAGCAGGCCTGAATCCACCGGGTGAAGGCAGTGCGCCAATAAAGAATCCCAACTTCTAAAAATAAGGTTCGGGTTTTTACAAAAAAGGCTGTCCGTGCTTCGGCGGGACGGCCTTTTGCTTATAATGTGGAGAGCCGCTTTTTACAAGTCCTCCTTGTTTACTGAAGACAGCGTAACGATCTCCTTTATTTTCTCATCCAGCCTGTTTAAGCCCTCTTCGAGCTTCTGTGTATATATCAGGTCCATATCGCAATATTCTTCCTTTATGAGCTCGAGAAGACTCTGTACGGAAGTGAGCGGACCGCGTAGTTCATGCGACTGTATATGAGCGATCTTTTCCAGCAGTTCGTTCTTACGTTCAATTTTGAGTTTATAGAGATAAGCGTCGGTGATGTCTTTCATGATCAGGGTTACACCGATGATATCACCGTTCTCATTCCTTGCGGGGTTGAAGGTGCTCAGCCACCAGGTCTCCTTAGTGGCGTATACCCGCCGGAATTCCCTGGCAATAGCGGTACCGTTTAATGCGGTATCAAAACAATAGTAAAAAGACTCTTTATTGGCGTCGTGTACGAACAGATCTATGTTCAGGTTCTCTTCGATCTGTCTGTCATAGAGGGTCGTGGTGAGCTCCAATGCCGCTTTGTTGAAGTAAAGCACCTTCATGTTTTTGTCCAGCAGCACAAAGTTGTCAGTCAGGCTTTCGAAGAAGGCGCGCAGCCGGATACCGTATTCGAGAATGTCGGCAGCTCTTTTCTTTTCACGTTCCTGCTGGGAGGTGATATGCCTTTTGAAACTGGAAGTGGCAAAGAAAATATAGATGGTGGACAGCACATAACAACCGAAACGGTCGATGATCTTTTCAGTCGGGTCTTTATAATAACCGCTTATCAGTCCAGGGAGATACAATTCAACCGCCAGCAGGCTGCCTGGAATGATGAGACTTAATATCAGCCATAAAATATATTTTTCCCTGTGGGAGATATTCAACGCCAGCTGGAGGGTGGTGAAGAACAATAGTAGGGTAGGGCCATCAATTCCGGCGTTGAAGAAATAATTGGCACTGAGACCGGTATATACCACAATGACATAACTGACGATAATAGACCGGTATTTCCGCATTTTGCGGGACAGGATATAATAGACAACCTGTATGATCATCAGCCCCACCAGGAGCAGGGTAGATTCATTTGCGTCGATAAGCAGATCAATGACAAGGAAAGCAGACAGGATTATCAGGGTGATGGCGCCGGTCAGATTAAATACCCGGTGCTCGAAGGAAAACTCATCTTCCTTTCCCATTAACAATACTCCAAGGGAGGGTGCCCTGAAAGCAGATGGCGTTTTCCTGATTGGCATGATGTGAGACTATTCCACCCAAAATAATAAATTAATTTATTATACATATTATTTATTGGCATAATGGGTGTTTTTTGAGGAGAAGTACCCGGAAAAACGATTTTTATTTGAGTATCATGACTGGTTCCCGGGCATTGCGGCAGATAGCGTCAGAAATGCTTTTATGTGTCAGGTAGTACAGAAAGCTGTGCTTGCCAGGTAATGAGATAATGAGCTGGATCTTATGTTTCTCTGTATAACTCAGGATGCCGTTGATGATGTTTTTGTCACTGCTGTAACAGATCTCATGTTTGTAATCCCGCAGGCGCTCATGTACATGCTGTTCTGCTTCTTTCAGCTGTTCGTCCGGATTGAGGTATCTTTCCTTTGCGTCCACATTCAGGACCAGCAGTTTACTATCATCCCACTGGGGAGGGATCTGTAGGTTCTGCAGTTTATGGAGGGAGTCCAGCGTTTTGTAGTCGCAGGGCACCAGGATGTTTTCTACCGGCTGATATGAGTAAGCTGCCGGTACAATCAATACTCTTACGGGACTGGCCTTGGCGATCGGGATCAGGTTGCCGGCAATAAAGCTGCCACTGGAATACTTAAAGCTATCACTGCCCAATACGATCATTTCGGGTGATTCATCCCTGATCACTTCCAATATGGCCCTCAGCAGGGGGGCTTCGCTGACCATGGAGACGACCTGCACGCGCTTGTTCGTTTGGGTAATAATATGCTGGGAGAGATTGTCCATTTGTGCAGTAGCTTCCTGCCGTTCCCTGGCCATGTAATGAGGACTGACGGGGGCATATTCAGCAGAAACTACGATATGATCAAAAACAGTGTCGTAAAAGGTCTTGAGCAGGATAATGCGTTCATAACCGTAAGCTTTGCTCCATTCTATCGCAAAATCGACCGCATTATCCGAGGTAGAGGAGAAATCAACGGGAATCAGTAATGTTTTCATAACGATTTCATTTTTCTCTTTTACTAAGTTAAGTTTGTCCTGCCTAAATCTGAAAAAAATATACCATTTACGGGCAGGCATGAAAAGTGTGTTAGAACAGGTGTTATTGCGCTTAAACTGAATGAAATGAAGATATTCCAGGAATTATTGCAGCTCCATGAAAGGAGGAGAGGGTTTCATCTGATCACGGGGGAGGTGGCACAGGCTATGCCGCAGTTAAGGGAGATCAGGACCGGTATGTGCCAGGTCTTTATCCAGCATACATCGGCGTCTCTTACCATCAATGAGAATGCAGACCCGACCGTCAGGAAGGACTTTGAGATGTATTTCAGCAAGGTGGTGCCGGAGAATGACCCTGACTATCAACATGACGATGAAGGCCCCGACGATATGCCTGCACATCTGAAAGCGGCGATGCTGGGCAGTTCTGTGATGATCCCCATCCGGAACGGCAATCTGGCACTGGGTACCTGGCAGGGCATCTATTTGTGCGAACACCGTAACCACGGCGGCAGCAGAAAGCTGGTTATCACCGCCTGGGGAGAATAATAATCCTGGAAAACTGATACTATACCGTATGTTTAAAAAACTGATTGTACTCCCGTCACTGTTACTGGGAATGTATTTCAACACTTTTGGCCAGCGCCAGTCCGTAGATGTGCAGCACTACGGCATTTCCCTGACGGTGCGCGACAATACCGATAAGATATCAGGTACCGCGGAAATCACTGTACGCTTTCTAAATAGCGTAGGGGAGCTCCGTCTTGACCTGGTAGGGCCGGAGATAGCTGATACCGGTATGACGGTGCTAAAGGTAACGGAAAGATCCGCCGTAGGCCATACAGCTGCTAATGGGGGAAAACCGGGAGCGCCAAACAGTGTTAAGAACGTCCCTTTCCGTCAGGACAGTGCGGCCGTTTATCTGACTGTGAGTGCTGGTAAGGACGAAACGCATACCTACCGGATCGAATATGCAGGCGTTCCCCGGGATGGCCTGATCATTTCCAGGAATAAATTCGGGAAACGTACCTTCTTCACAGATAACTGGCCTGACCGTGCACACCACTGGTTACCCTGTATAGATCATCCTTCCGATAAAGCGGCCGTAGACTTTGACATCATCACACCCGACAAATATACTGTGGTGGCTAACGGACTGAAAACACAGGAAGTATTGATGGCGGATCATCAGAAAAGGACCCGGTATACAGAAAAGGCGCCACTGCCGACGAAGATTATTGCCATAGGTATAGCTGCTTTTGCGGTGGATCATTCGGCTGACGTGCAGGGTATTCCTGTATATAGTTATGTATTCCCTGAGAATAAAAAACAGGGGCTTGCCGACTATGGGAAAGCAGGAGAGATCCTCCGGTTTTTCATACAACAGATAGGGCCATTTCCATATAAAAAGCTGGCCAATATCCAGTCCAAAACTATTTATGGCGGTATGGAAAATGCCAGTGCCATCTTTTATTCTGAGGAATCAGTAGGCTTTAAGTATATCGAGGAATTGATGGCCCATGAGATAGCACATCAATGGTTTGGAGATGCCGTCACAGAAACAGGCTGGGAACATGTATGGCTGAGTGAAGGTTTCGCTACTTATATGACACAGCTGTATCTGGAACATAAATACGGGAAAGATACCCTGAAGGCTGAATTAAAAGATGACCGGAAGAAAGTGATCGCCTTTGAGAAGAAGAGATATACCCCTGTAGTGGATACCACGACAAAGGGTGGATATACGCAGTTGCTGAATGCGAATAGTTATCAGAAGGGAGGATGGGTATTGCATATGTTAAGACGGCAGGTGGGGGATAGTATTTTCTGGAAAGGTATCAGGAGCTACTTTGCGACTTATGGTGGGCATAATGCCAATACAACAGACTTCAGACAAGTGATGGAAAAGGTCAGCAGACAGGACCTGGGTGACTTCTTCCAGCAATGGTTGTATACGCCGGGTATGCCGGAACTGACCATCAGCCCCAGTGGCGGTGGGCTGTTTACGATCAGTCAGCAACAGGAGCATTTGTTTACTTTTCCACTGGAATACGCTATCGATGACGATCCGCAGATACATACGGTGCAGATCAAAGACAGGGTAACGGTCATCAATATAAAGGCCAACCATACGATACATATTGATCCGCAGATAAACCTCCTGTTCGAATTTGGCAAGGGGATGTAGGTGGCGTGAGATATGCGCAAAAAGCCTGACGATTCAATGAAGCGAAATATTATCTTTGTCTGGCACATCAATTCCGGACCCATAAATCGCTTCATCACTTGCTGAAAAGATCATGCCTGCTATTACTGGCAATACTCGCCAATAGCTTCACCTATGCGCAGACGACCTATTTGTTTGTCGGATCTTACAATGATGCGAAAGATAAAGACGGTATCTACATTTACAGGATGGATATGGAAAGTGGAAGACTCGATAAGGTCTGTACATTTTCCGCTATCATGAACCCTTCTTATCTGACTCTTTCGGCGAACGGTCAGTATATCTATGCCTGTACTGAGACCCGTACCGCCGGTATGGGAAGCGTGAGCAGTTACCGGTTTGACAGACAGCAGCGGCTTATCACATTGTTGAGTAAACAGCCTAGCGGAGGGGATAACCCGGTCTACCTTACGGTGCATAAAAGCGGTCGCTGGCTGGTGAATGGAAACTATACAGGTGGCAGTCTCTCTGTATTCCCTTTGAATAGCGATGGAACTATCGGCGCTGCGGTGACGGTCATTCCATTTACGGATAGCAGTATTACAGAAAGACAGAAAAGTTCACATATTCATTCTACGGTATTTTCCCCTGCACAGGACTATGTATTTACGCCCGACCTCGGGGCCGATAAAATACGACGTTTTATCTTTGATGCCAGTCAGGCAAAGCCATTGCAGGCAGATAGTTTTATCAGGACCACACCCGGCAGCGGTCCACGGCATTTCACCTTTCATCCCAATGGGCGTTTTGCTTATTGTATAGAAGAGTTATCGGGATCGGTAACAGCGTATAAATACAATAAAGGCAGGCTGGAATCATTGCAACGGCTGATGACACATGATAGTGTACCGCGTAGTTTTTATAGCAGTGCTGACATCCATATTTCACCCGACGGCCGTTTCCTGTATGCATCTAACCGTGGCGTAGAAAATAATATCGCCATTTACAGCATTCATAAAAACGGAACATTAAGCCATGTGGGATATGAGTCTGTACTGGGTGATCATCCCCGTAACTTCCTGATAGATCCCAGCGGAAAATTCCTGATAGTGGCGAACCAGCTCAGTGGGAATGTGGTGGTTTTCAAACGGAATGCACAAACCGGTCTGCTGACGAAGACAGGCGTAGACATAAAAATACAGGGACCTTCCTGTTTACAAATCAGAACATATAACGACTAATTACTTATGAAACGCTTACTGCTGCCATTGTTGGTAGCTATCACCCACCTGTCCTACAGTCAGAACATCACATCTTTTGCGGATAGTGTACGACAACATTACAAGGTACCTGAACTGGCATTCGCGGTTGTCTCTTCAGATAGTGTACTGGAATGCCATATACTGGGCGTAAAACGTGCTAATACGGCTTATGCCGCCCAAGCCGGAGACAGGTTCCATATCGGCTCCAATACCAAGGCGATTACCTCCTTTATTGCCGCCTTGCTGGTGAAGGAGCAGAAGATACAATGGAATACGACCATTCTGACGCTGTTCCCTGAACTGAGATGGAGGACCCGTTATGTATACGATACGGTTACACTGGCCAACCTGCTGACATTCAGGGGAAGGCTGCAGGGCTATTCCTATGATTCGGAGACGCCTACTTTCAGGGAGCTGCATGGTGACTATGCGGCACAGCGTATGCAATTGGTAGCCAACTTCCTGACACAGGCTCCCCAGAAGCCGGATACGAACGGATTAATGCCTTCCAATCTCGATTATATCACAGCGGGCCTTATGCTGGAGAAGGCAAGCGGGAAACCTTATAAAACACTCGTGCAGGAATTAGGAGCGCGGCTGGGGATCAATTTCCGCTTTGATTATCCTAATCTGAAAGATACCACACAACCCTGGGGACATGATGCAGATCTGCAGCCACTAGCTCCCGCGGAAAGCTATAAGATGAACTGGCTGCTGGCGGCAGGTAATATCAACGTGAGCCTGGAAGAATACACCCGTTTTATCCGGGAGTTGCTGAAAGGACTGAAAGGGAAGAGTGATTTATTACCAAAGAAGACTTTTGAACAATTGCTCTTTGGATTGCCGAACTTTTCTTACGGATGGTTTAATCCGCCTCAGCTGCCACAACATCATGTAGCATTCAACGAAGGGAATGCAGGCGCGTTTATCACGAGAGTGCATGTTATCAAAGAGGCCGACAGAGCATATGTGATCTTTACGAATGCAGCCACTGCTGCTACAAAAGACGCCGTTGATGTTTTACTGAAAGAGCTGATCCAACGGTATGGAGAATAACAATACTGATAACGTATATTTGAGGGGAACACACGATGGCAGTTATGGAATATGTCTCAAACCCGGACTTGTCCGACATGCAATTACCTTTTGACTGGAAAGGAACGCCGGTAGATGAAAACGGGAAATTCATGAACTATGAGTTTCCGCATAAGTACTCTTTTTCCGAATTCCTCAAATGGCGCTTGCAACGAAACCCGCAGAAGGCAGAGAAGGAAACGGACAGATGGATTCCTGATATCGTCTATAATGAAGATTTCCTGCATTCCGGTAAAGACTGTATCGTCTGGTTTGGCCATGCTTCTTTCTTCATCCGGCTGGGTGGCGTCAATATACTGATCGACCCTGTTTTCTATAATATCCCGTTGTTCAAACGGCGTACGCCTTTTCCTATAGATCCTGCCAAACTGAAGGGACTGGATTATATCCTGATATCCCACAATCACCTGGACCATTGTGACAAGCGGAGCCTGCGTTTACTGGCGCAGAATAATCCGCAGGCGATATATCTGACAGGGCTAAAAATGGAAGGTCTGTTAAAGAAACTGACGGGTAATGAACAGGTACAGACAGCAGGATGGTATCAGCAATACCACACAGAAGCCCATATAAAGGTTTTTTTCCTTCCGGCAAGGCATTGGGCCAAAAGAGGGTTTCGTGACCTTAATAACCAGCTTTGGGGCGCTTTTGTGATCCAGGCAGGGGGCAAGACTATCTATTTCGCTGCCGACTCCGGATATGGCAGTCATTTTACAGACGTAGGCCGGATCTTTCCTCATATCGACTATTGTATCGTAGGGATAGGGGCATATAAGCCTGCCTTTTTTATGTCGCAAAGCCATATTTCTCCCCAGGATGCTGTGCGAGCGGCAAATGATATGCATGCCAGCGTAATGATCCCCATGCACTACGGCACTTTTGACCTGTCTGATGAGCCACTGAGCGACCCTTTGACTACTTTGAAGGGACTTGAAAAACAGGGCGCTATACAGGGAAAGCTGGAAGTGCTGAAGGTAGGAGAAGCATTGGGGATATAATAAGTGGCTGATAATCAGTAGTAAGTCGGAAGGGCTATTTATTTGTAATTCGCTTGCTTTCTTAAGTAATTCGCTTTTACTTTACGGCTCACCAAGATCAAGATGTTCGAAACGCATATCAGTGACGGGGACTTACTGCAATTGCTGAAAGGAGATGATACCGCTGCTTTCGAGATACTGTACAACAGGTATTGGAAAGCATTATATACGCGGGCCTGTCAGCGGGTAGACGTAAACGATGCGAAAGACCTGGTACAGGAAGTCATGTTAAGTCTCTGGCGCAGAAGAAAAGAGATCCCCGTTTTAAAAGAGGGCGAATTCGCAAAATACCTGCACGCTGCTATCAAATACAGGGTGATCAGTCATTATGCTTTCAGCGCCGCCGAGATCAAAAAGATATCCTTATTTGATATATTGGATAGCCAGGAATTTGATGACCGCCTGGAAACCAAAGAACTGACGGCCAATATTGCTGCAGCGGTAAGCCTGTTACCCACCCGTATGCAGCAGATCTTCCGGATGAGCCGGGAAGAAGATCTTTCCATAGCAGAAATAGCCCGTCAGCTGAATCTCTCGGAACAAACGGTTAAGAATCAACTGACGGAAGCTCTCCGCAGAATGCGCGCCTATTTGAAATCCAGCTCCTCCGGCGACTGGGCACTGCTGGTGGCGTATCTCTTTTGTCACATCAAATAAGGGCGTGTTGGGCTATCACAACTCATTTTAATTTCCCGGGGTACGAAACCCCGGGCTGCAAACAATTAGGCTGGCGGAGCCTATTGACGCGAATGATTTTCGTTTGTTAATGCTATTAGTTGGGTAATATCTCTATATATCCTTCTGTTCCATTCACCCTGATCCGCTGTCCGTCTTTGATCAGCTTTGTAGCATTCTCTACGCCGACAACTGCTGGCAAGCCATATTCACGCGCAATAACTGCTCCATGGGTCATCAATCCACCCACTTCGGTGACAAGGCCTTTTATAGATACAAACACCGGTGTCCAGCTGGGATCAGTGAAGGTGGTGACCAATATATCTCCTTCTTCCAGTTCGGCTTCTTCCATGTTCAGGATCACACGTGCCCGTCCCTCTATTTTGCCGGCAGAAACAGCAAGACCTGCAATAGCTCCGGTGGGAAGGTTTTCCAGTTTGTACTTACCGGCAATGATCTCACCGTCAGATGTGATCACACGGGGAGGCGTCAGTTTCTCATAGGATTTGAACTCGTCCTTTCGTCTATTGATAAGCTGATAATCTACTTTATTAGTGCGTACCACTTCGTGCAATTCTTCAAAAGTGAGATAGTAGATGTCTTCTTTTTCATGGATAAGACCGGCCTTCACCAGTTGTTCTGCCTCCTTTAATAAGGCCTGTTTATAAATGAAGTAGCGATTAATCAGGCGATATTTGGGATATTCACGATAACCAGCGTAAGTCCGGATCAGGTCAATCTTAGCTTTTGTTTCTGCTGCTTTCTGTTCACCATCAGGTAGTTGCTTTAACCGGTCTAATAATTCCCGTTCTTTGCTCCGTGCCTCTTGTTTGCCTTGCTCAAATTTCCGGGTACCGGCGCCAGGTTCAAAGTTCCTGATATTACTGAGGACCATGGGAATGAGCGTAGCAGGTTTTTCACTCCAGCGGGTTTTCGTAATATCGATCTCGCCGACACATCGCATGCCGTATTTGTTCAGATACGCCTCGATAGCGTTTCGGGTTTCTTGTCCGCCTTTAAATTGCGGCAGTTCTTCGAGGAAGTTGTCGTCTTTTACCTGTTGTAAATAGGCAATTACTTCAGGGAAAGGGCGAATTACATCTGCAAGATCCAGTAATGCGAGTCCCATCTCTGAAGTGACATTGTTGGGTACAGATTGAGAAAATGTGTCTGCTATGCCTTTTTCACCTAACCACTCGTTCATTTTTTCATTGATCCAAGAGGACGCGTTGAAAGCGGTTACAATTGCACCCATATTCCTTGGATCGGATAATTGCTGCTTTGATTGCTGCAGATCTTCCAGTATAAAATCAAACAGATCAGCTCCTGATTTCGACTGGATGTTTTGTTTTAACGCTTCTATGGAAGCCTGACTGATCCTGATCAGATCAGTAACAATTGCCGGATCGTTTTCCAATTGTGCATTATAATCGATCGTATGGCCCCCTTTATCACTTTTGCCAGGGCCCGGTGCTGTTGTATCAGCAGGCAACAATTTTATAAAATCTTTCCGCTCAATTATATTTAAGAGTGCATCTTTTATGAGAGGATCAGATTTTCCGATGGTTGTTTCTATTAACGTTTTTCTGCCGACAGGTGAAGCCAGCAAAGCCGTAATATCAACAAATAGCCTTCCGCCGGCCTGACGCATGGTGGCGGAGGTGGTTATCAGGAAGAAAGACAATCCCAGGGGTTTCATGGCGTCTGTCATCATCTGGTTATGACCGACAGATACATAGACGTGATTTTCCTGATCATCCGCCTGGGGAACAGGGTATAGGGTAGTGATTGGCCGGCTCTGAACAATATAAAAGGTATCCCCGGCAAGGCACCATTCGATATCCTGCGGTTTGCCAAAATGAGCCTCAATTTTTCTTCCAAGGCGTTGAAGTGATATAATAGCATCATCCGGAAGTGCCTGGACATTTTGTTGATCCAGACCGATTTCCTGTTCTTTTGTGCCACCATCTTCAACCGCCAGCATCGCCAGTTTCTTTGCGGAGATTTTCTTATCGATGATCCTGTCCTCGCGTATTTTATAATTATCCGCATTTACAAGTCCGGCCACCAATGCTTCACCCAATCCAAAGCTGGCGTCAATGGATACTACTTTTCTGTTTGCGGTAACCGGGTCTGCGGTAAACATGATCCCTGCTACATCCGGGAAGATCATTTGCTGAATCACAACAGACAGGTAAACTTTTTTATGGTCAAACCCGTTTTGCAGACGGTAGGTGACGGCTCTGTCGGTATACAGTGAGGCCCAGCATTTGCTGATGTGTTTCAGGATGGCTGCTGTACCAATGATGTTCAGATAGGTATCCTGCTGCCCTGCAAAAGAGGCTGTAGGAAGATCCTCCGCGGTGGCGCTGGAGCGTACCGCATAAGCATTGTGTACGCCAAGCTGCTCAAGACGCCGGGAAATTTCATGGCTGATACCTTCCGGAATTGAAATGGCTTCGATCACCTTCCGGATCTTTGCGCCCGTTTCGCTGATACCTTTTCGGTTATCAGGTTTCAACACAGACAGCTGATCCAGCAGTACATTCAATTCACTGTTACTACCGGTAATTTCTTTATATGCTTCCGTCGTAATACAAAAGCCCTCAGGCACTTGTATCCCCTCAATCCTGGATAGTTCTCCAAGGTTAGCACCTTTACCACCGACGATAGCAAGTTTTGTCGTATCGATTTCCCGGAAATCAAGTATGTAGGAATTCATATTTACGATTATTTATTGTTGAGTTTATTGGTCGTCTCAGTCATGATTTCAATCGCTTTTGAAAAATAGGTTTCGATGACTTTGAGCTCCTTGCTTGAAAAGGAAGCTATCAATTCTTCTGACTGACGCCGGAATTCTTTATAAAGTGGTTCCAGCAATGCCATGATATTTTTGGTGTTGGGTTCAATGAGCACTTTACGTCTGTCATCTTCCGCAAACCGTCTTTTTACCAGTTTTTTCTTCTCAAATCTGTCTATCAAACCTGTTACCGCACCAGTGGTCAGACCTGTTAAGTTTGACAGCTCGCCTGCTGTCATTTGGCCTTTTTGTAACAGGAATCCGAGGTATTTATGGTCTGTGCCGGAAAGGCCTGCTTCCCGGCCAATGGTTTCATGCATCTGGATAGAGGTGTATGCATATGCCTGGCTGAGTTTCCTGACTCGGGTGATCTCTTCAGTGTTCATATTTATATCTTATTGGGTAAATATCTTAGTTGCTAAGATAATATTGATTTACAGGCTGTCCAAATAATTTGGAGGAATAAATACCCATAAAGTGAACTTGATAAGATGGTTTAAATTTTTTTTCCGCAGCTCTAGTACCAAACCTCCATTTTCCGGATAAGTAGGTAAAACGTCCACATTTGGAAACTGATAAACTGAAGCGCATCTTTCGGCAATACCTCCTGGGGCAGACCCGGGAAAAGGAGACCGGCGCTATTGATAACTGGTACCAGTCATTTGATAATGAGCTTGTTAACCCACTCAGCAGGGAAGAGGAAGAAACCGTTCGCCTGGAGATCTGGCAGCGTATACAACCGGAGTTGGAGAAGAAAAAGGTCCACTACCTGCGGAGAAACCTGGCAACCGCTGCAGCGGTAATCCTGTTACTGGCCGGAGGGCTGACCTATTACATGGTAAACAGATCCAACCCGGCCTATACAGAAGTGACTACCGCTGTGGGCCAAAGGAAAACCATACAATTGGCGGATGGCTCCCAGCTGACCCTGAACGCAGGTTCTATTGTCCGTATACCTAAAGATATGCGTGAGGAACGTCGTCTGAACATCGTGGACGGGGAAGTCTTCTTTGATGTGAAAGGGAAGCCTTCCGTGCCGTTTATCGTGGAAAGCGGTCCGCTGACCACCACCGTGCTCGGTACCTCCTTTAATGTAACCGCTTATCGCCAGGTGAACAGGATGAGTATCGCTGTGACCGAGGGCAAGGTGAGTGTGCAGAAAAATGGTGGTACTGCAGAGGTACTGGTAAAAGACCAGGCGCTGACTTATGACCGCACGAAAAACAATACAACGATAGACGCTATTGATAAAAGCCTGCTGGGATGGCGGGAAGGTAGCATGGTGCTGAACGATGCTTCCTTTGAGGATATGGTGGTGCTCATGCAGAAAAACTTCGGCATTACACTGACCACCTCACAGGCAGGTGTACGGGCAACGAGGTACACCACCGAATTATCTACCACCATGGACCCTGTGAAAGCCGCAGAAGTACTGGCAGCTATCCACAACCTGAAAATCGAAGTGACCGGCCACGTGGTCATAGTATATGAATAAAACCAACAGATCAACACAGAAACAAGAAAACACTGTATGCAATTCATGTCACGGAGGTTTCTGCTAACGTAACATCTTAACGCCTAAACTACGTATGAAAAAAATTACCACGACCTTCAGAAGACGGCTATTGTCTGCCGTGCTTCTCCTGATGGGAGCATCCCTTTTCCTGCCGGTATATGCAGGTAAGGGACAGATCCTGAAAGAGACCAACGTTACCATCCGCCTGAAAAGCGGGTCATTGGAGTCGGCCATACAAGAGCTGCATTCATCCACGAAAGTTACTTTTGCGTATGACAAACAACTGTTACGCTCTTTCCCCATCCGGGATTGCTCTTTCTCCAACGAGCGACTGGATGTGGTGCTGGAACAATTACTCCGTAACAAGCAGCTGGAGTTTGCAGAGGTCAACAATGTTGTTGTGATCAGCAAGGCTGCTGCCGGTACAATTGCTCCTGCCACAACCAAAGGTGGCAGGGAGGATATAGTAGTATCAGGTACTGTAACAGATGAAACAGGCGCTCCTATGCCTGGTGTAAGTGTTGCAGTACGTGGGGCCAGTACCATGACCTCCACCGGCAATGACGGTAAGTTCAAACTAATTGTACAGTCGGCCGATGCTGTGCTGGCTTTTAGCTTCATCGGTTATGAAACGGTGATCGTAACAGTGGGTAACCAGACGAGCCTGAACATACACATGAAAGTAGCCAGTAAATCACTCGGCGAAGTGGCAGTAGTGGGTTTTGGTACGCAGCGTAAGGTAAGCCTGGTAGGTGCACAGTCTACCGTGAAGGTGACAGAATTCAAACAACCTGCGGCTGATATCACAACGATGCTGGCGGGACGTATTGCCGGTGTGGTGGGTGTACAACGTTCCGGTGAACCCGGTAAGGGAAGCGCCGATATCTGGATACGTGGTATCTCTACTTTCGGGGATGGTAACAGCTCCGGACCATTGATCCTGGTGGACGGTGTGGAACGTTCTATCAATAATATCTCACCGGAAGATATCGAGTCTTTTACCGTACTGAAAGATGCTGCTGGTACTGCTGTTTATGGCGTACGCGGTGCTAATGGTGTAGTACTGGTGAAAACGAAGACCGGTAAAGTAGGCAAGCCACAGATCTACCTGGATTATAACGAGGGTGTGAACACATTTGTACGCCGTCCGGATATGCTGGATGGTATCTCGTATATGAACCTGGCGAATGAGGCATTGACGACCCGGAACCAGAACCCGAAATATTCGCAGGAATATATAGAAAATACTAAAAAGGGTACAGATCCTTTGCTGTATCCTGACGTGGACTGGATGGATGCCGTATTCAATAAATACGGGCATACCCGTAGTACTAACCTGAATGCCAGTGGTGGTGTGGAGAATGCACAGTATTATGTATCCCTGGGTTATTTCAGTGAGTCCGGTTTCCTGAAAACAGACGATCTGTCGAAATACAATTCGTCCATGAAATACAACCGGTATAATTTCACCAGTAACCTCAATCTGCGTATAACCAAAAGCACAAAACTGGATGTTGGTTTACAGGGATATTTCTCCAATGGTAATTATCCCGGTATCAATTCCGCTGATATTTTCCAGAGTGCAATGGACGCCGCGCCTGTGGCATACCCTATCATGTATCCGGGAGGCCTCGTGCCCGGACAATCTGCTAACGGTGGTTTCCGTAACCCATATGCTGATCTGACCCGCAGGGGCTACCGCAATGAGTTCCGTAATCAGCTGTTCTCCAACCTGCGGGCTACACAGGAACTGGATGCATTGACAAAAGGGCTGACAGCGAGCGTCATGTTTGCATTTGATACATACAACCAGAACTACATTACCCGCTCCAAGAGAGAGGATACCTATTATCCCGATCAGAGCATGCCTTACAAACCAGATGGTACGCTGAACCTCGTAAAGACATACACCGGCAATGCATACCTCGGATTTGATAATAACTCCAATGACAGGCAGACCAGCCGTAAGTTCTATACGGAGGCATCTCTGAACTACGACAGGAGTTTTGGTAAACACCGCTTTGGCGGCCTGGCGCTGTTCTATTCCAGCGATAAAACAAATGCACTGGCAGGAGATTTTATCAGCTCTATTCCCGAAAGGTCTTTAGGTTTTGCAGGCAGGGTAGCATACTCTTACTCAGATAAATATTTCCTGGAAGTGAATGCCGGTTATAATGGCTCTGAACTGTTTGCTCCGGGTAACCGTTTCGGCTTCTTCCCCGCAGTAGGTGTGGGCTGGATCGTGTCTGAAGAGAAATTCTTTGCTCCGCTGAAGAATGCCATTACTTTCCTGAAATTCCGCTATTCCAATGGTAATACCGGTTTGGGAAGTGCGAGAGAACGTTTCCTGTACATCACGAACCTGAGCACGTATGATCATGCCTATAAGTATGGCAGAACATTTAATGACGTTGGCGGTATCAACATCAATCGTTATGCAACCAATGTAAAATGGTCGGTGTCTAATAAGCAGGACCTTGGCGTCGAGTTCCGTACGTTAAAAGACCGCCTGTCGGTGATCGTAGATCTGTTCAAGGAGCATCGTACCGGTATCTTCCTGCAAAGGGCTTCCAACGTAGACTTTATGGGATTGCAGAACCAGCAGTTTGCGAACCTGGGTATCGTGGATAATAAAGGTTTTGACGCCTCTCTTGAATATAGTACCAAAATAGGCGCAGTTGACCTGCGACTGAGAGGTAATATCACTTATACGAAAGATGTGGTCAGAGAAGATGACCGTCCGCCACAGACGTACCCATGGATGGAGCACAGAGGCAACAACGTGTTGGCCCGCTACGGATATATTGCAGAAGGGTTGTTCGTCAGCGAAGATGAAGTGAACAAGAGCGCTGTACCGGGAGATAAGTCTAAAGTAAAAGCCGGTGATATCAAATATAAAGACCTGAACGGCGACGGCATCATCAACAGCTATGATGTTACAAAAATAGGCCGCGGCGATCTGCCTACTACCGTATATGGCTTCGGCTTTGACCTGGGATATAAAGGATTCAATTTCGGCTTGTTGTTCCAGGGTATCTCTGATGCAGACAGAATGCTGGGGGGATCGGCTATCATACCATTCAATGGTGGTGGTGGTCTGACGAATGCATATGCTATTGCAGAAGACAGATGGACGGTAGATAATCCCAACCCTAATGCATTCTATCCACGACTGGCGTATGGAGAAGCGGAGAATAAAAACAATACACAGGCCAGCTCCTGGTGGATTAAAGACGTGAGCTTCCTGCGACTGAAGTCGGCGCAGCTGGCATATAACCTGCCTACGACATGGTTGAACAGAACAGGTATCCGCAATGCGTCTGTTTACGTGCAGGGCATCAACCTGTTTACCTTCAGCAAGTTTAAGCTGTGGGACCCTGAGCTGAATACAGATAACGGTTCCAGGTATCCTAACATCAGGACCATTTCTCTTGGTATGAACCTGAAATTTTAATTCTACAAGCAAAGATGATGAAAAAGCTATTATATCTATTCCTCGTTATAGTACTCACGTCCTCCTGTTCAAAATACCTTGACCAGGTGCCGGACGATAGGCTGACTTTAGATGAAACCTTCAGAACATGGGGTAGTGCACAGCGCTTCCTGGCAGATGTGTATCGCAGTGTTCCGGATGAATACGGGCAGCGCAATCCCGGTTCTGAGAACAACCGCGGCCTGTGGACCGGTGGTTCCGACGAAGCCGATTATGTATGGGGCTTTGTACAATCCAATGATGTGAACATCGGCAACTGGGATGCTAACTCTGGCTTTGTAGGCGACTACTGGCGCAACTTTTATCGTGGTATCCGCAGCGCCAGCGTATTTATGGAAAATGCAGATGCGATCAAAGACCTGTCGCCTGACAAAATCAAACAATACAAGGCAGAAGCCCGGGCGCTGAGAGCTATGTATTATTTCTATCTGATGCGCATCTACGGACCCGTTATCATCCTGGGAGAGAAAGCCCCTCCTGTGGACGCAGACCTGCAGTTGCCGCGTAATTCCTTTGATGAGTGCGTAGAATATGTTACTACAGAACTGGCTAGAGCTGCCGAAGATCTTCCTGTCATACAGGACAATGATGAAGACTTTGGCCGTGTTACAAAGGGCGCTGCCCTGGCTTTCCGCGCCAGTGCCCTGATGTACGCCGCCAGTCCGCTGTACAACGGTAACACTGATTTTGCTGATATGGTCAATAAAGATGGTAAACACCTGATCAGCCAGACCTTCGACGCCAATAAATGGACAAAAGCAGCAGAAGCTTATAAGGCCTTTCTTTCCACGTTTGTACCCGGCACTTATGACCTGTTCAGAAAGAACGATGCCAATGGCAATTATGATCCTTACCTATCCTGCCGCGATGTGATCCTGACCGATTGGAACAAAGAGGTGATCTTTGCCAGACCAGGCAGTTCTATCGGTCCCAGACAGTATGAGCTGACTCCTTACCACAATGGCGCCAGCTCCCGCGATGTAAGAGGTAGCGGCGGCTTAGGCGCTACACAGAATATGGTGGATGCCTTCTTTATGAAGAATGGCAGAAGTATAGATGATCCTTTATCCGGTTACGTAAAGGAAGGCACTTCTATGTTCCAGCCACCAAATGATACCCATGAAAAGGAGATCTATAACCAGTGGGTGAATAGGGAACCACGGTTTTATGTAGACATTACTTATGATGGCAGCACCTGGTTGAACAAATCATTTGGTGAGATCACCACTCGTCTCTATAACACAGGTAATTCAGGTAAACAAACAGGTGGCGGCGACTATTCTCCTACCGGTTACATTGTACGTAAGGCAATGGGACTGGGCGCCTGGGATATTTCCAATCGTACCGTGATATTGATCCGACTAGCGGAGATCTATCTGAGTTATGCAGAGTGTGTAAATGAATCAGATCCTTCCAATCCTGATGCACTGAAATACCTGAACCTGATCCGTGAAAGAGCGGGTATCCCTCAATACGGAACGGAAGGGCTGGCCGCACCAGCCAGTCAGGATGCCATGCGTCAGGCCATCCGTAAGGAGCGCAGGATAGAACTGGCTTTTGAGAATAACCGTTTCTTTGATGTACGCCGCTGGAAGATCGGAGAGCAGACCCAAAATGGACCTATGTCAGGGATGAATATCAGCGCAGACATGCCGGACTTCCTGAAGGTGGTGACTTTTGAAACAAGGGTGTTCAACAAGCGTCATTACTTTTTCCCGATACCATCCAACGATGTAAATAATGACAGACAGCTTGTGCAGAATCCCGGATGGTAATAACTTTATTAACTGACATCAACTTGTTTTTGTGATGAATAAATTACGTTGTTTTCTAACCATTACGGTACTGCTGGCAAGCATCTCCTGTGGTAAAAGCAATACAACAGGTGGAGGCACTGTAGATCCTCCCGTATTGCCACCGGTATCTTTTACGTCGAAGGATGCCACGGCTGCTTTTAATACTTTCAACCAGTATTTCTACAGCACGACAGATAAGCTGTACTATTCTAATACGGAACGGAAAGACATAGGTGCTATCTGGACACAGGCCGTATACTGGGACCTTATTATGGATACCTATAAGCGTACCGGAGATGCGGCTCACCGTAAGATGATAGATGACCTGTACCAGGGTGGTTATAACCGTTATGACAGGTACAACTGGAGTAACAAAGTGGTATGGTTCATTTACGATGATATGATGTGGTGGATTATCTCCCTAGCCAGGGCGCATGAGATCACTGGTAATAAGGAATACCTGGATAGGTCCATAGAAGGATTCCAGTACGTGTATAAAGAATCATACGATCCTGCCCTTGGTGGCATGTGGTGGGATTTCAAACATACAGGCAAGAACTCCTGTATCAACTTCCCGACAGTGATTGCGGCGATGACATTGTATAACATTACAAAGGATACGTCTTACCTGAACAAGGCCAAGGATATCTATAGCTGGTCGCTGGTAAACCTGACCGACAGTACCACCGGCAGGGCGGCAGATAACAACATTAAAGGCAATAAAGGCTTTTCTGACTACACTTACAACCAGGGCACTTTTATCGGTGCTGCGGTGATGTTGTATAAGGCTACCGGTCAGCAGTCCTACCTGGACAATGCAAAGAAGGGCGCCGACTATACACAGCAGAAAATGTGTGATGCGGATGGTGTTCTGCCTGCTGAAGGCGACTGGAATGAGCAGGGTGTACTGAAGGCGATTTTCGGTCACTATATCATGACGCTGGTGAAGGATGCGGGGCAACAGCAATATCTGCCATGGATCCGCAAGAATATCAACATGGCCTGGGGCAATCGCGATGCCACAAGAGGGATCACATATCGGAATTACAAGGTGCCTTGTCCTTCTGGTATTGTGCAATCTTATGAGGCCAGCAGTGCGGTGGAATTGATGCAGGTTTGTCCGCCGGAGAAATAGACTATCCATATCCAGCCATACTAATTCCCCTTAGGTGTATCAACAGGCCAGCTCCACGGCTTGTTGGTACACCTTTTTTTATTCGCTGATGCGCATGATCAGTTTATGGCCCTGGGTCTGATTGCTCTCCATGAGGGCATGTGCTTTTCTGACGGTGCTTAATTCAAAGTCGCCGATTACCTGAACGGGAGAGGGACTGATAACACCTTTTTCTACCAGGCCAGTGATACGTCGTAAAAGATCGCCGTAATAAGCAAAATTGCCTTTCAGACTATAGGCATAATTGGAAATATGAACCACTACAGCTCCTATATTGAATAGGTTTTCATGTGCTTCATCTGTTGTTAAGTTGGTCACGTCTACATAAGTCCCGTTCAACCGTAGAATATTGCTGCAACGCTCAGACATTTGCCTGCCCACAAGGTCTATGCAATAATCAAACAGCTGGTTACTATTTGCCTGGATGATCAGGGGAACGGCATTGGACGCTTTATAGTCGATGATCTGGTCGTTTCTGAGGCCTGCATTGATCAGTTCCTGCCTGCTTCCGGGATTACCGGCGGTGGTAACGATCTTCCTGACACCCTGAGAAAGCAGGATCTTGATCAGAACCAGTCCTACGCCACCCGCGCCTCCGCTGATGAAGACGGATTCTTCGGGGGATATTTTGAGCCGGTTACAGCATTGCATGGCGGTCAGGGCACTGATGGGCAGTGCCGCTGCCTGGTCAAAGCTGATATTCGCTGGCATTTTGGCCAGGATCTGCTGTGGTACACTGATATATTCCGCGTAGGTGCCATTAGAGCCCATACTGCCGGATGCGCAGTATACACTGTCTCCGATCTCAAGGTCTTTCACCAACTTCCCTTTTTTAGCGACGATCCCCGAAAATTCCCTTCCCAGGATATGGGAGTGCATACGTTTACTTTCATTGGCGCCTATCCTCATCTGGTAGTCAATGGGGTTGAAGGCGGTCGAATATATTTTTACAAGTACATCATTATCACTGATTGCCGGGGTGTCAGTTTCTGTAAAAAAGAAATTGTCCGTGGTGCCAAACTGCCTAAGTGTGATCGCTTTCATTTTCTGTCTTATTGTCTTCAACCGGTTGTAGTTGAATGAAATTGCTAAGCTCATGATAGCTGTCAGGCAAAAATAAGACCAAATACAAAAACGCGGCCTCAATAAGCCGCGTTTGTCATTTATCTATTGATCTTCAACAAAAAAATTATTTCAGCAATGGCTGCAACCATTGAATGATGATTGTAAATGCTTCCGCAGAGAAGTCTTCTTTCAACGTGCTGATTTCTTCTCTTGTACAGGTTACACAATGCTGAAAGAGGTGGTTGGTACCAGGTAAGGCATGGGTCGTTACATTTCCGTTACCTGCCTGTTTCAGTGTAGTAGCGATCATGTCGAGGTTTTCCCGGTAGGTGACCATGATGTCTTTGTCACCATTCAGGGCGAGGAAAGGCACTTTGATCTTCTGCAGATAAGGAACAGGGTCAAACCTGATATGATATTGATACCAGGGGCCTGTCGCCTGTGTGATGTAAGATTCCAGGAAAAAGCGCATATGATCATACTTATCCGGGAAGTCTTTCTTAAAGGCGCTGTCATCAGCCTGTTTCCAGGCGGCATAGGTACTACGGAGTTTACCTTCCAGTTCGGGCGTGCCGGCATACCTGTAAACGGTGTCAAACATCCGCGTATTGATGGTGTCATAACGATTACGGTCGTAATCGCTGATCGGCGCTGATCTGGTAATGGCATAGTTCTGTAATTTCAGGGCGTCCAGTCCATTCAGGGCAAGACCCGCCAGGGTAATTACAAAGTCTATGTCACGGGAAGAACCCGCAGCTATGATGGCAGCGGCGCCGCCTTCGCTATGTCCCATAACACCGACTTTGCGGACCGCTTTGTGTTGTTTAAGGAAGCGTACAGCGGCTAATGCATCATCTGCAAAATCTTTAGTAGTGGCATCTTCATATTTTCCTGTTGTCTCACCTACGCCCCGGTCGTCTGTGCGCAGTACGGCAAAGCCTCTGCGGGTCAGGGAGTCGGCTAGTACACGGAACATCGGGTGCCCGGCCATGGTGCCATCCCTGTCCTGTTTACCGGTGCCCGATATCAGCACGATGGCAGGATAGCTTTTCTTACCTGCGGGTATGGTGAGCGTGCCGCCAAAACGGATACTGCCATCAGCATTGCTGAAATGTACAGTATCGCTGCGGTAAGGAGATCCCTGGCCGTATATATGGCCAGGGATCAGTAGAGGTATAGATAGGACAATCAGCAACAATCTTAACATATCAATTCTCTTTTTTCAGCAGTTCAACAACATATGATATCTCGTCTGCCAGTGCACTGGGACTGCCAAAGTAACCGGTGGATGTCCATCTAACCATGCCATTACCGTCAATGATCATCTTCTGTGGGATACCGGAGAAGTGCATCAGCGAAGCATATCTGGAATAGGTATCATCCAGGTGACCACTCTTTTTATTAGGTGCGTCGTACAGCACATTGATGTTGTAATTCTTCTCTTTCACAAAGGCTTTGATCTGCTCGCGATAGTCCGGTTTTGTTTCCTGAGTAGCGATGAAATAGAAAGTGACTTTGTCATCGTTTTTATATTTGTCTACCGCCATCTGCATACCAGGAAGCGCCGCTTTACAAGGGCCACACCAGGTAGCCCAGAAGTCTAATACTACGATCTTACCCTTTTGTTTTGCCAGCTCAGCGTAGCCCCCTTTCATCTGTTCCAGTTTGAAAGATGGAACAGCTTGTCTGATCAGGTCTGATTTCAGGTGTTCCTGTTGTGCCTTCAGCTGTTCAGGATCCTTCATGCTGTTGAAGTAAGCGTCGAAGCCTGCCTCACTTTTATGTTTGGCGACGTATTCTTTTTTCAGCATAGCGATCATTTCAGGGGTAACCTTGTTCTCACGTACACTGTTTTCTACTATCTGCATGGCTGCGGCATGTTTGCCGTTATTCTCCAGTAAGGTCGTATATAGTCCGTTAAATTCGGCGCCAACTCTTCCAGGATCGTGGTATGCTCTTGCTTTCTCCATGTATACCAGGGCACGTTTATCGTCGCCTGTCACATGCAGCAGGGTAGCATGGCCGAAGAATGCCGGGCTGCTGTATTGAAGTACATAGCGCTTCCATGCGGAAGGTGAGAGGAACTGGCTTTCAGCGCCCCGTTTCTCCCCGGATAGTTTTTCCAGCTGGTCAACGATCGTCTGGGAGTAGGAGAGAATGGAGTCTGCCTTTACCGTATTATGTTCAAACGGGTTCATGATCACCTGCCGGTGAAACTCTGTCAGAGAGATCAGTGGTGCATCCGGTATCATTTTATTCATGACGCTGTAGTCATTACGTTTGATGATAGGAGTATAGGCTACGGCCCTGTACACCTTCTGATAGTACATCTGATCGATCTCCGTGTTGACGTTGCTGAATTTCTTCAGTGGAAAGAGCTGAACGAAGTGTTCCCAAAGACTGTCCCGCACATTAGATTCGCGGAACATCCTATAGATCCATTTATCTCTGGCGGTAATGCCGGCAGGGAATTTCTTGATAATGATATCGTTCATAGAATCGGCGCTGGCTTTACTATGTAACAGATCATTATAGGCGCGGGAAACAGCTATCAGTTCTTCTTCTGTTACATCAGGCAGTCCGGTGATGTGTTTGATCTGCTCTCTCATGGAGGAGTCAGCCCGGCGGCCGTAATGATTCTTCATAAAGGTATTCGCATTGTAGAAGATCTTTCTGTCACTCTCATGATGATCTCTTACTTCCCACATCATCCATTGTAAGGCTAATTCATCATCAATCATTGCGATGCTGTCTACTGCATCAGGAACACTTTCGTGAATGGATCTGGCGCGTATGAAAGCCCATGCCGGGTAACCACCGGGTACTATTTTATGGTTGTTGCCGGTCATCATCCAGGCGTAGGTCATCTTACCGCCTTTGTCTGTTTTACCTGCAGCACTGAAATTGCAGATAAGCAGAGATGCTTTGGATGGCAATACATATGTGGCCGCCCATCCGGAATCTGTCATTTGCATGTTCAGGTCATCTGCTTCCCATTTAAAGTCGGTAAACAGGTAGATCGTGCCTGTTACGGGGGCGAGTCCCTTCAGGATAGTACTGTCAGGATTATAGGTAATCGTTACTGTGTCGCCTCCATTGGGATACATCGGCGAAACGCGGAATCCCTTTTGTGCAGACACATAGGTGGTCATCAGTAACAAAATAAATGTTGCTGTGAGCATTAAATTCTTTCTCATAAATGTTCGTTGATTTCCGTTGTTAATAGGTGCCTGAACCTCTCGCTTTTGAGCTGATGTCAGCCACCTTTCCAAATCCTTCGAATACGTTTAACGGTGTTGCATTGATCTGACCACTGAGTGCATTCAGCTGTAGTTCATATACCTTACCCTTTTGACCGTCCCAGGTACCTACATACAGTATCCAGCCGGTTACTGTTGACAGGTTATAGTTCGGATTGGGTTTGTATATCTTCATGCAGGTGATGGTCTCTCCGGCAGGAAAACCATCAAACGCCAGCGTTGCAGTATTGGTGCCCTGATAATTATATGCATAGATCTTCCTGTCGGTGGCATAGAGATCTACATATCCCTGTTCACTAGCCTGGAAGAATTTAGCAGTGCTTATCTCAGGCAGCATGCTCATGTCATTGGCACTGATGGCGAGATTACCATTGTCGGAAGTATTAAAGTTGATGATATACAGCCAGTAGCCGTTGCCGGTCTTGTCTTTGAAGAAGGCGTGCGTGTAGTTGCTAAACCCACGGTCCATATACAGCATGTCCTTGCCGATATTACGCAGATCGAATGGAGGATGTACGGTATCCGGAGCAGCAACGAAGTCTATCATAGACCCTACTAGTGAAGCAGGGTGAATGAACTTACCATGCTTCTGATCATAAACACCGGCAACAACGCTGTAATAGGAACCCATTGCGAGGTAAGGCGCCAGTTCATAGTCGCCAGGAACGGAAGCACTGAACAGGGCATCTGTTTCATAAACGGTGGTGTACATGTGCAGTCTGCCATCATTGATCAATGCGCTATAGCCGTTCCCAAGTAACATAAATGCCTGTGGATTGATGACTGCATCGCTACGGCGAAACAGTGCTTTATCTTCTCTCATTAAAGAGAAGTCGCTACCACTCATACGAGCTATATGTCCTGCGCTGCCAATCGTTATCCAGTTCTGCATGGTCTGAGAACGCCTTTCCTGTGCAATGAAGCGCGGTGCACCGGCTATTTTGCTGCCGGTGGAAGCAGAGAATATACCTCTGAGGTGTTTAGGTGTAATACCTGCTACCGGTACTGCGTTGGCGGTCGTGATAAAATCAACGTCGGATGAATCCTGTTGTGAATGCAATACCATAATGCCGTATTCAATACCAACAGATACAACAACGGTGAAGATCATGTTTACCTTCAGTTGGTTGGTGGTATCTGTTGCGATCAGTTCCACGCGGTATTCACCTACTTTCTCGACAATAGGAACGTTCAGTGTCTTTTCTGTTGAAATTGTCTTTACTACTGCAGTGCCACTGGTGCTGTTGGTAATATTTGGATACAGCAACCACTGGTAGCGTAAGGCCTTTGTGTTGCCTCCATCATAGCGGATAGAAGGATCGATCTGTAATGACGCATAGCGTTCAATATAATAGGGATTGCCAATACCGGCGGTATCTATTACAGGCATGCCCACTTTGGTATAGTCATAGTCGCCGAGGTCTTTTTTACAGGCGTTTAATACAAGTAGCGACAGCAGTGACGGGAGTATATATCTGGAAATAAATTTCATGTCAGCATCATTGTTTGTTAATAATAGCCCTCATCAGGGGAAGGTTACCAGTTGCCCGAATTCGTCTGTGAGATCGGGATCATGGCTGTCATTATATGCCTTCAGCGCATCTTTCAGCATAGCTTTAATGTCACTCATGGCAGCCGCAGTATACTCACCATCTTTTGGAGGCACCCTTCCGCTTTGCTGTAAAGGGAATTGTTCGATGCCGGTGGTCGCGATGATAAAGCGGTATTTAACGGTGCTGTAAGTACCGAAATAAGCAGAGAGACTGATGAACCCATCCCAGTTGGCAGGTTTTACTACGTTGTCGCTCCAGGAAAGGGTGAAGACATCGTCTTCAGTAACACCTGGCTTGAAATCTTTGGTGGGAGCAATCGCCAGGTTCAATGTAACAGATGAATCAGTAATATCTGCTGTGCGATATAATACGACTGGTAGGTAGCCAGTGATAGAATCAGCCGGTATTACCCCATCTATGAAATCATAGTGTTTGCCTGCCTGCGCCGTGGTACTGTCAGGAATCGCTTGTCCGCGTACAATACGGTCATAGGGTGCTGCATCTCCCATAATCTTCACCCTGATCAGGAAGGTATCTTTCGTGACTGCTGTCGGTAGTTTCAGGAAGGAGAAAGATTTGAAAGTAACGCGGCTTTGCGTCAGGTCTGTATTCCTTTCAAAGAAATACACCCTTGGATCATTATTGTAGGAAGAAATATCCTTTTCACATGCTGTCAGGAAAAAGAGCAGCAGTGCCAACAAACCTGTTATATTATTAACTGTTTTCATGATGATCTTTTTTGTTACTGAATTAATTGCCGTTTCCATATTCCACTTCGTTGTCAGGCAGCGGCAATACATATACCTTATTGTCGGCCGTTACATTGGAATAAACGATGGTGGGCAGGTTCAGTCTTTTGTAATAGAAGAATAACTGTCCTTCACAATAGAGATCCTTTCTGTACTCTTTGAATATTTCCTCCTGTATCTGTTCTGTGGTAAGTGTAAACGGCAGATCTGCCGTTACGTTCCTTGCTCTTCTCACCGTATTGAGATAAGTCACTGCTTTCTCCGGATCGCTTTCTTTCAGTGCTTCCGCTGCGATATAATACATCTCGGAAATGCGCATGAGCGGCATTCTTCTGAGGAAGGCAGTGGACACTCCTGTAGGCTGTGCCAGCTTGTTAGATACCCTTATATTGGTAGAAGTATTTTCCAGATCGGTAAGTGCGGTGTACCTGATATCGGCATCTGTTTCATAGATGGTCAGGAACTCATCACTACTTGATTTTGTCAGCACATTGGTAGAAGTGGGTGTGAAATAGGACTGCGTGAATGCATCCATATCTGACTTATACAAGGTAAAGATCAGTTCCGAAGTAAATACTTTATTACCGGAAGAAACTTCAGGAATATTCACCCAGGTAAAGGCGTTGGCATTGATCACTTCTTCAGCAGCTGCGAGTGCTTTGGCTTTATCACCCATATAAAGATATACCCTTGCTTCGAGTGCTTTTACTGCATAGTAGTTGAATTTATAGGAGCGGTCGCGCAGATATCCGCTGGTAGTGGTAGGCGTAGTGCTACCTGGTACGATCGGATCTATTGTTTTTAAAGCCGCTTCGGCAACAGCACAATCGGCCAGTATACGATTGAGGATCTCCTGTACGGTCAGCCTGGGTAAAGCGTTTACCGTCAGCTGGTCCATATAGGGAATGGCTTTCGCAGTAAGACCACCTGTGGAAGCAGGAGCGGGCGCGAACAGGCGCAGCAGATCGAAATGCATAAATGCCCGCAGACCATAGGCTTCTCCTCTGATAATGGGGTAGTTCACATCCCTGAATATCTTCTGATCGGTGGTATTCAGATGGCTTATCAGGCTGTTGTCGTTGGCGATGGCATTGTACAATCCTTTCCAGATACCGTCTATCTTGCTTCTTACTGCCGCATTGGTATAGTTGTACTGCGCGGCGTAATAGTATTCATGAAAGGTGCTGGTGAAACGGCTGTGCTGCATGGACAATACTTCTGTGAGCCCGAAGCTCAGTTCCTGCCCGTATACAGCATTCACATTCATCTTCAGGTATACGCCCGTCAGTGCATCCATGAAGCCTTGTTCATCCCTGAACGCATCGTCTGTATCGATCTGTGTTTTAGGCTTTACATCCAGGAACTTATTGCAGGCTGTAAGCAGCAAAACCGGAATGAACAGCAGTAATATATTTCTGAATCTCATATTTGCACTGTTAAAAGGTGATCTGTAAAGAAGTAGAGATGGTCCTTGCGAAAGGATAGTCCAGCCCTCTTTCTGTTTTTACGGAACTGATACGGGCCAGGTCGTTCATATTCAAAGCCAGGTATACACGGTTGATGTTGGCAGCCCTGAGCCAGTTGGCATGGCTGAAATCATATCCCAGGCTTATGGAAGAGAACAGCAGTTCATGCAGATTCTGCACAAAACGGGAGCTGGGCCTTGTATCTGTTTTGTCGGCAATATCTTTGAACAGCGTTCTGTCGCCCGGCTGTTTCCAGCGTTGTTCCAGTGCGCGTATGTCTACATTGTAATTGAAGTCGGCATTTTCCACTCTGTTTACCAGTGTGGTATTGTATTGTTGTCCGCCGGCCCTGAAGGTGAATGCGAAGTTGGCTGACAAGCCCTTATGCTGCACATTCGCGCCAAAGGAACCCTGGTATTCCGGATTGCTGTCACCGCCCACTATATAATCTGCGGCAGACCATACATACGTCAGTGAACCGTCTTTCTTCATGAAGATCTCCTTGCCATTGGCAGGATCAATACCCAGTGAGGGCACTACCCAGATGGCGGTCATAGACTGACCCGGTTCGAAGCGGGTAGCAGGTTTACGGCTGTCGTTGTTGCCGGTGGTTGTGTTTCCTTTCTCGTCGTCTGCCTCTTTATTCAACTGTACGAGTGAGTTGGATACCTTGCGTATACGGTTGGTATTCTGTGCCAGGTTAGCGAAGACATTTACAGAAGTACGTGTTTCGCTGTGGGTATATACCCGGAAGCTGGCGCCCAGCTGATAGCCTTTGTTGCGGGATTCGCCGATGTTCTCTTTATAGGTATCGAAACCGGCAGAAGGAGCAACGATCATGTCACTCAACAGGTTCTTTGTATCCCGGATATAGTAATCGAAGCGCAGGCTAAGCCTGTTGAACAGGGTGATGTCTGCACCGATGTTGTTATCCTGTACCTGCTGCCATTGCAGGTGGGGATTGGGGAGTGCAGCCAGGTCAAGGCCCATATCTCCATTGTAAGTCCTATCGGTGATGTAATTGTAGGTGGCGAGCGACTGGTAGGAGTTGAAATTCTGCGTACCGGTTGTACCAACACTACCGCGTAGTTTCAGCACGTTGATAAAACGGAACGACTGCATGAATCTTTCCCTGTGCAGGTTCCAGCCGGCACCGGCCGACCAGAAGAGACCCCAGCGACTGTCAGCGCCGAACTGTGAGCTGGCGTTCCCGCGATAGGAGAGGTCCAGCAGCAGGCGGTCGTCGTAGGAATAGTTCAATGCGGAAGTAAGTGCTATCGAGCGACTGGTATTTTCAGTTCCCAATGCTTTCGTACCGGGCTTATAACGGTAGCCGAAAGAGATATCGTCTATCTTGTCGTTTGGAAAACCTACCATTGTCATGCCATTGGCGGTGGCAACGTCCTGTGTAACGGAATAAGCACCGTTCAGGAAGAAATGATGTTTGTTCAGGCGGAAGGAGTAGTTGGCCAACAGGTCGGCATTCAGGCTATTCGTTTTTCCGTTACGGATGCTATATTCCCCACGGTCGAGATAAGCATCGGTACCGGGTAGTACATTGGTATAGGAAGAATGGTTGGCCGGAGTGAACTGCTCCAGGTCATTCTTCTGTGCCTGTATCCCTACACGGGCGGTGAGTCGCAGGTTACGAGCCACATCCCAGTCGGTGTAGAAATTCTCGATGATGTTGGTATAGGTAGTGAAATCCTTTGAATTCAGGGTAGCGTCGTACAGGGGATTACCTGCCGCGCCATTATTGTATGTTTTGATATAGTTGCCGTTATCGTCTGTTATTCTCCAGTAAGGGTTCAGCATCGCTACTCTGGTAAAGCTGCCATAGGGAGAATTGTCAGAGCGGTTACGGTCGATGGTCAGATTGTTCCTGAACTGGAAATTTTTCTTCCGGTAGATGAGGTTGATAATACCGGAAATAGTATTCCTGTCGGAACCTTTCATTACACCCGCTACATTGTTGTAGTTAAGGCTTACTGAATACCGGAGCGCATCATCGCCGCCATCCAGGGTAACTGCATGGCGCTGGCCGATGCCGTTCCGAAGTGGCTGTGACAGCCAGTAGGTATTTACCCCCTCCAGTGCAGCATGTAGGTTGTTGCTGTAGTCGCGCAACAGGTCAGCCTGGGTAGCAGGATTGGTAGAGCTGTATTTGCCAGACAGCACTTCCGCTTCTACCTTCTGCATGGAATTGGTCAGTTTATAACTGCTGAGGTCAGGAGCCGTGATGTCCATGCTACCATTGTAAGATACCCTCAGTTTACCGGCGGTAGGCGGTTTGGTTTCTATGACCACCACGCCGTTACCTGCTTTGGAACCATAGATAGCTTTTGCAGAAGCGTCCTTCAGGAGGGTAATGCTCTGCACCAGGTTCATGTTCAGGTCATTCACTTTCTCCAGGGTGGTCTGAAAACCGTCCAGGATGAAGAGAGGCAGGTTAGGATTGGTAGTGTAGTCGCCCTTCAGGTCGGGGAAGCCAGTCTGGCCTCTCATCTGTATATCCGGCAGTTGGTTGGGATTGGAGCCGGCATTCAGATTTTCCACGATCTGGAAGGAGGGATCGAGTATAGCGAGTGATTTCAGTACATTCTGATTGGAGACAGTTTTCAGCTGTTCAGCGGAAAAGGTAGCCACAGCACCGGTAAAGCTCTCTTTACGGCGGTTGAATAAACCTGTGGAGATCACGACGTCATCCAGTTTGGTAGCTTCCTGTTCCAGGACGATCTGCAAGGAATTATCATTCTTCACCTTCACGGACTGGCGTTTGAAACCAATGGCCGTGACCATCAGGGTCACATCCTGGCTGCCGGTGCGGAGGGTAAATACGCCGGAGGAGTTGGTCAGCGTACCGTTTTTAGTGCCCAGCACCATGACAGTAGCCCCCGGAATGGGTTCCCCTTTTTCATTGGTCACCTTACCAGTGATGTCTCCCGGCGGTAAAGCCGTTTCCGGGGCTTTTACAGCCTCTTTTTTCTTAATAATGACAACACCATCCACAATAGAAAAGGAAAGCGCCTTATCCCTTAAAAGAACGGAAAGGGCCTCTTTGAGCTGGAGGTTATTGATATCAGCATCTACTTTTCCGGCACGGTCCAGGTCTTCCGCTGTATAGAAGAAGTTAATCCCTGTCTGTTTACGGATGTCGGAAAAAGCTTTTTCCAGGCTGATGTTTTTTCCGTGTAATGTTACAGTCTGCGCATTTACTGCTGCACAGACGTGCA
Source organism: Chitinophaga ginsengisoli (assembly GCF_003014595.1). Taxonomy (GTDB): domain Bacteria; phylum Bacteroidota; class Bacteroidia; order Chitinophagales; family Chitinophagaceae; genus Chitinophaga; species Chitinophaga ginsengisoli. The sequence goes on along the minus strand of NZ_PYGK01000014.1, from coordinate 127,475 downwards.
GCGTACAAGCCAGCATAAGTACAAAGGACAACTTCATGATCATCCAGATTTTGGTTGGCAAAGCAAAGCCACGCTCTTTGTTTTTGCACAAAGCAGTGAAATACATAAATTTGTTTTGGTTGAAGAAATTGTGATCCAACGTTACATTCGTCACCCATGAACCGGGATGTTAGCGCATCGCCGGTTTACTTTTTTAATGGGAAGACATTTTCAGAATTGTGTTTTGTAGTTTTCTATAAAATGCTGTTTAAAATGTGAACAAATACAATTGTTGTGGTGGCTGATTTGGTGGTATGGTTGGTTTATGATCTTACGATTACTTTATTGCCGTCTATGGTAAAATGTACGTTGCCGGTAAGCTCCAGTATTTTAAATACCTGTGAAGCATTGACATTTCTCGGTATGGTACCACTGAATTTTTTATCTGGTATTTCTTTGTATTCTACTTCCACATCATACCAGCGTGCTATCTGCCGCATGATGGTTTGTATATCGGCCCTATCGAAATAGAAATAGCCGTTTTTCCATGCCAGTACCTGTTCTTCGTCGGCTGCCAGTACACTGAATTTTCCTGTTTTCTTCTGCAGGCGTGCCTCTTTGCCTGGTTGCAGGGTAACGGCATCGCCGTTTACAGCGGCTACCTGCACACTACCGGTTACCAGCGTGGTATGCACGGCGTTCTCGTCGGCATAGGCATTCACATTGAAGCTGGTACCTAATACTTTTATGGTCACATTATTGGCTGCGGTCAGGATAAAGGGTTTGTCTGCATGTTGTGCTACTTCCAGGTATGCTTCCCCGGTGATCTCCACTTTTCTTTCATTGCCGGTAAAGGCGGTTGGGTATTTCAGGGAAGATGCGGCATTGAGCCATACTTTGGTGCCATCCGGCAGTACCAGTTTAAACTGGCGGCCACGGGGAGTGGTCATGGTATTGTAGGAGATGCCGGTTGAACCACTGCCTGATTCATAATCCAGCTGCCCCTTTCTGAGCAGCACTTTTGTGCCATTCTGGTTGGCGATGACGCCGTTGCCGGTGCTGTCCAGTTCTACCTGTCTGCCATCATCCAGGGTAAGTACCGCGCCTGTTACACCCGGCGTGGCATCGTGCAGTGGTCTTACTTGTGCATTGGAGGCTATGGGACGGGAAGCTGGCATACGGCTGTACCAGAAGTAGGCGCCTGTTCCCAGTAATAAGAGAACGGCTGCAGCGGCAGCCCAGCGCCGGTATGTGTATATAGGCCTAACAGGTGCAGGTGGCAGCTCATGGACCTGTGTTGTAAACTGTTCTATAAAACGGTTGGTTTCTGATGCCGGTAGGGGAAAAAGGTATTTGTCAGTCAGCATCGCATCCTGCAAAGCATGCTCCAGCAACTCCCGGTTTTCCGGCAGCTCCATCAGATGAGCAAATTGCACTTTTTCGGCTGTGCTGATGCTGCCGTCGATATACTTGTCAAGTAATGAAGTAAAAACGTTTTGATCCATGAGCTGTCGGCCTGTATGGTAATGCTGAATAAATAATTGCCCCTTGCCCTTATAAAGACGCAATAGGAAAAGGTGAATAATAGGTCAACCCTAAAATAATTTTAGATTTTTATTTTATTAATACATTGGAGCGATAGCTATCAGGAGAATAAGCACTTCGGGGTAATTGGCGAGATAGCTCCTCAGGGTATTCAGCGCCTGCACAATATGCCAGTTGACCGCTGCTTTTGAGATATTTAGTTTTTCGGCTATCTGTTCATGGCTGAGATGTTCCAGTCTGCTCATCGTGAATACCTCCTTTTGTCGCGGAGGGAGTTTATCTACCGCCTTCAGGATCAATGCATAGGTTTCCTTATACTGGTATTGCCGGTCTGGAATCAGTATATCTTCCATGGGGTCTTCCGTAGCCGGGTCCGTTTTCATGACCTGTTTACGCATGGCGGAAATGATCTGGTTACGGCCGAGGATGTACAGGAAGTTCCGGAAGTTTTCAATTTCAGGCAGCTTTTCCCTTTGCTGCCATATTCTCATAAAGATATCCTGTGTGATCTCTTCCGCCTCGGGGTAGGATTTGGTGAAGGTCAGGGCATGGGAGAAGACCCTGGGATGATAGAAGCGGAGAATAGTACGGAATGCAGATTCATCACCTGCCGCGACCTGTCCCAATAGTTCACGTTCATTATGTAATTCCGTAATATCCAAGTATGTAATTGACTAGCTGAAGCGCTAAAGATAAGAAACTTTACAGGCTCTTTTATCCTATTCCTGTAAACCGGGCGGTATTTTATACCAGGAGGGATATCACCATTAAATGGCATAAATTGTATAAAATATGGCATTTGTGCCATCTTCTGAGTACACTACATTTGTAACGTTCAAGCAATCTTATGGCAGTTAAAACAAAGAAACTCATTGTGATTGTGCCTATGCCGGGTACTTTTTTGCTGGACATCGCCGGACCAGTGGACGTATTCACGGCGGCAGACCAAATTCTGAATGAAAGAGGGGCATTACCGGGAGAAGGGTATCAGGTACTGCTGGCTTCTCCACTCACTACAAAAAAGATCACGACAAAAAGCCGCCTGGAGCTGAGCTGCGAGACGAGGGTAGATGCGATAGACAAACCTATTGACACGCTGATCGTTGCTGGTTTTCCGATGGCCATGCTGGAAACCAGTGGTGCATTTATCGGGTGGCTGCATGATACCTATCCGAAGGTACGGCGCATCTGTTCGGTATGCGTGGGCACCTATGCACTGGCGGAAGCAGGTATACTGGAAGGTAAACATGCTACGACTCACTGGCAGTTCAGCCAGGACTTTCAGCGCAGGTATCCGGGTATTAAAGTAGATACGAATCCTTTTTATACGCGTGACGGCAATGTGTATACTTCAGGCGGTGTCGCTTCCGGTATAGATCTTTCGCTGGCATTGTTAGAGGAAGATTATGGGAGGGACCTGGCCCTGCAGGCGGCACGCAAGCTCGTCTTGTACCTGAAACGTACGGGTTATCAGTCACAGTTCAGTTCTTTATTAGATGTGCACACAATGGAGAATTCCATTGCAGGAAAGCTACATCCCTGGATGATCCGTCATTTACAGGATGACCTTCGCGTAGAGCATCTTGCTGAACATAGTAACATGAGCCTGCGGAATTTCAACCGTGTATTCATGAAAGAAACAGGAATGACGCCGGCAAAATTTGTAGAGAAACTGCGCATAGAAATTGCCAGGAAATACCTGGAAGACAGTGATCTGAGTATGGAACAGATTGCAGAGAAATGCGGCCTGGGAGGACTTGTATCTATGCGGCGCACCTTTATGCGCCATATGATGGTATCGCCTTCAGATTACCGCCGTTCCTTCAGAACAGCATTACAAACGCTTAATTAATCACCCAAAATTATATAACGATGAAAGTAGCTATTAATGGATTTGGACGTATAGGAAGAATGACGCTGAGAGCACTACAGGACAAAAAAGGAGTGGAAGTAGTAGCAGTGAATGACCTGACAGATATCGGGCTGCTCGCGCACCTGTTGAAATATGATACTTCTCACGGGAAATTCCCGGGAACAGTGACACATGATGATAAACATCTTATTGTGAACGGTAAGAACATCCTGCTGCTGAATGAACGGTCGCCGGAGAAACTGCCCTGGGGCCAGCTGGGAGTAGATGTGGTGATTGAATCCACCGGCCGTTTTACACAGCGGGAACTGGCGCAGCAACATATTACTGCGGGTGCACAAAAAGTATTGATCACAGCACCAGCCACTGGTGGTGTGAAGACTATCGTAGCAGGTGTCAATAATGACCAGATCAGTGTGGAAGATGCGATCCTTTCTACTGCTTCCTGTACCACCAACAGTATCGCACCGGTATTATACCTGTTGGATAAGGAATATGGTATTGCATCCGGGTTTATGAGCACTGTGCACGCATTTACGATGGACCAGATGCTGCAGGATGGTCCGCATAAAGATTACAGAAGGGCGCGCGCTGCTACGCAGTCTATCATTCCTACCACTACCGGCGCCGCAAAAGCGATCGGTGATGTATTGCCTGCACTGAAAGGTAAAATGGATGGTTTCTCTTACAGGGTGCCAGTGATTGATGGTTCTATTGCAGATATGTCGCTGAACCTGGTGAAACCTGCTTCTGCAGCAGAGATCAACCAGCTGTTCAAACATTATGCGGATACTTCATTGAAAGGAGTGCTGGAATATACAGAAGAGCCCCTGGTGTCTGCAGATATCCTGGGCAATACACATTCTTCCATCGTAGATGGCACCCTGACACGTGCGATAGGCAATCTGGTGAAAGTAGTGGCCTGGTACGACAATGAAGTAGGCATCTCCAACAGGATCGCTGAACTGACTGTGGAACTGGCTAAGCAGCAGGTACCTGCATGATAATCCGCATCAGGATGAAGCCTGTATAATAAGGTTGGTGTTCAGGATCTTTCTCTCGAATTCCTTAACGGGCTTTTTACTCTCTATCAGTTGCAGTAAGAGCTGGGTAGCGATCTGCCCCATTTCGAAGGCCGGTTGTCTGACTACGGTCAGCGGTGGGTGCAGCAGTTCTATCAGATCTGAATTAGAGAAGCCAACAAGGGCGATATCCTGAGGAATACGGATACCCTTACTTTTCAATACACGCATACAATTGGTGGTCAGCTTATCTGACGCCGTAAAAATAGCATCAGGCCGTGGGCGCAGTTTCAATAGCTGGCTCACGGCCTGTTCTACTTCCTGCAGTTGCAGTCCGGCGTAACGACTGTATTTGATCAGCGCCTTACCTGGTTTTACCCGGGTATGCGCCAGCGCTTCCCTGTATCCTGCAATACGTTCGCGGCTGATAGAAAGGTTCTCCGGACCTGCAATCACCGCAATATGTTTGTACCCTTTATTGATCAGGTGGAGTGTAGCATCGTAAGCGCCCCTGAAATTATCTACCATCACTTTATGGGTCTGTATCTCTTCCACAATGCGGTCAAAGAATACGATAGGAAAACCCCTTTCGTGTAACGCCTTCAGATGGTCCAGGTTCTCCGTACCACTGGACACAGAGATGAGCAGTCCGTCGATGGAGCGGGACGCCAGGTATTGCAGTGTCATCACTTCCTTATCGAACGACTCATGCGTCTGGGAGATCATTACATTATACCCTTTGTCTTTCGCGACAGACTCTATACCATTGATGGCCTGTGAGAAGAAACTATTGGCAATCTCCGCAACAATGACGCCTATAGAGCGGCTTCGTTTTTCCTTCAGGCTCAGCGCGATCGGGTTAGGATGATAGTTGATCCTGGTGGCATATTCGAGGACCAGCTGCTTGGTAGCAATACTGATCTCATGACTGTCGCGCAGGGCACGGGACACGGTAGAGGTGGACAACCCCAGCGCAATGGCGATATCTTTTATAGTGGCAGCTTCGAATTTCATAACGCAATGAGTAAATATACTTATAATTTATTTTATACTATATTGGTGTCGTTCTAACACGTATGAAAAACGCCTCACAGATGAATAAAGCGCTGACATTTAGCAGCCGGGTTAACCTGTTTTTCCACTGTTTACGGGCAGCAGCTATCACAATACATGCATTCCGCAAACGTTTGCGTAAATAAATACCTGCAAACCTTTCCGAATTAATGAATATAGCTGTAGAATTGTTTCGGGGATATCAGTAGAAGGATCTGATACAAACCAGTACTGCTTTGTATTGCCACTGTAGTAAAACTATTTCCGTTGCGGATTAACAAGACCCAAATTTAGAAAGACATATACAACACTACGTTATGAAAAAACTGTTATTGATGTACTGGCTCTTGCTAGGCAGTGCCGGGATGGCATTTGCGCAGAGTCAGGTTATAAAAGGGCGTGTCTCCGACGCAGCAACAGGCGAGCCGCTCGTAATGGTGAACATACAACTTAAAGGCACCACAACAGGTGCTCAGACAGATGCCACCGGCGCATTTTCCCTTACCGTTCCCGATGCCAGAACAGGTGTATTGGTAATCAGTTATCTGGGATATCAGCCCCTGACACAAAACATTAATGGTAGCAGTAACATCATTGTGAAGCTGGAAAAAGATAATAAACAACTCGACGAAGTGGTGGTAGTAGGTTATGGTGAAGTAAAGAAACGTGATCTCACCGGTGCTATTACTTCAGTGAAGGGGGAAGAGCTGAAGAAGATCCCTTCCACCAATGTGATGGAATCTGTACAGGGTAAACTGCCGGGTGTGGATATTACCAAAAGCAGTGGCGCTTCCGGTGCGAAGGTCAATGTGACCGTCAGAGGTAACCGCTCTATCCGTGCAGATAACGGACCTCTTTACATTGTAGACGGTGTGCAGTATGAAAACATCCAGGATATTAACCCGAACGATATCCAGTCTATGGAGGTATTGAAAGATGCTTCCTCTACCGCTATTTATGGTTCCAGAGGCGCCAACGGTGTTATCATTGTGACGACTAAAAGAGGCGCCAGTGGTAAACCACGTGTTACCGTAAACACTTATGTCGGCACCTCGCAGGTAGCAGGTTATCCTGCGTTGTCTACCGGTCCGCAGTATGTTGCGCTGAAACGTGAAGCCAACCGCACTACTGGTCGCTGGAAAAGTGAAGCAGATGATCCGCTGATCTTTAACGCATCAGAAGTGAATGCTATCCAGAACAACCTCTGGACAAGCTATGCAGACCTCCTGATCCATGATGGCCTGCAACAGGATTACCAGGTAGGTGTATCCGGTGGATCTGATAAAACGAAGGTGTATCTCTCGCTGGATTACTTCGATGAAAAAGGACTCTTCAAACTGGATCACCTGAAAAGATACTCCGCCCGTCTGAACCTCGATCAGGTTGTAAATGATTACCTAAAAGTGGGTATGCAAAGTCAGATCACTTATTACAACCAGGATAGCCGCCGTGATCCCCTGAACCAGGGTAACAAGATCATACCGCTTGGCGTTCCTTATGATCAGAATGGTAACCTGGTCATATTCCCTAATGGTGGCACAATGATCAGTCCCCTGGCGGATGAACAACCCAATGCCTATCAGAACAACGGCAGAATAACCCGTACGTTCGTGAACACTTATGTCGAGCTGACTCCTTTAAAAGGCCTGTCATTACGTTCCAACTTCGGTGTTACACTGGATAACTCACGTACGGGTATCTATGCGGCTAAAAATACGATCGACCGTGCTACCGCCTCGGCTTCCCGGTCACAACTCAATAATGGCAGCAGACGTTTTCTCAGCTGGGAGAACGTGTTGAACTATCAGCACTCCATCGGAGACCATTCATTCGGCGTAACCGGTGTAGCCAGCTTACTCTCCGATCAGCGTGACTCCAGCTTCCTGCAGGGTGAAGGACAACTACTCCCTTCACAACTATACTATGCTTTGCAGAATAGCGTGAGCGGTATTGCGATCCGTTCCAGCTATATGGCCAATAAACTGATCTCCTTTACAGGACGTATTAACTATAGCTATAAGGGAAAATATCTCCTGTCATTAACAGGACGTTCCGATGGATCTTCCAAACTGGCGCCTGGTAATAAATGGGCCTTCTTCCCATCTGTTGCAGGAGCATGGCGTGTGTCTGACGAATCCTTTATGCGTGACCAGCATATCTTCAGCGATCTGAAACTGCGTGCCAGCTATGGTATTGCCGGTAATGATGCCGTACCGCCTTATGCAACGGCCAGTTATCTAAGCAAAATTCCCTTCTCATATGATGATACCAACTCTGCCATGGGATATGCTATCGGCAGCCAGGTTGGTAATAAATTCCTGAAATGGGAACTGTCATCCACTACCGACGTCGGACTGGATATGGGTTTCCTGAACGGCAGAATCAATGCCACCATCGACTACTATGATACACATACCAAAGACCTGCTGCTGCAGCGAACATTGCCTAGTTCTTCGGGCGTTAGCACCGTGATCCAGAACATCGGTAAAACGAGGAACAGAGGTATTGAACTCGGTATCAACACCGTCAATGTAAGAGTGAATGGATTCAGCTGGACATCCAATATCACTTTCTCAAAGAACAAGGAAGAGATCGTGGCATTGGCTGATGCCAACACCAATGATGTAGCCAACAGCTGGTTCATTGGTCAGCCAGTAAAAGTGTTCTTCGATTATGAGAAGATCGGTATCTGGCAGACTAAGGAAGCAGATGCAGCTGCCAAATACAAAAACAAACCAGGCGATATCAAAGTACGTGACCAGGATAATAACGGGGTACTGAATTCCAGCGACCGTATCGTAGTGGGCAAACAAGTGCCTACCTGGAGCGGTGGTTTTAATAACGATGTCCGCTTTAAGAATTTCGATCTGAACGTGTATGTGTTTGCACGTATCGGACAATGGATCAACTCAGAATATGCTGCCAAATATGATCCGCAGGGATTAGAAAATAGTGCGCCACTGGATTACTGGACACCGGAGCACGAAACGAATGCCTATCCCCGTCCGAATGCAAGTGTATCAAAAGATGGTACGCCTTATATCAAAACACTGGGATATAAGGATGGTTCTTTCGTGAAGATCCGCAACATCTCACTGGGTTATACACTGCCGGCCGGCGCGTTAAAGACCATGCATATGAGTAATCTGCGCGTTTATGTAACGGGTAAGAACCTGTTCACCTTCAGTAAAGTGAAAGACTATGACCCTGAGCGGGGAGGTGACCTGAGTAATCCGTTGACAAAGATGTATGTGGCTGGCCTGAACGTAGAATTCTGATCAATCAATTAATCCTGACAAACCATGAAACGTTATATAAATCTGTTCATTATCACATTGCTGGGTGCTGGTCTGCTGGCTGCCTGCAACAAACAACTGGAAGAGTACAATCCTTCCGGGCTTACCGTCGACCAGGTGTTCAGTACACCTGATGGCTTCGAAACACTGGTAAATGCTGCTTATTCCTATAACCGCTGGTGGTACGGAAAAGAAGAGGGCTATAGCATTTCTGAAATGGGCACAGACTTATGGACCAGTGGTACCGGCGACAAATACCCTGATCTCACACAATACATCAACCTCCAGGCAAGCAATAGCGTGATGGGCGGATTGTGGAGACAGCTGTATTCAGCCATTAACCTCTGTAATACCGGAATAGCCAGGGTCGACAAGGCTGGATTGACAGCAGATAGGAAAGTGATCCGTGAGGCGGAACTGCGTTTCCTGCGCGCCTTCTATTACTGGCATATTGTGGAAACATGGGGCGGCGTTCACTATACGCTGACGGAAACAAACGGAGTGCAGACAACCGCCAACCGTACCCCTGTAGATACTTTTTACGCGCAGATCTTCCGCGACCTGGAAATGGCAGCTGCTAATCTGCCGCGCACTACCGCCGACTATGGCCGTGCTACCAAACCAGTAGCCATGGCGTTCCTCGCACGGATGTACCTCACCCGTGGTCAGAATGATAAAGCTGCGGCGCTGGCAGACTCCGTGATCAATAACTTCGGATTTGCACTGCAGACCAAATACGCTGACCTCTGGCGGATGGACAATCTGCAAAACAAAGAGATCGTATGGGCCGTTAATTATATGAAGAACCTGGTGTTTAACGACAGGCTGGACGCTACTTTATATCCTAACGGGCATTCCCGTGGCGCTAACAATGGCCACCTGATGTTTACGATGAAATATGATGACCTGCCTGGTATGCAGCGTGATATTGCGAATGGTCGTCCGTTCAACAGGTATATGCCTACATTGTACCTGTTGCAACTCTTTAATGAAAAGGCCGATGCACGGTTTGATGCTACCTTCAAAACTGTATGGTTCTGTAATAATCCGGCCACAGGACGCAGAGGTATGAAACTGGGAGATACTGCGGTAGTATGCACTAAGTACATTGTTTCTCCTGCGGACACTGCCGGTAAACCATATCGTGTGTATGACAGGAATACTTCTTATCTTTCTGGTGAAGGAGGCTCTGACCGTACCCATTATATCTCCCTGAAGAAGTTTGATGATCCGACCCGTGGCAGCAAGGATGAAGAACAGAGCGCCCGTGATGCCTATATCATCCGTCTGGGTGAGATGTACCTGATCGCAGCCGAAGCCCAGATCAACCTTGGTAATAAAGGTAAAGCGGCAGAATACATTACGACCCTACGCAAACGTTCTATTATCCCCGGTCACGAAGCAGAAATGCAGGTAACTGATGCAGATATGAGCATTGATTTCATCCTGGCAGAAAGGGCCCGCGAACTGGCAGGCGAACAGCTGCGCTGGTTTGATCTGAAACGTACCGGTAAAATGGGCGCCCAGATCTCCGCACACAATCCGGACGCGGCCAAGAATTTTCAGTCATACCATATTGTTCGTCCTATCCCGCAGGACCAGATCGATGCGGTGACGAACAAGAGTGAGTTCACTCAGAACCCGAACTATCAGTAATACTATAAACCGAAAGCTCATGAAGTTGTATCTATTGGCGCTGCTTTTTCCGTTGGTCAGTTGGATAGCGACAGACGATCCGCCGCGCGTGTTTATGATCGGAGATTCTACCATGGCCAACAAACCATTGGAAGATAATCCCGAAAGAGGATGGGGACAGCTGTTCCCGCTCTTTTTGCAGAAGGGTGTGACCGTAAAGAATTATGCCGTGAACGGGCGCAGTACCAAAAGCTTCATTAATGAGCATCGCTGGGATAGTGTTTTAGCGCAATTAAAACCCGGAGACTGGCTTATTATCCAGTTTGGACATAATGACGCCAAAAAGGATGATCCGAACCGTTATGCGGCTCCTGATGGCGAATACAAGGATAACCTGCTCCGCTTTGTAAAAGAAGCCCGTGAGAAAGGGGCAAATCCTATCCTCCTCACCCCGGTACAACGCCGGAAGTTTGATGATAAAGGCGCTTTTGTGGACCAGCATGGGGAGTATCCCCGTGTGGTAAGGGAAGTGGCCGCCAGCCAGAAGGTGCCGCTGGTCGACCTGCACAAGAGCAGTGAAGCCCTGCTCTTACAGCATGGCGTACAGGGTTCCGAGAAGCTGTTTAAGACTACACCAGCAGGACATTATACCACATTGCCCAACGGCGTGACCGACAATACACATTTCAATACCTACGGCGCCACCCTGGTAGCAGGGCTCGTAGCCCGGGAGATCCGGGATAAACACATCGGACTGGAAAAATACCTGGCACAGACGGAGTTTGAAGGGAAGTACCGTTTTGACCTGCCGGAGATCTATGAACCGCATTTCAGAAGGGATACCTTCAATATCACTGCTTTCGGCGCAAAGGCAGATGGCATTTCATTGAACAGTAAAAGCATCAACGAGGCGATCACTGCCTGTAACAGTAAAGGCGGCGGTGTGGTGATGGTACCTTCCGGACTGTGGCTGACAGGGCCGATTGTGCTGAAGAGTAATGTGAACCTGTACCTGGCGCCTAATGCCATTTTACAGTTCACCACAGACTTTGACCAGTATCCTTTGGTTGAAACCACCTATGAAGGTTTAAAGGCCATCCGCTGCCAGGCGCCGGTATCTGCTGTAAATGCGGAGAATATTGCCATCACCGGCAATGGTATCCTGGACGGCGGTGGAGATGCCTGGCGTATTGTGAAGAAGGATAAGCTGACGGAGTCACAGTGGACAAAACTACTGGCTTCCGGTGGTATAGAAGGAGAAGATAAAAAGACCTGGTACCCCTCTGCAAAATCATTGAAAGGTTCTCATACCAAACTGGCTGGTGTAATAGAGCCGGGCAAGACTGCCGCTGACTATGATGACATCAAGGATTTCCTTCGTCCCAATATGATCAGTATCACCTTCTGTAAATATGTGCTGCTGGAAGGCGTGACTTTCCAGAACTCACCCGCCTGGTGTATTCATCCGTTGCTGACGGAGCATATCACTTTGCGTAACGTATATGCGAAGAATCCCTGGTATGCACAGAATGGCGACGGACTGGATCTTGAGTCCTGCCGTTATTCCCGCATAGAAGGTTGCACTTTTGATGTAGGCGATGATGGTATCTGTATCAAATCCGGCAGAGATGAACAGGGCCGTAAGAGAGGTGTGGCTACAGAAGACGCGATCGTGAGTAACTGTACCGTATATCATGCACATGGTGGTTTTGTGATAGGCAGTGAAATGTCGGGCGGTGCACGCAACCTGTATGTATCCAATTGCTCTTTCCTGGGCACAGATATCGGGCTGCGTTTTAAAACTACCCGTGGCCGTGGTGGTATAGTAGAGAAGATCTACGTGAATAATATCAGCATGAAAGATATTCCTGCAGAGGCTATCCTGTTCGATATGTACTACATGGCGAAAGACCCTGTGCCGCTATCCGGCGAAAAGCGTGAAGCACCTAAGGTGCAGCTGTTCCCGGTAACAGAAGCGACTCCACAGTTCAGGGATTTTCATATCAGCAATGTGGTGTGTCATGGCGCGGAGAAAGCGATCTTTATCCGCGGACTACCGGAGATGCCGATCACCGACATCCATCTGAAGGATATCACGATTAAGGCGAAGACTGCGGGCGACTGTATTGCGGGCAGTAATATCAGTCTGACCAATGTTACCCTTGTTACCAAAGATGATGGCAAGTTGAATGTGCAGGACAGCAAACAGGTGAAACTTGATATTACAAAACGATAAACTGCTCAGACACCAAAGCACCAGGAATAAATGTGAAAGCCGCATTTATCTCCTGGTGCTTAATGTCTGATCTAAGAAAACGCACACGGTATGAAAAAACTATTGAACATCCTTTTCCTCCTGCTGCCTGCATTCGGGTTTGCGCAATCTGCAAAGATGGCCGAAACGATGATCCGGATATGGGGAGATTCGTTACAACTTGCAGGAAGGCCCGCACACTGGACATATGACCAGGGTGTGGTATTGGAAGGCTTTACAGGATTATGGAAGAATACAGGAGACGGAAAATACTTCCGTTTCATACAGACCGGCATTGACCATTATCTCGAAAAGGATGGTACTATCCATACTTATAAGGCTGAAGATTACAACATCGACAATATCAAAAATGGCCGTTCTTTATTGTTACTATACAAAGTAACCAATGATGAAAAATATAAACTGGCGGCCGACAAACTGAAAGCCCAGCTGGATAAACATCCGCGTACAAATGAAGGTGGCTTCTGGCACAAGAAACGTTATCCCTACCAGATGTGGCTGGATGGCTTATACATGGGAGAACCTTTCTATGCAGAGTATGCAGCGCTCTTTCATGATGAAGCAGCTTTCAAAGATATTACACGTCAGTTTGTGCTGATGGAAGAGCATTCCCGCGATACCAAAACTGGATTGCTGTATCATGGGTATGATGAATCGCGTGAACAAAAATGGGCTGATAAGACTACCGGTCGTTCCCCGAATTTCTGGGGCCGTGCCATGGGTTGGTATGGAATGGCATTGGTAGATGTACTGGAGTATTTTCCGCAGGCACATCCCGGCAGGGACAGCCTGATACAGATCCTGAACAGACTGGCCGTTGCCATTAAGAAATACCAGGACCCTGCCAGCGGATGCTGGTGGCAGGTGCTGGATAAAGGAAAGGAAAAGGGCAATTACCTGGAAGCCTCTGGTTCCTGCATGTTTGTATATACATTGGCCAAAGGCGTACGCCTGGGATATCTTCCCGCCAGCTATAGCGCTGTAGCCGATAAAGGGTATAAAGGGCTGACAAAACAGTTTGTAAGACCTGCTCCTGAAGGTGGTGTGAACCTGGAAGGTACGGTGAGTGTAGCCGGACTGGGTGGTGATCCTTATCGTGATGGCAGCTATGCTTATTATCTCAGTGAGAAGGTAGTGGTGAATGATCCCAAAGGAGTAGGGGCGTATATGCTGGCCTCAAATGAAATGGAGCAGGCTGCTATTCCCAAAACAGGGAAGGGGATGACAGTGACTATCGACAATTACTTCAACAATGAATTCAGAAAGGGGGCCGCGGGACAGCCCGAGTCCTGGCATTACATATGGAATGAAATGGATAACGGAGGGTATTCGCTCTGGGGCCATATTTTCCGTAACAGAGGAGCTACATTACAGACATTGTCTGCCGCACCTACGGCTGCCAGCCTTGCGAAGACAAATATCTTCCTCATCGTTGATCCGGATACAGAAAAAGAAACTGCGCAGCCGAATTATATGACGGATGCCCATGCCGCAGAGATCTACAACTGGGTAAAGAAAGGTGGTGTATTGGTTGTACTGCAGAATGACGCTGGTAATTCTGAGATAAAAACATTCAATAAACTGACCAGCCGTTTCGGTATCACGTTCAAAGAAGACAGCCGTAATCATGTGGAGGGCAAACAGTTTGAACAGGGAGCTTTGTTGCTGCCGGCAGGCAATGAAGTATTCCCGCATATCAAAAAAGTCTATATCAAGGAGATCTCTACTATTACTACCGCGCAACCTGCAAGAGCGGTGTATACCGATAAGGGGGATGTTGTAATGGCCGTATCTAAAGTGGGTAAAGGAACGGTATTCGCTGTAGGTGATCCATGGTTCTATAACGAATATCTTGACGGACGCCGCTTACCGGCATCTTTTGAAAACTACCAGGCAGCTGTTGATCTAACTGAATGGCTGTTCAGACAGGTAGCGCATAAATAATGTAAACGAGGCATATGCAATTGAACAAACAGTTATTGAGCGACGAAGAACGTCGGGGGGTGCCCGAAAAGGTGCTGCAATTCGGTACCGGGGTACTGTTACGGGGCCTGCCGGATTATTTCATTGATAAGGCTAATAAAGCAGGCATTTTTAATGGCCGTATTGTGATGATCAAGTCGACCGACAAAGGTAATACGGATGCTTACCAGCAACAGAACAACCTGTACACACATTGCATACAGGGTATCATGCAGGGTAGGAGGGTAGAGGAATATATTGTTAATGCTGCTATCGGCAGGGTATTATCTGCCGCTGCGGAATGGGAAGAGATACTGACCTGCGCTACTTCTCCCGACATGGAAATAGTGATTTCCAATACCACGGAAGTAGGTATTACTTTATCGGATGATAATGTACATGCGGCTCCGCCTGCCTCTTTCCCGGGTAAACTGCTGGCATTCCTCCTGCGCCGTTATCAGCATTTCAAAGGAGATCCGGATAAAGGGATGGTGATCATCCCTACGGAGCTGATTCCTGATAATGGCACCAAACTAAAAAATATACTACTGGAACTGGCGAAGCGTAATCAGCTGGATGAGCCCTTCATTCAATGGTTAACCACCGCCAATCATATCTGTAATTCCCTGGTAGACCGTATCGTACCAGGTGCTTTGCCGCAGGCAGCGCATACTGCAGTTGAGGAGCAACTGGGCTATGAAGATAAACTGATGATCATGTCTGAGCCTTATGCATTATGGGCGATAGAGACAGACAATGAAACAGTCAAAAAGAAACTGTCTTTCTATCAGACAGACAACGGTGTTGTGTTAGCGGCAGATATCAATGTGTTCCGTGAACTGAAGTTACGGTTGCTGAATGGAACACATACGCTAACTTGCGGACTGGCAGCTTTGGCTGGCTTTGAGACAGTGAAAGATGCGATGGAAGATCCGGCCATGGAAAGCTGTATATCCGCGCTGATGAAACATGAAATAGTGCCGGCTATTACCGATATGACGATTCGTGAAGACGCTGCATTGCGCTTCGCCGGAAGTGTACTGGACCGATTCAGGAATCCTTACATAGAACACCGCTGGTTAAGCATCACCATGCAATATACATCCAAGATGAAGATGCGGGTGATACCAGTATTACAACACCATTACCAGCGCTTTGAAGAAGTACCTGCACTGATGGCGCTTGGCTTTGCCGCTTACCTGCTGTTCATGCGGGATGGCAATGTAACAGACGATCATGCAGCTTATTTCAAAGAGAAATGGCAAAGGCTGGAGCCGGTAGTGCTCGTACAAACAGTATTGAAGGACACCTGGCTATGGGGAACCGACCTCACAGCATTTACAGGTTTTGCACATGCCGTAACAGTGATGTTAGGTGCATTGCTGACGGAGGGCGCTATTTCATTGATCAGGAGAGTATCCGAAGAAACAACCATTGCTTAAAATAAAAACAGATATGACGGCGGGGACAAAACGGAAAGTGCTAAAAGTGCATCCGCACGATAATGTGGTAGTAGCGCTTACAGACCTTAAAAAAGGAGAAAGTGTGCAGGAAAATGGCCAGGTATATACAGTGGTGGAAGACATACCGGCAAAGCACAAATTCACAGAAACAGCGCTCAATACTGGAGATGCAATAACGATGTATGGCGTGCTGGTAGGCCGCGCAAAAGAGGCGTTGCCAGCCGGTGCTAAAATATCGGTAGGCAATGTAAAACATGCTGCCAGCGACTTTCAGCTGGCGCCGGCAAGAAGAACTTCCTGGCATATACCTGATATCTCCAAATGGCAGCAACGCACATTTATGGGATACCACCGGGCCGATGGCAGTGTAGGTACAGGCAACTACTGGCTGGTGATCCCAATGGTGTTCTGTGAGAACAGGAATGTGGAAGTATTGAGGGAAACACTGGTAGAAGAACTGGGTTATGGCCGTCCGAAGAAATATGCAGCCTTTGCCCGTAAACTGGCGGAACAATACAGACAGGGCGCAGATGCTAATGGTATACTGGAAACAGTGTATACAGAAGATGATGGTGCTGCACAGCAACCCCGCCTGTTTGAGAACGTAGACGGTATCAAATTCCTGACACATGAAGGTGGTTGTGGTGGTATCCGGCAGGATGCACAAACGCTTTGTGGTTTGCTGGCCGGATATATCACTCATGCAAATGTAGCTGGTGCCACTGTATTAAGCCTGGGATGTCAGAATGCACAGATCTCTATGTTGGAAGACGAGATCAGAAAGCGATCGCCTCAGTTCAGCAAACCTTTATACATACTGGATCAGCAACAGACAGGTACCAAACAGGCTTTGATCACTGCGGCTGTAAAACAGACCATGGCAGGATTGATTGAGGCGAATAAGATCACCCGTCAGCCGGCGCCACTGTCCAAACTTTGCATAGGACTGGAATGTGGCGGTTCGGATGGTTTCTCCGGTATCTCCGCCAATCCGGCTATAGGCTATACTTCTGATTTGCTGGTAGCATTAGGTGGTTCAGTCATATTATCTGAATTCCCTGAACTGTGCGGCGTAGAACAGGAACTGAGCGACCGTTGCACAGATGAAAAAGATGCCTTACGTTTTATAGACCTGATGCGTACTTACCAGCGCCGGGCGGAGGAAGCCGGTTCTGGTTTTGATATGAACCCATCACCTGGTAATATCAAAGATGGTCTGATCACAGATGCTATTAAGTCGGCCGGAGCAGCCAAGAAAGGCGGTACTTCTCCTGTGGCGGCCGTACTGGATTATCCGGAGAAGGTGAGTAAACCGGGGCTCAATCTGCTTTGTACACCCGGCAACGATGTGGAATCGACAACAGCAGAAGTAGGATCAGGGGCTACTATTGTACTATTCACCACCGGTCTGGGCACACCTACCGGCAATCCCGTGACACCCGTTATAAAGCTGTCCAGCAATACCAAGCTCTATGAGCGCATGCCCGATATAATCGATATTAATACAGGCACTATCATCGATGGAGAAGAGTCTATTCCTGAAGCTGGTGAACGCATTCTTAACTATGTGATCGATGTGGCCAGCGGAACTACCAAAGCCAGGTCCGTTATCAACGGACAGGATGATTTCATTCCCTGGAAAAGAGGTGTGTCACTCTAATCTTACTAACTATTAATTGATGTCAACAATGAAGAAGTTCCTGGATGAACACTTCCTTCTGAATAATAATACTGCGAAACGTTTGTACCATGACTATGCAAAAGAGATGCCTGTGATCGATTATCACTGTCACCTGCCTCCCGCGCAGATAGCAGCAGATACTAAGTTTGGCAATCTTACGCAGGCATGGCTGTACGGCGATCACTATAAGTGGAGAGCGATGCGTACCAATGGGGTGCCTGAAAGTTATTGTACCGGCAACAGGTCAGACTGGGAGAAGTTTGAGAAATGGGCGGAGACAGTACCTTATACCCTGCGTAATCCTTTGTATCATTGGACACACCTGGAGTTGCAGCGTTACTTCGATATTCACGATGTACTGAATGCTGCTTCAGCAGCTGATATATATAAAAATGCCAGTGCACAGCTGGGAACCAGCGCTTACAGCACCCGCAACCTGTTACGCAAGATGAATGTGGCACTGGTGTGTACAACAGATGATCCGGCAGATACGCTGGAATATCATCAGCAATTAAAACAGGATGGTTTTGAAATACCTATCCTGCCTGCTTTCCGGCCCGATCAATCCATGAATGTCGATGACCCTGAAAAATATAATCAATACCTGCAACGCCTGGAAGAAGCTTCCGGTATTATCATCGCTACTTATAACGATCTGCTGGATGCATTAAAGAACAGGCACGATTTCTTTGCATCACAGGGCTGCTCAGTTTCTGACCATGGTATTGAAGAGATCTATGCGGAAGATTTCCAGGAGAAGGATATTCACGCTATTTTCCTAAAAGTAAGAGGTGGTAAAATACCCAGTCTCCAGGAAGCAAGACAGATCAAGTCTGCATTGCTGTTACAGCTGGCGGAATGGGACTGGGAGAAAGGTTGGGTACAGCAATATCATCTGGGTGCATTACGTAACAATAACTCCCGCATGATGCGCTTGTTAGGACCTGATACCGGTTGGGACTCTATTGGTGATTTCTCACAGGCAAGAGCCCTGGCGAAGTTCCTCGATCGTCTGGACAGCCAGGATAAACTCGCACGGACTATCCTTTACAATCTCAATCCTGCCGACAATGAACTGCTGGCTACCATGATCGGTAATTTCAACGATGGCTCTATTGCAGGTAAAGTGCAGTTTGGGTCTGCATGGTGGTTCCTGGATCAGAAGGATGGTATGATCAGGCAGTTGAATGCTTTATCTAATATGGGATTGCTGAGCCGATTTGTAGGTATGTTGACAGATTCCCGCAGCTTCTTATCTTACCCGCGGCATGAATATTTCCGAAGGATTGTCTGTGAATTATTGGGGCAGGAAGTGGAGAATGGTGAGTTACCAAATGATATTGAATGGATTGGTAAAGTCGTTAAAGATATTTGCTATTACAACGCACAACAATATTTTAACTGGAAGGAGCTCGGCGTTGAAACTGGTGTCACCCGGTAAAGCTATAGAAATCCGGGCAGTATAAAATGGGCCTGATCTGCTGTATTGTAATTATGGCTAAGCTGTTTTTTTTGAAATCCAATCTGTTTACGTCTGATATTATGCTAAGAAACAGATCCAGCCCATTTTATACTGCCGGCACTATTAGAGAATTGCTCTTCCCAGCCTAAGTTCTATTTACCCATTTAACGTTCTTCAGGTGATTGATTAAAGCTAACCGTATTTATTTCCTACACTAAAGTATCCTGATTTCTTACCTGAAGAACCACTTCCGCAACAGCTCTTCCGTTACGGAAGTGTAAACAACTAAACAACTCTCAGATTTATGATCAACAATTCGCGCAAGCGTAATTGGGTTTTTTAAGTGGCTCACTGGAAGTTATTTCAAACTTACCGGAGAGGGGAGAAGAGACACATGGATTTTCGAAAGCAATGAGATCTGCCAATCCATTCTGCACTGTCTGTTCTGCACGTATCGCATCGTAGTCGCCATTCAGGATGAGCGTACCATTGAACCTTGAGCGTATACCTGCTATCAGTGTAGCCGGCGTCGAAGCCTCTGTCAGCAAGTGGATGTAAGACAAACCATAGGTGTCCAGCGCATCTACCAGGTATCCATAAGTAGCATCGATCTCATTATGATGCTGCAGGTCGTTTACCTGGCTGTAAGGCGACAGGCGGATGCCTGTGCGGTGTTTACCGATGGCGTGACTCACAGCAGCTACTGTTTCCAGTATAAAGCGGACCCTGTTAAGGATGCTGCCACCATATTTATCTGTACGCTGATTGGTGTCAGGATGCAGGAACTGGTCCATCAGGTAGCCGTGTGCAGCATGCAGTTCTACGCCGTCAAATCCCGCTGCAATAGCCTGGGTAGCTGCCTTCACGTATTGCTGCACCATCTTCTGCACTTCGGTAGTGGTCATGGCCCTTGGAGTGGCATATGGTTGCCATCCGTGCTGCTCTGTCCATATCTCTCCTTTAGCGGCAACCGCTGAAGGAGCTATTACTTCTGCCTTTGAGGGCATATTTGCCGGGTGCGATATGCGCCCTGTATGCATGATCTGCAGGAAGATCCGGCCTCCGTTCTCATGAACTGCCTTCGTAACTTTTTTCCATCCCGCTATCTGGTCCTTGCTGTAAATGCCGGGCATGTGTGCTTTGCCCATACCGTTTTCCGCAGGACCGGTCCCCTCTGCTATGATCAGGCCTGCTTTGGCCCGCTGGCTATAGTAGTTCACCATCACGTCGTTCGGAATGCCCGCAGGGACGTGCGTCTTGCCCAAGGTAGACGCCATAACTACCTTGTTGGATATGGCGTAATTGCCTATTGTTGTAGATGATAATAATGTTGGATACATAGCCTGTCGTCTCGTTTATAATTCCAGAATGATTGTTCCAAAAAAGGGTAAAAAAATATTAATGCCTGATGCTATCCAATATATGGTCTGCCATACGTTCCAACATCTCCTTATCACCAAAAAGAACGTCCATCATCCAGAGGGAGCTGAAGCTGGCGTAAAGGAACTGTGCTAATGTAGCAGGGTCTTTCTCTGCCGGTATCTCATTCATCTGTTTTGCTTTCTCCAGTAGTTCCTGTAAAACGCTGATGCTTGCTTTGGCCTGTTCGCGGACGATCATTTTGATACCATCATCCATAGAAGCGAGTTCAAAGGATGTTTTGACCATCAGACAGGTCTTGCCCTCTTTTTTGTTTGTTACGGCTCTTCGTACGATACTTTCCACCGCTGTCATAGGAGAGACCTTATCACAGCATTGTTTATAGTCAAATAGCTTCTCTTTCGCGTAGTTCTGCAGACACTGCTGGAAGAGGGCGTATTTATCGCCGTAAGTATCATATATACTGGCCCGGTTCAATTGCATTTCGTCTACGAGGTCCTGCATAGACGTAGCATTGTATCCCTTCTCCCAGAAGAGATCCCTTGCTTTTGCCAGCCTTTCCTCAGGATCGAATGCTTTGTTACGTGCCATGACACAAAATTATAATTTCAGAATGAATGTTCCAAATTATTTTAGAACGAATGTTCTGGAATTCTATTTTCGGGAAGGACAGGACGGGGAGATTGATCTACAAATTTCTTATATAAGTGCTGATAATCATTATGGTACAGGTCGCATTTGCCAAAATCAAAAGGGGTAACGGCTTGCAAGGATTGGTCTGCTACCGGCCCTACCCGGAACGGGTCATGGTACTCTTTTTGCAAAACAACATACGTAAACTGTATGACACGTTATTACTGATTACATCTAAAATTGTTAAACCAAAAAGGGTACAAATGAAAAAGCTCACTTTTTTTGCCACTACTTTGCTGGCCGCCTGGATGTTACAGGCTTGTAATGGAGGAAATAATCATGCGAAACATGAAGATGCTGTGGATAGTGCACAGGCGGTAAATAAAGAAACCGCTCCTGTTGACAAGGAATCATCAGACTTTGCAGTGGAAGCTGCAAATGGAGGCATGATGGAAGTGGAAGCTGGTAAAATGGCCCAGGAAAGAGCCGTGAGCCAGCGGGTAAAAGATTTTGCCGCAATGATGGTACGCGACCACTCAAAGGCAAATGATGAATTGAAAGCATTAGCACAGAGTAAGAATATTACCCTGCCGGATAGTGTAAGCGGAGACGCGAAAGACCACATTGATAAAATGGCTAAGATGTCCGGAAGAGACTTTGACAAACACTATATGGATATGATGGTAGACGATCATGATAAAGACGTGGATAAATTTGATAAGGCAGCCGGTAAACTGTCCGATCCTGATCTGAAAACATGGGCATCCAATACATTGCCAACGCTGAGAGTCCACCAGGACTCCGCCAAGGCTATCAAGGACGCGCTTAAAAAATAAACGCTACGGCATTAAGTAAACTAAGTAGTTGTTAGTCCCCGGGAACTTGTTGCAGATTGTTGGGTTTGGGAATGTCGCTTCTGGTGGCTAACAACTCTTTGTATAAAAGATATAATTCTCTACGTACAAACTTGTATTTATATTTGTTTGCTGAGTGGAGAGTTATGTACGCAATAGTTGATATAGAAACAACAGGAGGCCATGCCAGTGCCAATGGTATCACTGAAATAGCCATTTTTATTTATGACGGCCAGGAGGTAGTGCAGCAGTATGAAACGCTGATAAATCCCGGTGTGCCCATCCCAAGATATATTCAATCCCTGACAGGTATTACTGATGACATGGTAGCCAGCGCCCCTTCCTTTGAAGAGGTGGCGGCTGACATATACACACTTGTTCACGATAAGATCTTTGTGGCCCACAATGTCAATTTTGATTATTCCTTTTTACAATACCATCTGGCGAAAGCCGGTTACCAGCTGCGGAGTAAAAAGCTCTGCACCGTAAGACTGGGACGTAAGATCGTTCCGGGCCTTCCATCATACAGCCTGGGTAATCTCTGTAAATCATTACAAATAAAAGTAACACAGCGCCACCGGGCCTCCGGCGATGCTGCTGCTACTGTACAGCTTTTCGGCCTGCTACTGCGACAGGATACCAACAATGCGATCGCTCACGCGTTAAGCGTGCTTTCCAAAGAGCAGTTCCTGCCGCCTAACCTGCCACCGGAACAGGTGACCGCCCTGCCACGCAATCCGGGTGTTTATTATTTCCATGATCAGAAGGGGAAAGTCGTATATGTGGGTAAGGCCAAAAACATCCGGAAAAGGGTAAACAGCCATTTCACCGGCAACAGTGCCAGTCGTAAGCGCCAGGAGTTCCTCCGCAACATTTACAGTATTTCCCATGAGGTGACCGGTACGGAACTGATGGCCAATATACTGGAAAGCGTAGAGATCAAACGGCTGTGGCCTGTATACAATTACTCCCAGAAACATATAGAATTCAAATATGGCTTCTACTGTTTCGAAGACCAGCAGGGTTATCTCCGGCTGGCGATAGAGAAACGCAGAAAGTATACCATGCCGCTACATGCATTTCCGCTGCTCGTACATGGGCACCAGATGCTGCGGGGCCTGATCAGGGAGTTTGATCTTTGTCCGCGCCTGTGTTTCCTCCAGAAAGGAAACGGCGCCTGTTCTCCGATCCCCGATCATACCTGCCGGGGCGCCTGCGAGAAGAAAGAGGGGCCGGAAACATATAACCTGCGGGTGAAAGCCGCCATCAATCATATGCAGCAGCAACAGCCCTCCTTTGTGATCATGGGCAATGGCCGCGATGCACAGGAGCAAAGCTGCATTTTGATGGAGAAAGGCCGCTTCTACGGAATGGGCTATATTCCCCGGGACAGGGCCATTACGGAAGAAGACGGTGTGAAGGAATGGTTGACACAGTATCCTGAAAATGAATATATTCTGAACCTCATACACGCACATGCGGGCAACAATCATCAGGAGCTTGTAAAGTTTTCTTAAAGATTGTCTGTAATAATTCCCTCAACCTAAAGTATTTTTGCGAACCTGAATGCATAACCGCTTGTTGATTTCCTTGTCAACAGGCTGTGAATGAGGGCTATTCATTAATCATTTTTAATAGGTAATTATTAAGTTCATGTTAGAGTCAAATTTTCAGATTCCCGGGCAAACGGCTTTTTATAAGGGAAAGGTAAGGGACGTATACACAATTAATGACAAGCTGATGGTAATGGCGGTAAGCGACCGTATCTCAGCATTTGACGTTGTATTACCCCGTCCTATTCCTTACAAAGGACAGGTATTGAACCAGGTAGCTGCTATTATGCTGGAAGCTACCAAGGATATTGTTCCAAACTGGGTAAAGGCAGTCCCCCTGCCAAACGTGACCATTGGTCTGAAATGTGAAACCTTTCCTGTAGAAATGGTGGTGCGTGGTAACCTTACCGGTCATGCCTGGAGAACTTACAAAAGCGGTAAACGCGAACTGTGCGGCGTAACCATGCCGGAAGGACTGAAGGAAAATGATTTCTTCCCATCTCCGATCATTACGCCTACTACCAAGGCACACGAAGGTCATGATGAAGACATCTCCCGTGAAGAGATCATCGCGCAGGGCCTCGTAAGCAAAGAAGATTACGAAAAACTCGAAAAATACACGCTCGCCCTGTTCGAACGTGGTAAGGAAATGGCGTCCAAACGTGGTCTGATCCTGGTGGATACCAAATACGAATTTGGTAAGATCGGAGACACCATCTACGTGATCGACGAGATCCATACACCTGACTCTTCCCGTTACTTCTATGCAGAAGGTTACGAAGAGAAACAGAAAGCTGGTGAAGCACAGAAACAGCTGAGCAAGGAGTTCGTTCGTGAATGGCTGATGGAAAACGGCTTCCAGGGTAAAGACGGTCAGCAGGTACCTACTATGACCGACGAGTTTATCAATAGTGTAAGCGAACGTTATATCGAGCTGTTCGAGAACATCACTGGTCAGAAATTTGTGAAGGAAGATGTTTCCAAAGCAGATGCTGAAAAGAAGATCGTCGAGACGCTGCAGAAATTATAAGATAATATCAACTGACCGCAGACAGGAACAGAAGCACATGCTTTTGTTCCTGCGTCGCGGCCTGTTAATGAAGATATCCGACTATAACCAATATGAAACACCTGGCCACGCTCAATAAGTACTTCGTAAAATACAAATGGAGATTCCTGTCCGGTTTGATCTGTACTGCTGTATCCATTGTATTCAGCGTGTTCCAGCCTATCATGGTAAGACAGATCTTCGACCTCCTCGCCCTCAATCTGAACAATTACAACCTCCTCAGCGATACCGGCCTGAAAGCAGCTTTCCGGGGAAACTTTACCAATGTACTGGCCTTTTACGGCATCAGTATCCTGTTGTTTGCCCTTCTCAGCGGATTTTTCCTCTATCTCCAGCGGCAAACCCTTGTGGTAATGAGTCGCTACATTGAATATGACCTCAAGAACGAAATTTACCAGCATTACCAGGTGCTGGACCTGAACTTTTACAAAATGCACCGTACCGGCGATCTGATGAGCCGTATTACGGAAGATGTGTCCCGCGTGCGTATGTACGTAGGTCCGGCCATCATGTATGCTACCCGTACCATCTTTATGATCGTGATAGTGGTGTACCTGATGATAGACGTCAACCCCATACTGACACTCTACACATTAGCCCCGCTGCCTGTACTGGCGCTGATCATCTATTACGTGAACCACATCATTCACCGTAAAAGTGAGCGTATACAGGCACAGTTGTCCAATATTACTTCCATTGCCCAGGAGTCCTATTCCGGTATCCGGGTAATCAAGTCCTATGTACAGGAAGAAGCCAGTATTCAACATTTCGAGGAAGCCAGTGAGGCCTACAAGAAAAGCTCTGTGAGCCTGGCCAAAACAGATGCCCTGTTCCAGCCAAGTATGTCCCTCATGATCGGGCTCAGCGTGGTGCTGACCATCTTTATAGGGGGGATACAGGTGATCCATGGCACTATTACGGTAGGTAACCTGGCAGAATTTGTGATCTATGTGAACATGCTGATGTTCCCGTTCTTTTCTATCGGGATGGTCGCTTCCATGATCCAGCGTGCCGCCGCCAGTCAGCAACGTATCAACGAATTTCTTGACATAAAACCGGCTATCGCCGATACTCCCGGTGCGAAGCCTATCCATATAAAGGGAGAAGTGATCTTTAAGGACGTTTCCTTCACTTATCCTCATACTGGCATCCAGGCGATCAAAAACTTTAACCTGACGGTAAAGCCAGGGGAAAAGGTAGCGGTGATCGGTCGTACGGGCTCCGGTAAATCAACCCTTGCCCAGTTACTCATACGTATGTATGATCCGCAGGAAGGGGAGATCCTGCTGGATAAACAGGACATCCGTCAGGTGACGCTGGAAAGCCTGCGTCACCAGATCAGTTACGTACCCCAGGATGTGTTCCTGTTTTCCGACTCTATTATGAACAATATCCGTTTCGGTACACCAGAGGCCAGCCCTGAGATGGTAAAGATGGCTGCCCGGCAGGCATCCGTAGAAAAGGACATCCTGGGCTTCCGCGAAGGTTTTGACACGGTGGTAGGGGAGAGAGGAGTAACGCTCAGCGGAGGCCAGAAACAACGTATTTCCATTGCCCGTGGTCTTATTAAGGACCCTAACCTGCTGGTATTCGACGACTGCCTTTCAGCCGTGGACGCCCGTACGGAAAAAGAGATCATCGGTAACCTCTATGCGTATCTGAAAGATAAAACGGCTGTAATCATTACCCACCGCATCTTTGCACTTTTCGACTTTGATAAGATCATCGTACTGGAAGACGGAAGGATTGTTGAAACAGGTACACATAATGAATTATTAGCATTAAATGGTTATTACGCAGAATTGTACGCCCGTCAGCAGTCCGGCGAAGAGGAATCTGTAATAGAATAATAATCATCTCCTTATACATGCCTGTAAACCAGTAGATAAAGTACTATTCTATCATTTTTCAAAATCATTTAAAATTATTTTGATATTTGTAAACTAATAGTATATTTGTTTCTTATTGGAAAAAGGATTTGATTCGTTAACAACTTAAATCTATCAACTGTGGCGTACGAAAATACCAATCAGCAGGAAAGAAATAATGACAGTATCTTTTCTAAACGATTGAAAGCGGGCAAAAGAAGAACTTACTTCTTTGATGTAAAGACCACTCGTGGAAATGATTATTTTCTGACCATTACCGAAAGCAAGAAACGCTTCAACGACAATGGTTATGACAGGCACAAAGTATTCCTGTACAAGGAAGACTTCAACAAGTTCCTGAATGCATTGACAGAGACCATCAACTACGTAAAGACTGAGTTGATGCCCGACTTCGATTTTGATGCCTACAACCACGATTACGTGCGCGACGATGAAGATGGTGAAGGTGCTGAAACTTCTGAATCTGTAGTAGAAGTTGAAGCAGCTGTATCTGAACCAACTGTTGTTGCTGCATCAGCATCTTCTCATAGCGAAGATGTAGACAAGTGGTAATCTAAGCTTGATCATTCATTTTTATTTGATGATAAATAAAACCTCCGGTTTCTCCGGAGGTTTTTTTGTGCGTATATGGGAACCCTGCATATCACGGCCCCAGGGTTACACCCCATACTCCATAACCTGTAGGGTATGTATTCGTTTAGGATAGTATAGAGATTCGGTGGAGGCTATATCCTATAGGCTCTCTACTATAGCATTATAGGCACTTCCTATAGCGATCGCTATGGAATAGTAGGTGTAATGTAGGACCAGAGCGCCTATAGGTAGGAACCGGTAGGATAGTCGGAGGCAATCTCCAGCGAAGCCGAGCCTATCTATGAACAAAACATAAAAGGACTCCCGCGGGAGCCCTTTGTTTGACAAATATCTGTTGATTGAACTTATTTCTTCATTTGTTTCCAGGCGTTGATCAATCCATTGGTGGATGCGTCGTGGCTGGTAACAGCATCGGCACTTTCCAGTTCAGGCAGGATCTTGTTAGCCAGTTGTTTACCCAGTTCAACACCCCACTGGTCAAAGCTGTAAATATTCCAGATAACGCCCTGTACGAAGATCTTGTGTTCATACAGTGCCACCAGTGAACCCAGTGAGCGTGGTGTGATCTCTTTTACCAGGAAGGAATTCGTAGGTCTGTTACCGGTAAATACTTTGTATGGCAGCAGTGCTTTGATATCTTCTTCCTTCAGGCCGGATTTTTCCAGTTCTGCACGTACTTCTGCTTCCGTCTTACCATTCATCAGCGCTTCTGTCTGTGCAAAGAAGTTGGACAGCAGTTTCACATGATGGTCGCCAATTGGGTTGTGGCTGATGGCAGGAGCAATGAAGTCGGCCGGTACAATACGTGTACCCTGATGGATCAGCTGGTAGAATGCGTGCTGTCCGTTGGTACCAGGTTCGCCCCATACGATAGGACCGGTTTCGTAAGTTACCGGTTTACCATTGCGGTCTACATATTTACCGTTGCTCTCCATATTTCCCTGCTGGAAATAGGCGGCAAAGCGGTGCATATACTGGTCGTACGCGAGGATCGCTTCAGTGGATGTATCAAAGAAATTACCATACCAGAGGCCAATTAAAGCCATGATAGCTGGGATATTCTTTTCAAGCGGTGTAGTGCGGAAGTGGTTGTCCACTGCATGTGCACCTTCCAGTAAAGCTTTGAAATTGTCATAACCAATAGTCAGCGCGATGCTTAGCCCAATGGCGGACCACAAAGAATAGCGACCGCCAACCCAGTCCCAGAATTCGAACATATTGGCGGGATCTATACCGAATGCCTTTACTGCTTTTTCGTTGGTAGAAAGGGCGGCAAAGTGTTTCGCTACAAATGCTTCATCTTTCGCTGCATCCAGGAACCATTTACGGGCGGTGAGCGCGTTGGTCATTGTTTCCTGGGTAGTGAAAGTTTTGGAAGCTATGAGGAAGAGGGTTTCTTCCGGAGTTACTTTTTTAAGTGTCTCTGCGATGTGTGTACCATCTACATTAGAAACGAAATAAGGCTGTATGCCCTCTTTCCAGTAAGGTTTCAGCGCCTCGGTCACCATTACCGGACCCAGGTCGGAACCACCGATACCGATATTCACAATGTAACGTATAGGCTTGCCGGTATAACCTTTCCACTCGCCGCTATGGATACGCTGGCTAAAGTTTTCCATTTTCTTCAGCACAGCCAGTACATCCGGCATCACATCTTTTCCGTCCAGTACAACAGGATTGCCGGAGAAGTTGCGGAGTGCGGTATGTAGTACAGCCCTGTTTTCAGTAGCATTGATCTTTTCAGCACTGAACATGGCTTTGATACCTTCTTCAACACCGGTTTCCTTTGCCAGCTGCAGGAGGTAGGAGCGCGTTTCTTCTGTAATGATATTCTTTGAATAGTCGAACAAAATATCTTCAAAAGAGAGCGTGAACTTCTTAAATCTGTCAGCATCCGCAGCAAACAATGTGCGCAGGTGCGTTTCCTTCATTTTGGAAGCATGCTGCTGCAGTTGTTGCCAGGCCTTTGTAGCAGTCGGATTAGTCGTTGGGAACATAAAAACGCATTTTATGACATCAAAAGTAAAAAAATAGTTGAATAGTCTCAGAACCAATACGCCGGAAAGGAAGACCAATATCTAAAGATAATCCACTCAGTCAGTGTAAACTATACGTACTGTAATATATACAAGGGAAACGGGAATAAAGACATTTATTATGACAATCTTCTGTTCGTGATGATTCGCCAGGTACTGCTGATGGCAATAATGGCCATGGCCCCGATGCAGGCACCGACAATGGGCATTTCTGAAGAACCGCCCACAGACTGGCGTTTTACAATAATGCCGGAGAGCGCCCAAAGGGCTACCAGCCCGACCACAATGTTGTGTCTGCGTATAATCAGCAACGTTGAAGCCGCGGTGCATAACACTATGAGAAAAATAGTCCCCGGAACGCTCATCCCGTCCCATCCCAGGTAGACCAGGAATGCTGCAATATTGGCCACTGTAGCAATACATATCCATCCGAGATACAGGCTGAAAGGAATGTGTACGAACAGTCTTTCTGCTTTGGTGACCGGCAGATGAGGCAGTGAAATATTAAAGTTCAGGTGAATGGCCAGCAGGCATACCAGCAGGGCAATCATAAGCAGGATGGACAGTGGAAGCAACTCATAATGCCAGGCAAACAACCAACAGGAATTGGCCATACAGCTGATCAGCCACCAGCCCCGCAGCCGTTCCATGAATAGTTCAAGCGCAGGCCGGTGTCCTTTTGAGAATGCCAGCCATAACTGGAACACGATAAAGGCCATCAGCGCCAGATATATAACGCCCCATATGGCAAAAGTATAGGCTGCCGGAATGAAGAGGTTGTCGTATCTGTCAGAGATGTCGGCGGTGTTCTTGTTGTTGATCAGATTGAAGTTGGCCATTGTGTTGATAACAACTACCATTATGAACCCTATTGTATTGAAAACCGCGCTGTTCTTGTAATAGAGGGTTTTATGGGAGGTTGTCATAGATAGCAAAAGTTTTTAAATAACTGGGAATTAATATGATAAAAGTCCCGCAAATATTGTTCCCCTTTTTCCGTACATTTGCGCCCTATGACAGCAGAACAACTTAAAGCTATGAGGGACCGTCTCCATGTCCTGGGAGGTTTTCTTTAACGTCCAGGACCGCATAGCAAAAATAGAAAATGATAAGCAACTTACGTTAGCCCCCGGCTTCTGGGACGACAACGCCCGGGCTACGTCAATTCTGAAAGAGATCAAGGTGAACAAATTCTGGGTGGATCTCTATGAGAGTGTGCAAACATCCATAGAGGACAGCAGTGTACTGCTCGACTTCCAGAAAGAAGGCGAAGCCTCCGAGGAAGAAGTGGAGCAGGCATACCAGTCATCACTGACAGCTCTTGACGAATTGGAATTTAAGTCAACACTGAACGAGCCAGAAGACGAGATGCCGGCAGTGCTCACCATCAATTCCGGCGCCGGTGGTACCGAAAGCCAGGATTGGGCAGAGATGCTGTTACGCATGTACCGTATGTATGGCGAAAAGCAGGGTTGGAAAGTATCCGAAATTGATGTACAATACGGGGATGGTGCTGGTATTAAATCAGCTTCCCTGGAAATGGATGGTAGCTTTGCCTATGGGTTACTGAAAGCGGAAAGTGGTGTGCACCGTCTGGTGCGTATCTCACCGTTCGATGCCAACGCCCGCAGACATACTTCCTTCGCTTCCATCTTTGTATATCCGCTGGTGGATGATACCATTGAAATTGCAGTAAACCCTGCAGACCTGGAATGGGAATTCTACCGTTCCGGTGGTAAAGGAGGGCAGAACGTAAACAAGGTAGAAACCGCAGTGCGTTTGAAACACATTCCTTCAGGCATCATCATCGAATGTCAGCAGGCACGTACGCAGGGAGAGAACCGTGAAAAGGCGCTCACCATGCTGAAATCCCGCTTGTACGAAGAAGAGCTGCGTAAGAGGGAAGAGCTGAAAAACGCCGCCAACGCCAACAAACGCAAAATTGAATGGGGATCGCAGATCCGTTCCTACGTATTCCATCCTTACAAAATGATCAAAGATCACCGTACGGATTACGAAGTAGGTAACGTTCAGCCTGTTATGGACGGCGAACTGGAGGGCTTCATCAAGGCTTACCTGATGATGTCCAAAGGAGAAGAATAACGTAACTTTGCAAATATGCCCTGTGCTGATAAATTGAGAATGCTCAACTTATCAGCACTTTTGCATATTAGGGACCAGCCAGGGTGATGTACATTGCATATTCATCCGGCAAGGATGCCAGAGAAAAGACCATAACCTGTTTTTGTGGCCGCCGCCACTGGCCCTGTTTAATGAGAGAACATCTAAATTAACCTGCAAACAATTGAAAACAACAAGATCGAACATAAAAACTTCTGAGAATGCATAATGCTTATTTCCACTTTGCTGCACCGGCCAATGAACCAGTGTACAGCTATGCTCCAGGTTCCCCCGAAAGGGAGGCGTTGAAGAAACAACTGGCTGCTTTTAAAGCCCAGGCATTTGATATCCCCATGTACATTGGAGATAAAGAGGTGCGCACCGGCAAGACCATTGACCTTCGTCCTCCTCATGAAATAAAACATAAGCTGGGCCATTTTCATGAAGGTGATGCCAGCCACGTAAAAGATGCTATTGCTGCAGCACTGGCTGCCCGCACCAAATGGGCAGACACACCGTGGGAACAACGTGCTGCCGTATTCCTGAAAGCAGCAGAATTACTCGCTACCAAATACCGCTACCAGATCAATGCGGCTACCATGCTGGGACAGAGTAAAAATGCTTTCCAGGCAGAAATAGACAGCGCTTGTGAACTGATCGACTTCCTCCGTTTTAACGTACACTATCTCGCAGACATATATAACCAGCAACCAGTTAGCTCACCAGGTGTTCACAATCGCCTGGAATACCGTCCGCTGGAAGGTTTCGTAGTAGCTATCACACCGTTCAACTTTACCGCTATCGCGGGTAACCTGCCTACATCTGCTGCTATGTGCGGCAACGTAGTAGTATGGAAACCTGCCTATACCCAGGTACTGGCTGCACACGTGATCATGAAAGTACTACAGGAAGCTGGCCTGCCAGCGGGTGTCATCAACCTGGTATATACCGATGGTCCGGTATTGGGTGATATCTGCTTCAGTCATCCTGATTTTGCAGGTATCCACTTCACAGGTTCTACCGGCGTATTCCAGCAGATGTGGAAGACGATCGGTACCAATATCAGCAAATACAAAACATACCCCCGTATAGTAGGAGAGACCGGTGGTAAAGACTTCGTACTGGCACACAAATCCGCCGACGTAGATACAGTGGCTATCGCGCTGGCCCGCGGCGCTTTCGAATACCAGGGACAGAAATGCTCTGCCGCTTCCCGCGCTTACCTGCCATCTAATATCGCAGCAGCCGTGAAAGCAAAACTTGTGGCTGAACTGAAGACCATGAAAATGGGTACTACAGAAGATTTCACCAACTTTATCAATGCCGTGATCGATGAACGCTCTTTCGATAAGATCGCTAAATACATCGACAACGCGAAGAACGATCCTGACGCTACCATCATAGCTGGTGGTAACTACAATAAATCAGAGGGTTACTTTGTTGAGCCGACTGTTATTGAGGTAAAAGATCCGAAATATGTGACCATGTGCGAAGAGATCTTCGGCCCCGTGCTGACTATCTATGTATATGAGGCAGATAAATTCGAAGAGATCATGGATATCGTTGATACCACTTCTCCATATGCACTGACTGGTTCCATCATCGCACATGACCGTTATGCGATCGATCAGGCTACCAAGCGCCTGGTGAACAGTGCCGGTAACTTCTATATCAATGACAAGCCTACCGGTGCAGTAGTGGGTCAGCAGCCTTTCGGTGGCGCCCGTGCTTCCGGTACAAACGATAAAGCAGGTTCCGCACTGAACCTCTATCGCTGGTTGAGTGCAAGAACGATTAAAGAGACGCTGGTACCGCCAACTGACTACAGGTATCCATTCCTGAAGGAAGATAAATAGAATGTGTATACGCGAAATAGAAACGGGGAGATCGGAATGATCTCCCCGTTTTGTTTATGATTGTATTGTTTTGGATTTTGCGTCCCAGGGGTTATCACCCCTGGCTACAAACAAGACGACTCCTGGCGGAGTCGATTGCCGCGAATGATTCCGTATTATCCCCGGGCTATAAACACAGTTCCCGATTATTAGCCCGAGCCACAAACAAGACAACCGAGCCACGGGCGGGTCAATTGCCGGGAATGATTCCGGATTATTTCCGATTTATAATTATGTTGCGTTTAATGCATCTTCTCCAACGCTGCCAACGCTTCTTTCACATGCCTTGGACCATCACTTAGATTGTTGAACACGTATGTTACAATGCCTTGTTTATCCACGATATAAGTCACTCTGCCTGGTATGAATAACTTCTTCGGCACACCGAATAATTTGCGCACTTTGTTACCCGTATCAGCCAGCAATGTAAACGGCAGCTTATGATGGTTGGCAAAGCTTTTGTGTGACGCTACATCATCCCCGCTGATACCGATCACCTTTGCACCACGGCTTGTGAAATCTTCGTACGCATCCCGGAAGGAGCAGGCCTCCTTGGTACAGGTTCCGGTTTCGTCTTTAGGATAGAAATAGATCACAAGCGGTTGTTTACCTAATACGCTGTTGATATCGAAAGTCTGACCATCCTGGTCCTGTAACTGAAAAGAAGGCACTTTATCGCCCGCTTTGAGCTGGGCATCTGCATTACCGAATGAGAACATAAAAAAGAGAGTGAGTATGGTGAATAGCTTTTTCATTTCGTTTACGTTGTGATAAATGTACGCCGTAAATAGAAAATGGCAGGGAAACTTTTCTTACCCGCTATTAATCACTATTTTTGGCGCTTTAAATCCACATATTTTGAAGACCATATTGAATGGTACGCAAGTGGCCATAACTGTAGACAGGCTTTGTCACCAGTTGATTGAAAATCACCTGGATTTTTCAAAGAGCGTGCTGATAGGCTTACAGCCGAGAGGAATCTACCTGTCCGACCGTATCTATCACACCCTGCAAAAATTACTGCCCGGAGTTCATATCAACTACGGAAAACTGGACATCACCTTCTACAGGGATGACTTTAATACGGAGTTACATGTGCCCAATGAAACGACGATTAATTTTTCCCTGGAAGATAAGAAAGTGATCCTGGTAGATGACGTGTTATATACGGGCCGCACTACCCGTTCGGCACTGGCCGCAATGCTGGATTTTGGCCGTCCTACCGTAGTGGAACTGCTGGTATTGATAGATCGTCGCTTTACCCGTCATCTGCCTATCCAGGCCGACTATACAGGTCGTACGGTTGATGCTATCAGCTCCGAAAAGGTGAGGGTGCGTTGGGCGGAACGTGATGGGAAAGACGAGGTCATCCTTGAATAAGCAATACTATGGATGCGCAGGATTGTCCGCATCCGGATTTTGATTTTGGGATTTGTAGTCAGGTCATTTATATTTGCATCTTAAATGTCATTATCAGTAAATCATCTTCTCGGAATACGCGGTCTGCAGCGTCAGGACATAGAGCTTATTTTTCAAACAGCTGATGAGTTCAAAGCGGTTCTGCAAAGACCGATCAAAAAGGTTCCTTCTCTCAGGGATACTACCATCGTTAATTTATTCTTCGAAAATTCAACGCGCACACGTATTTCATTTGAGCTTGCCGAAAAGAGGCTGGGCGCAGATGTGGTAAACTTTTCCGCATCAGGTTCCTCCGTCTCCAAAGGTGAAACGCTCATTGATACGGTCAACAATATCCTGTCCATGAAAGTGGATATGGTGGTAATGAGACACTCTGCTACCGGAGCGCCTCACTTCCTCTCCCGGCATATTGATGTACCGATCGTGAACGCAGGAGATGGTATCAACGAACACCCGACACAGGCATTACTGGATGCTTTTTCCATCAGGGAAAGGCTGGGTAGTGTAACCGGTAAGAAGATCGCTATCTGTGGTGACATCATGCATTCCAGGGTAGCTCTTTCCAATATCTACTGCCTGCGGCAGCTGGGAGCGGAAGTGACTGTAGTAGGTCCTCCCACACTGATCCCAAAGCATATGGAAGCGGCCCTCGGCGTAAATGTAAGTTATGATATCCGTGAAGCGCTGCAATGGTGCGACGTCGCCAACGTACTGCGTATACAGCTGGAAAGACAGAATACGCCTTTGTTCTCTTCGCTCCGGGAATATTCCCTGGCTTACGGTGTGAACAGGCAGCTGCTGGACAGCCTGCAGAAAGATATCGTGATCATGCACCCTGGCCCTATCAACCGCGGTGTGGAACTCAGCTCAGATGTAGCAGATTCCGGACATTCCATCATCCTGAACCAGGTAGAGAATGGAGTGGCCATCCGTATGGCGGTTTTATACCTGCTGTCAGGAAAGAAAGCCGGTAAAGTAGTAGAGTAATTAACACAACTAAAAATAAGCTGGTGAAGGGTTTTGCTACCTTTCACCTTTTTTTATACCTGAAATCCGGGAAAACACTTTCTGAAATCGGGAAACGAAACATCGATGGACGCTGTAAGAGTCCATTGTTTGTAACGCGGAGTGGTAATCCTGGGGGAGGCAAACAAAATGCCGGTGGACTCCGTAGGGGGCCCATTGTTTGTAGCGCGGGGTGATAACCCCGGGACAGTAAATCAGGCCCCCGGGTGCAATCCCGGGTATGACAATGCGAACGTCATAATCCGGCATGATAACCCATTTTAAAAATTAGCATTCAATCCCATCGTAAAAGACCGGAAGAAAGGATATTGATAACCAATACTACTTGCCTGCTCCGGATCATAATACCGGATCTTCATCTTATTCACCTCCCAGAGATCCTGGCCGGAGAAATAAACACGCAGACTATTGATCAGCGGACGGTTCTTGTCAAAATGGAAAGTATAACCGATCTGGAGGTTCTTCAGGCGGATATAAGACGCGTTCATCACCCAGAAAGACGACGGCAGCAGGTTCTGACTATAGCCGGCATACAAGCGGGGGAAGGCGGCATCTGTATTATCAGGCGACCAGCGATCGCTATGTATCAGCCAGGGCTGTTGCCAGCCGTCGACGAATGGCATGCCGTATTTTGCTGGTACCAGTACTTTCCTGGCACCAATCCCCTGGAAGAAAACAGAGAAGTCGAAACCCTTACAGGAGAAACCTGCATCGAAACCATACGAGTATCTGGGTTGTGAGCTACCCAGGTATACCAGGTCACCATGATCATTGGTGGTATGACTACCACCGCTGATAACACCGTCGTTGTTGACGTCCTGGTAGCGGATATCGCCGGGAGCTGTGGTCGCGCCCTGGTAAGCATGACCAGCCACTTCTGCGGCATTCTGGAAATATCCTGTAGCCTTGTAACCCACGATGGCATTATAAGGGAGTCCTACCAGACCACGGTTGTTCCCATTTAGCCAGGCGGTGTTACCGTTGGAGCCAAGTATTTTATTCTGATCGTCAAACAGGTTTGCATTCACCCAATAACTGAATGGTCCGCGGTTATCCCGCCAGCCGAGGTTCAACTCCCATCCCCAGGAGCGTAGTTCCGCCATGTAGAAGGTGGACGACAACCAGTCGACCTGCGGATAGGTCTGTGTGGCGATCTGCATATGGGAATTGTGCTTCACAAAGTAGTCGGCATTGATATTCAGTCTTCCTTTGAAGAAGGTGAGGTCCAGGCCTGCATTGGTGGTTGAAACGGTTTCCCAGTTATTATTCCCCGGAATGTAGCGGTCATTCACATCATAAGTCATGATCGGGTATGCCAATGGATGTAATATCTGGTCGCGGTAGTTGAAGTCATTGAGCCCGCTGCGCCAGTTGAAGTTGCCGAGCATACCCCAGGAAGCTCGTAGCTTGAATTCATCAAAGAAGGGAAATGCCGCGTGAAACCATTTCTCGTTATTCAGTCGCCAGCCACCGGAGAAAGAAGGGAAGAGATGTTTCCTGTTCATCTCTGGCTGCTGGGTACTATTGTACGTGAGCGCTGCTGCTATCAGGTTCGCCTCCAGCAGGTAACGGTCGTTGAAGTTATAGTTGATACGTGTAAAGAGGGAGGACAGCCCACCTGCGCCTTTAAAGTGCAGGGTATTGACTTTGAGCGGATCGTTGAACGAGAGCTGCGACAGCTCATTGTTCGTTACACCGGCAGCTGTCATGATCCTTTGGTGCTGGTAATGACTTTCATAGGCATAACCGCCCAGGATGTGCACCGTATTCTTTTTTCCCGCAGGAAGGTCGTAATCAGCCAGCAGTTGTAGACTGTGCTGCACTTCCATTAAGTAACCTGTTTTCAGGGTATTAGGATCATTGGCACTATTGATATAGCCGCTGCCATCATAGAAGTTGACGGTACGTTTACCGAGTCCGTCGTGACTGGTGGTCAGCTGAGGGCTGTACACCGCTTTTAAGGTAAGTCCTTTGTACAGGTTTTCAGCTTTCAGGCTGAATACCGCATCTGCATAGGAGCTGCGCTCATCCCTTTTGCCGGCGCCTTTCAGTAAGGCAATGCTGTTATAACCCGCTGTATACTGATTGGTACCGGGTACGTAAACAGGTACATTGCCGGGCGCCTGGTATAAGAAGTTCAGCAAGCCATAGTTACCATCTACACGCCATCCGGGAGAGAGGGTATTGCTATTGGCGTACTGCAGACTGGTTTCCAGGCTTAGTACATCGCTGAAGCGGTTGTTGGCATTGATCTGTACGTTGGTCCTGGATGTTTTGTCAGGGCCGGTGTTGAACAATCCCTGACGGGAGAACTGTCCCAGGGAGAGCAGGTATTGGTGTGCTTCGCTGCCGCCTTTGGCTGTAACGGTATAAGTAGAAGTAGTGCTGTTATTGCGGGTGACGGCGTTCAGCGGATCGACATCATCATAGTAGTTGTAGTTCCCGCTGCCATCCAGTTTAGGCAGATAATTGATGTCGGGGTCCCGCATCAGGGAGATATCCTGTGCGGTCCATACAGGAGGCAGGCCTGCGTTTTGTGCGGCTTCATTCTGTAGTGAAGCCGCCTGCCATGAGCGCATGCGTTTAGGTAGTGCGATTGGCTTTTCTATACCAAACAGGCTGTTGTATTCAACGGATATCCTGCCAGGCTTTCCTCTTTTAGTCGTAACCAGTACTACACCGCCGGCCGCCAGTGGGCCATAGATGGAGGCAGCGGCAGCATCTTTCAGTACGGAGATAGATTCAATATCGTTTGGATTGAGTAAGGTAATGGAACCGGGGGCACCGTCTACCAATACAAGTGGTTCACTGTAGTTGCCGGAGGAGAGTCCCCTGATCTGGAGATTGAAGCCTTCTTTACCAGGTTGACCGTTGTTGCGGGTTACCAATAATCCGGGCGCTGTACCCTGTAATGCTGCCATCACGTTGGTAACAGGACGGCTTTTTAAGCGGCGGCCCTCCACTTTGGTGATGGAGCCGGTGATATTGGCTTTGCTATGGATACCATAGCCGATGATCACAAGGTCATTTAATGTTTTGGTATCACTTTGGAGGATGATCTCCAGGTTCTTTCTGTCTCTCAGGGCAATTTCCCGCGGCTCATAACCGATGAGGGAGAATTGCAGCACGGCTTGTCCGTTGGCTACGGGTATGCGGAAGCGGCCGGTCTCATTGGTGCTGGCGCCATTGTGCGTCTCCCTTTCACGGATAGATACGCCTGCCAGTGGTCTTTCTCCGTCGGTGATCAGACCTGTAACGACAAACTTTTCCAGTTCTTTGTCAGCCGGCCGTTTGACGATACCTGGTATTGCCGGCGCCTGATCTTCCGGGAAGACGATGATCTGTTTATTGCGGATTTCGAAGGCATATTTGCTGCCGGCAAATATCTGGCGGAGAACGGATGTAAGTGGCTGACGCTGTACCTGTAAGGATACAGAATGGGCATTATCCAGCAGGGTAGAGGAGATAGCAAAGGTGAGACCTGTTTGTTTCTCGATTAGTCGGATCACCTGCCGTAGGTTGGCGCGATATACCTTTAATGTTACCTTGATGGTATCACCATCCTGAAAATCGGTATAGGGGATAGGACTATTGGTTCCTCGGGAAGATTGGACAAACGACAGGCCTATACATACCCAAAATAGTAGTATGCACCAGCGCTTGTAATAAGCCGCCTTACGGAGTGCCTGTATCGTCAACTGCATTTTCCTCCGTACGACTAATAAATTTCTACCAGGCTATCTTTTTGTATGGCCTTTACCTGTAAAGTTTTGGACAGAATGTCCAGTACCTCTGAGAGAGATTCTTTATGGAAAGTAGCGAGCAGTTTCTTATCTGCGAGTCCTTCTCCCTTCAGAACAATATCTACCTTATAGTAATCTCCCAATACCGCGGCTACCTCAGAAAGAGGAGCGTCAACAAAGGTCAGATGACCTGTTTTCCAGGCAATGAGGTTATTGTTCTGGTGGCGACGGGTACTGATAGTAGTACCGGCCAGCAGCATTTCAGCTTCTTCACCAGGAGTAAGTACGACTGATTTACCGTTTTTATAGACCGCCTTCACTTTTCCCGTCTGAACGAAGACTTTCACTCCCTGCTTGGTTTCTTTCACATCGAAAGAGGTACCCAGTACTTCCACATCTACATTCTTCAGGTGAACGGAGAAGGGCTTTTCCGGCATGTGTTTGACATCTACGAATACCTCACCTTGTTGAACAAATACTTCCCTGTTGCTTCCCTGGAAGCGGCGGGGGTATTTTACGCTGGTGTGGGCATTCAGATAGAGGCGTGTGCCGTCGGGCAGCAGGAGGCTATCTGTATTCTGAGCGGTTTGCTGGGCGATATAGGATGGCTGGCGGAACAGAGTTACCGCTATCACCACTACGGCTGCTGCGGCGGCGGCAGCCCACCAGTAACGAGTCACGATTGGTTTGATACGGCCTTTCTCTTCAGCAGGAGCTGCGGGGACCGGTTGTGGCTGAGTAGTAATGGTAACGGGTGGGATGTTGGCAGCGGTGAGCTGTACATCCAGCAGTTGCCATTGCTGGGAGATATTATAAGATGCAGCTGCAGGTAATACGTCTCCCTGCCACAACGCTTTAGTTTCCAGGAAGATATCCAGATTGGCAGCATCCAGCTGCAACCATTCATCCAGTGAACGTTTGTGCTCCTCATTCCCTGGTTCCTCCAGGTAGCGGATAACGACATCGATATCAGGTTGCTGTTTCATCTCTTAGTATTAA
This sequence comes from Chitinophaga ginsengisoli, assembly GCF_003014595.1. Taxonomy (GTDB): domain Bacteria; phylum Bacteroidota; class Bacteroidia; order Chitinophagales; family Chitinophagaceae; genus Chitinophaga; species Chitinophaga ginsengisoli. The sequence goes on along the minus strand of NZ_PYGK01000014.1, from coordinate 87,021 downwards.
TACAATCAAAAATAGCCTTACCATTAGTGCTTTTCTAAAAAAACCTTTCTGAGCGGAGACCTGTCTTTATTGGCGGTGCTATATAATAATATATATAGAAGGTAAACAGATAATATAAGGTGTTTGTTCCCTTTCACTGTTGGTTGAGCAGTCCCAGCCTGATCTTTTTCAATGCGGTGGTAAGGTGCGTATAAACCGTGTTGATGGAAATATTAAGTTGTTGGGAAATTTCTGTGGGAGACAAGCCTTTGAACCGGCTCATTTCAAATACCCGGCGGCATTGTTCCGGCAATTTCTCAAGGATGGATAAGTATTGGGCTTCCAGCTCTTTATGTTCCAGTAACAGATGTTCGACCGTTAGTTCTGTAGAGGTAAGCTGTTGTTCCTTAGTATATTGCTGCTGTCTTTGCGTTTTCTTTATCCGGTTAAGACAGGTATTCACAGTAGCCCTTGCCAGATAGTGCTGGATAGGGGCACGTTCATCCAGGTTGTCCGCCGTACGCCATAGGTTCAGGAATACGTCCTGCACAATATCCTGTGCCTCGTCCTGGTCACGCAGGTATCGCAAGGCGATACTGAACATAGCGGATGAAAACTGATTGAATATGACCTCAAATACATGTTTATCCCTGTTCCGGACCCCATTAACTATATCTGTATTGTTGAGCGGCATCCTGTAACTAATCTTTTCTATTCTTTTATGTAATTGCTATTGCAACGGACTAAAGTCGGCTATCAAAAACAGAACGTAGCAAAATTAGTTTATTCTCGCAATTAATCAGCCAATTGACTGACCCCTAGGCTCCTGAACAGGATATTTCGTATTTATAAAAAGTTAAATCCGCCATAGTAAAGGGTTTTCAGTGAAAAAACCGAAATGCTAAAAAAAAGACAACTTTTTTTTCAAAAGTACTAATGGTAAGGTTCAAATTGGTTGTATTGTATGTATAGACAGTGAACAAAGCGGCACTTTGCAGGCGCCTGCTACACAAGTGCGGTTTTAATAAAGTTTTTTATACCATTTCGATATTGTAAAAAACCTAAAACCAATTTGTATGAAAAGGACAACGTTTGGGCTGTCGGCCCTTGTTGCAGTGGTAGTTGGAGCCTTGGCTTTCACCACCTTCGACGGAGGAACTATCAGCGGCAAGATTACGCCGGCAGATGGGGCATCAGAAGTATGGGCTATTTCAGGAATGGATACCCTGAAAGCTCCCATTACCGACGGCGCATTTTCCGTACAATCCGCCAAGGCGGGATCCTATACTGTGATAATCGACGCTAAAGATCCTTATAAAGACGCCACCCTCAAAGACGTGAAAGTCGAAGACGGCAAAACAACAGACCTGGGGGAAATAAAGCTGGACTAATGACATGACCGCTTTAGCGTTTAAACTTACAACTCCTAAGCATGATAGGAAAGTTGAGACCTGTAACAACCGGCCGGCTCTTTTGGGCCGGTTTATTTTTTTCCCAAATTCTATGTACAGGAAACAGATCTTCCGGTAGCATAAGCAATGTCTGTCGTACCTGCTGTAGCCGGTTTTCCTGTTTTCTCCCTCATGATATCTTACTTATCTGATAGACGATAGTGACGATAATTCCAATAATGCTTGCCTCTAAATGGGATTATTTTTGATCTATCGTCTATCTTTGTGCCCGTTTTTAGACTAAATAGCATGCGCACCATCTTTCTTTTATTGATTTCCAACACCTTCATGACATTTGCCTGGTATGGCCATTTAAAATATGAAGACGTACCGCTGTGGAAAGTGATCCTCATCAGCTGGGGCATCGCCTTCTTTGAATACTGCTTCATGGTACCCGCCAACCGTTATGGCTCCCAGGAGGGCTTTTCCGGCTTTCAGCTGAAAACCATCCAGGAAGTGATCACATTGACAGTTTTCGCCGTCTTTGCCATCTTTGTATTGAAGGAACCACTCCGCTGGAACTATCTCATCTCTTTTTTATTCATTCTCGGCGCCGTTTATTTCATGTTTAAGAAATAATAGCTTCACCTTTTATCACATTTTCTTTTACGGCTATATTTAATCACTATTTTTGGCCACTGTTTAACAAACAAGAGCAATGGTCAAAGGATTGTTTTTAACACTTATTTCAGGATTGATTGCCGCTACCACATGGGCTCAGCGCTCACCAGTCGTAAATGCGGCAGATATCAGACTACAGTTCAGGAAACTGGATACGCTTGGTAGCGTCTTATATATCGCCGCTCATCCTGACGATGAGAACACCCGCTTATTGGGATACCTGGCGAAAGAGAAATTATACCGTACCGGGTACCTGTCCCTCACCAGGGGCGACGGCGGACAAAACCTGGTAGGGGATGAACAGGGCGAATTACTGGGCCTGATCCGCACCCAGGAACTGTTGGCTGCCCGCCGTATAGATGGCGCGGAACAATTCTTCACCCGCGCCCTGGACTTCGGCTTCTCGAAAAATCCTGCGGAAACATTCACCATCTGGGACAAAGAAAAGATCCTGGGAGATGTGGTATGGATGATCCGTAAGTTCCAACCCGATGTTATTGTATGCCGCTTCCCGCCCGATAGCCGTGCAGGCCACGGGCATCATACCGCCTCCGCTATGCTGGCTGAAGAAGCCTTCGAAGCGGCTGCAGACCCCAAACGCTTTCCTGAACAACTGAAAGTACTCGCTCCCTGGAAAGCGCACCGGATCATGTGGAATACCTTTAACTGGACCGGCGCTGTAGATAATTCCGCCGGAAAGCTCTTTGAATTGAATGTGGGTACCTTCAATTACCTGCTGGGCCGCGGATATGGGGAAATAGCCGCAGAAAGCCGTTCCCAGCACAAAAGCCAGGGATTTGGCGTACCGGCTTCCAGGGGTAGCTCTTACGAATATTTCAGTCCTGTAAAAGGAGATAAACCTGTAGGTAGCTTGCTGGAGGGTGTGAATACTACCTGGACCCGCATACCAGGTGGTAAGCCGATCGGTGAAATGATCGATAAAGCCCAGGCAGCCTATAATATGGAAGACCCTGCGGCTTCGGTACCAGCCCTGCTGGAAATCCGCAAAGCCATCCAGGCTTTACCTGAAGGCTACTGGCGCACACAGAAACTGAAGGAAACAGAAGCCCTGATCATCGCCTGCGCTGGTCTCTGGATGGAGGCCTATAGCAATGCACAGGTAGTAGTGCCTGGCCAGCCGATGGAGGGCAGTGTTCAGCTGCTGTGTAACAGTCATACCAACGTTACAGTAGACCAGATCAGCTTTGATGGTAAGGATTCCGTGCTGAACCAGCTGCCGTTGGAGTATAACCGTATGCGTACCATCCCTGAAGCGCTGACATTGCCGGCTTCCCTGCCGGTATCCCAGCCTTACTGGCTGCAGTCGCCACACCCGATCGGGATCTACACCATCAAAGATCCGATGCAGGTAGGCTACCCGGAAAATAAACCATCCCTGGAAGCTGTCATTAAGCTCCGCATTAATGGAGAACAACTGACTGTGACCAGACCTGTACAATATAAATTTACCGACCCTGTAAAGGGAGAATTATACGAACCATTGGTGGTGGCTCCGCCGGTAGTAGCGATACTGAATACCAATATCTTCATCTTTAAAGAAACGCAGCCACAGGCCGTACAGGTAAAACTGCGCGCTATGGGCCAGCAATCGAAAGGAACGGTGCGTTTGCAGCTACCGGCAGGGTTTACCAGCCAGGAAGCAGAGCAGTCCTATGAGCTGTCATCCAAAGGAGATGAAACTGTCGTTACGTTCCATATTGCTCCGCAGAAAGTGGCCGGTATTAACCGTACTGATACCCTGCGTGTGGAAGTGCGCAGCGAGGGTAAGATATATACCCAAAGCCTGCATACCATCGCCTACGATCATATTCCCGACATCAATATTTTCCCCGAAGCATTGGCCAAAGTGGTTACGGTGGACCTGAAGCACAATGGCCGTAAACTGGGATACATCCCCGGTGCGGGTGATATGGTGGCAGCTTCCCTGAGACAGGTAGGTTATGAAGTAACCCAACTTGATGAGAAAGAGATCATGAACGGCAACCTGCAACAGTATGATGCCATCATTGCCGGTGTAAGGGCGTATAACGTTAATCCACGTATTAAATACTGGCAGCCACGCCTCATGGAATATGTGAAGAATGGCGGTACTTACCTGGTGCAGTATAACGTCAGCTCTCCGCTGGTGATCACCGATATCGGACCTTATCCCTTCACGCTGACCCGCGACCGTGTAACGGATGAAACGGCAACGGTGACCGTATTGGATCCTAAGAGTGAGATCATGCATTATCCTAACAACATCACTGATCATGACTTTGATGGCTGGATACAGGAGAGGGGCCTTTACTTCACACAGATGGCTGATCCGGCATACCAAAAGCTGTTTGCTATGCACGACAAAGGAGAGGAAGCGCTGCAGGGTTCCACGCTGGTAGCGAAATACGGCAAAGGCAGATATGTTTACACCTCACTGGCATTCTTCAGAGAACTGCCTGCAGGTGTGCCTGGTGCTTACCGCCTTTTTGTGAATCTGATTTCAACGAAGAAATAAACCCATCCAATGAGCAATAAAAGGGAAAACGGCTCACGGCTCACTATAACGGCGGTGCTGTGTATCATCGTCGGACTGGTCATCGGTTTTGAGATCAAAAGAGTGCATATCGGGCTGCTGATAGGTCTTGGACTGGGATTGCTGAGCGGAAACATGTTGAAGAAAAGATAAAGGAAAAAATAATCTGTTATGACAGAAGAAAGACCGCCATTACTACCACATTGGTGGATGTGGTACGTATTTGTAATTGTCTGGCTGGCATTACTGATAGCAGGCTTTTATTTGTTCACTAAAGTATTTTCATGAGCGTAGCTGATTGGATTGTACTGGTGGTAACACTGGTAGGGATCATCTTATATGGTGTCTGGAAAAGTCGCGGCCAGCGCGATATGCAGGGATATTTCCTGGATAACCAGTCAATGCCCTGGTACATCGTATTGTTATCTATTATCGGCACGCAGGCAAGTGCAGTGACCTTCCTGTCCGCACCTGGTCAGGCCTATACCGATGGGATGCGCTTTGTGCAATATTACTTCGGGTTGCCATTGGCCATGGTGGTGCTTTGTATCACTTTTGTGCCCATCTTCCATAAACTGAAAGTATATACGGCGTATGAATACCTGGAACAACGCTTTGACCTGAAAACCCGTACCCTTACTTCAGGTCTTTTCCTCTTACAAAGGGCGCTGTCAACAGGTATCAGCATCTATGCGCCTTCCATTATCCTGTCTTCTTTGATGGGTTGGAATATCTATCTCACAAACATCATCATGGGGGGCCTGCTGATCATTTATACAGTTTCAGGAGGCACCAGGGCGGTGAGTTATACGCAAACATTTCAGCTGGTGATCATCTTTGCCGCCATGTTCCTGGCCGGATGGATGGTCGTGCATTTGCTGCCGGAGAATGTCGGCTTTGTAGATGCCTTGAAGGTATCAGGTAAAATGGATAAACTGAACGTCATTGTCACTGATTTCAACTGGAAAGACCGGTATAATATCTGGAGCGGCCTGATAGGAGGGTTTTTCCTGGCGCTGTCTTACTTCGGTACTGACCAGTCGCAGGTGGGCCGTTATCTGACCGCCCGTTCTGTTACAGAAAGCCGTCTGGGCCTGCTGATGAATGGACTGGTGAAGGTGCCCATGCAGTTCCTGATATTAATGATCGGGGCATTGGTATTTGTGTTTTATCTCTATTTCAGAGCACCGGTATTTTTCAATGAGGCCCAGATAAAAAAGGTCTACAAGTCAGAGCAGGGCACTGCTTTTAAGGCAGTGGAGAACGAATATAACAGGCTGGCTACTATAAAACAAGCGCAGGTCGCAGCAATGGCGGCTGCTATTGAAAAAGGAGATGAAGCCGCTATAGCCAGTGGTAAGGCCGCACTGCAGCAAACAGAAAGTGCCGCTGAAGAGACCCGCGGGAGGGCCATCGGCCTGATTAAAAAAGCGGATCCTGCGGCAGATACAAACGATACGAATTACATCTTCCTGCATTTCGTTGTCAACAATTTACCGAAGGGATTAGTGGGCCTGCTGATTGCTATTATCTTCCTGGCTGCCTGGGGCAGTATTGCCGCAGCACTGAACTCGCTGGCTTCTACAACAGTGATCGATATTTACCAGCGCATGTATAAAAAGGAGGAGACCGACGGGCACTATCTACAGGTATCCCGCTGGTGGACGGTGGCATGGGGCCTGTTCTGTATTGTGGTTGCGCAATTCGCCAGTCAGCTGGGTAGCCTGATCGAGGCAGTGAACATCCTGGGATCGCTGTTTTATGGCGTTATTCTGGGTATCTTCCTCGTGGCGTTCTATTGTAAAAGAATAGGAGGGACGGCTACATTCTGGGCGGCTGTTGTCTCTGAAATAGCTGTATTCTTTATATGGCTCTCGGACATTGTGTCCTTCCTCTGGCTGAATGCCATCGGCTGTTTCCTGGTGATCGGTATTGCAGCTATATTCCAGCTTATTATGGGCGACGAGAACAAACGATTAGAAAAGACTGCATAATATTGACGGGAGACTTTAAAAAGGTTTCCGTAAACTAAAAAGTGCTGTACCACCTGGGTGATACAGCACTTTTTAGTTTACGGAAACAAATAACGTTTACGCATATAGATGTAATAGCAGTGATGCTTTACAGGGAAGCGATGATCTTCTGATTGATCGCTACGTAGTCATCGTTCTTAGCAGTTTTTGCCAGTTCGATCGCTTTTTCAGCAGAAGCTTTTGCTCCTTTTTTATCACCGGCTTTAGCCTGGATACGTGCTTTCAGTGTAGCGATCCAGAAAGCGGTCGGATTTTCTTTGATAGCTTCGTCTACCCATGTCAGCGCCTGTTTCAGGTCGCGGTTTGTTTCATAGTAGTAAGAAGCTGCCTGGAAATAAGGTTTTTTATCACCTTTCATAGCAGCATCCAGCTGTGCCATCACTTTGGTGTCTACATCCGCTTTCAGAGGAACCGCAACTACGGTTTTATCCCAGATCAGCAGCAGCTTGGCTTCACTTGCAGTGATATCATCGAAAGTGATCATGAAGTTTTCAACGGGATGAGCCAATGCGTGGGAAGATACCTTTACGCGAACAACGTCATTCTCAGGTTTGTAAGCAGCAGGGCTGGTTACATCCAGGCTTTTTGTCAGGATCACGGTCCATTCAGTCTTACCAGGGATGGTCAGCAGACCGTATTTACCAGCTTTCACTTCGGTGCCACCGAAGGTGATATCATCGCCGAAAGTGATGGTAGTAGCGTTGTTAGCACCTGTTCTCCATACTTTATCATAAGGAACGAGATCACCCATGATAGTCCTGCCTTTCATAGCAGGGCGGGAGTAATTTACTTCAACGAATGACAATGCAAAGTCCTGGTGAATGGTCTGTCCAGGGCTGGGAGCTGGCATTTTTACCTGCGCAAATGATAACTGTGCGCTCAGTAGCAGAGAGCCGGCGGCCAGATAACGAAATAAAGGTTTCATATCAACTGGTGGTTTAATTTGCTGCAAATATGAGTCTTCTTTATCATTCTGGCAACCCACTTATCATTCAATCAGCCCGTTTCTGAAAGCATGCATCACCAGGCCAACGATGTTCTTGGCGCCGGTCTTTTCCAGCAGCTTCTGGCGCAGGCCTTCAACGGTACGGGGGCTCAGGAATATTTCCTTGGAGATCTCCTGGGTTGTAAATTCGTTACAGATAAGACGGAGTACTTCCAGCTCACGGTCAGTCAGCTGGACTTCGTTACGGAAGGTAGGTTTGAAGTGTTGCTTATTTTTGTGCATCACCTTTTTGAGGAGGGCGAGGTTTACATTCTCATTGAAGTAAAAGCCCTTTTCGTAGGTGGTGCAGATAGCTTCGTATATTTCTCCGGGTTCAGCGTTTTTGAGCAGGTAAGCGTTGGCGCCGTTTTCAATGAGGTGTACGATGAAGTTATCGTCTTCATACATGGTAAGCACGATCACTTTTACGTTAGCATATTTTTCACGCACCTTTTTAGTGGCCTCAATGCCATCCATATTGGGCATTTTCAGGTCCATCAGTATAACGTCAGGCTGTTGCTCTTCCATTATCTGCAGCAGATGCACCCCATCTTCAGCTTCAAATACAACACTTATATTTTCGTACGGGGTGAGGGTATTAATAACGCCACTACGGAAGATCTTATGATCGTCGGCAATGGCCACCTTAATGTTGTTCACCATAGGGGGAGGCTGTTTAAGTATTTTATTAGATTGTCCCTTGCTTACAGCATAATAATGCTCACCATGACGGGATCTGTGGTCCCAAAGTCATAGGATGAATCGACTGCTCAGCAAGGACAAAGCTAGAAAAAATCGTCTTATTCCTCAGGTCTTTGGAAATTTTCCACTCTAATTTCAGCATTTGTACCGCAGTTTTCACCGGGCAGGTACCTGATATTACCGCCGATAACGTTCAGCCGGCTCTCAATATTCTTCAATCCAAGGCTGCCGGTTTTCTGACGGGAATTGTCCAGAGAACGTAGCAGTAGCCCGTTACCGTTGTCAGTTACGTTGATCTGTAATATGTTAGGGGTACTTCTGTAAGTAATTTCTATCTGGGTGGCCTGGGCATGTTTCAGGATGTTGTTGATGAGTTCCTGTACAACACGGTAGATGTTCAGGGCTTTTTCAAGATCCACTTCCTGCGGTCCACCTTCATCTTTAAACAGGATTTTTACCTGTTTGTTCTTATTCATCAGGTTGCAGAAAGAGTCGAGTGCTTTGGAAAGTCCGAGGTTTTCGAGGGCCTGGGGATGCAGGCTCTGTGAGATGAAGCGGAGATGCTGTATGATCGTATCTGTAAAATCTTTTGTTTCCTTTAACTGCTCCATTTCTCCATTACCGGTCTTCAATAAAGGTTGTAGTTGGTTTAGATTGAGTTTCAGTACGGATAACTGCGCCCCCACTTCATCATGGAGGTCTTCGGCAATGCGTTTGCGTTCCTGCTCCTGGCCCTGAAGGATGGCCATCAGCCGTTCTTTCTGTAATTGCAGATCTTTATCACGGATAGCAAGTTTGTGTTGTATAACCTGTTTCTGCTGGAAAATTACCAATACTACTACCAGGATGCTTAAAAGCAACATCACTGCCGTTCCGATGATAACTAATTCTGAAATATTCATAGCCGGATTCTTTTTTCTTTCACGAGGCCAATATATAAAAGAATTAATTGGATAATACCTGCAATGAAGGTTATGGCGAGAATAGAATCGGATGTACTTTTTAATAGTACTGTGCCGGTGAACAATCGGAGATTATAACTTAAGCAAAATAGGAAAAAACCACAATGATAAACAAACAGGCCTCCGTTGTACCAGAAATCGGGCAAAATATTGACAAAAATGGATTTCTTGATTAACTCTTCGTCCCTCAGTAACTGCCAGAAAAATATAACTCCGTATGCCATTTTAATGAATGTCTCGGTAGAGATCGCATATGAATTGTATGCTAGAGAGCCCTCAAACCAGATATAATCGAGAATAACTACCGCGAGTGTCAGCGGAACCATAAGTTTAATGACAATCTTGACAAACGGATATTTAATCACCTCATGAAAATAGCAGGACAAGATTACAAACTGGAGAAAGAACATCGAATTGTAAAACCAAAGATTGTTTTTCAACAGGTATGCCAGCAGAATGGTTCCAATACCGGAAACAACGCTGAGGATCAGGTAATAGTAGACCCATTTTCCACTTTTCTCAAGCTTGTCAGAGTGAATAATAAAGGGGATCAAAAGCAAGCATTCGATCCCCAGCATAATGTAAAAAAAAATGATTTGAATGTACACTTAATTTGGGTTTAGTTAGATTAACCACTCATGGACAACTTGCAGGACAAGGTAAACCGCCATCAAGTGCACCACCCTCGTCATCATCCGCGCCTTTAGCGGCAGCAGATGCCGAAAATGAATTTGCATCTGTCGTTTCCTTCTTCTTTTTGTAGAGGATGTTCTGGCCATTTTTGTCAACGGCGTAAATCACCATTTTTTTGTCATCAATTCCGTCATTGTCAGTATCCTCGCCGTAGTAGATGCGTAATCCTACAACGTCTTCCTGACAGGAAAGAAGCTCCAAGAATTTTTCTTTTCCGAAGAAGTAAGCCTGGATGAAATCTTCATGTCCATGTTGCTTTTTTTTCCTCTTCATGTAATTGTCCCTCATTCTTTCGGCTTCCTTCTTGGAGACAAAGGCGCCGGCGTCTGGGGGGAAGTGTTTAGGTATCTCCATAATTGTGCTGTGGTTTTTAAGTTGGTGGTAAAATTATTATAAATAATCACTTGACAAAGCAGGTACGTATATAACATCTTTGTACCATGTAGTGTTTTGATAATATATTAATGTGTTGATTATTAGTGTTTTGATCCGTTTTTATCCATTTTAGGAGCCACACACTAACGTAGTAAACTACAAAAAATACGTAGAACTACGTATTCTTTGCAAACAGTACTTTAACGCTTGTCTGACGTCCATAACTTATGAATCTTTGCATAGTGAGTTAAAGCTAAACTCTTTACCTCACGCGAACATAGTAAATGGGCCTTTCTACCCATGTTTGTTCTTCCTTTACTAGTCAATGCAGAAAAAATAAAGCGGCTACCCATATCGGCCAGAATGTGGTTAAGTGTGTTAACCCCTTTCTTTTAAACTTTAAAGCTATGTGTTACCTGTTAATTGGAAACATCTCTGCATTGATCTCGGATGATTGTACAGAACCTTTGGTAGATGCATTTTTACGTGTTTATTTACCAGATGGGTGTCATCCAGTAGGAGCTCACCCCAAGAGAAACATATTTAATGGTCCCGGTCAGCTTACAGGGGGACAGGTCGAGGCAAAGAAGGATCGCTTACTTGCTGAGACCCGGTTGGATGAGATGGGAAATTATACGCTGACCTGGGAACAACTACATTTATTTACGGAGCCACTTGAATTTGACATTTGTTTGCGCCATATGCCTGAACAGGCAGACATCAGAGGGATGGAATCCCATTACCATCTGGGAGTTACGGTGCCAAACTGGAAACGTTCAGGACAACAATATGTTGCGGCTTATGCATACATCCTGCCAGTTGAAAGCTGGCGCCAGATAAGGGCCAATTATGGTACCTGGGTAATCGCAGGAACAGTAAGGCGATTACATGCCAGAGAGGGACAATCACAATTAAAAGTAGAAGCGTACAATGCCGGAAACCATCGCTTATTGGGATGTGCGCATACCGATGAAAAAGGTCGGTATCAACTCCGGTTCAGCAGAAAACAACTGACCAGCAGGCTTATGCTGGTCGGTGAACGCCGGAACATAGAAGGTCCGGATATTTATTTTAAAGTGTACCGGGATAAACAGCTGCTCTGGGAAGAAGAAGCCCAGGTAGCTACAATGCCGGAACGAAAAGGAGTGAGCGCCTGCAGCATGATCAATATCATTATGCAGGACGTTGTACTCAAAAAGACATCAGGCTATGTACCCGGTTGGTTGAGCAACTGGGCAGTGCTGGGAAGGAAATCCTCACTGGTAGGTCATTAAAGAGACAAGGTACTACTTAACCTATATTCCGGTACTACACACCCTCAATACTTAAGTTTGGTGACCCGCATACACACACATTCGGTAAAAACAGCTACCCCTTTCCAGTTCCCAGGGTAGCTGTTTTTTTATGCCCTAAAAATTAGTCTTGGCAATCAGAGATGCCCTATCAGCATTTACAAAGTCCATCGGAATAATACCAAATCTGCCATGCGTATTGCTGGTAAAGTAAGTATTGAGCCTTGGGTTGATATTGCCGGATACCGTAGTAATGCTCGGTATACTGAAGATCAGTGATTTGTAACCACTGGTGAAATTGATGTACAGTACATTGTTGCTCTGTGTGCTTGCTTCTGTGAACAGTGTGTTGATGTTGTTCCATTTTGCATTGTTGTCAGGCACTACATACTGGTCCTGGATCTTCAGGTTAGCATTGCTGTTGTTGATAGTGAATACAGTGTTATCTCCCCATGCAGTAGCATCGATACCCTTAGGCGTACTGGTAGCGCCAAACCTTCTCAGTAATACAATCTTTCCTCTTACCTGTCCCAGTGTCGGGATAGTAGCGCCTGTATGCCAGAAGCTGGAATACTGCTGTACATAAGTGTCAAACGTCTGCTCGAAAGTCCTGGTGTTGTCAGTAGCATCGTACTCTTCTTTCACGCTCATCACAATGGTTTCTCCCGGATGGCTGGTCAGGAAGCTGGTACAGGCCAGTAACACGTCGTTAAAGTTCATGTTCTGGTAAATAGAACCGTGGTGGATGGCAAAGGCATTGCCAATGTGGCGGCAACGGATGTCCAGGAAACGAACGCCTGCTTCCAGTTGGGCGGCGATGGTCAGGTCCTGGCATTTAGCAGTACCTGATACAGGCTCAACGCGGGCGCCACTGTCGTGTGTACCCGGAATGGACAGGGAAGCAATGCTGCTGTTGTCCGGAAGACTGGTCATCCAGCTGTTCATAGACACAGCTGCAGCCTGGGTTGTAACGGCTACTGAGTTGTCGGCTTTCAGCGCCGGTGCTACAGTTTCGTCTTTCGAACAACCGGAAAAAAATACAGCAGTCAACAGGAGACCTGCAATGGGCATGAAACGTTGTGTGTTCATAGTGGAGGTTTAGGTTTAAAAGGTTTTATAGGTCGTGTTTTACGGGTTCTCGGCATACGGATCAAAACAGCCTGCACATATATATGACACGCGAGATAACGGGCCCAACTATCGGAAAAAAGGAGTTAACAATACGGTAATAATTGAAGGATAGTCTGTCGAACGGACCAGGCCTTCAGTGTAACTACCCATCATCGGGTGGTTGCGCTGAGGGCCTTTTTATTGTTGCTTTCCGGTTTATTCGGCCTTGAAACCTGTCCTAAACAGGGTGCTTTATCTCTGATTTCTTATATACAATCCCTTATAAACTCATATATAACCCATATATAACCCATATCTTTTAAGTATGGGTTATATATGGGTCATATATGGCTTATATATGGGTTATATATGGGTTATCTCCCCGAATGCAATAGGATAGGGCCCTTACAAGGATTATATAAAATACTTGTTTTGTTAGTTATTGGTAATAAAGGTGGTTCACATTATGGATGGCTGTTATAATATGAGTCTGAGGGGGATTTTTGCCCGAAAGAGGTCTGATGTAACCCGGGACAATTGGACATCATTTGTGGTAATTGGGCTGGGGTAGGAGTCCCATTGTTCTCCGGAGACATTATCCGGAATAACGTAGTCAGAACCGCGGGTGAAACCTTTGCAAGGTATCCCTCAAAAACTCCCTGTCCAGGTGTGTATAGATCTCCGTAGTGGTAATGCTTTCATGCCCCAGCATCTCCTGTACGGCACGCAGGTCGGCGCCGCCTTCTACAAGGTGTGTGGCAAAGGAATGGCGGAAGGTATGGGGTGACACCTGTTTTTCAATGCCTGCGGCGGCAGTAAGGTCTTTGATCACCAGGAAGATCATGACCCGGGTCAGTGCGCTGCCCCGCCGGTTCAGGAAAAGGATATCCTCCTGTCCCTTTTTTATGGGTACATGTACCCGTATCTCGTCTTTGTAGATATTGATATACTTGATAGCATCCGGGCCGATAGGTACCAGGCGTTCCTTATCGCCTTTACCCACTACACGGATGAAGCCAGCGTCAAAATGTAACTGGGAGATCTTCAGGCTAACCACTTCGCTGACGCGAAGGCCGCAGCTGTACATGGTTTCAAGGATAGCCCGGTTACGTTGTCCTTCGGGAGTACCGGCCTTTACCTGTGCAATGATCTGCTCTATTTCATCAAAGCTGAGTATATCCGGCAATTGTCGGCGTGTTTTAGGGGCTTCGATCAGCAGGGTAGGGTCCTGGCGGATGATATCTTCCAATAGCAGGTAGCGGTAGAAAGCTTTGATGCCGGAAATGATCCTGGCCTGGGAGGTGGCGCTCATACCCAGGTTGGCGATCCACTGCACACAGGCCTGTAGCTCAGACAGTGTTAGCTGGTCGGGTGGCAGTTGTGAACCGACCGACTGCAGGTATTGTACCAGCTTCTCTACATCGCGGATATAGGCTTCAATGGAATTGGCAGACAGGGATCGCTCCAGCTGGAGATAAGCTTTAAATCCTTTCAGGTATATGTCCCACATGGCAGGCAATTTACACAAAAAAGGCCCTCCCAAAGCAATGGGAAGGCCTTTCGTATCTTTCACCGGCTATCAGGTGCCGGCAGTTCAATTAGAATTTTTCCAGACCGGAGAAGAAGAAGCTGCCTTCGATCTCTGCGTTCTCATCAGAGTCAGAACCGTGAACAGCGTTGCGGCCTACAGACTCAGCGTACTGCTTGCGGATAGTACCTTCTTCTGCATTGGCAGGGTTGGTAGCACCGATCAGTTTACGGAAGTCTTCCACAGCATTGGCTTTTTCCAGGATAGCTGCCACGATGTGACCGCTGCTCATGAATTCAACCAGTTCGCCGTAGAAAGGCCTTTCTTTATGCACAGCATAAAATTCACCTGCTTTCTCAGAAGAGAGCCTGGTCATTTTCATTGCCACGATACGGAAACCGGCAGCGTTAATTTTCGCCAGAATGCCACCAATATGCCCATTTTCAACGGCATCGGGCTTAATCATTGTAAAAGTTCTGTTGTTCGCCATATATTTAGATTCCTAATTAACTAATTTTGGGCGCAAATGTAACCAGAATTTGTTTAGTGATGAAAAAAAAGAGAACTTCGCACTTCATTTTTTGGCAAAAAAACGGTTATATTTTATTGTTCATATAAAAGCAGGCATGCCTGTATACTTAAAGGTTAAGAATGAAGAGGATAGAGGAAATTAAGCCCTTGCTGGAGACCCCTAAAAGAGTGGTAATAACAATGCATCAGAAACCAGATGCAGACGCAATGGGCTCATCACTGGCCTTATACCATTATCTCAGACAGAAAGGTCATGATGTAACTGTTATTTCCCCTACTAATTTCCCGGATTTCCTGATATGGATGCCTGGTGCAAAGGAAGTAATTGATTTTGAATCGATGCAGGAGAAGGCGATGAAAGCACTGGAGGGCATAGACCTGCTGTTTTGCCTGGACTTCAACGCGCTGTACCGCACGAAAAGTATGGAACCATACCTGACACAGCTGAGCTGCACGAAGATCCTGGTAGACCATCACCTGGAGCCACAACCGGTGTTTGATTACGGTATCAGCGATACTACGGCGGCTTCCACTGCCCAGCTGATTTACGAGATCATCTATAAACTGGGAGACGAGGCTCTGATCAATGAAGATATGGCCCAGTGCATTTATGCGGGTACCATGACAGACACAGGTTCTTTCCGTTTTACCTCCACCTCTGCGAGAGTACACCGTATGGTGGCTGATCTGTTTGACCGCGGTCTTAAACATGAGATCATCCACTCCGCGATCTATGACAATTTCCTGGAAAACCGCCTGCGCTTCCTGGGGCATACCCTACTTAACCGCATGGAGGTATACTATGAATATAATACAGCCATGATGGCCATCCCGTATACGGACCTGAAGCGTTTTGACCTGCAGACCGGCGATACAGAAGGGGTAGTGAACTTCCTGCTATCTATCCAGGGTATTAAGCTGGCAGCGCTGATCATAGACCGTCATGCGGAAATAAAATTATCTTTCCGTTCCAAAGGTGATTTTGATGTGAACACGTTCGCCAGGAAATATTTCGATGGTGGCGGCCACTTCCACGCCGCCGGCGGCCATAGCTCCGAGACCCTTGAGAAAACCGTTCAACATTTTATTGAGGCCATTAAAGAGAACGAGGAGCAGTTACAATAAGTTATTCAATCCTACTAATACAGTCAAATGAAAAAGAACAAACAGTTGTTAGTTGCAGCATTGGGCCTCTTTCTGGCCAGCTGCGGTGCCGGTGGCTCTAAAAAGACACCAGGTGGCGTAGACTTCGTTGTTCATAAGTCAGGAACAGGTGCGCAGCTGAAGCTGGGTGACACTGTACTGCTGAACATCATCCAAAGTCTGAACGATTCCGTACTCGTAGAATCCCGCAAGATGGCCGGAGGTCCCGTACCTTTCGTTATCTCTAAATCCGTGAACAAGTACGACCTGATGGACGGTCTGGCTATGCTGAAAGAAGGCGATAGCGCTACTTTCTCTATTCCTATCGATAGTCTGCCTGAGCCTCATCCACCATTCGGTAAAAAAGGTGATAAGCTGAATGTGACTTTCATCGTAGTAGGTAAATATGCAGCTGCTGAGCAGAAAGCAAAAGATGAAAAGACCATCAAAGAATATATGGATAAAAACAAGATCACCGCAACCCCAACTCCTGAAGGCGTTTATGTAGCCGTTAAGGAAGAAGGTACCGGTGCTCAGCCTAAAGTAGGCGATACCGTTTATGTACACTACACCGGTAAACTACTGGATGGTAAAGTATTTGATTCCAGCCTGGATTCTACTCTGAGACCAGGTATGAAGATCGAGCCTATCAAATTCCCTATCGGTCGCGGTTTCGTGATCAAAGGTTGGGATGCTGGTATCGCTGCCCTGAAAAAAGGTAGCAAGGCAACGCTGATCATTCCTTCTACTTTAGCTTACGGTTTACAGGGTAGTCCTCCGGCTATTCCAGGTAACTCTGTACTGGCATTCGATGTTCAGCTGGTAGATGTGAAAACTGGCGCTCCTGAAGCTCCTGCTGCTCCCGCTGCACTGCAGCCTGGTAAGAAATAATCAATATTACCGATATTGAAAACGGCCGTTCGCCTTTGGCGAACGGCCGTTTTTGTTAGGGGGCGGGGGAAATCGTTTGAACCGGGGTTGTCACCCACCCGGGTGGGTGACAACCCCGGGCTACAAGCAAAACGGCTCCTGGTGGAGCCAATCTGTGCGAATGATTGTGTATTGTTATTTGTGATATCTATTCTTCTATTCCTTAATAACCATCAACCATTACCTCGTACATTTTTACCTTCAGTTCTTCCAGCGAAATATCCTGCACCAGGTTACCATCCTCGGCATAAGAAATAGTGCCTCTTTCTTCTGAAACAACAATCGCAAGGTTGTCGCTGTGCTCCGTAATGCCTACGGCAGAACGATGACGTAAACCGATGCGGGTAGGGAGGTTGGGGTTCTCTGATACAGGCAGTATCACCTTTGCCGCCAGTATTTTATTGCCGACAATGATCAGCGCACCATCGTGCAGCGGACTGCCCTTACAGAAGATACTCTCCAGTAGTTTAGCGTTGATGTTACTGTCGATGGCGATACTGGAGGCAGTGTCAAACTTCACACGATAAGTATTGGCAATCACGATCAGTGCTCCTGTGCGACTGCCGGCCATGCGGGCTACAGCAGTGATCACTTCGTTGATGATATTTTCTTCTTCCTTATAACTCTTGAACTTATCAGGCAGGAACAGTTTCGTGAAGAAACTGTCTTTGCTGAGCGGCGCTTTCTTGCCTAATACCAGCAGGAACTTCCTTATTTCGGGTTGGAAAATGATGATGATAGCGATCAGTCCGACGTTGATGAAACTCTGCAGCAGCGTAGTGAGTATCGGCATCTGCAGGCGCTGTACCACGAAGTAAGCCAGGTATATGATTAAGAGTCCTACGAAGATATTGAAGGCCAGGCTACCTTTCAACAGGCGGTACAGTTGCACTACCAGGAAGATCACGATCGCCAGGTCCAGTATATTTAACCAGTGGAAACGATAACCGTAAAAACTAAATAAGTTCTCCATAGATCGTAAAAATAGCGAATATTTATCAGCTAAAGTGTCTTCATATATTGCGTGATCTTCACTGCTTCCATCGCTGCTTTAACGTCATGTACACGTAGGATGTGGGCGCCCTGCTGCAAAGCAAGTGTATGCAATACTGTTGTGCCGTTCAGCGCTTCTGCAGGAGTAGTGTCCAGTAATTTATAGATCATTGATTTCCTGGAAATGCCCACCAGCAGCGGGCAATCCAGCATATGAAATACGTGCAGCTTCTTCAGCAGCGTATAGTTATGCGCGATGGTTTTTCCAAAACCGAAGCCGGGATCGATGATGATGTCTTTGATACCTGCCTGCAGGCATTCCGTACGTTTGCGGATGAAGTAATCCAGTACTTCCTGTGTCACATCTGCATAGTCGGGCCGTTGCTGCATGTCGGCAGGAGTGCCTTTCATATGCATGGCGATATAGGGTACCTGCAGGCGGCCTGCGGTTGGGATCATGTTCTTATCCAGATCGCCGGCACTGATATCATTGATGATCGCTGCGCCCGCATGTATAGTCTGTTCTGCTACATTCGCGTAGTAAGTATCGATAGAGAGGATGGCCGCTGGGTAATGTTCCTTCAGGATCCTGACAGCAGGCAACAGGCGTTCCAGTTCTGTATCAGGACCGACGTCGATGGCGCCAGGACGGGTACTCTGCGCACCGATGTCCAGGATCTGTGCACCATTGTCCAGCAGCTGTGCCGCTCTTTCAAGAATGAGATCAATATGCTGCGTTCTGCTGCCGGCGAAAAAGGAATCTTCCGTGATGTTAATGATGCCCATTATAACTGGTTTGGACAAATCCAGTAATGAGCCCTGACAGTTGATCGTGCCGGTATATTCGCCGTTCTTCCCTTCCATAGTATCCATTTGCATTTTATTGATTATTTTGCCAGACAAAAATAGAATAATGTGGTGATCTGCAAGTAAGTATGTGAGCACCGCTTAAAATAGTTATCCATGAAACTGCTCCTGAACCTATTAAGAATTATTGTTGGCGTTTTATTCATCTTCTCAGGTCTCGTCAAAGCAAATGATCCCCTGGGACTCAGTTATAAAATGGAGGAGTTTTTCGAGGTCCTGCACATGACCTTTATGTCTCCCTTATCGCTTACCTACTCCCTGGTGATGAATACCCTGGAGATCGCATTGGGCGCTGCTTTGCTCTTAGGCTTCAGCATGCGTTTAACGTCTACTTTACTGTTGTTGATGATCGCGTTCTTTACCTTCCTGACAGGTTACGCCCTGTATAGTGGGGAAATAAAGGAGTGCGGATGTTTTGGCGACTGTATCAAACTGACGGCTACTGAAACCTTCTGGAAAGACGTGGTATTGCTGGTGATGATACTGATCATCTTCTTCTACCGGAAACGTATACAGCCGCTGTTCGGCAAAAAGCTGACACTGGTGCTGACACTCGTCTCCGTGTTATTTGCGGCCGGCCTGCAATGGTATACTTTATCACACCTGCCTATTGTGGATTGTCTGGGATATAAGGTTGGCAACAACCTGCCTGAGAAAATGAAACTGCCTCCAGGCGCTCGTCCTGCAGAATATGCTACGGTGCTGATATACGAAAAGGATGGCAAACAACAGGAGTTCACACCAGAGAACTATCCATGGTCAGACAGCACCTGGAAGTTTGTAGACCGTCGTGATAAGCTGATACGTGAAGCGGAAGGAGAGGCGCCTGTGAAGGATTTTATCCTGACAGACCTCGATGGTGCTGATCAGACCCAGGCTATCCTCTCTGAGCCAACACCGGTATACCTGTTCCTCGTAAAGAATGTGAAAGAAGCGGGTGAAGGCTGGGATGCGAAGATGCATGCCCTGCAGGAACAGTTCAAGGCTGGTAAGGTGTACATTTACGGTGTTACCGCTTCCAGTAAAGCGGATATTTCGGCTTTTACCGCTGCACACGGGTTGCAGTTCCCCTTCCTGCAGATGGATGGCACGGCTATTAAGACAGCGGGAAGAAGCAATCCCTGCCTGCTATTGCTGGAAAAAGGCACCGTAAAGGGCAAATGGCATTATAACGATATACCATAAATGCATGTTCAGATTTCTGTTGCGTAAATTCAGTTATGGGATACTGGTACTACTGGGCGTAGTACTGCTTGTATTCTTTCTGTTCAACGTATTACCGGGAGATCCGGCCCGTTTGACACTGGGACAGCGCGCAGACGTAACATCGCTTGAAAATGTAAGAAAGGAACTGCACCTGGATAAACCACTACCGGTGCAGTTCCTTTTGTATTTGAATGATCTCTCGCCACTGAGTATTCATACGCAGGAGGAAGCTAAAGGTACATTGCATTATCTCACGCTGGCCCACCTCTCCGGCAATAGGATACTGGTATTGAAAACGCCCTATCTGCGCCGTTCTTACCAGGGCAAGAAGGAAGTTTGGGAAATACTCACAGAAGCCCTGCCGGGAACTTTGATCCTGGCTATAGCGGCTATGCTGTTTGCAACGGTAGTGGGCATTGGACTAGGTATTCTATCCGCAGTAAAACAAAATACCTGGATGGATACAGGGGCTGTATTTGCCAGTGTAATGGGTATCTCCGCTCCGTCCTTTTTTACAGGCATTGTGGTGGCTTACCTGTTTGGCTTTGTATGGAGTGATTATACGGGATTGCATATGACGGGCAGTTTATATGAAATAGATCCTTTTGCAGGAAGGACCATCAATCTCCGGAACCTCATCCTGCCTGCTATTACGTTGGGTATCCGGCCACTGGCCATTATAGTGCAGTTAACGCGGAGCGCTATGCTGGATGTACTGCACCAGGATTATATACGTACGGCTTACGCCAAGGGCCTGCCTGAACGGTTGGTGGTACTGAAACATGCACTTCGGAATGCCCTGAACCCCGTTATTACTGCCATTACCGGCTGGTTTGCCGAACTGCTGGCAGGGGCGTTCTTCGTGGAATATATCTTCGGATGGAAAGGGATCGGGAAAGTAACGGTGGATGCTCTGGAGAAGTTCGATTTCCCTGTACTGATGGGGGCTATCTTATTTACGGCATGTATTTTTGTGATCATCAACCTGCTGGCGGATGTGCTGTATAGCGTTATAGATCCGCGGATAAAATTATAACCTGCTCATTTTAAACAGATTGTCATCTTTCCCCGAAAATCTTCACTTTTTTTGTAACAAAGTATTTTGTGGGTCGTCTTCTTTGTATAAACGCCCTATAGCAAGCGGATGGGAGAGAAAAGAAGAAGAGATAGGGGTAATTAGTAACTTAGAACAAGGAATCTGTTATTATGTCTTTAACATTATTTCTCTCCCAGGTAGTTCCCGTCAGGCAGAAGCTGTACCGCTTTGCCTACCGGCTGCTTGAGAACGAGGAAGATGCGATGGATGTAACACAGGATGCCCTGATGAAAGTATGGCAGCAGCAGGAGCGGATGGCCGATCTGCAGAATATGGAAGCCTGGTGTATGCGTATTGTACGCAACCTGGCGCTGGACAAGCTGAAAGCCAGAAAATACAGGAGAGCGGAAGAGCTGGACAAGGCAGGTGATATGCCTGCACAACATCAGCCCAGTCCTTATGCTGCTGCAGAGCAACAGGACGTGATGAACAGTGTACACCGTATTATTGCGGCATTGCCGGAAAAATACCGTACTATTATACAACTGAGGGATATTGACGGGTATAGCTATCAGGAGATAGCAGAGATACTGTGTGTTGAGATGAGTGAAGTGAAGATCAATCTTCACCGTGCAAGGAAAACAGTGCGTGAACAATTACAAAAACTGCAAGTGTATGGAGTTTAACAAAGTCAGGGAATTACTGGACCGTTATTGGGATGGTACCTCTACGCTGGAGGAAGAGGAAGCATTGCGCAGTTTTTTCAGCAGGAACATCGCTAATCTTCCTGCTGATCTGAAAGAGGCGCAGCCTTTGTTCGGCTACTTTGCTGCGGAGCATGATATACCGATGCCGGTATTCCCCGATATAGAGATCGTTGTTTCTCAGACACAGACGCCGGCGGGGCCTGTGAAACAAATGATCTGGCAACACTGGATGAAATATGCCGCCATGCTGTTGGTAGCAGTGGGTATCGGATATGCCAGCAGGCAGGCACAGACTAAGCAGACCCGGATAATGGCGTCGCTGTCAGAGAAAGATACATATGATGATCCGGAGAAAGCATTTGCTGTCACACAAAAAGCATTACAGCTGTTGTCCCGCAACCTGAACAAGGGCACAGCACAGATGCAGAAACTGGCTTACTTCAACGAGGCTACGGAGAAGATCAAAGCAAATTAATTGAGGCCATTCTAATTTTTAATAAAAAAAAACACATGAAACGCTTTTTGTTACTGATGCTGCTTGCAGTCAGCAGCATGCAACTCTTTGCCCAGCAGGGAAGTGGAATAGACCGCTTTTTTGAAAAATATGAGAGCGACCAAAGCTTCACCCTGATAAGTATCACACCTAAGATGTTTAGTATGTTCAGTAAATTGGACATCAATTCCTCCGATGGAAAACAATTCCTTCAGATTGCAAAAAAGATCAGGGGCCTGCGTATCCTGGTAAAAGAAAATACAAAGGGAGGTAATCAGTTATTCAAAGAAGCATCTTCCATGCTGAATAAAGAGTTTGAAGAGCTGATGACCGTCCGCGATGGAAAAGACGACCTTCGTTTTATGGTGAAGGAAAATGCGAAGGGTAATATTGCAGAACTGATCATGCTGGTAGGCAGTGATGATGAGTTCCTGGCAATGAGCCTGATGGGAGACATTGACCTTGCGGAGATCAGCCAGCTGGCATCGAATATGAATATTGATGGCTTTGACAAGCTCAAGAACCTGAAGAAGCAACCATAACCCACTTTATCACCACATAAGTTTTTGACATGAAGTATTGTTCCATCCTTATAGTAGCACTTTTGCTGGCAGTAAGCCCGGCAATAGCCCAGAAGAAATCTCTCCGTAAGTTTTATCGTGCGCATCGCGGTGATGCGTTCACCTTCAGGATCGGCGTAGGCAGGGTGCCGCTGAAGCTTGCCAGCTGGATAGTGCCGAAGAGCGCTATGAAAGACGACAGCATACCGCTGAAGCAGCTGTTGTCAAGGGTGCAGAAGGTAAAGATATATACGATTTCCGGTGATGAACGTCCGCCTGTAAGCATAGCCGACATGCAGCAATTAAAGCAGACGCTGATAGAGAAGGACAAGTTTGAACCGTTGATAGAAGTAAGAGATGGGAACAGCGTGGTGCATTTGCTGAACAGAGGGAAGGATGATGAACTGGGCCGTGTGGTGATACTGGTGCAGGATGAGGGTGATTTTGTAATGGTGAACCTGCGTACTACCCTTCAGATGAAAGATGTGAATATGCTGATAAAGGGATTTGCAAAGAACTAAAAATGATCCCCGGATACTGTTACATTATATAAAGAGAAAGCCGTCCCGATAATAATCCGGACGGCTTTCCCTTGTGAATTTCCAACGCACTGTTTCAATACGTCAGGATATCATCTATTTTATATTTTTGCCCTTCTTTTATTACGAGAAGTTTGTTAACGATCCTCTTTTTAGTATAGTTATCTAAATAAGAAACAATATAGACGTTTGGCTTTTGAGTATCCTTACTTATCACCAATGTCTTCAACCAGTCGATGTCCGTGTCTTGCGCCTGCAGAAATGGATCGGCGTCCAATTCCTCATCATCTGCTATTCTGTTCAGGATTTTTTTTGTGCAATATTGCTTTTTAATTAACTCAGACTTTTTTATGTCAGGTGAGTCCCATGAAGCAATGTAACTGGAATAAAACTGCTTTAACATAGTGGCTGCACTATCGTTGGATACCTTTTGCTGACCCAGGCAATATGAGCTGAGGAAAATCAGCATACCAACAAAACAAGAAGCTAAAGATGGTGTTTTCATATGATACTAGCCAAGAAAAAACCGTCCCAATTGTCATTGAAACGGTCTCTTTTTATTTTATTTAATAGCGTTATTTATCTGATGATCACTTCTCTCACCACGGTTTCTCCCAGCATTTCATTTACGAGTTTGATAATGCGGTCTTTGGAATAACTCAACTCCTGTTTCAGCGGTGCTACAGTAGTAGTGATGTGTAATTTGCTGTCAATGAGTTGTATATTTTCGGTATAACGTGAGATGGTCTTTCCCATGAGTTGTTCCCAGTTTTCCTGTATACGCACTTCTGTCAGCCTCGGTTTAAGCCGGCTTTTAGACATAAAATCTCTGAGTGCATCCTCCATTGACGTCATTCCGTATCGCATGCAGCAAAGATAGGTATTTCGTGTGTCACTCCATCTCGATTAACTGAAAACTATCTTCATTTTCTTTGAAGGCTTCACGTATTCTGGATGCGTGTGTATCGGTAATGAAGACCTGGCCGTATGCCGGACTACTCACTAGTTTTATCAGTCTACTCACTCTTTCCTGGTCCAGTTTTTCAAAGACGTCATCCAGCAGGAGGAGTGGGGAAAATTTTTTGTGTGCTTTAATGACTTCAAACTGTGCCAGCTTTAATGCAAAGAGAAAACTTTTACGTTGTCCCTGCGATGCGCTTGTTTTCATGGCATGATCGTCCAGCAGGAACTGGAGGTCGTCCCGGTGTATACCGCCGGTAGTCCTTTGCATCATCATATCCTTATATCGGTTGGCTGCCAGCAATGCAGTGAAGGTTTGTTCATGGAGACCAGACTGGTATTGTATATTGACAACTTCATGTTTACCAGCCAGGTAATCATATAGTTCCTGCACCTGTTTGATAAATCCCGGGAGGAAGGCGCGTCGCCATTCGAATACCGGTGTGCCGTGATGTACCAGCTGTTCATCGAATACATCGAGGAGGGCATCCTGGTTACCGCCCTGGGTAGCGATAGTTTTGAGCAGGCTGTTTTTCTGTTGTAATATTTTCTGGTAGGTAATAAGATGGTCGAGATAGCCGGGATGCAGCTGACAGAGGAGTGCATCCAGCCATTTACGGCGTTCTTCGCTGCCGCCGAGGATGATCTCTGCATCGTCGGGGGCGATCATCACGGCGGGGTACTGACCTACATGGCGGGAGAAACGTTCGTAGGCTTCCTCATTGAGGGCAATTTCTTTTTTGCCGTCTTTGAGGGTACAGACGATCTTTCCTTCCTGGCCTTCCCTGTCGAGGAAGGCTTCCAGGCGGAAGCCATTGGTATGGTACTGGGTGTTCTGTGCTTCGCTGCTGGTAAAGTAGCTTTTGGTGAAGCATATATAATATATGGCATCGAGCAGGTTGGTCTTACCGGAGCCGTTGCGCCCGGTAATGCCTATGATGCGTTTATTGAAGGTGAAACTTTTCCCGGAGTAATTTTTGAACTGAACAAGTGATATCTTTCTGAGCGACAGCAATTAACTTTCTGATTATCAGTTATGAATTAAAAATAAATTTATCGTAACCTGCCGGCCTGCGCGGAAAGACTGGTAATCAGGCCTTCCGGAAAGGGCACTATTTATGGGCAAGTTGCTGCAAAGTTGCAAAGTATTTAGTTTTTAGGATTTTCCTGTTATATTTGCGGACAAATTAAGAAACAGTGGCTACAAAAACAGACGTAAAGACGAAATTCACCAAAGAGACGTATTTGTACTGGTATGAATTGATGCTCTTGCTGCGCCGCTTTGAAGAAAAAGCCGGCCAATTGTATGGGATGCAAAAGATTCGTGGTTTTTGTCACCTGTACATAGGACAGGAAGCAATTGCCGCAGGTGCGATGACTGCGACTAAACCGGACGACAAGTTCATCACTGCCTACCGCGACCATGCGTTGGCTATAGCAAAAGGAATGACTGCTGATGAGTGTATGGCTGAACTGTATGGTAAAGCTACAGGTTGTTCCAAGGGTAAGGGTGGTAGTATGCACTTCTTTGCTCCGGATAAAGGTTTTTATGGTGGTCATGGTATCGTGGGTGCACAGATCGGTACCGGTGCTGGTTTAGCTTTTGCTGAGCAGTACAAGGGCACTGATAGCGTAGCGCTTTGCTTCTTCGGTGATGGTGCTGCCCGTCAGGGTATGCTGCATGAGACCTTCAACATGGCCATGCTGTGGAAACTGCCTGTAATATTCATTTGCGAAAACAACATGTACGCAATGGGTACTTCAGTAGAACGTACCTCCAACGTACTGGATATCTATAAGTTAGCGAATGCCTACGATATGCCTAGCGCCACTATCGATGGTATGAGCGCTGAAGCTGTACACGAAGGCGTTGACAGAGCTGTAAAACGTGCACGTGCCGGCGAAGGTCCTACCTTACTGGAAATCAAGACTTACCGTTACCGTGGTCACTCCATGAGTGATCCCGCTAAGTACCGTACCAAAGAGGAAGTAGAAGAGTATAAGGAAAAAGATCCGATCAACCAGGTACTGGCTACTATCCAGAAAAACAAATGGGCTACGGAAGCTGAGATCGACGCTATCAACGAAAAGGTAAAACAACAGGTGGAGCATTGCGTACAGTTCGCAGAAGAATCACCATGGCCTTCAGATGATGAGTTGCTGAAAGACGTATATGTTCAACAGGATTACCCATTCATTGTTGACTAAATAATATGTAAAAGGTTAGCGATCTTGGCCGTTTAATATAAACGGGGTAGATTCGCTAACCTTTTTTATATTTGCGGGAATTTTACACAGCCGTAACCTGTACCGTAATAAGAAATAACAATTTAACGATCACATTTACAATGACCGAGACAAAAAATAAGACCGCAGCTGAAAATACTTCCGTGTCAAAGGAATTCCAACTGGAAGACTCCATCCACAAGGCGGAACTGTTCTTTAACAAGAATAAAAACAGCATTATCATAGCCCTGCTCGTAATAGTAGTGGTAGTGGGCGGTTCTTTTGCCTACAACAGATTCATCAAAGCTCCTAACGAGAAGAAAGCACAGGACATGGTATTCCATGCACAGCAGTACTTCGAGAAGGATTCTTTCCGTCTAGCATTAAATGGAGATGGTAACTATTACGGATTCCTGCAGGTAATTGATCAATACGGCAGCACCAAAACAGGTCAGTTAGCAAAATATTATGCAGGTGTATCCTACGTAAAACTGGGTGAATTCCAGAAAGGCGTAGACCTCCTGAAAGACTTCAGCAGCGGCGACCAGATCGTTCAGGCAATGGCTTATGGCTTAGCCGGCGATGCTTACATGGAACTGGGCAAAACTGAAGAAGGCATCGAATATTATAAAAAAGCAGGTCATCACAGCAACAACGAGCTGACTGCACCTACTTTCCTGTTCCGCGCAGGACTGGCACTGGAAAAAGCAAACAAACCTGCTGACGCCATTGCTGTTTACAAAGAAATCCGCGATAAATATCCTCAGACCGCTGAAGGTCGCGAAATGGAGAAATACCTGGCGCGCCTGGGTGAAGTGAGGAATTAATTGATATTTTAATCTGGTCATGTCAATACATAATCAAAGCTTATTGAACGATGCTGGCATTCTCAATTTAGAGGATGCCAGTGTTGTTATAGTATATACCGAATGGAATGATACGGTGATCAACGAACTGGTGGCAGGTTGCGAAAAGTCGTTGGCACAATACAAAGTATCCAGGGTCTCAAAAGTAGTTGTGCCAGGCGCATTTGAACTGCCATTTGCCTGCAAACAGTACTGGCAGCGTACGCAGGGTACTGCTAAACAACCTGGCGCTATTATTGCTTTTGGATGCGTGATAAGAGGAGAAACCCCACATTTTGACTATGTTTGTAAAGGTGTAACGGAAGGCATCATGCAACTGAATATTGAATTGCCGGTACCCGTTATCTTTGGTGTGCTGACTGTTGACAATATGCAGCAGGCGGAAGAAAGACTGGGAGGCATACATGGGCACAAGGGGGAGGAAGCCGCTGTCACCGCACTGAAAATGATATCTATGATGCGTCAATTGTAAGCATAACCGCTAAGCCCCATATTAGTTACGTGTGAAGTTCATTGTCGCCAGAGTTTTCAGCCGGTATGCTATATTCGTGTTGCCAGCAGCTACCAAAACTGCGGCTTATAACTAAAGACTAACTCAATGAACGTACAGCTTTTTATTCCATGCTTCGTAGATCAGCTGTTCCCGGAAACAGGCTTCAATATGGTGAAGGTGCTGGAAAAGCTGGGATGTACCGTTAATTATAATCCCAACCAGACCTGCTGCGGACAACCTGCTTTTAACGCAGGATATTGGGATGAAGCCCGCTCCGTTGCCAATAAATTCATCAAAGACTTCCATACTGTCGATTATATAGTGGCGCCCAGCGGCTCCTGTACAGGGTTTGTACGTAATTACTACGGCAAACTGTTTGACAATTCCGCTGCACATAATGATGTAAAGATGCTGCGCAGACAACTGTATGAATTCACCGAATTCCTGACAGATGTGCTGCATGTGACAGATCTCGGTGCCACGCTCAATGGAGTGGCTACCTATCATGATGCCTGCGGCGCGCTACGCGAATGCGGCATCAAGGAAGGTCCCCGCAGCCTGCTCTCCAAAGTGAAAGGGCTGGAGCTGAAGGAAATGAATGATTGTGAGGTTTGCTGTGGCTTTGGTGGTACATTCTCCGTGAAGTTCGAGCCTATCTCTATCGGTATGGGAGAACAGAAAGTGAATAATGCAGTGGCCAGCGGTGCAGATTACCTGATCTCTACGGACCTTTCCTGCCTGATGCACCTGGACGGCTATATCAGGAAACATGAACTGAATATCAAAACGATGCATATTGCTGACGTACTGGCCAGTGGCTGGTAAGCGGCAACAGACGAATTAAAATCATCAGCATAATGAACTACTGGCTTGTAAAATCAGAACCTTTTAAGTATTCATGGGATCAATTTGTAAAGGACGGAAAGACCTTCTGGGATGGTGTGCGTAATTACCAGGCACGCAATAACCTGAAAGGTATGAAGAAGGGAGACCATGTATTGTTCTATCACAGTAATGAAGGCCTGGCCGTAGTAGGTATTGCCAAAGTAGCGAAAGAACATTACCAGGATCCGACCACGCCTGATCCTAACTGGGTAGTGGTAGACCTGCAGCCGGTAAAACCTTTCAAAACACCAGTTACGCTGGCGCAAATGAAAGTTGAAAAAAGACTGGAAAATCTTTCACTCATCCGCCAGGGACGTCTCTCTGTTTGTGCAGTGACTGCAGACGAATATGAGACCATCCTGGAAATGGGCGATATGAAATAGTTTGTGGAATTTTAATTCCTGGCGCATCTTCTTGTTATAGTATTTATCCTAAAAATAAATTCCTATGACAAGAAGATGTTCTGTTTTAAAGGATACCGCATTTGTTATCCCTTGTATGCTGCTGACAGCCATCCTACTACTAAGCGCCTGCGGTAACCACACAGGCGAATATAAAGGAATAGCGGCTCAATGGAAAGCACCAGCACCACAGCAAACGCTTGCTTTCACCCCTCCGGTCGTAGCGGAAGACGCAACCACTTACGCCGAAGAACAGCCTCCAGCTCCACCGGCTTCCCTTGCCGACATTCCCAAAAAGATCGTCAAAGAAGGCACTATCCGTTACGCTGTCCGCGATTATAAACGTACACATAAAGAGCTGACAGCAATGATTGCCCGCTTTGGCGGGGAGATTATCAGTGAACAGGAGAGCCGTTCGGAAACAACATGGGAGGCACAGTTAGAGATCAGGGTACCTTCGGTTAAATTTGACAGCTGTCTGAACACCCTGGCTGGTGCAGATGAGAACCTGCTTGAAAAAAATATCACATCAAAAGACGTCACAGAGGAATACGTGGATGTTGCAGCCAGAATGAAGGCCAGGAAGGAAGTTGAGCAACGTTACCTGGATATCCTGAAACAGGCAAAGAATGTAGAAGATGTATTGAAAGTAGAAGAACAGCTGAAGACTATCCGTGAAGAAGTGGAAGCAGCTCAGGGCCGTTTGCAGTACATAGACCACAATGTATCCATGAGCGTTATCCACCTCTCTTTTTTCCAGACATTTTCGAATACAGCGCCACAGGGACCAGGTTTCTTTTCCAGTATCTTCTTCTCCATCAAGGACGGCTGGAATCATGTACTGGCAACGCTTATCTCTATCATCGGTTTATGGCCTGTATGGATAGTGGTGGCAGCAAGCATCATCATTATCCGCAGATACAGAAAACGCCGCCGCCTGGCAAAAGTTATCGCTTGACGTAAGATGATTGATGGGGGATTTATGGCATGGTAGCCGCTAAGGCTGCCATTGCTTTTTTACGTTCCAGCTGGCGGTGATGTTTGAAGACGCCTTTTGTAACGAAGTAACCGAGAGAGGCTCCCACCCACACATCGCTGCTCCAGTGTCTTTCCTGGTAAAGGCGGGTAGTGCCTGTCATGATCGCAATAGAATAAGCTACCCAGGGCACCCATGGATGATCCTCACCATAAGCCTCTGCCAGGGCAGTAGCCACAGACGTCACTGTCAGCATATGACCGGAAGGGAAGGAGGTATGGTATTTATCCATAGAGAAGGGCGCATTAAATACGAGGTTATCATCATAGTATGTCGGCCTGCCACGTCTTACTACGGACTTGGTGAAAGTATAGATCAGTGTAGAGATCAGTAATGATTTGGCTGTCATCAGTGAGGTATGTTCCAGCTGCCGGTTTTTGGAAATCACACCTGCCACATACATACCACCTACCAAATACGGAGAGTAAGCGTTTCCAAAAGGTTCTATCTGACCGGTCACGCTGTTCCAGAAGTTGGTATGATTACGGAGAAAGAACTGTTTTACTTCATAGTCAACAGCCAGCAAACCACCGGCAGTACCCAGCACGATACCGAGTCTGGTAAAGTCTTTTCCATTCCAGTGTGCAGGTCTGGATACAGTATATTTCAGGTCAGTCCACATACTACCGAGGTAAGCGCCGTTTATACGGTAACGTATAGTGGTATCCGCAGCAGTCAGTATATGTTGCTCCTTCGTTTTTGTGCTATCGGCATAGCTAAGGGTTGTAGTGTCTGACTGTGCGTGGGCATTCACATGTATTAACAATACACCGCACAGTGTAAGCGTTGGTAAAATCTTCAATTGCTGTTGTATTATTCTAAGCGATAAAGTTACGGTAAATGTTAAAACCCGTATATTTAAAATTTGAAAATATCTTGTACAAATGAAGACTAAATTGGTTGTTTTAACTGGCGCCGGCATCAGTGCAGAAAGCGGGTTACGGACTTTCCGGGACAGCGACGGGCTGTGGGAAGGATATAACGTATACGAGGTGGCCAGCCCCGAAGGATGGCGGAAAAATCCGCAGTTGGTGCTCGATTTTTATAACATGCGCCGCCAGGATGTGAAGGCGGCGGAGCCTAATGCTGCACATCTGGGCCTGGCCCGTTTGCAGGAGAAATTTGACGTAGAGATCATCACCCAGAATATTGATAACCTGCATGAGAAAGCGGGTTCAAAAAAAGTATTGCACCTGCATGGAGAGATCTTTAAAATGCGTAGTGTGCTGGATGAGACGCGTAATTATCCGATAGAAGGGGATATCAACATAGGAGATATGGCGGCAGATGGCGGACAATTACGTCCGGATATTGTGTGGTTCGGAGAGGCTGTGCATAAGATTGTGGATGCCGCTGAAATCGTGATGGCTGCTGATATTTTTGTGGTGATAGGTACTTCACTGGTGGTATATCCAGCTGCAGGCCTGGTTGACTGTCTGAAGGAGGGAGTGCCTTCCTTTGTGATCGATAAAAAGCTGCCTGAAATGTCTCGTGAAGGACTGGTAAAGATAGAGAAACCCGCTACGCTGGGGATACTGGAGCTGGAAGAGGCATTGGCGAAATTATAAACAAGGGTTGCCGCATTACAATCGGGAACGGTTAAACTGCAAGCGGCCATCTACCTTATGGTGGATGGCCGCTTGCTATTATGTGTAACAACTTATTCGAAGCTTTCTTCAAAACGGATATTGTAGTCTTCCAGCTCTTTTAACACAGGATTGTATACATCCGGCATGATCGGGATCTTCAATCCTTTGAGGCTGACTTTGTCCTGGAGTATCAGTTTGGCCATTATGCCGAGGGGTAGTCCTACTGTTTTTGCCATGGCAGTACGGAGGCTGTCTTCTCCCTGTGTGATCATGTAACTATGCAGGCGTGTAGTCATGCCTCTTCTCTCGAACTCTATTTCGTGTGTCATCACGATCATGTCTTTATCGGCGGGCTCCATACCCAGTTTAGATTCCACTACATGCTGGAGAATGGTGGCATTGGTCTGTTCGCCGAGGCCGATGGTTTCGCCATTCAGCAGTCCGAGGAACTTCAGCTGTCGGAGTACCTTGGATTTGGCGCTGATGCCGAGGTAATTGGCGATATTTTCTTCATGGCTCAGTTTCGGATCCTGTTCTATTTTCTGACTGGCCCAATCGTAATAGGTCATGGCATCAGTCTGTATTTTTTTAGCGTCGTCTGTCAGGCCTAGTTTCACGAGTGTGCTCCATCCTTCGCAGAAGTCGGGGTAACGTAGGGTAGCCCGCATGAAGGTAGGGATCTCTTCCAGGTTATAAGCATCCATGTAGCCCATGGAGTCCCGGTTGGGATAATAAGCCAGTTTACCCAGACTTGGGATATGGATGGTTTTAGGCTGATCGAACAGTTGCTGGTAGGCAATCTCCTTCACTTTACCTTTTTCCCTGAATATGGCCCCTGAGCTGCCTGCCAACACGACATTGCGGGCATTCCAGGAGATCTTGTACTGCCAGGGATTATCATTGCTTTCAGGGGAGATCAGGCCGCCGCAATAAGAGCGGAATGCGGAGATCTGGCCGCCTTTCTTTTCAATGGAGTGAATGAGTTTCATGGCGCTCATATGGTCGATACCGGGGTCAAGTCCCATTTCATACATGAACAGGAGGCCTGCCTGTTCTATTTCCTTTTCGAGCTGTCTGATCTCCGGATCGATGTAGGAGGCGGTCAGCAGGTTCTTATTGAACTGCAGGCAGTCCCTGGCGACGAAAATATGCAGTGCAGGTGGGAGCAGCGATATCACGAGATCTGTTTCCTCTACCAGTTTCTGTCTGGAAGCCTGGTCCCGGATATCAATAACAGCGGGGGTAACGTAATAAGATTTGCCGGTCTTTGACTTGATAAGTGCAAGATCCTGGTCCGCGACAGTGATATGCCATTTTTGCCGCGGTGCATTTGATACCAGGTAGTCGATCAGGCTAGTGGCCGACTTTCCGGCGCCAAACAAGAGTATATTCTTCATATTAATTTGTTCATCTTTAATATGGTTACAGAACAGGGATTTAACATCAGTCGTGTTACTAATGTTCGAAATTTCAGTAAATTTCGTTTTTAACCTACCCGAATTATAATTAACTGTCCGCGACCCTTTGATTTTCACCGGGTTAGAAACAAAATGTTTGCCAATATTTTATTTTCCCAATATTCCTCTTTTCTATTATATGGAATATTAATTGAAGGAGTTATTGCAAAATAAGGATTAAATAGAGTATCTGCGGAATTTGTTACTATTGTATAGTGTATTTGTGCCATATGACAATTCCTTTTTTATTCACATTCTCTGTCAAAAAGGCCGGAATACGGCTTAAAATGGCTATATTTGCGTCTATTTATTTTTTTAGGAAGTAAATTGTAAATCAACAATATACAATGTCAGAAAATACGGAAAATCCGCAAGACGGCAAGATCATCCAGATTAACATTGAGGAGCAGATGAAAACGGCCTACATAGACTATTCTATGTCAGTGATCGTGGGTCGTGCTCTGCCGGATGTTCGGGATGGTCTGAAGCCGGTACATCGCCGCGTGTTGTTTGGTATGAATGAGTTAGGGAACAACAGTAACAAGCCTTACAAGAAGTCAGCCCGTATTGTAGGGGAGGTAATGGGTAAATTCCACCCGCATGGTGACTCCTCCATCTACGATACCATTGTGCGTATGGCCCAGCCATGGAGCTTGCGTTACATGCTGGTGGATGGTCAGGGTAACTTCGGATCTGTGGATGGGGATATGCCGGCAGCCATGCGTTATACGGAGATCCGTCTGCAGAAAATGGCAGAGGCCATGCTGGAAGACATCGATAAAGAAACAGTGGATTTCTCGCTGAACTTTGACGATACCCTGGAAGAACCTACCGTATTGCCTACACGTATTCCGAACCTGCTGATCAATGGTGCGTCCGGTATTGCGGTAGGTATGGCGACCAACATCATGCCGCACAACCTGACAGAGGTAATTGAGGGGCTGATCGCCTACATCGATAACCGTGAGATCACTATCGAAGAGCTGATAAAATATGTGAAAGCGCCTGATTTTCCGACCGGCGGTATCATCTACGGTTATGAAGGTGTAAAACAGGGCTTTGAGACCGGCCGCGGAAGGGTAGTGGTGCGTGGTAAAATCAACGTAGAAACATCCAAAGCAGGCCGTGAGCGCCTGGTGATCTATGAGCTGCCTTACCAGATCAATAAGGCTGCCCTGCACCAGAAAATCGCGCAGCTGGCTGATGATAAAATAATTGAAGGCATCTCTGAAGCGCGTGACGAAAGTGACCGTGACGGTATGCGCCTGGTAATCGATCTGAAACGTGAAGCGATCGCTAACGTGGTGATCAACCAGTTGTATAAATATTCAGAACTGCAGACCTCTTACGGTATCAACAACGTGGCCCTGGTAAAAGGCCGTCCGCGTGTGCTGAACCTGAAAGAGATGCTGGCAGAATTCGTTGACTTCCGTCATGAAGTAGTAGTACGCAGAACCCGTTTCGAACTGCGTAAAGCGGAAGAAAAAGCGCATATCTTACAAGGTTACCTGATAGCGCTGGACCACCTGGATGAAGTGATCGCCCTGATCCGTGCATCCCGTACACCGGATGAAGCGAAAGACGGTTTGATGAGCCGCTTTGAACTGAGTGAGATCCAGTCTAAAGCAATACTGGAACTGCGTTTACAACGTCTGACCGGTATGGAGCGCGATAAGATCAAGGAAGAATACGACGAAGTAATGAAACTGATAGCTTACCTGAAGGAAGTATTATCCGACGAAGGACTGCGTTTCAAGATCATCAAAGATGAACTGGAAGATGTGAAGAAACGTTTCGGAGACGAGCGTAAAACGGAGATCCAGTACCTGGCCAGCGAAATGCGTATGGAAGATATCATCGCAGAGGAAGATGTGGTGATCACTATCTCTCACCTGGGTTATATCAAACGTACTTCTGCATATGACTACCGTCAGCAGAAACGTGGTGGCCGTGGTGCACTGGGTGGCAAGACGCGTGAAGAGGACTATATCGAGCACCTGTTCGTAGCCTCTACCCACCATACCATGTTGTTCTTCACAGAGAAAGGCCGTTGTTACTGGCTGAAAGTGTACGAAATCCCTGAAGGTGAGAAGAGCGGTAAGGGACGTGCCATCCAGAACCTCATCAACCTGCCTACAGATGACAAGATCAGGGCCATTATAGATATCAAGGACCTGAATGATAAAGATTTTATCAGCTCTCATTATATTGTACTCTGTACAGCAAATGGTATCATCAAGAAGACCCTGCTGGAAGACTTCTCCCGTCCGCGTCAGAATGGTGTGAACGCTATCACTGTCAATGAAGGCGACCAACTGTTGGAAGCTAAACTGACCAATGGTAACAGTGAGATCATGATGGCTATCAAGAGTGGCCGTGCTATCCGTTTCCCTGAAAATACCGTACGTGACACAGGCCGTGGCGCAATCGGGGTAAGAGGTATCGAGGTAGATAACGACAAAGACGAAGTGGTTGGTATGATTTGTGTAAATAAGGAGGATGCCACACGTACTGTACTGGTGGTTTCTGAGAAGGGATTCGGTAAACGTACTGATATTGAAGAATATAGAATTACCAACCGCGGTGGTAAGGGGGTTAAGACCATCAATATCACAGAAAAGACAGGTAGCCTGATCGCGATCCTTGACGTAACAGAGAAAGACGACCTGATGATCACCTGTAAGTCCGGTATCACTATCCGTATGGCGGTAGCTGATATCCGCGAGGCAGGAAGGGCCACACAGGGCGTTCGCCTGATCAGACTGGACGATACCGATGAAATCGCAGCTGTAGCACGTCTGGACGAACAGGAAGAAGAAAAACTCGATGTTGAAGGTATAGAAGGAGAAGAAAGCGAACAGCTCGGGGATAACAGCTCAGAAGAACCGGGAACAGCAACAGCTGAGGCTTCGGAAGATGAAACGCCTGCAGAATAATTATAAGAAACCGCAAAATATTTGTGCGAACTAATAATGGTTAACCTGCGGCAGATTGTATTTATTATGGTTGAAACAGGCATTAAACTCTAAGGCCATACTTATAGAAAACAAAAAAATATTGAGCAACATGAAAAAATTACTGGTATCATTGGTCTTTTGCAGTGCAGGATTGGTTGCTGTAGCGCAGCGTGCAAAGGTAAACAGCGCAGAAGAAGCACTGACTAAAAAAGACTATGATAAAGCGAAAGCCGATATTCAGGCAGCACTGGAAAATGAAAAAACCAAAGGCGAAGCTAAAACCTGGTATGTAAAAGGTAAAATCTACGAGGCAGCTGCTACTGAAAAGAAAGATTCCAAAGAAGCACTGGAAGCATTCGAAGCTTACAAGAAAGCCCTGGATATCAATGCTAAATTGCCAGAAGCCCTGCTGGAACTGAACCAGCGTATGTTTAATCTATATGCTACCATAGGTAACGCCGGTTACGCTAACCTGAACGACCAGAAATGGGATTCCGCTTACCTGCACTTCAGAGATGCTTTCTCTATTGCTGATTTTTATAACGGTAAGAACTTAGGTGGTTCTATTCCTGCAGATACTTCTATGACCTTCTACGCTGGTTACGCTGCTAACCAGGCTGGTAAGAAAGATGAGGCGCTGACTTACCTGAGAAAGGCTGCTGACCTGCATTTCAAGGCTGAACCAGCCCTGTATGTGCTCCTGGCGCAGACTTACGAAGAGAAAGGTGATAACGCAAACTGGCTGAAAACCATCGAAGAGGGTAAAACTACCTTCCCTAAGGATAAGCGTTTTAACGATATGGAGCTGATGTACTACTCCAAAACCGGTAAAACTGCTGAATTACTGACCATGCTCGAAAAGAAAATGGCAGAAAATCCAAATGATTTCCAGACAGTACTGGACTATGGTATTCGTGTAGACAACCTGGCTAACCCTCGTGGCGAAAACGGTCAGGATGCTGCAAAACCAGCTAACTACGATGAGCTGATGAACAAAGCAGAAGGTGCTTACAAGAAAGCGATCGAACTGAAAGCTGACGATGCTACTGCTAACTTCCAGTTAGGTGCACTGTACTTCAACCGTGCAGTAGGCTTTAACAAAGAGCTGAATGCAATGGACAGCAAATCTCTGAGCACTCCCAAAGCAAAAGAACTGCAGACAAAAGTAACTGGTCTGATGGATCAGGCGCTGCCTTTCTTCGAGAAAGCAGACGAAAACTTCACTGCTAAAGCTGCAAGCCTGGAGCCAAGTGACAAACAGACTTACGAAAGCTGTCTGTATGCACTGCAGAAGATCTATGCTATCAAGAACGACAATGCGAAAGTAGAAGTTGTTAAGAAGAAGCTGGAAAATCTGAAATAATAGATTGATACATATTTCATAAAAAAAGTCCCGGTTGTATATACAGCCGGGACTTTTTATTTGCGGAAGATCTTTATTTGTGTGTCATGAAATGGTAGGTCCAGAAAGCGCCGAGTATAATGAACAGGACCACGATCACGATAATGGCCAGTTCAATAAAGTAAGATACCTGGTGCTTGCGGCGTTTGCGGGCACGCAGTTTACGTAGCATCTGCCATTTCATCTGGCGCAGCCAAACGGGGATCTTTTCCTTCTCTGTAAAGGCAGATAATCCCTCCACGGCTTCACTGCACATCTCACAATCAGCCAGATGAAGTTCCACTTCATGCCGCTCTTCTGCCGTTAACCGGTCCTGCACATAATCCAGCAATTGCTGTTGTGTAGGACAGGCCGTTGTGGTGAAAATATCCTGATATTCTTCGTTCATAAAATCGTCAATAATTAAACATGCATACTATCTGATGCGTTCAACAATACTTGCTATCCCTGTGCACTCAATAACAGCTTCAGGTTACGCTTTCCATTCTGAATATAACTCTTTACCTGTAATAAAGTATAACCGGTCTGGCCGGCAATATCCTGGTAGGATAATTTCTGCAGGTAGAATAGTTTGACACAGATACGCTGTTCAGGGTTTAACTGTTCCAGCGCGTGCTGCATGTTCTCCAGCATATTATCCTTCTCTACAAACCGGGCTTTATCCTCTTCCTGTTCCGTAGGATTGTTCAGGTGTTTTTCACTGACTTCTTCCTGTCTTACCTGGGTTTTCTGCCTTAACTGCATCAGGCAATGGTTCCTTGTTACCTGGTAGATCCAGGCCCGGAAGAATTGTACCTTGTGTTTATTGATCTCGGCTAATACCTTCAGGAAGATCTGTTGTACACTATCCCTTGCATCCTCTTCGTTTTTAAGGTATTTCATGCACATACCCAATAAAAGGATCGCATACCTGTCAAACAGGATGCCTATCCAATCGCTGTTATCGTCGGTTTTGAACCGTTCCAGCAGCTCTTCGTCTGTTAATTCCTGGCTATTCTTATAAATCACTGGATAAAGATAAAATACTTGTAATATAAAGATGCCTGAGCCGTGGAATTTCCATAAAAATAAAAGCAATTGTAAACAGAGACGGGAAGAGGCCGTCAATGAGAAGGGGGAATATGGCAACATGTGAAAGAGGCTGCGTAAAACCCATAAAGAACTCCGTTTAATGGGGTGTAGGAACGCTTTATGGACTTGTTAAGCAGCTGATGGGGGATCGGACTATATATCAGGAGATCAGAGATTATCCAGCGCCGCCTGTGCCTTTTCCTTCATGCTGCCGTTCATGCGCACTACTTCTTTAAACATACGACGGGCTTTACCGGTCTGGCCTTTGCTGCGGTAGCAGATAGCTAGTTGATAGCGGGACAGTTCGCCGTATTTGCCGGGGCTCTCAGACAGGTGTTTATAGCGCGAAATAGCCTCATTCAGGTCGCCCTGCTGGTGATATACCATGGCCGCCTTATAAAGGAATTCATCGGTGCTTGTAGGCTCCGCAACGGTCTTCTTTTCAGGGGCGTCCTCTTTTTCTTTTTTAGGAGGTGCTTTAGGCTCTGGTTTATCTTCCGTTTTCTTTGCTACGGTAGGCGTATCCTTACGATCCGGCGCAGGTGTTTTGTCCTTCGCAGGGTCTTTTACTTCCGGCGCTTTAGGCGCAGCGGCCAGCTGTTTCCGCGCGGTGTCTTTGATACTGTCTTTGACAGCAGTGACTGGTGCCGGTGGTTTCGCAACTGCCTTTACAGAGTCTTTCACCACTGGTTTGGGGGGAGCGGCCGGAGGTGGTGTTGCAGTAACAGGGGGCGCAGCTGTAACATTTGTAACCGGTGCCGCAGGCTTCCGGCCTACTTCATTTTCCTCTCTTACAGGAGTCACGATGGACGCCTGTACCGGAGGTGTTTCAGATTGTGTAGTCCGGAGCTCGGTATTACTGGCAATTGCTTTCGATACGGGGGCTTTGAATTTGCCCTGTTGCTGTACGAGGTAAATGCCACCTGCACCAATAGCAATAGCTGCCACTATCCAGAAGTAGATCAGGAAGCTTTCCTTTTTCTGCTCCTGGCGCTGGTAGCGTTCTACCTTATGCACCTGGGAGATCCGCTTGATACTGCTGCGGATATATTGTTGCATACTGGTAGCGAGCGGCTGGTATTTTTCCCGGTATTGCGGTTGCTGGAGTACCTGTAATGCATCAAAACAGAGATCGCAGTCAACGAGATGCTGTTCCACCAGGTGTTTCTCAACATCGGTCAAACGGCCATCCAGGTAACGGGGAAGCTGATCCCTGTTCAGACAGCGGATGTTACTGAATATCTTCAGTAGTTTTTCATTATTTTCCAAGTTACTCATAGGTTTCATTCATCAATAAGGACGCCATTTTTTGCTTTGCCTGCTGTAGAATCTGCCTCGTTTTTTCAACACTATACTTTTTGGTGGTTGCCAGTTCTGTAAAGGTTTTATTATTCAGGTAAAATTCTTTCAGGAAATATTTGTCTTCTGCAGGCAGCTTGTCAAGGGTTGCTTCCATCGTTGCCGCCAGCAGTTGTTGTTCTTTAAGATTGGTAGCTACTTTCTCTACCTTATTTTCCAGCTGTTGCTGTTCCCTGGATTCCGTACTGGGAAAAAATGGATTGTTCTTTTCTGTCTGAGCTTGTTGTGCCCTGATAGTATGGTGGATCCATTCATTGGCTTTCGGGATCGTCTGGGTTTTCAGACTGGCGCTGAGGCGCTGCAGCAGCCTGGGATAAACTTCTTCGGGTGCGGTTCCGGGACCATTATTAAGGTAAGGGAGGCAAACAGCAACCATCAGGTGGCTGTATCTTTCCATTAGTACACCTTCTGCTTCCTGGTCCTTGAGTTTTCTTGCCCGGGAAATCAATTCTTTATCTGATAAATTAGTTAATTGCTGTAGCATAGTGTTACCTATATTTACATATTAAAGACAAAAATGTTCATTTTGTTGTCTTTGACATATAATTATTTTAGACAATTAGTATGCCATACGCGATTACAGTTGTACCGGTAATGCCATTACGGTCGGAACCATCTCACAAAAGTGAAATTATCTCACAAGCCTTGTGGGGGGAATGCAGTGAAATTGTTATAACAGGAAATGACGGTTGGGTGAAGGTAAAATGCCAGTTCGACGGATATGAAGGATGGGCTACTTTTAATCACCTGGAAATCATCGACGAGACGTTATTTCGCGCACCGTATACGCATTATACGACCGCCTGGGTGAACAAAGTGCAGCTGAGTGGTAAGCTTATGCATGTGCCTTTCGGATGCGCTGTAAAGCTGGGAAATGCCCCTGTGACAAACTGGGGAGGAGTGACTGTACAGTTTGAGGAAAAGCTGGCTGCGATAGGTAAGGGGAACGCAGTAGATACAGGAGCGCTGACGGCGGCTGCTTTCCAGTATCTGAACACTGCCTACTTGTGGGGTGGTAAATCTGTATTTGGCGTGGATTGTTCCGGTTTTACGCAAACAGTATACAGGACATTGGGGCTCGATCTGTTAAGGGATGCTTACCAGCAGGCTACACAGGGAACCACGGTTGATTTTCTGCAGGAAGCACGCCTGGGAGACCTGGCCTTCTTCGATAATACGGAAGGGCGTATTACGCATGTAGGGATATTGCTGAATGACCATGAGATCATTCATTCATCAGGTAAGGTGAGGGTAGACCCTATTGACAACCAGGGAATTACCAATACAGATACCGGGGTGAGAACCCATAAACTGAGGATCATTAAACGGTTCTTCTAAATATAAAAACAAATCCCATAGCAATAGTCACCAGGAAGGTACTGTAGCTATGGGATGTTTTCTTTTTAAGAGACCGGCAGCGGATAAAGCTACCGGTCTTTTTAATTATTTCTCGCCGAAAGTCTTGTTGTAGAACTCGATGCTTTCCAGGATGATACGTTCAGCCACTGCTTTGTTCTGGAACTCAGAAA
Organism: Chitinophaga ginsengisoli; assembly: GCF_003014595.1. Lineage (GTDB taxonomy): Bacteria > Bacteroidota > Bacteroidia > Chitinophagales > Chitinophagaceae > Chitinophaga > Chitinophaga ginsengisoli. The sequence continues at coordinate 45,521 of NZ_PYGK01000014.1, read as the reverse complement.
CTTTTACTGTTTTGTGTTCCAGTCTCTTATATTCTTCGAAGAAGTGACGGATCTCCGCTGTAAAGTGAGGAGGCAGTTCAGAGATATCGTTGATGTGGGCAACGCTCATATCGTTGGCAGCTACAGCGATGATCTTGTCATCCGCTTCGCCGTTATCGATCATCTGCATTACACCGATCACTTTGGCTTCCATGATACACATTGGAACAACGTCTACCTGGGAGAGGATGAGGATATCCAGCGGGTCATGGTCATCACAGTAGGTTTTTGGAATAAAACCGTAGTTAGCCGGGTAATATACAGAAGAATACAGTACCCTGTCGAGCTTGAGCAAGCCACTTTCTTTATCCAGCTCGTATTTGGCACGACAGCCTTTAGGAATTTCAATAATAGCATTCACTATTTTAGGCGCTTCTGATCCTGTGCTGACACTATGCCAGGGATTGTTCGTCGTCATCATCAACTTGTTTTTGTCGTTTAGTAGAATTTGGTGCCCTGCATCTATTCCGCATCGCAAAGATATAACGGTGCAAGGTCGTTTTCGGGACCCTGGCAGCTGTTCATACCGTATGCAATGTGGAATTTAGAATAAATGTTCTGCTGGCGCGCCGCAAAAATAAGGAACTCAACTGTAATTTCGTAATTGATACAAAATTATACAGATAAGAGTAATCGTAATATTTATTTCATGGGAAGTGGGGATGTAGTATCCTGAGGCTGCATATTGGTAGAATCCAACGGTGCACTTGATGGCGGCAGATAGTTTGGAATAATACTTTCAAAAGTGAGCGATATTTTCCAACGGCCATTTTCTTTTACCAATTGCAGTCTTTCCTTTTGCTGAGAAGAAGAGTTCAGTACCGTCACTGTTGCTTTGTCCCCGTTTTCTTCCGTCTCAATTACCTTAATACCGGCTTTTTTGATCTTATCCCGTTCTGAGTCGTTACGACGGGCATCGAAAAAGGAGTAAAGCTGTATTACCTGCTGTGACTCCTTGGTAGCGTAATCCCTTGCCAGGTCGAAGTTCGATTCCTGTATAGCATGCATGAAATTGAGTGCTACTTCCTGTGGGGAAGCGCGCTTTTTGCAACTGCTAAGTACAGTACCGAATAATAATGCCAAGGTGAGGATACGCAGATAACTGGTCATGCAAATGTTCTATTATAATACAGTTAACAAAAATAGGTGGAAAGTGTAAAATTACAAAAAGCAGCTAGGGCAGCCGGTTGTAATTTTAAAGATTCAGACCTGTTTTTGAAAATTGTTGGTTTCCCTGTTTGTAAACCGGTATAGGCAAGGAATACTTTTAACAGTTTACGTTTTAAACCGTGAACATACTTAAAACACTGTTAAAGAATTGTTAATTATGGACGTTCGTCCTTTTCCTTGGATGCATCATAGGCGCGTATGATGGCTTTTACCAGTCTATGTCTTACAACGTCTTCTTCATCCAGCTGCAGATAACCGATGCCGTCTATATTCCGGAGAATGCGGGTGGCTTTTTCCAGGCCTGATTTCTGATTTTTAGGCAGGTCGATCTGTGTAAGGTCCCCGGTAATAATGGCTTTCGCAGAAGAACCGATACGTGTCAGGAACATTTTCAGCTGAAGGTCTGTTGCGTTCTGTGCTTCATCCAGGATGATAAATGCATTATCGAGTGTACGTCCGCGCATATACGCCAGGGGAGCGATCTCAATAACACGGTTGGTCATGAAGTAGCTGAGTTTATCGGCCGGGATCATATCATCCAGGGCGTCGTACAGCGGGCGCAGGTACGGATCGATCTTTTCTTTCAGGTCGCCGGGCAGGAAACCCAGGTTTTCACCTGCTTCCACAGCTGGACGGGTCAGAATGATCTTCCTGACTGCCTTGTTTTTAAGCGCTCTTACGGCGAGAGCTACGGCGGTATAGGTCTTACCGGTACCGGCAGGGCCTATGGCGAAGATGATGTCGTTTTTCTCTGCCAGCGCCACCATTTTCTTCTGATTGGCTGTTCTGGCTTTTACATTACGTCCGTTGGGACCGAACACCAGTATTTCATTGGAATTACGGTCTTTGAAGTTGTCCACTTTTTCCTCATCGCCCAGTATCTGTTCGAAATAATTCTCGCTGAGGTTGCCGTTACGTTCGAGGTAAGAAATGATCTGTCCGATTTTTTCCTGTGCGGTAGCTACTTCTTCCGGAGCGCCGGACAGTTTGAGCTGTGTACCACGGGAGAGGATCTTTAACAGTGGAAATTTTTTCTTCAGCAGATCAAGTTTTCCATTGTTAACTCCGAAGAACTCGATAGGGTTAATACTATCTAAGCTGATAATTGATTCTGTCAAGTGATATTTTATTTAGAGCGTTTGAGGTGTCTGTGTATAAGGTGTTTAAGGCAATATACCTTAAACACCTTACATTAAGAAACCTATAGTTTATAACCTTGTTTTTTGAAGGCTTCCACTTTTTCTGCCACTGCAGGATTGCTCAGCGCCAGGATACGTGCAGCCAGTACCGCTGCATTTCTCGCACCGGCTTTACCTACTGCAAGTGTACCTACCGGCAGACCAGCAGGCATTTGTACGATGGAATACAGTGCATCAATACCACCAGGTAAGCCACCATCCAATGGTACTCCTAAAACAGGCAGGGAGGTATATGCAGAAACTACACCAGGAAGAGCGGCAGCCATACCAGCAGCGGCAATAACCACGCCAAAGCCTTTTTCCTGCGCTGTAATACACAGCTCTCTTACTTTATCAGGATTGCGGTGTGCAGATGCTACTATCATTTCACCTTCAATACCAAAGAACTGTAAAAAATTGAGTGATTCCTGCATTACCGGTTTGTCACTTTCTGATCCCATGAGAATGAGTACTTTCATCGCTATGTGTATTTTATTTGTGCCGTGTTAGTATTTGCCCAAAGATATTTATCCTTTGACATTTGCTGAAAAAGCGAAATCCACATTGTGGAAAAACGCAAAATTACGTGCTTAAATAATATAAATGACTGTCGACCTGTCAGATAGTTATAAAGAATAGCCATTTTTAATCATATATTGAGTATTTTTAAAGGGATTATCGTTCGGGATTTTATGATGAATGCCATAATGGGTAACGCGCTAACGAGAGCTATACCAGCGCTGTTACTGGATCTGCACGGTAACCTGTTATATGTCAATCAGGGGGCAGCGGAATGGCTGCGGGTACCGGAGGGGGAATTTCATCCGGCAGAAAATGTAAGTAGTCTGCATTTTAATGATGTGATAGGTAAACACACCAATGTGTACTGGCCCATGCTTTGCCATCTGCATGCCATGGGCAGGAATGCCTGTGTGGATATGTATTGCCATACCCGTCAGTGGGTGCAATGGCAGCTGACTGCCGCTGGAGAATGTTTACTGTTGACAGGTACTGACATCAGTAGCCGGCGATCCCTGGCGGATAGCGATGCGCTTTTACGCTCCTTGCCCTGTGGATTACAACAGTTCACTCCTGAAGGTATTCACCATTGTGCCAACGAAGTGCAACAGGAAATATGGAATGCGATAGACCCCGCCATGTCGCGGCCGGGGTATAACCTGTTTGAAGAGCCGCTTTTCCAGGAAACAGGCCTTTGTGAACTGTTTGAAGATGTATTATATACCAAATCATCCGCCAGGAAAGAGATACTGCTCGGATACCGCGAACGGGAAACTAACGGCGTGGTCAGGATATTGCCCTCGTATTATGATGCCACCGTATTTGCTGTGACTGATGAACAAGGTGTTGTTACGAGTTTACAGCTGGTGATGAAAGATATCACTGAGAAGCAGCTCTCCTTCAGACGACTGGAAAAGAGTTCCCGCCTGCTGGACCTGATCATAGAACATCTGCCTATCGGTTATATTCAATTCGACCATTTCGGCTTTATCCGCCGTATTAATCATACCCAGCGTGAGTTTTTCCAGTATGAATACGAGGAGACGGAAGCGCCTTTTAATGTCATGAGCGATCCTTTTGCCCGTTTGTATGGCCTGGATAAACTCTTTAAGGAAGTGATGGTGGCCAATAAAGTGATCCGCGTGGAAAAGCAGCTGGACTTCTCTAAAGACAGTCGCTGGACGACACAAAGCCGGGAAGTATGGCTGGACCTGACCCTGTTCCCCCTGAAAGACCCTGTGGATAAGCAACAGATCGTTGCCGTGCTGGTGAATGATATTACCGACCGGAAAATGGAACAGCAGATGCGTAACCAGCTACAGCGTAATACGGAACAGCTGCATCTCTTCTTTGACGCGGTCGACATGGGATATACTACTATGGAAAAAGACGGTACGTTGTCATTCGCCAATCGCAAAGCGGAAGAGATGGCTGGCAGACGGATCTTCGCGGGAGAGAGCATCTATGAGATCTTGCCGGAACTGGGATATGCCACACCGTTCAGGGCCCGCTTCTCAGCCGCGCTGGCAGGCACCAGTTCTGCTTCTTTCAGTAGTTACTTTCCCCGCCGGTACAAATGGTATGAGTTCCTGATTACTCCTATGAGGGATGGTACTGTTTCAGTCTTTATCCGGGATATTACGGATAGCCGCAACATGCAAAAGGACCTTTTCCGCGCGAACAAGCAACTGAATAAGCTGAACAAGAGTCTCGTGAACCAGAATCAGCAGCTGGAAGACTTTGCACATATTACTTCGCATAACCTGCGGGCGCCTATCGCTAATCTCAAAGCGCTTATGCAGATGCATAATGATTCGCGTTTGCCGCAAGAAAGGGAGCAGTATCTTTCCTTACTACAGGAAGTAATATTCAAAATAGACGAGACGCTCAATGACCTGGTAGATGTTGTACAGATCCGTAAGAATGTAGATATGGACCGGGAAGAGCTGGCCTTTTCACAGCGGCTGCAGTATGTAAAAGATGTCCTATTTGCGGATATCGAAAAGAGTGGTATTTTGCTGACGACCAACTTTGAGCATGCGCCTGTTCTGCAATTTCCCCGTCTGTACCTGGACAGCATTCTGCAGAATCTCATTACCAATGCCATCCGTTACCGTACGCAGGAACGCCGGCCCAGCCTGCATTTTATGAGCTGGCAGGAAAATGGTTATACAATTCTGACGGCTGAAGACAATGGTTTAGGTATCGATATGGAGCGTTTTGGGCATAAGTTGTTTGGTTTCCGGAAAACGTTTCACAAAAATAAAGATGCAAAAGGGATCGGTCTGTTCATTACCAAAACGCAGGTAGAAGCAATGGGTGGAAGCATCCGGGCGGAGAGTACACCGGGTCAGGGTACGAAATTTATTATTACCTTTAAAACTGAATAATCCCTGTATGCAATCGCACAACATGATTTTTATCGTAGATGATGATCCGATACATCAGCAGATCGCGAACATAATGATCAAACGACAGGGGATAGGCGAAAACGTGCGGGCCTTTTCGGATGCACAGGATGTGTTGGATTATCTGCGCCAATACTCCTTCGAACCGGAGCAATTGCCAGATCTGATCTTACTGGATCTTAATATGCCAGTCATGGATGGATGGGATTTCCTGAATGATTATGCCAGCTTTTATAAAGATCTCGCTAAGCAGATAGGTATTTTTGTGCTGACGTCATCTATTGATGATAAGGACCGGAAGAAGGTAGATAATTACTCTTTTGTGAAAGGGTATCTGACCAAGCCTTTGTCCAGCGAGATCATTACCAAGTTGCAGGCGAGCTGAGTAACAGCATTATATTTTTAGCGGGAGGGTTGTACCAATGGTATAACCCTCCCGTATTTTATTGCAGTATGTGTTGGAACATGTTTTTAAGCATTCCTTAAAGCGCTGATGGTCGCTTCAGGATCTTTGGAGGAGAAGACGGTGCTGCCCGCAACAAGCACATTAGCGCCTGCCTTGAAGATGTCGCCGGCATTGTCGATGTTGATACCACCATCAACTTCAATGAGGGCATGGGCCTTGTAGTGATTGATCATCTCCCGGGCCTGACGGATCTTTTCAAGGCTCTTCGGAATGAAGTGTTGTCCGCCGAAGCCAGGGTTAACACTCATGATCAGTATAAGGTCGATGTCATTGATAACGTTTTCCAGCAGATGTACGGGCGTGTGCGGATTCAGTGCTACGCCGGCTTTCATGCCAAGTCCTTTGATCTGCTGAATGTTCCTGTGCAGGTGCGTACAGGCTTCATAGTGAACCGTCAGAATGTCTGCGCCGGCCTTTTTAAAGTCCTCCGCATATTTTTCCGGTTCTTCTATCATGAGATGCACGTCACAGGTCTTTGTAGTAGCCTTCCTGATCTGTGATATGACGGGTAATCCAAAGCTGATATTCGGTACGAATCTGCCATCCATTACGTCCAGGTGCAACCAGTCAGCTTCACTGCGATTTAACATGTCTACTTCTTTGCCCAATTCCAGGAAATTGGACGCCAGCAGAGAGGGTGCGACAAATGTGTTTCTATTTTCCAAAGCCACGCGTTTAAAGTTGTGTACGAATATAACTGTTATTTCTTGAGTTTGTCCAGCGCAGCTTTTGCTTCCGGATAATCTTTCTTAAAAGTGAGCGCCTTCACATAATCGTCTATAGCATCTTCTTTGCGACCCATATTCTCCAGACACTGTGCACGGTAGTAATAGGCTTCTGCATTGGCTGGGGAGGCTTTTGCCGCCAGATCGAAATAACGGTAGGCTTCTTTCCAATCCTTCTTCTTCATGTTGATCCTGCCTAAAGCGAGGTAGGCCCTGTCATCGTCAGGATCGGTGGTGATGCTACTGTTGTAGGTAGCGATCGCTTCTGTATAGTTACCGTTCTCTTCATAGTACTCTGCCAGAGAGATCAGTGGTTCAGAATTTATAGAATCTAAACGCGCTGCTAGTTTATAGTACTTTATAGCGGCCGGAGAGTGTCTGATGTGTAGTAAATCGCCCAGCTCCATTACAGCGCTGTAATCGCTCTGTAAACCCGCTTTATCGATGGCGGTGGTGAGGTGATTGATGGCCTGGGTAGTATCCTTGTTATCTTCGGCAATACGGGCTTTCAGATAGAAGGCCTTATCGTGCGTGCCTTCTGATTGTCCAAGGATAGACGCCACGCTGTCTGCCGACTTATACTGCTTGTTCTCTATCATCGCGGTGGCCAGCTGGTATTCCAGGTAAGGATAGCCCGGAGCGGTCTTCAACGCCTTTTTAAAATGCGCGATAGAACGGGGATAGTCCTTTAGTACCAATGCCGCTTCACCTGCGCCTGCCCAGAAGTCGGTAACGTCTGGTTTTAGCTCCGCTGCCTTTTCAAAGTCCTTTTCTGCCAGTAAGGGATCGGTATTAAAGAGGAGCAGGGCCCGGCGGAAATAGAGTGCTTCATTGTTCGGAAACTGCGCGATGGAATCCGTTAAAGGGAGCACCAAAGGAGCGTACAGGGAAGAGTCGGCATCGTTATGGGCGGTCTGCTCTTCCGGCTTGCCGGACTGGCAGGAAAAGAAAAAGGGAATGGATAATGATAAAAGGAACAGGTATTTCATATGACAATAATATAAAAAATGCCCGATCTTTTGGCGTTAGCGGTTATTCAGGCAGGCACAAAAAAAGCTGACCCTGGGGCCAGCCTTCTTGTGTTGTTGCATGCCGGATCAATTGGCGGTCAGCCAATCTTTCAGTGCTTTATAGTCGTTTGGCAGCTGTACAGCTTTCTTCTCGAGTGCATACAGGGATTGTACCTTTTCCGGAGTGACGATCTTGTCCTGCAGGGAAGCGGGAGCAGTATCGGCAAATTTCACCGGGTGTGCTGTTTCGAGGAAAACGCCAGCTGTATTGTTGTCTGCATGTGCGCCTGTCTGCTGCAGGTATTGCTGTAAGCCGAGATAACCTACCGCACCGTGAGGGTCCAGCATGTACTGGTATTCCTTCCATACCTGTTCCATCGTGGCAACAGTCGCTTTATCATCAAAGGAGATGGAAGTCAGCTTTTCCTTCAGGGCTGGCAGACTGTTGGCGAAGAGTTCCAGTATACGAACGAAGTTGCTCGGATCGGCTACGTCCATGGCGTTAGATAGGGTAGGTGTTGCCTGTCCGGGGGTATACTGGCCGGTCTGCATGAACCTTGGAACCGTATCGTTGACGTTGGTGCTGGCCACAAAATGTTTAATGGGCAGTCCCATGGCAGCCGCCATCATACCTGCACAGATGTTACCAAAGTTGCCGCTGGGTACAGAGAAAACAACGTTAGGATAGGCTGTTTTCAGCTGTTTCCATGCCAGCAGGTAGTAGAACATCTGCGGTAACCAACGGGCTACATTGATGGAGTTGGCGCTGGTAAGCAGGCAGTGGGCCTGTAGTTCCGCATCCAGGAAAGCGGTTTTCACCATACGTTGGCAATCGTCAAAGGTACCAGCTATCTCTAGCGCGGTGATGTTACCGTTCAGGGTGGTGAGCTGTTTTTCCTGCAGGGTGCTGACCTTACCAGATGGGTAAAGGATCACCACACGTACGCCAGGTACATTATAGAAGCCGTGCGCCACTGCACCGCCGGTATCGCCGGAGGTAGCAACGAGCACAGTTACCGGGCGGGTATCATTCCTCCTGAAGTAACCCAGGCAGCCGGCCATGAAGCGGGCGCCTACGTCTTTGAAGGCCAGGGTAGGACCATGGAACAGTTCCAGTGCATAGATGTTACCTGCTACCTTTTCAACAGGAAAAGGAAAGCTCAGGGTATCCGCAATGATCTGTCGCAGGATCGCTTCCGGTATCTCATCACCTACAAAAGGCCGGATGGCAGTGTAGGCTATATCAAGGTCATCCTGTTTTTCGATGTTGTCGATAAAATCCTTTTCAAAGGAAGGAATGCGCTCAGGGAAATATAAACCCTTATCCGGCGCAAGGCCCTGTACTACTGCATCCTCGAAAGAGACAATGTGTTGTTTATTCTGTAGACTGAAATATTTCATTAGACTTTACACTTTTGTAATTTTCACACCTTCCGTATTTATTTTCGATACGTGGATCTTGTAATCCACGCCCAGGGGCGCATAAACAGTATCCATCATCGCGGCTACCTTACGGGCATTTTCCTCGCCTCTGCTCAGCATGAAGACAGAAGGACCGGAACCGGAGATACCTCCACCCAGTGCACCGGCTTCCTTACATTTTACTTTCAGTTCAAAGAAAGCAGGAATGAGTATCGCACGTACCGGCTCTACGATAGCGTCTTCGAGGGAGCGGCTGATCAGGTCATAATTTTCCTGGTAAAGCCCTGCCACGAGTGCACCTACGTTCCCCCACTGGCGGATGGCGTCTGTCATCAGTACTTTTTGTTTCAGGATCTCACGGGCATCGGAAGTTTTTACTTCTATCTGCGGATGTATAACGGTCACCCACAGTTCTGACGGCGTATGCAGGCCGGTAATGTCCAGGGGTTTGTAACTCCTTACGAGAGTGAAGCCACCCAGTATAGCAGGAGCCACGTTGTCGGCATGCGCTGCGCCGCTGGCCAGTCTTTCGCCTTCCATAGCAAAACGTACCAGCTGTTTGGGTGTGAAAGGATTGCCCAGCAGATGATTGGCGCCTACTACAGCACCAGCTGAACTGGCGGCAGAAGAGCCTATACCACTACCGGGAGGGATATTCTTAAACAGTTCCAGTTCTATGCCGGCATCGGGCTGTCCATACTTTTGCAGCAATGCCTGGATGGCAACACCACATACGTTCTGGGCAGGGTCCGTGGAAAGAGAAGCGCCATGTACTGCTGTAATGGTAACGCCGGGTTTATCACTCTTTCGCATGATCATCTCATCGCCGGGAGCATCCATGGCCAGTCCGATCACATCAAAGCCGCAGGCTACATTGGCAACAGTAGCAGGGGCGAATACTTTTATACAGTCATTTCCCATGAGGAGTCAAAATTTAAGTATACGTTACTGATATACGGTTTATCTGGCTGATCTGATGATATCAGCAAATATACCGGAAGCCGTTACATCTGCCCCCGCACCGGCGCCTTTTACGATCAGTGGTTGTTCCGCATAGCGGTTGGTGGTATAGAGTACGATATTATCTTTTCCTTCCAGCTTGAAGAACGGATGATCCGGCGCGATAGACTGTAAGCCTACAGATGCCTTTCCGTTTTCATAGCGGGCTACGAACTTCAGGCGTTTGCCTTCTGCATCTGCCTTTTCACGCAATGCCAGGAAATGGCCTGCATGTACGTCCAGTTGCTCATAGAAAGCATCTACAGAAGGTGCTTCCAATGCTTCTACCGGCAGGAAAGAATGGTTGGTGATATCATCCAGTTCCATCTTCGCACCGCTTTCGCGTGCCAGGATGAGGATCTTACGCATTACGTCCACACCACTGAGGTCGATACGTGGATCCGGTTCTGTATATCCTTCGTCCTGTGCCGCTTTCACTACCTGACGGAAGCTGGCGCCGTTCACGAAATTGTTGAATACAAAGTTGAGACTTCCACTCAACACCGCTTCAATACTGTTCACTTTATCGCCACTGCGGATCAGGTCATTTAAGGTGTTGATCACCGGCAAACCTGCACCTACGTTGGTTTCAAACAGGAAGGAAGCATTGTATTTGCGTGCCGTATCTTTCAGGCTTTTATAATAAGCGTAGTCTGAAGAACAGGCGATCTTATTACAGGTCACCACGGAAATACCATGCTGGAGAAACTCTCCATAGGTAGCCGCTACTTCCGGACTGGCTGTATTATCAACAAATACGCTGTTACGAAGGTTGAGTGCTTTTATCTTTTGTGCGAAGGCGAGCATGTCGGAAGCTTCACCGCTTTCCAGGACAGTCTTCCATTCAGGGAGGTTGATCGCTTCATGACCAAAGGCCATCTTTTTACTGTTAGCGATACCGGCTACACGCACGTGCAGACCGAGTTCGTTCATCAGGAATTTATGCTGCTGGTCCAGTTGTTCGAGCAGTTTACCGCCTACATTACCTACACCTGCGATGAACACGTTCACCTGTTTTAGTGGCTCTTCAAAGAAGGCTTCGTGTATGACGTTCAGTGCTTTTTTTACATCAGCTTTGTTGATCACAGCAGAGATGTTCTTTTCGGTAGAACCCTGTGCTATAGCGCGTACGTTCACACCATTACGACCCAGTGCTGCAAAGAGTTTACCACTGGTACCGTGATGGTTCTTCATCTTATCGCCCACCACCGCTACGATGCTCATATCTCTTTCCACGATGAGTGGTTCTATACGTTTTTCCAGTATCTCCTGAGAGAATTCGCTGTCTACCGCTGTTTTGGCTTTCAGCATATCTGCTTCGTGGATACCTACAGTGATGGAGTGTTCCGAAGAGCTCTGGGTGATGAGGATCACGTTCACACGTTCACTCAGCAATGCTTCGAACAGTCTTTTAGAGAAACCAGGTATACCCACCATACCACTACCCTCCAGTGTCAGCAGGGCTATTTTCTGGATGCCGCTGATACCGGTTACGGGATAAGTACGGCCATTGCCATCCTGAGAATGGATCAGGGTACCATAGTCATCCGGTGCAAAGGTATTTTTGATCCAGATAGGGATGTGCTTATCCATGACCGGCTGTATGGTAGGAGGGTAGATCACTTTCGCGCCGAAGTGGGACAGCTCCATCGCTTCCTCATAAGAGATATGCGGGATAGGAATGGCCTGTGATACCATACGGGGATCGGCTGTCATCATACCGCTTACATCCGTCCATATATCCAGGACGTCTGCATGCAGGGCAGCAGCAACGATGGCAGCGGTATAATCAGAGCCACCGCGGCCAAGGGTCGTGGTTTCACCATCGGTAGTAGCGGCAACGAAACCGGGTAATACCACGAAGTCGGCGTTCTGCTGCTGGTAGAACTGTGTAGTCTGATGGTTAGTAGCCAGGAAATTAACTGCTGCGTTACCAAAATTATTATCAGTAACAATCAGCTCGCGGCTATCTTTCCATACTGCTTTCAGGCCGTTTGATTTCAGCTTTTCGGCGAGGAGGTAGGAGGAAACGAGTTCTCCGAAACTCATGATCTTATCCAACGACCGGGCGCTTAGTTCACCCACCTGGAAGATCCCGTCACAGAGGGTTTCAAGGGTGTTTAAGCGTTTCTTAATCTGACTGATGATGCCACTCTGTACGGTAATGGGAAATAAGGTGCGGATGGTATCCAGGTGCTTATTTTCGATCTCCTGTAATACGTCCTTATATTGTTCCTGTCCTTGTCCGGCAAGTGTTCCACACTGGATCAGCTTATCGGTAATGCCACTCATGGCGGAGGCAACAATGGAAAAACGCCCGTTAGGCTTTTTGTTTTGTATGATATTACAAACCTGTTCTATGGATTGGGCACTTCCCATGGAAGTTCCGCCGAATTTTAATACTTGCATGTCTGAAGATGTTGATACGTAAAAAGTCCTGTCCCCTTTACCGGGTGTACCACCTTAGATGGTCGTTGGATGATATGTGAATATTAACCCCGCACCGGGGTTGTAATAGATGTAATTGTAATAGTGCTGATACCCGCGCCGGAGATGGTGCGAGATGCAGAAGTGAAGTATGTAACTATTGGTAGCACTATTATGAATTTACTTTTCGCTAACAAAAGTCTGGAATTACTTTCGGATTAACAAATGAATTGTCAAAGTTTTGAAATTATTTAAATTTTGGTGGGGAAAATTGTGAAATTTTACTCATATGGAGCGGGGCAGGACAAGTTTATTGATTTTCAAGGGGAAGGGGGTGATGTGGGGTTGCAGGGGCGCTGATAGGGTCGGGGTTCGGTGGAGGTTCGGTGGAGGTTATATCCTATAGGCGCTCTAGTCCTACATTACAGGCACTATTCTATAGCCGTGGCTATACAAAGTGCCTGTAATGCTATAGTAATGGGCCTATAGGATATAGCCTCCACTGAACCTCGACCATATCTTGAGCGAATAGATACTCCTTTGAGGGCGTTTTTTAGTGCTGAGAATCGCTAAGTAGCTTCGGTTTCAGTATGGGATGGCGGTCGGCGCCTCTCTGGAATGCTATTGGGCGTTGTCAAGCGAATAGGGCATTGGATATCTATTAGGCAGGACCGGTCGTGTCACCGGAGAGCCGAAGGCCCGCCATTCCCATCTGAAACCGGTGCTACTTCCGCTGTCCCTACGATGATATACTGGGCTCCTGTTAGGAAGGTATAGCCAGGAGGCGTTGCCCCCGGGTACAAACATAGCCCACCTATGGAGGGCATTAAGTCCACGTTAAAGGCATATCAAAGGCATGTCAAAGGCATGGTAAAAGCGTACTAACAATACATAATCATTTACGCCAATAGCCCCGTTACCCCCATTTTGGGTCAATTTCGATCCGATTCCTTACATTTGCCTTAACCACGTTGATTCATGCCTTATTTCCGCAACTTTACATATCATATAGACAAGCGCCGCTGGAAGTATTGCTTCCTGCTGGAGGGCATTGTAAGCCGATAGGCCTTGTTTCCCCGTATTCCGTTCCTTATCTGGCTGTCCCCGGTAAGAGGAGCTCATTTCCTTTAATTGATCTACCAGTTACCGGTTAATTGATATTGATCTTGATTTACCAGATGACAGGTACGGATACTTATCAGGCAGTAATGCTGTTTATCTTTGTGTCATAAAATTGTCATTCAATATTCCACTGTCTTTTGCCGGGAGGTAAGGGACTGAAAAACCAATTCATCATGCCGCATTATCATAAGTTGGGGAACATCCCTCATAAACGTCATACACAGTTCCGTAAGCCCGATGGTTCTCTTTATTCTGAGCAGTTATTTTCAACGGAAGGGTTTTCGTCCAATTCAACCCTGTTATATCATTGTCATCCGCCTACCGAGATTGTGAAGGTAGATACGCCTTATAGTGCTGCTCCGCGTGTTGCAGAGGAGAAGATGTTGAAGCACCGCAGTTTCCAGGGATTTAATATTCAGCCGGAAGATGATTATCTGCAGAGCAGGAAAGCGGTACTTGTCAATAGTGATTGTCATATTGTACTGGCTGCGCCAAAACAGAGTATGACGGATTATTTCTATAAGAATGCAGATGCTGATGAGCTGATATTTGTGCATGAGGGCTCCGGCGTGTTGCATACGCAATATGGGCAATTGCCTTTCGGGTATGGGGATTATCTGCAGATACCTCGTGGGACTATTTACCAGATGAAATTTACGGGTACAGAGAACCGTCTGTTTATTGTGGAGTCATTCAGTCCTATTCGTTATCCTAAACGTTATCTTAGTCAGTATGGGCAGTTGCTGGAACATGCGCCGTACTGTGAGCGCGATATCAGGCAGCCGCAGAACCTGGAAACCATTGATGAAGCGGGCGATTTCCTGATACGTATCAAGAAGAAGGGAATGATGTATCCTATCCACTATGCGCATCATCCGTTTGATGTGGTGGGTTGGGATGGATATGAGTATCCTTTTGCATTTTCCATTCATGACTTTGAACCCATTACAGGACGTGTACACCAGCCACCGCCAGTGCATCAGACTTTTGAAGGACATAATTTTGTGGTATGTTCTTTCTGTCCGAGGTTGTTTGACTATCATCCGCAATCCATTCCTGCACCTTATAATCATAGCAATATAGACAGTGATGAAGTGTTGTATTATGTGGATGGTGATTTCATGAGTCGCAAGCATGTGACAAGAGGAATGATCACCCTGCATCCGGGTGGTATTCCGCATGGGCCACATCCCGGCGCCGTCGAAAAGAGCATCGGCGCAAAAGAAACAAAGGAACTGGCCGTGATGGTAGACACGTTCCATCCTTTGCAGATCACACAGGATGCGCTTGGAATAGAAGATGATCATTACGTGATGAGCTGGGCCGAATAGAAAGATTATTTTTCTTCTTCTTCACCTAATATTTTTCCTTTATCTTTTGCAAATTCTTCTGGCGTCTGAAGGGTATTATTCTCTTCAGGCTCCAGGTAGATATCATTTGTGTTTTCTTTCTTTCCCTGCTTATTTATGTGCTCTTTGTGAAGGGCTTCATCCTGTTGTTTGTTAGCAGGCTTTTCATTAGCTTGATTGTTTTCCATATACCTGAATTTTAAGGAGGAAGTACCAATTCTATGCCACCTCACTATTTTAATTCGTAGTAGGGGTACTTGAAAGGGAATCTATATTTTTATACAACGCTTTTATACAACGTTTTATACAACGTAAACAGAAACCAATAAATAATGGAATACAGACAATTAGGAGAAAGCGAACTGAAAGTATCAGCAATTACATTTGGAGCATGGGCCATTGGCGGCTGGATGTGGGGCGGAACAGAACATAATGATGCTGTAAGAGCGATCCACGCATCTGTTGACGAAGGCGTTACTTCCATAGACACTGCTCCTGTTTACGGACAGGGTTTAAGTGAAGAGCTGACAGGTGATGCGCTGAAAGGATTGGACAGAACGAAGGTGCAGGTGCTGACGAAATTCGGTATGCGCTGGGATCTGGCGAAAGGAACGCTGGCATTCAAAAGCAAGGATAACAACGGGAAAGACATCGACGTCTATAAATATTCCGGTAAGGAAAGTATCATACTGGAATGTGAGAACAGTCTCAGGAGGTTGGGCACGGATTATATCGATCTGTACCAGATCCATTGGCCAGATGTGACCACACCTGTTGAGGAAACCTTTGAAGCTGTTTTACGTTTGAAAGAGCAGGGAAAGATCCGCGAAGCGGGCGTAAGCAATTACAATGCGGCGCTGATGAAAGAGGCAGAGAAAACAATTAAGCTGGCCTCTAACCAGGTGCCTTTCAGTATGGTGGAAAGAGAGATCGAAAAAGAGCTGGTACCTTATTGTGTTGAGCATAAAAAAGGTATTCTGGCTTATAGTCCTTTGCAGAGAGGTATTCTGACCGGTAAGATCAAACCTGGTCATCAGTTTGGGGAAGGAGATCATCGTCCCAATACCAAATTCTACCAGCCGGAAAACCTGAGCCGTATCAATGCTTTTCTTGATCAGATCAAGCCAATGGCAGAGAGTAAAAGTGTGACGCTGGCGCAGCTGGTGATCCGCTGGACAATAGACCGTCCGGGTATTACAGTAGCCCTGGTAGGGGCGCGTAATGCGGAGCAGGCTATACAGAATGCAAGGGCGATCAATGTAAAACTGAGCGCTGAAGAAATAAAATTCATTAATGACAGGCTGTACCAGGTACAGTTGGTCTAAAAAGACGCATCGTCTTATGGAATGCGAATCAACTTTGTCAGACTAATTCAGGATTGTTTCACTTGGTGTATTTTTTCATGACTACTCTGCAATTGATTTTTGTCTAAGGTTGTTGCAGGTCAATTGAACAGAGAACAAAAACCGGGTCGTTCCGCAAGGGATGGCCCGGTTTGTTTTTGGGAGATGACTTTTATCATATGCTACCTGTATACGATCCGTACTTTTGAGTACCCTACTAAAATTCCTATACATGACACATGCAGAAATGGTAAAAAAGGTATCATGGAAAGACCTCAAAGACTTATCTGTCGGGGAAATGCTGATTGAAAATAACCTGACGCTTCCCTGGTTGTTCGCTTCCTGGATACTGGCATATTTTGGTTATTACATACTGGCATTACCCTGTTCCGCTTTTTTCTTTCTGACAGGATTACGGCAGGTACATAACGGCTTTCATAATTCTCTCGGCACTAACAGGTTCCTGACATGGTTCACACTTTTCTCAAACAGTGTGTTGATGATGGCCTCTATTCATGCCGTAAAGTTCAATCATATCCGGCATCATAAGTATTGTTTGTCTGATGAGGATTATGAAGGAAAATCAGCCGGCATGAGCTGGTATGGCGCTATCTTTTATGGTCCTGTGCATATGTTCCTGATCCATAAAGTAACGTTGCAGCTAGGCAACAGGAAGTATGTGCGGAACGTGCTGGCCGAACTGGCAGCTATTGCTGCTTTTGCGTTTATCGTGTTTTATTTTAAGATACCGTTCCTCATCTATCACATCATCGTGATGGTCACAGGAGAATTCCTGATGGCCTTCTTTGCTGTATGGACGGTGCATCATGATACCGAAGAACATCCCGAACTAGCCAGGACACAGCGGGGCGGCTGGAAGAATAAAATTACTTTCAGCATGTTCTATCACCTGGAACATCACCTGTTCCCTGCGGTGCCTACCATAAAATTACCGGAACTGGCAAAGCGTATAGATCAGGTATTGCCCGAGCTGGAGAAGAAGAATACGTTTTGATTAACTGACAGCTTGCTTAATGAATGCAATAGCGTCTGGCGAATGCAGTGCGTCTGTTGATTCGAGTGTTTGGGCTGCCGTTTCTGATGCTCTTATACGCATTTGTTGTTCGTAGTATGCAATGGCGGTAAGGGTATCAGGAAACGTATTGTTGGTGAGACATTGACCCAGTTCCAGTGCATCCAGCATTGCCATGTTAACGCCTTCGCCTGCATAAGGAGGCATAAGGTGTGCTGCATCGCCCAGCATAGTGAGGTCGGGCAAAGCTTCCCATGTCTGGTCTAAAGGCATACAATATTGCGGACGGGTAACGAAATGCGAAGAAGCGTTTTCAAACAGTTCATCCCATACCGGTGCCCAGCCGGCGAAAGCAGTTTTGAACCAGGCGAATACCTGTGCTTTATCGGAGAAGTCGATCCCGCAATCCCGGCTCCAGTATTCATCTGTTTTACAACCCGTGTAAAATACCAGGCTTCCATCTCCTTTGGAACTTATGATGATGGATTTATCATCGCCCATGGCAAAGATCTTTCCATTCTGCAACAGCCGATGTATGTTGGGAGTAGCTGTAGCGGAATTGTACACGGCGCCTTCTACGACAGTGAGTCCCGCAAAGAAAGGTTTAATGGGTGTGATGTAAGGACGGATCTTTGAGTTGGCGCCATCTGCAGCGATCACAATATCCGCAGCAACGGTAGCACCGTCCCGGAATGTGAGTTGCCAGCCACTGTTTGATCGCGTGAGCGATACAAAATGACTGTTCCATATAACGGTGTCAGGATGCAGAGATTCCAGCAGGATCTTCTTCAGTGGACCGCGATCTATCTCCGGACGGAAGTAGGCTTCATCACCCTGTTCTCTTTCTGCGTCTTCCATTACCAGGTTGGCATGTTTATCCATCACACGCATTCTGTCTGCTCCGGGGCGGTAATTGGCCTTGAATGCGTCCATGAGGCCTGCTTCACGCAATGCTTTTAATCCTGATTCATAGTGAAGGTCGAGCGTTGCACCCTGAGCTCTGGCATCTTTACCGGGATCTCTTTCATAGACTTTTACATCGGCATTGTTCATTTGTAGTATTCGGGCAAGGGTAAGACCTCCCGGGCCACCTCCGACGATGGCAATTTTCTTGTTTTTGAGGATACTCATATGTGTTAGGTTTATTAGTGCATAGCCTTATTTTAGTAAGCCTTTTATGACAGCATCACAGCAGTCGGCAAACACTTTATCTGTGACGACTTGTTTAGGCCGGTCCAGGCAATCAAAGTATTCATTTGTAAGCTCGAACATGGGAGAGAATAAAATAGCTCTGTAAGCTTCCTGTGGGAGTTTCCTGATAACACCCGCTTTTGCATTCAGTTCAAGAAAACGGTGAATAGGGCTGAAGAAGTCTCCTTCTTTTATATCTCTTTCCTGGTAGGCTTTGTTTAGCAGGGGAGAGGACTTACCATATTGCATCAATGCATAAGCGGGTCTGTTGTTCTTAAAAAAGCGGAATGCGTTTGCCCATAGTTTCTTTACACCTTCGGCAAAGACCATTTCTGGTTTGAACTTCTCCAGCACGGCTTTTTCATAAGCCCCCAACACCTCGTCAATAAAGAGTTTGACGAGAAAGTCTTCCTTATTCTCGTATTTAATATAGATGGTGCGGGGCGATACATTGGCTGCTTTTGCCAGCTTCTGCATGCTCAGGTTTTCCAGCCCTTCTTCTGCAATGATCTGCAGGGCAATGGTCCGGATAGCCTCTTCTTTTTCCAGGTTCTTAGGTCTCATGAAATATCTTATTACCGGATTGGTATAGCAAAAGTAAGTAAATGTTTGTTTACTTATGATTTATTTTTTGTGCTGACTGATGATGGGTTTACTGCTGCGGTGGCTGATACCGGCTAAAGTTGTACTTTAGCGCTGTAAATAGCTATGCGCTTTATGAATCTGAGACGTTTATTCTCATTGTCGAATATTACAACGGGCATCATGGTCCCTTTCCTTATACTGGTATGGGTGAATCCATCCGTAAAGGCAGGGGTAATGCAGGGACTGATGAAGGTGGGATTGTTCCAGCCGGGCATGCCTGAAGAGGTGAGTCCGGACGGTAATATGGCGCCTGATATGTCTTTTACAGACGGTGAGGGCAAAACGTTCACATTGTCTTCCCTGAGAGGAAAGGTGGTATTCCTTAACTTCTGGGCTACCTGGTGCCCTCCCTGCCGTGCGGAGATGCCCTCTATCAATGCTTTATATGAAAGGTTCCGGGAAGATAAGAACGTGATCTTCCTGACGGTGGATACGGATGGTAATTACAAGAAAGCGAGTTCTTTCCTGAAAAGACAGCAATACAGTTTGCCTTTATATGTGGCTGACAGTCAGATTCCCGGAGAATTGCTGGGGAGGTCTATTCCTACTACAGTGATCATCAACAAAAAAGGACAGATTGCTTACCGGCATGAAGGTGCCGCCGATTATGGCAATGAAAGATTCATGAGTTATTTTGAGAAATACATCCGTAAGTAGTATGCAATTTTAGCCCCTTCTTATCCAGCTATCATCTCTACAGTATTTTTTGGTTTTAATATAGCGAAATGCTAATATTGCATTAGCAACTAATTTATGCTTCATCTGCATACATACCATAAAACATCCGATCAGCGTCACAGCAAGTACTACTTTCTGATGGCTACGCTGGCTATGGATTCCGCACTATCCTAGTGCAGGTATGATACTGCCTTTTCGGGCGTTCTGTTTTCCTTTCCATTTTCTATTTACTATTTTTTCTCCACGCCCATTTACAGTGGTTCTACCTGTCATTTCTTCAATGCATTAGGCATTGTTACAACATACTATTACGTCTGGTCAAAAATATTTCATACACCAAATCTTCTAAAACCAATCCATCATGCATACAACTTCAGATGCCGTCGTTTCGGCTGTTCCTGCCGATGTACAGGACTTTCTCCCATTAAATGGTACAGATTACGTTGAGTTTTACGTGGGAAATGCCAAACAGGCCGCCCATTTTTATAAGACAGCTTTTGGCTTCCAGTCGCTGGCATATGCCGGTCCGGAAACCGGTGTAAGAGACCGGGCTTCCTATGTACTGGTACAGAACAAGCTGCGCTTTGTGCTGACCACACCGCTGCAACCTGACAACGACATCGCCCGTCATATTACGGAACATGGGGATGGCGTGAAAGTGCTGGCACTGTGGGTAGACGATGCCCGTTCCGCTTTTGAGGAAACTGTTAAAAGAGGAGCAAAACCTTACCTGGAACCTGTAACAGAAGAAGATGAATTTGGTACTGTAGTGCGTAGTGGCATTCACATTTATGGGGATACGGTACACCTGTTCATCGAACGAAAAAACTACAATGGTCCTTTCCTGCCTGGGTACAGGGAATGGAAAACGGCTTATAATCCGACAGATACCGGTCTGCTGTATGTAGACCACTGTGTGGGTAATGTAGGTTGGCACGAAATGAATACCTGGGTGGACTTTTACGAAAAGGTGATGGGCTTCCGTAACCTGCTGTCCTTCGATGATAAGGACATTTCCACGGAATATTCCGCATTGATGAGTAAGGTGATGAGTAATGGCAACGGCCGTGTGAAATTCCCTATCAATGAGCCGGCAGAAGGCAAGAAGAAGTCGCAGATAGAGGAATACCTGGATTTCTACCGTGGCCCGGGCGTACAGCACGTGGCTATTGCTACCAATAACATCATTGAGACCGTTACGGCTCTGCAGGACAGGGGCGTAGAATTCCTGAAAGTTCCGGGCTCATATTATGACACCCTGCTGGACAGGGTAGGGCATATCGATGAAGATCTGCTGCCATTGAAAGAATTAGGTATCCTGGTGGACCGCGATGACGAGGGATACCTCCTGCAGATATTTACAAAGCCCTTGGAGGACCGTCCAACAGTATTCTTTGAGATCATCCAGCGTAAAGGTGCCAAATCCTTCGGGAAAGGCAATTTCAGGGCGCTGTTTGAGTCTATAGAAAGGGAACAGGCCTTGAGAGGTAACCTGTAAGGCTTTTATCTCCCTGAGAACAGATCAGGAATCGGGATATCATGCCACTGCTACTCCGGACATTCCGGAATAGCAGTGGGCCATAGACCACATGGCAACATGATATACCGGTTCCTGATTTTGTATCTGACCATTTCATGGTATTGTAAATGTTCCGGAATTTGAAATAATTTGCATAAGAGATCGTTTTCTTATGAGAGTACAAACTTTGTTAGGGGTATTATTTCTGTTGGGAGGGATTTTTCAATGTATAACGGCTGTATTGATCTACCAGGGCGAGCGTCACTACATTCTGCGCTTTGCCAACCGGAAGGTAGGTATGGTTATATATGCTATTTTTGCATTGTTGCTTTTCTTCCTGGCTTACCGGACTTTCAACATGCAACAACAGTAAAATGCTCCCGTAAGATAGGTTCAAGCGTATGTGAATTTGTAAAATTGTGTTAAAATATCTATGAAGCAGGTCGTTTTAGCAGTTTTAATCCTGCTGGGGATAGGCAAGGTGCAGGCCCAGCAGCAATCATTCCTGGATAACCAGAAAATGTTCCCGAAAGTGGGGTATGCCTACCGGGACAAAGAAGAACAGTTGAAGGAAGAATTTAAGAAGAAGGGACTCACTTATCCGGCTAAATATATCTTCTTAAGGTCTTTCAAACTGGACAGTGAACTGGAGATCTGGGTAAAAAATAGTGTTTCTGATACATTCCAGCTGTTCAAATCATACAGGGTATGTACGCTGTCAGGAAAAATGGGCCCTAAACGAAAGGAAGGGGACAGGCAGGTACCGGAAGGCTTTTACTATATCAACGACTTCAATCCAAATAGTAACTACCATCTGTCACTGGGTATCAACTATCCCAACTTTGCCGATAAGATCCTGAGTGATCAGAAGAAGCCGGGTGGGGAGATCTACATCCATGGCAGCTGCCTGACGATTGGTTGTATTCCGTTGACAGACGATTTTATTGAAGAAGTATATATCCTGGCGGTAAACGCCAAAAATGCAGGACAGGATTTCATTCCTGTACATGTATTCCCAGTGAAATTCGGAAATTCCCGTTCTCTGGACTATCTGAACAATTTCGCAACGAGAGAGAAAGAGAAGGACAAAGACAGCACGGCCATCGCTGAAAAGCTGTGGGCTGAGCTGAAGGGTGCATATGAATATTTTGAGGCCCATCATAAGTTACCGGTTATACTGGTAGACGAAAAGGGCAAATACATTATGTAGATATCTCAACCAAATGGATAGAAAGGGCGTTTCGTTTTAGATGAGACGCCCTTTCGCTTTTTTACATTTTCGACTTTTTAACCTTCCTTTTGATTATTTTTTTATGAAAAGTCAAAATTTTTTTGAAACTTAGGGCGAAAGGTCAAATCAATTTACTATATGAATAGAAGAGAAGCCATCCGGAACGTTGCCCTTTTACTGGGCACCGCTATTTCCGCGTCCACGTTGTCAGCCCTGGAAGGCTGTAACCCGAAGGCACCTGATAACTATGCCCTGCAGGCGTCTGAAACTAAGAAAATCCTGGCTGAGATAGCTGAGACGATCATTCCGGAAACGAGTACTCCGGGCGCTAAGGCGGCAGAAGTGGATAAATTCATCGTTACGATGCTGAATGATTGTTATAAGGTGGAAGACCAGAAAATAGTGCTGGAAGGTCTGAAAAAGATCGATGAGGCGAGTGAAAAGCAATTCAAGAAGTCTTTTGTTGACCTGTCTGACGAGCAAAAGAACACGGTGCTGACTGCAATCGATAAAGAACGTGTTGACTATAATAAAAGGGAGAATAAGAAGGAGGGAGATCCAACCCATTACTTCCAGATCCTGAAAGAACTGACCCTGACAGGTTACTTTACTTCAGAACCAGGCGCTACGAAAGCCCTGCGTTATGTAGCGGTACCGGGTAAGTTTGAAGGTTGTATCCCATACAAGAAAGGGGACAAGGCCTGGGCTGTGTAAGTCCTTGTAAGTAAGAGAACAGAACAAGTATGTCAACAAAAAACCAAGAATTCCATGAATCTCAATATGAAAGCTCAGGAGCAGAACACGTATGATGCAATCGTAGTTGGCTCCGGCGTAAGCGGAGGATGGGCTGCCAAAGAGCTCACCGAAAAAGGTCTCAAAGTATTAATGCTGGATAGAGGGAAGAAATTAGAACACGTTAAGGATTACGAAACTGCCACAAAAGATCCCTGGGAATTTCCACACCGCGGACGTATTACCGTTGATCAGCGTGAAACGCATCCTAAACTGAGCCGCGATTATCCATATAGTGAACACAATGAGAAATACTGGATCAACGACTCCCAGAGTCCATATAATGAAGTAAAACGTTTCGACTGGTACCGTCCTGACATCGTAGGTGGTAAATCCATCATGTGGGGCCGTCAGTCTTACCGTTGGAGCGATATAGATTTTGAAGCGAACCTGAAAGATGGTATTGCCATCGACTGGCCTATCCGTTATAAGGACCTGGCTCCCTGGTACGACTATGTAGAGAAATTTGCAGGTATCAGCGGTCAGGCAGAAGGCTTGCCACAGTTGCCCGATGGTCTGTTCATGCCAGCCATGGAAATGAACTGCGTAGAGAAGGATGTGAAGGGTAAAATAGAAAAGGCTTTCCAGGGGCGTAAGATGACAATGGGACGTGTGGCCAACATTACGCAGCCATTACCGGGTCGTACACAATGCCAGTTCCGTAACCTGTGTAGCAGGGGCTGTCCTTTCGGCGCTTACTTCAGTACACAGTCGTCCACACTGCCAGCAGCAGTTGCTACAGGCAACCTGACCCTGCGTCCGGATAGTATCGTGAACTCTATCATCTACGACGAGAAACTGGGAAAGGCTACAGGCGTGCGTGTGATAGACAAGCATAGCAAACAGATGACCGAATACTATGCAAAGGTCATCTTCGTGAATGGCTCTACACTGGGTACTACCTTCGTGCTGATGAACTCTACCTCCAGCCGTTTCCCGAATGGTCTTGGTAACGATAGCGGTGTACTGGGTAAATACCTGATGGACCACCACTTCCGTACGGGCGCTTCCGGTCGTGCAGAAGGCTTTGACGATAAATACTTCTTTGGCCGCCGTGCGAATGGTATCTATATTCCGCGTTACCGCAACATCGGCAGCGATAAACGTGATTACCTCCGCGGTTTCGGTTACCAGGGAGGCGCCAGCCGTGGCGGTTGGGCACGTGGTATTGCTGAAATGGGTGTAGGTAAAGACTTCAAAGATGCACTGTCAGAACCAGGGTACTGGAGCATGGGACTGGGTGGTTTCGGAGAGTGCCTGCCATATGAAGACAACAAAGTAACACTCGATACATCTGTGAAGGATGACTGGGGACAACCCGTATTGAAATTCGATGCAGAATTCAAGGAGAATGAAATGAAGATGCGTAAGGATATGATGAATGATGCAGCGGAAATGCTGGAAGCTGCCGGTATGAAAGATGTAAAAACATATGATGGTGGTTCTTATCCAGGTATGGCGATCCATGAAATGGGAACTGCCCGCATGGGACGCGATCCTAAGACTTCCATCCTGAACGGCTGGAACCAGGTGCACACCGTAAAGAACGTATTTGTAACAGATGGCGCCAGCATGACGTCCGCAGCCTGTGTGAATCCATCTCTGACCTATATGGCCATGACTGCCAGGGCGGTGGATTATGCGGTGAAAGAACTGAAGAAAGGAAATATTTAATATCGGTTAGGAATCAGGCATTGGTGTATACCGGGAGATGTTCCGGGAACCTATCCCTGGTTCCTAATTTAATTTAAGACTATGCACCTCAATATTAGAGCAGAGAAAGAAAACACCTACGATGCTATTGTGGTTGGCTCGGGTATCAGCGGAGGATGGGCAGCAAAGGAGCTGTGTGAGAAAGGATTGAAAACACTGGTGCTTGAACGTGGCCGTAATGTAGAGCATATTAAGGATTACAACACCGCCATGAAGGCACCCTGGGATTTCCCGCACCGCCTTAATCAGACACTGGAACAAAAGGATAATTATCCTGTACAAAGTCAGTGTTACGCTTTTGACGAAGCCACCCAGCAGTTCTGGGTGAACGACAAAGAAAATCCATACAACCAGATAAAACCATTCAACTGGCTCCGTGGTTATCACGTAGGCGGACGTTCTCTGATGTGGGGCCGCCAGGTATATCGCTGGAGTGATCTTGATTTTGAGGCGAATGCAAAAGACGGTCACGGGGTTGACTGGCCGATCCGTTATAAAGATATTGAGCCATGGTATGATTATGTGGAGACATATATCGGTATCAGCGGACAGGCAGAAGGTTTACCACAGTTGCCCGACGGTAAGTTCCTCAAGGCAATGGAAATGAATTGCCTGGAGAAACACGTAGCCGGCAGGATCAAAGATCAGTACAAAGACCGTATCATGACCATCGGTCGTGTGGCGCACGTGACAGAGAAACATAACGACAGAGGCCCTTGCCAGTTCCGTAATCTGTGCGCCCGCGGATGCCCTTTTACGGGTTATTTCAGCAGCAATGGGGTAACATTGCCAGCGGCAGCTAAAACCGGTAATATGACCCTGCGTCCCGATTCTATCGTGCTGGAGGTGCTCTATGATGAACAAAAAGGTAAGGCTACCGGTGTGAAGATACTGGATACACATACCATGCAGACGGTAGAATACTATGCGAGCATTATTTTCCTGAATGCCTCTACACTGGGCACTGCATCTATCCTGCTGAATTCTGTTTCCAACCGTTTCCCTAACGGATTTGGCAATGACAGTGAGCAGGTAGGACATAACCTGATGGACCACCATTTTGGCGTGGGCGCCGGTGGTGAATATGATGGTTTTCAGGATCAGTATTATAGTAGCGGACGCAGACCTAATGGTATCTACATCCCCCGCTTCCGTAATGTGAACGCCGCTACCAAACGTACTGACTATGTGCGTGGTTTTGGCTACCAGGGAGGTGCTGACCGTAACCGTGGTACATCTTTCGACGGTGTGGGTGCTACGTTCAAAGAATCACTTTCCGAACCCGGTACCTGGACATTCGGTGTAGGTGCATGGGGCGAACATCTGCCTTACTATGAAAATAAAGTAACGCTGAATAAAGAGAAAAAAGATAAATACGGTTTGCCGACACTGGATATCGACTGTTCTTTCAAGGAGAATGAACTGGCGATGAGAAAGGATATGGCGGAGAGTGCGAAAGAAATGATGGAAGCAGCGGGCCTGAAGAATGTGGGTACTTACGACAGTATGCCACCTCCCGGACACTGTATCCATGAAATGGGTACTGCCAGGATGGGACGTGATCCCAAGACATCCGTGCTGAATGGCTGGAACCAGGTACATGCTGCGAAGAATGTGTTTATTACAGATGGCGCGTGTATGTCGTCTTCCGCTTGTCAGAATCCGTCTATCACCTATATGGCGTTGACAGCAAGAGCGTGTGATTATGCCGTGAAGGAGCTGAAGAAAGGTAATTTGTAGTTTGTTGAGATTAAATAGTAAGCCTGCTGGTGTAGTGACCGGCAGGCTTTTTTTGTTTAAAGGAATAATGGTAATATCGCAGCGTATTTCCTATACCGTATTTTATGAAAGAAAATGTTAGCCGCGATAGCGTGCTGTATGAACAGATTGCGCTCGATTATTTTGTAGCGCATGATTTCCTGGAGAAAGATTATTCCTATGATATGGTTTATTATAAACCAGTTATTAATCCTGTTACAAGTCAATTCCATTCCTCAACTATTGGTCGCGAATTGTCTGCTGAAGCGTATAAGACCGACAGTTCGGTAGAGATCCCTGATCTGAGCGGAAAGCGTCTGATTGTTGTAGTCCCGCCGGATTTTGGGATTGCCGAAGAATATGAGGGAATAGTAGATAACACATATTATTTGTATCTGGAGGTATATACAAGATTACCATTGATAAACGGGCACTGCATGGTGGATATCGAAATTAATGGATATAAATTCTTCGACAGATATTTTATTGAAATAAATTGCGAGAATAATAAGGTGATGAACTGTTTCGTTACCGGGATGCATTTTTAGCAGGATAATTTTTTTGTTGAATATTCATAAATTTATTTACTTCGTATCAACGTCGCTTTTACTGTTAATCCTTCTTTGTTCGGGTGCGTTCGTCATTCCCAATTTGATCCTAATAACATACATGTGAATACAGATTCGTTATAAGCCTGCTTATAATGAAGCTCCGTGATATTATTAGTACCAGATGATGTAGTTACCGTGAACAAAGCAGCAAGTTAATCCTGTAAATAACCATACTTCTATGAGATACCATCAATGGATTGTTAACACAATTGCAGCAGTAACATTGTTTATGAAAGTTGTATCAGGACAACAACCAACTATGCCTGATCCGTTTTCCAGATTATCTGCACCATCGCCTACTACAGCGTCTTTGGTGAAATTCACAGACATTCCTGTGAGTGGTTTTAGCGGCATGCCTGATATTGCTATTCCGCTGTACGAGATCAGTACATCTTTCGTCAAAGTACCTGTTTCTCTGAACTATCATGCGGTTGGTATTACTGTCGGTCAGGAAGCGTCTAATATCGGTCTTGGCTGGGCTTTAAATGCTGGCGGCGTTATATCCCGAACTGTATATGGCAGTGCTGATAATAGTACCTGGCAGCTGTACAGAATGGACAGAGAGAACGCTTTTGATGTCAGAGATCCTGTAGATTATCAGCAGGCATTTTCGCTTTCCCAGAATACAATTGATGGTGTACCCGATCTCTATATGTATAATCTTCCCGGTTATAGTGGAAAGTTTATCATAGCAGATCAGGTCAGACAATTGCCGATGACCAATCTCAGGATAACAAAGGTCAGCAATGAGGTATTTCATATTGTGACGCCCGACGGGAATAAGTATATTTTCAGTGCAACGGAGAGCAGTTATAATAAGTCGGATGGCGCGGGCAGCACAAATGTTGTCGGATGGTATCTGGCGAAGATCCTGTCAGCAGACAGGGCGGACTCTGTTGTTTTTACCTATGCAGATACACGTTATATCAGCAGTGGAGGAGAAAGTTTTATACGGGAATTCTACCAGGGTGGTACCGGTGAATGGAATGGTGACGGTGCGGAAGCACATAGTTTCTTTACGAATACATTAAGCAGTAAACAGCTCACCAACATTACATTCAGTCAGGGAAGTGTGGAGTTTACGATTTCCTGGAATACGAGACAGGACATCGCCGTGGGAGACGCAGGAATGGTGCCGCTGATTAATACTATGGTGGTGAAGAATAAGGCAGGCGTCGTGCTAAGGACAATTAGTTTCAGGTACGCTTATTTTACCAATGATGATACCGGGACAGATAATAGGCGGCTGAAATTAACCGGGGTGTATATCAACGGAGGCAATAGCACAGATACACTGAAAGCACAGCGATATAACTTATTGTACAATGGAATAATGCTGCCATCGAAAAGTGCTAAAGGGGAAGATCATTGGGGATATTACAACGGCGCTAATGGTAATACCACATTGATCCCTTCTTATACGAATTGTGTTGACCGACCATCGCCTCCCGATTGTTATGGCTGTTCCGGACAGCCAGGTGTATTGCGCTTTACAGGCGCCAACAGAGAATCGAATGGCGCTTATGCGGCTGCTGGTATGCTGGAAAGGATCACTTACCCTACAGGAGGGTATACCCGCTTTGAATGGGAGCCACATGATGTGATAAATTACGATCCACCTGTCGTTACTTATCAGACCAGAGCTATTGGATCGACAGGATCTTATCCTACCGGTACGACTTTTAAAAGGGATAGTTCTGCGGATTATTATATTGATCCTGCTGCTAATCCCAATGGCATTTGCGCCACCTTTACAGGTAGACTGAATATCCCTGCCAATGCGATAGATGATGCTACAAGGATTGATCATGCAGCGGGCAGTGTCACTATTTACAGGCGCGCAGGTAGAGTAGCCGTTGCCACGTTTGTATTTCCTTACAACGAGAATAATCAGTATAACCAGACAAGCAATCTTACACTGGAAGCCGGTCAGCATTATTTTGTAATGACGGAAGTAAGAGATAATGGATTTTCTGTAACTGGAAACCTGAGTGGTAAAGTAGGAACGACTACGGCTACAACGCCAAATAAAATAGTAGGAGGTTGCCGCCTCAAAAGAATGACCTTCTGGGAGCCCGTGGCAGCTAAATCTATTGTGAAATCATACACGTACCGCATACCCGGCGATACCACTCATTCCAGCGGAAGGTTATACAGAATGCCGATGTACAACAGGCAGGTCGTGAAGTTTGTGCAGACAGGTACCGGATGTGCTTATGCGATGTATACAGGCATTCGTCTATCGTCCAATAGCATGATATCGCTCGGCACAGGGACGCATATCGGGTATACTTATGTAACAGAAAAGATGGGAGAAGGTGCGGAGAATGGATACACCCTTTACAACTATCAAAACAGCATCAGTTTTCAGGGAGAATTTAACCCCGCCTGGAGAAATGGCTATCTGCGATCAAAGACAATTTATAACAAGCTGTCGCAGCCTGTGAGTAAAGAGCGGAATGTACATAGCGCGGATAACAGAGGATTTACCTCTTTCACCTGTAGTACTGTCGACTATTATGTTAAACATCCATGTGCGCCTACTGACAATTTTGAAAGTGATAAACCTGTTTTTGCAGGAGGAAAGAACTGGTTCTATCCTTCAGAATGGTTCCACCTGGATTCAACGGTAACTGAGGTGTATGATATGGATGTTCCTTCCAGGATATTGACATCCTCCAAAGCGTTTGCTTATGACAACGTACTACATCTGCAGACGAGTAAAATAATCACGAAGACTTCCGATGGAACAGAACTGAGCACGACAATGCGGTATCCGCTGGATTATACATTGCCAGCTGGAACGCTCACTTCAGAAGCGCAGGCCATAAAAAATATGCAGGTAGCCAATATGCACCTGTTGATTGAATCATACGAACAGCGGAAGCAAGCCTCTCAGGTATTGCAGACGAGAGAGGCGAGCTATATGGCGTATAAGTCGCTGACTACTGCATCAGGTCCTGTAGTCGTGTTTGATAAACAGTATAGTGCGGAGACGGACCTTCTCTCCGGAGCCTTTGTTCCATCAGCGGTTGCAGGCAATGGCATAACAAGGAGTGCTGCTTATGCATTAAAGGCAACGGCGCACAAATATGACTCCAGTTATAATATCATTGAAGCAGAAAAACAGGGAAACGATCTGAATGCCTATATATGGGATTATAACCGTCATTACATGGTCGCACAGTTCATGAATGCCCGGCAGGCGGATGTAGCGTATGCTGGCTTTGAGGCGGATGGAAAAGGAAACTGGACATATGCTGGCGCTGCTGTTCCGGATGCAACAACTATCACCGGGAAGAATTGTTATAACCTGGCAATGGGCACAATTACTAAAGCGGGGTTGACAGCTGCTAAAAATTATACGGTATCATATTGGACAAAGAATGCGGTGCCTTACAGTATTACCGGCACTGTAGCAGGCTATCCGCAGAAAGGAGAGACGGCGAATGGATGGACCTGTTACGAGCATAAAATAAGCGGCCAGTCAACGGTCACTATCAGTGGCGCAGGATTCATTGATGAGTTGCGTCTGTATCCTGCAGAAGGCACTGCGATCACTTATACGTATGATCCATTGGTGGGCGTGACCAGCATCTGCAATGAAGGGAATAAGACCAGTTATTACGGGTATGATAGTGATGGCCGGTTAGTAACGATAAAGGACCAGCAAGGAAAGATATTGAAGCAGATGGAATATCAGTATCAGGGGGCTGTTACGAGATGATCAATACTATTTTCACCCATCTCCCAATAATCTTCCCAACCTTTTTATTATGACAGTCACATTTCCTATTTTACTTGCTCACTCAAGTTTACAGGCTCAATGAGAAAGATTGTATTAATGAGCGCATTGGCACTGTGCGCGCTTACCACCATGGTAACCGCTCAGTCTAAGCACTCTTTCACCCTTGCAAAGAAAGACTTCTTGCTCGATGGTAAACCTTATCAGATCATCAGCGGGGAAATGCATCCGGCACGTATCCCCAAAGAATACTGGAAACACAGGATTCAGATGGCTAAAGCTATGGGATGTAATACCATTGCCGCTTATGTATTCTGGAACTATCATGAACAGGAGGAAGGCAAATTCGACTTCAGCTCTGAGAACAGGGATATTGCTGCGTTTGTGAAGCTGGTACAGGAAGAAGGCATGTGGGTATTATTACGTCCGGGACCTTATGTATGTGCGGAATGGGAATTCGGTGGATTACCACCTTACCTGTTACGCATCCCGGACATTAAAGTGCGTTGTATGGACCCGCGGTATATGGCGGCTACTGAACGTTATGTGAAGGCATTAGCTGAACAGGTGAAGGGCCTGCAGGTAACAAATGGTGGTCCTATCCTGATGGTACAGGTAGAGAACGAATATGGCAGCTTTGGTAACGACAAACAGTATTTATACAAACTGAAAGAGCTGTGGGAGCAGAATGGCATCAATGTACCGTTCTATACAGCAGATGGTCCTGCAGCGCCATTATTGGAAGCAGGTAGTGTACCAGGTGCTGCCATCGGACTGGATTCCGGTAGTTCAGAAGGAGACTTTGCCGCTGCGAATAAGCAGAACCCTGACGTACCATCGTTCAGTAGCGAGTCTTATCCCGGCTGGCTGACTCACTGGGGAGAGAAATGGGCACGTCCTGATAAGGCAGGTATTGTGAAGGAAGTGAAGTTCCTCATGGATACCAAACGCTCCTTCAACCTCTATGTGATCCACGGAGGAACCAATTTCGGCTTCACAGCGGGCGCTAACTCCGGTGGTAAGGGGTATGAGCCGGACCTGACCTCTTACGACTATGACGCGCCTATAAATGAGCAAGGTGCAGCTACTGAAAAGTACATGGCATTACGTGAAGCGATCGGCTCCTACAGCAAGAAGAAACTGCCAGCTATTCCGGCGCCTATTCCTACTATTACCATTCCGGATATCACACTGAAACCTTATACCAGCGTATGGGAAAACCTGCCCGCTGCCCTAAAGTCTGTTCAGCCTAAAACATTCGAGGCTTACGGACAGGACTATGGTTTCATGGTGTATAAAACAACCCTCGTTGGTCATAAGAGCGGCAAGCTGGATATAGTGGAACTACATGACTATGCGACCGTATTCCTGAATGGACAATACGTGGGTAAGATAGATCGTCGCCTGGGAGAACACAGCATTGACCTGCCTAAATCAGATGTAAAAGATCCTGTACTGGAAATACTGGTAGAAGGTATGGGCCGTATCAACTTCGCACAGGCATTGATCGACCGTAAGGGTATCACTGACCGTGTAACCCTGAATGGTATGACACTGATGAACTGGGAAGTATCCGGCCTGCCTATGAAGAGCGAATTCGTACAGCAGCTGCAGCCTGCAAAATCAGGAGAGGTGAAACCGGGCGAGTTCTTTAAAGGCACCTTCATCCTGGCCAACACCGGCGATACTTACCTGGACATGACCAACTTTAAGAAAGGCATGGTATGGGTAAATGGTCATAACCTGGGTCGTTACTGGGAGATCGGTCCGCAGAAGAGATTATATTGTCCTGCACCATGGCTGAAGAAAGGAGAAAATGAGATCGTGGTACTGGACCAGCATCAGCTGGAAGCTGCGACAGTGAAAGGAGAGAAGACATTGGAGTAAGGAAAGAAACATCCGTAGATAAAAGAAACAGCAGTAAGCGTAAAAGACTGTTTAAAAGAAAGCCCCCGGAAAGAGAGACTTCCCGGGGGCTTTTCTTTTTAAACAGCTGATTATTTCTTCGTGATCCTCGCTACATAACCGCCACCCTTGGCCAGCTTTACAGTAAGCTTCGAGTGATTGTCTATAGTACCGGATTCCATTTTACAATCTTTGGCATTCCTGTCTGCATTGATCCCATCTTTCCAGCTATCGATCTTATAACTGCCTTCGGGCAGGAAAGAAAGATCGATGCTCAGTTCGCGTGGTGTCCAGTCGGTCATGGCGCCGACGTACCAGTCGCCGTTAGGGGCTTGTCTGGCAACAGCAACATATTCGCCCACCTTTGCATGTAAAGGAATGGTTTGCTGCCAGGTGGTAGGCACTGTTTTCAGGAACTCCATCGCCACCGGCTCATGATAGTAATGCGTAGGCAGGTCGCAGAGCATCTGTAACGGACTTTCAAACACCACATACATCGCCAGCTGGTTGCAGCGGGTGCCCAGTGTCATTGGTTCCGAAGGTACTGCTGCCCAGCTGTCGCGCTGTACGTTCAGCATACCGCCTGGTGTGAAGTCCATCGGACCAGCCGCCATTCTGATGAACGGAATGGTAGTCGTATGCTCCGGCGTGATCCAGTCGGCAAACTTACTGATCTCATTACCCAGTACACCTTCGGATGTCAGCACATTCGGATGGGTGCGGAGCCAGCCGGTAGGCTTGTAGGCGCCATGGAAATCCACCATCAGTTTACGGGCCGCCGCGGCTTTAGATACCTTTTCGTAGTAGTTGACCATCTCCTGGTCATCGCGCTGCATAAAGTCGACTTTAATGCCTTTTACACCCCATTCCTGGAACTTGTCCAGCGCCATGTCCAGTTGTTTGTCCAGTACCAGCCAGCTGGTCCAGAGCAGGATATTAACGTTCTTTGTTTTGGCATAATCCACCAGCTCTTTAACGTCGATACCGGGTGTTAACTTCATCAGGTCACGGGTATCGCACCAGCCTTCATCCAGCAGCACGTATTCGATGCCATATTTCGAAGCGAAGTCGATATAATACTTGTAGGTATCATTGTTGATACCGGCGCGGAAATCCACGTCGTAGATGTTGTTATAATGCCACCAGTCCCACTGCACCTTACCTGGTTTTACCCAGCTATAGTCGCCGGTAGCAGGAGGGGCCAGCTGATACACCAGTTGATTGGTGAGCAGGTCGCCATCCTGGCGGGCTATCATCACGATCCTCCAGGGGAAGGATTGCGGGCCCTGGATATAGGCCAGATAATTCTCACGGGAACTTATCTCTTCGTCCCTGTCGCTGGTCACTTTCTTTTCATGCGGATAGGCGGGGAAGACGGCTTTTAATTTACCGCCGCCCTGGCCCAGCAGCCACATACCGGCGTAGTTGAACAGACCGGATTCTGTCACCAGCAGTTTGGTGTTTTTTACTTCGAATAAAGCGGGCAGACTGGCCAGTTTCTTATCGTCCAGGCTGTCCAACTTATAATTGATGTATTTGCGTTCGTTGTGGGAGAACATGCCCTCTTCCTGGGGATACCAGGAACGGCCTTCTTTATCCATCACAAAACCCGCCTGTTCATCCAGCACCTTATAAGATTTCTTGCTACTGGTGATCCAATGCCAGGCGATCCCATTGTCATAGGCTCTCCATTCCAGCGCCAGGCCGTTGGTAAAATCGAGGTGCAGCTCATTGTACTTGTCAGCGATGGTCTTCGTTTTCTGCATGATAACAGGAGTGAGGGTACCATCATGAGTACCTGGGCGGGCCTTGCTGACTTTCCATGCGCCCGGCTTTTCGGCATCCGTTCTGAACGATACCAGGGAAGGTGCGATCAGTTCCTTATTGTCCTGCGAGAGACTATAAGAAATATCAGTACCAACAGTAACCCTGAGTGTTACTGATTTGTCGGGAGAGACAACTGTGTAATGTTGCTGAGCGTGGATACCGGATAAGTAAAAAAGAAAAATTCCTGTTATGGACAGGCCTTTGTACGTCATTATTCGTGGAAGTTTAGTGTCTTTTTTCTAGTGTGATCAGTTGGCTATCAGTGCGGCAGCAGCCCATAGTATAGGCGCCTGGCCGTGGAGATCGCCGGTCACACGGGAACGGTTCAGATAATATTGCTGATCGTTCTTTTTGTTGGTGCCTTCGCAAACGTCTTTCACGTCGCCGGCTTCATTGATATATCTCACCAGTGCGGTCCATGCGTTCCTGGCTACGATACCGTACTCTTTTTCATCCAGCCAGCCTTTCTTCACGCCCACTATGATAGCGTAAGTGAACATGCCGGAGCAGGAAGTCTCTGCAAAGGAGGTTGGATCGTCGAGCAGCTGGTGCCAGAGGTAGTTTTTGTCCTGCATTTTCTTCACGGAGGCCATCATTTTCTTGTAGCCGTCCATGATCCTTGCTCTGTCGGTATGATTGTTCGGCAGGGCGCTGAGCAGTTCTGTCATACCAGCGGCCATCCAGCCATTACCGCGGCCCCAGAGGAAGGGAGCGTCTGTAGCATGGTAGAACAGGCCATCTGGTTGCTGAATGGCATCCAGGTATACGACCATTTCTCTGGCAGCACGGTCGAGGTATTCCTTATTGCCGGTGGCGCGGAAGGCTTCTACCTGCAACAGGGTGATCATGTACATGTCATCGATCCACATACGGGTTTGCCAGGAGAGTCCTTTGGATTGCAGTTCCTGCTGGTTGGGCAGCGGATTTTCAGGCAGTTCCCATTGCTTGTCGGCAAAGTTTTTACCATCTTCGAGATACTTCGACTGATTGGTCTGCACGTACAATTCCAGTGGAACGGCGCCAAACACGCTGTGGTCAACGTGGTCTGGCTTTGGCATCAGGCTGTGGGATTGTGCCATCAAAGGCTCATAACGCGCAGCCAGCTTTTCTGCCAGCTCTTTGTTGCCGCTTGCTTTTGCAAACTGCAGCGCGCCATACCAGGTACATACTTCAGGATAGGTAATGGATTGCGGAGCACCCGGATTGCCAAAATTTGAAAATGGCCCCGCCACATAGTGGTTGGCAACAAATAACCCAATTACGGCTGGCTCTGTCCCCATTGGCCAGTCCTTAAAAACCTTCTGAGCAGATACGGTACCAGACGGTACCAGCAGGGCCGTTAAAGCCATGATTGCCAGGTGTATTCTCAATTTGCGCATACAATGCTAATTATCAGGGTTGTAAATAGTAACATAAAAAATGACGAACGATTGCGTAAAGTAATATATTAATATTCTGCATGCAAATTGTGGCGTGAAAATTTATATGACGGAGGCAAATTTGGGGATAAAAGCTTAACTTAGGAATAAAGGGTCATTTTCCATTCTTCACACCTAAATTACCTCGTTATGGGAACTGTACGTGATATCCTTCGGGTGAAAGGCCATGTGGTTTATTCAATCCAGCCAAATGATACTGTATTTGACGCATTAAGCGTACTCGTAAACAAAAATGTAGGGGCACTGGTTGTACTCAGCGAAAACGACAAAGTAGTGGGTATCTTCTCAGAACGTGACTACGCCCGCCGGGTGATCCTCAAAGGCAGGGCATCCAAAGAAACGCTGATCAGCGAAATTATGACGGAGAATCCCTTTACGGTAACGGAAGACAATAGTATCCAGGACTGTATGGTAAAAATGACGGATAAACATATCCGCCATTTACCGGTTACAGATGACCAGCAAAGACTGGTCGGCATGATCTCCATTGGTGATGTCGTAAAGTATGTGATCGATGAACAGCAGTTCATCATCGACAATCTGGAAGGTTATATAAAGGGTACGCGTTAACCGCCTACCCTTTGTTGTTCACTACCGGCTTCCCTGTCGCGGGCTGCCTTGATATTGCTGTTACCAAAGTTCCATGTAAAGGCGAGGTTTACACGCCTGTTCTGCCAGCGGTTGTTGATGTACATGTCAATGTTCTCAAACTTCGCGCTACCGCGGAACTGTTCCCTGTTAGTGATGTCAGAAACATTCAGCTTGATGGTCATCTTTTTGTTCATCAGCTGCTTCTGTACGCCTAAGCCAATGGCATAGGAGGGCTTTATTTTGTATACTCCCCATACGAACGGACTCTCATAATAGCCGTTGACCTCAAATTTCCAGTCGTCCGGTAATGTGAACGTGTGTGTGGTTTGATAGTTCAGGCCGAATGTATTTGTCTTCAGGTTGACAGTAGTATCCTTGATGTTATAGTAATTGTAGTTGCCATTGATATTGTTGGTGATATTCCACCATTTGAAAGGATCGATCGGAATGGTCAGGGAGACGTTGTACACATAACTGCGTTCGAAATTCCTGTCGTAGTAAGTCGTTACTTTAGTGGTGTCATTCTGCACCATATATTCCAGCACGATATTCTTGGTCATGCTGTAAGATACCGCCATCACATATTTCTGTTTGAAAGTATAACTCAGCTCCGCCTTATGCGTGTATTCCGGCAGCATATAAGGATTTCCTTTGAAGTAATTGTATTTGTCAATGTAAAATACAAAAGGGTTCAGGTCACCGTAATTCGGTCTGGAAATACGCTTGGAATAATTCAATCCGATCTTATGCGATTCACTCAGTTTCTGATCGAATGAGAAGCTGGGGAAGAAGTCCAGGTAAGACCGTTTCACATGCGATTGCAGGGTAACGGAATAACCGTCAGATTTTGTCTGTTCCGCACGTAGACCCAATTGAATATCCGTGTTATGGATCGTCTTCTTGAAGATGGCGTATGCGGCATAGACATCCTCAGTATAAACGAACTGATTGCTCTGGGTAATGGCGTTCACGTACTTCCCGTTTAACAGGGAGTCATACCTGAGATTATTATCCGTCTTCACGGAGCTGATCTTAAAACCGGTCTCCATTTTGGTGGTCTTGTTGAAAGGCAGTATGAGGTCTGCTTTCACACTCCGGATGGTCACTTCGTTGATAGGTCTGTTGAGGATCGCATGTGTGTTCCTGACAGGATTTACAACATAGTACATGCTGTCGTTCAGCGTCATGTAGTTATTGTCCTTGAATCTTGCCCAGTCAGCATCAAAGCTGATTTCTGTTCCCAAAGTATCCAGCTGGCCTTTATAGTTGAGGTTAAATGAGACATTGGAAAAATTGTTCCTGACATAGGTCCCCGCGTACAGCGTAGAATCCAGTTTACCATTGCTACTGATAGGCGTATGGTTAAAGCCGTCCTGGTTGAAGGAGTTGTCATATCCTCTCATCAGTACACCGATGGTATGTTTGGACGTCAGGAAATAATCAAGCCCTACTTTATAGTTATTGTTTTTGAAACTGCGCCTGTTAAATGCATTCAGTTCAAAGAACTGCGGAACATCTCCCTGGATGTGACGCGCCAGGTAACGGGTCTGGAAGAAACCCCTGTCGCCTTTGTTGTAGTTACCGAAGGCGTTGAATTTCTCCGTCCGCCAGTTCAGGTTGATGCCTGCATTATAGAACCCGTATTTACCGGCACCTGCACCCAGGTTAATGGAACCATTGATACCGGTGATAATGGTTTTCTTGGTCTTGATATTAATGATCCCGCTTTTACCGGCGGCGTCATATTTGGCGGAGGGACTGGTAATGATCTCGATGGTGGCAATATTTTCTGCAGGAAGGCTTCTCAGCAGGTTAGCCAGCTGTTCGCCCGACAGGTAGGTCAGCTTACCATCCAGCATGATGGTAGCACCCTGGTTGCCCTGAAGGATGACGTTATCGTCTTTGTCTATCTGTACACCCGGCGCCCTTTTTAAGACGTCCAGGGCAGTACCGCCGGATGCCGCCAGGCTGCTTTCCACGTTTAATACGGTAGCACCGTTCTTTCTTTCAATGAAAGGTTTCTGAGCGGTTACATTCACTGCCTGCAAGGTTTTGCTGGCTTGCGACAGGCTTAAGGTGGGTAACTGTACCAGCTGGTGGCTGGCATCAATGGTGAAGGCCGATGTGCTGGTAGATGTATAGCCCATTAAGGTGGCTTCGATGAAATATTTACCTTCGGTAACCTTATCGAAGGTGCAGCTTCCTTCCTGGGAGCTGAGTTCCCCCTTTACAAGGGAGGAATCCTTCACATGACGCAGCAATACGTTTGTAAAGGGTAGGGGTTGCCCGTTTGTTTCTGTTGTTTTGACGGTGATCTTTCCCGAAACATGTTGGGCATAAATGGTCCCTGTTCCGGCGATAGCCAGGAACATAATAAGCAAAATTCTTTTCATAAAGTTTAGATCTCAGAGTGACGGCATGGCTGTGTCTTAACTGGCGCTACCCACTCTTGCCCTATGCTGAGCAGGTAGAAAGGAAGCATCTCAGGAGTAGTGCTGCCTGCATGTTCCGTTCGCAGTTGATGCAAAGCCCTGCCCTCCAGTGCAATAATGGCAAGGATACCCAGGGTTATGACGACGATGATGGATACCTTTTTCATGCAGGTTGTTTTTAAATAGACGACCGGGTACAGAAAAGGTTGCAAAAAGGTATGAAAAATTATTTCAGCAGGCGTTGAATTGTGATGAGTGATCGTTGCTCCAGTAGTACGGTCCTGTCTTTACTCAATTCTTCCAGCAGGCCATCCTGGTTGTAACGCACGGTCAGTAATTCCAAACCTTCGTTATATGAGACTTTAAAATCATTGTGCAGCTCTTTCATCAGCTGTTCGATCTTTTCAGGGTTATTATCGACACAGCAGGAGAAACTGATGGCTGCATTCTGCATTAAATTTATCTTGATCTTCAGCTTGTGGAAGCGCTCATATACGTCGCTGATCCGGTCTTCTGTAATGAAATCGAAGTTACGGGAAGTAATGGTCAGCAGTACCTGATTTTTCTTCAATACTATGATGGGCGGTAACTGCTTTGTGTCGGTTTCTTCCTTGATGACGGTGCCCGGCAGGTCTTTGTTCAGAAAGCTCTTTACATACAGGGGAATCTGTTTGTTCTGCAGCGGTTTGATCGTTTTCGGATGGATCACCTGTGCACCGTAATACGCCATTTCAATCACCTCACTATAGGTGATCTCAGGGATATTGATCGTATTGGGAAATAATTTAGGGTCTGCGTTCTTAAGGCCTTCCACATCTTTCCAGATGGTCTGGCTTTCCGCATTCAGCAAGTTGGCAAATACGGCGGCAGAATAGTCACTGCCTTCACGGCCCAGGGTCACGCTTTCATTCTGGTCTGTACTGCCAATAAAGCCCTGGGTAATCACGATATTATGCTGCTTAAAGAGTGGCAATACCTTTTCCTGCACATTCTGACCGGTGACTGTCCAGTCGATATTGGCATCACGGAAGGTATCGTCGGTACGGAATACATCCCGTACGTCCATCCATATGTTGCCTACGCCTGCCAGGTTAAAATAGGCGCTTACGATGGCTGTACTGAGCAGCTCACCCAGGCTCACCAGCTGGTCGTAATAGTAGTCGTAGGAGCGATTCGGTTTTTCTCCCAGCGTCCATTCAGCCTCAGTAAAGAATTGCTGTAACTGGGTGAACAAGGGATTGTCGCGGGTACTCAGTAGTTTATCCGCTACCTCGAGGTGTTGTTGCTCAATGTTATACAGCAGCTGGGAGGCTATTTCACGTTTGCGCAGATAGAAGTTCTGGGCGACCTTTTCCAGTTCATTCGTCGTCTTTCCCATGGCCGATATAACGATCAGGAGTTGCTGGTCCGGGAATGACTGTACGATGGCTGCAACCTGCTGAATACGTTCAACACTTTCTAAACTTGCACCGCCAAATTTGAAAACCTTCATATATGCTTAATCTTCCGTGAAAAAAATACGGGGCAAAGTAAGGCAACTTTAAATTTGTTTTAAAATTTGTTTGCCTTAAAATGACAGTTCCATTAAAATAGCGCCTGTTTCGGTAAATTAGCTAAAGGAAGAATGCATGTGGCAGCTCACAGTTATGAGAAAACTAATCCATTATACATGAATAGAAAAGTTATGACCCTGGACGAATTCACTATCCAGGAGCTTAGGAATTACCCCGGCGCTACAGGACAACTGTCTGGTTTACTGCGTGATATAGGTCTGGCCGCGAAGCGTGTCAATGTAGAGGTCAACAAGGCCGGTATTGCCGATATCCTCGGTGAGGCAGGAAAGATCAATGTACAGGGGGAAGCGGTCAAGATGCTGGACGAATTCGCCAATGACCAGTTCATCAGCTCCTTACGTAGCAGTATCTATTGCTGTGGCGTCGCTTCGGAAGAAGAGGAGAACTTCATCGCTTTTGACGATGAGTACTCCAAAAACTCCAAGTACATCGTTTTGCTGGACCCCCTGGACGGATCGGGCAATATAGACGTGAACGTGTCTATCGGCACCATCTTTTCCGTATATCGCCGGCTTACACCAACGGGTAGTGTCTGCGAACTGGAAGACTTCCTCCAGCCAGGTTATGTGCAGATTGCCGCAGGGTATGTCATCTACGGTTCTTCTACCATGCTGGTATATGCTACTCGCCGTAGTGTACAGGGCTTCACCCTCGATCCTTCCATCGGGGAATTCTGCCTGTCGCACCCCAATCTGAAATGTCCTCCGGAAAGCGACATTTTCTCCGTCAATATCGGCTATTACCATCTGTACGAGGACAGGATCCGTAAGGCCATCGACTACTTCCTGGCCAAGACCGAGCATGACAAGATCTATCGTCACCGTTTTGTCGGTTGTATGGTGGCGGAGGTGCATCGTACCCTGATCCAGGGCGGTATTTTCATGTATCCTGCCTTTGGAAAATATGCAGGGGGACGTTTGCGTTTATGTTATGAGTGCAACCCGATGTCCTTCATCATGGAAAAAGCTGGCGGACTGGCAATGGCGACCGGCAAACAGCGTCTTCTGGAGCTGAAACCATCCAAATTACACCAGCGGGTACCTGTCTTTTTAGGGTCAAAAAACATGATGGATGTATGGCAACGAATAGTAAATAGTTAGAAAAAAAGAGAAATATGAGCTTTTGGTATAACTATTGCTAAACCTGCACTGGTTATATTTGTCTAATTTTAATTTATACCATACACACTACTATGACCCGGAAGCTCACATTTACCGTATTTTTAGCTGCATTGACCTTTCATTTGCTCGTATTTTCCTGTTCCAGGTCGGCAGTACCGGCCAAAAGCACGCCTGTCAAGGGAACTCCC
This sequence comes from Chitinophaga ginsengisoli, assembly GCF_003014595.1. Lineage (GTDB taxonomy): Bacteria > Bacteroidota > Bacteroidia > Chitinophagales > Chitinophagaceae > Chitinophaga > Chitinophaga ginsengisoli. The sequence goes on along the minus strand of NZ_PYGK01000014.1, from coordinate 3,351 downwards.
CCAGCGGCTGTCAGCGATGGGGACGGGGATGCCAAATTGATAAAGGATATCCTTTACTACACGAATGAGTTCAGGGCGTCAAAAGGATTGCCGCCGCTGAAACTCGAATCCTATTGTTCTCAGCTGGCGCAGAAGCATAGTGAGAACATGGCGGCTGGGAAAGTGCCTTTTGGACATGACCAGTTTGAGATCCGTAATGACGCTGTGACGTTGAAGTTCCATGGGGTGTCTGGGGTAGGCGAGAATGTCGCCTATGGTACCCTGGATGCGAAAGGTGTTGTGGATGGTTGGATTAAGAGCCCTGGTCACCGCCGGAATATGCTGGGAGATTTCAATATGATTGGTATTGGAGCTGCGCCTAAAGGAAGGATCACTTACTTTACGCAGTTTTTTGTGAAGAAATAAGCTTTGTTTTTTTTAAGCGCCCTTTTTCTGTTGGATTTGAGTATTTATGACTCGGGTTTGATTGGGAAAAGGGCGTTGCTCATTTTATTTATGCTGGTTACGCTAAGTAGCTTCGGTTTCAGTATGGGATGTCGGTCGGCGCCTCTCTGGAGGGCTATTGAGTGTTGCCGGGGTTTCTTTTTTCCGCTAAGTAGCTTCGGTTTCAATATGGGATGGCGATCGGCGCTTCTCTGGAGGGCTATTGAGTGTTGCCGGGGTTTCTTTTTTTACGCTAAGTAGATTCGGTTTCAGTATGGGATGTCGGTCGGCGCCTCTCTGGAATGCTATTTCGCGTTGTCAAGCGAATTTGGGGTGGGATATCCATTAGGCTGCATCTGTCGTGTCACCGGAGAGCCGAAGGCCCGACATTCCCATCTGAAACCGGTGCTACTTCCGCTGTCTTAATGTGACTATTACGGTTATCCTCGTTAGGACAATCCTTGCTACTGACGCTCTTTCTGGTGATGTCCGGTCTTTCTTGTAGAGGGAAATTTTAATGAACGCTTTGATCGTTTTAATTTTAATTGGTGTTCTTAGCTAACACACCTATAGCTGCTCCTGTACCTGCTCCTATACCTGCTCCTGAGATGGTCATAATCCCTTCTTTTATCGTCATAAAGTCGCTTTTTACCTTATGGGCTTGCAGCCTGTCGCTATTTGCATTAATTTAGTCGCATGGAAAAGAGGAAGATTATTGAAGTAAAGGACCTGGTAAAGACATACGGCGATTTTACGGCAGTTAAAGGCATCAGCTTTGATGTATACGAACATGAGATCTTCGGATTGTTAGGTCCCAATGGGGCCGGTAAATCCACTACCCTTGAGATCATTGAGACACTCCGGGATAAGACCTCAGGGACAGTGATCGTGGATGGTATCGACCTGGACAAAGACCCTGAATCTATCAAGAAACTGATAGGGGTACAGCTGCAGAGTTCCGGTTACTATCCCAGGCTCAACCTGACAGAACTGATCACCCTTTTCTGCGGCCTGTATAACCAGGATGTAAATCCGAAGGAATTACTCGCCTCCTTTAACCTGGAAGATAAGGCGAAAGCCTATTTTAAAGACCTCTCCGGCGGACAAAAACAACGGTTTTCCATCGCTACAACCCTCATCAATAAACCCAAGATCATCTTCCTGGATGAGCCTACCACCGGTCTGGATCCTCAGGCAAGACGTAACCTCTGGGACCTGATCCTGGAAGTACGCTCAAAAGGCACTACCGTCGTCATCACCACCCACTATATGGATGAAGCAGAATTCCTGTGTGATCGCTGCGCTATCGTAGATAGCGGGAAGATCATCGCACTGGCATCTCCTGATGCGCTCATCGATCAACTGGTAGCAGGTGGCTTCGAACGGAAGAAAGAGGTGAAAAAGGCGAACCTGGAAGATGTGTTCATTCATATGACAGGGAAAGGGCTGAGAGAAGAGTAAACGGGCATAGGACTCCATAGGAGTCCCTTTGTTTGTAGCCCCGGGTTGCAAACCCGGGGATGATAATTCGGATAATGATTCCGGATAATGATGGTGGTCGATGATTGCGGATGTTGATTCATGAATGATCAATTTAAATTCCTAAAAACCAGATAATGGATCTTGAGCAATTAAAATATCCCATTGGGAAATATGAGGCGCCTGCTGAAATCAGTGCTTCCATACTAAAGGGATATATCAATGACATCAGATATTTGCCTTCATTGGTGGAAATAGCCGTTCAGACATTGGATGCTGCACAACTGGCAACGCCTTACAGACCTGATGGCTGGATGGTATCGCAGGTAGTGCATCACCTGGTAGATAGTCATACCAATGCATTGACCCGTTTCAAATGGGCCCTGACAGAAGATAATCCTACTATCAAGGCATACAATGAAGCTGCCTGGGCGCAGTTGCCGGATGTCGCAAAGACACCGATCAACGTATCATTGACTTTATTGCATGCTTTACATACCCGCTGGGTGAACCTCATGGAGGGCCTTACGGAAGAGCAATGGCAACGTACCTTTGTACATCCTGAAAGCGGAAAGACCTTTGTATTGAAGGCTGTTGCCGGCACTTATTCCTGGCATGGCAAACATCACCTGGCACATATAGAAAGGCTGAAAGAGAGAAATAACTGGAAATAAATCATTAAACAGCAGGATTATGGCATCGTTAGAGTGGAAGACTTTAAGTTCGGAATACATCTACAAAAGCAATTGGTTAACAGCACGCAAAGATACTTGTGAAACGCCCAGTGGCAAGATTGTTGACGCTTACTATGTACTCGAATACAACGACTGGGTCAATTGTGTGGCAGTAACTGCCGACGGACGTATCGTGATGGTGAGACAGTTCAGACAGGGCATCGGGAAGACGGTACTGGAGATCCCTGGGGGTACCATGGATGATACCGATCCTAATCCGGAATTTGCAATGCGCAGAGAGTTGCTGGAAGAGACAGGATATGATTTTGAAAAGCTGATTCCCTTGGGTGCAGTAGCACCGAATCCTGCATCCAGCAATAACCTGACACACATGTTCCTGGCTACCGGCGGCAGGAAAGTGCAGGAACAGGACCTCGATGAGAATGAAGAGATCGAAGTAGTGCTGATGGACCTGGAAGATGTAGAAACGCTGTTAAAGGAAAATAAGATCCTGCAAAGCCTGCATGTAACATGCCTGTTCTATGCATTGTTGAAGTTGAAAGAGTTGAAGTTATAATTAGTCAGGTGACTAACCTTTTTATAGAGTAAGTTTATAGAGTAAGAGGGTGTCTCAAAAATAAAGAGGCACCCTCTTTATTTTTATATACGGCAGTATAGAGTGCTATATATTGATTGTTATTTATCTGGGACAAATCTAGCTGGAATGCGGTATAGTGTATTATATAGATATTGGGCAGATATTTGAGTGTTATTT
>NZ_PYGK01000013.1 GCF_003014595.1 Chitinophaga ginsengisoli | reverse complement strand
ACAAACAATGTTTCAGCTATGTTCATCTTACGTTCATCCTACGTTCATGAACGTAGGATGAACGTAAGATGAACATAGCTGAAACATTGTTTGTACGGTATCAGAACGAGATCTGTACCTTGTCAATAGGGGGGCTATATGCAGATAGATGCTACAGGTAGAAAAAAAAGAGGGCGCCGCTGTAACCCGACACCCTCTTTCCGTTAAAGAACAAAACCCAAATGTTTACTGGAAATTCATCCTTATATCGCTGCTATCGTTCTTCTGTATGATGTTGATGCTCTTATTCTCAAAATAATCAGGCGTAGTGTTGCCTTCTTTCAGGTATACCGGCTGATAATTGAGACTGTTGAACACTTTTTTCGAAGGATCGTTCAGGCTACCGTTGAAGTAAACGCCTTTATCACTCAGCTGTTTTACGAAATACCAGGTCAGCTCAAATCCTTTGAACGCCATATCTGAAGGGCGGGATTTGTAGATGCGCTTGAAATAGTCCGTGATATAATGACTGTAAGTGTTTGTCTTATCGTTGAAGTAAGGAGATGTGTAATAGATCTGCATATCCTTCAATTCAGGCTCTTTAAACTTCATGATATCCCAGGTGGGCATACCATATACCTGGATAGGATAAGTGCCGGTCTGTACGCTCAGTTTACGCAGGATGGCCTTTGCGTTGGTCTCATCCAGGGCAGTAATGATACAGAGGTTAGGCCTGTCTGTGAGCAGGAACTGGGACAATTCCGCATCTGTCATAGCATCACTCCAGATCACTTCACGAATACGTGATTTCTTTGGATTCTGCATCTTTTCGAAGTCGGACTTGAAATCGGCAGCAATACGTTTCTCAAAGGCACTGTTACGGTGGAACAGCAGGATGTTCTTGGTAGCGAATGTTTCCTGCAAATAACGATGAAGGGCTTCTTCATGCGTCCGGAGCATGCTGTTGGTGATCAGCAGGAACGGATTTGCTGTAATACCACCATCATTGGGATAAGTGGCAGATACCAGGTTGATCTCTCTTTTCCGGGCTACATTGCTGAGTTCCTGTATCTCGGGGGAGCCTACTGCAGCAATAATGAGGTCTACGCTATCCAGTGATTTATTCCTGGTGAGATTGTCGACACTGTTTGTCCGGGATTTGCTGTCGTATACGAAAACATTGAGTTTTACGCCTTGCTGTTGCAGGCTGTCGAGCGCCAGCTGGGCACCTTCGTAAAAATCAAGGCCAGGCAATACATAACGGGGCAGCGTGCGACCGGAAATTTCTGTACCATTTGTAAAAACAGAGTCGAGATAGAGGGGAGCAAAGAGCGCAATGTTGTAAGCACTTTTTTTCACTTCACGGCCAAATGCCGGTACGTTGAAAGGGGCTGCTTTGACGTCGTTCTTTTTCTCGTCGTTTTTCTTTTCTTCCTCTTTAGGTTTTGTGACAGTTGTTGGCGGAGCAGTAGGGGTGCTGCTGCTACTGCTTTTGAACAGTGAACAGGCAGACAGCAGAATGGTCAGTGCGCAGGCAGTGACCATCAGACTGCATATTTTGGATTTACTCATAGCGATGATTAATTACAAAAATCGTTCCCAGGCGCTGAACAAGAAACGCTTAACACTGAAGTGTAAATGTATAAAATACTCAGTGTTAAGCGTTTCTACTCAAAGCTCAGGGAATTATTCCCATTCGATAGTAGCCGGTGGTTTGGAGCTGATATCGTATACCACACGATTAATACCTTTCACTTTATTGATAATATCGTTAGACATCTTAGCCAGGAACTCGTACGGCAGGTGTGCCCAGTCGGCAGTCATACCATCAACAGAAGTTACCGCACGGAGGGCTACAGTGAATTCATAGGTCCTTTCATCGCCCATTACCCCTACGCTCTGTACTGGCAACAGGATGGTTCCTGCCTGCCATACTTTATCATACAGTTCTGCTTCACGGAGCCCGTCGATATATACGGCGTCTGCTTCCTGCAGCATCGCTACTTTTTCAGGAGTGATCTCGCCCAGGATGCGGATAGCCAGACCCGGTCCAGGGAAAGGGTGACGACCCAGGAAGATTTCGCTGATACCTATTTCACGGCCTACACGTCTTACCTCGTCTTTGAAGAGGAAACGCAGTGGCTCTACCAGTCCCATGTTCATCTTTTCCGGCAGACCGCCTACGTTGTGATGGGATTTGATGGTAACGGAAGGACCATTTACAGAAACGGATTCTATCACATCAGGATAAATAGTACCCTGACCGAGGAAGGCGATATCTTTCAGCTGGGTGGCTTCCTGCTGGAATACTTCGATGAAGAGACGGCCGATGATCTTACGTTTTTTCTCAGGATCGCTTACGCCTTTCAGTTCTCCGTAGAAGAGATCTTTGGCGTTTACGCCTTTTACATTCAGGCCCATGTGTTTATAGGAATCCAGTACGGTTTCGAATTCGTTCTTACGGAGCAGGCCGTTATCAACGAATACGCAATACAGGTTACTTCCTATTGCTTTGTGTATCAGTTCGGCTGCTACGGTGGAATCTACGCCACCGCTGAGCGCCATTACTACTTTTTTATCGCCTACCTGTGCTTTGATCTTGTCGACAGTTTCCTGAACAAAAGCAGCCGGGGTCCAGTCCTGTTTACATCCGCAGATGTGTACAAGGAAGTTGCGGAGCAGTTGTTTACCTTCCAGGGAGTGGGTCACTTCCGGGTGGAACTGCAGGCCCAGGATGGGGTGTTTGGCTACGGTCTCTGATTTGAAGGCCGCTACCGGGATGTTGTCAGTATGGGCGATGATCTCAAATCCTTCGGGCATACGTACGATGGTATCTGAGTGGCTCATCCATACCTGGCTGCGGGAAGAGATATCATACAGGAGCTTTTCTTCCTTGTTCTCATGTTCCATGAAGGCACGGCCATATTCACGGATGCTACTTTTGGCCACTTCGCCCCCGAATACCTTTGCTGTAAGCTGGGCGCCGTAACAAACACCGAGTACAGGAACTTTTGCCGCCATGGCAGCTATGTCAACGGTTGGTGCGCCGGCATCGTTCACTGAGAACGGACTACCGGAGAGAATAATGCCTTTTACTGTATCATCCCATTGTACCGGCTGGAGACAAGGCTTGATTTCGCAATAAATATTCAACTCCCTGATACTGCGAGCGATCAGCTGCGTATATTGAGAGCCAAAGTCTAGTATAAGTATCTTTTCTGTCATGGTGGTGCAAAGATAAAGTCCAAATACGAAATCCCAAGTTTGAAAATGGGAATAGTCTGTAGATGATTGTTCTTATATTCGTAAGTTACATGTATATAAATCGCCATTTTACAACCCAAACAAACTTTACCCTTATGAAGAAAATCATTTGTATTCCTGCTCTTACACTATTGATTGCTACCCAATACAGTTGTGAAGGCCAGCGTGTCAACGGTAGCGGCAACATGACTACGGAAACCCGTACCGTGGGAGATTATGAGAAAGTAGTACTGAAAGGCTCCATGGACATAGAATTTACCCAGGGACCCGCCCAGCCTGCGGTGATTGAAGCGGAAGATAACATTCTGCCGTACGTGCGCCTGGAAGTGCATGGAAGTGAGCTGGTTGTAGACCTGAAAGACCATATTTCGGTTAAGACAAACAAAGGGATCAAGATAAAACTGACAGCTCCCGATGTTAACTACCTGTCGCTCGCCGGTTCTGGTAACATCCACATTACAAATACATTGCAAAGTAACGATGAAGTACGTCTGAAGTTGTCCGGCGCCGGTAATATTGACGGCACGGTGAACAGTCCGGAGATAGATGCTTCTTCAGCCGGCTCCGGTAATATTAAGCTGAGTGGTGAAACCAAAGACCTGGAAATAAGCCTGGCAGGTAGTGGTAACTTCGAAGGCGGCGACCTGCATTCCGAAAATGCCCAGATATCTATTGCGGGCAGCGGTAATGTAGACGTACATGCCAGCGTAAAACTGGAAGCGAAGATCGCAGGCTCCGGCGATATAAGATATAAAGGCACCCCATCAGTGACTTCCAAGATCGCTGGTTCAGGGTCTGTGCACAAGATGTAAGCCCCGTCCCGTTTAATAACATCATGCAGGATAAGTTTTAGTACGTAAACAGCTATTTATGGGAAAGTCAGCCATGACTGCCGCAGAGGTAGGCAGCCAGTTACGCCAGCCGGAAGGTGAAAACGGAATAAGGGTGGGCCTTGCCATGAATAAGTCGAATGCCGCTCTTTATAAAATGGCGGTAGACCTCCTGGGGATAAAATCCGGAGATAGGATACTGGAAATAGGTTTCGGGAACGGGTACTTCATTCCTACCCTTTTTGAAGGAGAGACTTCGATCCGGTATACCGGTCTCGATATGTCTGAGACCATGGTTGCGGAAGCTACCCGGGAGAATCAGGCCCGCATTTCAGACGGCAGTGTGGAACTACATCTGGGCAGAACTGAAGATATGCCTTTTGCAGCAGGCGCCTTCACGAAGGTCTTTGCGGTGAATGTGCTGTATTTCTGGGACGAGCCCACCGAGGCCCTCAGCGCTATACATCGTGTATTGGATACCGGGGGAGTGCTGGTACTGGCTATCCGTTCCAGGGAAACCATGCTGCAATTGCCTTTTAGCACAGATAATTTTATCCTGTATAGCGCAGAAGAGGCAAAAGTACTGTTGGAAGCGAATGGCTTCAGGGTAAGTGAGGTAAGGACCGGGATGGAGGCACCCAGAATGTCAGCTGATGGCAGTACGATGGTGGAGTTAGAGAACATTTGTTTACATGGAATAAAAATTTAAGTTCTCTTTAACAGTTATGTTATGGTACAAAGCAGCATCTTTGTACCTGTTAAACAAGTCATTAAGTCCTTTGGCCACGGTACTGCTGTAAACAAAATGCAGAGGATACGGCAGTACCTGGCTAAGGCACAAGACCTGGAATTGACGATGACGATGATGATACTGTTTCTTGTGTGGTGACTACCTTACATGACAGTTAAAAGATATGACGCCTGCCGGAAAGTAACATTACTTTCCGGCAGGCTTTTTTAGGAAGTGCGCTTTTAGGAAGATATTTGAACAAGCGTTTACTAACGACCGGTATTCATATAACGAAAAAATATCTTTTGCCTAATATTGTTTTTCGTAAGTTTACGGCTTCAATATTGTTGAACCTCCTATTCCTTTTATGATTGAACGACCTAAGATCCTGGTTGTGTATTATACACAAACAGGACAACTGAAAAGAATCATCGATACAGTGCTTGGCCCTTTACAGGATAAAGCAACCATTGTATATGAAGAATTGAAACCATCGCAACCATTTGAGTTCCCATGGAAAAAGCAGGTTTTTTATGATACAATGCCGGAAACGGTGTTAGGACGTCCAAGAGGTATTCAGCCGTTGAAGGTGAACCCGGATGAACATTTTGATCTTGTAATCCTGGCTTACCAACCCTGGTTTCTGTCTCCTTCACAACCTACGGCAGCATTTTTGCAGAGTGAAATAGCAGGCCGTCTGCTGAAAGGCAAACCTGTTATCACATTAATGGGTTGTCGTAACATGTGGCTGAATGCGCAGGAAAGAGTGAAGGAATATCTGCAGCGTGCAGGAGCGCGTCTTGTAGGCAACATTGTGCTCACAGATACATCTCCGAACCTTGTGGCACTAATTACCGTATTGAGATGGCAGTTCAAGGGAAAGAAAGAGGCAACCACGTTGTTACCACCAGCAGGTGTACAAGAAAAAGATATAGTTGAATCAGTACGTTTTGCGGAACCGATAGGTAAGGCACTGGAAACCAGGCAGTGGGATACATTGCAACCACAGCTGCTGGCGTTAGGTGCTATTAATCTGCTGCCTAACCTGATCCTGCTGGAAGGCAGGGGTATCAGGGCTTTCCGCTACTGGTCCAAATTTATCAGTGCGAAAGGAGGTCCGGGAGCACCGGAACGTCAGGGAAGAGTATCGATGTACAGGGGATTGTTACTGATTGGTATTTTTGTATTATCGCCTTTAGCCAAAATAACATCTGTTTTCAAGCTGGCGTTAAATAAGAAGCAGCTCCAGGAGGACGTAGAATACTATAGAGGCATACATCTGCGCTAAGACCGCCGGTCATGTAATACTTATCGTGTAATTATTATCGGGGACAACATGTAAACGACTGTTTTACGGTAATATCCGTAGAGTATTCTATATTTACGGGCGTTTGTGTGTTTAAAAGGGATCAAGAGGGGCAAACCGGACATTTCATGTGACAGAGAGTACACCATTGTAAATCAATAGCCAGTCTTTAAAGTAGGATAGGCATCAACTAAAAAACGGAATCTATTTCAAATGAAGGAAGTTTATATTACAAGGCTATCTAAATTTTTGCCAAATGAGCCTGTAGGGAATGATGAAATGGAAAGCATTTTGGGAATGGTAGATGGAAAACCTTCCCGTGCCCGACTGAGAATTCTGGGGAATAACAAGATCAAAACACGTTATTATTCACTGGATAAAGAAGGTAGATCGACTCATTCGAACGCTGAAATGACAGCCGCGGCTGTAAACAATCTGTTTGATGATAAATTCCCTATCAGCAGAATGCAACTGCTGGCTTGTGGTACCACCTCGCCAGATCAGCTGCTGCCTAACCATGCCGCTATGGTACATGGCCTGTTGAAATGCCAGCCGGTAGAATTGATAGCAGCCACAGGCGCCTGTGCTGCAGGTATGCAGGCTTTCAAATATGCCTGGATGTCTATCAAATGTGGTAATACCAGCAATGCCGTAAGTACCGGCTCAGAGAAATTCTCCAGCTGGATGCTGGCAGAGAAATTCGAGCCTGAAACGGAGAACCTGAAAAATCTGGAAGATAATCCGATCATCGCTTTCGAAAAAGACTTCCTCCGCTGGATGCTTTCTGATGGTGCCAGTGCAGCCCTGTTCCAGGATAAACCTAATGAAACCGGTCTTTCCCTGCGTGTAGACTGGGTAGAAATAGCGTCTTATGCGCATGAATTGGAAACCTGTATGTATGCCGGTTCCATCAAGAACGAAGACGGTTCCACTAAAGGCTGGATAGATATGAAACCGGAAGAGTGGGCGCAGCATAGCGTATTCTCCTTCAAACAGGATACCCGCCTGCTGGGTAAGAACATTGTGCCATCCGGCGCTAAAATGTGGAAAGAGCTCGTAGAGCGTTATAACATCGACCTCGATAAACTGGATTATTTCCTGCCACACTTATCTTCTGAATTCTTCCGTTTTAAAATAGATGAAGAGATCACCCGCCTGGGAGTACCTATTCCGCAGGAAAAATGGTTTACTAACCTGACCAAGGTGGGTAACGTGGGTACAGCCTCTCCTTATTTCATGCTGGAAGAGCTGATGAATAACAATATGCTGAAAAAAGGACAGACTATTGTGATGATGGTGCCTGAGAGTGCAAGATTCTCATATGCATATGCACACATTACCGTGGTGTAAGATATTGCCAGATCAGGAACCAGGAATGCCTGATTCCTGATCTTTAATCAATTAAGAGGGGGCGTAAGCTCCTTTCTTTTTTGGTATATAAATAAATGTAAATTTGGCGCAAACATAATACACATGAAAAAAGAGGAAGTTCCCCAGGATGGTGACAACATGCATGAAGGTACTTTCAAACAGTTGTTTTATGCCACTGACAATGCAGGCCAATACGTACCGGTGACCAGTGTAGGCTGGGAGCCGGAGAATGTGGCGATGAAGCAGGCGTGGGAAGAGATCAATGAACGTGTGGAAAAAGCCAAAGCGCAGGTGCTGGCGGGTGAAGTCAGTCCGGTAGTATACTACATGGAAAAGACCATCATGGACCTGCCGTTACTGGCCAGTTATGTGGGTAAGTTTCAGTGGCAGGTAAAACGCCATATGAAACCAGCCGTCTTCAATAAACTGAGCGATACAATGTTGCGCAAGTATGCTGCAGCATTCAAGATCAGTGTTCAGGAGTTGAGAAATATCAAATAATCAAGCGTAAGAAGACCTGCAGGAGCTAATCCTGCAAGACGTACAATAAATTATATCCAAATGGATGAGGTACTGGAAGTTATGAGTGATATTCAGTTCAACCACGTGCAGACCGCACATTGTGAGAGTGGGGTTATTTCAAATATCTTCCGCCATTATGGTTTACAGATCAGTGAGCCAATGGCGTTTGGTATTGGAGCCGGTATTTTCTTCGGACACCTGCCTTTCGTAAAGGTGAACGGGGTACCGGGTACGACTTACCGTGTGGTGCCGGGCGCTATCTTCAAAAGAGTATGCAAACGGCTGGGGGTTAAAATGGAATCACAGACCTTTTCCAGTCCCGAGAAAGGCATGGAAGCACTGGACCGTGTGCTGGAAACAGGCAGGCCTGTAGGACTGCTGTCCAGTGTATATTATCTGCCTTATTTCCCGCCGGCATATCGTTTCCATTTCAATGCCCACAACCTGGTGGCATTCGGAAAGGACGGCGACAACTATCGTATCAGCGATCCGATCATGGAGACGGTGACGGAGATAGATCCTAAAAGCCTGGCGGAAGCCCGCTTTGCAAAGGGCTTCCCTGCGCCGAAGGGAAAAATGTATTACCCGGTAGAAGTACCTAAGGAGGTATCATTTGAGCAGCCTATACGCGAGGGTATCAAACAGGCATGCAGTGATATGCTGAATATCCCGTTGCCATTCTTTGGTGTAAAAGGCATGCGCTTCCTGGCGAAACGCCTGAAGCATTATCCGGAGAAAGTGGGGGACAGGAAAGCGGTGTTGTACCTGGGTAATATCATCCGTATGCAGGAGGAGATCGGTACTGGTGGTGCAGGTTTCCGCTTTATGTATGCCGCCTTTTTACAGGAAGCAGCAGGGATTCTGAAACGGGAGGAATTGTCTGAGATGTCTGCAGAGCTGACCAAAATAGGAGACACCTGGCGCAACTTCGCCTTCAATGCAGGCAGGGTATGTAAGAGCAGGAGCGTGAATAATATATCTTATGCGGAACTGAGTGAAATGTTGATGCAATGCGCAGCAGAAGAGGAAGTACTATTCCGTAAATTGTCGAAAGTAAAGTTATAATGACCAGCATTCTGGTGCAGGATCTGCACAAAACATATAAAGGAGCGCTGGAACCATCATTGAAAGGCCTGAGCTTTAGTTTCCCGAAAGGGGCCATCGTGGGCCTGCTGGGACCTAATGGCGCTGGTAAAACCACTACTATTTCCATTTTATGTGGTCTGGTAAAAGCTGATACAGGTAAGGTACAGATCTTCGATCTGCCGCAAAATGCCACGAACCGTGAAGCCATTAAAGGACTGATTGGTATTGTGCCCCAGCAGATCGCATTATTTCCCCATCTCACTGCTGTTGAAAACCTGGAATACTTCGGCAACCTGTATGGGCTGAAAGGGAAGTCTCTGCGCAGCCGTATTGATGAATACCTGCAGGCATTCGGGCTGGAAAAGAATGGCCATAAACAGGTGCATCATTTTTCAGGCGGTATGAAACGCCGTACCAATATCATAGCAGCCATCTTACATCAGCCACAGCTGCTGGTGCTGGACGAGCCTACTGCTGGTGTGGACGTACAATCGCGCAGTATGATACTGCAGTTCCTCCGCGATTATAACCAGCAGGGAGTAAGTATCGTATATACTTCACACTTGCTGGATGAAGCACAGACGATCTGCCAGGAAGTAGCCATCATAGATGAGGGTAGGGCAGTCGTACAGGGCGGCACTACCGAGCTGATTGCAAGGCATCCTGAATGCCGCAACCTGGAAGACGTGTTCCTGCATTATACCGGACACGCATTGAGAGATTAATAAAAACCGGATGTTACGACTACTGGCTACGATACGAAAAGAATGGTTATTACTGTTGCGCGACAGGACAGGGCTGACGTTGCTGTTTGTCCTGCCGCTGATATTGATCACAGTAATGGCTATGATAGAAGATGCGCCTTTCCGTGATTACCAGGAGTTGAGATTTGACATCCTGACTGTGGATAACGATCATGGTCGCCTGGGAAAATATATCAGGGAAGGATTGGAATACAGTGAGCAGTTCCGGGTGATAGATTCGGTAAAAGGCCAGCTGCTCACCGAGCAACAAGCCAGGGATCTGGTAAATGAAGGAGATTACAAGATCTGCATCATCATTCCTCCGGGCGCTACCGGCGCTATTGTGAGCAATGCGAATAAGATCGTCAATGATATTTTGAAGCGTATGAGCATGCCGGGCGTTTTGCCGGTAAGCACCCGTAAGGATTCACTGAATGTGACCATCTATTTTGATCCTGCTTCGAAGAAAGCCTTTAAAAGCGCTATTCATCAGGCGCTGGATAACTTCCTGACGCAGGTGGAAACAGACCTGCTGCTGGAAAGGATCAAACAGCAACTGAAGAGGAAAGACGTTCAGGAAACTGATTCTATGGTGATACAGCTCAAGGCTGTAGGGCTGAAAGAGCAGCTGACAGGGCCTTCACAGGAGATAGATGTGATATCCAATTCAGTGCAGCACAATGTACCGGCATGGAGCATCTTTGCCATGTTCTTTATTGTGATACCTATTGGGGGTAATATGATCAGAGAACGGGAAGATGGCAGCCTGCTGAGAATGAAGCTGATACCGGGTTCTTACCTGGCTATACTAACAGGTAAGATGTTGTTCTTTGTAGGCGTATGTGTAGTGCAATTCTACCTGATGATGCAGGTAGGTATTTACCTGTTACCACTGTTAGGATTGCCCAAACTGATGCTGGGACAGAGCTGGCTGGCAGCGTTCGTTGTGGCGGTTGGCATCGGGTTGGCATCCACATCTTATGGCATACTGGTAGGCACTGTGTTTAAAACGCCTAATCAGGCATTGAATTTTGGTGCTATTTCCATTGTGATCCTTTCTGCCATTGGCGGTATCTGGATCCCGCTGGAGATCATGCCTTCACATATGCAGTTCATTGGTCACCTGTCGCCGCTTAGCTGGGGACTGGATGCCATCAACGATATCTACCTGCGGAATGTAGGTGTGGGGCATATCTGGGGGCATGTGGGGAAGCTGGTATTCTTTGCGGTAGCGCTTTTGTGTACCGCAGCTGTGATAGAAAAGAGGAGGCTCAGCTAGGCGACGACTGCTGGGTATGGCGTGCATTGACTATTGAACGTAAAACTGTATTTTTACGGCTCACCTGGCAGGAAAATTGCGGATGGTGGCCAGGTTCCCGGGATAAAGGGGAACATAAACCTGCAACAATACTATGGAAGAATTAAAACAGAAATTGAAAGTTCAGATTATCGAGGCACTGAATCTGCAGGACACACGTCCTGAAGACATTGATGATAACGCACCCTTGTTTGGTGACGGTCTGGGGCTCGACAGCATTGACTCCCTTGAGCTGATGGTATTACTGGAAAGGCAATACCAGATCAAAGTAGAAGATCCACGTGAAGGAAGAAAGATATTACAGTCTGTTCAGTCTATGGCAGAATTTATTCAATCCAAACAACAACCTGCGTAAGTAGTATCCAGGCATGGCGGAAAGAGTGTTTATAACAGGCTTAGGCATGATCACCGCCATTGGTGATAACGTCGCAGACAATCTCCGGAGCCTGCGTGCGCAGAAGAGTGGTCTGGATTTCACCAGGCAGCTCGATACTATTTACAAAGCCGTTTTACCAGTAGCCGAAGTAAAGCATACTACGCCTGCGCTCAGTGAAATGGCTGGTGTAGCCGGTAAAGAGGGATATACCCGCACGGCTTTACTGGGCTTGATTGCCATGCAGGAAGCATTGCAGCATGCAGGTCTCGATAGCCTGGAGGATGAATCTACCGGCTTTATAAATGCCTCTACCGTAGGGGGCATGTGTGATACAGAGAATGTTTATTTCGACATTGCTGACCCGGAAAAAACAGGTGATTTCGTTAAATATATCGATACCCTGGATTGTGCCGATTGCACACAACAGATTGCTGAAGTAGTGGGTATTAACGGGCCAATGACTACTATCAGCACGGCCTGTTCCTCTTCTGCCAATGCGTTGATGTATGGTGCAAGACTGATCAAAGCCGGCTTAGTACGCCGGGTGATCTGCGGAGGTACAGAAGCTCTGACCCGCTTCACCCTGAATGGTTTTAACTCGCTAAAGAATATAGATAAACGCCCCTGTCGTCCTTTTGATAATGACCGTAACGGACTGAATCTGGGAGAGGGTGCGGCTTACCTGGTACTGGAAAGCGAATCGCTCGTAAAAGAACGGAATGCCACTGTACTGGCTGTACTGGATGGTTATGCCAATACCAATGAAGCATTCCATCCTACAGCGCCTTCCCCTGATGGAGACGGTGCCTATGCCGCTATGAAAACAGCGATGGAAATGGGCGGTTGTACACCTGCAGATATCCAGTATGTGAATGTGCATGGCACCGCTACACTCAGCAATGATGTGGCAGAGGGGATGGCCTTACAACGTTTGTTTGGTGAGAACGTGCCGAAGTTCAGCAGCACAAAACCATTTACTGGTCATGCGTTGGCAGCAGCAGGAGGGATAGAAGCTATCTATGCCGTATTAGCGATCTCTCATCAGATAATATTTCCTAATCTTCACTTCAAAGACAAAATGCAGGAATTGAACATTACGCCGGAAACCCAGTTGCTGGAGCAATATCCCGTGCGTCATGTGCTGTCAAATTCATTTGGTTTTGGCGGCAACAATGCCTCCCTGCTGATCAGCAAATATGAAGGGTAAGTGTTACATACAGGGAATGGCCGCCATTACCCCCCAGCATACATTTGAGGGAGACCTGTCGCAGCCATTGGTGGTGACCCATGGAAATATGCTTTCCTGTGTAGAACCTGATTATCGTTCCTTTATCGCCCCCAATAGTCTGCGTCGTATGACGCGCGTGCTTAAAATGGGACTGGCTGCATCGCTGAAGTGCCTGCAGGACAGCGGTATTGCTGTTCCTGGTGCTATTGTGACCGGTACCGGCAAGGGCAGTCTGCAGGATACAGAACGTTTTATTAAAGAGATCCGTGATTACGAAGAGAAGGCCCTGAATCCTACGCCGTTTATTCAATCTACCTATAATGCCGTAAATGGCCTGATCGCATTACAGCAGAAATGTACACAGTACAACAATACGTTCGTACATCGTGGTTTTTCATTTGAACACGCCTTGCTGGACAGCATGCTGCTATTACATGAAGGAACACCGGATGTATTGGCGGGTGCATTTGATGAGATCACGCCTGAACACTTCTTTATAAAAGGGCGTATTGGTCATTGGAAGAAAGAAGTCATATCCAATGATGCGCTGTATGAACATGTCTCACCCGGGACGATTTCCGGAGAAGGGGCCATCTTCTTTTTGCTGGCTCCGACAGCTACAGCGCAGAGTTATGCACAGATCGGAGGATTGGAAATGTTATATAAGCCATCCCCCGGGAAATTAAAAACCGCATTGCCTCAATTCCTGCAGAAAAATGGTCTGCAGGTAACAGATATAGACCTGGTACTGACGGGCGCGAATGCAGACAGCAATCATGCGCATTATTACGAGGTACTGAACGATCTGACCCATTGCCCGCAATTGCCTTTCAAGCATCTGAGTGGCGATTACGAAACTGCCGGTGCCTTTGCCCTCTGGCTGGCAGGGCAGATGCTGAAACAACAGCAGATCCCTTCACAATGGTTCCCGATGTTGCAGCAGCCGCCTGCAAGACTGCGGAATGTCCTGATCTATAATCACTTCTTTGGAGAGCAGCATACGTTTATGCTGGTACAGGCAGTGTAAACAAAAAGGCCGCCCGGAGTATCGGACAGCCTTTAAGTAATCATTTATATAAAGCCTTCACTCTTGCGATCCTGAACACCGGATACCTGAGATATCCTGGTTCTGCATAAGGAGAATGTTCATAGACGAAACGTAACTGTGCATCACCGCTCTTCGCGAAAGTGCTGTCAGTTGCTCTTTTCTGTTTCAACTGCTCCTGTAAGGCCGGATTGGACTTCAGATATTCAGCGGCAATATCCTCAAACACATAATGGGAATATCCTTCTTTTCTTGCGAGGATAGGATCAAAGAAGTTCCATGCAAAGAAGGAATCGCCTCCGGTAGGTTCCAGTGTTTCGATCAGGTAGCGGTTAGCCACCTGGTTCATCGGAATGTAATAATCTCCTTTTCTGAAGTGCATAGTGTCTTTGGTAACAGATACTTTTACATCACTGTGGATATAATGGCCTTCATAAGGGCGTGGTGAAGTTTTATAGTCGTCTATGTGGTAAGTCTCCACATAGATGGTGGTATCCTGTGTAAAACGCCTCATTTGCACATTATTGTTCTTCAGCAGATCCAGGACGTTCCACCAGCCTTGTGGGATGACATAGGCTTCTGGCCGTTGAATCTCGTTCCGTGCTAATACATGGTCGTAGAACTTTACCTGTTTTTCGAAGGGTTTAGTCCGGTCATAATAGAGGCGTGGTTCACCGGAGATCTCGCTGGGCTTGTGGCCAGCAGCATAACCTTTAAAGTTGATATAGCTGAAGTGGGTGGTATCCTCTTTCCATTCCAGCGGGAAGTAGGTCTGTGTCTTTTCCTTTTCTTTGGTTTCTGCGCGCAGGGTTTTAATCTGTTCGCTATGTGTGCTGACGAAGCTGATGAATGATTCCATGAGTGCATAGGTAGCCTGTACCCGCTGAGGATAAGGCTTTAGCATATGTGTTTCGGGCACAAATCCGAAGGTATGGAAGAGGGTGGTGTAACCGCTGGAATAGCGGGGACCGTCAGCATAGGTGATCCAGCCGTTTTCGGGTGTCTCGCCAAAGTGATTGACATAAGGCACCAGGTCATAACCTTTTTCTTTCATCAGCTGGTAGATGCCGGGTTCGAATTCGTCATGGAGGAAGTTACCCATGGCACCGCCCATTTTGTTATGTTCGGTAGATAATAAGGTCATGACATGCTGATAATCAGCGCCGTTACTTACGTGGTTGTCTACAAAAACGTCCGGATCGGTCAGCTGATAGATCTGCTGGAAGGAACGGGCATTACGGGAATCGGCTTTAATAAAGTCGCGGTTCAGGTCGTAGTTCCGGGCATTCCCACGGGATCCGAAGGCCGCAGGACCATTCTGATCCACCCGGTAATTGGTGCTGCGGTTCAGTGCGCCGCCGATGTTATAAACAGGGATGACAGCCAGTATGATATTATCAGGCAGTTTCTTTTTACCCAGTGCCAGGTCTCTTAGGAGCATCATAGATGCGTCGATACCATCCGGTTCACCGGAGTGAATGCCATTATTGATGAGGATGATGCGTTTATTCTTTTTGCGCAGGCTGGCAAAGTTGAAATCTCCGGAAGGGGAGTATATGACCAGGTGCAGCGGGAAGCCGGCGTCTGTAGGGCCCATTTCTCTCATGGAGATCTGTGGGAAGCGTTTGTCCAGTTGCTGGTAGTAAGCAATGCATTCCTCGTAAGTAGCTGTTTCCTGTCCCTGTGTTTTCTCAAAGCGGGTGGTCAGGTCCTGTGCTGCAGTGGGTAGCCAGGAGCAGCATAGCGCCAGCAGGGCGGCGGTTCTGATAATTTTCTTCATTGTATAAAAAAGCGAACTTTGTATGGTCTTGGTTGACTTTGTTGTATTGAGTCGGTATTGAACGGATTGAAATGCATATTATCTAATACCGGGGCAACAAAATAGTGGAATATATTGGGTTTTTATATTTCTGTTGTGTTGTAGGGGGGAGAATTACACGGGCGGTGTGAGGCTTCGTAGATGGGGTTTCGTCAGAGCTGTGTGTTCCTGTCACGGGTTAATAATTCCGGGACGGCATAACGGCATCAATCGCTTCAATCGGCTCCATAGGAGCCGTGTTGTTTGTAGCGCAGGGGGCAACCCCGGGTAAAATGCGACTCCGGGTGAGGGACAAACCGGCAAAACAAAAAGCCCTTCCTGCATACAGGAAGAGCTAAATTATTTTAGACTAAAGCGCTATTACGCGAGGGCGTTAACTTTCTTAGAAAGTTTGCTCTTCAGGTTGGCTGCTTTATTTTTATGAATAACATTACGTTTAGCCAACTTGTCGATCATAGAGATCACATCAGACAACTTATCGTCAGCAGCCGCCTTTTCAGTCAATTTCTTCAGATCACGGATAGCATTACGGGTAGTTTTACCGTAGTAACGGTTACGCTCATTCCGTTTTCTGCTCTGACGTACGTCTTTTTTCGTTGCTTTATGGTTTGCCATTTTTCTTATTTCAAGTTTCGGACGGCAAAGGTATGTATTACTTCAATAGAAAACAAATAAAAACGAAATTCCTGGGAATATTTGAACAGATACCCGTACTATAGACGCAAAATTAGTAAAACTGAATAAAATCAAGTGAAAACCGGTTAATATAAGAAAAGCAGATTAAGTGTTCCTGATTAAGCTTTAGACGTTCCCGATTTTTCCGTTTTTCTTTCACAAAAAAGCTACGATATTTGCAATCCCATATATTATATACGGGGCATTCAACAGAATAGCAATTTGAATCGAAGCTTTAGCAAAACTCGTTGTAAATGAAGGACTTCTCATTTGTTACCAACTCACATCCTGCCTACATTGAATCTTTATACCAGGATTACCGTAAAGACCCTGGCGCAGTAGACCCGGAATGGAGCAAGTTTTTTGAAGGATTTGACTTTGCGGTAAGCAACGTTAATGGAAAAGCAGGAGCGCCGGGAGCGGCGGGCGCCGGTCTTCCGGTAAGCAGTGACCAGTTAACAAAGGAACTCAATGTTTACAGACTGATACAGGCCTATCGCAAAAAAGGACATCTGATCTCAAAAACAAACCCGATACGCGAAAGAAAGGACAGACAAGCCAACCTGGATATTTCTTTTTATGGCCTGGGAGACGCAGATCTGAAAACAGAATTCTATGCCGGTCAGGTACTGGGCCTTGGTAAAACAAGCCTGGAAAATATCGTGAACCGACTGAAGCAGGTATATGCTGCGGCAGTAGGGCTGGAATTTACTTATGTCAATGACGCGAAGAAAGTAGAGTGGCTACAGCGTGAAATGGAAAACACCCTGCAGCAACCACTATCCCTGGAAGGAAAGAAGCGTGTCCTGCTGAAACTGAACCAGGGCGTAATGTTCGAAAAATTCCTCCACACTAAATATATTGGTCAGAAACGTTTCGGCCTGGAAGGTGGCGAAAACACTATTCCTGCCCTGGATGCTATCATCAACACCGCTGCTGCCGAAGGCGTGCAGGAAGCGGTGATCGGTATGGCGCACCGTGGCCGTCTGAACGTATTGGCAAATATCCTGGGTAAAACGTATGAGCAGATCTTCAACGAATTTGAAGGTCATGCAGTACCAGACCTCACCATGGGGAGTGGCGACGTGAAATATCACCTGGGCTTCCGTTCCATCGTGGAAACACCCGCCGGCCACAAGGTAAACCTGCAGCTCCTTCCCAACCCTTCCCACCTGGAAGTGGTAGACCCGCTGGTAACAGGTTATGCCCGCAGTAAAGCCGATGTGATTTACAACAGCGACTACGACAAGATCCTCCCGATCCTGATCCACGGCGATGCCGCCGTAGCAGGACAGGGCGTAATATATGAGCTCATCCAGATGAGCAACCTGAAAGGGTATTACACCGGTGGTACCATGCACCTGGTGATTAACAACCAGATTGGGTTCACCACTGACTTTGACGATGCCCGCTCCTCCGACTATTGTACCAGTATCGCTTCTACCGTACAGGCGCCTGTATTCCATGTGAATGGCGACGATGCAGAAGCAGTGGTGAAAGTAGCTGAGATAGCAGCCCGTTACAGACAGGAATTCAATTCAGACATCTTTATCGACTTACTGTGCTACCGTAAGCACGGGCACAACGAAGGTGATGAGCCTAAGTTCACCCAGCCAAGCCTGTATGCACTGATCGACAAACATCCGAACCCAAGGGAAGTGTACACCCAGAAACTGTTACAGGCAGGAGAAGTGGAAGTACAGGAACTGGCGAAGGAAATGGAGAAGAGCTTCTGGGCTGACCTCCAGGAACGCCTGGATGAGGTGAGACAGAATCCACTGCCTTATACCTACCAGAAACCAGAATTGTGGTGGGCAGCATTGCGGAAGTCAACAGCGGAAGATTTTGAGCAATCTCCTGTAACCGCGATCAAGGAAGAAGAAGTAAAACGCCTGGTAGCTAAACTGATGGAATGGCCTAAAGATTTCGTGCCATTACGTAAAGTGGAAAAGCTGCTGCAGGATAAAATAAAACTGTTCGAAACAGAAGGAAAGCTGGACTGGGCAACCGGTGAGTTGCTGGCATATGCAAGCCTGCTGACTGAAGGCAAGGATGTGCGTATGAGCGGGGAAGACGTGAAGAGAGGTACCTTCTCTCACCGTCACGCTATCCTGTTTGATGAGAATACCAACACCACCTATAGCAGGCTGGGATCATTGCAGGAAAAACAAGGGCAGTTCCGCATCTATAACTCCCTGCTGAGTGAATTTGCCGTACTGGGTTTTGAATATGGTTATGCTATGGCCAATCCGAACAGCCTGGTACTGTGGGAAGCACAGTATGGCGACTTCGCCAATGGTGCACAGACTGTGATTGACCAGTATGTGAGCAGTGCAGAACAGAAATGGACAACGCAGAATGGCCTGGTAATGTTATTGCCACATGGTTATGAAGGCGGTGGACCAGACCACTCCAATGCCCGCCCGGAAAGATTCCTGCAGGCATGTGCTGAATACAATATCATCGTTACAAATATTACGACATCTGCCAACTTCTTCCACGCATTGCGCCGTCAGTTAACCTGGCCGTTCCGCAAGCCGCTGGTAAACTTTGCACCGAAAGCCAACCTGAGGCACGTAGGTTCTTACTCGCCAATATCAGCCTTCACAGAAGGAGGATTTAAGGAAGTACTGGATGATGAATTTGTGGATGATCCATCTAAAGTGAAAAAAGTACTGCTGTGTACCGGTAAGATGTACTTTGATCTGAGTGAAAAGCAGCAGAAAGAGAACAGGAAAGATGTGGCTGTTGTAAGGCTGGAACAGCTGTATCCGCTGCCGGTAACACAACTGGAAGCGCTGAACCAGAAGTATAAAGCAGCTACCTGGTTCTGGGTACAGGAAGAGCCGCTGAATATGGGCGCTGCTTCTTATCTGCAGATGAACCTGAAACAGATCAACTATGGTGTGATCAGCCGTAATCCAAGTGCAGCCACTGCGACAGGATTTGCGAAGGTACATGCGCGTGAGCAGCTCGAAATCATTGAGACTGCATTTAACATTTAGATGAATAGAATAAAGTGAAGAATGATTTCACTTTTAAACATTGATTGCACACAGAAATTAGAAATATGGCTATCGAAATCAAAGTTCCTACGGTAGGAGAATCTATTAGCGAGGTAACAATTGCAAAGTGGTTGAAGAAAGACGGAGATTATGTGCAGCAGGATGAGGTGATCTGTGAAATGGAATCTGAAAAAGCCACCTTTGAACTGAATGCAGAAAAGGCGGGGGTATTAAAAATTGCAGCCCCTGAAGGCGCTACTTTAAAAGTAGGCGATGTAGCTTGTACAATTGATACGGATGCTGCTGCTCCTGCGGGCGCCAGCGCTCCGGCCGCAG
Organism: Chitinophaga ginsengisoli; assembly: GCF_003014595.1. Taxonomy (GTDB): domain Bacteria; phylum Bacteroidota; class Bacteroidia; order Chitinophagales; family Chitinophagaceae; genus Chitinophaga; species Chitinophaga ginsengisoli. Next base: position 222,183 of record NZ_PYGK01000013.1, on the reverse strand, counting down.
CTGCACCTGTTGCTGCTGCATCTGCACCTGCTCCTGTTGCCGAAGCGGCTCCTGCCGCACCTGCGGTAAATAAAGGAACCATTGAGATGAAAGTGCCTACTGTGGGTGAATCTATCAGTGAAGTAACATTGATCAAATGGCTGAAGAAAGACGGTGAGTATGTAGAGCGTGATGAAGTGATCTGCGAGCTGGAATCTGAGAAAGCTACTTTCGAACTGAACGCCGAAGAAGCCGGTGCATTACAGACACTGGGTAAAGAAGGAGACGTATTAAAGGTAGGTGATCCTATCGCTAAAATAGATACCAGTGTAGGCCGCCCTGCCGGTAAAGCACAGCCAGCCGCTGCGGCTGCTCCTGCTGCAAAACCACAGGCTGCTCCACAGGCACAGCAGGCGCCGGTGACTGCTATCCCGAATGATCTGAAGGCTAGTCCTGTAGCTGCTGCAGTAATTGCAGACAAGCACGTGGACCCATCCTCTATCAAGGGTACCGGTGCGCATGGCAAGATCATGAAAGATGATGTATTTGCAGCACTCCAGAATCCGGGTGTGGCTATCGGTCAGGAAATGTTCACCCGCGGAGAACGTCGCGAGAAGATGAGCAACCTGCGTAAGACCGTATCCCGTCGCCTGGTGGAAGCTAAGAATACCACAGCGATGCTGACTACCTTCAACGAGGTGGATATGAGCGCCATCATGGAGCTGCGCGCTAAATACAAAGAAGTATTCAAGAAACAGCATGAAGTGAACCTGGGCTTTATGAGCTTCTTCACAAAAGCATGTTGTTTCGCATTGAAGGAATTCCCTTCTGTGAATGCATATATTGATGGAGAAGAACTGGTATACCACGACTACTGCGACGTATCTATCGCCGTATCAGCACCGAAAGGGCTGGTAGTGCCGGTGATCCGTAACGCAGAAAGCCTGGATATGGCTCAGATCGAGAAAAAAGTGGTGGAACTGGCTACCAAAGCCCGTGATAATAAACTCACCATGGATGAAATGACCGGTGGTACCTTCACAATCACCAACGGAGGCGTGTTCGGTTCATTGATGAGTACTCCGATCATTAACATTCCGCAGTCTGCCATCTTAGGTATGCACAAGATCCAGGAGCGCCCGATGGCTGTCAACGGACAGGTAGTGATCCGTCCGATGATGTATCTGGCGCTGAGCTACGACCACCGTATCATTGACGGTCGTGAGTCTGTAAGCTTCCTGGTGCGTGTAAAAGAAATGCTGGAGAGTCCTGAGCAGTTACTGTTCGGTAAAGACCCGCTGAAAGCATTGCTGAAATTGTAAATTACGCTAAACGCGGAACGCATATAATTGCGGAAACGCTTAACGCCTGATTGCCATGTTGTCAATCGCGTTAAGCGTTTTGCATTTTTGAGCCGCCGCATCAACCGCTATATGATCCGCTGGGAAAATTATTTAGCTGCTGCAGAGAAGATCATTGTCGCTTACGATGGCTCCCTGCCATTACATCACTTCCTCAAAGGATTCTTTAAACAGCATCCTTACATGGGCAGCCGTGACAGACGACAGATCTCTCAGCTGGTATACCAATACTACCGGCTGGGACACCTTTGGAAAGGAGCGAAGAGTACATCTGAAAGAATATTGCTGGGGGCCTTTTTATGTGAACAGGAAGGGAACGAAATATTACGGTTCTATCATCCGGAACTGAATGATAAAATCACTTTACCTGTTGACGAGAAACTATCATTGCTGGGACATGGAGCAATGACAGATGTATTCCCGTTCACGAATGAATTATCTGAGGGAATAGATAGTCTCGCTTTCAACCGTTCCTTCTTCGTACAGCCGCACCTGTTTATCAGGACGCGCAACAACAAACAGTTCTCCATACTACGCCTGCTGGAAAAGGCTGCCACGTCATTTGAAGTGCTGGGAGAAGATACGATTGCACTGCCTAACAGTACGAAAATAGACACGATCATCACTGATAAGAGCTGGTATGAAATACAGGACGCCTCGTCACAGAAAGTGGGTAGCTTATTCAATGCGCAGGCAGGAGAGCAATGGTGGGACAGTTGTGCCGCCAGTGGAGGGAAATCGATCCTGTTGCTCGACAAACAACCGGGCGTAAAACTGCTGGCAAGTGATATACGGATCTCCATCATCCAAAACCTGCATCAGCGGTTTAAAGAGGCTGGCATACGGCATTACGAGAGTGTGGTGATGGACCTGACAGCACCTGTCACATCATCCGTGATCAAAGACCGGCGCTTCGACCATATTATCCTGGATGCACCCTGTTCCGGTTCTGGTACCTGGGGACGTACGCCGGAGAGCCTGTCTTTCTTCAGTGAAAAGCAGATCACAGAATATCAGCAACTGCAAAAGAAGATCGCTGCGAATGTAGTGCAACTGTTAAAACCGGGAGGAACACTGATCTATATTACCTGTTCCGTATTCCGGAAAGAGAATGAAGAGGTGGTGAAATTCCTGGAAGAGGGTAGTGGATTGAAGATACAGGAAGGAGGAGTGATAGCTGGATATGAGCAGCGGGCGGATAGTATGTTTGCCGTAAAGATGTTAAAAAAGTAATAGCCTTATAACCTTATGAAGAGAGTATTGTATTTGTTACTATTGTTGGCAGCATGTAAATCTTCGTCGTCAGAAAAAGAAGTGGACAGAATAGTATTGATCACAGAGAAAGTATTGAACGCCGATTTCACTACAGCGTTCCATCCAGAGGCATTTGAGGGAGACGTAGCACGTATTTCAGAAGCTACCTATAATGAAAAAAAGGCAACGGATGGCTATGTAAAAAAGGATACGGTGCGGAAAGAGTATTTGTTTAAAGATCACCGCCTGCACCAGATAGCTACTGTTACTGCAAGAATGTCGAGAGATACGCTTACTATCCGGTATGATACTGTTGGTAGAATATTGGCGCTTATCGGTTCGGACGACCGTAACAGATACTGTGCTGATAGTTTTAAATATGATGCCGCCGGCAGGCGTATTGAAAGAATGAGCCGTATTTTTAGTACTGAAAGCCGTCATTTGTATGAGCATAATAAAAAAGGTGATTCCCTATTGATCAGGAGTGGAGATGGTAAGGATATAGAACGCATCAGTATCAATGAAAAAGGAGATATTGTAACTGTAACACGTGCGCTCTTAAGTGAGGACGATAAAGGAGGTTCATATGTATACGAATATGATGAGAATAACCGGCTGGTTACCTTGTATCTCCATTTTATGGGGATGACAGATGTTAAAGTGATCGCAAAATATGATAGTCATGGGAACCTTGTAAGATGGGAATATCATCGTGTGGATGATTCAGGGAAAAGCCTTTCGGCTGAGATGGATAAGGTGCTGAGTTATACAATAGAATATACGTATGATAACAAAGGAAACTGGACGGTTAAGAAACAACAGCCAGTGGATAAAAAATGGACCTCGGTGACGACAAGGAAGATTACTTACAGGTAGCGCTTCAGAGCTTTCGATCTGCTCTTAAATAATCTGTAATAGCAATAAAAAAGGTGCTTCGGTAAAGAAGCACCTTTTCAATATCTGGATGACAACATTTTACTGTGGTAATATGCTTCTCTGTATAATACCTCCCGCAATCACATCGTCTCCTTCATAGAAAACAGCTGATTGTCCTGGAGCGATACCTTTCACGTGTTCGTAGAAGTTCACCTTCACCTTTCCGTCTACATTATACAGGTTGCTAAGAGCGCCCTTATCTTTATAACGGATCTTGGTGATGGCTTCCATACCCTCAGGGATGTGGTCGTACTTTATCAGGTTCAGACCAGCAACGGTCATTTCATTCCGGTTCAGTTCATCTTCATTACCCAGTACGACGGTATTGGTTTCGGGGATGATCTCGGTGACGAATACCGGGCGTCCCAGGGCAATATCGAGCCCTTTACGCTGTCCGATAGTGTAGAAGGGGTAACCCTTATGGTGACCGACGATCGTGCCGTCTCTCAGCACGAAATTGCCGCCATTGACCTCTTCTTCCAGGCCATCTACTTTACGTTTCAGGAAACCGCGATAGTCATTGTCCGGTACGAAGCAGATCTCATAGCTTTCTGCTTTTTTTGCCAGTTCCGGGTAGCCGAAATCAAACGCCATCTGGCGGATCTCTGTCTTACGGTATTTGCCCAAAGGAAGTATAGTACGGGCCAGCACATCCTGCTGGAGGCCCCACAATACATAGCTCTGGTCTTTCAGGTCATCAATACCTTTGCTGAGTACGAAGCGGCTGTCTTCTTCCCTGATCTGAGCGTAGTGTCCTGTTGCAATAAAGGCACAGTCCATGGCATCAGCGCGTTTCATCAGCGCGCGCCATTTTATATGGGTATTGCACAGAACGCAAGGATTGGGCGTGCGGCCTGCTATATATTCGTCAACAAAGTTATTAATAACAAAATCCCCGAATTCGTCCCTGATATCCAGTACGAAGTGAGGAAAACCGTGGTGAACGGCTGCTGCGCGGGCATCATTGAAGGAATCCAGGTTGCAGCACCCGGTTTCCTTTTTGCTGGAGCCGGCAGATGCATAATCCCAGGTCTTCATGGTGATTCCCACCACTTCATACCCTTGTTCATGGAGCATCAGGGCAGTAACGGTACTATCAATACCGCCGCTCATCGCTACCAGAACCTTACCATGTCTGCTCATTGTTACAAATATTAAGTGCGCAAAATTACAGAAATTAGTCGAGACACCTCCTCCGGGGTCATTTTATGACATGAATGGGAAAGAGTAATTCTACTGCGATATTGGGTAAGAGCTATGGACTGTCAAGTATTCGTTTTATATTTAATGGTCAGAGTTCTGCGTTTAATAAAAAAACTAATATGTTACCTATTTTAAATAAAGCTCATGTATTGAAGCATCCGGAACTGGGGGTGTCAGAGAGCTATTTTAACTATCCCGAGAAAATATTACAGTTCGGCACAGGTGTACTACTGAGGGGATTGGTGGATTACCTGGTAGATAAAGCCAATAAAAAGGGCGTTTACCAGGGAAGAATTGTAGTGGTGAAGTCCACCGGTGGCGATACAACAGAGTTCAGCCAGCAGGACAACTTATATACAACTAATATAAAGGGCGTTTCCCAGGGGGAACTGGTGAATGATGTGCTAATCAACGCTTCTATTAGCCGTGTTCTGCAATCGAATGCAGATTGGAGACAAATATTGGATGCAGTACACCAACCAGCCCTGCAAACGATTATATCCAATACCACAGAGGTGGGGATCCAGTATGTGGAGGAGAAGATTGATGGGGTAGTACCGGCATCTTTCCCCGGAAAACTGCTGGCCGTGTTGTGGGAGCGTTTCCAGTATTTTAAAGGCGCATCGCATACCGGCTTTGTGGTCGTACCAACGGAACTGGTGGTGAATAACGGGCTGTTACTGAAGGAAATAGTGCTGAAGCTGGCAAAATACAATGGCCTGCCAACCGCTTTCCTGCAATGGATAGAGACTGATAACCATTTCTGCAGCTCCCTGGTGGACAGGATCGTACCGGGAAAACCGAAAGACCTGACGGCCCTGGAGACAAAGGTGGGATACACCGACGGCTTATGGATTGACGCAGAGCCTTACCTGCTCTGGGCGATTGAAGGAGATGACCGTGTGAGGGAGATCCTGGGATTCCATCAGACGGATACCCGGATGCTGATAGCGCCGGATATTACACCTTTCAGGGAACAGAAACTCAGAATATTGAATGGAAGTCATACGATATCAGTGCCTCTGGGTTATCTCAGCGGATTGAATACTGTTTTTGAATGCATGGAGAATGCCTATATGCGCTCCTTCTTCCGGACGGTGGTCATCGAGGAGATCCTGCCGACGATCAGGGCGATCTGTCCGCAGGCGCCTGAATTTGCGGAAGATGTACTGGACCGTTTTGCCAATCCGAATATCGCGCATAAGCTGCTGAGTATCACTTTTCAGGAAAGCATGAAGATGAATGCAAGGAATGTGCGTACCATTACCCGTTATTATGAACAGCAGAAAGCCTTACCGGCTTCTATGTGTCTTGGCTTTGCCGCAATGCTGTTGTTCCTGCGACCTGAAAAGCAGGAAAACGGCCAGTATTTTGGGTTGCGGGGAACGGAATATTATAGCATCACAGACGATAATATCGCCATCTTTGCCGCGTACTGGGTGGGCGTGACCGGCAGGGGAGGCGAGGCAATTACGGGAATGGTACAGGCTATCAGTGCTGACAAGCGTTTATGGGAGGCCGACCTTTCGCAGATCCCTGGTTTTGTGGAAACCGTGTCCGCACATCTGCAAGGGATGTTACAGGAGGGCGTAAAGACATATGCAGACAGCTACAGTAAAGTATTATAAGGAACCGATCGTTTATGAAACAATTTTTAGATGCTGATTTCCTGTTGCGCACAGAAACGGCCAAACAGTTATTCCACGATTATGCAAAAGAGATGCCTATCATCGATTATCATAATCACCTGCCTCCGGATGAAATAGCGGCGAATCGTCAATATGAGAACCTGACTGCCATGTGGCTGAAAGGAGACCACTATAAGTGGCGTGCAATGCGTGCAAATGGAGTAACAGAGGCGGATATCACGGGCGATACGGATGACTATACAAAGTTCAAACGGTGGGCGGAAACGGTGCCGTATACTATGCGGAACCCGCTGTACCACTGGACGCATATGGAATTGCTGAACCCTTTTGGCGTAAAGCAACTACTCGACAAGGATAGTGCGGAATTTGTATACGGGCATTGCAATGAGCAGCTGCCTAAGTGGACCACCCAGGCATTATTACAGCATTTTAAAGTAGATACTTTGTGTACCACTGATGACCCTTGTGATTCATTGGAACATCATCAGGCCATCAGCAAATCAGCTTTTAAAGTACGTGTATTACCCACCTTCAGACCTGACAGGGCAATAGGTGTGGAAGATGTGGCTGCGTTCAATGCTTATGCTGATAAACTGGGTGCAGCAGCAGGCGTTAATACAGATACTTATACGCAATTTATAGATGCCTTACGCCGCCGGCATGACTATTTTCATGCGAACGGTGGACGTTTGTCCGATCACGGTATCAGCACTTTTTATGCAGGCAATTTTACAGCGGAAAGTTTAACTGCATCCTATGCAAAACTGCGTAAAGGACAAGCACTGACAGCGGAAGAAGCAGATGCTTTTAAGGCGGGTACCCTGCATACCATCTGTGAGTGGAATCATGAGCGTGGCTGGGTACAACAGTTCCATGTAGGCGCTATCCGCAATAATAATAGTCGTTTGGTGAGTAAGATCGGTGCAGATGCTGGTGTGGATTCTATCGGGGACTGGCAGGTAGCACAGGCGATGTCTGTATTTCTGGACAGGCTGGATAAAAAAGATAAACTGGCGAAGACGGTTGTCTACAACCTGAACCCGGCATATAATGAGGTATTTGCCACCATGGTAGGTAATTTCCAGGATGGTACCGTACCGGGAAAGATGCAGTTCGGTTCCGGCTGGTGGTTCCTCGATCAGAAAGACGGGATGGAGAAACAGATGAATGCCCTGAGCAATATGGGCTTATTGAGCCGCTTTGTGGGAATGCTGACGGATTCAAGAAGTTTCCTCTCTTACTCACGACATGAATATTTTCGCCGTATTTTGTGTAACCTCATAGGTAACGATGTAGAGAACGGAGAGCTGCCCGGAGATATCAAATGGCTGGGCAAGATGGTGCAGGACATCAGTTACAATAATGCCAGATCGTATTTCGGATTTTAGACCCTACAAGCGCATGAAGCCAGTTAAAGTAATTTCATTTGGAGAGATATTATTACGCTTATCACCGGAGTGGAACAAAAACAGTGCAGCCCTCTTTGTGGGTGGTGCAGAAGCGAATGTAGCTGCAGCACTGGCACGCTGGGGCACACCGGTGTCTTATATCAGCAAAGTGCCTGACAATGGCATCGCTACACAGGTACTGGAGCAGCTGGAAGGACTGGGAATAGCGACAGACCGTATGCTGAAAGGCGGAGACCGTATCGGGATCTATTTCCTGGAACAGGGCACAGACCTGAAAAATGCAGGTGTTGTGTACGACAGGAAATATTCATCCTTCAGTCAGATGGAACGTGGCTCGGTAGATTGGGACAGCCTGCTGGGAGATGCAGAATGGTTTCACTGGAGCGCCCTGACACCTGCCCTGAATGAAGATACAGCTGCTATCTGTAAAGAAGTGCTGGAAGCGGCATCCCGCAAAGGACTGAAGATATCTACAGATCTGAACTATCGTAGTAAGCTGTGGCAGTACGGCAAGCAGCCATTCGCTGTAATGCCTGAACTGGTACAATATTGCGACGTGGTGATGGGTAATATCTGGGCCGCACACCAGATGCTGGATACTACTTTAAATACAGTAGCACTGGAATCCGCCACGAAAGACACCTACCTTGCAGAAGCTGCATCCGTAGCCAAAGAGATCACGGAGAAATATCCCCGTTGTAAACAGGTTGCGTTTACCTTCCGTTTTTCCAATGCATTTACACATAATCTCTATTACGCTACCTGGTATGAAGGAGGAGAATTGAAGGTATCAAAACAGTATGAGACGAATGACGTGGTAGACCGTGTGGGTAGCGGAGATAGTTTTATGGCAGGGTTGATACATGCACAGGTAAGTGGAATGGATGCACAGCAGACCATTTCTTTTGCAGCAGCAGCAGCCTGGTCCAAGTTATTCGTCAAAGGAGATTTTAATTTAACAGACAAAGCAGACATCTTAAAACTGATATAGACATGGCAGCACCAGCAGCAGAGATCATTGCCGCATTTGAGCGCAGTAAAGTAATTCCCGTATTCTATCATGATGATGCCGCAGTATGTATAGAAGTATTACAGGCTTGTTATGATGCGGGACTTCGTGTGTTTGAGTTTACCAACCGTGGAGAAGGAGCAAGGCGCAATTTTACCGCAATGCAGGAAAAGAAGAAAGCGGCCATGCCAGATATGTACCTGGGTATTGGTACCATTAAAAATGGAGAAGATGTAAAGGTGTTTGCAGATATGGGTGCTGATTTCATCGTAAGTCCTATCATAGATGCCGGTGTTGCAGAGAGTTGCCGGAAGGAGAACATCACATGGATACCCGGTTGTATGACCCCGTCTGAAATTGCAGTAGCTGAAAAGCACGAAGCACCATTGACGAAGTTGTTTCCCGGCAATGTATTGGGACCGGGTTTCGTAAAAGCGATTAAGCCGCTATTCCCTAAAATGAAGTTCATGCCAACGGGAGGAGTAGAACCTACTAAAGAAAGCGTAAAGTCCTGGCTGGATGCAGGGGTAGTATGTGTCGGAATGGGCTCCAATTTATTGAATAAGGATTTGATAGATAAGAAGGATTGGGCAGCATTGCGTACGCAGATGTCCGGTCTTGTAGAACTGGTAAAAAGCATAAGTAAATAGCCAGCATTGTGGCGATGATAAAGACAGGTCCGTAACTCAAAATTATAGCTGCGTCATATCCCGCCAGCTAGTCAGGATAAGTTTACCCATAAAAAGCAGGAATAGATGCAAACGTTTGCATTATTCACCGGAGTGTTGTAAATTGATAACGCTTTATAAATTCCAAAATGAAAGGCATGGATTCCACTACAATTGGTAAATATCGCTGGCGCATTTGTGCATTACTCTTCTTTGCTACTACTATTAACTATATAGACCGTCAGGTGATTGGTCTGCTGAAACCCATCCTGATGGCTCCGGATCAGTTCAACTGGACGGAGAAGGATTTTGGTGGAATGATGTCTGCATTTGCGGCAGCATACGCAGTGGGCTTGCTGGTATTCGGTCGCCTGGTAGACAGGATCGGTACCAAGATGGGATATATTCTGTCCATTATTGTATGGAGTATTGCTGCAATGGCGCATGCATTGGCGAAGACCACATTCGGATTCGGGATGGCGCGTGTATTCCTGGGACTGGGTGAATCCGGGAACTTTCCTGTAGCCATTAAAACCGTGGCAGAATGGTTTCCGAAGAAAGAGCGTGCACTGGCTACCGGTATTTTCAATTCAGGCGCCAATATCGGGGCTGTAATTGCCCCCATTGTAGTTCCCTGGCTGGCAGGTACTTATGGCTGGCAACACGCGTTTATATGGACAGGATTGATAGGATTTGTCTGGCTGATCTTCTGGGCAGTCATCTATGAAATTCCTGCACGACACAAAAAACTGACACAAGCGGAATATGATCATATCCACAGCGATGATGAAAAGCCGGCTACTGAGGAGATCCCTGCTGGTGTTAAGCCGGTAACTGCGGCAGCTGTAGCTTCTGCATCTGCTCCTCATAAAAGCATCAGCTGGAAACAGCTGTTAGGCGTAAAACAAACATGGGCATTTGTATTTGGTAAACTGCTTACCGACCCTATCTGGTGGTTCTTCCTTTTCTGGCTACCTTCTTATTTTGCTACTACCTTCAATCTTGATTTCAAAAAGCCTAACCTGCAGTTATTCGTGATTTATACGGCAACCACAGTAGGAAGTATTGGTGGTGGATACCTGTCGTCCTGGCTGATCAAATCAGGATGGCCGGTGTTTAAAGCACGTAAAACATCCATGTTGCTTTTTGCTATCTGTGTAGTACCGATCATGTTTGCCAAAACCACCAACAATATATGGGTCGTGGTAGGGTTGATCAGTCTGGCCGCTGCAGCACACCAGGCCTGGTCTGCCAATATCTTCACAACTGCTTCAGATATGTTCCCTAAACATGCGGTGAGCTCAGTAGTGGGTATCGGTGGCATGGCAGGATCGATAGGAGGTAGCCTGTTCCCGATATTCGTGGGGTATTTGCTTGACTATTACAAAGCGCAGGGCAATATCGGTGCAGGGTACAATATCCTGTTCCTGATCAGTGGATCCATGTATTTACTGGCCTGGCTTATTATGCATCTATTTGCACCCAGGATGGAGCCGGTAAAGCTCTAAATATCTATAGATAAAAAGGCGAGGGTCATTTTACATTGTAAAATGACTCTCGCCTTTTATAGCTTAATATGATGAGATTACAGGCTCACCCCACGTTTCCATGGAATGAAGTCATCCTGATTTAACTGTTCAGCTTTCGTCTTCAGTTCTCCACTGGCAGTTTTGATCACAAATTCCAGGATCTCTTCTCCCATTTCCTCAATCGTCTTTTCACCACTGATAATAGTACCGGTGTTGATATCGACGATATCCGGCATACGGTTCGCCAGTTTGGTGTTGGTAGCCAGTTTTAATACAGGAGCAATCGGGTTGCCGGTTGGCGTACCCAGACCAGTAGTGAACAATACGATATTAGCGCCGGAACCTACTTCCGCAGAAGTGGATTCAACGTCATTACCAGGTGTACAGAGGAGGTTCAGTCCTGGTTTGGTGACATATTCTGTATAGTCCAGCACATCTACTACGGGCGAAATACCGCCTTTCTTCGCAGCGCCGGCAGACTTAATAGCATCAGTAATGAGGCCGTCCTTGATATTACCAGGTGAAGGGTTCATATAGAAACCTGAGCCTGCAGACTCTGCCTGGCTTTCATACGCCCGCATGATGTGGATGAATTTATCAGCTGTGTTCTTTTCCACACAACGGTTGATCAGTTCCTGCTCAACGCCACATAGTTCGGGGAACTCAGAAAGGATAGAGCTACCGCCCAAAGCTACCAGCAGGTCAGATGTATGACCAACGGCAGGGTTGGCCGATATACCCGAGAATCCGTCAGAGCCGCCGCATTCCAGACCAATCGTCAGTTTGGAGAGAGGAGCTGGCTGGCGGGAAATCTTATCAGCTTCTACCAGGGCCAGGAACGTATCTCTGATCGCATCTGAGAGCATCTCAAATTCAGAAGCACTTTTTTGTTGTTCAAACACCAGCACCGGCTTGTCAAACTGTGGATTCAGTTTATTCAATGAAGCTTTCAGGATGGATACCTGTGCATGCTGACATCCCAGGCTTAACACTGTTGCACCTGCCACATTAGGATGGTGGATATAACCGGCCAGCAGGGCGCAGAGTGCGTCTGAATCCTGGCGTGTACCACCACAACCACCTTCATGTGTCAGGAACTTAATGCCATCAATATTGGAGAAGACAGTATTACGTTTGTTGGTAAGCGTTACAGCTTCCGCCTTGTAAGTTTTTATCGCATCCAGGTCACCACTTTTGTACAGGGATACGAGATCCTGTACCTGCTCATTGTATACTTCTGTCGGAGCGAATCCCAGGCCTTTTTCAAAGGCGGTTTTGATGACACTTACATTGCGGTTTTCGCAGAACACCAGTGGTATTACCAGCCAGTAGTTGCGGGTACCTACCTGACCGTCTTTACGGGGATAGCCCATAAAGGTGCGGTTTTTCCATTTGCTGACATCAGGTTTCTGCCATGTAATGGAGCCTTCTTTTTCATGAAAAGCGTTGGCGTCATGTTTAATATTCTCAGTAGTAATGATCTCTCCCTTGTTGATGGCAGCATTTGCTTTACCAACAAGTACACCGTACATAGTAATAGGATCGCCGGTTTGTATGTCGGAGATCATGAATTTATGTTTAGCGGGAACATCTTTCAGCAAGGTAATTGTGGAACCATTGAACCTGACTTCTGTGCCTTGTCGCAGGTCCTGCAAGGCTACCAGTACATTATCGTCAGGATGTATTTGTAGAAACGTATTCATAATAAGCTAAAGTATAAAATAACAACAATCACTGTTAATACTAAAATCTTAATCCATGATAAGATTTTGCCTTTAGAACAGTCCAGACGGCACAAGTGTTTAGCTAAAACATTTTAGCCTTGTAGGATTAGCGCTCCTGTGATTCCCTATATTTTATGCAAACGTTTGCAATTTTCGGCATTAAGCCTTACCTTTCATTCAGGTTATGAAAAAAGATGCCACTGATACAGCATCCCCAACATGAATTATCATTTCTTAATATAATATGTCGAGACTTATGACTGCAGAAACCAGGTATGCCTCCAGCCCGGCAGAAGTGCTGAGCTGGAACACCGCACAGACCAGGAAGGAACTTTTGATAGAACAGCTTTTTGAACAGGATGAGATCAAACTGGTGTATAGTCATTATGACCGCTTTGTAACCGGCGGGATCTTCCCGGTAAGTAAAACACTGACACTGACGCCGCCAGATCAGTTCAAAGCGGCTTATTTCCTGGAAAGGAGAGAGCTTGGCATCATTAACGTAGGTGGCGATGGTGTGGTAAAAGTAGATGGTGAAACGTTTGAAATCGGGTTTAAAGAGGCATTATACATCGGGAAAGGCAAAAAGGAATTGCTGTTTAGCAGTAAAGATGCGGCTGCTCCCGCTAAGTTTTACCTGAATTCAACACCGGCCCATCATGAATATCCTACCCGCCATGTTACCCGTAAAGATGCGGAGATAGTGACGCTGGGCACGATGGAAACAGCCAATCACCGTACTATCAATAAGCTGCTGGTCAGCACCGTACTGCCCACCTGCCAGCTGCAGATGGGGATGACTGAACTGAAGCCCGGTAGTGTGTGGAACACCATGCCTGCGCATACTCACGACAGACGTATGGAAGTGTACTTTTATTTTGAAGTGCCACAGGGGCAGTCGGTATGCCATTTCTGGGGACAACCACAGGAAACAAGGCACATCTGGATGCAGAATGAGCAGGCAGTCATTTCTCCACCATGGTCTATTCACTCCGGTGCAGGCACCAGCAACTACACCTTTATCTGGGGTATGGCTGGTGAGAACCTGGATTATGGCGATATGGATGTTTGTGCAATACCTGATCTCAAATAAAAACCATGAAGCGGATATTTTTATTGTTAATGGTCACAGGCATATGGAGTTCCAGTCTGCTGGCAGGTTCCAGGGAAGAGCCAGTTGCTGCGCCGGTAAGCATCACGATTAAGAATCCTGCTGCTATTGCCCGCAATGAAGAAATTGTGGAAATACCTTATGCCAGACTAAAAGCTGTTACCGGCTCCTTTAAGCTGATCAACAAACAGACAGGTAAGGAAGTCCCCTACCAACTGGCATATGAAGGCGCCCCACAACCTCAGTTACTGCTGGTACAGGTAAGTATACCTGCTCACGGCAAAGTAGTGATCACCGCTGTACCGGGCAAACCAGCTATAGTAGCCACCCGTACTTACGCACGCTATGTGCCGGAACGTAAGGATGATTTTGCCTGGGAGAATGACCGTATTGCCTTCCGGATGTATGGGGCTGCATTGGAAAACTTCCCGGCTGAAAATGCCCATGGTATAGACGTGTGGACCAAACGCACCAGTGATCTTGTGTTGAACAGATGGTATAAAACCAATGATTATCACCATGATAACGGCCAGGGACTTGACTATTATCACGTAGGTATGACACTGGGTGGTGGTGATAATGCTCCCTATGTGAACGACTCTATCTATTATCCGCGTAATTACAGGACCTGGAAAGTACTGGACAGTGGCCCGTTGCGCTGTACCTTCCAGTTGGGTTATGAAGCCTGGAAGGTAGGTAGCACGACAGTGTCTGTTGTGAAAACGGTGTCACTGGATGCCGGTTCCCAGCTCAATAAAATGAGTGTACAGTACACTCTGCAGCAAGGGGATAGTCTGCCAATAGCGGCAGGCATTGTGAAACGCCCAACACCCGGCACCGTCCTGCTGGATGAGAAAACAGGCATCGTAGGTTACTGGGAGCCAGAGCATGGTGCAGATGGCATTACCGGCCTCGGACTGGTATTGTCCGTACATCAGGGGCTTATGCAGGTAACTGATCAGCATTTGCTTGCCAGGGCCAAAGCCAGCGGTAAAGCGCCTTTTGTATACTATTTCGGTGCTGCCTGGAATAAGGCAGGCCGCTATACCAGTGCTGCACAATGGTTTGCTTATCTGCAGACCTTCGCCGAAAAGCTGGCAGCTCCACTGGAAATAAACATCAATCAGTAAAAAAGTATCGATACTTATATGATCTTACAATCATTTGACCTGAGGGGTAAAACCGCGCTGGTAACAGGATGTAAAAGAGGAATAGGCTTAGGGATGGCAGTAGCGCTGGCAGAAGCAGGTGCTGATGTGATAGGTGTATCTGCATCGCTGGAGAAGGAAGGTAGTGAAGTGGAGAAGGCTGTAAAGGCCACTGGACGGAAGTTCTACGGGTATCAGTGCGATCTGGGCAACCGTGATGCACTATACGGATTTATCGGGGAAGTAACAGGACAACATCCTGTGATAGATATCCTGGTGAACAACGCTGGTACTATCATGCGTAAGCCGGCGGCAGAACATCCGGATGAATACTGGGATGAAGTGATCAATATCAACCTGAATGCGCAATTTATCCTGACCCGCGAAATCGGTAAAGGAATGATAGCGCGTGGCAGCGGAAAGATTATCTTTACAGCATCGCTACTCACCTTCCAGGGTGGCATCAATGTACCTGGTTACGCCGCCAGTAAGGGCGCGGTAGGTTCACTGGTAAAAGCGTTTGCCAATGAATGGGCCGGTAAGGGGGTCAATGTAAATGCGATTGCTCCGGGATATATTGCGACTGATAATACAGCTGCATTGCGTGCAGATGAGAAACGTAGTGCTTCTATATTAGAGCGTATCCCTGCGGGTCGCTGGGGCGAACCGGCCGACTTCAAAGGACCTGTTGTGTTCCTGGCATCTGCGGCATCCGACTATGTGCATGGTACCATTCTGACTGTTGACGGAGGATGGATGGGGCGATAAAAGCACCTGAATATTGATATATGAGCAAAAGAACAGAAAAGACAATCGTTGACATTGCGGAAGAACTGAAGCTTTCCGTATCTACCGTTTCCCGCGCGCTGAACAATCATCCGAATATCAGCACCCGTACCAAGGAGAAGGTAAAGAAAATGGCCAATAAGCTCGGTTACCGCCCCAATGCCATGGCCGCCGGTCTGCGGAACAATAAAAGCCGCACTGTAGGACTGGTAGTGCCACGTATCTCTATGTTCTTTCCCGCTACTATCAGTACCGTTATCCAGAATAAACTGCATGAACACGGATATCATGTGCTCATCTGTCAATCCAACGATTCCCTGGAGCAGGAAATAGCACTGGCAGAGACCCTGTATTCTACCAGGATCGACGCACTGGCCGTTTCCAGTACACTTTATACGACCGATTTCTCACACTTTGATATCTTCAAGGACAATCATATTCCGCTTGTATTCTTTGACCGTGTACCGAAAGATTATAAGGTAAAAGTGATCAAGGGCGATGATTATCTGGGTGGTTATAAAGTAACAGAGCACCTGATCGAAAAGGGCTGTAAGGACATTGTACACATATCAGGTCCGCTGACCTGTAACCTGTATGTGGAACGCGTAGCAGGGTACAAGGATGCCTTACGTAAGCATAAGATCGCGTTTAAGAAATCAAGGGTTTTCTACCAGGAGCTGACCAAAGAGAATGCTTTGGCCGCCTGCGAGAAGATCTTTTCCAAAACGCCTTATCCTGATGGCATCTTTGCTGCCAATGATACAACTGCCATTACCATCCTGGAATATTGCCGGAAGATCAATGTACGGGTGCCGGAAGATCTCAAGATAGTGGGATACTCTAATGATCCGCGTGCAGAGATCATTACACCTTCCATCACTTCTGTTGACCAGTTCCCTGCTATCATGGGAGAGAAGGTGGCCAATGCATTGCTGGATCTGTTACAACAACCCGCAACAACGCCACAACGTTATTCAGAAGAATTGGTGCCTATCCAGCTGATAGAACGTGCCTCTTCAGCAGCATCTGTTTCAAAGCCTAAAACAACCGTAAAAAAGAAAGCTAAATAAAAGCAGGAATGCTGTCCGCAGCATACCTGCTATCACTATCTGATTAAGTGCAAACGATTGCGTAAATATAATTGGTAAGTAGCCGCATAATCAGTAATGCGGTCAGTAAAATTACACGAGATGAAAAAACTACAACTCCTTTTCTGTGGATTATTGTTGTCGGGTAGCATCACTACTGTATATGCACAACAAAGCAGCCGCAAACAACAAATGACCGAACTGGCAAATAAGACCCTGGACCTGGCTGTACGTCAGTATAAACTGATGATGCAGCATGTGCCAGACAGTATGTTGCCACGTACCACTAACAATGCAGACGGTAGTCTTGTTACTGCTAAAACAGGCTGGTGGACGGCAGGGTTTTATCCCGGTACACTCTGGTACCTGTATGAATATTCAAAAGATAATACCCTGAAACAGGAAGCGCTGAAACGTACGGCGCAGGTGGAGAAAGAGAAGGATAACAAAGGCACACATGACCTGGGTTTTATGCTGTACTGCAGTGCCGGAAATGCGTACCGTATCACGAAAGATCCTAAGTATAAGGACGTACTGTTGACCAGCGCACGCTCACTGTCCACACGCTTTAATCCGAAGGTAGGTTGTATCAAATCATGGGATCATGGCAAGTGGGAATTCCCCGTGATTATCGACAATATGATGAACCTGGAATTACTGACCTGGGCTACCCGGGTAAGTAAAGATCCTTCTTTTGATCATATCGCCCGTACGCATGCCAATACCACTATGAAGCATCATTTCAGGCCGGACTACAGTTCTTATCATGTAATAGGATATGACACTACCACCGGCGCCGTTCTGGCAAGGAATACCCACCAGGGCGCGAATGATACTTCGGCATGGTCCCGCGGACAGGCCTGGGGCTTATATGGTTACACCATGATGTATCGTGAAACCAAGGACAAGGCCTACCTGGAACAGGCAAAACATATTGCTGATTTCATCCTGGGGCATCCACGTATGCCGGAAGATCTGATCCCTTATTGGGACTATGACGCGCCAGGTATCCCGAACGCAAAAAGAGATGCTTCCGCAGGCGCTGTGGCGGCATCTGCACTGCTGGAACTGAGCCGTTATACGAAAGGTGAAGTATCTTCAAGGTACTGGAAAGCAGGGGAGAAGATGCTGGAAAGCCTGGCGAGTCCGACCTATCTGGCAAAAGAAGGAGAGAATAATGACTTCATCCTGATGCATAGCGTAGGTTCTCTTCCGCACAACTCTGAAGTAGATGTGCCGCTCACTTATGCAGACTACTATTTTGTGGAGGCTTTGTTACGATATAAACAATGGGCTAAGTAATGCACAGACGTCACTTTATAAAAGCCGTTCCATTGGCCGGTATGGCCGGAGCGGTTAAATCAGGCAACTTCCTGCAGGCAACACAACAACCTGCAGGAAGTGCTGTTTTTCCCACAGACCGGGACTACTGGGTGCAGTTGTTAACGCGCATAGCAGAACCAGTGATGAAAAATCTGAGCCTGGGACAGCTCCGGCAAAAGATGCCGACGGAGAAAGCACCCGGTTACAACAAGCCGGTCGAAAAGGTGACCTATTTAGAGGCTTTTGGGCGTACTATGGCCGGGATCTCTTCCTGGTTGGAGTTAGGTGCTGACGACACCCCTGAAGGCAAAATAAGGGCTCGTTTCATCGATTATGCGTTAAAGGCGACTGCCCAGGCAGTACAACCCGGCGGCGCGGACTATATGAACTTTACCGGGCAGTTTGACGGGCAGCCCCTGGTGGATGGCGCATTCCTTGCACATGCCTTTATCAGGGCGCCTAAACAGTTATGGCAGCCCCTTCCTGCAACCGTTAAGCAGCAGGTAGTAGCTGGCTTTAAGAGCCTGCGCAGTATCAGGCCAGGATATAATAACTGGCTGTTGTTTGCCGCTATTATTGAAGCTGCATTGCTGCTGTTTGGAGAAGAGTGGGACGGTATGCGGGTGGATTATGCCGTGAAAAAGCACCAGGAGTGGTATAAGGGCGATGGGATGTATGGTGATGGGGCCGATTTCCATTTTGACTACTACAATGGTTTTGTCATACAGCCGATGCTGACAGACATTCTGAAAGTACTGTCTGAAGCGGGTAAGATCAATCCAAAGGAATATGAGCTAGCCATTACCAGGATGCAGCGCTACGGCGTGATCCAGGAAAGACTCATCTCCCCCGAAGGTACTTTCCCCGTAGTGGGGCGTTCTATGACCTACCGGAATGCTGTTTTTCAGCCACTGGTACAGCTGGCACTCCATGAGCAGCTGCCGGCAGAACTGACGCCGGGTCAGGTACGGGCGGCCCTGACAGCTGTAATGAAGAACATCTTTGAAACGCCTGGCACATTTGACAAAGACGGCTGGCTGCAATTAGGCTTCTGCGGCCATCAACCCGAAATAGCAGATGTATATACATCCACCGGCAGTTTATACCTGTGTACAACAGGATTCCTGGCATTAGGTCTGCCAGAAAAAAATGCTTTCTGGACGGCTTCCTCCGGAGAGTGGACCGCGCAAAAAGCATGGGCGGGCAAAACAGTGAAGAAAGACCATGCGCTTTAGTCGGTATTGATGTCTATCAGTCCATACCTGATACCGAAAATGACAAGACCCACTCGGGTTTTAACCTTCAGCTTGTCGCAAAGACTGCTTTTATAGTCATCAATGGTTCGGGGACTTACAAACATCTTCTGTGCAATTTCCTTGTAGGATAATTCTGTACAGAGGAATTGCAGGAATGTTTTTTCCTTAGGTGTCAGTTCTATCTTTTCGCTAAGTGATAATACATCCCGTTGTAAACCAGATATTACCTTTCCGGAGATGTAATCAGGCAGATAGAAATCTTTCTTAATAATAGAATCAAAGGCTTCCTTCAGATCGTCAGGCTCGACGTTCTTCATGATATAACCTTTTGCACCGGATTTTAACATCTTAATGATCACGGACTCGTCGTTCAGCATAGAGAGCGCAAGTACCTTAATCTGAGGGAAATGGTTATTGATCCAGGTAGCAGTTTCGTAACCGTTCATGCCGGGCATGTTGACGTCCAGTATCAGTATATCTGGTAATTGTAACTCACGGTTATTGATGATCTTGATCACTTCTTCCCCGTTACTGGCTTCGAAAAGTATAAAGTAATCAGTAAAGGTATTAATCAGCCTGCCAAGTGCTTTCCTTACCAGTACATGATCATCGGCAATGGCAACACTATATTTCGCTTTCCTGGTTATGCTCATGAAATGATTGTTTATTTACGGGTATAGTGATACGAATGGCGGTACCGCTATTTTTCGCACTGTTGATATGGAATGTGCCTCCTATCAGGGATGCTCTTTTTCGAATGTTCATCAGTCCTAGTCCTTTCAACCTTTCCTGTTTAGCAAACAGGGCTTCCGGATCAAATCCTACGCCGTTATCCTTGATCTCCAGTACAAGGATATCTGTTTTGTGGGAAAGTCTGATTTCTACTCTACTGGCTTTGGCATGTTTCACGATATTGTTGAGCATTTCCTGTACGATGCGAAAAAGTATGATTTCTGTCTGATGGTCCAGCAGGTTCCGTATGTCGGCAAAATTAAAAGAAGTTTCGTACAAATTGGTCCTCTTCAGTCTCTCCAGTTCGAAATCAATAGAATTGGCAAGGCCTACTTCGGTGACACGGTCTGTATGTAAACTGCGGGAAAGATCTCTTAGTTCTGTGATGGCTTTCTGCAAAGCCTTTCTGCTCTCTTCGATATATTCCTGCGCCTCGCTGTTGTTCTCTACCGGTACCGTTAATAGTGACAATGCTACGAATGTGAGGGACTGCCCGATATTATCATGGATTTCCTGGGATAGGTGTCCGAACACATTCTCCTGAATTTCAAGTTGTGATCTTAATAGTTCCTGTTCATACCTTTCTTTCATTAATCGGAGTTCCTGCGCCTGTGCATGCCTGCTCTTCTGATTCAGTATCAACATAATAACGATGAAGCCCACCAGTAAAACGAGCAGAAAGAGGGATGTAAAAATGACTAGGAATACCTCCTGAAAATCAGATTGCATATGAACGAAATGCTAAACAATAAATATAGGATAATATTTATCATAAGGTTGATGAAATAAAGCGTCTTATAGTTATAAAATGGCATTAGTGATATAGCATTCAGTACTCCGGTCAGTGGCGGACTGCAGGTGTAAAAGAAGAGCAGACCGGTGGATACCCAAAAGGCAGGTTCTTTTAACAGGCTATGCGGTCCGGGATATTTGATACGCTCGTAAAAGTAGCATATGCTGGCTGTTACTACTATGATACAGCCCGATAGAAAAGTATAGGTATTGAAAGCAGTGTTAAGCCCCTGGATGAGAAACAGATTAATAAGTGACAACACAGGGTATACGAACATAAGTACTCCCATAACGTTGACTATTTTCACATTGGTTATAAAAGACCGGAGCAGAAAGATCAGGTAAGTAAAGTTGATGATTGCATAAAAGTTATAGAAGATCAGGTTACGCTTACTGTGAATACTATACCACCAGGCAATCACTTCCACAATAATAGTTACAAGGATATATATAATGAACGAGTTCAGATACCGGGGAGGATTTTTCTGGAGTTTAGCAAGTAGTGCTGTAACAAAACAGATAATCATGACTAAAACATGCACTGGCAACCGGTACAGAGATATATGAGAAAACAAGAGCATATTTATATGTACGCAAGACATAGAATATTGGTGGCAAGTGTTTTAAACTGTTACTAATGACTTTTATGCGGCTGGTAAATTAATAAAAGTGGCGATAAAATAATTTCAGGCCCCGATAAAAAAACTGCCGGATGTTATATCCGGCAGCTTAGGAACATGATTTATCTGGATGGGGAAACGTTAATTTCCAGCAGGCCGGAGCTCAACAGTTCTCTGAGCGGTTCGTTCCGGGCCTGTACATGCAGGCGGACAAGGCAGTGAAAAGTTAAATGCTATTATCTCAGGTCCGTCTGGTGTAGAAACATACAGGTCTTTACTTTCGGTTTTACCGGTTTGACTGGTTTTCTGCTGGGTAGCAACAAAAACCACCGTCTGTCTGTCCTGAAGTAAGATGTTTTCAGGGAAAACAGACGGGTATACCCCAAAATAAACCCTAATGCCGTCTGCACCCGCCGCTTCAGCAGTCTCGATATATTCCTTCAACCCGTCCAGGCTGTACCACACGCTGAGAGAGTCAGGCTTGCCAAGACGAGCTGAATTAGCTTCCCACCTTTTTTGTTTATAGTTTTCACGCAGCATAGTGACGTGCTTGTTGTTTACGAACCGACCTGCTTTTATGGTTTTAGCGGCTGACATAAGATATTGTATTTTAGGTTTTATCAATCTCATTAACAATCTAAAACTAGGTTTTAAAGCATGGGGGAATCATTGTAAGTTTATGATAATCATGACATTACAAACATGGGAAATTTATAATTACTTCCGGCTCAGGTTATATATAATTTTCTATAATATAAAAACCGTGTATTTATGCTCTTTTTTTGTTTAAACACGAAGGGTCTTTCTGCGTAAATAACGGTATAAATTTACCGGATAATATCGGTGTAAGAAAAAAATAACATATAAGAACTGCTTTTTTCGGCCAGTTCACCTCAAAATCGTGCACGTATTATATATGGCTTGAAAATCGATCCGTCGGATACCGGGAAATACCGGTCACCTATTTACCGTGATTTACGCAGATTGTATTTACGTATTTATACGTTTCCTCTTGATTCATTGCCGGTTTTTTCTCCCCACTTACCTGTATAGGAATGGCTGTTTATCAGTTATTTATCTCTTTGAAATGCGCTATTGGCATGAATCACAGGCATTTTGCTCTATTGGCGTTTATTTTCGTGTTGTAACAGGTAACTCTAAGTGAGGATACACATGACCCATATACGCTCTTAATGACAACTTCCGGAACTTTATTTTCTCTAATATTGAGAAGGCAATTAAGCCTGAATGCTGATTTAAAATATTGTACCCTTTGAAAACCCTAATTGTATTGTCCCCCCCAAAGTACCATAACTGGCCTGCTTTTTAGCAGGCCTTTTCTTTTGTATACATGCTGTAAATGCTAACTACGTTCTACCTTCAATGATATATTCCTTCAATGCCGGAAAATCATAAAAGAAACGGAACGAAATAACAGTATTAACCGTTTTATGATCCGACGGGCTGAATAACGTTACCTCCGTTTCACTCTCTGTAATCCAGGTGTTCTGCACGCCCGACTGACCCTTTCCTATAAACGGCTCACCATATAACTGACTCAATCGCCATGCCAGTTGCTCATTGGCTTCCTGCGGATAAAGGAATATGCGGTTGATAAACCCGTTATCATTGATGCCCGTGAAAAGATGCTGCAGGTCTATACCCGGATCATCTTTCTCAATAGTGCCCCTGGCCGTTCCGTTAAATGCATGATAATGAGCAGCATCAGGATAAACCAGAAAATTGTTTTTACCGGTATAGGAGGGAAAAGGTAACATGCCGGGTATCTGTTCCGGCTTTTTGCCCAGCTGTATATCACCAATGCCCAGGTTGTGAAACCTGAAGCTGTGCTGATGTGGGATTGCTTTCATATATACGGGTTAGTATATATAAATTTACGTAAAAACTAAGAGGGATGGATAAGAGGCTAATCCTCTCATCCATCCCTCTTTCTTATCCGTGGAGCGGGTTATTTCTTCGGTTTGGCGCCCATCTGGAACACCAGACGGCCTCCATTCATGATATCTGCATGGCTGATGCTGTTCGTCAGCACAGGCTGTCCGTTCAACGTTACTTTCTGCACATACACATTCTTATCACTCTGGCCAGGTGCCTCTACAGTGAAAGTCTTGCCATTCTCCAGCTGAATAGTGGCTTCTTTTACTGCCGGACTTCCGAGTATATACTGGTCAGAACCAGGACATACCGGATAAAAACCAAGAGAGGTGAATATATACCAGGCGCTCATCTGACCACAGTCATCATTACCGCCTAATCCATCTGCACCAGGATGGTACATCTTCTTCAGGATCATACGCACTCTTTCCTGTGTTTTCCATGCCTCTCCAGTCCAGTTGTAGAGATAAGCTACATGATGAGAAGGTTCATTACCGTGTACATAGTTGCCGATGATACCGTCGCGGGTAATGTCTTCAGTTTCAGCAAAGAATTCATCTGGCAGATGCATGGTGAACAGGCTGTCCAGGTGACCGGAGAACCTTTTCTTACCGCCGTTAAGCGCTACCAGCTCTGCAGGATATTGTGGTACATACAGACTGTAGTTCCATGCATTCCCTTCAATAAAGCCCTGGTTATCTGTCTTCAGCGGATCGAATGCTGCGCGGAAGGTGCCGTCATTCAAACGGGGACGCATATATCCGATGTTCGCATCATATACATTACGGTAGTTCTGTGAACGTTTGATGAATTCGTCATAAATATCCTGCTTGCCCAACTTCTTTGCAATCTGCGCTATACACCAGTCATCGTAGGCGTACTCCAGTGTCTTCGATACGGAAGCGCCGCTTTTATCTTCAGGCACATACCCTTTGTCTATGTAATAACCAATACCATCGTACGTACGGTGCCTGGCGGTTGTTACACAGGCGGCCAGGGCTCTTTCTGCATCAAAAGGTGCATTGCCTTTAATGATCGCATCTGCAATGAGCGACACGCTGTGATAACCGGTCATACACCAGTTCTCATTGGCGTAGTGTGACCATACCGGCAGCATGTGCTGTGCACTCTGATCGTAGTGCGCCAGCATTGACTGGATCATGTCTGCATTACGTTTAGGCTGTATCACGTTGAACAGCGGATGTAATGCCCTGTATGTATCCCACAGGGAGAAAGTGGTATAGTTGGTGAAGCCATCAGCTTTATGATTGTTCTGATCAAGGCCACGGTAACTGCCATCAACGTCCATGTAAGTGGTTGGACTCAGGAAAGCATGGTACATAGCCGTATAGAAGTTGATCATCTCATCGTTGCTGTTCAGCTGCGCGGTGATCTTATGCAGTTCTTTGTTCCATTGTGCCTGCCCGTCCTGCTTTACCTTGTCGAAATCCCATCCAGGTGCTTCAGCACGCAGATTGGCCAGTGCGCCTTCTGTGCTTACAGAAGATAGTGCGAACTTGATCTTCACTTTTTCACCTGCCTGTACTTTGAAGTCGAACCAGGCCCTGATATTACGGCCTGCCATTTCAGGAAAGTCGTGCGCTACATCGAACTTACGCCAGAAACCTTTGTACACATCATTGGCATAGTTCTGATGACCATAATGTGAGATAGGTTTGGAAAAGGACATCGCGAAATATTCTACCCTCGTACGCGCCCATCCGTTAGTCTGACGATAACCGGTTACCAGTGTATCATTCTCCACTCTTACGAATGTCCACACATTTTTATTGCCATAATTATAAATGCCAGCCATCAGATCGAGTATGATATGCGCCTGATCTGTCGCTTCTGCGAAAGTATATTGATGAAAGCCCACCCGGTTGGTAGTGGTCAGTTCAGCAGTGATGTTGTATTTGTCGAGTTTTACTTTGTAGTAATCCGCTTCGGCTACTTCGTTATCGTGTGAAAAGGTGGAGCGGTATCCGCTTTCAGGATTGGTAGCAGTGCCGGGATTCAGGTACAGTTTACCGGTGGTGGGCATGATCAGGAAATCGCCCAGGTCAGAGTGGCCGGTGCCGCTGAAATGCGTATGACTGAACCCTGTGATGGTTTTATCAACATACTGATACCCTGCACAGTATTTATAGACGTCCGGATTGTAACGCCCATTCATCTCATAAGGGAGCGTATCCGTTTCCGGGCTGAGTTGCACCATCCCGAATGGTACGGTAGCACCGGGATAGGTATGTCCCATTTTTTCTGTACCGATAATGGGTTTTACGTACTGTACCAGGTTTTTGTCCTGCGCCTGCAGGGAAAGCTGGGTGCATATGGAAAATGCGGTGAATAAAGAAAGACGGGTAGCCAAGCGTGAGCCCATTGTCAATAAGTATTTTAGCGATTAGATAACCTTGCAAAATAATAGTCCCCGTCCAAACGGGGTGTCACAGCCGGGTAAAAGACTTTAAATGAAATGTAAATAATGAAAAAATGAGGCATTTTCAATATTTTGTCGGCAAATTCAGCGAGCAGTGACAAAACCGATATTAGTAATAAAATTTGGGACAGCATCCATCACCCACGAAAATGGGGAGCTGGATGAGACAATAGTAGCTTCCATAGCCAGGCAGGTAGCAGATCTTAGGGAAGAATATAATATAGTATTGGTATCGTCAGGAGCAGTAGCAGCAGGCAAGAAGTACCTGAAACAATACGGTGGCACTATGAGCGAGCGCAAGGCCGCCGCCGCCATCGGTAACCCCTTGCTGCTCAGCAAGTACGCCAGGTATTTTGCTCCGTACGACATTGCCATTGCGCAAAGCCTTTGTGAACGTAGGCATTTCAGTAACAGGGCACAGTTCCTGCAACTGAAAAAAACATATGAAGAGCTCTGGGACAACGGTGTGATACCCGTAGCCAATGAGAATGATGTGGTGAGCGACCTGGAGCTGAAATTCTCCGACAACGATGAACTGGCCACCCTGATAGCCGTAGGTTTCGGCGCTTCCATGCTCTTGTTCAGCACTTCCGTAGGCGGGGTACTGGATAGGGAAGGCAAGGTAGTGCCACAGATAAATGCTATCGATGAATCGATACTGTCACTGGCAGATACTAAAAAGTCCAGCCTGGGACTGGGTGGAATGGTGTCCAAACTGACTTTTGCCCGTTTGGCTACCCGCATGGGCATCAAGGTGGTGATATTCGGTATCCATACTCCCGATGGTATTCTAAATGCCATCGCCGGAAAAACAGGTACCTTGTGCCTGCCGCAGCCATGCAGTATGCCGGCTCGTAAGAAATGGCTGGCCAGCGGCAGCCTGGTAACGGGTAGGGTACTGGTAGACGACGGTGCGCTGACAGCTCTGCAGAAAAGACGTAGCTTGCTGGCGGTGGGTGTCCTGACTGTGCTGGAAAGATTTGAAGGCGGTGAGGTATTCGAGATCGTGGACGAAGAGCACAATGTGATCGCGGTGGCACGTGCCAAGGTTTCTTCTGACCTGCTGTCGGAAGACAGTAAAGTGCAGAACCTGGAGATAGCACACGCAGACGACATCGTGTTGTTATAAACAAACAAGTAAAACAAGCGGAAGATGGAATCTATACAACCTTTACTGGTACAGGCGCAGGCCGCCACACGTTCTGTGAAGACGCTGCCTGACGAACAGAAGCAGCAACTGCTGCTGCAACTGGCCGACCGGATAGTAGCACATACCGCGGATATTGTAGCGGAAAACAAAAAGGACCTGGATAAGATGTCTGACCAGGACCCGAAAAAAGACAGGTTATTACTGAATGCCAGCCGTATACAGCAACTGGCAGACAGTCTGAAAGATATTGCACAGTTACCCGACCCGGCCAACCAGCTGCTGGTGGAAAGAACACTGGACAACGGTTTACAGGTGCAGAAACGTACCGCTCCGCTGGGGGTGGTAGGTGTGATCTATGAATCACGTCCGAATGTGACACTGGATGTCGCCGCCCTGTGTATCAAGTCTGGCAACGTAGCGGTATTGCGCGGCGGTACAGATGCCTTTCATACAAACATCATCCTGGTGAAGCTGATCAAGGAAGTACTGGAAGCATTTAAAGTAGATGTGAATGCAGTGCAGTTGTTACCAGTGGACAGAGCGTTGATCGGCGAAATGCTGACAGCTGTAAAATACATTGATATCATCATTCCCCGTGGATCACAGCAGCTGATCGACTATGTACGCGCTAATTCCAAAGTGCCGGTGATAGAGACTGGTGCTGGTGTTTGTCATACCTATGTAGAAAAGACGGCGGACATCGAAATGGCCAGTAAAGTGATCACCAATGCAAAAGTATCCCGTCCATCGGTATGTAATGCCTTGGATACAGTACTGGTAGATGAACAGGCTGCGCCCGGCTTACTTCGGCTGCTGGCCGATTCTCTGCAGGACTATGATGTGGAGATCTTTGCAGATGATGTATCGTACAACATGCTGGAAGCGCTGGAATATCCTTACCTGATACATGCCACACCTGCCGATTTCGGACGCGAGTTCCTGGACTTCAAATGCTCTGTAAAAGTGGTGAACGGTGTGGATGAAGCGCTGCAACACATCCAGGAATATTCTTCCAAACATTCTGAAGCGATTATATCAAAAGATACTGCAATCAGTGAACGTTTTCTCAATGAAGTGGATGCCGCCGCTGTATATGTGAATGCTTCCACCCGGTTCACCGACGGTGGTGTATTCGGACTAGGCGCTGAGATAGGTATCTCTACGCAGAAATTACATGCGAGAGGACCTTTCGCATTGGAGAAACTGGTCACCGAAAAATGGTTTGTAAGAGGAGATGGGCAGGTTAGATAACCAGCTCATCTACCTTTCTAAAATGATACCCCTGTTGTTTCAGATATTTTATCAGTGCAGCTAAATGCAGGTACAACTTGTCTTTTCTTCTGGCATCTGTACCTGCATGCATTAATAGTATCACCCCATTCAGCTTTCCCGTCCTGTTCTTTCCAAACGCTTTTACAGATTTGATGATCGCTTCACTGCTTTTATAGGAAGCACCCATTTCCGGGTAGGTGTAATCTGCATTACTGCCTGTCCCTGGCGTAAAGCAAACGATCTGCAATCCCAATGGTTGTGACCATGCTGCGATCGTGTCATTCCACCATTCATAAGGCGGAATATAAGTATGCACTTTTGCCGTATCGATGCCTAACTGTTGCATCTTCGAAAGATTGGCTTTCATGTCTGTAGAGAACTGCTGTTGTGAAACGAGCAGGCTATCCCGCTTCTGCCAGTCACAGTATAACAGGTGTTTGTCTGAATGCGGACCTAAATAATGTCCATTAGCATATAGCTGTTTAATATGGGCTTTGAAATGAGTATTGCTATAAAAGTTCCCCGTAAAGAAAAAAGAACCTTTCACCTGTTCTTGTTGCAGTACATGAGTGATATGAGTTAAACCTTCCCCAAATTCATCACCCGTAAACACCAGTGCGATCTCCTTCCTGGTGCTATCCATTCTTGTGATGCCATGTTGTGTAACAGTATAGCCTTGTTGCCTGGCAGCGTTTTCTTTTGCAGCCAGCAGATAGATCAACACAGCGGTACCATCCATGGTCGGCTCATTGGTGCTGTAGTCGCCATAGTCATCGTGATATACTGCCAGATCACTTTGGAAGTCCGCATATTCGTCAGCATCCTGCAATTGAATACCGATCAGGTTCTTGAAGATATTGGTGTAGACTGGCCCGTCTACCAGTCCGCCGTCTATCGGGTATTGTTTCAGGTGAGTGAAGGAAGAGTGAGGGTCAGTGGGTGTATCGCCCCGTTGTGGTAAGCCATATACCATGGCTGTGCCCCAGGGATTACAGCCGAATATCCAGTCAAAGCAGGCCTGTTCCAGTTGTATGTAAGTACTGTCGCCGCTCAGCTGCCGGTACCAGTAACATTGAATGGCAAAGGCTACTGTCAGATTATTACTGCACCAGATAAAAGGAATACCTCTGTAGAAGGCATTCTGCGATGCCTTACGCCATACACGTTCAATACCTTCCTTATAATAACGGATCAATGTATCTCTTTGTGCGCCTGTTGATAACCTGGCCAGTTCTGCATGACCCGGATTAATGAATGGGTACCATTGATAGTGACGGGCGGTGTCCTGTCCCAGCCAGGGCGTGACAGGTTCCCGTTGTGCGAAGGTCCATGCATTGGAAAGATAGGAACCTCCGAGAGAGACTGCCGCCAGTTCCATGTCATCTGTCCAGTTATCTTCTTCATAGAAATAAGGGGAACGTCCGGGGGCTGTCTGACAAACGCCCGGTTTTTGCATACCCAGTTTGTAAGCGACTGTAGCTTTATGTCGCAGGATGTCTGCATAAGAGGGCTGCAGCCCTGCAAACAACTGTGTACCTAAAGCAAAACAGCTGCTGAATTTTCCTGCGGTAGAGGCAACCCCTGTGCTGCGGTTCTTATACTTCAACAAACCTTGTGGCTCTCCTGTACAGAAGTAGACGGGGCGCTCCAGTCCGTGGCCATAGAAGTTAGTATCCTGCCGGGGAATACGCATCCCCTGGTGGTCGCGGTCATCGCCTACCTGGTTATACATCCTGTCATCCTGAGGATTCATTTTAATGAGCCAATCCAACCCCCATTTTGCCTCGTCCAGTACGTCGGCCATACCATTATTGCCTGACAGTCCGTTGGCCTGTAGTGAGTCTGTAAATACGTTTGGGAAGTCACGATACGCCGCCAGCAAATGCCAGGTAGCATTAGCGGAAGTAGTGACATATTGCAGATAATCCGAAGCATCATGCCAGCCACCGGAAACCGGCACAAACACGCTGTCCGGCCCATACACGGGAAAGCCGTCATGCGTATGACAGGAGTCTTTCAGAAAAGGATTGAAGCCATTTCTTTGCTGACGCATATACCGCAGACAGAAATCGGCTGTTCCTTTATATACCGAATCACTGATAGCGAATACCGGCGACTTCGCCCCGCCCGCCTGTAAATAATATTGTCCTGCCGTAGTGAACGCAGAGAAATCCAGTCTGCTGGTTTGCCGGAATGGTCCATACTCCCCGGCGGCCCTGCCTGCAG
The DNA here is from genome assembly GCF_003014595.1 of Chitinophaga ginsengisoli. GTDB lineage: Bacteria > Bacteroidota > Bacteroidia > Chitinophagales > Chitinophagaceae > Chitinophaga > Chitinophaga ginsengisoli. The sequence goes on along the minus strand of NZ_PYGK01000013.1, from coordinate 191,622 downwards.
TGTGTTCGAATACGATCTTGCCTGTCTGGGCATTGACCAGTTCAAAATATTTTAATGTATCTTGTTCCTTACTGCACCATACTGCTACTTTGCTGCTGTGCGGCGCATAACCAAGCTGGTTAATGCGTATCCAGTCTGCAAGAAGGGGAAGGCTGATAAATGCGGATAATACCAGCAGGAGCAGCTTTTTCATATCACGTGATTTTGGTGGAAGTACTGTGAAAATATAAATTTATTCGTTTTTCTGCATACAATTATGCGTTTTTTGCGTTTTTGTGTTTATATTGAAATGTGAATATGCGTTTTTGTGCGGCTTTAATCAAAGAAATTCTACTTTATGACACCAGGCCTTTTGTTTTCTATTGTCATTGCGTATTTCGTTATCCTGTTGATCGTAGCCTGGTATACCGGCCGTAATTCAAACAACGACTCTTTCTTTATAGGCAACCGTAACAGTAACTGGATGCTGGTGGCCTTTGGGATGATCGGTACCTCATTAAGTGGTGTCACCTTTGTGAGTGTACCTGGTGATGTCGGTAAGACTGCTTTTGGTTACTTCCAGGTAGCCCTGGGTAATATGATGGGATATGTGGTCATCGCGTTCGTGCTGTTGCCATTGTATTACCGCTTACAGCTGACCTCTATCTATAATTATTTCAGCACCCGCTTTGGCAATAAGTCTTACAAAACAGGCGCCTCCTTCTTTATATTATCCAGAACACTCGGCGCTACTGCCAGGTTGTACCTGGTGGTAAACATCCTGCAGAACCTGTTGGAAGAAGCTTTTAAAGATCAATTTCAGGTGCCTTTCTGGCTCACTACATTGATCATTCTGCTGATGATCCTCCTGTATACTTTTGAAGGTGGTGTGAAAACGATCGTGTATACTGACACCCTGCAGACCACCTGTATGCTGGCCGGCCTTGTCATTTGTATCGTGTATATCCTGAACCGCCTCGACATGAACGTTGGCAGCAGCTTGCAGGCAATGGGTAGTAAAGGCATGTCGAAGATCTTCTTCACCGATCCCAATAGTCCGCTGTTCTTCTTCAAACAGATCCTGGGCGGGGCCTTTATTACAATTACCATGACGGGGATGGACCAGGAGATGATGCAGAAGAATATTTCTGTTAAACGCCTGGTAGATGCCCAGAAGAACATCATGACATTAAGCCTGATCTTTGGTGTGGTGATATTATTGTTTCTTTTCCTCGGAGGATTATTATATCTGTATGCTGATACCATCGGTGTAACAGCTGCTTCGGATAAACTGTTCCCGACGCTGGCCCTCGATGCACAACGTATGCCGGCAGCTATTTCAGTGATCTTTATCATCGCCCTGATCTCCGCATTGTTTCCCAGTGCGGATGGTGCTATCACGGCGCTGACCTCTTCTTTCTGTATCGATATCCTGAATATGCAGCGAAGAGAGGATCTTTCAGAGAAAGAGAAGAAGAAGACCAGGCGATTTGTACACCTTGGTTTCACGGTAATATTCCTGCTGATCGTCCTGGTGTTTAAACATATCGATAGCCAGAGTATGATCTCCGTGATACTCAAGGTAGCCTCGTACACTTATGGACCTTTACTGGGTTTATTTGCTTTCGGCATTTTAACCAAACGCACCGTGAACGATGATATGGTGCCGGGTGTTGCCTTAGCAGCGCCTGTGCTGTGTTATGTGCTGGAGATGTGTCAGTCATATCTTTTCAAAGACTATAAAATAGGTCTGGAATTACTTGTCATCAACGGACTGTTTATGTTCATCGGTTTATGGCTGAGTTCCGGCAACTTTCAGAAAAAAGGAATGCTATCCTGATCTGTAAAACTTAATGTGTAGACTATGCTTACAACTGAAATGTCTTCCCGTTTCAACGACCTGGAGAAGATGAGTGTCCGTGCCCTGTTGGAAGGGATCAACAGTGAAGATGCGACGGTGCCCCAGGCAGTGGCCAAAGCTATTCCCCAGATAGAAAAGCTGGTAACAGCAGCAGTAGAAAAAATGAAAGAAGGAGGCCGACTGTTCTACATCGGTGCCGGTACCAGCGGAAGACTGGGTATCCTGGATGCATCGGAATGCCCACCTACGTTTGGTGTGCCGCATGAACTGGTCGTGGGTATTATCGCCGGAGGCGACAAAGCCATTCGCAAAGCTGTGGAGTTCGCAGAAGATGACAGGCAACAGGCTGCCAAAGACCTCGATAGTTTTAATGTCAATACGCAGGATGTAGTAATAGGTATCGCTGCATCGGGCACTACACCTTATGTGATCGGTGGTGTGAAGACCATGCGTGAAAGAGGTATTGTGACGGGCTGTGTAACCTGCAATACAGGCAGTCCCCTGGCTGCTGCCGTGGAATATCCGGTAGAAGCAGAAGTGGGAGCGGAGTTCCTCACCGGCAGTACCCGCATGAAGTCAGGTACCGCCCAGAAGCTGATCCTGAATATGATCTCCACTTCCATCATGATACAACTGGGAAGAGTGAAGGGAAATAAGATGGTAGACATGCAGCTGAGTAATCATAAACTGGTAGACCGTGCTACGAGGATGGTAATGAGTGAACTGAAGGTAGATGAAGACACTGCCCGTCAGCTGATCGCAGAAAAAGGAAGTGTAAGGGCAGCTATAGAAAGCAGAAAATCATGAACAGGAATCTTGAACGTTTAATCACCATTGCACAAAAGCCGGTAAGACGTATTATCGGGCTGATGTCGGGTACATCATTGGATGGGTTGGATGTGGCACTATGTGCTATCAGCGGCAGCGGAATGGATACCCGCGTTACACTGGAACATTTTGATACGGTTCCTTATCCTTTGAACGTGAAGGATGAGATCAGGAAAGTATTTGCAAAAGATACGATCTCTTTTCAGCAGCTTTGTCTGTTGAACCCGTGGCTGGCAAACCTGCATGCACAATGGATACTGGACTGTCTGCAAAAATGGAATGTAGCTGCCGAAGAGGTGGATATTATTGCCTCCCACGGACAAACAGTCTATCACAGTCCGAAGATATTACACCGCCTGCCTGATTTTCCCAATGCTACTTTACAGATCGTAGACGGTGATCACATAGCCGTAAAAACCGGCATCATCACCTTAAGTGATTTCAGACAGAAACATATTGCTGCCGGAGGTGAGGGAGCGCCACTGGCATTGTACGGCGACTACTGCCTCTTCTCAAAGAGAGGAGAAGATAGGATCATGCTGAATATGGGAGGTATTGCCAACTTCACTTTCCTGCCCGGCGATCTTGATGCTGCTGGTGTGTTTGTAACAGATACAGGGCCGGGTAATACATTACTCGATGCCTTCGCGCGAGAGTGCTTCCAGGCAGAATATGATAAAGATGCCCTGTTCGCAAAACAGGGTACAGTGAATGAAAGCTTATTAACAGCACTAAAGAGCGATCCCTTTTTCAAAGCATCATTTCCGCGTACAACAGGTCCTGAACTATTCAGTAAAGCATACGTAAAAGCAGCACAGGAGCGCAGTAATACAACTCATCTTTCCCCTTATGATATCATGGCTACACTGACCCGTTTCAGTGCTGACACGATCACTGACGCACTGAAAAGCGTCTTGCAGGAAGGTAAGTACTACGCAGTATACGTAAGTGGAGGAGGGGCGCATAATCCTTTGCTGACAGGCTTGATCAGGGAAAGACTACCACGTCTGCAATTGCATACTACCGATGAATTAGGCATAGCGGGAGATGCAAAAGAAGCTGTACTATTTGCCATACTCGCTAATGAAGCGCTTTGTGGAGAAGGCATTGATTTCGGTAAGCCCGGCATGCCTGCTATCACCATGGGAAAGCTATCATTTCCGGCATAAACCCGCATTCTTTCTTTTAATCCTGCTAAAAGCAGCAAAAAAGTGCGGGTTATATTTTGTTTTCTGCGTTTTTTTGCAGAAATTGATCCTATATTTCAACCAAAGTATTCATCACCCAGATGTTAAAGGAAGAACGCCACGCATACATACTTCACCAGGTAAACCTGCATAATAAGGTGTTGTCTTCTCATCTGAGTGAACAGATACAGGTATCGGAAGATACTATCCGCCGTGATCTTGCAGAGTTGGCACAGGAGGGAAAGATCATAAAAGTGCATGGCGGTGCGCTTTCCAATTCATTTCATCAGGGTATCACATCACAGGATGTATACGCTGTAAACGATAAAAAAAACATAGCTTTAAAAGCTGTCGAACTAATACACGACGGCATGTTTGTATTAACTACAGGGGGGACTACGATCGCAGAGCTGGCCCGCGTGCTGCCACGGGACCTGCAGGCCACTTTCATTACCGTAAGCCTCCCTGCTGCTTTTGAATATGCCAATCATCCGAATATAGAAGTGATCGTAATCGGAGACAAACTATCCAAAGGATCAAAGATCACCGTAGGAGGAGAGGCCATTTCAAAGATAAAAATGATCAAAGCTGACCTGTGTTTCCTTGGAAACAATGCTATTGATGTGGAAGATGGGTTAACCGATAATGACTGGGATGTAGTACAGGTAAAAAGAGCCATGATCAGCACCGCTAAGAAAGTAGTGGTATTGACCATTTCAGAAAAGATGAACACATCCGAACAGTTGAAGATCTGTGATGTCGACGAGATAGATATATTAATTACTGAGCTGCCACCTGATGCTAAAAAATTGCAGCCATACAAGAAAAAGGGTATTCAGATTTTATAAATAAAACAGCTATTACTTGTTCCCGCCACATTACGGGAATTCATTGTGGTATCTAAACGCAGCTTATCAACCAGCCTGTAATCAATCAGCTATTTACTGCGGATATTCCCGGATGACGAGGAATGTCCATGCTAATATTATTGGCTTTAACTATTAAAAATTAGTTATGAGAACTTATTAACCATCCCGGTAATACCCGGGAATTCATTGTACATGTAAACGCGTTTATCAGCCATGTGTGGTCAATCAGTTATTCAGGTGCTCCTGGATGACCTGGAATATCCATGCCATTACTTTTCGCTTACTATTAAACATTAGTTTATGAGAATCTATCAATTATTCCGGCTTGCCAGATGCAGGTATCTGCTGCTTTTGCTGGTCATGCAATGCTTTACTGCCTTTGCTGCTTTTGCGCAGGTAAAGCTGTCCGGTAAGGTAACAGATGAAACGGGCGCTACTTTGCCCGGCATCACTGTGGCTATCAAAGGGACTAAACTGGGTGCTACTACATCAATAGATGGTATCTATACCATCAATGCTGATCTGAAGCCCGGTGCTTACACACTGGTATTTACAGGTATCGGTTTTACTCCAAAGGAGGGCGCAATAACAGTCGGTACTGCGGCATCTTATACACTCAATCAGCAGTTAAGCACCTCCGTGTCTAAACTGGATGAAGTAGTGGTAACAGGTGCATCGCTAGGTACTACGCGTAAACAGTTAGGTACATATATCAGTACAGTAAAAGCGGATGAGCTCTCCAAAGGTGCTACCGGCAACGTGTTGACGGCATTGCAGGGTAAAACTGCCGGTGCTCAGATTACACAGAACTCCGGCGACCCTGCTGGCGGTATGTCTGTAAAACTGCGTGGTATCAGTACGATCAGCGGTTCTACTGAACCTCTGTATATCATTGATGGCGTGATCATTGATAACTCTACTACCCGCGTAACGAATGCAGATGCTTCTTATGCTGGTGGCAACTTCGCTGGTAATGTTGGACAGAACCGTATGGTGGATATCAACCCTGCCGACATTGAAAGCATCGAAGTACTGAATGGCGCCGCTGCGGCTGCTATCTACGGTTCGCGTGCTAACGCTGGTGTGGTACAGATCTTCACAAAGAAAGGTAAAGGCGGTGCGCCTGTGGTGAACTTTTCTACCAGTTTTAATATGAACGAGCTGCGTAAGAAACTGGACGTAAACCAGGCGCCTGTTAAGTTTGGAGGTACACCTGATATCTCTACACAAACCATCCTCACAGATACCATCGTTCGTACTACACCGGTGAAACGTTACGACTACCAGGATTACATCTTCCGTACCGGCGTAGGTACAGACAATAACGTGTCTGTAACAGGCGGTCAGAACAAGACCAGATACTATGCATCTGCGAGTTATCTGTATAATCAGGGTATCGTGAGAAACACTGATTTCAACCGTTACAGTTTCCGCCTTAACCTGGACCAGGAGCTCAACAAATGGATCAGCTTTAACGCTACCATGAACTACATCTACAGTAAGACCAATGAAAAACCTGATGGTAACTCTTTCTTTTCTCCGACCAACTCAGTGACCATCATCGGGAACTATTACGATATTCATCAGCGTAACGCATTGGGTAATCTGCTGGCAGTAGGTGAACGCGGACGTGTCAATCCTGTTTCTGTTATTGAGGATTTCCAGCAGCAACAACAGACTAACCGCCTGATTGCGGGTGCTGGTATTAAACTGACTCCGTTCAAGAACCTGACGGTGGATTACCACATGGGTATTGATAATTACAGCCAGGACGGTACCACTTTCATTCCTCCTTTTGCCTACAATGTGAGCCTTGGCTTCTTTGGTGGCGGTGCTACCCTCGATCCTACACAGAATGGTTATGCCAGTGCAGGCATCAACAATTCCTTCCTGATCAACCATGATGTGAATGTGACCTATGATGCGCAGATCACACCAGATCTGGCGTCTGTAACACAGGTAGGATATTCCCTGCAATACCAGCGTGGGCATTATTCCCTGCAGCAGGGCAGAGGCTTACCTCCGTTTGTGCAGACAGTCAGCGGGGCTGCTACACCTATTACTGGTGCGGATGAACGTACCCGTTTATCTATCTCAGGTCAGTATATCCAGCAGAACTTTAAATACCGTGATCAACTCTTTATCACAGGTGCATTGAGAATGGATGGCTCTTCTGTATTTGGTGAAGATGAGCGTAACCAGCTCTATACAAAGCTGAGTGGTAGCTACGTATTATCAGGTACGGATTACTGGAAATCATTGAACGTATCCAACTGGTGGAACCTGTTTAAACTCAGGGCTGCTTATGGTCAGTCGGGTAACCTGACCGGTATTCCTGCCTATGGCCGTTTCAATACTTACAGGGCAGTTGCCTTTATCGGTGCAGCTTCTTTCACTTCACCAACCACTTATACCAACCCTAATATCAAGCCTGAAAGACAACAGGAGCTGGAGTTTGGTACAGACCTGGCCTTCTGGGATAACCGCATCAATCTCTCTGTTAACTACTACAGCAAGAAAGTGGAAGACCTGCTGATAGCCCGCGCTATCGCGCCAACACAGGGTTACAGCACCCGTCTGGACAACATTGGTTCTCTTTCTAATAAGGGTTTTGAAGTAGTATTGAATGTAGCACCTGTGAAAAGCAAAAGCTTTAACTGGGACATGACGGCTATCTTCAACCGTAACAGGAACAAAGCACTTGACATCGGACAGTCCATCCTCCTGTATTCTACTGTGAGTGGCGCCCCTGTTGCGATTGCTAACGGTGAGCCTATCGGCTTCTTCTACGGTACTTTCTTTGCCCGTGATGCCAATGGTAACAAGTTGACTAAACCTAATGGTGTTCCTGTTACAGAAGCAGGCGTGCAACATTCACCATTCTCTTACACACCTGCAAGAGATCCGAATACCGGTTTACCACCCACTTCTGGTGTAACTGCCTTGCAGAAGAAAATAGGTGATCCTAATCCGGATTGGACAGGTACCCTCACCAACGATTTCAGCTACAAGCGACTGAGTTTGCATACACAGCTGGATATTGTGCAGGGAGTAGATGTATTTAATGCTGACTTCAGAACAAGACAGGGGGTGGATAACGGTAAGATAGCAGAACAGGAAGACCTGGGCAAGTTGCCCCGTGGCTTTATAGCAGGGAACTACAATATCCAGGAATGGAGAATAGATGATGGTTCTTTTGTGAAACTGAGAGAAGTGTCCTTCAGTTACAACTTCGGTAAGATCAAAGGAATAAATGACCTGACACTTAGTGTAGGCGGCCGTAACCTGTATTCATGGGACAACTACAAGGGGTATGATCCTGAGGTGAACGCAGCAGGACAAAGCACGGTGTTGCGTGGTATTGATTTCGGTAGTGTGCCTGCTCCCAGGACCTATAATGTAGCGCTTCGCGCCAGATTCTAAATCATCAAAAAGTAGTTTTATGAAAATGTATCTCAATAAATACAGCCGTTCTTTTCTGGCGGGTATGCTGCTGTTGGTAGCTGCATCCTGTAAAAAAGAATATACAGACCCTTCGGGCCCAGCTGCTGATGCCGCTGTCAGTACGCCGAATGCATTGACAGATGTAGCGGTCGGATTACAGAACTGGTATACTGCTAACAGAACAAGCACCTTATATACATCTATTGCTACTGCCAGTTTGCTGACGCGTGGCACCTATGTTGTGAACGCAGGTAATGCGGATGAAGGCCAGTTGTATGCAGGCGCAGCTGCTGTGCAGAATACCAATGCCGTTGTTACAGGCATGTGGGCGGTGTCTAACAAGATCATCTTTGATGCCAACCGTGTATTGAATGCTGCGAGTAGTGTGATCACCGAGCCGGGTTATGCAAGTGGTGTGATCGCGTATGCCTCGATGTATAAGGCGCTGGCACTTGGCAATCTGGCGATGTTCTGGACACATGTGCCGGATACCATCGGTGTGAATGTGCCTTTCATTACCAGTCAGGAAGGATACAGAAAAGCAGTACGTGTGATTGATAATGCATTGACTGTTGTCAATGCCAATGCTATCAGTGCGGGCTTCAAAGCGAACATACCAGCAGGCGTGGACATTGTCAATACCCTGTATGCGTTGAAGGCGCGTTATGCCTTGTTTGCAGGTGATTATGATGTGGCACTGGCAGCAGCTAACCAGGTAACAGCTTATTCTACCTTCAACTACAATTCACTGATCACTAATCCGATCTTCACATTGGTAACGGCAACCAATAACATCTATCAGGTAGTGGATTCTGCGATGGGACTTCCTGTTGGTCTACAGCCTGATCTTGCAGATAAGCGTGTGCCTTTTTACGTAGGTATTGGTGCTAATCCACGTTTTCGTGTGAAAGGATTTTTTACGACTACCACCCAGAGCATTCCAGTATACCTGCCTGGCGAGATCACACTGATCAAAGCTGAGTGCTATGCGCGTAAAGACGACCTTGTAAATGGTTTAGTGGAACTGAACAAAGTGGTGACCAAACAACCCGCTGCAGATCCGTTTGGTGTAGGAGCAGGCTTGCCTGCTGAAGTAGCTGTTACAAAAGACCAGCTGCTGGAACTGATCTACAAGCATCGTCATATAGAACTGTTCATGAGCGGACTTGAACTGGAAGACCAGCGCAGGTTCGGCAGACCAGTAGCAGAGCGTAAGCGTAGCTGGTTGCCATTCCCTTTCGTGGAAAGGAATGATAATACCAACATACCGGACGATCCGACATTTTAAGGATAGGGGGGGCATTTTAACACAAAGAAGCCGGGCCTGTTTATACAGGTGCCGGCTTTTTCTTTTTAGGGGCAGCTTTATTTATTGCGTATTCCGGAATTTTGTTATTTTAGGTATTCCGGATCTTGGTTTTAGCGTCCGGGCTTCTGTTATAGGACTACTTTCCTAAAATTGCTGAATTCCGTTATGATAAAACGTTACCTATTGCTGCTGATAGCAACCTTATACTGTGCCACTGTTGCATTTTTACAGAAACGGATTGGATACGAAAAGCCGGACGACCAGGAGAAAAGGCTGGCCTGGTGGACAAATGATCGCCTTGAAATGTTCATTCAATGGGGATTATACGCCCTGCCTGTACTGGTATGGCCCTTTGAAAAAAGGGTCCTGCCTGGATTTAACCAAAAAGTTAAATATGTTCAATTCCTGCATGATAATTCAGAAATAAAGTATCTTGGAAGCGAAAATCAGGGAAGTAACGAACTTGTGCTTACGCTGCCAGTTAAAAAGCCTTTGGTAGAAATACCCGTGATAGAGTTGACTTTGAGATGAGGATGAAATATTTTCTTTTAAACCTACAACTGAACATCAGCCTGTTCCTTCTTTTACAATTTACAGGAGCAGGCTGTTTGTACGCTCAGCATGCCAGTGATTCTGCATGGGTTAGACCTTTTGAAAAAGATAACAACATACAGCTGTACGGTGGTTATGCCGGTACCAGCTTCATTTTCCAGACTAAGAAAATACCCCGTGACTATCTGCATCTGCTGGCCAATAACAGCGGTTATACGGGTATAAATATCAACTACAAATTTCTCTCACTCACTTACGAATTCACCTTGCCATATACGAGCCTGGCAGACCGGAAAACGGGCCTGCGTAGCCGTAACCTGGAGTTATCGCAGTTCGGGAGCCGGTTTGGTGTGGAGGCCAGTTACCAGCATGTGAACGGGATGTTGTTTGAAGTGCGCCGTCGCCGGGCTGATCCACCTGTTACATTTGAAGATATTCGTTACCGGAAATATGCTTTAAACCTCTATCTCTTTACTAACCGTGAGCATTTTTCCTATAGTGCTGCTAATTATTACAGCAAATTGCAGCAGCGCTCTGCCGGCAGCTGGCTGTTTATGGTCAGTCCTGAATACCAGCAATTCAGCTTTACCCGTGCCAACCTGGTAGGCGGCCAGTCTAAGGACTCCATGGTGTATGAACTCGTAAGGCCGCAGCCTACCTGGGTTTCCGTGATCGGTTATGTAGGTTATTCCTGCAACCTGGTGATGGATGACGGGCACTGGAGTGTCAGTCCGACCTTACTGCTGGGGGCTGGTGGCCAATATCCATTGTACGACAGTCGTTTCAACCCCAAACAGATCACGCTTGTATACAGTGCCCTGGGGCGTGTGAACTGTGGCTATAATGGCGAGCACTTCTTCAGCTATCTCAGCGCCAGCCATGACTATACACGTAATCACCTGCCGGCGGCCCATCTTCACCTGCAGAACAGTGACTTCTCCATCACGCTCGGATACCGTTTTTCGGCTCTTAAACATAAAATCCTCGGCGTCATATAATAATTTGCGGGAGTATAAATACTTTTTTGTAAGTTCCTAGTCTGATTTAAGGAGCTTAATATTACAATTGTTATGAAATTAAAAAGGTCTTACCTCGTACCACTGTCCCTCATGCTGGCGGCAACATTATGTTCTCTGTCATTGCCACAGCAGGAAGAAAGAGCAAAGAATCTGAAAGTATTGCCTAAAAACATCAGCCATGAAGAGCTTGAGAAAGAGATGCGTAGTTTCAACAAGGCACTGGGCGTAAAATGCGACTTTTGTCATGCGAGACAGGCTGACAATCCAAAGAAACTAGACTTTGCCAGTGACGATAAGGAGGAAAAAGAAACAGCCCGTGATATGCTGAAAATGACGATGCGTATCAATAAGAAATATTTCAAATCCGGTAAAGATGAGCAGGGCCAGCCAATGATGACGGTAACCTGTTATACCTGTCACAACGGCCAGAAGGAACCTGTGTCTAAGCCGCCGGCATCATCAACGCCACCGCCGCCACCACCAGCTCCGCCAGCAACACCGGAAGTGCCACAGCAGCATTAATAAGTGTTTGGAATGAATAGCTAAATATGATATCTTTATATAGATACATCTACCTATTTGTCGTATTAACTATTCAAACCTCACAACCTTCAAAAGACGCTTATGACTGCTTTTAACTCCCTGCTTGCCCTGGCACTGTTATTTTTCATTGCCCACGTTTTTCTATTGTTCACCTCATTTGGTAAGAACGGCTATCAGAAGCTGAGATACTTTTATTCTCATCTTACCTTATGGATCTGCGGCGGGTTATTGTTCTTACTGGCTGTATTGTATGCCGGCAAAAATGAATTATCCGTACTCGATGTATTTGATACACCGGGCAAGCAATTGCTGATCCCTGCCATCGTGGTGGTACTGTCTTTAACAGCTCACACGATTGTACGCTTCCTGGTGATACCAAAGTATCAGTTGGATAAGAAATAAGCACGTTAGGAAATTTTTTGAAGGCCGTCTCAATTGAGGCGGTCTTTTTTTTGTCAAAGAACTTGTTGTCATTCATCACTCCCGGGGGAATTGAGGCGTTTTTTTTCACCCGGTTTACTGCACTTTTTTCTGATTAACATCACAAAGCTAAGTAGAAAAGTCATGCGGGAAATACGCATTTTTTATCTTTTAAGTAATTGATTTTCATTTAATTGAGTACAATTGACAAAACATAATAAGACGCTGTTAAAGTCTCATTGTTTATAGCGCGGGTGACAACCCGGGGAAAAATGCGTTTCCCATAGTTCAACCCGATCAGGATTAAGACAATATCCGCTAGAGATTCGCTTGAGATAGCCTTATCCTCCCTTAATCCTCCCTTTTAAAGGGAAGATTAAGGGAGGATAAGGCTATCTCAAGCGAATCTCTAGCGAACATGTAACGAACATAAAGCATAAAGAGGAGGAGTAAATAAAAACGTTACAGTTTTATCCTGAGAGGGCTTTACAGGTGTACCTAATCTTCGGTTGACATTCGCTTCGACTATAGTGGAGGTTATATCCTATAGGCTCTCTAGTCCTACATTACGGGCACTATTCTATAGCCGTGGCTATATAAAGTGCCTGTGATGCTATAGTAGAGGGCCTATAGGATATAGCCTCCACCGAATCTCCAGTATGGCTATAGTATACCTTAAGCGAATCGGGGCCCTGGTTATTATACTGCTTAATATTATTCCTTTCATTAATTTGTCTACATTTAACCCCGTAAATCACTCATTTGAACATGAAGAAAATATCCTGGCTGCTTTGGGTTTTTATCCTGACCTGTACTTACAGCACCTATGCCCAGAAGAAGAAGGCCCCTGTTCTCCGTGAAGGCACCCATAACTTCACCCTCCAATGGATCAGTTGGGATAAGCCTGGCAAGGTAGACATCCGCAAAAAGAACAAGAGCACTTATACTATCAAGGGAGAACAACGGGATGCACAGAGCAATAACTTTGTAACGATTGACGGTACATTGAAAGTTGCTTCGGGCAGTGAACTGATATTTACAGGTACTATCAGGAGCCTGTACGAGAGTATTAACCAGGGGAATGAGTGTGTAAGGACCGGTACTTATCATTTCCTTGCCAAAGGCGCCAGAAAATACTGGAGACTACAGGAAATGGAGAATTGTGAAGGGAATAATGTGACAGACTATATTGATATTTATTTCAACTAACAAAAAAGGCTTCGGAGAGATCTGAAGCCTTTTATAAAATTTCCTGATTGCAATCGTGTAGAGATTGAATCCGGAGCTGATTATCTACTTCTTCGTCGCCTCCTCACCAGCACTTCACACTGAATCACCTTCATCCCGGTTTCCTTCCCTTCAAAATAGTCATCTGCCACCCTTTTGACCATATAGCCCTAAGCGGACAAATGCAACACCACCTGCCTGGCGGCGTCCCGTTATCTCATTTTCAACTTTACAGCTATTTATAGCCTCAGGAGCGCGATCAAACTGTAGGAGCTGATATTGTTAGTGGATAATCTCTTCCAGGTGCTTAAAACGGCTCTTTTCCGCGGCTTCCTCAATACCCGTTATCGCATTGGAAAAGAAATTCTCATTGATCCTGGAGACGATCATGCCGATCGTGGGTGAAGCCCCTTGCAATGATTACTAACACAATATATGATATAACGAAGAGGGGCGTACACTTTTTAGTATATCCTTATTCGTTATATTAAATTGTATTTTTCGTTAAACTAAAAAATAGATTATTCTAAAACTCTTTCATAACTTAGAGTTGTTGCCCGTAGCTAAGGTGACGTAAACGGATCCCTTACCCACAATTCTTAGATGGCGATAAAAGTTAACCAGTTTGTAAACCATTAATTAAATAACCAACATGAAGAAGTTATTATTTGGCATGGGCTCAGCCGCCCTGCTCCTCACAGCATTGACTTATACCTTTCACAGCAAAGCATCCGCAGAACCAAAAGTAGCAGCTCCGGCGCAGGTGTCAGCACCATGTACAGGTGAAGCATACAAATTAATCAACGGCGTATGCCAGGAGGGTGTAAAGGTTTGGACCAGAAGCGAGTTTGACAACGTACAGCATTATTACAGATGTTATTACTACTATAAATGGTCTGATGGCAGCACCAGCCAGGAGTATTATAACATCAACTATGCTGGTTGTATTATTTAAACCACATACCTGTTTTATAAAATAAAACGGTAAGACATTCCGTTTTTTAGGTGTAAAGGAGGTGTCTCAATTGATATTGAGGCGCCTCCTTTTTTATTTTTTTCGGCATTAAAAGCGCCTTCTTTTTATTAATCACAGAAAGTTTATTCTTGCTGTTTATTATCTGCTAATGCTGCTGTGAGCAAAGCTATTAATGGATCAGGCAGCTGCAGTTGAATTTTTTAGATTTGTTTGTACTAAAAAAATTAGTATTTTTATGTCACCTCGATTTCTCGCAACCCTGAAAATAGAGCGTATAAAAATGAGATATTATTGAATATGCCAACCCCTTAGTTAAACCATTGTTGAACGTTCGCATTTTTACAAAACAGTAACCAGGATGCTCTCATCAATTGTAACCCGTCATGACGAGACATTCCGCATAATCAGATACCATATTTTATATTGATCACACTTTAATTTTTCTATCATGCCAATTACATTCAATGGCGTTAACCCAACCCAGGCTACCGTAGCCAAATGGGATTTGTATGAAGTCATCATCGACCTCACTGCTAGTTACACAAACCAGTATGATTACACGGACATCGCCGTTCAGGCCATTCTTACTTCCCCGACAAATGTACAGCGAACGGTGGATGCTTTCTGGATGCAGGACTACAACCTTAACACGAATACCGGCGACATGATAGCCGGTGACTCAGCATTTCGCTTTCGATTTACGCCCGATGAGGAAGGCCAGTGGACGTATGTGCTTTCTGGTAGCCTGCAGGGCGGGGCAGCTACGACGAGTACTACGTATTCCTTCACCTGCTCCGGCGTTTCTGCTACCGGCAAGGGATATATCAGGAAAACCAGCACCAATTATCTTCGATGGGACAGCTGCGCACAATACATCCCGGTAGGAGAAAATATTGCTTTCCCAAACGGAGACGTTATCGTTGATTATAATCGTCAGCTCAACAAGCTGGAGCAGACAGGCGTCAACTTTCTCCGCATTTGGATGGCTACCTGGGGTGTGGCGCTGGAATGGAGCAACGTTGAAGGAGGCGTCAACGGATTTGATAAGCTGAAGCGATATAAGCAAACAGCAGCGAAACAAATTGATTACCTGCTCAACCGTGGACAAACCAACGGTTATGCTATCATGCTTTGCATCAACTATCATAACCAGTTTGTGGCAGGTGACGAGTGGCAAAACAACCCTTACAATGTAGCACAGGGAGGCACATGTAATGCACCACTGGACTTTTTCAGCGACACTACCGCGAAAGAGGTCTTCAAGAACCGCTTGCGCTATCTGGTAGCACGATGGGGATATGCGGGTAGCCTGCAAAGCTGGGAATTGTTCAACGAAGTGGACAACACGCCGTACTATAAGAGTAAACCCAGTGACACTATACAGTTTGATAACTCTGCTATTATTGATCAGTGGCATAATGAAATGGCCGCCTATCTGAAATCAATCGATCCTAATCACCTGGTGACCACTTCCTTTGGTGATGAGAAATATGGAGACGGCTCCTGGGATAGTACCAGCATCGATTTTACACAGGTGCATAAGTACAAGAATGATCCACGCATGCCACGTCTGCTCGCTAATCTGAATCAGCAACGCCTCAGTACATATTCCAAGCCTGTACTGGACGGTGAGTTTGGCATGATTGTCACTGCTACCGAGGAGAAAGATGTTGATCCCGATGGCGTCAGCATGCACAATGTAATGTGGGCAACGCTGCTGAGCGGCTCCATGGGCAGCGCCATTCCCTGGTGGGAACATTGGGTGGATGAGCTGGACCTGTACCCGCACTTTTCGCGGCTGGCGGCTTTTAAAGACTTAGTGCCCTTTGTGAGTGGCAATTATCAGAAGGCGTTCCCGACTTATTCTAATACGAATCCGGCCGACCTGACCATCATTCCTGAAGGGATGTGGCCTGTGGATCCCAGCAATCCTCCTCCACCTGTAGTGGACTTTACAGTGGACAATGAAGGCGAACTGACTCCCGGGCTAAGCGAGCTTCCTCAGTTTGTTTGGGGCGCTACAAATAATAGCACTTTGCGCAGACCGCCCACCTTCCACGTCAATTACCTGCAGGCAGGAACCTTTTCAGTAGTTGTTGCAGATGTCAGTCAATGGGGTGGTAACGTCAATATTTATGTAGATGGTGTGCTGCTGCTTGACCAGGTAGCGCAGAAAGGCTTTACCTATACGGTGCCTGTCAGCGTGGGGCAGCATTCTATTAAAGTTGATAACCTCGGGACTGACTGGATACTGGTGTCTCAATTCAGGTTTATCAATGCAGTGGGCCCTTACAATTTATATGCTCTGAAGAGCGCTGATAGTACTCAGGCGGCAGGCTACATACAATACAGGTTGTACAACCATCGGTATTTTATCGATAACAACACTACCACGCCTCCGCCCCCAGTGCCTGCCGGTGCTATCGTGAATATACCTGGTATGAACAACGGGACTTACACCGTGAATTTTTACAGTTGTGCACCTGCAGACACTACTGCACCTGCGCAACCTGTTGACAGCCGGATCGCCACGGCGACTAATGGCGTGTTAAGCTTCGACCTGCCGGCAATATCCTGGGATATCGCATTTACTGTTGGTCTTAGCGCCCCGGATACGCTTAGTACTGCTGTATCAGTGACACCTACACTAGGTTGGGCAGCAACGACTGCTTCCGTCTTTACCGTGAGCAATAGCGGCATAGCGCCCGGTGCTTCCAGCCTGGGGATGTTTGTCTATGGTAGCCAGGCCAATACGCAATACCGCAATCCATCTACATTTGTTGTCAACTACGCACAGACAGGATATTTCGAAGTACGTACTGCTGCTACTATATCTGCTGGTTTCCCAAGGTTAACCATATATGTAGATGGCGTTAAAATGCTTGACCAGGATGCTGTTATTAATGCGTCTTATGTTGTCGTTATTACGCCAGGTGCGCATAGGATTACCGTAGACAATCTCGGTGGCGACTGGACACAGGTGGATCATTATTCCTTTGTGCCATCGCTTGCGGCAGGCCTCCCTGCACCTGTCCAGACTGCCAGCGCCAGAACGGTTGTACCCGGGTATCCGTGGGGAAGCAAAGCTTCGGTAACCGCTTTTACACTCGCCGAAAACGGTACATTAACGCCAGACGCTTCTAACCTGGCTATGTATGTTTATGGTGCGCCTGCTCATCCGGAGTACTATAATCCTGCCAGCATCAATGTAAATCTTTCCCAGGATGGATATTTTAAGCTGACAGTCGCTTCTGTTTCACAGAACGGCGCGCGGGTAAGTATTTATGCAGATGCTATGCTGGTGACCGACCAGGTGGCAATTGCCAACCTTTCGTATGTGGTAGCCCTTAAAGCCGGCACGCACAACATCACTGTCGATAATCTTGGTGGCGACTGGTATTTGTCTGATGCTTTGGTGTTTGATGTTTTGTAGTTGTTGTTACATGAACTTGTTTCGTGTATCGTAGCTATAAAGTTGTGAATGGAGGGCGTTCGTACCTGAATAAAAATAGGCTGTATTTTTTGATACAGCCTATTTTGTATATTAAATATTATGAGTAGTTATTCAGGTAATTGGTAGATGTCTTGGATTAATTGTAAGATTTCGTCCAGGCTTACATTTTTAACACTTAAGTCTAATCCTACTACCATTGTATATTACTTATTAATTGTTCTAATGCTATTTGTACCCGTTCATCTGTTGATGATTGCTTGCTTAAATAAAGAGAAAGAGGATCCACTGTCATCTCTTTCGACAGAATATACGGTGAATAATTCCACGCTTCTATCCGAAATAACCCATCAAAAAAGTCAATCATGTTACCATAGGGCAGTGCTATCCTCCTGTATTCCTCTAAACTAATAGCTATTTCTGGTTGAAGTCCAGGCTTAAGCGTGGAGTATTTTGCCAGCGCATGATATCCGGTATTCCTTCCTTCCACTTCGCCGGGTGGATATTCCACATAAAATTCAATTTTTACTGGTGATTGCAGAAACGGTAATGCAGTCTCCCACAACTTTTTACCCTTGTCAATAAATACCAGTTGCTTTCCACGACTGCCTGTAACATGCGCCAATCCAAACTCCTGCAATTCTTCCGCTGCCCTGCTCACACTCATATTAGAGTATTGAACATGATGAGCAATTTCGGCGAAAGTAATATGCTCTAACGAACCTATCTGTAGGTGATATAGAAATAGTAGCTGTGTGGCGGGCCGCAGTTTCTCCAACTTTTTATTGGCCACCTTTTTTGCAACCTCTGTAAAACTTAGTGCCATGAACGGCATATAAAGCTGCTTGCCAGGTACCATAAACGCTACTTTCTGTTGCACCAGCCGCAGTCTACGATAAGCTTGCATAGTAGCAAAGACGTAGACAACTTGTGCATGCAGCGTCTTTGATATAAGTTCGCCATCTTTTTTTAGGCGAACTGGTGTAGCATCTTCCGTTTCATTAGCCAATGCAAATACACATTTCTGACTTTCTAACATGGATACATACAAATCGTAGGCACGGACCACGTGCAAGGGCAAATTATTTATCTGTTCACTTGCAACAGGGTCGAAGGTAGCTTCAATGCCCAGGGTCATTTTTATATATCCTTCAATTTCAGTCAATTTTGAAACCATAACGTCTGTTTTAGACAATAACATGGGTTATGTTATTGTGCAAATATACGTGTTTTATAGATTTTTACCGGTCGTTTAAATTGTTATAAATAGTTAAATATTATATTGTTAACATTAATTGTGCAATAATAACATGGTTATGTTAGTAATGATAACTGAGGCGCGGTCGAAGAAGTAGGATTATTGGGCTTTAGCCCAGAATCCAGGAAAGAAAGTAACCCCAAAGCCTAAATGTCTGTCAAAAAAGTTCGCTACCACCTATGCTATTCTATCCCATAAATGTTCTTCAGATTATTAGTACCAGTATATAGTACTTTATACAGCCTTATACAAAAACAAAGTGAGCCCGCTTTAGCTTTGGCAGTTTCGTCTTTCTAGTGCGAGCACTATTACTGCCTGTCGATAATTAAAATAAATAAATTATAATAATCTCCTATAATCATTACCTGTATTGCGTTTCACCTATTAATCAAATTTATACAGTAGCAAAAAATACTGATAGCAATTTGAAAAAATATTTATAACTTAACATAAGCAATTACGTTGTATAAGATCCCTCACCCCAATTTCCTCTACGCGAATAAGATGATGGTTAAAGCGCGCAACACGAAGATGAAATACATGTGAGGCTACAATATTTCATTCGTCATTAAAAGTAATAATCCAGTATATAGCCGGGCGATAGAGTATGCCTGATCACTAATAGAGTTATTTCTTGAAGCTTGTTTATAAGTTCATGTGAATGATATCATGAAGCATATTGGAAACGGACGTCCAACCCCAAGGCGCCGTATGAATTGGATATGGATCAGTGGGGGCGCATTCCTGTTGTCCTTACTGGCCGCAGGCATATTGATCTTCTTTGGTAAACAGTTAGCGGACCTTGGGATCACAGGAAATATTTATTACATCATTCTTATTCCCCTTGGATTCAGCAGTGCAGCATTCCTTGCCGGCGCCATGAAATCTTATGCTTCCTTTACCTCAAATGAGAACATCACTTACGGGAAGCTACAGCTAACTGGACCTATCGTGATATTTGCCCTTGTTGTAGGCGGTGGCTTTATCATGCCGAACTACAATAAGAAAGAACAGTTTGACCTGAAGATGCGTATTGTTGCCGATAATCAACCGCTGCAGGCTTTGAATGAAGGTACAGTGACCTTGTATATAGGAAAAGAGCCAAAGACCGTGAATATTCATGATGGAGAAGTAGCATTCTATAATATACCAGAGCAATATCATAATCGGAAGGTTAGGATAGTACCTTCCATTAGGAACTATCAACTGGCAGATTCTAATGAAGTACTGATCTCTAAGAACGAAGACTATGTGGATATCCATGTTAGGAGAACGCAGGAGTCAATGTCTACACTGGTCAGAGGCTCTGTGCTGGATCAAAAGAATATGGCGGTAGGAAATGCATTTCTTGATTTTTCCAGTGGATTGGCTACCTGTTATACGGATCCCAATGGGAACTTTTCGCTGACAGTACCATTGCCTTCGGGAGAAAAGACACAGCTGAAGATTGTCACCGATGGGATTACACGGTTCGACGAAGTAGTGACTATTTCATCAACAATACCAATTGATCTGAGAATAGATAAGACCCCTTAATCTTATACATATGCCAAAAGGATGTTTGAGATGCTGCCTTGCAATATGCCTGCTATTGCTTACACATGTTTGTTTCAGCCAGAACGTCAGAAGGTTTAAAGGAAGAGTGGTGCTTTTCGATGGAAGTAAAGCATTGAATAATATTTCTGTCAGGCTGGTGGACCAAGGGAGAGGAACGACCGGTACAGACGGGCAATTCATCATCCCCATTAACAACAACGTCAGTACAGTAACGTTGGAGCTGGTGGACAGTGATCAGAGCATCCTGTATCCACCCGGAGGGAGTGTAGCCGTGCCCAGGGATAGTAGCGTTGCTACTGTATTCATTGTCGGAGATTCTCCCAAGGATATCCTCACTCGTGCGGTTGCCAGAAGTAATAATGAGATCAAGAACGGGTTGCTGCAACTGGGTGTAAAACAAGATGGCATAGAGCAGTCTTTAGTTGCTTTCAGGGATGAGATCCAGAAGATGACCAATATCAAGCTGGAAGATCTGAAAGACCAGATAGATCTTGACAGAAGAAGAAAGGAATTTTACCCTCAGCTGGCTGCTGCTATCAACAATTATACGAATGAGGCCAAAGACCTGAAGGATGCTTTTAAGTTCACTGCGCGGCATGCATTTGATGATCCACAGGCCATGCAGGTACTCATAGACGCCGTGAATAGCTACAATGAAGCATTCGAAGATATCAACAGAAAACATACGGGATATGAAAAGATGGTGGCTGATCTCTGGGAGAGTGAAGCAAAAGCCACTGAAGTAACGGAATGGTTCAATTATGCATTGGGGGAACTCCATAGTGCTAATATCTTCACCTTGAATTTAAAGATAAGAGACATCAACGATTATAACAGGGGAGAGATCAAAGGTGGGAAGAAAAAGGACTTCAAAGAGACCATTATGCGGGAGATAGAAGCCTCGCAACTGCAACTGGAAAGGAGGTTGCAGGAACTGGACAATAGAGCACAGACCCTTTTAAGCCGACTGGCGATGTAACCGACAGCTTATTACCAGTACTATAAAATAACGCTTATGAAGCAGTTGATAAGGATCAACCAGCTATACCTGCTGTTGCTGATCATACTGTTTACCGGTCCGCAGTGCGGCAAATCCAAGAAAGAAGTTATTCCGGTGCCTTCGCTTAGTTCGGTGTCGCCAGTGAAAGGTATTATAGGCGAGCCTGTAACGGTGAATGGTCAGAACATGGGCAATGCGGATAAGATAACGTTCAATAGTATCGCTTCCACTATTGTGTCGAATACTGGTACGGTTATTACAACAGTTGTGCCTACAGGCGCTACAACAGGTATGAATAAGATAGTGGTGCAGACCGGCGGAGGCAAGTCTAATGAGTTACAGTTTGAAGTAGAAAAAACACCGGACAATGTAGATCCTGCACCACCAACACTCAGTAAGATCATTCCTGCGGCTAACTTCACAGAATACCCTGTGCTGATCTATGGGGATAATCTTTCAGGTGCGATCCATGTCACCTTCAATGATAAAGAGGCGGTTGTTTATACGAACAATAAAAAAGTGATCACTGCTACAGTACCGAAAGACCTGCCGACCGGTACCGTGACCGTAAAGGTGGCGACTGTCAAGGGGACGTCTACGCTTAACTTTCAGGTATCAGGAGCGCCACCTGCCGGACCTGCCAGTGTTAACTTCTCTATTATTGCCATTCCTCCTCCCAACTATGTGCCTACCATCTCCAATGACTGGACCTGTGGGCTATTCTCGAAACAGGATGGGAATAACTTCGTTGATCTCAAAACAGATGACGGCACGTTCAACTATGACGTGACCGGCACTTATGAATATCACTTCAATACAACGAAAGACTATAACGACCTTAACTACATTGAGTTCACCAACAAAAAGACAGGAGAAACCTTCGCAGGACAATTCTCTTCTTCATCAGCTAATCCCTGTGTATTAAAAATGGTGCTGATCTCATCTAAAACAGGTCTTGTCTCAACATGTACGTTTGACAGGAAAAAGAATGAGCCTGATCTGGTATGTGATCCATGAATTGTCAGTTCAGCACATATCGTACGCTCAGGCTATAAGTGTTAAAATCGGGATAGTTCTTTCCTTTAATGTTATTGGCATAATAAGCATTGGCCAGAAGCCTGCGGTTGAACTGGTATTGTAGTCCGCCGCCTACCTGCATCGTATAACGGCTATAAGTCCAGCTGTCATACTTGCTGAACATAGGAATATAATTAAACAGTATAAAAGGGATCGTTTTTCTGGGGATTAAATAACTTAAATACAGGGAAATGGGAGAGAAGAATACATCTGAAACATTCGCTCTCTTAAACCCATATTGCAAACCTAACTGGGAAAAGAGGAACAGGCGTTCACTCAAAGGTTGATTGTACAGGAACTGCAACGCGAGAAAGGTTTGTTTGTACCCTAATACCTGCTGCTTCTCGTTACTGACATTTGTCGGGAAGATGAAACTGCCTTGTATTGTGAAATTGTAATTCCTTCTTAAAGGCCTCCACCGGAGCCTTGCTGCCAGAGATGTAATGGCTCTTGCATATCTGCTGTTACCTTCTACACCAGAGTCAAAGACCTTAAACATAGAACTGGTCCTGTCCTGGTCTATTCTTCCCATCACCATATTAACATCGAACCCTACATTGAAGCGTGCACGTTTTGTTGTGCCGAATGTTGCCTGTAATGTTTGGTAAAGGTATGTCTGACGGCCATTGAGATCGCCCAGGTGTCCGTCGTCATCTCTGAAATTGTTAGCAGATATGATCGATGCAAAGAAGTTTAGCTCTATCTGTTTGTAATTGACGAGTACAGACGATACAGCGGGAATAAAAGGAGACAGGCGCGAGACAGAGTCTTTTAGTCGCTGGTACTTTTCTTCCAGTTGCCCGTAGTGAGTGATAGTGTCCTTTTCCTGGGCAAGTATGGAATGAGAGATGCACAGTATGAAAATGGTTAGTATAAACGCTTTCATAATCATTGGAGTTAAATGATGTGACAATATGATAGGGGATAGAGATGCTGGGGATTGTTAAGCGAATTTACTTAAATTTTTGTTATACTATACCTTCTCATTAGACGAGGAATAAGGCTTAATTTGGATGGATCATTTAAAGGATTTGTTGAGTAAAATATTTATATGGCAGAAAATATAGAAATTTTGTTAGAGGATGTTTTAATACCGGAAGTCATGGTATTGCTTTCAACTTTGAATGCTGAAAGCAAGCTACAATACTACCGAACTACATTGGATGAATCTGAGAATCTCCAATTGCCTTCTTTGTTAGAATTGAAGCAACGTTTTGAAAGCGCTTCTAATAGCTATTTTTATTTTAGGTTTTCATCTTTTCGGCTGCTTAAATTACAGCTTCCCGAGGCCGGTATTCAAGTACACAAATATGATAACTCTTATGATTTAAGTATTGATTTTCCTGAGAGCCATTTTGATAAATTAGGTATATCAATTGCTGATTTGCAAAATTCAGTAAGAATATTAGCAGATGATCTTAACGCCAAAATGTATTGTTGTGGATACGAGCCAGTTTTTAATTTGGATACTCGTTTTTTCACGAATACTGAATTAGGGCCTTTGAGTATTTAGGTTATTATAAACCAGGAACTTTGAATGCAGATAACCAGGGTCATGTTATATAATACTTTGGGGTTTATTCCCGATTTTTATTTTACCGATTATAAGATATGCCAGGAAAGGAATAGTTAGCACGTATTAATTTCAATCAATGCATCGACCCGATGCCATCAGGCAAAGGATAATGCCTCTCAACCGGCAACAAATCCTTTGCCTGATCTATTTTATCAGCTTTAATAAGCTGTCGGATATTTTGTGAATATGCAGTGATGTCTTCTACACTCACAATCCACTCATCTATGTATTTCTCTACTGCAATTCCCGACAATCCCATTTGAATAGCACGTTGTTGCGGTAATGCCTGCATGAAAATATCCCTTTCAGGATCCCATTGAATACGCACTGGTGATATCTGCAACTTTGTTTTCCAATCTTCGAAGGTCGTATTGCCAGCATTATCAAAATGTGACAGACAGGAATTTTCTAAAGCCCATTCGAATCCTTCTCTCTTTATCTTAATAGCTAAAATATACTCCTGGTTTTCTTTGGTGGCCCATCCCGACCGGTACATCATCCAAAGAAAAGAAGGTTTGATCCAGGTCATTCTTTCTTTTTTAAAGGGTGGACAAACGAATGTCTGGGATGCTATCGCATGGTTTGCAATTGTCTTATTGTAAGCCTGATAGACAGTGATTGTATCCTCGTCATATAAGGCCCTGATTACCTTTTCTTTCATTAAAGGGAAGCTGCATTTATTACAACGAAGATATTAATAATAAGAAATTAATAGAGGGACACAGAACTTTGGTGCCGGTAGTATGTTACTCCAGACTTAATAAAAACCTAACATTGAAAGCCACTCCCACCCCTTAGCTTTGCGCTAATGGCACGCCATTCCTTTGACGACGAAAAATACCTGCAGCTCTTCATCTCCGGTAGCGAAGATGCGTTTGATGCTATCTTTAAACGTTACTATGAAGGATTGTTGCAGTTTACAAAAGTGCTTTTGCCCTACCCCACCGACGAAGCAGAAGACGTCGTTGCGGAGATGTTCTGTACGCTGTGGCACAGCCGCCGCCAGATAGCTATTTCTACTACTTTAAGTGCCTATTTATATGTGTCTGTGAGGAACAGGGTGTTTGACTATTACCGCAAGCGGAAAACGATGTTTAACCTTACGGAAGATGTATTAGTGGAGACGCCCGGTGAAGACCATCAGCAACCTGACCATCAGCTGATGTATAAAGATGTTACCATACAGATACAACAGCTGATCACCCAGTTACCTCCCCAGATGCAGCTGGTATTTAAGATGCACCGTTATGAAGGATTTAGTTATGATGAAATTGCAGATCTGTTAAATATATCGCTTAACTCCGTGAAGACACATATGTTCCGCGCATTGAAAATCCTCAAGACAGCCTACCCAATATTACCAATATGTTAACTCCGTTTTTTCTGTCACGAGCAGGATCGTTCTTTTCGTCCTAGTCTTGTAAACAGAAAAGGATTGGAACAAAAAGAACTTTATTTACTGATCACCCGGCATTTTAATGAGCAGGCCGCTCCATGGGAAGAAGACTTCCTGGCTGAATGGCTGGAAAGTGCAGAAGAAAACAGAGAAACCTATCGCATCCTGCAGGAGATATGGCTGGCCAGCCAGCAGCAGCATGATGAAGAACTGGTTATAAATGCTTTACGGGATGTAAAGCAACGCATCCGTGGCCGTCAGCAGAAAGGCTTCATCGCTGCTATAAGCAGATACCGCTGGCAGACAGGTGTGGCTGCTGCTGTTGCAGGTATTATTACAAGTAGCATCTTCTTTTTAAGACAACAGCCACATCGTCAGACGCTCGCTTATGTAGAGAAGAAGGCACAGCCCGGGCAGGTGTTGAAAGACACGATGCCTGATGGTACGATTGTACATCTGGCACCGCAGAGTAGCATCAGGTATGCACAGGCGTTTGGAAAGCACGACAGGAGGATCCTCCTGGAAGGGCAGGCATTTTTTGAAGTGACCAAAGATGCGCACCAGCCTTTTACAGTGCAGGCAGGCGATCTGTCTGTACGGGTATTGGGGACCCGATTTAATATAACATATTATAAAGGAGTGGACAGTGCGGCCGTATCATTGGTGGATGGAAAGGTACAGGTGAATGTGCCTGCACAGCAACAACCTTATGAACTGCAGCCGGGACAGGAATTATATTATGATAGCCATGACCAACATGCCTATACCCGGAATTATGATGTGGAAGCCATTACAGGATGGACTTCCCGTTTACTGGTATTCCGTAATGAACCACTGTCAGTCGTAGCACATAAACTGGAGCAACTATACGATGTCGAGATCTCTTTCGCTCATCCTGCCATGGCCGGTTATAAACTGTTTGCCAAATTCAATGACAAGCCATTGAAGTACATACTGGATGTGATCAAAGCAACGGACAATCTTGACTACACGATCAACGGAAAACAGATCCGTTTCACCACAAAATAATGCCTATCACTCACGCTAAATGCCTGAATTTATGTTTCGTTTTTACCAACATCTGAGTATCACACGCAGTAAAGCCATCTTATGCCTGTTGTTTTGCTGTGTATTATCCTTTCCATTCACATCCGTACAGGCGGGAGCAAGGGTAGACCTGCATAAGGTGCCCTGTTCACTGATCGTACAGAATAAGTCTTTAGAAGAAGTGTTCGAAATGATCGAACAGCAGACGCATTATGCTATTATCTGCATGGACCAGTCCGGGCTGATGGCCAGGAGGGTAAACCTGAATGCACGCAATACCACACTTGAAAATGTATTACAGCAGCTGGCAGGTCAGGCGGCTTTTAACTACAAATGCCTGGACAACAACATCATCGTAAAAGCAGGTGCTGTGCCTGTGGCCGTTGAAGATCCTGTGGAAAAGACCATCTCAGGTAAAGTGACTGATGCAAAGAAACAGCCATTGCCTGGTGTATCTATCATGGTGAAAGGTACAAAGCGTGGTACTATCTCCAACGAGAATGGCGACTTCCAGATCAAAGCAAATGAGGGAGAAGTATTACAGTTCTTCTTTACGGGTTATCAGCCTTTCCTGCTGACTGTAGATAAAGGTGCCAATTACCATGTAACGCTGCAGGATGATGAAAAGAAATTATCCGAAGTACTGGTAACCGCTTTGGGTATCAAAAAGGAAAAAGCAAAAGTAGGTTATGCCGCCCAGGAAGTAAAAGGCGCTGACCTCGTGAAAGCCCGTGAACCAAACGTGATCAGCTCTCTGACAGGCCGCGTAGCTGGTCTGACTATCAGGAATACAACTGACCTGTTCCAGGACCCGGGTATCTCCCTGCGTGGTGCTAAACCATTGATCGTAATAGATGGTATTCCTGACCAGACTGCCGATCTGTATAAGGTCAATGCAGATGATATCGAGAGCATGACTGTGCTGAAAGGTGCTTCTGCTTCTGCATTGTATGGTTCTATCGGTACGAATGGTGCTATCATGATCACGACTAAAAGAGGTGGTTCAAAAGACCTGAGTGTTGACTTCAACTCTTCTGCACAGTTCCAGACCAGCTTTATCCGTATACCTAAGGTACAGTCTACCTATGGTAATGGTTACCAGGGTCAGTACAAATATATCAATGGTAATGGCGACGGACCTGAAGGCGGTGGATGGATCTGGGGACCGAAACTCGATCAGCGTGATGCATCCACGCCAAGTGGTTATTGGGAAACACCGCAGTTCAATAGTCCTGTAGATCCTACTACCGGTCAACTTGTACCATTACCATTCCTGTCGCGCGGTAAGGACAATGTGAAGAACTTCTTCCGTACCGGAGTTATTACCAGCAATAATATCAGTTTTACAAAAGCCGGTGAGAATGGTAGTTTCAGGGCTTCTGCTTCACATATCTATCAGCAGGGTATTGTGCCAAATACTGATCTGAAAAATACTTCCTTCAACATGGCAGGCACTTACAACCTGAGTAAGGATTTCAGCATGAATGGCCGTATCAGCTATAACAAAGAGTATACGCATAACTTCCCTGAAACAGGTTATGGTCCGGCAAACTACTTGTATAACCTGGTACTATGGACCGGTCCGGATATCGACGTACGCGACCTGCGTAACTATTGGGCACCTGGTAAAGAGGGTGTACAACAGCGTCACTATAATACCTCTTATTATAACAACCCTTACTTCCAGGCCTATGAATACCTGAGGGGATATGACAAGAACAATACCTTTGCGTCTGTTGACTTTAACTATAAGATCAGTCCTTCTTTCAGTGCCAAGTTCCGTACCGGTATTAACCAGTACAGCCTGAACCGCAACTACAACGAGCCTAAGAGCTATATTCGTTACAGTGATAAATCAAAAGGACAGTATACTGTTACTTCAACCACTTACTTCGATATCGTATCTGATCTGATAGTGGATTATAACCACACATTCAGTGATCATTTCAAGATCCATGCACAGGCGGGCGGTTCCAACTACTATAGGAACCTGAAAGGTGATTCCAGCAATACCGACGGATTGAATGTTCCCGGCCTATATAATCTTGGTAATTCCATTAAAGCAGTACAGTCAACCAACTGGCTGGAAGAGCGCAGAACCGCAAGTTTGTACGGCGTTGTTGACGTAGAGCTTTATAATGCCGTATATCTCTCCCTGACAGGACGTAATGACAAGGTTTCTACATTGCCGGTTAAGAACAATAGCTTTTTCTATCCGTCTTTATCGGGATCAGTGATCATATCACAGCTCACGCATCTGCCTCAGTGGTTTTCCTTCCTGAAGGCAAGAGGTGCGGTATCAAGAGTGTCCAGCGGTACATTGGATAACAGTTATACTTATGCTTATCTGCCTTCTTATGATAAAGGTATTACCTGGGACGAGTTACCAAGCCTGACGTACAAAGGGGTGATCAATAACCCGAACTTACATCCACAGACATCAGACAGCTGGGAAGCAGGTCTGGATGCTAAGTTTTTCAGCAACAGGCTGGGATTTGAGCTTACCTATTTTCAGACCAAAGACTATAACAATATTCTGCAGATCCCTATATCATGGGGCAGCGGGTTCCAGTTCCGTCAATTAAACGGGCACGTATACCGTCGCAAGGGAATAGAGCTCGTCACTACAGCTACTCCCATTCGTAAAGAGAAATTCAGATGGGATGTTTTGCTGAACCTCAGTACCTACAGACGTTATGTGAAGGCGATCACTGGCGGCGACAGGATTGACTATCTGAAAGTGGGCGACAGAACAGACAGGATCTATGCTACCGTTTATCAGAAAGATCCGGCAGGAAATGTAGTGTATAAGCCAGATGGCTTACCGCTGACAGATAATATCAAACGTTTTGTTGGAAACGGTGACCCTGACCTGATCTATGGCCTGGAGAACAGTTTCTCTTATGGCAATTTTAGTTTCCGTTTCCTTGTAGATGGCCGTCTTGGCGGTGTAATGTACTCTACTACCAATCAGAAAATGTGGTGGGGCGGTACACATCCGGGTACTGTAAATCATTTCAGGGATGATGCCAATGAACAGAAATCAACTTATGTAGGCCAGGGCGTAGTAGTGACTTCCGGTAGCGTAAGCTATGATCGTGATGGTAATATTGTCAGCGATAACAGAACGTTTGCTCCTAATACAAAGGGTGTAAACTATATCTCTTACATGACAAATACCAGCAATGCCCAGTTTGTAAACTATAACTACTATTCCCAGTCTTTCCTGAAGCTGAGGGAGGTAACACTTACTTACAGGGTGCCATCCAGATTGTTTAAAGGACATATTTTCCGCGCTGCTGATATTTCTGCTGTAGGTCGTAACCTGCTGTTATTTACCAAAATGCCAAACGTGGATCCTGATGCCGGTGTAGATAATCTGCAGACGCCTTCTACCAGAAGTTTTGGTATCAACCTTAACCTTAAATTCTAATATCAACAACCATGAGAAAGATATATAGTATAGCTGCACTGCTGTTGATCATTGCAGCAGGTTGTAAAAAGTTTGAAGATTTTCAGACAGATCCTAACAAACCAACAAAGGCTGGTCCTGATCTGCTCCTGAATACTGTTATTCAGAAAGCATTTCAGTCAACCAACCTGGGAGCGGCCCTGGCTAACCGTCAGATGGTGTTTATCAACGCTGCTTCAAATGAACAATATTATGGATGGAATAGAGCAGAATTTACTACCTATGGTAATCTGCGCCAGGTGATCAAGATGGAAGAAGAAGCCAACAGGGTGGAGAAACCTGAGTATATTCCGCTGGTGAAATTCTTTAAGGCCTACTATTTTATGCAGCTGACCAATACATTTGGTGATATTCCTTACACTTCGGCTTTGAAGGGTGAGCGGGATACATTCAATGCTGTTTATGATAAACAGCAGGATATTTTTGTAGCTGTGCTGAATGATCTGGATGCTGCGAATGCATTGATCAATACTACAACGCCAGCAGTAGATGGCGATATTTTATATAAGGGCAAAATGCAGCAATGGAAAAGATTGATCAATACATTCTCGCTTCGCATCCTGATGAGTTTATCACTAAAAGAAAATAATGCGGCGCTGAATGTCAAGGCACGGTTTGCAAAGATTGTGAATGATCCTGCTACTTATCCACTGATGACAGGTAATGCTGATAATGGCCAGCTAGCCTTCTTTGACGTATTGGGCACCCGTTATCCGACTTATAACGACAATGATCTGAAGACAGCTTATTACCTGGATGGTACTTTCATTGATCTGTTGAAGGGACTGAAAGATCCGCGTTTATTCAGTTTTGCAGAAAAAGCGCCTCAGTCTGTATCATTACCTGATAATGATTTTGCTGCTTATAGCGGTGCTAAAGGAAGTGATCCTGTCGATGATATCAGCCGCAAAGTACTTGCAGGTGAAGTATCGAGGATCAAAAAACGCTATACGGATGATCCGGTGAATGAACCAAGCATCGCGATCGGTTATGCAGAACTGCAATTCATCCTGGCAGAAGCAGTAGTGCGTGGCTGGATCAATGGAGATGCCGCTGCTTATTATAAGAAAGGTGTACAGGCGTCTATGTTGTTCTATAATATTGATCAGGCGTCCATCGATGCTTACCTGGCATTGAACACATTCCCTGCTACGAACCAGCTGGCCGCTATCATGACACAGAAATATATCGCTTCGTTTATGAACAGCGACTGGCATTTCTTCTTTGAGCAGCGTCGTACAGGGTTGCCGGTATTTGATGTATCAGGCGCCGGTGTGCTGAACAACAAGAAGGTGCCTAAACGCTGGATGTATCCTGTAACGGAATTGCAGACCAATCAGACAAATGTGAATGCTGCTATTAACAGCCAGTTTGCCGGAGATGACAATATCAACGGCGTAATGTGGTTGTTGAAGGCAGAATAAATTGTATTTTATATTTTTATGTTCATGATGAAGAAAATATACCTGGCCTCCTGCCTCAGCCTCTTGCTGGCAGGGGGCCTTCAGGCCCAGCAACAACGGGAGAAGAAAGTAGTATTTGTTATTGCGGACGGTATTCCGGCGGATGTGCTTGAAAAAGTGAACAAGCCCAATATTGACCGTATTACTGCCGTGGGCAGGTATACCCGCATGCATGTGGGTGGAGACAAGGGTACCTACAATGAGACGCCTACCATCTCGGCAGTGGGGTATAACAGCCTGCTGACAGGCGTATGGGTGAATAAGCACAATGTACCTGACAACGATATCAAAGCGCCTAACTACCATTATTATAACCTTTTCCGGCTGTTTAAAACACAGTATCCGAAAAAGAAGACGGCTATTTATTCCAGCTGGCTGGATAACCGTACCAAACTGGCCGGTGATGGACTGGCAGCAGCTGGTAACGTAAAGATAGACCTGCATGCAGATGGCTTTGAACTGGATACTGTTCATTTCCCTCATGATAAGCAATCGGAATACATGCATCGCATTGACGAAAAGGTGATCGATGAGGCAAGTGCCGGTATTAAGAAGGATGCACCTTCCCTGACATGGGTATATCTGGAATATACAGATGATATGGGACATCGCTATGGCGATAGTCCGCAGTTCTACAATGCTGTGGAAATGATGGACAAGCAGATGGGCCGCCTCTGGGAAGCCATTACTTACAGGCAGCAGCATTTTGCGGAAGACTGGATGCTCGTGATTACGACAGACCATGGCCGTGATGAAAAGACCGGCCGTAATCACGGTGGGCAGTCCGACCGTCAGAGAAGCACCTGGATGGTGACCAACTATCAGCCTACCAATGAATATGCCCGTTTTTACGTGCCGGCTATTGTGGATATCATGCCGACTATTGCCCGTTACCTGAACATGGATATTCCACAGGAAACGGCCCGAGAAGTGGATGGCATCCCAATGATCGGAGATGTGGCGATAGCGAAGCCCTCAGCTAATTTTGCAGAGGGGCATATCAACATGAAATGGGCGGCTTTAAAGGATACCGGTAAGGTGAAGATCTGGGTAACGACGACTAACCTTTTCAAGACCGGCGGTACTGACGAGTACCATCTGCTGGCAGAAGTACCCGTACAGGACGGCCATGCGCTGCTGGATGTAACAAAACTGCCATCCCGCTTTTATAAGATCGTATTGGAAACAGGTACCATTACCGTGAATGAGTGGTTAGATCTGGATGCCAAGTCCAACTAAGTAACGTTCTTTCAATATCCTTAAGTGATGTAATTCATGACCAGGGATCATATAGGCCAGCGACCTTATTGAAATAGGGTTGTTGTTCGCCTTACCGATAATGGCTTCCTCGTCTTTCTTCAGATGACGTAACAGGTAAATAGACGATTCACGAACGATCCTGAATTCATCTGCCAGGTCCTGCAAGGTGCGGTCATTGGCATGTGAATTCAGGACGTAATCGTCCTGCTCAAAGCCTGGTAACCCCTGTTGCTCTCCCCGGGCAAAACATAAGAGCCGGTAGGCAAATACCCTTTCTGTATCGATCAAATGTCCCAGTGTTTCTTTAATGGTCCATTTACCGGGAGCGTAGGCGTAGCTTGCTTTCTCCTCCGGGATGGAAGTGAAAAAAGCATACGTGCTATCTCTTAATTCCTGCAGGATAGCGGGGACTTCGGCGTTGCCTACAGCGTCGATGTAGACGCCCTGATAGGGTAGAAATTCGCCAGGTTGAGGTTTCGATATCATGGGTGCGATTTTTGCTAATATTAAATAAATTTCCGTAAAGCGCGAATTCATGGCGGCAGATTTGGATATATTTGCATTAATCGCAATATTGCAGTGAGCAAGATATTCAGCTGACGTTCCCTATAGTTTTCTAAAACCCACACTGAATGGCATACATTGGTCTCATTAACCTGGCACTGATTGTTGTAAACATTGTTATGTCATACAAAGGATTGAAAGATCATTCCTTTTTTGACAGGTATTCGTTTCAAGTGGACAATATCCTTGTGTACAAGGATTACAAGCGGCTTGTCACGTCGGGGTTCCTGCATGTCAGCTGGATACACCTCTTGTTCAACATGTTTGCATTATACGCTTTCAGCACCAGCCTGGAGTTGCGGATGGGCCCATCCAGTTTCCTGACGCTTTATTTTGCCAGCCTGGTAGGAGGGAATCTCCTGTCTTTACTGATACACCGCAATCATGGCGACTATAGCGCGGTAGGCGCTTCCGGTGCTGTTTGTGGGATCATCTTTGCCTCTATTGCCCTTTTCCCGGGTATGAGAATAGGTTTCTTCGGTTTGCCCTTTTCCATTCCCGCCTGGATATACGGGTTGTTATATGTGCTCTATTCCATTTATGGTATCCGGTCGAAAAAGGATAATATCGGGCATGAAGCACATCTTGGCGGCGCGCTTATCGGCATGCTGGTGGCAGTATGCATCGTACCGGAAGCCATCAGGGAGAATTATCCCACTATACTGTCCATTCTTTTCCCGGGCGCCCTGGCCGTTTATCTGATCATCACCCGTCCTCAATTGCTGCTGGTCGATAACCAGTATTTTAAAACCCATATCGGCGATTATGATATTGACGACCGCTATAACCTGGGCAGGATGGACCGGCAGCAGGAGATTGATTTCCTGCTGGAGAAGATCCATAAAAAGGGGATAAAAAGTCTTACGAAGAAGGAACGGGATACATTGGAGAAGTATTCACAGTCGGTGTGAGCTGCGATTAGAATAGTACCTTTACGCGGGGATACAACCATTCCCCGTAAATACCAACAACTTGAAGAAGACGTTTAAGATCATCGGGTGGACGATTTTAACCCCCGTATTATTAGTCGCCCTGTACCTGTCAGCAGCTTATGTATTATCCCGCATCTCCGTAGCGAAGGAGGAAACTGCCAGTGCAGATATCCCGCTTTATATCCTTACCAATGGCGTACATACCGACCTGGTAATGCCTGTGCGCAATCAGCAGATAGACTGGAGTAAAGAGGTGCTTTTTGAAAATACAAAGGGCAGGGATACTACTGCCCAATGGATCGCTTTCGGCTGGGGGGATAAGGGCTTTTACCTGGAAACACCTACCTGGGCGGACCTGAAGTTCAGCACCGCATTTAAGGCGGCAACGGGATTGAGTACTTCAGCTATTCATGCCACCTATTACCGCGGTATCAGAGAAAGCAATGACTGTATCAGGCTGCATGTCGACAGCGCACAATATGCAAGACTGATCGGTTATATCCGGCAGAGTTTTGACAGGGATGCCGCTGGAAATATCATACATATTGTTACCAATGCCAACTACGGCAATACGGACGCCTTCTATGAGGCAAAAGGAAGTTACAGCCTGTTTCACACCTGTAATACCTGGGCGAACAGTGGGTTGAAAAGCTGCGGACAGAAAGCCGCTTTATGGACGCCCTTCGATAAAGGCATTTTCCATCAGTACAGGTAAGGTGTATACCCTGATCCTGTATTTGTGTAACTTTGCCTATTATTATGATAATTCCAGACAGCTATACATTCCCTGATTTCCTGCTTTCTGCTGATGTCAGACAGGATGATATCCATGTCTTATCTTTTCAATCCAACGAAAACAGGATGAAAAGTAAGATCATGCTGGGGCATCACCTTTTCAGTTTTCTGATGGAAGGAGAGAAGCATGTGTACTATGCAGAGAAACAGGCGGTGATAGATAATTCGCAGTTCCTGCTGCTGTCGTCGGGCAACTGTATTATGAGTGAAAAGCATATCTCTGAGGAGGGAATCTATAAAAGTGTTATGCTCTCCTTTGAGCCGAACGTGTTGAGCGGTTTCTTTCTGAAATATCCGCAAGCCTGCCCGGAGAGGCCGGAGAATAATGCAGTAGGCGAACCTTTCCTTGTTTTTAATAAAGACGGCTTCCTGCGAAACTTTATAGACTCCTTATGGCTGATGCTGGAAAGGGGAAAACCATTATCCAGGGATATGAAGCAGCTGAAGTTTGAAGAGCTGTTGCTGTACATGGCAGATCATTATCCGCAGCAGTTACTAAGCCTAAGGGTTACTGTGCAGGAAACATCCGAAGATATTGTTATCAGGAAATCGGCAGAAACAAACCTGTATAATAATGTGACGGTAGAGGAACTGGCATTCCTCTGTAATATGAGCCTGTCTACCTATAAAAGGAAGTTCAGCAAGGTGTATGGCACCTCACCCACAAAATGGTTCCTGCAGAAGCGGATGGAGATGGCCGCCACCATGCTGCTGGCAAGGGGAGAAAAGCCCAGTGAGATCTATCATAAAGTGGGCTATGAGAATCATTCCAGTTTTACACAGTCCTTCAAACAGATCTATGGGGTGACACCCAGTGAATATCAGCAACAGAAATTGACTGTTTAACCGTAGTATTTGACCTGTTAGCCCTAATACCTGCCTGTCGCTGCATAGTAGCTTTGTATCACTTTAAATCAAGGCACTATGAAAAGAATAAGCACACTGATAGCAGTGATCATCCTCGGTTGTTCTGCTGCTATGGCACAGACGTTTACACTGAAAAGCAATGATCTCGGCGGACAATTTGTAAATGATCAGTTATGGAATCAAATGGGATATCATGGGAAGAATGTTTCTCCGCAACTATCCTGGGAGAATGCGCCTGCAGGAACACAGAGTTTTGCTGTTGCCATGTATGACGTAGATGCGCCTACAGGCAGCGGATTCTGGCACTGGGTGGTATACAATATCCCTGCGGATGTAAAGGACCTGAAAGCAGGCGCGGGAGATCTGAGCCGTCACCTTTTACCTGCCGGTACTGTAAATGGTATCAATGATGCAGGCGCACCGGGTTATATCGGTCCTGCACCACTTCCCGGGCTTCCTCACCAGTATCTGATCACAGTATATGCATTGAAAACAAAACTGGAGTTGGAGAAAAATGCACCTGCTGCATATGTGGGCGTATTCCTCAACCTGAACCTGCTGGCAAAGGCTTCTATTGTTGCCTATTCACAGCATCCATAATGATATAAAAAAAGGGAGTGTAGCAATGGCATACACTCCCTTTTCTTATATTGATATTTATGTTTGCTTATTTGGTCTTAGCAGCAACATCTTCCTGTTCTTTTTTGATGATGCGTTCTGCTTCCGTTCTTGCATCTTCACCTTTTACAGGTACGTCAGGAAGCACACCAATACCTTCCCAACCCTGGTCAGAATCTGGTGCAGCGACCATTTTCACCGGCAGGAATACGACCAGGTTTTCTTTCAGTGGTATCATGGAGCCTGCAATACCTGCACCGGCAGTAGTATCGCCAATAACAGTAGCCCTGTGCATCTTTTGCATAGCAAAGGCGAAACCTTCTGTAGCAGAAGCCGTGCGTTTATTTACCAGGATATACAGTTTGCTGTCTGCCATTCTTTTGCCAGGCACGAAAGGATATGTCCATTCCTGGATATCTTTTGTTCTGTCTTTATGATAGCCGTGCAGGTAATAACGTTCATCTCCCGGGTTAAAGAAATAACCTGCCAGGAAACGGCCCATCATACCAGTACCACCACCATTATCCCTGATATCGATAATGATGTTCTTTGAATAAGCGGCCATGTTCATGGCAGCGGTAGCCATTTCAAAAGCTTCCTGGTCGCCGTGGAAACCACCGGATATTTTGATATAGGCAGTAGATGTTTTTTTGTCCAGCTCTACCGCATCAAAGCCATAGTTATTCTGTCTTTTTCTTTCCAGTTCACGCTGTTCATCCTCAGGTGTGCTGGTATTGGTAGTTTCTTTTGTGATCCTGTTGTAATAATCTACGCTGTAGAATATAGTCAGGTGCACATCTTTATGCACTTCACGCAGGTCTTTTGTGATCTTTTTTGCAAGTTGGTCAGCAGGGAGATTCTCGTATGCCTTCTTCGCTTCCTGGCTTTTTAAAGTAGCGATATATTTCTTTGATATATCCGGGAAGGGATAGCTTTGGTCCAGTCCATTGCTGATCTTTTCAATGATCTCATGTGTAGCCTCTTTACTCACGACGGGCACAGTCTCTTTTGTTGCTGTAGTTGTTTGTGCAGACAGGAGAAGAGGGAGGGAGAGGAAGCCCAGCAGGGCTGCAGGTTTATAAAATGTTGGTTTCATACAAAGTTTGTTGGTTTATTACCTTATCAACAGTTTCTGCTCAGCCATCGCTTTTTCATACCCATGGGGATATAATGCAAAGCCCGTTGCAGACAGCGTCCGCATTAGTGTCCGTATATGCGACTGTATTGATTGCGGAAGTGCATAAAAGGCTTCGTCTACCTGGATATGCCGTCCTTCGTCCATCGTTGAGTTCTGATGCCTGACAGCAATTTTCTGCCCTTTATAGTTGAGAATGATCTTGATCCTTCCATCGTCATACCCGTTACCAATACTGCTACCATAAATGACCAACGGATCAATATTACCATCACCATCAAGGTCTTTCACTTCGCAGAACCTTGTCCAGAACCAGATGGAAAGCTCCTGGCCATCGCTGGCGTTATTGCTGTTGATGAAATCTTTCAGTTCCCATGTTTTGGTAAAGCTGTTACCATCTTTCTTCAGGTTGACAGCATTGATCTTCTGATGCAGTGTATCATCCTTTCTTATTTCATCAATGCTTTCGCAAAGAACGAGATAGTAAGTGCCGGATTGATCCTGATAATTGTACACTCTTCTGATGGGGTATTGCAGGTTGATCTGCTTAACAACATCGTCTGTAAATATAGTTGATGTAGCCCCCGGTGATAGTATCTCACTTTTTACCTGTTGTGCATATAGTTGTTTCCCGCTGATCGCGATAATGAACATTGCTGTCAGAAACGTTCTCATACTGATGAATCTTAAATGAATTGTTATGATCTTAAACAGATTGTTAGTATCTTAAATCAATTGTTAACGCTGTAGGGGCGGGCAATTGAACCGTGTGCAAGTTATCATTATTCACCAATTATTACAATGTGCAGGGAACAGAATTCAGGGCTTTAACAAAACAATAAGAGGTATGACTATCGGAAAAAATAGTGTTCCCGTGCTAAACCACAGAAGCATAAATGTATATCTTGCTCTGCAGAAACTCTCACGAGGACAGGGGAATACATATCTAACGGAAAAGCCTCTTAAGTAGCACTTAAGAGGCTTTCCTGACTAGACTAAAATAAACAAATAAACTAAGCGCTTTAACCATTGACCTGTGTTCTCAAATGGCACGAGGGAAAAGGCGATCTTTATTATGCACTGCAAAATTACAGAACAAGTTTGTGGAAAGTATCCCTGAAATCCGGCATTTATGTATTTTGTTACAGAATGTAAATGCAAACCATATAGTGATATGAAAGTATATATAACAAGGAACATCCCCGAAGCCGGGCTGAAGCTGCTGAAAGATGCTGGTCTTGACATTACCGTTTGGACGGAAAGTTACCACCAGCCTGAAGATGAACTGATTAAGGTGCTGCAGCAGTATGATGCGGTGCTGGTATCGGGTCCTGTAAAAGTAGACCGTCATTTCCTGGAGTCCTGCCGTCATTTGAAAATCGTTTCACTGATGTCAGTCGGTTACGATAACGTTGATACTGAGGCAGCAAAAGCATTAGGCATTGCCGTTGGAAATACACCTGGTGTATTAAGCGGTGCAACAGCAGATACTGCTTTCCTGCTGATGCTGGCGTCTTCCCGGAAAGCCTTCCACATGCATAAGGAAATTATACGTGGCAACTGGAATTTCTGGGACCCTACTGCTAACCTCGGACTGGAGCTGGGCGGCAAAACGTTGGGTATTGTTGGCCTGGGCAAGATCGGTTTTGAACTGGCAAAAAGATGTGTAGGTGCGTACGATATGAAGGTCATCTATCATAACCGTGGCAGAAATGAAGAAGCGGAGAGAGCCTTTGGTGCGGTGCGTGTTTCTTTTGATGAGTTGCTGCAGCAGAGTGATGTAGTGTCTGTGCATACGGCCCTGACGCCGGAAACGAAAGGCCTCTTTGATAAAAACGCCTTCAGCAAGATGAAACCGTCCTCCATCTTTGTCAACACAGCCAGGGGAGGTGTGCATAATGAAGAAGACCTGATCGCGGCACTGGAAAATGGCACCATCTGGGGCGCTGGACTGGATGTTACCAATCCGGAGCCGATGGCCGCAGATAATCCTTTATTGAACATGCCAAACGTTGCCATACTGCCGCATATCGGTTCTGCCACTGTGGATACACGCAGTAAGATGGCTGCGATTGCGGCAAGAAATGTGATCCTGGCGCTGCAGCAGCGTCCTTTAGAGCATGCGGTGGTAGAAAATGTACGCCTGGCCTAAACAGAAGATGGGGAAACAATAATATTAAAAAACGCATATCCGGAGCTTTTCAGATTCGTATTACTGATCTGAAAAGCTCCGGATGCTTTTGGTTGTTATTTTACTTTCGTACCAATTTTTTCTCTGTCATTCTCATAGAGGATCATACCATTTACTTCATTTTTATCGCCACGGGTAAATTTGATCTGTACATCAGCTATGCTCAGGAAAAAGAAGTCCTCCTTTTCTGCGTATAAGATAGCTGGTTGCTGTCCGGTGGGCTGTCCTGTCAGCATGCCATCTTTCACTGCAATGGTGATCGTAAACCCTTTCATGTCATACTCGCCTGTATACTGCTGTAGTGTAGTCTCTGCTACCTGTATGGCATTCCGTACTCTAGGCAGTGTATAAGGTCTGTTATAGAGTATGGACTGAACGGATTCACTGATTCTGCCGATCGTGTTATCTGATGCATTGTCCAGCAGGATGATACATACATCATCTTCAGGCACCCTGGTAAGTGTGGTGATAAAACCATGGATACCACCACCATGGGAGATTCTTCTCTTTCCTTCTGTGGAATCAATGTTCATACCATAGCCATAATGGTTCAGTACCGGCGTATAGGCTCTTTCCCAGTCAGCTTTAGTGAGGATCTTATATTGTTGTGCTGCCTGATGCCATTTGTACAGGTCCCTGGTGGTGCTGTACATCGCGCCTGCAGCGAATGATACGGAGGAGTCTACACCTGGCGCTACCTTACTGCTATCCTGGTTGATGAAAAAGTAGCCGGTGGATTTTTCTTTGTTGTTAAGACGTTTGAAATCAAAGCCGCTATTGGTCATGTGCAGGGGATTAAAAATATACTCCCTCACCAATTGTTCATAGGGCTTGTTGGCCGCCTTCTCGGCAATATATCCCAGCAGGCAATATCCTGAGTTGGAATAATTCCATCTGGTGCCGGGAGGAAAATCGAGTGGTTTGTCTTTGAACAGGGCCATCAGTTTTTCACGGCTGGCAGGCTTAAAGACTTCGCTTTCCATGAAAGTCCTGTCATTGGTATAATTGTAAATACCTGAGGTATGTGTGAGCAGATGATGTATTGTAATGCTGTCTCCTTTGGGGAAATCGGGAAAGTATTTGGATACTTTATCCTGCACGCTGAGTTTCTTTTCTTCTTCCAGTTTCAGAATGATAACGGCGGTGAATTGTTTGGTGACAGAGCCCAGCTGGAAGATGGTGCCGGTATCATTACGGACGCTGTCGGCTACATTACGGAAGCCGTAGGCCTTATGCAGCAATATCTTCCCATGTTGTGTGATCAAAGCTGTACCGTTGAATTTGTACACCCTGTTGTAGGTGCTGAGCAAGGAGTCCAGCTTAGCAGTTGTAGTGTCCTGGGCGCGCGCATAGAGCAAGCCGCCGAGGAGGAAAAGGAGGCATAATAATTTTTTCATGGCGAATGTGAGATTTGAAGACGGCAGGGCTATG
Organism: Chitinophaga ginsengisoli; assembly: GCF_003014595.1. GTDB lineage: Bacteria > Bacteroidota > Bacteroidia > Chitinophagales > Chitinophagaceae > Chitinophaga > Chitinophaga ginsengisoli. Next base: position 150,318 of record NZ_PYGK01000013.1, on the reverse strand, counting down.
TTGTGTACCTAAAGATAAAGTTATATTTTGGGATTATATCAATTCCACGTCTCATGAAAAAAATATGGCAGTTCCTATTGGTAGCCCTTTGTTGCCTGACCTTCATCACTGTGAATGCCCAAAAGAAAGGGAAGCCCTTTAAAGTGATCGGTTTTTATACGGCCCTGCATGATCAGGCACATATCAGTTTTGTACATGAGGCCAACCGCTGGTTTGCTGCCAAAGCCCAAGAATACAACTTTACCTACGATTCCACCAATGACTGGAGTAAGATGAATCCTGCCTTCCTGTCCCGCTACCAGGTGGTGCTCTTCCTTGATACCCGGCCCGATACGCCTGCACAGCGGGACGCTTTCCGGCAGTATATGGAAAAAGGGGGCGCCTGGATGGGATTCCACTTTTCAGCTTTCGCACTTACTCCTTCTGATTATCCCCAGAACTGGGACTGGTATCACAATGAATTTCTGGGATCGGGTTCTTATGGCAGTAATACCTGGCGACCTACTTCTGCTATCCTGCGGGTGGAGCATCCGGAGCATCCTGTCCTGAAGCATATACCTGCTACCTTCAAATCCTCTCCTAATGAATGGTACCGCTGGTCCAACGACCTGAAGGCCAATAGAGACATTACCATTCTGTTGTCTATCGATTCAAGCAGTTTCCCGCTGGGTACCGGCCCCAAGCAGCACGAGATCTGGCATAGCGGCTACTATCCTGTAGTATGGACAAACAAAAAGTACCGGATGATCTATATGAATATGGGGCACAATGATATTGATTACGAGCATCATACCAACAAAGACCTTTCCCTTACTTTCGGCAACAAAGAACAGGATCAGCTCACATTGAATGCGCTGCTCTGGTTGGGAGGGCGCTGAGCCGTTCGCAGCATTAGCGACCTGTTTCAACTACCTTTTCATATGCGTAATGTCCCTTGATATGTTTGTTGAGGTAAATGCCTTTGGAGCCGGAGCGCTTCATGGCCTCATACACCTCTTCCGGGACGTTCTTATAGTCGTAGACGAGTCCTGAAACGAAGATGATCCGCAAGGTAGCGGTATCCCTGTCGTAATGCATTCTATATACAACAGATGAGGGCATATATCCCCGGTAATACAATTGCCGGGCCAATGCCAGCAGCTTCAGCGGTGTTTTCTTCTGCCCTCCAGTATCCTGTAAAAGGAGCGGCTTCTGATCTCTTCGAGTGTCAGGCCGGTGGCCAGTACTTCTTCTTCTGAAATAGCTCCGCAATTGATGGCTTTGAGGAAGAAGTTCAACAATCCCTGACCGGTAGCTGCGTCGTCAAAAATATCCTTTGTGAGGGTGGAGATAGCTGCACGTTCTACAAATGTTTTCAGCCGGAAAAGGGCATCATTATAGTTGCTCAGGAAGAAGTGATACGTAGCGGCATAACGCATGGGCAGTTGTGCGGGATTCAGGTCCCATCCCTGGTAGAAGCCATTGATGAGGGAATGCATGGTATGTCCGTAGCCTATGCGCCAGGCATGATGTACGGCGTCATGATTCTCCTGCAACTGTGCAGACGTAATGTGATCGCCTTTATGCGGTGCTACCGGGATCACATTGGTAGCGCCATCTGACAGGAAGATACCGGTACTGCCCAGTGCTACTTTCGTCATATGATGTGCGAAGTCGCATACAGGATGTGCCATGGTCTGATATCTCGCCGTAATGCCACAGGAGGCAGTATAATCGTAGGTACCAAAATGCGCCGCAACGCAACGGCCTTCGCTGGCCCTGATGATGCGCATCAGCGGATTCCTGCCTTCATCATCCATGATGATCTGTGTAGCCTCTACCATCGTTTCCATCTTCAGGGTACCCGGTGTGAGGCTATGCGCTTTCTCCAGCAGCTCAAACAGCCTTACCAGTGTGGTGACCTGTTCCGGGATGGTGACCTTGGGTAACATCACCACGAAGTTATCCGGTAATATGCCGCCTGTCTGTTGCAAAAGTGTTGTGAGGAAGAGATCCAGCGTGCGCACACCACGATGTTTAAGGTCTTCTGTAAATGGCTTGATACGGATGCCTATGAATGGAGAGATCGTCTCGTTCTGCATGCCCTGTGCCAGTTCTTTTGCAGCAGCAATGGCGGTAGCATCTTCTTCGTCGTCCGGGCGATTGCCAAATCCGTCCTCAAAGTCAATACGGAAATCTTCTACTGCTTCTACAAAAAGTTTCCTTGCTATCTTCTTGTATACGGTATAATACAACCAGGCTGGTTCCTGCTTTCTGGCTGTATCAGATAGTCCTTCCAGCTTTTCTTCCAGGCGGGCGATATCTGCCTGCCGTTGTGGTAACTGGCCATGTCCTTCCAGTTGCAGGGCCCTTGCCAGGGCTACAAAGTTGGGCGCATATGTATACAGGTGTTTCAGTGCAATTTCGCCCATGCGGATGCAGGTATCGGCTTTAAAGAGATTAGCGCCGCCATATACGGTATGTACGGGCTGCCTGTCAGGTTTATCGCCCGGGTATATCTGCTGGAATCGCAGGTTGGCCTTCCTGAGCTCCTGCAGCAGCTGTTCTTTTTCATTTTCTGCTATTGCCAGTTGCATAGTCTGATAGATGTTTTAAGTACCACGGTAAGTGGAATAACCAAATGGGTTTAATAAGAGGGGAACATGATAATGTTCACTGCCGTGTATGTAAAAGACCACTTCTATGAAGGGATAGAAGGTAGTGATACCACGGCTTTCAAAATAGATCTTCGTTTCAAATCTTAGCTTGTAGATGCCGGCAGGTATGATCACGTCTTTTGCCAGCAGGTCTGTGATCCTGCCGTCTTTATTGGTAACGCCTTCCACAACGCAGGTCCAGCGTTGTTCTTCCTGCCGGAACAGGCTAACGGCTACGTCTTGTGCGGGCATGCCGCTGGAAGTATCGAGAATATGTGTGGTGATCTGACTCATGCACTTAATAGTTTTTTTAACCGGATGGCAGTGATCTTTTCCTGCTCCTGCATGGCGATCTTTATTTCTTCTTCGGGACTGTTCTTTAATCGTTCAGTCAGGATAGACAGCATTTCAGGGGCCGACTTGCCTGTAGCGCAAACAATAAAGATATAGCCGAATTTATCTTCATACAGTTTATTTCCTTTGGCAAAAGCCTGTAGAATAACGGTAGAGGCGTCAATCGTTCCTGCCTGTTCGCGGCTGGCCCATTGTGCGGTAGTGGCAAATTTCTGTTGCAGGGAATGCAGGTCGCCTATTTTCGGATGATGACTGAAGGCTTCCCGCCAATCCTGTTCTGTGCATTCGTGCCAGTGTTTGGCGGCGGCTGCCAGCAGGGTAGCTTCATCTTTTACAGGAAATTCTTTTTTCATTTTTTCAATCCATGCGGTAGCGCCACAGCAGGTGCTGAGCGTTTCATTTAATTGTTCTGGTGGTAATGCATTAAGTGCTGTCAAAGTCATTGGGTGGAATTTATTATAAAGTAGTGGGGAACCTGTTCACGTTTTTGTAATAGATATAAACAGCAGGTTCTTTTCCCATTGCAGTAAACCATTGCTGGCAGTAAGGGGCCATCCAGATGGCGTCTCCTTTTTTAACAGGGTACCATTCATGATCAAGCATGTACACGCCTTGTCCCTGTAGGTATAAGAGTCCGTGTTCCATGATATGTGTTTCTACAAAAGGCAGGTGACCGCCGGGATCGTAGGTGAATATATTTACGGCCATATCAAAGGAAAGATCTTCCGGCAGCAGCACCTGTAAGCGTAGTGCCGGATCTCCGAGAAAGGCCGGTCCGGGTACAGTTGATGCGTCTCCGAATATCACCGACGGATGATCATATCCCGCCAGCTTTTCATATACCTTATGGAAGGTAACGATCTGTGTGTCTTCACTGAATTGTTCTAAGCGGTAAGCGTGTCTGGATGGGACATAGACAAACTGTCCGCCGCTCAGCGCCTTTGTTTGTGTTTCTGTTTTTGCTGTGCATTTTCCGGAGATGACATAGAAAAAGATCTGCGCCGTTTCCGTATGTCCTTCAATGATACAGTCTTTTTCCGCGGTGATCAGTGTTTGACCCAGTCTGGCGCCCATCTGTTCATTGATGATGACATTCACCCTGCAATGGGTCCATCCGGGTACTACGCTGTTCACATGTCCGTCGGGGCAGATGAGGGCATGATTTCTTTTTACTACGGACCTCGTCAATGCTGATATTTCCATACTAGTGTATTTTGTATACCGCTGTCAGGCGATGAATAAAGTGATCTGATACCTGTATGGCGGCAGCGATATCTGCTGCATCCACATGTTCCTGCGGGTGATGGCTGATGCCTTTGAAACATCTTACAAACAGCATACACACTGGTGCTACGGCTGCTACTACAACGGCGTCGTGGCCTGCACCACTGATAAGTTCTTTCACATTATAACCTGCTGCTGCGATGGATTGTGCCAGCAGATGATTGAGGGCTGTATCACATTCTACCGGCTTTATTTTCTGTATGATATCCCAATCGGCCGTCAGCTGTCTTTCTGCACAGATCTGTGAAGCCACATCTTTCAGCGAGCGGCGTACTTTTTTAAGTAGCAATCTGTCTGTACTTCTGATATCGAGGGAGCAGGTCACTTCTCCCGGTATCACATTGCTGGCAGCATTGGTGATCTCCAGGAGGCCGACAGTCGCTACCAGGTTATCATTGAATTGCAGGCCGATACGTTCCACTGCCAGTATGAACTCAGCTGCGGCGCATAATGCATCTTTCCTTATTTCCATCGGCACGGTGCCTGCATGGCCGGAGCTGCCGTGAAACCTGACGCGGATACGCTGCTGACCAGCTATACCCTGTACGATGGCAATGGGCAGGTTTTGTTCGTATAATACAGGCCCTTGTTCAATATGGATTTCGTAATAACCCAGCCATTCTTCCGCAGGAATAGCGTCAGCCGCCAATGCGTCTGTATTCCCGCCTATGGTCTGAATAGCTTCTCTGAGCGTGATGCCGGCGCTGTCGGTCTTATCCAGCAGTTTGGCATCAAAGTGCCCGGTAACGGTGGCACTGCCAAGATAGGTGGTATGAAAGCGTACGCCTTCTTCATCACTGAAGGCGATCAGTTCTATGTTGAAAGGAAGACTGATACCTTCCCGTTGCAGGTGTGTAATAAGGTCAAGCGCCATGGTCACGCCTAAAGGACCGTCGAACTTACCGGCATTCTTCACTGTGTCTATATGGGAGGCAATGACCAGTGTACGGGCATTGGGTTCCTTGCTGGGCCATCTGCCCCTGACATTACCGATATTGTCTATCCTTGCCTGTAAACCGGCTTCCTGCATCCACGACATTACTTTACTGCAACCGCTCATGAAGGCGGATGAACCGAAGGTACGGGTTACGCAATGCGGATCTTCACTGATGCATGCCAGTTCGTGGATCCTGGCTAACACTGCGTTCGCTCTTTGTAAATAATCCATGTCAGACATTTGGGCATTAAGAACTCAATATCATTTTCCCCTGGTGAAGGGACGTAAAATTTCCCTGGTCAAATACCTTTACCCCGCGTATATAAGTCTGTTCCACTATACCGTAAAGCTTCTCATTAACGTAAGGTGTCAGTTTATGTTTATGATACAATTCTTCCGCATTGACGGTGAATAAGCGGTCTGGGTCCCACACCACAAAATCCGCATCGTAGCCTGCAGCTATTTTCCCTTTCCTGTTTTGCAGGCCTGCCAGTATTGCCGGTTTTTCACAGAGCCACTGTGCCATCTGGGGGATGGTCGCATCATGGCTTCTTCCTGCTGTCCATAATGCGGGCAGTGCGAGTTGCAGAGAAGAGATGCCGCCCCAGGCCTTTGTGAAATCGCCCGTCTCCAGTGCTTTTAGTTCAGGCGGAGAGGGGGAGTGATCTGTCGCCACAAAGTCTATGACACCCGCTTTCAATGCTTCCCATAGCTGCTGGTTGTTTTCCCTTTCCCGGATGGGAGGGGCGCATTTGAAACTGGTATTTCCATCGGGCACTTCTTCTCCATTAAAATACAAATAATGCTGGGCAGTTTCAACAGTTAATGGTAGTCCTTTTTCCTTTGCTGTCCTGATCTGTTCAATAGCATTTGCCGCGGAAAGATGTACAATGTGTACGCGGCAGTTGTATTTTTCGCAGAGGCGGATCATCAGGTCTATAGCAGCCTGTTCCCAGGCCTGGGGGCGGGAGGCTATATATTGCCGGTGGGAGCGTTTGTTTTCCTGCACAGGCGGCTGCTGGTCGTCCGCCATCAATTCACAATGCACCAGCAAGGGGAGATGATGTCTGGCAATGACAGGCATCACCTTATCCAGGTCGGCGGCTGTAACATTAGGAAATTCATCAATACCGGAATGTACGAGGAAGGCCTTAAAGCCACGGACGCCTTTACTGATCAGCGGTTCAATCTCCTGTTCATTACCCGGAATAACACCACCCCAGCAAGCGCAGTCAGCATGTAACTGCCCTGTTGCTGCCTGTATCTTCTGCTCCAGCGCCTGTACCGTAGTTGTAACGGGTAAGGCATTCAGGGGCATATCCACCAGTGTGGTGATGCCGCCTGCAATAGCAGCGCGTGTAGCGGTGTCAAAGCCTTCCCAGGCTGTTCTGCCTGGTTCGTTAATATGTACATGAGGATCGATGATACCCGGCATCAGCACCTTATCGCCTATATCAACGATGTTAGTAGCGCCATCCGGCAGATCGGTCTGAATAGTGTGTATTCTACCGTCTTTGACGAGTACTACCGCCTGTTGTAAACCATCAGGTGTGAGTATATTATTTCCTTTTATAATGAGGTCATACATATCGTGGGGTTCTAAGTAAAAGTAGGCAATTAATTCTTTATATTAGGGTATGTTATCATCAAATAAAATGCCCCATTATGAAAATCAAATTAGGAGAAAACAGCTACGGTAAGAATGCAGTGCAATTGTCAAAGATCATCCGCCATCCTGCTTATCACGAATTCCGGCAGGTAACGGTAAATGTATCGTTGAAAGGAGATTTTGATGAGGCGCATATAACAGGTGATAACAGCATGATCCTGCCGACGGATACACAGAAAAATACCGTGTATGCCCTGGCGAAAGATCATTTTAAGACTTCCATAGAAGACTTTGCCATCTACCTGGCCAATTACTTTGTAACTACCCAGCCACAGGTAGCGGCATCTACTATTGAAATAACAGAACACCTGTATCACCGCATGCAGTTTGAAGGTGTGGAGCATCCACATACATATATCGGCGGAGGCGCGGAGAAACGGACCACCCGGGTCACAAAGACGGCTACCAAGGTCAATGTGCAGTCCGGTATTACAGACCTGCTGATCCTGAAAACCACAGATTCCGGTTTTGAGAAATACATCAAAGACAAGTATACCACGCTGAAAGAGACGGCGGACCGCATCCTGGCAACGAAGTGTGAAATAAACTGGACCTACGGCAACCTGCCTGCTGATTATACTGCACAGTTTAACAATATACGTGAGTTATTGCTGCTGACCTTTGCGGGTCATAAAAGCCTTTCTGTACAGCAGACATTATACGCGATGGGCAAGTCGGTACTGGAAGCGTATGCCGGCATCAGTGAGATCCATTTGCAAATGCCCAATAAACACCATATCCCTTTCAACCTGGAACAGTTCGACATACAGAACGAGAACGAGATCTTTATTGCCACCGATGAGCCTTATGGCCTGATCACCGCAACAGTGACACGAGAGTAACCTTAGTGTAGTACCGGAATGTTATGTCGTACTTTTATAATCTCCGCAGCAATGCTGACAGCAATTTCCGCAGGCGTCTGACTGCTGATGTTTAATCCCACCGGTGCATGTATCCTGTTCAGTAATGTTTCACTGATCCCTTCTTCCCTGTATGCTTCAAACATCTTTTCAATCTTTGCCGCGCTGCCCAGTATGCCGCAATACCTGAACGATTTATGTAACAGTGCTCTCAGCGCAATATCATCCGTGCGGTAACCAACGGTCATGATCACCACATAGTGATTATCCCCTGGAGGGATCATCACTTTCAGCTGACTGTAATCCCGTACGATGGTCTTTTCATGGGCTGCATTGTTTTGTATCAGCGTATGAACATCCGGACGGTCTTCAAAGACATGTACATAAAAGTCCAGTTTCTGCATGATGTCTGACAGTGCCAGTGCACAGTGTCCGCCGCCGATGATGTACAGAAAATCGCGGTACCCGATCTTTTCCCGGTATTCCCAGTCCAGTTCGGACTGCATGGTGTAATAGTGGTCCTGCTCGCCGTGTATTTCGGTGGTAAAGCGCAGGCCAAGGGGAGACAATTGCAGAATGCCCTGCTGGTTTTGTGAGAGGCAGGCAATGATCTTATTGACGGGTGTGATGCTTTCGGGCAGCAATTTATACAGCAGGATGGTCTGATCGCCGGAGCAGATCATGCCACTCTGATGCCTGGCTTCTTTATCGTGGAATTGCTGGTGAATGGAGTAGGAGGTCGCGAAATGGTCCAGTTGTTCTTTGGCCATTTCCACGAATTTGTGTTCCATGATACCGCCTCCGATGGAGCCTTCTAGTTCCCCGGCCTGGTTTACGGCCATAAAGAAGCCTTGTCTACCCGGACTGCTCCCATTACTGTCCAGTACATAGAGCAGCATAACTGGTATATTCTGCCGCAGGCTTTTACAGATCAATTCCCAGGTGGCTAATTGTTTCTTCATGATGCTGATTAGTTTCCTGATTAGTTTTTGAGTATAGCGCCATCAACACTTTTTCCGGTGTCATAGGTGTACTGAAAGGGATATCAGCGTTCGGGTGGAATGCCCGTATTGCATTGCTGAGTGCGAACCAAGCGCCTATGCCGTACATCAGTGGTGGTTCTCCCACTGCTTTGGAACGGAATATGGCCAGGTTGTCATCATTGGTTTGTAATGCGTCTATTGCAATGGTTTTTGGTACGGAATAGATGTCTGGTACCTTGTAGGTGGATAAGGCATTGGAGCGTAACCTGCCGTCCCTGTCATAGATCACTTCTTCCATTGTCATCCAGCCGATGCCCTGTACGATGCCGCCTTCTATCTGTCCGCGGTCAATATCTGTATTCATACTGTTACCGAAATCATGCACCACCTGTACGGTATCGACGGTATAAGTGCCCCGCAGACAATCTACTGTTACTTCCAGGATGGCAGTGCCATACACATGATAGGCGAAAGGATGTCCTTTTTCTTTTACCTCATCAAAGTGTATTTCAGGCGTTCTGTAATGTGCATGTTCGGAGAGGTTCACCCTTAGCCGGAAGGCAGCAGTGATCAGCTGTAGCCAGTCCCAGGTTGAAGGTGTGCCTTTCACCAGAACCTGTTCATTCACGATGGAAATATCTTCCGGTGCTGCCTGCAGGCCATCGGCAGCTACGTGTTTCAGCCGTTCCAGGATGGTGGTACAGGCCATTAAGGTAGCTTTCCCGTTCAGGTCAGCAGTAGCGCTGGCAGCAGAAGGAGAGGTATTGGCGATGGTGTAGGTGCTGGTATGATTGAGTTTTATTCTTTCAGGAGCAATAGCAAATGTCTGCGCCGCTACCTGCAGTATCTTGGTGTTGACACCCTGTCCCATTTCGACGGCCCCCGTGCTGATGCCTACACTGCCATCGGAATAGATGTGCACCAGTGAGCGGGCGTTGTTCATCATGGTATTGGTAAAAGAAATGCCGAAGCAGACCGGCATAAATGCAATGCCCTTTTTATACAGTTTATTCGCTGCATTGAAACTGTTAACCACTTTACGAAGATCATCAGGATTGTACAGCGCTTCCGCTTTTTCCCAGCAGGTCAGTGCTTCACTTTTGGCAATCTGTCCATAGGGAAATTCCTGTCCTGTATGAATGAGGTTCTTCTTCTGAATCACTGCGGCATCCATCTGTAAAGCCTGTGCGGCTTTCGCAATAGCAGCTTCTATGACGTACATTCCCTGCGGACCGCCAAAACCTCTGAAGGCAGTATTGGGTGGCAGGTTTGTCCGGCAGCTCCAGCCTGTTGCCTTTACGTTCGGAATAAAATAAGAGTTGGTGCAATGGAATAATGTTCTGGCCAGTACTGCTGTGGAAAGATCCGCAGCAGCGCCGGCATTCTGGAAGAAGGAGGCCTCATAGGCGATGATCTTGTAATCATCGTTCAGTCCTATTTTAAAGTCGGCCGCATAAGGATGCCGTTTACCTGTCATGGCCATGTCTTCCATCCTGTGCAGGGCGTATTTGACAGGCTTTTTCAGTAGCCAGGCTGCCAGTGAGCAAAGGGCAGCCCAGGTATTTGCCTGGTCTTCCTTACCACCAAAACCGCCTCCCAGGCGGGTCACGATCACCTCAAAGCGGTGCATGGGCAGTCCGATTACGGAAGTCACCGCCCGTTGTACGGCAGTCGGCCCCTGTGTGGAGGAGTAGATACGCAGGCTGTTGTTCTCCTGCGGAATAACGTAGGCGCCCTGTGTCTCGATGTACAGGTGTTCCTGCCCGTTAATGTCCACGCTGCCTTCAAAGATGTGTGTACACTGTCGCCATGCATTGTCTATATCGCCCAGTGTGAAAGTGCGTGGCGGAATAATGAGTTCTCCTTTTGCTTGTGCTTCCCGCGGATCGGTAATAACGGGTAAGGGATCGATCTTTACCCTGATCTTCTTTACGGCAGCCCTGGCAGCTTCCCGGGTATGTGCCACTACAAAGGCGACGGGCATACCACAGAAGTGCACATGATGATCGGCCAGCAGTGGCTCGTCTTTGATAATGCCACCGATCTCATTTTGTCCGGGGATATCTGCTGCGGTGAATATGCGCACCACTCCCGGTATCTGCAGGGCTTCTTCCAGCATCAATTCCCTGATGGTACCATGTGCTACGGGTGACCCAAACGCCGCTCCGAACAAGGTGCCGTTTATTACCGGCACATCGTCCAGGTACACTGAGGTACCGCTGACATGGGTGTTGGAATCAATATTCTTCATAGCACGTTATAATAACAGTTCCACCTGCAGGGAAGGGAACAGGGTGATGAAATGCGCTTTTATGAGCTGTTCCAGCAATAACCGTTTATACACTGCCGTACCTCTGGCATCACTGATAGGTGTGACCTCCGACTGTGCAATGGCACAGGCCACTTTAATGACGGCTCCGCTGGGCGCCTTTCCAATCAGGAAGGCGGCTGTATCCGTAAGTAATGCCGGCACAGGCCCTACGCCACCGGCTGAGATCCTGACTGTGCCGATCAGGTTTCCTTTCATAGTGATGCAGATGGCCGTATTCACACTGGCAATATCCAGGTGGGTGCGTTTGCTCACCTTTTCAAAATGGAAACCGGTACTGGCATCGGGAAGGTCAAACCAGCAGCGTGTCATATATTCCTCCGGACGTTTGTCCAGTTGTTTGTAGCCTTTATACAATTCCCGCAGTGGTAATGTTCGCGTGGTGGTACCGTCGCTCAGTTCAATAGTAGCATCCAGGGCCAGGAAAAAGATGGTCAGGTCGCCGATGGGGGAGGCGTTGATGAAATTCCCGGCTATAGTGGCCATATTACGGATGGGCGTGGAAGAGATCAGGCTGACATAACTTTCCAGTGCAGGGAAATATGTCCGCATGATGGGAGATGCCAGCAGATCGTTTACGGTACAGGCAGCACCGACTACACAGCGGTTGTCTTCCCGGGTAATGCCTTTCAGCATTTCCTGTCCGAACAGGAAGCGGAGGGGTTGTTCCTGTATTTCCTCTGGTTGTTGCACATAAAGATCGGTGCCTCCACCCATAAAACGGGGTGTTGTTCCCGAAGGAGGTGTCAGTTCCCCGTTTAATGACAAAAGAAGGCGTTTAAGCCGCTCTTTTATGCCGGAGAAGTAAGCAGGCAGGAGTTGGTGTGCAGCGGCAAATTGGGCCGGTTCCTCGTTATTCCGGCCTACCAGTTGTGCTGCAACGGCAGCAGCCGCTCTTTCGATGGATTTATAGCCGGTACAACGGCAGATATTACCGTCAACGGCTGTCACTGCATTTTCAGGCGTCGGCGCCTGCCTGCTGAGGCAGAAACCCGCCAGTGACATTACAAAACCGGGGGTACAGAAACCGCATTGGGTGGCCGCATTGTCCACCATAGCCTGTTGTATGGTGTTGAGTGCCGGCAGCATATTGATACCTTCAATGGTCACGATATGTTTGCCATGGGCATTACCCAGTGGCATCAGGCAGGAGGTAAAGGAACGGTAGGTCAGCACGCCATGAAGTAGCTCGCCTGCCAGGATGGTGCAGGCGCCGCAGTCACCCTCGTTGCAACCGGTTTTTGTACCGGTCAGGTGCTGATGGTAACGTATGAAATCCAACAGCGGCATACCAGGCGGGAGGGTGGTACCAACATCTTCATTATTCAGGATAAATTTCAGCACGGGTAACAATTGAGGTTTCTCTGAAGTTAACGAAAATTTTCCATCTATCCCAGCAGGAAAGGGGCCTTGCCCGGGGATTTCCTGTGATAAAAACAGGGGGCGGGTACGAGTTATCCGGGCACTGATAAAAAGAGACGGGTATGCCACTATATGGATGACTCCGGCATACCTCAAATACGCTTTATACCCGACGTATACCCGACGCATACCCGACGCATCTCCGAAGCATCCGGGAGAAAATCAATAAATGGATGGCCTGGATTTATAAGGGAAGCCATTGAAAGCACCCCTGCTTTCCTTAATTTTGTAACCGAACGGTTGCTTAAAACACGTTTATCAACGATGAGAAGGGATGTTTTCCAGGCAATAGCTGACCCTACCAGGCGGGAGATTATCAATCTGCTGGCACATCAGACAATGAACCTGAATACGATAGCCGATAATTTTGACATCAGCAGGCCGGCGGTGTCCAAACATATCCGTATACTGACAGAATGTGGTTTGCTGATGATCACCCAACAGGGCAGGGAGCGTTACTGTAAGGCCAATCTGCAGAAGCTGCAGGAAGTGTCTGAGTGGACGGAACAGTTTAAGTCGTTCTGGATGCAGAAACTGGATGCGCTGGAAGAGTTCCTGGAAAAGGAAAAGAAAGAAAGCGGCAAAAAATAAAGGAGGCTGTCGATAAAAATTGAACAGCCTCCCGCCTAAACAACATCTGGTTGACATGGCAAGTTTACTCATTCCAGGGTGAATGCAGGATGCAGTCGCAAAAATTCTTACGCTGGAAGTTGGGTATCATAAAAGCGCAGACATCCGCCTTGATATTCCCGAAGGTGGTATCTGTTTTGTGTTTAAATCCATCGAAAAAGGTGGGAATGATCTTTTTCTTGAAATCAGTCCTCGGAAATGCCTGAATGATTTCCTTCCTATGCTCTTCACGCAGGTGCTCATATCCTTCTCCCATCACATCCAGCCCCACACCTGAATACATCAGTGCTACTTCCGGTTCCTTATATTCAGCAATACCAATGGTGGTATGCAGGGCGATGGTATCCCATACGCGTTGCAGCGCCTGATCAGGATATCCGTGGCTTTTCAGGAAGTCTCTGGCGGCATTGGCCCCATCTACTTCAAAACGTTTGTCAGGACTACTGTAATGGGGTGTTAATCCCAGGTCATGGAAGATGGCGCTGACGTATAACAACTCAGTATCATGTTTGATATTGCCTCTTTGAGCATTGAGTGAAGAAAAGAGGAACACACGGAGGGAGTGGTTGTAGAGAAATTCCGTACCATATTCCAGCAGCAGTTCAGTTGCCTGCTTCGCCACAGGGCTGTCTGGTATGTCTATTCCGGCTAGTCTTGTTAATCTTGTTACTGGCATAACTTTCAGTTTATGCCACAAAATTACCGGCTGGGGAAGGTGTGGAAAATGCTAAAAACTACGGATCAGATACCAATTTTCACAAACTGTGTACGGTACTCATTAGGGGATACCTGTGTTTCTTTCTTGAAGAAGTGACTGAACTGGTAGGGCGTAGCGAAATGCAGCAGATAGGAGATCTCTTTTACAGGTTTGGAAGAGAATTGCAGCAATCTTTTGGCTTCTGCTATCAGCTGACCATTGATGATGTCTTTAGCCCTTCTGCCGCTACAGCGTTTGCAGAGGTCTGCCAGTTGCCGGTAGGAGATGCCCAGTTTCTCTGCATACTCGCTTACCTCGTGGGTATTGCGGTATTCTTTACTGACCAGTTCCACATACTCCCGGTATATTTTATGCTCAATGGTACTATGACCCTGATGTAGCAGGCTGTTGATATTGGCTATTTTGATCATGAGGATCTTCAGGTAAGCGGCGAGGGCATCGGCTTTGTTTACATAGTCCGGTGTATTGAATTCATCCAGTATGGTTTGCATCAGGCTAACCAGGGCGTCTTCATCGGGCTGGTTTAACTGCATTTGCTGATGGCCGGAAGGGTCATTGAACAGCACCGCTTTACAGTTACTGGCGCTGGCCGGGGCTTTTTCCCAGAAGCAATCTCCAAACTGCAGTATATATCCTTCCAGGTGATTGTGACCATTTACTGCATAGACCTGTCCTTTCGAAATAACGAAAAGGCTGTGGGGTGTGATATTGTATGTCGTACCATCAATAGAGATAGCGCCATGTCCTTCTTTAACGAGGATCAGTTCATTGAAGGAAATGCGTCGCAGGGCATCGTCTTCGAACAGTTGTCCGCTGATCTCTTCTACAGAAAAAGAATCCTTCAACGCAGGGTTGATATCCATGTTCAATATGTGCGCCGCATGCATGCTGTAAAATTACGGAAATATGTGTTTGGGGATTACATGGGGGACAACCCGGTATTATCACATTTTGAAATTTGACAGGCGGGGTAAATAAGATGTCATTTATACATTATATTACACGAAATATAGATTCTATTCCCAACGTTTAAAAAACTTCAAATGAAATTTTCAGCCACCTTATGCCTTCTCATAATATTCGCCTGTGGGTGCGATCGCAATAACCTGCAGCGCAGACTTTTAAGTGAACAAAAATTACTGAAGGATAGCGCTAATAATATAAATGAAAGAGTGAACTGCAGTATGCCCCAAGACCGTGCAGATGCTGAAAAGTTGAAACTTGGAGCTATTCATGCCCGATTAACAGCTATCCAATCGTCCATTGACAGCCTTGATACCGTGAGATAAATGGTTGTAACATTTCAAAATATTAAACGACCCGCCACCGGCGGGCCGTTTTGTTTGTAGCCGGGAGATCACCCGGTAACACAACGTCATCATTCGCGGTAATCGGCTCCGCCAGGTGCCGTCTTGTTTGTAGCCCAGGGTGATAACCCCGGGAAACGTAAAAAGACCTTCACCCGATAGGGTGAAGGCCACATAACATAACATGGAAATCAAGCATAGTGTTTGTTCTAATCAGGATATGGCTTCCGTGATGTCTTTTGCCGGTATTGTTTTCCGGTAGGGGTAAACCATTTGAATACGGATGCAAGGTTCACCTTTTTTCTGAATGTGGAAATAACCGAAAACGGGGAGGAAAAAGAAAACCGCGGTACTGGCCGCGGTTTTCTTTTATTACAGATCTTTCAGCATCCATACGGTGCAGGCAAAGTGCCCGGAATTACCCAGTGCTTTGTCCAGGTACCGGAACCCTGCTTTTTCATACATGCTCACGGCTTTGGCAAAATCGGGGAAGGACTCCAGGTACATCTGCGTATATCCCTGTTCTTTAGCGGCCACAAAGGTGTGTTCCATGAGCGCTCTGCCGATACCTTTTCCCCTGGCCTCGCCGGAGAGATAATATTTTACAAGTTCGGCGCAGCCCTCCGGAAGGCCAGCTGTGGGGAACAGTCCGCAGCCGCCGAGTAATACGCCGTCTTCTTCGGCGATAAAATAGGCGCTGCCCGGAAACTGGAACAGGTCGTATAACCTGTCTGTTTCGGGATCGGAGTAGACAGTTCCCACCTTAGGAATATCAAATTCGTCGAATGTATCCCGTATAATCTTTGCTAGTGCAGCATTATCTGTTATGGTGATGCTTCTGATGGTGACTGGCATGGTTTGTTCTATGGTGATTGATGTACTTAATGATTCTGTTCTGAAAGATACGTACTTGTTTGAAAATGAGGGTTAACACTGTTATAATATAGTAACTCAAAAAATACCGGATGCTGATAAATGTTCCTGTTCGGATAATGAACTGTTACCCCGACGGGATTTATCCTCTTATACCGGCAGCATTACTTTCCTGAACAATTTCTTGATCAGGTCTATTTCATCGGCATATGCTGTTTTCTTGCGTGTACCGAAATACAATGTATTCTTCAATTTAGTAGTGCCTTCCCACAATAACTTAATCTCCCCGTTTTCGATCTCTTTTCTGCAGAGGAAATCAGGTACTACGGCCAGGCCTTTTCCACTTTTAAGGCAACGTACAATAGAGTTCAGGTTAGGTACAATGTAGTTTGGCCTGAAGTCAGGATGATGATTGAAATTCAACTTCCAGAACATGAACAGGTGCTCCATATCGCCTGTGGTACCGTACCACTTTTGTGTTTTCAGCCATTCTTCAATCGCTGCTGTATCCTTTCCTTTCACCACTTTGTTGAATGCTTTTGCATCTACCTCATTGCCTGCTACCAGCACGATCGTTTCAGAGGAAAAGGCGTCGTGCTCAATATTGGCGGAAGTGCCTTTCTGTGGTGTGATGATCAGGTCGAGGATACCTTTGTCAAGATTATCCAGCATTTCCGGGTAATCCCCAAAACGGATGATGACATTAAAGGGTAGTGTGGAGATGTATTGTTCCAGTGTGATCTGAAAGGTTTCGAAGCACATGCCCACACTGATAGTCGGCGTATGTTTCTCGGTGCTTTTCTGAAAGTTTTTTTCTGCATCTTCCAGTTTATTGAGCGGCTCAATAATGAAGTTATAGAAGACTTTCCCTTTCTCTGTAGGCACCATTTTCCGGCCTGTTCTGTCGAATAATTTATATCCCACATAGTTTTCCAGTGAGCTTAAATGCAGGCTGACGCCGGGTTGTGAGATAAACAGGGCTTCTGCTGCGCCGGTCAGCGTACCTGTTTTATATATCGCTTTAAATGTTCTGTACCATTCGAGATTGACCATAAGAATACTATTAGAATTCTGATACAAAGGTATGATTTAACTTGTTTTAATAATACCAGGGGCCGGGGTACTTTTGTCCTGTCAAAAAGAAAATAATACACACACACTATGACAAAGGTATTTATCATCAATGGAGGTCAGCAGTTCGGCCATTCCGGCGGCCGGTTCAACGAGACCATCTCAGCAGCTACCGCTGAATTTTTCCGGAGCAGGCCTGGTTTTGAAGTTAAGACCACCAACATCAATCATGACTACGATCTTAAAGAAGAGGTAGAAAAATATACATGGGCGGATGTCGTGATCTATCACACGCCTATCTGGTGGTTTCAGCTGCCGCACGGTTTCAAGCAGTATATAGACAAAGTATTCACTGAAGGGCATGGTACAGGCATTTATCGCAGCGACGGACGTTCTGCGGCTAACCCTGCCATTAATTATGGCACCGGTGGTATGTTACATGGGAAAAAGTATATGGTGACCACTTCCTGGAATGCGCCTAAGGAAGCATTTACCCTGCCAGGGGAGTTCTTTAAAGAAACCAGTGTGGACGAGGGGATCCTGTTTGGCTTTCACCGCATGAATGCATTTATAGGATTGCAACCTTTACCTGGTATGCATTTCCACGATATAGAAAAGAATGCGGATGTAAAGAGAGACCTGGGTCAGTACCGGGAACATCTGACGCATGTATTTACAAATCTGAACTAACATAAAATGGAATACAGAACATTAGGCGATACAGACCTGCAGTTATCAGCTATTACATATGGTGCATTTGCCATAGGTGGTAATATGTGGGGCGGTAATGAAACGAAAGACTCTATAGCGGCTGTCCATGCTTCGCTGGACAATGGTGTAACAACGATAGACACGGCGCCTTTTTATGGCTTCGGATTGAGTGAAGAACTGATTGGTGCTGCTATCAAAAGTAAGGACAGAGGTAAGATACAACTGTTGACAAAGTTCGGGCTGGTATGGGACGGCAGTAATCAGGGAAAAGGTGAGTACTTCTTTGACGCATCGGAGAACGGGAGAGCTATTCCTGTGTATAAGCTGACTTCAAAAGCAAATATTATCAAAGAACTGGAAGAAAGCCTGAAGCGGCTGGGTACTGATTATATAGACCTGCTGCAACTGCACTGGCCGGATGCAACCACACCGGTAGATGAAACCATGGAGGCGTTGAATACATTGATCAGTCAGGGAAAAATCAGGGCTGCCGGTGTCAGCAACTACGATCTTCCACTGATGAAAACAGCGGCGAAAACAACCCGGCTGGCGTCTAACCAGGTTTCTTATAGTATGCTGAACAGGGGTATTGAAAAGGACATGGTGCCTTACGCGATCGAAAACAACATCGGGATCATTGCTTATAGTCCATTGGAGAGAGGGTTACTGACAGGCAAATACTTCCGGGATGCCGCTTTAAAGGCTGATGACCATCGGAATGGTTATTTCGGTCAGTTTTCTGCAGACAAGGTAAAGGCGTTCCTGGATAGCATTACTCCACTGGCGGAAAGCAAAAATGCGTCTTTGTCGCAGTTGGTATTACGCTGGACTACCTTACAGCCCGGTATTACGATTGTACTGGCCGGCGCCCGGAATGCGGCACAGGCAACACAAAATGCACAAACCATGAACCTGCAACTGAAGGCGGATGAGGTTGGATTTATCAGTAGAGAACTGGAGAAAGTATATGCGGAGTAATGCCGTAGAAAGGAGGTGTTAAATAAGTAATATATACTTTTATTAAACAGTTTCGGTTCCTGGTAACTAATGTTGCCAGGAATTTTTTATATTTCAGGTAATGTAATATCAGGATGAACCTGAACCTGTAAAAGTATGTAGATGAAAACGACCAATTATTACAACACCTTTATTGAGGTTGCAGAAGATTGCCCCGTAAAAACAGCTGAAGTTCCGCCAATGAGAGGAGAGAAAACTATTGCTAATATTGAATTTGAGTTGTTGATCGAGAATCCTTATGAATTTACTTCCGACGATGTGCTTTTTCACGTTTACGCGGCAAAAAGTCATCTGAAGACAAAAGACTCCGGAGAGGAAAAAATGCAGTTCTTTTCCAAAGAACAAGCCTGTTTCCGTTCTTCACCATTAACCAAACGTTATGGCTGGGGCGCCCACTTTAACGATGAAGGAAAGATGGCCATTTACCCCGTGGAATCTGAGGAATACCAGCAATTTGCAAGGGACAAGACCCTTAAACAGGTGAAAGCAATGCGTTCAAAAAAGGCATGATCCTGACATAAAAAAAAGCGCCCCGGATGAGGCGCTTCGTAGGCACAGGGTTACATAGGACAAGCTTTATAGCTTGATAAACTTGAACTTACGTATATCTCCCGGACGGGTTTCTACCAGCATGATATACATGCCACTGCCGAGGCGTGTGACAGGCATGGTGATAGTTGTCTGTCCTGTAGGAACATCGTACTGCTGGATGGAATACTGTCTGCCGGAGACATCCACCAGTAAGATCCTGTATTTGGCAGCCTGTGTAACTCCCTGTACATGCAGATTGATAACGTCGGTAGCCGGCACCGGATAAATGTACATATCACGTGCAGTCAGTTTAACGGTATCCGAATAAGCGAAGTTGTTGTCTTCACTTACCAGTTTTAACCTGTAATAAACGTTGCCAAATTGTGCTGCAAGGGCAGGGAATTCCTGGTCTTCATACTTGTAGTAGAAAGAACCGTTACTGTTGGTTGCCTGTTGTGTATTGATGAGGGAAAAGTCTTTATTGTTGGTACTTCTTTCCAGTTCATAGTGCGATAGTCCTTCTTCATTTCTTGTTCTCCATTCCAGGAACGCATTACCGCGCTGTAGACTGCCGGTGAAAGAGGTGAGGAACAGCAGCTGAGGAGACAGCAGGTTATGCAGCTGGTATTTTACTACTCCCAGGTCTGGTGTTGCAAAATAAATATCCGCACTGTTTTCATAACATTTGAATGCTATGGTGGAATTACAGGAAATGTATGCCAGCATATCAGCAGATACATTTGACCATTTGGCGCCTTTATTGGTGCTGAATGCCAGGCGGGTATCTGAATAATTACTGGAAAGAGAAGCTGCGAAAATGTGCCCGTTTACAGCATTTGAATAAGTCACTTGTTTCAGGTCAGTAGCAGGCAGTGATAATGTCCACTGATCGCCGCCGTCTGTGGTCTGGAAGACGCCCTGTGTAGTAGCAACAGCCATTGTTTTTTCGTCGAAAGGATTGGCTTTCAGGTCCCACACCATATCATAACCGTTTGTCAGTTCCAGCCCCTGGATCTTTTCTCCCCAGGTGACGCCTCCGTCCTGTGAAGCATATACTTTACTGCCGGCGGATAAATATAGTGTCTGACCGTTGTTGCCATGAGGAACAAAAGCGGCTGTCAGTACTCCGTCGAAGGTAATGGGTACAGCGATCGCTTCCGGATTGGCAGGATCGTTGAAATCGAGCCGGAAAAGGGTAGAGAAAGAGGAGTAAAAGGAATAGGAAACCCAGTAGCGGTCTTTGTTATTGGGATCCCGTTGAATGAATCCCAGGCCTGTCGCAAACTCGTCAGCAGGCAACTGTTTCAATGTGACGCCAAGGTCATCGCTATAAAACAGCTCAGCAGGATTAGAGAATCCGTCGCTGGCCCGGAACAGGAAAATACGTCCGGGTACGGTAGTATCTGCTATGACCTGCATTTCCTGGACATTGACCATGTCGTACGGCTGGATATTGTAATCGGCTGATTTGCCAGTGCTGAGATTTTTGGAGACATATCCGCCCAGTATAGAATAGTATAATTGCGGCTTGCTGCCATTTCCCAGCGCCATTGATGAAGCGACGCAGAAAGGCAGCTTGAGCTGGTTGAACGTCTTTCCGCCATCGGTGCTATGTTGCGGCCAGGCATCAGAAAAGACGAGCAGGTCATTGCTGTTCTTTGGGTTGATGACCAGCGAAGTACCGTAGTAGTATACAGGTGATCTCGGTTGAAAAGTGGTGGAGGTCCAGTGGGCGCCTCCGTCAGTGCTTTTCAGTATTTCATTCTCATCGGTCATCCAGAGGTTCTTGTTATTTCCCGGATCGTATACGATCTGGACGATATTGTTCAATGTCTGGTCGGTAAAGGTGACGGGGACCTGTTCAAAAGTCTTCCCACTGTCCAGTGTATGGAAAAGCGCCTCAGGCCCTGCACCAAAATTGATGAAGGAGCCGATAAAGAACTCTTTATGATTTGAAGGATTAAAGGCAAAGGCGGAGAATGTACCCTTGCCGGCCAGTTCTTCCCGCCAGGTATTACCTTCATCTGAAGAAATGAGCAGTCCTCCGTTCACCCCCTCAGAGCCAAGACTTCTGGCGAGATAGATCTTTTTAGGATCGTCGGGATGAAAAAAGGAGTTATTAACATGGACGCTCTGGTTCTCCCGGCTATAGTAGATGCCGGACATATTTTCTCCGCCATCTTTGGTAAAATAGACTTCTGTGATGACCAGGGAGAAGCCTTCCATGTATTCGGTATTAAGGACCGCGGTTTTTCCTTCCCCATCATAAATATCATAGGATGCTACCCATGCACCGAGATATTGATCCGGCGTGATATAGTGCCGGATAGTGGCTTTGGTTTCCAGGTCGACTACATACAGGCCATTCATTGACATATCGGGGGCTCTGGCAGTGAAAGCGAATGATTTATTACCAGGCAGTAGTTTGAAAGAGGATAGTTGGGTAGCGCTGTTCTCAAAGGAATAGAAGATCTCCCAATTCTTACCCCTGTCATTGGAGACCATGATATGGTTGATCAGGCTGATGGCATAAAGTCTTTCGGGAACTACAGGATCCTGTACAAGGTTCCATAGCTTCCCATGGTCGCCCGTGGCTTCATAGGAAAACTGCTGGGCGCTGGATGAAAAAAACAGTAAGAGGAATAGGTTGAAGAGTAGAATTTTTCTCATGTATTTTGGTCGATTGGGTACTGCCGTGAAAGTAACCCGCTTCTCTCAAAACACATATGTAATTAACAGGACAGGGGCCGGACAAAGTGTGACATTGGTCTTATAACCCCGACAAATATTCGAAAAGTGATGTATTATCAGCCAGTTGCATCTTTTTGGTGATCCGTTCTTTCCGTTTACGGCAACCTTCGGGCGTGATGTTCAGCAGGGATGCTATTTCCTTTGTATTGAGGTTCATGTAGATGTATGACAGGAAACGGACATCGTTTGAAGTAAGGTTGGAATGGTTCTGCCGGAGGGCATTCAGGAATCCCTGGTTCACCTCCTGGAAGTGGGTGCTGAAGTCGTCCCATTCATCGTCTGTCCGCAGGTAACTTTTCAGCTGGGAAATATGCCGGCTACTGTCCTTACTTAAATCAGGCATTTTGGACAGGGTAGTGATGATCTCGTCTATCAGCTCATTCCTGCCGGAGAGGTACAGGGCTTTGGCAGAAAGCTTGCGGTTTCGGATCTCGATCTCATTTTTCAGTCTTTCCTGTTCCAGGAGGGCGGCAGTTTCTTTCTCCTTCAGTTGTTCCTCCAGCAGTAGTTTCTGGCTTTTTTCGTTCTCAAATTCCAGGGCCATGATCTTATGGCTCCGTTCCGCGATCACTGCTTTCTGGCGGTTCTCCACCGTTTTGATACGCATCAGCCAGATGAAAAAAGCGATAATGGTGGCGATGAAGGCCAGGGCAGTATACAGTAACCGGCGCTGGCTACTGAGCTGTGCCTCATTCAGGGAGAGCGTATGTTTCGAATTCAGCAGCTCAAATTTCAGTTTGCTGTTCTCAAATTGCTGGCCGTTCTTGATTATGTTAATAGAATCCCGGAATCGTAATATGGAGTCTTTGTCGGCCAGTGCCAGGGCATAAGCGTGATTCTTAAAGTGAATGTCTGACAGGGTCTGGTGCAGCTCTATCTTTTCTTCCAGGTTGGGAGAACGGGCCAGGGCTTCATTCGCATAGAAGATTGCCTGGTCCAGGTTATTCTCCTTCAGTTTCACTGAGGCAAGCAGGGTACTGATGGTGATCTGTTCATCCCGGTAACCCGAATCGCGGGCGGTAGCGAACAGCTTTGTGGCCAGTTGGTCGGCTTCAGCGGTATTACCCTGCTGGAATTGGTTCTGGGCATAGGAATATTGGGCGCTCAGTAATCGCCGGGCGTCATGCTGCAGATAAGCGGTCGCCTCCCGAAGGTATTCCCTGGCTTTTTCCAGTTCATGCATTTCATTATGTACGATGCCCAGGTTTAAGGCGTAAATACCAATCCTGATCTTATCGTTTTTTTCTTTGGCGATGTTGTAGGTTTTCAGGAAATATTCTGTCGCCTTATCGAAGTTTTTCTCTTTGGAATAGAGGATGGCGATATTATTCAGGACGGTCATTTCCAGTGTCGCATCTTTTTCTTCCATGGCGATATTGTATGCGGCGAGGAAATTCCGCAATGCTTCACCGTAGTCCAGCATGAAATAGTAGGTGAGGCCGATATTGTTGGTAGCCAGGAACAATTGTTTCTGCCAGTGCTTTTCGCCAGAGAGGTGCTGTGCTTCTGTGAGCAGGGTAATAGCCGGAACGAATTTTTTTGCCAGCATAGAATCTATGCCTCTTTTAATGAGAGAGTCGCAGTAGGGCTTGCTGTTAGCATCCGCATACATACTGGAGGACAGGAGCAATCCGGTGATTAATAAATACTTTAAATACTTCATCGTTACGAGGGAATGACTTGAAATATAGATTTTGGTTGGCAGTCCGCCGGGGGCGGGATGGCTTGAAAATAATAAAAAATGAGTATAGCTGGTATAACGGTTATTATAACGGAATGTTACAAAGCGTCCAGGGCATATAGTACACCGGCTGATTGTGTGTTGAAAATGTTTTTGATATAAAGGGCTTTTGGGTGGATCTTGTTGGGAGATAATAAAAACGTCCCATCAGATGACGGGACGTTTTTGCTGTATGCAGAATATTTTTCTATGAAGGGTCAGATCAATGCATTGGTGCATCTGTCAGTTCTCCGGAACCAGCAATCACTTTCGCCAGCTCAGGATTTTCTTTCTTTTCACGTGTCATTACCTTGTAGGTAATGATAACACTGAGCAGCATACATACTGCACCAATTAAGAAGTGAATACCGGGGAAATAGAATGGCGCCTTATCAGATGTGAAATAACTGAAGGAGCTGTTCATAATTAGCGGACCGATGACAGTGGTCAGACTCATCAGACTGGTAAGCGCACCCTGGAGTTCTCCCTGCTGATTACGCGGTACATGGCCGGAGATCACGGATTGCAGTGATGGACCGCAGATACCGCCGAGGCAATAAGGGATCAGGAAGGCAAACATCATCCAGCTCTGTGTAGCGAAAGCAAAGAGGATTAATCCCAGTGTATAAAGTAAAAGACCGACATAAATACTTTTCTCGTTACCGATCTTTGGAACGATCACCCGGGTCAGTCCAGCCTGAACGCCTCCTACCAGCACACCTACTACAGCAAGGGAAATACCCACCATTGTTTCACTCCAGTGAAAACGGTAGATGGTAAAGAAGTTCCAGTTACCCTGTACGGATTGTGCGCCCAGGTAGATGAGGAAAAAGCTGATGGCCAATCCACCGATCTCAGGATGTTTTGTCAGGAAATTCAGTGAGCCGAAGGGATTTGCACGTTTCCATTCAAACGGACGACGGTTTTCTTTGCTCAGAGATTCCGGCAATATAAAGAGGCCATATAAGCAGTTCAGCAGGCAGAGAACGGCAGCGGCATAAAATGGCGCTCTGATACCCCAGGTGGCCAGTAATGCACCAAGAGCAGGGCCGAGTACAAAGCCCAGACCGAAGGCAGCGCCGATCATTCCGAAGTTCTTGGCTCTTGTTGTTTCATCAGGGCTGACATCTGCGATGTAGGCAGTAGCGGTGGTGAAGCTGGCGCCGGTCATACCTGCGATGACACGTCCGATGAACAACCATCCGTATGTAGGCGCTAATGCCAGGATAATGTAGTCAATGCCGAAGCCCAGCAGGGAAAACAACAGGATAGGTCGGCGGCCAAATCTGTCGCTCAGATTGCCAACTACCGGCGCAAAAACGAATTGCGTAATAGCAAAAACGGATAACAACAATGCGCCATAGGGACTGGCTTCATTCACTGAAATGCCTTTTAACTGGGCAATCAAGTCAGCCATAACAGGGATGATCAGTCCCCATCCCATGATGTCGATCAATAAAGTAATAAAAATAAAGCCAATTGCAGACTTTCTGGTTGTATGCATAGAATTGTAATTGAGACTTATGAAATTGAATACGGTGGCCTTCCGGCGGGATGATTGTTGTTGATCTGTATTTACATATACTGCTTCCTATAACGCAAACTTAGTGCGAAATACTTAATATTAAGGGAGGCAAATACGCCAAATTACAGGGGGAATTGCGTCAAACTGCATGGTTTCATTCGGATGTCTCATAATAAGTATCTGATTGATAAGATATAATTAAATATGTTTATCAAGCGGGAAACAGTATTTGTTTCATGAAGCAAAAGTAATCCCTACCACAGGGCAGTGCAACCTCCTAAAGGTAAAGCTGCGGAAAAAACCGGTAAAAGCAGGGATTCAGTCGGTGAGTTTATAAGCTGGAAAACAGTTCCGTTTTTTACAATGCAGCCTTCGGCAATAAGGCTATATTTGTAATCATGATATTCAAAGAGATCATTCCCGGCTTAAAGTTGCAGCCATATATCAAATGCTTCTACTATTACGAATCTGATTCGGATAGCAGCTACGATGATATTGTGTTTCCCAGCGGAACAATGGAAGTGATCTTTAATCTGGGAGCAGGAAACTGGCAATCAAAATCGGACGATACCTTTTACACTACCCCGCCTATTGAGCTCTGGGGGCAGATCACGAAGCCATTAGCTATACAGTCGGTTGGCCGGAATATCATGCTGGGCTTTAAATTTTATCCACATTCTGCCGCCTATTTCTTTAACGAACCTGTATCTGAATTTAATAATAAAATAGTCGATGCTGCCGATGCGCTGGGCCCATCGTTAAAAACGCTGCATGATAAGTTGCTGGAGACGCGTAAGCTGGAATCCAGGATCGCATTGCTGGAGGAATATTTATGGCAGAAACTGGCTGCATCGGAGAAGAGGCATAACAAGATCAAATTCGTGGGCGACATTGTGCATTATCTTAAGAAGAATTACAGTGAAGATAATATCGTTTCGTTATCCCATCGGCATAATGTATCTACCCGGTATCTGAACATGTTGTTCTCACAATACACCGGTTTAGCGCCCAAATTATTTTATAAGATCAACCGTTTTCAACATAGCCTTAACCTTATTTCCCAGAGCGAGGAAAAGCTGACCAGTATTGCATACAGTTCTGGTTATTTTGACCAGGCGCATTTCATTAAAGAATTCAAGCTTTTCACAGGTGTAACTCCCAATACTTTTGCAAAGCAGGCTTCCCCCATCAACCAGGTATTGGCAGCCAGTTAATCTTTTCCGTTTTATACAATTTACCCTTGTTTTGCTGTGATAGCTTTGCTATTAAATATCACTGGTAAATCAACACATCCATTCAAAATAATACAAAGTATGAAAAACAGATTTGACGAATTTCTGGCACTACATCACAGCAATGACTTATTGCATATCGGAAATGTATGGAACGCACAGAGTGCAAAAGTATTTGGAGCGCAGGGCTTTAAGGCAGTAGCGACATCCAGTGCTGCTGTGGCATCCTCCCTCGGTTTTTCTGATGGCGAGGGAATGGCTTTTGATGATTATTTATTCGTCGTTCAACGGATCATTGCATCAACAGATGCAATAGTAAGTGTGGATATCGAAGGAGGATATGGCCGTACTGCAGAAGAGATCAGCAGTCATATCAAACGTTTATATGAGGTAGGGGTGTCTGGTATCAATATCGAAGATTCTGTGGTAAACGGTGTTGAAAGACGCATTATAGATGCAGGTGAGTTTGCAGCAAAAATGCGGCAGATAATGGGACTGCTCGATAAAGAAAATATTAAAATGTTTATCAACCTGAGGTCTGATAGCTTTTTACTCGATATGCCGGGTGCATTGAAAGGTGCGCTGGCGCGAATACAGGTCTACCAGGAAACAGGTGTGCATGGATTGTTTTTCCCCTGCGTCAATAAGATAGCTGATATTACACAGCTTACTGCTGCATCAAAATTGCCGGTGAATGTAATGTGTATACCTGGCTTGCCATCGTTTGATGACTTGCAAAAGGCAGGTGTAAAAAGAGTAAGTGACGGGCCGTTTTTGAATATGCACATTTATAAAGCGCTGGAAGATACTATCGCAAAGATCAGATCAGAAGATAGTTTTGCCAGTTTGTTTTAACCCCGGCAATAGCATAATAAAAGGGACTGATTATCTGCAAAGATGATCAGTCCTTTTTTATAGCAGGCGAAGGCCAGGGTGTTTGTTGTCAACAAGCAGGGAAAATTATCCGATGGCAGTGAGTGCGGCTGCAAAACGAGGAGTACGCATCTGGTGCACAGCTTCATTCAGCAAGGCTTTCCCATACATAAACTGACCTTCATAGGTAGCCAGGGATATTTTACCGGCTCCCATCTGCGGGTAGAGTTCTTTCAGCGTGATGCCTTCCATCTCCTGGTTATGTACGTAGTCCTTAGGTTTCCCCTGCGCTGCAAGCTGGAACATCAGCATGGAATAAATGATCCTGCCCACCTGGCGCATGATGTAAAAACGCGCTGCTTTGTAATCATCTGCCGGGCCGTCAAAGTAGGTGCTGAGGAATGCGCGTTCCTGTTCTTCGGTATGTACAAAGAAATTGGCAGCATTGGCCAGATCAATATACCGGTCGTTTAAATAGGAGGTGCCCCAATCGATGATCCAGATCCGTTCTCCATCACATAAGACATTGCTTGGATTGAGATCATTGTGACTAAATACCTGCTCTGCATCATTCCAGGGGTATTTGCTTCTTATCATGTCATAATTGCTGAAGCACTCATCGAATACAGGTCCTGATAACATATTAAGCTGTCTGAATCCGGCTATTATGCCGTCAATGGTTGCCCGTAGATCATTACTGTCAGTATGAGAAGGCACGCTATGAATGGCTTTGATGGTCGCAGCCAGTTCCTGCGGCAATCTGTCTGGTCCAAAAACAGTACGCACAGGTTTACTATCGATAAAACCACTGATAGAGATGCCATTTGCGGTATCCTCGAAGTGCAGGGGAGGAGCAATACCTGCTGCTGCCGCCAGTTTGTGGTTGGGGGAGAAGGTGGTCGTTTTGTCCAGCTTTAATACATAGGGTTTATCGTTGATAATAATTTTAAATACAGGAGCGGCAGAAAGTCCGCCGGTCAGCAGCGAAATATCCATAACGCTGGTGGTGCCGAAAGTTTGCTGCAAAGCCGTTTCAACTGCGGCTGTCAGCGGTGCAGGGATGTGTTGGGAGAGTGTCTGTGACATATTGCATGGGTTTAAATAGTCGTGCCGAGTAGTTTAAATAGTTCGGTAAGTGATTGGTTCCTGGTGATATCAGCGGGAAGAATCTCTTTGGCAATGGCGTTGGCGGTTTCCTTTGCTTCTTCAAAGATGCGCCGGCCCGCAGGTGTCAGTACGGCATAACTTACGCGCGCATCTCTTTCACTGGCTTCTCTCGCAACAAGGCCAGTTTTTTCCATCGGTAATAACATCCGGGTAATACCGGACGCGGTGAGTCCTGCCTTTTCTGCCAGGTCGGTCCGGCGGAGTCTTCCTCCCGGAGCCTGGTGAATCAGGTAAAGGATCGCAAAATCTGTAAAACCTATGCCATGCACGCTTAATCCGTCAAATCTGCGCGACATAACTGCCTGCATTTTGGCAAGGTTCAATAGTAATTTAAGAGAATGATTTATTGTTGCCATATACTTGAGTAGTCAAGTACTTCAAAAGTAAATATATTTTTGGGATTATAAAAAAATGAGGGAAAATTTCCGGGGAGGATGTATTATTGGAAATCTGCCGAGATGGAAGTGTTCTTCCATGCTTCCAGTTCTGCGGCCATGGTGGCAATTTTTTCTGATGCCCGTTTGTATGCGTCCTGTCCCAGATACAGATGCAGGGGAGGTTCTTTACTTTCTGCGAGTTCAATTAGTATTGCTGATGCTTTATCAGGATCGCCCGGTTGTTTGCCATTGCCTGCCAGGTAGCGTTCGCGTGCCGCTTTGACTGCTTCATAGCCCTCAATGCCGGTATTAATATTGGCCAGGGAATTTTCAGTAAGAAATCCGGTACGGAAACCTGAAGGTTCTGCAACAGTGACTTTAATGCCGAATTCTTTCACGTCCAGTGCCAGTACTTCCGAAAATGCGGCTATTGCAGCCTTAGTAGCCGAGTAAACAGACCAGCCGGGAGCCCCGACAAATCCTGCCACTGAACCAACGTTAACAATGTAACCCGATTGTTGTTTGCGCATGAAAGGCAGTACTCCCTTCACTACATTGACAGCTGACAGTACATTCACATCAAAGATTTTCCTGATGTCCTGTTCGGCAATTTCCTCTACGGCGCCCATCATGCCATACCCGGCATTATTCACGACCACATCAATGTTGCCAAAAGCGGCGATCGTTTGCTGGATAGATTCATTGACACAATCGGGGTTGTTCAGATCAACAACCAGTGGAAGAAAACGTTCTGTGTCGATAACACCTACTGCCTGTTTTAAGTTTTGAGCATTACGTGAGGTAGCTGCTACACGATAACCGCTTTCGAGCAGCTTTTTAACAAGTGTGAGTCCCAATCCCTGTGAGGCTCCGGTTACATACCAGACTTTTGAATTGTTTTTCATTGCTTTGTGTTTTAGTGACAAGGCAAAGTTGCAAAGGAATTATGTGGCAATTGCGTGACCCACATCACATTTAATAACAAGGAGAGTTGAGCCACATGAATAGATAACAGCAATCCAATACTAATGTTTTAGTTACTTTTTCTTATCCGCGCGTCATATAGCGAATAACTGCCAATAAATAATTATCCAGGCCTGGTTGTCTTAAAATAGCGTTTTGTATATCAGGGTGAACATATCCATGCTCTGTCCCGGGGCGCAATCTGATCTGTACAGCCATGGCGTCAACATAACCCTGGGCATGTCCTGCCCCCATACCTGCGATTTGGAGGACGGCTCTGGCTAAATCCGGTTGATCCCGGACAAAAAGAAACTCCCGGCTAAATGTCCCCTGGGCCTGCGCCCATTGAATAATACCTAAATAATGCGCTGTCATTTGATCAGCATTCAAATTATGGACTGCCGGAGGGGCTATGACTGCAGGTGCCGCCGCAGCTTGTGCTGCGGGCGATGCAGCTGAAGTTGTTGCTGAAAGGGTTGCCCCCGCTGCTGCCGATGCCGATGCCCCTGTCTGTTGTGCTCCTACTGTTACCTGTGGTGCTGCTGAAGGAGCATTTGTTGGTAATGCTGTTGCCCGTAATGTTGCACCTGCTGCCGCAGCAGCCGATGCCCCTGTTTGTTGTGTTCCTACTGCTACCTGTGGTGCTGCTGGTGGAGCACTTGTTACTCTTACCGTTGCCCCCGCTGCTGCAGCAGCTGATGCCCGTGGCGCTCCCACTTGTGGAATAGCATGGCTAGCCCGGTTCTCCGGACGGCTGGATCTGTTTCCCGATGCAGGTTCAGGTGATCGGCTCCTGCTTCTGCTGCGACTGAGCCGCCTGTGTCTATCTCTGCTTCTACTTCTGCTGCGACTACGACTCCGGCGTCTCCTCCTAACGGATGCCCTATCCGGAGGTACATACATAGCATCCGGGAAATCATCACTTGACAGGGTTCCACTGTCTCTCAGAGAAGAGGCCAGTGCACGGAAACCGAAGTCTTGTAATTCCTCAAAACGTTCAATCTCCTGTCCATATCTTCCCGGTTCATGTGTAAAATAGGGAACAGTATCTCTATGCGTCCGAACGTCTGCGCCGGTCAGGAAACCTGTTCCGAACTCCATTCCGGCATAAAGTCCGGGACGGCCAGGCAAGGGCCCCTCTAGCCTCCGCGATGCTATGACGATGCCTTCCTGGCGTCCTATCCGGGATTGAGCATACTCGCGGGTTGAATGTTGCTGATTGGCAGCTTCAGTAGAAGGATGGCGATTCGCCGGATTTTCACGATCTTCTCCAATAGGAATGGCGTGATCTGGCTGAATATGCGCATGGGCGGCCCTGGGGTAGTCCGGCAAGCCGTAAGCCGCTGCCTGGGCACGTGCTGTTCCCCCATTAATTGTTCTCTCGGCTCTCCGCTCCTCCTCATGGGCTACCCGTTGTCCATCATGTGGCCAGGCTACACTTGTGAGTCTTTCACGTTGAGGCATTACCTGTCCTGGTGCGGGCGGGGGTAATGGGAATGGAGCGCCTACTGCACCTGCCGGGCCGTCAGCGGCAGCTAGAAAAAGACCATTCGGCCGGGATGAGGATGATCCCAAAGAAAGGCCAGGGTTTAATGCATGATCCACACGTACTCTGCCCCGCGCTACCAATTCCCGCAAGTCACGTTCGGTGGGCTCGTGGCGACCTTCCCAATGTGATTGATTGCTATTTGGATGATCTACCCATCTAAACTGAGTAACAGGGGTAGCTTGTATCTTATTGAACTGTTTTGGCGGAACGCTGTTATTTACCATTTCCCGGTAGGCTTTCAACTGCTTTACCCTGGGGCTATTCAAAATAACCTCTTGCAGCTTGCGCTGTACAATAGATTGAGGACGATTGTCGTCAAATGTGAAAGCCTGGCCACTTTCACCTTGTATTGGAGCCTCGCTATCTGCGGCTGCCCGCTTATTTTGTTCCCCCGATTTGTTTACATGGGTATCCATGTTCAATAGATATTATAGTCTGAATGGTATATAAGGCTGGGTAGTGCTTAATGGTATAGTATTGTAGGAAAGATAATACAAAATTCCTGAAGGCCTTATGATGTTTTATAGATTTAACAGCATACCATGGTGATTGTGATTGTAGTCACGGACGCAAATAATCGGAGCAGCTACTTTTGCTTAAAAATTATAAGATGAAACAAAGTATGATTTTGCTTCACGGTCTTTTTGGGCAACTTAGCAATTGGGATAGTGTTGTTGAACAATTTGGAACGTCCTGCAATGTATATGTTCCCGCTTTACCAATTTAT
The DNA here is from genome assembly GCF_003014595.1 of Chitinophaga ginsengisoli. GTDB lineage: Bacteria > Bacteroidota > Bacteroidia > Chitinophagales > Chitinophagaceae > Chitinophaga > Chitinophaga ginsengisoli. Next base: position 118,102 of record NZ_PYGK01000013.1, on the reverse strand, counting down.
GATACGCCGAAGAAGGAATCACTTTTTTTTCTACTGGAATTTCTGGAAGGATTTATACAGGATAATAACCTGAAAGACGTTATACTGGTTGGTAATTCGCTGGGAGGACATGTGGCTGTTTTATACGCTTCACGTCACGGTTATAATGTTAAAAAATTGATTTTAACCGGTAGTTCCGGGCTATACGAAAATACCAACATGGGTGGTTTCCCTAAAAGGAGCACGGCTGCCTATATTAAGGCAAGAGTTGAATATACATTTCACGACCCGGCCATAGCGACAGAAGCGCTTGTTGCACAAGTGTTAAGTATTACAACGGATGCTCAGAAATGCCTGAGTGTCCTTCGGGTTGCAAAACATGCTCAGCGTCATTACGTGGCGGATCTTTTACCACAGATATCTGCTCCAACATTACTAATTTGGGGAAAAAATGACAGGATCACGCCGATGCACGTTGCCCGGGAATTTGCAGGCATGATCCCTGATACTAAACTGGTAATATTGAACGAATGTGGCCATGCACCGATGATGGAAAAGCCGGCCGAGTTTAACTTTGCATTGCAACATTACTTACAGGAGGGTATCACCCAATAAACCGATAACATATACCAATATGTCACTACCGTCTTATTATCAAAGGCTTATAACAAAATATCCTCAGGTGTCAGTCGCCGAGTGGCATTTGCTTGATCAACTTGCAACTGTCAGACACATTAAGAAAGGAGAGCATTTTCTGCGGGTCGGAAAAGTAGCACGATATGCTGCTTTTATTTTATCCGGCCATTTTAAATATAATTTTACCGGTGATGACGGAAGCGAGAAGATCCTGAAATTTGGTTTTATGGATGATTTTCTTACCAATTGCCAAAGCTTTAATAATAATAAACCTTCTTATCTGAACATTACCGCACTGGAGGATTCTGTGATTTTGAGGTTTAATATCAATAATGTCCGGCCATTGTATGATCTGCACAGCAGTATATTACATGTAAACCTTCAGGTGTACCAGCATATAATGGAAGAACAGGAAGAACATCAGTATATACTATCACTGAAAAGTCCATTAGAGCGGTATCGCTTTCTGATGCGTCACCGTCCTGCTATCATTCAGAAGATTTCTCTGACTAATATCGCCAGGTATCTTTTTACGAGCAGGGAGGCGTTAAGCAGAGCAAGGATTATGGTGACGAAGAAATTGGGTGCGGCACATCAGTATGTGAAACAGTGAAGCCGGCCATTAGTGCCTGGCAGCCAAAAGATGATATCAGGAGCGTGATGCTTCCGCTTCTTCGGCTGACAGCGCAGATGCAGATGATGGGTTCGGGAAATGCCGGAATTGCGGATGATCATTTATCGATGATCCGCATCTTCAGTCCTCTGATCAGCATAGAACCTCCACAAACAGCCGTTGCTACAGCCATCCCCACACCAATAAATGTGATTACCCAGGAATAAGATAACACGTTGTAGATGGAAAATAGTATCCCGCACACAGCTACAGCTGTTGACCACGCAGCCACGTAATAATCCTGGTTACGTTTAAACAACCAGCCCAAGGGGAAAAAGTGTAATCCTATCACTAGTGCTATCACCGGGATAACCAGATCGGGGTGACCTAAATTGTTAACAAGGTTGATCCCTATTAAAATACCCAGCCCTTCACCAACAAAAACAAGGGTGAACCTTTTGTCGCGTTTTTTATCTGCATCTGAAACCACTTCTACACCCTGATCCCGGGAATGTTTTAACGCTTTTATAAACTTAAAGGCATAACGTAGAAGTATCAAACTTAATATGAGGAACAAAATCAGTGCGAATTTATAAGGGCTGTCCTTTAACCCCATATAGGCAATAACTGTCCAGATACCGGTAAAGGTGGCCATCATTAACATTCCTGTGGCAAGGCCCGATAATTTGTCTGCTGGTTTAACTGTAGATGCATTGTTCATATTCGAATTTAATAAAATAATTTATTTTCCAGCTGCTTGCCTTAGCTTGTGCCTACTTCTGAACTTCTTTTATTTCTATACTCCTGTGGAGAAACGCCCATTGTCTTTTTAAATATCCGCGAAAAGTAATGCTGGTCAAACATGCCTACTTCCAGCGCAATTTCTTTGATCCTCCGTTTTGTAAACAGCAGGTACTGGCAGGCTTGCTGCATTTTCAGGTGATTATAATACTCAATAGGAGAGAACCCCGTTTTTTTCCGAAATAAAAGGGAAAAATGAGAAGGTGAAAACTGGACGTGCTGTGCGATCTTCTCCAGTGTCAGATTCTGATCTACATTCTTCTGCATATAGTCGATAGCACTATCTACGGTGTCAGTCTCCGTATTATTCATCCGGGATTTGTTTTTCTCCTGATAAATAAAAGTAGACAGATAGTGCCAGAGATACATATTGCTATACATCAGGTGCTCCATACTATAACCCCGTTCCAACAGCGTATATATTTCATTGAATAAGCGGATTGTTTTTTCACTGTCTGGTATAAATCCGCCGTAACTATTTAAATATTGATGTATTTGTTTTACCCAGTCATCAGCGGATTCTCCCTTGAAATGAATCCAGAAGATTGTCCAGGGATTATCTGCATTGGCTGCATAGGTATGCTTAGTTAAAGCAGGTATAAGATAAAAATCACCAGGCGATATCTTATATTCCTGTTTATCTATGATCATACTACCTTCTCCTTCATGACAATAAATAAGAATATGCTGATCTGTGCCATGCAGGCGTTCCCTGTAATGGTAGCGTGCTTTCGGGTAATAACCAATATCAGTGATGTATAGTTTTCCGATCAGTGGATGTGTACTGCATTTGTTATTTAGCACAGATTTTGGAATGTTAACGGCCTTCTGCCCCTGGAAGCCGTCCTTTTTTCGCTGCCTCTTTACCATGGTAGTTTTTTGAAAAAAAAGTAAGAATGTCCACAAGAATAGTCATATAGTCGCTCCTTATTAAAGTTAAAAAAAGTTTTTTTGTAAAGAAGTCTGATTCTTTGAATCCGTACTGGGCAAATACAGGAACAACTGAAATATATAATAAAACACGCCTGAAATGAATAAACACGTTAAACTGGTATTACTGGCAGCAATGATGGCCATTCACATTGCTGTGCCGGCACAAAACAGGATCTCGCTGGCTGGGAAATGGAAATTCCGGATAGATAGAGACGATCAGGGTATTCAACAGCAATGGTATACCCAACAATTGAAAGATTCCCTGAAATTACCCGGTGCTATGCAATCCCAGGGATATGGCGATGAGCCTTCTGTCAACACGAAATGGATTGGCGACAGATATGAGGCCTTTCTGACGGAAGACAAATATGCACCTTACCGGAAGGATGATCACTTCAAATTCCCCTTCTGGCTAACGCCAAAAAAATATTACATGGGTGCTGCCTGGTATCAGAAGGTTATTAACATCCCACCGCATTGGAGCGGGAAACATGTCAGTCTTACACTGGAACGTTGTCATTGGGGTACTACTGTTTATGCAGACAGTCGACTCATCGGAGCAGATAGTAGCCTGGCTACCCCGCATGTTTATGACCTGAGCCACCTCAGCCCGGGTAAACACACACTTACTATCCGCGTAGACAACCGCTACCTTTCAGAAGTAGGTATCAATGCGCACAGCGCCAGCGATCAGACACAGGGGACCTGGAATGGTATTGCGGGAGACATTGTACTGGAAGCAGGGAGCCCTGTTTTTGTAAAGCAGGTGCAGGTGTATCCTGATGTCGTCAACAGGAATATCCGGCTTGAAATAGCCCTTGGTCATAGCGGTAAGGCAACTGCAGCAGGTAGTCTTTCTATAGCCGTAGACCAGTTACCGACCTTAAAGCAATCTTTCAGCAACGGTGACAGCACCTTATCATTTACTTATCCAATGGGCGATCATCCTGTATTATGGGATGAATTTAACCCTAAGCTGTATCAACTCACGGTACAACTACAAACAGCAGATAAAAAAAGCAGAGATAGTAAGAAGGTTAGTTTTGGCATGCGTAGTGTGGGAACTGCCAACTCAAAAATTACAGTCAACAATCATCCTGTATTCCTGCGGGGAACACTGGAATGCGCCATCTTCCCGTTAACGGGTTATCCACCCACAGATACAGCAGCGTGGGCACGGATCTTCCGCATTATAAAGGCGCATGGACTCAACCATATGCGTTTTCATTCATGGTGCCCTCCGGAAGCCGCATTTACGGCTGCCGATCATGCTGGTGTGTATCTTTCTGTTGAGGTAGATTGCTGGGCAAGAGTAGGAGATGGCCTGTCCGTAGATAATTTCCTGTATGACGAAAGTAACCGGATCATTGCTGCTTACGGTAATCATCCTTCCTTCCTGATGATGGTACCCACTAATGAACCTGCAGGCGGTAAAAACCGTGACCCGTATCTGGCAGCATTCGTAAAATATTGGAAAGACAAAGACAAACGACGTCTTTATAGTGCGGGTTCAGGATGGCCCGCCATTGCGGAAAATGATTATCATGTGATGCCGGAACCGCGTATTCAGGCCTGGGGAGAAGGCGTTAACAGTGTCATTAATGCCAAGGCGCCAAATTCGCAGTTTAACTTTAAAGAAAAGCTCAAAGATAAACCGGTTGTAGCACACGAAATAGGGCAGTGGTGTGTATATCCTGATTTTACAGAACGGAAGAAATATACGGGTCTGTTACAGGCACGCAACTTCGATATCTTCTACGACTTCATGAAGAAAGAACATCTGCAGGCACAGGCACATGATTTCCTCATGGCTTCCGGAAAGTTACAGGCATTGTGTTACAAAGCAGATATAGAAGCAGGTATGCGTACTGATTATGCCGGTTACCAGTTACTGGATCTGCATGATTTTCCAGGTCAGGGTACGGCGCTGGTGGGCATTCTGGATCCTTTCTGGAATAGCAAGCCTTATTTCACACCTGCAGCCTTTCACCGCTTTTCTTCTGCTACGGTGCCACTGGCAGTGATCAGTAAGTTTACCTGGAAGAATTCGGAAGTGTTTACGGCTGCTGTGCAAATTGCCCATTTTGGAAAAGAGCAGTTGAAGAAAGTACCGGTAAAATGGAAGATCACCGGCAATAACAAACGGTTAATAGCGAGTGGCATGCTGTCTGCAGACCTTGACTGGAAGAACGATAACCAGGCTGGTAATATCTCTTGTAGGCTCTCCGGTATCGGCAAAGCAGAAAAGCTCAACCTGGAAATCATATTGGATGGATTAGGCGCAAATGACTGGGACTTCTGGGTATACCCTGATACGGTAAATGTGCAACCCGGTAGTGACATCCTCATTGCAGATGCACTCACGCCTGAATTATCTGCAAAACTGGAAGCCGGGGCTACTGTACTGTTACAATTGAACAATAAAATCAGTGAAAAAAAGGGAGCTTCTATTAAAACGGCGATGTCTACTGTTTTCTGGAATACGGCATGGACTGAGGGGCAGGCTCCTCATACATTGGGTATTTTGTGCGATCCGGCGTCACCGCTGTTTAATGATTTTCCAACGGAATATTATTCTAACTGGCAGTGGTGGGATATTATTCACACAGCTCAGCCGATGCACCTGGATAATTTCCCTGCTGCATTAAAACCATCTGTACAATTAATAGATACCTGGTTTGAGGCAAGGAAGCTGGGTATATTGTTCGAAGCAAGGGTAGGAAAGGGCAAGATAGTGGTAACTTCTATTGATCTGCAGCATGACCTGGACACAAGGTTAGCTGCGAGGCAGCTTTATCATAGTTTGTTGTCATACATGCATACAAAAGCATTTAATCCTTTAATAGCAGTCAGAACGGAACAAATACAGGAACTGTACCAATAAAAGGAGGACGTACAAAAAATAAATAAAGAGAGCCCGTATCTTACTTTTGATACGGGCTCTTTATGTTTTTAGTTAACGGATGAAAGGCTAAAGATGCTTATAAAATCCGGCCAATTACTTCCAGTATGAATTTTGTTCTGCTTTAGAGTTAGCATTTATTTCATCCTGTGGTATCGGGAAGTAATCATGTTTGTTGACCACATAAAACTGCTTACCTACCTTATCGCTGTTGTTCAGTTCCTGTTGTAATAAACCCCATCTCTTCAGGTCGTAAAAACGTTGACCTTCGCGTGCAAATTCGAGCATGCGCTGGTGCCTGATCTCTGCCATCATCTGGGTGTCGTTTAACCCGGTGGTCAATGCGGGTAACTGAGCCCTGTTACGGATCATTGTGATATATGGATAGGCATCAGCTGGTCTGCTTTGCATCGTTACTGCCTCGGAAAGTAGCAATAATACATCAGCATACCGGAGTGCTTTTTCATTAATGCTGGAGGTATAACTACCGCCATTGCTACCGGTAAGCTCATTATTCTGTGTATAGTTCTGGTATTTCTTGAACATGGATTTATAACCGAACTGTAAGCTGAAATCGGTGAATGGTTTGTTATAGAATGTGGCCCCTGGATAATTCCACATCAGTGTAGCATACATTCTCGGGTCAAGCCCGCCGGTAGTCGTTTTTTCCTTTTGAAATTCATTGAACAACTTGTCTGTAGGACTCACTTCAAACCAACCGGAAACTTCGGACGGGGCGAACTCCTGTGCGGTCGTAACGCCGATCGACTCATTGGCATTTTCACCTGACCAGGGATTGGTACCGCCTACATCAGCAAGCTGAATCTCAAAAAGAGATTCCATATTGTTATCATTTACAACGGTAAAATTGTCGCCGTAATTGGGCATTAGCTGATAAGTGAAAGGACCAACAGTTAACTGTTTTAAGGTCGCTTCTGCGTTAGGCCAATCTTTCAAATAAATGTAAGACTTACCGAGAAAACCCAATGCGGCGCCTTTGGTGGCCCTGCCCAGATCAGCGGCAGAATAAGAGACAGGCAGGTCTGCAGCTGCTTCAGTGAAGTCTTTTACTGCCTGTGCCCAAATTTCGGTTTCTGTAGAAACAGGAATAAAATAATCAGTAGTTGTGGCCGGGATGGTGATCCTTAAAGGAACAGCACCAAAATTTATAGCCAGGATATAGTAGTTCAGCCCCCTCAGGAATTTTGCTTCTGCAATGTATTGTTTCTTCTTCGTGTCGTCTAAACCGCCGACTTTATCAATGTTCGCCAGGATCTGGTTCGCCCGGAAAATGGCGCGGTAGGAGATATTAAACACATTGTTGGCCGCGGCATTATCCGGCGTGTTGGTAAAGGTGGACAGCTGGTACAAATAACTCACATCATTTCTAATGAAGAAGTCATCTCCTCTTCCATTGGAAAGTTCAACACCTCTTACTCCCCAGTAACCACCATCTACATTCTTGAACAGACTATAGGTTGCTGCGAAGGCGCTTTGTACATCCGCTTCATTTCTCCAGAACGTTTCAGTAGTGATCTTGTTAGGGTTGGTGAGCTCCAGGTCTTTGCTTGAACAGCCTGCCATGACAGCCGTTGTTGCTATTGCAAAAAATATCTTATTCATGATGAATGATTTAATTATAATGATAACTGAATACCGAACGATACTACACGGGCAAGAGGATAGGCAACATGTCCAAAGTCAACGCCTCTGTCCAGTATGCTACCTGTTCTGCCAATATCCGGATTGTAGCCACTGTAATTCGTTATGGTAAATAAGTTATCCGCGCTGATATAAGCACGCATAGAAGTGATCTTAAATTTATTGTTCAGGAATTCCGGGATAGTATACCCTATCTGTAATGTTTTAAGGCGGAAATAAGAACCGCTTTCGAGGAAGCGGGAAGAGCTCTGTGTATTAAAGTTTGGATCGTTGATCACGGCTCTTGGAATATTGGAATGATTGGTAGGTGTCCATGCATTCAACGTAGCGCGGGAGTAATTAAACTCCAGGTTCATACCTTCAAGATCCTGCCTTAAGCCATTGTATATTTTATTGCCGGAAGTACCCTGCATAAATATGTTCAGATCAAAATTAAAGGCGGATAGATTCGCGCCAAGTCCGTACTCGAACTTAGGAAAGGGACTGCCGCAATTCACTCTGTCAGCATTACTGATGCTGCCGTCGCCGTTCGCATCAAGGAACTTAATATCTCCGGCAGATGCATTCGGCTGGATCAGCTTCCCGTTTTTATCCCTGTAGGCATTTACCTCTTCCTGTGATTGGAAGATGCCCACGGCCTTGATCAGGTAAAAAGCGCTCACCTGGCCGCCCGCCTCAGTAAGTGTGGTAGAAGCACCGTGATGGGTTGGCTGTCCGCCAAATATCTGCTGGGAACCCGTACCCAGTTCAATCACTTTATTCCTGATAGAAGAGAGTGTTCCATATACGGAGTAATTCAGTACTCCCACCTTATTGCCATAATTGATACCCAGTTCAAACCCTTTGTTTTGCAGGATGCCTGCGTTTACGGTTGGATTTTCAGAAGAACCGGCAGAACCGGGAATGGGGACTTCCAATAATACATCGGTGGTCCTTTTGGTAAAGTAATCAGCGCTCATATTCAGTTTACCGTTCAGGAAACCTGCGTCAATACCTGCGTTGATCGTTTTTGTATTTTCCCATTTGATATTAGGGGAGGCAAAAGCTGTCTGGATAGCACCAAACCATTTTTGCTGAGCCGCGCCTATTACATAGTTGATGTTGGAAGCGATGGCAGCACTATACTGGTAATCCCCGATCTCCTGGTTACCCAGTATACCATAACTACCTCTTATTTTCAAAGAGGATAATACCCTTGGATCTGCATGAAAGAACTTCTCATTGGAAAGATTCCACCCTACAGCAACAGATGGGAAGTTCCCATATCTGTTGTCTTTGCCAAAGCGGGAAGAACCATCTCTTCTGAAGCTGGCTGTGAGCAGGTACCGGTTATCATAAGAATAGATCACGCGTCCGAGTTGGGAGAGGAGCACACTTTCGGTACTGTTACCGCCTACCGTAGCAGCGCCGGAAGCAGCGTCGAGTTCTTTTATTCCATCAGGGAGGTTTGTTTTACTGGCAAGCCAGTAATTGTATTTCAGTCGCTGGTAAGCATATCCCGCCAGTACCTGAAGGCTATGTTTCCCGAAGTCTTTATTATAATTCAGCGTATTTTCCAGCAATACCAGGTTAGTGCGTTCCTTGGTCTGACTGAGGTCATTGGTAGCATGAGCAAACAGGCCACCTACCACATAGCGGCGTTGGTAGTCGTCTGTATTACCGAAGGAGTTGGTGTAGCCGACATTGAATTTATACTTTAAATTTGGCAGAATGGAGACTTCCGCAAAGGCATTTGCGAGAATAGAAGTCAACTCGTAACTGATATCTTCAAGATGTAACTGTGCTACCGGATTGGCTACATTCACAACCGGCCCTGTTGCTCCGGAATAGCCACCCACAGCAGTGGAGTCGTAGATGTTAAATACCGGGATCATTTTTGTGGCAGAGCCTACAGGATTACCTCCCTGACCACCCCAGCCTCCCGGCATGCGGATCCATTTTTCCCTTGTCAGCAGCAATGTTTCACCGATCTTCAGACGGCCTTTGGTGGCTTCTGATTTCACGCGTGCACCGTAACGTTTGTAGCCTGTTACGTCCACAATACCATCCTGATCAGTGTATTGTCCGGACATGCTGTACTTTGCGGTCTCACCACCACCACTTACACCCAGGTAATACTGTTGTATGGGAGCCGTTCTATAAATAGCATCCTGCCAGTCGGTCCCTTTACCTAGCTGTGACGGATCAGCGGCAATGGCTAGTCTTGGCAAACCGGCTGCATCATGTGCGGCATTACTTACTGTCGCCCATTCAGATGCATTCAGCACATCATACTTTTTGAGGATCTTCTGGAAGCCTACATTGGTATTGAACTGGATAACAGCCTTACCGGGTTTACCGGATTTAGTGGTTACCAGCACAACGCCATTCGCAGCTCTTGATCCATAGATAGCGGCAGCGGAAGCGTCTTTCAATACATCCATCGACTCGATATCTCCGGGAGCGACATTATTGATGTTGGCTACCTGTACGCCATCTACAATATACAGGGGATCAGCATTATTGAATGTGCCTACACCCCTTATCAGGATGCGGGTGCCGGAACCAGGATCACCACCGGCCGATTCTACTGTTACACCAGGTAATTTACCCTGCAATGCCCGCCCCACATTACTAACACCTTCTGTCTTAATATCTGCACCTTTTAAAGACGCAATTGCCCCGGTAAGATCCTTTCGTTTTACCGTGCCATATCCGATCACAACTACTTCATTTAAACCGGAAACGCTACGTTTGATGGGGATGTCATAAGAAGAAGCGTCTTCCACCTTGACTTCAGTAGTGCCATACTCCATGGAAGAAATAATAAGTGTGCTGCCTTTGGGGGCATCAATCGTAAAGACTCCTTTGTCATCGGTTACAGCTCCTTTTGAGGAGCCTTTAACACGAACAGATGCCCCGAACACAGGTTCCTTACTATCAGCATCTGTTATTTTACCGGATATCTTTTTCTGTGCATCTGCCATCAGGAAAGAAAAGAGAAATAATAGCAGCATGATTGGTTTACACCAGGCTCGAGGTGAGAGGCTCACACCGTGGAAATTTGTCATACGGAAATTGGATTTAATGATTTTGGCGATAGTTTACATAACGTACGCTAAAGGTAGTTTTTATAGCATAGCCGGATTAGGATAATTCAATTTTTTATGTGGATAATCTTATTAAATAAGCCCTACGGGTAAGGATAATGTCTTAATGACACCATTTTAGTTACTGATATTAAGATTTTACAAGGCGGACAATATACCCATCTCTCAAAACTGCAGGTTACTATAAGGTTAGTTATTTTTTACAACAGAGGTTCACTGCGCCCGTTTCGCTGTATTAGTGTTTTACTTTGTACTGTCATCTGAACAATCAACCCGCCATTACTTCCACGTCACAAATATCCCTTTAATCCATTAAAAATGAACCAATGAGAAAAAGCCTTTTGTACTTATTCATTCTTTGTCTTTGCGCAATTAATACCTATGCTCAAACCCTCAGGACTTTTTACATTGACTTCGGGCCTAATGATGTTACTAACGGCAACATCACCACCAGTCCCGACATCAATGGCAACTACTGGAACAACATTACGAATACCAGTACGACGGCTTCGCCTGTATATCTGTTAACAAACAGGAATGCATCCTCTGGTGCCTTTATAAGCATTACTGCCGGATTTAGCTCGAACGGTATCAATAATGGTGGTTTATTAACACCCGATGCGGTGCTCTTAAAAGATCTGGCTATTAATACAGCTACGCAGGATTACTTTCATACATCGACCTCTTCCAGTCTTTCGATAAGAGGGCTGGATAAAACAAAAGGTTACGTTTTTAGTCTATTCGGCACCCGGAATGATCCTGAAAAACGCGTTACCGCCTATTCACTGACAGGTGCTACATTCTACAATGGCACCCTGCAAACCTCCGGAACCGATTTAGGCGGCACCGGTTACCATGGTAATACGAAAACCATTCTGACCTCAGATATAATCATGCCAGATGATAATGGTCACATCAACCTTACAGTGACCAGATCTGAAGGCTCATTTGGCTATCTGGGCATTATGAAAATGAATCAGGTGGATCCTGTTGTCTATGAGCCGTACTGTCCTACGAAGGATATGAGTCGCATAGCCATTATGGGATCTTCTGTTCCATCGGGAACCGGCGCTACCAACAATCAAGGGTATGCCCAGTTATATGCGCAGTTGCTCACTGCGCGGGCAAATAGCGGGGTAGGGCAAGGATGGAATGTGTCAAACATCTCAGTACCCGGCAACAATACCATTAATGTTATCAACCGATGGGATAAGGACTTATTACCTCTCTGTGGCAAGTATGTTATCTATGCACTTTCATTAGGAAATGAAGGTATTACTACTGGGGGACAAGCTGTATTCGATCAGTTCAGGGACAATTTGAAATTGCTTATAAATAAAGCAAGACAACAAGGTATCGAACCTATTATCACCAATTGCTACAGCCGTGAGGATTATACGGCTACAGAATACAATTATATTAAGCAGATGAATCTATTGATTCATTCCTGGAATGTAGCCAGTATTAATTTGTTAGGAGCGCTGGACAATGGCGCTGGTAAGTGGGCTACGGGTTATAAAAGCGATGACCTGCATCCCAATGATGCCGGCCATCATGAATTTGAGTATGCCATTGTGCCCTCTTTGTTCGACGCGCTGAAAGCAGGAAAGTCTCAGCCTTACATGATAGATGGTACGTCGCTAAGTTTAAGTCAGGCCAGTGGTTATAAGCTTCAGATCAGGCCTGAAGAAATCCTTCATTCTTTTACGGTCTCTTTTAATATACAAACATCATCAACAGGGCAGGTAACAGAAATGAGTACGGCTGCAGGGCTGAATAAACTAGTGATCAATGCTACAGGTAAGATAGATTATTCATCGGCTTCATCAGGCGGTATTCCCGGACTCACTGTTATGAACGACAACAAATGGCATAAAGTAACACTGACCCATTATTATGCTATGGGTAAGACGTTATTGTATATCGATAAGGTGTTACAGGGTTCGGTTGCTGAAAAAGTGGTGATGACCACTTTCGACTTAAATGGATCCAATGCTCCGGTTGCCAATTACAGCACATTACTCCTTTATCGCTCCGGTATGACATCCGAAGAGATCAACGCAATGGTGGATGGCAATTTGCTGAAATCGAGTCTCGAAATTTATGCACCGCTTGACGGTGCGAATGTATTCAGCGCAGATCCTACCGTGAACCTGGCACAGAGTACAAACAAGATAAGGAAAGTGAATATTATTTCGGGTACTTACAATCTCCAGAACCGTTTCAGCAGGTTGTATATGGATGTTGATGATAACCGTATTACACAGGATGGTGCTAATATCCAGCAATGGAGTTTTATGGGTACTACAAATCAGCAATTTACGTTTACTCATTTAGGCAATGAAGTCTATAAGGTCATTTGTGTCAAATCCGGAAAGTCGATGGATGTATCTGAAGTCAGTACGGCAGATGGTGCTAATGTACAACAATGGGGTTATGTGAGTGGTGGAAACCAACAATTTCTGATGGTGCCTGTGGATAGTGATTATTATAAAATAATAGCAACACACAGTGGTAAGCTTGTGGAGGTTTCTGATTTCAGTACAAATAATGGTGGAAATGTGCAGCAATGGACGGATGTTAATCAAGTTAGTGGGCAATGGAAATTAATCCGTTTGAGCGCAGCCACACCACCTGCCATTGCCAGCATCGCGAAGAAAGACGATATGACTGGTATTGCAATATATCCTAATCCGGCGGCAACTACACTTTATGTAAAAGGGGTTAATGATCTGGTGAGCATTAAGGTGTATAATAATTCAGGTCAGTTGCAGCTATCCTCCTTTGGAACATCTATCGCAGTTGACCGGCTGACTCCCGGTGTGTATTTCGTGCATCTGAAATCGAAGGGGATCTATAAGGTGTTAAAATTTATCAGGCAATAAAATAAGTATACATATATCACTGAAAAGGGCCAAATCATTTCTGCTGATGATTTTGGCCCTTTTCACATGTTTTTGGGATAGGCGCAATCGCCCCCCGGGAATGTCGTTTTACCCCCCTGCGGTTGCACTGAGGGCTGCTTACATTTGAGGAAATAATTCTCTTAGCTATGCGAAAACTGATAATGAAAATGTCGATGTCTGTCGACGGTTTTGTGGCCGGTGCCAATGGAGAGATGGATTGGATCTTCAAGACCGGGGATGCGGAGTCGAAGGCCTGGGCTGTCGGACAATCCTGGGACGCAGGCCTGATTATCATGGGCCGGAAGTCGTTTGAGGTAATGGCGCCTTACTGGCCTACTTCAACCGATGCTTATGCCCCGTCGATGAACGAGATACCCAAGGCCCTCTTTACGCAAAAAGGATTTAAAGGCTTTGATCCGGGTGATGATCAGTCGCCTGCCGCAGCTTCATGGGCCGAGGCACAGGTCTTTAACGGCGGCGATCTTGCCGGGAAGATCAGGGAACTCAAAGCTCAGGAGGGGAAACCGATCGTAGCAATCGGGGGCGCCGGATTTATGCGGAACCTGATAGCGACGGGGCTTGTCGACGAGTTCCGTTTAGCTATCCATCCGGTTGTATTGGGATCCGGACTGCCGATCTTCAATGGTCTTGCGATGCCGCTTTATCTGAAGTTGGTCGATGTCAAGGTTTTCCCAGGAGGAACCACTGTACACATTTATGGCATATAACGCCTTTATTTAGATAATAAATAAACTACCCGCTGCAGCTTAAGGCAGCGGGCTTTGTTCGGCTGAAAACAGTACCGATCATGTCGTAGCTGGGAGAGAGAGCTTTTTTATCAGCTTTCTTGTGACTTTTCGCAGGCAGCGATATGTTAAATTCATGAATACATCCGGCAACAGCAATGGATAGGAAGTTAAAGACTTCCTGAGCATCTTGTGATTATTGGATATAGGATTTAACGTAAATATTTTTATCAGGTAGAGCTCATAAATATTGCGGGAGATCCTTTTGTTAAAAAAGGCAATTTCTGACTCATTCAGATGTGCCCTGTATCTCTCGAGAATGGCGCTAACATCATTGACATCCAGGTATTCTTTCAGTTCAATAATGTTTCTTCCATCGCATATATTTTTACCATCGGTACGTTTCATCCACAACTTTTCAGTAGTAAATGCTGTATTAGCTCCCTTGAACAATACCATGTCCAGCAACAGGCACCAGTCGTCAGCAATGTTTATCTGTTCATTCCATATTCCATACATGGCTGCTTTCCGGAATACAAAGGAGGATGAGGGAGAGGGGCACGCCCTCAGATAGATCTCCCGTGACGATGCGTTATTTAAAACAGTCCACTTTTTGCCTGAGGGATCTCTGTATTTATCCATCATCTTCGTATGTTCGAAGAAGTCAAAAATTCTCTTATCGCTGGAATACTGCGTCCAGTTTGCGAAAACGAAACTAAGCTGATGGGTCTCCAGCATCCCTATACATTGTTCCAGGAAATCGGGATTCCAGATATCGTCAGAATCCAATGAAGCTATATAAACTCCCTGCGCATGTAGCAGTCCCGTGTTGCGCGCTTTGCTCTGCCCGCCATTTTCCTGATAAATGTAGTTCACTCCTGTAAATTGACTGACAACATCGCGTGTATCATCGATAGACCCATCATCTACAACGATGATCTGCTTATTGGGGTATGTTTGTTTAAGCACACTGTTAATGGCGTCTTTAAGAATTTGCGCCCGATTGTATGTAGGTATGATAATTGAAACGAGTGGACTAGTTATAGTATTCATGTTCTCGGCAAGGAATTTAATGGGGAGATTACTTTTTAACTGTTGAAAGGAATGGCAGTAAAAGTGATGCAAACATTCTCTTAATACTTCTGAGTATACCACATATGTTTACCCGGAATAAAAAAAAGTGTAATGGCAAGCCTATGATATTTATTGGATCTTTACATGCATATAATATCAACAATGACAGGGGAAGAAAAACCTGATAATATTCAAACATGAAAATCCGGTACTGTACTGGTTTCGGAGTTATTAGTATTTGCCTGATGCCGCAATATTTTAGCAACAGCCAATTGTAGATAAAGTACAAAATCAATCCGGGGATAATCAGAAATAAAGCATGCAGCCAGATGAAAGTGGCAAAAGCCGCCATTTCAAGGATGATGATAGCGATGCTCAATCGCGACAGCTGTACGTCACTTATTTTTTGAACAAAGGTGAATAGTCCGCTGACTTTATCATTTTCCTTATCCGCCAGCTGATGCCAGAGAATGCCCCTCAGCCCGAAACAAAAAAGCCAGGTGGTCAGGAATACTAATGGCAATAACGCTATTGGCTGATTTGTCCATTGGTAAAAAGAAATAGCGAGGAACAATGTTGGAAATACCTGTGAGCCCAGCGCATCTGCCGCAATCCCCATAAATCCTCTTTTTTTCAGGCGGAAAGGAGGCAGGGAATATAAGGTGAAGGAAACATAGGCGGCGAAGTAAAAGAGGCTGGCGAGCGAAAGGAATTTCACAAAGTAGCCAATGATACACAGTGCCACCAACAACGGTAATGATATAAAAATTGTTTGTTGAACACGGGAGTAATTGGCCATCCCGTTTCTCTTACCGGCTTTGGCATCGTCCTCCATGTCTGTAGCATCGTTCAGCAGACTAACATAAATGGCACATAAGATGATGGCACTTACGGCAATCATCATTGATGGCAGTAAACTTAAAAACGTGTAATGGCTGTTTTGTATGATAATGTATACGACAGAGAGCATCGGTGGAATTTTATATTCCCACCAATCGTTGGCCCTGATGGCCGCTAAGATCTTTTTCATGCATTGATTTTTACAGGCTCATTTTCTATCCTGCTTAAAAGCGAATCAGCGAAATGTTTTTCTGGTTGCAGGGGCACATGTTCTTCAATAAAAGCATATGCGCGCTTTCCTACCGTGTCCCATTCGTTACGTGCCTCCCAGGCCCGTTCCATTGCCCGATCAAAATCATCTTCATTGGCATGCCCAATAAAACCGGTTACCCCATCAGTAATGACCTCCGGATTGCCACCCGCCATTGATACGATGGCTGTTCGTCCGCAGGCCATTGCTTCGAGTAATACCAATGGTAATCCCTCGCTGCGGGAAGGCAGAATCAAGGCATGGTGATGCTGCCATAACCTTGTAATATCTTCAACATAATCGAGGAATTGCACATTTTTCAGGCCTAGTAATGCTACCATTGCCATCAAGGCTTCCTTATCGTTGCCCGCACCAATAAACGAAATTGTAATTGGTCTTGTTTTCCACTTTGGCATGGCCATTATCCTGATCAGAATATCTTGTCCTTTGTCCAGCAGAAAATAACGACCTATGCAGGCAAGTCGAAATCCCTGTTCAGTGCCTGGCATGGGGATCAGCTGCCTTGCCACTTTCACTGTATTGTAAATAACTTCCGACTTTGGAAAGCGCGTACCAAATTGCTCTTCTGTTAACCGTTTATTGTGATTCGATACAAAATAGGAGCATGAGGCATGCTGATAGACCTTCCGTAGTCCGGCCCTGTTAATGTGTGCCGGCCAGTAAAAATCTACTGCTTTCTGTGCGATGAGTGCATAAGGTATTTCCAGCTGTAAACAGCCATAGGCCATCTCAAGACCGTCAAAATTCATTCCCTGTGATACAATGACAAATTGTGGTTGTATCTTTTGCAGCTTTTTTTTGACCCAGTAGCTATTATCGTCATGATGCAGGATATGATCCCGTCTGAGACGGTTAATGACCCGTGTGAAACACTTCTGCACTAACCTGGAAAACATGTTTATTACCCTGCTCAGTGTAGCATGTTTCTTAGTTGCATTTAATATCCAGGCCGCTGGTAATAATTCTTTCAACAGCACTCCCTGCCTGGAAAGGTGTACGAATTGTTCGTGTTGCTTATTGAGATTACGTTTTAATACGACTATGCTGTACCCCGCAGACTGAAAATGTGGTATAGCACGTCCCCATAGTTCTTCACTACCTCCCCAGTCTTCCTGACAGCTGGAGATGATAGCGATTCGTTTACTGGCTTTTGCCATTGGTTAATTTTATTACGATTTAAACAATGCCGCGTATGTCCCTTTTTTTTGAATCAACATTTCATGTGTCCCATATTCGATGATTTTTTTGTCACCCATTACATATATAAGATCTGCCTGTTGGATTGTTGACAATCTGTGGCTGATAACGAGTGCTGAACGACCTCCCAGTTTTTGTTTAATATTTGCTAACAATTCATGTTCGGCAATGGTATCAAGGGCACTTGTTGCTTCATCCAGTATAACCAGTTGGGATTTACTGTAGAAGGCACGTGCAATAGCCAGCCTTTGCCATTGTCCGATACTGATTTCATGACCATTTTCAAAAGTCCGTCCGAGGACTGTATCGTATTGATCTGGGAAATCGTTGATATAAGTGGCGGCCCCTGCATCTTCTGCTGCTTTTTTTATTCCGGTGGGATTGAAGGGCGCATGAATATTTCCCAACCGGATGTTTTCATTGGCGCTCAGGTTGTATTTGACAAAATCCTGGAACACAACACTGACTTTACTACGATATTCATTTATATTCAGCTCACGGATATCTTTGTTCCCAATACGGATCATGCCTTCCAGGGGGTCGTATAAGCGACAAAGTAATTTTATCAAAGTAGATTTGCCGGCGCCATTCAAGCCAACCAGTCCGATAACCTGGCCGGCAGGTATATGTAAGTGAATATTTTCCAAAACATACTCTGTGGCATGAGGATATTTAAAGGATAGATTTTCCACAACAAAATCGTTCGATTCTCTTTTCTCAGTAAGGGCTGTAAAAGCGGCAGATTCTATAGTAGGCTTCAGCTTAAAAAGCGCAAAGATATCTGCCAGATACCTGTTGTTCTGATATAGACCTGAAATTCCGCCTGCAAGCCCCTGCATGACGGAAAAGGATTGTGGGAAAATGACCAGGAATACGGCAATGTCGCCGACACTGGTTTTACCGTTCATAATGCCGAAAATAATATAGGCAGTTACTGCAAAGAAAGCGGCTGTTGTTACTATCGTGGAGACAAGTTCAATAACGGTCCTTCGCCTGCTATGTTTTAACTGATGTGTCAGTAATGTTTCTTTAATCTTACCATACTTAGTTAATAGGTGCTGTCCCAGGGAAAAAGACCTTATTTCTTTGGCAGACATATCTCCTGTAATCAATGAGCTCAGGTAGGAGGCTTCACGCTCGATCCCGGTATGCTTTCTTTGCCATAGATAAAGTGATTTAGAAAACTTAATCCGTATAATGAGCAGTGGTGCAACAAACAGGCACAGTAATGGCGGCAAGATCCAGTCTATCGAAATCAAAATGTATCCCATGGAAGCAAGCATAGCAACATTGCGGCCTATTTCCTGCAGGCTCAATACAACAGCGTAAGGTCTGTCAACGCCTGCTTCCCGGGCTCTTTTCAAAATGTCAAGGTAAGCCGGATCTTCATAACAGCTATAGTCCAGGCCTATTGTATGCTGATGAATTTGTTTATCTATATAATTATTGACTGCCGCAGACTGTCTTTCATTCACAAAGGAGGAGATGCTTTTAACACATCCATACAGTATGGCAACACCGCCCGCCAATAAAATAGCAGCAGTAATACCATCGGTATTATGGGTGACAGGACGGTTTATCAGCCTGTCAATTAATAGTTTTAGTGTGTACATGGTACCTATCCAGCATATATTTTCGGATAGCAAAAAGAGTAGAGATACTGTTGCTTGTACCGGTGAAATTTGCCAAATAAGGTTTAATGTTTTTCCTAAATATAAATTCCGATATAAATTCTTTACGTTGAATTTTATATTAATCATCGACAGTTAGAGACAAGGTTGTAGGTCCAGGAATACCTGGTGAAAATTAAATGCTATTTAAAAAATGCAATGAAAGGAGTCCTACGTATGGATACATCCTATCAGTTATCAGTTGTAATTGTAAAATCCCGAATAAAGATAGATATTTATATCTGATATATTTATGAAGATATCACCAATATATTTTTATTTTATATAAAATCCCGCAAGTGAATAGTTCGAGGCAGCATACTCATTCAGATTCTCTTTTACAGACTAATGAAATTACTCATCCGGCCCTTATTAATGAGGTCATCAATAAAGGTTTGGACTATTTATCCCAGCACCAGTACCCTAATGGGGAGTTTTGCAGTTATATTTCTCCGGATGATGCCATGCAGGGGTGGTGCGTTACTGATAGTACTGTATTTATCACCTCAGTAATGGGCTCCTGCCTGCTGCCGCTGTCCAAAATGCCTGTTGCGGAATCTATACTTTCCCGGGCGACTGGGTTCATCCGTTACCAGATGACAGGTACTGGGGTATGGAATTTTTATTCAATTATTCATCCCATGCGAAGGATCCTGCCTTATGATGCGGACAGTTTATCTTTTGCGAGCCATTTCCTGAGGGAGAGGGGAGAACCAATACCGGAACGAAACAATAAACAATTATTGCTGGATAACCGGGCCAGGAATGGTTTATTTTATACCTGGTTTGTGCTTCATCCAAAACTTCACACCAATAAAACGCTTTGGCGTTTATCACTCAGGGGCTTCCGGACA
The DNA here is from genome assembly GCF_003014595.1 of Chitinophaga ginsengisoli. Lineage (GTDB taxonomy): Bacteria > Bacteroidota > Bacteroidia > Chitinophagales > Chitinophagaceae > Chitinophaga > Chitinophaga ginsengisoli. The sequence goes on along the minus strand of NZ_PYGK01000013.1, from coordinate 97,929 downwards.
CCTGTTCATTGCTTTTTATTCCTGCTTAGAAATGGTGAGGATGTCAATATAGGGGTCAATGCAAGTATCTTATCATACCTGGGAGATATTCCGGCAACCGCTCCGGTCATTAATGAGATTATCAAAATGATTGTGGGTGGAAGAGAACATGATTGTGATAAATGGTATCGTAATGCCTTTGTAATTTACTACCTGATAGGAAGAGCGTATAGTCTTGGGGTTAAAAAGCTGCAGCCCGTTGCTGAGATAATTATTGAGAGAATTCTTGCTACAGTTTCGGCAGATGGTCAATTGGGTAAATCAATATTCGATACGGCCATTGGTGCTACAACGCTGATTAACTTAGGCTGCAGCGCCGAAGCATTGCACAGGGCCATCAATTTTCTTATCAAACAACAGGGAGCGCATGGAGAATGGCCCCGTTGGCTGTTTTTTTATTTTGACCCTGCAAAAACGTATGGCTGGGGATCAGAGGAATTGACTACGGCATTTTGTCTGGAGGCGATAGCCCGGTATAAATTTGACTTTACTGATGCCGATTGAGGTGACAAAATCGCCGGGATACCCCAACATTTAATTTACCATCATTTTACTCATTCTGTCCGTAAACTCTTCACCGGGTCTGCAATCGCTGCTTTTATGGATTGAAAACTTATTGTTAATAAAGTGATAAGCACAACAAATATTGCAGTAATTATAAACACAACCGGACTAATACGAATGCGGTAGGCAATGCCTTGTAACCATTCATTTGCTGCCCAACATGATACAGGAATCGCTATTGCCAATGCAAGTAATACAAGCACCAGAAAATCCTTTGAAAGCATGGCAACAACATCTCCTGCGGAGGCGCCAATTACTTTTCTTATACCAATTTCTTTTTGTCTTTTTTGCGCGGTGAATGCTGCTAAACCAAATAATCCTAAACAGGAAATTAAAATAGCAATGCCTGCAAAATATTTTCATAACACAGCAACACGCTGTTCTGAAGCATATAGTTTGTTGTAATCATCATCTAAAAATGAAGACCGGACAATCATTGTCCGCCTGCGGGGCTTTCCGTAATAAAAAAGGTTTAAACGTTGCTAACCTTAGCCTCCGACTTAATCTTTTCACGGTGTAATACGCCCCATTTAATAAGCGCATACACAACGTCTTTTAAGGTCTGGCTGTAGGGCGTAAGCTCATATTCAACGATAACCGGATTGTTCTCTGCTTGCACATTCCGTTTCACGAAGCCATTCAATTCCAGTTCTTTCAACTCACTTGACAGTACCTTGCCCGATATTCCGGTGATAGTTCGCTGCAGGTCATTGAACCTACAGTGCCCCTGTGAAAGTGCAATAATGACCCTGAGTTTCCATTTGCCGCCAATCGCGTACAGGGAGTCGCCCACTGCCTGTAATTTTTCAGCGCAGCCGAGGTCTTCCGGTTTGATCTGTTCATGGTTTTTCATATAAACTTACCTAAAGGTTAGTAGTTACCTTTTGTTAACTAGTGTCTTTTGGTAAGTGAAGGTAGATATCTTTGACAACAATTAAGACTTCCAAGCTTTAAATATGATCATTGCTATATCCATTATCAGCCTAATAGTCCTCATCTGCCTGACTTTATTTCTGTACTGGGCTTATGCACCTACGCCCAAAGCTCCTCGCTTACTATCTAAAATTTCCAAAGAAGAAATCCTGATCGGCACAGAAAAACGTACCTACTGGAAATACGTTCCCACCCGGCTGAGCAAAAGAAAGGTGCCGCTTGTGATCGTCTTACATGGCTCTGGTATAGATGGCGCCAGAATACGTGCATGGACGGGTTATGAATTTGACCTGATGGCAGATGAATATGGTTTTGCTGTGGCTTATCCTGATGGCTACAAACACAACTGGAACGACATTAGGAAGAACGCGCCGTTTCCTGCAAAAAAGAAGAATATAGATGACGTTGGATTTATTAAATCGCTTATTGAAAGCTACCGGCTCACTCACGATATAGACCTTCGACAAGTATATGTTTTTGGATACTCCAATGGCGGTACGATGGCGCTCCGGTTGGCCATATCGGAACCCGGTTTGCTGGCGGGTCTCGCTATTTCAGGTTCCAATCTTCCGACAGATGATAACCTGATCGACAACCTTCGGGCGCCAATGCCCCCCGTGTTGATGGTCAATGGTACCGCAGATCCGATCATTCCTTATGAGGGTGGCAATGTCAGGTTTTTTGGGAAAGATCTTGGGAATGTTATCAGTGCTTTAGCTACAGCCGAAGCAATTGCCGAAAGCCACAACGGGCCGAAGACAACACAAACTGTCCGCCTGCCTCATTTAAATCCCGATGATCTGACAACTGCTGAGCGGAAAGTCTGGCTGCAGGATGAGCAAAAGCTTGTTGCCTTATATACCGTACATGGAGGTGGCCATGTCGTGCCACAATCCATAGCCAAATTTCCAAGACTTATGGGGAAAGCGAACCGGGACTTTAGCGCGCCCCGCGAAGCAGTCAATTTTTGGGGTTTAAACCGCCTGTAGCGGTTCTCATATGTTTTGGAAGAGGCCCTTCCGGCATAACATGTCCAAGAATTGATGGATAGAAGAGATCATTTCATCAAAATAAATATTCTTCAGCCATTTTAAGCTGCTTTTTGCGCAGATTATGTGCTAATGCTAATAATCCAATCCCCATAAATTAATCCTGTAATACTCAATTTATTGGTATAACTTTAGCAAGGTTGCATTTGGCTTCTTCTGATTCAGTTTGAGTTTCTTTTTCTTCCTCATCCTCTGTTTTTCAGTAGTATGTATATTTAATTAAAATCATATTTGTGAATATTTTTGTAGGTAATATAAGTGACAGAACAACTGAAGATGAGATATGGTCTTTATTTGACCCATTTGGAGTTGTATATAGTATTAATGTGGCTTATGATAAGTACAGTGGCCGTTCTAAAGGCTTTGCATTTGTTGAAATGCCAGACGATTCCAATGCAGTACTGGCAATTAAGGAATTGAATAATTCAGTAGTTGCTGGCCAGAAAATAGTAGTGTATGAGGCTCGTCCAAAACCTGAAAGACCAGAAAATAATCGTTTCTCCAGATCCGGCCCAGGCCCTGGATTTAGACCCAGATACTAATAGTTGGATGTTTTAAAACGTCGATTACCTTTATCTGTTAAGGGAGCAGAAGAGCAAAGCCGCAAAATACGTTAAGTAGTTTGTGGCTTTGCTCTTACGTTTCTATTTACCGGATAGCAGCAACTCAAGCTTAATTTTCTAATTATATCCTTAATAAACCTCCAGGATGGGATATAGTAGGCTTGTTCCTTAAAAAACCTCAGGGAGTATTATAAATGCACTGGAATGCATACACTTTTTCTACATCTATTTTGGCGTTGGTAGGGAGAGGGTAAGAATCTGTAATTACAAGTATCGGTAAGTGATGGTCAGCCTTAATAAGGTAACATAAAAAACGACAGAGAATTAATCGGAACTCGACTTAAAATAGAAAACCCGCGACTAGCGCGGGCTTCTTCAAGATTCTGCGGGCTACGGGGGACAACTTTCGAACCTGTTTGTAGATGATTTATCCAAGATTCTAATATTTATTGGTGAAATAATATTTTAAAAACTGCTACAAGTAGAATAGTTGTCAAATTTATTATAACGCCACATTCTTAAGAACCTCTACATACAGCAATAATTTTATCACCTGATAGTGCTCAATGACGCGAAGTATTCGTCTGCTACCTTTGAACATAAAAACAAAACCCCGCATAAATGTTATGCGAGGTTTTTAAAATTATTGGACATTAAGACGTTTTATGTATGAATAGGCCTTAACTGATATCCGGCACATTTAATCAAATGTACTTATATCAATTCGGCATTCGGCCTTAGCGAACTTAAGCACTTAGGATAATGTGGGCCAGCTCTTTCTCTGCTTCTATCTCATTCAATTTAATAGTTGCTTCACCGATAGACATCTCTCTATTAAGCTTTTCTGCAAGTTCAAAAGCTTCTTTTTCGGACATAACAGAGATTCGATCTTCACGTTCAAGCTGCTCCCTTAAAATTTCATATTCCATGTAATTAGATGTGGGACAAACATTATTCAAAGTTACCACTGAAATGTGGGAAACTTTGGGATGATAGTTTTACAATTTCTACTTTAGTATATAGTTAGGTGAATAATAGCAAGCACAACTACAATACTGGAAGATGCCTATGGAGAAGCCTGGTATAAACTGATTTCAAAAGCCAGGAAATAAAATACCTGCCCGGTTCTACTAATTAAAGTAGTATATTCGAAGTCACCACATGAAAAATTTATTCCCTAAAGCAGATGCCGGATTTTGTCCGTTAGTAGAATATGTTCGCACTTTTATTGATAAAGAAAGCCCAGACCATAATATAATTCAGTTGCCTCCTATACAGCGAAACGCGGTATGGAATATAGCCCAGATAGAACGACTATGGGATTCAGTATTACGAGGCTATCCTATTGGTAGTTTTCTTGTCTCACTAAGGGAGAAAGATGTGAATGCAAGGGATCTGCAAAATGGAAAGCAATTGCCGTCGCAGGAAGATGGTTATTTCCTGCTTGATGGGCAACAACGCACACGGGCATTGGTGCTGGGTTTTAAACCTACAGCCACTGCCCGCCTGTGGGTAGACCTGAACCCAACCCTGCGATTTGATAACGCAGAGTTCAATGACCGTAGATTCATGTTACGCGTTCTGACCAGTTACCAGCCCTGGGGAATGAATGACCGTAATCCTGCTGACAAGCTGCCTGAACATCAGAAATATCCTGCGCGCGAGCATCTGCAGCAGGAAAGGACAGAGGCTACCAGTCTCCGTTATGATTATGAAGTCGGTATTCATACAGGTGATGTATCAAACGATACCACAGGTATTTCCTGGCCACTCAAAGCTTCATTGCCGGTGCCTTTGGATGCGCTCATCGCCCTTTGCGGAGGTACTACAGGTCAGTTTAAAGCACCATCCTGGCAGGAGGTCTGTGCACTCGTTCCTGCGCGGCATCAGAGTGAACTTCCGGATAGCCCGACAAATCATTTTGACTCATTAATAACGGGTATCCGAAGCATATTGGATAAAACCCGTATGGTTGTGTTGCTATATCAGAACATTCAGCACACTCCGGTTTTAGCTGATGAACAGGACGATATGGAAGTACTTTTTCGCCGGATCAATGCAGGTGGAACAGTACTACAGGGAGAGGAAATGGCATATTCATTACTGAAAGCAAGTTGGGATGGTGCGTATGATATGGTGTCTGAAATCGTCAATAGCTATACAGTAGGATATCTACTTTCACCTACGGCCATCGTGATGGCAGCTACAAGGATTGTAAGGTATAGCCATCAGGAAAATGATATAGCCAATCCGGGAGTTTCTAATTTCAGGAAATGGATAGGTGATAAAGCATTATCCAATTCATTTCTGGGAGGTATGCAGGCGCTTTTGCAAAAAGAAGCAAGTGGTATGGCTGTGATGCAGCAGGTAATGGAGTCTTTTTGTCAATTGCTGTTGTATAAAGAACAGGATAGAGAAGATATAGGATTACCAAGGAAATTGCTGCTATCCATAAATCCAGTATTATTCCACCCTGTTTTTATATGGTTGCATGAGCACAAGGATGATACAAAGAAAATAGCTGAAAATCGATTATCTATTCTAAGATATCTGTTGTACAGTTATCTTACCGTGGACAAATCTGATCAGACCAGTAGAATAGCTATAGAAACTATTAGAAAGCATACTGGGGAAGGCTTCCCAGATAAAGCCATCTATGAAATATTGCTGGATGAAGAATTAACAGTTGCCATTCCAACTCCTGATGAGCTAAGCAAGCCATGGACATCCAATCAGGCAGATGGTACTTTCAGAACCGGACATGAACTGTTTGAACTGCAGGATGATCCTTATAATCAATTTAGGAAATGGTTTTGGGAAAGCTCCCGGGAGTTATTACTTTGGTTCCAGCGGCAACATTCTACCACATGGTTTCCGGGATATAATCCGACCAGCAGTGATGCTTTTGATACTCCATATGACTGGGATCATATCGTACCTTATTCTCACCTGATAGGGCAGGGGAGCAATAATAATTATCATAGTAGTTCTGTTATAATAGATAATGACTCCAGGTACAAATACATTAATTCCATCGGTAATTATCGCCTCTGGCCACTTTGGTGTAACAGAAGTGATGGTAATCAGTGCCACACTTACAAACTTCGCATGAAAGAACCTGATTGGGATGATGATATTGTAAAGGAATTACAATTATCGTCAGTCACAGCATTCCTGCAGGCTTCCGCTATCGACCCCAAGGACGAAGAACTCTGGTACAATGCCGGTGGCTTATACAGGGATTGGCCTGAAGAGCGCAGAATCGCCTGGCAAACAGCGGTTGAGAAGCGTGTTACCTACTTATATACCACATTCTTTGACACTTTTTTATTTAAAAACTGGAAACCAGGTATTCAGCTTTAATCATTAACTGTTTGATAGTCATCCAACATCGCTGATGAGTGCCAGTAAATAGAATCAAAATAATAAAAGCATTTTTCTGTCATTTCCCTGAGGTTATCCAGGTTGATAGTCATGGGAGCAACCGAGTACTCAAGTGTATCATGGGCTTTAGCTCTTTTATAAGCATATCGGAATGTAAAAGATCCGGAGTCATATTTATCAAATTCAACAAGCAGCTCTTCCACTGCTTCAATAGTCGCTATACCTGAACGCTCATCCCCATAGCTTTCAATAAGGTGAGGTTTAAGAACGTTCCATATTTTTATTAATGAGTGCTCTGATATGAAACCAACATCATCAGCATATTGGCCAGGTGTCATGATATGATAGTTCCTTGTTGTAGCCTTGATGGTAATCTCCAGATAGTGTCGGAAATTAAACAGTATCGGATATATGAGGCTATCAATAGCTAACCAGTCTCTGTTTGGAGTATCCATTATGTTAGCCAGTAATATCTGTGTTGCGTTCCGATAGCCTTCCGAAATCAGAAAATTTGGATGATCGTTGTTAGGCCCTTTTATCCGGTTAATACTTGCATAAGTTTTCTCTCCTCCACTATCAGGTAGAAATAAAACATCTCCTTTTTTAGGAGCTTCATAGACCTTCATAAAATCATGATTAGATTTAAAGGAAGGCAAAATAACTACCTATGTGCGCACTCTTTTTGCGCAGATAACCAATTGTTTATAATACATGGCTAAGGAGACGTCAGCAAAATGTTTATTTTTGAAAACTTGTCAATCTTTGTAAATAGAAGGCGGAAATTGATTTGATATATAGGAAGGAAACTCGACCAAAATAAAAAAGCCCACGCCTAACGTGAGCTTCTTATTTTCCTTGCAGGCTACGAGGGACAATTATCGAACCAATTTGCTCAAGATTTAGAGCAAATTTATCAACTTGCGAGACAAATTTTAACAATTATAACTGTCATTGCACAAAAATGGGCATTGTAACATGTTATAAAGGTTAGACTTTAAAATGCCGGATTATACTTATCAGTATTAGGTTTAATTTAATCGCGATTCATTTTATAGTAATAAATTTTAAATTTGCACATTTTTCGGATATATTTTAGTAATTTTTAGTATGAATCAGGATTTATTAGTACGACTTTTCCGTTCAATAGAAGGTGATCAATCAGAAGATATTGTTCTGGTCGCTCAACAGATTATATTGGACGAAACACAGAAAGGTCATACTAAATTGGCAAATCGTTTAAAAGAAATTTTACAAAAAAATATTTCCACCTATTCTTCTTTTAGAGGGGAATTGAAATCACTTTTGCCTAGTGGTGTTTCAATTCCTAAGGATAAGAGACACAATATTCCCCTAGCTACTTTAATTGAACGAGAATCCTTAAGGCATTATATGGTATTGCCTCAGGAAACAGAATTAAAAATCCAGCGGATAGAGAAGGAATTTGTTGCTAAAGATAGATTAGGTCATTATGGGCTTAAACCTAAGCAAAAGATACTTTTATATGGAGCTCCCGGTTGTGGGAAAAGTATGGCGGCGGAAAGGATTGCCTGGACAGTTGGATTGCCATTTTTGAAGGTAAGATTTGAAGCAGTGATATCTTCTTATCTTGGAGAATCCGCATCGAATTTAAAAAGCCTTTTTGAATCAATAGCATCGTTCCCTTGTGTGCTTTTGTTAGATGAATTTGATTTCATAGCAAAAGCTAGATCCGCTACAGGACAGGATGTCGGAGAGATGCATCGTCTAGTGAATTTATTACTCAATTTATTAGAAGATTATAATGCACCTGGAATTTTAATTGCAACGACGAATTTTGAAGGTATTATCGATCATGCGTTATTTAGACGATTTGATGAGATAATAGAGATGCCTAAACCATCCAGCGAGCAAGTTCTAAAAATTCTTCAACAGACTTTATCCTCTGTACCGTTAGCCAGAAATATTCAATGGAAGCAAATTGTTGATGCGTTAAAGGGAACATCTGCAGCAACGGTAGTGAAAATAGCTACAGATGCATCTAAATTAGCCATTATTGAAGGCGAGAAGGAGGTAAAGCATAATCATCTTGAATTATCGTTAAAAGAGAATGCTTTATTAATTGATAAATAAATATGCCTGAATTTCAGCATTTACCATTATTCCAGGTTATTGAAAGAAAAACTTATAATCCTCAAAGAGGGGGATCAGAAAAAAGTGATCAGGTTATATATAACCTAGAGCATCGACAACAGCATTTTGATAATCTCACAGATCAAATTGACACAGTCCGAAGTTCCTGGCAGGCAACCCTTGCTGACAGGAAAGAGAAAAATCTTCCTCCTTTAGCTGCTGAAAATGTTATTCCAGTATTTCTTCAATTGGATTTGGCTAAAGACTTAGAGTCTTTAAAGAGCTTTGGAATTGAAATTATATCCGAAGAAGAAGACGGGTATATAATTGGGGCAAATTCGGATAATTTTAGGCTGGCTGCCAACAGACTTGAACAATTTCTGAATGAAAGTAGTTCTAAATTTAAAGATTCCGCAGCTAGTATTTTGAAGATAATATCAGATCCCAGTGAAAGGTTGAAAAGAGTCCTCTCCTCGGGATTAATTAGTAGATGGGATTCCATTCAAGATGAAGCGGAAGTAACAGTTTATATTGCTATTTCTTGTTATGTAAGAACGCCAGGCTATCCGACAAAAGGCCCAGACCAAACAGAGGAAAGATATCAACAGGCTGTTGCACGGTGGAAAGAACGCGATCGTACTTGGCAAACTGCTCAAGATAATTTAGCAAGAGAAAGGGAAGATGGGTTTGAGCGAATTATTAATCAATACAATGCCGAATTTGTAAGTAATGTTAGCCGATATGCTGAATTTGATGATGGATTTGGTTGTAAAATTAGGATAAGTGGAGCTGGGCTTAAAGATTTGGCTTTAAACTATCCATATATTTTTAATATTGAAGAACATGACCCTTTACTAAGTTTTCAGGGGACAGAGGAATTACAGAACCTGTTAGAACTTGAAATAGTTGCACCATTGGATGACGCTCCTACAGTTTGTGTAATTGATAGTGGAATTCAGGAGGGGCACCGTTTGTTAGCTCCAGCCATTGATGATACCTTGTCAATTTCCTATGTTCCAGGGGATAATGATACTTTTGATAAAGTTAATGGTGGAGGCCATGGAACGAGAGTTGCAGGCAGTGTGCTTTTCCCTAACGGGTTTGCTTCTACCCCCCCTAATATTCAAGCATCATGTTGGATACAGAACGCCCGAATCTTGAATGATCAGAATTTACTCAGTAGCTTAATTAATGAGCCAGAGGTAATGAAATTGATTGTTGATAGATTTTATCCAACCAGAATATTTAATTTATCAGTCTCCAGGCAAAAGCCAGAAGTTTATATACACATGCCAATCTGGGCTGCAACCATTGATAAGCTGATTTGGGAAAAGGATATTATCTTTTGCATAGCAGCTGGAAATATTCCCAAAGATTCGAGAGATCCAAACATTCCTGGAATTCAGAATTATATTGTACAAGGTAATAACTACCCTGATTTTCTTGTGGATGATAAGGCTAAGATTACAGCTCCAGCACATAGTTGTTTGGCTCTTACTGTCGGTTCAATTTCAGATACTGATTTTCAGGATAATGATTTAAAATGTATTGCTAATAAAGATTTGCCGTCTTCTTTTAGTCGATCAGGGTTGGGGTTGTGGGGGATGATTAAGCCAGATGTTGTGGAATATGGAGGTGATATGGTTATCGATAAGGCAACAAATTCGATTGTTAATTCCAATCCCCAAACTTCCCCAAATCTAATTCGGTCGACCAGGGATAATGGCCCTGCTGTTGGACGAGAGGTAGTAGGAACTTCTTTTACAACACCAAAGGTAACTCATGTTATTGCGGCATTACAACAGTTATATCCGGACGAAAGTTGTTTGCTATATAGAGCTTTGGTAGTCCAATCAGCCAGAATTCCTTTAGCAGCACAGAATATTCCCAACTTTATCAAGCACTTTGGTTATGGAATTCCTGACCTTAATCGTGCAACTAATAACTCAAGTAGAAGGGTGACATTATATAATTCTGGGAAGGTGAACCCAAGACACGCAGATATATACTTAATTAAAATACCGCAAGAAATTAACAGACCTGGTTATGATTTTGATGTGTTAGTGGAGGTGACGTTGTCTTATAAAGCTGCTCCTAGAATTACAAGGCGTAAGACTAAATCTTACCTTTCTTGTTGGTTGGATTGGGAAGTTTCGCGTATGGATGAGAACTTGGAATCTTTTAAAGAACGTATACTTTCTGTTTTAGAAGAAGATGATAATAATGATGTTAATGAGCAAGTTGAGAATGCAGTTGAGATAGCAGAGGTGGCAGCTGGTCAACAGAACAATAGTCCATTTAATTGGTCAATTGGAGCTAAAGGGACGGATGGAAAAATAAAGGGAGTAAAAAGACAAGATAGTACTGTGCAAAAAGACTGGTGTATTCAGAAATCCAACCAATTGCCTTCCGAATTTATGGTTGCTGTAAGGGGGCATAAAGGATGGGAAAAGGATTTAGATAAAGAAATACCTTATTCTATTGTTGTAAGTTTCGAAATTTTAAGTGCTGAAATAAACATCAATATTTATGAAGAAATTAGGATTGCAAATGAAGTTGAGGTTCAAAATGAAGTGCAACTTCAGGCATTGTAGATAGTTTGATTGAAATCAAATGCAATAGTGCTACTTGGTCTTGTATCCCAATAATAAACCAATATAATAGCCTTCTGGAACGTTAAATTTTACATATGAAAGTACCAAGACGGATGTGAAAGTTTCATCATGATAAATATCATCCCCCGTTATATAAAGGAGCAGGAAAATATGTTAAAGCAATTGGCCAAATGCACGCAAAGCATTTCGAACCCCGAAGAAGCGATTGAACAGGCTCTAATACTTTCTTCCAGACTCCCTATAGTATGGAATATCAGCGATACAGATACCAAAGAAAGCTCCAGAAACTCCTATTTTCTGATGGAATCGTGTATGATCGCAAAAATGAGGCATTTCGAACTCCCAAAGTCAACACAATTTTCTCCCGGATAGCCCATCTATCGGGCAATTCCCCCGAAAACGAAAAAGGGACAAATCATACTGATGATGATTTGTCCCTCTTAGCGGACCAGACGGGACTCGAACCCGCGACCTCCGCCGTGACAGGGCGGCATTCTAACCAACTGAACTACTGATCCTTCCCGTTCGTCGGGGGTGCAAATATATGAACATTTATTTCAATTGCGCAAATAAATTATGTAGAAATATTTACAACTCTGAAAACCCGCAACAGACGCGTAAAAAATACCCTTCCAGCGCCTTCCACATTAAATCCGACCTAATTTGTACATTTACCACTTTTTTTTAGATTTACATCATTTAGGGGGTCTACTAATGTACAATTGATATGGATCGTATGCCATCCGAGGAAGAGGTGTTGTTAAGGATGAAGCAGGGAGATGAGTCTGCGTTCACGATGATCTACCGGCACTATCACGCCTCTCTTTACATCTATGTATTACGGTTTTGCAAGGTGCCTTCGCTTGCAGAAGATCTGGTACATGATGTATTCCTTAAGGTATGGGAGATCAGGGACCGTATCAACCCGGAGCTGTCCTTTACAGGATATTTATACAGGATCGCCAGGAACCATGTTATAAAGACGATCGACAAACTAGCCACCGATAAAGTTCTCAGAGATCAGTTATACAGCCAGCTGGATGAAATGGCCGGTACACAGCCGGAACAGGCGGTACGGGCGAAGGAATATGAACGCTTATTCCAGGAAGCGCTGGTAAGGATGCCTCCCCAGCGGCTGAACGTCTTCAGATTATGCCGGCAGGAGGGGAAAAGTTATGACGAAGTAGCTTTTTTACTGGGTATTTCCAGGAATGCCGTTAAAAAACATATGGTCCTGGGCATGCGTTTCATATACGATTATGTGCACCGGCACGGCGATATTCTGCTCGCCATTTACCTTGCCGGAAAAATTCTTTAATTTTTTTTTAAGACAGAGGTACCCTCATTCCTCATTTGCGGATAATATATACAGTACCCGCAAAAGGTGCTCATTATTTTATGTCATCATCCACGGACCACAACGAAAAACTTTTGCAAAAATACCTTGACGGCCAGTGTACTGTGGCCGAAATCGAGGAATTATACGCCTGGCTTCAATCGACCGGTTCACACCGTTCCCTGCTGGCAGCCATGCAGCAGGAGTTCCAAAAGACCATGGGGGAACACCATGAGATCCCTTCTGAAGTGAGCGACAGGATGGAAACAAGACTCTTACAGGACATATCCCGAGAGAAAGTAGTGAAATTCCGGCAGCGTACCCGTATACGCTGGGCGGCTGCCGCTGTAATAGTGCTGCTGCTTGGAAGCGGTATGTACTATTATATAAGCAGTGTCTCGTCCCGCAAGACGTTTACCACAAGTAACAATGCGCTGGCTGATACCGGAGATATTGCGCCAGGTACTAATAAAGCTGTACTGATACTGGCAAACGGCGATGTGGTAACGCTGGATAGTGCCGGTAATCAGGTGATCAACCAGGGACAGACCGTTGTTCGCCAGAAGAACGGACAGCTGGAATACGCTGTACAGGGTAACAGTGACGCCGTTGTTTATAATACGCTGACTGTACCAAGAGGTGGTCAGTTCCATATCGTACTGCCAGATGGCAGTCGTGTATGGCTGAATGCGGCCTCCAGTATGAGATATCCCACCGCTTTTAATGGCGACCGCCGCGAGGTGGAACTGCAGGGACAGGGCTACTTCGAAGTGGCACCTAACGCCCGCCAGCCATTTTTCGTAAAAGTGAACAACCTTGAAGTGCAGGTACTGGGTACCAGCTTTGATATAATGGCCTATGCCGACGAAAAGAGTATCAATACGACCTTAGTCGAAGGACTCGTAAACGTAAAGAACGGGACAACAGAACAACGACTGAAACCAGGACAACAGGCCATTGTGGATCCGGCTACAGGTAGCATGGTAGTACGGACCGCAGATGTTGACGAGGTGATTGCCTGGAAAACAGGCTTTTTTGAATTTGATAACGCCAGCCTCGGGGCCATTTTACGCCAATTGGCCAGGTGGTATGATATTGACATTAGTTACAACCAGACGGGAAATGAACGGCTCTTTGGGGGACGTATTAGCAGGAGCTTACCTTTATCTGATATTCTGCATATGCTGGAAGCAAATGGATCTACATTCTCACTGTCAGGAAGAAAACTAACTGTTACATCGGGAAAGTAAAGCCTGTACTGTACTGAATCCACGTTAAGACAGACAGGGAATTATTCAAGTAAAAATGATTACGTTATGGAGTTAGTAACTGAAACAAATTAATTAAAGAAGCAGTGTGTCCTATGAAACAAAAACCGGAAGCGCTTGCAACACTTCCGGCTGATTTGTCTGGGACATTCTGAAAAACCACGTCACGTTAATAACTATTGATCTTCTAAATTCCCAAACACTACAAAAGTATGCATTTAAACTTTAGTGGTAGGGCTTTCTGTGCGCAGATGCCTCTACCAGCCAAAATTGTCACCGTTATGAAACTGACCACCTTTTTGTTGCTAGTGGTTTGTTTGCAGATCAGCGCAAAAGGGGTGTCGCAACAGATCTCTATATCTGAAAAGAGGGCTCCCCTTAAGAAGGTGCTTCGCCAGGTAGCACGTCAGGCAGGAATTTCCATAGTATATGATGAAACATTACTCGCAACGGCCAATCCTGTAACTATTGATATTAAAAACGCTACCGTAAAAGAGGTGCTTGATATCTGCCTTAGCAATCAACCATTTGCCTATACTATTGATGGTGCCCGCATCATCGTAAAAAGCCTGCCGGGAGACAAATCTGCGGCAGATACGACCATCAACGTGACCGGAAGGGTGACGGATGAAAAAGGAGACCCCGTTCCCGGTGTAAGCGTTCGCGTAAAGAACGGTACCAACGGTACTGCTACTGATCCGGACGGTCGCTTCAAACTGAAAGCGCCTGCCGATGGATCACTGGTATTCAGCGCCCTCGGCTTTACGACTTATACACAGGCTATAGGTAACGGTAACCTCTCAGTCAGATTGAAAGGCGCTGAAACTGCTCTGACCGAAACCGTTGTGGTGGGTTATGGCGTACAGAAAAAAAGTGTCGTAACCGGCGCTATCACCAGCGTAAGAGCTTCCGACCTGGAAAGCCAGTCCATTACCCGTGTTGAAAGCGCGCTGCAGGGTAGAACTTCCGGTGTTACCATCGCTTCCAGCTCTGGTCAGCCAGGTTCAGGATCTTCTGTAAGAGTAAGAGGGATTACCACCTTCAACAACAACGATCCGCTGTGGGTAGTGGATGGTGTTGTGGTGGATAACGGTGGTATTGGTTATCTCAACCAGTACGATATCGAGTCTATCGAAGTACTGAAAGATGCGGCCTCCCAGGCTATCTATGGTGCACGTGCTGCGGCAGGGGTTATCCTGGTCACTACCAAGAAAGGTAAAGCCGGAAAGCTGAACGTGAACTACAATGGCTATTATGGTACTTCCGCTCCTGCACGTAAGCTGAAACTGCTGAATGCCACGCAGTACGCCACCCTGGTTAACGAGGCGTCTATGGCTGGCGGGGAAGGTATTAAATATGCCGATCCGCAATCTTTAGGACAGGGTACTGACTGGCAGGCACAGATCTTCAACAACAATGCTATCCGTCAGAATCATGAAATCAGCGTTAGCGGTGGCAGTGAGAAATCTACCTTCTTCTCTTCCTTCGGCTATCTGAACCAGGAGGGTATTGTGGCTAGTGACATCTCGAAATATCAGCGTATTAACTTCCGTCTGAATTCTACACATAAACTGTCTGAGTGGGTAACCTTTGGCCAGAACGTAGGTTATGCATATGAGAAGTCTATCGGTCTTGGCAACACTAACAGTGAATTTGGCGGTCCGCTGGCATCTGCTATCAACCTGGATCCAATAACTCCGGTTATTATAACCGATCCTGCGGTTGCAGCAACATATGATCCAACAGTACCGAAAGATGCAAATGGGCACTATTATGGGCTGTCGAAGGCAGTATTCCAGGAGATTACCAATCCGCTTGCATATATCGCTACCCGCAAAGACAACAGATATAACTGGTCTCATAATATCGTAGGTAACGCCTACCTGGAAATATCACCAATCAAGGGCCTGAAGATACGTTCTACCTTAGGCTCCAAGATCGCTTTCTGGGGAAGTGAAACGTTTACTCCCTTATCCTATCTTAATTCATCTACCATCTCTTCCCGTAACAACTTTAACCGTGCCTATAACAACGGTTTTAACTGGAATGTGGAAAATACGGTCTCCTATACTAAGGCAATCAGTAAGCATAACATAACTTTACTGTTAGGACAGGGCGCATATGTTGATAATCATACCAGGTCAAGTTCTGTGACCTATTATGACCTGCCAGTAACCAGTTTGAAAGAAGCATCACTCAAGTATACAGTAAAGCCAACCCAGAAAGATGCAAGCGGTAGTGAAAGTTCCGATCACAAGCTCTCATCCCTGTTTGCACGTCTGAATTATAACTATAACGAAAAATATCTCGCAGAAGCCATTGTACGTCGTGATGGTTCTACCCGCTTCGGTGGTAACAGGAGGTATGGTATCTTCCCCTCCTTCTCACTAGGTTGGGTGGCCTCCAGTGAAGGTTTCCTGTCAGACAACGCGGTCATTAACTTCCTGAAAGTGCGTGGTGGTTATGGAGTGGTAGGTAATGACAATATCGGTGACCTCTTATATCTTTCTACCATTGGCGGAGGCAGAAGTTATAGCTTTGGAACCGGTGATTCATACGCGGTTGGTAACAGCCCCAACGCGCCCCCAAACCCTGATCTGAAATGGGAATCCACCAGCCAGACAAACATCGGTTTTGAAGCAACCGTGCTACACGACTTTACAGTGTCATTCGACTTGTTTAGAAAGGCAACGAAAGACATCCTGCAGTATCCACGTATCCCGTTCTACGTGGGCGCCATCTCCAATCCTGCAGCTAACGTGGCTGATATGGAAAACAGAGGTGTGGAACTGGAATTAAGTTATCGTAAGAAATTCGGCGACGTTAATTTCGGTATCAACGGTAACGTTTCCTACCTGAAGAATAAGGTAACCAACCTTGGTCGTAATATTGCCTATCTATCCGGCGGAGAATCCATTCAGTCTACCAGCAAACCAATCACACGTACTGCCGTTGGACAGGCATATAGTTCATTCTTCGGTTTCCAGACCAATGGTATTTTCCAGACACAGCAGGAAGTAGATGCCTACGTAAACAAAGACGGAAAGAAAATACAACCTGATGCCGTACCTGGCGATTTCCGTTGGGTAGATTTAGATGGTAATGGCAAAATAGAATATGAAGGCGATCGTAAGTTCCTGGGCAATCCTACTCCAAGCTGGACATATGGTTTTACCGTGAACTCCGGTTATAAAGGCTTTGACCTGGTATTGTTCGTACAGGGTGCAGCTGGTAACAAGATCTTTCAGGGATTGCGCCGTCTGGATATCCCGGTCGCTAACTGGCAGACCAAAGCATTGGGTCGCTGGACAGGTCCAGGTACTAGCAACGACTATCCACGTCTGACAACAAAACCAGGTAACGATAACAACAACTTCACCAATCCATCCAATTTCTACCTGGAAAGTGGCAACTATGCAAGGATCAAATCCCTGCAGATCGGTTATAGCCTGCCTGCTTCCCTGTTGAAGAAAGCATACATCGAGAAATTCCGTGTTTACCTGATGAGTGAAAACCTGCTGACCCTGACCAAATACAGTGGTTACGATCCTGAAATTGGTGGCGGCGTATTCAGTATAGACAGAGGTATCTATCCGCAGGCCCGCTCCTTTATGGTAGGTGTAAATGCTACGTTCTAATTTTTAAAGCTGATAACAAGATGAAAACAAGACAAATTCCATATATAATAGCCATGGCCATCGGATTAAACCTGACCGCCGGCTGTAGCGATAAATTTCTCGAAATACAACCCATAGGTACTGACCTCGAAGCCAACTATTACCGTAATGCAACAGAAGCCTTTAATGGCCTGGTAGCGGTATATGATGTAGTAGGCTGGCAGGGTGGTGGTTATGTCACTAAAGTAGGTGCTATGGATGCCGGTTCCGATGACCATCTGGCCGGTGGTGGTGGCGCGAGTGATGTAACGGCCTTCCAGGTATTTTCAAAGTATACCCTCGCTCCCGATCAGGGCCCTCAGGAAGAGCTATGGAAAAAAGGTTATGCTGGCATTTTCCGTGCAAACACGTTGTTAGGCAAGCTGCCTAATGTGCCGATGGATGACAACCTGAAGAAACGTTTTGTTGCGGAATGTAAATTCCTCCGCGCATTCTTCTATTTCGACCTGGTACGTTTATTCAGAAATATTCCCTTGCTGACCACATCCGTATCTGCTTCAGAAATGTACAATGTGGTACAGTCGCCTCCTGCTGATGTATACAACCTGATCATTCAGGATATCAAGGATGCTATTGCAGAGCCTAACTTCCCTGATCAGGTGCCGGTAGATTCTCTTGGTGGACGCGCCACAAGAGGTGCTGCACATGCACTATTGGGTAAAGTATACCTCTACCAGCAGAAATGGGCGGAAGCTGCTGCAGAACTGGCAGAGGTGAACGGTACACCCGGACAGACAAGCCCAAAATATGGTTATAAGTTGCTGGCCAACTACGCTGACCTGTGGAAATTCAACGCCAATAAATTCAATAGTGAATCAATATTTGAAGCAGCATATAGCTCCAAATCGGGCGGTGCCTGGGGGTGTGTAGGCTGTACTGAAGGTAATGTGCTGAACATCATGGTAGGACCGAGAGGTTATACTGCTATAAAACCTGAAGCACCACAGATGGTATCTGGCTGGAGCTTCCTGGTAGTAACCAAGAGCCTGTTTGATGCTATTCACTTCGATCCGCGTTATAACGCTACCGTTTTAAATATGGATAGTCTGAAGGCAAACGGAATTGCAAGCTATTCTCCCGGACATGATGATACCGGTTGGTTCCTGAATAAATTCGCCGCGAAAGTCAGTGATAAATCTACCGGTCCTGGTAATATGGAACTGAATTTCCCGCAGAACCTGTATGAGATCCGTCTGGCAGATACTTACCTGATGGAAGCAGAAGCGCTGGTTAAATCCGGTCAGAGCGGTGGTGCAGGTTCACGTGCGTATGAGTTATTAAACGCTGTACGTGCACGCGTAGGCCTCAATCCTATCGAGGCAACTGATGATAATATCTTCAAAGAAAGACGCCTTGAGCTGGCTGGTGAAGGTCACCGCTGGTTTGACCTGGTACGTACCGGCAGAGCTGCAGCTGCCCTGGGTGACCGCGGTTTCAAAACAGGCAAACACGAAGTACTGCCTATTCCGTTACTGGAACTGGAGAATACAAAACTCCAGCAAAATCCTGAGTGGAAATAAGCGTATTAACAGCATTCATGATCTAACAAACAGCACAAATGAACTTTCAGTTTATAAAACATACACGTACTATCTCAATGGCCGCTCTACTGGCTGGTGCGGCATCCGGCTGTACTCCGGAATCATCTGACAAAGGACTGGGACCTTTGCCTACGGCGTCTTTCACGGCTGAACCACTGAATGGCAATCCGAATAAGATCGTTGTGAAAAATACAACACAAGGAGGTTTCCTCTTTGAATGGACTGACGACGCAGGACATAAATCCAAACGGGAAACGGATACCCTGAGCTTTTTCCAGGCTGGAAAATATAAGATCCAGTTTACCGTATTCACCAGTGGTGGATATGCAAAAACAGCGAAGGAAATCACCATCGCCCAGAATGCCGAAACACAGGACATCCTGCAAGGTGGTAATATGGAAGCGGGTAGTGAACAATTCTGGACAGTGTTGAACACCGGAGGTACACAGACAGGTATCAAAATAGAGAATGGAAAAATGGTATTCAGCAATACCGGCAACAGCAATGGTGCTATCTATCAGAAGGTAACTGTAAAGACAGGTAAATCCTACGTTTTCTCAGGACACGTACAGGGTAGTGGTGCGACCAATTCCTGGTTTGAGGTGTATATAGATGCCGCCGTACCTAAACAGGGTTCCGACTATAGCGGAAACAAATTTATTTCGCTGAACACCTGGTCTGGCTGCGGCGCCGTAGCGTTTGACAACGATCTTGCCAAGATTGGTTGTGACGGTTCCGGTAAAGATAAAAATGGTATTATGACGTTTACTAAGGCAGGAGACATTTACATTGTGATCAAAGCGGGTAGCTCTGGTGGTACACTAGGCGCCGGCGGTATCAACTTCGACGATGTGAAATTCCTGGAAGAGAAATAGCACTAATTTTGGATTAGGAATTGCGGATCGGGAATAGGGTGTGTCCACGCTTGGTTCCTGGTCCCAATTCCTAATTTTTTATCTATAAAAGCGCGCGTATGAAAACACTGAAATACCTTCCTTTCCTGCTGCTGGGCTTCAATATCCTTTCCTGCTCAGGAAAAGGAGACAACGATACTACGACAAATCCTGTAAGTCCACAGGGGCCTGTAGACAAACACTGGGCGTTTGAAACAACCCCGGTATGGGCAGATGAATTTGATAATACCGGGCTGCCCGACAATACCAAATGGGGATACGATATCGGTGGTGGGGGATGGGGCAACAACGAGCTGGAATATTATACCAACAGCGCCGACAATGCAGCGGTCGCCAACGGCAAACTGACCATCACGGCCAGGAAAGAAGTGAAGGAAAACCGTAACTATACTTCCGCACGACTGGTAACAAAAGGAAAGGGTGACTTCTTGTATGGCCGCTTTGAGATCAAAGCAAAACTGCCTGCCGGTAAAGGTACCTGGCCTGCCATCTGGATGCTGCCTACTGATTGGGCTTATGGAGACTGGCCGAAATCAGGAGAGATTGACATTATGGAGCATGTGGGCTATGATCAGGATGTGATCCATATCAGCGCACATACAGAAGCGTATTATTTCAGAATAAACACACAGAAAACAAGCGTTAAGAAAATACAGAACGCCAGTACCGAATACCATGTGTACAGAATGGACTGGACGCCTTATGCCCTGCGTGGTTATATCGACGATCAGCTCATCTTTGAGTTTATTAATGAAGGAAAAGGGTATAAAGTGTGGCCTTTCGATAAGAAATTCCATCTCCTGCTGAATCTTGCTGTCGGTGGTGATTGGGGCGGTGCACAGGGTATGGATGAGTCCATTTATCCGGTATCAATGGATGTGGATTATGTAAGAGTGTATAAAATGATTGAAAAATGAGATTCCGTAATAAAACATCGATCAGCCTGGCCCTATTACTGATGACAGGCCTGATTGCCTTTGCAGCTTGCAAGAATAATAATGGGGGGGAAGTTCCTGACCCCACTGTTGACCCACCCATGTCAGATACCACAGATGTAAATATGTGGCTGACGACCGGAGATAAAACAGTGCTTTTAAAAAAACAACCCGTAAAACTGCTCTTTAAAGACACCACCAATATATATCCTGATATTAAGGTAGATGACGCACAGGCTTATCAGACGATAGATGGTTTTGGTTATTGCCTGACAGGTGGCAGCGCTACGCTGATCAATTCTCTTTCTGCCGATGTACAGGATGCATTGCTGAAAGAACTGTTCCTGACAGATAGTACGCATATCGGCGTGAGCTATCTGCGCGTGAGCATTGGCGCTTCTGACCTGAGTGCGGCGCCTTTCACCTATAATGATCTTTCCGCAGGAGAAACAGATGTCAATATGACGAAGTTCAGCCTTGACATGGAAAAGAAAGACCTCCTGCCTGTACTGAAGAAAATAGTGGCCCTGGCGCCCAATATTAAGATCCTGGGATCACCCTGGTCAGCACCTTCCTGGATGAAAACAAACAATGCATCCAAAGGCGGTAGCCTCAAACCTGAATACTATGCTGCCTATGCCTTATATTTTGTAAAATATATTCAGGCGATGAAAGCAGAAGGTATCACGATTGATGCCATTACACCCCAGAATGAACCTCTGCACGGTGGTAACAACCCCAGTATGGTCATGCAGGCCACTGAACAGGCTGACTTCGTAAAGAATCACCTGGGGCCCGCTTTTAAAGCAGCTGGTCTTACCACAAAGATCATCGTATACGACCATAATGCAGACAAGCCTGAGTATCCTGCCGCTATCCTGAGCGATGCAGCTGCTTATCCTTATGTAGATGGTTCGGCCTTTCATCTGTATGGTGGCAGCATCACCGCCCTGACGCAGCTGCACGACGCTTACCCTGAAAAGAACCTTTATTTCACAGAACAATGGGTAGGTGGCCCCGGCAACTTCGGAAATGACCTGAAGTGGCATGTCAGTACCCTGATCATTGGCGCTACCCGCAACTGGTGTCGTAATGTACTGGAATGGAACCTGGCTGCTGATCCTAACTATGGTCCGCATACAGACGGTGGTTGTAGTACCTGCCTGGGTGCATTGACAATTGGTTCCGGCGTAATTCGTAACGTTGCGTATTATATCATCGGCCATGCCTCAAAATTTGTACGTCCGGGTTCGGTGAGGGTCGCTTCCAACATTCCAGACGGGTTAGACAATGTGGCGTTTAAAACCCCTGATGGTAAAAAAGTGCTGATCGTCGTAAATAATGGGACCACGCCACAGACATTCAATATCGAATACAAAGGAAAAGTAGTGACCAGTACCCTGACCACTGGTGCGGTAGCTACATATATCTGGTAAACGCTAATAGCATATTTATACATGAGAAAGTTCGCATTGATAGGGCTGTTACTGGTGGCTTACACCGGCTACGCGAAGAGCGAAGCCCTGACTAACAGAAAGGATTCCACTACACGCAAAGGTATTACGGTGTATACCACTGCAGAAAATACCAAACTGCGGTTGACGGAAACAGGCACCTTGTCTTTTGCACCTGCGAAACAGCCACTGGAAACAGAGGTGTGCATCTTCGTAGATCCTGCAAAACGTTTCCAGACATTCATGGGAATTGGTGGTGCATTGACAGATGCTGCTGCTGAAACATGGGCTAAATTGCCCAATCAGAAAAGGGCAGAACTCATGAAAGCCTATTATGATCCGGTGAATGGTATCGGTTATACACTGGCCAGAACTAATATACAGAGCTGCGATTTCTCCAGTGATACCTATAGCTATGTAAAGGAGAATGATAGCCTGCTGAGAACATTCAGCGTAGAACATGATATGCAATACCGCATCCCCTTCATTAAAGCAGCTATCAGCGCTGCAGGTGGTAAACTACCATTATATGTAAGCCCATGGAGCCCTCCGGGCTGGATGAAGGATAACAACGATGTGCTGCATGGCGGTAAGCTGTTACCACAGTACTACCAGTCGTGGGCTAACTTCTTTGTGAAGTTTATCAAAACGTATGAGTCACTGGGTATTCCTATATGGGGGCTTTCTGTACAGAATGAACCGATGGCAAAACAGAAATGGGAGTCGTGCAACTATACCGCCGAAGAGGAAAGAGATTTCATCAAACGTTACCTGGGGCCTACCTTGCAAAAACAGGGAATGGCTTCTAAGAAACTGATCGCCTGGGATCATAACCGCGACCAGGTGTATCAGCGCGCCAGCACCATCCTGGAAGACCCTGCTGCTGCAAAATATGTATGGGGTATCGGTTACCACTGGTATGAAACCTGGACCGGCAGTTCCATGATGTTTGACAACGTACGTCGGGTGGCAGAAACATTCCCCGATAAGAACCTGATCTTCACAGAAGGATGTATCGAATCTTTCAAACGCGAGCGTATCAATGAATGGTTTATCGGTGAGCGTTATGGTCATTCTATGGTGAATGACTTCAATAATGGTACTGTTGCATGGACAGACTGGAACATCCTGCTGGATGAAAATGGTGGGCCTAACCACGTTGGTAACTTCTGCTTTGCACCGGTACATGCTGATACAAAAACGGGAGAGTTGATCTACACTAATGCTTATTATTACCTGGGACATTTCTCTAAATTCATCCGTCCGGGTGCAAAACGTGTAATCGCTTCTTCTAACAGAACAGACCTGCAAACAACCGCTTTCATTAATAAAGATGGTAAGCTTGCCGTGGTGGTGTTGAACATGTCTGGTAAAGAGATCCCTTACAAATTGTGGATTAAAGGTGAAGCTGCGACTGTAAGCAGTTTACCACATTCTATCGCAACACTGATCATAGAATAGGTTAACCATTATATATGAAAAAGGCCTCCTGGAAAGGGGGCCTTTTTCATTTGTGTACCTGTATAATAAAGCAGCCGCCTCAAAATGAATTGAGACGGCTGCTATTCTTCACTCTTTAGCCCAGTCAGTAATTCTTAATACTCAACTGTTGGTTTCCATTTATAACTAATACATTCACAATATTGACAGTCTTAACAATCAGTATTATTGTACATCCCACCATAATCTCGTCGCTCCATTGTCGGGACCTTTCAGCAAGGAGATGGCCTTGCTTACTTCCGCGCCATTAGTGTTATACTCATTCTGTGGGAAAGGTAAACGCCTGATCTGGACAGCACTGCTGATCACACCACCGCTGAAGTTGTTCACTACAGGGAAGAGTTTAGGATAACCGGTACGGCGGAATTCTGTCCACGCTTCCTGTCCTTCAGGGAACATAGCGATCCATTTCTGTGTAATGAGACGTTCCATTTTTGCAGCAGGAGTGGCGGCATCATCCCATTTGATGGTGATGGCAGATGGAGAAGGCGCATTGTTCGCAGCGTTCTTCGGATCTGTAAAACCGGCAGGGGTGCTGGTATTGTCAGTAAGATAAGCGCCAGGAATTGCGCCCCATTGTTCCATAGAGGTAGTGATCCCCTTGTTGTAGAGCGTCTCTACATCACCACCTGCATTTGCCCAGTTACGCAGCGCTGCTTCTGCTCTCAGGAAGTATACTTCTGCTGCGGTCATGATCTGCACAGGAGTGGTGATAGAGAAGGAAGGTGTACCGTTCGTCAGGTTCAGAGAAGAATATCCGGTGTAGTCTCCCTTGGACACATTACCATTGATGGAACCTATGCGGATGCCCTGATACCGGGATGGGAAAGTGGTATCGGTGGATTTGTCAAAATATTTACCGATGCGCGGATCGTTGTAACCGCTCATATAAGCCTGAATGGAAGCACCGATGCGGATATCCAGCCAGTTCTGTGCTATAAACACGAGCGGATTACTGAAGCCGGCGCCCAGCACCTTTACCTTCATGTTACCTGTATTGCTGGTGATTACACCTCCATTGGCAGGGTCCAGGGCTTTTTCAGCCTGTTGCTGTGCCAGTGCCGGTGCAACCTTCACAATATGCATAGCCAGGCGTAAGCGGAGGCTATTGGCATATTGCAGCCATTTGGTGGAATCTCCGTCATATACCAGATCGAATCTGGCAAAGGAGAAAGGTAATGGCTTTAAGCTACCGTTGATCTGGGCACGTAGGTTGTTGCTTGCACTATCCAGTTCCAGGAAGAAACGTTTGTAAACATCCTCCTGACTGTCGTACGGAATAGCACTTTTGCTGGTACCTACCTGGCTGTAAGGAATCGGCCCGTAGATATCAGTAACACGGCTCATACCGGTTACCTGCAATATCTGGGCTACTGCCCATACTGCAGGGTAAGCAGTATCAACACCATTTCTGCGCAGCCTGTTTACAGAAGCCATGACGTTCAGGTAACCTACTTTGAAAGGCTCACCATTCCATCCGTTTATTAGGGAGTAAGACAGGTTGTTTTGTCCGCCGTTGAATGGGTTAGGCGACATAAAATAGCCTGAATAGCAGTCAGCATTCAGATTTTGTTGTAACTGGTAAGAGTTAGGATCTCCACCATCGGAAAAATTGATGATGGAACGCTGTGCCCTTGTGAGGAAAGCGCCGATGTCGTTAAAATCTCCTTTCAGATCGTCCGGTGTAATGCCGGTGTTATCCTGGTTATATACTTCAAAGTTCTTGGTACAGGCACTGGCTCCCAGCAATACTGCTGCTGCAATAGCCCACATGCTCTTTATATAGTAACGTTTCATTTTCTTCAGTTTAATGGCAACAATGATTAGAAAGTAGCATTCAGTGACAGACCATAGCTGCGGGTAGCAGGAGGCATGAAGATGTCCACGCCTGACAGACCGTTAGCGGTTGACATGGTCAACTCAGGATCGAATGGCGCTTTCTTGGAGAAATACACCAGGTTACGTCCAGTCAGTGATAATTTCAGTGCTTTCACGAAGTTGGTGCTCTTTACAGGGATGGTATAACCCAGTGCTACCTCACGTAAACGTACGGTAGTAGCGCTGTACATATACTCTCCGGAAGCAGCTTCACGACCGCCAACAGTAGAATACCATTTCTGTGCATCTACTTTGGATACTGCATTGCCGTTCGGATCAACACCATTCACCGCTACGCCACCTGCATCACGTGCGTCACCACTCACTTTGGATACACCGTACTGGTCCATCACGGACTGGGTGATAGACATTACCTTACCACCGAATTTGCCATCGATCAGGAAAGACAGGTTGAAATCTTTATACTGCAGATTGTTGTTCCATCCCAGCTGCCATTTGGTATTGGAGTTGCCCAGGAATACGAATTCACCACCCTGTTTGATAGGATTACCGTTTGCATCGATCATGATACGGCCCTGTGCATCGCGCTGCAGTACATTACCATAGATGTCTCCGAAGGAACCGCCTACCTTGAATTTAGATACATAGTTGGATCCGGATGCACCGCTCAGTGTAAACTCAGGAGCGTTAGGAGACAATTCGATGATCTTATTCTTGTTGGTAGAGAAGTTAAGACCAGTGTTCCATTTCAGTTTGGTATCGCGCAGCACATCATAGCGTACGATGGCTTCCACACCCTGATTCTGGATATTACCGGCATTGATGAAGAAGTTATCGTAGAAAGATCCCTGCGGAGCCCTGATCTGTAAAGTCTGGTTCTTGGTGTTGGTCTTATAATAAGTCACATCTGCACTCAGCCTGTTCTCAAAGAAATGCCATTCTGTACCGAACTCCAGCGAGTTGGTCTTTTCTGGTTTCAGATCAGTGAAAGGAGCAGTGGTGTTTGGACTGAAGCCACCGCCGGCGCTGAAGTTATATATAGCTGGATTAGACTGATAAGCCAGGGGAGAGTTGCCCACCTGTGCAAAGGAGCCACGCACTTTGGCGAAGCTGATGAATGCAGGCAGTTTCGCTACCTGGCTCAGGATCACGTTCAGACCTACGGAAGGGTAGAAGTAAGAACCGGAAGGCGTAAAGGCCAGGTTAGATGCCCAGTCATTACGTGCGGTCAGGTCCAGGTATGCCCAGTCTTTGTAGGAGATGTTCGCACTACCGAAAACGGACTGTACCTGGCTGTGGTTTTCCTGCAGGGTACCAGAGTTCAGCGGATTGAAGGTCTTGAAGTTCTGGATCACGAACAGGTTCGGAATGTTCAGACCATCCTGTCCGGAGTTAAATTTCTCACCTTTGGTCACTACGTCCCTGATGCTTCCACCCAGCACACCGGTAATGCGGATCTTATCGTTTACAGGTATGTCGAAGTTGGCTAACAGGTCGCCGTACTGCTGATTGGTGGTAGTATTGCTGTATACGTATACACCGTTGGCATGAGAGAGGGCGTGGATGGTACCGGCATATATTTTCTGCTCATACACATCATTGATCCTGTCCATGCTTCCGCGGGCGGTGATGTTGAGCCATTTGTTCACGTCGTATTTCAGACTGGCGTTCATCAGCAAACGATTGCGGTCCAGGGAGTTCGGATCACGATGGAGGATCCACCATGGGTTTTGCTGAACGTCTTCATTGAAAGGCCAGTTCTGCACCATCAGACGCCTGGTAGGATCAAATACTTCAAATTGATCCTTGTAAGGCTGCATATCCTTTCCGCGGGGGAAGAGGTACAGACCAGTCAGCGGGTTGAAATAGAAACCGCTTAAAGGCGTATTGTCGATAGTCTGATTAATATAGTTAACATCCGCTTCAGCCGTCAGTTTGTCGTTCAGGAAATGTCCTGTTTCCTTGAAGGTGATGTTGTTGCGGGACAGTTTGTTCGTAGGCTCGATACCTTTTGCAGTGGTATTGGCGTATGAAAAATAGGTCTGCATTTTATCACTGCCACCTGCCAGGCTGATAGAGTTGGTCAGGTTCTGGCCTGTCTGGAAGAAAGAAGACAGGTTGTCTTTGGCACCAGATATTTTGCTGCCCCAGCTTTGTGTATTGGTGGCATTTGTCTGACCGTAGCTGTTCTGGAACTCAGGTTTGTAAGCCACGTTGCTGAGGGTCAGGCCGGAAGAGAAATTGATCACCGTACGACCGGCTTTACCACTTTTGGTGGTGATCAGGATCACACCATTGGCGCCCTGGCTGCCATAAAGAGCAGCAGCGGAAGCACCTTTCAGCACAGAAATGCTTTCTATATCATCCGGGTTCAGGTTGGAGATCGGGTCGCCGCCATCGTAAGCGCCGCTACCACCGAAAGAGCTGTTAGGCTGTGATGTCAGGGAGTTGTTCATAGGCACCCCGTCAATCACATAAAGCGCCTGGTTGCTTCCCAGACCTGATTTTGCACCACGCAGGATCACCTTTGCAGAACCACCCACACCAGAAGAACTGGGAGAAATATTAAGACCGGCTACCTTACCGTTCAGGGTATTGATCAGGTTCGGATCTTTGGCTTTGGTCAGTTCCACACCGCTTACCTGCTGAGCAGCATAAGTGATGGATTTCTCAGACCTTTTGATACCCAGCGCCGTTACCACAACAGTGTTCAGCTGTTTGTTGGACTCGGTCAGGGTAACCTGGATATTGGTCTGGTCGCCTACTGTCACTTCTTTTTTATCGAAACCGACATAGTTGAACACCAGTACGTCCGTGCTTTCTGCCTGGAGGGAGAAATGTCCTTTCTCGTCAGTCAGCGCGCCGCGGGTAGTGCCTTTTACCTGAACAGCCACGTTGGGCAGAGGCTGACCCGCAGCATCCACCACAGTACCTTCCACTTTAGCTGCTGGCTGGATGGCGGAAGGCGTCTCTTTTTTCACTGCCTTCGGACGGATCACGATGATCTTGTCCAGGATGGCGTAGGAGAGAGGTTTGTCCTTCAGGCATTTGTCCAGTACATCGGACAGGGGCGCTGATTTTAAATTGATATCTATAGCACCGGTACCCTGCAGCAGCTTTTCATCATATACAAACTCATAACCTGTCTGCTTGCTGATACTGTTGAAGATGTCGTACAGGGCGAGGTGCTTACCTGTGATCGTGACGGTTTGGGAATAAGACCTGGCGCTCAGATGAAGAGAGAACACCAGTGTTAAGATGGCAGTTAATTTCATAACCAACAATAATTTACTGTGCAAGAAGCCCTTCCTTGGATAGGCCTTGCATGTCTCGCGTAGTTCCATACTTTTGTGTTCTTGGCTTAATAATCGATTTTCAAACGTTAAGGAAATTGGTAGCCAATCTATGCCGGGTTCCGATGGCAGTCGGGATCCGGCTTTCTACCTAAAGTTGACAGTGAATTTTTTACGTGGTCATAACTGGAAAATTTAGTTTTTACATAATCGTTGTCCCCCTTGGTCCTAAGGGCTTTTACTGCTGTTTCCAGGGTCTTACGGTCACATCGTTCCCGTTCACCTCGAATTGTACCCTTTGGGTAGCCTCCAGTGCTTTTAACAGCTTACCGGCTTCTTCCCTCCGGGATATAACACCTGTCAGGTCTATATCGGACACATCTCCCTGGTAGCTTACTTCGATGTCATACCAGCGCGACAGCTGCCGCATTATGGTCCGTATATTCGTGTTCCTGAAGCGGAATTTGCCCTCTTTCCAGGCAAGCGTCTGTTCCATGTCAGCCGCAGCGATCACAAAATGATCGTCTTTGGCCGACAGGGTAGCCTGCAATCCTGGTTTTAATACACTGGTGCTGTTGCCGTGCTTCAATTGCACTGCACCATCCACCAGGGTAGTTTTTATGGCCTGTTCGTCAGAGTAGGCCATGATGTTAAAGCTGGTGCCTAAAACATTCACCTGCACATCATTTGCTTTCACCCGGAAAGGCATTTCAGCCTGTTGCGCCACCTCGAAATAGACTTCTCCGGTGATTTCCACTACCCGTTCCCTGCCGGTAAAGGACGTGGGAAAACGGATGCTGCTGGCGGCGTTCAGCCATACACGGCTGCCGTCTGCCAGGGTCAGTTGGTATTGGCCGCCATGAGGCGTCGTTACTGTATTGTACATCACCTCGCCGGTTTGGCCTGCAGCGTTATAGCTGAGGGCTCCGTTCCTGTTGGTGATCTGCGTATTACCCTGTTGGGCCAGCGCGCCGTTTTGAGCGCTATCCAGCGGTATGACAGAACCATCCGCCAGGGTGAGCATTGCTTTGTCAGAGCCGGGCAGCAGCGGCTTTTGATGTATAGCAGCTACCGGGGCTGCCTGTTTACCTGGCAGCGAGATATAAACACCGGTGGCAATCATACCCGCTACTACTGCAGCAGCCAGGGAACCGTATACCAGCCTTCTGCGCCTTACTACCCGTAAGCGATGAGCATCAGCAGCGCCGGCCTCGAAAATACCGGTCAGCATCGCAGATGATGCGTACTCTCCTAATCCCGTACCGGGAACTTTCCCGTATAACGCCTCCATGATATCGGCCTTGATAGCAGATGTGTGGACGTCGTCCGCGACTTCCTGCATCAGTAAGAGATATTCTTCCTCACTGATCTCGTTACGCTTATACTTATCAAGTAATCGCTTTATTTCAGGTATTGTCATAGACGATTCGTTTGGCACTGGTTGATACAGCAATAAAGACGACCGGGGAAAAAGAAAGGAGTATTGGGGTAAGAAATTTTTTTAGAATGATATTCAGGTACTTAGAAGAGGTGTGGCCGTTTTCAGACCACTAATTATATATGGAGTTGCTCTTTTACAAAGCTTCTGACAGTCTGCATAGCCAGCTGCATTTGTTTCTTAACGGTATGGATGGAGATATTCATCCGGACAGAGATCTCTTCATTACTCATGCCCTCTTTCCGGGCGATATAGACCTTTTTTCGTTCAGGGGGAAGGTTGGATACCACTTTATCCAGGAGATGGTCATATTGGTGCTCCTGAAGCCGGTGATCGGCATTGTCTACTGCGCTGGGTTGGTATTGACTGAAATGATCCAGGGCTTTTACCAGGTTTGCCTGTTTTTTGAAACTGTCATATATATGATTGCGGGTCAGGATAAAAAGATAGGCGGTCAGGTCTTCCACAGTGGGCATAGTTTCTCTCTTCAGCCATATTTTCAGAAAAACCTCCTGCACGACCTCCCGTGCTGTTGTTGTGTCTTTCAGATAAAGCATGGCCACGTTAAACACCTGCTTACTGTAATGGTTAAATACAAGTGTATATGCAGATTCGTCACCCCTGGCTATCTGCCGTAATAGTTCCCGCTCCTCTGGTAAGGATGAATTTGACAATTTACCTATCGTTTGAATGCTGGCGTAAAAGTAGGAACAAAAATTGAAATGGTCCCTGCCGTCCATAGATCTGTACTACTCAATTATTATATTGTGGCCCAAACTGGAAATTCTATTATGAGAAAGGTCTTAACGTTTTTATTACTGGGAACAGCCCTGTATCTGCCCTCGGCAGCACAGAAACGGGCGGGTAATCCTATCGTGCAGGGGTGGTACGCCGATCCCGAAGCCGCCATATGGGGTAAAGAATACTGGGTATATCCTACCTACTCAGACAAGTATGAAAAACAGGTGTTTTTTGATGCCTTTTCCTCCCGGGATCTGATAAAGTGGACCAAACATCCCCATATCCTGGATACGGCAGCCGTGAAATGGGCTAAAAAAGCCATGTGGGCGCCTGCGATAGTAGAGAAAGATGGCAAATACTACTTTTTCTTCGCAGCCAACGATATCCAGAACGACAATGAAGAGGGGGGCATAGGCGTAGCCGTGTCCGACAAACCGGGAGGCCCTTATAAAGATTACCTGGGGAAACCGCTGATCGATAAGTTCCATAATAAAGCACAGCCTATAGACCAGTTCGTTTTTCATGATAAGGACGGACAATACTATATCATTTATGGCGGATGGGGTCATTGCAATATCGCAAAGCTGACCCCCGATTTCAAAGGATTCACTCCTTTTGAAGATGGCAGTACCTTTAAGGAAATCACGCCTTCAGGTTATGTGGAAGGACCACTCATGTTCATCCGTAACGGCAAATACTACTTTATGTGGTCAGAAGGAGGATGGGGTGGACCACACTATTCCGTAGCATATGCTATCGCAGATTCTCCGGCAGGCCCTTTCAAACGTATTGACAAGATACTTCAGCAGGATACAGCGGTAGCAACTGGTGCGGGCCATCACTCTGTGATCAATGTACCAGGCACTGACAGGTGGTATATCGTTTACCATAGACGTCCACTCACGGAAACAGCAGCCAACAACAGGGTGGTATGTATAGATGAAATGCATTTTGATGAAAATGGGTTGATCGTTCCTGTGAAGATCACCAAAGAAGGTGTAAAGAAAGATAAACTAAAGTAGATCATACGGAGACGAATACTGAAGAAGGGACTGCCGCCGCAGTCCCTTCTTCAGTATTAATAAGTGATTAATTATAAAGACAAATCACACTAACACTTAAGATAAAATACTATCAGATGAACATAATAGTGAAATTGAGTGTTATAACTATGCTAAAACGGTTTACATAAGATCAGTACTTGTTAAAAAAGTATTTGTTTTAGCGGTCATTTGGTTATAATTATGTATAACATAAATGTTATTGTACAAAATGTCAAAATTTGAGTACTTTCAATGTCGAAAGTCGTAAACGAGAGAGCGTGAAAGAGAACAATGAGTCACGAATCAGTTATGAAATCTGGGCAAAAATGTTGCCTTCCATGTAAGAAAACTTGTCATTTATAGAATTTTTGAAACAAACATGAACAGTGAATTGTATTACTCGTAAGAGTAGGACAACTTTGGATATTAAACTATTGAACAGCTAATATTGAACAATTTTCTTCGAAGCCAAAATTATAACTACTAGAGTCAATCAGATTGCTAAAGTGGAAAGTAGAACAATGAACAATTATTTTATCACTTCAAATCGTTATTGAGTCTTTGCCGACTATTTGCCGGATCATGTCTTCATGTGTGTTTGTAACGGGGAACAAGTCCCTGTTACATCACAGTGAGTAGTCCGGTAGGGGGGCGTGTCAACTAAAATCAAAACTAAAACTTGATGGAAGCATAAACATTGCTATGCAAATAGCATAAAGGGGAAAGTATTTTCTAACAACAACCAAATATAACAGTATCGAGCAATGAAACGAAACATTGTCGCACAGCGACCAGACCTTCTATGCCTTCAAGTGTCCATCACTTGTCTATTCTCTAACCAAAAACTAAATCGATAATGAGACATCTACGTTTGCTGGTTGTTGCGATGCTACTCTCCACAGTAGCATTTGCTCAAACAAGGCAGGTACAGGGAACTGTCAAAGATTCAAAAAGTGGAGCCCCTCTGGGTTCCGTAAGTATCAAGGTGCAAGGAAAGAACATCTTTGCAATCACGGGTGCTGATGGTGCATTTACCCTGAAAAATGTACCGGAAGGAGAAGTAACACTCGAAACATCACTGATAGGTTATACGTCCAAAGGCATTAAACTTGCTGCTGGACAGACATCCGTTGACTTCACCATGGAGGAGTCCTCTTCTCAGTTAGGTGAAGTAACAGTAACGGCACTGGGTATATCAAAAGAATCCAAAAAACTGGGTTACTCTGTTACAAAAGTTGATGGTGCATCGCTGACACAAGCGCGTGAAACCAACGTTGCTTATTCTCTTGGTGGCCGTGTGGCTGGTTTGAGCGTTAGTGGTACCAACGGTGGTCCAGGTTCTTCTGCACGTGTGCTGTTAAGAGGTATGGCCAGCTTTGGCGCCAGCAGCCCATTGTACGTTATTAACGGTGTTCCGATGGATAACTCACAGAGAGGTGCTGCCGGTGAGTGGGGCGGTTCCGATAATGGTGATGGTATCTCCAACATCAACCCCGATGATATTGAAAGCATGACCGTACTGAAAGGCGCTTCTGCTTCCGCATTGTACGGTACCCGTGCTACCAACGGCGTGATCCTTATTACTACCAAGAGTGGTAAGAAAGGAACCATGCAGGTGGAATATAACACCAACTACACACTGGATAAAGCGATCGACTATACCGAATACCAGTATACATATGGCCAGGGTCAACATGGTGCAAAACCTGTCAACGCTGCCGACGCATTATCCAGCACACGTTTGAGCTGGGGTACAAAACTGGACGGATCAATGACGCCGCAGTTTGATGGTAAGTCTTATGCTTACTCTGCAGTGGATGATAACATCAGCCGTTTCTACAGAACAGGACCAACCTTTACCAATACATTATCAGTATCTGGTGGCGGAGACAAAGGTGTTTTCCGCGTATCCGCATCCAGCATGGACAATCATTCTATTTTAAGGAACAGTGGACTGAAACGTAAAACTTTCAACCTGAACCTCGAACAGAACCTGACTACCAAACTGAAAGTAAGTGCACTGGTAAACTATATTGATGACCGTTCACAGAACCGTCCTCAGTTGAGTGATGGTCCGCTGAACGCGAACAATGGTCTCTTCCTGGCTACAAACATTGATGAAGATCTCATGAAGCCTGGCTACAATCCCGACAACAATGGTCGTGAGGTAGTATGGACAGATGATAACTTCGTAACAAACCCATGGTTTGTTGTAAACCAGTTCATCAATAACATCGACAGAAGACGCTGGATCTCTGCACTGACTGTTCGTTATGATTTATTTGACTTTTTATATGCACAGGCACGTATCGGTTATGATAACATAAACGACAGGAAATTCAAGGTGACTCCATGGGGTACTGCTTATTCCACCAGCACGCTGGCAAATGGTACTACCGTGAGTGGTGACCTGGATCTGCGTAACGAACAATCCACCGAAATGAACGCGGATGGTTTGATCGGTTTCAAGAAGAACATCGTGGAAGACCTGCAGGTAGACCTGGCAGTGGGTGGTAACCTGCGTAAAAGGACCTTTGAAATGGTAGGCGTATCTGGTAACCAGTTTATCATACCTTACGTTTATTCTTATAGCAACGTAACCAACTTCGGTAGGAACTACGATTATCAGGCAAGAGAATCACAGTCAGGGTACTATACCGCCGACTTCTCATACAAAGGCTTCCTGACTATCGGAACAACCGGTCGTTATGATGTATACTCTACTCTGCCAGCCGGCAACAGGAGCATCTTCGTACCATCTGTATCCGGTAGCTTCATCTTCTCCGAACTGGTACACATTCCTAAACTGAACTACGGTAAGTTACGCGCTTCATGGGCAAATGCCAGTGGTGAACCTACAGACGCTTATATCACTAAGTCTTACTACAACGTAGGAAGTACAATTGCTGGCGTCAGCACAGGTGATTTCTCTTCTACACTGCCCAATCTTTATCTGAAACCATTTAAGTTGAAAGAAGCGGAAGTTGGTCTCGAACTGAAATTCTTCGAGAACAGATTAGGTATTGACCTGGCGTATTTCCATCGTAAAACCAACAGTGAAATCATACAGGGTACGATCTCATCAGCCACCGGGTATGACAAGGCCTACTTCGGAACTGGTTCTACACTGAACAAAGGTTTTGAGGCTGCTATAAACGGTACTATTGTATCTACGTCCAACTTCACCTGGAACGCTTCTGTGAATGGTACTTACATCAAGAATAAAATTCTTGACATCTATGGCTCAAACAGTAGCAGTACTGTACTGACACTGGGTACTTACCGTCCGCTGAATGCCAATACCGCTCTCGTGAAAGGTATGTCCGGCCCACAGATCCTGGCGTACGATTTCAAACGTGATGATAAAGGCCAACTGCTGTTGGATGCTTCCGGACTGCCACAGAATGATGGTGTGCTGCGACCAATGGGTAGTGTACTGCCTAAGTTCTTCGGTGGTATTAATAACGACTTCTCTTACAAAGGCTTCAACCTCTCCTTCTTAATAGATGGCAAATTCGGCGCAAAACTGCTGTCCGCAACCAAAGACTACGCCGTATATCGTGGTCTGGATAAAGCAACGCTGGCAGGTAGGGAATCAGGCATCGTTGTAGATGGTATCATCGAAAGCACCGGAGAGAAAAATACAAAGAATGTAGACGCGCAAACCTATTATCAGGCATATGCAAATAAGATCTCCAAGAATAGCGTACTGGATGCTGACTTCATCAAGCTGCGCCAGGTAACATTGGGTTATACAATGGGTAGGAAAGTGCTGGGTAAAACACCGTTCGAGTCTATCGGTATTTCACTCGTAGCACGTAATCTGCTCACCCTCATGCGTAAATCTGATAACGTAGACCCTGAAGCAGGATTTTCTTCACTCATCAACTACGCAGGTATCGAAGGTACAAGCTTGCCAAGTACCCGGACCTACGGTGTGAACGTGAATGTTAAATTTAAAAAATAATGGACATGAAAAAAGGTTTGCTATATATAACACTGGGTCTGACACTGTTCGCATCAGGTTGTACCCACGATTATGATGAAATCAACACCAATCCGGTTGCAGTAGACGCCGCCAGGTATAATGCCAATCTATTGCTTTCCAAAGCGCAATATTCCTACGCAAACACAGGATATGCACAATTGCTGTTTGAAAGTATGTGGCCGCAGTTACTGGCTTCCACCTACAACTACTATAGTAATGGTGATAAGTATGTAGCTTCATCCGGTATCATAGGCTATCAGAACCAGCTATGGATCAATGACTACAGAAGTGCCAGCCTTGTTTATGAAATGGTATCGCTCGCCAATGACAAGCAATTGACGAATCTGGCCAGCGCAGGTACTATCATGAAAGTGCTGATTATGCAGCATATCACTGATTGTTACGGTGATGTGCCGTATTCAGAGGCGCTGAAAGGCAAAACAAATGTATTTACACCGGCATATGATACGCAGGAGTCAATTTATACTTCCATGCTGTCAGAACTGGAAACCGCTATTAAAGCACTGGATGATTCCAAAGACAAGCTGACCTCAGATCTTTTCTATCATGGCGACATCGCTAAATGGAGAAGGTTCGGTTATTCAATCATGCTGCGTGCTGCTATGCGTTTAGTAAAGGTCAACCCTACGCTGGCACGCCAGTATGCTGAAAAAGCAGCTACAGGTGGTACCTTCCAGAGTATTGCAGACAATGCCTACAGCGCTACTGATAACTCTACTGGTAACGGTAACGGTACAAGCAGTGCGCTGCTGGTTACAGAAGACTACAGGGAAGTAAAATGGTCAAAACCATTAATTGATTACCTGAAAGCGAATAATGACCCTCGTCTGGGTGTAGCGGCTGAAGTACCACCAGCAGGTCTGAAAGCAGGTACCAACAGCTCTGTGGCGGGCGACAGAACCCCCAGCGTACAGGTCGGCATGCCTAATGGTTATGATCTGGCAGGAGGTACCACAGACATCACTAAAAGACCAGATTATCCCGGAAGTACAGGTGCTGCCGGCGATGTATATCCTTTAGGTAAATACTCCCGTCCTACTACCGCTGTATATCTGGACCGTAGTGCGCCGGAATTCGTACTGACCTATGCTGAAACAGAACTGTTACTGGCTGAAGCATCCGTACGCGGCTGGACAGTACCAGGTACTGCTGCAGGTCACTACAGGAACGCTGTATCTGCAGCTTTACAGTCACTGGCTACCTTCAGCTCCAGCGCCGCTATCAGTGCTGCTACCGCTGATGCCTATGCTGCTGCTCATCCACTGGATGTAAGCAGTACGAACGCATCACTGAAGATGATCAATGAGCAGTACTGGGCTACAGATGGTCTGCTGTTTAACTTCATCGAAGCATGGATTAACTGGAGAAGATCAGGTTATCCTGTACTGACCCCGGTTAACTATATAGGTAATTTCACCGGTGGTACCATACCAAGGAGAATTGCTTACCACTCAACTGAAGCATCTACTAATCCGACTAACTATAAGACTGCTGTAAGCCGCCTCGATAAAGGTGATACTTACACTTCAAGAGTATGGTGGGATGTGCAATAATTTAACTATTGAACTTATGCTAATGCGACCCCCGGTGGTCGCATTAGCTTTTATTCCACGGAAGTTCCTCTGTAAAAAAGTATTCAATGATCAGTTATTCCACAGCAGGACACCTACGCAATCAATACCTGATGAAGAAAATTAGTATCCCTGCTTTTTTCCTGTTGTTAACTATTGGAGTTTTACCTGCAATTGCCCAACAGCCTTTATTCCAGCTGTTAGCCCCTAAAACGACTGGCATTAAATTCAGCAATGCATTGAATGAAACCGAAAAACTGAATGTACTGGCCTACGAATATTTCTACAATGGTGGTGGTGTGGCAGTAGGAGATATCAACAACGATGGCCTGCAGGACCTTTTCTTTACCGCCAATATGGGCCCCAATAAACTTTATCTCAATAAAGGCAACATGCGGTTTGCCGATATTACAAAAGACGCAGGAAAAGGTCTGGAAGGAAAGCCCGATGGCTGGAAAACCGGTGTTACCATGGCCGATGTGAATGGCGATGGACTGCTCGATATTTATATCTGTTACTCTGGTAAGAAAAGTGATGAGCTGCGTAGAAACCAGTTATTCATCAACCAGGGCAATGCAAAATTTGTGGAGAAAGCAAAAGAGTATGGCCTGGACGATCCAGGCTATAGTACAACCGCCGCATTCTTTGATATGGATAATGATGGTGACCTGGATATGTTCCTGCTGAACCACAATGTTATCAAGATAGATAACATGGAATTCACCAGGTTCCGTAATGAAACAGATCCGCTGGCAGGCAATAAACTGTACAGGAATGATGGGGACCATTTTACCGAAATATCAAAACAGGCAGGTATTGTACAGAATCCGCTGACCTTCGGACTCGGGGTTGCTATAGCGGATATCAACAAAGATGGCTGGCAGGATATCTATGTCACCAACGATTACAATGAACGTGATTATCTCTATATAAATAAACATGATGGCACCTTTGCAGAAGATGCTACCAACTGTTTCGGTCACCTCTCTCATTTCTCTATGGGAGTAGATATCGCTGATTTTAATAACGATGGCCTGCCGGATGTCATGACCTTAGACATGCTGCCGGAAGACAATCAACGTCAGAAACTGCTGCAGTTACAGGAAAACTATGAATCCTTCGAACTGATGATCTCACAGGATCTCTACAAGCAGTACATGCGCAACATGTTACAGTTGAATAATGGCGATGGCACCTTCAGTGAGATCGGACAGCTGGCCGGTGTATCCAATACCGACTGGAGCTGGTGCCCGCTCATTGCTGACCTGGACAATGATGGCTATAAAGATATTTTCGTCACTAATGGGTACCTGCGGGATTATACCAATAAGGACTTCCTGCGTTATTGGGGAGACTATAAGGTAAAAAAGGCCATTGACCGTGAACCCGTGCTGCTGATGGACCTTGTTGCTGCCATGCCTTCCACATCTTTACAGAACTACATATTCAGGAACAACAAGGATCTTACATTCTCCAACATGCGGGACGCATGGGGGCTGGATGCCGGCGGTATTTCCAGTGGTGCTGTATATGCAGATCTTGATAACGACGGAGATCTTGACCTGGTAGTGAATAAGATCAATGAAACAGCCGCGATATATCAGAATATGAGCCGCGAGCAGAACAAGCGGTCCTACCTGGCTGTTAAATTAAAAGGAAACAATAAAAATACCGGTGCTGTAGGCGCGAAGGTGTACGTCTATAGCAAAGGTGTAGAACAATATCTGGAGGTCAATCCAAACAGGGGTTATCTGTCCGCCGTATCCACCCAGCTGCTGTTTGGCCTTGGTGATGATACGCGGGCAGACTCTGTTTGTATCATCTGGCCCGATGGTAAAACACAACA
This sequence comes from Chitinophaga ginsengisoli, assembly GCF_003014595.1. Lineage (GTDB taxonomy): Bacteria > Bacteroidota > Bacteroidia > Chitinophagales > Chitinophagaceae > Chitinophaga > Chitinophaga ginsengisoli. Next base: position 58,268 of record NZ_PYGK01000013.1, on the reverse strand, counting down.
CCTGAAAGACATTACCGCCAACCAATTACTGACGGTTTCCTATGCTCCTGATGGCGCACCGGCAGCCAATACACCACAACCGCCCGTTGCCACTTACTTCACTAATGCAGACAGCCTGTTTACCTACAAGCATACCGATGGTACGGTGAATGATTTCAAACGTCAGTTGCTGATGATGTTCATGTATTCTAAAACAGGTCCTGTGTTTGAAAAGGCTGACGTGAACAAGGACGGATTGGAAGACCTGTACATGGGTGGAGATAATGAACAGCCGGCAAGGATCTACTTCCAGAAACCCGGTGGAGGCTTTGTAATGGGTACCAAAGTGATCCCGGGCAGCGATATGCCATCACAGGTGGCGGCGGCCGCTTTCTTTGATGCTAATGGCGACGGCGCTCCTGACCTCTATGTAGCAAAGGGTGGATACGGCCTTTTCGAGCCCAATACAGCCGCTTTGCAGGACGAACTGTATCTCAATAACGGGAAAGGGAATTTCACCCTTTTAAAGGGCGCCTTGCCCGATGTAAGTGCCAGCAGTAAATCCTGTGTACGTCCCTGCGATTTCGACAACGATGGAGATATCGATCTGTTTGTAGGAGGCCGCGTTATTCCGGGTAAATATCCAATGGCACCAACCTCTTATCTGTTGATCAATGACGGTAAAGGACAATTCAGCGTAGCAAAGATCCCCTTCGCCTCAGCAGGAATGGTCACCGACGCCCGGTGGACAGACATAGACCAGGATGGTAGAAAAGACCTGGTGATTTGTGGTGAGTTCATGCCAGTCATGGTCTTTGCTAATAAACAGGATGGCTTTAAAGACGTGACAGCGCAATATTTTGATCAGCCGGAAACAGGTTTTTGGTTTGGACTGGCAGTGGCAGATGTAGATGGGGATGGTCATGAAGATATTATTGCAGGAAACCTGGGAGAGAATACCCAGATCCATACATCTGTAAAGCAACCTGCTGAACTCTATTATGCTGACTTCGACAAAAATGGTTCTATTGATCCCTTCCTTAACTTTTACATCGAAGGTGTAAGTTATCCCTTCGTGAGCCGCGATGAACTCAATGAGCAGATCTATCCCATGCGCCGTAAATTCTCTTCCTACCGTAATTATTCCAGTGCTACAATGAAGGATATTTTTTCGCCGGAGGAATTGAGTCAGGCTGGTAAACTAACAGCTGTGGAAACCAAAACATGCTGCTTCCTGTACCGCAACGGCAAGTTTGTACCAACAGCGCTGCCCGTAGAGGCACAATTCTCCGTTGTGTCTAAGATCCTGCCTGCGGACTATGACAAGGACGGAAAGCTGGATCTGTTGCTGCTGGGTAACCAGTGTGATAACCGTCTTAAACTGGGCAGTTTTGATGCCGGTTACGGCTGTTTATTAAAAGGTGATGGAAAGGGAAATTTCAGTTATGTCTCACAGCCCGCTTCAGGCCTTTGTGTGAAAGGGGATGTGAAATCGGCTGCTGTCATGAATATTGGCAACAAGCCATATGTCATGGTAGGTGTAAACAACAAAGGGATCACCCTGTTTAAAGTAAACTAACGTATGAAACGATTGACGATCCTCCTGCTTTTTGTGTGCCAGTTAGGTTATACGCAGCAACATAAAACAGGTTTTACAGACTATATACAACCATCGGTATTTTCACTGTCAATGGTGATGATGCATGATGTGGTGAATCCACCTGCTGCGTGCCGGTTTTACGCCTATGCCATGATGTCGGCTTATAGCATTGTAACCGCACATAACGGGCAGATTCCCGATGCATCAACATTCATCAGGTCATATCCTGGTATTGTGGTGCATGATGGCGGACATATGTATGATTATCGCATTGCCGCAGTATACAGCATACTGGAAACAGGCAAACTGATGTTGCCTTCAGGGTTTATGCTGGAAAAGGATGAAGAGAAGTTGTTGCTCTTGTTTAAGAAAGATAAGGTGCCGGATAGCATCATCCGTAATTCTGTTGCTGTTGCAGAAGATATTGCCAGGCAAACCGTACAGTGGTCCCGGCCGGATGGCTATGGAAAACTAAGTACACTTGTACGTTATACACCGACCAAGGGAGAAGGATACTGGTACCCTACACCGCCGGCTTATATCGAAGCAGTAGAGCCGCATTGGAAAACCATCCGGCCTATGATCATAGATTCCTGCAACCAGTTTGTACCACTGGCGCCCGTGCCTTTCAGCAAGGATACGGCAAGTGCCTTTTATGCATTGAACAGAGAAGTGTATGATGCTGGTGTAAACCTCAATATGGATCAGCGGGTCATTGCATCATTCTGGGATTGTAATCCGTTTGCGGTGAGTACTTACGGGCATATGGCCATCGGATTTAAGAAGATCACACCTGGCGGTCACTGGATGAATGTTACCGGCATTGCAGCCCGAAAAGCAGCGCTGGACTTTGATAAGACCGTCCTGCTGCATACCGTAGCTGCTGTGACTATGATGGACGCATTTATCAGCTGTTGGGATGCAAAGTACCTTAGCAACCGCATCCGTCCGGAGACTTATATCAACCGTTACATGGATGTGAAATGGAAGCCTTTATTACAGACGCCTCCGTTCCCTGAATATACCAGTGGTCATAGTGTGGTATCATCCGCAGTAGCTACCGTACTGACCTATATGCTGGGCGATCACTTTGCCTATGAGGATAACTCCGAGGAGATGTTTGAGATCCCTGCACGTAAATTCACTTCATTCCTGGCAGCATCAAAGGAAGCCGCCATTTCCCGTTTATATGGTGGTATTCATTATCGTGATGCCATTGACAATGGCGTATCGCAGGGATATAAAATAGGGGAGAAGGTACTGGAAAAGATCAAAGCTGCGGGTATTAAACCTGTATATGGCAGCGGTATGTAACGCCTTTTTGAGGTATATTTGGGGCTAACCGTCTTCAATAAACTTTATGTTGCCCGAAATAAAAATTCAGAAGGAAGAGATCCTGTCAGACAACTGGTATATACTCCGCAAATTCACTTACGATTTTAAACTGAAGAATGGCAGCTGGCAGACCCAGACCCGTGAAGCGTATGACCGTGGAAATGGGGCTGTGATCCTGCTGTACAACCAGGAACAAAAGTCTGTTATCCTGACCCGCCAGTTCCGCCTGCCTTCTTTCGTGAACGGCAATCCCTCAGGTATGCTGATCGAAGCCTGCGCCGGCCTGCTGGATAAGGATAGTCCGGAGGACTGCATCCGCAGAGAGGTAGAGGAGGAAACCGGGTACAAGGTGTCTCATGTGCGGAAGATATTCGAGGCTTATATGTCGCCCGGTTCAGTTACCGAAATACTCTATTTTTTCATCGCCGAATATGCCGCCAGTATGAAAATACACGAAGGGGGAGGAGTGGAGCATGAACAGGAGGAGATCGAAGTACTGGAGCTCCCCTTTGAAAAGGCGCTGGCCATGATAGATGATGGAGACATCAGGGATGCCAAGACAATTATGCTACTGCAGCACTTACGACTGAAAGGAATACTATAATGTATTAAGTTATTGTAAACCAAATTGTTGTATTTTTGTGGTGTTACCTCATTCGCCATTCCAGCAGCATTTTTTGTGCACTCTAATTCATTGATAATAAATCTGTTGAGGATATCAAGTCCACCTCAAGTCCACCTCAGGTCCAACCCAAAGGCATGGTAACTTCATGTAAGCATCGTATCTAAGACATCTGGAAGGTATTGATAATGCTCTTTCGTTGCCTTAGTTTTGCGGTTCAAAAAAGGGAATAAAGGGAAATAATGGGAAAAAAGACCAAGCGGCACCTCCGCAGGGTGAGGTATGTCTTGTACAAGGAAACATTGCTTGACTTCAGGGAGCACTTATGGACCTTCCTGGGCGCATTTACCGGTATCGGATTGATCGGCTTCCTGCAAAGTAACTTTTTGTCCCCCACAGATAACTTATTCCTTATCGGCTCATTTGGAGCTTCCTCCGTACTCATTTATGGCATTATAAACAGTCCTTTAGCCCAGCCAAGGAACCTGGTAGGAGGGCACCTGATCTGCGCCCTTGTCGGTGTGACCATTCATAAACTGATACCTGGTGAACTATGGCTGGCGGCGGCGCTTTCCGTAGCCCTGTGCATTGTACTGATGCAGATCACTAAAACACTGCACCCTCCCGGCGGAGCTACTGCCCTGATCGCCAATATCGGATCTGAGAAGATCAAAGCGATGGGATACCTGTACGTATTAAGCCCTGTGTTGTCTGGTGTACTGATCCTCCTGATGGTAGCCCTTATTTTCAATAACATCACCTCTCATAGAAAATACCCGCATCACCGGATCTGGCATACTACGCGGAGAAGGCGTGCGCATTAAAAGGAAAGCTGATTAACACCGGTTGCGTCGTTCGTAGGAGCGAGATAGTAGGAGTAGGAAAATGAACAAAATGAACAAGCTCCATAATAATGGTTAGGAATGGCCATTGAATGAATGGAAATAGCTGTTAATTTTATCTCATTCTCAATGACCTACAAGACATCCAATGAAAAACGCCTCCTTACGTTTCCACAACTTCTTATTCACCTTTGTTATTGTTCTGCTTGGCTTCACAGTAGTAAGTTGCTCGAAAGATGACGACAACATAACGCCTACTCCGGATATGAACGTGTTATATGCGCAATCCATTAAAGATGCTATGGTGGACAATGGCTCGGAAGCAATAGATAGCCTCTGGCCTATTGCAGCAGCCAATACTCATCTGCAGTGGAAAACCATCAACGGACAAAACTATGTACTGATGGCCACCTTCATGCGGTATCCGGAAAGTTATCCCGTTGGAGATTCTATTACAACAACCTGGGGAGATAGCTGGTTTTTTATCCCTTCGCAGATGTTAGGCAAACTGGATCCGGTGCTTACCCCGACTACAGACACTATCCAGCGTATCAGTCAGCTGTTGGGATTGCCTCCTGTAAATAGCAAAAGTAATACACATATCGCCCAGATCTGGGTGCATGCAGAACGCCTGTTCCGTCCCGCAGGAGATCCGGCTGTTACAACTACCACAACAGGCTCCACGCTGGTAGGCACGGTGTCACCTGATTACCGGGCATGGTTTAATAACAACATCATTTACTCTTATTACCGTCCGCTGAGTGGTGCTACGGACTGCTATTATCCGTGGACGAGGCTGGGGTATACCTACGACTGGGCGCCGGGAGCGAATAGGGTGGGGCTGAGTGAATATGTACTGAAAGCCAATTCAGGCTGCTGGGTGGAAAATACCACCACCGCTGCCGGCTTTTTTAAGAATTAGTGGTCAGTCAATTCGTATAGCAACGACAAGGGAGCTGTCTCAGTTAATTTTGAGGCAGCTCCCCTTTTTGTACCCTGTGTAGTACCTGAAATACTGAGTAAGGTCTTACTATTAATTAGCTTCTGTATACTTCTTAAAGTTATCCAGGATTGCCTGCCAGCCACTCTGCTGCATCTCAACAGAATGAGTGTCTTCTGCCTCGAAAGTCTCTACTATCTTAGTTGCATCACCTATGCTGCTGAAAAGGATGCTCACCTTCCTTTCATCACCCAAAGTATATTCTATCAGCTTATGCTCTTTCACCTGTGTATACACGCCGCCAAAATCAAAACTGAAACTGCCATCTTTTGCCGCCATAGTGGTGCTGAACTTACCACCCGTACGCAGGTCATTTTCGGAAGCAGGTACATGCCAGTCATCTGAAGCAAAAGCCCATTGCTTAATATGTTCAGGCTGGTTCCAGTATTCCCATACTTTTGCCACCGGGGCCTGAACGGTAGTTTCTACAGTAATTGCGGTTTTAGTGGTTGTTGTCATATCAGAGCGTTTATTTGATTATTTGTTGTTGTTAACGATACAAACTTACGCTGGCCTGGCTACAAGCAGGAGGGGTGAAACAGACAAAGAGGGGGCGATTTACGACCTCTTGGGTAAAGGAGAGGACTTCTCTTTTAGAAGGATACTATAGCTAAAAAGCGCCTTGCAAAACGTATCACCGTTCTGCAAGACGCTTTCTAAAAGGAAGCAATTACTTATTTGCTCACGGCCGCTGTATTATTAAACAAAGGATTTAATCTGCAATATTTCTTCCCTTCAAAGCTGATCTCATAGTCAGACTTGAAGTGAGTGCTCTTCTTATAATAATCAGTAGTAATGATTTGCGCTCCTGAATTGCAGGCAGCAATAAAGCTGGACTTATCGTTCAGGCGTGCTTCTTTAGTATCTGAATCAGCCCTTGTACGGATGATGTACCCTTTCGCAACCAGTTCTTTTATTTCAGGGCTGTTAGGATTGTTGATGATCATCATAGCCGCTTCCGGCGTACCTGGTTCAGAATTGGAGAATACAACACGGCCTTTCAATCCCGGATGACCAGCAATATAGAGATCTCTCTTCCCTTCTTTAGCGTCGAGAATGAAAGCGAACTTACCTTCTGCTGCTTTTACAGTAGGCCAGTTGTCGTGCAATACTGCTTCTTCTACGGTCTTGTATTTACCTCTCACCATATCTGGCGTGATGAGATGTTCCTTACCCAATCCATCTATCAATGCCTGATCCAGCTGATCGAAAACTGCCGTAGTGAATGGCTCTGGTTCTGTAATTTCTTTGCTTTTTGAAGCACCATCTTTAGGCTCCAGCGTAATGAAGACCGGGTAGTGGTGTGGGTGTTTCTCTGACCAGGTTTTTAACTCCGCCAGAACGTTCTTCAGCGTCAGGTAGTCATTACGGAAGTCCAGGTCAGGGATGTGTAATACTTTGAAGCCTGGCTCATTCATAACACCTTTCTCATCGTAAGGTGCCTGTCCTTTTGCCCAATCCAGTCCTTTGGGATGCGCATATTTACCGCCCTTTGCATCTGCATACACATCGATCTCCAGGTTCAATAAGCCCATATCCAGCTGTTCTGCAATGGAAATATGCTCGTAATCAATTTTGCTGGCAGATACGGAATCCCGCTGCTGGAACATTTTGAACAATGCCGGATCAATCGCTTTTTTGTAACTGTTGTGTGAACCGATCACCTGGATCCTGTTCATCTTCACGTTGTCCGGAACATCGTTATGCAGCAGGCTCAAAGCTGCGGTCAATGCAAATAGGGAAAGTGCCTTCATTAACTTGTCGTTTTAAAAAACAGCCGGCCTGTGAATGAGCCGGCTGTTGGGTTTTATGATTGTATCTCTTATTACGTAATATCTGTACCGTTTATTGCTCGTAACCCGGATTCTGTCTCAGGTTACCATTCAACCTGATCTCTGTGATCGGAATAGGATAGAGTCTTCTTCTGGTGTCCTTATTCATGCTCAGGTTATCGTTTGGCAAAGGATATTCTTTTTCAAACATATCAAAGCGGATCAGGTCATTACGGCGCCATCCTTCCCAGGATAGTTCACGGGCACGTTCATCCAGTATTCCTGGCAGGTCGATGCCGGAAACAGGAGGAGCACCTGCACGGGAACGCAGCAAGTTAACCAAATAGTCAGGTGTTTGCAATGCGCCATTAACAGTGGTTGGTGCGGCACCACGTAAGATAGCTTCTGCTTTCATCAGGTAAACGTCTGCCAGACGGAATACCGGTACATCGTTACCATTCAGACGGGTAGCCTGGATAATGGTAGGATCAGGATAGTACTTGATGGATCGTACACCGGATGCCTGACTGGCCTGCGTATTGCCCAGATCCATTGGTTTTGGCGGTACCAGTACCAGGTCGGGTGTGATCACGACCTGCGTGGTGCTGTTTGGATAGTATACAGGCTGATTGGTGAAACCGCCGTTACCATCAGGATAGAATTGAGGACCTACCAGCCAGGTATTGTTCCTTACATCGCCTTTCAGGTTGAAGCGGTTGTAGAACTCAGGCGTAGTGCTCATCGCGATACTCAGACCAACATTAAACCCGTATGCCTGTGCCAGGTAATAGTAGAAGCCAAAACGGGTGAACTGGTTACCTGGTATCTGCTGATCGTAAGGTATAGCAAAGATAGTCTCATTGGTCTGCGGACCGTTATTCGGTAAGAAGATATCGCGGAACCTGCCGTCCAGGAAGTAAGCTGTGTTGTTTTGTACACTATCTGCCATAGCCACAACATCCTTATTACGGTCAGTACCGGCTCCTAAATAGACAGATGCATTCAGGTACATCTTTGCCAGCAGGGCGAATGCCATTGCTTTTGTAGGACGGCCATACTGCAATACGTTGGTAGCGGCATTGGTCGATTTGGATGGCAACTGCTGTGCGATAGCTTTCAGCTCTGATTCGATGAAGGCAAAGATCTTAGGTCTGTCCTGTGTAGCAGGTAAAGTATCTACCGGAAATTTAGTGATCAGCGGCACATTACCATAAGTATCCATCATGAAGAAGTAATATAATGCACGTACCGCTCTTACTTCTGCAATGTTGGCTGCTTTGGTAGTGGAGTCAACTTTGGAGGTAGCAGTCAGGTTGATCAGACGGTTACAGTTGTTGATACCACCGAAACCCCATTGCCAGATACCTGTCACATTGGGATGGTCATATGTCCAGGTATGATAGTGTAATTGTCTGTACTGACCACCATCATCGAAGTTACCGTCGCGGGCAGGAATGATGGCTTCATCTGTTGACAACTCCTGCATACGCCAGTAGGCGATGGCATAGTTGGACGCCAGGTTGGTATACATAGTACCGAGTAACGCAGCATAATCCTGAGAGGTGGAAGGGAAGTTGCCGTTTACATATTGTGATTCAACATCCACATCTAATTTCCTGCAGGCACTAACCGTAACAAGTGCTGCAAGCGCAGTGATGAATATATTTCTCTTTTTCATCCGTTTAATAGTTTTTTGTCGTTCCTTATGGAATACTCATTTCTTGAATTAAAATGAAGCACTCAGACCAACGATATAAGTACGTGTTTTAGGATAGAAGTTGTTGTTGTCAATGCCAGGAGTAACACCACCGATATTGATCTCAGGATCTATACCACGATACTTGGTGATCACGAAAAGGTTATTGCCGGTAGCATAGAAACGGATGCTCTTAATTGACTGTGTATGCGGTTTGAACGTATAACCCAGCGACAGGTTGTCCAGACGCAGATAAGAGCCACTTTCTAAGAAACGGTCAGAGATCAGGTAGGCGTTGATATCATTGTAAGACTCATTCGTAGTGAAATGAGGAATGTTCTGAATTTTTGAATCAACAGGATTGTTCAGTCCTGCGAGTGTAGCATTCAGGATCTTGTTGCCTAATACACCACGTACCAGGAAATTCAGGTCGAAGTTCTTATAGTAGAAGTTGTTGCTCCATCCGTACATCAGCTTTGGCTGTGCATTGCCTGCCAGTTTTGCGTCTGTGGTAAGCGGCTGAGTAGCGGTAATAGTACCATCCGCTTTCTGATAAGTACTTACACCATTGTTGTTCTTACCCATGTAATGCCACAGATCGAAAGTACCTAAAGCATATCCTGGCTGGATGATCTGGCTGTAGTTACCGGATTGTCCTTTACCCCCCAGCTGTGCAGTCTGGATATAGTTGATGGCGAATTTCTCGTTGGACAGATTGGTGATCTCGTTCTTGTTATGTGCCAGGTTAAGGTTCGTTCTCCAGGTGAAACCATGAGATTTCACTATGGTCGCGCTCAATGCCAGTTCGATACCACTGTTCTTGATGCTACCTACGTTGGCAGTATAAGTTGGTACGAAATACTGTGTAGTAGACACCGGGTACTGATCGTAGATCAGGTCGGAAGTCTTCTTGATATAATAATCAATTGAACCGCTGATCCTGTCTTTCAGGATACCGAAGTCCAGACCGATGTTGGTAGTAGCGGTAGCCTCCCATTTCAGGTCAGGGTTGTCGTTACGTACCGGACCGATAGCGTTGGTGATATTACCGTTGTACAGGAACTTGGAGTTACCCGCAGGGGTACCATAGATCAACAGGGAAGAGAATGCGTTAAAGCCTGCGCTGTTACCGGATACACCATAACCTGCTCTCAGCTTCAGTACGCTGACCAGGTTGACATTCTTCATGAAAGGCTCACTGCTGATATTCCATCCGGCAGAAACGGCCGGGAAATATCCCCAACGGTTGTTAATACCAAATGCTGATGAACCATCATTCCTCAAAGAGGCCATGAACAGGTATTTGTCGGCATATGAATATTGCACACGACCGTAGTAGGAGATCAGTCTGAGTGTAGAGATCGGATTATTGTCGAAAGCTATTTGTGACGTATTCGCCGGATTTGACAGGAATAAGTTGTTATAAGTCAGCGCATCATTGGAGAAATTCTGAGTGGTGATACCAAAACCGTCGTTGGTACGGTCCTGCTGATAAGTATAACCAGCCAGCAATTTAATAGTATTGGCGCCAAAAGTTTTGTCGTAGTTGAAATAAGATTCCAGTACAGTACTTGTGTTCTGATAAGCTTTCCTCGTAGCCACACCATTCAGGTTAACAGCCAGGCCAGAAGCATGGTTGTAATAACTGTTGTAGTTGTTCTGATTTCTCTGTGAAGACAAGGATAAAGTATATTTCAGTCCTTTGAAAATATCTGCCTGTACCAGACCTGTGATCAATGTTTTGCTGTCATCAGTTTTGATGAAGTTGTTGTTGATCAGCGACAGCGGATTCAATGTACCGCTACCGGTTCTTGCATAGTATTCTTTATAAGTACCATCAGGATTATAAGGACTTACCGTTGGTAAGTAGAATAACATATTAGACAACACCTGAGCCTGAACAATGTCATTGCTTTTAGTGTGAGCGTTGGTAACTGTCAGCCCTAATCGCAACCGATTGTCAAAGAAGCGCTGGGTAATGTAACCCCTTACAGTAGTACGTTCCAGGGAGGTGTTCCGCAGGATACCGTCATTCTTCAGGTAGTTGAAGCTGCCACCATAGTCTGTAGCAGCATTGGAACCACCGAAAGAAACGTTGTGATTATGAGAATAACCTTTTCTTTCCACCAGTTTCTGCCAGTTCGTGTTAGAACCGTCATCATTCAGTACGGGAATTAAGGTCTGGCCGTTCTTTTTAAGATATGCACGCAGCTCATCACCAGTCAGCATGTCCAGTTGTTTAGACACTTCTTCCATGGCAACATACGCGTTGTAGGTAAGTCTTGTCTGGCCTGGTTTTGCTCTTTTGGTAGTAACGATGATTACACCATTGGCAGCACGGGCACCATAAATAGCCGTAGCAGCAGCATCTTTCAATACGTCGATGCTTTCAATGTCAGCAGGCGCCAGCAGGTCAATAGACGCACCTGGTACACCATCTATTACATAGAAAGGTTCCATTGCTCCACCGGTGGTACGGATGGTGGAAGGTCCCCTTAATACGACAGCAGGAGTGGCGTTAGGGTCACCGCTTTTGGTCACGTTCAGACCAGCTACTTTACCCTGTAATAATTCCGCAGGAGTAGTTAATACACCCTGATTAAATTCTTCTGATTTGATAGTTGTAATTGAGCCTGTTACATCTTTTTTACTGGCAGTGCCGTAACCTATCACCACTACATCTTTCAGTTGTTTGGTATCTGTAACCAGTGTTACATTGATCACTTTTTTGTCTCCGACAGCGACTTCTTTTGGAAGGGATCCCATTAACGTAAAGAGGATCACATCTTCCGGCCCTTTAGAGGCAATCGTGTAGGCTCCGTTTGCATTTGTAATAGTGCCGGTAGGAGTTCCTTTTACAGAAACAGTTACTCCGGGGAGAGGTACATTGTTCTCGTCTGTTACTATACCTTTAATAGTGCCATTCGTCTGGGCGAAAGCAGAAACGCCCAGGAACATTGCGAAAAGTAAAGCGGTAAGCGCCTTACCTGCAACGCTACAGAATGACCTTAATTTTAAAAAATACATTCTCTTCATGTAATTTAATTGTTAAGGATTGCTGAAGGAGTAGAGATGGTGATATGTCAAAGAACCATAGCTATGGAAATGCAAAAGTATCTACAAGGAATCCATGGATCAAAGCAGTTTACAATAGCATAACAATTCCTTTAAATAGACCCGGGAAAGCTGGGATGAGTGGTCTATATGTTGTATGAAATGAAGAGGCGGAATACTTGAGTTAGTATGTTATAAAAAAAACGCGATTGTTGCTTAAACAACAATCGCGTTTTTCCTATGCAGACACTATTTTATTACATAGTGGCTATCTTTTTTAGAAGCGATAAGATATGGACATGCGGAAGTTACGACGCGCTTCCACGATGTAACTATAATAACCGGATGCATTTGCCGGCAGCGATGCAGCTGTAAGCAGTTTACGATCATCCAGCAGATTATTCACCAGGAAAGAAACGGAATATTTCCCACGGGAATAATTCAGCCCTGCATCTGTACGGAAGTAGTTTGGAATGTTGGATACCTTGGTAGTGCCTACAGCACGTTCTGCCTGCCATTGGATACCAGCGGATGCACCGAATCCTGTAAAGGCGCCATGACCAATACGATAAGATAACCAGGCATTGGTGATATGCGCAGCTGTGTTTGGTGTGATGTTACCAACAGTTGTTTTACCGGCTTCCGTATTAGGCGCTTCTTTTGTTATCTTGGAATCAGTATAGGCATAGTTAATGTTTACATTCAGGCCGGATACAATTTCACCATTAATATCAGCTTCTATACCTTTAGTAACGGTCTCTCCCAATGCAACAGATACATCAGCGCCGCGGCTGTCTTTAATGCCCAGCGCTACCTTGGCATTCTGACGCGCAATGCGGTAAGCGCTTATTGCAGTGGACCAGCGACCATTCAACCAATCTTTCTTAATACCTGCTTCAATGTCATTACCCTTAACAGGTTTGAAGGGTACCAGGTTTGAATCCAGACCTGTTTGCGGAACAAAAGACTGATCATATAAAGCATATACAGCCGTTGATTTATCAATGGAGTAACTAAGACCTACACGGGGCGTAACGATATCGTCTTTCATATCCGCCGTTTTTGTCTTACCTGTAGTTTCTGCATGCGTGAATCGCAGTGCCAGGGACAAACGTAGTTTGTTATCAAAGAATCCAAGTTCATCCTGCGCATATACAGAGGTATAATTCACGGATGAAATATAACTGCTTTGTCCTGCCCTGGTCCTTACACTCTTTGAACGATCTATTGTAGGGATGGAATCGAACGGAATACCGTACTCAGGATTGTATACATTGAACACTTTTCCGCCTGCCAGGTTGAGGGATGGCGTCAGCGTGCGGAAATCGCCCCAGAATTTCTTGTTACCCATATCTACACCTGCCAGTATCCTGTGACGGATGCTGCCTGTATATTCTTCACCGGAGAGGGACATCTGTGCAAACCTGTTTTCACCGGCTTCATCACCGATACTAAAATAACGTACCATGTTGCCATTTTCCGCTACGCTCGTTGCCCATACGCTGTTGGCCACCATGCTGAAGTTAAAATAAGCCACCTGCGCATGCGCCTGCCATTTGTCATTCAGCTGATGATCCAGATAAACATAGGCACTATGATCTCTTAACTTGCCAGGCTCCAGGGAAGGATCTCCATAGAAGAAATCATTAGAGATGCCTTCATCCAGTAGTTTCTTTTTGGAGAACTGATAGTTACCGTTGTTGAGATATTTGGAGCCCTGGAAGGTATATTCCAAAGTGATAGACGTCCTGTCATCTACCAGGTATTTCAACACCGGAGCAAACAGGTAACGGTTACTATAGTTGTATTTGGTATAGAAGTCCTTCTGCTGACCGGCCACATTTAATCTGTACAACAGTTTACCATCTTTACTCAGCTTACCATCAAAGTCGAGCGCTGCACGGTAAGTGCTGAAGCTTCCCATACTGATGTTGGCAGAGCCTTTTGTCACACCACTGGGTTTCTTGGTAACCACATTATAAAATCCACCGGGTTCACCATTAGCCAGCATAAAACCTGCAGGGCCTTTTACGAACTCAATACGCTCTATCATAGCAGCATCTTCTGCAGTAGGTCCCCAGCTGGCTTCAATGTTCATACCATTACGGAAAGCAGGGATCTTGGAACCTCTCATACGGATCTGCGCATACTGGTTATCCCAGTGTCCAACACGGGTAACGCCACTCACGTTGCGGGTGATGCCATCTACGATATCGTAGGTTTGCTGGTCAGCCAGCAGGCTGGCAGAGATGACCTGTATATTTTGTGGTATCTCCAGCAGCGGTGTTTTAAGGCGCAGAGAACCGGATACAGCATCCACTTTATATTTATTCCTGGCACTGTTGATGATCACCTCCTGTAACTGCTGGTTGGACGCTTCCAGCTGGATAGTAACGTTAAGGATCTGATCTTGTGCAACATCTACTTCTTTGGTCACTACTTTATAACCGATCAGCATTACCTGCAGGGTATAATGACCGGCATGCATTCTCTTAAACAGGAATTCTCCTTTTTCATTTGTCAGGGTACCTCTGTTCTTTTCCTTGATCTGTACCGGTACAAATACTGCAGGTTGACCATCTCCGGTCACTACAGTTCCTTTAATGGCAGCAAGAGGCTCGTTGATAGAATAGGCGGGTGTACCTGCAAACAGGACACACAGAACACATAGGAATTTGAACAGTTGGTTAAATTTAGTATGCATATATAGGCTGATTAGCTGATGAATGGAATATTGTAAACGCGGCGCAAATCTAAAGGAGGAAACAGCGGAAGAGTTATCAAATTGGGAAAATGGTTTTCGCAATGCGGAAAAAATAAGTTTGGGCTCCTTTTGTACCGCCTATATTCCATTGAAGTATTAATGACTGATCAGGTCACCTTGAATGATATATATTTGCCTGTGCCCATTAACACCCATCCATATGAATATCGGCCAGCAAATACTGTTTTTCCTGAGTGCCCTGGGAGCTTTCAATGGTCTGGTGCTTGGACTTTATATTCTGTATAAAAAGCGAACATCCATTCCATTTTTGCTTTTAAGCATCCTGCTACTGGCTGTCAGCCTCCGTGTAGCCAAAGCCGTATTGATATATTTCAATCCCCGGCTCCCCAAGGTTTATCTGCAGATAGGACTTTCTGCCTGTTTCCTGATCGGCCCTGCCCTGTATTATTTTTTCAGGGCTGCAATGAAGAAGGTAACTGTGATACCGACTAACTGGAAACGGGAATGGAGTGTGTTGCTGGGGGTAATAGTCGTAGGCGGCGCTGTCTTCCCTTATCAGACTTACCCGGACCTATGGAATCATTTTGTAGCGCAGCTCATTTACCTGGTATGGGGTGTTTACGTGGTAGCTACCGGCTTTTTGCTTAGGGGTACATTAAAAACCTCTTTTGTGAACCCTTCCGGTTTAGGCCCTACGGAGCAGTTCTGGTTGTGGGTATACGGATGTAACTGCCTGTTATATGTGGTGTACCTGATGGCCTTGTTGTGGCATATAGGTGGTATATATATCAGCGGAGGGATCACATTCACGTCCATCCTGTATTTCACCATCTTCTTTTTTGTAAAGGGCTCCAGAATTGATCAGTTGCTTACTGCCCCGGAAACGACATCTCTCAGCAAACCGGAAAAAAAGAAAATAGCAGACAGCGATGCCCAGGTCTGGGCTGAAAAACTGGGACAGGTAATTATGGATAAGGCCTTGTATAAAGATCCCAATCTTAAGCTCAGCGACCTGGCCCGCGCTATCAATATCCCCGCTCATCAGTTGTCCCAGTTGCTGAATGATAACCTGGGTAAAAGCTTTTCCACTTACATCAACGAGTATCGGATCAATGAAGCCTGTAAACTGATCATGACCATGGAACGTCTTACATTTGAAGCCATCGGATACGAGGTGGGGTACAACTCCAAGTCCACTTTTTATGCTGCTTTTAAGAAGGTAATGGATACAACTCCGGCGCTTTTTAAGGAGACCACTATGAAAACGAATTAGTACTAACTTATTGAAAATCTATCTGCTGCAGTTTTGTGTCGGTCCGGATTTATAATTCCGGACTCCTGATTTGCAAAGCCAGACCATCGGTGTTAGAACCCTTGTTACGTTTGGGGAAACCTATAATCGATGGCGAAAGTCCTTTCTTTTTTTTCTTTTCTTGTGATGATTAGTCTGTATACGCGGGCGCAGGATTCAACAATCAAGACCCGGCAATTGGAAGCAATAGAAGTGAATGCAACTCCTCCGCCTGTCCGGCAGGAAGCCGACAGGCTGGTAATGACTGTAGCTGGTAACCGCCTGTTCAGGACAGCGGTCAATGGCTTTGATGTAATGAAAAAAGTGCCTGGTCTGGAGGTAGGAGGGGACGGCGCCCTTTTATTGTATGGACGGATTACCCCGGCTGTTTTCATTGACGGGAAGCCGGTGCTGATGAGCCCTGAAGCATTACAGATCTACCTGGCCGGTCTTTCATCCGATATGATCGCGTCTGTAGCACTGATCAATAACCCTTCTTCTCAGTACGACGCGGAGTACAAAGCCATCATTGACATACGGTTGAAGCAGGATATGACCCTGGGCTGGCGGGGGAATATAAGCTCCACTTTACAGCGGAATGCTTATACCTACAGTGATAATCAGCTGCAACTCACTTACAAGACCTCTAAACTTACCTATACGACCCGGCTGGGTTATACGAGAGGTACCACAATTTACCGGTATTCCGCCCTGCAGCACCTGGCAAGTACCGATATCATGACTACCAATACCAACGTGCCAACCAGTAACAATAACTTCAGCTACCAATTGGGCGCAGACTATGATCTTAAAAAGAACCAGCATATTGAATTGCAGTTCCGTGGCTACCTGATAAACCGGGATGCCTATGCCTACAATACGCTCCATACAACAGACGCTACAGCGCAGCACCTTGTCTTTAATACGAAAACTGAGAACCGCTACGATCCCACCCAGCGGAATTATCTTGTTAACCTGAATTACGCTGGTCAGTGGGGAAAGACACAGTTACAGTTATTAGGCTCATTTGCACAGGTTAATACGCGGCAGCAGGAAGATATCCAGACGAGTGATATCATCAGTAAAACGTTGCAGGATTACTGGAAAACAGCCTTGCAGCAGAACATTCGTATCCGCACCGTCCAGGCTGATCTTTCGCGGGAAACCGGTTACGGCACCTTCCATATAGGAGGCAAGTTTGCGTATACCTCCACCCGGAACGCCATTCATTACGATACATTAAATGCAGCGCATCTTTTCGTGCCGGATAGTGGGCGGTCCAACAACTTTCATTACGACGAATACATCTCTGCCGGTTACCTGTCTTATGAAAGGAAGCTGGGTAAATTTGATCTTGCAGCGGGACTCCGTGTGGAATACACCCATAGCAAGGCCAATTCGATCACACAGCAGCAGGTAACCATACGGAATTATCTTACCTGGTTGCCCAGTATAAGCGCTACCTATACGATCAATGAAAATCAACAATTAGGGCTCTCTTTTGCCCGCCGTATTACCCGCCCCAATTTCACCCAGCTGAATCCATTCAGGTTTTACAATAGCCCCCTGAATTATGTAGTAGGTAATCCATACCTCTTGCCCTCCAAAACAAATACGCTGGCCCTAACTTACAGCATCAGGTCTTTTACATTTACTTTAAATGCCGGCCGGGAAACAGATGCGATGCTCCGATACCCCGAGTACGATACCGTTACCAATGTGTTGGAATATCTTGGCAAAAACATGCCTCATAAAGATTTTGCCAACATAACGCTCAGCATTCCTTTTACGGTTACAAAATGGTGGCGGATGCAGCAGAATATCAGCAGCGATTACAGGAAGGAACAGATTCCCTACCATGGAATTACCTACGCGGTGGGTGTAACAGACTTCTCCATCAGGGGGAGCCAGGTGTTTACCTTGCCTCGGCAGTTCACATTTGATGTGAGTTACGCCTATCGCTCACGCAGCGGCTTCAGTCTTTATATCGCGAAGCCTTTATGGAATGTGGATATAGGACTGCAGCGTACCTGGCTGAAAGGGAAGCTGAATACCCGGATCAATTATTATGACATGTTCAATAGCACCGCTTTCGCAATTATATTCCGGGAAAAGGAGATCATCAATAACCAGCTGTCTCATTGGTATGGTCAGCAGCGGGTAGTGCTGTCGCTTAATTATAGTTTTGGAAAATCTACCTACAAAGCGAAACAGGTAAATAAGAACGAAGAAGAGAACCGGGCCGGTTTGTAAGTAACATCAGGGTGCACTGCACCCTGATGTATATATTTACTTACGCTTAACAGAAAAGTATTGCAATTCTCATCTGCTTTTATTAATTTTATTCTGGTAGATAATTACGTGAGTTGACCTGTGCACCCGAGGAAAAATCCATTACAAAATCCATTACAAAATCCAATGAAACACTAAGCTCCGCCAGCTTTCTTTCATTCTGTACAGAACATTTCCATATGAAGACCAGAGCGCTCAATTTAGCCATTGAAGCAATTACTGCCGTATTGCTATTACTTTGGATTTATACTGGCCTCAGTAAACTGATTCAATATGACAAATTCAGATTTGAAGCAGGCCGTTCTCCTTTTCTGCAACATGTTGCTCCCTGGGTAGCAGTCATGGTACCTGCGGTCGAACTGATAGCAGCTGCACTGCTCATCTCCAGGCGAACACGTGTGGCTGGCCTATATGCATCGCTATTTCTGATGACACTGTTTACCGGTTATGTGTATATCATGTTGCATGATGCTTATGATCTGCCATGTAGTTGCGGTGGAATCATTGAGTTGTTAACCTGGGAGCAACACCTGCTGGTTAATTGTATACTAACCCTGCTTACTGCAATTGTCATATTGCTGCAAAGCCAGCTAATAATGTTTAACAGGCAGCATATTTCACTGTCTTAACGCTTTTATTGATCAGTAAAACAGGCCCCTCTTCTCCTGCATCAGGAGAGGCAGCCAATGGTGGCTGTTATTCATTTCCTAACCATAAACGAGAACACATGAAAAAGCTTAAAATCAGTTTTGCTGCATTGGTAGCTGTTGCTGCTGTTGGATTAACTATTTCCAGTAACGCAGGTACTATCATTGAGAAGACTCAGGATGTCTGCTACCGGACAGTTACTATTCCAGGTCTTCCTGCAGACCGTACGGCTACTTATGGCGGTAATCTCATCCTGTCATTCGGTAACACTGTAAAGAGTGTTGCAGACCCTAACAGCGCTGCCAACTGTAATGGCGATTCATATTTCTGTTGTGCTACTACATTTCAGTCGCAGGGGAAGACCTACGTTCAGGAAGTATTCCTGACCAATCTATAAGCCTTTGCGGATCTGCTTATAACAGCAATGCCGCTGAAGGAAATGCGACGCAACGATGCCGGGTAGCGATCAACTGCCTGGTCCCACATTAATCAACAGAGGCTACTCCCGTGGGTAGTCTCTGTTTCCTGTTTGCTTTACAATTATGAAACGGACTTTAATACTCATCATTTGTACAATGATGGCTGCACTTGCTTGTTTGTTTGTGCTGGTGGCAGTATCAGGTATGCCTGATGATAAGAAGAATGGTTTTGACAGGCAATGGCTTAAAATGAATCTTCACCAGCAACTTTTATATCAATTGCCAATTACGGTGGAGCGTTTATTTGGCTGGGGAGATACTCTTTATTTATCCGAGCCTTTGCATCGGCAAGTGTACCGTCTCGACAATAATCTGCATATCAGAGACACGGTGTATCTGAATGTAAATAAGCAACTCAGACCCCCGGTGAGTTTCTTTGCAGATGCAGCACATATTTACGTGCATGAGTATAACAGTGGAATGTTATTCTCCAAAGACTTTCACGCTTCGCAGTTTGATGCCGTGAAATTGTCGGCCGGCCCCTTTGTAAAGTCATTACAGTTGTCTGATTCACTGGTAATAATAAGAGGATTTGCAGCGGGTAGTTCTCAGCCTGTATTTATGCGTATAAATATCCGTAGTGGCAGGACAGCCAGGACGGCCCTCCTATCTGAGAAAGCAGATGCAGGCTTCTCCACTGACGGGATCCTATGTTGTAATAGGGGCAAGGACCGCCTGTTTTATATACCTTATTTTGAAAATGGTATTTACTGCATGGATAGCGATATGCAATTGCGTTATAAGAAGCATACTATTGATACTGTATTTAACAGTGGCATCCAGGTTACTGGCAGAAGTGCCGGCGGTATGCAGAAGCTATATGCTGCTGCGCCTCGGGTAAAGGTGAATAAACGTGCCTTTGCGAATGACAGATTATTGTTCATAGAATCTGATCTGCGTGCGGACAATGAAGCAGAGGATGCATTCAGGCTGCATCCTGTAATTGATACTTACCGTCTTGAAGATGGCAGCTATGCTGGCAGTTTTTATCTTCCGGTAGATAAACGAAAGGTGTTGTCTTATTATGTCAATGGTGAAAAATTGTATGTCCTGCTAAAAGATCAGATGATAACATATACAATGGACCCTCGTTAATATGCGTATTTTGATAAGTGTCTAATACACATTTTTTTTAATGAATGCTTGCTTATCGCATATAATTCCCGTAAACTTGTGCAATCATATTTGTTCACCTTACTAAAGGCGGAAGGACGCTGCTTTCTTTTTGTTCTTTGGTATAAATATTAAAACCCTTTCAAACCTATAATTACTTTTTAGAACCATATCGGATCAATAAAGACTATTCAACTGACAATACCTGATGGCTTTAGATGCGTTCCAATGTAGTGGTCATTGGTGCATATACCCGCTGGTATCCGTTAACAGACTGTTTCCCTCTCCTGATCTGCTGCAATCTGTGGCAGAGGCTATACCTTTTTATTTTCAGTTGATCCAACAAGTACCTTCAAAATTAAAAGACCATGAAAAAAAGATGTAGTCTGATTGCTGCCATGCTACTAATGGTATCCCTCAAACTAACCTATGCACAGAATTTTAATTACGCAGAAGCATTGCAGAAGTCAATGTTCTTCTATGAATGCCAGCGCTCCGGCCAGCTTCCTGCAGATAACCGTGTAACCTGGCGTGCCAATTCCGCTTTGACTGACGGCAGTGATGTGGGGCACGACTTAACAGGCGGCTGGTATGATGCCGGAGATCATGTTAAATTCAATTTTCCGATGGCCTTCTCTGCAACCATGCTGGCATGGGGAGCAATAGATTTTGCCGGAGGATATAATGCCTCTGGACAAATGAAATACCTGAAGAGCAATCTTCGTTTTGTAAATGATTATTTTATACGCTGTCATACTGCGCCCAACGAATTGTATGGGCAGGTAGGCAATGGAGGTACTGATCATGCCTGGTGGGGATCAGCAGAAGTGATGACCATGTCCCGTCCTTCTTATAAGATCGATCAGACACATCCTGGTTCAGACCTGGCCGGTGAAACAGCCGCTGCAATGGCTGCCGCCAGTATTGTATTCAAGACAGACGATCCGACCTACAGCGCAACATTGCTGAGCCATGCTATACAGTTATATAACTTTGCTGACAACTACCGTGGGAAATATTCCAGCGCCATCACTGATGCTGCCGGATATTATCAGTCTTTCAGCGGTTACAATGATGAGCTGGTATGGGGCGCCATCTGGTTATATCGTGCTACCGGCGATGCAGCCTGGCTGGCAAAAGCAGAGAACTATTATGCTAACCTGTCTTCAGAGCCGCAGAGCACTATTAAGTCTTTCAAATGGGGACTAGCCTGGGATGATAAGTCATACGGTTGTTATGCCCTGCTCGCAAAGCTCACAGGTAAAGCCCAATATAAAGAAGATATAGAACGTCACCTTGATTACTGGACAGATGGCTACAATGGACAGCGCATTACCTATACGCCTGGAGGTCTTGCATTCCTGGATGTATGGGGTGCCCTAAGATATGCTATCAATACCAGTTTCCTGGCAACCTATTACAAAGATGTTGCTACAACAACAGCAAAAGGAACGAAGTATTACAATTTTGCCCTGCGACAAATGAACTATGCACTGGGTAGCAATCCTGGTAACCGCAGTTTTGTATGTGGCTTCGGTAACAATCCACCTGCTAAACCACATCATCGTACTGCACATGGTTGCTGGTCCAATAACCTGAATGGTCCTCCTGCTGCAACAAGGCATACCTTGTACGGTGCATTGGTAGGTGGTCCGGGAAATGACGATGCCTATACAGATGATCGCTCCAACTATGTAAACAATGAAGTGGCATGCGATTATAACGCCGGTTTTTCAGGTTTGCTTTCGAAGCTTGTTGAAGATTATGGCGGAACGCCGCTGGCCAATTTCCCGGTTGCAGAAACGCCTGCGGGAGAATTCCTGATAGAAGCAAGACTGAATGGCAGTGGGAATACCTATACTGAATGGTCTGTATGGGTAAACAATCATACCGCCTGGCCTGCGCGTATTGCTTCCAAACATACCTTCCGCCTGTTTATTGATATTTCCGAAGGTTTGACGGCAGGCTATACTCCGGCAAGCTATGTTGTTTCATCCAACAATACAGACGTTAGCTTTACTCAGTTGAAGCCCTGGGATTCTGTTCAGCACATTTATTATACTGAAGTAACCTTTAATAGCAGTATCAAGATCTGGCCTGGCGGACAAGGTGAGTCAAGGAAGGAATCACAGATACGTATACGACTGCCTTATGAAGCCAATGCTGCTGCCTGGAATCCTGCAAACGACTGGTCATCAAAAGGGCTTGACGGTACACTGAAGGAAGTATCCACCATTCCTCTGTACGTAGATAATGTACTGGTGTATGGCAGTACCCCAACACCTGCTGTGGTGATACCCGTTACAGGTGTTAGTGTAAGTCCTGCAACAGCTTCCCTGGATATCAATAATACGCAGCAACTGACAGCTACAGTAACACCTTCCAATGCTACCAATAAGGCGGTGAACTGGACTTCCAGTGCGCCTGCCATTGCTACTGTCAGCAATAGCGGTCTTGTTACTGCCCTGGCTGCAGGTAAAGCTACGATCACTGCTACTACTGCCGATGGTGGCTTTACTTCCAGCTCAAGTATCACTGTTACCAGTGTGGTAGTGCCTAAACAATATACGATCACCACAGCTGTAACCGGCTCAGGATCTGTTGCCCTTAGTCCTGCGGGTGGTACCTATCCCGAAGGAACCCAGGTTACTGTTACCGCTACACCGGCAACCGGTTATAAGTTCAGCAACTGGAGCGGAGCCGTATCAGATACGATCAACCCTGCTACCATCACAGTAAATGCTAACGTATCAATCACCGCAAACTTTACTCCAACTACCAACCAGGGAAATTGTAGTAATCCATCTCCTGTAACACTGCCATTTAAACAGGATGGTGTGGGAGAATATTGCTTCGTTATCTCAGGTAATATTTCTTACATCAACTCATGGAACCTGACACTCCTGGAGATCAATGGGGTTAACTACACCAATACCTGGTCTAACAGTCTTCCTGCAAGAGTGAATGGTAATTATTATGTTCATTATGTTGGCCCATACGGGTGGTCACATTTTGAGGCTAACGGCACTGCATCTGCCGGAAGAACTGCAATGGCAACCAGTACAGTCGCGGAGAAATATACGAATGCAGTGTATCCTAACCCTGTTACACAACATAGCTTTGCTATTCGTGTAACTGATCCTGCTATTACAGATGTAATAGTGACGCTCACTGACATGTCTGGCAAGGTAGTATTAAAGAAGTCAGCGAAAGCGAATACAACATTTACTATTGAGCCGTCTATACCGGCAGGTATTTATCATGTAGATGTTAGCAGCAAGAAGAAAACAGTGATAAGTACGAAGCTGATGATTCAATAATCGGGTTTTATATAGAACAGTCAACTGAAAGTAAAGCGCCTTCAAGTCCTAAGATTTGAAGGCGCTTTGTTGATTAGTTTTTATTCCTGAATTCCCCGGGCGTCATACCCGTCTTACTTTTAAACAACCGGGAGAAATACTGCGGATATTCAAATCCCCAGCGAATATGCCAGCTCACTTATACCGTTATAGTAAATCTTCCATTTCTTCCTCAAATTCCAACGGCTCAATAAATACCTGCTTCTCCTGGTATTTGAAATTGACTGTAATAATGACGCCGTCCCTGCTCTGTATATCCAATGTCCCTTCCAGTTGTTCAGCGAGCGTATTCATGAGCATCATCCCCATAGATTGTTTACGGGCCTGGTTGTTATCCTCTATGGGTAGTCCGATGCCATTATCGGCTATTATAAGGGTTAGCTGGCCAGGGATGGCTTCCTGCAGGGAGATCATTATAACACCGTGACCGGTAAAAGCATATTTAATGGAATTGGTGATCGCCTCGTTAAGGATCAATCCAATAGGTACAGATTGTGACACATCCAATTTTACGGGAGCTATCTGAAGATCAAAGCGGATCTTATTGACACCTGAGAATCCTTCTTTCAAATATTCAACAAGGTCTTTGATGTAGGTGCTCATATCTATCATAGCCACATTTTCGGACTGGTACAGCTTCTGGTGAATGAGAGAGATGGCCTGCATGCGGTACCTGCTTTCCCGGATAGCATTAAGAGCGTCTTTGTCATCCAGGAATGCGGCCTGTGTGTTCAATAGGCTCATGACTATCTGTAAGTTGTTTTTTACGCGGTGATGTATCTCTTTTACCAGCCATTCTTTTTCTCCCAGCAGTTTATTCTGGGTTGTGATGAGATGCTGCAGGGATTCATTCTTCTGATTGATCTCATCCTGTTTTTGTTCCATCTGGCGGTTGCTGCGGAGTTTAAGCTGATAACGATTATATACAAGTGCCAGCATAATTGCCAGCATAATGGCCAGTATGGTGGCTCCTGTGATGATCACATTCCTGATGAAGGCGGCTTTGTCCAGCGCCGCGCGTTGCAGTTGTGATGTACGCGTGAGCAGTTCAATACTTTGTTGCTGTTGTTTCGTTTCAAACTGCACCTGTAAGGTGCTTATCTGTCTTGTCTTCGCGATGTTAAATAGCGAGTCATTAACAATTTTATACTTGCGGTAGTGTTCAACAGCTTCTTTGTAGTTGCCCATAGCAGAATCGGCCCGGAAGAGAGCGAGACTGGCATTTGACTGCAGCTTCAGATTCTTCGATTTAAGACCGATAGCAAGCACATTTGTGGATAGCTGGTAGCTCTTCGTATACTCCCCGCTTTCGAGGTAATATTTGGCCTCAAGGTCATCCAACGTAGCCTGCAACATTTCAGGTAGCTGGTCCCTGTTTTTATGTGCCTGATGTATATAGGGGAGGGCCGCATGGAGTTGTTTAAGCTCTATGTAGCAACCGGCGATGAACACAGATATCCACATTTTTTCTGCAAAGTCTGTAGAAGGATAGTTGTGTTCTGCATCTTTCATCACGGCCAGGGCCTTGTCAGGCATCTTCATTGCTGCATAACTGGCAGCTATATTGACGGCCAGGGTACGCAGCGAAGGTGTATCTGTGAACTTAATGGCTATCAGCCAGGCTTTCTGATAGTACTTTAGCGCTTCGTTTTGCTCTCCCATATAGTAGTAAAGGAGCCCAAGTCTGTTGTAAACGGTTGCGTGTGTATCAATCGTATCTTTCAGCGACTCGATCACTTTTACAGCAAGCAGGTTATACTTCAGTGCATTGCCGAAATCGCCCATACGGTTATAGCCGGTTCCCAGCAAGGAGTATACATCGGCGCCGGGTTCCACTTTAACTTCATCATAGAGGGCTACCGATTGTACCAGCGCTTCTGTCAATGATTTGAAGTCGTCGATAACATGGTAGAGATCACCCAGCATATACAAAGTATGCGCCTGTCTTTCTTTCAGGCCTGCCTCTCTATAAAGTTTGATGGCTTCCTTGTAGTAACTGATCCTTATATCAATATCTTCGCGGGCTTCCACTCCATAGTAGTTAGCCAGTTCCATGTAGGTATCTGCCAGATAGCCTTTCTGCTGATATTTCTCAAAGATCTCTTTTGCTTGCAGCGCATATTCTTTTCCTCTCGCTGTAATGTGCTGTTCACGAAGAATATTTGAATAGAGCAAACGGCCCTGGCCTTCCCATATTTTGTCTCCGGATTTTATGGAAGATGCCAACACTTTTTCTGCGTATAAGGTGGCGCTATCCATATCACTATGGACTATACCTGGCCGCAGAACATATGTGTACCCTGCGTCCAGCAAGACGCGCATGTCAGCAGTATCGGGGCGCTCCTTTTTAATCAACTGTTGTAAGACCGCATATGAGGGCAGCTGCTTTTGTGCCAGGCATTGCAGCAAACACCCGATCATACAACAGGAAAGCAACAATAGCCTGTTCATAACCTACTTGTTTTAAGTGTGCATCCTTCCAGTTTCGGCTGGCTCCGTATTATTTATTTAAGTACTCTCTCGACGTATTGTGGCAGTTGGTTAGCATGGGACTCGTAAGGATGACTACCTGAGGGACAAAGGAAAAGTACGACATTTTTCATGATCATGCTAAATAAGGATAAAATATCGCCTCCATTGTCTGGATAAAGCTTGCGGCTGCTTCTTTACCTTTTAACCGCATTGTTAAAGCATTATTTGATAGCCAGAAATCTCCAACAATAAAGATTTGCTTAATCAAAGCACTCCAGACTTTTTGGGGGATATCATTTCTAAATATTCCGTTGTTAACAAGATTCTGGAAGATATGCCCAAATTCCTCTACTCTCCGTTCAGTTAGTTGTTGGTAGCTTTTTTGTATGGCAGGTATCCTGATGCTAAGTTCTACAAAGTTCAGGAAGAAAAAACGATACTTATATCCAATATCAAATGATTGCTGCATAAAAGTATATAGAGGTGTCATCCCCTGAGAGCCATCGGCAGCTAATTCTGCCATTAAAGTATCAAATTCATTGGCCAGACGTTCGTAAAGGATAAAAATAATATCATCAGTATGTTTAAAATGATAATGAAGATTTCCGACACTTATATCCATGCTGGCTGCAATATGCCGGGTGGTAGTATTGATGCCTTTTTGGTTATATAGTTTTAGTGCAGCGGTAAGTATTTTCTCCTTTGTTTCCATACTCAAATTTAGGTCATTTGTTCTAAAATAAAATAATTAGTACATTTGCTCTAAATTAAATAGAGATGGAAAACGAAACACAGGAAGCTAAGAAGCCTTTAATGAAAAGTCTTCGGGAAGCCATTTTACCCATTAAAGAAGGTGATGGAATTGTTATCAGAGCCACTAAGAATGCAGGTTTTGGTCTTTTTATGATATT
Source organism: Chitinophaga ginsengisoli (assembly GCF_003014595.1). GTDB lineage: Bacteria > Bacteroidota > Bacteroidia > Chitinophagales > Chitinophagaceae > Chitinophaga > Chitinophaga ginsengisoli. The sequence goes on along the minus strand of NZ_PYGK01000013.1, from coordinate 31,078 downwards.
ATTCTCATGCGTATCTGTGGCAGTGCTGGTAGCAATGTGTATGGCGCTTTAGTTCGCTACATCTTTGATCCTTTTTTTGCCTGCTATTGCGCCGTTTGGCCAATTATTCATTATTGCAGATGGAAAGGCATGCCTATACCGGTGCTAAATAACTATTTGACGGATTTTGTTTTTATTCCTATGGTTGCACATGTCTCTCTGGGTTTTACCAGGTGTATAGTTTTGAATAGGAGAAATTATTGTTATCCCTTATATTGGTTGCTGGCTATCGCATTTTACGTATCTTTTATATTTGAGGTTGTGCTGCCAAAGTACTCATCCAAAGCTGTTGGAGATACCGGCGATATTGTTGCTTACTTTTTAGGAAGTGCATTTTATTGCTACGTTCACCAGCATGCTATCGTTAATCGCCCTAAATCGGCCCACAGAAAGAACGCTTAAACTTATAACACAAAAGTCAGATACTTTAGAATCGAGGATGCTTAAATCCCTGATGATTGACCTTGCAATTGCTGCTTTCCGGAAATAAGGTAATTTTGAAGGATATGAACGATGCTGAAATATTAGCTGCTTTCTATGTCAGAAGGGCTCATTACGATACTTATCTTGAAGCCAATAATATTCACCTGTATACATGCCCGGGCTGTGGCTTTCCTTCACTCACAGATCGGCGGGAATTTTCTATATGCATTATTTGTTTCTGGGAAGATGATGGACAGGATGATAATGCTGATAGCATATTAAATGGACTGTTCGAGGGTATTAGCCTTTCAGGCCCCAATGGTAATCTTACTTTGACAGAGAACAGGATTAACATCGGTTATATACTGGAAACTAATGCTGAACAGATCAATGGAGAAATTGATCCTGATCCCGCACGCGTTTTAAAGACAATCGAATTTTATCAACAGCGTAGAGGAGAGATCGAAGACAGAATGACGGGACACGAGGATCCTTATGATCACATCTGGATAGAATGGAAAGAAGTAAGGAAAGACTTACAGATGGCGCTCGTTGTACCAAAGTTATAATGCCGGACATTTCCCTGCTCTTAGCTAACAGATTGCCTGAACTCCAATGGCGACATTTCCGTTTGGGATTTGAAGAATTTCCTGAATGACTGGGGATGTTCAAACCCTAATTCATAAGCAATTTCATTGACTGTTAACCTGGTCGTTGAAAGTTTTTCCTTCGCTACATCAATTAGCTTGTTCTGTATGTGCTGCTGTGTGCTTTGTCCTGTCAATGTTTTAAGCAGACCACTCAAATAGTTTGGTGAGATATTTAGTTTTTCGGAGATGAACTGAACGCTTGGAATACCACTTGTTATCAGGTTCCCATTATCGAAACAATTATCAAGCAATTGCTCTAACTTCTCAAGGATCTGATGATTGCTGATCTTTCTTGTAATAAACTGCCGATGGTAAAACCTGTCGGCATAATTAAGGAGCGCCTCAATATGTGCTGTAATGATCGGTTGACTGAATTTATCAATGTTAGCGTGATACTCCTGGCGGATATCATCGATAATATGAATGATCGTCGTTTCTTCTTTTTCAGACAAAAATAGCGCTTCATTTATCGCATAACCGAAAAACTCATATTGCTTTATAACCGTTGCCAAATGAGTACCATGGAAAAAATCCGGATGGATGAGCAGCATCCATCCGGTTCTTTCCTGATTTCCATCTGGGGGTACTTCTATACTGAAAACCTGCCCTGGTGCAATGAAAAACATAACACCTTCATCAAAATCATATTCCTGCTGTCCATATTTGAATTTTACAACCAGGTTCCTTTTCAGGGAGATGGAATAAAAGTCAAGCACCCAATTGATATTATTGGTATCCGGATGCAATTTTAAAGCCGCGTAATCTACTACGCTGATCAATGGATGCTCAGGCGGCTGTAGTCCTCTTACGCGATGGAACTCAGTTATTGATTTTAATCTCCGCAGTTCTTTCATTGTAGTGTACCTTGAAGAAGGTAAATTAATTATTTCTTTTCAGTTTCCCGCCAGTTGTTACTACCTCTTCTACCACTGTATGGTACCCTCATGACAAAAGAACTGACCTGTTGGTCCATCTTCGCCAATAGTGGCCAGTTTTACAATAGGCGCTGCGCCCTGAGCAGCAGTTTTGAACCCTGCGAAATTATTGAGATCGGTCGCTGTATAGCCCGGTGTAACACTGTTGATCTTAAATTTCGTACCACGCATTTCTTGTGCGAGGTTGATGGTGAAAGTATTCAGTGTCGTCTTGCTGGCGCCATACGCATGAAAATTATCCCAGTTAGCATTCCTGCCTTCAGCGGTTTGCATAGACAGCGATCCTAATTCACTGGATACATTAACGATCACCGGTAAAGTGGCCTTTTTTAACAAGGGTAAAAATTGCTGTGTGGTTTGAATGACCCCAAAATAATTGGTATTAAAGATTGCCTTTACCTCGGCGATGTCGCAAGCCGATATGTTTTGCGGTTGCTTGCCGGCAATACCCGCATTGTTAATGAGTATATCCAGCGCATCTACTTTTGATTGCAGCACTGATACCGCTTGTCTGACTGAATCCAGATCTGATACATCAATCTTTAAAAATTCGATGTTGGTCAACCCTGCATTCTTTAGTTTATCTACTGCGGAAAGACCATTGTGTTCATCTCTGCTTCCGAGGTAAACATAGTATCCCAGTTGAGCCATTTGTTTTACCACTTCAAAGCCAATGCCCTTATTGCCACCCGTTACTAATATGTTTTTCATTTTTTATTTTTTGATAAGGCAAATTTCCTTCTTTGCTATAAGTCAGCTGTCGCCGGATCTATGTTTATTGAAACCAAATCTCTTTTTTGTCGAAAGGTTCGCTAAGTGTAATATTAAAGCCAACGCTAACCACCGCATTCTTTGCATTCTTCTCTGTTTATGGCAATCCATCTGGCAGGGAGCTTTTAGCACCACATGCTACCACCGGTGTCCCTGTCGGCATACCTTCAACTTTGGTTTCTGTACATGATATCCGTACACAGTACATATTTCACACCTGTTGTCAACAGTGCACCTTCATGTCTTAAGGAATGATGAAATATCAAGGCAGATCCTATTTCCGGATGGATAGTTTCACGGAAGCAAAAATTGTTTCTCCTTCCATATGTTCATCGTTGAAATTCAGTTTTTTGTAAAGGAGAGCTTCTGGTAAGATGATTGGCGAATCCTGTCACCGGATGGGATGACAAGACGCTACAGCATTTCCTCAATAGTGCAGAGGTAACTGAGCTAGGCCCAAAATGAGCTCTAATACCCTGCCTATCAATTTGGCTTCATCCTGATCATTTTGCTTGTTAGAGCCAAATTGACAGGCAATTTGGCTCTAACGTGGTGTTTTTGTGTATTTGGAGCCAAATTGAGGTAAATGAGTAAGTTAATTAGACGAGAGAAAGAATTGAAAGTGTTGGAACAAGCAAAAGAATCTGCAACTTCTCAATTCATCGCTGTATATGGTCGTCGAAGAGTAGGCAAAACTTTCTTGATAAGGGAAGCTTTTCAGCAGGATTTTGCATTTTATCTTACCGGCGTGGCTAACGTAAACCTGCAACAGAATTTATCTAATTTTCAAAGGGCATTACAGAAGCACCAGCCTGATGAACCCTCTTCTATCCCCGAAAATTGGTTTGCAGCATTCGGCAATTGGAAGAGCTGTTATCTAAAAGCAATAAGAAAAGGAAAATAGTATTCCTGGATGAGCTTCCATGGTTGGATACTGCACAATCTGGTTTTATTCAAGCACTCGATTATTTTTGGAATTCATACGCTAGCGCAAGAAAGGATGTTATTCTGATCGTATGTGGTTCGGCTGCATCCTGGATGATCAATACCCTTATCAGTGTAAATGCCCTCCCCATTGTTTGAAACCCTGCGTGGATGGGGAAGGGGGAATGGCGGCGGCAGCACCTTCCCCGGTTTTTAAAGTCATTGTGAAGCATGACCCAATAAGCCGCTAAACACAAGAAATTTTATAGTCTCGCTCCAAAGCTCTTTTTTGAACTTATTTTCTCGAAGCCTTGTTGTTCAACATAGAAGACGGCTTCTTATTATCGTCTCATGATCCTTATTTAATCATTTAAGCAAAAATCACATTCACTATCATCGCCAATCTGCCCGATCCTCAGCATCCACTATCTGAAGTCTTTTATTTTCTACAGAGAAAGAATTGATCGCCGACCAATTACTGTCTAAATCATTCACGACATGAATGGCTTTATTTTTTCTTGCGCGCTAACAGGGGCAATTATAGAACCAATCTGATCTTGACTTAGACCCAATTTACCAGTTAGCTAAAATATTGTAGCCGGATGGTCGGGAGATGACGGCAAATCTTTATTCCATACTGGTTTTTGTTTTTTTACCAGATAGCGCTGTGGGAGTCAGTCCAAATTGTTTTTTGAATGCAAAGGAAAAATGAGAAAGCGTCTCAAAGCCCAGATCAAGATAAATATCAGATGGTTTCATCCCTTTCTGATCAATCAGGAAGTACGCTTCCTGGAGCCGCTTTAATACCAGCCAGCGGCTGGGTGTTTCATTGAATATTTGCCTGAAGTCGCGTTTGAATGCGGATATGCTTCTGCCGGTAAGAAATGCAAATCGCTCTATGCTGACGTTGAAGGGATAATTTCGAACCATGAATTCTTCCAGATTGATTTTTGCAGGGATACCGAAGTCGAAGAACAAACCAGCAAGCTCCGGTTGCTGTTCCAGAAGAATCAGCAATAACTCCTCCCGTTTTACATTCGAAAAAGGCGCTCTTATCTGGCCACGATTATATACTCGCTGTAACGATCTGATATAATCATCAAGTAATTCACTCTTATTCACGGGAATGCATGTTTCGGTGCTCTCAAATTTTGTAACCGTTGTTTTGTGCCTGTCATAAAACTGTTTCAGAAAGCTTGTATCGAGAGAGAGGATTACCTTTTCCAGTTCACCGTCTTCTTTCGTTTTATAATAGCGTCCCAATCTGTTTTTACGGGCAATACAGCTTTGCCCGGACCGCAGTTCCTGGTATTGATTCCCATCATAGAGCACTACCACCCCCTTTACAACATACATGAAATAATGCTCGTCAATAAAATGCTGAGGTGAAATTTCTTCAATGAGATATGTTGAATTTATTCCTGTTACCTTCATCATAACGAATTCAAGTTAATATACTTTCTGCAACAGCGCTCTCGTTTCTTCAACAATACGGTCCTGGAATGTAGGATCGCGCGACAATTCAGAGCCCATCATTGGATGGCCTTTTTCATCAAAATATATACCTGTCTGACCTGTTTGGTCTATTAGTACATTTGCTATAACCTTCGCAGACTTTTCCGGAGTGCTGCTGTAGTGGGAAAAGGGTGGTATAATAGCCATAAGGTGACCAAATATAAAGCGTACAACTGAATTTGTGCTTTCACTACCCAGACCGGTCCCCCGGGTGATCCCCGGCTCCACGGCATTGAAATGCAGCCTTTTATTTTCACGTGACAAAGCCATTGCCGCAGCGAGGATACACTGCTTCGATGTTGCGTAAGCATCTATTCCGGCCATTTTTGAGCCGCCTTCTTTCCACTCTCCACGGGCGCTTGCTTCGGCAGAAATGTATCGGCCTCCCCGCATACCCATCATCTTTGCTGGTTTGCGCTCCGGATCTTCTATAGCAGAGGCGATGAATACGACGTTTGCTCCATCGGGAAGGTAAGGCGATAGTGCTTCAGTAAATGCGAAAGCGCCAAGATGATTGGTGGCGTACGTCATATCCCAGCCCTGTACGCTTTTTGAAGCCTTTGCTGACATAATGCCTGCGTTGTTGAGTACTCCCGCTATGGGAAGCTGTAGCGCAACAATTTGCTGTGCTGCATTTCTCACGCTTTTAATATCTGATATATCACACAATACGCAGATTGCTTTTTGCCCTTTGCCCGCGATAGTTTTTTGTACCTGATTTAGTTTATCGAGATTTCTGCCGACAAGAATTACGGTGCCATGTTTCGCCAATTCCATTGCAGTTGCAAGACCGATCCCAGAAGTCGGTCCGGTTATCACATATGCTTTAGTTACTCCCATTGTTATAAGATTTTGTTACACAAAGGTCGACAGGGAATGTTTATGCTGTTTTCCTGAAAAGTCCAAAGTTACTTTCCTGAAAAGTCCGCGATGATTGACTCTTACTTAGGATAATACCGGAAATTATCTCTGGCTTGGTACTTGGCAAAAGACTTTACCATTTGATTCGGGAAGAATTCAAATGATAATTTTAATGGCTTGTCGATAATAGGTTTTTCCGCAGGCAAGGCTACGCCTACCCGCTTTTCACGAGAGGGAACAATACCTATCAAAATAATTCGCGCAGGCGCGCAAATGGGAGAATATTTCAGCTATGCAGACAAAAACCGTCAAGGAAAAAGAGACGGTTGGTAAACAGTGAAGAGTTTTTATGTAAGCAGCAATTCCTTCACCGTTTGCCTCTCTGCCAGACTTACCACATCCACGATGACTTTACCGCCTGCAGGCAGCGCAGTCGCTTTATAATGCCAATCTACTCCGTTCCAGCCCAGAATAGCCTTCCCGCGCTCCTTAACAACACCCTCAGCGTCTACTACCGTTACTTCCACTTCTGCTACACGGAACTCATTTTTGGCAGTCACCACAACTTCCTCTTCTTCTAATCTGATACTTTGGATGTCAGGACTGCGGTAAGCATCTTTCACTGCTATGTTATAGGCATTTTGCCCCGGTCCTGCCAGCGACGCATAGTAGGCTTTTACCTCCGGATCGGCCAGCGCCCGCTGCGCACGTGCCGAAGCAATGCTCATCTTAAGCCTTGCTTCTAACTGCTTTTGTGTAGGCTTTTTCTTGGAAGGGCCGCGTTTCGTCGCCATAATAATCTGCCCATTCCGTTCGTAGATCGTGAGTTGTTTGCCGAGGGTACCCCGTACAAGTTTCAGGAGGATATTGTCTTTAACAATGGCCATAAAAAAGGTTTTTTGAGGTTATAGATTACAAGTTTACTGTCTCAGTATCTCTAATATACGAAGAACTTACTAAATAGGCACCAAAATGGTATTTAGAGGTCACTTCAATATCGATTTGATATATAAATACCCTTTTAATATCCTTTTAGTATCCTTTTAATAGCTTTTTGATAAGTTTATCCTAAGCCGATAGAAAGTACTTCGGGCACTGGAGAAAGGGGGAACCATACGAAAAAAGCCTCCAAATCTTTAGACTTGGAGGCTTAAAGCTTGCGGGGTGGGAGAGGCTGTTTAAATTGCAAATGCGACAGCGTCGGAGGAAGTTTAGGATGGGTGAAGTTATAAGGTATTTATTACAACGTTCTTATATATTCGTCGAGATCTATTTCTTTGCCCAGTCCCAGTTTTAGCTTGATGCGATAACGTGCCATCAGGATACTTTTAGGCGCAATACCCAATCGTTGGGCGATTTCTTTATTGGTTAATCCGATGGATATATAGGAACAATGTTTAAGATCTAATCTTGACAAAGAGTTAGCTGACTTTTCCTTTAACTTCTCAAAGAACTCCGGATTTATATTGTCGAAGTCTGCTTTATAGGCACCGATGGTATCATCTATCCGTTTATTCTGATCAATGATCTGATTAATTTGTCTCAGAACGTTGTCACGACTTTTACTCTCTTCAATCTTCTTTTGAACCGCCTGTAACAGTTCATCTTTTTGCTCCACCTGCAAGCTGCCGGCCAGCAGATCTTTCTGTAAACGATCCTGCCGTTCCTGTAATAATTGCTGTTCTGCCATTAAACGCATAGCCTCTTCTTCCTTTAAGCGCACACGTAATTCCGCATCTTCCTTCTCTTTTTCCAGTAATTGTTGCTGATGACGGGTTGCTTTTAGCCGGAAGTGATAAGATCCGAAGAGCAGTAGTAAAGCTATACTGGCCACTATTGTCAGGAATATGTAGAGGTAGTTTAGTTTCTTGTTCAGGGCAGCTGTCTGTCTGAGTGATTTTAAAGCGGCTTCATTTTTTTCTGATTGATATTGAACATCTAATTGCTTGGTAATAGCCAGTTTTTCAGCATCGAATAATTCCTCAAATTTTCTGTGATATTCTTTATAGTATTTGAGGGCAGCCGTTTTATCTCCCTTTTTCTCAGCCAGGTTTGATAAGGCCATCATGAACTGCACCATAGTGTGGAGGTTACTGACGCTATCAGCACGTAGCACAACTAATCCTGAATCCAATAAGGCCTCCGCTTTCTGATAGTTACCTCTTTCTATTTCGAGATCACTCATCATGCCATAACAGTTTGAAATAACATCAATATGCTTGGTTTCCAGTCCTATTTTAAGGGACATGTTGAGATAGTGAAAAACGCTGTCTTTATAGCTGGCGGGAAAATAGGATTGATACAGATTAGCTGTATTTAATGCAATGATAGCCATGGTGCTCTTGAGAGTGATCCGTTGTTTCTGCGTGTAATAAAGGTTGATGGCTTTATGATTATGAAAGAGGGACGAATCCAGGAGCACTGTATTTTTCTTGTTTTGCTTATAGCAGTAATGGTAGTATGCAGCCATGCCTTGCTCGGCCATCAGCAGGTTATCAAAATCACCACTTTTCTCTGCTGCCTGTACAGCTAATAGTGCATATTTCTTTTTGGCAGGCAGATCATTCCATTCGGAATAGATCCCTGCTATGTTATAATAAACACTGAATTGATAACTATAGGCGTCAGTTCCTTCCAGGTATTTTAATGCTTCCAGAGAGCTTTGCATAGACTCTTTGGGTTTCCCCAGGAGCGTTTCCAGCCAGGCCTTTTTGAACCATGCAAAACCTTTCATCTCCCTGCTGGTAGTTTTGCCGGCATACCACAAGGCGCTGTCTGATACTATCTGGGCTTTTGGCATATCATCAGTCCTGTAATATAAATTGGTGAGGGTACCAAAGGCAAAAACCCTGTACTGAAGATCAGGTAAAGTACGGCTTAGTTGCAAGGTTTGCAGACCAATTTCCAGTGCTTTTTTGGCATCGGTTGTCGATAGGGCTTTTGCTAACAGCCCCATGGTCATCACACGGTTTTCCGTGGGTAAGTCCTTTTGTAATAATATAGTATTGAGTGAGTCGGCAATTCTCTGGGCCTGTGTAACTACAGATTGTATACAGAATAAAAGGACAAAAACACTTATTCGATTGATTTTGTGGCTCATGTGATAAATGGATTGGCTGCAAATTTACAGTTGCAGGGTATTTGTAGTACGCATTTTATCAATATGTAGAGCATTTGTAGTAGTCAATTGTTCACGTTATAGGATTTCAGGGCATATTTTTGATCATATATTATATATACAATTTATATATTATAAACATGAAATTCTAATGCTGATGTTTAAAACTGTAGAAGAAGCCTCACAACGATGGATCACTGAGGGAAAAGCCTATAAAGACAAATTAAATAACTGGCTGGATATCATTTATATAGATAAAAAGCAGCCGGAAACCTCCTGCCCGGAAGAAACCCGAAAGGACATGGCACCATATGTACTGGATCAGATCATCGCTTTTAATGAACAGGGGAAACAGGAAGAACTCAGAAGGCTGTTTCCTCCGGATAATGATCCGATGGACTGGAATGGTATAGCTGCCTGCGTGAGCCAGGCAACAATATTACCCGATAACCGGTTGATAGTGACCGTAGGGGAATGGCACCAGGAACAATACATGTATATAATAAATGGTAACGACTATGTGATGCTGGATAATATTTTCATGTTTGGGAAGTCGGCCGACAAAAAATACTTCGCAAAAGCATACCCGGACAAAATAGAGATCACAGAAGGCTGGGATGGTCCTGTTATTAAAACACTGGCTCCTCCGAAAAGCTATGGTGAAAAATATGCCACAGTAAAAGATGGTCTGGCGGATTTAAGCCTGACAGATTTCGGGATTCATCAGCTGGTGGTATTCCCTTCCGGTCAGCGGATAGCTATGGCAACTGCAGTAGGTATATTTATTATAGATGATTCAGGATCAACTCTTATTGAAACTGAGAATAAAGAGGCGGAAGAAGAAGGGTATACTTTCAGGCATGATTATCCTCATATAGATGTATCACCGGATGAAAAATATATAATAGTAGGTTCTCAGTCCTCCAGTCATTTATTATTAGAAGAAATAGATGGCGTATGGACAACTGTAGCAACAGTAGAACCCCGTTCATCTTATCCTAACCTGGCTAAGTTCAACTATAAAGTAAAGGATAAGGGAGGAGTTAATGATGGTCCCCAGGTATTGTTATGCTCCTGTCATTTTGGAGGTAGTGCCTCTCTTTCGTTACCAATTAAAAATGTTACCCCTGGTTTTGAAGCTTCGGGTTATGATGCCGATGATACACTGAACTATGTGGATACCAGGAAATGGGTGTTTTCAGCAGCTAACTATACCTGGGGATATGCCTTAGGAACTAATGATGGGTATATTTGGTTTAAAGGAATCGACGGCGCACAGCATGGGTATCTGTATGTGGGAGGAACTGTGATGGACATGGAATTTGACCAAAAGAAACTGGTAGTGGCGAGTTATAGCGGTCAGGTCATTATTTATGATTGTGACCCCTTATTTCCTGATAATCAGATATTTCGTAGTGTGGACAACAAGGCCGAAAAAAGACCGGATCACTATTCTATCACCAACACGGCTTACAAAGACGTAAAAAGATATTTATTCTTTAAGGGACAGCACCCGAAGATCTGGTAACATGGAAAGAGGAAGCCTGTCTATCCAGTTGTATCAACTGGAAAGTATTGTTGGAACCTGAAATTAACACCGGAAAAATAATCCATAAAGTATTAAAAACCTGCATTGAATGACACAGTATTTTGAATTGATTGACGAGACCTCTTCTAAATTTTGGGAAATAACCCTGGAGAATAACATTGTAAAAACCCGCTACGGAAAAATAGGGACAGATGGTAAAGCAACAGAAAAAGAATTCAGTGATGACGCCGCAGCTCAGAAAGAATATGATAAACTGGTAAAGGAAAAAACAAAAAAGGGGTACACGGAGATTAAAAAGCAACAGGCAATAGCTTTTCCATACACATTGATCACAGAGAAAGAAGCAAAAAAACGCTTTAAGTTTTCCAAATACATTGAAGGTGGATTTGGCAATGAATGCAATTATATATTGGTGGAAGGTAATCTGGAATTTGAGGGAAATTTGGATATAGAAGCGCTCTGCTGGCCGATCGATACCTATGGAATTATTGTTGATGGTGACCTGACGGTAAAGGGGGGGATTCTTCAAACAGAGATGGATTCAGGTCCGGCATTCTTTGTAACCGGCAATGTAAAGGCTAAGAACCTTTGTAAAGGAGGAGGTGAATTTTATATTAAAGGAAACCTTATTGTTGAACAAACTATCTATGGCTACTATAATCATGGCCGTCTGACAGTAGCGGGTAATGCAGAGGCCAAAACGATCTTTGCAGAGGATCATCATTTTGTGTTTAAAGGAGATGTACAGGGATTGATCATAGATACGGGTGAAGTAGAAGGCGCAGAAGCAGATTTTGGAACAACAGAACCTTTGCTGGAAGAACTGATTAATAATGAGGATTACAGTAACAGTGATCTTGTAATTGAATATATCACCGAAGGCAAACATATTGTTAAGCCTGAATACCTGCCCATTTTATCAGCGTCAATTGCTGATAAAATATCTGCAGTGCCGCAGCTGATTACGGAAGCACAAGCAAAAGAAAAGTTTGATCTGAGCCTGTATGATTCCTTTGATGAAATGGGTTTTCAGAAAGTAATTTTCATGGATGGAGATGTTTATATTGATGGAGATCTGAACCATGACTGGACAGTAGGTACACTCGAAGCACTTGGCGAAGATACCGATACATCAGATTCATTGTTGCTCATCAATGGTAATCTTACAGTGGCAGGTACAATCCAACCATCAGACGAAAATTATCCTTTTTTACTGGTACTGGGCAATGTTACATGTGATGTCTTACACAGTTATGATGAATTCATTCACATTACCGGTGATGCCGATATTAAATATGCATTGAATGGCAATTATAATCATGGCATGATTGACATTGAAGGGAAAACAAGAGTACCTTATATCCTTAACTCAGATCATCAGTCATTACTGAGGCCTGAAGGAGCTACGATCATTAATTATTATGGAGATTACGATGACTTTTTCGAGTATGATTATACCGTAAAGGATTTTGAAAGGATCATGGTCGCCGATGTTTATAACGAAAAGGGAGCATTTGCTATACGGAATTTTATACAATTGTTAAAAGGGGGTAAATCTCCTTTGAAAAAGGGAGCGCGTCCTGCCCGGTTGATAATAGAGGATGAATTAGCGCAACTTGGAAGCAATAATGAGCTGATTGAAGAATTGGATCTTACCAGTAAGAAACTGAAAGAATTCCCTCGTACACTGACAAAGGTTCCTTCTCTCAAAAAGCTAATCCTGAATGATAATGCCATTGGAAGTGTACCTTCTTCTATTAAAGAGTTATCTGATCTCGAAGAATTACATCTTCAGAAATGTGGATTGACACAATTACCGGATGAAATAGGTGATCTGAAGAAATTGCGTGCATTAGACGTATCACAGAACTGGGATTTGAAACTACCGGAGAGTATTAATCAAGCATCCGCACTCAGGATACTGGATATTTCCAGCAATGCAGGGTTTGGATTTCCGGCATCTGTTGAAGGTCTGAAAGAGCTGGAAGAACTGGATTGTGCTGATTGTTCCGGACCGGCTCCCATTGATTTTCCGGTGGAAATTACACAGCTGACAGGGCTTAGAAAATTGTTCATGCGTTCGGTGTCAATCAAAACCATTCCGGACAGCTTTCTGCAGCTTGAAAAACTGGAAGAACTTGATCTGGATGCCAGCTTATGTTACCTGAATGAATTGCCGGATCTGTCTAAGCTAAAGAACCTGAAAATACTGCACGGAGATGGATTGATCTCTAATACGACCCGTCCCTGTCCGAAACAGCGCATCATAAAATCATTCTTTACCATCACGAGCCTGGAAGAATTGTATATCGACAGGCATGGGATAAGAAAAGAAGCCTTTATCAAGAAGGATCAGTTTGAAAGTATCAGGACTAACCTTGCACATGATCCTGAAAGGTTTAAAGCCTTTGATGCAGCAGTTAGTGAGATTGTTCCTAACGCAATATATGGCGATGGACGGAAAGGTATTGTGCGGGAAGCCCTGAAAGCGGAGCATCTGGAAGGCATTTCAAACCTGAAAAACCTGCGGGTACTGGATCTCTCTTTTAATGATCTGGCCAGCTTGCCAGACGAGATTCACACCATGACACACCTGCAGTTCCTGAACCTTCGTTATAACCGTCTTTCAACTGCCGAACGTTTAAAACTGAACCGTAGCCTTCCTGGATGTACCATTGATTTCCGTGATAACCGTCCGGAAAATGACGCAGCGGATACAGAAGATGTGAAACTGTGGCAGGCCATGAATACTTTAATGAAAGAGGCCAATGTATTGATGAATGCAAAGGATGATGTAAAGAAATTACGTGCGTCATTACGTATGTATGATCAGGTACTTGATTTTTTTAGTTCAGGAAAAGTTGTAGATGAATATAACCTGTTGTATGCAAACTATGGAAAGATGTATGCTTACAACTACCTGAATTCATTCCATAAAGCCGCTTACTCAAAAGAAGGGTTGCTGGAGCTGAACCAGGCTGCTATTCAACAAGGTTTAAAAACACTGGCACTGATACCTTCTATAATCTGGCATTTTACAGATATGGGTGCATTCCATAAAGAAGTAATCCGTATTGTTGCAAATGCAGTAGCATGGCAGATGTATGAGATCTATGACAAGAAAAAAGATCTCGAAAAGGCACTGGATATCATAGCAAAGGCAGTCGAATTTGTATCAACAGAACATCATTACTTTATCTACGATACCCAGGTGAGGATATTACTGAAGATGGAACAAAAAGAGGAGGCCTACAAAATAGTAAAAAGAACATTGGCCCTGGCACCGGACTTTGAGGATTTTAAAGACTTTAAAGCTAATGCAGATTACCAGGAATGGTTAATAAATCAATCCTGATTTGTATGACAATATAATCTCTTCCACAGGAAGATAAGAAAGCAATCATTTGCTTTTTAAATGTGATCATTATCTGGATAGTAAAAGAGTGGCAGATTCCTACCCGGTAGGATTTCTGCCACTCCAATCTCAATTTCCCATTCCTCAAAATCACCAAATGAATTTACTATTCACTACGTAAGCTTTTTATGGGATTCGTCAGCGCGGCTTTGATACTCTGAAAACTCACTGTCAGCAAAGCAATCCCGATCGCCAATAATCCTGCCAGAGCAAAAAACCACCAGTCAACCGTAACCTTATAGGCAAATTCCTTCAGCCATTGATTCATACCCCACCAGGCCGCAGGGGAAGCCAGCACCAATGCTACCACAATAGGTTTGAGAAAATCCAGGGAAAGCAGCGCCACAACGTTACTGGCAGATGCGCCCAGCACTTTCCGAACGCCAATCTCTTTTGTCCGCTGTTCGGCAGTGTAGGTCGCCAATCCGAATAACCCTAAGCAGGCAATAAAGATAGTCAGGCCAGAGAATAGCGTCAATACCTGTTCTATTTTTTGTTCACCGAGATAAACCTGTTTAAACCGATCATCTAAAAACGAATAGGAGAAAGGGGCTGCGGGCGAAAATGATTCCCACTGCTGTTTCAATGATGCGAGAAACTCCGGAAGTTTACCAGGACGTGTTTTGACTAGGATGTTGCCTGAATTCCCACCCAGGAACATGACTAAAGGCCCAATCTTCTGTCGTAGGGATTCGAAATGGAAGTCGCTTACGACTCCAATGACCCGATAATATGTTTTTACGCCATTATCATCAACGTGACCAATCAGCTCTTTTCCGATTGGGTTCTGCTGCCAGCCTAACGCCCGTACAGCCGTTTCATTTAGAATAACAGCCGAGGAATCGGTAGAGAGATTTTTAGAAAAATTACGCCCCAGCACCACGTGCATCCCCAATGTAGGAATATACTCATTATCTACTTTATAGAACCGACTCATTACAGCTTTATCAGGATTTTCTCTGGTCATTACGGGACTGTTATCGAGGGCCGAATTTCCAATGGGTACCTGTCCCGAAATACTTCCCGTGATGGCCAGCGGAGATTGGATAATCTTATCCCGAAACAGGGGTTCGTTATTGCTAAGCATTTGTGTATTATGAATGATCAGCACCTGTTCACGATCGAAACCAATTTTTTGTCTTCGCATGTAACGTAGTTGCCGATCTGCGGTAACGGTGGCAATGATCATCGAAATGGAGATAAAAAACTGAAATGCTACTAAACCGCTTCGCAGTTTAAAGTTTCCGCGCCCGGTTGTAATCCGTCCTTTCAACACCACGACAGGTTTAAACGAAGACAGGTAAAAAGCCGGATAGCTACCTGCCAACAGTCCTACCAACACAGTCCCCACTATTAAACCAGTGGCTACGAATGGGTTGGTTAGTAAACTCAACGTAAGTATCTTGCCTGTCAACTGATTAAAGAAGGGCAAAGACAGGCCCACAATCAGCAATCCGACTATCAGTGCGGCAATCGCCAGTAGAACCGATTCGATCAAAAACTGTTGCTGCAATTGCCTTTTTACCGAACCTAATACTTTACGTACCCCTATCTCGCGTGAACGTCGTACTGCCGTGGCCGTTGACAGATTCATGAAATTCACGCAGGCTATCAGCAACATAAAGGCCGCAATGGCTATAAGTACATATACATATAGAATATTTCCTCCTGGAGTTAACTCATTTCCGCCGAATGTGGAATATAAATGAATGTTAGTGAGTGGCTGAAGAAAAACCCCGAAATCATCACCCCTCTCACGAAATTGTTTCGGGGTGAGGTGTAGAAATCCCTCCACTTCACCTCCAATCTGTTTTTCAGCGAGCCGGGAAATTTTAGCCTCCAACTGTTTATAATTGTATTTCTCAGGCAGCAGCACGTAGGTGTAATAGTTTATGCTATATATCCATCCTATATGCTGCTCGTCATAACCAGTTGAGGAAACCAGCATATCGAACCGAAAATGAGCGTTTGCGGGTACATTTCTGACCACGCCTGTAATTCGATGAGGTGTCTTTTCACGGCTGAATAATAAGACTTTCCCGACCGGGTTCTGATTGCCGAAGTATTTCTGTGCAGTTTCTTCTGTTAATACCACTGTGTTTGGCTCGGTCAGTGCCTGCTTCGGATCCCCTTTCAGAAATGGAATGGTGAACACCTCACAAAAATTTGAGTCGGCATACAGCAGATTATCTTCTTTAAATGAACTGGTTCCGTTGCTTACAAACTCACCTCCCCTCAGCATGCGCGTTGCTTTTAATATTTCGGGAATTTCCTGTTGTAAGTCCCGGGCCGCATTCGGGCCTAACATGGGGCCACCAACGTCCTCTCCGTTTAACCGCGCCTTGAGTCCGACCCGGAAAATTTGATCTGCCTTCTCATTATAGCGGTCATACGATAATTCATCCTGTACATAAAGCATGATCAGTATGCAGGTAGCCAATCCGATAGCTAAACCAATTATATTAATGCTGGTTGATACCTTTTGACGTTTCAAACTCCGAAATGCGATTTTTAGATAATTCTGAATCATCATGGATTTTAAGTTGAATGTGGCCCGGTTATCCGGCTGTCGATAATATTGTTTATCTGTGTTTCTTCTGCGTACAAATGGCGGCAAAACCGATACTACATTCAGAAGATAACGTAGTGTGGCCTGGGTTTTACCTGAACGATTATACCATTTTGTATATAGCTCATCCAGATCACCTGTTACTTCCTCCAACGTATTGTCAGGATGTAGTCTATTGAGTAGCCACCGGGCCCAGCGCGGTGGTTGAACGGGGGATTTCATACCCTTCTCTGCTCAGGAGAGCGACCATCAGTAAAACCATTTCTTCGAATTCACCTAAATATGTCCTGCGCATATGTTCAGGTTATTAGTTTCTATTTTATCGTACAAAGGCGGTGCCAACCCATTAAGCGGGCTGTTTCTATCTGGAAACGGACTGTTTATGCTCAATAACAAGCTTGTAACTGTTCGCAAATGGCCATTTCTTGTCCGGCACCGGACAATGTAACGCGTCATACAGTTGCCTGTCGCTGCATGAAACAGATTAAGAAAATTACCGGGAAATATAGAATAAAGAGACGGAAGGTGTTTGAATAGGAATATTGATCTGACTAATTGTGTGATTGATTACAAAAAATTACCCTCTTTTATTAATTCAAATCAGGCATTGGAAACTTCTTTTTTCTGGGTACAGCGTTGCGAAAAATATATTAAGATAGCCATGATTGCAGTTGTTACCAATGCCGCAATGCCTCTGCTAAAATCAAGACCACCCTTTTCAATCGGCTTGGTAAGAAAATCACCAAAGGTTGCACCAAATGGCCTCGTAAAAATAAAAGCGATCCAGAATAAAAGAATTTCGTTGATCTTAGTAAAATAATGCAAGAGCACTACAATAACAATGATCCCCGCCGTAAAGGCTGCACCTGTTAAATAACTCATGCCGAGATTATCACTTAGAAAATCCCCAAAAGCAGTTCCCAAACTGTTGGAAATTAAGATGGCAAACCAATAATAAAACTCTACACGTCTTTCAACAATAGGATACACTTTGATTTCTCCAATGTTCCGGTACCACAAAAACAAAACTATCAGTAACGCAGAAAAAAGTATCGATGATCCCCATGCATAGCCCATACCCAATGTACGATCCATCAAATCAGAAATTTCAGTTCCTACTGTGGTAGTGCCAACAATCACAAGCCAATAAATAGCTGCATGAAATTTTTCTTGTCTCAATTGCCAGACTAACACCAGTATAAAAAGCACGAAGGTGATAAGCAAACTATATATATAGCCGATATTCAGTGACATTGAAAAAAAGTCACCTAATACTTCACCTAATGTGGTTGCAAGTATTTTCAATATCCAGAAAAGCAAGGTGATCCTTGCAACTTTGTTTAAGCCTATAGGCCTATTTATCATAGCGGTATTGATTTTCTTATCTAATAGTAATAGCGAGAGCAATGCCGAAAGGAAAATTAACAAACACAAGAGGCTGTTTCAAAAGTACAAGCAATTATCGAGGACTTAGAAATAGGCAATCAATGTTTTCGATGTTTAAATAAGACCAACATGACACGTTATTCTTTTGAAACAACCCATTTTTAGATAGATAGTTATTCTTTTTCTGTTTTTATAAAATTCCCCTTATCATCAAACACGATGTCTTTACCATGTACCTCAGCTTCATATGTAATCTTCCCATTTGCATTGATTACCTGCATAGCTTCTGTAATGGAAGCGCTTTTGTAATGGCTCTTTACATAGCTTACTACCGGAGCCGGTAACTGCTTTATGGTAATTGCCTTTCCTGCTTCAAGAAATTGTCCGGAAGGTGTATAAAGAACTGAATTGTCTTCGCCGGATTTGCCACCCCAATTGGCTTCATAATTTCCTTTTTCCGTTTCCCAGGTTACATTTTTTGCTTCAGGGAATTTTTGGGAGAAGGCATCTTTTACAACCTTAGGAGGATTAATACGCCCTTGAGCAAATAAGGCTGCGGAAATTCCTGTTACTAGCATTGCTGTAATTAGAATCTTTTTCATGACTTTGTTTTTTAAATGAATAAAACTATAAGTTAGTAACAGATTTTGTTGAAATCCTGAACATTGACTAGACAGAAGCAAAGTTTAACAATTGGTTAAGCAGGTATAAGGAACCTTTTAACAAAATAAACTGCCAAGCTTCCTTTGGTCATTAGGAGGAAATATGAGAGATGGTTATTTAAAGCCGGTATAAAAGTTCTATAAGTTGCTGTAAGTACCCGAAAATGGGTTCTAAATGAGGATGGCAAAAAGATATATCACGGGAAAGATGGGGCTGCCGGCAATAAATAATGGTCGAAATACATTTTGAGCTGGATGTAAATGGCCAGGTTCTGGGTGGCGGCATCTGGCAGTGTGTAGGTACCTAAAGCCGCCGTATTTTGATAGTATGGTATTTGCTATAAGTACTATAGCTTAAACAGTAGTAGTATCAAAACGTTTGTAATATTCATTTATGAAGGAAGGGCAATCTAAAAAAGCATCGACTGGCGATTTTGTTGGACAGTGGTTTTAAGACATGTTTTTGAAAATCAATTTCAATTGGCATTTCGCCTGTTTCCTGTAAGAAAAACAAATGGTAATCGTCCCGGTGTGAATGAGCCGTTTCCTCAAAAATCCTAAGCCCTTTAATAGAGGCTTTACCAATGGCTATACCTGTACCAAACATCTCCAACATTGTGTTAACCGGAATAGACTTTACCCTGTTAGCCATTGTCTATAATTTTCAGGTGAAGATAAAAATTGCCTAAAACTTGTGTGCTACGATCTTTTATTAAGCCTTTTGAACATGATAGTCTTTCGCGTGATGGACTAATAGCTGCGCCAATATTCGCGCTGCTTTTTTGCGATATTGACCTGCCGGCCAGGAAATAGTGGCCAATCGGGTCATACCTTCGCCTGTAATTTTCAGTGCTTTTAATTCAGGGTAGTTAAAGATCGACGAACCCATTAATATGGTCGCCCACCGACCACTATTTACCAGTTGTAAAAGCATATTGATATCATTTACTTCCATTTTTATATCAGGTATTAAATGATGATCTTCCAATAAAAGATCGAGGTAATTGCGGATGCTATATCCTCTGGTAGGCAATAGCAAAGGCAGACCATCTAATTGCTTAATGTTGATCTGCTTTCTACCGCCCAACGGATGGCTTTTGTGAACTACAAGTGCCAGACAGGAAGAAAACAAACGTTCAATTTTAAATCCTTCGCCTTTCTCACCCTGAGAAAAAGATAACATCATATCAATATGACCCTGATCAAGCTTGTCCAGTAAATCCTGAGTGGTGCCAAAGTTGATTTTTATGCTGATTTTTGGACACTCTTGTGAAAAGTCCACTACAGCTTTCGTTAACAAGTCCATTAGTCCATAGGTTACACCGATCGACAACGTTCCTGTATTAAGATTCATCAAATCCTTCAACATGTCCTTGCCGTCCTGGGCATCTTTCGCCGTCTTGAGAGCATAAGGCAAAAACGTTCTACCTGCCTCTGTGAGCCGCACCCGCTTAGCGATCCTGTCAAACAACGGTATTCCCAGTTCATCTTCCAATTGTTTGATCTGCTGAGATAGTGTGCTTTGCGTAATAAATAATGCACCCGAAGCTTCAGTGAAATTTTGTAATTCGGCGGCCTTGATAAAGTATTTTAATTGACGGAGTTCCATTTTTAAAGATATTAAAAATAATCGGTTTTTCCGATCAAGTATATCTAAAATAAACGTTTTAACGATTAATAAATTTCGGTGACCTTTGAATTATCAAACAAAAAAATATCATGGAAATCAAACAAACTACCGAAAACGCGCTTTCTCACTCAACTGTAAAAGCGATCATTAACGCGCCAATTGAAAAAGTAAACATCGCAGATTGGTTATTCAATCTTCCCGATGAGGAATATCAAAGATGCTCTACAGCCCATATCGCAGCTGGCTTTACACACACTTTAGCTGGCGAGCCTATGTCAATCAATGTAGAGACCATCGGTAACGCGCTTGTCATTCAGCATTATGTGGCTACTGAGTACAGGGCAGATTATTGTCGTATGTTATCGGTTTCTGATGCGATCACTGCCAACGGACGCAGCAAGGTTCAGGTGCTATGGGAACTTAGCGTCACAAAATTGGACGATCAAACCTGTGAATATACCAACGAAATTCATGCAACAGCAACGCCGGAGTTTTTTGAATTTATGAAAGTGCACAACATTTCTTTGGCCCAGGCTGCTCACGACCGCCAGGTTGCATCGGACGCTCACAATCATGAAGAAACGCCCCTGTTTGCAAAAAGCATCGAAAAGAAAGCCCTTACCGGCAGTTATGGTATTTGATTAAATGGTTAAAAAGATGAAATCGAAAATAATCAGATTGGTGAATATGCCAGCAGGTATGCCGCAAATCGATGACTTCCTGCTTGAAGAGGAGGAACTTCCATCGATTACTGATGGTCAGCTATTATTAAAGCCACTATTTATTTCGGTCGACCCATACTTAAGAGTCGCCATGAGTGGTGGACATCCCCCCGCTTTAAATGTTGGAGATATTATTATTTCACGTGGCATTGCGGCGGTTGTGACTTCCGCTCATAAAGATTTCAAAAAGGGTGATCTGGTAATGGGATATATGGAATGGCGGGATCTTTTATTACGTGACGCTGATGATCTGGTTGTATTGGAAGATAAGAGTATGCCATTGAGTTCCTATCTGAGCATATTAGGAGCTACTGGTTTGTCCGCTTACTTTGCGCTTAGTGAAATCGGTAAGCCGCAAAAAGGTGAGACGATCGTTGTTTCGGGTGCGGCTGGTGCGGTAGGAAGCATCGCAGGTCAAATCGGTAAATTGTTCGGTTGTAAGGTCATAGGCATTGTGGGAAGCGATGAAAAAGCCAACTTAATAAAAACCGAGCTAAGGTTTGACGCTGCCATTAACTACAAGACCAATGCTGACATCGGTGCCGTCCTGGACAAGCTTTGTCCCGAAGGGATAGATGTATATTTCGATAATGTTGGTGGCAACATATCGGATGCTGTAATCAGTAAGATGAATGATTATGGACGGATAGTGGTCTGTGGTACCATTGCAGATTACAATGATGAAAAGGGAGCTGTTGGGCCAAGATTGTTACCGCTTGTGGTTTACAAAAAATTATTCATTCAAGGATTTCTCATCGGTGATTACAAAGAGCGCTTTAATGAAGGCCGGGCGCAACTAAAACAATGGCTGATTGACGGAAATCTGAATTACAGAGAAACGATCGTGAAGGGCTTTGAGCAACTACCGGCGGCTTTCATAGGACTTTTCAATGGCAAAAACGAAGGTAAGATGTTAGTTGAAATGTAATGGAAATGACTGCTCACAGGTAGCTTTACTACACCGTATCGGTTTGGGTCAACGATACTGAGGAGCTAGCCAATAAAGGTTATGCACAATGATATCAAAAAGAAGTGGTAACAAGATATTTGAACTTAGTTGCGGTTTGACTACAACTATCTGAAATTAGACTACACCTATTTTTAGAATTGTGCTGAATTTTGTAGCAGCAAAAATCCATAGGCAAATGAAACTAATCGCAATAGAAGAACATTTTTTGACAAAAGAAGTCAGAGATGAATGGCAAAAAAATGCCGACAAAGATGCCCCGACCCATAAGCTTCACTTTGGTGAAATTGAAGATCGTCTGGAAAATATAGGAAATTCACGGCTTCAATTGATGGATGAAACCGGTATAGATGTCCAGGTGCTTTCGCTTACCAGTCCAAGCCTTCACAATTTAGGAAGAGAAAGCATTGATCTGGCTATTCAAACAAACGATTACGTAGTGGAAATTATAAAAAAAACGCCCGACAGGTTTCAGGGATTTGCAGCGTTGCCAATGTCTGCACCGAAAGAAGCCGCAAAAGAATTGGAACGTTCTGTAAAAAATCTTGGACTGAAAGGCGCAATGTTATGCGGGCGGACCGGCGTGAAAAATTTAGATCATAAAGATTTTTGGGAATTGTTTGAATGTGCGGAAGCGCTTGGCGTTCCGTTATTCATTCATCCGCAAATCCCTCAAAAAGCAGTCAGGGACATTTATTATTCAGGTTTTGACGAACTAACAAACCTTGCGTTTTCAACCTTTGGGCTGGGTTGGCATTATGAGGCAGGAATACAATTTGTTAGGTTAGTCTTAGCGAAAGTGTTTGACCATTTTCCCAATCTGCAAATTATTCTTGGGCATTGGGGCGAAGTAATTTTATTCTATACAGAAAGGTTAGCTTCACTTAACAGCGCTGCTAAGCTTGACAGACCTTTTATTGATTATGTACGCCAGAACCTATACGTAACAGCAAGCGGAATGTTCAGCCATGCTTACCTGCAGCGTTCCGTTGGAATCGTCGGTACAGACCGCATACTTTTTTCTGCCGACTATCCTTATCAATACCGACCAGGAAGAGATGCCCGTAACTTTTTAGAAGCAACAGAACTCAGTAAGGAAGACAGAGAAAAATTTGCTTTTGCAAATTGGGAGCGCTTGAACAATGCTATTAAAGGAGAATGAAATCTCTAAATTTGTATTATGGAACAACGGCAGACACGAAGAATAAAAACGATCAGCGAATTTCATCGGTTAAGAGGGTTGTCACAACCCGGACACCCGCTGATCAGCGTTGTTGATTATGCAAAAATTCAACGCCCTGCTGATATCAGTGAGACCAATTGGGTATTTGATTTTTATCAGATTTCTATAAAACGAGGAATGAACGCCAAGCTGAGATACGGACAACAGGAATATGATTTTGAGGATGGTGTTGCCTTTTTCGCTTCGCCCAATCAGGTTTTCAGGATTGAACCAGATCCTCATCCTATGACAAAGCGTTCGGGTTGGATATTACTCATTCACCCTGATTTCCTTTGGAATACATCGCTTGCAAAAACGATTAAACAATATGAGTTTTTTGGATATTCCGTAAACGAAGCATTATGGCTTTCAAAGAAAGAAGAGGCAACAATCAATAACATTATTCAAAACATTCGGGAAGAACATCTTTCCAATATAGATAGATTCAGCAAGCAAATTATTGTATCACAAATTGAAAGTTTACTTAGTTATTCGGAACGTTTTTACAATCGTCAATTCATCACAAGAGAAAAGTCCAATCATCAAATTTTAGCACGTTTAGAAAAAGTATTGACTGACTACTTTAGCAGCGATGAAATTGTTTCAAATGGTTTGCCGACAGTTGAATACATTGCCGGTACCTTAAATACATCGACAAAATATTTAAGTGGTTTACTGAAAGTATTAACGGGCCAAAGCACACAGCAACACATTCATGATAAGTTGATTGAAAAAGCCAAGGAAAAATTATCCACAACGAATTTATCCGTTAGCGAAATTGCTTACGAACTTGGCTTTGAACATTCGCAGTCGTTCAGCAAGTTGTTTAAGGCAAAGGCTAAGCTTTCCCCGTTGAAATTCAGAGCGTCATTTAATTAATGCAGCCGAAGATCATTGCTCACTGATTTTCTTCCTGTGGTTTTTACCCCATAAAATCATTTCTTTGATAACAGGCAATAGCGAAAGTGTGTAGTTAGACACTTTTATACTCAACTGCAAGCGGCGAGTGGTAAGCTTTAGGGAGTAACGGCATTTTTTGAAGATAGAAGAATTATAAAGTGAGATTTACTGATTGGTGCAGACGGAGCAGGTTCTGTCGTAAGGAAACAAAGAGCCCCTGAAGCAAAAATTATGGACTCCGGTGCCAGGGCTATCTATGGACGTATTAAATTAGAGGATGCGAGAAAAGTATTACCACAACTATGTATTGCAGATGTTTTCACTGCAGTTTCAGATGCCCGTAAATTGATTTTAGGTGTAGGACCAATCATTTTTCCAGTACGTCCGGAATCTGCAGCCCAAAGTTTAGGTCTTGATTGCACATTAAACGAACAACACGATTATGTAGGATGTATTATTTCGGGGCGTAAAGAATTTTTTGGTTCTGATGATACAGTAGTAAGAAAGAAAGCAAGCGATGAGCTACAACAAATGGCAATTGAACTTTTAAGTGACTGGCCAAGAAAAGCATCATCTGTTCCTGCAGCTGGTGAAAAA
The DNA here is from genome assembly GCF_003014595.1 of Chitinophaga ginsengisoli. Classification (GTDB taxonomy): domain Bacteria; phylum Bacteroidota; class Bacteroidia; order Chitinophagales; family Chitinophagaceae; genus Chitinophaga; species Chitinophaga ginsengisoli. The sequence continues at coordinate 6,223 of NZ_PYGK01000013.1, read as the reverse complement.
GGTTCTTTTTTTTATATTGAAATGAATTCCAGCATTCCTTTTGATTTAAAACCTCATCATAATGTTACCCTTTTGGGAGATGCCATTCACAAAATGACACCCAGTTTGGGAAGAGGTGCCAATGTAGCCCTAAAGGATGCAGTGCTTCTTGGAAAAGAGCTTATTGAAGTATCCTTAGGGAAAAAAGAGCTAGTCAATTCTTTGGCAGACTATGAAAAGGAAATGACTGAATATGGTTTTAATTTGACTGAATAAGGTGGAAATGGATGTTCTAATTAACATTTAAAAAAAGGGTTTTACTTATAGAAATTAACCGATGATTATAAGAAAAGCTGCTAATTAAACAGGCAGATCAAGAATATGGAGGACAAATACTATGCTTTGACTGAAATGACGGAATAAAAGTTTCAGGAATTGTTTGGCTTGTATGATAAGGAGCAGAGATACTTAAAGAACTAGAATTATGGTGTTTAGGCGGTTAGGGGATGCCTTGCAAGGCGATTCTTAGACATTTCCGAGCTAACAGGCTGCTATACATATCCAGGTCAATTGACCTGTTTTAAACCAATTTAGTAATTATCATATTGAAATTCAGTTATTTATAAAAAATAAGTTGATGTATTTTGAAAACCTCTTGTAGATGATAAAATAAAGGTCTAGTATTGTAGTGTAATACTTAACTACTACACTACATGATTAAGATTTCAAATTTATCATTTGGTTATAGCAACAAAAAATTGCTCTACAGCGACCTTTCGCTCGATATAAAAGGGGGGAACATATATGGTCTGTTGGGTAAAAACGGCGCGGGGAAATCTACGCTCCTGAAGAATATCTCCGGAACATTATTTCCCAAAAAAGGGAAGGTAATAGTTAATGGTAGTATTCCCCAAAGGAGAAAACCATCGTTCCTGAATACCGTATATTTTATTTCAGAAGATGTTACACTTCCGCCGCTAACCCTCAGGAAATATTTAGATTTATTTTCGGTGTTCTATCCCAATTTTAACGCGGATGAATTAAACATTTTTCTAAAAGAGCTGGCGGTTTCCGTTCCCACAAAGCTCAGTGCGTTGTCATTTGGTCAGCAAAAGAAATTCAGTATTGCCTTTGCGTTAGCCTGCAACACACAGATTTTACTAATGGATGAACCTACCAATGGCCTGGACATTCCGTCGAAAGCGCAATTCAGGCAATTGATCGCATCAGTAATGACAGATGACCGCATTATTATCATCTCGACGCATCAAACCCGTGATCTCGAAAACTTAATTGATCAGGTGATCATTGTCGATGATGGCCAATTGCTTTTAAACGAATCTGTTGATTCAATTACTGAAAAGCTAATCTTTGAAACGGTTAGTACTCCGCCAAATGATAAAAGGATCTTGTATGCGGAGAAGCATCTGAAAGGAGTGTCTCTGGTGAGAGAAAATACTTCGGGTGAAGATACCCGGATCAATTTGGAGAACTTATTTAATGGCGTTACCTCAAAGCCACAATTAGCAAAAGAAATTTTCACCAGTAACACTAAATAAAATGAACGATACATTTAATATAAAACGGTTTGGTTGGGTGTTCAAAAAATCAGTACTTGAACGCCCCGCACTAATGCTTGGATTGATGTTAGTGACACTTGTCATTACTTTACTTACCTATGCAATTGTACAATCGATGGCTGGTATAGCCAAGGCCCAGGTCAGCGCCTTTGTTTTTGGTTTTCTGGTTGGTGGCAGTTTTATGTCGTCTTCAGCATTGGGCTACTTTTCATCCAATTCAAGTGGTACCTCCTTTTTAATGCTACCTGCGTCACATTTGGAGAAATGGCTTTGTGCAGTGTTGATTTCAGTAGTTATCTATGCCGCCATATATCTTGGTTTTTTCAGGTTGGTAGATATATTTTTTGTAAATAACTACCATCAGGGACTTGATCCCAATAGTCCCAATTATCAAAATTTATATCGTTCAGTTGAAGTATTTGGATTTAATAATGAGATAGCTAAGAATATATTCATCATTTTCTTTAATATCTCAAGAGCTATGTTATTAGGTTCGCTGTATTTTAATAAAGTCAGTTATATCAAAGTGGCTCTGTTGGTTTGTACGCTGGTTATATTCACTTATTTTGCTAATCTTCTGATCGCTGGCCTGTTTTTTAACCATATCGACATGGCTACCCCTTTTAAAAGTATATTTTTAAAAGTAGGTTCTGCGATTGGAATTGTAGATCTGCCCGAAGGTGTGAATTCGGTAATCAGCTTTTTGATAAGTTATGTGATCCCCGGAACATTGTGGTTAACGGCCTTAATCAGGTTAAAAGAAAAGGAAATGTAAATGGAATTCAGAGACAAGCAAGCGATTTATCTGCAAATAGTGGAATATGTATGTGAACAGATACTGCTGGGAAATTGGCAGACCGGAAATAAAATACTAAGCATAAGGGAGCTGGCCGTTTACATGGAAGTAACACCTAATACAATACAGCGTACTTATGATTTTTTGCAGCAAAAGCAAATTATAACTAACCGCAGAGGAGTGGGATACTTTCTTGAAGAGGAAGGTATGCAACGTGTTCTTGCTTACCGGAGAGAATTGTTTTTGGAAAATGAACTGCCATTAATGTTTAGAAACATGCATTTACTTAAAATTGGGGCGGAAGAAGTTAACAGAAGATTTGAGGAATATATTAACCAAAATTATAAGGATAAATAAAATGAAACTAAGTACTATAATACTCATTACCCTGCTGGCGCTTTTCGTGACTAGCTTGTTTGCTTCCAACCTGCTTTTCAAAAGGCAATATGACCATCGGGATAAATCCGATTTATATTGGAATTACAATAAGATATTGGAACACCCTTTTAAGCATTTAATAGTTGATGGTGGAAATGTCACTAATATCGTTTTTGAGCAAAATAAAAACTCTTCAGTAAGAGTTCTGGACTACTGGGGTGGTTATCAGAAAGATAGTGTGAAAGCCTATATAAATGGGGATACTTTACATATAAAGTTTCTTAATAAATATGATGATCTTATTGAAAAGTCATGGATGCAAAACAACATCCTGGTGCGTGTTGCTGCCCCTGAACTGTTTTCAATTGAAGGGCATAATACGAATCTTGAATTAGATGAGTTCCGGCAAAAATCGCTTACAGTTCGTTTATCAGGAAAGTCACGACTAGAGGTAGAGAGCAACATTCATAATTTTGATCAACTTGATGTTACCCAAAATGACTCGACTCAAGTGGTGTTTGAAATGAACCCCGATCTGAAAGGTTCTCCGATTATGCATGCGAAAAAAATAACAGCGAGGTTAAAGGGGGTAACCCTTCTGGATATGGGCCATTTATATACCGACCAAAGTGATCTTTTAGTGGCAGATAGCTCAGCGCTTATTCTTTCAGGTAAAACCATAAATTCCTTAAAATCCAATTAGACACCGGTGCTGATTAAGGCAATAGTCAAATCATTCTCTAAATAAATAACTGCCTAAAAGGACTTCTACTGCTCAGATTTTGTAAAGTGTTTGTGCTTATCACAATCCTGTTGGGCAACACAGGTACTAATGAAAAAGGGACAAATCATACTTGTGATGATTTGTCCCTTTTCTTTGCGGACTGCGAGGGACAATTATCGAACCAATTTGCCGAGGATTTAGACAAAATTTATCAGTTCGCCAAGCAGGTTTTTGCAAGCCCTGCCAAACACTGATCACGGGAGTATGATATGGGGGAATAAAATTTTTGCTGCCTTCTGGTCAATTAAACAGATCGCAGACCTCTTATACTTGTCCGAATCCCCGTCAACAAATAGTTCGCTTCCGGTCATAAAAGCACTGTTATCCATCGAAGCCCCCAGATCAGGAGGGATATGTAATTAAATTGAAATAAGCAATGTTTGCATACTTCAGTTGTAGTGTCAATGTTGTTGTGTAATCAAGTTCTGTCAGGCATGCTCAGCATCGTATTTTGGTGCTGCTGTATGCCATACATACCGGTGAATATTTCTATACGTTTTCTTTTGTATTTACCAGCTTTGTATTGATTTGTCCATGTGTCCGTAGAGGAAAGGAAAGCCGGGTTATCGTAATCGAGTGACCCCTGTTCTGTCATTTTTTTGACGATCCAACGAAAGTAATAGTGGTTAAATAATCTCAGGAATTCTGTGAAGTAGATATCCGCCACTCTGGGATTACCTTTAATGATCATCATATTCTCATCATTGTCTGTAGTGGACGGACCACTGAAGTTAGCCGAGCCAGTTGCAATGATACAATCTTTCTGCAGCGGATCTTTCAAGAGGAACTTGGAGTGCACATACATTACATTGGTATTAAGTTTCAATCCGAATGTATTGGTTTCTCTCACCCATTTATATAGCGCATTTTCCGGAATGTATGATCCAACAGCTTTGACAACATGGTTTTGATAGATGTAATCGAATTGTTCTTCTGCATCTTTTTCCAGTAGCAGAAAAGTTAATGCGCTGTTAGTGGTATTGTCAGAGAGGGCATTTGCAAATACTTCATTCACGCCGAATGCAAGTGTGATACATGCACAGGATGTTGCGCTGTCCAGTAAAGTGGCATAGAAGTTAAGCATATCAACGGTCTTCCGCGGACTGAAAATGCAGGTGACACCATCCTGGATATCGTCTACACTGGTCAGGTCAGCCTCGGCCTTTGATGTAAAGGTTTCAAGTGTTTTACTATCGGGATCATTCTTGATAACATCCCAATAGGCTTTGTATTGACTTGCCACTTCCTGATCATCTACGGCGTGACCGACGTTCGCTTGTCCGAAGATCCCTCCCTTGGAAATGTTGGTAGAACCGGTCCATACTTTTGTGCAGACCCCTTCTTTCTCCAGCACCATAAACTTATTGTGGCTAATGTAGCTTTTATTGCGTGTACGACTTATCAGTGTGCAGTTAGGATGTTTATCCAGTCCGGCGGTTTCACATGCCTTATTATTTTCCACTTTGGGAAAACTAGGTATCATTTCGCCGGTCTTTTTATCCAGGCGTTGATTCTCTTTACAATCATAAACAAGTTCAAGCAGTACGCCGCGATCTGCCGCTTCTCTCAAGGCTAATAGCACGCCATCATATCTGAACTCATAAAAGCATCCATAGATCTTATCGCCTCTTTCTGCCTGTTCTATAAATGCAATGAGCGCTTCTTTCAGCCCCCTGGAAAGCCATTTATAAGCGGAATTATCTGCTACCTTGTCAGGGCTTTTATTGCCAAATTTCATCGCATATGCCTGGCTGGATGCGACTCCCCGGTTGAAGAATACAGAATGGTCCCCGGCCACCCAGAGTGCTTCTGTCGTTACATCAATAGAAATAGTCGCCCCACGTTTTATATTCAGGGGTGTTCCTCTCAGGGGAGTAAAGTGGTAGGTGTAGTCTTGTTCGGCGTACGCGGAGAAATCTTCCCAGGTAAAGGCTTGGATCGGGTTGTCATATGTAGAATACAAGCCACCTGGTATAGGGTTTTCAACCCGATCTTTAAATACCTTAAAGCCCATTACAGTTGTCCTGACACGTTCGTGTTTCTGGTTGATATACTCTTTTTCTACCATGAAGCCCAGGAGGCCTTTCATGTGTTCTTCAGCGCAGTCTATCGCAAATGCAACTGTATAGGTGCCTGTCACTGCGTAGATTGTAAATCCGTCTACTTTGTTTGACTTAAAACGCATGGAGAAAGGTTTTGTAGATGGTGAATATTGATATCGGGGAATTGATGTACTTGATGTAAGTAACCAATATTAAAAATAGGTTTTTGGAAGAAGATGGAAAATACAAAGTAGTTTGTATTTTTTGTTGGGTGTCGGGTTATGAGTTATGATCGTAATGGAAGCTATCCTCTAAAGCAAATGGTTGAGAAAATAGAGAGGGCCTAGAGATTTATCTAATATTCACATTTTTATTAGTACAAATCATTGATAAAAGCGGATTTATCAATCGGCAAAGGAAATTCAAAAAGGCAACTTAAATCCTAAGAAGTGTAATACATTAGGTTTGAAAGTGAGAATTTAAACAACAAAATGTATCGCATTATGTTTTTATTGTGAAAATGTTTTGCAATAAAAACATAATGTAGTTTTCATCTTACAAAACTTCTCTATCAATAGTTCGGTAAGTTTTATTCACAAAACATGTGTGGAAAAACGATGTAGATAATTAAAGGGCTCGGAAGGTCGAACCAAAAATAAAAAAA
>NZ_PYGK01000012.1 GCF_003014595.1 Chitinophaga ginsengisoli | reverse complement strand
TTTAGAGGGGTAAAATGCATCGAATTCTTTTTATTCCGATTAACCAAATTATATGCTTGATCTACAACTTACTCCACAACTTTTGGCCTTGATCCGTTAAAATCCGTGAAATATTGACATGCCTAAATAAAAAAAAAGGCCTGTAAATCAATGACTTACAAGCCTTCTTAGTGCCCAGAACTGGATTCGAACCAGCACACCCTTGCGAGCGCTGCGACCTGAACACAGTGCGTCTACCAATTTCGCCATCTGGGCAACTGTTTTCCGTGTCAGGGAGTGCAAAGGTAGACATTTCATTCAAACTTCCAAATTTTTCTTAAAAAACTTTAAAACAACCACACCCCATTCATCATCGCCACACCACAAGTGGTCTCAAAAGAATTGACGTAATTATCCGGTGTCCGGCGCCACCATTGGCCCCACATCAAGCCATTGGAGTTACGATAAGCCCAGGCTTCGGCGGCATTGTAGTTCAACCACGCGCCATAAGTACTCTGCAAGCCCTGATCGCGAACGAACTTACAAGCCCATCGTGCGAAGATGGCCTTAAACCCCTGGCAGTCATCACAGTCATATTCATCCGGCAGCAGGCCCTGGGAGTTGCACATATTCGCCTTCGTGTAGTCCATTGCTTTAGCGGCCATAGATTTGTAATTCCCGGAAGGGTAGGAGCTATGCAGCATACTACAAGCACCGATAAAAGTACCCTGGGTATAAGTGCGGGCACCTTCTGTAATCGTACCCGCGGCATTCATCGCACCTTTCACCTCGCCGGAGCTGGAAGTATACAGTTTACTCACCATCCAGTCGATAATCATTTTGGCTTTATCCCGGTAGCTCACATCCCCCGTAGCCTGATACAGGTACATCGCACAGATAGCCGCAGGCGCATTCACACAGGCATTCTTGGTGTTGTTGGCAGTCGTCCACCAAAGACCGCCGCCAAGGTTCGTATCCCAGGCGCGGTTCCAGACCATATCAAAGTTGTTTTTCGCCATATCCTTCATACCACCATCATTAGTGATCTGAAAAGCGCGGATACACATCAAAGCACCCCAAATGACGTCGTCATTGTAGATATTAGCGCTCCATAAGAGGCCATATGCGTCCCGCATACCATTGTACAGGTACACCATCTTATTCCGCAAATCAGCGTCATTATTGGCCGTATAAGCGTCTATCAGCGCCTCTATAGCCTCTGCCTGCCGCCAGAAATCCATTCTACCCGTACGGGTAACGTCTGAATAGTAATACGCCTTGTAAGAAGGACCATAAGTGCCATACTGATTGTAAAACGCATTGTTATAGCACTGCATCGCCAACAGGGCTTCCGAACGGGTAGGCTGTGCAGAACTGGCGGTAACAACGCCTTTAGTAACATCAGCAGGAGATAATTTTTGAACGTCTTTTTTCCCGCAGCTGGTCATAGCAAGGATAAAAAGCAATAACAGTGGAATTCTCATGTTTTTCATTTTTTATGAGTGAAGGGTTTTATAACGTGGTTCGTGGAAACGTGGGTTTTCGATCTGCTACATTAACAGGACAGCGGAGAACACAAAAATCCTTACAGACAACAAAAAAAAGCCGCTCCCATCACGGAAGCGGCTCTGAAAAACATATGCATACAGGCTTATACAGCTACATTGAATTCTCTCAGTGTGTCGTTCAGACTGGTTTTCAGGTCAGTAGATGCTTTACGCTGACCGATGATCAGTGCACAAGGAACCTGGTATTCGCCGGCAGGGAATTTCTTGGTGTAAGAACCTGGAATCACCACGCTGCGTGCTGGTACACGGCCTTTGTATTCCACTGGTTCAGGACCAGTTACGTCGATGATCTTGGTGCTCTTGGTCAGTACCACGTTAGCGCCCAGTACCGCCTCTTTTTCCACGATCACACCTTCCACCACGATGCAGCGGGAGCCTACGAAGCAACCATCTTCGATGATCACCGGACCTGCCTGCAGGGGTTCCAGTACGCCGCCGATACCCACGCCACCGCTCAGGTGAACGTTTTTACCGATCTGCGCGCAGGAGCCTACTGTCGCCCAGGTATCCACCATGGTGCCCTCGTCAACATAAGCGCCGATGTTTACGTAAGATGGCATCAGGATAGCTCCTTTACCAATAAAAGCGCCGTAACGGGCTATAGCATGAGGTACAACACGTACACCCAGGTCTTTGTAGCGGGACTTCAGTTTCATTTTATCATAGAACTCGAATGGTCCGAGATCTATGGTTTCCATTGGCTGAATTGAGAAGTACATTAAAATGGCCTGTTTTACCCATTCATTTACTACCCATCCGTTCTCTCCAGGTTCTGCCACTCTGCTTTTGCCTTTGTCTACTGCTTCGATCACACATTTTACTGCATCACTGTACTGTGATTCCTGCAATAAAGCGCGATTCTCCCAGGCCGCCTTTATTAGTTCTTTTAGCTCCATCGTTGAAATTTTTTACAAACATAAGGAAAACCTGTTAGTAGTTGCAAGCTGGGCGCGATTGTGTACCTTTACAGCCCTTTAAATGACGCTATGAATATCGCTTTTGACGCAAAACGGGCCTATCAGAATAACACAGGACTGGGAAATTACAGCCGGACGCTGATTAGCTCACTGGCAACGTATTATCCGCAGCATGATTATTTTCTCTATGCGCCGAAGCTGACAAACATGTACACAACGGATGCCTATCCGAATATGCAGCCGGTATTGCCGGAAAAACGGCTGCACCGCTGGTTCCGCAGTGCATGGAGAAGCAAATATGTAGTAGGGGAACTGGAGGCAAAAGGCATCGATATTTACCACGGACTCAGTCATGAAATTCCCTTCGGCATTGACAAAAGCAGTGTGAAGAGCGTAGTGACCATGCACGATCTGATTTTCGAGCGCTATCCCGGACAATACAATCCCATCGATGTACAAACATACCGCCGAAAGGCAAAATACGCCTGCCAGCACGCAGACAAAGTGATCGCCATCAGCGAACAGACCAAACAGGATCTTATTCAGTTTTATAAAACGCCTGCAGAAAAAATAGAAGTAGTGTACCAGAGCTGTGATGAATCCTTCGGGGTGGCACACGATAAAACACGTATCGGACAAATGAAGGAACAGTACGGGCTGCCGGCATCCTATTTCCTATACGTTGGTTCCATCATTGAAAGAAAAAACCTGATGGGCATCCTCCAGGCCATGCTGCTGCTGAAGGCAGAAGTGGACCTCCCCCTGGTGATCCTCGGCGGCGGTAGTAGCTACAAGAATAAAGTAAAGGCATTTGCACAAAAACACGACCTTTCTGATCGGATCATCTGGCTGAATGAAAAGGCCAGGATAGCCGATACAGACGTGCCAGTATTATACCAGGGAGCAGAAGCGCTGATCTATCCCTCTATCTTTGAGGGCTTTGGTATTCCCATCCTGGAAGCACTCTGGAGCCGTACTCCGGTGATCACCTCTTCAGGTTCCTGCTTCGGAGAAACAGCCGGCGACGCAGCACTGTATATCAATCCCTTGCAGCCGGCCACGATTGCAGATGCGATGAGACGTGTACTGAACGAAAAATCATTCGCAGCAGATATGAGAACAAAAGGATGGACGCACGCACAACTGTTCAGCCGGGAAAGATGTGCTGCAGCCATGATGAAGGTCTACGAAAGTTTATAATTATGATTGATTTTGAAAATGATGTAACAGCTTCCCTGCAGGCATTACGCACCGGGGGACTGATCCTCTATCCCACAGACACCATCTGGGGTATAGGCTGCGATGCGACCGACGAAGCGGCCGTTAGTAAAGTATTTACACTCAAACAGCGCCCGGAGGCAAAAAGCCTGGTCATCCTGCTGGCAGAAGTACGCGATCTGCTGAAATATGTGGCACATACCCCTCCGGATATTGCGGAGATGATCGCCGGGTTCGACCGCCCCACCACCGTCATCTACGAAGGTGCGCTTGACCTTGCTCCTAATGTCATCAATAGTGATGGTACCGTTGCTATCCGGATCGTGCAGGATACCTTCTGCCGTCACCTTATCAAGCGCTTACGTAAGCCGCTGGTGTCTACATCTGCGAATATCAGCGGACAGCCCTCACCGGCTTCCTTCAGAGACGTAGACGCGAAAATAAAAGAAGGGGTGGACTATGTTGTTAACTACCGGCAGGATGATATAACGCCGGCAACGCCCTCCCGTATTATTAAACTCCTGAAAGATGGCAGTGTTCAGGTGATCAGATAAAAAAACTTACTTTTGCCGTTTTACTCATTTATGATCAGCAGAAAGCCTATAGATATTCCCTGTACGCTGCAGGAACGGAAAGTGTTGGAACAGATAGCCTTAGCGGCCCACGAACTGGGTACGCCCTGCTACCTGATCGGCGGCTTTGTGCGGGATAAAATACTGAACAGGCGCACCAAAGATATGGACGTCGTATGCGTAGGGGACGGTATCGCCCTTGCCCATAAGGTGGCCGGATATTTTGATAATGCGAAAGTTAGCTTCTTCAAAACCTATGGTACCGCACAGGTGAAATGGAATGACCTGGAAATCGAGTTTGTCGGCGCCAGAAAAGAAAGCTACCGCCAGGAATCCCGGAATCCCGATGTACAACCCGGCACCCTCAAAGATGACCAGCTACGCCGCGACTTCACCATCAACGCCCTGGCTATCAGCCTGAATGAGGAAGATTATGGCAGCCTGGTAGACCCCTTCGGCGGTATTGCCGACCTGGAGGCAAAGATCATCAGAACACCACTGGAGCCTGCACAGACTTTTATAGACGACCCCCTTCGGATGATGAGGGCTATACGTTTTGCGTCACAACTGCAATTCACTATTTCTGAGGAAGCTTTCAGAGGAATTAAGGAAAATGCGGAGCGTATTAAGATCATCTCACAGGAGCGTATCTCGGACGAATTCAATAAGATCATGTTGTCGCCGGTGCCTTCCGTGGGCCTCGACCTACTCTATAAAGCCGGTATTATGAAAATAATACTGCCGCAGATGGTAGACCTGGTAGGGGTGGAAACGGTAGATGGGAAAGGGCACAAAGATAATTTCTATCATACCTTACAGGTGGTGGATAATATCGCCCGCTATACCAAAGACCTCTGGCTGCGCTGGGCCGCCTTACTGCATGATATCGGCAAACCAGCCACCAAACGCTTTGAACAGGGGCATGGCTGGACTTTCCACGGACATGATGCGGTGGGAGGGAAGATGGTACCCCGTATCTTTACCAAATTGAAACTACCGCTACACGAAAATATGCGGCTGGTAAAGAAACTGGTGGAACTGCATCTGCGTCCCATCAGCCTTACCAAAGAGAATATAACCGACTCTGCTATACGCAGATTGCTATTCGATGCAGGTGATGATATTGATGGCCTGATGATGCTCTGTGAAGCCGATATCACCTCCAAGAATAAAGTGAAAGTAAAACGTTACCTTGAAAACTTCGAACTGGTGCGCCAGCGCCTGAAAGAAGTAGAAGAAAGTGACCGTATCCGCAACTGGCAACCACCTGTTACCGGAGAGTTGATTATGGAAACTTTCGGTCTGTCACCTTCCAGGGCAGTGGGAGATCTGAAAAATGCTATCCGTGAGGCGATCCTGGATGGGGTGATTCCCAATACCTACGAAGCCGCCTTCGCATTCCTTCTCGAAAAAGCCAAAGAGATGGATTTGACACCAGTTAAATAAAAATGTTAATTTAGTAGTGTTAATTAATGTTAACACTGCCTTTTTCAGGATCAGGTGTGATCTTTGTTTAGGTGTCAGACCAGATCCTGAAAATACCAGATTATTAATAAAATCCTTTATTGTCATGCCTGTTTTGAAATTCAGAGTTTACTGGGAAGAAGATGAAAGTGTGTACAGGGATATTTCCATTAAACCGGACCAGACATTTTTACAATTTCATCAAACTATTTTACAGTCATTCGAATTTGACAATAAACATAAAGCGACTTTTTTCCGTAGCAATGATAACTGGCAACGGGGCAGAGAGATCATTCTTGAACAGGATGGCGCTGCACGTAAGGTTGAACCACTGTTAATGGAAGACACGCCTATTGCCGCAGCTGTAAAAACACCCAATCAGAAGTTCATTTACCTTTATGACTATGCGAAAAACTGGACATTCCTGGTAGAACTGATCGGTGTATCAAAAGATGAAAACTCCAAAGTAGCATATCCTTTCTGCACCAGAAAAGAAGGATTAGCCCCCAGCCAGTACGGTACCAAAGGCCTCGTAGGCGATAAACTGGTGGAAATGGAAGAGAAATATGACCTCAATAAAGAAGGCATGAGTGAAGATGGCTTCGGCGAAGAAGGAGAAGAGGAAAACAACGATTCCGACGAAGAAGCAGGTGAAGATAATAGCAACGAAGACATGTTTTAGTGAAGACCGTTATTATCATCGCAGGTCCCACGGCGGCGGGCAAAACGGCGAAAGCAATAGAAGTGGCACAACATTTTGATACGGCCGTTATCTCTGCAGACTCCCGCCAGTGTTATCGTGAAATAAGTATAGGTACAGCAAAACCCAGTCCGCAGGAACTGCAGGCTGTTCCCCACTATTTTATTAATTCCCATTCCATCAGGGAGGAAGTAAATGCCGGTCTTTACGAAAGACTGGCATTAGACTATGCCGCCGAAGTTTGGAAAGACCGGGACGTAGTCGTGATGTGTGGAGGTACCGGACTGTATATCAAGGCTTTCTGCGAAGGTATTGACAATATCCCTGCCGCTCCCACGGAAGTCCGATCTGCTATTCAGGACCGCTACGAAAAGGAAGGCCTGGCTTGGCTACAGCAGGAAGTGCAGGAGAAAGACCCCGCTTTTTACGCCATTGCTGAGATCCAGAATCCGCAACGCCTTATGAGGGCCCTGGAGGTGTTGTATACCACCGGCCAGTCTATTACCAGCTTCCGAACCGGTAATACCGTACAACGGGACTTCCATATCATCAAAACAGCCATCACCCTTCCGAAAGAACAGCTGCACGCTAATATTGCCCGCCGCGTACACCAGATGGTGGCCGACGGATTGCTGGAAGAGGTCAGGGCGGTATTACCCTACCGCGATCATAACGCCTTACAGACCGTTGGATATAAAGAGGTATTTGATTACCTGGATGGTAAACTAAGCTGGGACGAAGCTGTTGAACAGATCATTATCCATACCCGCCAGTATGCCAAAAGACAATTGACCTGGTTCCGGAAAGACACCGATTTCAAATGGTTTGAAGCCGGTGAGGGCCTGCTCGAAGAAGTAAAGGGGCTGATCAAAACCTGACTCCGCAGGTTAGCGCCATTCTCGTCGTAGCACTATTGATCTGTACTGCCGGCGGATTCACATAACCATAATTGTTTGGTAATAGCTCATAAGGCACTTCCCGCCGCTGCTGATGCCCTCCCGTAATTAAGGAAAGATCTATATAATAGCCATCGTTCGCCTTGTAGCCCACACCTCCGCTGTAATAAGTCCGGGTACCATCAATGTTGCTGTCCTTATAAGGGCTGCCATAACGGGCAAAGCCAAGCCGTAATGCATAAAAGAGATATCGCAGTTCTGCACCCGCACGAAGGTTGCCGGTGGTCCGGTAGTTAGCTTTTACCAGTTCACTGGTATAGCGGTTATCCTCCGCACTCCCATACTTCAGTTTCATGGAACGATAGTCATCCAGCTCATAATCGACGCTGATAAGCCCATGTGGACTGTTTGTATTGCCTGCTGTATTGAGTAGCAGCACGGCGCTGGCAGTAGCCTTCCAGGGCGTTCTGAGGCTATAGTTAAGATTATCTTTCTCCATCTGGGTGGTGTCATCGACCATATAAACAGTAGATGCTGTTACTACCCCAGCCGATTTGGTATCCGTCAGCATATCTGTCTGGTATTCCTTATTCACGCCATACCAGGTGGGAGACTGCAGGGTAAGTCCTAGGTTGAGCGGAAGGACCGGCTTATAGATACCCCCGAGTTTCAGATTAACACCGATGCCATTTGTGGCAATTGTCTGGGTGACCTTGAAATAATTCAGGTCAGCATGTACCGGATTAATATTCGTTTCCGTCCAGATATTTTGCTGCCCCTGTTTGATAAAGTCAAAATTCAGGCTGCCCCCGAGATACAGCTTTTCGCTGCGCTGTTTCCCGAAGACGAGGGCCAGTTCAGTAGTGCCTCCATGCGTAATAGTGTGCAGAGATTGATGTACCAGTACACTGTTGTCGTCCGCTTCCGCTGCGGAAGTAAACTTATACTGATCGCCATCCCTGTAGGGACTGATCAGGTCCGTCTGGTAGGCAAGCGTGGCGGCATGCCGGATCGCAACATCCTGTCTGGTAGATAATAAAGCCTCCGGATGGCTTACATGGGCATCGTCTGCCTGGATAAAATAGTTGAGTGACTGGGAAGAGTTACTGTTTCCCTGGTAGTAAACATCGTCCCGGAAGTTATTGGTCCTGTTTACACCCATGGCTAATATCAGTGGACGTTCTTTTTCCTTGCCACGTATCAGCAGGGTGAAGTTGTCGAACTTTAGGGCAGCCCTTTTTGAGTTGTCTTTATTGCCCAGGTAATAGGCGGTATTACGAATATGCTGATAACCAAGAGAAAAAGACAGGTCAGTGTTCTGGAAAAAACCGGCGGCAGCAGGATTCACATAGATCGCCGCTATTTCGCCTCCCAATGCCCCTGTAGCACCCCCGATTGCTTGTCCGCGGGCAGAGCCGACGGATATATCGCTGCTGAATTTTAAAACCTCCTGTAAAGTCTGCGCCCTAGCAGGACAGGCTATCGCCCCCAAGGCAACAGCCAGTAATAGTGACAGTTTGTAAGTCATAGGTGTAAATACGGCGCAAAAATAGAGAAAAATGGATGGATACCTCATCCATTCATAAAAAGGGCGTTCGCGGTAAGCGAACGCCCTTTTCAAATAACATATGTTTTACTGACCGGATTAGAATTTCCAGCCAAAAGTAGCATTGATGTTTGCCTGTTTGCTGTCGATACTTGCCGGAGCCGGTGTGGTATAGTGATCAGCCGGATCAGCATTGGATGACAGTACATACGGCTGGCTGGTGTAGGTATTGCTGCCATATACCAGGCCCAGGTCCATATAGAAACCACGGTTCCTGTAGCCGATACCGCCGCTGAAGTACTCGCGTTTGCCGTCAATAGTGCTGCTCTTATAAGGGCTGCCATACAGGGAATAACCCAGTCTGAACGCAATTACATGCAGCTTTAATTCACCGCCCACACGGAAATTGGATGCGCCCTGGTAGGTGGATTTGATAGCCTGATTACGCAGGTCAGAATCTTCCTTGTCAAAGCTGTTATCATTCTTTAAACGCATTCTCATGGAAGCATAGTCCATGTATTCATAGTCGAAGGTGATGAAACCTGTCGGTCTCCGGGTATCAGCAGATGGTGCGAACAGGAAGGCCGCACTCAGAATGCCTTTCCAGGGAGTTCTTACTGTATACTTGGACTCATCTTCGAAACCATTATTGGTATCGGTAGAAGAGAAGGAACGTACGCCCAGGGTCTTGGTAGAGGTGGTCATATCTGTTCTGTAAGTATCTGTAAAGCTCATCCAGGAAGGAGAGTGGAAGGCAGCGCCCAGGCTTAATGCCTTTACAGGTTTATAAATACCGCCAATCTTCAGGTTAACACCGGTTCCTTCTGATCTGAGGTTTTCGGTTACATCGAAGTTGTTCAGGTCTGTCGCAACGGTATTCTGGTTGGTTTCTTTCCATGTCCTTGAATTTTTGTAGGTAATGGTCGGAATATTCAGGCTACCACCGAGGTACAGCTTATCGTCGTAGTTGGCCGCGAAAGCGAATGCCACATCATAGGCACCACCTTTGGCGTCAACGATGTTCTCCTGTTTTACATTGATGCTGCGGTCCTTTGCCTGTGCGGCAGAATAGAAGGTGCCATCAGGCTGGTTGTTGCTGTTCGTATAAGGAGAAATCAGTCCCGTCTGATAGGCCAGGGCAGAAGTATGGGCGAGTGAGCCGATGGTCTGACTGCCCCCCAGTTGTTCATTAGGGTTGGTCACGCCGGCCGCTTCTGCATCCAGGTAATAATTCAGAGAAAGGGAGGAACTGGTATTATTGCCTGTGTAATAGATCCGTTGGTTATAGTTCTGTGTACGGTTCAGCCCCAGTCCGAAGCTGAAGTTCTGCCATTTGCTGTCCGGCCTTTTTCTTCTGCCACCAAAGATCAGGGTAACATTGGAAATAAGGGGAATGAACTTATTATCGTCACCCTTCGTATTCAGGTAGGTGCCTGTGTTGGAAATATTCTGGAAACCAACCGTAAAGGAAAAATCATTTGTTCTGAAGAAGCCAACGCCCGCGGGATTCACATACAGGGAAGAGGCTTCTCCTCCCAATGCACCTAAAGCGCCGCCTACTGATTGTGCTCTTGTTGTACCTGAAGGTGATGTCGTGCTGAATCGTAAAGCATCGTCTATCGTTTGTGCCTGCAGGGACATACAGGTTCCTGTCAATGCCAGGGCGAACACCATTCTTTTAATCATCATAGTAGAATTAAGGGTTAAAAAATACCCTGGCTTTTGACCAGGGTACATTTCTTAGATATCAATGATCAAATCATTTTAATATTAGTTCCTTGTTCTGCCTGCGCGACCACCGCCGCCGCCGCCACCACCGAAGGAACCACCACCGCCGCCGCTAGATCTTGGCGTATAGGATGGAGCCGGTGTATAAGAGCGCTGTGGTTGCTGTGCTGGCTGGAAAGACCTGGTAGGAGGATTGTAAGAGCCACCACTGGTGCGGCCACCGCCATCGCTGCCTACAGGGCGTTCGCCGGAAGAAGGTGTAAATGCACGTCTTGGTGTGTAATAACCATCAGGGTTAGTTCTGCCACCAGTAGTCGGACGTTCTACAACACGTCCGCCCGGATCAACCGTACCGCCTCTTCTGGAAGGAATATAATCTGTTCTGGTGGTACGTCCGCCAGGATTTGGTGTTGAATTACCGACTACCCTGCCTCCATAAGAAGTACCGAAGCTGCCGCGTGTACGGCGTCCTACGGAAGAGTAACCATAGTAACCACCGTGACCACCGTAGTAGCCAGGATAATATCCGCCGCCATAGTAGCCACCGTAATAGCCGCTGTAGTACCATGGGCTATATGACCATGGACTGTACCATGGATTGTAACCCCAGCCATAACCTATACCTATGCTGATAGATGGACCCCAGAAAGAACTGTAGTAAGGAGAACCCCAACCATAGCCGAAACCTCCACCGTAACCGTAGTAACTGCTGATACCCCAGCCGCTGCCGTAGTACGGACTACCATAGTAAGGGCTGCCGTAACCGGAATAACCGGAATATATGTTCGGTGAATAATTATCGTAGTAGGAACCTTTATAGTTGTTGTTGAATCTGTCTATACGGCGAGAATAGTCCCCCTGGTCTTCATCGTCGTAAGTAACATAAGTACCCCCATCACCGTCAGCATCTGTTGCAGTAACGTTATCGTTATTTTGATTATTGCCAGCAGCATAAGTGGGTTTAACTCTCGGAGAGTAGTACACATCATCCGGGGTTTGTGTGGTTTTATACGCTGACGAACAACTGCTTAGGATAAACAGCGCGAGTGCAGCGAGGTAAGGAATTGATTTCATTTGTCGGAATTTTTAGCCTGATTTCTATAGTAAATTTACACTATTTTTAACGTAAAGAACGGTTAATGCTACAATAATATCTAGCCACTCATAATATTTTAGTAAACTGTTTGCACGTTTCTGATTTTCATGTAGGTTTGTGACATTTTACCTTTTGGTAATATATCTGGTACAAATATTAAGCCAAATTCAGATTTGTTTTAAAATATATGTACCGGCCATGATTATAAATATTTCAACACTATATGAGTAAAGAGATCACAGCCCGTTCTGAAGATTATTCACAATGGTATAATGATTTGGTTCTGAAAGGAGGATTGGCAGATTATTCTGCGGTGAAGGGATGTATGGTGATCAAGCCATACGGTTTTGCACTTTGGGAAGGCATGAGAGATGTGCTGGACAAAAAATTCAAAGACACCGGACACCAGAACGCTTACTTCCCCTTATTCATTCCTAAAAGCTTCCTGAGTAAAGAGGAAGATCATATCGAAGGGTTCGCAAAAGAATGCGCCGTTGTAACACACCACCGCCTGATGAAGAATCCGAACGGTAAAGGTGTAGTGGTAGACCCTACCGCCAAACTGGAGGAAGAACTGATCGTTCGTCCTACTTCCGAAACGATCATCTGGAATACATATAAAGACTGGATCCAGTCTTACCGCGACCTGCCGCTGCTGATCAACCAGTGGGCAAACGTAGTACGCTGGGAAATGCGTACCCGCCTGTTCCTGCGTACGGCTGAATTCCTCTGGCAGGAGGGTCATACGGCGCATGCTACGGCTGAAGAAGCGATTGCAGAGACCGAGCAGATGCTGGAAGTATATGCCGACTTTGCTGAGAACTATATGGCAATGCCGGTAGTAAGAGGGGTTAAATCGCCTGCTGAGCGTTTTGCGGGTGCTATCGACACTTACTGTATCGAGGCGCTGATGCAGGACGGTAAAGCGCTGCAGGCTGGTACATCCCACTTCCTGGGACAAAACTTCGCCAAGGCCTTTGATGTACAGTTCTCGAACAAGGAGAACAAACTGGAATATGTCTGGGCTACTTCCTGGGGCGTATCCACCCGTCTGATCGGTGCCCTGGTAATGGCGCACAGCGATGACGATGGTCTGGTGCTGCCTCCACGTATCGCTCCTTTACAGGTGGTGATAGTGCCTATCTATAAAGGTGATGACCAGAAGGCAAAGATCGACGCGAAAGTACACGAGATCATGGCTGATCTGAAAAAAGCCGGTATCCGTGTAAAATATGACGATAATGACAACGCCCGTCCGGGATGGAAATTTGCAGAATATGAAATGAAAGGCGTACCTGTGCGTATCGCACTGGGTGCCCGCGACCTGGAGAACAACGTGGCTGAGGTAGCCCGTCGTGACGCCAAAACAAAGGAAAGCCTGCCACTCGATGGCCTGGCTGCACGTATCGGTACACTGCTGGAAGATATTCAACAGCAGATGTACAACAAGGCGCTGGCTTACCGCGATGAGCACATCACGCCTGCTGATACCATGGAAGAATTTGAACGCCTGCTCGAAGAGAAAGGCGGATTCATTTATGCTCACTGGGATGGCACCACTGATACAGAAGAAAAAATCAAAGAACGCACCAAAGCAACTATACGTTGCATACCTTTAAACAACAAACAAGAGGCAGGTACCTGTATCCTTACAGGCAAGCCTTCGACGCAAAGGGTATTATTTGCACGTGCATATTAATCATAAGATTTGCCGGTAGTGCCAGCCAGAAAAAGCTGGTACTGCCGGTTTTATTGTCAAAATCCGAATCGTCCTGATGCCTAAGGTCCGTTATATATTTTTATGGTGGATACTAATGGTTCTGAGCACTGGTAACACCCTTGCTCAGGGGCTGATGATCCGTAATTATAACGTAAAGGACGGTCTCGCAAACGCTACGGTCTACGATGCCGTGCAGGATAAAGAAGGATTTATCTGGTTTTCTACTCCCACCGGCGTCAGCAAATTCGACGGCAAACGCTTCCGGAACTATTCTCAAAAAGACGGGCTTACAGATAACGATGTCGTAAAACTTGCTGCCGATTCAAAAGGACGCGTCTGGTTCTTTACCCTCAACGGTTTACCTTCTTTCTTTTGGAATTATACCATTCACACCAGTCAGAATGATTCTTCCCTGTATGTGGACGCCCGCGGACAATACATGCAATACATGTTCGAAGACTACGCCGGCTTCATCTGGTTCCTGAATACGGATAACCGTATCATACAGTACAGTGGGAAAAAGACCACTTACGACAAACTGGGCGCCCTTCGTACCAACCTGTTTTACTTTCTCCGTAACGATACCATTTTTAAACCACGGCAGTCTTATTTTAACCTGCCAAACCTGGAAGATGCCAATAACCCTGATCAGAAAATAATAACTGCCTGTACTTTTCCTCTCGATCAGACCACTGCTCAGCGCGTGCGAAAACAACCGGTGATCGTTGTGGACAATAATCTGTATATCTACAACAACAAGGAGGCTATTTGTTTTCTCAGGGGAAGCGACTGGGGTATCAGGGATGAGATCAGCAATATTTGCGTTGATAATGATAACCTCTGGATAGGTACCCCGAGAACGCTTTATTATCTCAAAGGATTTCTTCGTGGTGAAAAGAAGCCCGTCAAATTGTTGGAGAACCACTATATCACCTCGCTGCTGAAAGACAGAGATGGTAATATCTGGATCACCACATTTGGAGACGGTGTTTACAACATCCCCTACAAGAATTTTTACTTTAACTATCTCGATAATACAAATGGCCTGTTTTCACACTCCATCTTCAGCATCGGCAAAGACCCCAAGACCGGTCTGCTGCTGATAGGACAGAATGCCGGCGTATTGAATACCATAGACAGCAATAACAGGTACCAGCGCTTCAACCTGGATACGAGCAGTGGACGAAACAGTATCCTCGCTATTCTTCCGTACAAGCCAAATGAAATGCTGATCGGTGCTGACAACGGCTTGTACTCATTTAATACAGCCTCGCAGAGGCCATCGTTGCTGAAACGTGTGAAAACACTGAAGGACGTTGATATCAGCCCCGGCGGCAAAATACGGATTGCAGCTAAAAACCAGGTAATCTGTGACGATTATATAATTAATAAGGAAGATGAGCTGATCACTTCTATTGCATGTATCAACGACTCTGCTTACTATGTGGGTACTAATGCCGGCTTGTTTTATGGCAGTGATGGCTCACGTACATTAAAGGTACGGACCACCAGACCTGCTTTGCATTTAAGCATCAAAGACCTGAAATGGATCAATGGCAAACTCTGGGTGGGGACAGCTGATCACGGATTATATGTATTTAGGGGCGATAATAGCCTGGAAAGGCACCTGAGCACGGCCGACAAACTGGTCAGTGATATCTGCCAGCAACTCTATTATGATGGTATTGGCCGCTTATATGTTGCCACCAATAAAGGCGTTTCCGTTATAGATGTAAACACAGAGAACCTTATCCGTAATATTACTTCCAACGACGGTCTGATGAGTGATGATGCCCGCGGAGTATATTACCAGCATGGTACCTTATATATCGCTACTTCCAACGGCCTGAGTTATTTCAATGACGCGAAGATGCCGGTAGATACTGTACCGCCGGCTATTTACCTGAATCATGTGCGGTATGGCGACAGCACCTATCTGCCTGGCAAAGAGTTTGTGCTGATGTATCAGCGGAAGGCATCATTCGAGGTAGAATTTGGCGCCATCGCCTATGACCTGCCAGAGCTGGTAGAGTACCAGTACAACTTTTCCAGTGATACATCAAGTGGATGGATCACGACAATGTCTAATATCGTACCTTTCCCTGACCTGCAACCGGACAGCTATCAACTGCAGATCAGGGCCAGGAAATATAAGAGTAACTGGAGTCAGCCGGTCGTCATTAACGTTACCATCCTGCCGCGCTGGTATCAGCAATGGTGGGCACGGGGTATTGTGATACTGCTGGGATTAATACTGGTGGCTTTCGTTTTGCGGGATGTCATCAGAAGAATACAGCGGGCGGAAATGCGGAAGACCGAGTATAACCGGCGGATAGCAGAGCTGGAGGCCAAAGCGTTGACAAACCAGATGAATCCTCACTTCATTTTCAACTCGCTGAACTCCGTACAGCACCTGATCATGGAAAAAGAGGAGAAGCAGGCGCTGAACTTCCTGGCAGATTTTGCCACCCTGATGCGCCAGATGCTAAACAACTCACGGAAGTCATTTATTTCGCTGGAAGAGGAGATCGCCTTCCTGACACGGTATATTGAGCTGGAGAAGATCCGTTTTGCGAATGTGTTCACGTATCACTTCCTGCAGCAGGATGACCTGAAAGATTATACGATCTATATACCGCCTATGATTATACAGCCGATAGTAGAAAATGCCATTAAACACGGACTGGCTCCCAAGAATGGGAGTGGCAGACTGGAAGTAAAACTGGTACTCCGGGAGGATATGTTATACTGCTCCGTAGACGATGACGGGATAGGGTGGGACCGTGCCAATGAGATCAAAAGCGGGCGACTGGTAAAGCATGAATCCACTGCTCTGAGCGTGATTCGGGAAAGGTTGCAGATTATAAAATCTTTTAATGGAAATGTTGGAAAGTTAGAAATTATTGATAAATTTAAGTCTGGTTTCGGCAATAAGGAGGGTACCCTGGTTGAAATACTGATTCCCATTGTTAAGATGTTATGAGTAATATTAAAGCTGCGATCGTAGACGATGAAGTCCGCAACATCCATATTTTGCGAAATATTCTGGAGAATTACTGTAAAGATGTTACGGTAGCGGGTGAGGCGCAGAACATTCATGACGCGGCGGAAATGATCAAGAATACCCAGATAGACGTTTTGTTTCTGGATATTGAAATGCCGCCCCATAATGGCTTCCAGCTACTGGAAATGTTCCCTGTGTTGAACTTCGAAGTGATATTCATTACAGCCTTTCAGGAATATGCATTGCAGGCGATCAAATTTGCTGCGTTGGATTATCTGCTCAAACCTATCAAGGTGAGTGAGGTAGAAGATGCTTTGGAAAAAGTGAAGAAGAGCAAAAAAGGCCGCCTGAATGAACTGGCTTCTATCCTGAAGGACTACGTTAAGAACAATGATAATGCTTTCTCCAAGATAGTCATTCCTGTTAATGACGGTTACAACGTAATCGATCTGAAAGACATCATTTACTGTGAAGCATTTGACAGCTATACCAAAATACAGCTGATCAACAACGTATCACATCTGATCTCCAAATCACTGAAGGAGTATGAAGAGATGTTGTCCGACAAGGGTTTCTATCGTGTACATAAATCCTTCCTGATCAACATTCACCATATCGTCAAGATCATAAAAGGTCTGGGTACCGCTGTTGTCATGAGCGACCAGAAAAACATCCCGATTTCTTCCCGTAAGAAAGATGAGTTCTTCGCCCAACTGAAAGGGGTGATCAATTTGTAAGCGATTATCATTTATCAAAAGAACTGCTGCCGCCGCAAGGGGGCTTTTGGTGTTTATAGCCTGGGTTGATTGACGTTTGCTATGGCTACCGGATTCCGGGGTTATCCCGGGGTTGAACCCTACCCGGTTGAAACCCTACCCGGGGTTGAAACCCCGCGCTACAAACAACACGACCCCTACGGGGTCGATTGATGTTTTGTTTCCCGGTTTTATACCCCCGGCGTTGTATTCATCAATTGTTATGAACAAACATCCCGGGGTTGAAACCCTACCCGGGGTTTAAACCCCGCGCTACAAACAACACGACCCCTACGGGGTCGATTGATGTTTTGTTTCCCGGTTTTATACCCCCGGCGTTGTATTCATTAATTGTTATGAACAAACGTCCCGGGGTTGAAACCCTACCCGGGGTTTAAACCCCGCGCTACAAACAACACGCCCCCTACGGGGTCGATTGATGTTTTGTTTCCCGGTTTTATACCCCCGGCGTTGTATTCATTAATTGTTATGAACAAACATCCCGGGGTTGAAACCCTACCCGGGGTTGAAACCCAGCGCTACAAACAACACGCCCCCTACGGGGTCGATTGATGTTTTGTTTCCCGGTTTTATACCCCCGGCGTTGTATTCATCAATTGTTATGAACAACATCCCGGGGTTGAAACCCTACCCGGGGTTGAAACCCCGCGCTACAAACAACGCGACCCCTACGGGGTCGATTGATGTTTTGTTTCCGGTTTTATTACCCCCGGCCTTGTATTCATTACTTTACTCTTTCATATAGCCGTCTTCATATAGTCGGGGAGGCCGTACGCAGGCGAGCGGGCAGGTGGGAATCGCTGGCCTTAGTTATTTGAAGTGCCCACGCGCCCTACCAGGGGTTTAATAAACATCCCAAAGCCAAACCGCCATTCAAAAGCCCAATATCAAGGAACTTCAAAGAACTACAGCCAGTGATCCCATCCTGCACCGTGAGCCAAGAAGGCCGGCGCAATAATCGCTATCAGCCTAAGAAGCATTCTCGGGCATAAAAAAAGGATCCCGGAAACATCCCGGGACCCTTTCTCCTTAACCTATAAACCTATATGAAAATCGCTAAAACTCTGTTCCATTCGCCAGGTCGATGTTATAGTAATACACCCCATTGAGTTCAGGGTATACCCCTTCTACCTGTACTTTCTTTTGTTTTTCCAATATCTTTCTCAGGTCTTCCACTGAATTCACCGGCAGACCGCCCGCTTTCAGAATAATGAAAGACTGTTTCATGTTGGTCTGTTTCTTCAGCACACCACCACCGATATTATCTACATACACACCACCACGGATACCCAGTTTAGAAGCATCTGCCTTGTCGAGTGTGATCAGGTCAGCGCCTAAAGCATCCAGTATATTGGTCTTAACAATGTCAGTATTACCGTCAGCATTTTTGAGTATGGTGCTGGTAGTATACTGCTTGTCGTTACGTGTGTAAGCGATGCTGATCTTGTCGCCTGGTTTGTAACGGGCGATCTGTTCCGTCATCTGAGGAATAGAAGGTGTTTCTATACCATTGATACCAGTGATGATGTCACCCTTTTTGATGCCAGCAGCAGCAGCGGAACCGGATTCTTGTACACCCGTTACAGTCACACCATTGATGTCTCTTCTGATGCCAGCTTCAGCCCATCTTTCTTCAGGAATACTGGTGGGGTCCTGGTAGTAGATACCGAGGTATGCACGTTGTACGTTACCGTACTTCATCAGGTCATTCACTACTTTCTTCACCAGGTTCACCGGGATAGCGTAGGAGTAACCAGCATATGCACCGGTAGGAGAGGCGATGGCAGAGTTGATGCCGATCAGTTCACCGGCAGTATTGATCAATGCACCACCACTGTTACCCTGGTTCACCGCAGCATCTGTCTGGATGAATGATTCAATGGCATTTCTTCTTACCTGTTTATTGATACCGATAGTACGTGCTTTGGCACTTACGATACCAGCGGTGACGGTGGTTTCCAGGTTTAAAGGATAACCAACGGCCAGTACCCATTGTCCTATTTCCACATCGTCGGAGTTACCGTACAGCAGGTAAGGAAGATTTTTTGCATCAATCTTGATCACTGCCAGGTCGGTATTCGGATCGGTACCAATTACTTTTGCCTTGTAAGTTTTGTAGTTGTTGAGTGTTACGGCTATTTCATCTGCATCATCCACTACGTGGTTGTTGGTGATGATATAACCATCGTCAGAGATCATGACGCCGGAGCCGGAGGCCATCTGGCCGGGAACGTAGTATTTACGTCCGCCGCCTTCACCCTGGAATTCGTCACCGAAGAAGTCGTCACCGAAGAGGTCTTGTAAAACACTTCTCCTTCTCTGGAGATTGTTGGTCACCTGACGGGGATTGATCTTTGTTTTGATATGTACTACTCCAGGAACCGCTATTTTAGCAGCCTGGCTAAAATCAGTAGGAGGCGTTGCATTCTTTACTTCGGCGCCAGGCATGTATCTGGCGTAATTTACCGGAATGTTTTCTGATCCATTTTGATAGGGGCCTGCCTGCCGGGGTTGGTACCTGTTGTACGCGTAGATGCTGGCAACAGCAGTTGCCGCGCTGATTAGTACAGTTGCCGCAATTTGCCGAAATTTCATATGTTTCGTTGTTTAAAGTTTAACTGTTATAAGGTATGGACATCAATTTGCATGCCTTGTGATACAAATTTAAGGGGGCACGCGGGTGAACATCAACCACTCCTGTTACTTTAACACATTTTTATATGAATAGTTAATATGATCTTAACGCCGGTACTGACAGATTGTTGTTTTTCATGACAAGATTGTGGGCATTTGCATGCCCAGGACAGACATAGTTGCAGTTATTATAATCCTGTCAGGAATTGCATGGTATCTACACCATCCGCATAATCGGCCAGGGAGGGCTGCTGTGCCATTCCAAAGGGCGTGAAGCCACGGCCAACAATGCATTGCAAGTCATTGTTTCCCTTCAGTTCTTCACCAAGTGCAGTGGCATCGGTATAGTAGCCGTAATGCAGGACACTGATAGGAGAAAAAGCAGCAGCAGATTCCTGTAAAATGATATTGTCGTTTGCAATGTAAGCTGTATTACTCAGTAGCACCAGTGCCAGGTTATAGTCGTAGTTGTTCTTATACTTATGATGGTCTGCCAGATAGGAGTATTTGCGGAGGGCTTTCAGCAGCGCCTCAAAATCATAGTTTTCCGGAACGAAGATCTTGGTCACATTCCTGCAACCCAACCCAAAGTAAAGCATCACGTCATCTGCCAGTGCCTCCAGTTCGGCAGCTGTTTCTGTTCCATCGAGTATGGCTACGGAAGTCCTGTTCCTGCGGATGACATGTGGATATTTGGCAAAATAGTATTCAAAATAACGGGCAGAATTGTTGCTGCCGGTAGCGATATAAGCATCGCAATGTTTCAGCATGTCCTGTACCAGGGTCTGCTCAGCATAAGCAGGGTACCATTCCTTGACTTTGTCAATGACATGCTGCATAAGTATCGTATCTTTGGAAGAGAGCTTCAGGCGTACCTGATGACCACTGAGAAAGCCGCAGAGCCAGTCATGGAAGCCTACCAGCGGAATATTACCCGCAGCCACGATACCTACCTGACGGGGGGAAGACGCAGGAGCAGCATAACCAGCCAGCCACTTGTTTAAAAGGGATTCGTCCAGGTAATAACGGCAAATGTTTTGCAGAGAAAGATCTATAAACTCGGGAGTGAACCATCCGTTGGCCTGAAAGGCCCTCTCCTTCACTATTTGAAGTTCCGGATCATTGCCTGACAGGTATTGTCCTAAACGTACCAGGGCTGTTACTTTTGCTGAACTGCTCATGAATCTGTATAAATAATTAACTTTTTAAACCTAGATATTCTATTTTTGTCTGCAAAATTAATGGCTTACTACTTAAACAAAAAGTTTATACTATGGCAATAAAGATAACAGACGAATGTATTAATTGTGGTGCATGTGAACCTGAGTGTCCAAACAACGCTATTTATGAGGGTGGTGTTGAATGGGCAATGGCAGATGGTACTACCGTTAAGGGTCCATACGTACTGATGGATGGAGCAACCATGGATGCTGATCAGCGTAATGCGCCAATTAGTGTAGACACTTATTATATCGTCCCTAACAAGTGTACAGAATGCCAGGGCTTCCATGAAGAGCCTCAGTGTGCGGCAGTTTGTCCGGTTGATTGCTGCGTTCCTGATGAAATGTACCAGGAAACAGTAGACGAATTGCTCGCTAAGAAAGAAAAATTGCACATCTAATATTACTATATAGGAAGCATAAGGAACTACCCGGTAACTGGTCGCCGAATATCATCGGAACGCATACCGGAGCAGAAAGGGAAGAAAGGCGTAAACTTTTCTTCCCTTTTCTTTTACAGTAAAAAAAATCTACATCCACTAATTTTCTATTAACTTTATCCGCTTATTATTAAATTATATATGAAAAAGAACATCGCCCTGGTTGCCGGCGGGTACTCTGGTGAGTATGTGATTTCCGTACAGAGTGCCGCAGTGATTGAAAAAAACATTGACAGCAGCAAGTATAACGTCTATAAGATCTCTGTTACCCGTGATGGTTGGAATTATATTGGTGCTGAAGGCCAGTCAATTGCAGTAGACAGGAACGATTTTTCATTGACAATCAATGGTAATAAGATAAACTTCGACGCAGTTTTTATCGGTATACACGGTACGCCAGGTGAAGACGGTCGCTTACAGGGCTATTTTGAAATGCTGGGTATTCCTTTTACCAGCTGCGGAATGGTCACCTCTGCGCTCACCTTCAACAAGAGCTACTGTAACAAGGTAGTATCGTCTTTTGGTATCGTAAACGTATCAAAATCAGTGCATATCTTCCGTGATCAGCCTTTTGATACCAAAGATATCCTCCGGGAACTGAAATTGCCGGTGTTCGTAAAACCGGCAGAAGGGGGCAGCAGCATCGGTATGTCTAAAGTGAATACCGCCGAAGAGCTGATGCCAGCCATTGAAAAAGCCTTTAAGGAGGATGCACAGATCCTGATAGAAGAATTCATCAAAGGCAGGGAGATCACCTGCGGTTTATATAAAGCGAATGGACAATTCACCGTACTGCCGGTAACTGAGATCATCAGCAGTAAGGAATTCTTTGATTACGAAGCGAAATATACCCCAGGCGTTACCCGGGAAGTGACCCCGGCAGAGGCGCCTTCAGAAGTGACCAACCTGATACAGGCAACCGCCAGGAAACTGTATGACAAACTGAATTGCAGGGGGATAGTAAGGATGGATTTCATCTGGGAAGAAGCGAACAACCGCCTGTTCTTCCTGGAAGTGAACACCATGCCGGGACAATCAGAAAATAGTCTTGTACCTCAGCAGGTAAGGGCTGCGGGTAAAACCCTGCAGGAGTTTTACGGCACATTAATTGAAGAATGCCTGAGGAAGTAAACAGATCCGAGTTCATCTTAACGTTAAAATATAATCTGTGTTCAATAAAATAACGAACCGCTCTTTCGGCTTTAACCTGCTGGTTGTTGTAGGAATTCTGGCCGTTCTGGGGCTGCTTTTCTTTTCATTACTGGGCATTATCACCAAACATGGGGACACCCTGACTGTTCCCGACGTATATAAGAAAAATATACAGGAAGCCACCATGATCCTGGAAAAAGAAGGGTTCAGCGTGGACGTAAGGGACTCGATCTACGTAGACAGCCTGCCTGGCCTGGCCGTATGGGAACAAACACCCGCCAAAGGCTCCATCGTGAAGGTAGGACGTACCATCTACCTGACTATCAATAAAGTAATACCTCCTATGGTACAAATGCCGGACCTCAACGGGCTGACCTTCCGCAGTGCGGAAATGACCCTGCACAGTCTCAGGCTGAACGTAGGAGATACCATCTATAAACCGGATTTTGCGACTAATACCGTATTACAGCAGTTGCTGAACGGTAAAGTAGTGAAACCAGGAAGGGAAATTCCTGAAGGTAGTAACATCACCCTGGTACTGAGCAGTGGTACCGGTAACACCGAAAACCCTGCACCAGACCTGATAGGGCTCACATTCCTGGAAGCAAAGGAAACGCTGAGCGCAAGCAACCTGGGGCTGGGCACCGTGCTGATTGATCCCTCTGTGACTGATACCGCCAATGCCTTTGTGGTTAAACAAACACCTCCGCGCCGTAACAGCCTGAATGAGCTGAACATGGTGAGAGCAGGAGAAACGATTGATCTCTGGCTGTCAGGTAACCGTCCAACAAAGGATAGTGGTGGTACACCTGCGCCGCCAGCGGAACCCGAGCAACCAGAATAATCATCGCCAAAATCAGGCAATGCTGTAATATTGCCATAGATTTCACAAACAATGTAAATTAACAGTCATGGAAAATATAAGCCCAATAGAACTGAAAAAGCGCATGGACAATGGGGAAGACCTGAACATCGTAGATGTACGGGAGCCGCATGAGCATGCGGAATTCAATATCGGAGGTATCCTGGTGCCACTGGGAGATATCCGTGCGATGCAGGTAGATGAGCTGGAAGACCTGAAAGACCAGGAAGTGATCGTGTACTGCCGCAGCGGTGGCCGTAGCGGACAGGCAGCCATGATCCTGGAAACAATGGGTTTCCAGAACGTAAAGAACCTGACCGGCGGTATGCTGGCCTGGCAGGATCAGGTTGGCAAGTAATTACCAATATATCATTCTTTAATAAATGCCTTCCGGCGTGTAGGATGTCTCTGGCATCCCACTGCCCGGAAGGCGTTTTTAATAGCATTCCCGTTGCCTGAAATGCATGATGATCTATATACAGAGAAAGCTATGCTGACCCGTATTGCTGATGGCGATGAGCGTGCGTTCGCACAGTTCTTTAAGGCTATTTCCCCGGGGATAGGTAATGTAGTCAGAAAGGTCGTAAAACAGGAGGATGCTGTTCATGAAGTACTACAGGAGTTCTTTATCAAGTTATGGCTGCACCGCGATAAACTGCCTGCCATTGAGCAGCTGAAAGCCTACCTGAAAAAAATGGCCCTGAACGAATGTTTTACCTGGCTGAACCGTCAGGCACTCCTGCAACAAAGACTGGCAGATATCAGGAACGCAGGCCAGACTACTGTCAATCAAACAGAAGCCGAACTCTCTTACCGTGAAACCCAGCGCATCGTTGCCGCCGCTGTAAACGCCCTGCCCACCCAACGCCGGCAGATCTATGAACTGAGTCGCCAGGAAGGGCTCAATGCCACCGAAATAGCTAATACCCTCCAGCTTTCC
The DNA here is from genome assembly GCF_003014595.1 of Chitinophaga ginsengisoli. GTDB lineage: Bacteria > Bacteroidota > Bacteroidia > Chitinophagales > Chitinophagaceae > Chitinophaga > Chitinophaga ginsengisoli. Next base: position 218,216 of record NZ_PYGK01000012.1, on the reverse strand, counting down.
CCCAGTTATGTCAGGAATACCATCAGCGCTGCCCTGCAGTTTATCAGGGAACAGTTACAACAGGCTGGCAAGCTGTAGTTAAATTTTTTTTCTCCCCGATAGGTACACCCACACTTTTCCCGTAGTCTTATATATGGAAGATACTTTGGCGACACACCAGGTACTCCGCCAGACAAATGGACCAACAACGTATTCACTATCTCATCAACGGTTTTCTGGAAGGAAACCTCTCTGCAGCTGAAAAGGCTGAACTGGACGATTTTCTGAAAGATCCGGCCAACAGGGAGACCTTCGTCACGATCGTCAGTCACATGACCGAAGTGGAAGAGCAGGCCGCTTTTGATGAGCGCCTCGAACCGGTATTATCGCGTGTACTGGATGTAGACAGGACGCCTGTTACCACTGGCAAAATAGTGCGCTTCCGCTTCCCTTACTGGCGGGTGGCTGCCGCCGTTGTATTGGCTGCTGGTATTGGTGGGTACGTCTACTGGTCGCATAAAGCGCCCACGCCGCAACTGGCACAAACAGCACCAACTACGCCAGCTGTGATCCTGCCGGGCAGTAACAAGGCTACCTTGATCCTGGAAGACGGCACGACAGTAGCGCTGGACAGCACCGGTCACCAGACCATCAGACAGGGCAATACCATCGTACAGCGTAACAACGGACAACTATCGTATAGTGGTCAACCTGCCACAGTAAAGCCGAGTTACAATATACTGGCTACGCCCAAAGGAGGGCAATACCAGGTGGTACTGCCAGATGGTACGAAAGTATGGCTGAACGCCGCTTCCCGCCTGAAATACCCGGTAGCATTTACAGGTAGTGAACGTTTGGTAGAGCTGGAAGGGGAAGCCTATTTTGAAACCGTGAAAGATGCGCATCAACCATTTAAAGTAAAAGCAGGAGAATTCGAAGTACAGGTGCTGGGTACCAGCTTCGATATCATGGCCTATAAAGATGAAAAGAACACCCATACCACATTGATCAGTGGCGCAGTGAAAGTAGCGTCAGGAAAAGAAAGCCGGCTATTACGACCAGGACAGCAGGCCGTTGTGAACGCCAATGCCGATATTGGAGTGAATGCAGTAAATACCGACGAGGTCATTGCCTGGAAGAACGGTTATTTCTCCTTCAAAGACGCCGATATTTCCGCCGTCATGCGACAGCTGGAACGCTGGTATGACGTAACGGTATCTTATCCCGCAGGCGTACCGAAAGGCACGTTTTCCGGCGAAATGGGAAGGGGGCTGACACTCGCTGAAGCATTAAAAATATTGGAACAGACTAACGTAAATTTTAAAATAGAAGAAGGCAGACACATTGTTATACTGCCCTGAGTAATTAGCATTCTTTTATAGTCCCGTTATATAAAAACTTCCATGTTATGAAGCAGACCTTACTACTTCTACTGGCATTGCTATGTCTGAAAGTGAATGCCGCCGACACATCCACGCAGATCACCTATGCAGGGAAAGATGTTCCGCTGAAAAAGATCTTTTCCGTGATTAAAGAACAAACAGGATATGTATTTTTTTACCGTAATGAAGACATTGCTGATGTCAGGCCGGTCACTGTTTCATTTAACAAAACCTCCCTGGAAGCTGCGCTGGACGCTGTGCTGAAAGGGCAACAGCTGCAGTATGTGATACAGGGTAATACCATTGTCATCAGCAGAAAGAAAAACCTTCGGTCCCCAACTATTAATGAAGAAGCATCTCCTCCCGCCGATACCAGTATACAGGGTAAGGTCGTGAACAGCAAAGGAGAACCACAGCCCGGCGCGACTATACTGATCAAAGGGAGCAAACGTGGTACGACGGCCAATGAGAATGGCGTATTTACCTTGCGAAATGTTCCGGACAATACGGTGCTGCTTATCTCTGCCCTCGGACTGAAAGCAAGAGAAGTACCGGTGGCAGGTGTTACAGGGCCGCTGACAGTAACATTGGAAAGTGGCACTGAAGCATTGAGTGAAGTAGTAGTGGTAGGATACGGACAGGTAAAGAAGAGCGACCTGACCGGTGCTGTGGCTACTGTGCCGGTAGGAGAGATCAAAAAAGTAGCGGTAACCTCACTGGACCAGGCCATACAAGGACGTGTGGCGGGTGTACAGGTAACGCAGAACTCCGGTTCGCCCGGTGGTTCTACCACTATCCGTATCCGTGGTGGTAACTCTATCCAGGGCGATAATGAACCACTATACGTAATAGACGGCGTGCCCTTCAAGAATGGAGGTGCTGAAAGTGGTTCCAGCTTCAATGTGCTCAGTACCCTGAACCCGGGAGATATTGAGTCGATGACCATCCTGAAAGACGCTTCCTCCACCGCTATATATGGTTCCCGTGGTTCCAACGGTGTAGTGATCATCACTACCAAACGGGGCAAGGCAGGCAAAACGGTCATCAGTTTTGATACGTACTATGGTACACAAAATGTGCGTCGCAAGTACCCCGTGCTGAACGCAAAAGAATATGCTGCTTTTGTCAATGAAGCCAATACCAACGACGGTTTGCCGGCTGTTTATACACCACAACAGGTGGAAGCTTTTGGCGCAGGTACTGACTGGCAGGATGAGATCTTCCGCACGGCGCCTATTGCCAATTACCAGCTGTCTATGAGCGGTGGCGATGAGAAAACACAGTATGCTGTATCTGCTGGTTATTTTACACAGAAAGGCATCGTGGAGAATTCTGATTTCAACCGATACTCTTTCCGTGTGAACCTGGACAGGAAGATCAGCAATAAGATCAAAGTAGGTAATAGCCTTACCATCAATCGTACTGCTACTAATCAGTCGCGCACTGATGGCGCTCTGGGTAGCGCCGGATTAGTTACCATGGCGGCATTACAGTTCCCTCCCTTGCTGAAGGTGCATAATGCGGATGGCTCTTACCTGATGACGGACCCTGCGCTGAACTTTACTGCAGATAATCCGGTAGCCCTGGCATTAGATAGTAAGAACAAGAACACTGCCTACCGCTTTTTCGGGAACATTTTCGGTGAATACCAGATCATCGAAGGACTGACATTAAAAGTGCTGTTCGGTGTAGACGGTATCTTGCAGAAACAGGACAGCTATCTGCCCAGAAGTGTGGCCAGCGGCCTCGCACAAGGAGGTGTAGGATCTATTTACAACGAGCAGTCTGTTACCTGGCTGAATGAAAACCTGCTTACCTACACCCGTACTTTCAACAAGGTGCATAGTTTTTCAGCACTGATCGGATACACACAACAGGAAAATCATACGGAGAATGATTATGCCTCTTCCAGGAGTTTCGTGAATGATATTCTTGGTACCGGCAATCTGGGAACAGGCGCTGTGGCTACTACCCCGGGTTCAGGTATTGGTGGCTGGGGACTGGTGTCTTACCTGGGAAGGATCAATTATGGTTATCGTAATAAATACCTGCTGACGGCTTCTTTCCGTGCTGATGGATCTTCCCGTTTTGGGGCTAATAACCGTTTTGGTTACTTCCCTTCCGGTGCAGTGGCATGGAAAGCATCGGAAGAGCCTTTCCTGCAAAATAACAAGATGATCAGCGACCTGAAACTGCGTGTGACCTATGGTACCACCGGTAACCAGGATGGTATTGGTAATTATCCTGCGTACGCTTTACTGGGCACACAGAATTATGTACTGGGCAACAATATCTCTACCGGCCTCGGTCCCAGTCAAATTGCCAATCCTGACCTGTCATGGGAGAAAACGGCACAGGGCGATGCGGGAGTTGATCTCGGCTTGTTCAACAACCGTATCATGATCACGGCAGATGCCTATCTGAAAAAGACAAGCGACCTGCTGCTGAATGTAACGATCCCTGGTTCTTCCGGTTATTCCAGTGCTATCAGAAACCTCGGCAAGGTCCAGAACAAGGGCATTGAGCTGAGCCTGTCTACTGTCAATATAGACGGTGCTTTCAGATGGACGACAGATGTCAACTATGTAGCCAATCGTAATAAGGTACTGAACATAGGAAAGACACCACAGATCTTCGCCGGCCAGGTAGCCAATATCGCACAGAACGTGAACTCCGGTATCATCCGTGTAGGAGAGCCCCTGGGTACCTTCTACGGTTATGTGACCAATGGCCTGTACCAGTCAGAAGCAGAACTGGCCGGACTGGCAGACGCCAGTGCAAAGAAGGTGGGGGATAGAAAATATATGGACCTTAACGGCGACAAAAAGATCGATGATAAGGACAGGACAATCATCGGTAGTGCACAACCGAAATTCAGCGGTGGTATCAGCAATACCTTCTCTTACAAAGGCATTGACCTCACCATTTTCCTGCAGGGCGTATATGGCAACAAGATCCTGAACGCCAACCGTTTTGAACTGGAATACCTGAATGGTACTACGAACCAGGACAGGGATATGCTGGACAGGTGGACGCCTACGCATACCAATACTGATATTCCCCGTGCAGCTACGACCAGGCCGGCTAACCGCATCTCCACCCGGCAGATAGAAGATGGTTCTTACCTGCGGCTGAAGAACGTGCAGCTGGGTTATAACCTGCCCGATGCCTGGCTGAAGGCAGCAAAGATCCATTCCGTACGCCTTTACCTGACGGCACAGAACCTCATCACCTGGACAAAGTACAGCGGGTACGATCCGGAAGTGAACCGCTTCGGACAGGATAGCCGCAGCCAGGGATTTGACTATGCCAGTTATCCTGCCGCTAAAACATTGCTCTTCGGATTAAATATCACCTTGTAAGTATTAACAGCACGTATATGAAAAAGCTATTTTTTCTACTGATCTGTACACAGATGTCCTGTAACCTGCTGGACCAGCAACTGGAATCCAGTTTCACGCCGGACAATTTCTATAAGAATGCCGACGATGCCAAAGCTGCCCTCAGCGCTGCCTATGATCAGATGAAAGGGCAGAATATGTATGACCAGGCCATGTGGGTATTGCAGGATCAGGCGACGGATGATGCAGAATGGGGCGGAGGCCGCTCTACCGCCAACCAGGCTAAAAATGATGTAGATAAGTATTCCTTTACCCCGGCTACTACTACTTTTCAATCAATATGGACGGCCGCCTACTCCGGCATCAACAAAGCAAATGCTGTGCTGGCGCGTGTGCCGGCCATTACTATGGATGCAAACCTGAAAAACCAGTACTTGGCGGAAGCTAAATTTTTAAGAGGGTTTTATTATTTTACACTAGTGCGCATGTTCGGTGGCGTGCCCATGATCCTGCAGGAAACTACTTCCCTTGATAACCTGGAAGTAGCCAGAGCCACCGCAGATGAAGTATACCAACAGGTCATAAAAGACTTTTCTGAAGCCGCCACTGTACTGCCTGTTGCTTATACCGGCGCTAACCTGGGCCGGGCTACCAGGGGCGCTGCCATTGCTTTCCTGGCCAAAGTATACCTGACCCGTGAAGACTGGCCCAACGCAGTAGCAAAGTGTAAGGAGGTCATGGACCTCGGCGTATATGATATCTGGGATAAATTTGAGGATGCATTCCTGATCGGTAATAAGAATGGAAAGGAGTCCGTATTTGAAGTGCAGGCGCTGGGAGGCGGTTTGGGAGAGGGGAGTTATATGCAGGGATATATGCGTCCCAACTTCGACAAGGTGAATGGTATCGCCGGCTTTGGAGACGATCCGGTTACAAAGAACCTGTATGATACCTACCGTGCTACGGATAAACGTCGCGATGTGACGATCAGGTTGTATACCGCGACTTCTACACCTCCGGCTCCGGCCAGTATTACGTTCCCGGCATACGTATATAAGTACAGGGACCCTGCTGCGACCGCCAATGGAGAAGGCAGTAACAATTATCCTGTTATCCGCTATGCAGATGTTTTACTGATGTATGCGGAAGCACTGAATGAACAAGCTGCTGGTAATACGGATGCGTTTAACGCCATCAACCGCCTTCGCAGGCGTGCTGGTATTCCGGAGCTGGAGCAAACATTAGGACAGGCACAGTTCCGCGATAGCGTGCTGCTGGAAAGAAGACTGGAACTGGCCTTTGAAGGACACCGCTGGTATGACCTGGTGCGCACAAAACGGTTGATCAGCGCCATGAAAGCACAAAACCCATCCATCGTTGTGAGTGAAAGACATTATTTGTACCCGATCCCCCAGACAGAGATCGATGTTAATGCGAAGCTGAAACAAAACCCTGATTATTGAGCATAACCACGATTATATGCAAAGACGAACATTTTTACAGGCAGGATTATTAGCCACTTCTTTTTCTCTCCCGGGGAAATATGCGCTTGCTGCCCATCCTCTGCAGTCCGCATTGCGGTTGGCAGGAAATGATGAACCACCACTGGTGATCAACGCCGGTATCGGCGGCAATAACACCGTAGAGATGCTGGCAAGGATAGAGAAGGATTGCCTGTCGCACCACCCGGATCTTACTGTATTCATGGCTGGTACCAATGATATGAACAGCCGGAAACATGTACCCCTGAAAGACTATGAAAAGAACATGCGTGACATGGTGAAGATGATCAGCAGTACGGGCAGTAAGGTATTGTTGATGACCATCCTGCCGGCTTATGAACCTTATCTGTACACCCGTCATCCGAAGGAGTTTTATGATCCGGAAGGGTATGTGGCCAGAAGGAAAGCAGTGAATGAGGTGATCGCTACAATAGCTGCGGACACCGGCCAGACATTGCTGGATATGGGACACATCTTTGAACGTGCCGGTAATATCGGTATAGAAAAGGATAGTCTCATCGAGAATGAACTGAACAGCGGAAAAACAGACGGTGTGCATCCTACGCCCGAAGGCTACCGTCTGATGGGCGTGGTGGTATACGATTGTATCATGCAGCGGCAACTACCGCATAAAAGAATCGTATGCTTCGGAGACAGCATCACGCATGGTGATGGTGGTACAGAAGGACATAGCTATCCGGCATATCTTAAAAAGTTACTGGTTCCATAAAACAGATATAAAACCACAGTTATGAAGCATCTAGTTACAGTGTTACTCTTTTGTTTGTTATGCTTTACACAGGTTCATGCACAGACGCCTGTGGAAGCCGATGTCGTGATCTATGGCGGTACTTCCGCCGCTATTACAGCGGCGGTGCAGGTGAAGAAAATGAACCGATCTGTCGTGATCGTATCGCCGGATAAACACCTGGGCGGTTTATCTTCCGGCGGACTCGGTTTTACCGATACCGGGAATAAATCAGTGATCGGCGGACTGGCACGTGAATTCTATCACCGCGTATACCTTCATTATCAGCAGCCTTCCGCATGGAACTGGCAGCCACAGGCTGAATACGGTAACAAGGGTCAAGGCACGCCTGCTATGGATGGCGCAGAACGTACCATGTGGATCTTCGAACCACATGTAGCAGAGCAGGTGTTTGAAGATTTTGTGAAAGAGAACAATATTAAAATATACCGCAACGAATGGCTGGACCGTGAGAAAGGTGTTACCAAAAAAGGGCAGAAGATCGTTGCGATCAAAACACTGAGCGGTAAAACATTCCGTGGTAAGATGTTTATCGACGCTACCTATGAAGGAGATCTGATGGCGGCTGCTAAAGTATCCTATCGTGTAGGAAGAGAGGCTAACAGCGAGTATAATGAGAACTGGAATGGTGTACAGATAGGTGTGCTCCACCATGGTCATTATTTTAAGAAACCGGTGAGTGCCTATAAAGTACCAGGGGATGCTAAAAGTGGTTTACTACCGCTTATCTCTCCACAGCCACCGGGAGAGAAAGGGAGTGCCGACAAGCGCGTACAGGCTTATTGCTTCCGTATGTGCCTGACCGATCTTCCTGCAAACCGTATTCCTTTTGTACGTCCGGCGGGATATGATTCCACGCAGTATGAATTGCTGGTAAGAGTGTTTAGTAATGGCTGGGAAGAAGCATTCAATAAATACGATCCTATTCCTAACCATAAGACAGATGTCAACAACCACGGGCCTTTCAGCACAGATTATATCGGGATGAACTATGATTATCCGGAGGCTTCTTATAAAAAAAGGAAAGAGATCATTGCTGCACATGCTACTTATCAGAAAGGGCTGTTATACTTTATGGCCACTGATCCACGGGTACCCGATGATATCCGTACACATATGAATAAATGGGGATTGTCAAGGGATGAATTCAAAGATAACGGCAACTGGCCGCACCAGTTATATATCCGTGAAGCCCGTCGTATGACTGGTATGGAAACAATGACGGAACATGAAGTGCTGGGTAAGAAACAGGTTGTGAATCCTGTTGGCATGGGCTCTTATACCCTGGATTCGCATAACACACAACGGTATGTGCAGGAAGATGGTACTGTGCAGAATGAAGGAGATGTGGAGGTACGTGTGCCTGAGCCTTACCGTATCAGTTACGGGTCTATTGTACCAAAGAAAGAAGAATGTGAGAACCTGCTGGTGCCGGTATGTGTGTCGTCTACACACATCGCCTATGGCAGTATCAGAATGGAACCGGTGTTCATGATATTGGGCCAGAGCGCGGCTACAGCGGCCATCCAGGCGATTGATGGAAAGAAAGCCATACAGGATATTAGCTATGACCAATTGAAAGCGCAGCTGCTGAAAGATAAACAGCAATTGTAGGATACCCTTTGTTCCCCCAACTGCTGCCGGCAACGCTTAACTATTTCTTAATATTAAACTTGTTTCTTTGCGGCACAGTTTGGGGGAACAATTGCCATGATCAGATCTTTTATACTTTGTTTATTATTATTGTGTGGCCTCGCTGCACAGAGCCAAAACCAGGAGCACACAGAACTTACCTATACAGAACAACTCAGCAGACGCTTCCCGGATTCTGCCTTTGCCCTCTTAAAAGAAGTATATAGTAAATCTGTAGAAAAGAAAGATCCGCTTACTACCGGCATTTCCCTCCAGCACATGGGGAATATCTGTTATTACCTGGGCAGTTATCCGCAGGCGCTCGACTTTCACCACAAAGCCGACAGCATTTTCCGCGGTCAGCAACGTAAGGACCTGGTGGCAGATAACCTGGACGACATGGGCATCCTTTATTATTATAACCGCCAGCTACCCATGGCGCGCAAACAGTACGATGAAGCCCTGTCCATCTACCGGGAGCTCAAAAACGACAAGGGGCTGGCCAATACCTATGGGAAGATCGGTCACCTGTACGAAAAGCAGGCTAAATACGACAGCGCCTTCTATTTCGAACGACTGGCCCTACATGAATACAGTAAGATCTCCGAGAAAACGGGTATGGGCAAGATCTACGAGAATATGGGCAGCATTTATGAAGACCTGGAGCAATTCGACTCTGCTTCCTATTATTTCCTGCATTCCTACGATCTCTATAAAGAAGCCAATGAAGAAGTGGCGATCACCGAGGTGCTGAATAACCTGGGCGACATCTACCGCAAAACCGGGCACTATAAAGAAGCCCTGGCCGAAACCCGTAATGCCCTGTATCAGGCGGAGAAAATGAACAACCTCCATGACAAAGGGGCTGCCTGGCATGACCTGGGTAAAGCCTTCAGTCTCCTGAACCAGAACGACAGTGCCTATCACTATATGGAATTATCCCGGCGGGCGGCCATTGATATCTATTCGGCAGACAATAACCGTCAGACGGCTTTCCTTAGCGTCCTGTTTGATATCAATAAGAAGAATGTGGAGATCATGAACCTGGAGCATGAGCGGGATATCAATATCATCATAGGTATCGCCACGGCTGTTGTGATAGTACTCCTGTTAATATTAGGCTGGGTGATCATCAGCCGGCAGCGGCTCAACATCCGCAATGCCGGTCAGCTGGCGCGCCAGCAGCAGGAAATGCATGAAACCCAGCAGGAGCTGATGCAGGCCGCCCTCCAAAACAAACAGCTGAAGGAAGACAAACTGGTGCAGGAACTGGAACTGAAAGGCAAGGCCCTCACCTCACATACCCTGCACGTGATCCAGAAAAACCAGCTGCTGGAAGACCTGCGCAACCGTCTGGAAGCCATGGCCAAAGACGAAAAAAGGGATCAGAAGAAACAGATCCAGCAACTGATCCAGCAGATTAACCTCGATTTTAACCATGACCAGTACTGGAATGAGTTCCGGGAGATCTTTGAACAGGTACACGGAGACTTCTTCCTAAAGCTGAAAAACCGTCGTGAGGATCTTACCTATAATGACTTCAGACTGGCCGCTTTTATCAAATTAAACCTCACTTCACAGGATATGGCGACCCTGCTGGCCATCTCTCTCGACAGTTTAAGGGTATCGCGATACCGCCTCAAAAAGAAATTGAACCTTGATGAGGGGGAGAGCCTGACGGCATTTATTCATGCATTGTAATACCTGTCGGTTACACCGGGTGTTACGGTAACAATTTGTTAATGAACATTGGCTGTCTTTGCTATATGTTATATATCAGGTAGTTATAGTTCGCTGTTTACAGGTTGTTGCTATTTTGTATACGCCCCTGTTCACGATGTTACGTTTTGCTTATGGTGCTTTTTGTGATGCTTTAGCTGCTTTTTTCAACTTGCACCCACAAAAAAATGCTACTCATGAAGCAACTAGTATTACTGTTTATCCTGCTGTCAGGAATTACGTACTCCGCTTATGCACAAAAGGCCGGTTTAGGTGGCCTGGTGGTGGACAAGCGATCCGGGGAACCACTTCCCGGTACGACCATACAGATTGAAATGGCCGGGAAGAAACGTTACCTGACTTCCGGTCTGAACGGGGAATTCCTTATTAAGGGGCTGCAGAACGGTACCTGTAAAATAGAAGCGAAGTATATCGGCTATCAAAAATATGAAGCGGAAGTAACGGTAAACAACCAGACTACCCTTACAATAGAGCTGGAGCAAAAGAAAAAAGACCTGGCCGAAGTGAATGTGGCCGGTAAACGTGATCATGGCAGTGATGCCTATGCCCTGCAGAACGATCGCAAGGCTAATGTGGTCATGAACTCCGTATCAGCCCGTAACATTGAAGTCTCTCCTGATCTTTCCGTGGCGAACGTAGTACAACGTATTTCCGGTGTTACACTGGAAAGAAGTACCAACGGTGAAGGCCAGTATGCCATCATCCGCGGTATGGACAAGCGTTATATCTATACCCTGGTGAATGGGATCAAGATCCCGAGCCCGGACAACAAGAACCGTTATGTACCCCTGGATATCTTTCCGGCCGACCTGCTGGACCGACTGGAAGTGATCAAGTCACTGACCCCCAATAGGGAAGGTGATGCCATTGGCGGTGCCGTAAATATGGTGATGAAGGATGCCCCCAGCCAGTTCAGTGTAAAAGCCAATGCGGCTGCAGGCCTGGCTGCCAATACCAGCAACTTTACCACTTTTGACCATGGTGCCAGCCTGGATCGTTCGCCACGTGCTACCAATCCTGTTGGTTACCAGGCAACGATGACAGATTTCCCGAATAGCGCCTTTTCCCGTTCAGATAAAAGTCATCCCATTGCTTCCCTCTTTGGACTGTCATTGGGTGGTCGCCTGCTGAACAACAAGCTGGGTGTGATGCTAGCGGGTAGTTATCAGAATAACTACCGGGATGTGAAGTCTGTGTTCTTCGGTACGGAAACTGATATGAACAATGGTAATGCAAAAGTAACCAGCATCGAATCACGTAACTATTCTATCCAGCAGCAACGTAGCGGTCTGCACGCCAAACTGGATTATAAGTTCAACGACGATCATAAGATCAACCTGTACGTAGCTTACATGAACCTCAACAAAAATGAGTTCCGCTTTTCTACAGATACCAGCCTGCAACTGGGCCGTCCTGGTCCTGGTTTTGGCCGTATCAGCAACAGCTACCGTACTTACCACGATCAGCAACAGATCTTCAACACGACCCTGAATGGTCAGAATGAACTGGTGCATCACCTGCATATGGACTGGAGCCTGGTGTATTCCAAAGCAACAGATAACCGCCCGGATGAAGCCAGCCTGCACCTGGTGACCGGTGTTTCCAAAGATCCCGCTACCGGAGCAGCGGTACAGGCGCCCTTGAACCTGGATCAGTCAACCCGTGAGTTCCAGCGTAACAGCGACGAGGATAAAAGCGCGTACCTGAACTTCACCTATAAATCGGAGATCGGCAAGGCAGATGTAGACTGGAGCGTAGGTGGTATGTACCGTCATAAGAGCCGTACCAGCACTTATGATAACTACAATCTGCGTCCGACCAACCCAAGCAACCAGGTATACGACGGCGATATCTCCCACAACACGTTTGCGGTGTTTAATGGCGAAGGCACTTCAGACAATGCGCTGAACTACGACGCTACTGAAAATGTAGGTGCCGCGTATGCTATGGTGAAAATTGAAATGAAGAAATTTGAACTGACCGGCGGCGCCCGTTTTGAGAATACAGACCTTAACTGGCAGAGTGCTGTACCGCAAACGGTGAAAGGTAAAACCGGCGGTATCACTTATTACGACGTATTGCCCAGCGCATTGCTGAAATACTCCCTGGATAAAAAACAGGCCCTGCGCCTCTCTTATTATTCCGCTATCAGCCGTCCTAACTTCTATGAGGTGATCCCTCACAATGGTGGTGATCCGGATGCTGACTACCAGGAAATCGGCAACCCGAACCTGAAAAGGACCACCGCCAATAACTTTGACCTGCGTTATGAATACTTCCCGAAAGCGCTGGATTATGTGCTGGCAGGTGTGTTCTACAAACACCTGAACAACCCGATCGAATATGCGCTGGAAGATGTAGGCACCAACACATACTATGTGCCCGACAACTTTGGTAAAGCCAGCAACTATGGTGTGGAACTGGACATGACGAAGTATTTCCGCTGGTTCGGTATACGTGCAAACTACACCTTCACGCACTCAGCCATCACCACTTCAAAGATCTTGTATTACAGCACAGCTACCGGTACTTCCGATAAACAGGTGGACCAGACCCGCCCACTGCAGGGACAGTCTGCACATGTGGCTAACCTGTCACTGTTGTTCAAGGATGATAATAAAGTGGGCCTGAATGCACAGCTGGCCATGGGTTATACCAGCCGTCGCATTAACACGGTGAGCCAGTTCCTGGATAACGACATCTGGCAGAAAGGTTTTGCACAGATGGACTTCTCTGTGGAAAAACGCCTGGCAAAACGCTGGTATGTGTATGGGAAAGTGAACAACATCCTGAACACGCCTTACCAGCTGGAGATCCACCAGCCTTACACCGGCAGTGGTGTAGTAGGTGCCGTGCCTTTCCAGGAATTGGGCAAGAACACTTTCGTGAGAAAAGATACTTACGGCGTGAACTACCTGTTGGGCGTGAAATTCAAACTCTAATTATTCAAAAGACCACTCATGCAAACCAGACATATATTAATCGCTGCTACACTGATCATCAGTGCCTGTCATAAAGAAGAAACGGTACACATCTCCGACGCACATATTTCTGCCGGTCAGACCATCACGTCAGATACCCTTAGCGGTACTATAAAAGGGACGTTGGCTGCAGGCAAAACCTATTATTTCCGTACAGATATCACCATCAACCAGGGCGATACCCTGCTGATGCAGGCAGGTTCCAGACTGATTGCCATTGGCGATGGTAAGACCACGGCTACCAGTCCACAGATCACCTGCAATGGTACTTTCATCAGCCTGGGTACTGCAGACGCCAATAACTTTATTACGGTGGCCGATAGCCTCCGTAAGCCGGAGAACATTGGTAAAGGCTACTGGGGTGGTATTCAGTGTGGTTCGGCCAGTGGTGATCTGATCATTAAATGGACGCACCTGGAGTTTGCAGGTGGTCCGGCAGGTCCTTCTGCTGATCCGGCTGTATTTGCTGCCGGAGATCCCCGTAACCTGATCAGTTATACCAACTATAATGGGCACTTCATCCTGGAAGATTCCTGGCTCTATGGCAGCACAGACGATGGTATCCGCGTTCTGCATGGTAATGTGAGCGTGATGCGTAATACTTTTGAAGCCAATGGTAAGGCTGGCGGTGAAGCGCTCAACCTGAAAGCCGGTTCTGTAGGCGATATAGCGTACAACGTGGTGATCGGTGCGGCTACCAACGCATTCAAAGTATCCAACAGCGGTGGTGGTCCGGTACAAACCAAAGTGTACCTGTACAACAATACGATCCTGAACTGTGGTATGCGCCAGGTAAAATCAGGTCGTGGCGGTTCTATCAACTTTGAAAAGGGTGCACAGGGTAAGATCTATAACAACATCATTGTTGACTGCCGTTATGGTGTGCGTATTACGCCTGATGCAGATACTACACATACGTCTTACAATAACCAGTTCTTTTATTCCAATGCGCAGACGCAGATCGATCAGTTCTATACAGCAGATGGCGTAGGCCGTAAACAGTCGAACGATATCATGACTGTCACGCCTGAAAGCAATCCACCGATGTTCGCTAACTACGACGTGAACCAGTTTGATTTCGCGAAAAACAAAGCGCCGCTGGATATCTCTGCGATGCCGTTTACCATCATCACTACGCAGCAGTATGACTTTAGCCTGCTGCCGGGTTCACCTGCGCTGAAATCGGCCAATGCTGATGTGGTGCAGGCACAGAAAACAGTGCCACAGGGTGGTTTATATGGCGCTACTACGCTGCCACCTTCTGTTGATAGGGGTGCTTATCCTTCCAATGGTTCCGGCAACCAGCATATTACCTCCAGTTTATTATCCAAATAAATGTGCTGCAGCCGTTCTGCTTGTGGCGAACGGCTGCTATCAATAACAGACGATGCATTACAGAAACAGCTTACTGGTTATTCTGTCGCTGGTCTTCTTTTCCCGTGCCCATGCGCAGGAGAAGAAATTCCTGGGCACTAAAACGCCTTATCCGTTTAAGGCGGCAACATATACGCCACCACCGGCTGGTTTTACGCCGGTATTTGTAAATTATGTGGGTCGTCATGGCGCCCGTTTTCTCACCAAGGCAGGCGTTGACATAAAGGTACAGGCCCTGTTGCAAGAGGCGCAGCGAAGCGCTGCATTGACGCCATTGGGTGTGCAGTTGCTGGCTATGACGAACCGCTTTTTAACGATTGAGCAAAACAACTATGAGAACATTAGCCTGTTGGGTGCTGCCGAGCAGGCGGGAATAGGAGAACGTATCCTGAAAAATAATGGCCCGGCCTTTAAGGGCCGTGGCCTGGATGTGGAAGTAACGCATAAAGTACGTACCCGGCAGAGTGCAGCCGCTTTCCTCACTGCATTTAAAAATTACCCCGGTGATAAAACGATCCATGCTGCGCCGGCAGATACCGCTGAAAATGTATTACGCTTCTACGATCTGTCGCCTGCTTACCTGGCATTCAAAGAGACGCCTGCAGTAAGGGAACGTGCCGATTCGCTGGAGCGTGATGCACGTACGGCAAAGGTGGTACAGGCATTATGGAAAAAGGTCTTTACACCATCTTTCGCTTTGCAGCGGGAGAAGGCGCTGACCTTTGCTCAAGGCCTGTATGACTTATACAGCGTACAGTTTTCTATTCCGCTTGAAATGAAAGCAAAAGGCTATCAGCCTGACAGCATCAATTTCGGGATCGCATTTGACGCGTCTTCACTGGCATGGTTAAGCTTTATCAACGACGCCACCGACTTCTATGAAAAGGGGCCGGGGCTGGATACACTGGGCATTCAGGTGACTGTGGCGGCACCTTTGCTGGCCGACTTCCTGAACAGTACCGCTGCGGCAATCAATGGCCACCTGCAGAAAGATGCGATACTGCGCTTTACGCATGCAGAAGCTATTTCTCCTTTTGCCACCTTGTTAGGTATTCGGGCGGCCAGCCATCCCGCTGTTGCTGTTCGTCAATATGCGGAGCATTGGCAGGCATCAGGTATTATCCCGCTCAGCGCAAATATTCAGTGGATCGTATACGCGAATGGAGGACATTATCTGGTGAAAGTATTACTGAACGAACGCGAGGTGCGCCTGCCTGTTAAAACAGCACACTTTCCTTATTATCAATGGGAGGATGTACAACAATACTATGTGGACAAATTACGCAAGATAGGAACAGCACCGGATGCAGACATGCACCGGTACTTGCTGGGGTTACAGTAGCGATTCTTTGCTTAGTCAGAAGGCGTCTCCAGTTATTGGAGGCGCTTTTTTATGATGATCATAAGGCCTGTTCAAAGAAGGCACAGCTACCACCGGTCCAGTTCTGCGGCTTGCCTTGTGATACACCGATCATTTTACTCTTGCTGATGCGGGCAAGATTATGCACCAATAAAGGCGAAGGACTGCTGTCAGGCCATACGTACATCATACGGATCTCACAATAGGCAGGACCTTCCGGCGTTTCTATAGCAGGCGCATACTGCACTTTATGTTGCAGGATCCAGTTCTCCGGGTCAGAGATCTTATCCAGGTCTTCCTGTGTGACATCTATCAGCACGCCTTGTCCGGCGAAGGAGAAAAGTGGCTTCAGCACATAGTTTTCCAGGTCGGCAGGTATTACCGGCAGTTCGTGCAGGAACCAGCTTTTAGGCGCATATTCACTATGAATGAATGGCAATATGTACTTACTGATGCGGTAGAACCAGTTAGGATGTGTGATCCATTCCACTTCCAGCTCCTGGAAGAGATGTACATGTTTACCCAGCAATTCCTGCTGGCGGTGCAGGTCATCGAATATGACGCGGTTATAGATCCGTTTGATCTGGATACGTTTACCATCCAGCTCATAGTACAGTTTCTTACCTTCCTGGATCAGTTCTGTAATACAGACCGCTTTTATACCCAGTTTATGTTCGGTATAATAGAAGTCTATCCTTGTTTTCTGTTCGTGTGGTTTAACCTCCAGCAGCACCACTTCTTCCGGCTCACAGGGGCCGATGATCACCTCTTTCAGCAAGGCAAAATAGGATGTTGCATTCAGTCCGTTAAAGAAGTTGCAGAGCGTATCAGGAATGGTAAAATGTGTCCTGAACTGACGCGCCATCAGTTCCTGGAAGGCATATAAAGAGGGGAATCCCTGGAGTTCTATCAGTTTGGGTGTCAGGTCGCCGGCTTCATCGCGGCATACGGCAAAATCAATGACCATGAAGTGAGGATGATCATTTTCATGCGGTACTTTCAGCTCATGGGGAATGGCATCCCTGGTTTGCTGTTTGAAGTCAGGATGGAGGATGACAGCAACAATTTCATCACAGGCCTGTTGTATCCTGGCGGTTAGTTGCGCAGGAATAAATACGGGTGTTTCAGCCACTTTAAAGGCGGGTGCTTCGCCTGCCTCCGCCGCAATACCTGAAAGGAAATCCTCGTATTGGCGGTGTGTGAACTGATGATTGTATGTGCTACGTATTGAGGGGATCATTGTTGTAAAGAGCGTTTAAAAATAGCGTTATCAAGGAAAGCCGGTATAAATGCATCATGCGTCAGCATGATCTTGTCCGGATCAGAAAGATGCTCCAGCATGCTAAAGTATTTTTCTGCGCCGTAGTTGGTGATCACCTGGTTCTTCTTTTCCTGTTGCAGCAGGTACATACGCATGCCTGCAGCATCCGCTTCAGGATGGAACTGTGTACCCAGGCAGTAGTCGCTGAAACGGATGGCCATGGTAGCGCGTTCCAGTGGTACATGTGGCCGTTCTTTTTCAATAGCCAGTACTTCTGCACCGATCGCTTCCATTTTCTGATGATTCAGCTCAATAACCTGCCAGTTACGGCTATCAACGATATAGTAAGGCTCGGGCAATTCGCCGAAGACCAGTTCCTGCTCACCGGCAGCTGTTTTATGTACAGGAAAGACGCCAAATGCCGGAGACCTGCGGCGGCAGACGTTGCCCAATCCAAGATAACGGCACATCAGCTGAAAACTATGGCAGATCAGTAATACCTGTTTTTTATCAATAGCGGTGTCATTCCATTCCCTGATGTCTTCCATGAGGCGGAAGTAATGTTGTTCCCATTCACTGCCTTCGCTGTCCAGCGGACTACCGGGACCACCGGTGGAGATATATATGTCGTAGGATAGATCTGGCACCTGCTGCTGCACCCTTATCTCATATTCATGAAATGACAGCTGCAGCGCATGTCTTTTAGCATAGCTGGTCAATATTTCCCTGATGCAGCGCATGCCTTCATTAGGGACCTGTTCATACATATCCAGAACGGCTACTTTCCAGTGCTGCTTTTTAGGATTCATACTGCAAAGTTACAATTTAGCAGTCTTTCAGGAACTGATTAGTGATGAAGTCTGTTACTGACACCAGGTTTTGGGTCTCTGCATAGACCTTCAGCTGCTGGTCGGCGCCCGTACCGTTTTCAAGGATATGACGGGTATGTTCTATATAGTGACGGCTGCCCAGGTCATCTACCACATCATCCACAAAGTCAAGCAGTTCCTGGATAAGCGCCCGCGCATTCACTTCTTCTTCCTTCCCGAAATCGATCAGTCTACCGTCTATGCCATAGCGGGAAGCGCGCCATTTGTTCTCATTGACCAGGGCGCGGTTGTAAATGATGAAGTTCAGGTTCTGCATGCGCAGCTTGTAGATCTTGGCGCATACGGCCTGGAAAAGCGCAGCAATGGTACAGGTTTCCTTTACGGTAAGTGGTACGTCGCAGATGCGGAATTCGACGGTGTCAAAGAAGGGATGCACCCGCAGGTCCCACCATACCTTTTTCGCATTGTCTATGCAATTGGTCTTCACCAGCAGCTGGATGTACCTGTCATATTCTTCAATGCTGGCAAAATAGTCGGGAATACCGGTTCGGGGAAACTTATCGAACACCTTTGTACGGTAAGATTTAAAGCCGGTATTACGGCCTTCCCAGAAGGGGGAGTTGGTGCTGAGGGCAAATACGTGCGGCAGGAAATAACGCACGGAATTGGCAATATGCAGGGCCATTTCCCTGTTTTCCATCCCTACATGTACATGGAGTCCGAAAATGAGATTGGAGCGGGCGGCATCCTGCATTTCGGTCACGATCTCGAAATAGCGGGGATGATCAGTGATCAGCTGTAATTCCCAGTTGGAGAAAGGGTGTGTGCCGGAAGCGCCGATACTGAAACCCAGGTCGCCTGCTATCTGGGCAATGGTACGGCGCAGCATGGAAACGTCTTCACAGGCTTCGTCTATGTTTGCGCATACCTGGGTGCCTACTTCAACCACCGCCTGGTGAAATTCAGCCTTTACCTTATCACGGAGCACCCTGTGTGCCTGTTCTACGATCTTTTGTTCATGGGACCGGAGTTCACGGGTCACCGGGTCCATGACCATATATTCCTCTTCAATACCGAGGGTGAAGTTCTTGAGCATGTGGTGTTGGTGTACAATCTGTTACAAATGGCGAATGACGGATCACGGACGGTGATCCGTCATTTCAGACACCAAAGTTATTCTTTCTTTTTAGTCTTTTTGGCGGGTGTTTTTTTGGCAGGTGTTTCTTTTTCCAGTACAGCTTCTTTCAGGTCCTTGCCATCTTTAGACAACTTAGCGGCCGTCATAGCGGCAGGCTTCTTAGCAACGGCCTTTTTGGCGCCGGGTACGATCACCGTTTGCTGACCATTAATGGCGTGCTGCAGGAAATTGCCCCAGGTCAGGTTATCAGTACCCGGTATTTGCTGCTGGGCGCGCTGGATGGCATAAGTGGCAGCTGTTTCTACTACCCACTCGAAATGCTCCGCACCAATTACCTTTTCATTGGTTTCCGGCGCCGGGTTCCAGCAATCTATCAGGTAAGGTACGTTATTGCGAACGGCAATTTCCACAGAATTGAAATCATACCCCAGGTACTGGTTCAACCGCGCTACCTGGTCGGCAATGGTGTTCAGCAGCGAACTATCGCCATTATCTTCTGCGAGGTAACGCTGGTTTTCAGGCTGATAAGGGTCATAAGGGATCACCCTCACATACCGGCCGCCAATGCAGTAACAGCGGTAATAGGCTTCGTATTTGATCTCTTCCTGGAGCATCATCACTAACTGTCCGGTGCGGGCATGTTGTGCAAAGAACTCCTCACGGTCATGTATTTTATACACATGTTTCCATCCGCCGCCGTTGAAGGGTTTCATGTAGGCGGGGAAACCGACATGGTCAAAGATGGCATCCCAGTCGAAAGGGTATACCAGGTTCCTGAACGACTGGTCGCTGGTGTTCAACGGAAGTTCCCTGGAAGGAATAAGGGCGGTTTTAGGCACCTGTACACCGGTTCTCTGGGCCAGTTCATTGTCGACGAATTTATCGTCAGCACTCCACCAGAACGGATTGTTGATAACAGCGGTACCTTCCAGGGCTGCCTGTTTAAGCCAGGCGCGATAGAAAGGAACATCCTGCGAAATACGGTCAAGCAACACAGCATACCCGGAAGGAGTACCCTGTATCGCTTTATCTATAGATACTGCTTCCGCAGTAATATCGTCTATCTTTTTTTCATTCACACGATCAATAAATGCCTGGGGAAAACCATTTTCCTGGCCGAAGAGGAGTCCTATTTTTTTCATTTGTAGTGAGTTTTATTGCGTTGGTTATCCGTCGTTTACAAAGCAGCGTTTGAGAATCAATATTCGCGCCAACAGGCCCTTCATCTGTTCCCCTGTAAGGTGGCGCTGTCATCACTATTTTATCAGGGAAAGATAGTAGGGCAACATTTCCAGCCAGGTAGGCCAGTCGTGTGTCCTGTTGGGCCTTACGTCCAGCCAGTGCATAATGCCTTTGTTAGCAAGAATGCCCGACATGGTTTCATTCTGACTGCGGGTGATGTCTTTTTCGGCTACGCCTAATATGATCCCCATCCGCCACAGGGCTTCATGAGGATTATCCGGCATAAAGTCTACCGGGTTATGAAAATACACGTTGTCGTCATAATGGCCGTTAAGCCTTGATTTTAAGTCAAATACGCCGCTAAGACTAAATAGGTAGGATACCCTCTCGGGATAGCGGAAAGCGAAATTGGCGGCATGATATCCCCCAAAACTGCAACCAGCTACCGCCACACGGTGAAGGCCTGTTTCCATTGTCACTTTTTCCAGTACTTCATGACGAAGCATGTTGTCATACCTGATATGATTGAGGGCTCGCTGTGCCGGAGATATATGGGGATTATACCAGCTATCGCTGTCTATACCATCCGGACAATAGATCCTGATCAGCTGATTATCAACAAACCATTCCAGGGCCTGGATCAGTCCTTTGTCCCTATGTTCATGATGCCGGCCCAGAGATGTCGGAAAGAGTATCAGCGGATAGCCCTCTTCTCCGTACACCAGCATTTCAAATTCACGGCCCAGATGTGGCGAATGCCATTTGTAATGTTGTTCCTGCATCATTATAAATATAAAGAAAAAAGTCTAACAGCCTGTGAAGGAATAATTAAGTAATGAGTAGTAAATGACGGGCATAAAAAAAAGGTGCCCGCTTTTGGCGGACACCCCTTTTTTCTATGAAAAGTGCGCTTGTTATTTGAAAGTATAACGGAAGCCCAGCTGCGCCTGCCAACGAGCTGACTGTACACCGAAATCATCGATGGTGGCAACAGTCTTGCCGTCGTTCTTAACAGGGTTCTTGAAGTTGAACTGTGGTGTAGTACCATCAGCTGCAAAACCTACCAGGTTGATCAAACCATAGTTGTTATAGTTCATACCTGTACGGGTAGAGTAGATGCGGCCCCAGTTGTTATTGATCATGTTACCCAGGTTGAAGATATCGAAGGATACCTGTACTGTGTGACGTTTACCGTTCTTCTGTCCTACGAAGATATCCTGTGCGATGTGCAGGTCGAAGATGTTGGTGAATGGAACACGGGCGCCATTCTTTTCAGCATACTGTCCTCTGCGTTTGCTCAGGTATTTATCGTTGTTGATGAATGCATCCAGTGCAGCCCACTGCTGTTCAGGTGTAACTGCATTACCTGCGGCATCATTATACGCTACCAGGTTGATCTCTGCTGCTGTTCTTGGCACATAGATCAGGTTCAGACCCCTGTCGCTGCTGGTGGTGTAGTCTTTCACGATATTGGTAGACGGATCTATGTATCCGTAAGAATATCTGTCGCCAGACTGACCAGTGTAGTACAGGGAAACCTGCGTAGCCAGGTGTTTGATGTACTCTTTTTTGTAGGTAACGGAAGCAACGATCCTTGAACCTACGTCGAAGATAGAATAACCCAGGTCTACATCGTTACGGCCTCTTACGTTAGGTACCCTCCACTGAGAAGAGTTCTGGGAAGACTGACCGTCGTTGATAGATTTGGAACGGCCAAAGGTATAAGAGGCAGTACCACTGAAACCATTAGTGAATGATTTCTGTAACTGTGCAGTGATGTTATAGGAATAACCTTTGCTGGTATTCTGGGCATACATGATATCAGTATAGTTACCACGTACAGCAGAACCTACGTTCTTCCAGATCGGGCGGTTGTCGTTACCGTTGCCGGTTACCGTTGTGCCACTTTGGATGTATGACAGGTTGTAGTAAACTACGTTATTGATGTTTTTGGTATAGATACCTTCCAGGCTACCGATCATACCCCATGGTAAACGCTGATCTATAGCCAGGCTGGTCCTGAATACCTGTGGGAATTTGAAGTCCTTCGCAAACAGGTCGATCTGTCCTGATGGCGCTACCGTAATGCTAGGCTGGCTGAATGGATCGGTAATGAAAGGGATCTTCTGGTTGTTTGGACCTTCTGGTTGTTTAGGATCATATTTTAAGGTCATACCACCCAGGGTAACACCGTTGTTGTTGTACATACCACCCAACCATACGAATGGAATACGGCTGGTGAAGATACCTGCACCACCACGGATCTGTGTGGTCTGGTCACCTTTCACGTCCCAGTTGAAGGCAATACGGGGAGACAGCAGGATCTTGGCATCAGGTTTAGTACCTGTTTTAGCGCCTTTGATATCCCATTTACCTGCAGCTACAACAGCTGGTAATACGGTATTATTAAAGTCATTGTTCGTAGCAGGATCGGTCAGCAACACTGGCAGGTCAGCACGGATACCGAGTGACACGCGTAAACGGTCATTTACCTGGTAGTCGTCCTGTGCGTAGATACCCAGCTGCAGTGCTTTGAACTTGGCAGCTCCCTTTGTGTTATCTCCGGTAGTTTTATCTACAGCAGAGAATGAACGCTGGTATTGAACAGGAGAAGCATTGTTCATGAAGTCATCCAGGCTTGCGAAAGTATAAGAACCATAGTTCTGACGGATAAATACATTCGTCATATTATAGAACTCATTGCTTGTACCCAGGGAGATCGTATGTTTACCTCTGTACAGTTCCAGGTTGTCAGTCAGGGTGAATACATCCTGTTTCAGCAGGTTGGCCACAGAGAATTCCTCTGTACCGAAGCTAACAGACTCTTTGGTAATGAATACGGAAGTATATGGTGAACCTGTGATGCCACGGTCATCCCTTACGATGTTGGCGCCTACCAGCAGGGAGTTGGAAGCCCTGTTACCGAACTGGCTTTTCAGCTCGGCGGTGGTAGCGTTGGTAGTAGAAGGGAAGAGGATACCTTTATTGGCAAAAGTGATCGTATTGGCGCTGGATTTACCCGGGCTTACACTTTCACCATGTACATAACTGTGACGGATAGTGAACTTGTGCGCATCGCTGATGTTCCAGTCGAGTCTTGCGAAGAATTTACGGCCATCCAGTGAGTTTTCCACCGTTTCATAACCTCCGGGATCGTAACCTGATGCTTTCAGTTTAGCGCTGAGATCAGCCAGCTGTTGCTGTGTAGCGTGAGCGCTACCAGGACCGTTTGCATATGTCGAATAAGTGAACGGCTGTGGGCGGGTTTCTTTCTGCCATTCAGCGTTCACGAAGTAGAACAGTTTGTTCTTGATGATGGCGCCGCCTAAACGTGCACCATAAGTTTTAGAAGAGAAGTCAGCAAGTTTAGCTCTCTTGCTTTCATCCTTGTTAGGCGTTTTACCTGCCAGGCTCTCATTACGTACAAAGTAGTAAGCAGAACCTTCGATATCGTTAGTACCCCTTCTGGTTACCGCGTTGATAGCGCCACCGGCAAAACCACCCTGTTTTACGTCGAACGGAGATACGTTGATGTTAAACTGGTCGATGATGTCGATGCTGAAAGGAGAGATACCGATCTGACCACCGTTGGTACCGTTTTCTGCCAGACCGAATACGTCGTTCTGTACAGCACCATCCACGAAAGTAGCGTTGTACTTGTTGTTGGTACCGGCAATGGAGATAGTCTGGTTACCACTACCATCTTTGGTCAGTTTGGCCTGAGGGGTCAGACGTACGAAGTCTGTCAGGTTTCTGCCCACAGTAGGCAGGGCGTCTATCTGAGAACGGTTCAGCACAGTCTGAGCACCTTTACGGCTGGAGTTAAATACGCCACCGCTTCTCTGACCTACTACCTGTACTTCTTTAATATCCTGGGCTTTTTCTCCCAGTTTCATGTTCAGTCTGAAGGGCTGGCCAAGGGCGAGGAAAATGTCTCCCTGGCTGAATTCTGTGTAGCCGATATAAGAGGCGGTTACTTTGTATGGTCCGCCAACATTCATGTTAGGAAGCCTGTAATAGCCTTCAACGTCGGTGGTTGTGCCATATTTTGTACCGGAAGGTACATGGATAACAACAACGGTTGCACCAGGTAATGCCTCGTTAGCAGGCCCGGTAATTTTACCGATCATGCTACTGGTAGTAACCTGGGCGTAGGAGTGAAATGCGATAAACAGTACAATGAATGTAGAGAGTAGTCTTTTAAATCCCATAAACGAGCGATTTGATTTATGACGCAAAGGTGGTGAATAAAATTTTACAGATTTTAACTATAAATTAACAAATTGTTAAGGCCTTGACCTGATTAGTTTTAGAGGATATAATTTTGGATAGCTACTATTTTAAACAGGCATTTCATCGAGTTTGTTCAAGAATTCGCCCCATAAATTCTAAAAACTCAAATCAGTATCTTTGAAATGCCGGAAATATTGCAGTGTGTGGCATGAATATACTTACCTATGCGCCCGGATGCTTATATGGTTTATTGCTATATATGTGCAGTGATCTTTAGGTAAGTGGATGGAATAGCATATGGTGCTTTTTTTAGCATAACTTTGCAAATTAACTTTAATAAAGCGCTATGCTAGATACAATAGAATCAGCCATAGAAGATATCAGGAATGGTAAGCTGGTAATAGTCGTAGACGACGAGGACAGGGAAAATGAGGGAGATTTCGTCACAGCAGCAAGGAACGTAACGCCAGAGATCATCAACTTTATGAGCCGTTATGGCCGTGGTTTAATATGTGCACCGCTCGTAGAAGAGCGTTGTGATGAACTGAAACTGGAAATGATGGTGCGTGACAACACCGCCCTGCACCAAACACCCTTTACCGTATCGGTGGACCTCCTCGGCCACGGATGCACCACAGGCATATCAGCACATGACCGCGCCAAGACCGTACAGGCCTTGATAGACCCAAATACCCGCCCTGAAGAACTTGGAAAACCAGGACATATCTTCCCCCTGAAGGCAAAAAGCGGCGGCGTACTACGCCGTACCGGCCATACCGAAGCAACCGTCGACCTGGCCAGACTGGCTGGTTTTGAACCTGCCGGCGTACTGGTTGAGATCATGAACGAAGACGGTACCATGGCCAGGCTGCCGGAACTGAAGGAAATAGCCGACCGGTTCGACCTGAAGCTCATTTCCATCAAAGACCTGATCGAATACCGCCTCGAAAAAGAAACCCTGATCGAAGAACAGGTAACCGTACATATGCCTACCGCATATGGCGACTTCGAACTGGTGGCTTTCAAACAGCTGAACTCCGGCGAGCTCCACATGGCCCTGAAAAAAGGTACCTGGGAAAAGGACGAACCGGTACTGGTACGTATCCACTCCTCCTGCGCCACCGGCGATGTGCTGCACTCCCTCCGCTGCGATTGCGGCGAACAGCTGCACAAGGCCATGGAAATGGTAGAACGCGAAGGTAAAGGCCTGATACTCTATATGAACCAGGAAGGCCGTGGCATCGGACTGCTGAACAAACTGAAAGCCTACAAGCTGCAGGAAGAAGGCAGGGATACCGTACAGGCAAACCTGGAACTGGGCTTCAAAATGGATGAACGCGACTATGGGGTAGGAGCACAGATCCTGCGCCACCTGAATATTACCAAAATGCGCCTGATCTCCAATAATCCCCGTAAAAGAGCGGGATTAAAAGGATATGGCCTCGAAGTAGTGGAAAATGTACCGATCGAAGTACACCCGAATCCACATAACGAATTCTATCTCAAGACTAAACGCGACAAGCTGGGTCATGAGATCCTGAGAGGCTAATATGCAGACCTCCGTCAATTAAAAAAGGAATCAGCTCAACACTGATTCCTTTTTTAATGTACAAACATATGCCCTTCTAGTTAACTCCCTTCTTCTTTAAACTATCCTCCTTTTCACGCTGTTTTTCAATCTCTTCCTGCCGGATAGCTTCGGCTCTTCTAAACGAGTCAATACGCCTTTGCCTGTTCCGCTCATTAAACAACTCTGAGAACTTATTATACTCCCTTATATAGGAAATACCCAGACCCGCCTTATTACGGTTCACCAGGTTATATACATCATAATCCGATTTACTGAAGGCATTGATACGGATACGGCCCTCCGGTGTCAGCAGGTATTCAGCCCGGAAGTCGCCCGCAAAGCGGTTGGCATTGGCAGAGGTACTGGCCTTACCCCAATCATAATCACCACCCACATATAGCCTGATCCTGTTATTATAGAGGTTACTGGTCACCCCGGCACTCACCTGGTTACGGTCCAGGGATGCATTATCCTGACTACCAATATTATAAGCCCTGTAGTTTACATTGATACCGATACCGCTGTTCTTCAGCAGGGTGCCGGTAATATTGTTCAGAATGGCAGATGCCTGCGCACTCAATGCCTGTCCCACACTATTCTTACCGGTAGTAGCCACGCTGGCGCCTCCGGCTGAGTTAGGATCATCCGGCAGGAACTGGTTGAACAGCAGGAGACCGGCCATCTGTTGCAGGGCCTTGTTCTGGTCCTGGTTGACTTCCCTCAGTTTAGCAGCTACACCACTTTCGTAAGCCACGGAACCTACTTCCGGCAGACTGATCTCGTACGTAATGTCCGGTTTCATCAGCTCATTCCGGAGATTGATGAGGATATCCACCCTTTCGGTACGGGTGGCCAGCTTGTCGCCCGCAGTGGAGGAGCTACCCACCAGGTTATAAAGACTTACTTTAGGCAGGGTATATTTAGCGTGGATGTCCACTTTGGCTTCAGTAGGATCGCCATTCCAGGTGATGGAACTGCTCTTATCTATGTCAAACTTCCAACTGGTCAGCCTTTGCAGGGTGAAGTTGTAGGAACCGTTATTGATCTCGTAGTTACCGAACATGGTGAAATCGCCTTCTGTATTCACGTTGATCTGCAGGTTACCGGTACCGTTCGCGGAGATCATATCACCGGAGGCGGCATCCATGATCACATCGATCTGGGCGTCTGGTGTAGCAGAGATGTCCAGCTTTACACTCAGTTTGACGTTGTCTTTCTTCTTTTTCTTCTCTTCCTTCATCTCCGTTCCGTAAGATTTGAACGTGATGTAATCTGAACGGCCGATGTCCTTACTGTCTGACAATGGCAGATAGAAATGGGTGGTCCTGCCCGGCCTTGCCTGTATGCGCAGCTGCAGGTCATTCAGCGGACCAGAGAAATAGACCTTACCATCTGCAATGACATTCCCATAGAACAGGTCACTGTCTGCCGCTCCTGTATTCAGGAAGATGAAGTTGCGGGCGGTTACGTCAAAGTCAAAGTTCAGGTTATTGAAATGATCATGTGAAATATAACCGCTGGCAGTAGCCTTGCTGTTGTTCTTATCTACTATGAAGAAGTTACCGAATTCGATCAGGTTATCATCTATGTTTACATTGAGGCGGGGGATGGTGTAATAGGTGCCCAGGTATAACACCTTCAGGCCTGCACTGTCTACACGGAGGTTACCATGTACCGATGGCTGCTGGGTGGTACCCGTTATGGACAGCTTACCGGAAGCCATTCCTTTCAGGTCCGTCACATATTCATTTACAAAGCGGTCCATTACACTGAGGGAGGTCCCATTCAGTTCCACATTTGCCTGCAGTCTGTTGTTCGTAGAAGAAACCCCTGCCAGGCCTTCCGCAAAGAAGTTCTTACCCTTGTTTTCTGATCTGACAGAGAAGGTAACATCGCCGGTTTCCTGTTTGTAACCACCTTCAAAGGCCACGAGGCCAATGGAGTCGTTGTCAATACGCAGCTCACTGGTCGTGATCAGGGCATCAACATCCAGGTTATGGGTAGGATCTGAAATATTGATGGTACCATTCGCAAAACCTTCTATCCTCATGCTGGTCAGCTGGGAGGGGATCACATCTGACAGGTTCAGGTTTTTCAGGTTCACGATAAATTTAGACTCGTCCGGGTTGAATTCGTTGGTCTCTACGGTGATACTCTGTTCGTTCCTCGTTACCTGCAGGTTGTGAATGGTCAGGAAATCCTTGCTCCAATAGATCTCATTACCCGGGGTAACATTCCATTGCCGTTCATTGACGGTAAAGGCGCTGTTGAGGAAGCTCACCTTCACGCCGTCTTCCACGGT
The DNA here is from genome assembly GCF_003014595.1 of Chitinophaga ginsengisoli. GTDB lineage: Bacteria > Bacteroidota > Bacteroidia > Chitinophagales > Chitinophagaceae > Chitinophaga > Chitinophaga ginsengisoli. Next base: position 189,640 of record NZ_PYGK01000012.1, on the reverse strand, counting down.
AATCACCCTGGCGTAGAAACCATCCAGTGTGGAGGAATCTATCGCCTGCAGGTCCACTTTGATATAGGAAGTATCCCTGCCGGAATTGGCCAGGATGAGCGGATGTTGTAGTAGTAATTTATCGCCAGAAAGTACTTTTCCAATACTGGTGCTGATATCTATCTTGTCGAAGGTACCAGTACTTTTTAGCTGCAGTCCTTCAAAATGATAATTCCGGTAAGAGGCCAGCGGCACGTTGACATTCAGCGCCAGGTTACCCCTGATGGTATTCAGGTTACCTTCTATAGTGGAGTTGTCGAAGCCGGAGATATCTTTTGAAAAGCCACGTATTAGTTTGTCTACCTGCCCCAGCTGGAAGGCGAAAGAGAAATCCTGCTGGATATTGCCTTTAGGCGCCTCAGGGAAGTAGCTGGGGTAATATCTGTTCAGCAGGAGGCGGAAAGCATCCGGCAGCTGCATGAAACTGTAATTCCCTTTTACATATCCGCCGATCTCACTACCCTGGATGGCCAGCACTTTCACATTATTTTCCAGGTGAGTGGATACGTTGAGGGAGTCAAACTCCAGCCTGCGCTGGTCTTTGAACAGCGATACATTGTATACCCTGGCAGAACCTTTGAAGTTATCTATGTTATCGCCGGCAAAGTTGAGTGCCAGTTTGGCCTGCAGCACGATGGAATCGTTCGTCAGTTTTAAAGCTCTCAGGTTGCCATGGCGGATGTCGGAATCAAAATCGAATACCGGTACATCACCATTGAAGTCTATGGTACCAGCAAAATCCATGTCCAGGTTAGGATCATTGACCGTCAGGGAACCGTTGAAGAATTTACGGTTCATTTCCCCTTTGGTCTTGATATTGCTATAATCGTAACCGTTCAGTGTGATATGTTGTATGTCAGCATCTACGGCTGCCTTCAGGGTCCTGATGTTGAAACCTTCCCCATTCAGTTTTGCGTTGAGGGAGACGGTGGATATCTCAGGCACGTTTAGCAGGGCGCCTACGTTAAAGGCATCTGTGGTCAGGCTTCCTGAATATACCGGTACATCCCTGTTCGTTTTGAAGTTCAGATCGGAATTCAGGTTACCCAGGTTGGTCTGGAATTTACCGTATGCTACAAAGTCGTTGACGAATCCTGTAAAAGTACCTGCAAACAGGATATTGGTCAGCCTGTCCAGTTGCAGGGGATCCACATTCCGCAGTTCGGGGGCAATGCTGATAATATCATTGCCGGTAGTGACCAGTTCCTCTGCGTGAAAGTCAATATAGGTGTTATTGATATCGGGAAGGCCACGCATTTCCAGTCCTCCTTTCAGGCGGGTAGTGGTACCGGCTTGCAATTGGATGTTGGATGCTTTCAGATTACTGACTGGGCCACGGGCGTCTCCGCTCAGGGAGATCTCCTTTTTCCAGTCGGATAGTTCGGGTGCAAAGTAGGCGATATCGTCAGAATGCAGGGTGCTGTTTACAATATGTGCCCGCATATATACTTCGTCCACATAGTGGTTCATGTCACTGATATCAGCATACTGCATGGTATAGTAATCCCGCAGGTGGCTGCGGTTCGTGAACAGGTCCATGTGGGAAAATTCCATCTCTACCGGCGACATCTTAAACCGTGCGGTCAGCTTTTTCACCTCGAAACCGCTGCGTTCCTTTGTGCTCATGGTCAGATCTCCGAATAGGCTGTCTTTTACCAGGCTGGTATTGGTCAGCGACAGGTCGATCTTGTTGAAGCGGATATGATTGGGCGCAAAATAACCTCCTTTTACCGGGGTGTTATCTTCCAGGTCATCTACCCCTAGCGTACCGTCTTTAATAGAGATTTCTTTCACCAGCAGCTTCCAGTTGGCGCTGTTCCAGCGAAGGGCGGGAATAGCGGCTGTATCCGTCAGCGGTGCTGCCGGTGGCGCAGGGCGTTTCTTACGGAGGGGAGAAGCCGGGTACCGGGAAATGATAAACGTAGGTTTATCCAGTGTCAGCTCCTGTATATCAATGTTGTGCAGGGTAAGGTCGATATTTTTGGCATCCAGATAAATGCGTTTAGCCGCCACACGCATGTCTTCGCCTATCCAGGCATCTATCTGGTTAATGCGCACATTGCGCAGGTCTGTCTTACGGAGGTCCAGGGAAATACCGCCGCTGCCTTTACGGGGCTTCAGGGTGGTATCCGGCGGTGTGCTGAATTCGTCTATGATGAACTGGTAATTCCACACAGAATCGTTCCGGTGGCGTATCAGGTTCACATCGGCATCTTCCAGTCCGATAAACTTGATAACGGGTTTGTCCTGGAAAAAGAACCAGTCTGTAATGCGCAGTTGCAGTACGCGGGCATAGAGCAGGGTATCCTTGTGGCGATCTTCTATCAGCGTGCCTTCCAGGCGAAAGCTATTAAACAGGCGCAGGGTGACATGGTCTATCTCTACTTTTGTTCTCAGTTGTGCCGACAGGCGTTGGGTGGCTTGATGCACCAGGAAGTTCTGTACCACCGGGATGTTTACCAGTACGCCGAGCAGGATGATCAGGCCCAGTAAACTCAGGAAGATAACAGATAATATTTTACGTACTTTTTTCAGACGGCGATATTTAATCCGGCAAAAATAGTTGAATTACTTGATAGAACTATAAGAGAACGCAGAAGTACCGGTCATCGTCTGTGAGTATTGTATGAGTATTGCGTTATAACACAGGTTTAACAGTATATCCTTCTTTCCGCAACAATGCGATCACCCCCATGTTACCACCCAGGTGGCCGGCGCCTACGGCGAAGAATGTAGATGCTTTGCCGGCTTCACTGCTGATGATACTGATCCAGTTACGGTTACGCCTGTCCAGCAGCAGGTCCTTATATTGGAGCATATCTTCTGTTTCAATGATCTGGTTGTACAATGCCTGTATGTCGCCCCGCTTGTATGCCGCCATCATCTTGATGTACACATCCCTGGATTTCGCCGTATCGGTAATCGTTTTAAGCATCATTGCGGCTTCTTCCGTATCTGGTATGCTGTCAAAAATGGCCAGCTGGTCCATGACGGTTTCCAGTCCTTTGACCGGCAGTTGCTGTGCCTTGGCCAGTTTGATGAATTCTGCCTCTGTAGATGCCGGCTGTTCGCAGGTCGTGGCGAAGAACTTCTGGATCATGAGGGAATAGATGACCAGTGGCTTCAGCCTGTCCAGCTGCGCCAGTTGTATGTTCAGGGAGTCATGGAACCAGGCAGACAATTTCACATAGTCATCCGCTGCAAACAGGGCTTTAAAAGAGTAGGGTTCCGGCATCAGCACGGCTTCCCGTAAACGGCTGGTCTCCCGGATATCGTCGATGTTCACTTCCAGGTACAATGCCTTGGATTGCTGCAGCGCATTGAGAGTGGCAGGGGAGAACTGATGGTCTTGCGGACAGATAGCATGAATAGTACCATAGAGCCAGGAAGGGCTTTGCAGGCCTTTACCGGATATTTCCCAGAGCAGGGAAGACTTCGCGTCCGTTTGCTGCTGGGCTTTGGCTGTCAATAACAACAGGCTGCAGGAAAGCAGCAAGGGTATCTTTTTGAATAACATGTCTATCTGTTTACGAGTAACTGATGGAGTATATACAGGTCCTCTTCCGAATGCCGGGGAGAAACAATGATCCTGTTCACAGGCGGGCTATCCGGATGTGGATAACCAAATGAGGAGATCATAATATCATGCTCCAGCAGGTATTTTTCGATACCGGCACTGTCTTTCAGCAGGAATACCGGCAGGTGGAAGGGGTTATACAAATATCCGACATTTCCCGTCAGGGATGCAAAATAACTGATCCGCTGCTGCAACAGTTGCCGTTGTTCGCTGTGTAATGAAAAGCTTTGCAGGAATGCCCAGGCATTGGCCGGCATCATCGGCGTAGCGCCGGTAAACAGGGGCAGCTTTTTAATAGCGGCAATGGCTGATGCATGGCCCGATACTACACCTCCCTGGGCGCTGTAAGCCTTGGTAAGGGAAGCTGCCAGCAGATAATGTACGGGCGGATGTTGTGGCAGGCGATCTATGATACCATTGCCATCTGTGCCGATCACACCAATGCCATGCGCATCATCAATCAGTACCAGCACCTGCCGTTGCAATGTCTGCAGCCAGGAAAAATCATTGATGGTACTGGTGAGTGGGTTCACACTGTCTGCCACAATCACGAAACTATGGTCCGGATGTGCATTGACCTTCTCCACTGTTGCTGCGGCCCAGGCAGACCATTCCTGTACAGGAATGACGGGTTGCCCTTTCCATAAAGCAGGATGAGCGGATGGTGCATACAACAGTTCTCCCTGTGTAGCCGCATATTGTACGGCCGCCTGGGATGCGAGGAAGCCGGAAGAAAAGGTGGCTGATGCCTGTTGTTGCTGCAATACGGCCAGGGCATGCTCCAGCTCATCATACAGGTGCAGTCTTGTATTGGCGATACGGGAGGAAATAAAAGTAGTCCCATATTCATCAATGCCCTGTTTCAGCAGCTCCTTAAAGGCAGGAAGCGCGTGTAAGCCCAGATAAGAAAATCCGGAAAAGAAGAGATATTCTTTTCCGGAGATATTCGTTTTGCCGGTAGGCGTTGTATGTGTGAATTGTGTCTGCATGTCATGAGTCTTTTTAATTCCAGCATTCATAACAAATTCATTCGCTCTAATCGACCCCTTTAGGGGTCGTTTTGTTTGTAGCCCGGGGTTTTAACCCCGGGTTGTCGGATGCCACGGGGGACGGCATAACGCATTCATTCCCGTCAATCGACCCCTTTAGGGGTCGTTTTGTTTGTAGCCCGGGGTTTTAACCCCGGGTTGTCGGATGCCACGGGGGACGGCACAACGCATCCATTCCCGTCAATCGACCCCTTTAGGGGTCGTTTTGTTTGTAGCCCGGGGTTGAAAACCCCCGGTTATCGCGCCCCCGGGACGGAGGATCCCCACCACAACACATTTATTCCGATTTCGTCTTCAATATGAAATAATAATCCCCTGATTTCACCTTCATATCAAAATGCGTCTCATCAAGATTCACCACCGTCACCAGGTTTTCTGCAGACCGCAGGCCATTGGCTGCTGTAACAGAAATAACCTTACCATCACTCAGCAATTTATACTTGCCGGAATCCGGTTTATTATCAATGGTAGCGATGAACAGGTTATTGTCAAGGAACTGGTAGAACACATTGGTGTAATAGCCTCTCTTCAGTTCTGTCGCCTGGTTGATCTGTGTAATATCGTAAGCCGATCCCGGTGGAATGACCACATCATACACTCGCCATTTCTTGTGCACGAGCAGGTCGTTTGTACGGCCGCTGCTGCATGCGCTGAACATAATGGCCAGTATAGCTGCGGATAGGATGGCCTGTAATCTGATCTTCATGGTATGTTATTATTGCTTTTTTCCGAACATGTCCTGGTTAAATGCCTGCGACTGTCCTTTAGGGATAGAGAGGCTTTTCCAGTCAGCTTTTTTGATCATTTTACCAATGTACACAATTTGTCCTACATGGTAGGGGATGTGGCTTAGCTGCCTGTTGATAGCATCCAGCACGATATGCGGCTCACTGCGGATGTAAACGGTCTTTTCCAGGTCGTCGGGCTGCAAGGCGCTGATGGCATCCATCATACATTTCCAGCCGGTTTCCCATAGTCTGATAATTTCTTCTGCGGATGTTTTATCCTCTTCAAACTCCACATCCCGGTTACGCCAGGGCTTTTCTCCGTCGGAGTGCAGGAAATCCGTCCAGCGGGAAAGCATATTACCGCTCACATGTTTCACGATGAGGCAGATACTGTTAGGTTCCCCTTCCGGCTGCCAGTGTAGCTGTTCGCCGGTCAGTTCAGCGAGTGTTTTATCCCCAAGGGATTTATAGTATGCGAATCTTTTCAGTACACTATCGAGGAAGATCTGTTCTATCATAAAAAGTAGTTTAGTAACGATCAATAACCGGCGGCGCTGTCATCGCCTCTTTTATCGCCTACCGCTTCCAGTTGCCCTTGGGCATTTACTTTAATAACCTCCGTACGACCTATAGGAGTATGGGGTACTACCTTATATCCCATTTGCCTGAGTCCCTGTAAAGGGGTCTCGTCAAAGTCTTCCTCTACATCCACCTGGTCGGGCAGCCACTGATGATGGAACTTGGGAGCATCTACTGCCTGTTGTGTAGGCAGGTTGAATTCGAGGATGTTGAGTAGGGTCTGGAACACGGAAGTGATGATGGTGGAACCTCCGGGAGTACCCGCTACAATATAGGGTTTATCCTTCTTCAGTACGATGGTAGGTGTCATAGAGCTTAACATACGTTTGCCGGGAGCCACTGCATTTGCTTCTGCTCCCACAAGACCGTACATATTCGGCACACCGGGTTTTACGCTGAAGTCGTCCATTTCGTTGTTCAGGAAAAAGCCGGCGCCGCCTACTACTACTTTGGAACCGTAGCCGCCATTCAGGGTGGTGGTTACAGATACGGCATTACCTTCGGTGTCCATCACGGAGAGGTGTGTGGTCTCCTCACTCTCATAAGCCACTCCTGCGCCGGTTTGTTTGCTGGATCCGGCGTGGCGGGGATTATAATCTTTCATGCGTTCACGCAGGTAAGCGGCAGAAGTGAGTTGTTTTACCGGTACTTTCACAAAGTCAGGATCACCCAGGTATTGCGCGCGGTCAGCATAGGCGCGGCGTTCAGCTTCGATCATGAGCTGCATGGCGTTGACAGAATGAAAGCCCCAGGCATTCAGCGGATATTTTTCCACCATCCCCATCATCTGCTGCAGGGCTACGCCACCGCTGGAAGGGAGGGGCATGGTAACGATACGGTATTCTTTATAGAAGAAGGAAACAGCCGTCCGCTCTTTGGCCTCATAAGCCTTCAGGTCAGCTTCGGTGATCAGCCCTTTACCGCGTTTCATTTCTCCAATGATGAGCGCCGCGGTTTCCCCTTCATAAAAGCCTGCCCGGCCATTGACGCTGATCCTTTTCAGGGTGGCGGCAAGGTCTTTCTGTACCAGGGTGTCCCCGGCTTTCCAGGGTCTTTTTCTCACAAAAGCGCTGGCTTGTGTATTGAGCTTATTGAAGAGTTCCTGTGTTGCATTCAGGCTGTTGGCTTCCCTTTCTGTAATGGCAAACCCTTTCTCCGCCAATGTAATGGCGGGAGCGATGAGCTGTTGGATGGTCAGTTTTGCATAAGGCAGGGAGGCAAAGATACCAGCAACGGTACCAGGTACGCCTGCTGCCAGGTGACCGTCCTGGCTGAGTTTTGTATTGGCATTACCGGAAGCGTCCAGGTACATATTGCGGGAAGCTGCCGCAGGCGCTTTTTCCCGGTAGTCGATAGCCAGGTCCTTCCCGTTTTTCAGGTGTGCCACCAGGAAGCCGCCGCCTCCCAGGTTACCCGCTGCGGGGTATACTACTGCCAGCGCCAGCTGGGTGGCAATGGCCGCGTCTACGGCATTACCGCCCTGTTGTAAGACCAGCAGGCCGGCCTGACTGGCCAGCGGATGGGCTGATACAACGGCGCCGTGACTGGCCGTGACACTTTTTTTAACTTGATAATGATAGGCATTAATAGTAGATGGCTGCTGGGCATAAGCTGTGCTGGCAAGGGTTATAGCCAGTAAAACCGTTATCGTACGCATGCGTTTATGAGTTTAATCCTGAGTTGAATCTTGACAAGTTGTTCCAAATACGCTGTCAAATTAGTATTTTAGGTAATAGACAGATCAATTCGTTCTTGTAGCAATTACCATAACCAAAAGAACAACTCAAAATCTAAAAACCCAAATCTAAATCGAATCTTATGTTACACCTGGTAACCCATCTGAGGAGCCTTGCGCTTCTTGTCATTCTTACTTTATGTATATCAGCATCCTCGTATGGCCAGACAGGCGTCATTAAGGGCACTGTTACTGATGGTAAAACACCGATGCCCGGCGTTACGCTGCGTATTGAAAATACCAATAGAGGCGCATATACCGATGCGCAGGGACGCTTTTCCCTGGAGGTAGTCCCTGGCAATCATACCGTGTTGATCAGTTTTCTGGGCTATCCGCCGCAGCGTAGAACGGTGACCGTTATCGCCGGACAAACCACCACGCTGGATGTAGTCATGAAAGAAGAAAGTACTACCATCAATGAACTGGTGGTATTAGGTTCCCGTAACCGGCCGCGTACACAGACGGAAACACCTGTTCCGGTAGATGTGATCGATATCAGACGTATTGTGGCCGATGCCCCGCAGGTGTCCATCAACCAGATCCTGAACTATGTGGCGCCGTCGTTCAGCTCTGGTACGCAAACTGTGGCAGACGGTACAGACCATATCGACCCCGCTTCCCTGCGTGGTCTCGGCCCTGACCAGGTGTTGGTGCTGGTGAACGGGAAACGCCGGTACAATACCGCCCTGGTGAATGTGAACGGTAGCTTCGGTCGCGGTGCGGTAGGTACTGACATGAATGCTATTCCCACAGCTGCCATTGACCGTATCGAGATACTGCGTGATGGTGCTGCTGCCCAGTATGGGTCCGATGCCATCGCCGGCGTGATCAACATTATCCTGAAAAGTACCGTGAACCGCCTGAACGTAAACGTAACCACCGGCGCTAATGTCACTTCTCAGGCAGATGATAATATGGACGGTCAGACCGTGCAGACCGGTGTGAACTATGGTATTCCGCTGGGTACAAAAGGAGGATATATCAATATCGGAGGCTCTTATGATTACCGTAATTATACCAACCGTTCCGGACCATGGGTAGGGGCCATCTATCGCACCTATCCCGGCGGCGTTGATAAAACGGATTCTTTCCTGGTGGCCAACAACATTACCCGTAACGACATCCGCATGCGCGCAGGACAGTCGAAACTGCGCAGTGCACAGTTGTTTGTAAATGCCAGCATACCACTGGAAAACAATGCGGAAATTTATTTCTTCGGAGGCATTGGTTACCGTAACGGAAATGCGGCGGGTGTATACCGTCTGCCACACGACAGCAGAAATGTACTGGAGATCTATCCCCTGGGCTTCCTGCCGGAAATACACAGTGATATTTATGACCGTTCTTTTGCAGGAGGGATACGTGGTAGCCTGGGCGAGTGGAAGGTGGACTTCAGCAATGCCTATGGCCGTAATGAGTTTGGCTTCAAAGTGGAAAATTCGCTGAACGCATCGCTGGGTAAAGCATCTCCCACAAGCTTTACCTGCGGCGGACCTATCTTCACCCAGAATACCACTAACCTCGATTTCTCCCGCCGCTTTGATGTGCTCGAAGGACTGGATGTAGCCTTTGGTACGGAGCATCGCTTTGAGCAGTATCAGCTGGTAGCAGGTGCTCAGAACTCTTATACAGATTATGGCCGTGCCAGGAAGATCGGCGTAGACGCCAATGGTCATGACATCCTGATACCAGACCCGCAAGGATCTGTCAATACCGTTTTCGGACCTGATGGTACACCCAGGGCTGGTGGTGCACAAGTGTTCCCCGGCTTCCGTCCGGAGAATGCGATCAGGGCTACCCGCAGTGCTATTTCCGCTTATGTGGATGTAGAAGCTAACTTCTCAGCCGCATTCCTGCTGGGAGGCGCCCTACGCTTTGAGAACTATAACGATTTCGGTAGCACGCTGAATGGTAAACTGACAGCCCGTTATAAACTGAGTGAGCACACTGCCATCAGGGGATCGGCCAGTACCGGGTTCAGAGCACCCTCCCTGCACCAACGCTTTTATTCTTCTACCTCTACTTTGTTTGTGGATGGCGTGCCTTATGAAGTGGGCACCTTCACCAACGACAGCCGGCCGGCGCAATTGCTGGGCATCCCGCAGCTGAAACCGGAGAAATCCAAAAGCATCAGCGCCGGTTTCACCAGCACCTTTGGTAAGTTTAACCTGACGCTGGATGGCTACTTTACACATATCGATGATCGTATCGTATATACGGACCAGTTCTCCGGAAGCAATGCTGATACCGCGTCTGCTGTTGACAAGGAAATATACCAGCTGCTGTCGCTCGCGAATGCCAACAGGGCCGCGTTCTTTGCGAATGCGATCAATTCAGAGACGAAAGGCGTTGACCTGGTACTGACCTACAGCACAAAGCTGGGTAGAGGTACGCTCCGCGCCGACCTCTCCGGTACTTACAGCTATACCCAAAGGGTTGGGCCGATCAAGGCTTCTGAAAAACTGAAAGGCAAAGAGAATATCTACTTCAGCCGGGCCAGCAGGATCTACCTGGAAAGGACCGTACCCCGTGAGAAAGTGAACCTGACCCTGTCTTACAACATCGGTAAGTTCAATGCCTTCCTGCGTAGCGTTCACTTCGGTACTGTAGAAGAAGCCACTAATGATCCTGCTTTCTTCCAGACTTACTCTGCCAAGGTCGTGACTGATGTGGCCGTGGGGTATAAACTGACGCCAGCCCTGAAACTGAGTATCGGTTCCAATAATGTGTTTGACATATATCCTGACCTGGTAGCCAACCCTGCCAATACCACCAATAACCAGTTCAGGTACAGCAGAAGGGCCACACAGTTCGGTTATAACGGCCGTTTCCTGTTTGCAAGGCTGGAACTGAACCTGTAATCATTTACTATAACTGAATAAATATCAATGGAATGAGTGATTTCGTGCATTCATTCCATTGATATACTCACTTTTCCTGTTATTTATATTATTATATTTTACTATATTGAGTGTAGCTTTTCAAGTTATTTATCCGCATCAGCATGTCCGGTGAACGAACTTCTATAAATACATACAGCGCATTGCTTCCAGGATTACTTCTGTCACTGTTTGCCATCAGTGGATCAGGTTGTATTGCCAGGGATGAACAACATAGCAGTGAACGCCTGCGTCAGGTAATGCGGGAGGAGAACGGGCATATCCAGTGGAAAGTATATGGCTTTACCGACGATCCCTGCAAAGAGAAAGTAGAGATCTATTATGACAATGGTAAATTGAAAGAAGTGTATTACCGGAAGGCGGGGAGAATGGAAGGCGTCAGGACTGTTTTCTTCGATAATGGTAAACTCTCGGAAACCGGCATCTGGCATGAAGATAACAGGGTGGGGGAGTTCCGCTACTACCGGCAGGACGGCCATCTTGAATGTGTGCAATACTTCGGCCTGATAGGTGAAAGTGTGGAGTAAGAAAAACCCTTTCAATTGTTTATCTTAGGTAAATAAATTGAAGGCTCAATATGCGCAAATTCCTGTTATCGTCCCTAATATTACTCATGATGCAGACAGGGTTTTCACAGATCCTGCCTACGCCAGATCAGTTTCTCGGTTATGCGCCCGGAACCCAGTTCACGCCTCATTATCGCGTGCTTGACTATTTCAGAGCCGTAGCAGCGCTTACGCCCAATATGCGGCTGACACAATATGGTACAACCTATGAAGGCCGCCCCCTGATGCTGGCCATCATATCTTCCGCTGAGAACATTAGTAAAATCGAACAGATAAGACAACACAACCTGGAAATGGCCAGTGGGAATGGCAAGCCCGCCACCGGCGATCCTGTGATTGTCTGGCTGAGTTATAATGTACACGGTAATGAAGCGGTATCTACGGAAGCGGCTATGGTTACACTGTACATGCTGGCCAATAAAGAGAATAAAACACAGCAGGAATGGCTGAAGAATACGGTTGTGATCATTGATCCCTGTCTCAATCCCGACGGACGGGAACGCTACGTGAACTTCTACAACCAGGTGCATACCCGTTATGCAGATCCTTTATTGTTTGCCAGAGAGCATAATGAACCCTGGCCGGGTGGTAGGGCCAACCATTATTACTTTGACCTGAACCGTGACTGGGCCTGGCAAACACAGGTGGAATCGCAGGATCGGGCGCTTCAATACAATCGCTGGATGCCACAGGTACATGTGGATTTTCATGAGCAGTCCATCGATGCGCCTTATTACTTCGCGCCTGCAGCAGAGCCTTTTCATGATATTATCAAGCCCTGGCAACGCAGCATGCAGATGTTGATCGGCAAGAACAATGCACGTTACTTTGATAAAGAAGGCTGGCTGTATTTTACCAAGGAATTCTTCGATATGTTTTACCCCAGCTATGGAGATACCTATCCTACTTACAATGGTGCCATCGGTATGACTTATGAACAGGGGGGCGGCGGACGTGCAGGATTGGCCGGATTGAAACAGGATGGCGATACCCTGACGCTTACTGAACGTATTGCCCATCACCGTACCACGGGACTTTCTACCATAGAGATCTCTTCACAACAGGCCCCACTGCTGCTGAAAGAATTCGCCCACTATTTCCTGGAAGCCATCCGGGCGCCGGAAGGCCCTTATATTTCTTATGTGGTAAAGGCTGCTGGTAATTATGAGAAACTGGCCTCCCTCGGCACTTTGCTCAACAGGAATGGTATTCGTTTCGGATATGGCTCAGCTGTAAATAAAGCCGTCGGGTTTAACTACTTCAATGGTAAAACGGAGAACTTCAGCATAGAAAAGGAAGACATGGTGATCAGTGCTGCACAGGCCAGGTCCAACCTGCTGAAAGTACTGTTCGAGCCGGATTCCCGTTTAGCCGATTCCGTCACGTATGATATCACTGCCTGGTCCCTGCCTTACGCTTACGGCCTGCAAACCTATGGGGTGCGCCAGCAGCTGACGCCGGCAAAAGACAGTCTGCAGAATAATATGAATAATTATCTGGCGGCCGCCAGACCTTACGCTTACCTGGCCCGCTGGAACAGTATCAAAGATGTGCGGTTCCTTTCGGCATTGCTGCAGAAACACATTCGTGTAAGGTATGCGGAAGGCGCTTTTATTGCAGGTGGCAAATCCTTTCCTGCAGGTACGCTGATCATTACCCGCTCGGGCAATGAGGCTGCAGGCGCTCAATTTGACGAACAGGTCATTGCACTGGCCAATACTTATAAAACAGGACTGGATGCGGTGAATACCGGTTTTGTGGAGAAAGGTGTCGACTTCGGATCAGAGAAAGTACGGTTTATCAAACCTATCAGGGTGGCTGTTGTAATGGGGGAAGGCGCCTCCTCTCTCGCCGCGGGAGAAGTGTGGCATTTCTTCGAACAGCAGATCGGTTACCCGCTCACTATCGTAGATGAAAAACAACTGCCCTGGGTGAACTGGAAAACCCTCGATGTGCTGATACTCCCTGATGGCAATTATAAATTCCTGGCAGATAAAGAAAACAGCAATAAGCTGAAAGATTGGATCAGCGGTGGTGGTAAGCTGATCGCCCTACAGGGAGCGCTCGCACAGGTGGCTGGCCTCGACTGGGGTATTCACCAGAAAAAAGAGGATGAAGAAAGGGATGAAAAGAAAGATGACTACTCCCTGCTGAAGTCTTACGCCAACCGGGAGCGGGAAGGCGTCAAACAACTCATTCCCGGCGCCATTTACAAAGTGCAGCTGGACACTACACACCCGCTGGCCTTCGGATTTCCGGCAGTTTATTATACCCTGAAGCAGGACAGCAGGATATACGACTACCTGGAAGAAGGCGGCTGGAATGTGGGTATACTCAAGAAAGACAATTATCTCAGTGGTTTCGTAGGTATGGAAACACGTAAGAAACTCAGAGACGGTTTACTCTTCGGTGTAAAGGAAATAGGGGAAGGTAAGATCGTACTGATGGCAGACGACCCGCTGTTCCGCAGCTTCTGGGAAAACGGGAAACTGATGTTCGGCAATGCGCTGTTTATGGTCTGGTAGTCCGTTGGTAAAATTTAGAATCTCTTGATATTACATCCCAGTGCCTGTGTGGAGTTTACCCGCACAGCCTTACCTGCCAGCATATCATTGATGGCATTACTCAGGTGCCGCATTCTGACAGCTTCCGCATTACCCGGGTTATCGTCAATAGCGCCCTTATAAACGAGTTTTGCCTGTTGGTTGAACAGGTAACACTCCGGCATATGATTCGCCTCAAAAGCGTCTGCTAATTCCGTTTTTTTATCTGCTACATAGTACCAGTTGAACTGCTGACCGGCGGCATAGGTTTTCATGGCTGCCAGCATGGATTTTTCATCAGTACCGGCGGTGTTTGAATTGACCAGCACTACTCCGATATTATTGCTGAGTGCATATTTGCAGATCTCCTGCGTGCGTGCCTGGTTTCTTTCAATATAAGGACAGGCATTACCAGAGAACATCACGAGTAATCCGTTACTTAATCTTGCTTTATTGAGCGTGATCTCTTTACCGGAAAAATCCTGCAATACAACATCTGCTTTAGGTAAAGGCGCTCCTATTTCCAATGGAAGCGTTCCAGGGGGCTGCATCGCCACCAACCACAAGCATAGGATCAATAGACAGTATACGTTTCTCATAAATATAGGTTTCAGGTTAACACTAACCCCCTCCTTATCTTTTATTCAGGGGTGTACAATGAAGGAACCGACGGCTGGTTCCGGTTATAAAGATACGAATATGTGTGATTTTTATCTAATTTATCAGGAGAGGCCGCGTACCTCCTCAGGGAGGTTTTCCTTACGGGTTTCGGCCGTTTCCTTCAGGATACGGATGCTGGCATTCAGCTCAAAACCGATCAGCAGGATGAAGGAATAGAGGTAGATGGACAGCATGAGGATGAGGATAGTACCCACGGAGCCGTATATTTTGTTGTAGTTGGCGAAGTTGTTGACAAACAGGGAAAAGAGGATGGTCACCACGATCATCATGATAGTGGCGAAGGTGGACCCCGCAGTAATGAACTTCCAGCGTTTGGTCGTAGCCGGCACGAAGCGGTAGATCACAGAAAGCATGGAGAAGAAGAGTAAAGCGATCAGTATCCAGCGGGTCATATCGGCCATAGACAGTATGCGGGGATCGGTGATGCCCAGGTATTTGAAAATGAAACTCAGTACAGTACCCTGTGCAATGATCAGGATGATGGTCAGCAGTAGTAGAAAGATCAGTATGAGTGTCAGCTTCAGGGCCATGAGCCTTTTCTGCCACCATTTTCTGCGGCGGAAGCCGGGCGACTTTTTATTGAAAGAACGGGCCAGTCCCATTACCGCATTGGAGGAAGCAAAAAATCCCGTCAGGAACGCAATAGACAGCAAGCCATTACGGTGGGTATACAGGAAGTCATGGATCATGTCCCGTAAAATAATATAGGTATTGTAGTTGGGCGTCACATCTTCTGCCAGCTCGTACAGGGTAGCCTCCACATTTTTCATGGGAATGTAGGGTACGAGGGTGAACAGGAAGATGAAGAAAGGGGGAATGGCCAGCAGGAAGTTGAAAGAGATCGCAGCTGCCCGTTCCCCGAGACTCCGGTTACCCATTTCCTTCAGAAAGAACTTGGTCACATCGTACAGGGGCACTCCCTCAAAACCGGGCAACACCAGTGTTTTGCTGATGTTTACCAGTTTACGGAAAGGTCTGGATGCAAGAATGATCTTTTCTGGTCTGAACGGCATTACTGTTTATGTTAAATCCCGCGCGCATTCAATGCAGCATGGAATGCCTGTGCATTTTTCATGTGCTCGGCGTAGGTAGCGGCAAAAGCATGATATCCGGAGAAGTCAGCTTTAGCGCAAAAATAGATATAATCAGTGTCCGGCGTATTCAGCACCGCTTCGATGGTTTTGATGGAAGGGGTACAGATAGGGCCTGGTGGCAGACCGGCATTCTGATAAGTGTTGTAGGGCGACTGAAACGCGATATGTCCTTCCCTGATCCTGCGGATGGAGAAGTCCTGTATCGCGAATTTCACCGTAGGGTCTGCCTGCAGGCGCATGCCTTTACGGAAGCGGTTGATATATACACTGGCAATCAGTGGTTTCTCGTCGTTTTTATTGGTTTCCTCTTCCACGATAGAGGCGATGATCATCACCTGTGTCGTATTCAGGTTGAGACGGCGGGTAGCTGCTTTACGTTCGTCTGTCCAGAAAGCGGCTGTTTCCTTTTCGATCTTCTTGAAGGCGGCTTCTGCGGTGGTATTCCAGTAGAACTGGTAGCTGTTCGGAATGAAGGCGCACATCACGGTATTGGTATCCAGTCCGAACTGGCGGAGGTATACCTGGTCGCTGAGCAGGGCACGAAAGGTAGCAGAATCGGCTTCCAGGTTGTTGCAGATCTTCCTGACGAGGTCCTGTTTGGTGCGCAGTTTGGTGATGGTCACAGTTACCGGTGTTTGTCGGCCGGCGCGCAGCAGCTTCACGATATCGAAGTTGCTCATACCACGGTTTATCTTGTACTTACCGGCTTTTACCCGGTTGGCATATCCCAGTTCCCGGGCTACCCAATCGAAGCTGGTGCGGCTACGGATGATCTCCTGTTCTTCCAGGCCATCCAGCACATCCTTATAGGTGCTGCCGGTATGTACGTAGAAAAATTTACTATCCCCAAACGCTTTGGTATTGGGGCCAAATACACGATACCCTATGTATACGAGCAGCCCTGCCAGGATCGCGCAGATAGCTACCAGCATACGTTTAATCCACACATTCTTCGTTTGACTTTTTTTTGCTTTACTTTTCTTTGCCATAGGATGGTATTCAATAAAAAACCTCGCTTGTAACGGCGAGGTTCTGAAATAGCTTTAATAGCTTGAATATTATTGTCTTTTTGGAGCCTGAGGCGCTGGCGTCGGATTTACCGGTGTAGCTGGCGCCTGAGCCGGAGCTGTAGGCACGGTCACATTCTGTTCCATAACAGCTTTTCTTGTTTCAGGAGCAGTGGTGCCTTTGCCAACAAACAAAGAAGAGGTCAGGCACAGTACGGCAATGATAGCAGACAGGATCCAGGTACCTTTCTCAAGGACATCTGTAGTCTGACGTACGCCCATCACCTGGTTGCCAAAACCACCGAAACTACCGGATAAACCACCACCTTTAGGGTTCTGTACCAGTACGAAAAAGCCCAATAACACACAGGCCAGGATGATTAATATGCCGAAAATCAACAACATAGTATAATAAATTAACTTTTTTCTGTTAGTAACTTAAGTTCTTTGATCTTTTGCGCAAAATAAGCGCTTTTGTTGGGATTAAGCAAACTTAATTTTTGATATATGTGGATAGCCGTCTGATACTGGTGCTGGCGTGCCCAGATCTCAGCAAGCGTCTCCGAAACGATGTCATCATTCAGGGTGATAGACTCCATGGCCATCTTTTCCACTGCTTCAGATACTTCAGGATCAGCATCTTCGTAACTGCGGTGCATCTGCTGATGGTACCATTGTTTGCTGGCCTTTTCAGCAAAGGTATGCTTCATCTCCCTGAGCCAGGAAGTAAAGCTCTTCATTTCTGCCGCTCCTTTTTCATTGAGTTCCTCTGCCTGCTCTGGTTCTTTCATACGTTTGTAAGCGAAATAATCATCGGTATACAAAGGTTGATAGGTCAGCGAGGTTTCTTCGGTGTCAGAAGTATCCAGCGGGAATATTTTAATAGGCTCTGACTCTACATTCAGGACATTGAGCGGAAGCTTTTCCGTTGATGCTGCCGGCTCAGGTGCCGGTGCTGCCGGTGGTATTTCCCGGGTAGGGGCGGCTGTTGCCGGAACCGGCTCGGGAGCTGCGCTTGCTACTGGCGTTGCTACCACATCATTGGCAGTAACTGTCAGTTCTTCTTCTGTATTGTATACCGGAGCTGTAAACTTCGTATCAGGTATAGCAGGTGGTGCTTCTGTCGGTGCTTTAGGTACGGTTACATGGATCTTGGTATCCTGTACCGGCTGTGGCGCAGGAGCCGCTGTTACCGGTTCGTCCGGGAATACATTGACAGGGGCTTCCTGAACGGGAGCAGGAACAGGTGCTGGTGCTGCTTCTACTTCTACCGGTGCCTCTACCTCAGCTACCTCAGGCGCTATGCTTTTCTCATCGGTGGTCACAAAGCGGTAGAAGTAATGCATATTGGTACTGTACTGCTGTGCCTTCTTTACTGCCGGTGCCAGCAGGTTCTTTTGCACACTGTATTGCTTGCGCGCCAGCAGCAGGCGGGCGGCCGTAAAGTAGGGATATGACGTTACCAGCCGTTCCAGAGCTGCTTCATCAACCTGTTTAATATCAGGTTGTTGGAAGATATGTTGAATGATCCTGTTTGCGGTCATGCTGCTAAAGTATGAAAAAAAATTAAATACGAAAGCTTTTGTAATACTTACCAGTTAGCGAACGCTTTATTAAAAATATCATCCACTATCTGTGGCAGAATCGTGTTTTCCAACAGGCCATTTTCCACCGTACTTGGTAACTGGGAGGCAGAGAAGTCGGCAGAGCGGGTGAACGACTGCGTATACCCTTTTTTATCGCCTATTCTTTTTACGAACGTAATATTAATGGTAACGGTCAGCCTCGAAGTAGCTGCCTGGTCCACATTTGTTACCGCGGCGTTGCTGAAGGAGTAACCAGTTACCGCGCCTTTAAATTCATAATCAGCCCCTTCTTCATTGATCTGTACCAGCTTTGTCTGCGACTGTACTTTGTTACGCAGTCTTTCGGTCAGGTTCTGGCTCAGCGTCGGATTGTTGATAGGCGCCCTGTTTTCAATAAAACGCACATTCACGGTTTTTGCACCTGGTTCAATACTGGCGCCTGTAGCGGAATAATGAATGGAACAGCCGCCCAATAGCAGCAGTAAGCTGACGGTCATTATCCCCTGAAGTAATCTGATCATCTTAAATGTGTTAAGGCTGCCTGCCGGGTGTGGAGTCATCCCCGGCAGGTGCCTGCTATTCGTTAATGTTGTATTCTTTCAGTTTTCTATATAATGTTCTCTCAGAAATGCCCAGGTCAAGCGCTGCATCCTTCCTTTTGCCCTTATGTTTTTTCAGGGCCTTAACGATCAGTTCTTTTTCTTTGTCGGCAATGGACAAGGTTTCCTCTACTTCTTCGTGATGATCGATCTTGCTGTTATCCTGTAAGATGATCGGCTGTGGGGAAGAAATGGTTGTTGGAACAGGGCTGGCACTTACACTCACTTCCGGTTGCGGGTGGAAGTTGTGCATCAGGTGACTATCCTGGAAATTGCTGGCATGGGCAATATTAGGGTTCTGCAGGATGTCGAAGAACATCTTTTTCAGTTCTGTTACATCCTTCTTCATATCGAAGAACAATTTATACAGTATATCCCTTTCGTTAGCAAAGTCACCGTTCGGCTTGGCCTGTGGCGCAGCGATCATCGGCAGCCTGGAAGGCTCGTTCACCTCAGGCAGGAAACGCCTCAGCTCATGTGCGTTGACCAGTTTGTCCTGCGCCAGTACAGAGATCTGCTCCGCCATATTCTTCAATTCACGCACATTACCTCTCCACGGATAATTCACCAGGATGTTACGGGCCTCGTCATCCAGCTGGATGCTCGGGGTTTTATAACGTTCTGAGAAATCCACACAGAATTTACGGAACAATAATGGAATATCCTCTTTTCTGTCCCGCAGGGAAGGTACCCTGATGGGAACGGTATTCAAACGGTAGTAAAGGTCTTCCCTGAATTTTCCCTGCTGGGTATGATCGAGCAGGTCCCTGTTGGTCGCTGTGATCACCCGCACATCTGTCTTCTGCACTTTGGAAGAACCTACCCTGATAAATTCGCCGGTTTCCAGTACACGCAACAGGCGGGCCTGGGTACCCAGTGGCATTTCCCCGATCTCGTCGAGGAAAATGGTACCGCCGTTAACGGTTTCAAAATATCCCTTACGACTATCTACCGCGCCGGTAAATGAGCCTTTTTCATGGCCGAAAAGTTCTGAATCTATCGTCCCTTCCGGAATAGCGCCGCAGTTTACGGCAATGAAAGGATTGTGTTTACGGGCACTAAGTGAATGGATAATATTGGAAAACACTTCCTTACCAACGCCGCTTTCTCCGACTATCAACACGGTTAGATCCGTGTTGGACACCTGTGCTGCCACCTGCAAAGCATAGTTCAGTGCAGGTGAGTTTCCGATAATGCCAAACCTGTTTTTAATGGACTGTACGTTATCCATATCCTCAATTTACCCTTTTACCGGCTGTATAGCCTGTAAAAGGTGCTGTGATCCAATAATTTGTCTTTTATGCTCTCCCTGTCGAAACTCCCAATAAAGTGCCGGCAGTACAATCGTTCACCTTCACCCATACATATTCACCTTTGCGGAAATCTTCCTTAGGGAAAATGACCACCTTATTATGATCTGTTCTGCCAAAAAGGTGATCTTCAGAGCGTTTGGAGGTGCCTTCGATCAGTACTTTAAACATTTTACCTACATCCTGCTGCATGCTTCTGAGTGATTGTCCGCGGTGCAGCTCTACTACTTCCGACAGCCTCCGTTTTTTCACTTCTTCCGGTACATCGTCCTGGTAACGGCGTGCTGCCAGTGTACCCGGGCGTTCGGAGTAGAAGAACATGTAGGCGAGGTCGTACCTGGCATAGTCCATCAGGGTCATAGTATCCTGATGATCTTCTTCTGTTTCTGTACAGAAGCCGGTAATAACATCCGTGGACAGGGCACAGTCGGGAAGTATTTCACGGATGCGGTCAACTTTTTTAATGTACCATTCCCGGGTATAGGTACGGTTCATCAGCTGCAGTATACGGGTGCTGCCGCTTTGCATAGGCAGGTGAATGTATTTGCAGATGTTCTCGTACTTCGCCATGGTAAACAGTACATCATCGGTAATATCTTTCGGATGGGAGGTGCTGAAACGAACCCTGAGCAATGGGCTGATAAGGGCTACTTTCTCCAGCAGATTGGCAAAGGTGGTGACAATAGCTGCATCCTGCGGGTCAACCCAATAATAGGAATCCACGTTCTGGCCCAGGAGGGTCACCTCACGGTAGCCCCGGTTGAACATATCGGTGGCTTCCTGCAGGATAGACGCTACGTCCCTGCTGCGCTCACGACCGCGTGTAAACGGTACTACGCAGAAGGAGCACATGTTGTTACAACCCCGCATGATGGACACAAAAGCGGTCACACCGTTAGTGTCCAGCCTTACCGGGCTGATGTCGCCATAGGTTTCTTCACGGCTGAGCAATACGTTCACTGCCTTCTGACCGGTTTCAGCCTCTTCAATGAGCGCCGGTAGGGTTCTGTAGGCATCAGGACCTACCACCATATCCACCAGTTTTTCCTCTTCCAGCAGCTTGGCTTTCAAACGCTCAGCCATACACCCGAGCACGCCTACCAGCAGCTCTGGGTTACGTTGTTTTATATGACGGAATTCTAATAAACGTCTGCGTACGGTCGTTTCCGCTTTCTCCCTGATCGAGCAGGTATTGAGCAGTATCAGGCTGGCCTCTTCCACATTGCGGGTGGGGCCAAAACCGTCTTCTTTAAGTATGGACGCCACGATCTCACTGTCGTTAAAGTTCATCTGGCAACCATAGCTCTCTATATAGAATTTCTTGGTATAAGTCTGTGTTTCTCCTTCCAGAGGTGCGTAAGCTTCACCCTGGCGACTTTCGTCATGCACTTTTGTAACCTGTTCCAACATCCTTTGCAACTAATTTTAGGAAAGCAAAAGTACATAATAAATCCGAAAATGACAGAATGGCATGATAGGTAATATAGCTGGTGTTTACAGCCCTTTCTCCAATAGGAAACGGGTAAGGGCAGCGGGACTTTTGAGCTGGAGTTTCTGCATAATGTTTTTCCGGTGGGTCTCCACCGTGTAAATGCTCAGGTATAGATGTGCCGCTATCTGTTGGTTGGTCAGCTGCTGATTGATCAGCTGGAGGATCTCCGTTTCCCGCCGGGTCAGGTTAAACTCCCTGAAAGGCGGATTTTCCGTCTCCTGCTGGTACATACGGGGTATAGTGGGGAAGCATTGCTTTCCTTTGCTGACCTGCCGGATGGCTTGCAGCAGTTCTTCCTTATTGCAGGTTTTCAGCAGGTAGCCATCCGCCCCGTAACTGATGGCCAGGGAGATCAGATGCGGGTCATTATAGCTGGAGAGGATAATGGTCCGGATATAGGAGAAATCCTGGCGGATGAGTTTTGTCGCTTCCAGTCCGTTCAATACAGGCATATTAATGTCCAGGATGACAATATCTGGTTTGTGGCGGGAGAGGAGATTCATCAGTTCCTGGCCATTGGCGGCAATGGCCAGGACGGTCACATTGGGAACCTGTTGGAGGATGGAATGGATACCATCGGCAAAAAGCGTGTGGTCGTCAGCAAGGATGATATTAACAGGTAGCTGCATGTTGTGGAATTACGGGAATGTGAATGATGAAGGTGGTGCCGGAAATGCCTGAATCGACGTGTAGTTTACCTCCCAATGTTCTTACCCGGCTCCGTACGCCCGGTAGTCCTATACCCTGTGCCCTGCCGGCAGAGGCAGGGAATCCGACCCCATCATCTTCCACGATTATTTCCAGGTAATCCGGGTAATACAGCAGTTGGATAGTGGCGGCAGAGGCTTTTGCATGTCTGATGATATTACTGGTCAGTTCCATGATAATGCGGTAGAGTATCAGCTCCTGCCGGGGATCGAAGCAGGATTGGTATTTATTGCTGCAGAAATGGAACAGGATATTGGAGGAATTGAGCAGTGAAAAGTAAGATTGCAGTATATCAGTAAGTGGAATATTACCAAAAAGGGGAGGAACCAGGTTATGAGCGGCCCGGCGCACGTTCTGGCTGGTCTGGTCCACCAGTCGTAACAGGTTGGTGGCTTTCACCTCATCCTGTTTCGTTCTGTAGCGCAGGTTTTGCAGGTTCATCCGGATGGCAGCCAGGTTGCCGCCTATCTCATCATGAATATCCGCCGCAATGCGCTTGCGCTCCGCCTCCTGGATTTCCAGCTCATGGGTAGTCATCATCGCCTGCTGCTGCTGTAACTTCAGCAAGAGCTCCTTCTGTTTTCTCTTATAATTATCCAACCTGCGCATCATCACCAGTATCCAGACTGCTACACTCCATATGCAGGTAAGGGGCAAAATACCCGAAGACACAAGATAAGTGGTAACGGAATAGGTAAACCCTAGGGAATAACTATGTACCGGTCCTAAAATGGCCGGCGCAGAGGGAATTAAATGCATGAACAGTTCCTCGCTCATATGTCGTACAGAGAATGAAGGGGTATGAATCTTATAACTGACAGATTATCTATATCTATTGGGGTAGTGCTGAAAAAGTTGTCCCTGAATCTTTATACAAGTCTACAAAAAAAAAGTGTTGCTACAGTGAAAGTGGGAGAGTTTGTTAAAAAAATTAACAAGTGGGAGAGGAGGCGCACCTTAAGGAAGCCTTGATCGGTATTTGAACAGGTATTGATCCCGTACAAACAATGTTTCACCTATGTTCATCTTACGTTCATCCTACGTTCCGGAACGTAAGATGAACGTAAGATGAACATAGGTGAAACATTGTTTGTACGGGATTATATCGGAGACAGGTCGGCCACACCTCCTTACGCCTCCGTCAGATGCGCTGTACAATTATACAGCTCACATTCCCATCGGTCATCGGTCACCGTAAATCGTGTAACAGAAGTATTTTTAAGGTTGGAATCCTGTGTAAGCGTAGGTGCCAGTTTACGAAGCAGATGACGGATAAAGCTGCCATGGCTTACGAGGAGGATATGTTTTCCGGCATGTTCCTGCAGTAGCTCGTCCAGGAAACCCATGCCTCGGCCTAATACGGATTGTTCTGTTTCCATGCCCAGTTCCAGCTGTCGCCAGCCTGCGCCCCAGCGGGCAATCCTGTCAGCCTCGGTAGTACCCTCGGTTTGTCCGCCGGATACTTCCATGAGGCGTTTATCCTGGCGTACATCGGTAATGCCTAGTCCTGCGGCAATGATCTCGCCGGTTTGTCTTGCGCGTGATAAATGACTGGAGTAGACCAGGTCCCAATGTTCGTCAGAAAGGCGGATAGCCAGTTTACGGGCCTGTTCAAGTCCTTCGGGGTCCAGAGGAATATCTGTGCTGCCCTGCATTTTCCCTTCTTTGTTCCATGCAGTACTTCCGTGCCGGATCAGGGCTATACGTGTCATAGGCACTCTTATGTGTTGGTTGCCGCAAATATACGCACAGAAAGCCAGTAATGAAAGCTTCAAAGCAGTTCCGCTTCGCTGATCAGGTTATTTTTCAACGCAAATACCACGACGCCGGCTGTATTTTTCACATTCATTTTTTCCAGTATGCGGGTGCGGTGTCCTTCCACGGTGCGCTTGCTGAGGAAGATCTTTTCACCTATTTCCTGGGCGGTAAACTGCTGGCAGATGAGACGGATGATCTCTTTTTCACGGTCGGTGAATGTAACAGGGGCATTGTCGCGGGAAGGATTAAAACGGCTTCTGACGATCATAGAAGCCAGCTTGGCAGAGGTTTGTTTACAGTAGAAGATGTTGTCTTCGTATACGCTGTTGATCGCTTCAATGATCTCCTGTTTGTCGGCATTTTTTAACAGGTAACCTTTGGCGCCGGCTTCCAGCATTTCGACGATCAGTTCTTCTTCATCGAACATGGACAGGGCGATGATCCGGATATGGGGTAACCGTTGCAAGAGGGTGCGGGTGGCCGTGATACCGTCCATTAAAGGCATCTTCAGATCTGTCATGACTACATCTGCTTCGACAGTTTCAAGTAGTTCCAGTAATTCTCTCCCGTTGTTGGCTTGTCCCACAAGGGTAATGTCGGGTTGCCTCGAAAGCATGAGTGCAAGTCCGTCACGGAAAATTTCATGATCGTCAGCTATCACTAGTCTAATGTCGTGATTCATTGAATGTAAGAATTGGGGTATGGAGTTGTCTCTCTGAGATTTCAGCAATAAAGTTACATTATCCCTCGGGAATTTTTACGAAATAGTTGGTGCCCTGGCCCGGCACGGAATCAATGGATAAGGAGCCGCCCAGGATGTCTGTACGGATGTCCAGGCTTTTCATTCCCAGTCCGGACGATTCAGTTCTGGCTTTTTTGACATCAAATCCGATCCCGTTCTCTTTGATCAATATCAGGTAAAAGCCATGTTCCCTGGTGAGTGCGATCTGCAGCTGTGTGGCTTTTGCATGCTTCAGCGTGTTGTGGGCGATCTCCTGGATGATGCGGAAAATATGGATCTCTTTTTCGGGCCGAATATCGATCTTTCCGGAGGTATGGAACTTTATTTCCAGGGGCTGTTTATCGGATAACTGTCTGATGAATTCACGCAGTGCTTCCGTCAGTCCTTTGCGTTCCAGTGTGGCGGGCAGGAGATTGTGCGAGATCTGCCGGAGACCACGGATCACTTCATCAATGTATCTGGACGATTTTGCGATGACCTGCTGGTCCCGTTCATCGGCAACGGCAATACTATGAATGTTCAGTTTGATGGTTGACAGTAAGGGCCC
This sequence comes from Chitinophaga ginsengisoli, assembly GCF_003014595.1. Classification (GTDB taxonomy): domain Bacteria; phylum Bacteroidota; class Bacteroidia; order Chitinophagales; family Chitinophagaceae; genus Chitinophaga; species Chitinophaga ginsengisoli. The sequence continues at coordinate 164,400 of NZ_PYGK01000012.1, read as the reverse complement.
CATACTGTCGTGCAGGTCTGCTGCGATCCTTTTCCGCTCATTCTCCAGGATGGTGATCTCAGCTGTAATACGCTCCCGCTGCAGCTGTATGTAACGGCGGTGATATAATACGATAGATACCACGAAGAAGAGGATAATGACCGCTATCAGCACTGAAATAAATATCGTGATATAGAATATTTTATCGTCCATGGGGTATTATCATTTTGAGGCATCAGGTTGCCGGTATGCTATGCATCAAAATGTTTGTTAAAGTAGTAGGATGATTTAACAGGTATGCATAAAACTGCTATAGCATAGATCAAATTTACAAAAGCGTTGATATAATTAAACATAAAAATGATCCGTAACGACAGCACAGTGTCTGACCCGATGAACAGCGATGCCTCATAGATGATCTGGTAGATGAAGATGATGATAAAGCCCAGGCAGACGAGGAATCGTGCATTCCGGAAGAGGGATTTGTTGTCTTTTACGATGAGGTAGTTGATCTCATTGATGCTGAGCAGCACGGTGGCAAAAGCATAGGTGACGCGGAAATAGGGACTGAAGGCTTCCAGTTTATTGAAGATGATATTTTCAGTGATCCAGACAGCGGCAAAACCGAACAGCAATCCGATAAAAAGCAGCCGCTTTCGTTTTAGGGTGCCCCATACAAAGAACTGGTAGACGATCACAATGGACTCTGCCAGTCCGTAGAGGTTCGACGGAACTGCATTGCTGGTTTCCAGTACGCTGATACAAATGAAACTGATCGTTTCTGAAAGGAAAGCCAGCGAGAGGAGCAGGAGAAAGGGCTGAAAGCTTGGAACGGTCCTGTTAAAGCGTATCAGCCCTATCACTAAAGGAATTATCACCAGCTGGCTCACCAGAAAAGCGCCTAAATTATTCATCAGGAACAGGATGATAACAGTTATTATAGTTTGGCTTTGCAGAGTGGCGGACAACGTTGACCGCTTTCCATGGCCTGTTCAAGAGATGACGCTCTGGCTGGCTGAATGCCCGGTATAATGGCTGCTTTATCGCGGGATACCAGTGTGGTGAGAATGTCGGTACCGGAAGAATCCACCGGCAGCAATACCATTCTTACCTGGCCTTTTTCATCCTTACCCATATAGATACGGAGGCCTTGTGCACCTTTTGCATTAAGTATAGCGGCAATGGCATCCCGGTTAAAAGTTTCCCCCTCCGGAATATTGAATGCACTATCAAGATAGTTGCCGGGTAATTTACGCTGGAGTTCTTTTCTGCCGACAAGGAAACCCTGACGCAGGCTGCGGGCTTCATCGATCGAAATCACATGTACAAGTGCCCTGGCCTTGTCCAGTGGAATGTCTCTCTGCTGCTCATGATGAGGGGTACATTTTGTAAGTGCTGCTATGAGGACGGCAGCAGAAAAGAAACGTAGAAAATTACGATGCTCCATAAATAGCGGTTTTATGATGATTGAATATGTAAGCTACCAGATAGGACCGGAAATGGGCCGGGTAGAATTGCTGAAAATAAAACGTATAAATACCTGATATATACTCGTGCTCGTGACAGTGCGTGAAATCATCGTGATGTAATGGGGTGTTGCTGATGCGCTAAAGATAAATCAAAAAAGCGTACCGGAGGAACCGGGCCAGAATATTGAAAAAAAACTAATATCTGGTACTTATACAAGTAATGAAGGCGCGCTATTTTTGCGCTCCTTTTTACATTGACAATGAAAAAAACATCAGGGTTTAGTCCTGAGCAGCAACTAACCTCGCTGGATGCGCGGTTGTTATTATCCTTACAAAGGCTCAGCGACATGCTAAAAGCTATCCAGTGGGAACAGGCAAGGATCCTGGGAATCACACCCTTACAATTACAGATATTGCTTTTCACCGGGCATCATACTGACGCAGTTAATAAAGTAGCCTACATCGCAATGGAACTGCAACTAAGCCGTCCTACTATCAGTGATGCCGCTGCTGCGCTGGTCAGCAAAGGGCTGTTGCGTATTGAGAAAGACCTGAAAGACAGGCGTAGCTATTCCTTCCTCCTGACCGATACCGGCCAGGAAGTGCTGGAGCAGGCTGAAAAGTATACAGAAGAACTGTACGCTATTGTAGGGAAAAAACCTGCACGGGAGAAAATGCATCTCTATCAGTCTGTTTATACGATCATCGCCGGACTGAGTAATGAGAAAGGAGGTATGCAGCGTATGTGCTACAACTGCGCCCACTATGAAGGAAATAAGAAAAGACAACACGGATGCCGCCTGTTACAAAGAAAGCTGGAATCAGCAGAACTGCAGATAGATTGTCTGTATCATTCTACGTTATCATAGCCATTGAAAAGAGCTATATCATATCAATATCCGATAGAGGATATTTATAACTGTTGTATCACTTTTGCCAGTTTTCCCAAACCCTTAATGATCATGGGTTCTTCCAATGAAGCATAACCCAGTCTCAGACCGCTGATGTGGCTGTGCTGTGATGTATAATAACTGAGGGGATTGACCATGTTCATACCGGCAGACTGTACTTTCCGGAGCAGCTGTTCAGCTTCCACCTGTTTATGTAATTGCAGCCAGATGGCCAGTCCTCCCTGCGGACGAGTATAATGCGCCTGTCCGGCAAAGATGGAATGTATAATACTGTTGGCCAGTTCCAGCCTTTTCATATATACGTACCTGGTATTATGGATATGCCTGCGGATATCGCCTGCCGCCATGAGATTGGCAATAGCTTGTTGAAAGATAGGATCGCCTTCATGATTTACTACACTACGGTATGCAGACAGGGAGCTGATAAAGGCTGCCGGTCCGCATACAAAACTGATCGGCAGTGTATGCATCACCGATCCGATGTAAATAATATTATCCACATGCTCCATACCCGCCAGCGGAATATGATGTGTATGGAAATGATACTCATGATCATAATCATCTTCAATAATCACGAACTTGTATCGTTTACTTAATGCCAGTAAATCCGCACGCTTTTCTGCTGATAACGTGGTAGTAGTAGGGTACTGGTGATGTGGTGTAATATACAGCGCCTTTAAAGGAGTGCTGCGGCAGCATGCTTCCAGTTTCTCAATATTGATCCCCTCCGGACCGGAAGGGATGTAATGCAGTTGTGCCCCGGCTATGTTAAAGGCCTGCCAGGCAGGTTGGTAACCAGGATGCTCAACGGCAACATGATCACCCCGCGATAGCAGGGTCTGTGCTGTCAGGTATAAGGCCATCTGCATGCCATGGGTAATGCAGATATTCTCCGTAGTCACCGCCAGTCCCCGGTCATTATTCAGCATGGTGTTCACTTCCTGCAAGAGCAGCTCATTTCCCCTGTCGGTATTATTCGTGAAGATCTGTCGCTGATTGTCCTGCTGGAACAGTCGCTTGCATTCCCGGCTGATCTCGGCAACAGGGATGAGGTTCAGGTCGGGACGGCCATCGTCAAATATGATATCGTAATTACCGCTGGGATTGGATGGAGAAAGGGAGATGTTCACATGACGGAAAGGGATATGCAAGGAGGGCTTCGGAGGAGTTTCCTGGCCCGGTGGTCCTTTCTGTCCTGCCGGCATACTATCGCTTACCCGGGTGCCGCTCTTATAATGAGAGGTAAGCCACCCTGCGGCGGTAAGCTGGTCATAGGCAAGAATAATCGTATTCCTGTTCACTTTCAATTGCTGGGCCAGCACACGTGAGCCTGGCAGTAAAGCCCCTGGTAGCAGCCTTCCCCGCATTATTTCATTGATGATATACGCTTTGATCTGTTGATATATAGGCTCTTTGCTGTTAAACAACAGCTGGATCTGCACATGTCTGTAACTCTTCATAGCTGGCAATAAGGTATCCTTTGATATACGCAAGGCTACACCAGACGGTTGTTAATTTTTGTTAATGGAAAAAATAAATATTAGTATGAGCCCGCTAAGGGCTGTCGGGATTTTCGCAGACATCGAAAAATATCTATTTTTACAGAATGGATGCAGTTACGATAGAGAAAGCAGCGAATGCTATTGCTGATAAGCACCGGTTATCCATTATACTGGCAGCGTCCCGGCAATCCGCCATTCAATGCTGTGACATTACAGAGCTTACTGGTTTGTCTCAACCCACTGTGTCTCACCACATTAAGATCCTGGTAGATAGTGGGCTCCTCATTTATGACAAGACCGGCCGGAATGTTCAGTTAACCATTAATAAAGAGATGATGAAACACCTCTCTTCCTTTTTCGGGCAGCTAAGCTGATTTTATTTTTTATTTGGCTGATTGTTCTGCACCCATTACCTTTGTTTAACCAAATGGTTAAATCAAGTAGTTTAAATGGCACAAGAAAGAAATACAGAGGAATTGATCATAGAAGCAGCCAAGAAGATTTTTGTACAGCGTGGCCTGGCCGGCGCCCGTATGCAGGATATTGCAGATGAAGCGGGGATCAACAAAGCCATGTTGCATTATTACTACCGGAGTAAGGAAAAGCTGTTTGAAATTGTATTTAATGAGGCATTCTCAAAAGTAATAGGCCGGTTGGGCGCTATCCTGAACAGACCTATGCCATTAGAAGAGAAGATCAGGACGTTGGTGGAAAATTATATCGCCAACATTGCTGAAACGCCGTATCTGCCCATCTTTGTGCTGAATGAAATCAATCAGCAACCGGAGATGATGGTAAAGAGGATCAGCTCACAGCCTGCCTTTCCAGACATTATGCTCTTTATGAAAGAGATCATTGAAGCAGGTAAAAAGGGGCTCATCAGGGAGGTTAGTCCGGTGCAGTTATTCATGAATATAGTTTCCATGTGCATCTTCCCCTTTGTAGCGCGGCCCCTTATACAGGGCGTATTCCAGCAGGATAATGTACAGTTTAATCTGCTGATGGAAGAACGTAAAAAACTGGTGGGTGATGTCATCATCGCCTGGTTAAAGCCTTAGGGCTTTTTTTTGAACTGTAATTAACCAAATGGTTAAAATAAATAGTTAGCAAATGATGAAGTATCTCGTATGGGCCATGCTGTTATGCACTACGCCCCTTATGGCGCAGACAGTCCTCACACTGGAGGATTGCTACCAGCTGGCGCAAAAGAACTATCCGCTGATCAAACAGCGGGAGCTGATCAGCCGGACCGGCAATTATACGGTGGCGAATGCCGCCAAAGGATATCTGCCGCAGCTTAACTTCTCCGGGCAGGCTACGTATCAGTCGCAGGTAGTAGAGATCCCCTTCCCGGGTGCTCCTCAATTAAGTAAGGACCAGTATAAAGTACAGGCGGAAGTATCGCAGACCCTCTTCGATGGAGGGAATATCCATTATCAGAAAGAGCTGAGTAAGGCCAATACCGCCATTCAGCAGCAACAACTGGAGGTGAACCTGTACAACATAAAGGACAGGGTAAGTCAGCTCTTTTTCGGCATCCTGCTGATTGACGAGCAACTGCGGCAGAACGAGTTGCGGATGGAAGACATCCGGAGCGGGATACACAAAACCGAAGGAGCGGTTAACAATGGTACGGCTCTTCGTAGTAACCTGGATGAACTGAAGGCGGAATTATTGAATACTGAGCAGCTGCGTGTGCAGCTAAGAGCCAGCAGACAAGGTTACCTGCAGGTACTGGCGCTGTTCATCAATCAGCCACTGGATGATCAGGCCCTGCTCACAAGACCTGCGCCGACCACCATGCCTGCAGAGATCCGTCGCCCGGAATTGCTCCTGTACGACTACCAGCAGCGCAGTTATGAGGTACAGGAGAAGCAGCTGAAGGTAAACTACCTGCCTAAGGTCAGCGCCTTTGTACAGGGTAGTTACGGACGGCCTACGCTGAACTTTGTAAGTAACGAATTCGGCTTCTATGCGCTGGGAGGTATCCGCTTCAGCTGGGGACTGGGCAGCCTTTATACGAATAAGAACAGCAAACAGCTGTTGCACATCAGTAAGCAGGACGTGGATGTACGCAAAGAGACATTCCTGTTCGATACAAAACTTACCATGACCCGTCAGCAGATCGAAGCCGCCCAGTATAGTGACCTTATTCATCAGGATGAAGAGATCATCGCATTGCGTACTTCCGTAAAGAAGGCTGCTGTCGCACAACTGGAAAATGGGGTGATCACTTCGCATGATTATATCAGTCATGTGAACGCTGAAAGCCAGGCCAGACAAAACCTTATCCTGCATGAGATCCAGCTGTTGCAGGTACAATACAATAACAGAAACACATCCGGTAACTAATAAATCGTCGTTTGATATATGAAATACTTATCAATTCCCCTGATCTTTTTCTTCCTGGCTGCCTGCTCCGGCAGGGAAACGGAAGCAGATGCTTCGGGCAACTTTGAAGCAGATGAAGTGATCGTGTCTGCACAGCAGAACGGACAGCTGCTGTCATTTACTGCACAGGAAGGAGACACCCTGCGTGAAGGCGCCGTAGTGGGACAGATAGACGTCAACGGACTTACCATCCAGAAAGAACAGGCAGAAGCTACTATCTCTGCTTTAAGGGAAAAGACCACAGATCCGCAGCCACAACTGGCATTGGTACGCAAACAACTGGCTGTGCAGGAGTCCCAGCTGAAGCAGTTACTGCATGAACAACAACGTACAGAGAACCTGGTAAAGGCAGATGCGGCCACACCCAAGCAACTGGATGATATCAACGCAGCAGTAGACCAGTTACAGAAACAGCTGGTTGTTACACGACAGCAATTAACCGTCAATGAAACCAGTGTTGCTGACAGGAACAGGAGTGTGCTGAGTGAAAAAGGTCCCTTGCAGAAATCGCTGGACCGCTATGATGATGAGATCAGGAAGGGAGTGATTGTGAATCCGGTGAAAGGCACCGTGCTGGCAAGATATGCGTTACAGGGCGAGATGGCGGTAATAGGGAAAGCGTTGTATAAAATAGCAGATACAGACACGCTGCTGCTGAAAGCATATATCACCGGTACACAATTGCCGGAGATCAAACTGGGACAATCTGTAAAGGTATTGATCGATGCTGGGGAGAAGAAGTATAAAACCTATCCCGGCGTGATCTCTTATGTATCCAGTAAGTCAGAGTTTACGCCTAAAACCATCCAGACAAAAGAAGAACGCGCGAACCTGGTGTATGCCATCAAGATCCGTGTTCCCAATGATGGTTATCTTAAAATAGGCATGTTCGCTATCACTCAATTCCATTGATCATGGATACAGTCATACTGCAGCATATCAGTAAGTCGTATGTCAAAGAAGGACCACCTGCTTTACAGGATGTATCCTTTTCAGTAAAAAAAGGAGAGCTGTTCGGATTGATAGGTCCTGATGGTGCGGGCAAATCCACCATCTTCCGCATCCTGACCACCTTACTGTTGTCAGATAAAGGAAGTGCTACCGTAGCAGGATATGATGTGGTAAAAAACTACCATGAGATCCGCAGCTGCGTGGGATATATGCCGGGAAAGTTCTCGCTCTACCAGGACTTAACGATAGAAGAGAACCTGCATTTCTTTGCCACGCTGTTTGGTACTACCGTAGCGGCCAACTATGCGCTGATCAAAGATATTTATGAGCAGATCGCTCCTTTCAAAAACAGGCGTGCAGGGAAATTGTCGGGTGGTATGAAACAGAAGCTGGCGCTTTGCTGTGCACTCATACACCGGCCGGAAGTACTATTCCTCGATGAACCTACTACCGGTGTGGATGCCGTGTCCCGCAAGGAATTCTGGGAGATGCTGCAACGCCTGAAGGCAGAAGGCATCACGATAGTGGTATCTACGCCTTACATGGATGAGGCCAGCCTCTGTGAAAGGATTGCGCTGATACAGAACGGTCAGATATTGTCTATTAACACACCGGCTAAAATCATCGAAGCTTATCCGGGTAAGTTGTATGCGCTGACAGCGCCGAAAGTACACCTGCTCTTAAAGGATACAAGGCAGTATGCAGGCATCAGCTTATGTTATGCCGCGGGAGATAAGTTGCATCTGTCGTTTAAAGAGGAAGGAAAGGAGCATCCGGCAGGATTATTATCCTGGCTGGAAAGTAAAGGACATCAGGGTGTTCGCATTGAAGAGATCACGCCAGATATAGAAGATTGTTTTATTGCTAAAACATCGACTCATGAGTGAAAAGGCAATCGTCTGTAAAGACCTGACAAAACGTTTCGGCGATTTCGTTGCGGTGAATCATATTTCTTTTGATGTTGACAAGGGGGAGATCTTTGGCTTCCTTGGCGCAAACGGCGCGGGGAAAACGACAGCTATGCGTATGTTGTGCGGCTTGTCTTATCCGACTTCCGGAGAGGCTACAGTAGCCGGTTATAATGTGTTCAAACAGCAGGAAGCCATCAAACGTAACATCGGTTATATGAGCCAGAAATTCTCTTTATATGAGAGTCTCACGGTAAGAGAGAATATCCGTTTTTATGGCGGTGTCTACGGGCTGTCGGATAAACAATTAAAAGAAAAGGGAGATGAGCTGATCACCAAACTGGGATTGGAAAAAGAAGCAAAGATGATGGTGGGGAGTCTTCCGCTGGGATGGAAGCAGAAACTGGCATTCTCTGTAGCTATTATTCATCAGCCCAGGATCGTATTCCTGGACGAGCCGACCGGTGGTGTAGATCCGGTAACGCGCCGGCAGTTCTGGGACCTGATATATGATGCAGCCGCTAATGGTATCACGGTGTTTGTCACCACACACTACATGGATGAAGCAGAATACTGTAACCGTATTTCCATCATGGTAGACGGACGTATCGATGCACTTGATTCACCAGCCAATCTCAAGAAACAGTATGATGCTGCCTCTATGAATGAGGTATTTTATGCACTGGCCAGGACCGCAAAACGTTCTGCCGATTAAACAGGATATACATGAAACAGTTCATGGTATTTGTCAGAAAAGAATTTTACCACGTATTCAGGGACAGGCGCACCTTGCTGATCCTGTTCGGATTGCCGGTCATGCAGATCCTGTTGTTCGGGTATGCGCTGACAACGGAAATAAAGAATGCGGAGATCATCATTGTAGATCATGCCGGTGATGTGGCTTCACAACAGCTTACCACAATGATTGCTGCCAGTAAGTATTTTGATATCAGCGCCAGCGTCCTATCTGACGAAGATATTTATAAGTCTTTCAAAAAAGGAAAGGTAAAATGTGCCGTGGTATTCCCGATAGGCTTCGGCAATGATCTGCTGCATGGACAGACGGCCCAGATACAGCTCATTGCAGATGCTGCTGATCCGAATACAGCGAAAACATTGACCAATTACCTCACGGCTATCATTGCCGATTATCAGCAGCAGATCAATCCCACAGCCGCTATTCCCATGCGTATAGAGCCTGTTACCCGCATGCTGTACAATCCTGAACTGAATGGTTCTATGAATTTCGTGCCTGGCGTAATGGCGCTGGTACTGATGATCATTTGTACTACACTGACATCCGTATCTATTGTGCGGGAGAAGGAGATGGGCACCATGGAAATACTGTTGGTATCACCCTTTAAGCCTACCTATGTGGTGTTGGCCAAAGCAGTGCCTTACCTGGCATTATCCATGATCGATCTTATCATCATCCTGCTGCTGAGCGTATTCTTACTGGATATGCCTATCAGGGGGAATATCATACTGCTCTTCCTCGAAAGCACATTGTTCATCATTTGTTGTCTTTCGTTGGGACTGCTCATTTCCAGCGTTACCCGTACACAACAGATTGCGATGATGGTGTCTATGATGGGTATGATGCTGCCGACCATCTTGTTTACCGGCTTCATCTTCCCGCTGGAGAATATGCCGCTGCCTTTACAGCTCATCTCTAACCTGGTGCCTTCGCGCTGGTTCTATGTGATCATCAAGGCGGTGATGCTGAAAGGACTGGGAATAGGCGTGATATGGAAGGAAACACTGGTATTGGCGGGGATGACCACTGCGCTGCTGGTGATCAGTATTAAGAGCTTTAAAACACGTTTGTCATGAGAACACTGCGACTATTACTGGAGAAGGAATTCAGGCAGATATTCCGCGATAAAGGGCTTTTACCTATCATCTTTATCATGCCGATGGTACAGCTGTTGATCATGCCGCTGGCAGCGAATTTCGATGTGAAGAATATCAACCTGGCTGTAGTAGACAGGGATCATTCTACCTATACACAGCAGATGGTATCGAAGATCGCTTCTTCCGGATACTTCCGCATTACCGGGTATTACACGGACTATGCTCCGGCCTTGCATCAGATAGAAAGGGAAAAAGCAGACATCATTCTGGAGATACCTGCACATTTCGAAACGGACCTTGTAAGAGAAAGCAAAGCATCTGTCTACGTTGCCGCTGATGCTATCAATGGCACCAAGGCGGGACTGGGAAGTGCTTATCTTAATACCATCCTGGGTGACTTCAACAATGAGATCCGCATGAAATGGTTGCCAGCGAAGATGGCTGCAGCAGGTACTGTAGATGTGACTTATTCCAACTGGTTCAATCCGGAGATGAACTATCATCTCTATATGGTGCCGGGTATCCTGGTGCTGCTGGTGACTATGGTGGGAGGTTTTGTCGCTGCACTGAACATCGTAAAGGAAAAAGAGATCGGCACTATAGAACAGATCAATGTAACGCCTATCAAGAAGTGGCAGTTTATCATCGGAAAGATGATCCCCTTCTGGGTGATCGGTATGGTGGATTTTACCATCGGTCTGCTGTTGGCGAGATATGTATATGGAGTGATTCCTGTAGGCAGTCTCTTACTGTTGTATAGCTTCCTCGCGATATACCTGGTGGCGTTGCTGGGTTTTGGTCTGTTGATCTCTACGTACAGTGATAATCAGTTACAGGCGATGTTCGTAGCATTCTTCTTCATCATGATCTTCATGCTGATGAGTGGCTTATTCGTTTCAGTGGATAATATGCCATCATGGGCGAAGGTGATCGCGAAGCTGACGCCTGTTACGCACTTCATTGATGTGGTGAGGATGATCGTACTGAAAGGCAGTCGTTTCAGTGATATTAAGATGCAGTTCCTGTATGAGATTGCATTTGCGGTGGTGTTAAATGGCTGGGCGATCCTGAACTATCGTAAAACAGCATAAGTTTTTTTATACAGTATATACAGTTGTAGGTTTAAACAGGTGGCCGGGATAGTCTTGTCCCGGCCTTGCCATTTACGACATTTTCCGGATCAGTTTTCCTAATGTTTTTAAACCTTCGTCAATCTGTTTGCTCCAGGGATTGCTGAAGCTGATACGCATACAGTTGTTGTAGCGTTCCTGCAGAGAGAAGATCCTGCCGGGTGCAAAAGAGACTTTATGTTTTATCGCTTGTTCATATAGTTCATAGGTATTTACCTTTGGATGGAGTTCTACCCACAACACAAAACCTCCCTGCGGGCGGGATACGCAGCAGTCTTCCGGGAAGTATTCCCTGACCGCCTGCAGGTGGCGCATATATTGCGTATGCAGGTTCTTTCTCATGCCCCTGAGGTGATGCTCATACCGGTCATTCTCCAGGAAGCAGGCAATAGCGGCGCTGGGCAGGGAAGGAGAGGAGATAGAGTGGTGTCTTTTCAGGTTCAGTACTTTCTCTTTAAACTTACCCGGGGCGGTCCATCCTACGCGGTATCCCGGAGCGAGTGATTTGGAGAATGAGTTGCACAGCAGTACCAGTCCGCTGGTGTCAAATGTCTTACATACCCCGGGGCGTTCCTTGCCGAAGTACATATCTCCGTAGATATCATCTTCGATCAGGGGGATATTGTGTTTTTCCAGCAGTCTGACAAGTTCCTGTTTATTGCAGTCAGGCATACAGGCGCCCAGTGGGTTCGTGAAGTTAGTAACGAACAGGCATGCCTTAATTTTAAATTTAGGGATCGCTTTATCCAGGTATTCCAGGTCTACGCCGGTAGCGGCGTGCGTAGGCACTTCCAGTACTTTTAATCCCAGGCTTTCTGCCAGTTGCAGGGAACCGTAATATGCCGGGCTTTCCAGTGCGATCGTGTCGCCGGGTTGTGTGACGGCGGAGAGGCAGAGGGTCAGAGCGTCCATGCAGCCGTTGGTGGTGACGATATCCTCTTCGCTGATAGCGCCGCCCCAGAGAATGGAGTTGCGGGCTATTTGCCGGCGGAGGTCTGCGTTACCCTGTACAGGCTCATATGCGATGCCTGCGCTGGGGGATTTACGCAATGCCTGTATCAGCGCCTTGGATATCTTCGCTGCGGGCAATAATGCTTCTGGTGGGGCTGCAGAAGCGAACCGTGTGATATTCTGTAGGCTCATATCCTGGGATACCTGCGTGATCATTTCATGCAGTGTCACTTCTGAGGGCTTTTTTACGGCTTCACATGCTTTGGGCATTTCCGGCATCTTGCGGGGACTGAAGATTACGTAATAGCCTGATTTCGGGCGGGATTCTATCAGTCCTTTTGCTTCCAGGTGGTAGTAAGCCTGGAAGGCGGTGCTCATACTCACGCCTTGTTCTTCACTCATGGTGCGGACGGAGGGGAGTTTGTCCCCGATCTTTAGTACATCTTTGGAGATGAGTTGTTCCAGTTTGTCGGCGATCTGGAGGTAGAGATGTTCGGCTGTTTTTAGCATGGCGATCTGATATGGTTCGAAGGTAAGGAAAATTAATCTGATATGGTTTTGGCTGTTGTTGCGGTGAAGGAGTGTTCTAATAATTATGGGGATGGGGTTTGTTTGGGGAGTAGCTCGCGGTTCCAGGTGGGACCACGGGCTGTACCCCTTTTCGATCCTTGCTATTGGGCTTTATCAAGGCGTGTTTGGCTTTTAGAATTTTATTAAACCCCTGGTTTATCGCATCAGCATCTCAAAGGGCTAAGGCCCTTTGGTCTCCACCTGAAACCGTCCGCGACTTGGAGGGTGAGATAGGAGGAAAGCGGTCCGTTGTAATTGCCGTCATCCTCAGATTTGTAATGTAGGGGAGTAGCTCGCGGTTCCAGGTGAGACCACGGGCTGTACCCCTTTTCGATCCTTGCTATTGGGCTTTATCAAGGCGTGTTTGGCTTTTAGAATTTTATTAAACCCCTGGTTTATCGCATCAGCATCTCAAAGGGCTAAGGCCCTTTGGTCTCCCCCTGGAACCGTCCGCGACTTGGAGGTTACGATAGGAGGAGGGCGGTCCGAACAACTACGTTTTCTTGCGGAGTTTTGAAATCGAGTGGGGAAATATTTTGCGCAACTGGAAAATTGCATAAATTTATGCAACTAAAAAATTGCATAATGGAGGAACTGTTTAAAGGCGTAGCCGATCCGGTACGCAGGGAGATCCTTTCCCTGTTACGTTTGCAGCCATTGAATGTGAATCAGATCAATGAGCATTTTGGTGATATCAGCCGGCAGGCAGTATCCAAGCATCTGCAATTGCTGGAAGAGAGCGGTTGGATAAAGATCTATCAGGCAGGTAGAGAACGGTACGGATATCTTAATAAGACAGCATTCTATTCCCTGAAAGAATGGCTGGATGCCTATCTCCAATGGGGAGAACAATCATTAGAGAATGATCATGGCGTCTTTCTTGAACCAACGGCTTATGAGAAAGGTGCTCCCCTGACACATCCTGTGATGTTGCAGGCCATGCTGAGTAAGGATAAGGAATTCGACGGCCTGTTCTATAATGCAGTACGCACAACCGGGATCTTTTGTAAGCCGTCCTGTTCTGCAAATCCAAAGCCCGATAATGTGACTTTTTATCTTACGAGAGATGAAGCTCTAAAGAATGGTTATCGGGCCTGTAAACGTTGTAAGCCATAGGATAATGCACGGTATGAATAGTGTAGCGTGATGCCAACAATACATGCACAGTACATGCAAAATATAAGTACATAGCATAAGCGCAGTGTATAAGTGCATAATATAACTGCATAATATAACTGCATAATATAAGTGTATTGTATAGCGCATAATATAAGCTAATAGCAGAAGAGCATAACATAGGTAGTAGTATAAAGTATAGTATGGGTCACTAAGATCAGCGCTGATTATCTAATTATTAAAGAACATTCATGGGTCAACAGATAGTTGTCAATATACCGGTTACTAATCACGATAATTTTTCTTTTGCGGAATGCCTGGTCTTTTTGGGCCGTTCGGAAAAGGAGTGTCTTCATTATGTGGAGAATGGGGTAGTGCAGAAGATGATCGTATCGAATGGTCAGCCGGTACTGGTAGAGATCAGTGATGACGCTGCATCGAAGGGATTGCGTGCGCTTGTTAGGAGTGCAAACAAAGGCGACGAGTTACAGGGCCTGAATGGATTGAAAACATTGAAACGATTGCGATTTGATGGTTTGGATGCCCTGAATCGATCAGATGTGGGAACAAGCATAGATGAGGAATATATACGACGGTATATCAGTCATTGGTTGCATTTGGATGCAGATCTGCGGCCATTCTATGACTTTGCGGCAAAGGATAGTGTATTGGCTTCTCTGGCAGAGCGCTATAAAGGATTGAGATTGATCGGTATCCCGGATCTGTTTGAGGCGCTGACATGGAGTATTACCGGACAACAGATCACATTGGGTTTTGCTTATACCTTGCGTCAACGGTTTATTCAGGCATTTGGGCATCATGCCGTTATTGATGGGAAAGACCATTATGTGTATCCTCATCCTTCCGTAATTGCTGCATTAGAGCCGGCATCCCTGATCAGTATGCAATTCTCGCGCAGTAAGGCAGATTATATTATCCGGTTGGCCCAATCCATGACAGACGGACATCTGACGGCAGGTCAGCTGCAACATATGGATTATCAGCAAGCCAGAGAACATCTGATATCCTTCCGGGGGATCGGGAACTGGTCAGCTAACTATGTATTGATGAAACACCACCGCCATCACCAGGCATTACCGTTGGAAGATGCGGGCTTACATAACGCATTGAAACATCAACTACAATTGTCTTCAAAACCATCATTGGCAGATGTAAAAGCATATACACAGCATTGGAAAGAACATGCAGCATATGCCACATTTTATTTATGGCGGTCGCTTTACTGAAACTGTATAGCGTCAATAATAAAGGCTATTTAATAGGCTATATAATGAACTGTATAAAGACTCTATAAAGACTGTATAAAGACTGTATAAAGACTGTATAAAGACTGTATAAAGACTGTATAAAGACTGTATAAGCGACTATATAATTAACTATCATCATCCAGATAATACTGAATAATATGATTACATCTCACATACCACCAAATATACCATCAGATACAGGAGCAGAGCTGTCATCATATATACATACAATTATCACACCGGTAGGACC
Organism: Chitinophaga ginsengisoli; assembly: GCF_003014595.1. Taxonomy (GTDB): domain Bacteria; phylum Bacteroidota; class Bacteroidia; order Chitinophagales; family Chitinophagaceae; genus Chitinophaga; species Chitinophaga ginsengisoli. The sequence continues at coordinate 149,150 of NZ_PYGK01000012.1, read as the reverse complement.
ACTTACTATTATCGGTGATGTTTATGCCATCAATACCTTGACTTTCAAAGAGGGAATGTCCGTTACACATGATCCATTACCGGATACATTGTTACAATGCGTAGCAGAGCTGGAAGCCTACTTCGCCGGAAGTCTGCAGCAATTCACTTTTCCTATTGCACAACCTGGAACGGAGTTTCAACAAACAGTGTGGCAACAACTGACAATGATCCCATACGGTCAGACCATATCTTATATGCAATTGGCAAAGCGGATCAATAATCCGAAAAGCATCCGGGCAGTAGGCACTACAAATGGCAAGAACAGAATAGCGATTGTCGTACCATGCCATAGGGTAATAGGTAGTGATGGCTCGCTTACGGGTTATGCAGGAGGAATCTGGCGTAAGAAGTGGTTATTGGAACATGAGATAAAGCAAAAGTTTGGGTCATTGGAACTATTCTGATATGTTATTATGGTATGGTATTCTGGTATGTTATTCTGATATAGTATTCTGATAAGGTATTCTGATAAGAGATGGTGGAGGATAAATAAATAACAGAGAGGGGTAATCAAACAGAAGTATTGTAGGACCGGGATTAAACAACATTGAAGATGAGAATTAAAATCAGAATAGAGATTAGGAGCACTAAATATAAAGGATAGCACTACAACGGCTGAATGAATTGAGTATCACTGATTATAGCTTGTTGAACAGGCAATAATAAGCAATATTATTGGCGCTCTTTTTATAAGAAGAACGTAGTGAAGCGACAGGTTTTCAGATGGAGATGCAGGGCCTTAGCCCTTTGAGATGCTGAGACGACCTAACTGGGGTTTAATAAAAATCCCAAAGCCAACCACGCTTGATAAAGCTCAATAGCAAGGATCGAAAAGGGGTACAGCCCGGAATCTCTCATCTGAAAACCCAAGCGGCACGGTCAACGCGGCACGGTCGACGCGGCACGGTCAACCGGCGCCGCACCACCAAAAACAAACCGTAACCAAACAAAACTCCTAAAAAAAACAAATCAAAACATTCCGAAACCATCAACTAATCAAGCTGCCAAAATCCCAATCTGATCTGGTCAAAAATTACAAAACTGAATCTGTTTTATATCCCGAAATTATTCCAATTTTGAAGTCTCGTTCCCTAATCGTTAAATCAACCTCAGATGAATCAGTTATTACGCCAGGATCTAAACAAAGTAGACGCCTTCCTTCAAGAAGTAAAAGACTACAGCGTATCTTTTTTATCAGGATTAGACGCACTGCCGGTGAAAGCCGCCAGCGCTACATTCGAGCGTTTAGAACTACCACGAAAGGGAATGGGAGCAAAGAACGCCCTGTTACAATTCAGAGAACGTTACGGACGACACCTCGCCGGCAACAGCGGCCCACGAAACTGGGGATTTGTAACAGGTGGTGCAACAGTACCGGCAATAGCCGGCGACTGGCTAACAGCAGTTTTCGATATGAATGCCGCGGATAAGGATACGGCACCATTACAGATAGAAACGGAAACAATTGCAATGCTCCGGCAACTGTTCGGGTTGCCGGATGCATTTTCCGGATGCTTTGTGACAGGCGCTACTATGGCTAATTTCGCGGGGCTCGCCATCGCACGACAATGGCTCGGAAATCAACTGGGCGTAGACGTAGCACAGGAAGGAATGGCGGCACTGGCAAATGCGAGGATCATCTCCTGCATACCACATTCCAGTACGGTAAAGTCACTCGCCATGCTGGGATTCGGAAGAAATGCCATACTGAAGTTATCCAGTCTGCCGGAAAGAGAAGCGATTGATATTGACGTACTGGAAGCATATCTGAAAGCACACAAAGGAACACCATTGATCGTCGTAGCCAGCGCAGGCACTGTCAATACGGTAGACTTTGACGACCTCGCAGCCATCGCCAGACTAAAAGAAACATATGGCTTTTGGTTACATATAGATGCCGCATTCGGTGCCTTCGCAGCCTGTGTGCCTGCATATAGACATTTGCTGAACGGCTGGGAAGCGGCAGACAGTATCACCATCGACGCACATAAATGGCTGAACGTTCCTTATGATGCTGCGATGATCTTCACGCGTCATCCGCAACTGCAACTGGATACGTTTAAGAATGCAGGAGCCGCCTACCTGGGAGATCCCGCGAAGGACTTTAAATATAGCAACTACACACCCGAAAACTCGCGACGCCTGCGCGCATTGCCCGCCTGGTATTCGCTGGTAGCCTACGGTGCAGATGTATACGCCGATATTGTGAATAATAATATACAGTTGGCGCGTCAGCTGGGAACACTGATAGAAGAGAATGACGCATTCCGTTTACTGGCGCCTGTCAGACTATGTGTTGTCTGTTTTACATTAAATGTGGCCGATGAAGAGAAGCAGGCAGCTACTGATGCCTTGCTGAAAGTCCTGGACGATGGTGGAAAAGTAATGTTGACATCAACAGTTTACCAGGGAGTGCCGGCTATCCGCGCGGCGTTGGTGAACTGGCGTACAACAGCACAGGACCTTGCTATTGTGTGGGAAGAAATAAAACAGCAGGTAGCAACATTAATGGTAAAATAGGCTTCCATAGATATCATTCACAACCATAACAACTTCGGAGTATGAAAAAGTCAAACACGAATGCCTATATGGCATTGGTGGTAGTCAGTATTTTCTGGGGTACCACTTACCTGGCCTCCAGGATCGGTGTTCGCCATATGCATGGTCTTATGCTAGCGGGAATCAGGCAGACAATTGCCGGTATACTTTTAACAAGTTTCTTTTTGCTGAAGGGATATAAGGTTCCGGAAAAATTTGTCTTGTCGCGACTCTTTGTGATCGGTGTGATGATGCTCTGTCTGAGCAATGGTCTGATCACATGGGCGATGCAATATATACCCAGCGGACTTTGCGCCATCATCGTAGCAACAGTGCCTATCTGGATAACTATATTCAGTTACTTCCTGGTACAACGCACGAAGTTTACGATAATGCTGATAGCAGGCATGCTGATCGGATTGCTGGGCGTAGGAGGGATCTTCTATGATTATTTGTCCAGTCTGACGAATCCGGATTTCCGCTTTGGGATCTTTCTGACATTGATAGCCTGTATCAGCTGGGCGATAGGATCTGTGCTGACAGCACGTTGGGCACTGAAGATTAACTTTCTTTATGGCGCGGGTTTCCAGATGTTATTCAGCGGTATTGTGATGACGATTGTTGCAACGATGATGGGACAGTCGTTACCGTTAGACGGATTCAATATAGAATTGTGGGGCAGTCTGTTGTACCTGATCTTTATAGGATCAATACTGGGTTATTCATCTTATGTGTTCGTGTTGAATAATCTGCCGCCTTCGCTGGCCTCTGTATATGCTTATATCAATCCGATAGTAGCAGTATTACTGGGGTGGCTGATCCTGCAGGAGCACCTGAACTGGGTAACAGGTCTTTCCTGCCTGGTAACGCTGGGAGGTGTATATATGGTTAACAAGGCTGTTAATAAAAACAAACAACAATATGGCACCACTACAAAATAATGAAGTAAAACTGGTTGACTATATACCAGCTTATCAGCCGCATTTCGAGCGACTGAACAAGTGGTGGATAGAAAAATACTTTACAGTAGAACCTGTTGACGAAGATGTGCTTGGTAAACCGGAGCAACATATTATCGCAAAGGGAGGAGATATCATTTTTGCAATGGTAGGTGAAACAATTGCAGGTACTGTAGCGTTAAAATCTATAGATGCAGAAACGGCAGAAATGACGAAGATGGCTGTTGATGAAGCTTATCAGGGACACCGGATAGGCTGGAAACTGGCAGAGGGGATTTTGGAAGTGGCCAGAAGGAAGGGATTGAAAAAAGTTGTCTTGTACTCTAATACGAAACTGGCAGTGGCGCTGAACATGTATCAGAAGCTGGGATTCCGGGAAATACCAGTAGAAGAAGGGCGCTACGAACGGAGCACCATCAAGATGGAAATAGTATTTGGTGAGGAAAACAGACTGTATGCAATAGCCGACGGATTAATTAATGCAATAAATACAGCAGTGCCACTTTTAAAACAAATCCCTGAAACCACAGCAGCAGAGCGGGTTAGCAGAGGTAAGTGGAGCCCAAAAGAAATAATCGGACATCTGATTGATTCAGCAATTAATAATAATGTTCGTTTTATACGATCCCAACAGATATCTTTGTTGGAGATTCCTGGATATGCGCAGGATTTTTGGGTAAGAGGACAAGCCTGGCAGTTCAGCAGCTGGCAGGAACTGATTGATTTATGGGCGGGAATGAATAAGCATCTGGCGTTGACTATACGCGCCATACCCGCGAAGGCACTGCAACATCTGATAAAAATTAATGAGAACGAACCTGTCACACTGGAATATGTGGTGATAGATTATTTAGAGCATTTAAAACACCACCTCACTCAGGTGAAAATAATATTATAAAGATACGATTTAGATTTAGGTATGATGTTCAAAAGGTATTTACCGCCGACATCTGGTTGACACCGTCTCGTTTTTAACGAGGCGGTTTTTTTTTGCTTTCTTTGTTATATGGATACACAAACAAATCCCTGGACCATCTTATCCAGTGAAATGAAATATGATAACCCCTGGATAAGGGTAACAGAACACCAGGTACTAAACCCTTCCGGAGGCCCGGGTATTTACGGCATCGTACATTTTAAAAATGCCGCCATCGGCGTGGTAGCCCTCGATGAAGAAAACCATATCTACCTGGTGGGACAATACCGCTTTGCATTGGAACAGTTCTCCTGGGAGATCCCTGAAGGGGGAGGTTCGCTGGGGAAAGACCCGCTGGAAGGCGCAAAAAGGGAATTGCTGGAAGAAACCGGTCTGGTTGCCAGCGACTGGACGCCCATTGTGAAGATGCACCTGTCGAACTCAGTATGTGATGAAGCAGGGGTGGTGTACCTGGCCCGTGGACTGGAGCAAAGGACGGCAGAACCGGAAGAAACGGAGCAGCTGTACATAAAAAGGATACCTTTTGAGACGGCCTACCAGATGGTCAAAAACTATGAGATCACTGACTCCCTGTCTATCGCCGCCATTCAGAAGATAAAACTGATGATGCTGGAAGGAGAGATATGAATTCCCCAATTGGCATTAAATTCCGTTCTTTGCAGATAATGGAACAAAGAAGATTTAAAAAGCCTGGTGGATTTCGCCAGCATGCCCCCAGACCAAAGGCATCGTCAATGGTAATTGGCCGGCAGCCGGTAGTGGAAGCGATCAATGCAGGAAAGGCAATAGAACGTATTTACATGTTGCGCGGCGCAACCGGGGATATCATCCCCCAGATCAAGCAGTTAGCTGATCAGTATAATATCCCGGTGAACCTCGTTCCGGTGGAAAAACTGAATGGATTAACCTCATTCAATCATCAGGGTGTTATTGCCATTACAGGGCAGATCAACTACCTTGACCTGCAGGATGTGATATCGCATGTGACCGAACAGGGAGAAACACCTTTGTTCCTCATTCTCGATGGGATCACCGATGTGCGTAATATTGGAGCTATTGCCCGTAGTGCCGTTTGTTGCGGCGCCCAGGCGATCATTATTCCTGACAGGGGAATAGCGGCGCTGAACGAGGAGGCTATTAAGTCTTCGGCCGGCGCACTGGAAAGTATCTCCGTATGCCGGGTGAACAGCCTGCTGAAAGCCATCGATACCCTTCACCTGAACGGTATCAAGGTCATTGCCAGCGAAATGGAGGCGGAAACCAAACTCTATGATTGCCAGTTGCAGGAACCGGTAGCCGTGATTATGGGATCGGAAGACAAAGGTGTATACCCGGCTCTCCTGAAGGCGTCAGATACCTTGTTTCACATTCCTATGGCCGGAAACTTCGAATCCTTCAATGTATCTGTTGCTGCAGGCATCATCCTGTATGAAGCCATGAAGCAAAGAGGCGCATAAAAATCACCAGTAAATGAAACTGATCGAATGTCCGCGTGATGCCATGCAAGGCTGGCACAGACTTATAAGCACGGATGAAAAGGTAGCATATCTGAATGCACTGCTGAAAGTGGGATTTAATACCCTCGATTGTGGCAGCTTTGTATCGCCTAAAACCATCCCCCAGATGGCAGATACCGCTGAGGTGATACCCCGCCTGGATATGACCGGTACAAAAAGTAAACTGCTGGCTATTGTAGCCAATCAGCGGGGTGCTGAAGAAGCCGTGGTGTTCGATGAGATCGCTTACCTGGGATATCCTTTTTCCATATCAGAAACGTTTCAGCTACGCAATACCAACAAGACCATTCTGGCCTCAATGGAGCTGGTAGACACCTTCCAGGAATTGTGCATTAAGAACAATAAGCAACTGGTGGTCTACATCTCTATGGGATTCGGTAATCCTTACGGAGATCATTATGATGCGTCCATTGCCCTCCGGTGGGTGGATGAGCTGGTGCAGCGGGATATTCAGATTATCTCCCTGGCAGATACCGTGGGTGTCGCCAATCCGGAGATCATCAGCAAGCTGTTTTCAACATTGATACCAGCTTACCCGGCGGTGGAATTTGGCGCTCATTTTCATTCTGCACCTCATAACTGGGAAGAAAAAGTGACGGCAGCCTATAACCAGGGGTGCCGGCGTTTTGATAGTGCGATCAAGGGCATTGGTGGCTGTCCGATGGCGCATAACGAACTGGTTGGAAACCTGGCCACTGAGCGTTTGCTGGAGTTCAGCATACAGCATCATGAACAGCTGGGGATAGATATGAAGGCACTCCAGGCTGCTCAGGAAATTGCGGACCGTATTTTTTATTAGGATATGACAAATTTTCGCCTGACGTTTCCTGTTTCACCCATTGCGACACCTGTCCGGTATGACGATAAAATACTGCTGATGGGGTCCTGTTTTGCGGAAGAGATAGGAGCGCGGTTACAACAACATCATTTTGATGCCCTGGTAAATCCCCACGGCATCTTATATAACCCAATCAGTATTACCCAGGCACTGCACACTTATCTCGACAGGGATCAGTATACTGCGGATGATTTATTTTCTCATGGGGATTTATGGCATAGCTGGGACCATCATAGTCGCTTTTCCGGTCTGCAGATGGATGCCGTGCTGGCAAGGATCAATGCAGCGCAGGAAGCAGCGGTTCAGCGTCTGGAAGAGGCTGATTGGCTGATCATTACCCTTGGCTCTGCATATACGTATACACTTGCCTCCGACAATCAGGTAGTGGGCAATTGCCATAAAGTACCGTCTTCCCATTTTCATAAGAAATTACTTTCTCCACCAGATGCTATTGCTGCGTTGGATAATCTGATGCACCGTCTTTTCTTCCGGAATAAGAAAGTAAAGATCCTGTTCACCATAAGTCCTGTACGTTATGCCAGGGATGGCGTAGTGGAAAATAATCTCAGTAAAGCGGTACTGATACAAACCGTACATCACCTGGTGAATAAATTTGACCGGCTTTTCTATTTCCCTGCTTACGAACTGGTGATAGACGACCTGCGGGATTACCGTTTTTATAAAGAGGACCTGGTGCATCCGAATGAACTGGCTGTCAATTACGTATGGGAGCATTTTACTGCGAGCTGTGTATCGGAAGAAGGACGTAATCTATTGCCGCTTGTAGAAGATATCAATCGTGCAATGCAGCACCGGCCATTCAACCCGGAAAGCAACCAGCATAAGCAATTTCTGCAAACTTATGCAAAGAAAACGAAGCAGTTAATGAAGGAATATCCATTTCTGCGACTGGAGGAAGCACTGGCATATTTTGAAGGAAAATAATTGAAGAAATGATAAATAAAGGAAGAGGGATTTACGTAATACTTGTAAATCCCTCTTCTTTATTTATTGATTGCAAAACACTAATCCTGGTGAATCATATTCCCTTTAATCCCCACTACACCCACTACAAAACATATCAGCGCAATACTAATCGGATAAAGCAACCCTGCCAGGTGATGATGCGTTTGCGTTACGAGTAAGGTCGATACAGTAGGTAATAATCCTCCGAAAACCCCATTCCCGATATGATAAGGGAATGACATGGATGTATACCGGATACGGGTAGGGAAAAGCTCTACCAGGAAGGCCGCTATCGGACCATACACCATGGTAACGAAAATAACCTGTATAAATACCAGTAGTATCAGCCACCAGAGCTGCGCATTACTAACAATGATCTCTTTTACTGTTTCAGATTTACCATCCGTAACGGTGACAGTCTCACGCGCTTTTGACCCGTCAGTAAACACCCTGACCTTCACAGATTTCTCAATGTTCTGCATTTTACTGTTCCGGGAAATGGAATTCTCAATGCTGTATTTAGTGGTATCTTCTGTTTTCCTGCTAAGATCCGCCACGCGGTCCATACCGGCATAGATGGGATAATAGGCCAGCGCAGCGACCAGCATACCTGTCATCATGATCTTCTTACGACCTATTTTATCAGATAATTTGCCAAAATAGATGAAGAATGGTGTACCCAGCACAAGCGCTACCGCGATAATGATATTGGACTGTACGAACTCCACCTGCATGGTTTTCTGCAGGAAGGAGAGGGCATAAAACTGACCGGTATACCAGATCACGCCCTGACCCATAGCCGCGCCAAAAAGCGCCAGCAATACCAGGCGGAGATTCTCCTTTTTACCGAAGCTCTCCTTAATGGGATTGGTGGAGGTTTTGCCTTCTGATTTGAGCTGCAGGAAAAGAGGTGATTCGTGCAGACGTATCCGGATATAATATGACATGATCACCAGTACAACGGACAGCCAGAATGGGATACGCCATCCCCAGCTGTTGAAATCTTCTGTTGTAAGGCTGGAACGGGTGATCAGTATCACGGCAAGGGAAACAAACAGGCCCAGTGTGGCCGTTGTCTGGATAAAACTGGTATAGTATCCCCGTTGATGATCCGGGGCATGTTCGGCAACATAAGTAGCTGCGCCGCCGTATTCACCTCCCAGAGCCAGGCCCTGTAATAGCCTTAATACCAATACGATAATAGGCGCAAAAATGCCTATACTTTCATAGCTGGGAATCAGGCCGATCGCAAAGGTGGAACCACCCATGATCATTAAGGTGAGGAGGAAGGTATACTTACGTCCGACAAGGTCTCCCAGCCTGCCAAATACAAGGGCGCCGAAAGGCCTCACAATGAATCCCACAGCAAAGGTGGCCAATGTGGCAATGTAGGCCAGGTCAGGATTGCTTGGCGGAAAAAACTTCTGGGAAATGATGGCCGAGAGACTACCGAAAATGTAGAAATCGTACCATTCAATCAATGTTCCTGCGGAAGAGGCCAGTATTACCTGCCAGATGGATTGTGTAATTTTGCTGTTGTTCATACGTGGTTACATGGTTAATACGAATGTATAATATAGGAAAATTGTTGTAAATGTTATAGAATTTACATATTTCTATGGGGGAAAAGGCGGAATAACGCGTCTGATATTAGAAGTATTTCTATTAACTTTATTGGGACTTCAGGAATTGCACCACACAAGATCAAATATGCGTAAACGCCAGGCTTTAGTTTATTTCATCATAATACTCCTTTTACCCGCAGTAGTTTTTGCGCAGGAGGGAGGAAAAAGGCCCAAAATCGGCCTTACCCTGAGTGGTGGTGGTGCTAAAGGTCTGGCGCACATAGGTATTCTCCAGGCAATTGACAGTGCTGGTCTCAAAGTGGACTATGTTACTGGTACCAGCATGGGGAGCATCATCGGTGCGCTCTATGCCATGGGATATTCCGGAGATGCAATAGAAAAAATGGCGCATGAGATGGACTGGGACAACCTGTTCTCCAATCAGCCAGTACTGACGGATATCTCCTACGAAGAAAAAAGAGAATACAACAAATACCTGATAGAAATACCTTTTGAATACGGGAAGCCTAAACTGGCGTCCGGCGTAATTGCCGGCGAACAATTATGGCTTGAACTGGCGCGTTTATGCTGGCCGGTAAATGGTGAGAAAGATTTCTCAAAGTTTAACATCCCCTTTAAATGTATTGCAACCGACGTTACTACCGGTGATATCGTTACCCTGGATACCGGCGATATCGTGACTGCTATCCGTGCGAGTATGGCCATTCCTTCTGTATTTACGGCTATAAAGATCGGCGATAAAAAGCTGGTGGATGGTGGTGTGGTGCGTAACTTTCCTGTGATCACGGCAAAAGAAATGGGAGCAGACCTTGTGATCGGCTCCAATGTAAGCGGCGGATTGAGAAAAGCAGACCAACTGGTCACACCACTGGATATTATTTACCAGCTGGGCTTTTATAAGGATGCTGACGATTTTAAACAGGCCAAGAAGGTAACGGATATTTACATCCAGCATCACCTGGACAATTATAGTGCTGCCAGCTTTGGTAGTGTGGATTCGTTGCTTGAGCTCGGAAAAGAAAAAGGAGCGGAAATGTATCCGGTATTCAAAAGGATGGCCGATTCCCTGAATGCATTATATCCACCGGAAACACCCTTTCATAAGAACCGTTTGCCCTTTACACCCGACATAGAATTGGTAGACATCAAAGTAACAGGACTGTTGCATTCTGATGTAGGCTTTTTCCTCGGAAGATTGGGGTTGGTAAAAGATGGGTGTTATACGCCCAACGATATCAAAGAAGCAGTGCTGAATGTATTTGGTACACGCTTTTATAAAATGATCACCTACCAGCTGGAGCCTAAAGGGGATGGTAAAAGTGAAATGGATATTTCTGTGGAGGAGAATCCACTGACGTATGTAAAATTCGCTCTGCAATACAATAGTTTCACGAATGCCAGTGCTATTGTGAACATTACGCAGCGCAACTTCATTGTACCGAACTCCCGTGCCTTTGTGAGCCTGGCGATAGGTGAGAACCCAAGGATATTGGCAGAGTACTTCAAATACCTGGGGCCCAAAAGGAATTTCGGATTCGGGTTGGGCGCCTATTTTGAAGATAATGCGCTCACCTTATACAAAGATTTCAAGCGGCAGATGGAATATCACCTGAAATACCTGAATGGCGATATCCATTTCCAGTATACACTGAACCGCATGATGGCTGTGGGTGTTGGCAACCGGTACGAATTATTGAATATCAGTCCCCGGTATGAATCTGAAGAAGTCCTGAAGGGAAATGGGAACCAGATGAACAGTTATTTATACTTCGGCATCAACTCTCTGGACCGGAAGATCTTTCCCCGCCGAGGGGTGGATCTGCAGCTTGAATCAGGCTGGGTATACCGTCAGCAGGAAGGGTATCGTTTGTATAAAAATGGTGTGGAAGTATCACCGGGAGATTACAACTATAGCTTCAATGATTACCAGCGGGCGATCATGCAGATGAAGTACAATATTCCTTTCAACCGTAATGGTACCTTACAGGTACAGCTGGGGGGCGGTGCTAACTTTAATCACCGGCAGGGTCCCATCAATGCATTCTTACTGGGAGGGTTGAACAATGTGATCCGCAATCAGCTGCCTATCGTAGGCATCAGGGAAGGGGAGATCACGACATCCAGCGCGGCCACCTTCCAGTTGTCTTACCAGTATGAGCTGATGCGTAATACTTATGCTATTCCCCGTGCGGGTGTGGCGTTGTACGATTTCCTGGGAGATGTTTCCGCGAAATACAAATATATGAGTGGTTATGGCGTGACGGGTGGCTATTCTTCTTTCCTCGGCCCTATAGAAGCGTCCCTGATGTATTGTGATCAGGATGGACGTTTACGGATGTATGTAAACATCGGCTTCAATTTTTAGTGCATGCGGTCGCCCCGTACTTCCAGGTTGTTGATGATGTCTGCTTCTATGGTCAGCCATTCCTGCCAGCGTGTCTTTACCTGGTCTTCCGGCAGGTACTCATTGGCCAGGTCTATAAACAGGCGGTAGTGGCCCGCTTCAGAAATCATGAATTTACGATAGAATTCGCGCAGGTATTCGTCTTCCAGTCCTTCGCTCAGTAAACGGAAACGCTCGCAGCTACGGGCTTCGATGAGCGCAAAGATGAGCAGTCTGTCCAGTAGTACGGATTGTGGATCGCCTCCTTTATTCTGATGTGTCATCAGGGCATTGACATAGGTATCTTTCCGTTGTCTTCCCAATGTATAACCGCGTTTGCGCATTTCTGCCAGCACCTGGCGGAAGTGTCCCCATTCTTCTGTTACAATAGGCGCTAATTCCTGTACCAGCCTGTCCTTTTCGGGATAGCGCTGTATCAGTGATATGCAGGATGTCGCGGCTTTTTGTTCGCAGAAGGCATGGTCTGTCAGGACTTCTTCCAGGGAAATAGCTGCCAGGTTTACCCAGCGGGGATCAGTAGGAAGATGCAGACCCAGAATGGAAACTTTACTCATAGGGCAAAGTTACTTAGCTTTGGGAGATGAAAGAAGATTTTCTTTTAAAGCAATTGGCGCAGCGCCAGGAGCAGCATGCATTCCGGCAGCTGAGGCTCCCGAAGCCAGGGGCTGTGGACTTCTGTTCCAATGATTACCTGGGGCTGGCGAACAGTGCCGCGATGCAGGAAGGTGTACATACTTTATTGCAGGCAAGGCCGTATATGCATGGTAGTACAGGATCCCGTTTACTGGCGGGGAATTATAGCTGGATAGAGGAAGCGGAAAGTATGCTGGCTACTTTTCATCAGAGTGGGGCGGGCCTGATCTATAATTCCGGTTATGATGCGAATCTGGGTTTGTTTTCTGCTGTACCACAGAAGGGAGATACCATCATTTATGATCAGCTGATCCATGCCTCTATCAGGGACGGTATTCGTTTGTCGAAGGCACAGGCGTTTTCATTTTTGCATAATAGCCTGGATGACCTGGAGAAGAAGCTGCAGCATGCTACAGGCGATGTATTCGTAGCGGTCGAATCTGTCTACTCTATGGATGGTGATATGGCGCCGTTAAAGGAGATTGCGGCTATGTGTGAACAGTACGGCGTCCATCTGATTGTGGATGAAGCGCATGCCACCGGTGTAGTAGGGGAGAAGGGAGAGGGACTGGTGCAGCACCTGCAATTGCAGCATGCATGTTTTGCGCGTGTGCATACTTTTGGTAAGGCAGTGGGTTGTCATGGAGCTGTTGTATTGGGGAGTCCACACCTGCGGGATTTCCTTATTAATTTTTCCAGATCATTCATTTATACCACGGCATTGCCACCGACAGCCATTGCGGCTATTGTGGCCAGTTATGAGCTGTTCCCGTATATGCATACCGCCCGTGAGCACCTGGCAGTGCTAATAAATCACTTCAGGAAAGGAGTGGCCAGTCTGAGTACATTGTACAGTGAGACACCTATCCAGGTAATATTGACACCGGGTAATCAGACGACGCGCGACCTCGCTTCCAGTTTGCAATCGGCCGGCCTGGATGTAAGGCCTATCCTACATCCTACGGTGCCAAAGGGGAAAGAACGTTTGAGAATCGTATTGCATAGTTTCAATACGATGGAGGAAGTGGACCGGTTGATAAATGCATTGGTGCAGTAGTGGCAATATCGCCGCTATATTTTACGTATATTAGCAGATAACCTAGCACGTATGAGATTTGTTCCCTTTACCGTTAGCGCGGTGATAACCATTGCTTTGATAGTATGTCTGGATCGTTCCTGGGGCTCATTACCACCGTTGGGAAGGTTGTTAAGTCCGCAGGAGGGTTTCTGGCAGAACGCTACATCTATCAGCAAAGACTATAATGAAGACCTGCATGTTCCCGGGTTGAAAGGGAAGGTAGAGGTTTGGCTGGACGATAGAATGGTGCCTCACATCTTTGCAGAAAATAGTACAGATGCTTACTACGTAGAAGGATATATGCATGCCCGTGACCGTTTGTGGCAGATGGAGCTGCAGTCGTTTGCTGCCGCCGGCCGTCTGTCAGAGATCCTGGGAAATAAAATGCTCAACTATGACCGCCAGCAGCGCCGGCTGGGTATGTTATATGGCGCTGAGCAGGCGCTGAAAGCAATGGAGGATGACCCGGTAGCCGGACCCGCTATCAATGCTTATTCTGATGGTATCAATGCTTATATCAGTACACTCACTAAAGCAACACTCCCACTTGAATATAAACTGCTGAACTATACGCCCGAGAAATGGACGCCTTTAAACTCTGCCCTGTTGCTGAAGATGATGGCAGCGGATCTGGCAGGAGGGGCTAATGATCTCGTTTATACCAATGCACGTCAGCTTTTCAGCAAAGAAGACTTTGCTAAAATGTACCCTGATTTCGGAGATAGTATTGATCCTATCATTCCCCGGGGAACACCATATCCAGCGCCCAGCGTAAAAGTAATTACACCGGCAGACAGTATCCTGAAAGCAGCCGGTGTAATGCTGCATTTCAAGGAGGATAAACCTGATCCTGACAATGGTAGTAATAACTGGGCGGTAGCCGGGTCTAAAACACGTTCCGGTGCGCCTATCCTTGCGAATGATCCTCACCTGGGTCTGAGCCTGCCTTCGCTCTGGTATGAAGTACAGATCCATACACCTGAGATGAATGTTTACGGCGCTTCACTACCTGGCGCTCCGGGTGTTATCATTGGCTTCAATGATCATATCGCCTGGGGAGTGACCAATGGCGCAGAGGATGTGAAAGACTTTTACCTGATGCAGTTCCGTAATGGTAAACAACAGTACCTGTTTAACGGCGCGTACCGTAATGCAGACCTGCATATAGAGAAGATCAATGTGAAAGGGGAGCCGCCGTATTATGATACGGTAGCCTATACGGTATGGGGACCTGTGGTATACGACAATGTATTCCCCGATACAACCACCAATCACCAGTTCCTCGCAATGCGCTGGAAAGCACTGGACCCTTCAGCTGAGATCAGGACATTCCTGGAGCTGAATAAAGCCCATAATTACAAGGATTATTTAGCCGCTTTAAAATATTACACCTGTCCTGCCCAGAACTTCGCATTCGCCGCTAAAACGGGCGAAATAGCGCTCTGGCATAACGGACAATTCCCTTTGCGTTTTAAGGACCAGGGTAAATGGATTATGCCGGGGAGTGACAGCACCTTTGCATGGCAGGGATATGTGCCGCAGGAAGAGAATCCGCATATACTCAACCCGGCACGCGGGTTTGTGAGTTCTGCCAACCAGCATCCGACTGATAGTACCTATCCTTACCGCTATGTGGCTGATTTTGATCTCTTCAGGGGGAAACGCATCAACGAAGTGCTGGCAGCAGATAGCCAGATCACTGTACAGCAAATGATGGACCTGCAGAATGATGTGCTGAACCCTTTTGCCCGTGCGGCCCTGCCGATGATCAGAAAACATCTGCCTGTTTCTCTGCTCACCGCCGATCAGCGTACTTACTGGGAGCTGCTGGATAAATGGAACCTGCAGAGTAGTGCGGATAGTAAAGCAGCTACTATCTTCAACATTTTCTGGGATAAGCTGCAATCTGCCATCTGGGATGATGATATCGTCCGTGAGAAGACGCCGTTGCAACAGCCATGGGAAAAGACCACCCTGCTCTGGCTCATCCGTGATTCTTCCATGAAATTCATCGACAATATTCATACGCCGGAAAAGGAAACACTTTCTCAGACTATATTGACTGCTTTCGCTTTTGCGGCAGACAGCGCCAAGGCATTGGACAAGGAGCATAAATTAGAGTTTGGCCGTTTCCGTGGTACGAATATCCGCCACCTGACGCGGTCCATTATTCCGTTCAGCGCTATGAACCTGCATACCGGAGGAGGTCGCCATATTGTAAATGCGACCAAACAAGTGCATGGACCTTCCTGGAAAATGGTGGTGCAGCTGAGTGAGAAGACAGAGGCATACGGCATCTATCCGGGTGGACAAAGCGGTAATCCGGGTAGCCCGTTTTATGACAACGCGGTACAGGATTGGGTACAGGGAAAATACTATTTGCTGCATGTGTTTGATCCGAAGGAAAGTACAGACCCGGCAGTGAAGTTTAAGGTGCGGTTTAGTAAGGGTTGAAAATTTTTCTAAGAAATATTTGGAAGGGAATATATAATTCCTATCTTTGCACTCCCAATCACAAAAAGGGAATGATTCCGTAGCTCAGTTGGTAGAGCAATACACTTTTAATGTATGGGTCCTGGGTTCGAGTCCCAGCGGGATCACAGAAAGATTAAACAAATTGAAACCTGCACACTGTGCAGGTTTTGTTTTTTCAGGACGTGTGTGTTCTCTCAAAGCGCTCCTATTTTCATTTTTCATACAAGTGAGCCTGCCTTAGGAATGTTCCGATATTCAAGGTAGTCGCGACTTTTACATGACTATTTCCCGGGAATCAAAAACCGCTATTTGTAAACTAATTAACGATTTTTTACTACCTTGCGCCGATGTGCAGCAGGCACTTAGTTATTCTTGTTAACTAAAATACATTTTAACTTTAAGTAATAATGTTAATAGACTTTCAAACCTTAAAAAGTCAAGCGAAAGGCATTCAAAAGAATAATTTCAAAAAGGCCAAAATTGCTATTCTCGGAAACTATACAACACAGTTTCTGGCAAAGTCAATTGAGTACTCAGGTTTGAAGCATTCAGTTGAATTTGAAATATACAATGCTGAATACGATCAGATTGAATCTGAGATATACGATTTAAATTCCGGGTTATATAATTTTAACGCTGATTTTGTTTTTATCACGATTTCTTCATTGAAATTACAAAGCAAATTTTACGCGCTGTCAGCAGAACAGAAAGCGACTTTTTGCCGTGACTATATCACTGATCTGACGAATCTGATCAATGTCTTAAACAGCCGCATAAAGACAAAAATTATCATTAACAATCTGGAAATTCTCAATGATGAGGTTTTTGGGAATTTCTATGCCAAGGTAGACCAATCATTTACAAGTAATGTCTATGATCTGAATGCCGGATTGCTGCAACTGGCAAGGACATTTGATAATCTGTATTTATTTGACCTGAACGGGTTGATACAATATTATGGTACCCGCCATATCAGGGACTGGAGCCAATATGTAAATGCTGACCTCCATTATTCCCTGGACTTTCACGCAGCTATTTCTGAAAAGCTGGTAGCTTTTATTGGTGCATTCTTAGGGGCCATCAAAAAATGTGTGATCGTTGACCTTGACAACACGATGTGGGGTGGAATTATCGGAGATGATGGTTTACAGGGAATACAGATCGGATCACTGGGGATTGGAAAATCTTATACAGAACTACAGAAATGGATCAAACAGCTGAAAGAACGAGGCATTATTGTGGCTGTTTGTTCCAAGAATACGGAATCCGTTGCGAAGGAGCCATTTGAAAAGCATCCTGAAATGGTGCTGAAACTGGATGATATTGCTGTTTTCATTGCCAATTGGGAGAACAAAGCTGACAATATCAGGGCTATTCAGCAAATATTAAATATTGGCTTTGATTCCATGGTATTCCTTGATGACAACCCGGCAGAAAGATCGATCATTCGCCAGAACCTGCCGGCGGTGTGTGTACCGGAACTACCGGAAGATCCGGCCTTATACCTGGATTACCTGAAATCATTGCATCTTTTCGAAACAGCATCGTTTTCAGCGGGAGATAAAGATCGTACTAAACAATATCAGGAGGAAGCCCAAAGGCAGCAACTTCAATTTACTGTAACCAACATTGAGGACTATTTAAAAAGTCTGCAAATGGAAATTGTAATTGAACCTTTTAATCCCATCGATATTCCCAGGATAGCGCAGCTTACACAACGGTCTAACCAGTTTAACCTGAGAACTGTCAGGTATTCCGAGGTGGAGATCAGAGATATGGCAGCTGATAGTTCCAACTATTTTACCTGTTCGGTTAAATTGAAGGATAAATTTGGTGACTATGGTCTTATATCGGTGCTTATTCTGAAGCGTCTTAGTGACGAAAGTTTGTTTATCGATACCTGGGTGATGAGTTGCCGGGTGCTTAAAAGAGGTGTGGAAAACGCTGTGGTGAACTATTGTATCGCACTGGCAAAAAATAATGGTTTCCGTCGGCTTGTGGGTGAATACATTGCGACTGCTAAGAATGATCTGGTGAGGGAACATTACCCCAGCCTGGGATTTGCAGAGAAGGACGGGCTCTGGCACCTGGATGTACAAAATTTCAAACCTCTTATTCACTATATTAATTAGATTGTTATGGACATTTTGAAGGATGTGAATACCATCTTCATAGACGTATTGGAAAATGATGATTTAGTAATTACCCGCGAAACTACTTCTGCTG
This sequence comes from Chitinophaga ginsengisoli, assembly GCF_003014595.1. Classification (GTDB taxonomy): domain Bacteria; phylum Bacteroidota; class Bacteroidia; order Chitinophagales; family Chitinophagaceae; genus Chitinophaga; species Chitinophaga ginsengisoli. Next base: position 130,952 of record NZ_PYGK01000012.1, on the reverse strand, counting down.
ATGTAGAGGAATGGGATTCGCTGAATCATATACAACTGGTCGTTTCCATAGAAAAACATTTCAAGCTGAAGTTTTCTGCGAATGAAATAAGAAACTGGAAAAATGTTGGGGAAATGTGTGATGCTATCGCGCTAAAATTGAGTGCATAATGCAGGTGGGCGACAAATATCAGCATGAATTTGAAGTTTCCAGCGAAATCTATAATGGGTTTCTGGGGATTTTTAATGACAGGAACCCCCTTCATACAGAAAAGTCATTTGCTAACGCCAAGGGCTTTAAAGATGTGGTGATGCATGGAAACATATTAAATGGGTTCGTGTCTTATTTTGTCGGAGAGCTGCTCCCTACCAAAGATGTCATGATTATACAGCAGGAGATTAAATTCCATTCTCCGGTTTTTTTAGCCGATACGCTTTCTTTTTCGGCTACACAAAGTGCCATATTTGAATCTGTAAATGCTGTAGAATTTAAGTTTGAATTTATAAACAAGACAGATAACAGAAAAGTAGCTAAAGGAAAGCTATTAATCGGATTGATATGAACATTTTAGTAACTGGTGGAAGTAAGGGCGTTGGAAACGCTATTGTCAATAAGCTGGCTGAGAAGGCTGAGGACCACATCTATTTTACTTACCTTAATTCCGAAGCCGCTGCATCTGAACTGGAGGTAAAGTACCCTAATGTATCAAAAGTACAATGTGACTTCAGCGATGAAAAATCGTTGTCGTCATTGGTCGATAAAATAGGCCAGTGGAATATTGATGTGCTGATTAATAACGCTGCTGTTAACCCGCAAAAAAAACATTTCCATAAATTAGATGAAGCATCCCTCATCAGGGATTTCAAGACTAATATAGTAAGTACCATTACGGTTACGCAAGCTGCTATCAGTGCTTTCAGGAAAAAGAAGTCTGGAAAGATAATAACGATCCTGTCTTCGGCGATCGTAGGCAAACCTGCGGTGGGATGGTCGGAGTATATTGCCGGTAAAAACTATTTGCTGTCATTGTCAAAGTCATGGGCAACAGAGAATAACCGGTTTAATATCACCTCGAATTGTGTTTCACCTTCCTTCATGTTGACTGATTTTAATCAGGATGTAGACGAGCGCCTGGTTGAAGAGATTATTTCGTCGCACCCGCTGGGCAAGCTCATACTGCCTGCGGAAGTTGCGGATGTAGTTGCCTTTCTTACTACCTGTTCACAACATATCAATGGTCAGAACATTGTTATGAATGCCGCAATGGACATTTAATTTTCAATTATTATGACTCCCAACGAACTGCATTATTTCAGGATAGCTACAGTAGACGACAGGCAAGCATTACGGACATTTCTTGCGGAGCAATGGAATCCCGAGCATATATACCTGAAAAGCGACCCTTTCTTTGATTATGACTTCCGGTATGAAGACAATCTGAATTTTTTGCTGGCGATAAACCAGGATGGTCAGATTGATGGCATCCTGGGGTTTATCCTATATGGTCAGGAATACAAAAACAGCGATGTTTTTACGGTATTGTGGAAGGCAAGGCCCAAAAATGGAGATCCGATGTTGGGTATGACGCTGTTGGAAAAACTGATCTCCGGATTTGGTTTCAGAATTGTTTCTACTGTTGGTGCCAACGCTAAAACCCTGCCTTTATATGAATTTATGGGTTATAAAACGGGGCAGCTACAACATTATTTTATATTGAATGATCAACTCACGGCGTTTACTATCTGTAGTAATACCCAAAAGGTAAAGGCCGATAATACATCAATACCGGACGCAGGTAAGCAATTGGTAGCTTTTGAATCTTATAATAAGCTGACTGCATATTTCAATCCGGAAAAATATAAAGAACGCATTCCCTATAAGTCTCCGCAGTACATTGATAAGCGCTATTTCAACCATCCCATTTATGTCTATAAGGTGTTAGGCATTGCTGATGTTAGGGGGGAAGTCAACAGTATTCTGGTGACAAGGGAAGTCGCCCAGAATGGCGCAAAAGTATTAAGGGTGGTTGATTTTATTGGTAATGAAGCTGATTTAGCAGGCCTTGGTACTTCCTTAAAGGCACTTTTATACGGGAACGGGTATGAATATATTGATTTCCTTCAGTATGGCATTGATCATGATACTATGAAGGCAGCTGGTTTTCAGTTGAGAGATGATTATGAAGACCTGATCATCCCCAACTATTTTGAACCGTTCAGCCAGACCAATATTAAAATTAATTTCTTTACTACTGCCAGCGAACCGTATTATATTTTTAAGGCTGATGGTGATCAGGACCGTCCGAGCAGGATTAATGCATAATAATTAATTGTATCAGCATGAGCAAGAAATGTACGATCGTCATGTATCATTATGTTCGGGATCTTAAGCATACACGATATCCTGAGATCAAGGGGTTGGATCTGCCCTTATTCTATGAACAAATAGCATACCTTCAAAAAAATTATTCCATTATTAAAATGGAGGAATTAATTGATGCGATCGATCAGGATGCTGAATTACCTTCTAATGCCTGCCTGCTCACCTTTGATGATGGATACATTGATCACTACACCAATGTATTTCCAATTCTCGAGAAGAAAAAATTGCAGGGCTCCTTTTTTTTGCCGGTAAAAACTGCACTTGAGAATAAGATACTGGATGTAAATAAGATTCACTTTATACTAGCCAGTGTTGCTAATAAAGAGTTGCTTGTCCAGGAAATTTTCCAGCAGCTGAATGAATATAGGGAAACCTACAAGTTGCAATCTGATGAATTCTATTTCAAAAAGCTGGCAGTGGCTAACAGGTATGATTCAGCGAGCATCATTTTTATTAAACGTATACTTCAGGTTGAACTGCCGGAAGTTGTCAGGAATGCCATCACAGATGTGCTTTTCCGCAAATTTGTAAGTGCAGATGAAACGGCCTTCAGCAGGGAGCTTTATATGAGCATGGAGCAGGTGGAATGCATGCAAAGAAATGGAATGCATATTGGTGGACATGGCAATAACCATTATTGGTTAGGCTCGTTAAGCAAAGAACTCCAACGTATTGAACTGACGGAATCAGTAAAATTGGTAGAAAGGGTAGGTGGGAATCTGGATTACTGGACGATGTGTTATCCGTACGGAAACTATAACAGTGATACCATTGACCTGTTGAAAGAGTTGAAATGTAAGGTTGCTCTTACTACTGAAGTAGACGTCGCAAAGGTTTCAGATGCCAGGAGGTTTGAGCTGGCCAGGTTAGATACGAATGATATTCCCAAAGATGGAAATGCACAGGTGAATGATTGGTATGGGAAATCCTGAGATTGTGCTTTGAACGGAAAGGTCGCTGTGAGCGATTTATAGTACTGCAAGATACCTCATCTTAAATAGATTCGTTTCCTATCTTAGTATTATGGAAAAGAAGCGTGTCGTATTTTTTCTGTTTGACCATGTGCATCTGTTGGATCTGGCGGGTGCTGTCACGGTTTTTTACGAAGCGGGATGTTGCGGACATCCATATGAATTGCGGTATGTGTCGCCCTATACTGCGCCTGGCACTTCTTCAGGGTTAGGGTTTACTAATGTAGAACCGCTGGATGTCATCAGCATTCAATCTGACGATATAGTGATGGTAGCTGGAATGGACCTTTCGAAGTGGGACCATACAAACGACAGCGTGTGGATCCCCTGGCTGCAACATGCCGCTGCGGAGGGCGCTACCATATGTTCTGTTTGCACAGCTGCATTTGCGCTGGCAGTAGCCGGGCTACTTGATGGCCGTAGCTGTACTACACATTGGGGCTATACTGCCGCTTTGCAGCAGCACTTTCCCAGGTTGCAGGTGATAGAAAACAGGTTGTTCGTAAAAAGTGACAATATTTACACCAGTGCAGGCATTTCTACAGGTATAGACCTGGCACTGTTCCTGGTGGAAGAACATTATGGCCCTACTTTCGCGTATACGGTGGCGAAGGACATGGTGGTATATATCCGTCGCGATGGAGAGGCTGCCCAACATAGTATCCATCTGCAGCACCGGCAGCATATCAATCACCAGATACACGAAATACAGGATTATATTACCTATCATCTGCACACAAAACTGACAATCAACGAACTGGCGACAATGGTGTTTATGTCGTCACGGAATCTCACCCGTCTGTTCAAATCTACTACAGGTATTACTATTGGAGATTACATCCGTCACCTGCGCGAAGAAAAGGCTATGCAGTTGCTGAAGGAGGGCCAGAAGCTGGCATGGGTCGCTAAAGCCTGTGGCATTAGCAGCACCCGGCAACTAAGTCAGCTGGCGAAGAAGGCTGGTACAATGGCTAAAATGGCCTGATTAGCTGCCTGCTTGTCCTTTTTTGCACAATACCCCGTCGTAATTTGCGTGTACAATAATAGTATATGAAACAGCTGTTTATCTTACTGTTGTGCATGCCTTTATGGGGAATGGCGCAACAAAAGGGGCCCGACTATGTCTGCCCACCTTGTGGTCAATGCGACTCTATTGTATATCATAAGCCGGGCGTATGCCCGCATTGCGGTATGACGCTGGTGCTCCGTGACACCACCGGGACTACAGGGCAACAACCATATAGTATCTGCTTCTACCTGTATGATGGCACAGAAGTGCTTGATTTTGCGGGGCCTCTGGAAGTATTTTCCTATGCAGGGTTTAAAATATTTACTGTAGGTAAAACGAAGGCGCCTGTAACCGTACAGGGTATATTAAAAGTGAACCCTGACTACAGTATACAGGATGCACCACCGGCAGATATCTTTGCTATCTTCGGTGGAGATGACGATGTTGCTGCTGGTGATCCGGAAGTGATTAGTTGGATTAAAAGCCGGGATGCCGGTACGAAAGGGTACTTTTCTGTCTGCACGGGCGCATTTGTACTGGGACGGGCCGGTTTGCTGGACAGCCTTACAGTGACAACCTTTCACAATAGTATCCAATCATTGCAGAAGGCCGTGCCTTCCGCCAAAGTGCTGGCCAATGTACGTTATGTAGATAATGGGCGTATCATTACTACTGCTGGTATTTCCGCAGGCATAGACGGTGCGCTGCACCTGGTAGCGAAATTGAAAGGAGAAGCGGAAGCGGAACGTATTGCCAAACACATGGAATATGACAAGTATGTGCCTGAGCAGGGGCTGGTAGTAAAGCATTGAGAAGACCGTTCCGCTTTTAAAAGATAGTATGAATAAAGCCTGCTGCATCGCTGTGCAGCAGGCTTTATCTATTGGTGTTGATAGTTTATTCTTTATCGGCAGGTTGTTTGTTAGCTGCCACTTTCAATGATAACCTGGTAATCGAATCATTGAGCGTTACATACTTCTCTTTCAGGAATTCCCTTCTCTTATGATCAACGTTTGACATAGTCAATGAGTCCGTGATAGTGGAAAGTGAATTCTTGTAATGGTTAAATCTGTCACGCTGGATCGGATTGTGCTGGCTCTCGATGTACTTCTGCAGTGTGTCGAGATAGTCACTCTGCCTGGAATGCACTTCGGCAATAGTCTGGCTGTCTGTCGCCTTTGATATGCTATCAACAAGCAGTTTATTTTTCTGGGAGGTAGTCAGGATGTTCAGCGCCGTATCCTTGCTTTTAATTACGGTTTCCTGGTTAGCGATCAGATCATTTTTGTAAGAGGTTGACATAAAAGTAAACACACCCACTGTTACAGTCATGATGAAACAAACCAGCATGTATCGGTTGATCATTTTAAGAATGGCAGGGTTCACTTTTGGAAGTATAACCAGGCTAGCAATGAGTTTATACGCGAGGTACATCAGCAGAAAGCCAAATCCGGCGATTCCTGTACCTAAAATCTTTACGATGTCTAAAGAGTCCATAGGAGTTTGAATAAGGCTCAAATATATATTATTTTGAATATATAATCTTTACTGGATTGGCAATAGCTGATTTTTTGAGCACTTCTATGGTTAGATCAATAATGGGGACAGGGGCTGATTTGGTCGGGGAGTGCTGGTTAGGACAGCACAACAATTTTCAGGATAGCGTGTTTGATATCAGGAGACGAACAACAGCACTCTATTACGAGGGTATTGGCAGGATGAATAAAGCCTGGTTCATCCTGCCTTTTTTATGCAATAACATTACAAAGCAGATTCGCTTTCGTTCATGATGTTTTTACGGCTCCAGTCCGATAAAGAAAACATTACCTCCCGTAAAGATTCTCCTTTTTCGCTCAATGAATATTCCACTCTTGGAGGAATTTCAGGGTAGGCTTTGCGAATGATGATGCCATCGGCCTCCAGTTCTTTTAAACATCTTGACAGCACTTTAAGTGCGATGTTGGGCATTATTCTGTTGAATTCGCCAAAACGTATCGGGCCTTTCAATAAAAGCCAGATAATAGGTGGTTTCCACTTGCCGCCAATCACGTCAATAGTGGCTGTTATGGGACAATCTTCTGCGCTATGAAATTTTTTCTCAATTTTTTTTGTTTCCATAATTCAATGCTGTTGATAATTACAACCTTTTGGTAATTACTTGACGAAATGGTAACTACTTGACAAAAGTACAGTAATGGAATAATTTCGACGTAAAATTTATATACATGAAGATTATTATTGTTGGTGCCACAGGTACTATTGGCAAACATGTAACGAAGGCCTTGCAAAAAGAACATGAGGTTATTGCTGTTGGATCCCGAAGCGGAGATTTACAGGTCAATATTAGTGATCCTGATTCCATAAAAGCCATGTATGAGAAGGCCGGTCCTTTCGATGCGCTGATTTGTGTAGCGGGAGATGGTCATTTTGGACCCCTGGAAAAAATGACCGACGCAGATTTCCGGATTAGTGTAAACAGTAAATTAATGGGACAGGTAAATCTTGTATTAATCGGGCAACGTTACATTAATCCTAATGGTTCCTTCACGCTGACTTCAGGAAGTCTGGCTGACGATCCTGTAGTACTGGGAGCATCGCTAAGCGCCGTTAATGGTGCTATAGATGGATTTGTGCGTGGAGCTGCTATTGAGCTTAAAAATGGGGTTCGCATCAATGCGGTGGGCCCGGATGTTGTGGAGGAATCGCCTGGATATTTCCCCTTCTTTCACGGTCATGAACCTGTTTCCATGCATCGGGTGACATTGGCGTATATTAAAAGCGTACTCGGTGCGCACACCGGTAAAACGTACTATGTCTTTGGGTAGTGCCAGACAGACCGGAATCTGATTTTTCAATAGTGATCTGTTGGCTATTCCAGTGGAGTAGTCAACAGATTACTGTTGTTATCGGCCTGGTCGGAAGCATTCACCGTATTTCAAGTTATGCAATAGTACAGTTTGGCGCTACGTTTAAGTGGCCCCGTTAACAAGGCAATAACAACGCGATATCATTAAGAAAAGTAAGTTTGCGTCCCAGAAAGATATTCGCCCGTAATGGATTGTCGGGCGTTAGACAGGAGAAAAGGAGGCGATCACTGCCTCCTTTTTTATTTATAATTCTCGACCTATGCTAACTGTCATGTAATTGTAATTTCACACGGTTGATGTTACCTTCATGGTGTGTTCCCCGTTCTACCGAAATAATAGCTAACGCACGAGGCTGAGTGCTGACAGGATATTGTTAGTAGCATAATTCTTTCCCCATGTTAAACCAATAGCAACGTTATGAAAAATGCATTTCGGACGGCCATTATCTGCATAATGATATTTAGTGCCTGTTCTAAACACGAAAACAATGTACTGCCAGAAGACAATGGCTGTATTGAAAGGATCTATCTACCTGTTACCGCACATTCAGTGAGTAGTGCCGATGTAACCACAATAAATGGCCTTTTTAGTAATAATCAAATTGCGAATGGTAATTTAAGGTACTATAAGTATTCCCGTGATATATTTCAGACCTTATATTCACCCTATACAAAATACGATCAGCAAATAGTAGAGGTCAATCAATACACAAACGGTCTGCGCATATTTGTACGCGATCTTTCATACAGTTTTTGGGATCAGCGTTTTCATTTGAGAAGCGGTGAAATTACGAAAGGTACTTCTTTGGATACATTGCATCAGTTGACTTTACCCCAGCTAAGAGGCTTATTCCTGGCCAGTGTTCAACAGTTTGATAAGGCTGCAGATAAATTTAAAGACGTTTGTTTAAAAGCAGAATTTGGTTATTATAACCTGAATATCGGAGTAAGTTATGCACCGGAAGTGTTGGTGAAGGCATGGCGGATTACGCCTCTCAACAGCGTTTATCCGTCTGAATATCCTATAGCTTATTATCAGGATAATGGGAAGTTGATTTCATATGATAATGGGATACAAACGTCCAGGTAGGGAATTTCTGTTAGGATAGTAAAAGAGAAGCTTCAAGTGTAAAGACTTGAAGCTTCTCTGGTTTTATTAGATTAGTGTTTAATTATTCTTTATTAGATTGACCTCACCCTAATGCTCGTTTTAAATAATACCCCGTATGCGAGCCCGCCTGTTTACATAACTCCTTTGGCGTCCCTTCAAAAATCACCTGTCCTCCTTTATGCCCGCCTTCAGGCCCCATATCGATTATCCAGTCTGCATTTTTAATAACATCCAGATTATGCTCAATTACAATGACTGTATTCCCACCATCCACCAGTCGATCCATCAGCGATATCAGCTTGCCGGTATCAGACATATGCAGTCCAGTAGTCGGTTCATCCATGACATAGATACTGCCTTTTTTATGTAGCTCGCTGGCCAGCTTGATGCGCTGACATTCACCACCGGAAAGTGTACTCAATGGTTGTCCCAGCGTCAGGTATTCCAGGCCTACTTCGATCAATGTTTGCAGTTTCTTTGAAAGTTCCCTGATGGAGAAGAATTCATTAGCATCTTTAACGGTCATCTCCAGGATCTCAGAAATATTCTTGCCATTCAATTTAAAGGCAAGCACTTCTTCTTTATACCTTTTGCCCTGGCATATCTCGCAAGGTGTTTTCACGCCTTCTAAAAAGGCAAGATCAGTATAAATGACACCTGTACCCTGACAATTCTCACAAGCACCCTTTGAGTTAAAAGAGAAAAGTGATGCATCTACATTGTTGGCATTGGCAAAAGCCTTTCTGATCAGGTCCATCACTCCTGTATAGGTAGCCGGATTAGATCTGGAAGAAGTACCCACTGCTGACTGATCTACTACAACTGCCTCGGGATGTTTGGACAGAAATGCATGATGTATCAGAGAGCTTTTACCTGAGCCGGCAACGCCTGTGACTACGGTCAATATCCCTGTGGGAATATTAACAGATACATTCTGCAGGTTATTGTTGGTGGCATGGGTGATAGAAAAATGTCCAGTAGCCTTCCGGTATTGTTCCTTTATAGCGAAGGTATGGTTCATATATTTTCCGGTAAGGGTGTCGGATTTAAGTAAACCCGCAAGACTACCTTCATACATGATATTCCCGCCTTTTGCTCCTGCCATCGGGCCAACGTCCACTATATGATCTGCAATTCTGATCACGTCAGGATCATGTTCTACTACTATCACTGTATTACCTTTATCTCTTAACTTGGTAAGCAGAGAGTTGAGCCGGTAAACATCCCGGGGATGTAATCCCACACTGGGTTCGTCAAAGATATACAATACGTCGATCAGGCTGCTGCCAAGATGTTTTACCATCTTTACCCTTTGGGATTCTCCTCCGGATAGTGTGTCTGTTGCCCTGTCAAGGCTCAGGTATCCCAATCCCATGTCAACCAGGTGCTGTAAACGCTCTGTAAGCGTTTCTATCATTGGCTGCGCTATGGGCTCGTTTACTTTCTGCAGGAAGGGGATCAGTTCCTCTACTTCCATTGCCGACAATGTTGCGATGTTATATCCGTTTATTTTACAATTTAATACCTCCTGGTTGAGGCGGGCACCCTTGCATAAGGGACATTGCCCATAATGCAGGTAAGCAGACACCATCTTCTGCGTGCGTTCTGATAATGTTTTAAGGTCACGTTTAATATAAGAACGGTTGAATTTTTCTATGATACCCATATAGGTGGCATTCATCGTACCATTCCCTATTTGTAGCTTAAACTTTGTAGGAGGGCTGTATAACAGCAGATTCATTTCTTCCTCTGTATAATCACGCAGCTTTTTATCTACATCGAAATAACCGGTGTTCGCATACATTTCCTTTTCCCACCCTACAAAACCAGGTACTTGTAGCGCTCCTTCCTTTAAGGATTTATCAGGATCATAAAATTTCGTACCGTCAAATCCCAGCTTTTGTCCTAATCCATTACACTCTGGACACATACCTTGGGCATCATTAAAAGAAAATACATTTGAATACCCTACAAAAGGTTTTCCAATTCGGGAGAAGAGCAAACGTAATACTGGTGAGATGTCGGTGACAGTACCCATTGTAGAATGAGAGCCCCCTCCTAACCGTTTCTGATCAACAATAATAGCCATGCTTAATTTTTCTATGGCGTCTGCATTGGGTTGAGGATAGCGGGGAAGCAGGTTCCGGATAAACAGGCTGAAGTTTTCGTACAATTGCCTTTGCGCTTCATTGGCAATGGTGTCAAATACAATGGAAGATTTTCCGGAACCGGATACGCCGGTGAAGATGTTAATTTTCCTCTTGGGTAAACGAACATCTATATTTTTTAAGTTATTCTCCCGTGCACCACGTATTTCGATGTATTCCTGGGTCATAGTGTTGAATTGGGTTTATATTAAATGGAGTGCAGGTACTCCGGACGAGCCGACAAAATTATTATTTAAAATCTGATCAGATTGAGTTATTGTGGTCTATCTTTTCATGTTCATCCAATAAAAAATAGGTTCACTTAATGTTTTCTGTCAATCTTTCGCTGACATCCTTTCAGATCACTAATTAATTAGATATTCACAAAAGAGCCGTCATATTCCGTATATTAGTATAGACAGGAAAGCCCCCATTTTTTATACCAAAACGAGAATGTCATGTACAGGTCCCCCTTTGGAATATTCCGTCGTCATCTGATTAAATGGAGTTTGCTTTGTTGCATAGCAATCATTGTATTCCAATGTAAAAGTAAAACACACTCAGTACTGCCTCCCGGCGATCCGGACAATGGCGGACTGATACTGCCGGGTAATTTTGAAGCAGTGGTAGTGGCCGATAGTCTTGGCAGGGCCAGACATATAGCAGTAAATAACAACGGTGATATCTATGTAAAATTGGTTTATAACGACATTATGGGAGGGAGAGGAGGCACTGTAGGTCTTCGGGACGCCGATAATGACGGAAAGGCCGACATTATTGCCTATTTCGGCGATTATAAAGATGAGGGAGGACTGCCGGTAGGTATGGTGGTTCATAATGGTTATTTGTACACCTCTACGCTGCGGCAGGTGCTCAGGAATAAGCTCAGAGCAGGGCAGCTTATTCCCGATAGTAAAACAGAGATCATCCTTACTGATAAGGATGAGAATATCGAACGTCACTGGCATACAGCCAAACCTATGGCATTTGACAACCACGGTCATATGTATGTGCCTTTTGGCGCTCCTACAGATGCCGCTCAGGATGTTGAGAAAGCTGGCCCGGGAGGAATGCCTGGTGGTAAAGGACTAGATCCTGCTCCCGACCTTCAGTGGCATGGAGGTATATGGCGCTTTGATGCAGATAAGGAAGGTCAGACACAGCAGGACGGCTATAAATATTCGACTGGTATCCGGAGTATATTGGGCATGGCCTGGAACCAGGACGACGACTGTCTGTATGCCGTCATGAATGGGATAGATAATCTGCATACCCGTTATCCTGCATTGTTTACCTCCTGGCAGGCAGCTGTACTACCATCAGAGCCGTTGTTGAAGGTCACAGACGGATCTGACTTTGGATGGCCTTATGCCTACTTCGATCATATGCTGGGTAAGAACATGCTGCAACCGGGATATGGTGGTGATGGAAAGATTGTTGGCAGAGCGGCTAAGTTTGACGTGCCCGTGATGGGCTTTCCCGGTCACTGGGCGCCTATGGAAATAATGTTCTACCGGGGCAATCAATTTCCTGAGCGGTATAAGAAGGGCGCTTTTATTGCATTCCATGGCTCAACAGACCGGGCGCCTTATCCTCAGTCAGGATACATCGTATGTTTTGTTCCTTTTGAGAAGGGAAAGCCCACTGGTAAATGGGAAGTGTTTGCAGACGGTTTTACCGGCGTGGATACAGTAGTGAATACGAGCGACGCATTATACCGTCCTATGGGACTTGCCGAAGGACCAGACGGCTCGCTATATATTTCAGAATCCAATAAAGGCAGGATATGGCGGGTGATGTATAAAGGCAACAAAGCACAATTTGGCGAAGCTCAGCTGGCCGCTATGGAAGCCCGTAAATCGCGCTCCTATATAAAGACGCCGGATGAAGTAAAGGATAACCTGGGGAAAGGAGGTGAGATGCATGGGGCTATGCTGTATAACGTCTATTGCAGGAGCTGTCATCAGTGGGATGGCAGGGGAGATAATAACCGTTATCCGCCGCTGGTAGGGTCGGAATGGGTAAGTGGCAGCCGGGAGCGGCTAATAGGGATAGTGTTACATGGTTTGCAGGGAGAGGTCAAGGTGAGCGGCAAGACTTACAATGGCGTAATGCCTGCACATGGTGATTTCCTGGATGATTATGCCGTGGCCTCTATACTCACTTTTATCAACAAGCGTTTTAACCAGAAGGATAGTGTGTTTACGAATGAAGAGATCAAAAAGGTGCGTGGTGCCAGATAATGTTAGCTCAGATTTGACGTATGAACCTCTTGCCTGGCTTCCAGTTCTGCGATCAATTTGCTTTTGACAATTGTAAAGGAGTAATCTCTTGCTTCTGCAAATGAGATATTGTATTTACGTTCTATATGCTGTACGTTCTTTGGGAACCGGGACAATAATTTATCATAATACTCATCTAACATCCCCTGCGAGGGCATTTGGAAATCCACTCTTAACTGAAATCGTCTTAATAGTGCAGTATCAATAATGTCAGCGTGGTTGGTGGCGCATAGCAGCAGGGCTTTTTCAGGATAATAGTCCATCAGCTGGATGAGTGTGTTTACCAGTCTTCGCATTTCGCCCACGTCATTTTCATCGTTTTCTCTTGCTTTCCCTATCTGGTCAAATTCGTCCAGGAAAAGAACCGCTTTTTCCCTGCCTGCTTTGTCAAAAACCTGCTTAATATTCTGTGATGTTTCGCCGATACGTGCGCAAATGATATTGCTTAGGTTAAGTATCAGGATATTCTTGCCAAGGGCCTGTGCAATGGCTTTGGCTGTCATGGTTTTGCCACAGCCAGAACTGCCGTGAAGCAGTATTTTGTTATTTACCGGCAACCCGTATTGGTGCAATTCCTCAATATAAGTATGCTCCTTGATGAGTTGTATAATTTTTGCTTTGTTTGTTTCTTCAAGGAATATATCGTTGAATGATACCTGTTCCTTGTCATTAATCAGAAGATCAAATACGTTCATTAGAATATTATATATCTGTAAGCCTTTTCATCGTCCTAATAGACCATGTTGCCATAAGGCAGGCAAATATACCTAATGTGTGGCTTTCCTGTATAGGCCAATTTAAAGAAATATAGGTAGTCCGATGGTAATAGGCGCGGCAAAAAAAAGATGCAGTACAACTTCGCGTACTGCATCTTTTTTATGTTATGCCAGTGGAAAAGTAAGGTGTCTTAGCGATTCTCAAAATACTCGAACCCATCGATGATATCGAGATATGCGCCATCAAAGTGACTGTTCAACAGCTTCTTTGTGTAGGAAGCATCATTTCCGAAAATAACTTTTTCCCAGTCAGTGTTCCAGTACTGTACTTTATAGTTGCCCGGCCAGTCAGGGTTCTCTGCTACGATAAACGGCGGGTTACCTACTTTCCAGGAGCTCTGCCAGTAGTAGCGGTAATCTTCGGCTTCACCGATAGACATATAAGCAATTACCAGGCGTTTACCACCGTTAGCCTTTGTTTTCAGCTGATCAATCTCTGCTGCAGTAAAGGCGACATCATTCAGGAACAGGTCCATCAGGATTACGTCATAGTTCTTCGTCTTTACAGAATCGATGAACTGTTTCTTGGAAGAGAATTTCTCCGGGTTGATCAGGTACAGGAAATTCTTTGCCTGTGACAGGCTGGTGATGTTATTGCTGTTCACGCCATAAGGCTGCGCAGGGTAAGAAGGGATGTTGTACAGCTCTCTTTTGTCAGCGGCAAATGAGATATAGCCGTTGGTGTTGTTGGAGCTGTAAGACTTATCCATGTTTGTCTTACCTGAGCAGTAATCTGTTACCATTACCTTTTTGGTGGTTTTGATCCTGTTGAGGAATTCCCGCAGATACTGGTTATCGCTGGAAGGAGTAGGCTTGTTATCGCCGTCATAACCGAAGAACAGGTCTTCCTGTCCTACGCCGTCAATGGCATTCAGGTAAGCCTGCGCGAGGGTACCGTCGGATTCTCCGTTGGTAGTGATCAGTTCAATTCCGTTTTGTGGAATAATGGCGAATTGCGAATTCTGTGCCTTGGCATACTGGCTGATGCCAATTACAAAGTTCCGCATTTCCTGCCGGTAATCAGTTGCAGCAACTTTCTGCTGTTGTTCCTGTTCCTTTGATTGTGAGGGACTGGTGTTGTCGGTTTTTGAGCAGGACATGATGCTCAATAGCATGGGCAATGCAAACAGTACTTTGTTTCTGGTTTTCATTGGTGTTCAATATGGTATAATCAGGATAACGAAACATCCATCCGGTTCATTTTGAGGGAGAGAGGACGCTTCGCATTTTCACAGTGAAGGTATTGTTTTGAAAGACATAAATGTCGATGACACATTTTAAAATACCGGCAAGCGTAAATGCCAGTCGATAAGGCATTGAGTCATAATATAAGTTATTTTGAAAATACTGATAGTGACACATTGACCAGATACAGGTTTCCATGATGGAATATTGCGTGTAGATGCAGCAGTATTTACTAAAGGGATCGGGCCTTCGATTTTCCTTGCTTATGGGTTCAAAAAAATTAACCTTTTTCCCGGTTCAGTGTTATTAACCAGTAGCCGAAACACGCAAATAATCATTATAGAGCCAGTTGAAGACCTCAAAGACTGTCCGGCAACAAAACAAATACCACACATTTATTCACACTTTAAACCCACATTATGAAGAGGATTGTATTAATAGGCAACAAATCCTGGGAAGTAGAACCTATTTTAAATGCACTGTTAAACGTCAGGATCCGTCCAAAGGAGTTGAAAGACCCTACAACACTGAATTACCCATGGACTTTTTCACAAGGCACAGCAAAGCCCCGCGCCGTATGGGACACATATGAGCAAATCACGATTGAGTTGTGGTGCGTACAGGATATCATGGACCCCAAATGGAATCCCTCGAGTTCGCAGGGCAAACATGAATGTCTGCCGAAGATACTCGAGTACCGCTCTGAAAAGCCGGACCTGGTGGTAGCCTTAGGAACTGCCGCACTAGGCCTTGACGGTGGCAATAATAATGGCTGTGTTGTGTTTGGCAGCAATATCTTCATTCACAACTATCACCCAAATGGAGAGAATGCCCAAAGTCAGTGGGATGACCCTGCACATTTCGAAAAAGTGCTTTTCTCCGCAGTCAATGCGAATATTTTCAACCGCCTGGATGCTGATACCATCAAATTGGTAGAACAGCGTTTATTGAAGCCTTATCTGAATCCTTCTGACAAGATCTGCGTCATGTCTGATAAAGACTATATCGGTGTGAGCGTGGTGAATATCACTAACTATGCGGATTACCAGTATTCTGACGAGAGTGGGTTGAAGGCTCTCGCTGAGACCGGTAACAAACTGCCGGTAGGCTCAGTGGAAACTACGCATGGTGTTATACGTTTGTTGTGTGATGCACCATTCCTTTTTATATCCGGTATAACCGACCGTGTGGGGCACTTTGCGGATGATGTAGATGGAACAGATGGAAATGGCAACATAAAAACAGAAGCGCAGAATTTTACTGCTGCGTTTAATATCGGCGTTTGTCTGAGCTATCTGATCCCGAAAATGGCAGTATTTGTGTCACCTCCATTGACGAAAACATCGAGAGTAACGGAAGAAGCATAATAAGAAAACCGGGGTTACAGGCCCCGGTTTCAGTTTTATTTCCTGAAGGATCAGGAATATAGCCATCAGAATTTGATCTGCAGTTTCTGAGAAACAAGTTTGTTATCCTTATAGTACTCGTAAAACCACTCACCATTGTTTTTGAATACAACGCCGTTATATGCTCCTCCCTCGGTTATAAAATAATCAGGCATAGATGTTTTGAGCAGTGTTAATACTTTTTTCGGCGTAATATCAATCAGCTGATATCCATTGGCGGTTGCCTGTGCATATAAGATACCAGTCGTTTCGGTAATCGCAGCTGTTGCAGGCGCCGGAGGAGGTGGAGGAGCAGGAACGGCCGTAGCAGGTGAAGCTGGCTGTACTGCTGCCACTGGTTGTGGTGGTGCTAATGAGACGCTGTCATATTTATAAGGTATGTCGTTCAGTGATGAGAAGGCATCTCTTAAAGCAAACTCATAGGCAACCTGATATTCTTTCTCCCTGCTTTTGCCTTCCTTGCTTTTGAAGATGATATTGCCCTGGCAGTCTTTCAATAGTAAGGTTAGGTTTGTAACGAATAACCCCTTTTTCTGTACAACTTCAGTTCTGAGCGCATTACAGGGATTAGCCGCCATTTCAGCAGGCATTTGCTCGCTGCTCATCACGGCAGTAAATCCCTTTTCCTGCAACAGGAATTTAGTCAGCGTATTCAGGCCATACTGATTATCCATCTTGAAGAAGTCGTACCTGTCTGGTACGAGTATGTATTTATAATTGTTGATGGTTTTTTGGGAATAAGCTGTTCCGGCAAGTAATAAGAAAATAAGTATTGCGTATGTTCTCATATAGTGTTCTGTTTCAAATTATAGTGAAAATATGCAAAAAAGCTTAAAAACTGTTATAGTGCAGCTAAGGGGCTCATGCACCGGATATTTCATGTCACAGGTTCTCAACGCACATACAATGCGTCATAGGTAATTTTCTTTGTGATAATACTTCAGCTAAAATAGTTTATAATATGCATACAACTAATGTGTTATGTATTTTGTCATGTGCTTTTATCACCTTTGCGCCTAATTGAAATTTGATGTTGCCCTGTACCCTTGTCAGGTTTCCTATACTTTGTTCGAGCATAGTCACATTTCTTAGTCCATATGAAAGATTGGATTGTCATAAGCAGTCAATCTGGAAGGCAAGATGCCAGGTGACAAAAATCCAGCTATAATTTGACGAGAATTAATGCGTTTCGCAGACGCTGTATCTAATGATTCAGGACGCTATACCTAAAATTTTTAATGATGAGCAAGTTTTCTGTACGTTTAATGCTTTACGTACCATTTATAATGTGTTTGTTGGGGACCCACATTGCAAAGTCTCAATCGAAAGCTGGTAGTTTGAGTAATGGTTTTATTCCGGAAGTGATACCACCATCGCCTACAGCCGCATCCCTTGGTAAATTCGGGGCATGGCCTGTTAGTTATTATACAGGCGTTGCAAACGTTAGTGTTTCTATTTATGATGTAAAGGAAGGAAAACTTTCATTACCGGTGTCATTGAGCTATCATGGTTCCGGGGTAAAGGTGGAGGAAATGAGTGCTGGTACCGGAGTTGGTTGGACTTTAAATGCTGGTGGTGCTATTACACGTACGATAATTGGATTGCCGGATAATGATCCTAATGGTTATTTGAGCAGGTTGAAATCAGGCGTAGTCTTGCAGGACAATTATGCTTTGAACAGCGTAAGCACCTTCCTGTATTTTAATAAGGTAACTGATGGCGATATTGATACAGAGCCGGATGCCTATTTTTATAACTTCAATGGCCGGTCTGGAAAGTTCTTCTTTGATGAGAAGGGTAACTTTCATAGTATTCCTGAAAATGCGCTTAAACTGACTAAGCATCCTTTCATGTCCAGCAGCGCTGCGAATATTTGGGAGATTGTGGATGAAAGCGGAACGATTTACACTTTTGGATCAACGGATGGAGTTTCCGGTGGCGTGGAGCAAACAAGGATTGCAGATGGATCTCCCGGCAACTTTGAATTCTTCGATAATGCCTGGTATCTGACAAGTATCGTTTCGAGTGATAAAAGCGATACGATATCATTGCAATATGTAACAAAGAGCGAATCTTATACGCTCAAGTCAACCCAGTCGCTGAAAGAATTGACAAGCGGAATGACTTACCAGCCAGCTGGGGCTTCTGCCTGGCCCAGTATCCTTCATACCTCAGTTCTTTTGTATAATGGAACGCCTAATAGCGATCCTATGAATACCCGCCAGTTGACGACGGGTAAAGGTGGCCTGTCTTCTATAAAATGGTCACAGGGAGAGGTCAGATTTAAGTCAAATACTGCCAGGCAGGATATGTTGTCCGGAACTTTATTAGATAGTATAGAAGTTGTTGCTGGCGGCGCAGGTAATCTGGTGAAAAAATTCCTCCTTCAATATTCCTATACCGGCGATCGCTATTATCTGGATTCTGTTTCTGAGTATAACAAAACCCGTACAGATAAGATGGTGCATAGCTTTTACTATTACCCGGGTCTGCCATCCAGGTTTTCTAATTCACAGGATCACTGGGGGTATTTTAATGGCGCCGCCAATAATAACCTATTGCCGAACAGTAGCAAATTGCAGGCAGTGTTGTCTGCAAACAGAGAGCCAAACGAATCAGCAATGAAAGCCGGGACACTATGGCGGATAAAATATCCTACAGGAGGATATACGGATTTTGACTATGAAGCACATGAATATCAGGCAAGTGTTACTCCTGGTGCACCTACCACAGTTGTTGGGGCAAATACGATCTGGCTTAGCAATTATAATCCAAAAATGCCCCGTGGATTTGATAGTACGGCTACCTTCGTCGTGACTGAAAATCAGAGTGACGCTACAATAGAGATAGAATTCACAGACTATTTCAAGCCAATAACAAAGGATCGTGCCTGGCTACCATATGTTAAGCTGGAACGGCTGAGTGGCTCAACTTACGTGCAGACAAACTACTGGAATGCTTTTGATCTGTTCCCGGGAGGAAATATTCCGGCTAACCCTGACGGCTCTTACAATGTTATAGTGCCTAAAACCACATTTAATCTTCCTGCAGGGTCTTATAGAATAACCGTCGATAATACGTGTAGTTATTTTGACTGTGGGGAGGAATGGCAAAAGGGACATATCCTGGCTGGTATTACATTCCGGACGCAGGTAACCTCCACTGCGCCAACTCCTCCTCCTCCTATTGCAGGTGGTTTAAGAATCAGAAGCATAAAGAACTATGATAATATAGTTACAACTCCTGTAGAAATAAAGAAGTTTGAGTATTCTCCGGGCGTCTTGCTGACCTATCCTGCTTATATCCACTATTATGCTGTTGACATGTGGGGGGCTTCTGAACAGGGATACGATATGTGTCATACGAATTTTGCCAATTACATTGAAGAGACCAGCAGCAGCCAGGTGATACTTGGTGTAACACAGGGCGCCGCAGTCGGATACCAGGAAGTAAGGGAATATAGTGTAGATAATAGTGGGGTAGATAATGGTTATACGAAATATAATTATTTGTTTACGGCCGATTCTGCAAATAACTACTACTTCGATCACACATACTGGCCTGACCTGGATATTGCTGCGGCTAATAATTCTATTCCTGTCAATAACTATGATTATAAAAGGGGACTCCTGTCTGAAAAGACTGTGTATGCGAAGAAGGCTGGTAGTTATACTCCTGTTAGTTATGTTAAAGACCAATATGCGTTTAACGACGGAGACACCGCTCATCTTTATCGTAGATTGAAAGCGTTGCGTGTTAAAAAGCTGAGAACTGTGTTGTATCCATGTGGTAATGAGCAGGACGGTTATTTTATTCCGGCTACAGACGAATATAAAAACGACTATGGATATGGAATATATAACCTGGTTACATCCTGGGTACAGAAAACCTCAACAGAGGAAACGATGTATAACCCTGATGATGGGACAGCGTTAACATCTTTGACAAGGTATTATTATGATAATAATAAGCACCTCGGTGTTACCAGAACAGTAACGACCGATAGTAAAAATCAGACTTTTACTACCTATACCAAATATCCTGATGAAATGGTGAGTGGTGGAACTACTGTACCTTATTCGGATATGATCTCCCGCAATATGATCGGCAACGTCGTAGAACAACGGACCGTAAAAAATGATACTGCGGAGATAAGCAAGGAGCGAATTAACTATGCAGCATTTACAAGTGCGTTAATTGCACCATCCAAGCTGGAATCATCTGTCTTTGGTAATCCGCTGGAAGAGAAGGCCAGTATTCAGCTTTATGATGCTTTTGGTAACATGACACAGTATCGTGAAAGAAATGGCCTGTATACATCTTTAATATATGATTATAACAATAGTCTGGTAGTGGCCAAGGCAGCCAATGCGGTGCTGACCGATATTGCCTATAGCGGTTTTGAATCATCCTCTACAGGAAACTGGCAGATGGCAACAGTAAGAAATACCACGACATCGCTGACTGGAAAAGCTTCCTATACTTTGTCAAGCGGAGATATTGTCAAAACGGGACTTGACGGCGCTAAAACATACATGGTTTCATACTGGGCGAAAGGGGCGTCAGCTACTGTAAATGGGCAATCGGGTGTAGCAGGAAGAACAATTAATGGATGGACATTCTATCAGCATAAATTGACTGCCGGAACAACAACTGTTACAGTAAAGGGTACTGTAGTAATTGATGAACTGCGCCTGCTGCCACAAAATGCGGTAATGCAGACTTTTGTTCATGACCCATTAATAGGGATGACGGCTCAGAGTGATGCCAATAATACAATCTCCTATTTCGACTATGATGGCTTTAACCGTTTGTTGCAGGTGAAAGATCAATATGGTGATATTCTAAAAAGGTATGAATATAGCTATGTGCGACCTGTAAGTCAGCCGACGACCTCTATTTTCTTTAATGTACAAAAGGTAGCGACCTTTAAAAAGAACGATTGTACTATCGGCGATGGGTCAGTACTTACATACGTTGTTCCTGCCGAGAAATATAAATCATATGTTAGTCAGGCGGATGCTGATGGCTTTGCAGACGCGGAAATCAATGCAAATGGCCAGAACTACGCCAACACTAATGGAACCTGTAATTTCTATAACGTACAGAAAAGCAAGGTCTTTACTCCTATTGGCTGTAGTTTAGGGTATGTTGGTAGTCCTTACAATTATGTAGTACCTGCCGGACAATACATAGTTCAAAGCAGTCAGAAGGCTGCCGATTCTCTTGCGCAGCGTGAGATAGACCTGTTTGGACAAAGCTATGTTAACTCACATGGATCATGTATTCCTGATAATACTGCCAGCTTCTTTGTAGGTGAACGTCCTAATGCAGGAGTATCCACATTTTCTGTGACTATTACGAATATCAACGGAGTGGTGCTTTATCAGTATGAGTTTAAAGGAGTTGGTGATCCTGTATTGCCATATAAAGAGTTGCTGCCTACGGGTAACAGTTATGTGGTGAAGATACAAGGGCAGCAGTCTTTTAATGCGGTTGTAAATGGTGTTGATCAGGTTGTGACGGGCGTAAAATCCTGGAATGTATCTACACCGATTATCATTGAAGTCTATAAATAGTCGAATATATAAGTTTGCTTTTTATGAAGAAATTTCAGCGTATATTTTGCTGGGTGTTACTATTCATTATTCCGGGCGTCTTGTCAGCCCAGAACAAGCCCGGCGGAACGCGTAATACGGCAACGGCCGTAGCCGTTCCGGCTGCGTACAATACTACCTCGATCAACTATGTCCGAACCTGGGAGTCGGATAAGCCTTTTACAGATACTGCTGCAGTTACATCTGGCAGCAGGCTGGTGAGGGAGGTAAAACAATCCACTCAATACTTTGATGGTCTTGGAAGACCGATACAAACAGTTTCAAAGGGGATCAGCAGTGAAGGGAAGGATCTGGTAGCGCCGGTAATATATGATAGTTATGGAAGAGAGCAATACAAATATCTTCCCTATGTGCAACAATCTGGTAATCTGAATGACGGGAAATTTAAGACTGATCCGTTCAATGGACAGAAAGCATTTTATCAGAATGGAGTACTTAATCCGGGTGTTGCTGGAGAGAATATTTACTATAGTCAACAGGAGTTTGAGCAGTCGCCGCTTAACAGACCACTTAAATCTTATGCACCGGGCAATAGTTGGGTGAATCATCCTGTAGAAATCCGGTATCAGGTGAATTCGGTGGCTGATTCAGTGCGATTATGGAATATCGGGACAGGGATACCTACCAGTGTAGCCAATTATACGGCCGGACAGTTACAAGAGAATGTGACTATAGATGAGCAAGGCAGCCAGGTGGTTGAGTATAAGGACAAGCAAGGTCAGGTAGTACTAAAAAAGGTACAGATTGCAGCTACTCCCGGTACAGGGCATATAGGCTGGTTATGTACGTATTATGTGTATGATGACGTGGGAAGCCTTCGTTTTGTTATACCGCCATTGGCTGTGGAAGCTATAAAAGGTACCTGGACAATAAGCACTACTATTGCTGATGAGTTGTGCTTCCAGTATCAATATGATGCAAGACAACGTATGGTAGTGAAAAAGGTCCCAGGTGCCGGAAGGGTATTTATGGTGTACGATGTGCGGGATAGGCTCGTATTCACACAGGACTCTGTTCAA
This sequence comes from Chitinophaga ginsengisoli, assembly GCF_003014595.1. GTDB lineage: Bacteria > Bacteroidota > Bacteroidia > Chitinophagales > Chitinophagaceae > Chitinophaga > Chitinophaga ginsengisoli. The sequence goes on along the minus strand of NZ_PYGK01000012.1, from coordinate 108,201 downwards.
CGGACGAAGTCCCCAATGGAATGGCTGGTTACTTTCTATGACGATCTGAATCGTCCAACTATGACAGCTATCTATGCGGGAACTTCTACCAGGGAGGCTTTACAGACGAGCATGAATGCTGCTCCCACATCTCAATCCATTTCTTATGTGGCGCCTGCAAAAGCGGATCTGTCACTGTATATGCATGACGGTAGTCCTTTGTATACAGCCACTAACAGCATTAGTATCCTCGATGGGTTTGATTCCGGTGCTGGTGGCGCAACTGAAGCAAAAATTGATCCTGCTGCTGCCGGTGATACGACAATAATTACTGCTACGAATCCATTACCTAATCTATCAACATCGGCATTAACACCGCTGACCTATACATTTTACGATAACTATAACTTTACCGGTAAACTGGCTTTTGTTGGTACTGATACTGGCAAATTATTGGCAGCGGATACTTTATATCCGGAGAAACTGCCAGTAAGTAATATGACTACAGGATTAGTGACCGGCACCAAAGTAAGGGTACTGGGGACTAATACGTGGCTGATGACAACTACTTATTACAATGATAAGGGTCGTGCTATTCAGGTGATAAGTGAAAATAACCTGGGAGGGAAGGATGTATTGTCAACACTTTACAATTTCAAAGGAGCCGTACTGGCAAGTTATCTTCGTCATCAGAATCCCCAAAGCATTACACTGCAAAGTTCCTTGCTGACAAGTATGACCTATGATAATGCTGGCCGGTTGCTTACAGTGAGGAAACGGTTGAATGATGATGTAAGTCAGGAGAAGGTGATAGCGACAAATAGTTACGATGAACTGGGACAGTTGAAGTTGAAACGTTTAGGAATGGCCTCTTCTGGTAGTGTGATTGATAGCTTGAACTATACTTATAATATCCGGGGCTGGTTACAGGGCATCAACAAGAACTTTGTAAACAGCGGGACCAGTACGTCGAACTGGTTTGGGCAAGAGCTCAGCTATGACTATGGATTTGATTCCAGTTTGTACAATGGCAATATAACTGGTGTGAAGTGGAAGACCCGTGCTGATAGTGCATGGGCGTATGGTTATAGCTACGATAAGGCCAACCGGTTGACGGGTGCATACTTCACTCAGAAGAATGGTGGCAGCTGGGCACAGGATAAGAAGGATTTCACGGTGAGTAATCTGACTTATGATGCTAATGGCAATATCAAATCCATGTGGCAGAAGGGGATGATCGGAACAAGCATCGATACCATTGACCGTTTAAGCTATACGTACTTAACTAATAGTAACAAGCTGGCAGCGGTAGCTGATCCTAATCCAGCTAAGACTGCGTCTGCCAAACTGGGAGATTTTATTGACGGCACTAATAGCGGCAATGATTATTTCTATGATGGAAATGGTAACATGGTCGCTGATTCCAATAAGCATATCAGTTCAATTGTATACAACCATCTGAATCTACCTTCTGTGATTACTGTTGTGGGTAAGGGTACAATTACTTACCAGTATGACGCTATGGGGAATAAGCTGAGCAAGACGGTGCTGGATAATACCGGTAGTCCTTCTAAGACAACTGTAACTGACTATGCGGGGCCATTTGTATATAAACAGGACAGCCTTGAACTGATTAGTCATGAAGAGGGCCGTATCCGTCCTATTTATAAAAGCGGACAGCCTATTCAATATGCGTATGATTATTTTGAGAAGGATCACCTGGGTAACGTGAGAACGGTATTGACTGATCAGACAGACTTTACAATGTATGCTGCTACTATGGAAACGGAGGTGGCGGCTCAGGAAGTGGCATTGTTCAGCAATGTGGAGGAGACCCGTGCAGAGATACCTTCTGGTTATCCTGCCGACCAGACTACTGAAGAGAACAAGTTTGCTGCGAAGTTGAATGCGAAGGCAGGTGGGAAGAAGATCGGTCCTTCTTTGGTATTACGGGTAATGGCTGGAGATACGGTTCAAATTAAGGCAAAAGCATTTTATAAGTCCCAGGGGCCGGATGATAATAATGGAAAGGCCCCGGTGGAGGATCTGATCGCAGGTTTGGTACAGGCATTTGGAGGCGCTACAAGTGGAAATGGATCACATGCTTCTGAGGTGATTTCTAATAACACACCTTTTAATGCGGACTTCTATAATAATAATTATCAACGTTTAAAGGAGAAGAATGAGGATAATGGGCAATCAAATCGTCCGAAGGCCTATTTGAACTTTGTTTTATTCAATGATGATTTTAAATTAGTGGAGGATAATAGTGGGGTGAGGCGGGTGAAGGAGAGCCCGGATGAGCTGCAGGAACTAGGAGTTGAGAAGATGGCGGTGGAAGAAAGCGGATTTTTGTATGTTTATACGAGTAATGAGAGTCAACAGGATGTGTTCTTTGATAATGTGGTCTTAGGGGTGAATAGCGGGCCGTTGTTGGAGGAGACGCATTATTATCCGTATGGGTTGACAATGGCGGGGATATCTACGAATGCGTTGAAAGGTGTGAATTATGCTGAGAATAGGATAAAATATAATGGAAAGGAATTGCAGAGTAGGGAATTTGGAGATGGAAGTGGGTTGGAGTGGTATGATTATGGGGCTAGAATGTATAACCAACAAATAGGAAGATGGTCAATTCATGATGCAAGGGCTGAAAAGTATGAAGGATATTCCAGCTATAATTATACGCTAAACAATCCGATAAATAGTATCGACCCTGATGGTAAGTTGGTCATATTTGTAAATGGGCATTGGAATAGAATTGTTCATTCCGTTGGATTAAGTCCGGGAGCACCAAAGCAGTCTTATTGGGACTTTTTTAGTAAGAAATTTATACCCGCTGCGCGCTCCTTTTTGGGTGCATCAAGTTCTGAAGGAAATCATTTTGTTGACGGCTCTTCTTTATATGGAGGAGATCAAAGCGGCGGGGACCGTTATGCACTTGGACGAAGATATGCAGAAGAGCATTATGAAGAGTTGGTTGGCGGAATGAAAGAAAATGAAACATTCAAAGTAGTGGGCCATAGTGAAGGTGCTGCCTTTGCGGCAGGTATTGCGTCGTACTTGAGTGAGAAATTCGGAGAAAGAGAATCGAAAAATCATCCTGTTGAAGCATTACTATACCTGTCACCTGATGAAGCGGATGAATTCGTGAGTCCGGATAATATTACTTCTTATCAAATACACTACACTGATGACCCGGTTTCTCCAGCCATGCCAGTTCAGGGCGTGAAGTATTATTTCAAATTGGATGGAATGGGATTCTCCAATTCACACGGAGGAACTGTTACCGCAGATGCGATACGTAAATTACAAAATATAGTCTCCCTATTTATTCAATCTAATGATGTGAAAAAAGTTGAGACTGATAAAGGAGTGGTTTATAAAAGGAATTAAAGTGTTATACTATTATTTATTCTTACAGTTTCAATTTATGCTAGTTCTAAAAATTTGGTTGCGTCTTAGCTTAAGGCTTAGTTTTTCATTGATGATTCGTAGGTGATAGATTATTCTTCAATGTTCATTTGGTTAATTTAAATATTATTATGGTAGTTAATAAGGGAATAACAAGAACAATTGCTTTGTTAATTTATTCGGTAGTGGAGATTTTATTTGCGAGCCTATTGTTTGTAATATTAAATTTTGGAAACATTTCTCTACATACAGAGTATGATATGCTCCATGATAGACCGATTTATTATTTTGTAATGAGGTCAGGTCTGGGGATTGGTTTGTCAATGATTTTTTCTCTCCTACAAGCGTTGTTTATGATTTTTGGAAAGCGGCTATTGAGGATTGAAAAGTATTCTTATCGGAGGGTATTTATTTTGCATCTAATAGTTTTTTCCATCCTAACGATACTATTTGTAGCGATTCGTTTTTATGTTGTCTTTAGTAGTGACCCTGCTGCACGTATCGAGTAAGGTTAATTAACCTGTAGCTATTGTATATTCTTACCGATGGAAAATGTGTAGATTAAACCGTTATCATGATAAAATAAAAGAACTGGTTTTAGTATTGTTAGTATTGACATTAATAACCTCTTGTGCTTCTAGAACGTATTTGGACACTGGGAGGGAAAAAGATTATGATCCTACCTGGGTTTACAAGGTGTATAAAGTTGATTCTATTGGTTCATGGAATTTAATTTACGTGAAACATGAAGGATGTCGATATAAAATATTGTCGCATAAAGAAATTGCTGGTGGGGGTATTATGATCAGAAAGCACGGGAGATACAATTTAATATTACATTCTAGAATTTACGGGCCACGAGCTGGTTCTGGCGTTAGTTGCTTTAATTTGGATAATACTAGTACGGTAGTATGCCTAGAAAGAAATAAAGGTATCTTCGATTTACTTTATGCAGAAAACCTAAAAGGATTATATCTTATTGAAAAGTTGCCGTAAGATGTAGAATTTCCTGTACCTATTGCTTTTTGTATGCCCGGCTGCTTGTAGAAGTTCAAATAAACTAAGTGATTATAAAGGAAATGTCTATTTAATTAGAAAGGGTATTCAGTCTAAGATTGCAAATGGGCAATATACCATTCTTTATTTTGAGAATTGGATTGGCTACGTTGGATATGAAGTCGGCGGTTCAAATTGTAGATTTAATATCACCGCGGAGTCCTATAAGCGTCTGAAAGTGAAAGGTAACCAAACAAATTAGAGGGAAATTATGATAGAGAGGTTTTTATTATTGATAGTATGCCTGCTTTTTCGATCGCTATCCCTAATGTATATTATATGATAAATCCATCTGCCAGTGTTTATACAAGACGGTTTAAAAATTGATTCCTAAATGATTAGATTTTTATTTTTATTGCTATGGAGTCCTTTATTTTTTATCAAATCTACTCAGGCAAAAATAGGTGATACCCTGGTTGTAAAAGCAATAGTAACGGAGATTTATCCTATCGACAATTATATAGTTGTTAAGGCTAAAGGTGATAATGCTGAAAAGTTTACAATTTTGTCCCCATTAGGTATAAAGAGTCCACTGATGAATGGGAATGGACATAGTTATAAGATAAAAGTTGGTAAAGCTTACTCTTTTGTGATAAAGAAAACTTCTATTATAAAAGGCGCATTGGGGAGCAACATGTTTTTACCACTAGGAGGATTTGCTTATAACGGACGAGAATTGCTGGAAAGAGGGGAATTGCCATATAAGGCATTGAATATGTGTCAACGTAAGATCTATTATTAGGGAATGCCCGGGTTTCCCAAAAGGATTGGGGTAATATGGGAGACGTAGAATACTGCTATCATTTCATAGAATAGTCTGGTTATGTATAAGCGGATTGTTTGCAGCGTAGCTGTTTGGTGAATACACGCCTCCTGTTTAAGATACGAGAGTGGTTGATAGTTAACTAATTGAGATTAATAATCAGTTTTTTATGAAGAATCATATTTTATTTACAGTATTCTTCGCCATAGCTTGTTATAGTTGTAGTACTTCTAAAACCACTGTGCAGCAAGGAGATCCTCCCAAGGATGCTATTCAGATTGCGATTGAGGATTTTGCTGAGAAGTGTAAGCTTTACCAAGAAGATAGTATTTTTCGTATTAAGGTATGGAATTATAACCAGCACAAGGATTTTTTAATTGTATCTATATTAGGATTGAGAAGAAAAATAATATTGGAGCCGGAAGATACAATTGGAAGTATGGGGAAATCAGAGAACAGGTTTTACGAGAGAGATGGAAAATTGTTCCTTTGGCGAGATAATAATTATCCTATAAATAGAGAAGCGCTGGGGGCATTTCAAAGATATAATTTAATTGAAATGGACAGCTTAAAAATGAAATATCCTGAATATTCGCGTGACGATTCTCAGAAAGCGGCCGTTTATTTTTTTTGTAAAAATAACTTAGCGATTTATAAACGCGTTATTACCAATAGGGGTGTCGGTTATTTCAATCCCCCAATACTAAAATGTAGTGAAAATTGAATGCTCATAATTTGGACAAGCGGGCTTTTATATCTTAATAGTTGGTTTTTAACTATTGTGTCTTAGAGGCGACAAGAGAAGGGACAAGTTAAACTGTTATCTCGATTAATGAAAAGGCTAATTTTAGCATCGTTAGTATTGACATTAATAACCTCTTGTGCTTCTAGATCGTATTTGGACACAGGACGGAAAAAAGATTATGATCCTACCTGGGTTTACAAAGTATATAAAATTGATTCTATTGGTTCATGGAATTTGATTTATGTAAAACATGAAGCATATCGGTATAAAATATTGTCGCATAAAGAAATCGATGCTGAAGGCATGAAGATTGGAAAGCATGAGAAATATAATTTAAAGTTACACTCTATGATTTACGGGGCAATGTTTGCTTACGGAGTTAAGTGCTTTAATTTTGACAATACTGCCGATGTGATATGCCTGGAAAGAAATAAAGGTATCTTCGATTTACTTTACGCAGAAAACCTAAAAGGATTATATCTTGTTGAGAAGTTACCGTAATATTTTCCTGTACCTATTGCTTTTTGTATGCCTGGCTGCTTGTAGAAGTTCAAGTAAACTAAGTGATTATAAAGGAAATATCTATTTAATTAGAAAGGTCAAATCAGTAAACAACTGGTATGTCATTTATGCTACAAAGAAGGATAGTGTATATAAAATAATAGTTCAGAAAGAGAATACTGATACCCTTTCCTGCAGAGAAAAAGTGAATATTGGGAAATATTACAAATTGATTCTTCATTCAAGAAAAAAAGATCCGCCAAGTTTAAATGGCATACCAATACGACCAATGAATAGTTTGGATATTCAATGTTATCAGTATGACGAAGTGACGGAATTCTGTATTGAACCTAGAGAAGGAATTTACGATTTATACAGTACTGAGAGTATTAAAGGGAATTGCTATCTTGGTAAGATAGATTTGAATAAATAGGTAATGCTGCCAATTGTGTTCGTAGCGGATCTCAATACATCAGTATGTGATGTATCAAATTTCCTTTGCGAAGTTTAAGTTTTATCCTGAAGACGATATAAATTCAATAGTTGGACGCCATTCCGGGGTTGATGCATGCATAAACGCTGAGAAATTAAGGATCATGGTATTTAAATGCTGGAGAAATGAAAAATTGTACTATGAATTTTGATGAGTATTACTGGCATGATTCTATACTCGAAAATATTTCTATTAATCGAACTGACCCGGGAAATAATGACAGCATAGAAATTATTGTTAAATGGTATGAAGATAAGTCAACATCTAAACTCGTGTTCAAGAAATCTTACTTGTTCAAGGCAACGATGAATTTTGGAATTATTGCCAATGAGTCAATTGATGATGCTTACATAGCGCCACCGGATGATGAAGATTTAATAGGTTTTTATAAAAAATGGGGAGGTACCTTTGATCACATAAAGTTGTACTGCTATGTTATAAAAACATCATCTACCGGAAGCGAAATAAGAATCCTTGCAGAAGGTGTAGAAATTATGAAAGTATAGGGGCAATTTCGTTTCGCTGCGATATCCTTCGCTGCCATCAAGGGAAATCTGTCATTGGGTGCTCTGGAGTGACATGGAACGATCTTTCACAGAATGTCTGGTGTCGTTAATGTTTTATTTTGATGATATGGAAATAACACTACTCTCCCCCCAACAACTCTTCCAACACCACTGCCTGGTTATGCTTCTCATCCTTCGCACCATATACCAGCGTAATCTTCGTCTTTGCCTTTGCCAGTGCCTGCAGATCATCCCAGGCTTCATTATCCTTTAGCTCCTCCCGGTACCTCTTTTTAAATTCCTTCCACTTTGCCGGGTCATGCCCGAACCAGGTTCTCAACTTCGTAGAAGGAGCCACTTCCTTCAGCCATTGATCAATTTCGGCAGCCTCTTTTTTAATCCCCCGTGGCCATAGGCGATCAACCAGTATGCGGTAGCCGTCCTTTGTATCAGGGGCGTCATAAGCTCTTTTAATCGCAACTTGCATATCGATGTTGTTGATGTTGGAAGATAAAGCTACAAGCGGAAGGGGCACAATAAGTGCGCCATTTAAAGGGAGCAGGAAGTACTAACACTCATCCACTTTGTTAAATTTCCCTTATAAATTTCCCCATAAATCTATTAAAAACAAGCTTTTACTTAACTTTTGACCTTAAATCAGCACAGCATATGGCAAACGGAAGCAAATCACCACACATCCTCAATACATCTACCAACCTGCTGGGATTTTGTTTAATTGTGCTGACCTCCATCAAAGTCATGCATTTCAACAATAGTACGCTCATCGATGACAGTACCGGGATTGCCTCACTGCTTTTAATGGCCAGTTGTTTTCTGTCATTCCTGTCTATGCGGGCCGAAGATGAGCGGAGAAGCGAGCGACTGGAGAAGGTGGCAGATTATGTCTTCCTGGTGGCGCTGATCTGTGTAAGTGTTACCATTGTGCTGGTATCTTTTAACCTGATCTCATAAGGACCGGAATTACCGGTGGTCACAAGCTCCTTTACTTTATATATTCATTTTAATATATTTGTTTCTTAAACTAATCGCATATACCTATGACCACTAAGAGTACTGTCCTGTTGACGGGCCTTATCTTCTTTTCATCAATCTTATCTGCACAGGTAAAGAGGGCAATTATCCCGGTATTGACTCCAGGAGAGCAATACATTTTCAAGAATACTACCATTTCCGACATTCATGATGACGGTGTACGTGCCATTAATCAGAGTTTTTCGACCAGCTGGGTCCTGCGGGTAGTAGGGAAGACAGCGCAGGGAAAGCTGATGATCAGGGCTACTTACATGAAGATCAACCAGCGGACAGAACACCTGTTTACGCATGACCTTACCGGCTTTAACTCGGACGATTTCAAAGAGTTCGTCGTAAAGAGCGTAGGCGATGAGTTACACACGAAGAATGACCAGCTGCGTAAACTGGGCGAGGGGATGCTGGGGAAATCATTTACTGTTTACATCAACCCTGATTGGAGAGTAGACGAGGTAACCGGCGTAGATTCCCTGATCAACATTGCGCTCGACGGTATGGAAGAACAAAATCAAGCTGTTGCACAGAGCTTCGGTAAGGCAACCAGGGGTACTGTTAATAATGAAGAGATCAGGAAGATCTTTGACGGCGCCTTCTCTTATGTCCCGGAAGAAGAGGTAGCGGTAGGAGACAAATGGTACAAAGATGATAATCACCACGTAGGACCATTAAGAGCAGAGTATATTGTGAAGTCTGAAGAAGCGAATGAGATGGAGATCGCTGTGTCATCTGCTACTTCTATCAACAACGATATCCAGGCATCTTATTCCAGGAAGGGAACGATCACTGTGGATGTTAAAACAGGATTGTTACTGAGATCTTCTGTGAAGGATGATATGAAGCCAAGAGCCGGCAATATTACAAGGTTGGTGGTAAGAACGGTAAAGAATGAGATGCAAAAGAAGTAGCAGATGTATTATGGGGGTGCGATGTTGTTAACTTGCATATTCGGGACCATGTTATGGGAATATTAAAACCGCTGTTATAGCGGATACCGGGGAATCTAATACTTTCGGTGGGGTCACAAAAAGATTGTAAGGCCGCTCTATGGGCGGCTTTACTTATTAGTGCATGTCATAACATTCCCGGATTGCTACGCCATGTAACAATCAGTAAGTATCGTCAAAGTAAAATATGAGTTGATCAGACCAGAAACTGGTCACAGTCATACTGATGGAAGACCGTTAGCGGAGGGCTTTTTTCCGGCACATCTGCAATGAGGATCGATTTTTTCGGGATTGACCGTTCGCTGATTGCTTCCCCGCTAAAATGTGTAGTTGATCTGCCTTCCTGGTTGACAGCATACAGCATATCCGCTGCGGAGCGGCTTTTCTTCGCAATCCGGGGTGTTTTGGCTGGCTGCTGCGGATCTTTGGCCTTTTCTATCAATGGTAATACCGGCTCCAGCACTGCTGTCACAAATGCCTGCTCGCTACTGGCGGTGCCGGTGGATTGAATACCTGTATCAGTATGCAGGAAGCGGATCTGTAAAAGAACGATCGTAGCCGTGGCCCTGACAGGTACAACAGGTAACATCAGGGAATGCTCTCTTTCTCCCAGCCGGACGCAACTCGCTGCGGTCGTGGTGCCAAGGCAGCTATTCTGTTCAAGATCCATGTCCAGCGATACTGCCTGAAGCTGTATATAACGTGCATCCTTAGGAGGTTTCAGCCAGTGTTGCCAGTTAACGGGCAGCTGTACCTTAATGCTGCCGTCCTCCTGACGTATGGTATCAATGCCGCCAATGGTCATGACGGCCTTTTTGTTATAGCGGAAATCTTTGAGATGCTGATGTAAGGCAGCGGGACTGAATACACGTTTACCACGGGTATGCAGGGTGTCTTCCCTCAAAGCCGCATAAACGGCCTTATTTAGCCTGTATACGGTCGTTTCGTCTTTCGCCGGCTGCCAGATACCATTCAGCGCAGCACGGATCGATTTTGCGGCCTTACTGGCCTTGGCGAACTCGCGGCTACTTTGTTTACTGGCGACAGACATACTGTCCGGGCCATACTCGGGCATTTTACGGCAGAATTTCTTGCCGTTCCGTTCGTAAAAGATGAGATCTCCGACGTGGCCGGAGAGTCCCTGTGTAATAATATTTCGGTTTTGGGCCATGGATGTAATCGTTTATTCTTCAATTTACAGAAAAACCTGCATTTTAACAAGTTGATAGTTAGTCTATTGTCAGCGATATTCTTTTATTCTTTCCGTGCATAATGAGGGTATTAAAAGTACACCTGTATATCCCTATAGGGTATTGTAATGCACTTATAATCAGCCTTTAAAGAACTGTTATCACTAAACTTCAATAGGAGTTGTATAGGACTTAAGTTGGACTTAATCAGACAATATCGCCAAGCTACGACAAACTATCCCAGGCCTTCTTCTTTGAATAGCCGTACAATTTCTTATTCGTCTTTTAAAAGGCTGTTTCATACCATCCCTAAGCTTCGATGCGCATTACAGGGACTTTGGGGCCATAAAATAGAAAGAAATATCCGCGGTGTAAAGACATTAGCGTTTTGGTATCTTTGCAGTTAAACGTGCTTAATTAAATTATGAAAAAGTCATTCATTGCCATACTGTTGTTAACGTTATCTTTTCTTCCTGCTTTTAGTCAGGATGAAAATGATGAATACCAAAAGGTTATTTCCGATTTCATTACCTGTGTAAAACAACAGGATAAAGTAGCCTTATCTAAGAAGATCGTTTTCCCTTTAAGAAGGGAATACCCGCTTCCGGCGATAAAAAATAAACAGGAGTTTTTAAACAGGTATAATGAGATCTTCAATGACACATTGGTTGAGATGATCACCACCTCTGCTCCCGATAAAGACTGGTCTAAAATGGGATGGCGCGGATTGATGTTGCGTCACGGACAGTTATGGCTGAATGAAGAAGGCAAGCTGATAGCGGTGAATTATCAGTCAGCTGTTGAAAGCAAAAAAAGAGCCCTCCTGGTAGAAAAGGAAAGGAGCCTGGTACACTCGTCCCTGAAAGAATTCAAACGGCCTGTCGCCCTGCTGGAAACAGGTAAGTTCAGGATCAGGATCGATGATATGGGTAATGGAAATTACCGCTACGCTTCCTGGGGGCTGAAAAATAAACAGAGCGATAAACCTGACCTCATCATAGAGAACGGCCAATATATACCTGAAGGTAGCGGTGGTAACCACCGATATGAATTCAAAACCAACGGCTACGTGTATAACTGTTCCGTTACAGTTCTCGGTGGGAAATATGATGATGCACCCGCGGAGCTGACCATTTACAAAGGAGAGAAGGAGATTTTATCTCAACCTGCTACCATAGCGGATTGATAAAAATTCATCTGGCTTCTACTGCAGGTGTTACAGAAAGCGCCTTGTCTAATTCCTGATCAATTCCTTTGCTAAAAGATTCAAATGAAGGCTTGACTTCAAAGTCCGGGATGACACCATGCCCGGGAATACCCTTATGTACAGCCAGGTTAAATTTAAGTATAGGAATGGAGATGCTGAGCTTTGTAACCGGCAATGTCAGCTCCAGCATAGTGCCGCTGGTATTGCCATAATAGCCGCCACCGGTTTCCTGTCCGACAAAGACTGCGTTCGTATGTTCGCGTACGAGACTACAGAATTCTGCTCCACCGGAATAGGTCCAGCCACTCGTAAGGATATACAGGAAGCCTTTGAAAGGATGGGCTCTTGGCGGTGTAGGAGTATAGATCCCTTTCTTGCGGAGTATTTTTCCATGACCAGTCAATTCGTTTTCTTCACGAAGCTCCTTATATAATGCTATCCGGTCGCTATCTGCAGCATAATCTGTATGATTGATGAAACTGAATTCAAACCTGGATAGTTCTACACTATCGTATTTGATATACGGCTGATCTGTGAGCCAGGAAAAGAGATAATCCTCATTCCCTTCAGAGCCACCGCCATTTTCGCGCATATCGATGATCAGGATCTCTGGTTTATCTTTTAACAGGACATTAAAACAGGAGTCTGTAAACTCCTGGAAATTCATATGCTGCTTGCGAAATCTGCTGTTGCTGAAAGTATTAAAGGTCAACCGCGCAGTATTGCCGTCAAGATACTCAAATGATGCGGGTGGCTTATTTGTATCTGTATGATAGGTGCTATCCACTCTCGTTTCAATAGTCTTCAGCGCATCGAATGTTACAGACTTCACTGAAACTGTTTGCTGACTGCCGTTTGAAGGATTCATTACCGTCATGTCAAAGCTTTCCGGCTGCCCAATCACTTTCGCATATTCAATTGCCAATTTTATCCCTTCCAGGAAGGCGATCTTTGAACTTAGAATATCACCGTCTGATCCAAACGTCCGATAGATCTTTTCTTTGATGGCCTGAATAGGCATTCCGTTGATGGCTATGATACGGGCTCCCTTGAAAGACTGCCCCGAGATAGTATCATTTAATATAAAAGTATCATCACCGGAATTGAGTACAGACAGAGGCATAAACTTTCCTTGTTGCCGCAGAAAACCTTTCAGCTCATCAGACAGATTGATGTCGCAGTGATCTTCTTTGGTAGCAGCTACTATCGGGGAGACGATGTTATAGAACTGGAATCCGTTCATACTATCCTGTATCATCGCCCGCTGAGCAGCCACCAGGCTGTCAAACGATTGGGCGGTAGTATAACAGTATATGCCGGTATGTCCCTCTTTCAGACTGCTAACCAGCAGATCAAAGTCACCCTGAAGCGCTTTGGCCGGGTATTTAGCCAGGGATGTAAATGCAGCTGAGGCGAACGCATTCTCCTGCTTTGAAGTTTGTTTACAAGACAAGAAGATGAAGGCAAGGATAAAGTGAAAAGTGTACTTTCTCATTAGGTAAAGCATGGTAACGTTAGGATACGGGATATAAAATAGGCTGATTTTATCAGATTTCAACAAATTAATCTTCCAATTGAGTATATACCAGCGAGAGAATGACAGGAGGGGTAAAGTATACTATGCCGCGCCGCAAAAAAGGAGAGGCGTTCATCCCGAACGCCTCTCCCGGACATGGACATAATAATCAGAAAGGAAGATTATAATCACTTTTAATTATTGCTTCACTACTTTCAACCGGTATTTCCCCTCATCTACTACTACTATATACACACCTCTTGTCCAGTGGTGGGCATCTATTTTTTTACCTTGCTGGAATTGCGGATTAAAATAGATCTCCCGGCCGGAAAAGTCAAAGATCCTGACGGCATGATTACCCGGAGACAAGCCAAGCAGTTGCGTGCTTTCCTGTATGGGATTAGGTGCCAGCAGTAGGCCGTCCTTTGCATCAGAGACAACCGGCGCCTGCGGGGAAGATTTAATACGCGCCGCCGGGAAAGTGAATTTCACGACTTTACTGAAGAAGCGCCTGTTATCGTGTGTCAGCATGTTGAGTCGGTAATAAACGGTACCCGTTTGTGTAGCTGTATCCCGGAAGCTGTAGGAGCGGGTAGTGGTAGAATTGCCGGCTGCGTTGACAGTGCCGATGGCGAGCCATGTCAGCGTATCTCTGCTGCGTTCAATACTAAAGTTCATCGTGTTCTTTTCTGCGCTTGTGGTCCAGTTGAGTTGTGCTTTAGACTGCTGCAAGGTGACTGTAAAAGTAGCGATCCGGAATGGCTGCGTATACATAGTATCAGGCATGCCTTTCACCACAGCGCTGAAGAAATGAAGGTTGGTAGTAGTGACCATGTTCAGCCGGTAATATTGCAGGCGGTAATAGGTGGTGGTATCTGTGAAATTGTAGAAGCGGGAACCGGAATAGTTGCCTGCCGCAGCCAGCGTACCTACCGTGTTCCAGTGCAGCGAGTCGCTGCTGTGTTCTATGATAAACTGTTTGGTGCTCTTTTCGTTGTTACTATACCATAGTATCTGCAGTTTATCTTTATTTGGTTGTACCTGGAGATTGGTAATGTTGAAGTAAGTGTTGGCGCCGTAAGCCGTATCCGGTATGCCGGACTTAATGCTGCTGTAGATATAATGCGTATCTGCTACGATAACGTCCAGCCTGTAGAGCTGTTTCACCTTGCGGAGCACGGTATCCAGATAAGTATATGAGCGAGCGGTACTGTCATTGCCTGTAGCAGTAACTGTAGCCAGGGCACTGAAGTTCACTGAGTCTGTACTTCGTTGCACCAGGAAACGCTTTACATTCTTTTCATAAGCGGTACTCCAGTTCAGCTGTAGTTTATTGGTGCTGTTTGTAACAGTAAAGCTGTTCAGTACGACGGGTACGGTTGGTGGCGGCGGATTACCGTTACAGAGCGCCTGCGGAATGTTTCGGGCAACTGCCCGGGTGTATAATACATAGTGGCCGGAGTCATTGAAGTGAATGCCATCGCCATAACTGTACGCCCACTTGATAGAATCATTAGGTTGGTTCATGCCTGTCCAGAAATCGATGGACTTGTCGCCGAAGTAGGAAAAGGTCCAGTCACGCATTGTCTTGAGATTGGCAACCATCTGTGCTGAATAATCGTTACGTGGTTGCGTGGAGCATACCCAGACTTTCACATTTTGTGCAGTAGCTAAACTGATAACGCGTTGGTAGTTGGCTTGCTGCTCTGCAATGGTATATCCCCGGCCAACGTCGTTGGTAGGCAGATTGATGATAATAGCATCAGGCTGCAAGGATAGCGCTTTCGTGATGTTGTGGGCTGTATCAGGAGATGGGCGGTCTGGTGGTGGAACATAGCCGGTCGGATTAATATCGTAGGTCGTATAACCGCCTACTGCCAGGTTATATACCTGGTAACCCGTGTTGATGCCTTTGAGATATTGCGTATAAAGGTAGACCCAGCTGTGATTGGGCGTGGCGCCCATACCGGCAGCCGTAGAAGAACCCAGGACTACAATACGGTAGGGTGTGCTGCAGGTTTGTGGATAGATAAAATTGCTGTAAATGGTTAGAAATGTGAGTAAAAATAGTGTTCGCATAGCTAAGGAGTTAAACGATGAACAAAAATAATGTCGGTTGGCCATTAATTACTGGTGGGCACGCTCCGTCCTGAAGTAGAGTATTCGTTAAGGAAAAGGCTGTATGCAGGGTATCCGGAAAAGGAAAGACTAGAACTAACGTTTTGGGGTATTCGGAGTAATTAGGTTTGTATTAAAGTTAATGAAAAAAGGTCAGAAATACGATAAATAATTGGTCAGGATAATAAACATATAGGCGGCATTGTTTCTCAATGCTGTGGTGAGTCTTCAGGCTTCATCAGCCCGGTTTTCCTGCGAAGGAAATGCCGTCAGGCTGAGCAAGAAAAAGAGTGCCCGGGAACCGAAACACTCTTACTAAGGGTTATAGAAAACGGTTAAATGGTTACTATGTCGTACACTTCCGGTACAGGCCAGTCATATTGGCTTTAATGACTGACTTCAGATAGTTCATCTCGCCAGGTGTTAACGAAATAAACAGTAAGTGTACGCCGTTAGTTGTAAGAATAACGGTAGTGGGAAGACCAGCGTAGTAGGCGCTTACGATCTTTATAGAACACCCCGCGAAATGCAAAAAAGTAAACGTATAGCATGCATTAAAGTAAGGTTGGTTAGTGGACAGCATTTCCTCCAATAGCTGTTTCAATATGTATTGCAGTTGGCTTCGCCTTCGTTGGTGGATAGAACCTCCGAAGCTCCCGTCAATACATATTTCAACGCGTATCGTAGCTGATTTCGGTTAAATAGGTA
The DNA here is from genome assembly GCF_003014595.1 of Chitinophaga ginsengisoli. Classification (GTDB taxonomy): domain Bacteria; phylum Bacteroidota; class Bacteroidia; order Chitinophagales; family Chitinophagaceae; genus Chitinophaga; species Chitinophaga ginsengisoli. Next base: position 92,011 of record NZ_PYGK01000012.1, on the reverse strand, counting down.
TAACATGTTAAAAATATAGAAGCACTTGCACAATGACAGTTTGTAATGATGGTTTTTATCGCTTAAAGCACTCCCGTATTCCTTGATAGCATCCAGACAGATTATCTTAATAGAACGTAGCTGGAAAAATTGTGAAGAAGCAAGTTGGTCATTTTGGAGGTCCTCGACAATAACGGGGACTGATTCCAAATGCAAATGTCAAACTGTTTTACAGGAAAACCAAAAAAAGTTTTTGCAATCGATATGGCCAAAGCGGGTTAAGAATAAGCAATACAGTTAATTTGAATACCGGTTTAAGAAATGGCCGGGAAGATTTAAAGAATACGCGACGCGGTTATTGAAGAGATCCGGCTAATTTGATAGCTTTGCAGAAATCGACCAATACCATGAGAGCGGCAGTTATAGACCTTGGCACAAATACATTTCACCTGATCATAGGAGATCTTGCCGACAAAGATCCGAAGATCCTCTATAAGACAACTGTACCCGTATTACTGGGGCAGGGACGCATCAACGAGAACATGATCATTCCCGAGGCTTTTGAAAGAGGCATACGTACACTAAAAGCGTTCAAAAGTATTATAGATGAGCATCAGGTGGAGGTAGTGAGAGCAGTCGCAACGTCTGCCGTCAGAAGTGCTATAAACGGGCAGGAATTTGTTGATGCTGCGCAAGCCATGGGGATCGATATCCAGCTGATCACAGGAGATGAAGAAGCTGCGTTTATTTTTAAGGGAGTAAGCGCATTGGGCATTATTCAACGCACCTCACTGATCATGGATATAGGCGGCGGTAGCACGGAATTTATCATCTGCAATGAAGATGGTCTTATCTGGAAAAAGAGTTACGATATCGGTGCTGCCCGTTTAATGCAGGCATACTTTCATGCTGATCCTATCAGCGATGCTGAGCGTAATACCATTATTGAAGTACTGGATAAAACGTTAGGCGACTTAAAAGCTGCTTGTATGCAATATAAGCCTGAAATGCTTATTGGTTCAGCAGGCGCGTTTGAGTCATTTGCGATACTGCTGAATAATGGAGAAGATATCGGAGATATCGCGTCCATGAGCCTTGATATTAAGGCGTATGAAAAATTAGCGGAACGTCTGCTTACTTCTACGCATGAAGAGCGGACGAAAATGAAAGGGCTGATCTCTTTGCGTGTGGATATGATCGTGATAGCAGCTATACTCACCAATTATATCCTGGATAATATCGGTCTGCATGCATTGAGCTTGTCCATGTATGACCTGAAGATGGGCGTATTACATGCCACCAAAGAGCAGATCACCAGCAAAGCAGGATAGTGCTTTGCTGGTACCGATATTCAATAAGATTCTTTGGCAAATTTCTCTCTTCTGGCTATCTCTGCTTCGCTTGGGTCGCCCGATATAAACGATCCCAGTTTAACATCTCCATTTGGCACGTAGCTGACAATAATTGCGCCGGTGGTAGCTATCACTGTATCCGTCACTTTCCATTGAGCCGCTTGTGTACCATGCTGAAACAGCTTCCTTCCTTCACCCAGTGTAATAGGAAATGTCCAGATATGTAATTCATCTATCAGGTTATTGGCCAGCAGGGTTTGTATCAGCACACTACTACCGTGTACCAATAGATCGGGTCCATCCTGTGTTTTTAGTTTTTTTAATTCACTGACCGTATCGCCGGTGATCTGCGCTGAATTTTCCCAGGAAAGATTGACAGGTGTACTGGCTACTACATACTTCCTGATACGGTTGAATAATGATGCGATCGGATGGTCGCTATTCTGGTAGGGCCAGTACGCAGCAAATATTTCATATGTGCGCCTGCCCAGCAAGAGATCGAATGGTCCGGACATAATCTGTCCCAGCTTTTTATCTGTCAGATCGTCCGTATAAGAAGCCATCCAACCGCCCCATTTGAATCCGCCGGAAGTATCTTCCTCCGGTCCGCCCGGCGCCTGTAATACGCCATCCATCGTCATAAATGTGCAAACAATGATCTTTCTCATAATGTGTTTGTTTGTTGTGATACTACAAAGCTAAAAGATAGTGGTGTTTCCAGCGAGGTGTGATTAAGACAAGAAACAGGCATTTTACGACCGGCGTCATCATTATTATCAGCCCATGCTACCAGCCAACAAAAATGGCTTGTATATATAGTTTCTGATGATTATTTTCCCCGCTTACTAATTTCACAATATGGAAACGGCAACAGTCGAGGCACCGAAAACAGGGACAGCACAATTAAAAACAAAACAGCATTTTGAGCTACTGGATGGTCTGAGAGGTATTGCTGCTATTGTAGTAGTGATATTTCATTTTCTCGAGATAGTATATACCGACTACAGTAAGAACTTTGCAGGGCATGGATTCCTGGCGGTAGACTTCTTCTTTTGCCTGAGCGGTTTTGTGATTGCCTATGCTTATGATGATCGCATCGAAAAGATGGGCATCGGAAAATTCCTGCGTGCAAGGCTTATCCGCTTACATCCCCTGGTGGTCCTGGGATCTGTGCTCGGGCTACTATCGTTCTTCTTTGATCCTTTTGCGGCAGCAGCGCCCGCTTATTCCGCTGGTAAAATCATACTGATATTTCTGATGTCTATACTGGTGATACCTTTTCCTGTAATGGGAGACAGGTTTTTTAACCTGTTTGGCCTAAACGCTCCTGCATGGAGCCTGTTCTGGGAATATGTTGCCAATATTGTGTACGGCTTCATTTTATGGAAACTGGATAAACGTATGCTGTTGGTGATGGCCATAGCGGCCGCGGCATGGCTGGCTTATGTAGGTAGCAGGGCCGGCAATGTAATGGGAGGCTGGGGCAGGGATAGTTTCTTGGATGGTGCGGCACGTATTTCATTTTCTTTCCTGGCGGGGATGCTGGTATACCGTTACAATTTCATTATTAAAAATAAGTTGGGTTTTACAGGACTTACTATCCTGCTGCTGGCGGCATTACTCATGCCCTGGTTCAAGCTGAACTGGCTCGCAGAGGTGCTGGTTGTGGTGTTTTACTTTCCCCTGCTGATAGCACTGGGTGCTGGTTCAACACTGAGTCAGCGGATGGAGGGGATATGTAATTTTTCGGGTAAGATCTCCTATCCGCTGTACATGACCCACTATACTGTCATGTGGGCGTTTTCAAATTATAACCAGCAATATAAACCGGATATCACGACTATTGCCTGGATAGTGACTGGTGGTCTTATTGTGCTGGTGGCTTTTGCCTACGTTGTAATGGTATTGTTTGATACACCGGTAAGGAAGTATTTATCCGCGAAATGGAAATAGTCCACGGTTACCGATGGACTATTTACCTGCTACTATTATTTACTCAGGAATGGATTGATGATCGCCAGCAGCTTCGCTGTTTCCATCATCAGGCTCATATGTGTAGTACCGGGTAAGATGGCTAGTTGCGACTTAGGTAAACCGGCCATATCTCCGGAAACACCGCCACCAGCTGCGCGGTACATTTCCGCTTTATGCTCAAGCGATACGCCGTCGTTGTCGCCCATGATGAGCAGGGTGGGTGATTTGATCGCTTTCACTTTATCTGCGCCAAAGTCAAAGTCCTGTTTACCATACTCCATATATTTGGTGAGGAAGGCTTTCCAGTGTCCCGGATCAGGCGCTACTTTTTCATAAGCAGTTTTCAATGGCGTCTGATCAAAGATCTCTGGTTTGAAAGTCTGGAAAACATCAGTTATCTCTTTCAGCCAGCCATGGTATCTGTATACTGTTGACACGAGTACCAGCTTCTTCACCATAGCAGGGTGTTGTATGGCGAATGCATAAGCAACCGTTCCGCCCAGGCTGTAGCCCAGTATATCGGCACTATCTATCTTCAGGTATTGCAACAGGCCGGCTACATCATCTGCGAGGGCGTTGAAGGTAATGGGACGGTCAATATCGGCCGTGTGGCCATGTCCCTGCATTTCCAGTGCAATTACCTTGTGTGTCTTTGCCAGTTCCGGTATGAGTTGTGACCAGTTAAGATCTATGGTCATATAAGCCCCATGCAGCAGCACCAGCGGCTGTCCTTCTCCATGTATCTCATAATATAGTTTAAGGCCATTAACAGGCGCATAACCAGATGATTTCAAGGTTGCCGGACTTGTTGCCTTTGCCTGCTGTGCGCCGGCTTTCATAACGAATGTGGTAAGGATGAGGATGGCCAGCAAAAGAGCTTTGGCAGGGTGTATTGTTTTCATTTGAATATCTTTTTGATATTGCAAACATAGCCCCGGATATAAAAAGACAAGGTGGGGGAATTAGACTAACAGGGGGGGTATTACGGCAAAAGGCCATCCTGTATAAACGGGACGGCCTTTCGACAGATATGTGTAGGTTTAACGTTGTCTACCGGATCATCTCTATCATTGCAGATAACTCTTCTACTGCTGCATCATCTCCACCACTGAAACCAGTTAATTTAAAACGGGTATTGCCTGCGCCGTCAATGATAAATTTCGCCGGAATACCGCGCACGTTGAACTGACTTACTACACCGGTACTTTTATCATCCAGTAACACCTGGAAGGTATAGTGATTATCCTGGATAAACTTCCTCACGCCTGTTGACGGATCGGGTACTCTTTCCCATGTATCGATGAACAGGAACTTCACATTCGGATCGTTCTTATACTTATTCACCGTTTTCTGCATGGCAGGGAAGGAGCGTTTGCAGGGACCACACCAGGTAGCCCAGAAGTCGAGTACCAGGATCTTTCCTTTCAGGTCTGCCGTAGATACGGTGTTACCATCGAGGTCCTTCAGGGTAAATACAGGGGCTGTTTCGGAGAGGATATCCTTCTTTACCTGCTCCTGTATATGTTTGCGCATGGCAGCTTCCAATTCAGCCGCAAAAGCGGTATAACCGGCATCACTGCCTTTAGCCGCTGCGTAGATAGCCGGGAGTTTAGCTCTTGCCTCACTATCTGCCTGGCCGCTGCTGATCAGTTCTGACAATAGTGCGAGGGCGCTGTCTGGCTTATTATTGGCTGCCAGGAGCAGTGCATAGTTCTTTTTAACATCAGCATTGTTCTTGTTACCACTATTGTAGATCATGGTAGCGTATTGTAATGCTTCTGCATATTTACCCCGTTTATACAAAAGAGAAGAGAGCGCATTCAACGCATGATAATAATCGTTCTTCGCCATGGGGTTTTTGCTGACAGGATAGGACTTCTCCGCATCTGCCACGCCTGCCCTGATCAGCTTTTCTGCCGTAACAGTGTCCTTGTGGCCCAGGAAGCGTGATCCGTCGAGCACTTCTACGATAGCGCGGTATTCCTGCGATTTAATCCTTTTGATCCATAGCTGGTTCTGCTTCGGATTGTTCTCTTCTGCATACGCCCAGGAGATGCCTGAACGGGCATAGTCGTATACTATGTCAGCACTGTCTTTCGGTTCCGGAAATGCCTTGATCCATTTGTTATAGGCTTTCAACTTTTCTGCGGAAGGCAACTGTATGTTGACCTGTTTATTGTAAAAGTCGTTGCGGGCAAAGGCGCCTTTGGGAAAACGGGCAATAGCTACTTCAACCAATGAATCTACTGCATTGGAGTTATTGTTTTTGTAAGCAGCCCTGATGGCTTCCTGGTAATCCTTTTCGGTTGTCATTGCATTTTTCTCCTGCGCCGTAGCAAGTACGGCCGACAGCGATAATGCGCCGGTAAATAGTAGTCTGTAAGTGAGTTGCATAAAACAGTTTAGATGAAAGTGAATAGATTAGTAACCATCATTTTGTCTGAGCGCCTTGTTCTTCGCTATTTCAGTAGCTGGTATAGGCAACAGTGCTGCGGTAGATGCCCAGTTGGATTTGATCGCACCGATCACTTCATTCACCTTACCGGTACGTTTAAGATCAAACCAGCGATGCGCAAATTCTCCAAACAGCTCAAGGCGTCTTTCTTTGGCGATAGCTGCCAGCAGGGCGTATTGTGTAGCGGCAGTGGTGTTGCTCAGTCCTGCGCGGGTACGTACTGCATTCAGATCAGCCGCAGCGGCGTCCAGGTTTTTCAGTTGTGCGTTGGCTTCTGCACGGATCAGGTATTGTTCCGCCAGACGTAATATCACATTGTATTCGTTACCCGCAGTAGCGGTAGCGAGTTTATACTTATTGATACGATAGGTGGTCGTACCGCCTGCTATTACGCTGTCTACCCATGCTGTTCTCCTTTTATCGCCGGTCTCAAAAGCATTGGCAGTAGCCGGGTACAGGTAATAGTTGGGAATACCTGCACTGCTGCTGGTGCGGTAGTTATTACCCAGGAAGGAATAGCCGGTGGTCGTGCCATATTGTAAGATCACTTCATTGCTGACATTGACAAATGCACTGTCGGGTGTTGGCAGGCTGTAAGTACCGGCTCCAATCACTTCCGTGCTATAGGTAATTGCATTCTGCCAGTCTTCCCTGTACAGGTAGGCACGGGCCAGCAGTGCGCTGGCGGCATACTTGTTGACCCTGGTCCTTAAAGTGCCGGTATAAGCGGCAGGAAGCGATGCTTCTGCTGCTTTCAGGTCGCTGATGATCTGTGTCCACACGGAATCAGTACCGGTACGTGGCAGGCTACCTGTTTCCATTACGTTAGCACTCAATACCAGAGGTACTGCTCCGAAGTAATTCACGAGATAGAAATAATTAAATGCACGGAAGAAATAAGCCTCTCCAAGCAACTGTGCCTGTACGGAAGATGTCAATGTAGTACTGGCTTTCAGGCCTTCAATAGCCAGGTTGGCCTGCCTGATCACAGCGTATGGGTATATCCAGAGATAATTGGTCACAGTACTGTTGGTGGTACTGACGGCCGACTGCTGCAACTCATTGATAGCAGGCGTACTACTGGTGTAACTATACTGTATATCATCCGCTTCAACACCACCTGCAAATGTATAGTAGGGCAGGCTACCGGTTGTAGTGTAGTAGGTATACATCGCCAGTACGGCGCCGGTAGCAGTACCGTCTTCCTTAAAAGCATCTCCTGCGGGCAGCTGGTTAGGCGCTTTGTCTATGTCCACAAATTTTTCGCAGGATGAAAACAGCAGGCTATTGCTCAGCAGCAATGCCAGCGTGATATATTTTAAAGTGTTTGTTTTATCGCTCATGTCCGCTTCTTTTAGAATGTTAAATTAAGTCCGACTGCAATGGTGCGTAACTGTGGGAAAGCAATATACTGGCCTGTTCCAAGGTTAGAGCCTGTGCCAGGTAATGTGGTTTCCGGATCAAGCGTATACTTTTGTTTCGCCCATGTGAACAGGTTCTGCGCTCTTGCATATATGGAGGCAGAAGAGATCCTCGCCAGCTTCAGCCAATCTGCAGGCAACGCATAGGTAAGACTTAAGGTCTTGAACTTGATGAAGGAAGCATTGCCCCAGTTGTAATCAGAAGAGGCCAGGTAAGAATAAGCGCTGTTATTCGTTGTAGCTGCTGCCGGGAACGGTGCATTATCACCTGCCTGTTTCCAGCGGTCCAGTATCGCTTTACTCTGATTAGTATACCCGGAACCGTAAGGACTATAAACAGAGGTTAAGGTATTGTTGATATAGCCATAACGATGATTGAACTGGAAGGTGAAATCCAGGCTGAAGCCTTTATAGCTAAGGCTATTGGAGAAGCCGCCATAATAAGGCGTACCGGTTTTCATCGGTATCATATCCGTAGTAAAGGAAATGGTGCCATCTTTATCCTGGTCCTGGATAACAGGTAATCCTGTTGCCGGATCTACTCCCTGGAAATGAAAACGCTTTGTTACGTCTATCGGCGCACCGATCACATAACTGGAAGCATAGGTGGAAGATGCCAGGTCAGGGAATGATTTCAGTTTATTCTTATTCAGTGTGAGGTTGAATGAGCTTGTCCACCGGAAATCACGCGTACTGATATTGATGGTGTTCAGTTCAAATTCCCAGCCCCTGTTCTGTACTACGGCAGGCAGGTTGCCGGTGTAAGAAGTAGTACCCGTCTGACCGGCTGTTGCTACGTACACCAGCAGGTCGGTAGAACGGTTGTTGTAGAAATCTGTTTTCAGCAGTATCCTGTCTTTGAAGAAGCCCAGTTCCAGCGCGAGGTCTGTTTTACGGGTACTTTCCCAGTGCAGGTTAGGATTGGCGATGGTACTTGGTACCAGGGTAGACGTTCCCATGTAAGCATAAAAAGAGCCGCCGCCACTATACAATGCATTGTACTGGTAATTGCTGATCTGGTCATTACCGGTTACACCGTAGCTGGCACGCAGCTTACCAAAGCTCAGCACAGGCAGTGCATGCATAAAATCTTCCTGGGTAAAGATCCAGGCGGCGCCTATTGCGCCGAAGTTACCGAAGCGGTGGGAGGGACCAAAGCGGGAGGAACCATCTCTTCTGAAAGTAGCGTCCAGCAGGTATTTCTCCTGCCAGCTATAATTCACCCTGCCGAATACGGCAGAGTATTTATACAGGGAATAGTTGTTGTATGAGACCGTTACGGTACCTGCGCTACCGATAGAATTTAACAGCGACTCGTTACTGTAATTGCTGCCTGCGAGGGATATACCGGTGGATTTATTCTGTTGGAAAGTAGCACCTGCCACCACCAGCAGCTTACCCTTACTGATCATTTTATTATACTCTGCAAATGGCTCGATGATATAGTTACCATTCTGGTTGTCGGCATAATTCAGTTTGTTATCGGTACTTCTGGTAGAGTTGATGGATCTTGCCGGAGTGGCATTGGTCTGTTGTAGTCTCGTCAGACTGTATCCCAGGTTCGCTTTCAGCGTCAGCTCCTTCGTCAGTTTATAACCCAGGTTCAGGTTAGTGAGGAAATTGGTGGTTGACGCGTTATTCTTTTGTATCAGGAAAGCCATCGGATTACTGCCTATATCCCAGTTCAGTTTACCATCACTGTTATACAGCGGTAAGTTAGGAGGAAGATTGTAGATGCTGGAAATGTCTGCTACAGGCATATTACTGCCCATGTAAGCATAGTTTCCGGAGAAGCCGATGCTGAACTTACCATTCAGGCTGCTATGGGTAGCATTCAATCTTCCGGAGTAATTATTCGCACCAAAGTTGCCGGGGAACACTGCACCTTCCTTACGATAGGTAGAGCTAAACAGGAAGCTGTTCTGTGCATTACCGCCGGAAATGGAAGCCGTCGCATTAGTCGTATGCGCAGTACCGCCCAGTGCCCATTTCTGCCAGTCGGTATAAGCGTTCTGGTCCCATACGGTCAGGTCTTTAGCATTGCTGGCAGTGGGAGTGACGCCGGAATTAGCGAAAGCGTCCCGGCGCATTTGCAGATACTCCTGCGTATTCATCATAGGTATATAGTGATTCACAGTACCCAGGCTGTGATAGACATTGACATTTAGCTGTGTTTTGCGCTGACTGCCCCTTTTAGTGGTGATCAGTACAACGCCGTTGGCGCCTCTTGAACCGTAGATCGCAGTAGCGTCTGCATCTTTCAGTACATCGATACGCTCAATATCTTCCGGATTGATCACGCTGAAAGGGCTGATGTTGCCGTTGGCACCGGAGATACCGTATGCGTTTAGGGCATCGGAAGTAGGCTGGCCGCCATTGAAGAGCGTGAAGGGCACACCATCTACTACGTAGAGGGGCACGAAGCCCGCAGAAGCCGTGTTTAAACCCCGTATCTGTACACGGATGCCACCGCCGGGCAGACCATTGTCCTGGGTGATCTGCATACCTGCGATATGGCCCTGTAAGGCTGTTAATGGGTTGGTAACCGTCTGCCGGGATATTTCCTGTGCAGTAATAGAACTTACCGCCCCTGTATTGCTTCTTTTGGTGGTACTGCCATAACCGATCACCTGTACTTCATTCAGGTTGCTGTAGGTCGGTTTTAGCCTTACTACGAGGGATGTTTTATCGCCTGCAAAAACTTCTTCGGTAGTATAGCCGATATAGCTGAACAGGAGGACATCATTTTCCGCCACTTCGATGGAATAATGCCCGTTCTGATCAGTGGCGGTATGTTTGCTGTTATTTTTTAACCGTATGGTTACCCCGGGAATAGGGTTGCCCTGTTCATCAGTAACAATACCGGATAGTCTCTTATCAGCAGCATACACAGGTGCCAGAACGGGAGCGGACTGTTTTTTCTCCTGCAGGATCACTTTATTGCCTTTTTCAATATAGGTCAGGTCAGTGCCCTGCAGTAACAGGTCCAGGGTCCGTGCTACGGTCCTGGAGGCCTTTTCCAGGGTCACTTTCCTGTCTGTATTGAGCAGGGTAGAGGAATAGAAGATACTGAAGCCGGACTCCTGTTGCAGCTTTTCGATAGATGCTTTCAGATTTTCATTGTGCACTTCAAAGGTGATAATACTACTGGTGATGCTTTGTCCGGAAACAAGACCAGTTGCAAATAAGTTCAGACTCAAAGCGAACAATGCACACACACACAGACTTAAACGCATAAGAAACAATAGTTGGACTCTCTGTTTACGAATGGGACAATACGCCCCCTTTTGCAAAAGCAGGACTTTTGGCATAACTTTACAGACGTTTAAAAATGATAAAAGTTTTTACTCGGAACTCCTCACTGCTTACCAGGGCCTGGGGAGTTTTTTTTGCAGTCTACTGCAATGTTTTTGGTTGATTGTTCATCTCTTGCTGGCGTTCATGTACCTGATTTAAGTTGATAAATGTTGTGTTAGAAACAGCCACTGCCATCCAGTTCTACCTGACGGTCCTGCATGGTATAGGTGGTACCCATTGTCTGCGATAAGATATCCAGCACTTCCCGCAGCGTTTCTGTTCCGCTGAATCGTCCCGTGATCGGGCATTTTTCGAGGGCTGGATTTTTAAACGAAATGGTCACGTCATATCTCCTGCTTAGACGCTCTGCCAGTTGTGCATAGGGCATGTCCTGGAATTGCATGTCGGCCTTCGTCCAGGCAATAGTACCTTCCGCCAGTGGCTGTTCTTGTTTTCTAAGGTTGGTTGTAATATCGTACACTGCTTCCTGCCTGGAATGCAGCACAGCAGTATGATTTTGTGCGTCGCTTACTTTTACGCTGCCGCTGATCACCGATACGGTAACGCTATCAGAGGAATACGCCTTGATGTTGAAGGTTGTTCCCATTACCGTGGTTTGCACCTTGCCGGCATGGATCACAAAGGGCTGTGCTGCCCGATGCCGGATATCAAAATACGCTTCTCCCTCCAGCGTCAGTTCTCTCGTTTTGTGGGTATCATGATACACAATGTGGCTGCCAGGACGCAGGATCACTGTACTGCTGTCCGGCAATACCACGAATTTGTTCTCTTCCGTTTGTGCAGAGGTGGTGATATTCAGGTCAGCTACCGGCCGATTGATATGCCTGGCGTCAGTGGACGTAAGCCACCAGGCCGTGATGGCTACTGCCACTATACAGGCGGCGGCCAACCCGGCATAAAGACGCATCCGGCGTACAGGCGGTTGCGCCGTTTGGCCGATATGCCGGTTCAGGTGCTGCAGGATCTCCTTACCCGCCTGCTCTTCCGCTTCGGCAGATAGGTATTTCCATTCAGCTTCCTCATTGTGTTGCCGGTACCAGTTGTTCAGCTCTTCCTGCTCGGCAGGAGTCGCCGTTTGATCAATATATTTCTGAATAAGTGTATGTAACCTGTTTTTGTCCATATGCCGGATAGTGCTGAATGGTGGCGACCTGGTATAAGCAGATCTTTTCAACCGCTATAATAGTAAGTACCATAACATAGGGTGTACCCCTTAGCCGGCATAAAAGTTTTTTTGAAAGAGGGGAGACTATTTAAAGAAGGAGAGTAACAGTACTAAGAAAAGGCCTGCGTTCCGGATACCGAACCGGATATGTTTCAATGCTTTGGTGATATGGGCTTCTACTGTTTTTTCCGAAATATTCAGTTCCCGGGCTATCTGCGCGGTGCCTTTGCCTTCCATGCGGCTACTTTTAAATACCTGCTTACATTTCTCTGGCAGCTGTTCTACAATACCGTTGATGTAATCATGGAGGAAGCGGGCATAGATCTGCTCATCGTCCTGGGAGGTTGTTTCCCCGAAAACATCCGCTGCAATGGTATTCCTTCGCTTCTCGCGGGTAATAGCCTTAAATACGGAGAATTTGATGGCGGTAGCGAGGTATTGGGACAACTGCCTGATCTCCAGTTCTGCCCGGCGATCCCACAGGTTGATCAGCACCTCCTGTACAATTTCCTTGGCGGCCGATTCATCCTGGGTATGATGGTAAGCGATGGCCAACAGCCTGCGCCAGTAACGGTTGTATATCTCAGTAAAGGCTGCCTGGTCTCCTGTTGCCATAGAGATCAATAACTCCTCTTCACTGAAATAACTCCTGTCCATCTGCTGATTGATAAAATGATAAATATGATCAAGCTAGCTACTGGTATGACTTTATACCGTATCGTCCCTGTTCCCCTGATTGATATGGAGCGCAATATTACATAAAATCTACTAAAGTTGTAGAGTATTCCTTTCCTGGTTTAAAGTTAGTCAAGCTGGAAGACTAAAGCAAGGATATCCTATACATGATGTTTATATAAAATATAAAACTTTCCGTGTATCTTTGACTTGCTACTATCTGGTAAGCCGAAATAAGACCATATTTACCTATGAAAACACAAAACAAAACCCATTTGCTGCATATAGATGGGTTAAGGGCTATTGCCGCCTTGTATGTCGTAATGCATCATGCGATGCTGGAATATAAGGTGAGTCCGAAGGGCGCTTTACAGAAAATATTTCTTTCCTTGTTTAAATCGGGGCATTATGCGGTAGATCTGTTCATTGTCATTTCCGGATTTTCTCTGATGCTGCCGGCCATCAGACGCAATTACGAGGTGACAGGGGTATGGGACTTTTATAAAAGGCGTATCGTCAGGATCTTGCCTCCCTACTATATTGCGATGGCTTTCTCTTTACTGGCGATTTATTTTTTGCTGGATGAGAAGACCGGTTCCTTATGGGACCAATGTATCCCTGTTACTTCAAAGAGCATTCTCACCCATATATTTTTAATAAACGACTTATTTATTTCAGAGGTATATAAGATCAATCACGCCTTCTGGTCTATTCCGGTAGAGTGCAGGATCTATATTTTCTTCCCTTTTTTACTGTACGTATGGAGAAAGTACGGACCTGGCGCATCGATACTTACATCGATAGGTATTGCTGTTGTGTTGTTCATAACACTGAGGATCCTCAGGCAGGACTATCCGGGTATTGATATGGCTACAGCGGGCGTAAATCCCTATATCATATTATTTACAATGGGAATGCTTGCTGCGGATATTTCCTTTTCAGACTCAAAGCTTTCGGGATTTGCTGACAGGCTGCCATGGGGATTGTTGCTGATTGCTGCAGGCATTGCTTTTGTTTTTTATAAAAGCAGGGTTAGTTTTTACTCCGATGTTAACGGGAACATAGAAAATGAAATTGTAGACGTATTGTTCGGGATCATTTGCTTTTGCCTGCTTGTTATCTGCTCAAAGGAAAAATATAAACACTCCCGGCTGGCTTTTATAGGTAAGGTGTTTTCATTTAAGCCGCTTGCCTCCATGGGGATATTTGCTTATAGCATATACCTTATTCATGCTCCCTTGCTGCATATGATTGCGTTGTATGTGATTGCTCCGCTTCACTTAACCGGGTTCACCGCAACTGTTGTTTTAATATTTGGAGGAACTGCGTTGATTGTGGGGATTGCTTACTTATTCTTCTTATTATTTGAACGTCCGTTCCTGCTTAAAAAAGCAGTGAAGGTTGAAAATAAACAGCGGATGCCTTCACATGTGTGAGGGACCCGCTGTTCATCTAATTATTGTACGCTTTTCAGGTCAGGCAGCGCTTTTACTGTCTTACTGAAAGGCAATTCAAACCATTCCTTCGCATAAGGCTTCAGGAGTTTCTGCGCGGCATCGGGTCCGCAGCTACCTGCCTTGTACATATTCAGGTCCTTTTGAGGATATTTCTTCCAGGCATCGAGGATTGGCATCACTACTTTCCAGGCAGCCTCTATCTGGTCTGCACGCATGAACAGGGTAGCATCGCCATGTAATACATCGAGCAGCAGTGCTTCATATGCCTCAGGGATGGTTTCTGTATATGATTCCTTGTAGGTGAAGTCCATCTCCACTGGTTTCAGTTTCATCTGCAGGCCAGGTACCTTGCTTTCAAACAACAGGCTGATTTCCAGTTCCGGTTGTATGCTGATGATCAGGCGGTTGGGCACAATATCATCCCTGAATATCTTATGTGGGCTGTCTTTGAACTGGACTACCACCACAGACGATTGTGCAGGCATGGACTTACCGGTGCGCAGAAAGAAAGGTACTCCTTCCCAGCGTTTGTTATCGATGAATAGTTTCGCAGCTACAAATGTTTCGGTGAGAGAGGAAGATGAAACATGTTCTTCCTGGCGGTAAGCGGGTCTGAGATCGTCGTTGATCATACCGGCCGTATACTGGCCGCGTACCACATTCTTAAAGACCTCTGCATTGGTGTAAGGTCTTACACTCTTCATCACTTTCGTTTTCGCATCCCTGATCTGTTCTGATTTATAAGCGCCGGGGCATTCCATTCCTACGATACAAAGCAGCTGCAGCAGGTGATTCTGGATCATGTCACGTAAGGCGCCACTGCTATCGTAATAGCCACCGCGTTTGCCCACACCTACCTGTTCCGAAACACTGATCTGGATGTGGTCAATATATTTCTTATTCCAGAGTGGTTCAAACACATAATTCGCAAAACGGAAAGCCATGATATTCTGTACGGCTTCTTTACCCAGGTAGTGGTCAATGCGATAGATCTGTTTCTCTGAGAATCGTTTCCCGAGGAAGCGGTTCAGTTTTTTGGCAGTTTCCAGGTCGGTACCGAATGGCTTTTCTACCACAATACGGTCCAGGTTCTCCTTGTTACATAGGTTGTGCTGGTATAATGCGTCTGAGATAGTCTCGATGAAGCGGGGCGCAACGGCAAAGTAGAAGACCCTTGAAATGGTCTGTCCTGCTTCCTTTTCAAAAGATTTTATCTTTTCATTGAGATTGCCGTAAGTTTCATTTTTGAGAAAATCGCCCTGCAAGTAGAAAAGTCTGGCTGCAAATTCATTCCATTTCTCGATTTCCGCAGCGCCGTTCCGGCTGAATTCATTTACGCCTGATAACATATCCTGTCTGAACTCGTCCTGGTTTACTTCAAGGAAATCCACGCAGATGATGTTAAATGCCGTTGGCAGATGGTTATCTATAAAAAGATTGTACAGTGCGGGTATGAGCTTTCGTTTCGTCAGGTCGCCTTTCGCCCCGAAGATGGTAATAGCCGCGGGGTACTTTTTTACTTGTTTCATATATTGCTGAGCTTTAAAGCATTAATTTAGGCAAAATAAGTCATTCGTCAGGTTCCAATTTCACTGTTTCTCTTGGATTTTTTACGGTTAAATCAGATAATATGATGTTCGGGGTATTGTTTATCGTATCAGGTTGCTACTACAACATGTAACCATAACAGTGATAATATCAGAAAAAAATTATAGGTAACAGTAGTTTTCCGGCGTGGGATTTGCACTGATATATAAAGATTTCCATGTTTTGATTATACAGCGTGCATAGCATCATCCTCTGTTAAGACATTTTATCGATACAATGAATAAGGAAGTAAAGCATCTGATCAGCAAATATTTTGATGAAGATCATCTCCCTCAGGCGTATGTCGGATTATTTGATGAAGTCAGTCAGTTACTCGAAATCAGATCAACACCTAAACGCTCCTCACCACCGATGGCAAATGCAGATCTGCAGGCAATCTGTCAAAAGTTGCAGAATAGTCTGTCTGTATTCGGGAGCAGTCAGGATGTGGATGAGTGTGGAACGGATATTCCTTCCCTGATACAAGTTGCCAAACGGGTAAAGAAGGAATGTGCGGACAGGATTATCCGGCAACAGAAGCAGCTGCGGGAGATGAAACATCTGAAAACAATACAAAGCCTTACTAACGCGGGTAGCTGGGAACTGCCGGTAACAAACGATGAGTTATGTCAGTCGGGTTACTGGTCAGATGAGCTTTTTACTGTATTGGGCATAAGCCCGGGAACGATAGCACCTACCTCACAGTCGTATAGAAATTATATACATCCTGATGACCGTGGATACGTGAGTGCCGAGGTAAGCAAAGCAATCAGGGAAACCGGACGGTATGATATTGAATACCGGATACAACGTGGAGGAGATCCGAAACAGGAATGCAACGTAAGGGAAATCGGCGAACTGGTCAGGGATGAGGTTACGGGAAAAGCGCTTCGCCTGATAGGTGTGACTTTCGATGTCAGCAATATCAGGAATACAGAGCGGGCGTTGGTGAAAGCCAATATTGAGCTGAGAAAGCTGTTTGATGTGATGGAAGATGTGTTCTTTTCTATCAACGTGGAAGATCAGAGAGTATTGCAAATGTCGCCCTCCTGCGGGAAATTATACGGGTACAGTATGGAAGAGTTTTTTGAGGATCCGGACCTATGGTTTGAGCTGATCCTCGATGAGGATAAGGAGGTGGTGCTGGAAAATAACAAGCGTCTGAGCAGGGGGGAGGGCAGTCAGGTGGAATACAGGATCCGTCGCAAAGACGGTGAGTTACGCTGGGTAGAAATGAGGATCACACCGACATTAGGACCGGATGGACTGCTCCTGAGATTAGATGGTATTATCAACGATGTCACTAAAAGAAGAGAGGCTGAACTGGCCCTGGCGAACAGTGAACTGAAATTCCGGTCACTTCTGGAAAATTCAAATGATGCCATCACTGTAACAAGTGAAGAGCTGAAATTCCTTTTTGTTACCCAATCCCTGAGCCATATGATCGGTTACTCGGCGGAAGAGATTGTTGGTACTTCGGTATTTGATCTGATTCATCCGGATGACCATGCTACCGTGAACGGTCTTGTTGACGCAATGGCAAACAAGCCGGATACGCCGGTCCATTTTGAGGTAAGATTCCGCGTAAAGGATGGGGGGTGGATATGGTGCGAAGGTTCAGTTGTTAACCATTTAAATGGCGATGTGGTAAAGGGGTACATCGGCAACTTCAGAGATGTTACCTATAAGATCAGATATAGGAAGGCGCTGGAAGCATCTAATAACAGGCTGAAGAAAACAAACAATGAACTTGACCGCTTTGTATATAGTGTATCGCACGACCTGAGAGCGCCGCTGGCATCCGTACTGGGACTGCTGGAATATACCATGTCGGAGACAGACGATGGAGAAGTATTACAGGACCTGGGAATGATGAAGGGCAGCATAGAGAAGCTGGACAGGTTCATCCTGGATATCCTGGATTATTCCAGGAATGCAAGGCTGGAATTGAAGGTACATGTAGTGAACTTTCACCAATTACTGGCAGATATAAAGGACCATCTTAGATTCCTGCACACTGGTAGATCAACGCTGCGGTTTGACGTAAACATCCAGGAGAACGGCGACTTCGGTTCTGATGAAAGAAGGATCTCTATATTGCTGAACAACCTGGTATCAAATGCGATGCGTTATGCAGATCCGGAAAAGCCAGATCCTTTTGTTGAAGTGAATATAGTGTCTGGTCCCAAGGGCGCAGATATCGCCGTCAGAGATAACGGCATCGGGATCCCGGCGGAATATCATGAGAAGATCTTCGACATGTTTTACCGGATCTCTGAAAAATCGACCGGATCAGGTCTGGGATTATATCTGGTGAAGGAGACAATAGATAAACTGAAAGGCCGGATCAGTCTTCAGTCGGTACCTGGGGAAGGAACGACATTCAATATATTTTTACCCAGCTTAGTTTAAATTGTAGCTTATGGATCCTAACAACTTTAATTTTGAGAAGGTAATGATAGTCGATGATGCGGAGATAGACCGTTTTCTTGCAAAAAAAGTGCTCACTAAACATGCCTTTGCTAAAGAAGTACTGCCACAGGAGTCAGCTATGAATGCGCTCAGTTATCTATCCGAAAACCAGGAGAATAAAGAGGCGTTACCTGATCTCATATTCCTGGATATCAATATGCCTAAGATGAATGGGTTCGACTTCCTGGAAGAATATAAGAAGTTGCCGGAATCAGTCAAGAAGAAATGCATTATCGTGATGCTTTCATCGTCCCTGCTTCCTGAAGACCGGGAACTGGCCATGAACAATCCTTATGTCTGCCAGTTCCTCAATAAACCGCTGACGGCGGATAAGCTGAAGGACGTTGCCAATCCCTGACGGACATTTCTGAATAATCTATTTCTACCGCGGTACAAGCAGTCATATGAATGTTATACTAGAGCAATTATTAAATAAACATTTTGCCGGCAACGATGTCCCTTTCCATCCCGATCTGTTTCATGAGCTGGACATCTTACTGAACGGAGCTGCGGCTACCCTGCCGGAGACAGGCAAGGAGAGCCCCGCAACAGGAACACCGGAAGAACTCTATCATATTTTATGGGAAACATTGAATTTACTGGGCACCGAGGCATCACCTATGATGGATGGCGATGAGACATTGCATTCAATCGTCAATGCTGCAGACATGTTGTATACCGGATGCAGGAATATCGTCGCCATTGAACAGCAAACACTCCGGGAGACAGTACATCTGAAAACAATCCAGGGCGTGGCCAAGGCAGGTAGCTGGGATGTACCGGCAACGTATGATCTGTCTGCCGTACAGAATTACTGGTCTGATGAATTATTCCACCTGCTGGGAATAGATCCCTCGGCGAACAAAATAACTTATGAACAATATATCGCGCTGGTACATCCCGAAGACAGGGGATTTATGATGGAAGAGGTGAGCCGGGCCTATACGGAGACAGGACGATATGATACGGAATATCGCATCATCCGCGGTGGAGATATAGCACATCCACGGACGGTGCGGGAGATAGCTGAGGTGATCAAAGACGAAGTGACCGGAGAACCCTTAAGCCTGATAGGCGTTACGATGGACATTACAGATATCAAACAGGCTGAAAAAGCTATTGTTGAAGCGAATGCAGAACTGCGTACCCTGTTCAATAACATGAATGAGGTCTTCTTTTCTGTCAATGTTGAACAGGACAGGACCTTGCAGATATCACCGGCATGCGAGCGTCTGTATGGTTATGCACCGGAAATGTTCATGAAAGATCCTTATTTGTGGTTCTCCTTAATAATTGATGAAGACAAGAAGAAGGCGCATGAAAGTAACCTGCAGCTGAGCCAGGGAGAAGACACCCAGGTAGAGTACAGGATCCGTCATAGGAATGGTCAGATAAAATGGTTGTCCGTCAGGATGCGGCCAACATTGAACGTATCTGGTAAGCTTATCCGCATTGATGGTATCAGCTCTGATATTACAGAAAGAAAAGAAGCTGAACTGGCATTGACCAACAGTGAACTGAAGCTACGCAGCCTGCTCGAGAACTCCAACGATGCGATCGTTATCATCAATGAACACCTTGATTATACTTTTGCAACAGAGTCTATCGGGCGTATCATAGGATATGCTACAGAAGAATTTGTAGGTACTTCTATGCTGAATTATATTCATGAAGAAGACCAGGGTTTCATCGCACACTCGCTTTTTTCTCTCAATGCGAAGCCCCGGGAGCCACTGCCGTTTGAAGTACGTTTCCGTGCAAAGGATGGTCACTGGGTGTGGCTGGAAGGTGTGGCTACCAACTATATGAATGAGGCCGTGATAAACGGACATATTGTCAATTTCAGGGATGTTACCGACGAGATTGCCTACCGCAAAGAACTGGAAGATGCGAACGATAAACTGAAGAAAACAAATACCGAACTTGACAGGTTTGTTTACAGTGTATCTCACGATCTCAGGGCGCCGCTGGCTTCCATCCTGGGACTGATCGAATTTACCGAATCTGAGACAGATGACGAGGATATAAAACAGAACCTGTCGATGATGAAAGACAGCATCAGGAAGCTGGATATTTTTATCCTCGATATTCTTGACTATTCCCGGAATGCAAGGCTGGAAGTGAAAAGAACACCTATCAGTTTTTCCAGCCTGTTAACCGACATCAGGAACAGCCTGAAATTTATCAGTACCGGCAACTCCAATGTGGAGATCCGGATCAACATAGAAGAAGATGGCACTTTCTGTTCTGACAGAAGCCGGATCATCATTATCCTCAATAACCTTGTATCCAATGCCGTACGTTATGCTGATCCTGCGAAACCGGCATCCTATGTGGAAGTGACTGTTGTTGCCCGGGCTGATGGGGCACTGATAAGTGTCAAAGACAATGGTATCGGTATTCACAAAGATTATCACCAGTATATTTTCAATATGTTCTACAGGGTATCCGAAAAATCAAAAGGCTCGGGATTAGGCCTTTATCTTGTGAAGGAAACCGTCGAGAAACTGAACGGGGATATTCAGTTTACTTCTACACCGGGAGTAGGCACTGAGTTTAAGATATACATCCCCAATCCCTGATAGCTGCCGCCGGATCCCTGTAACAACCATCCAACATATCACCGAACGATAAATCAACTTTTTAAATTAAATTGAACGTATGAGAACATACATTCAGGCAATTATTACCGGGGCTACGTTGGCCCTCGCCTCCTGTAGCGCACCATCTGGTCAACCTAAAAAAAACGGAACAGATTCCGCCGCAACTTCCACTGACAGCTCAACGGCTCCTGTAGAGACGAAAGCGCCGAATACAAGCTATAAACCCGCATTCCCGGGACAGACACGTATTGCAGGTGTGAAAACGAAAACACCCTATGAGGGAACCGTATTGACTGATAAACTGGAAAGTCCATGGGGTATTACCAACCTGCCGGACGGACGGCTGCTCATTACAGAGAAGAAAGGCGTTATGCGTATCGCCACTACTACCGGACAACTGAGTGAGCCTATTACCGGTCTTCCGAAGGTTAATCCTGAGGGACAGGGTGGCTTGCTGGGTGTACGTGTGGATCCTGACTTTAGTAGTAACAGGATTGTATACTGGGTATTTTCCGAACCACGTCCTGATGGCAATTTAACTGCTGTAGCGAAAGGGAAATTATCCGCAGATGAAAAGAAAATAGAGGGTGCCACGGTGATTTACCGTGCGACTCCTGCATATAAGGGAACATTGCATTACGGTGGAAGGATTGTCTTTGATAAGGAAGGCAATCTCGTGATCAGCACCGGTGAACGTTCGGACCTGGAAACAAGACCACAGGCACAATTCCTGAACTCTGCGCTTGGAAAGGTACTGCGTATCACAAAAGACGGCAAACCAGCTGCTGGCAATCCGTTCATTGGTCAGAATGATAAACGCGCTGAGATCTATAGCTACGGTCACCGTAATGTACAGGGACTGGCTTTTAATCCTGCCACAGGCGACCTCTGGGAAACAGAGTTCGGACCGAGAGGCGGCGATGAGCTGAACCGCATCCTGCCTGGTAAGAACTATGGCTGGCCTATCATTACTTATGGTATAGAGTATAAAGGTGATAAAGTAGGAGAAGGTATTCAACAAAAAGAAGGGCTTGAACAGCCTGTTTATTACTGGGATCCTGTGTTATCGCCCAGTGGTATAACTTTCTATTCTGGTAAAGGTATTCCTGAATGGAAAGGGAACCTGTTTATTGGTGGTTTGAGTAGTATTCATATAGCCCGGTTAGTGATAGAGAATAATAAAGTAGTGGGTGAGGAGATGCTGCTGGAGAAGGAAGAACAGCGGTTCCGGGATATTACCGAGGGGAATGATGGGGCGTTGTATGCGGTGACTGATAATGGTAGGTTGTATAGTATTCATAAGAAGTAGTACGCCATTCGATTTATGAAACAGGGTGTGTCATATTTTTGGCACACCCTGTTTTTTTGTGGCTCCGGTTGAGCGTTGTCAGGCGAATGGGTTTATACGCTAAGTAGCTTTGGTTTCAGTATGGGATGGCGGTCGGCGCCTCTCTGGAATGCTATTGGACATTGTCAGGCGAATAGTTTTTTTTATACGCTAAGTAGCTTTGGTTTCAGATGGAGATGGCGGTCGGCGCCTCTCTGGAATGCTATTGGACATTATCAAGCGAATAGGGATTTGGATATCGATTGGGCGGCATCTGTCGTGTCACCGGAGAGCCGAAGGCCCGCCATTCCCATCTGAAACCAGTGCTACTTCCGCTGTCTTACAATGGTATTGTGCGTTCTGCCTATCGGGAGTGTTTTTTGACAGGAGTTATAATGGATTATAATGGCTATAATAGCTATAATAGCTTACCTGTATCAGTGCGTTAATTTTCATTTATGCATGATAGTACCATATTGTATTGTAGGTATTATACTTTATTGACTATAGTGTTTTCAGCTTCCTGCATGTCCTTCATATTCTTTTTATTCAATCGTTCGTGTTTGAGGTAGCGGGGGAATATTAATGCAGTGACGATTGCTATACAGCCTTCCAGTAACATTGCCCGCGGTGCTGATATTTTCTGGGATACAGCACCAATTAATAAGCTTCCTAATGGTATCATACCAAAGTATGCCATGGCCATATAACTCATTACCCGACCGCGCATATGTGCGGCTGATTCCATTTGTATAATAGTAATACCTACTGTCATGGGAGTTAAAGAAGTCAGTCCGATGATAACAGCGAAAGGGATAGACCAGTAAAAGGAGGTGCAGTAGGAAAACCCTATTAGTCCGAGGCCCAGAATACCGATGCTGATTAGCAGGATGGGTATAAGATTGGCATTCTTTTTTAAAGATGCGAGAAACAAACTTGCTGTTATGGCTCCCAGCCCTGCGGCACTGGCGATATATCCAAAGGTGCGGGCATCGCCTTTGAAAATAACTTTTGCAAATATTGGCGTTAGCGTGTCGTAGGGTAACACGAGCAGGCTCATAAACATCATCAGGAGAATGATGACCGCTATGCGCGGTGTTTGTTGTAAATACCTGAACCCTTCTGATAATTCTGCCATCACTTTCTTTTTGATGGCTGGTGGGGTGAATGGGGGAAGCTGCATTAATAACAAAGAGGCGATCACGGCCAGAAAACTCAAGGCGTTCAATGCAAAACAGGTGTAGGCCCCGAAGGATTGTAATACAATCCCTGACAGGGCTGGACCAACCAAGCGGGCGATATTTACCATGGCGGAATTCAGGGCCATGGCATTGGTAATATCTTCCTTGTTATTGACCAGGTCATGTACCATGGGCTGCCTGGCCGGTGTGTCGAATGCATTCACAATGCCCAGCAGCATACTTAGTGCTAATATTTCCCAGATAATATAATGACCGGTGAAGGTGAGTATTGCCAGTAATACCGATTGTATCAGCGAAGCGGTTTGGGTGATCAGTAATATTTTGCGACGATCATATCTGTCGGAGACAATGCCTCCTAAGAGCGAAAACAAAAAAGAAGGGAACTGCTGTGCAAATACGGCCAGGCCCAGCATGTAGGCGGAATGGGTGATGGAGTAGATGACCCAGCTGACGGCAGTACGTTGCATCCAGGTGCCGATCTGCGAAATGGATTGCCCACAGAAGAATAATGCGTAGTTCCTGTTACGGAATGCCCTGAAGGCATTTCCTTTTTCTGTTTGTATCATAAGAATATCTATCGTCTGTTCTTTTACAATTCGACATTTTTTGATAAAGTGTCGAAAATAAGGTAAAAAAATTATC
Organism: Chitinophaga ginsengisoli; assembly: GCF_003014595.1. Lineage (GTDB taxonomy): Bacteria > Bacteroidota > Bacteroidia > Chitinophagales > Chitinophagaceae > Chitinophaga > Chitinophaga ginsengisoli. The sequence goes on along the minus strand of NZ_PYGK01000012.1, from coordinate 68,382 downwards.
GCTTAATAGTCTGCATTGTCATACGGACCAACATATCGATAGCAGGTTCTATACGGTTATTATAAAACAATAACTCCCGTTTCAATCCGCGGAGGCTGGTCGCAAAAACAAAAATGAGCGTATCCTGTTCCGCGGGGTCCAGTACTTTGATTTCACCTTTCAACGCGCCCTCGTTCAGGATGTGGTGCAGTAAGGTGGCTTCTTCTTTCCTCATCTTCTTTTGAATAGCCTGTTTCTTTTTAGTATATCGTGATATTTCTTCAGCATTCATGCCGGTTTCCAGGGCTTCGAAGAAGGCCTTCTTTTTGGCGGAGATCTTTGTCTTGGTAATACCAAACGTCCGCAGTTGCTGCTCAACAGTAGTGGCCTGGGTTACTGCGCGGGTGATCCCGGCCATGATGTCGCTGATCTCCGCATCCATTACGGCGTCAAATACTTCGTCTTTGTTCTTGTAGTAGTAATAGAGGGAACTCCTGCCCTTGCCGATGGCTTTGGCTACATCGTCCATCGTTACCTTCTGATAACCATGTTTTTGAAATAGCTGCTGGGCGGCCTGCAGGATCTGTTGCTGGATAATATCTTCTTTCAGTGCAGTATTTGTTGGCATTAAAACGGTACAGTTGCTATTCAAAGGTAATAGTATTTTCGACACGTGAACAAAAAATGTCGAAAAGTTCTATTTAACTGTTGTCATAAATGAGGAAGGGCGTCGCGCTTTCGCGGACACCCTTCGTTGCTCATAGGTATTAACAGTCGGACATCAGAGTTTCATGAACTTGAGTGTTTTTTGCCTGTCAAACCGCAGGAAGTAAGTGCCTGCCGGCAGGAAGCCAAGGTCGCGGGTGATCTGTTTTTCACCTGCCCTTATACCCCATTGCCTGATCACATTACCTTGTATATCCAATAGCGTAAGTGTTTTATAAGTCTTTCCCTGTATATCTATTGTCAACTGACCCGAAGTAGGATTCGGATAGATACGCAGTTTTTCATCCTTCAGGATAACAGCAGGCGGCGCATATGCTATACGTGCTGCTGAACTGTCGCGTACAATGTTCAGCCAGTTGAAGTTCCAGCCGGAAGCATTTGAATAGATACGGATGGTCTGGTTGCCGGGACTGAGTGTGACAGGCGCGGAGCTGACAGTGCTCCAGTTCTGCCAGCCGCCGCTTACAGGAAGGTTAACTGTTTGCAAGGTGCTGTCGTTGATCTGGATCTTCAGGCTGCATGCCGTGCTTACTGCTACCCTGAAGTCTATCCTGTAGGCCGCGCTATCTGGTGGTACCGCAATGTCATATTCAAACCAGGTACCTCCGCCGATGAAGCTGATGTTCTGGCCGCCACCAGTGTCGGACGTAGGTTCAGTACAACAGGAGTTGGAATTGTCAAAGCGCTCTGCTTCTATTTTTACCGGTATGGGCTTATAGTTCGGTATACGCAGGTTAGCATAGGTGCTGGTTGATTTTGTCACACCGTTTATTGTTGCCGAAACGGTGATAATACCTGATGTGTCCAGTGTGGCTAATCCTCCGGAAGTAATACTATTACCATTGCCGGTAATGCTCCAGGTGGGTGCGATGGTCATCGGCTGTCCGTTCTGGTCATATGCCTTCGCCGTATACTGTTGTTGTTTGCCGGCTATAAATCTTATGTCGGCAGGGGTGAGCATAATGGTATCCAATATCGGTGTGCCGAGTCCTTTCTGGTATACGCGCACATAATCTACCGTCATGCTGTCCGGGAAGTCGGCGGCTGTAATAGCGCCACCCATACCGCCGCCAATAGCGACATTGAGTATGATATGGAATTGCTGATCGAATGGCCAGTCTTTCCAGTCTGTATGCGGATTAACATAGGTATAACACTTCACGCTGTCATACGTAAAACGTAAAGAGTCCGGAGTCCATTCCAGTGCATATACATGGAATACCGTATCTACATCCATGATCTTTTTCGTAGCAGAAAGATGACTGCCATTGGTCCAGTTGTTATTCTGTGTATGTACGGTGGAGAGGACGGTACCGAAATTATTCCCGACATGTTCCATGATGTCCAGCTCTCCGCTTTTCGGCCATGCGCCATAAGCGCTGGTAGTAGGCATGAGCCAGATGGCAGGCCAGGAACCGCGTGCACGGGGTAGTTTAGCTCTTACTTCTACTTTACCATATCTGAAGTCCATTTTGTTTTGTGAGATCAAACGGGCAGACGACCAGGGCGCTGTGCTGTCGCCGGTAGGGTAGTCTCTCTTCCCGGTGATGACCAGTTCTCCATTCCTGACCTTCGCATTGTCGTATGTGGTATCGGTATAGACCTGCTGTTCTCCGTTGATCCATCCTTTAGGCTTCGCATCTACTGTCCATTTGGTTACATCGGGTTTGCCGGCCACATCGAATTCGTCCGCATAGATCATCGTCCAGCCGGGATTACCGTCGAATGTAACGGTTCCTTTGGCAGGGTAAGTAGCGGCATTGGCGACGGCGAGCTCCTGTCCTGCGATGGTCAGCTTCAGTGTTTTGGTAGAATAGTTGTCAGGTGAGTTACCACTCAATGTAATAGCGGCGGTGGAGTCAGTGAGGCGTTGTACACTGCCAATAGATACACCGACGGGCAGATTCGCAGCCGTCCAGTTGGTGAGTGTCAGTGTAGGTTTAAAGGTGGTGCCGTTCACCTTTGCGGTGATGACTTTTCCATCTTCCTGTCCCATGGGTATGTTGGGGCCGGAGATGATGATATTCGTCGGATTAGGCGCCTGTACAAGATCGAAATACAGAATACCGTTCGCCTTTTTACCATCAATGAAATGTACTTCCACGCGGTTCAGATCAGTTCTGTTTTTTACGCTCTGGAAGTTGAAGGTGGCTTCTTCCCAGTGGTTCACCTGGCTCACCTTGTAGGTAAAATAGACGGCTTTGCCGTAGTTACTGCCTGGCTGCAGTTTAAACATGATCTCGTCTTTGGTGCTGGCGTATACCAGCATTTTAAACACGCTGTTGGTGCTGAGGTCAAAGGAATCCGTCAGGGAGCAAGCAGCGGTCATATACTCAAAGCAGCTGGTATCCTTGATGAACTTTGCCACCAGTGGACTGGGATTAAGTGTGGAGGGGGCAGGGTTAGGCACGCCGAACTGCACCTTACCGGTAGTGGTGTTGCCGGCGTAATAGGTCCATCTGCCTGAACAGGGACCATTACCCTCCATGTCGTCGAGTAACATAAATTGTGCACTGAGTTTATTGCATAGCAGTAACCCCAGCAACACGAGCAGTGTTGAGATGTTTTTCATAACGGAAATTTTAAGTGTGGGTTATATACTCTATAAATTCGGATTAATGATCGCGTCGGCACCTGGCACAGGCATCCAGTATTGTTTTTGGGTGATCGTTCCCGCAGGCGCCAGGTCGCCGGGGTCTTTATCAGCATTGGCAGCTGCTACCTGTTCCAGTCTTACGAGATCAAACCAGCGGTTCCATTCCCCGGCAAATTCCCAGGCGCGTTCCTGTACTACTGCTGTTGCAAAATCGTTTCCTGACAAACCTTCGGGCAATGGACTCAGGCCGGCTCTCTGCCGTACGGCATTTACCGCGGCATAGGCTTGTGCATCAGGTGTGCCGGTAGCACGTGCCTGTGCTTCTGCATAGATCAGTAATACATGGGCATAACGGATCATGATCACAGGGTTGTTGGACATGTAGACATTCTTAGCGCCCGACTGAATGGTGAACTTCTTATAGTACGGGTGTTTTGTCGTTGTTTCCTGCCAGGGGATGGTATCGCCATTGACCACGAACTCCGTGGAGAAGGTTGCATCTTTCCTGCTGCCTGCAGGGAAGTCACGGAAGAATTTCAGTTCAGTAAAGAAATCGCTCCAGCCACCTTCATTTTCAGGCATGGTAGACAGGCCATAAAATGAGTTGTAGGTAGACCATTGTCCACGGGTGAATAAAGTAAAGACATCTTCTGTGGTGCCACCTGCAAAGATCTTCAGATAATCGCCCTGGTAGAGATCAAAACTGTAAGCTGCTTTGTTGTCTATTACTTCTTTCGCTTTGGCGGCTGCCAGTGCATATTTTGACTGATCTTTCAAAGGCCAGCCGGCTTCTGTCAGGTATACATCTGCCAGTAATGCCTTTACAGCGCCTTTATTGGGCCTTCCCGGATCGCGTTTCTTATCCGGCATCATTTCCTCTGCTCTGGCCAGATCTTCTTCAATGAGCTTATAAACAGCAGCAGGAGCGCTTTTAGTCAGGTTTAGCAGATCGGTTGAATACTTTTCCGTAGGAATAATGGGCACTTCTCCCCATAGCCTTGTCAGCCAGTAATAACACAGCGCCCGCAGGAAGCTGGCTTCACCTACGATGGCATTCACTGTAGCGGTAGTACCATCCTGCACCTGCTGGTAGTTGTTGATGATATTGGTAGTGGATTGTATGGTTTTGTAACATCCCAGCCAGATGGGGTTCATCCTGCTGTTGAGTGATGATACGTTGAAGCGGTCAAACTCCCTGAACTCTTCCTTGTTGGAGCCGGGATGTGTGGTCAGGTCATCAGCGCCCATCGTCATAGCGATTTGCGACACCGTAGTGAAGCCGCTGTTCCAGGGTACCATCAGGCTGCCATAAGCGCCCGTAAGGGCTGATTCCAGCCCCGCTACGCTGCTTAAAGCCTGTGAACCACCTACCAGTCCACGGGGATCTTCTGTCAGCTGTTTGCTGCATCCTGCTGTCAGCAGCAGGCAAATGACCATGTATATTTTTTTCATGTGGAATTGTCTTTTCATAAATTATTCTTTAAAAGCTCAGTGTAACACCACCGGTGATGGTCTTTGCGTTGGGATAGGAACCGAAATCAATACCCTGTCTGATATCGCCGGCAGAGGAGTTGGCCTCCGGATCTATACCGCTATAACTGGTAATGGTGAAAAGATTGGTGGCGCTCAGGAACAGCTTTACCGCTACCATATTCTTTAGTTGTTGCTTCCTGATGTCATAAGACAGGCTGACGTTTTTCAGTCGCACGAAGTCTGCTTTTTCCAGGAAGCGGGTACTTTGTGTAAAGTTCCTGTTGGTGCTGCTGAACCCGGGAATGTCTGATGTCTCGTTCACACCAGGTATATAACGGTTTTTGATATCTACGGAAGTAGCTTCGCGGGCATCACCACCGTAATACATGGCGGCAGCTTTGTTATAGTTCAGTTTATCGAAACCGAAGAGTCCCTGCCAGAGCAGGTTCAAGGTAAATGCTTTATAACTGATGGTATTGTTCCATCCGGCAGATATACGGGGAATACCCGTGCCGATCACACCATAATCGTTTGCGTCTATCACGCCGTTGTTATCCCTGTCAAGATACCGGGAGTCGCCTGGTACAGCGCCAAATTCCTGTGCTTTACTATCGCCGGGTTTCCAGGTACCCAGGTAGGTGAGTCCCCAGATGGCCCCCAGGGGTTGTCCTGGCATGATCACAAATTCTGATTGCGGAGACATACCACCGCCAATCTTTCTATCGGTCGGGTCAAAGATCAGTTTTTTGCCCGCGCCGAGTGTCTGTATCCTGTTTTTGATAAAGGAGGCATTCAGGCTGGTAGTCCAGGTGATGGGGCCTTTGTTGATGACAGCACCTTCTATTGAAAATTCGAAGCCTTTATTCTGTACAGCGCCGACATTCCGGGTAATGGCATTACCGCCAAGATACATAGGCAGGTTTTCGTTCAATAGCAGGTCGCGGGTATCTTTTACAAAATAATCCGCAGTAATATTGATCCTGTCATCAAGGATACCTACATCCAGGCCGATGTCTTTTTGTTCAGTGGTTTCCCATTTCAGATCAGGATTACCGATATTACCCATTACGATCCCATTGAGGAAAGTGGCATTGGTAAACGACGCGATCATCCTGGAATAAGAAGAAAAGGTGCTATAGGCATTGACGCTCTGACTACCAGTAGAACCCCAGCTGCCGCGCAGTTTCAGGTTGCTGATGAAACGCGCCTGCTGCATGAAGGGTTCATTGGTGATGACCCAGCCGACAGATACAGACGGGAAATAACTGTACTTGTTATTGCCCAGGAATTTAGAGGCGCCGTCTCTTCTGAGTGCTGCGGAGAGCAGGTATTTATCTTTATATCCATAGTTCACACGACCTACTAATGAAAATAAAGCTGACTTGGAATATCCGGAAGAAGGACTGCCGGGCGTGCCTAAAGCAAGGTTATTCCATAGGAACGATTCATATGTCAGGTTAGAAGCGCCTGCAGAAAGATAGTTGTAGGCAGTTTGCTGATACTCTGATACTGCCGTGATATCCAGGTTGTGGGTATTGTTGAATACCCGGTGATAATTCAGCGTATTGGTGCTTTGTAATCTTATCTCTTTGTTGGATCGAAGACTGCTGGTAGCGCTGCCGGAATTGGTGGCTTTACCGCCAAAACTCTTGTTCTCGTATTCCAGGTAGTTGACACCGTATTGTGTATTGAAGGTCAGTCCACGCAGCAGATCAAATTTGAAACCACCTATAGCATTGGCCAGCATCCTGTCTGTTACCGCCAGCCTGTCTACTGTCAGCGCTACCGGGTTATAGAAAATAGAACCTACAGGATCTGTCAGCGTGAAGCTACCATCCCCCTTCCTGACAGGCACGGTAGGCGACCAGGTGATGGCCTGTCCCAGCGGGCTGCTGGGGCCATCGGGAGGGATGTCCGTATTCTGCGCCTCACTGTAGGAGCCTGTGATATTGAGGAAGGCAGTGACTTTGGAAGACAGTGTTGAACTGATATTAGATCTTAAGGTATAGCGTTTATAAAAGGAATTATTGATCACCCCATCCTGGTCGAGATAATTACCGGATATGAAGTAGCTCGTTTTATCGCTGCCACCGGCAAGACTTAATAGGTACTCCTGTGCCGGTGCACTTCTGAATATTTCATCCTGCCAGTTGGTGCCTCCTTTCGCACGGAAATCGCTGATCTGTTGTGCTGTGAAGGGCTGGGCAGTGCCTACTGCCTGTGCGTGTGCATTGGCGGTTTCCGCAAAGTCGCCTGCATTCAGCAGGTCCATTTTTTTGATAACAGTAGCAGTAGAAAGACGTGTAGTGAAGTTCACTTTCAATCCACCTTTACTTCCTTTTTTAGTAGTGATGATAATGACGCCGTTCGCGCCTCTGCTACCGAAGATGGCAGTTGCCGAAGCATCTTTCAACACCTGTACAGATTCAATATCATCAGGATTGATAGCGAAGAATTCCGCACCTACAAAGCCATCTACTACATACAGCGGACCGTTATCTCCGTTGATAGAGTTAGCTCCCCTGATACGTATTCTTACGGCGCCTCCGGGAGAGCCGGCAGCATTGGTCACCTGTACACCCGCCGCTCTTCCCTGTAATACCTGGTCCAGGCGGTTCACCGGCTGATCCTGGAAGGACGCCGCCGATACAGTAGTGATGGAATGAGTCATGGTAGCTCTTCGCTGTTCGCCGTAACCGACTACTACTAGTTCGTTGATACTTGAAGAGGATGCGATCAGTGTAACGGGCAGCGATGTTTTCCCCTGTACGGGTATTTCCATTTTGTTGTAACCCAGTGAAGAGATGACCAATACAGCATTATCATTTGGTACACTGATGCTGAACTCACCCCGTTCGTTGGTGATCACTCCTTTACCGGTACCTTTCACCTGTACGGTAGCGCCGGGGATTTGTTCCCCTTTTTCATTGGTAACAGTACCTTTTACTTCCTTGTCGGGCGCAGGTGCGGCAGGTGCGGACTGCACTGTTTTTCTTTTTACAATGATCGTCTTGTCGGAGATGGTGTAGGAGAGTGGCTGGTTTTTGAAAGAGGCATCCAGCGCTTGTTGCAGGGATACGTTTTTCACATCAATGGTGACTTCACGTCCCTGGAATAACTGCTCGTCTGTATACAGGAAAGTGTATCCTGTTTGTTTTCGTATCTCGTCGAAAACCTTGTTCAATGACGCATTCCGCAGCGACAGGCTGACCGTTTGTGCATTTGCCCATGCTGGTATCTGCAACAAAATCATCATGATACAAAGCAGCTTTAGTTTCATAGCCGGTAAAAGTTTTACTGGTAATCGTGGAATTGTTCGGCTCCGGGCAAAGCAACACATATTGCTTTCGGAGAAAGGCATCAATTGCATACTTTTGTATGGTTTGGGTAAGTAAGAATAATTGCTGTAAACGATTGTATTGCAGAACCCGGACATAACCGGAGGTGGTCCAGACGCTTCCGGTTCCTTGTTCTCAGACAATCTGTGGTAAAAGGATATCAGGTACGCATACGATCTATAGGTTGTTTATAAAGTGGAATTTATGGTGAAACAATGATCCGTTTATCTGTTACTGTAAAGTGTACTTCTCCTGTCATTTCCAGCATTTTTAATACCTGCGACAATGGTACATTTCTCGGAATAATACCTCTGAAGTGTGCATTAACAGGTGCATTGTATGTTACGCTCACATCATACCAGCGGGTGATCAGCCGCATCACGGCGTGAATGTCTTCTCCTTCCAGCTGTAATAAACCATTCTTCCAGGCAATGACGGCTTCTGTATTTACATGTTCCTGCATAGATAGAGTACCGTTCTGCCTGTCGATGCTTGCGCCCTGACCGGGATACAGTCGTTTATCGTTCACTTTCACGGCACCTGTAAGCAGTGTGGTTTTGATACTGGCTTCATCTTCATAGGCCATCACATTGAACTGTGTACCGAGTACCTGTACATTGGTTTGTGCTGCTTTCACCATAAACGGCTGTGTGGCATTGGGTGCGATCTCGAAGTAGGCTTCCCCGTTCAGTTCCACCGTTCTGCTATTGCCGGTAAAAGCCACAGGATAACGCAGGCTGCTGGAGGCGTTCAGCCATACCTTGCTGCCGTCAGGTAGTTGCACCTGGAATTGTCCGCCTTTGGGCGTACGCAGGATGTTGTATTGCGGGATTTCATGGGATAGGACAGACCCTGACTGATATGCCAGCTGGCCTTTGCCGGGCTTACTGATAGTAGTATTGCCCTGCTGTGCCAGTGTATTGTGTGCTGCGTTGTCTAAGGATATCTCGGTACCGTCAGCCAGTGTAAGCGTAGCCCTGTCGGCGCCGGGTAGAATATCTTCCTGTCTTGTTGGGCGTTGTGCAGTATTCGCAACAGGCTTTGCAGCTTTATGCTGTAACATATACCAGACACCGCCTGACATTAATAATAAGGCTATACACGCAGCCACCCCCAAGCGCCATCTGCCATTGCCATGGATGGGCACTAATGGTGCCGGAGCGGGCCTGTCTGCCGCCAGGATGCTGCTGGCTATATTGTCCCAGCGACGATGATCATAGGGCATATCCATTCCGATATCCTGCCTTAATAATAGCTCTATTTGCCGTGAAATGGTACCATCTCCATCAGCCTCCAGCAGATCGGAAAGCTCCTGCAGCTCCTCCGCTGTAGCAGCATCCTTTAGCACCTGTTTTACCAGGTATGATAAACGGTCGGTCATGTACTGATAATCAGTTTTAAACGTGGTTTTTTCTCATGAACGTGGTAGTATGTTCCCCCCGGAACAACTGGCCTTCGTTTCAACAGACGCGTAAGTAGGGAAAAAGGACCTATTGGGGTGGAAAAAAATTTCAGGTCACAGCCCCAGCAACCATAACAACAACAAAGGGAGCAGGTGTCCTGCCTGTTGCAGGTAGTTCCTGATGGCCTGCAGGGACCGTACAAGCGAGTTTTTTACCGTATTAGGGGATAGTGACAGCTCTTTCGCGATCTCCGGGATTTTCATCCCTTTTTCCCTGCTCAGGAGGTAGATGCGTTTAGCCTGCGGCGGTAACTGCGCTACCGCCTCCCCGATCAGCTTCACCATGGTCGTGTAGGCGAGGTTCGTTTCAGGGGTGAATAATTCCTGTTCTTCTGTCGCACTTAACTTGTCTATTGCTTTGTCATGCACAGCCTGCCGCCTCAGATAACTGAATGACTGGTGAAAAACGATTTTCAGCAGCCAGGAGCGGGGATTTTCTATGGCAGGGAGTTTATCCCGGCTGATCCATAATTTGAGGAATGTTTCCTGGATAATGTCTTCAGCAACAGCATCTGTTTTGGTAATATGCCGGGCCAGAGGTTCCAGCTGAGGGACGTATTGATGGAACAGCTGCCGGAAGGCATTTTCGTCGCCTTCCGAGATTAAACGGAATAATTCTTTATCGCTGTATGAATGAGCGTGCATGCTAAGTAGTTCCCCTGGAAGGGGAAAATACAAAAGTTTTGGATTTAATTCAGGAGAAGAACATATCTGCATGTAGATGGGGCTACGAGTGTCTGTAAAGTACAAGACCTGGGATTACCTGGTGCTGAGATTAGATATCCATGGATCAAACCAGGATGTAACCAGCATATGACTTGCATCTTCCTCCGTTCTTCCTCCGTTAAAAACGGAGGAAGAACGGAGGAAGATGCAAGTCATATGCAAGTCATATGCTGATCATATCCTATTCAAACCTTCTAGTAGAGATTCGGTGGAGATTCAAAGCACACTCAAAGTAAAAATATACGAGAATTTCATAACGTATAACTGCGCTTTTTTTTTGTTAAGGACAAAATTCAGCAAGAAAAATGCCTTTGAGAAACTACTTTCCCAAAGGCATTAAGAAATGAATTTTTATAATTGCTAGACCTCAACTCAAATTCAACCGAAGTGAATTGGATTTATCGGTTATCTCAAAACTGCACTATTTAATCCTATCCATCTCCTCAATGAGGTTAAGGAAGTATTTCAGTGCATTTTCCTCTCCTTTCGGCACATCGATGGTTATATCGCCGGAGATATATCCGTCTTTCAATCCGGAGGAAGTGAGATATACATTTCCGGAACCGGCCAGCAGTTTGCTGATCTTTTCGTTTGTCTTTTCCAGCTCGCGTGCTGGCATTTTGGCGCTGAGGCTCTTCGGACTAAAGAACAGGGCGATGTTGTTCTTTGTCAGCAGTTCTTTGTGCTGTTTGTCAAGGCTACCTTTGAAAGAGCCGTCATGGATCTGGGTGAGGTCCTGTAGCGAGGTACCGAGGAATACGATACCGTCTTTGATGAGCACATGCAGGCTGAACGGATTCTTCTTCGACTGTTCAATGGAATAAATACCGTTATTGAGCGTGATGCGCTGTTTTTTGATACCATAGTTCAACAGTCTTTCAAACAGGTGGGTATCGTCAGAAGAGAGCATAAACAGAAAATCGGGCAGTGTTTCTGTTTTGGTCATGACAGTGTCCTTGTATTCAAATGTCTCCTCGTTGTAGTTATAAGACTGGTAGGTCACCTGTTTCTCGCTGAGGTTCGTCAGCAGGAACAAGGCATCACCTTTGATCACCTGGGCGATCGCTTTTTCATCCAGCATAACAGACACTAAATCGGCGGCCATCGCCATTTCCTCTGAGTAGCTGTTACTACCGTAAGACTGCAGAAGCAGTTTTGGCATTTCGTTCATGTAAGCCTCCGTATTGAAGGAGTAGCTCATAAATCCGATCAGGCTGTCGCTCTTGATATATTTCAGGAAGTTCTTGTTGATCTTATGATCACATATCTTTTCATAGCTGGCTGATTTTTCTGCATCCAGACCCATTTCGCCGGTGAGGCGGATATTTTCTTTCCCCATGTACAGCCTCGCGTTGACGTCTCCGTAGCCGCGCATGATGTTGCCGTATCTCAACAGCTTATAGGGGAGGAAGGACGCATAAAGGTCCTGCAGGCCGGCCATCCAGAAGGTAGCAACAGCGTTGTTGTCGGCGCTGCGTTGATAACCGCGGTTGCTCAGAATGGAGGGTGCTGAACTACGTTTTTCGAATATCTGTTGTGCAGAAGAGGTGAGCCAGATGGTAGCTACGCTATCTATCATTCTCTTCCTTTCCAGATAGGGCTGCGCATCCTCAACAGGTGTCTCGTCAGCAGCAGTAGCAGCGTCATCTACAGGTGGGTCTGATGCAACAGGAGGTGCTTCCACTACCACGCTATCCGGGTAAACGCCTGTATCCTGAACGCCTTCCTGGGGAATATTTTCTATAGCAACCGAATCTATTGCGGGTTCAGTAACAGCGTCCGTGTGTTCGTCGTTGTATTGGTAATAGTCGTCGCTGGACATTACCGGTATACTATACCTGGCCGCGTTAGCAGAATCAGTGAAGAAGTAAGTAGCTACGGAGCCATAGGTCAGATACAGGAACTGCTCATTCCAGGCGATCACTGTTTTCTCATTCGGCCGTGGCAGTATATTCACACCATTCACTTTTTGGATACTGTCTGCATGTTTGGCAAACAGCGCGTCCACCTTCCTGCTGTCGGAAAGTGGTATCAGCAGACTGTGAATTTTGAGGCTATCTGTTGTCAGGTAATAGTAGTACGCATTGGACGACAGGTTCATGCCCAGGTCCTCTATGCTTTTGTAATCTTTTTCGGTGGTTTTGGACAATTGCGACAGCAGCTTCTTTCCCAGCGTGCTGTTATTGAATTCGGCGGCGGGGTACAGCTTGAACAGCTGATCGCTTTTTACAGAAAGTACACTGAATGCTTTTTCAGGGATCTTATAGGCAAGATCCTGTGCTGTGGCGGTATAGCTGGCACAGGTTACCAGGGTTACCAATTGTAATAATCGTTTCATGTGCTATCGTGATAATTGTATTTGATTAGATATGTCGGCTTTGCCACTCACCAGGTCTGACACCGGAAGGCGTTGCATAATGGCCAGCTGATTTTTAGACATCTTTGCCCCCTGGTTACTAAAGCTGCTAATGGTGCTTTCGAAGCGTAAGATGCTGATATAAGAAGCAGCACGGAAAACTTCCTTGTCCCTTTCTTTCAGCTTGTTATACTGTTCCTTTACGTCCGGAGAGAAGGTATAGTCCTTTGAAAAGCGGGCTTCTTCCCTGTTGTACCGGTAGGTAAGGGGTATGCTGGTCTTGACGTTCGCTTCGGCTAATAGTTCCTTGGCAAGATTGTTCACGTCTGCTACATTTCTGAAAGAAAAGTTGATGCTGGCAATGAAATTCGTGAAGTCGACCGTCTGGCTTACATTGGAGATACCTTTCATTGTTCTGATCTTTGCTGCTGCCTGTTCGATCTGGTCCTCTATTTCATTGCGACTGGGTACCTTATAGCCGTTAATGCTGTCCATCAGCATAATTGCCCCGATCTTTGTTTTGCTCTGACTGAAATTGAGGGTCAACTTCATGCTACCGCTACCGTCTTTTTTCACTGTTACATCTTCAATGATCTCGAAACATGATGACAACAAAACGGAGATAATAAACAAGGGGATAATAAAACGCACGTTCTTAAACATATGGCAAAGTTAGTTAATGCCGGGAGAATTAGTATACTGGTATTTGGGTATTTTTTGCTTTTCTTGTAGGTTATTGAGTATATTTATTATTCAACCTACCCCTCAACTATGAAAGAAGTAACCCATTATCCCAGCATTCGTTTAAGACTATTAAAGCTATCTGCATATGCAGTATTACTTTTCATTGCACCATCGCTGTATGCGCAGAAGAAACCACTACCTCCGCCTCACATCTATGTAGAGGGCTGCATAAAGAAAACCCGTCTTTCATTCGCATCAAGAATAAAGCATTATCCTTTTAACCTGTCTTCCCAGATCCAGCTTATATCCTTTAATGGGTTAGTGAAGATTACTGACAATGGTGAATTTAGTTTCTCCCCGGGAGAGGAGCAGATCATTGATGGTGGCCTGTTTTCGGGCGATCCTGATACAATTCAGACTGTTCCTGTGGGAATGAGGGAGATCAGGACAATGACGCTTGCCCAGATTGATACATTAACTGATATTTTATATAATTATGGCCATGGGGGAAATATCTGGATCGAGAGCGTATCCGGATGTTATATACCCCGGAATGCGATATTATTTCGCGACAACAATGGCAAAGTAATAGCATTCATTGAAATATGTTTTAGGTGCGGAAATACAAGGCAAAGCAGCGAAGATATTTCTTTAGGAGAGCCGTGCGATCGGAAGCTGGATATGCTGAAGGCGCTATTCAAACAAGCGGGAATTACATACGGCATTGATAAGTAGTCCTTACCGCTTCTTCATCTTCTCCTTCACCATCGTAGATTCCCTGATGATCAGCTTCGTCGGCAATTGCACCGTAGGCGCCTTCTTAATACTATAATCATTTTTAACCTTCGCTTTCAATTCCTGCAGCAGCATCTCAGCAGCAGTACGGCCAATATCAGCTGTGGGTTGTGCTACTGTTGTAAGACCGGGATACACCAGCTGCGCCGAGAAATCATTACTGAAGCCGACAATGGCAATGTCTTCCGGTATTCTCAATCCCTTCGCTTTTACCACTTCCATAGCCGCGATAGCAGTAGGATCATTGATGGCGAACAAGGCGTCCGGTGGGGTAGCCAGATCGAGGAAGTGTTTCATATAGATCTTCACCTTTTCTGTTGTGAGGTCATATGACAGCACGAGATCAGGATTATAAGGAATGTTATGTTTCTTCAATGCATCAAGATATCCCTGCCTGCGCAAGCGTGTATTCACGAGAGATTCCGGGCCGGCGAGATGGGCAATACGCTTACGTCCTATAGCAATAAGGTGTTCCACTGCCTGGAAGGCTGCTTCATAATCATTGACCACTACATTCGGTACATTCATGTCATCCGGTACACGGTTGAAAAACACCAGTGGTACACCTCTCCGCTGTGCCAGCGTAAAGTGATCGAAATTGCGTGTCTCCTTGGTATGCGATACAATAATACCATCCACACGATAAGACAGCAAGAGCTTCATATTAGATACTTCTGATTCATACGATTCATTCTGCTGACAGATCACCACATTATAACCTGCCGCCTGCATCACATCCTGCACACCTACAATAACAGACGGGAAGTACGTAGACATGAACTCCGGTACCATGATACCAATGGTATTGGTCGTGTGTTTGCTGAAGCCTAATGCCAGTGAGTTACGCTGGTATTCCATGGAAGCCGCCAGTTCAAGCACCGCTTTACGGGTAGGTTCTTTTACGTTGGGATGACCTGTGAGTGCACGGGAAACTGTGGATTTGGAGATGTTCAGCTGGCGTGCAATATCGATAATGGTCGTGTACTTCGACTTCATACGTGGACGATTTTAGTGAACCAGGATATAAAAGTACACTTTTGGGAACTATCCCAAAAAAATGGGACCGTTCCCACAGAAAAAACTGACGAAAATATTTTGATCCATCAAATTGTTTGTGAAAATTTGAACCAATTAATTCCATGTTACGTAGAAAATGCCGGTAAATACGGCATTCTGGTACTTATTCATTTTATGCCGGCTTCACAACCTAGAACCACAGTTATGAAAAAACATGTTATTCACTTCCTGGGAATTTTCCCAATTTTACTGCTCCCAATGATGGCCTTTTCGCAGCAATTGACTGTGAAAGGGAGGGTAACGGGCGCTGAAAACGGAGAGGCGTTGCCAGGAGTTACCGTCAGGGTAAAGGGGACAACTACAGGAACGGTTTCCGGTCCGGATGGCGCCTATTCGCTGTCACTTAAACAATCAGATCTTTCATTGATCTTCACTTTCACAGGTTTCGTCACACAGGAAGTGCCAGTGGCAGGTAAAAGCCAGCTGGATGTAGTACTGCAGACCAGTAAAAAAGACCTCGATGAAGTAGTGGTGGTAGGTTATGGTACACAACAGAAGGCAAATGTAGCAGGCGCCATTGCGTCCGTCAAAACCGCTGATCTGAAGCAAACGCCTATTTCCAATGTGGTACAGGGATTACAGGGCCGTGTATCCGGCGTGCAGATCACACAGAACTCTGCTGCCCCGGGAGGTAGTATCAGTATGCGTATCAGGGGTGTGAACTCTATTAACGGTACTTCAGAGCCGCTCTATGTAGTGGATGGTGTACAGCTGTCTAACTCGGGTGGTGTGGGCGATATCAGCTCTCTGTCCATCATCAATCCGAATGATATTGAATCTGTCGCTGTGCTGAAAGATGCATCCGCTACAGCTATTTATGGCGCAAGAGCCGCAAATGGTGTGGTGCTGATCACCACTAAACGCGGTAAGGCAGGAAAAACGGTGGTGAGCTATGATGGCTATTACGGCGTACAGAAAACCACCCGGAAAATGGAGATGATGAACGCGGCTGAATTTGCCGCATTGGAAAATGAAGTGTTCAAAACAAATATCTATGATAATCCTGCTGCACTGGGAGAAGGCGTGAACTGGCAGGACCTTATTTTCCGCAATGCGCCTATGCAAAATCACCAGGTAACGGTAGCGGGAGGTTCCGAGAAAACACAGTTTACCTTGTCTGGCAACTATTTCAAACAGGATGGTGTGGTGATCAATTCTGATTTTACCCGTTATTCTTTCCGCCTCAACTTTGATCACAGGGTCAATGATTTGCTGAGGGTAGGGGCGAGTATCCTGACCAGTTATGTGGTGAATAACGCGATTCCTACAGGTTCCACCAGTATTGATGCCGGAGCGGTTACACAGAGCATCCTGGGTGCTGCTATGGGTGCGCCGCCTACTTTAAAGCCATACAGGGAAGACGGTAAAATATGGCCTTTCGGTGATCAGGAGAATGGCCGTTACCGCGAGGTGACGAACCCCATCGGATTGTCCATGATCCTCAACAGGGATAAGATCAACAGGACACTGGGAAATATCTATGCAGAGATCAGTCCTCTGAAAGGATTGACCTATCGCGCTAATTTCAACCCTGTGCTGTCAGGATCGCTGAACGATTATTATTCTCCCCGTGCTATCATGAACAGCGGCGATCTGGCTGCCGGTGGCGGTACTGCGGGAAAGACAAATGCAAACACCATTGTTTTATTGCATGAAAGCATCATTACATACGAAACGCGCATTGCGAAAGAACATTCATTGAAAGTGACAGGCCTGTTCGCTACACAAGCCAACAGCAGCAATTCGAATACGATCAGTGCCAGTAAATTTCCCAATGATGCTACCCTTAATGAAGCGGTGCAACTGGCTACTGAAAGGACTGTCAGCAGCGGCCGTTCAAGGGATAGGCTGGACTCCTATATGGGACGTATCAACTACGGTATCCGGGATAAATACCTGCTTGACCTGATTGCCCGTGTGGACGGCTCTACGAAGTTCGGTAAGAATAATAAATATGGTTTCTTCCCCGCGGCTGCTATAGCATGGCGTGCGTCAGAAGAAGCCTTTATGAAAAACAGCAACACCATCAGTAACCTGAAGTTCCGGTTCAGTTATGGTTTGACAGGTAATGCGGGCGCTATCGATGCGTATAAGTCGCTCTCTTTACAGGGTACTACGGGTATGTATTATTTTAATCACTCAGCAATGACAGGTATCAGGCCTACTGGTATCGCGAATGAGGACCTGAAATGGGAACGTTCACTTCAGGCTGATTTCGGCTTTGATCTGGGACTATGGAAAGATCGCGTAAACGTTACGGCAGATATCTATCATAAGAAAACTGACGATCTGCTGTTTGTGAAGACACTGCCTGGTTCCTCCGGATACACCGAAGTGACCGGCAACTTTGCAAGCCTGGAAAACAGGGGGATAGAGCTGTCGGCCGATGCAATCATCCTGGATAAAGCTGTAAGATGGTCTGTGGCAGGAAACATCTCCCTGAACCGGAATAAACTGACGGGACTTGACGGGGGCCTCACAGAGTATGCGGTGAGCAATTACCAGGTGATGAGAGTGGGGGAGCCCCTGGGATTGTTCAAAACCTATGTGTTCGATGGCATCTATCAGACAGGTGAAACCGTGCTGGAAGGATCCGGTAGCCGCACGGGTGGCGTGAAGGTAAGAGATCTCAACAAGGATAAGGTGATCAGTGCCAGCGACCAGGAAATTGTCGGTAATGCCAATCCTTCTTTCATCTATGGATTCTCCACGAATCTGAGCTTCAAACGTTTTGATCTCAGTGCTTTCTTTTCCGGTACGCAAGGGAATAAGGTTTATAATCTGATCCGTTATTCTTTTGAGAACCCCCTTGGCAGCAGGAACATGTATAAGGAATTGGTGAATCGCTGGTCGCCTACCAACCCCAGTAACGAGTATGTAAACGGTTTCCAGGGAGGACGTATCCCGCTGACGGATCGTTTCATGGAAGATGGCTCCTTCCTGCGTTGCAAGAATATCACGTTGGGATACCGTTTACCAAAGATCAAAAATATCAGTTCTGCAAGGGTATATGTCAGCGCGAACAACCTGTTCACCATCACTGACTATACAGGTTTTGATCCGGAAGTAAATACGTTTGGCAACTCCAATAAACAGATAGGAGTGGACAATCTCGTGTATCCTACTGCCCGTTCATTCCTGCTGGGATTGCAGGTAGGTTTCTGATATCTCATTTTAAACTGTTTCCAACATGCAAAAGATATTTTTCAGATATAGTATTGTTTCTCTGTTCACCTTATGTTGCTTTTCCTGTAGCAAGCTGGAAGAGACGCCTTATTCATCCATTTATACAGAGAATTTTTACCAGACTGCGGAAGATGCAGAGGCAGCACTGGCGGCGGTATATAATGAGCTGGCGGATCTGTATTCAGGTCCTTCGGCACTGCTGGTGCCCGATTTCAGTGCAGACCAGGTGTATCCGCGTCCGGTGGTGGGAAGGGATACGTACACACTTTTTAGTTTTGATCCACAGTATAGTGCGGTAGTGAGCTATAGCCGTGCCAATGAATCACCCATTGATATATGGAATAACTGTTACACGGGTATTGAAAACGCCAACTGGGTATTGCTGAAGGTACCCAATACCAAAATGAGTAATGAAGCGCGTAAGAAAGCCATCCTGGGAGAGGCGTACTTTTTGCGGGCATTCTTCCACTGGTTCCTGACGAAGAACTTTGGTGATGTGGTGATACGTATTAAAGCCAGTCAGTCGATAGATGATGCTTATGTTGGCAAAAGCGCTAAAGCAGATGTATATAAACAGATCTTCGAAGATCTTGATTCCGCAGAAGCGAACCTGCCTGACTATAGCGGATCACTTATAAAAGGCCGTCCCTGTAAGGAAGCTGCAGCTGCCTTATATGCCAAGGCCGCGCTTTATAATGAGAACTGGGCAGTATCATTGCGTGAAGCGCAGAAGGTGTTGAATAGTGCTAATGGGATTGGACTGATGGATAATGTCATGGATGTATACGATGCTGCCCGTGAAGACGCTGCGAGGAGAGAGAACCTGTGGGCATTCGAGGCGGAGTCTGTCACCAATGGACGTAGTTCGCAGATCATGAGTTTATATGGCCCTCCGGGAAGTGCTGCTCCGGCATATGGCGCTACTTCCTATGGATCAGCGTTTGCCTATCAGGCCTTCTTTGATTCATTCGATCCGAAAGATAAACGGAGACAGCTGATGGATACCAATTATGTCAACAAGCAAGGAGTAACGGTACGCCAGTCGGCTATTACACCGATTACCACACATGGAGTGCTGGTGAAAAAATATGCGGACCGTAATTCTGTAGGCGGGTTGCATAGCACGAATATTCCTATTTTAAGAGTGGCAGATGTATATCTCATTGCTGCGGAAGCGGAAGCAAGGGTGAATGGTGCTACTTCCAACGCCTACCTGTACATCAACAGGGTCAGGACCCGTGCAGGGCTTGACGGACTGACTGAAGGACTTGGCAAGGATGCTTTCATTGCAGCAGTATTACAGGAGCGTAGCTGGGAGCTGTTTGCAGAAGGCGACCGCTGGTATGACCTGACAAGGACTAATACCTTTATGCAGGTCATTCCAGGGGCTGTAAATGATGTATTCCGTGTGAGAAATCCGCAGGCAAAGCATCAGTATTTCCCTATTCCGCAAACGGAAGTGAATGCAAACAATTTGCTGGAACAGAATTCCGCATGGAAATAAAAATGGAGCAGGCATGAGATGGATAGTACTATTGTATAGCGTGATCATATTCTTTTGCGGACAGCGTGTATCTGCGCAACAACGCTTGCAGAATGGCAAGTTGTTGCTGGAGTGGTCGCATACAAAAGATGGATACCGGCTTAATGGGTTGAGTATAGATGGCAGAAAATTAGGCAATCTGTCGGGCGAGTACCTGTTGTTGTATAGCGCAGGTAAGCCCGACAGTACGCCGGACCTGCGTTATGCAGATACTCATCCCGGTGGCTTTTCGCTAAAGGAATACAATTACCTGGTGCGTAACTGGGAAAGTAATCTGAGGCCTGTGAGCATGAATACCGCTGGTACACCTATTCAATTTTATCCGGATAAAGTAGAAAAGAAAGCAGATGGTCTGGTGTTTTCAGCAACAGCCAAAGACTGGGATATGAACGCGAAGTGGCAACTGGATGAACAATTCCATCATGATATAAAAGTGACTATTACACTAACAGTAAAACGTCCGGGTTATTATGCCATTGCCACACCTACACTTTCAACGGTGAAAGATAATAAGCCTGATTTTGCTATGGTACCCGGTTACTTTCAGAGCAATACCATACAACATGATCTTGTACTGAGTTATGCTTATGGGCAGGGCATCCCTGATCAACCGGTCATTTTCCGGGAACGTACCGCCAGTACTTTAAGTCCGCTGGTAACGAAAGACGGTATTACAATGGCTGTGATACCTGAACCGGGCACAGGACGTGATCCCTGGGAGAAAGACGGGAATACGCACAACGTCTGGAAACTGGGACTGTCGGTGATGAACAGGGCGGGCAATTATACACCGGTGGCTTATCATCCGGTATTGGGACAAACAGATTCATACATGCAGGCGGGAGAGCAACGCACTTTCTCCTTCCGGTATACGGCGCAGCCGGCAGACTGGTACACGGTGTACAATCACGCAGTAAATGATGTATACCGTTTCCCGGATCAGCTGAAACTGAAAACAACGAAGCAGTCTGTTTCTGACAGGATCTTCGCCATGCTGCATTACCTGGATAATGACAGTACTTCTATGTGGCATACGTTCAAATATAAGGGACTGGAAATAGGCGCACAGGCATACCTGGGCGGTGTAGTAGGCTCCGGAAAAGATGCTATGAAAAATTCTGATTATGGTGCGATGTGGATGCTGGCTAATATCACAGGGGATAGTGTGTTGCTGAACAAGCGTTTGCCGGCAGCGTTGAATTTTAAACTGGCGCAGCAACAGGCAGAACCAGGCTTTTTCCAGGGCGCTGCTGTAGGGCAGTACTATCTGTGGAAAAAGCAACGTTTTACAGAGGAATGGGGCACGTATGTAGAGCCTATCGCATTGACCTATTATACCATGCTCGACATGGGGAATATACTGCTGTTTGAGCCTGAAAATAAGCTTTTACAGCAACGCTTACGACTGGGCGCGGATAAGCTACTGCAATGGCAGCATGAGGATGGTCATTGGGATGTGGCTTATGACGACGCTACAACGAAGGCTGTCTTTAAAGATATTCCCGATCTGCGTCCAACCTTCTATGGGCTCCTGGTGGCATATCGCATACTAAAAGATGAAAAGTACCTGGCAGCGGCCCGCAAGGGGGCAGACTGGCTGGTACATGAAGGTGTTGACAAGGGAGCTTTCCTTGGCGTATGCGGAGATGCCCGTTTTGTGGCTGATTTTGCCACGGGACAGACCGTACAGGCTTTGTTGGACCTGTATGACATCTGTGGTGAAGAAAGCTATAAAAACGCCGCTATTGCTGCTGCGCGGATATACACCGCATCTGTGTATACACACCCTATTCCTTCAAGGGCGAAAAAGATGGTAAGGGGACAGGAATGGGAAGACTGGCAGATCAGCCAGGCAGGGCTGAGTTTTGAACATGGTGGTAGCCTGGGTTCCGCTAATACGCATGGGCCTATTATGCTGGCCAGTCATGCAGGTATGTTTGTACGCCTGTTTGCGCTCACGCATGACTCCCTGTTTATCAATATGGCGCGTGCTGCTATCTGGGGACGTGATGCTTTTATAGACAAAACGACGAGTGTGGCTTCTTATTACTGGACGACCATGAACGCCGGCGCAGGTCCCTACCCGCATCATGCATGGTGGCAGGTGGGATTGCTGACGGATTACCTGGTATCGGAAACAAACCTCCGCAGTAAAGGAGGGATCAGCTTTCCTCATGGTTTTATTACGCCCAAGGTAGGTCCGCATACCTGTTACGGATTTGCACCTGGAAAGATATTCGGTAAGGCAGTCCGCCTGTATATGCCGGACGGTATGCTGAGAGTAAAGAATCCGCAGGTAGACTATATCAGTGCATTAGGTACAACAAATGACAAAATATATATCATGTTGCTGAATGATGATGATGATGCGCAGCAGACGGCGGTACAGTTTGACGCCGCTAAGGTGAAGAGCGTACAACATGTTACTGCCAGCATCCTGGATGAAACGGGTAATACGGAAACAACAGCGCTTACTGGCTCACAATGGCAGGTGCAGATCCCGCCATTTGGCTTAAAAATACTTGAGATCAGTTTATTATGAAGTCGACCATAGATACTACCGTCATATTCGTTTTCTCAGCTTTTGTGCTGTTTATCGGATTGTTGTTTGCCCGCACAGGAAGGAACATGAAGTCCTTTTTTGCAGGAGGGGAAGCAGTGCCCTGGTTCATCGGGGGGCTGTCCCTCTTTATGAGTTTCTTTTCTGCAGGCACGTTTGTGGCCTGGGGAAGTATTGCTTATAAATACGGGTTTGTATCTGTTACCATCCAGTGGACGATGTGCCTGGGAGGGCTGATTACGGCTTTCTTACTCGCGCCGCGATGGAAAAAGACAGGCGCGCTGACAGCAGCAGAATTTATCCGCCAGCGACTGGGCGCACCGGTACAGAAATTTTATGTCTATACTTTCCTGATCGTATCACTGGTCAATAAAGGTGCTGTGTTATACCCGGTCGCAAAGCTGGTGAGTGTATCGCTGGGCTTTCCTTTAACTGCCTGTACCATCTTGCTGGGACTGATGATGATCGCTTATACTGCTATCGGCGGCTTATGGGCGGTCATGGTAACGGATATCCTGCAGTTCGTGATACTGACAGCCGCTGTATTGATCGTGCTGCCCTTATCACTGGATGCTGCGGGAGGTTGGGAACGGTTTACGCACAATGTACCGGCAGATTTCTTCTCTGTTATCAACGGGGAATATACGATTGGGTTTATCGCCGCTTTTGCCTTGTATCATATTAGTTATATCGGCGGAAACTGGACGTTTGTACAGCGGTATACCAGTGTGGAATCGCCCAGGGCAGCAAAGAAGGTAGCATTTTTATTCGCTGCGCTTTACCTGGTGAGTCCTGTGATATGGATGTTGCCGCCCATGATCTATAAGAGTATTAATCCTGCGCTGAGTGGTCTGAATACAGAGAATGCGTACCTGGAAGTATGCCGGCTGGTATTGCCTCCGGGCTTGATGGGACTGATGCTGACGGGGATGTATTTTTCTACTTCTGCTACCGCGAATACAACATTGAATGTTACCTCTGCAGTGATCACCAATGACATTTATAAGGGCGTGATCAATCCGCAGGCTTCTGACAAGCAGCTGATCAGGATGGCGCGTATGTCAGGGTTGTTGCTGGGTTTGGGCATGATCGTCATTGCACTGCTGGTACCTGCGGCGGGTGGGATGATAGAAGTGGTGCTGAGTATTGCCGCCATTACCGGCGGTCCCACGTTACTGCCACCGCTCTGGGCTTTGATCTCCAAAAAACTGACGGGTAAGGCTGCGTATATCATATCCGTCGTTTGCCTGGTAGTGAACCTTTTGTTCAAGTTTGTAGTGCCTTTTGTGACTACGGGGAAGTTAAGCCGTTCGCAGGAAATGCTGCTGGGTGTTGTGCTGCCTTTTATCATGCTGGTAGTATATGAATTTATACTGTGTGCTGGTAAGGCACCTGCGGATGATTATTTGCAGTACCAGGGCTTCCGCCGTCAGCAGAAGGAGCAAGCTGCACAACAGTCGGTGGAGGAAGTGACGGCTATCCGTAAACAGAATTTATTTGGATTGCGGGTGATCGCTTTTGCGCTGGCATTTACAGCCCTGCTGCTGTACATCCTGTGTGTACTGGCGGCCAGCGGAAAAATGCTGGTGGGAAGCATCGCAACGGTCGTGTTGCTTGCAGCTGTGATCCCAATAATAGCTATAAGAAAACTCAATAACCGGGAAAAACATATCCTCAAAAGGACGCACGCGATAGAAAGCAATGATGTGGCGTCATCCCGCTAAACCGGGAATCAAAAAAGAAATGTATGATGAAAGAACAAGCCAGCGAAGGCAGGCAATTAAGAACAGATCGGTATGATGCAGATCTGATAGTCACGGGTGGCGGACTGGCCGGCGTATGCTGTGCTATTACGGCTGCCCGGGAAGGTATTCGTGTAGTGCTGGTACAGGACAGGCCCGTGCTGGGAGGCAACTCTTCGAGCGAAGTTAGACTATGGGTGCTGGGTGCTACTTCACATATGGGCAACAACAATCGCTGGGCAAGGGAAGGAGGTGTGGCAGATGAGATCATGACAGAGAATATGTGGCGGAACCCGGATGGCAATCCGCTGATCTATGATACCATTCTGCTGGAGAAGGTGACCAGTGAACCGAATATCAGGTTATTGCTGAATACAGCCGTATTTGAAGTGGCAAAAAAGAATGCTGCTATCATCGATCATGTGAGAGCATTCTGTAGTCAGAATAGCACCCTATACGAACTGAAAGCCCCTCTTTTCTGTGATGCTTCCGGCGATGGAATTATTGGTTTTCTGGCAGGAGCCGCCTTTCGGATGGGGGCGGAAAGAGAAAAGGAATTCGGTGAGAAATTCGCGCCGAGTGCCGAATATGGAGAGCTGCTGGGGCATTCCTTATACTTTTATACAAAAGATACGGGACGTCCTACGGTCTTTGTTCCTCCTGCCTATGCACTGAAAGATATTACAGCCATCCCTAAGTATAAACGTATCAATAGTCAGGACCATGGTTGTCAGCTGTGGTGGATAGAATATGGCGGACGGTTGGACACCATACATGAAACGGAGACCATTAAATGGGAGCTCTGGAAAGTAGTGTATGGTATCTGGAATTATATTAAGAACTCGGGGCATTTTCCGGAAGCGGAAACCATGACCCTGGAATGGGTGGGGCAGATACCAGGCAAGCGGGAGAGCCGCCGTTTTGAAGGGGATTATATGTTGCGGCAGCAGGACATCATTGAACAGCGTACGCATTACGATGCAGTGGCGTATGGAGGATGGTCTATCGACCTGCATCCTGCGGATGGTGTGTTCAGCGAAAAACCTTCCTGTAATCAGTGGCATAGTAAAGGCATTTACCAGATACCTTACCGTTGTTTTTATAGTCATAATATCAGTAATCTGTTCCTGGCAGGGCGCATTATCAGTGCTTCGCATGTAGCATTTGGGTCCAGCAGGGTAATGGGTACAGGCGCCTGTGGAGCGCAGGCGGTGGGAATGGCGGCAGTGTTGTGCCGGCAATATGATATACAACCCAGGCAGCTGTTAAACGAGGAATGGCTACATGAATTGCAATCAAGACTGATCAGGACGGGGCAGCATATTCCGGAAGTTATTTCTCACGATCAGCATGACCTGGTAAGGGATGCGCTTATAACAGCCAGCAGTGAGTATGTATTACGTCAGCTTCATCCTGATGGGGACAGTATTCATTTGCATGCTGCGATGGGGCAGATGTTACCTTTAAAAGCAGGGAATATCCCTTCTATGACGGTGTATGCAGATGCAAGAGAAGACACTGTCTTACAGGTATCCCTTCGCACCAGTAGCAGGCCAGTGCATCATACACCGGATCTTATTCTGCAGGAACTGGTGATCCCTTTGAAGAAAGGAGCGCAGGCAGTGACATTATCCTTTGATGCGGTGTTGCCAGATGACAATTATATCTTTCTCTGTTTTATGAAGAATGAAGCTGTTAGTCTGGGGAGCAGCAGTGAACGGATCAGTGGCCTTCTTTCGGTATTCAATAAAACAAACCCTGCGGTGTCCAACTATGGAGCGCAGACACCTACTGAAGATATTGGTGTGGAAGCATTTGAATTCTGGTGCCCGGAACGGCGCCCTGCGGGTAAGAACCTCGCCATGGATGTTCCTGCAGGTATTGCTTTGTTTGGAGCAGAGAATGTGCGGAATGGTATCAATCGTCCTACATATCAGCCTAATATCTGGCTGGCCGATAAGAACGATACGGATCCTAAGCTGACCCTTAGCTGGCCGGAAAAGAAAACCATCCGGACAATAGAACTGGTGTTTGATACCGACTTTGATCATCCGATGGAGAACGTCATTTATCATCATCCTGAAAGAGCGATGCCTTTCTGTGTGGACACTTTTGTGATCTGTAATGACAGGAATGAACCGGTGGTGAAGGTGACAGACAATCATCAGTCTTTACAACGCATCGTATTAAAAGAGCCACTGGAAACAGATAAGCTGACCGTGCATGTAAAAGGCACACACGGCGGAACACCGGCGGGTATGTTTGCAGTAAGATGTTATTAACGAATCATGTTAACGGATATTTATGCTTAAGTTATTCAAATCAGTTTTTGGAGTAATGACCATACAGCTGCTGACTGTAACAGCTGTCTATTCGCAGGAGACTACTTTTCATCCCGACAAACATTGGGTATGCGTCAGCCAGACCGGCTATAACAGTAATGCGCCCAAAAGATTTACAGCGCCGACAGCCATGCAGGGAACGGCTGATTTTTATATTACAGCCGAAGGAAGTAACACACCGTTATACAAAGGGAAAATGGTGAAAGGCGTGGGAGATTTTACTGGTTTCAAGCCAGCTGATATTCACCAGTCATATGTAGTGCATGTGAAAGGGGGGACCTTGCCGGAAGGCGTGTCCTATCCTTTTAAGATAGCGCCTTACCTGATTGAGAAAGAGGGATTGCATCCTTCCGTCTGGTTTATGAACGATACCAGGAGTATTACAGGAACGCATCATTCTGCCTATGGTGGTTGTCCGTGGAGAGATGGGACTTACTACTCTTATGAGATTCCCTCCCTGATCTGGATGTATCTCTCCAATCCGGCAGTATACGATGCGATGCCTGCCACCATCTCATATGATAGTCTGAAGACAATAGTGATGAGTCCTGACTATAAGCTGGTGAAATCGCCCAATGATGAAACAGCGATGGATGCAGCCAGGAAGTATTTTACTACCATTGAAAAGCCTATCGGCGATCATATACCAGATGTGATCATGGACCTGCACTGGGGAGTAGGTTATTACATGGTGAATCCTGAAACGAGGGATCCCAGTAAGGACCCGCTGCCTCGCCAGTTACATCCGCAGACGCTGGCACAGCTGGCCTTCTTCCTGTATGCTTATCCTTACCTGGATAAATGGTTCTCCCATAGCTTTTATGAGAACGTGTCTCAATTTGTACGACAGCACTGGACGCAGGTAGGATTACTGGATATTCAACGGGAAATAGGAACCTCCAAAGGTCGGCATGCACCGGGTTTCTCTGTGCTGCCTAACCTGCTGATGTACGAGGTGGCAGAGCGGGAGCATTGGCCGGAAGCGGAGGATTATAAGAAGGCTGCTAACAAACAAACTACCTGGATGGTTGATTCTCTTTCCTTGCAGGACCCCCTGGTAACAAAGGGACAGCGTATGAGTGAACATATGCTGATGTCGGGAATAGCCATGTACCAATTACAATATGGAGACCAGGCGCCTGCAGGGCTCCGGAAGAAAATTGCTGAGTGGGCGGACATTGTAATCAGCAGGTCCAATAATGCCTGGGATTTCAGGAGATATGATCTGGACAGTAACTGGACAGTGCCGGAATTTAATGAAGTAGGGAATGTGGCTGGTTTTCCTGCATCGGCACTGCTGGCCGCTGCCATCATTAAAGATATGCCGAAGAAGCAACGGCTGGAGCAGATAGGTTTTGCGCATTTTGACAATCTGTATGGCCGCAATCCGCTGAACGCACATGCTGCCCATCACCCGGAAAATGGATTCAGTGGTATATCCAAAGGGTATCCCAGAGGTTATATGGAGGACGCCTGCGCCAGACTGGAGCTCTCCCGTGGTTCTATCAGCTGCCTGCCGGGAACAGAAATGTATCCCTTCAATCCATTGGCGAATGACAGGCACCTGGAAGGGTGGGTGAATCACAATACTGCCTGGAATATGAGCCTGGCTGTATTGAGCTGGTATGACAATCGCCCGCAGTCTTTCGAAAAGAAAAAAGACGGTCTGTATATCAGCTGGCAGGCACCGGTGACGAACAGTAATACCTTACCGCTGACCGTGTATGTGAACGGCGTAAAGAAAGGCATCGTATCCGCGGTAGCGGAAAACAATAGTATGACCTTTAAAGGGAAGCTGCGTACAAACCAGGAAGGGCTGGTACTCGATAGCGGAACAGTGCCTGTCCACAAAGATGACCGTATCACAGTGGGTTATGGCTATGGCTTCCTGGAGCGGCAGATGGCATTGAAATGGTAATAGTTGCGGATAAATATATTTCTTTAACAGGAAAATATGTCTACTTTTAAGAGAAGCAAGTCATACAATCGTGAATGTAATCTTCTCTGCCAACGTCAGGCGTATCAATGTATTTACCGGGTGGACAATCATATTCAGTCTTTTTGCAGGCGGTCAGGTGTCTGCGCAGAAAAAAGCGCCTGTTGATTATGTAGATCCTTTTATCGGCACTGCAAAAAGCAGTGTGTTTACCAAATGGGGAAGTGAGGGCGGGACTTATCCCGGTGCAGTAGCGCCCTGGGGATATATTCAGCTGACGCCTGAAACCCGGAGTGGAAACGTCGGAGGGTATGATTACAGTAGAAAGGCGATTAGCTTTTTCACTTGTCTGGGGCATAACAGTGGTTTCCCCGGTGGGTCTACAGGAGTACTGCAGGTGATGCCAGTTGCCAATGGTACTGCATTCCGGCTGGTGGATTATCAACGGGCATTTTCGCATGCAGATGAAAAGGCTTCCCCGGGATATTATAGTGTACTGTTCAGGGATAATAATACCCTTGTGGAAGTTACGGCCAGTGAGCGTACGGGTATGTTCCGTTTTACGTTCGCTGCGCATAGTGTACCACAAATATTTATAAATGACGGTGATCCGTTCAATGCTGCTTTCCATTTTAGTGAACCCTATCTGGAGAAGCAGCCCGTAACCGGTGGATACCTGGTGAAGTTTGCGGCAGGTGAAAAGACTAAGCAGATCATCCTGCATGTAAGTGTTTCGAATGTAAGTAAAGAAAGTGCAGAAAGGAATATTGCTGCAGAAGGGGCGGTTAGTTTTGACCAGTTAAGACAGGATACCCGTCAGAAATGGGCGAAGGTCTTGTCTGTTGTGGATATAGTTGATAAGAACGAAGCTAATAAGACCATCTTCTATACTGCCTTATACCATGCCATGTTAATGCCATGGATCATCTCTGATGTAGATGGTAATTACAGAGAAAGGGATGGAAAGGTGCATATGGTAAGCGGTCGTGCGGCATATGGCGGCTTCTCTCCATGGGATACTTTCCGTTCCCTGCATCCTTTATTGAGTCTGTTGTACCCGGAAAAGCAGCGGGATATGGTGTTGTCTATGCTGGACATTTATCAGCAGACAGGTTATCTGCCTATAGAGAGCATGACAGGTAACCATGCGGTGCCCATCATCGTGGATTCCTACCTGAAAGGAGTACCTGGTATTGACAGTGCGCTGGCATATGCTGCTATGAAGAAGAGTATTGTGGATACGCCATTTATACAAAATGATCTGGCTGTGTTCCAGCAAAACGGATATATCCCTTTCTCTTATCCTGAATCTGTTACACGTACGGTGGAATATGCCTATGACGACTGGGCGCTGGCGGAGTTTGCAGGACAGATCATGCATAATGACCATGATCAGCAATTGCTGATGAAGAGGAGTTACCAGTACCGGAATCTATTTCATCCGCAGGACATGTTCACGTTACCACGCCAGGGAAATGAGTTTAAAACGGAACCGGGCAATACCGGTTATAAGGAAGGCGACAAATGGGTGTATTCCTATTTTGCACCGCAGCATACAAGAGACCTGGTGAACCTGATGGGTGGCGATAAACTTTTCACTGAACGCCTGGATACAGCCATGAGCCATGGTCATATTACATTTGACAACGAGACGGTGTTTCATGTACCTTATCTGTTTAATGCTGCCAATGCGCCCCATAAAACACAGCAATGGGTGAGGAATATTATGCAGACGAGATTTAAGGCAACACCTGGTGGATTACCGGGGAATGATGACCTGGGATCTACTTCCAGCTGGTATGTGCTGAGTGCCATGGGTATTTATCCTGTCTGTCCCGGATGGCCGGAATATACCGTTGGTGTGCCTGCTTTTGATACCCTGCGTATTCACCTGCAGCACGGCAGGGACTTCGTCATAAAACGTACACATGTGCAGTATCCTTATATAAAATCGCTGACCATCAATCATCGTCCTTACAGCAAGATTAGCATACCGCATGCACTGATCGCGCAGGGTGGTGAGATGGTATTTGACATGGATGCGTCTCCTGCAAATAAGTGGCTGGTGCGGGATACCAGTGGACGGTCATATTTTGAGATCCTTCATCCCTCAGTTGCTGTCAGCAAGGTGGAACCGAATGATCCTTTCTATGTGCGGTTCTCTGTGCAGAATAAGGGTAGTCTCGGCACTAAAAGGGTGGAGCTGCTGGTGGATGGAAAAGTATATGGGGCTAAGAATTGCATGGCAGGACAGGGGGAAACAGTAACTGATTCGATCCCTTGCCGCCTTTACCGTTTGGGCAATGCACATATTACATTGAATGGAGAGCATGCGATGACCGTACAGGTGAACAAGCCTGATCACGCGTTACCTGCTGGTCCTGAGATAAAAGACCTGATGCTGCAGGCGCTTGTCAGGAAAGGAGACAAGCAGCAGGTGGCGTTTACTGTACAGAATACCGGCTGGATGCCCCGTACTTTCCTGGTGCCGCTAAAACTGGACAAGCAGGTGCTGATGACGGAAAAGATCACCCTGGAGCCGGGACAGGAGAAAACGCTTTCCCGGGAGTTTCCTATGGCGAAGGAAGGCTGGCATACTGTAAGTATTGCGGATGTAGCGCAAAGATGTAAGGTATATACAGTAAATAAAGATGCTGTCCTGCTGGATCTGTCAACAGCCGGGCTGTCTGGCCATCTTTTGTCAGATAGTTCTGGTCTGGGGAATCACGGACATATTTTGGGAGACGGCGGTCATAAGGAGTCCGGTAAATTATTGCTGGGAAAGGACTGTTATGTAGAGGTGTCTAATGCCCGCAGCCTGGATGTGATGGGAACGACTATTACCATGATGGCATGGGTATATCCTACAACTACAACTTATGGACTGGTAGATATCTTTACCAAGGGGGATACACATGTACTGCAGGTTGCTGATGGCAGAACACTGACCTTCTTTGCAGGCGGTTGGGGAAGAGGTGATGTTACGGTACCATTGCCTGATAACTGGAAAGACCATTGGCATCATATTGCTGGCGTTTGTGATGGAGACAGCCTGAAGATATATATCGATGGAGAGCTGAAAGGGTTTACAATACCTGAAGGGCATGCAAATTTATCTGTGTCAAATAAATGGACGCTGGGCAGGAATGAGGAGTTTCCTTTTCAAAGGATATTCAATGGGTATATGGATGAAGCGAAAGTGTTTGCTACACCACTATCCGGCGAAGATATAAAGGAGATATATCATGGAAGTGCCTACAGGAAGAAGTAATCACCCTGATCATAAAAGCAGGAAGCCTCGTATAAATACGGGGCTTCCTGCTTTTGTATTATAATATCTGCCATCGTTAGAAATAAACGTCTTCATTGCCAACAAAGGTAGTATCCGTCAGTTCTATCAGCGGTTTTATGATTGTTGGTTCAGGCATTGTGACATTAATAGTGGTCAGGGAATTACGCTTAGGTGTTAAATACTTTTCACCTAGCGTAACGATGCTACCATTTATCTTCTGCCACTTCAGGGTAAGATGTATTTTTTCGTTGCCCAGATCATCACCAAATCTGAAAGCATTAGCCGTATAGACATGCATACCGCTTGAAATGTTTTCAGGGAAGAAATACTGCGACTTCATCAGGCTGTCATATTCCGCGATCAGCATCCCTTCCTTAAAGTTCGTTGACTGGTATTGAATACCGAAACTGATCCTTTTCATCGGGATATCTACAGCTGTCGCAGTATCGCCTACTGTTAGAGTCGTAGTGGAGAAATAACTGTCAAGCTCTGAATAGTAGTAGTTCTCCTGATCTCCTGAAAAGAGATCACGACGAAGAGTGATATTAGACATAGCTGACATAAAAGCGGGGTCCAGTACCCAGGGTGAATTGGCAACCTGATCGCCGTATTCAAGATCATTCATCAGCCTTCTGTTGAAAGGAGAATAAAAGTACTGGTAGCCGCCAGCCATGCCAGCTGTATACAGGCCAAGACCGGTTCCTCTTTTCATTACCGCAACATTGATGGTCTGGGTAGAATTTTTAGGTACCTGCAAGGTAATTGTACCTAATCTGTCGAATAGTCCCTGTGCATAAGGTGTTGAACCATTGCGTACATCTACCACATAAATGGTGCTGTCATACATATCTCTTGTCGCCGTATTGATACCCGCTTTCCTGCCGTTCATCGGGGTTTCTACGGTACTGATACCACCGAGGTGTATGCTTAACTTTACAGTTTCTACAGGTGATGATGGGGTAGGGGTAGTATCCTGTGATTTTTTACAGGAATAGCACAGGCTGATAGCCAGGCTGCATATAAGTATAATTGATTTGTTTCTTAAGTTCATGGGTAAAGGTTTCCTGTTATAAGTTGATGGTTTCTGAGCTGGTCCAGTCAGTGTCTGTGAGTGTTATATTCAGGCCATTGTTGACTGTATTGATGGTTGTCGGTAATGTGACATTTACCGTTACCATGTGGTTTCTGGCTGGTGGAAGCAATTCCTTTTCACCCAGGGTAATAACAGTGCCATCTGCTCTTTGCCACTTGAGTACAAACAAGATCCGTTCCCATGAAGTAACCAGATCACCTCTGCGGAAATCATCAGCAGTATAGATGCGCAGGCTGCTGCTGATATCTTCAGGTGTAAAAGTCTGCGTTCGCATTGAGTTCTCATATGCCACGATCAGTTTACCATCAGTGAAGTTAATAGCGTTAAACCTGATACCAAATACCGCTCTTTTTAACGGGAGGGTTAGCAGTTGGGAAGTATCTGCTTTTACATTGGCTGTGCCTATGTAAGTGTCCATCTCTGGAAAGAATGCGCTGGTTATTGAGACAGTGTCTTCGCCGAAGAGAGCAGTGCGGGTCAGGTCTGCCAGGAAGTTCACATTCGTTGCAGGCCTCATTTTGTTTTGCAGGCTCCTGTATAATGGTTTGTCGAAGATCTGGCCATAACCGTCGGCCAGGGTATAATACAATCCGAAGCCGGTTCCTCTCTTGAATGCGGCGGCTGTTATTATAAAGCTCGAATCTGTCGGCAATTCGATCTTTATATTATCCGGGTTGTTAAATATTCCGGAGGCGTATGGCGTTAAATCGGGCGTGCGGACATCTATCGCATAGATAGTACTATCTCGCAATGTTTTAGCCAGTACATAGTTGTGCAGTTGCCTGCCACCGGGTAAGGTAGACTCACTGGTCTTGAGTTCTCCACCGAGGACGACGCTGACAATTTTTTTACCTGCCGGAAGTGGTGCGGGCTGCACCGGGGCTTGATCAAGGGCTGCTTTGTTGCAGGAATAGGAAATAATTGTAGTTGCCAGGCAACAAACAATTAGTGCGGGTCTACATTTCATTGTATAGGTTTGTGGGTTAAATTTTAACGACGCTAATCTATACAGGATTTTTGAAACGGCCAACTTTCAGTAGAGCCGTTTGGTATATATGAGTGATTATACTGTGTTTTTGATGAAAAAAAGTTTTTGGTAACAGCGTCAATTTATTTACGCTAATACAAACCTGTATCCCACCCCTTTTATCGTCAGGATCTGTAGATTTTCATCCTCTTTCAGATGCACCCGTAACCGGGTAATATATACATCCAGATTCCGGCTGTTAAAGAAAGAATCATGTCCCCAGAGCAGGTCCAGTATGTCTTTCCTGTCAATGATGCCATTGCGTTTTTCGTATAACAGTTTCAGCAGCTCACTTTCCTTATACGACAGTTTTTTTTCTTCGCGACCACTGGCAAGTATCTGGCGATTGGCATAGAAGCGGAACCTTCCGATAGCAATATGATCAGTGGGAGAAGAAGTTGTTCCTGCAGGTTTACGCAACACATTGTCAATACGCACGATCAGTTCTTCCATACTGAAAGGTTTACGGATATAATCATTACCGCCCAGCGTAAAACCTTTTACAAGATCTTCTGTCTGCGTTTTAGCTGTCAGGAACAGGATAGGAACGCCCGGGTCAATGGCCCGGATCTCTTCTGCAACTTCAAACCCGTCTTTGTTAGGCAGCATGATATCGAGCACGCATACGGCGGGATTGCTCTGTTTGAATACAGCCAATACATTCGCCCCGTCACTTTCCATGACTACTTCAAATCCTCTCCGCTGGAGGCTTTCTTTTACAATCTTGCCTAGCGATGGTTCATCTTCAACGTATAGAATCTTTGTTTTCACCTTAGAGCATTTTACGCCTGATCTGGCGGTTTTTATCGTAATAAATGACAGGCGCTTCTACAAAGGGAAGTTTTACAGAGAAGGTGCTACCCTTACTCAGTTCACTTTCTACTTCTATGAAGCCCATATGTCTTTGCACAATATGTGATACATAACTCAATCCCAGGCCATAACCTTTAATGTTATGCCGGTTCCCGTTGGGAATACGGAAGAACTTCTCAAATATTTTTCCTTTGTACTCTTTTGCAATGCCCACCCCATTGTCTGTTATGCATATTTCCAGGTATTGGCCATGATCAAGAATATGAACAAGTATCTCCGGATCGTTGACGCTGTATTTGAGAGCATTGTCCAGCAGGTTGTATAATACACTTGTGATGTGCAGTTTATCTGCCGTAATAATGAAATTATGCCCGCTTGTTTTGATGCTGGTATGTGCGTGGTGTTTCTCAAACTGTAGTCTCATGGATTCCATGACACTTTTAGCCAGTGTTCTGAGATCAAATTGTTCTTTATTTAAAGTGATCTCCTGGTTTTCGAACATGGATAGTTTCAGCACTTTATCTACGAGTAATCCCAGGCGCTGCATTTCATTAGCGGATATCTCGAGATATTCGTGGGTGGTTGCCCTGTCCTCCAGTGCGTCAAAGCTCCTTAAAGCTTCGATAGCTACACTCACGGTGGCAATGGGTGTTTTCAGTTCATGGGTAATATTGCTGATAAAATCATTCTTTAGTTGCGCCAGCTTCCGTTGCTGCTTCAGGTTCCTGTAGAGCAAAAGGAAGGAGAGGATTGTTATGCCCAGTAAGAGTACAGAAATAAGGATAGGCTGGCTGATACGTTGCAGCAGGTACCAGGTGTTATTACCAAAAAGTAGCTTATAGCTAATTGGTTTTGTGAAACCAATGGTTACTATATTACCATCGGGATCGTTCGGAAAGGGCATTACTTCATCCCGGAGAGTATCGAAAGGAACTGTATAAATGGTGAATGGCATGTTTATTTTCTCTCTCTTCAGTGTCTGGCTGTAAAGGTTACTGATCTCTTTTACTGTAATAGAATCGCGGAGCGAATCTACGCCGGCCAGAAAGTCGACAACCCTGACACGGGGAACAACCCTCCGGTCATCGTACGTCGCATTGAGTGAATCGTGAAAAACGCGATTGCTCTTTACGGCCATAAGTACTTTCTGATTTGACGCCCGGGCAACGCCGGCAGAATCTCTCAGGCGTTCCTGCAATACGTTGGTGATGCGTGTGACTCCCTGCCGGTCATCTACCGTGATACGAATACCGGAGTCGAGCTTGAGCTTGGAGGCCTGCAGGTGAAAAAGCGTTTCCCGGAAAAGTATATTGGTACGGGTGGAGAATAAGTTTTTCTCTTCCTGGTAGTTCTTGTTCAGCCAGTATACCTGAAATACCGTGATTACCAGTATCGTCAGTGCGATCAGGAAGATAGTGACTGGTATGGAAAGTTTATATCGCATGATATATATAGCTGTTATACGGAATAGTGGATGCTCACCATGGAACAAATGTATCATTTCCTTTGCCGTCGCGTTAGAAACATTAACTTAAATTAACATTAAATCAAGTCATGTTAACCTGTGTTGCGGGAAGATCTGGATAGCTTTATTTCCATAAAAGTACATAGCATGAAAAAGATAATTTTTACGATCTCCCTGGGTCTGGCGGTTATAGCAGTCAACGGTCAGCAAAAGCAGGGTAAGGTATTGTATACGCGCACAACACAGATAATGATGGACATTCTTACGTCATCAGAACCCGAACAGCAGTTGCTTCCACGTACACATACCAGCAAACTGGAAGTACTATTCGGGAATGATCAGTGCCTGCGCCGTAGTGTGGAGGAAGACAGGCCAGAGGTCGAGGAAGGTGGCGGCATGCGGATTGTTACAATGGAAGCAGGGACAGACGATCTGACCTATGTGAATCTCATGACCGGCCAGGTAGTAGCGCAGCGCGAGTTTGGGGCGAAGAACTATATTGTGGCAGATAGTGTCCATAAACTGAACTGGAAACTGACCGGAAAAACGACTACTATCCTCAATTATCCTTGTCAGCAGGCGGTGGCCCAATTGATCGGTAAACGGTCCTCGATGAGGTTGGAAAACGGAGAGATGAAAATGAAAGATGAAGCCGATACGTCGGAGATTGTTGCCTGGTTCACGCTGTCTGTTCCGGTATCCGCTGGTCCCGAACACCCCGGACAGTTACCGGGCCTTATACTGGGTATGGACATCAAAAACGGCCGCATTGTGTATAAAGCGGAGGAAATATCCGAAAAGGTGGAGCTGACAGCCATCAAGCCACCATCCAAAGGTAAAAAGGTTACTGAGAAGGAATTTGAAGGGGAGCGGGATAAAATATTTGCAGAAATGCAACGTAATAACGGCGGCAGAGTGAGAAGAATGGAATTTGATCACTAAATCAAAGGTGATTAAACCGGCCCCGTTTCCGCGAGGAAATGGGGCTTTTTTTTGTGTAGCCCCATTTCCTGTTCCTCCCGACTTCCGACCCCATATGTTGGTTTTAGTCAATTTTCGGTCCCAGCCTTGTCTAATTCACGGACGATTATGTCTGGTTTACGGTATCTGTGATTTGCGTTGAACCTGCGTCCATCTACTTTTGTTATGCAGGGCAAGCAAATGGGTAGAATGGTAAACAACTTGACAACGTTAATTGAAAATACTATGAACAAGAGAACAAACTTTGGCCGTCGTTTTTTAGGAGCGATTTTGATCTTCGCAGCATTAGGACTGAGCAATTTAAATACAGCACAGGCACAGCACAGACAGGCATCTGCTATTGAGAGCAGTACTGCAACTACAGCTAGCAACACATCATTTGATCATATCAGACAAATTAAGGCAGGTGTACTTGACGTCGGTTATGTAGAGGCAGGGCCTGCTGACGGCGAGCCTGTTATCCTTCTCCATGGCTGGCCATATGATATCTATAGCTATAAAGAAGTATCAGACATACTGGCTGCCAAAGGCTTCAGGGTATTAATCCCTTATCTGCGCGGTTATGGTACCACACGTTTCCTTTCTGCAGCAACACCCCGTAACGGACAACAATCCGTAGTGGCAGTAGATATCATTGCCTTTATGGATGCATTGAAGATTAAGAAAGCAGTGGTAGGGGGATTCGATTGGGGCGCCCGTACTGCAGATATCATGGCGGCCTTGTGGCCTGAACGCGTAAAAGGCCTGGTATCTGTAAGTGGTTATCTGATCGGCAGCCAACAGGCTAACAAGGCACCGCTGCCTCCTAAGGCGGAACTGTTATGGTGGTATCAGTTCTACTTCGCAACAGAACGTGGTCGTGCCGGATATGCCGCTAATACCCGCGATTTTAATAAGCTGATCTGGCAGCTGGCATCCCCAACATGGCACTTCAGTGATAGCACTTACAATCAGTCAGCCACTGCGTTTGATAATCCTGACCATGTACAGATCGTTATTGACAATTACCGCTGGAGGCTGGGCCTGACCAAAGGAGAAGCAAAGTATGATGAACTGGAAAAGAAACTGGCTACCGGTCCTGCTATTACAATACCAAGTGTGACCCTTGAGGGGGATGCCAATGGTGCTCCTCATCCTGATCCTGCTGCATATGCGGCTAAATTTAAAGGCAAATACGCACATCATACCATCACTGGCGGTATAGGTCATAATCTTCCGCAGGAAGCGCCGCAGGCATTCGCAGATGCCATTATTGAGGTGAACAACTTCGCTAAATAGTACGATATACAGCGTGAGCAGTGAATTGGCCTGAAAGTTGGCGGACTTTCAACAGGCGGGGGCTGACCTTTTGGTCAGCCCTTTTTGGTGTATAGGAAGTGTATTCCTAGCGCCGCATCATCAGTATACCGTCTCGTGCTGTCCTGGCGGTAGATGTTTTAGTGAGGTTGTAAGTAAAGCTCAGCAGGAAGAACCGTTGCAGGGTCTTTGTCCGGCTGTCTTCAATATAGTTCTGGTTGCTGCTGCGATTGACGCCGATGTTCCTGTTCAGCAGGTCATTGACACTCAGTTTTAGTTCTCCCCGGTTAAAACGCGGGAACTGGCGGCTAAAGGAGGCATTCCACAATGGAATATTGGTGTTGAAGCCAGCTGCACGATGGCTGTTGAGTGTGTACGTAAAGTTTGTACTCAGCTGAAAATTGGCCGGTAGCTGCCAGTATACCTCGCCTTCGTACTGCTGGGAAAAATAGTTGGTATTGAGGGCAGATTGAAGGGAATAGACAGTGTTGTAGTAATTGAATCCCGCGTTGAAGGAGATGTCCAGTTTGTCAGTCGGGGAGAGGTCCATACGCATCGCGGGGCCTAGCGTAAAGGTGCGGATGGTGTTAGATACCGTATTGATGAACTGTTCCGTTTTACTATATCCCATATTGTTGTTGAAATTGATGGTGCCTTTTAATGCACGCAGCGGGAATCCCCAATTAATGGAGCCGGTCATATTGTATGCGCCGTTTACGTTCACCGGCATGGTATGTTTGACACCCGAAGAATCCACCATATGTGCATCCACTATCTTGTTCTGCGTTTCCTGCAGGTTGAAGAAGGCAAAGAGGTTTTTGTTCCTGAATGGATCGACCGACATATAGTTCAGCTGTACCGCATGCGTAAATTCCTGTTTCAGGTAGGGATTACCATCGCGGATATTCAAGGGGTCCGAAATATCAGGAACGGGTTGTAACTGCGATACACTTGGCTGATTGGTGAGGGCGGCATAGTTGATGCCAAGATGCCGGTAACGGGTGAAATCGTATTTGAACCGGAGTGATGGCAGTATGTTGGTGAAGGTCTTACGGATAACCGAATCTTTTATACCTGCGATGATGTTTCCTTCCAGGGTCGCATACTGCCAGTTAAGTCCTGCGGCGAGGCTGAACTTATTCTGTTTCGTGCGGAAGCGGATGCCTGCGTTGGTATAGCCATACGTGTTTTCGAAGTTATTGGTCAGGTCTTCATTCAAGCGGTCAAATTTCCCCGTCTGACTATTATAGTCATAGGTTGTTTTATCTGAGCTGCTGCTGGTATTACTACGGCTAAGGCTTAATTCCAGCAGGGAGCGTTTGAAAAGCGGTTCTGTGTAGACTGCGCGGAGTGCATAACTTTTAAGATCGCTTTGCGTGTTGTTGATCTGGTTGATAGAGTCATAATCCGGCTGAGAGGCACCATGATTATAGAAATGATTGGCTGAAAACAGGCTGCCCTTATTTTCGCTGTTGTTCAGGCTAGTTTGCAGCCCCAGTGAAAAGGTCCTGCCTTGTAGCGGAAATCTTTTCCGGAATAGTATGTCGTTACGGAAGTTGGTGCCATGTCCGGCAGATGAGTTATCACTGAATCCCTGGTTCGCCGGTTGTTTGTCTCCCCAAAGCGTTTCATAGGTGCTGTGGCTTTTATTCCGGGCTTCCTGGTAACCGGCGGAAGACGATATTTTGAGTGAATGGAAGGAGTCTATGGCGATGTCGGCCCCAAGGTTCACACGGTGACTATTGTTCAGGTTATCGCTGGTAGAATATTGGTTATAGAAATAGGAAGAATCGGGCAGAAAATACTGGCGTTGCACACTGCTCTCCCTGTAAGGATTGTAACGGTTGTAAAAGTAACTGCCGGTAAGGTCGGTTTTATTACCGATGATGTTATTGTAATTGATCCCACCTCCCCAGATGGTTTTGATGCCGTTATTGCTGCCTGTTCCTGTTAAGGCGCTGACAGGATTATCCGCGTTAATAGCGAAGCTGGCATTCCCACCTCCCTGACGCATGCGGTCCAGTTCTCCGCTGAAGTTCATAAGGTCCATAAAAGAAAAGCCTTCCGCATTGGTATTATTGCCCAGGCCAATAACAGAAAGCTGTCTGGCGCCTTTGAAGGAGTTGATATTAAAACGCCCTTCGTACCTGTCGTTGGTACCCCCACCTGCATTTGCCTTACCGAACATGCCTTTCCTCTTATCCTGTTTAAGTTTAAGGTTAATGGTCTTTTCGCTGTTGCCATCATCAAAGCCGGTTAACTGGGCAGCATCACTCAGGCGGTCATATACCTGCACCTTATCAATAGCATCTGCAGGCAGGTTTTTGGTAGCCACTTTAGGATCGGTACCGAAAAATTCCTTGCCATCCACCAGCACCCGGTTGACTTTCTGTCCCTGGGCTTTTACGATACCATCTTTGTCCACCTGTATACCGGGCATTTTCTTTAGCAGTTGTTCTACGCTCGCATTAGGCGGTGTTTTAAACGATCCTGCGTTATATTGAACGGTATCGCCGAGGAGCGTAACAGGTGGCGCTTCAGCATTTACCTCGACTTCACTGAGTGTTCTGCTCAGGTCATGCAACAGGATATTGTTGAGGCTAATGTGAGGATTGCTGGCATTGATATTAACAGGCAGGATGGCATTATGGTATTTTATATGGGTGATCAGCAGGCGGTAATTGCCATTGGGAATGTCCGTCAGTCGAAAGGCGCCTTTATTGTCGGTCATGGTAAAGCTGACCAGGGAAGAATCTGCTTTTCTGAACAGCGTAATGGTGGCAGATGCTACCGGCTGTTCGGAAATGGTATCGGATACCGTGCCTTTAATGCTGCCGTTCCGTTGGCCATAAGCAGCGAATGTAAAACAGCAGGCGATAAGTAATAGTAAGTAGTTTTTTTGCATGATGGTAGGTACTTCGTGAATAATATGAAGGTAGATCCACCATCTGCAAAAGCAGGTTAATATGCCTTGCTTTAATGTTAAACAAGGTTAATATTTATACTCGTCCAGGGCGGCCAGTTCTTTCTCTATACGTTCCTTCCAGTGCGCCTGGGCCTGGGGCTTCAGCCCATGTAGGGTTTCTTCATCGTAAGCCCACTGGCTTTCCTTGTATATCTTGTATGTTTCGAGGAAGGTATCCGTTGATACTTTGTTAATATTGGCTGGGGTCAGTTCAGTATTGGCCAGTTGTTTCCGCAGCATTCTTGCATATACTTCACACAGGTCAAAATGCAATTGTTCATGTGCCAGCAATGCCGGTGTTTTCCGTCCGGGTCTTACACTGCTCTGGTGACAGATGAATTCATTGGTCACCACTACGCGGATGCCTGATGCATACATAGTGTCGATCCGTATACCGAAGCGGCAGGATGTTCTGGCAGCTACGTTGGTGTCCCTGTCAGGTGCGGGTGTTCCTTTGTAATCTTCCCAGCTCAGTTTACGGTCGGCGCTCCAGTCAAATTTCTGCTCATAGGCCTTTACGTTATCAACTTTATATAGCCTTGCGGTCATCTTATCACAGTCCCCTTTAAACGCCGGTTTCTTATAGCTGGTTATTTTTACGAGATTGGCGCCCTGT
Source organism: Chitinophaga ginsengisoli (assembly GCF_003014595.1). GTDB lineage: Bacteria > Bacteroidota > Bacteroidia > Chitinophagales > Chitinophagaceae > Chitinophaga > Chitinophaga ginsengisoli. The sequence goes on along the minus strand of NZ_PYGK01000012.1, from coordinate 26,313 downwards.
GCCCTGGCTACCTGCTTAAACCTGGCAATGATCTCATCGTAGGTGCAGGCTGGGGTAATGTTGGCGTCAGAGGAATTGATAACAGCTATTTTGCCATTACCGTTGTAGCGGTCGTCCGGACTAAGGACTACTACAAAAGCAGTGTCCGGAAGCGGTGCAATATGATTATCTCCCGTAAGGGTGGATAATTTGGGTGAGCAGGAGCAGATACAAACGGCGATGAATATATAAAGCAGGTGCTTCATTGCTAATGGATGATTATGACGCGAAGATACGGGATAGCAGGTAATCTTAGTCTACACATATCCCCGTTTTGTCTACGCCTTCGTTAAATAGCTGTTAAAATGGCTACTTTTGTTACTATTAGCAATGAAGGTAATACGTAATAAATATGCATTGACAGAAGGTGGAATTCATGCCCTTATCTGGGCCATGTTACTGTTTTTGCCCTATCTCGTTTCTACTTCCGCCAACGACTATAAGTTAGGTCCCATACCCGGTTTGTTCTTCACGATATCCGGGTTTATACATATGGGCATTTTTTACAGTAATGCGTTCTTTTTTTATCCCCGGCTGTGGAACCGGCAATACTGGTGGCTGTACATTCCTGCTGCCATGCTGCTCCTGTTCGCGTCGTTCCAGCTGAAGTATCATATACTGGCTTTCTGGTTCCCGGATGTATTGAAGGATATGACGGCCTACAAATTCATCTTTGGGCCTTCCGTAGGAATATTCTTTGTCAGCGTCATTTACCGCAGGGTGGCAGATAAGATCCGGTTCGAGAAAGAAAAGGAGAAAAGACGGACGGAACAGCTGTCTACAGAGTTGAAATTCCTTCGTTCGCAGATCAGTCCTCATTTCCTGTTTAACGTGCTGACCAACCTGGTTTCATTGGCCAGGAAGAAATCAGATCAGCTGGAATCTTCCCTTATTATGTTGTCAGAGCTGATGCGTTATATGCTGTATGATACGCAGGGCCGGAAGGTATCCGTAGTCAAAGAAATTGAATACCTGAAGAGTTATATAGAGTTACAGAAATTACGTTTTGGTAGTGAAGTAGTGGTGACTGTGATGATGGAAACGGAAGCCGAAACGGAGTACTATACCATAGAGCCCATGTTGCTGATCCCCTTTGTGGAAAATGCATTTAAGCATGGTGTGAATTACCTGTCAGATCCGCAGATAGATATTCAGCTATCGGTAAAGGAGGGGCAGCTTACTTTTGATGTAATGAACAGGTTTGATGCCGACACTGTCACAGGGAAGGATGAGAATTCCGGTATCGGCTTATCCAATGTAAGAACGCGGCTGGACCTGCTCTACAGGCATAAGCATACATTGCTGATCCGGGACGAAAATGGTATATTCCATATTACTTTAACTTTGGTGCTTACATGATGCGTTGTATTGCCATAGATGATGAACTGCTGGTGCGGGAATTGCTGGAAGACAGCATCCGGCAGGTGCCTTTCCTGCAGCTTGTAAAAACATGTAAGAACGCTATAGAGGCAATGGAGGTAATGCAGCAGGAACCGGTAGATCTCATCTTCCTGGATATACAGATGCCCAAACTCACGGGGCTACAGTTTTTAAGATCGCTGTCACAACCGCCGATGGTCATACTGGTGACGGCCTACGAACAGTACGCCCTGGAGGGTTTTGAACTGCGGGTGGTAGATTACCTGTTAAAGCCCTTTAGCTTTGAACGTTTTCTGAAGGCCTGTAATCATGCGTATGAATTATTCCGCCTGCAACATAAAGTAGCTGAAACGCCTAAAGACTTCTTTGTGTATGTGGAGTATGTACAGGTGAAGATTGTTGTAGCAGATATTGAGTATATAGAAGGGTTGAAGGACTATATTAAAATTTACCTTTCATCTTCCACGAAGCCTGTGCTCACCCGCATGACCATGAAAGCCATGGAGGAGAAACTGCCCCCGCCGGCATTTATACGCACGCATAAATCTTTCCTTGTGGCGGCGAAGAAGATCACTGCTGTTAAAAGAGATCTTGTTGTGATCGGTGACAAGGAAATACCTGTCAGTGAGTTCTATAAAGAGAATGTAACCCGCATACTTAATTTATCCAAAGGCTAACCCACACCCATTTTCCCGTTTTGTCGTAACACTTTCCCTTATTATCTACGCTATAAAACGCCGCGCTGCATAAGCACCTAGCTTTGCTTGTAAATACTACAGGTAACCAAAAAAGAAAGAACATGAAGAAAATAATGTTATCCATGCTGGTGCTGCTATTGTGTTATTACACCAGCTTCTCACAGTCTGCCGGCAACGAACTACAAAACGCAGTCATCAGACTGGATAAGGCCTCCAGCGTGGCAGATTATGAGGCGCTGGAAAGGGAATTCTCCGGGATTGCTGCCCGGAAGGCAGATTGGCTGCCTTACTATTATGCCGCCTACTGTAACGCAAAGATCGGGTTCCTTTACCGGGATAGTGGAGAGCGCATTGAACCTTACAGTAAGCGAGGTGAAGAACAGGCGTTGAAAGCCAGATCGCTGCTGGATACTGTTACTCAGCAAAGGGAGCTTTCGGAATTGTATACGGTGATAAGCATGGTGTATCGTACCCGTATATTCATCAGTCCTATGAGATATGGGAGAAAGTTTGGAATGTTATCAGGACAGTATCTGCAGAAAGCAAAAGAACTGAATCCGCAAAACCCAAGAGCAATGTATGTAGAGGCATTGATAAAGTACTACACACCCGGGATGTGGGGCGGAGATAAAAACCTGGCTAAACAACTGGCCAGTGAGAGTCTTGCAAAGCTACAGCACGTTACTGCAGGTACTGCACCTCACTGGGGGAAGGCGGAGAATCTGGAACTATTAAGTCATTACAAATAAAACTGTAAACATATGGGAGTCGCATTTTTTATCATCATACGGATACTGTTTGTTACCTGTATGGTGTTCATTATCGGGTATATTTTCGGAGGATTTTCGAAGAAGCCGTTACTGACAAGTTTGAGTAAGGTAGCTGCTATATTGGTGATCGTGTTGTTCATTGCAGCGAATATGCTGGCCATGCGTGTTGCCTTCCGGGATGGACGGGGATGTTTCAGAGACCGTGAGCATCAGGAGCAGATAGAAAGATATGGAAGGTAGTTGCCAAAGGGACTGGTGTATGCAGCCGGGCGATATATTGTCCGGCTGCTCTTTTTGTGCTATATATTATTCCATATCTGTGAAATCTTTTTCCCGATTCGAGTATCCTTTTTCAAACCTTAATGTCAACTTTGCGGGGCAAAAAATAGCAAGGGACAATTTCAAAGGAATGCAAACAACCATGTAGCGTAGGGAATATTGTCATGTTGTGCAATCTAATAGCTTCATAAACTATACTTTATGTTAAAAAGGTTACTGTTTTTTATTTTAGTGCTATCTGCCGGTTTCGGGCATGTCATTGCTCAAAGTAACACTGGTGTTGTTGCCGGTCGTATTACTTCTGTAGCAAATGAGCCGATTGAAAGGGTGTCTGTCTCCCTGGTAGAACTGCATAAGAATACACTTACAGATACGAAGGGAGATTTTGAGATGGGCAATATCATTCCTGGTCATTATACCGTCCGCATCCAGATGCTGGGGCTGAAGGAGCAGGATATTGCTGTGGATGTAAAGGCCAATGAAACAGTGACTGTCAATTTCAGGTTAACAGAGGAGAATATCCTTTCCCTGCAGGAGGTGACCATATCCGGAACTGTGAACAGGTTCTCTCAGAAAGAGAGTGTACATATTGCCCGTCTGCCATTAAAAAACCTGGAGAATCCACAGGTATATACCACTGTTCCTAAAGAGCTGTTCAAGGAGCAGATGGCGGTGGACCTGGGAAGTATTTCCAAGAATGTACCGGGAGCAGGTATTCCCATGCTGGCGAACCAGGGGCGTGTTACCTTCCGTTCCCGTGGTTTCGAAACAGAACCTAATGCCAGAAATGGGGTAGCCGGCGCAGCTTTTTCATCGATCGACCCGGTGAACCTGGAGCGTATCGAGGTGATCAAGGGTCCATCTACCACTTTGTTCGGTACCAGTATTTCAAGTAGCTATGGTGGATTATATAACCGTGTTACCAAGAAACCTTATAATGCTTTTGGAGGAGAAGTGTCTTACTCCGGGGGCAGTTGGAATTTCAATCGCCTTACGGTGGATCTGAACACCCCGGTGAATGCGGATAAAACAGCCTTATTCCGTTTAAATGCAGCTACCACTTTTGAGAAGAGTTTCCAGGACGTAGGCTTTACGAATAACATCAGTCTTGCACCCAGTTTCTCCTATCAGATCACAGACAGGCTCTCCTTGCTCCTGGATGTGGAATTCGGCCAGGCAAAAGGTACCTCTGTAGTACGCTTCAATCCTTATACCGGCAGCAATAAGACCCAGTCTATTGTAGATATGAAGTTCCCCTATAAGAAGACGTTCCTGAGTAATGATCTGGCATACCAGACCCAGATGTTGAATATCTTCGCTCAGATGAACTATAAAATCTCTGATAAATGGACTTCCCAGACCATCGTTTCAAGAGCGCGTTCATCTATCAATGGTTATATCACCGCACTGAACGGACGTTCAGATACTACGCTTCGTGCGCAGGTGATTGCAGGGTATACTAATTTTATTGCAACGGATATACAGCAGAATTTTATCGGGGACTTTAAAATAGGCGATTTCCGCAACCGTATGGTAGTGGGATTGGATTATTATAATAATTACAATGATTTCGACAGGGTGACGGTGAATAACACGCCCACCATCAATTTTATTAATCCGCCCGCCAGTTACCGCATCAGCCGTTTTAAGATAGACTCTCTTACCACTGGAGGAACGCTGCGTAAGGAAACCAATGGAGATGATACTTATGCCGCCTATGCATCTGATGTATTCAATATCACAGACCGTTTATTGGTAATGGCAAGCCTGCGGGTAGATCACTATAAGTATAAAGGTGTTTATAACATTACAACAGGACAGACCTCCGGCGGTCTGGGTGCTGGCGGCGTACAGGCAGGACCTTATTCACAGACCGCCTTATCACATAAGTCAGGGTTGGTGTATGAAGTAGTGAAAGACCGTGTTTCATTATTTGGTAATTACATGAGCGGCTTTTTCAATAAAAGTGGTAGTGCGGCAGATGGTACGCCATTTAAACCGGAGCATGCCGAACAGCTTGAATTTGGTGTGAAGGGAGATGTATGGGATCACAAGCTGGTGGGTACTATTAGTTATTATGATATCCAGGTGTCCAATGTTTTACGCCTGGACCCGAACGATATCAATTATTCCATTCAGGATGGCACGCAGCTGAGCAAAGGAGTGGAAGTGGATATCACTGCCAATCCCTTACCGGGACTGAATATCGTTGCAGGCTTTGCTTACAACGACAGTAAGTATACAAAGGCTGATTCTACCGTACAGGGACTGCGACCGGCATTATCCGGACCGGATAAGATGTTCAATTTCTGGATCAGTTACCGTATTCCGACCGGGAAGATGAAGGGCCTGGGGCTGGGTGCTGGTGGCAATACTGGTAGTTCCTCTTATCAGACCAATACGAAGACGGCAAAAGTGATCATACCATCATATGCGATGTTTGATGCGAGTGTCTTCTATGATCAGCCTAAGTTCAGGGTTAGTTTTAAGGTAGATAACCTGACCAGTGAGCAGGCCTGGTCAGTAAGGCTGACACCGCAGGCGCCTGCACGTTTTATGGGTAGTGTGGCATTGAAGTTTTAAGGTATTTATACCATAGAAGCGGCCGTTTCAGGGAAACTGAAACGGCCGCGTTGTATATGTTCTTTTCCCCCCCTTTATTTCTTATTTTAGTAGAAAATATTGCTATGCGTTGCCCCAAATTCCAAAATCTTGCCATGACTGGTATATTGACCGTCATGGTATTATGCGCCAGTAGCTGTTATTCCTATCGCGTTGCTACTCATGCGCTTCCTTCCACCGGTGTTACTCCCATGAATAAGATCAGGACTTACAGCCTGTTCTGGGGATTACTTAATAAACCGCAGATCATTCATACGCCCATATGCGATTCGCTGGGCGTAAACGGTATGGCGGAAGTCCGTATAAAGAACAACTTTGGAAATGCCCTCTTAACGGTCTGCACACTTGGGATCTATTGCCCGCTATCGCTGGAATGGAAGTGTGCTACACCATGTCAGCCTCAGACAAATCCGCTGTAATTTGTAAGCTTTCTTTTACCCCAACACTGATCCACTATGAAAATTATTAAAAACGGCGCCTTTAACTGGCAAAACGAGCATAGTACGTTCTCCCAGCCCATAAAAGATCTCTATGATCTTGCCAATGAGACAACTGGTAATGGACTGGATATCTATAACGATACCACCAAGGGCATACAGCAGATCATCAAAGATGCAATACAGACCAATACCCCGTTGCGGGCATTGGGCGGCAGCTGGTCGTTTAGCCCGATAGCAGCCACTAATGGTATCATTCTTAATACAAAGCCACTGAACATCCGTTTTACGGTATCGGCAGAAAGTGTGTCTCCAAAATATACCCGTGACCCCAAATATCTATGTATGGCACAGTGTGGCAACAGGGTATGGGAGCTGAGTAAACACCTGCACGACCGTGGGCAGTCCCTTTCTGCCAGCGGCGCCAGTAACGGACAAACCATTGCGGGCGCCATTGCCACAGGCACTCATGGTGCCGCGCTGGACTTTGGTGCCATACAGGAAAGCGTAGTGGCGTTGCACATCATTACGGGTCCGGATAGCCATATCTGGCTGGAGCGCTCGTCTTACCCTGTTATGGCAGATACCTTCCCGGACAAACTGGGTGCTACCTTATTACGTGATGATGAGGTATTTAATGCTGCGCTGGTAGGTATCGGTGCCATGGGCTTCATACATGGTGCGTTGATAGAGGCGGAAGATGATTTTCTGCTGGAATCTTACCAGCGCCGTGTGCCCTATGACGATGCATTGATCCGGCAGATGAAAACACTGGACTTCAGCAATCCCATGCTGCCTTATCCGGGTGTGAGGCCCTTTCATATGCAGGTCCTGATCAATCCGTACGACATGAAAAACGGGGCCTACATGACCGCCATGTATAAACGTCCGTACCGCAGTGATTATACGCCGCCAACAGCCAATGCGGCGGGAATAGGCCCGGGAGATGATGCGCCCTGCTTCATAGGAAAACTGGCAGGGGTAATACCCGGACTGGTGCCGGTGATGGTGAATAAGGTACTGGCAGGAAGCCTCAACCTGCATGAGAAACAGTTCGGCAGGCTGAGTGAGATCTTTAACAATACCACTTTACATGGCAAACTGGCCAGCGCCGCTATCGGGTTACCGTTGCCGGCTGTAGAGCAGGTAGTGAATGTACTGATGGAGATGAATGAATCGGCAGGTCCATTTGTAGGACTATTTGCTTTCCGCTTTGTAAAATCGTCTCCTGCTACGATGGCGTTCACCCGCTTTGCACCGGTTACCTGTGTGCTGGAATTGGATGCCGTCCTCTCTCCGGAGACACAGGGTTTCTATGATGCGGTATGGAATAAACTGGAACAGCTGAACATTCCTTATACGTTCCACTGGGGTAAAATGAGCACCATTGGCCCCGACCGGCTTCGCAGGATGTATGGTAACAGCCTTGATAAGTTCCTCTTAGCCAGGTCGAGGATCATTGAACCCGCTGTAGCAAAGATTTTCAGCAATAATATCATGAAGCAATGGGGGATAGATCAGCTGGCCTGATCTGTATCATTGTTCCTGATTGTCAATATGATAAAGCAATATCCCTGCCGTAGTCAAAGTTGCACAAAACGACTTGCATTGTGCAACTTTGACTACATATCCTACCTTTTCCCCTGCCTTTACATGACATCTGCATTTAAATTTTTATTATTAAATAGTCATATATGCAATCCCATTGCAGATAAGTCCGTATCTTGGAATTTTACCGTGAATTGTTGATACCTTTGCGCCGGTTTAACAAACGAGAACTAAAATTGTATTTAGTAAACAGCTACCGGGCTACTTATATTAGCAATTTCTTTAAAAACAGCGAATGGACTCAAATATTGAACAACCGGAGAAACCAGTTATCTCAAAGGGTATTGATGGCTTTTTCAAAGACATTTACAACATTTTCTTATTCCTGATCAGGATTTTTAAGGAAGCCTTTAAACGCCCCATAGAAGCGCGCGAAATAATCCGTCAGTGTTATCAGGTGGGATATAAATCCCTCGCCCTGATCACGATGACGGGATTTATAACCGGTCTTGTATTCACCAAACAGTCCAGGCCTTCACTCTCAGAATTTGGGGCTACTTCCTGGTTGCCTTCCCTGATAGCGATCGCTGTGATCAGAGCGCTGGCACCGCTGGTAACGGCTCTGATCTGCGCCGGTAAGGTAGGATCAGGTATAGGTGCTGAGCTGGCATCCATGCGGGTAACTGAACAGATAGACGCCATGGAAGTGTCTGCGATCAATCCATTTAAGTTCCTGGTAGTAACGAGGGTAATGGCCACCACCATATCTATTCCCATCCTGGTAGCCTATACGGGCCTTGTGGGCCTCCTGGGCTCTTTCCTGGATATTCATCTGAATGAACAGACCTCTTTCACCAGCTTCTTTCAGGAAGCCTGGAAGAATATTTACTTCCTCGACTTTATTACCACAGGCGTTAAAGCGGTGGTATTTGGTTTTACAATTGGTGTTGTAAGCTGTTATCAGGGGTATAATGCTACCCAGGGTACACAGGGAGTGGGTAAGGCTGCTAACATCTCTGTGGTGGTATCTATGTTCCTGATCTTCCTTGAAGAGGTATTTATTGTTCAAATAGCCAACTCTATCCGTTAGAATATGAAGTCATTTACGCCGGAAATAAATATGAATGAGAAGGTGATTGACATCCATGACCTGTATAAGTCATTTGGAAGCAATCATGTGCTGCGTGGTATTGACATTGACGTGCACAAAGGGGAGAATGTGGTAGTACTGGGACGTTCAGGTACCGGAAAATCAGTATTGATCAAGATCATCGCCGGTTTACTGCAACCTGACGCTGGTACGGTGAATGTGCTGGGCCAGGAGGTAGACAAACTGGATAGTGTGGCCTTGCGGGAGTTGCGTCTTAAAGTAGGATTCTGCTTCCAGCATGGTGCGCTGTATGACAGTATGACCGTTGGAGAGAACCTGGCTTTTCCTCTCAAGAGAAATACGCCGAATATCAAGCAGGAGCAGGTGAAAAGAATGGTGAGTGTGGTACTGGAAGCAGTTGGTCTGGCAAAGACCATTGACCAGATGCCTTCAGAACTGTCGGGCGGACAGCGTAAGCGTATCGGCATTGCCCGTACACTGATCCTGCGTCCGGATATTATGTTATATGACGAGCCTACTGCAGGATTGGACCCCATTACCTGCACTGAAATAAATAACCTGATCAATGAGGTGCAACGCCGCTTTCACACCAGTTCCATCATCATTACGCATGATCTTGCCTGTGCTAAACAGACGGGCGATAAGATCGTGGTAATGAAAGAAGGGAAGTTTGTAAAGCAGGGTAATTTTGAAGAGGTATTCAGCACACAGGATGACCTCATCAAGGAATTTTATGATTATAATTTTATACAGTAAGATATGAAAGAATCAAGCAACAGACGCTCCGTTATCGTAGGCCTTTTTATAGTTATAGGATTGCTGATCGTTATAGCAGGCGTACTTACACTTGGCGGACAAAAAAAGGCATTTGTAAAGGCGGTGCGTGTTACGGCCATCTTCAAGGACATCGGAGGTGTGCAGACAGGTAACAATGTATGGTACTCCGGCGTAAAAGTAGGGAACGTGAAGAGGATCACTTTCCTCGAACATGATAAGATAGAAGTAGCGCTGAATATAGAAGAAAGCTCAGCGAAATTCATACATAAGGACGTAGTAGCGAAAGTAGGTTCAGATGGTCTTGTTGGTAACAAGATCATTGCATTGTCTGGCGGTTCAGACAATATGCCTGGTATCCAGGATGGCGATCAGCTGAAAGTAGCTGTAAATATCAGTCCTGATGAAATTATGTCCACCCTGCAGGAAAACAACAAGAACTTATTGGGCATTACCGGTAATCTGAATGCCCTCAGCAAAAAGATCTTAAATGGTGAAGGTTCCATTGGCAAGCTGGTAAATGATGAAAGCTTGTATAGCAATATGTCCCTGGCTGTTGCTTCCCTGCAGAAGTCTGCCAACAATACCGAGCGCCTTACCCAGAATCTGGCTGCTTATGCTGCCAGCCTACGTAAGGAAGGTACACTTGCCAATGACCTGGTGACAGATACGACTATATTCAGAAACCTTCGTTCGGCGGTGACACAGATGAATGCTGTGGCTAACAATGCCAACGAGGTAGTAGCCAACCTGAAAAGTACTACCCAGGGACTGAACGAAAACCTGAACAGTGCCAATTCACCGGTAGGCGTATTGCTGAACGATAAGCAATCAGGTGAAGAACTAAAACAGATGCTGAAGAATCTGAACGTCAGCACTGGTAAATTGAACGAAGACCTGGAGGCAGCGCAACATAATTTCCTGCTGAGAGGATACTTCAAGAAAAAGGCCAAACGCGAAGAAAAGGCCAGACAGGACAGTATCAAGAACGCTCAGAAATAATTGGAATAACAAGCCGCGTGATCAATTACGCGGCTTGTTTGTTTATGGTCACTGATGTGATGCATAAGCCGCCGCAAACTCACCGGCAAACTCCTCCAGTCTGGTATTGCCATAAGCATCATTTGCATGACGACGGTAATCGTCGAACAGTTTTCCTTCTCTCAGTGCAACCCCGATCTCGATCATATACACTGTAGCCATCTCCTCACTCATCCCGCTTTGTATCATACCCTGGAGAAGGGCTTCGTCAGGAAAGGCTATCCATGATAATGCCGGTTGATCAATGGCCTTGCCCAGAATGCCTGCAATCTCTGCACCATTCTTCTCGTCGCCTGCCACATAACGGATACGCTTGCCACTAAACGAAAGTGTGTCCAATGCATCAGCAGCGGCATCTGCAATGTCCCGCGGGTGGGAGAGTACCATCTTCACATCGGCACCGAAATTATTGCCGATAATATGCTGGTGCATGATCATGGGAATGGCGCCATAGAAGTTAGTATAGAACATACCGGGACGCAGATGTAAAACATGTACATCAGGCAATGCATTCAGCAGTTGCTCAACATAATAGTTCGCTTTTGTAGGGCCGGGGCCATCCGGCAGGTGGGCGCCGATGGCGCTCAGGTTCACCACATACTTTACGCCGGCAGCAGCAATAGCGGCCGCATAATGATCGCCTACTGTTTTCATATAATTGATCACATCTGTGTAGTGAGGTGGGATCATGGTAAATACAGCATCTGCATCGGCAAATGCGCGCTGCAGAAACGTAGGGTCATTTACCTGGCCGATAGCCGGAATAGCCTGCAAGGCAGTAATAGCAGCGGCCCTTTCAGGGGTGTGACTGATGACGGTTACTTCGTGTCCTTTGGCGGTCAGTTGTTGGGTAAGCCTTTGTCCGATGTTACCCAGAGAGCCTGTAATAGTGATTTTCATGTCATTTATATTTTTCGTTTGACAAAAGTAGATTTGTACTTACTTTTGTACAAGTACTTACCCTATAGTATGTATAACTATGACAACGATCAAAGAAAACTCGACGATACAGGCCAATAAGCGATCCGCCTTTGAAGAATGCCCTGTAACATATGTTATGGAGAAGATTGGCGGCTATTGGAAGCCGATCATCCTGTTCCAGTTATTATCTGGTCCGAAGCGCTACAGCGACCTGAAAAAGGGCATTCCTGACATTACAGAGAAAGTATTGATCCAGCAGTTAAAACAGTTGGAAGCGGAAAACCTGCTCATCAGGGAAGCAAAACCCGTAGTACCCCCACACGTTACGTATAGTCTTACTAAAGCCGGAATGGGATTAAAGCAGGTATTATATGCCATGGCGGTATGGGCAGTGGAAGATAGTGTGGAGCATGGCGCTACTTTCCGCAGGAACCTGCAACACTTTCCGGGATCGGAAGAAGCGTAAAAATATGCCCTAAAGTTAATAATGACTTAATACAAACTTAACATTCCTCTTATATTTTAGCGCCCTGAAAAATAGTACCCGTCAGGGTATTAGTGTATTGTCAAGATTGTCAACATATTGAATCTATCATGCCGGCTAAAGGGTCTCGTGTTTCTCTAGTCTTAACATTGCCTTTACAATGGCGGTTTAATTTTGCTCGTAAATACCAGGTTAAATAAGATGCGATCGAATACCAAACATAGCGCTTTATCAGACCCTGAGATGTATTTTGACAGGTTATTCAAAGATACCTATCCTAATATTGTCGCATACCTGGAGAAAATCAGCAATAATAAAGAACTTGCCCAGGACCTTGCACAGGAAGCCTATCTGAAGGTCTGGCAGAAACTGGACCTGCTGCCCGAAGGGGAGGAGGAAAGGCTGCGTTATATATTGATCATATCGCGGAACTGTTTCCTGGACCATCTTAAACTGGTACTGAAAGAAAAGAAACAGCAGGACGCCTACGCCACTGTATTTATTGAAACCAGTGCTGTTGTGAATCATATGGAAGTCAAGGAACAGCAGCAGATTATCGACCATACCATTAATACCCAGGAAGAAGCCGCCCGACGTTTCTATCTGCTGAACAGGGAAGAAGGCCTTACCTATAAAGAGATCGCGCTGCTGGAAGGCGTCTCTGAAAAAACCGTGGAGCGCTACATTGGCAGAGTGCTCCGTACCCTCCGCACCCGCCTTGCCAGCTTCTTTTTTCTTTGGTAACAATTCCTTAACCTGATTAGCTGACGGTAACACGATTGTTTTGTGGTTCTTATAATAAACGCACAAAACAAAGTCAGCTAAATGGACCTACAGGACATCCGGAAAAGATTGGAAGATTTCAGATCAGGTAAATTGACCTCCGCTGAGAAAGAGGAGTTACAGCATGTATTGGCGACTCTCACTGAAGAGGAGCATGCGGCGTTATTTCCTGTAGAGGACTATTTACAGAAGGGTAAGTTCCAGCTGCCTGAAGAAGAAGTGAACGCAGCACTGAGCCGCTTAAAGCAGACGGTAAAACCTGCCGGTAAGGTAATGTGGCTGACTAACTGGAAAAAGATCAGCCGGTATGCTGCGATTCTTGTCCTGGTAGCAGGCAGCACTTTTCTCCTGAGAAAGACGACGGGTCTTTTTAACAGGAAGGCAGGGCAAGCTTTCCGTGTAATGAGGGTGCCAGATGGCAACCAGGGTACACTGATATTAAAAGACGGTACACGCATTACCATCAATGGTGGGAGTGAATTACGTTATCCTGAGAATTTTGAAGGGACAGAACGCCTGGTATACCTCAAAGAGGGGGAGGCTTATTTTGATGTAGCAAAAGATGTGGCGCATCCATTTATTGTCAAAACGCCACAGGTAAGAGTAAGGGTATTGGGTACCTCCTTTTCCATCAGAGATTACAGGGACGAAAGGCATGCATCCGTATCTGTTAACAGCGGTAAAATAGCCCTGGAAAACCTGCTGACAGTAACGCCCTGGCTCGAACTCACAGCAGGCAATGGCTCGGTAATAGATAAATATAAAGGGACAATTACAAAACAGGACATAGACACTACAACTACGACAGCCTGGATAAGGGGAGAGTTAGCTTTCCAGGATGCTGCTTTGCAGCAGGTATTGCAGGTACTGCAACACAAGTATGCAGTACGCTTCGATGTGAAGGATTCAACATTGCTGAAGCACAGGTATACGGCTACTTTCAGGAACAACAGTATCCAGAACATCATGCAGCAGCTGAAGCAGATGAGTAACATTGACTACACTATTACAGACAACCTAATATTAATACAATAAAAAAACTACCCTACCGTACGCGGGGTGTAAAAATTCGGTACCAAAGCTAAATTTTTTAATGCATGGACAAAAGTACAAATAGGCGGGGAGCCCCGCTAGGGAATTGCTGTCCGCAACTGAAAGGAATAATCAGATCTGCGGGGCTGTTAGTACTCTTATTTTTAGCAGCATTTGCGCCATCTGTCAACGCACAATCAAATGAACCTAAGCTGGACATTTCAATTGAAAACCAGCCACTCAAAAGCGTGTTCGTGTTTATTCAGAAGAACACCCCCTACCTCGTTAATCATAGCGAGGATGAAGTGAACACTAATGTGAAGGTGTCCGTAAATATGAAAGGCGCTACTGTTCCTGAAATATTGAGGACAGCGCTGCGCAATACCGAATATCAGTTTGTACGCAATGGGAACACTTTTGTAATCATGCGTAAACAACCGGATCTTGTTATTAGTGGTAAAGTGACAGATGAAAAAGGAGATCCATTGATCGGCGTGAACGTACGTCCGAAAAATGGTGGCAGGGGTACTGTTACCAACAATTACGGTCAGTACACGCTTGCAATACCTTCTCCGGGTACTACATTGGTATTCTCCTTTCTAGGTTATACCAACCGTGGTATTCCTGTGTCAGAAACACAGTCGCTGAATGTGCAGATGATCCCTGATGCCAAAGCCCTGAACGAAGTAGTGGTAACTACCGCGCTGGGTATTAAACGTGATGAGAAAGCGCTGGGTTATGCTGCGTCTGTAATAAAGAATGAGCAGCTGACAGACGCGATATCAGGCAACTGGACAGACGCGCTGTCTGGTAAGGTGGCTGGTCTGAACCTCGTAAGGTCCAATGCGGGTCCTACCGGTTCCAATAAGATCATTCTGCGCGGTGAGAGTAACCTGAGTGGTGATAACGAAGCGCTGATCGTGGTAGATGGTGTGGTGATCAACCAGAGCAGCGGTCGCCGTAGTGCCGTAACGGGAGAGTCTTCCTATGGTACCAGCAGTGATAACATGCCGGCCGACTACGGTAGCGGTCTGAATGATATCAACCCAGAAGATATTGAGTCTATTACTATATTAAAAGGCCCCGGTGCAGCTGCATTGTATGGTGGTCGTGGTGCGAACGGTGCTTTGATCATTACAACAAAGTCCGGTAGCCACAAAAGGAAAGGTTTTGGTGTTACCTTCAACTCGAATGCATCCAAAGAGACAGTCAACCGCTGGCCTTCCCTGCAGTATGAGTACGGACAAGGTCTGGATGGTGCTACCTATTACTCCTATGGTACTTCTCCTGATGGTAAGGCAAGTACCAGCGGTACAAGCTCCGCTTACGGTCCCCGTTTCGAAGGACAGATGTTCTACCAATACGATCCTGTAACGCAGGCGCAAGGAAAAGAAAAGACACCATGGGTGGCTTATCCTCACCAGATGGAGAAGTTCTTCAATAGCGGCAATACCGTTACCAATACCATCAGCCTGGATGGTGGTACTGATAAAACAACTGCCCGTTTTTCTTTTACCAATGTGTACAACGACTGGATCGTACCTAATACCGGTTACAAACGTAACACCGTATCCATGTCTGTTAACTCTAAAGTAAACGATAAACTGCAGATCGCATCCAAAGTAAACTATACCAACAAATGGAGTGATAACCTGCCGGGTTCAGGTTATGGTAACCAGTCATTGATGTACTGGTACATTTTCTGGCAGCCGAACGCAAACCTGGACTGGCTGAGAAACTATTGGGCAAATGGTCAGGAGAATAAAGTGATCAAATATCCTTTCAGCTCCTTCCCTGAAAACCCTTATGCGGTTTCTTATGAGTTCATTAACCGGACTAACCGTCATGGTATTACCGGTAACGTACAGGCTACTTATAATTTCACTAAAGAATTAAGTCTCCAGGTAAGAACTTCCGTAGACTTTGCCTATGAGCAGCGTTCACAGGAACGCCCTTATGATGCAGGTGCCAAACTGCCTAAAGGTAGCTACCGTACACAGAGCATCTTCGCAATGGAAGCCAGCAGCGACTTCCTGCTGAAATACCAGAAAAAGGTGTCAAAAGATTTCGAGTTCTCTATCACTGCAGGTGGCAGTAACCTGAAGAACAACTATAACAAGGATGAGGTACGTGCCGACTCCCTGACATATCCGGGCATTTATACGATGGCAAATGCTGCAGGTCCACTAGTAACCATTCCTGCAAAAAGCACTTATACTATTAATAGCTTCTACGGCTTGCTGGCAATGAGTTATAGGGAATACCTCTTCCTCGACCTCACAGGCCGTAATGACTGGACCAGTACGCTGGCTACTCCCAGCCGTACAACCAATGCCGGTTTCTTTTATCCATCAGCTAACCTGAGTTTTATTGCTTCAGAAGTATTCAAACTGCCTAAGGCGGTGAACTATGCCAAACTCAGACTGTCAGCAGCCGGAGTAGGTAGTGGTGGTACTACTGCTTACCAGACAGCTTACAGCTATGTATCAGCAGGCAGCCTCTATACCGGTGGCCTGGAAAATCCAAGTCTGCTGGCTAACCCGGATCTGCGGCCACTGAGAACAGTTTCTTACGAGGCTGGTGCCGCCGCCAAATTCTTTAATAATCGTGTAGGTTTTGATCTGGCCGTATACAGAGGTCTCAGTAAAGACCAACACCTGAGGCGTATCGTTGACCGTGCTTCCGGTTATACCACTATCCTGATCAATGCCGGTGAAGTAAGCAACAGAGGTATTGAGCTGGCCGTGAACGGTACGCCCGTTACCACCAAGAGTGGATTTAAATGGAACACCAACGTAGTGTTCTCTTCTAACCGTAACAGGATCGAAAAGCTGCTTGACAGCTCCCTGGTACTGCAGAATGGCCCGGTAGGCGGCGGTCAGCTGGTAGCGAAGGTAGGCGGCAGCATGGGTGACCTGTATGGAAGAGGTTATCAGCGTGCTCCTGACGGACAGGTGATCTATGACGGTGTCACCGGTGTGGCATTGATCACAGAAGGCGTGAAATACCTGGGTAACACCAATCCTAAATGGAAACTGGGCTTCAGCAATGACTTCTACTTCAAGCAATTTCATCTGAACCTCCTGTTCGATGCACAATATGGTGGTGTGGCGCATTCACTGACACACTATAAACTGGCAGAACAGGGTAAAACAACCAATACATTGCCTGGAAGATATAACGGTATCATTGGTAATGGTGTAGTAGGGAACGGCGACGGTAAATTCAGGAAGAACGACGTAATAGCGACTGACATCGACGAATATTACCGCTCTCATTATGGTGTTGACAATGCAGAAGGAAGCACCTTCCGTACTGACTTCGTTAAATTCAGAGAGGCACGCCTGGACTATACACTGAATCCTAAACTGGCTAAGCGCATCGGTTTCCAGCGTGCAACATTCGGTGTGTATGGTCGTAACCTGTTCATATGGACAGACTGGCCAATATTCGATCCTGAGTTTGGTACGCTGAATGGCTCTGATATCATGCAGGGCTTTGAAATAGGTCAGTTCCCATCCACCCGTACAATTGGATTCAACCTGGTACTTGTACTCTAATTTTTGAAAGCATGAAGAAGATTATATACACAATAACAAGTCTTGTATTGGTGAGTAGCATCATGCTCTCATCCTGTACGAAAAATTTCACTGAGATCAACACAGATCCGAATGGTACGCCTACGGCCCTGCCGCAGCAGCTGCTGGCGCCCGCACTGGTAGGTGCCCTGACAAATACCATGTTGCGTAACCGCAGCTTTAACAACGAGTTGATGCAGGTAACCGTAGATCCCAGTGATGCGGAAGGAAGGGTATTCAGATATGACTACCGTCCTGGTGTATCGGATGCGTTATATAACGGCCTGTATTCTGAATTGACCAACTTTAAGGACATCTATAAGGTAGCAAGCCAGGAGCTGAACTACAATAAGTCCTATATGGGTATTTCGCTGATCTGCCAGTCATGGATCTATTCTATACTGACCGATACCTATGGTGATATTCCATACTTTCAATCTAACCTGGCAAAGGACAGTGCTATCTACGAACCGAAGTTTGATACGCAGAAAGATATCTATGCGGATATCTTCAGTAGGCTGGATACTGCAAACGTACTATTATCGGCAGGTACAGGCATCCTGCCCTCCAGCGATCCTGTGTACGGTGGTAATGTGACTAACTGGCGCAAGTTTGGAAACTCGCTGTATCTGCGTCTGCTGATGAGAGTATCGGCTAAAGCTGAAATGGCAGAATTCTGCAAGGCCAAGATCAAACAGATCGTGGAAACCTTTCCTATCATGGCGAGCAATGATGAATCAGCGATCCTGAGATGGACAGGTGTGGGGCCATATTCTTCTCCATTATTAAGCGTAAGGGAACAGGACTTCAGACAACCGGGACTGGCCAGTTTCTTCATAGACCACCTATCAGACTGGAATGACCCTCGTATTGATATCCCGACCTATGGTGTTGGTGGTATTAACAGGTGGGGGATCGCTCCCTATTCCGGCAGCTACCAGGGTATACCAAGCGGTTATGCACCGGGAGAGAACCCGGTAAAGAAATGTTATTTCTATTCGAATACCTCCTCTTCTTCCCTGATGACAGAACCACTGACAGGTCTGATGATGAATTATGCTGAGCTGAAGTTCATCCTGGCGGAAGCGGCATTAAAGGGTTGGATAAGTGGTTCTGCGGAAACTTTTTATAATGATGGTGCGCTGGCAAGTATTACCCTCTGGCTGCCTTCATGGCCGAAGAAGATCACAGACTTCCTGACAGAGGCAGATATTCAGTGGATGGACAGCTTAACCTTTGATGAGAAGATGGAAAGGATCCATTTGCAGAAATACTATGCGCTGTTCCTGGTAGACCTGCAGCAGTGGTTTGAATACCGCCGTACCGGTCATCCGGTATTGCCTAAAGGTGCAGGTTTGAAGAACAATGGCGTCATGCCGGCGAGAATGGTGTATCCGGTATATGTACAATCTACCAATCCTACAAATTATAAAATAGCTGTTGCCGGCCAGGGACCTGATCAGATCTATACACAGGTTTGGTGGCAAAAACCATAATTGATATTAATTATGAAAAATACTGTCATGAAAAAGATCTTAATATACGCCTTCTTTTTATCGTCTCTGATCTCTTTATGGGGATGTAAAAAAGATACCTATCCTGGTGGGGAAATCAGCCCCTATATAGCCATCTATGATGTCAGGAACCTTTATAATGGACATGGCGATGTAACACTGAATATAGATAACATGCGCGGAGGCACCAGCATCGCAGCGATGGTCGTGTCAGACCATTCCGGTGGTAACCTGCCTGCAGGCCTGCTGATTGTACAGGATGCCCGCCGTTTATCGCTGCTCAGAGGTATTGCGATTCCTCTGGGAGCAGATGCAGCGAGCTATGTACCTGGCGATTCTGTTATCATTCATGTGGAAGGAGCGGTGCTGAAAAAAGTGGACGGTATCCTGCAGCTTACAGGTATCAAAAACAGTGATATTAAAAAAGTGTCTTCAGGAAATGCTGTTGTTGCAATGGAGGCCGCATCAAACGAAATGCTTGCGGATCCGGACGCTTATGAAAGTGTATTGTCGGTGATCGTAGAAGGAAGCTTTGATCCGCTGCCCGGTCCTGATGATGTATTGGCCGGCGATAAGGTACTGAATGACGGCAATGATAACATTATCCTGCATACAGCATCCGACGCTGCTTTTGCCCAGCAGAAAGCCATCGCTAACGCTAACTACATTGGTATTCTCTTTAATACAGGCGGAACGGCCCCACAGTTCAGGATACGTACAGCAGCAGATGTGGAGCCACTCAGCTCTACGATTGAAGTAGCGCCTGCGGTCATTACCGGTTTTATGAGTGATGTAAAGGGTGGGGATGGTAACTATGAATACGTGCAGATGATGGCGATAACTGATATCGATTTTGCGGCTACGCCTTTTGCAGTAGTTATTACTAATAATGCCAATGCATCAACGCCGACAGGTTATCCGACCAAAGGTTGGGCAACTGGTGAGATGCGTACCTACAAGTTTAGCCTGAGCAAGGGCAAGGCAGCCAGGGGAACCTTCTTCTATGTGGGAGGTTCCGGTAAAACGATCAATGGTTCCGGTTCTACCAGCATGAGCAACAGCAACTGGGTGCGGGCTTTTGATTATACCAAGAATGATGGTGACGGGTTCGGTTTGAAAACAGGTGGCTTACTGGCAAACAGTGGTAACGCATTCGGCATCGCGGTATTCAAAGATTCTACCGTTACAGTAGATTCAAAGCCTGTGGATGCGATCTTTATTGCCACAGGTGGTAGCTTATACTCTGGCGGAAAAGGGTACCGTATCGCTAAAAACGACTTCTATAAAGTAATCAACCCGCGTACGAAGGTATCGCAGCCGTTCTACAGACAAGGAACCAATACACGCAGCCTTAGTTATAATACCGCTGACATGGGCTATTTCAATATGTTGGGTGGCGTTTATAATCCAGGCCTGGGGAAATGGGTAAAAGGAAGAGTACAGAAGAATGTACTGCTGACCAAAACCTCCGCTATCACTGAGATTGAAGGAGAAGGATCTACCGTACTCAAAACAAACGAATAACAGTTTATAGTTTATGACGCTTAACAGACGAAAATTCTTAAAGAACTTAGGTGTTACCGGATCGCTGCTCACGCTGCCTTCGGCAATGCTGAACGCAAAGCCATTATTCAGACGCGGTAATATTGATCTTTCCAATATTACCCTGAAGGGAAAGGTACATAATAAAGGGAAAGGCATTCCGGGCGTACAGGTAACTGATGGTATCAACATCGTGCTGACAGACAAGAACGGACAGTATGAACTGCAGAGTAATGCAACGGCGGAATTTGTCTATATCAGTGTCCCCGCAGGATATGCTTTTCCGGAAGAAAAAGGGATCGCTACCTTTTTCAGGCCGATTACCAAAGACAGCAGCTCATTTAAAAATGATTTCAGCCTGGAGAAACTGGCGGTGGACGACCGTAAACATAGCTTTGTGGTATGGGCGGATCCCCAGATGAAATCAAAGAAGGATGTGGAGCTGTTAATGAGCGAATCTGTACCTGATCTGCAGGCAGTAGTGAAATCTTATCCTAAAGATGCGCTGATACATGGTATTGGCTGTGGCGATCTGGTATGGGACGAGTTCGAATTATTCGCTGACTATAAGCAGGCGGTTGCCCTCTCCGGTATTCCATTCTTCAATGTGATCGGTAACCATGATATGGATATCGAGGCGCGTGCGGATGAGGGCTCTTCGAATACATTCAAAAAACAGTTTGGTCCCACCTATTATTCCTATAACAGGGGAGAGATCCACTACATAGTGCTGGATGATGTGTTCTTTGTGGGCGCTGCTAAAAGTTATATTGGCTATATCACTGAAAATCAGCTGCAATGGCTGGAACAGGACCTGGCAATGGTAAAACCCGGCAGTACGATTGTGTTAAGCCTGCACATCCCGACATTTACAGGTGCACAGAGAAGGGCAGGAAAGCCGGAGGAAATCGGTGGAGGAACTGTAGCCAACAGGAAACAGCTTTATAAGATGTTGGCGCCTTATAAAGTGCACATTATGAGTGGGCATACGCACTTCAATGACAACTGGGAGGAAGGAAATATCATGGAGCACAACCACGGTACTGTTTGTGGCGCCTGGTGGACGGGCCCTATCTGCGGCGACGGTACGCCCGGTGGCTATGGTGTGTATGATGTGGATGGCTCTGATATCAAGTGGCACTATAAATCCACCGGTATGCCCAAAGAAAAGCAGCTCCGTGTCTATCCAAAAGGAAAAGTGCAGGAGTCGCCGGATGAGATTTCAGCCAACGTATGGAACTGGGATAATAAGTGGAAGGTGGAATGGTATGAAGACGGTGTGCTGAAAGGCCAGATGGAGCGCCGTGTGGCGTATGACCCCTGGGCGGTGGAACTGTATCTTGGTCCGCAGTTGCCAAAGAAACATAAGTTCGTAGAGCCTACGCTGACGGACCATATGTTCTTTGCTAAACCTTCTCCGGATGCGAAGAAGATCACTGTAAAGGCAACCGACAGATTTGGTAATGTATACGAGGAATCGTTGTAGACTCCAGTAAGGGCTATCTGAACTCATTCGGGGTCAGGAGAGAAGAAGGAGAGAACAAGCAGAGAAGAAGCAGAGAAGACGGAGAGAACAAGCACAGATATTAAATTTTAGTTACGGACAAGTCGTGAAAGCGGCTTGTCTTTTCTTTTTCCCAATATATTATTATATATAGCTATATTTGTCCCGGATTTCGTGCTGTCGAATGTGTGAGTTGTTCACTTTCGACATTTTTTATTTTAATGGGACGTTAATTGGACGTTGTTCGGTAAATTATAATTGGCATTTGATTACTCATTTAAGTAATGATTGCGTGATCCCTTTCTATCTGTGAACATGCAGCTTGCTGCAGCTGTAAACTTTGTTGTACCTATGAAACCACATCTCATCAGAGTGCTGTTAAGTATTAACATGGTGCTCTTTCCTTTCCTTGTATTCAGTCAGTTGCCCTACAGCCCTTGTAGCCCGATGGGAGGAAAAAAGGCGAATATATTAGGAGTGGAAACTAAATACAGAGCTCCCGGTGGAGGAGCCCCGACCTTTACTATTCCTGCAGGTACCAAATCAATTGTGGTATTTGTATCTTCTGAAACGGGGGATCTGTCAACGGGGATTGAGCCTGAAAGGGGGGACGAGGATTTTATCACGATCAATGCTATTATTGATATACCCTCATCCACATCTTCCGGTTTTCTGAACTATGCAAAGAACACGTTCACAAATGGTTCGGGTACGAACGTATATGGCTGGAGAGATGTTATCCTGGGCGGCCAAATCCCTGATGGCAGTAAGCTGGGAGATAAGACGCCGGATCTCAATAACGTAAATTTTTCTATTTCTGGTTCGACATTGAAGATTGCTGAGAATGCAACAGGTACCCATTCTTCCTATTATGTAGAATATCTTTCACCTGCTACGAATTCCTTTGATCCTTTACCTACGGAGATCCGGGCGCTTTTGCATGGTGCAACATCTCTTAACACCGATCTCGTGGTGCCCATACCAGCAGGAGCCAGTCTCATTACGCTTTCGTCAAAAGGCATTAACTCCAGTAACGCGGACCTTAACAGTACTAATGGTACAGAGGAAGGATATTCTAATCTGCATATCACGATCGATCTGGATGCAGGCTTAACAAATGGATTTGTTACCCTGGCAAACGGAGGTACGGTTGACAGGAGATCTACATATGTGGTCAGCAATCTTAGCAGCACCTCTACGAGTGATATGGTGAGCTCTGGTGCCATCATGGGAGATTATACAGCTAAGAATACCAGTGCTGGCGCTGTAGGATTGTATAATCCGCAGATCTATGTTTCCGGATCTAATCTCATTATCAAAAGAGATGCGGCCTATGCCCGGGATTTTGATGATGCATACACCATCGAATTTTATAAAAGGGTAGGGCAGGGAATGAGCGCCGAATTTATTGATAATGATATCAGATCTGTTCCCGCCAACTCATATCCTGCCGCAGGTGTGACCAGGACATTTAAAATACCTAGCGGTACGCACTTCATTTATTTCAATGAAACGGCGAATGCGATCAATCTGAGTGTAGAGAGCAATGAGAACTCGCTGGCTGCATATGGATATATAGACCTGTTGAACGAAACCGCCACCGGATATTATTACCAGATGGTGGGATCTAATTCAGGTACCGGAAGACGTGAGGACAACTATGCTTTTAAAGATGTGCCGCTGGACAGCACAAGTACGCATGATCATATTAATACCGTCGGGTTTAGGGCAAATGCACCGGTAGGCAGTTCTTATGATCTGAGGTTCACCCTGTCTAAAGACAAAAGCGAGCTGATTGTAACCAACCAGACGCGATTGGCCAATCAGACTTACCAGTTCCTGTTGTCGGCCGACTTCTTTGGTCAGCGTCCGGATCTGGCCTTTAATCCATCCAATATTACTTTTTCAAAGGGAGCCACCTGCAACCAGTTAAAAGTGACCGTGAACGTTTGTAATCCGGGTGCAGGTAATGCTACCGGTGGAATGCCGATTTCCTTTTACAACGGAGATCCAACGGTGAATCCGGCTGCAGTACTCATTCACATCGATACACTTGAACAACCGATAAAGTCGGGCGAATGTAAGAATTTCACTTTTGACTTAGACCTCAGTAGTATCAGTACTCCGACGCTGGACCTGACCATGATCCTTAACGATGAAGGTACTTTTGTACCGGGTAGTGTCGGACATGCGGTAGGTACGCCATTCGCCCTGTCGGCGCTGGATACCCGGAATCCTTATTACAGAGAGTGTTATTACGATAATAATATCTTTAAAAAGACAATTAATGTAAACAATTGTCCTGTTATAGATCCTGATCCGGATAAGAGTTCAGGTGCCACCGGTAAGTATACTTACCTGAACTCTTTTACAGCAGGCAGCGCTACACCTGCGAAGATCGCAGATGCTGACCTGACTATCATATCTCCTGACGCCAGCGATATTTATGGGGCTACTATTACACTGACTAATATACTGGACGCAGGGCAGGAAGGTATCTATCTGACAGGAACATTACCAGCAGGCATCACTATTTCCGGTGATGGTACAGGTGTAGTAACCCTGTCAGGACGGGCATCACAGGCTGATTATATCGCCGCCATAAAGATGCTCGGGTATAAAAACACGAATAGTACTCCTAATACTACTGACCGCATTATCACAACGACCCTCAACGATGGTACTGAAAGCGGGCAGGTTGCGACGACTACGATTAAGATACTGACCAATCCGGGTATTAATGTAACAGGTAATACCATTACAATCCCGGATAATAGTACTACTTCCAACACTGCTGACGGCACTGACTTTGGTCAGACCACCGGCGCTACCATCGCACACAGTTTCACTATTCAGAATAGTGGTACTGGTATCCTGACGTTGACAGGTACCCCGCTGGTAAGCATTAGCGGAGATCCCGGTTTTACGGTGACCGCGCAACCAGCTACCAGCTCACTGAATGGTGGCGCCAATACGACTTTTGAAATTACTTTCAATCCGGCATCTCACTCAGCAGGTATCTATAATGCTACTATCACTATTAAAAATAGCGATGCAGACGCTGATAAAGCTAATTATACATTTGTTGTTTCTGTCGGCACAAACCGACTGCCAACGGTGACTGATAATAGCGTATCGGGGGATGAGGATAATACACTGGCTTTCAAGAATACTGATTTCACCAGCCATTATACCGATGCAGATGCATCTCCGCTGGATAAGATAAAGATCGTTTCCCTGCCACTGCATGGTACACTGATGCTGAATGGCTCTGCAGTGACTGTCGGACAGGAAATAGCTGCTGCTGATCTGGGCAACATTACGTTTGTACCGGATGCAGACTGGAATGGCAGCACCGGTTTTGACTGGGTAGCGAGTGACGGCACAGGATATGCGGCTACACCGGCCACTATGACGATCAATATTAATCCGGTGAACGATGCGCCAGTATTGACGGTGCCAGCAGGTGCTACTGTTACAGAAGAAACGGCGACACCTATTCCGGGTATATCTGTTGCTGATATTGACGCAGGAACGGGTAACATCACTGTTACCATTAGTGTGCCATCAGGTGGTTTCAGCGCTACCTCCGGTGGTGGTGTAACCGTGAGTGGTACACCTGATGCATTGGTGTTGCAGGGTACATTAACAGCTATCAATGCATTTATTTCGGGCAATAATCTCAACTATACCTCAGTACATAACCCACCAGCTTCTGTTACAGCAACAGTAAATGTTTCTGATAATGGTAATACCGGTACAGGTGGAGCATTGCAGGATACGAAGACATTCCCGATACTGATCACAGCTGTAAATACTCCTCCGACCGGTACCGGCGATACCAAGGTTACTACCCGGGATGTGCCGGTAAATGGTTCGGTATCTGGTACCGATCCTGATGGAGATGCATTGACCTTTACAAAAGCTACTGATCCTGCTCATGGTTCCGTAGTGGTAAATACAGATGGTACTTATACCTATACGCCAGCCACGGGTTATGAGGGTACAGATAGTTTCACTATTACCATCAGCGACGGACAGGGCGGAACTACAACCGTTACTGTAAACATCACCGTAAATCCACCTCCAAACAATCCGCCAACTGGTACCGGTGATAGTAAGACTACTATCCAGGATACTCCGGTAAATGGTTCAGTGTCTGGTACAGATCCTGATGGAGACGCATTGACCTTCACGAAAGCTACTGATCCGGCTCATGGCTCAGTAGTGGTAAATGCGGATGGAACTTATACGTA
>NZ_PYGK01000011.1 GCF_003014595.1 Chitinophaga ginsengisoli | reverse complement strand
AAAGGAAATATGCCACTCTGTAATATTGAGCAACCTTGAAAGACCGTTTGCAAAATCTATTTCATCGTACCTGATTTTTTTTAATGAGCAGAGTATGGGGAATAATCCAATTTTTAATGTTGATTTTCGTGGGGATACGATACGAGGATATTCTGAACGATCTGCGCAAAGGATGCTGGAAGGGATTCGTGGTTCCTTTGCTGGAAACAAAGGTATGCAGTCGATTTTTCAGCTTGGTAAGGATGGGCGCACACTTAATAGCATTGACATCAATGCCTTTATTGATGCCTCAAGTGGATTGAATCAGGATCAACTAACGCTTGCGGGCGCCTATTTATTGGCAATAAATCAGGACGCTACACATGTTGTTTCTGTTTTGAAACGCGGTGAGACGGTAGAACCAGGAACAGAGAAATTAATAGGTGAATCGACGGCAGATATGTTTGATTACTACGGTGGTGGTGGAATCAATAAGAAATATGGTGATAATAGTACATTTACTGGTATAGTTATGGATTCAAAGTCAATCGCTACTCATGACTATAAGGAAAACGGTAATTATATACCACGAGGACCATCGTTTGGAGAGGTAATTGCGCATGAAGTACTTGGGCATGGTGTGGGATGGTCTTTAGGAAATCCAGTGTTTCACCAAGAAGATGCTATTCAGATGAGTAATGTATATTTGAGATCGCAGGGAACAAATGTTTACAGAGATGGTGGGCAACATGGATATGGGCCTCTTGATCCCAAAGTCGCTAATGACATACCACAGTACTATAAGGATACTAAGGAAATACTCAAAATAATGAGATTGCTAAGATAAAATAGAAAATATGCGTTATTTATGTGGTTTAATATTGCTGATATTCTTAAGTAAGGATATTAGAGCACAGGTTAATTTAGGATGCAAATGCCATTATTCCTCATCCTTTGATATCAAATCTTATAAATCGACTCTAGATAGTATTGTGGGAAATGTTAGAAAGGATAAAAAGGATGTTATTCAAGTGATAGGAAGTCGTGGCTTTGCGGCTGCAATGTTGACTGTTATCGTCACTAGAAATAATCTACATAAGGCTTATTGTTATAATTTTAGAACAAAAAAATATAGAATTGTTACCGATAAACGGACAAATACATGGTTGAAATGTTTGGTTCAGGATAGTTCCTTTATATATACAGCAAAGGCAGACCCTTTGGGAATGCCTAGCCATGATTATAGCTATTTCGTCTCATTTAATTACCCTTCAGTAGAATTGAAGGAGATATGTAATTCTGTATTCCTAAATAATATGGAGCGCCCATTCTCAACGTGTTTAAAATCTTATATAACTTTTTTTGAAGAGGCAACTAAGTGATTGTTGTAGCAGAGCTTCAAATGATGTCGACAAAAAGTACGTTAATGGCCTTGCAATATTTTCTTACTTTATAAAGGAAAACTTGTTTAAGTATGGCTCAAGAGATAATGGTTGGCCGATGGTGACTCTTAAGCACTAATTTCAATATTGGTGAATGCAGACAGCCCATATCATATTTAATCTTGATTGATAAAGACGGATTACGTTCTCTGCCCGAAGGGGAAGATGATTCGTCTTTATTTTGTAATGAGTATCGAAAAGGAAATCGCTTCTACATAGGTAAGAAAGAGAGTCCGGACGAGTTGCAGGTATAAACCGTAAAACGAAATGTCCCAAAAGCATTTTTCGTGAATAGTCTTACAATGCTTTACTGTCGCGAATTTTGTATGATAGAACCATATTCCCGGGATAAAACCAAATGTCACGTTTCTCCTAATATTGAAGAAAAGCGTCTTTGATAACGATTGATCATCCGGGGAATAAATATTTGATATTACTTGATTTAATGGATTGGGGTTACAGTTGGTGTGACAGTTAGGTATTCAGAATTTAACTCCTGTAAATGAGCAACGCCTTATCAGTGGCTTATTTATAGGAATTTTGACAAGCTGAAAAACAGGACGTTTCATTTTAAAAAATTGGACATTGGGTTTTATGGATTATAGTTCCAAGAGGGCGGTTGAAAAACAAGCCCTGAGATGAAAAGAATAAAAAAAGATCTATAAGGGCTGGTTCTTAGGAGCGGGCCTTTATTGTTCCTATAAAAACAATCTTCTCTAAGCAGACATTGTTATGCAAGTTGCAATTTCGCGTATTATTTTCTATAGGTGCCACATGCAAACTCAAAAGAGTGGTCTTATTGCTAAGCCACATACCCCCCTGCATTGATTGGCAACCAGAAGTTTTATATAAGAATCGTTTATTCATAATTTCCTCCCGACATTGTTTGAAATCCTGCGGAAGGGGGAAGGGGGACGGCGCGACAACAGCGCCTCACCCGGTTTGTGTGTCAGGCATGTATATTCACTATAGGGTGTAAGTCCCGAACACGCTTTACAGTAAGGAGTGTTAGCTTAAGGCAAGGGTATCCATCGCGAGGCGGAATCTGAAAGAAGCCAGCGGCAAAAGTTCGAGTCTACGAACAGAAACTGTATAAAAGGCGGGGCAACGAGGGTGATGTTCCAATGTTCGGGTCGGACCTTGATCCCGCAGGAGATTTCCTCCTTAAATCCGTCGATACTAACTCTAATATAAAGGGAGAGGCTGTCAGTAACGCCTGTTCTTTTCCGGCCAAAGACCAGAATTGACAATTTCGGCTTTACATTCATTTTTCTTCACATTTAAGCGGTTATTAAATCGCTCTTCAAACCACACTGCAAGCACATTATTTGACTAGTGAGCACCAAAGATAGTTCACCTATTTGCTCAATGAACGCTCACTAAATAACTTGATTTTATTTAAGCTACTTTAGCACCCAAAATCCCTCAAACCTACACCAGTCAAACTAAACCGCATAAAAAAAGCGCGACTTACATCGCGCTTTCGTGAACCGGATTGGTTCAGTATATTTTGATGCAAGTGTTTAATATTCATTCATTTGAGATGATCGGGTGTCGGTAGTGCACTCAAGTGAGGCCATATTCAAATGATGTACTTTGCAGTGATTTAAAGAGCTGTTGCGAAGATATGACTTTCAGAATAAAAGTATTTATATATAACCATCTGGATTGACAAAGAATTGATTGACTATACGCAGATACAATGCGCAGGGGGTATCGATCTTTGTGATCGAAGTGAGTAATTGATGGGATGTTGTATACAACTAATGTGTTATGTATTTTGTAGTGTCATTTTAGCACCTTTGCGACTAGTTGAAATTTGATGTTGCCCATACCCATTTCGTAGGGTTCCTATATTTTGTTCGAGCATAGTCATAATTCTCAATTCGGATCTTCGTCTGTAGTGGCTTTGGACTGTTATAAGGCATCTTATAATGGAGCTGCCATGCCATATTTATCGTAAACAAGCGGATGTTAATCCTGGACCGTCGTTCTATAGGTGAAGCTCAGAAGATTTACATTTAATATAAACTATATACCATGAATAAGGGACTTTTAAGCTTAGTAGCATTATTATTATCTCTTTACGTAAACGGGCAAACGGGGACTTTCTCTACTATAGACTTTCCCAACACCTATACAAATACGATCACCACAGGTTTGTATACATCCAATAACAGGTCCGGATTTATTCATCAGTCCAATGCCTCTATAAACTACGGATTGTTTGGTCCTAAGTCCACTGGCTTTAAGTTTCGCTGGTTAGCACATGATAATGGAAATATTGATTATACCACAGATACGGACCAGTTGATGTTCCTTGATAACACGGGTAACCTGAATATGAAGGGTACATTAACAACAGGAGGCAATGTTGGTATAGGGACTGCTCCCGGGGCCGACAAAGTGACTATCGATATGGGCACTACCAGGAGTGCAATCAATATGATTAGTGATGGTGATGCCGCTGCCTATTCAGATATGAAATTCAGTATAAAGACAACAACAGGATTGGCCTCAGGCAAGCCGAACATGTGGCTGATATCTTTAAGAAAAGATGGCTATTTCACAAATGATCTGACTGGACCGACACTTGAGTTTTATTGCACCAGAGCTATAACGGGTGGGTATTTCGCCCCGCTGCTTTTCAAGGCAAACGGAGATGTTATACTGGCCGGGGCCCGCAATGCTGTGAATGGTAATGTGGGCATTGGGACCACTGATACCAAGGGGTATAAGCTGGCGGTTAATGGAGATGCGATGTTTACGAGGATTCAGGTGAAAGCGTTTGCTAACTGGCCGGATTATGTGTTTAGAGAGAGCTATAAGCTGATGTCATTGCAGGAACTAGAGGCATATGTGAAGGAGAACAATCATTTACCGGAAGTGCCGTCAGTGAAGGAGATCCAGAAAGAGGGGATAAATGTGGCGGACATGAATGCGATATTGTTGAAGAAGATTGAGGAGCTGACGCTGCATTTGATTGAGCAGGATAAACGCAATAAAGAACAAGAGATGGAAATTGCCACTCTTAAAGAGAAGATGCTGCAACTAGGAACCAAATGATAGAGGCGGTTATTGTAATACTGAGAAATAAATAAACGTAGGTTCGCTTATAATTAAAAGTTTTATGCTTAATAAAAGAAAGGTGCTTGGGGTGGCCAGTACAATTTTATGTTGTGCGATAGTTACCAAAGGACAGAATTTTGAATTGCCCAAAATCATTCCCCCGTCCCCCGCTGTAAAGGCCATGCAGAAATTTTCAGATGTGCCAATTTCATACTATACGGGAACGACAAATATAACTGTACCCATCCACGAAATTCAGCTCGCAAATTTCAGTCTTCCTATTAACCTTATGTATCATTCAGCTACGGTTCATGTACAAGAGGAATCGGGCCGGGTTGGACTGGGGTGGGCATTAAACGCTGGAGGACAGATAAGCAGAAATATTTATAGTTATGACGACTTCGACAGCAATAGATATCTTGATATCGGCAAACCTGAACTAGTCGGTTATCCATTATTGTATCAAGATACTGTGCCGCTTGCAAAATTTAATCCAAGCAATATTCAGTTGTACCCATATGTCAGTGGTGATGGAGTAGTTAACGGAAAGAATTTTTTCGATTTTCAACCCGATAAATTTACGCTGCAGCTCCCCGGTTATAGTAATAAGTTTATAATCAGCTCGAAGTCTTCTGTTATTTTGGAAAATGAGGACCAAACTTTGGTTGAGTTTACAAGAAGTGGGGATAGAAACGCAACCGTTTCCTGGAAAGTGACAACGCAAGATGGAAATAAATATTATTTCACTTCCGAGGAAATGCAGTCCATGTATGTAGGGGCGATACCTCCTGCTGCTACGGCTTGGTTTCTGGATAAAATCGAAACTATCGATAGAGACACCATTCTGTTTATGTATGATTCACAAGTCGGAAGTTCCTATAATGTCACCGGAGCTACGGAGCTTAATCAAATTAACTTCTATACACCGGGTTATCCTGTTACCAACAGGCAAGTTTCTTCATATTATCAGTATAGCAAAAAATTACTCAAAAATATTATTTATCCAAACGGTAAGATTGAATTTTTATATTCTGCCAGAGCGGATATTTATGGAGAAAGTAAGCTAGATACAGTTAAAATATTTAATGGTCGGAATCAGCTGATCAAGAATGTAAATCTTGAGTATGATTACTTCATTCCAAATGTAACGGGAAATAATATGAATCTTGGCTATGACCCATCGTTGTACTTTCCTTATACAACTGACAATACTAATAGGAGACTTAAATTAAAGAGTGTACTTACAAAGGACGCGGCACAGACAATTAGCGACGAAAGATATTCTTTTGAATATAATGAGACATATGTTCCAAATAAGATATCAACCGGACAAGATCATTGGGGTTATTTTAATGGTGTGCTGAATAATCCTTGCCTTGTTCCGAGGTTGATTGTCGGATATCCGCTCATAGGTGAGGTAAATCCTTATATCGTAACAACAGAAGGTGCGGATAGATCACCAAATGCGACATATGCCGGCGTATTTTTGTTGAAAAAGTTGACCTATCCAACTGGCGGTACAGAAACTTTCGAGTATGAATCAAACGACTATGACTATAACAAGTCTGTGGCTAATGACTCGCGTGCAACCAGATATTATAATTCGTTCTATAAGAGAATATCAGACTTTAATACCCCCGCGGACTTTTATGCTCCTATAAAAATCTATTCTATTTCAGTCACACAGTCTGATCAGATAAGTGGTAAAGCTACCGCACGATTTGACCTTAGAGTGCGAAGAGCAGAGAAATTTATAACAGGTATGACACCTTCAACTATTACATTAAAGAATAGTTCCGGTGTGATTGTAAAGACGTTTTCTTTCGATGAATTTGCTGATCTGGATCTGCTAAATACTGATATCTATCAGAAGTTGATTTTTTCAGCTGACCTGACTGTTGGAAACTATACAGTAGAGGTGGTGCTCAAAGATAACCAGGCAAGAAATATAGATCAGCTTTTTTTAGATGTGTCCTGGAGCTTGTTGAGGCCAGCTGGAGGACTTACTTATGAGTCTGGTGCTGGCGTCCGGATTAGCAAAATTATACAGTCAGACAATTTCAACAATACTAAGGAAACTAAACTGGTATATGGATATACAGATCCTGCCACCGGTATAAAATACAGTTATGGAAAGCTACTGGCAAGACCCAGATATTTTGATTATAATCCATATCCAGGTCAGAGCCTAGGTACGAACGACATCTTTTTAACAAGCAATCCGGTTTTACCAGAAGTGTCTGTTGCTTATGATAAGGTAACAGAGTATGTAATCTCACAGCAGGGCGATTCTATCAGGAAGGATTATGAGTTTATTAATGAACCATATCCAGTCTTCAATTACAGTCCACTCCTCTTTCTTAAAAGGCCAGTGCAAGTGTCTATAAATGGTACGTTAAGAGCGTGGGAACAGGGTTTCGATGTATGGCCTGGGGCATGTGCGTTTATATCCAATCCATTTAATGGAAAATTGATCAGAGAGACAGCATATGCTAAAAATGCTTTCAATTCTCCATTTCGTAAAGTGACTGAGACGCGTAGCGAATATGAGGATAAAAATCTGAATTCACTTATCTGGGCAATTGATTTAAAAGCCATTTGTGCACTGGGAGATCCATCGTATCCAGAAAAAGGTGGGATGCATTTGAATTACTATCCTGCTATCAGGAGAAATTGGGTTACTCTGAATAAAACGATTGAAACATCTTATGAGGAAGATACTTCCAGGTCAATAACTGTTCAGACAGACTACTCTTATAAGAATGTGATACATAAGTTGTTAACGGACAAAAGAATGACACTTAGTAATCTTAAGGTAGCTAGCGAGCATTATCAATATCCTCAGGATATTGTCAATCCCTCGACTGCTATGCAGAAACTAATAACGCAACGGCGATTGTCAACGATAGTATCTCAGTCGGAAACAATTGACAGCGCAAACAAAATAACTAAAACCTATGATTTTCTTGAATTCAGCAATGGCATAGTCAATCCTGCTGAGATCTTCTTCAAGGTTGGCAACGGAGCTGCCTTCTCAAAAGGAAAATTCCTTGAGTACAATACCAGAGGCAGGGTGTTGACAACACTTAGTGACGGAATACAAACGGCATTTATCTGGGGGTACAATTCCCAGTATCCGGTTGCTAAGGTGGTAGGAAAGGCATACTCAGATATTAAAGGGCTGGTTAATCAATCGGTATTAGATGCTCCTGCAGACGACCAGCAGTTACGAACGGCATTGAATAGCCTACGCATAGCACTTGCAGGTCAAAAAGTGTTAATTACTACTTACACTTACAATCCTGGGTTAGGTATAACCAGCGAAACAGATCAGAACTCAAGAACTACTTACTACGAGTATGATGGTTTGGGTAGACTGAAGGTGATAAGAGACCATGATGGAAATGTCCTGAAACAAATTGATTACCAATATCAGGCTCCTCTTACTAAATAATCATAACACCATGAATTTAAAATATGTAATATATACCGGAGCGTTGATGGCAATGTCTGTTATTTCAGGCGCTGTCTCGGCCCAGAATAAACCAGGTGGAACGCGAACCACAGCAACGGCCGTAACGGTTCCAGCCGCTTATACCAATACGAAAATCAACTATATCAGGACTTGGCAGCCGGATAAGCCAATAACAGACACTGCTGCTGTAACTTCTATTAGCAAGAGTATACGTGAGGTGAAACAGCTGACACAGTACCTTGATGGTCTGGGCCGCCCTATTCAAATCGTATCAAAAGGGATTAGCAGTAAAGGTAAAGATCTGGTGTCTCCTTCTTTATATGATGACTATGGCAGAGAACAATATATTTATCTGCCATATGTCCAACAATCGGACAATGTCAGTGATGGAAAGTTTAAAACTGATCCGTTTAATTCGCAGAAGGCATTCTACCTGAACGGAATACTTAATCCGGGCGCTGCTGGAGAGAGTATTTTTTATGGTCGGCAACAATTTGAATCTTCAGCACTTAACAGACAAATTAAAGCTTACGCACCGGGTAATAGCTGGACTACACATCCAATAGAAAAGCAATCTTTGGTTAATACTGTTGCAGACTCCGTGAGGATATGGAATATAGCAACTGGGATACCTGCTAGTACAGGCATTTACACTGCAGGACAATTACAAAAGAATGTAACTATTGACGAGCAAGGTAGCCAAGAAGTAGAATATAGGGATAAGCAAGGTCAGATTATATTGAAAAAGGTACAGATTGCTGCAAATCCCGGCACTGCACACATAGGTTGGCTATGTACCTACTATGTATATGATGACTTGGGGAATTTGCGTTTCGTTCTTCCTCCATTGGCGGTAGAAAATGTCAAAGGTGGTTGGATAATAAGTTCGGGCATTGTTAATGAGCTGTGTTTTCAGTACCAATATGATGACCGCCAACGTATGACTATTAAACAAGTGCCAGGAGCCGGGCGCGTTTTTATGGTTTATGATGTAAGAGACAGGTTAGTTTTTACGCAAGACTCTGTTCAGCGTGCTAAATCGCCTATGGAATGGATGGTGACTTTCTATGACGTGTTGAACCGGCCAACAATGATGGCAATATATAAAGGGACGTCAACGAGAGACGCTTTACAGGCGACTATGGATACGTCGGTATCGACATCTACCCAGTCAATTTCTTACGTAGCTCCTGCAAAGCCGGATCTGGCTTTGTATAGCCACGATGGAAGTCCTTTATATACAGCATCCAACAGTATCAGCATGCTGGACGGGTTTGATACTGGTGCGGCTGGTGAAACTGATATAAAGATTGATGCTGCCGTCGTTGGTGATACCACTATCTTAACTGCCAGTAACCCATTGCCTAATATATCAGCATCAGCTTTAACACCTCTGTTTTACACTTTTTACGATAATTACGACTACGCCGGTAAGCTGGCATTTGTTGGCTCAGATACTGGAAAACTCCAGGCCGCGGATACCTTGTATCCAGAGAAGTTGCCCGTAAGTATTATAACAAATGGCCTGGTAACGGGAAATAAAATAAGAGTGTTAGGCACAGATAAATGGTTGACAACAACTACCTATTATGATGCTAAAGGCCGTATCATACAAATGGTTGGTGAGAACCATCTTGGAGGAAAAGACATCTTGACCACACTGTATAATTTTAGTGGAAATGTGTTGGCTACTTATTTACGTCATCAAAATCCCAGAAGCATTACGGCTCAAACAACGTTGTTCACGAGTATGACGTACGATCATGGAGGCAGATTGCTTACAGTGAGGAAAAGGCTTAATGATGACGTAAATCAGGAAAAGATGATATCTTCCAATAGCTATGATGAATCCGGGCGGCTAAGACTTAAGCTTCTCGGTATGACTTCTTCGGGAAGCGTGATCGATAGCTTGAATTATACATACAACATCCGGGGATGGCTGCAAAGTATTAATAAGAACTTTTTAAACAGTGGTAATAATACCTCAAACTGGTTTGGCCAGGAACTTAGCTATGATTATGGTTTTATCACCAACCAGTTCAATGGAAATATTGCGGGTATTAAATGGAAGACCCGTGCGGATAGTGCCTGGGCCTATGGCTATGGTTACGATAAGGCTAACCGACTCGCGGCCGCTGATTTTACCCAGAGAAACGGTAGTAACTGGGCGCTAGGTAATAAAGATTTTACCGTTGGCAATCTCACTTATGATGCCAATGGGAATATCAGAACGATGCTGCAAAAGGGAATGGTAGGCATCACTAGTAAAACGATAGATAGTTTGACTTATACCTATGGTAATGGCAGCAATAAGCTAAGAGGTGTACGTGATATAGATTCATCTATTACTAAATCGGCCATGCTGGGTGATTTCATAGATGCTAACATAACGACAGACGATTACTCTTATGATGTTAATGGCAACGTGACGGCAGATTTGAATAAGAAAATTGCGTCGATTACTTATAACTATTTGAACCTACCCACTACAATTACAATTACGGGCAAGGGAACGATAACTTATCAATATGATGCCATTGGCAATAAACTGAGCAAGACAGTTTTAGACAATACGGGGAGTACACCCAAAACGACGGTGACCGATTATGTAGGGTTATTTGTCTACAAGCAGGATAGTTTGGAATTTATAAGCCATACGGAGGGACGTATTCGTCCAGTTTACAAAAGTGGACAATCCGTGCAGTATGCTTATGATTATTTTGAAAAGGATCACTTAGGGAATGTCAGAACGGTGCTGACTGATCAGACAGATTTTACTATGTACGCTGCTACAATGGAAATAGAGGCTGCTGAGAAAGAGGCCGCTTTATTTAGTAACGTGGAAGAGACCCGTACCGAGAAACCTTCTGGATACCCGGATGATCAAACCACAGACGGAAACAGGGCTGTTGCTAAATTAAATGCCAAAGATGGGGGGAAAAAGATAGGACCATCAATAGCACTGCGTGTTATGGCGGGTGATACAATACAGATCAACGCACGGGCATTCTATAAGTCGCAAGGTCCAACGAATAATACAGCGAAAGTTCCGGTAGAGGATATGTTGGCAGGTTTAGTACAAGCGTTTGGAAATACTAGTACAGAAAGTAGTTCTCATGCGTCAGAGGTTCTTTCTAATACAACTCCTTTTAGTCCCGACTTTTATAATAATGATTATCAGCGTCTAAAAGAAAAGAACAAAGATAATGGGCTGCCAGATCGTCCTAAGGCTTATCTAAACTTCGTTTTATTCGACGATAATTTTAAGTTGGTGGAAGATAACAGTGGTGTGAGGCAGGTAAATGCTAGCCCAGACGAATTACAAGAGCTCGGTGTAGAAAAAATGGCAGTTGAGAAAAGCGGGTTTCTTTATGTGTATACAAGCAATGAAAGCCAGCAGGATGTATTTTTTGACAATGTTATATTGGGAGTAGCTAGTGGACCACTGCTGGAGGAAACGCATTACTATCCATTTGGATTGACAATGACAGGAATTTCAACTAATGCCTTAAAGGGTGCAAATTACTACAAAAACAGAAGGGAATATAACGGAATAGAACATACCAATGATTTTGACCTAAATCAGTACGATGCATTTTTTCGTACCTTTGATCCTCAAATTGGAAGGTGGAAGCAGATTGATCCCGAAAGCGGACGTCATCATGAGAGTACACCCTACCATCATGTGTTTAACAACCCGGTTCTACTGGCAGACCCTTTGGGTGATGATACAACGATAATGCCTTTTTTACCTAAGGTATGGCACCATTTTAACCCGGAGACAGACGTAGTTAGGTTAAGTGGTATAAAAGTTACTCCTAGTGGTGGATCATCAGATCTTTCTGATCGTATGAACTTTGGTGTAACCTATGGTTTTAACTATAGAGTAACGACGAAGCGTACCTGGGCTGAGGACTTTCTATTTGGGCAGAGAACACTGGGCAACCATTACATTGATTACAATGGAAACCTGACTGGCCGTAGAGTGCCGATGCATGGTGTTCCACCCAATGTAAGTTTTAGTGGTGTGAAGCTGGTAGAGCTGGGTGGTAAAATTCGTAGGGTAATTACCGAATTAAAGTGGAGCTCAACAACGGTTAAGCAGGCAGCAGACGCAATTAAACTCGGGCACACAGAAGTAACTGTAGCAAGCCGGGCAGAGGCAGAAGAACTGTACAGGGGCGTGTTCATGCATGAAGGATATATAAACACAACAGGAATGACTGATGCCGAAGTCAAGGCCTATTATGGCTCAACAGATGGAACATATCATTGGGATGATGTATGGGACCCGGCGAATCCAGGTAGGCTTATGGGGCATGGAATAGGCAATCCACACGGAGATAGACTTCATCTCCAGATTGAAGTTGCGAGAAAATTAGTTTATTATATTTTTTTTTAAATAAATGAAAGACAAATTTGAATTAGCGATTTACAATAGGCTGAGAAGTGGGGGTGAAATTGTTGCGGAATTGCCGGCTTCAACCCCTGATCGTCGCAGATGGATGGCAGTTGGTAAAACAACGAAAAAGCCATTTGGGACCGAACACCTGGACTATATTTACATGGCAGTTCAATTCGAGATGGAAAAGAGTACCTACGAGAATAATAAGAAGAATGATCACTATCAGGAAGAACATCTTGATAAAAGATTCTACTACCTCAACTCGGATGAAGAATTGCTACAATTATTAGAAACACTCAAGGTGGATCCACAATTATTTACGTATCCCTGGAAGTGTGATTATCCATAGTAAAGTAAAAGGCGGATAAATTAGAAATTCCGTGCCAGCAAAGTCTCTCAGCGCTATCACTATATGATGTGGTGAGGGACCTTGTGTATTTTACTTGAAAAATGAAAAGAATGATAGGAATTGATATAATTTGCCAGGCTGAAAAATAAAAAGCCTGCAAATACTGACTATTTGCGGGCTTTGGATCGAAATAAAGTGTGTGTAACGTCGGGATGACAAGATTCGAACTAGTCTCTGATTTTAAAGCTGGTGGCTTTCTTTCACGGATGAGCTTTGGGTTACTCCCGGATTTACTCACCGCTTTAAATCTCGACGTTATTGACTAAATTTAGTTCGAATTACACACACCATCAGTCGGGCAGACTGGATTCGAAGTCTTTCGCAAATAATTAGTAATCAATTTTATGCATATCTCTTCTGTTGTATACTCACGGATTATTGACCGCTGTATAGATGGGAGACGACGTAAAGAGCTTTATACGATTTATGTTAATGTCGATTCGTAGTCATTCCGCGCAGGTAGGTTGATGATTGCTTAATTGTTTGGTCCTAGTGCGGGGGAATAATTCCACTTTTGCCGACTGGGTAAAGATAAGATTTTTTAGATATCTGGTAGTGCCACAGTTTGGAGCTCTGTTCGTGGCAGCTTGTCCACTTACTTCATATCCTTATCTGTTGACAAAGGATATTATAGGCCTATGGACGTGGACCAACATAATAGTAATAAATGCTTAAAATAACCCTGATCATGCCCGAAAACAATCCTGTTTTGGCCTCATTGTAAAAAGAAACTAGGTGATGTGAACATGCTGAATAAAATCTTCCATTGGTGTAAACAGTAAATAATGTCATTGTTATGAGTCCAATAAATACAAGAAAGTGTTCAATGACCCCAAGAAGCGAAGAAAAGGAGTCGATCTTGTAAATGCTTTTGTTATATATCATTATCATTAGAATGCCGATCGGTAAAGCATAGACTATGATCAACACGACTAAATTCATAGCGATAAGTATAACAAAATTGGATAGGTCATGGGCGCTTCTGAATAACAGGAACGGCAATTTAAATGTGAATACAATTTTTGATAAAAACTCTCGGGAGTTGGGAGCTTTAACTCCAAAGTAGCGGCCAGTTGTCCTAAAATACCTTTTTATGATATACTGACTTAGCTGGTATTGCATACCAGCTATACCCTGCGAATACACATCTAGATCTTGAACAAGGAAAGGCCGGGCTTCGGGATTCAATTCGATAATCTTATCGGAATTCGTTTTTAGGTTATCTACAATGCGAGCTATGTTGAGCAATGAATTATTAATCAATATATAGGGGATTAACATCATTGCAGGTATGAAAATCCACCGAGTGTTGTCATTCAAATCCAAATCGGCCCCCTCAATTGAGATTTTACTGGCGAGATTAAATTCAAGCAACATCAATATGGAAAATAAAATGTAAGACAAAATGATGTTCTTGTTAAGTGATTCATAATTCGCATTTAATGAACTTAATAAATTCTCTTCTAACTTCTGGAGGTAATCTTCTTTTGATTGCATGGGATAGGTTTGTAAGGTTGCTTCGCAATATATTCTATTTGGCCTAGAAAAAGACTGTGTGTTTTCTAACTCTAAAGTGCTGCCGCTATATGAAAGCCATATTGACTGCGTGCTAACAGATATGTAACTTAATTTCTAATTGAATAGAGTGTATCTTCCTCTAAACTACATTAATAGCAATTCGATAAAGTTGCGGTTTCATAGTGACTGCACCATTTAAAG
Source organism: Chitinophaga ginsengisoli (assembly GCF_003014595.1). Classification (GTDB taxonomy): domain Bacteria; phylum Bacteroidota; class Bacteroidia; order Chitinophagales; family Chitinophagaceae; genus Chitinophaga; species Chitinophaga ginsengisoli. The sequence goes on along the minus strand of NZ_PYGK01000011.1, from coordinate 265,845 downwards.
GTTTAAAAGGATTACCAGCTATCCATATTTTAGGATTTGCGCTGAAAATATCAAAGACGACATAAATTTTATAATTATCTAGTGTCTCCGCTTTCGCTAGCTCATTAGCCGACAGGAAAAAATTAAAGTATCCTGGTTTCGAAGTTGTTGTCTTCACCTCAATAAATCTTTCTGCCCCATTTTCATCATAGGACAGGATGTCGAAACCTACCGAATCAACTTCAATGCGTTTTACTTTTGCTGCGAGATTCTGTCTGCCTGCTTTTTTCAACCTGAACTTTTCTGCAGAAAAGACAATTTCCTCACCTCTATTGCCAATTTTCTTAAGCCACTTAGCGTCCTTTTCGTAATCAGTATTGTCATCCCAAGTCCTGTTGATTTGGCTCCTTTCTCGTGTATCCGATTCTACAATATCAAGATTGACGAAGGAATAATTCGGGTCAGAAGGGAAGCTCCTCTCACTGCCGGAATATTCGCTATTGTGATCCTTCCAATTTTTCAACGGACGGCCCGGAAAATAATGATAAAGAAAGTGCGAAAAAACATCAATCGACCAATGCTGCATAGCAACATCTTGATTTTTAAAATTAACTAATGCAGATTTCTTTGCATATTCATTCGTTTGTGTCAATGCAGGAGATTGAAGATCCAGACCAAATTGCGTTACAAAATATGTAAGATGATCATCAGAAAACACATTTAAGTAGGTATCTGGATAGTAGGTGGACAGTATTTTACCTTTAAACATTGATGAAAGTGGATTACCAGCTAGCCTTTCTAGATCTTCTTTCCCCCCAGCATCAAGCAGTTCGATAAGGCTTCTTCGAACATTTTCAAAGGCTTTTATTGGTTCTGTGCCAAACTTTTTTGCAATATAAAAATCATGTTCATCCTTTCTATAGTACATCCCGAACTTCCGGGAAGTCGAACCATATATGCGACCTAAGCCATCCAGCTTTTTCTCAATTCCTTGACAGAAATTATTCTTCACACTATCCTTTCCCCATCCCATAGCATATTCTTTAATGTCCATATTAGAGATTTTAGCAGGAGAAAAATGGGCTACAAAGTCTTCTCTTACTCTGTGAAGCATAGCCCTTTCTTTAATTACTTCAGGCAATTTATGATTGAAATATAGTTTGGCTTCTTCGAATGATAAAGTTGTCATTGTCTAGATCAATATTAACTTATGAGTGAAAGGTTCGGCCTATGATTGAGTTCAATGAATCAACTGAATTGGGGCTCGATTTTTCATTTTGTTTTGTATTGCAGTCGATCGATGCAATAAATACCATCACGTTAGTTGATAATGACAATTGATGAAATGCTTTCAATTTCATAGTTTAGAGAGGTGGTTGAAAAGTTACCCTACACTTTTGTGTGCCGGAAAATAATTAAATGAAAGTATTAATCCGTTAACTTGATGTTAATAGATTGAAATTCTAGATATTGTTTATAACATAGTAAATAATACTATGCTTTTCTGCTTTGTGTGAAGCGAAACTTCCGTATACTATGGATAGTTTTTAAAGATGTTCAGTGACCGATTGCGGAGAAAAAATTGATGACCGTTAATCTATACACAGTTTGACTAAAAGGACTTGCCTGCACCGCCTTTTCCTATTTTTTTGCCTCTAGGCGCTTCAAACGAGAAGGGAATTGGGAGAAAATCATTCATACAGGTATATCCAATGGCTATTGAGCGAATCATAATACCGAAAAACTATTGCTATTTCACCACTTTTATCGGCCTTTAACGGAACGTCGATCGAAGAATCATGCAGGTAAAGATGAACAAATTAGGGCTTAAAAAAAATACCAACTAGTTTGTATTTTTGTGAGTATTTATATAATCCTTTGGGGGTAAGGATAGTTATACGGAGGTAAATTGCTAGAAAAAATAATGGAAACATTTGGGTACTTTTCATTGTCAATTACGACCAATTAAGTTATAAACCTATAGAATACAAACTTTCATTAAATGGATGAATTGCTTCGGATTTTTGATGACGTCTATAATAGTGAGTATCTTTTTATTACGAAATAAACAAATGATATGGGAGCCTCTTTTTGGGTTAGTAGGCTAAAATTTAAGGGCGGACAAACCATTGATCTGGTTAAAAATTCAATAGTGATATTTGTCGGACCTAATAATGGTGGAAAGAGCACTGCGTTAAGAGAGATTTCGAAAGGAAATAAATTACCTAGTCAACATAAATACATATTCGACAAAATAAGTTTTACATCCTCAGGCACAAAGAACGAGGTTGAAAAAATGCTGCGTAATCGGCAACTTGGCGACTCTTATTCGTTCCCGGATAATATTCAAATGAGCCGATTTGGCTTATTAAATAAATGGGAGGAAGCAACTACGCAGGGATGGGATAACCATGTTGGCATACTTCCCTTCTTTGTTAAAGAATTTGATACCAAGGACCGATTACTGTTGGTGGAACCAGCGCCGAATATTGATTTGCATGAAAGGCCACATCAAAATCCTATACATATAATTAAGGCAGACACCAGAAAAGAGGAGGTATTTTCCCGATATTTTCGCAAGGCGTTTGGTGAAGACGTTATTGTGAATCATGCGGCAGGTGAAATCATTCCTTTACATGTGGGCACAAAGCCTACTATCACGAATGGGGAAGACCGCGTTTCGGGTACATATCAACAGAAACTACGTAGACTCCCGTACCTGCATGACCAGGGCGATGGAATGAAGAGTTTTGCCGGGGTCTTTCTCAGTCTTTATTCAGAAGAATATACTGTTAACATCATTGATGAACCAGAAGCATTCCTGCATCCTCCCCAGGCATTGCTACTTGGTCAAATGATGGGTAAGGAACTTAACAAGGACAAACAACTTTTTATAGGAACTCACAGTGAGCACTTGCTTAAAGGCCTGTTGGATGTTGCTTCGGAACGCATAACAATGGTTCGGATTGAGCGTGATAAAGCTGATAATAAAATAAATATCCTCAATAATGTAGAATTACAGGATATCTCCCGAGATTCACTTCTTCGACACTCAAATGTACTTGACGGATTATTCCATAAAAGAGTCGTTCTGGTAGAAAGCGATTCTGATAGCAGATTCTATAATACCCTATCAACCACATTATCTGAGTCGAAGAATGGTCAATCTCTTGATTTATTATTTATACAAAGTGGCGGGAAACACAGGTTCCCTGTGGTGGTGAGAGCCTTAAAAAAGCTTGCTGTTCCTATTATTGCAATAGGTGACTTCGATTTTTATCACGAGGAAAATCCTGCACGAGAGGTTTTTGAAGAATTAGGCGGTAATTGGGGTGTGATTCAATCTGATTTTATGAAGGTCAAGAGAGCAATCGACGAAAAGCGCCCGGGTTTGAATCCTTTGCAACTAAAGCAAGAGATTGATGGAATTTTTTTGCAGATAAGTGACAATATAATGCCAGACAGTAAGATAAAAGAAATTAAAAACGCTTTGAAGAGATCTTCTCCCTGGTCAGAAGCTAAAGCTTCAGGAAAGTCCCATTTGCCAAATGGTGAAGCATCGAAAGCTTTTGGTCGCGTACAGCAAGCCTTCGAAGAAAAAGGTTTATTTGTACTAGAGATTGGTGAAATCGAATCCTTCGACAAAACGGTAGGAGGCCATGGACCTAGATGGGTAAATGAAGTTTTGGAAAAAGATATTTTAAGATGTCCTGAGTTAAATGAAGCGAGAATATGGGTTGATAGAGTGATTTTAGCCGAAAATGACTTCTCCTCCAAGATCGCATGCGGCAGGTAAAATTTTTAGTTTTTATCCCGCCTAATATAATCGGTTGTAAATTTTTCCAACTGAGCGAATGTAGGATTTATTTCCCATCATTCACTAACAGAGTTGTTTTCCATTGCTTGCAAGTTACGGAAACAAGAACGCAAGGCTACATTTTCTCTTGTATTGGTCACTGACTTGGATTTGACTCAAAATTGAGCATCCTCCAGTGGCTTAAGATCGTATAATGTGCGGGTTTGTAACTATTCCTGGTGTAGGTCGTCCGAGGGGAACAGATGGAATGTAAATTTCAAAGCCGAGGTCGCAACTTCTCCTGAAAAGGTCCTCATGCACATTTATGGGTTTATCACCGCATATTTGTTTAATACGACAGAAATGAACGATATTAGCCTTATTTCAATAACGCTATTTTCGATTTGGCCGTGGCTATCGGAAATGCCTTTTAACCTAACCCTAGCATGCGCCTTAATTACATCTGGATTAGTTCATATAAAAATATAGCAAAACAGGGATTTACTCTGTCCGACGAATTTCGATATTACTATGATGACTTGACCGGTGAACTAACTATTGAGGACAATGAACGTTATATTCCAGACCTGTATGGTACAAATATTACCGCGCTTAGCGCTGTGCTGGGAATGAACGGCGCCGGCAAATCGTCCCTACTGGAATTCCTTCTGCTTAGATTAGGAACCCACAGCGATCATGCATACGTTACATATGAATATGGACTTGAGTGTATTGTCATTTTTGATAAGGAAATATTTTGCCATGACAACTTGCAGATCAGCAATGAAGCTGTATTAGAACGTGGGGGATATACTGTTCAGTACTTTAATGATTCCTTGGCTCAGATCAGCTCTAATAGAAAGTCTTCACAGATCGCTAAGAAGGCTAATAATATCTATGATTATTTAATGGTATATTACAGTAATGTATTTGACCAGCAGTATGTGTTCGATACCAAACCGTCTTTGAATATCTCCACTAAAGAGCTATTGTATATTGATGCCTACGAAGCGCCTGGCTTCCGCACTGCAACACTGTCAAAAGCCAGTGAAAGAATTAATCCGATAACCGCTCACAAATTGGAGGAGTTGCGCAGACAGATGGACTTTATTTCGTCTAAGATCGTAACCGCGCCCTTTAAATTGCCCAGTCAAATCGTGTTGGCGCTTGATGATAAGCGTTCGCTTAATTTCGGAAAAGATGATAAATGGTTTAGAAATAATGATTTGGAGGGAATAATGAAGGTGAAGGAATGGCTGAACAATATTAGCGATGGAGTGTCTGGTCGCCGTATCAGCCTCCATGATTTTAAGCAGTTTTTTGTTTGGCTTTTCAGATTTCGCCTATTGGTGGTTCTTGCAGTTCAGTATCCAGAAAGTTTGAAAAGGATAAGCTTTCAGGAGTGCAAGGATTTTGTATTGAATGATGATGATACAATTTTGCGTGGTCTATTACAGGAACCACTGGCGGAAGCCGTGTCAACGATACAATCTACGTTATTGAAAGTTATCTATAGTGCTAAGGTTCCGGAACACTGGCTTGTTTTTCATACTGGGAATATCTGGGAAGATATGGCTCAAATAATAGTGGGATTGGACAAGGATGATAGCCAAGAATTATATCAGTTGCTTGAAAACTACAAACTGGTTGTTGGGGGATATCACTTCCTTTCATTTCACTGGGAGGGTTTAAGTTCCGGTGAAAATAACATGCTGGTATTTTACTCCAGATTTTATTCTATCCGAAATAAGCCGGAGCTGATAAAAGCACAGCAGTTAATTATACTTATTGATGAGGGGGAAACCTATTTTCATCCGGAATGGCAGCGAAGGTATTTAGAAATGGTAATAGAATATCTGAGCGTCCTGTTTCAAGGTAAGGAAATTCAACTGATACTTACATCTAATTCCCCGTTTATAGCGTCCGATATCCCAAAGTCCAAAATTAACTTTTTAAAGGTTGACAATGGCCAATGTAAGGTCTTAAGTGGTGATGAGCTTGAGCAGATCGGAGAGACATTCGGTGCTAATATACATTCCCTTTATACCAGCGCTTTTTTTATCCCGGATACCTTGATGGGTGAATTTGCCAGAAGGCAGATCGATACAATAATTGAGACACTGAACCGGCGAGGGACCTCCATTTCTTCCTCCAGGATCCGGCAGTTAATTGAAATTATTGGAGAGCCAATTATTAGAAATTTGCTGCTTCAGATGTTGGAGAATGATAACCAATAGTTATGATACCAATTAGAATAAACAAAGTAGCCGAGTTTAAGACAGACCACCAGAATGCTATCATGGACTACATGGGAGCGCCATCCCGAAGGCGAAAACTTGCTGCCATCGACACCTGGCTAAAAAGAAATGCCATAATAAAACAGACCTTTGTAGAAATTCTGGTTGCCCCACCTGCCGACCTGAGAAATATGGCCAAACAGTTGGAAAGTATCCCCAAAGAGCTTCCGGCCTCGATACGGAGCTTGCGGGAGCTATATGAGAAATTTGCAAGCGAGAAGAAAACCCCCTTCAAGATTGGCAGCAATAAATATGGGGCCTATTCTTTCGTTCGCAGGACGGGTGTTACCGTATGTCCCTATTGCAATAGAAATTATGTAATAAATGTTCCCAATGCGAAGAAAAGAACTTCGCAGCTTGACCATATTTGGGGTAAGGACAAGTATCCACTTCTGGCTCTTTCCTTGTTTAACCTGGTTCCATCTTGTGGACCCTGTAATCATAGCAAGGGCGCTACTCCCGGAAATTATTATAATCCATATGATGGATCAGTAAAAAATTTACCCTCCTTTCATGTTACATTGCTCGGAAGTAATTTCTTTGAGAATTTGGATCACCTCCGAATAGATCTGAAGTATCCACCCGGATTCACCTCCCAAATCGAAAATATGTATATCGATAGGTTATATATAGAGCACCGCGACCTGGTACAAGAGCTTCTTAAGAAGAAACGCATCTATAATCATGTGTATTCCCAACAGCTGGTAAAGCAGCTGTCTAAATTGAAGGTCCCGGGAGGGTTACTTTTAAGGGATACTACCGATTTTGTGAATCTTTTCCTTGGAACTTTTATATCTCCTGATGAATTTCATAAGCGGCCATTTGCGAAACTCACCAGTGACATATGGGGACAGATATTCAAGAATTCAAAGATTTAACTCCTAAGTTGCTATTGTGTACCGTACGTATTTTGGTTGGTACTGCATTAGTACAGACCTGATACTACAATTAAGCCATCTTATCTCGTTTTTTCGACATTGCAGATCTTAAGTTTATATAGGTATTCTATAGAACGAGGCAGCGAGCGTTTGGGGGACGCGGTAGAGAAGAATTGCTAAGTAGTTGGGCTATAAATGTTAAGAATAGTGGATTTTAGCTGACCCTTTTCAACTAAGGCTTCAATTATTGGCTTTGTCCGTTTAAAATCAGATTCTTTCATTCCACTAGGCTTATTTCCGGTATGTAGGATATATGTAAATTCGTGAATAAATTCTCGGTATTCTTTTATTCTCCATTCCCAATCCCTGTATTGGCTTGCCGTATTAAATTTGATGCCATCAAGCCATTTTAGCTCATTTTCACAATGAATAAACAAGTTGGTGAAGTCTTTTTTAATGGCCTCTGCTATAAAGTTAGCAATCTCAAATCTTGATGTATCCATTTTTTTAGTTTATTGTAAGATAACGAAAAGAAATACTGTTAAGGCGTTAACTGCTGATGCCTATAGGCAAAGTCAATTAGAATTGGCATAACAATATTAATCTCCTTCTTGTTTTCGTTTAACCAATTCAAAAACTATCGTATAATTCAAAAGTTACGATCCCAAAGCTGAAAATGCCCCTTCTATGTATTTCTACTACCTTTTTGATTCTTAAAGTAAGACAGCTAGCTTTTGGGTGCTTCTGTAGCTTCGAAGCCTTGCCATTTACTCAATCGCAAACTACATGCTTGTAATTGGAAAAACGTATTGCTTATTTTTTTTCGTCATACTTCCGAATATAATTATGGAGGGCCTTTTTTTACAAGAGATCATAAATCCATCTCTAGGAGTAGCTTGCTCACCATAACATAAAAAGAAATAGTAAGGATCAATTTTCTCATTTAGAATTATAGGCATCGATCCTTCAAGTGTGCCAGCCATGACAATTTTTCCGTTACTGAAATTAGCACTAACCTCGTCTTTTTCCTTATAGGGAAATGCAATAAATGTAGAATCCCATTTACCAACCTTCGGTCTTACTTTAAAAACAAAATATCCGTCCACTGTAGAGGTATCAGTAATAAAATTATTAGGCATATCGATATCGGATAGGTCTTCCTCAGTAGGTACATTTACTGTTACCTCTTTTGCAGTAATACCTCCACTTTGGTTATAGGACGTTACAGTTTGGTCATTAACTATCGATTGGGTTGGCTTCACGTTATTGATTTTCATTTTTTCCGTAGCTACAGGATTTATTGTAATATTCACTTTGGACGAATCATTAGCAGTAAACACAGTAGATCCAGAACCTGACTCAATGTTATCTCTGCCCGCGTTATAATTTGAGCCTAAGTCGGAATCTTGATGCACTGGCTCTTTTTCCTGGGATTTACTGTTATTACAGCCATTTTGGATTATTCCCGTAATCGTTGCTGATATTATTGCACAGATTCCAGTAATCCAGGCCGTTTTTATTCCTTCTCTTGTCATATATTTATTTGGTTTGAAGACAAATGGTATAACATTTGGTGACTCCTGAAAGTTCCGTTGTCCGTCGCGGTGTAAATGTGTTTTCACCCTACTTTCCAGATAGAGCACGCGAAACAGCGCTTTTTCAGATCGCTGGTCTAAAACAGACCAGTCATGTTCCGATTTTAATCGGATCTGAGACAGATATTTTCCAGATAATTTGGTGATGGACTATTTTGGGACGAGCTTCATGAGAGGCTATAACCAGCAGCATAATGAGGAACAACTTCATAGCTTCGGGGTGTGAATGTTAATTGATATAGATTTATATAACTATTGCTTCTGGAAAGTTAAAGAATGGATACCACGAAATTGTTAACTCAATGTTAATGGGGGAAATGTGCACAATTTAATCATGGAGCAAAATCACGGTAAGCGGACAGTTTGACATTTGAAAGAGTGTGAAAAGCCAGACCTCAAATAGTAAAATTATAAATTTGTATTGAAATTGGATGGCTACTGCTATTTTAACTAAAATTGGGTGAGTATCTAATTTTTTATGTAAATGCCTTTCCCATTGTTGGAAACCATGCCGGCTAGGGAAGGGAAATGGCGCGTCAGCAGCGCCTTCTCCTGTTTCTAAAGTCGTTGTGAAGCACGACGCAATAAGCCGTTAAACACAAGAAATTTTATTGTCTGCTTACCTGTCTTGATTGGTCAGTTGCCGAAGTTCAGTCGCACTTGATAGTAGGAAGATTCGTGATATACTGACTGTCGACGAATTGGTACATTGTATTCTGAATGCCTCGATTTTATAAAAAAAATCATCCACAGAATTCGCTCCTGCTTGCAGCGATGTTCTTATTGCAAAGGTCAAGCAGCGGGGGAAATTTTCATGTATGCTAAAACCTGTGTCTGCAGCATCGCTATTTCAGTAAGTTTGTCATCAAACACCTTTAAACTTTGCTCATACTCTTTTACAGTCATTTCCAAATCTTTTTCTAGAGCTGAAAATTGCTCAACCGCATTGTTTTCTTTTAAGGTGTTGATCGCTCTTTTGTATTCAGCAATTTTTTGATTGTAAGCTTCCTCTACTTGTTTTCGTTCATCAAGCACAGCTTTTCGTTCATTGTCAAAATACTGATTAGTAATATTCACAAGTTCTTCTTGCAAGATATTTTGAAAGCTTTCAGTTTCCCTGTCGATACGTGCAGTCATGCGTGTTGATAGATATTCGATCTTTCTTTTTTTTCTTCCATTTTAGTTTCCACGTCTGTTACCCGTATTTTAGGAACTTTCGTCTTGATTTCAATTCTTTCCATATGTACTTCAGGGATGTCAAATTTGATTGCGATACGTTTTTTGCGAAGTTTGGGCATATCTAACTTGATTGATACGTCCTTCATGTAGACTTCTGGAACCATAACGTTTAGACATACCATTTCAACTTTTGGTTTTGGAAATACCTTTATAACCTTAGGCACTTTAGTTACACATTTTTCAACCATTCGAGTCGCTGGACCTTTAAACTTTATTTCTTCCAGATCCGTGTGAAGTTCTGGTACGTAAAACGAAACATCTTCTCTACGCTTTCTTATTTTTGGAATATCAAATTTGATTGATGTCGTGCGCCACTCGACTTCAAGTTTTGCTTTTGTGGTTATTTCAATAGCGTTTGCATCTTTATATTCTTTGTTAATTTGGTCGATGTCTCTTTGACCTTCTTCAATAATTTGGTTAACCTCAGCTTCAAGACTTTTTGCCATTTCTTCAGTTTTTGACTGTAGCAGTTGTTCTAAATCTTGGTCCATGTTGTTGTTTTTAAAAAGTAATGTATGTTGTTTTTGTGTAGGCCGTCATGAATTTTAAGCTAGGTCTAATGCTCTCATTAAATGAATGTAACTAATCTCAATAGTTGTTCCTACAATATGTCAATTACAGCATGATCAAACTGTAATTATTACAGTACGAATATTTGATTGGATATAAGCCAGTTTTTTTCGCGTTTTCAGCGCCCTTTTACATTAACGGTATCATACTTCATTGTTTCTTACTGTTGTCTATATCGACCTTCCTAGGTGCTACTTTCGTGAAGATAAAAGTACGTACTTTAGGTGCTGATAACAATACCAACTAGTTTGTATTTTTAACGTTTCGGTCTTCGATTTTGTCCTTCAGCAGTGTTTCGGGCCGTTGTCGTGCCTTTTGAAGGGCTACTTTCTCCAGTTATGTTGGCTTGTTTTCTAATCTTTCCATTTTTCGGACTGTTCGGCACTGTCCAGGCATATATTCGTTGAGCACAATTGGATTTATACCATGCGGTTGCCGTGGAACAAGATGTTCATATGTTATCTGTGACGTGTTTAAAACGTTGGTATTTTCAAGCAAGCTCAAAAAATGAGAGCTGAATATGATACGTATAAATTAAACTGATCTGTTCGTCCCAATGATCGCAACAGGAAAATGTGGGTTGAGAAGTGGATACTTTTGTTACTCATAGCGAGCGCCCCTTTTTTATTCTGAAGGTCGTATTTTTTTAAGCGGGGAAGGCGCTGCCGCCGCGCCATTCCCCGTACCCCTTCCCGGCGGGGTTCCAAACAATGGTTAGGCGTTTTGTTTATATGTTGATTTATTTCATAGTGATGACTCGTTTTAGTGAATTGTTGGATCAAATGATATCAAAGTGGTATAAGGTAGGTCAAGGAGAGTTCATTCCGTTGGATATTTCGTAAAATTTATTTATTATTGATATTACTTATTCTTATATGGAGTCATCACCCGCACCAGGTAGCTCTATCTCCGACTCGTGTTAGTTACGCAGTTATTGTTAATTCAAAATATCGTGAAATGGAAAAAGTGAAGTTGAAAAATGTGGGTACGATTATGACAAGTGTAATCAGAAATCAGTTAGTTACTCTCGAAGATTTGGATGAATTCAGAGAGCGCCTAATGTCAGAATTTAAACAGCTAATTGACGAGAAAATTTCCCCGGTAATGCCACGCAAATGGCTAAAGTCTTACGAAGTCAGGCATATGTTAAATCTATCTCCTGGCACCTTACAAAAACTTAGATCAAACGGCACGATTCCTTATACTCGGATAGGCGGTGCTATTTACTATGATCGTGAGGACATACAGCGATTACTTTCTACCAGTAAAATCCGTAGTTGAAAGGTCAGATCTATTAAAATGAAGTAGCGAGAAATGTCCATAACGGCAAGTATTTGCTACGGCTATACTTGCCGTTTTTATTGCAAAAAATGTTGGGGTGGTTTAAGCGTATTATCAATTGCTGCGGACAATTTGTCTGCCCTTAAATTCGCTCCCGAAGCATTTCTATTCTCGCTAGTTTTCATGTTCATCACAAGAATAATTGATCTATTGACTATTCCCTTAGAAATGTAGATTTCTGAAAAGGTTGCTTTATATAAGTAGATGTAGATGTAAAGACATTTCGCTGTATGTCCTCGTTCCAAGGATGATACTAGGCCCGGTAATCAAAAGGTCGCAAAAGGGTCTTGAAAAAATGTAGGTAGCCAGCTATGTTTTGGTAGTACCAAAACCTTCATTCACTCATGGCTTCGCATTCGTTCTTTTTTCATGCGGCCGCATTCAATGGGAATATTAAGTGCAATGAATATGGAGAGGAAGGATCTTAAGTCCCGAAAAAGAAGCGGAAGGCCTATAAAGGCAGAAAAGAGAAATCAGTTGCTTTCGCTTAAGTGTACGCTTGCTGAAAGAGATCTGATTAAAATCAAGGCAAACAGTGCCCGTCTTTCTATATCTGAATATCTGAGAGAATTGGCGTTGACCGGAAAAATTGACATGCGGATGAAGGCCTTGCCTTCCGAAATATTGTCTATCACGGCAATCTTAAATCACATGGCAGCGAATCTTAATCAGATTGCCAGGAAGCGAAATAGTAACGACGAATTGACTGTTATTGAAAGGGCTGAATTGAAGGTTCAGTCTATGAGATTAAAAGAATTGGCTGGAGAGGTAAAAACTTATTTTTTATGATTGGATACGTGGGAACCGGAGGGTCTTTTTATGAATGCATCAGGTATTGCCTGGAGGACAAAAAAGGACTGTCTGAGGATGACAAACAGTATCTTTCGGAGCGCGAAAATGTACAGCATAAGAATAGGGCCGAAGTGCTGTTTTATAATCAATGTTTTGGCAATAAATATGAATTAGCTAGAGAGTTTAAGGATGTATCCAGGTTAAGCAAGCGTGTGGAGAATCCAGTCTTTCATTTTGCGCTTAGACTGGCCCCGGGCGAGCTGTTAGATAAGGACAAGTGGATGGAGGTCGGGGCGGCGTGTGCGAAGGAATTCGGGGTTGCAGAGAATCAATATATCTGTATCCTTCATAAGGATACCAGGGAGCAGCATATACATGTAGTTGCTAACAGAGTTGGCTTCGATGGAAGGGTGGCCAGTGATAGCAATAGCTATAAGAAAATGGCGGCACTTTGTCGGCGGCTAGAGCGGCAATTTGAGCTTAAAGAAGTCCTGAGTCCAAGGGCATTTTTGCCTCCTCATGAGCGGGTCAAGAAGAGGGGTGATACTCGCAGAATTAAATTAGCAAATGATATAACGCGAACGCTTGTGAAAGTGAAGTCTTGGGAAGAATTTGCTAAAGCTATGGAAGAACTCGGATATGTGTTGGTAAAAGGAAGGGGAATTGTTTTTATTGATGAGAAAAAAGTGAGGATAAAAGGGAGTGAAGTTGGCTTTTCCTTGTCAATAATCGAAAGGTTTTTTAGCCATAGAAGTGATATTGAAAACAGAAATGACGTTCTCATTGCTGATCCTCGGACGGAAAGTAACAGACCATCTGCCGCTGATTTATTAGCGAACAGTAATAGCAGTGGAGGGGAAACAGTATATAAATTAGAGGACTCGAATATTACTAGGGAACTTAAGAATATTTTAGAGTTACTCTTGAGGCCAGAATATATAGACAATCATATCCCATTTGAAATGATAGAGGCTGGAATGAGAAAGAAAAAAAAGAAGAAGCGTGGATACAACCGTGGGTTAGGGCATTAATTAGTATATACAGAAAAAAGGAGTTATTATGGAGGAAGAGAGCTTAATTATTGTTCTAGAAGAATTGACTCATGAACAGAAAAAGCAGGCAAATGCCGCTAGTGAAATAGTGGTGGCTGTAAAAGACTTAAAGCTGCAGGTTGACCAGCTGCAAGAAAAGCTTCTTGCTACCCAATCGTCCAATGATAGATTAGACAGCAGTATTATTCAAAGGGTTTTGAAAAAGGAGCTGTTAGATTTTAAACTGTCAATCATTAAGCAGCGGCACAATGTAATACACAAATTTCAGGTATTACTATTCCCTGAGCAGGATCATAAATTGTTCTACAAAGTTGTTTTTGGGCGTTGGTTTCTCTGGATTATAATGATGGTATTCCTTAATTATAGCTATAGATTTTTTTTGAAATGGACTGATGACAGGAAGGAAGCTATTATTAGGCAATTAGAGGTGGATCAATATCGTAAAGCTTGGACAATCTATTATCGTCAGCAAAGCAAGTCGAAAAAGAGGCAACTGGACAGCATTTATTACAATATTGCTAGATAGGATCTTTGTTCGTGGATTGAAATGAGGATGTATTAGTTAAATAAAAAAAGAGGATGACGGCCCTAAGCAGGGCCGTTCTCTTTTTCATCATGACTTTGACCTAGCAATTGCAGCATGCGATTGTTGGTGAGCTTATTTTCCAATGAGTTCATCGGCCCTGATCCGTTCTTTGCTCAGGGGACTATCATGCCGTTGCAAAAGCTGGAATTGTTCCTTTTCTTAATATTGAGCAGAAGTACAAATTACCCGATCATTATAAACCGTTCTTCCAGCGCTTGGTGTGAATAGGTTTTAAAAATACAATCGACTTCCTCATCTACTTGCTGCGGAGTATTGAAGACTTTTAGTAGATGTTTAGTTGTATCGTATATATGCCACTGGCGAGTAACAATAATATTGTGGCTGTCTATTACGATATTTCTCATATTGAGCAGATAAAATGTTATTCTCGTAGGTGCGAACTTCCGTTCTGAAGTCCAATCGGCAAATTCCTTATCGCTTAATGCCATCGGGTTAGGCACAAAGTAAAGTGGTCCCAATGGTGTTTGTATCTTTACCAGCGGTATGGGCCCAATGGCTGCGAAATAAACTTTAAACCCTCCCTTATTTACAAGCATTGCATGCTGTTTGGGGGTTTGGGTATAATAGCTAATGTTAAAGAGCGTTGTGGTGAAGTTGAGGTAGTGGCCACCTGTTGTGGTACCATCAGGCATGGGAATAGGAAAGACCTCCCCAACTGCTACTTGTGGTGCGTTCATAAAACTTTGTTTTGGATGTTGATGGAATAGGAAAGTGGTACAGGGTAGATACCCTGCAGCCATGTTGTTACGGAGCCAGCGTTAATGGCTCTTATATACCCTTTGCATCTTTATTATTGGATAATTGTTGTCCGGCGTGAGTCTACGTGCCGAGCTCAAGTTCAGGACCCGCTAACGAGTCAATTCAACTGTTTGCGTTTGGAAATTAAGACTTCGCATTCTGAGATAGCAGCTTTAAGCTTCTCAATGGCTATCTGAGCAATTTTGTCCTTCTCTGCATTACTACATTTAGGACCATCATGCCTTACGCGGCGATAATACGTGGGGATGCTGATGCCACATTCTTTCGTTATTTCGTCCCTGAATTTGTTGGGAATGGCATAAAAAACACAATGCACCGATTGTAGGAAGGAGCATGCGTTCAAAGCTGATTCTTTGACTTTTTTCATTGATTTTGCATTTAAACAGGACACATGAATGCAGAAACCAACGTCTAAAAGAAAACGTGGGCCTCTACGTTGATGTTCCCTGGCACTGCCCAGCGCCTTGACCAAACAACGCGAGCGCCCACGCTAGTGCATGGCGCTACTCGACGTTGCCTTGTGGTCGTTAGAAATGGGCAGTTTCGGGAACCAAGACAATTTCGATGCGAAAATCTTTATGAAGATCGCAAAGCTATATAAAATTCTTTATTGCTAATGACTTTAATCCATTCGAGCTCAGTTTAATAACTGCAAGCTAAGAAAAAATACAATGCGGTGTAAGATCGGACTACACTTTTTTTAAAAAAACATTTCAACTTCAATTTGATGACAAACAAGGAAGATCAAGACTATCAGTATATTTTAGACCGTATAGCGGTCAGGTTGATAAAATACCGCAAGGATAATAACCTCTCATTGCGCCAACTTGCTGCTGATACTGGCTTAGACCATTCCTGGCTTTCTAAAGTAGAGCAGGGTAAAAAAGACCTAAGACTTGTTAGTATCTATAAATTAGCCGAGCGCACAACAGGGGATATATTATACTTTCTGGGAGAGGAGGAATGAAAAAAGAATGAGTTTTTGTTGAAACTCATTCCTATAGTTGAGCCTATTACGCAGTCTGTACCGACTACTAAATAATTTCCGAGGATGTGCAGCCGGTCCCTTGAAATAATGAACTTCGTTCAAGCTTCTTTATCTTTATGTATAAGCAAGTTGTCTTGAAAAGCGTTTGGATTGGCCGTAACATGCTGAGGTGTCATATGACCGCTAACTATACACTGACTATAGCTATAGCTCTAAAGTAGGCCGTTGAAGTTCCATTCGAAGTGATTGAGCGGTGGCGTAGCGTCCTTGTGGATAGCAATGCAGGTGGAAAAAAAAATCACAAGAATCCGCGCCCCGACTGCCTAGCAGTTGAATTGCCTTATTCAACCTAGTGTTTGGACAAACACCGCTATAAAAATGCACGTTTTCGTGTAAATTACGTTTTTATATTGCTGATATAGATGAGTAAGACAAAGATTAGCCACATTGACCGCTGGGCCATATGGCTGGGACATAACCGGAAGTGTTGCTATTGCGGGGACATGCTGGAGCTAAATAATGTGCATATAGATCACGTTATTCCGGAGTCTTATACCCAAAGACCGGAATTGGTAAATATACTGAAGGACCTTGAACTGAACCCTGATTATGACCTAAACAGTCCTGAGAATCTAGTGCCCGTACACAGTCATTGTAACTTACAAAAGGGTGATCTGATATATAAATCTAGTTCCATCCGCCACTATCATGAAGTTGCCAAAAGCAAATATCCTGCGATCAGTAAATTAATCAACGATTTTCGGCAGAAGGCCCAAACGGACACACAGAAAGCCAAGGTGCTTGGAAGTATAGAGAAGGGAATCGTGGAGCCAGAAGCGGTATGGAGCGTGCTTAGAGGAACGGGATTTGCACCGGAGGACCTGTTGGATGTCTCTGATATCATCGATGATCTGGCCCAATTGATGAAAACCCATAATTATTCCCAAGCTATTGCAGCCCTGGAGCAGGTCAAAAAAAATCGCTGGCGCCAATTATCTGATCAGGCCAGGTACAAGCTGACACTTAATTATGGGATAGCCTATTTTAATCTGGATGAAAAACTGCTGGGAGCAGAATATTTCATAGAGCTCCAGAACTACGCTTCCAAAGATGACGCTGCAGCCCTGGGGTTTATTGCTTTAGGATACGCGATTAAAGAGGATTTTACAAATGCGGCCGCCCTAGCTGAAAAATCACTGACCATTGATCCGGAAAACCAGAATGCGGCTCTAGCATTGGTATTTATACATAAGGGGAACATTACACCGGCTACTTTAGATCAGTTGATACCGGTAGCGCTTCAAAAAATCCCGGTGGTAGGTATCAACATAGGGTTAGCGCTTGACAAACGGAAATATTTGGCGGAAGCATTTAGAATCTATCAGGACCTGGATAATAGTTATGAACAGATCGATATTGTTAAATGTGAGATCTTGAGCCAGTTGGCTAATAACAGGATTCTTACGCTTTCACTAAAAGGAGCCCACTGGCTGGGCCAGTTCAATCAAGAGGACAAAGATCTATTGTTATACGCACTGGAAAAATTCAATGGCGCCCTGGAGATCATTAAAAACACAGAGTATGCCGCTTCCAAATGGTATCTGCTGACCAATCGGGGTGTTGTCAAAAGAGCATTGCAGGACAAAGCAGGCGCAATAGCCGATTTTAATGCCTCTTTGCAGCTCCGAAAGAGTTTTCTTACGTACAGACACCTGTTTAACCTCTGCCAGGAAGATAAGGGTAAGGCTGAGGAATTAATTGCAGAGATGGAAGGTCTGTTCCTTACAGATCAGGAACGTCAGCAGTTGCTTATTTCAAAAGCGCAGTTGGCCCTACAACATCGCCAGATAAGTGATGAACTAATATCTGCATTTACTGTGGAGCTGGAAAGTATTACATCTGCTGAGGAAAGATTATTCTGGCTCAATATCCTGGTAGAACTGTTATTAGCCCGGAAATTGGTGGATAATGCCATGATCTTTGCCACGCAGATGATCGAGGATGAATTCGGTGCTAGTAGCGGTCATGTGATCAGAGCCAAAATTTACCACCTGAACAAGGATAGTAAAGAAAAGATCATTCAGGAACTGGATGCAGCCAATTCCAAGCTCGGCACCACAGCCGACATAATAACGGTTGTGGACATTGCCGACATGCTGATGTTATATAAGGACTATCAGAAGGCTATTGCGGTGTTGCTCCCGCATACTGATATTCACCAATGTTCTGAGTTAACTAGAAAATTACTGAAAGCTTATTTCGGAGCAGGTAACCATAAGCGCTGTATTGAGATTGCAGAACCATTGTTAGCGGAAGATGAGAACAATACTTTTTTGATCGAGTATTTGGTACAGATATATGATGCTGCTGGCTTATACCGCAAGGCAATTGAATTATTGGAGAAACAGTTGTCAGAAGGTGCCGACGAGCGTCAGATCAGGGTTAATCTGGCCCTATTACATACAAAAGTTGAGGAATTCGAATCAGCGCTCAAGTTGGTGGAAAACATTGTCGATTTCAAAGGTATTCCGCTTAGTTTTCAGTTTCTGATCGTGGATATCTTTGAGAAGTCCGGTAACTATGCAAAGGCTTCATCGCTTGCTCTTCAGATAAGAAATGACAAATATAACGATGGAGAAGCCCATCATTACTATTGTAATTATATGTTCAAGCGCCGACGTAAAGCAGAGATGGAACCTAAGCCAGCGGTCATCGGTCTTAACACGTTTTTCAAAATAGACACTGATGATGCTAAGACGATAGAAAAGGTTATTGTAGCGCAGGCCTCCAGACATAATGAAATAGATCCATCTTCAGGTTTGTATCAGAAGGTGCTGGGCAAAGAGCTAGGCGATACGATTGTTTTTGGAGGGGATGATTACAAGGTTATCAATATTTTAAGCATAGAAGCACACGCTTTGCAGGACTCCTTGGCGCAGATAGAAATATTTTATGGTGATCAGAGCCCGATCAAATCGTTTAAAGTGAGGCCGGATTCTGGAGGCGACCTGTTGCATCAAATGAGAAAGGCCATCACACCTTTTTTGGAGGAGGCAAAACGGTTGGAAGATTTTTATAAAGAAGGTATTACCACGATTGGTTGTAATGCCACAATCCTGGGCATGTCGCCTTATAAATACTGGCAGAAGCTTACGCGTACGCCTGAGCCGGGAATTTATTCCTTGGATGATAATGAGACAATAAGAGCTTCTGTCACAAGCTTCAAGGAAGGCGCGTCGATGGTCATTGATTTGACGGCGCTACTATCACTTTTTTACATCGACGGTTTAAAGTTGTTAGAGCTGTTTTCCAGTCAAATGTATATATCCTCTCTAACGGTGGCTCATATTGAAGCGGAAATTGCAGAACTTGCTGAGTTAAAGACGGGTCAGTTTGTTAGTCATACCGAAGAAGTGAATGGTAAGGTGGTGACTACTTTCGAAGAACAGGCGGAGCTGGAATCGAGGTATCAAAGTATGCATGAGTTGCTGGAGGTTATAAAAAGGAGATGTGATATTATCTCACCAGAAATCAGTGAAGACTTTTTTAACGATAGAGAAAGAAACCGTACATTAGGAGCAAGTTTTAATGCGACTGCCCGAATCGCAAAAGATAAGAACGCGATTCTATATGCCGACGATCAGGTGTTTAAAGTCCTGATCCGCAATGAACAGGTGGTGAGCTGCATGTCAACCCTAGTATTGTTAGAGTTGCTGACGAATGATAGTAAAATGAGTTTGGCTGAAAACAGGGATTATTTATACCGTTTAGCCCTGCTTAACTATCGGGAGGTTCCCATGTCAGCAGATATTCTTTACAAAATTGTTGTTCACAACAGTCGTCTCTTAACTAGGCAGGTCATGAACTCACTTGATATGTTAAGCTCCTTATATTGTGATACTCCTAACGTCTTGGGTATTTTGATCGAGTTCTTATATATGTTATACAGCACCAACCGGGTGATCGGCCCCCGGACTGACATAGCCGAGTATGCTGTGGCCAAGGCATTTTCCGGCAGGAACGTTGCGAAGATGAAGGAGGCATTATTGTTCAACCTTAAAAGAAAGTTTTCAGTATTACCGCTTGAGTATAATGAGCTAAAAAGAGTTATCAACAAATTTTTCTAGCAACGGCCGATGCCTATATACTTTAGTTCCACACTCGGATTTTTCGTTACCAGTATGATCCGAAAAATGTTATCACCTAAATGTTCTATTCCTATTCACAAAATGCTACAGTTGAAACTAACTAATAGCATACCTCTAAAAGTCCGCATTGTCGGTGCGTCTTTGTCCTATTGATACTTATCTATTTCCCCGCGGATTGCGTAAGTTCCTTTTCTTTTTTTCCAAAAGCCTTTCAATATCCTTATAGTCATAGTGTAGTTCGCCTCCAAGCTTCGTATACGGCAATGTTCTATTTAATCGTAATGTTTGTAATGTTCCAGCAGAAACATTTAGTAGTTGTCATACCTTAAATGTTTCAGCCACTTCTTCGGTTCTTCGTTGTTACCTAGCAGAATAAGTAAGTATTTCATATAAGGGCATTTATTGAATGTATAGACTTTAGGGTGTAAGTATATTTAATATGTCATTGTGAATTTACCAGTTATAGGTGGCTATGGCAAATTGTATAGCTGGAACAATATGATAATTGGCCTTCCAATGATTGTAAGCTCATGTAGGACCCATACAGTATACGTTCTCGGTGAAAGCAAAATTTCCTAACATAGTAGGAGAAAAGAGACAAGCAATACTCTCAATCAATGTATTTTCGGTGTATGGCAGCTCCTCATAGTCGGGAAAATCTCTTTCTTTAATATATTCCAAGGTATTTGTGTTTAAATTTTATATAGCTGATGTTTTTGTCAAGGTCACAGTCAATTTGCAGTGGAGATCTATGGATTAAATGCCATCGACTATTTAATGAAACCGATTACTTGTTATCTCTTTTTAGAAGCCGTTGCAACATACCGCTTAGTAAAGGAGACAGCTGATCATGCGGCAAAAGATGATGTAAGACCGCTATTCTTAAAAGATTCCTTTTTAGGGCAGGTCAAGAAAGTAAACCAAGAGGGGACTATTTCACTGGCAATAACCATACAGTGCAAACTATGAGAAGCTACTCAAAATTCTATAATACAGTTAAATTATAAGATTGTCACTTCTAAATGGTGGTAACTTCAACTTCCCAAATCTCAATAACTCTTTTCACAGTCATACGCCTATAGCTAAATATAGACGGAAAGTATATTAGCCATAGTTCCTGGCAGAAACCATATTCATAAACAAATCACTATTATATATGCGCTTATTACTAGTTATCTCAATGCTGCTTATACCCATTGCACTTAAGTCTACTTGTATTGTAATTATCCGGATAAATGATAAAGTATATATAGCTTCTGATTCGAGAAGGAGAATCACCAAGAATACGTCTAAAGGTATAAGAATAACGTATGACACTATCACCAAAGTGCATGAAATGAATAAATGCGTAATTGCCATTGCCGGACATTTTGACAAACAACTATATGAAATGGCCACTTCTAGCCTTAGACAAATAAGCGTATTTGATAAAGCAGTCAAAGCATTTGAAGAAAATATGAAAATCAGCTATTCAGGACTTATGAGCAGCGAGAAAATACACAACCGTAATAGCTACTTGGGTTATTTAAATAATCGTTTGGGGTCGGTTGCATTCATCACATTTATAAATGGCCAACCGATGTTAGAGATATTAGACTTTTTGTTGGAGGAAGATAAGTTGGGTAAGCCAAAAATTAAATGTAGTAAACGAAAATGTGATGATAGGCAAACACTAGAAGTTCTGGGGGAAAGCTTTCATATAGATCAGCTTAGCGACGCACAATATGATATGCTATATAATAGATTCATAAGTCAACCAGATTTACTAGCTGCTGAATTTGTCTCCCTTGAGGCCGGATATCATAAAGAATCAATTGCAAAGCCTATTGATAGATTTCTATTGACAAATCACGGTTTTCAAATGCTTTCTCCGAAAAGGAGAACCAATATAAAGAATCCATACAGATATTAACATTAGACGATAGGGCTAGACTTTGTTCACTGATAAGTCAAAATCGACCTCTGCGGCTAAGTATACTCTCGCCTTTGGGACCGGATATTCCTTGCGAACAAAAGGTCCGAATTCAGACAATTGTATACTTTCCTTTTTTCCGCAATAATTCTTAATATTTTATGAGGCCGGGGTGCATCATACTGATATTCACGATCACTATCATAATATTCGTAGGCATGGGTATAGTTATCCACAGGTTTAAAGACCATAAGCCCCGCGCCGGATGACGGAATCATTATATAGAATGATCGTTTATAATACATATGCGAAATAACACGCTCGTATTCTTTCAACCTGATGGAAACTGACCTGGACCCCTAATTGTTTTGGACCGAACGTTATTAAATGCTTCTTTTCAAACGGTACAGCCCGTAATATAAATATGTCAACTTATAATACCTTTAGTGCGCTCTAGGATTTGAGGCGGAGTAAGTACCGATGCCTGCACTTCTATATCAATATTATGCGTCCTTCCCTCAATACAAATATCCGGTCCATTATGTCCATTGGTTTTTCCGAGGTCATAGACTTAACATTATCCTTTAGTGACATGTTATGTTAGTTCATTGGGAATACCTTAATTAGTCAACCAACGTTTACAAAAAATGTTGACGGTGGGTGGACCTCTCAGCCAGTTATTTAGATTTAGTTAACTTGGTTAGCTTGTGGCATTGATTCGCAATAAGGGAAGGGAGTAATTTTTTCACGCATTTGAGCTTTAGAATCGAAATGCTTGGAGATGTCTTCAGTCAATCTTTTAAAGTTATTTTTCGTAGTATTTCCGTGGTAAAAGATCTTAATGGCAGCGCAATTTTTGTGTTCAAATATCATTTTGAGCATAGTTCTGTCTGATAAGCCACAAGAATGCCCTAAGGTAAATACTTGATAAGCATCCTGACCGATAAACTTTATTAAATCATGGTAATTTTTTGTCCGAGTATACCAGAATGATTTTAAATGATCAAAGCACCCGTTGATTCCAGAATTCTCAATGTTCTTGTAATGTGAGTCCACTTCATCTCCGAATCCGAATACGATAGGATTACTAGGTTTCTGCAATTCTCCATGTATATAATTAATGGAAAAATTGCCAGAGTTACGAATATTATCAAGATATATCTCAGGAGTAGAAGTGTAATTAAAATTTAAGATTAACGTGCGCGAGGGTTCAATTGTTCCGCCAACAGCCGACATTTCAGGTATCTCTTCCAAATTAATTGATTGACTAAACAAATCGGAATATTTGTCTGTTCGAAGGGGCTTAGGTAATCGGTATAAATAGGCTTCTAGTGCTGAAGTTATTTCACCCATTGAGTCATTTAGCTTTTTAATTGATTCTCCCTTTCCCGATCTATGCATAGGAGGGGATATTATGTTTTTCAATTGACTGTAGTATTCATTTTCGATTTCAACCCAGGTCGCCAAAGAGCATTGTTTCGCAAGATGAAGCCAGAAGGACGATTTCAAAGACACAGTGTAGACGTCTCTGGGATACGCAAATCCTTTAATGCGAACTTTGTTTTCTAATAAATCAGCTAGGGTGTTTTCTTTATAGCAGTGATCAATTAGCGAATCAAAGTCAAAACCTCTTCCATGTATCGGTATTCCTATGTCAAATAAGCCACTTTGATATGATTTGGTTGGTTGTAAGCCACTAAAGGAATGTTTAAGGTGCCCGAGTAAGAAGCTATTATAACTAGTATTTAAATTATGAGCTAAATCAAATCCATTTCCAATTAATATCAATCTATTCATTTTTTTTCATTTATCCCTTTCGCAAGAATTATTCACAAACTATTTGCTTCAAACTACACAAAAATATTTATAAATGTGTACTTTTTACGCATTTATTGTTGCGTTCTGTAATGACCCAATATTGTAATGCCTAGTAGGTGGGAAAAATTGGTTATGTAAGGAACAAATGCCGGTGTCAGTTAATGTAAACTATGGTAACACTATAAACGGTCAACCATTTTGAATAGAAGTTGACCGTTTATAAGTTTATTTGTCGTCAGCTACGTATGCTATGCGGAGCGGGGTGGTTATACTGTGATTTTCCACTTTGTTGTCAGTTGAATGATCTGGATAGGAAATATGTTTCTTCCTAGTTAACTTCGTCCCCTTTCCAAACAGCTTCTCCTTCACCATTCCCATACTCTCACTAATCTTCCTCTTATTCGCCTTAACATAGATCTCCGTCGTTTTCACTGACTTATGCGACAGCATTTTTCCGGTGGTCTTAATATCCACCCCGTTATTAAACACAACCTCATTTGCAAAGAAGTACCGCCACTGATGGCTGTGGTTAATAATATTAACCCCTGTCTCAGTAGCAATCTCTTTAATTCCCCGGTTATACGCCTGATTAGTGGGCACTGGTAGGAGGCGGTTTCGGCGTAGGCATATTGGATGATCTTTGTATAGCTCAATGATCTCCAGTGCGAGGGGTAGGAGAGGCAAGCTTACATCTCCATCTGTTTTTTGTCGCTTTTTCTCAATCCACAGCTCTCCATCCGATCCTTTCACAATGTCCTTTGGGCTAAGATCAAATACTTCCTGATAGGCTAGCCCTGTCATTCCGCAGAAGATATTAATATCCCGGATTTCTCGAAGGCTCTGCTTAGACAGATCCGCATTAAGCAATGTCACGAACTCGTCCATACTCGGCCAGAGTTTGTCTGGCTCAATGTAGCTACACTTAAACAGGCCGAAAATATTCGCTTGTAGCCAACCATTTGCCACCGTCCGGTCAATAATCTCCTTCAGACATTGGCAGTACTTAGTTGCTGAATTCTCGTTCACTTCCCATTGAACCAGCAGGTAATTAAACAAGTCAGTAATGAATTTATACTCCAACTTTTCAACAGCGAGATCATCTGCTTTATATCGGTATCTAATAAAGGAGAGATACCGATTTTTCCTGCCGATCATTTTCTCCAGGCTATTCGGAGAACGATTGCCGCTGAACGCCAGCAAAAGGAAGTTTAGTAGATACTCATCAATCGCCAAGACGAGTGTCTTGTGATGACTCTTGTTATCAAAGATAGCATTTGCCTCTCTGGTAACGACGTCCAGCCTTTTTTTAATACCATTCCGTCGATCTTCAAGAATGATCCTTTTCTCTGATGAAGGCACCGCATCAAATTCATACGCCTTCTTCTCAAACTTGCAATATTTGATATAATCGCATATCAGCGCATCCAGTCGTTCACTAAAAGCCAGATTGGCAATTTTTTGTTGCTGTTGATCTTTACCATTAATAGGGGAGCGGTAGGAGTCTAATACCAATTTCGGGGTTGCCAGGCCATGTAACGCCTGTACGAGGTCAAAATGCCGCTGGAGATCGGCCTTCATTAGTTCCAGGGTCTTGTTATATTTCTTGTAGTCCGGGTTACCGGCGGTGACCTGTTTTCGTTCTTTATCCCAGTGTTCGTCTTTGATCTTAATTCCGGAGGTTATTTCATCAGAAATGCCATCAATGGTAACCCGGAGATAAATAAATACCATCCCGCTTGCGGGATTCTTCTTCTTGCGGTAGACTAGTACCGACAAATTCTGCTTTACGTTCATTTTGTCACATTTAAGCGTTAAAAAAATTCGCTCTTCAAACCCACCACAAAGCATATCATTTTGCCGCGTGCCCCACAAAGATAGGCACCAGAAAGGTCACCGAAAGGGGCACCATTTCACTTGATTTTATTTAAGCTACTTTAGTATCCAAAACCCTCCGAAACCCGCACCAGTCAAAGTTTCTCGCACAAAAAAAGCGCGACTTACATCGCGCTTTCGTGAACCGGGACTTTTTTTGTAGCGAGGAGAGGATTCGAACCTCTGACCTTCGGGTTATGAGCCCGACGAGCTACCTCTGCTCTACCTCACAATGAGGGTGCAAAGATGCATAAACGATTATACTTTACCAATTTTTTTTTTGACTGGACCTTTATGCAGGTACAACCTATCTTTACAGGATGTTTGACATACTAGATAAATACAAAGAGCAGGGCCATTTCTTCCTCACTCCGGAACAGGATCTCCAGACGGTATGTAATGCGCCAGCTGGTAAGAGTGGCGTATATGTCATCTATGCATTAAAAAAGGGGAGAGTGGAGCTGATCTACATCGGACATTCCGGAAAAATTGAAAAGGATGGTTCAATCTCAAACAGAAAGGAAGGAATAAGTGGTCTGAAAGATGAAATCATCAAAGGCCAGCAGTTTGGTAAGACGCCGGCACATATAGCATGGAAAAAGCAGATGACCCGGGAAAATATTGAGGCATTAAATATATACTGGTACGTAACGTGCGATACCGGATATACAGATTGCCCCGAAGTTTTAAAGCGGAGCTTATTAAGACAACACCAGGATATCTTCGGGGTATTTCCAAAGTGGAATAAGTCTGTTTAGCAGCTGATCCATCTTCACTTTCCTACTCTTCCTCATCTGCATCAGCTTCATCAAATTCATCGGGGAGGATCACACACTCAATGTATAGTGTACCGATAAATTGCTTGAATTTCTTCCGCATCAGGTCGAAAATTTCAGAAGGTGCTTTGTCCTTCTGATAGTATGTTTTAAAAGTTTCTATCGGGATGCCAAGTTCGGCAGCGATGGCCGCATCTGTCAGGGTTATACCGGCGTCTTGTGCCCGCTCTATTAGTCTATCGATAGTTGCAGGAAACACCTCTCGTACATTCTCTTTTTTTTTCCTCATTATCAATGGTTTGCTTAGAATTGGAACGTTTAGGAATATCGGCTTATGCCTGACTTACTGATCAGACCTGGATCAAAAGTCAGTTTTGCCGCAAAAGTAGTTAAAACCGGGAAATTTTCTTTTACATTATTAAGTTTCCTATATTATAAGGCCAGGTCATAAAGAAATGACCTGGGGCAGCACTTATTTTGTGCCGACTTCCTTTACAATACGCTTTTTATGTGCTGTACCCCAACGTGCCATCTCGTCTAATAAAGGTTTCAGCGATTTTCCATATGCTGTAAGCTCATATTCTACCGTGATAGGCTTCGTATTCCGGACGGTGCGACTGACCAATCCATTAATTTCCAGATGCTGTAATTCTTTGGATAACATTTTAGTGCCAATACCATTTAACAGGCGCTGTAGTTCCAGGTAGCGCATCTTCCTGAATACCAGCATTGCAATGATGGATATCCTCCATTTGCCGGTCAGTATGTACTGTGTATCTTCAATGGCTTTAAAATGCTGTATACATGCTTTTGACAACGTTTCTTCAGTAAGCCTTGATGTTCCCATGAGACAAATGTAACTACTTCCGCGGGGGAAAAACACTTCCCTGGAGGGAAGTACTTCCTTAAAGGGACCTGGCATTCATCATAAGGTGGAGTGCGAATAGATTTGCAGGAACAAAAAAAACCTTAGATGAGTATCTTAACAAAAAGTGGTGTTGTTCTTATTGAACAACCCGGAGGGCCGGAAGTTCTGAAATATGAAACAATTGATTTAGCCGGCCCGCGTTCGAATGAAGTATTAATTGAGCAAAAAGCCATTGCCGTAAACTTCCTGGATGTTTTCTTCAGAAGTGGGAGATTCCCACTACCGGCATATCCTGCGCCAATCGGCCTGGAAGCCGCTGGCATAGTAACAGCCATTGGTGAGGGTGTAACATCGTTCGCAGTGGGGGATAGGGTGGCCTACTATGCCACCACGGGGGCATATGCACAAAAAAGAGTGATCAGCGTTGATGATATCTTTAGATTACCTGATAATATCACTTTTGATGTAGCGGCTGCAGTTATGGTAAAAGGCCTTACGGCCAAAATGCTGATCAGGGATGGTTATGCGGTTAAAGCCGGGCAGTACGTACTTATTCCTGCAATGATGGGAGGCGTAGGTACGTTGTTAAGTGCATGGGCGAAGTCGCTGGGCGCTATTGTTATAGGCACGGTAGGGAGTCCGGCTAAAAAGCAGTTGGCAGAACAACGGGGTTATGAGCATGTAATTGATTTACAAAATGAAGATCTTATTGCCTGTGTGAATGTTATCACAGGCGGTGCCGGTGTGGATGTGATATATGACAGTGTTGGCAAAGACATCTTTGACAGATCCATGGATCTGATCAAAACGGGTGGCACCTTTGTATCTTATGGCGGCGCATCCGGCTGGCCAGAGGTAGATGCGCTGCCGCTTGATCAAAAAAACATTCATTTCGTACAGGCTCAGCTCAATAACTATCCGGGGTATCAGCATAAGAAAGGCGAAGCGATGAAAGAGGTATTCGAACAGGTTGAGAAGGGCATATTCGATGTACAACATCTTTTAGTCTATTCTCTGGCTGATGCAGCTTTAGCACATGCTGACATGGAATCCCGGAAGACTACCGGCAGTATCATTCTTAAGCCTTAGCAGGTACTGCGAGGCATCTTTATTGCATGTGATGATAGTAGTTGGCTAAGTGACAGATATATGGTGAAGGGAACATTAAACCTTGCACTATAGATAGTAATAAAAAGCCTTCAAGTCCGAAGATTTGAAGGCTTTTTAATTTCCCGCAGGCAAAATATGAACTTCGCCACCATACAATTTAACGCCAGCCCAGTCCGGGTGCGACATACTTCAGAATAGACGAGAGCACGTGTATATTGTAGTCAACTCCCAGGGTATTGGGAATTGTCAAAAGCAGTGTATCAGCTTCCTGAATAGCCTCGTCCTGTGCCAACTCTTTAATGAGCTGATCTGGTTCCCCGGCATAGCTTTTTCCGAAAATGGCGCGTTTATCTTTTTCAATGAAACCAATTTTGTCGGCTCCATTGCTTTCGCGCCCAAAGAAATGCCTGTCCTGGTCATTTATCAATGCAAATATAGATCGGCTCACTGAAACCCTTGGTTCGCGCTGATGTCCTGCTTTTTTCCATGCTTCTTTGTACAACCTGATCTGTTCTGCCTGTTGTATGTGGAATGGCTTCCCGCTTTCGTCGAATTTCAGGGTAGAACTTTGCAGGTGCATTCCGTTTTCGGCAGCCCAGATAGCAGTGGCATTGGAGCCCGCGCCCCACCAGATGCGCTCGCGCAATCCCTCAGAATGGGGTTCCAATCGTAGCAAGCCTGGTGGATTAGGAAACATCGGGTGGGGGTTTGGCTGTGCAAATCCGACACCTTTCAGTTTATCCAAAAACTGCAAGGCTTTCCTGCGTCCCATGTCAGCGTCAGTCTCACCTTCCGCTGGTTCATATTCAAAATAACGCCATCCGTCGATTACCTGTTCCGGCGACCCTCTGCTGATTCCCAGTTGCAATCGTCCGCCCGAAATCAAATCGGCGGCTCCGGCGTCTTCCACCATATAGAGGGGGTTTTCATAACGCATGTCAATAACGCCCGTTCCAATCTCAATGCTGCTCGTTTTGGCGCCGATGGCGGAAAGCAAAGGAAATGGAGATGCTAATTGAGCTGCGAAATGATGTACCCGAAAATATGCACCATCTAAACCGATTTCTTCGGCAGCGACAGCCAGATCAATTGACTGAAGCAATGTGTCGGCTGCCGTACGGGTTTGATAGCCTGGATGATTGGACCAATGTCCGAATGATAAAAATCCGATTTTCTTCATACTTCTCTTTTCGATTGTAAAAAAGCCATTGCAAAGATAGCTATTATATCATTGACAGGTACCTGATAACCCGGTCCAAATAAACGCAGAAATTCCGGGTATCTAATTTAGTTTGAAAGGACTTTGACCTCTTTATGCCGCTTGACGTGCCTTAGCATATTTAAAATTCTTAATGACTATCAGGTAGTACACATTTATATTCTTCTCCAAGCTTAAATTTAATTTTCGCATTCTTAAATCCAGCATTCTCTTAAATATGTTTATTTGTTCAATTTTGACGCCTTGTTTTTTGAGC
Organism: Chitinophaga ginsengisoli; assembly: GCF_003014595.1. Classification (GTDB taxonomy): domain Bacteria; phylum Bacteroidota; class Bacteroidia; order Chitinophagales; family Chitinophagaceae; genus Chitinophaga; species Chitinophaga ginsengisoli. The sequence continues at coordinate 235,973 of NZ_PYGK01000011.1, read as the reverse complement.
CCTTCTTCGTCAATTAGGATGTATAAGTCAAGTGCCTGTGCATTTAGCCTCGGATCCTTCAAATAGCTTTCAATCTGATCGTTTACCAGCAGTTTTTTAACATAGGAAAATGTGGCCCTGTTCCTTATGTATTTTACCTCACCGATCAAATTGCCTTCATTCCCTTCATAATACCAGTCAGGACGATTGTTTTTTGCTTTAGAGCATTGAGCCTGAATATTTAAATCAAGGTCTTTTATTTTATTAAACAGAATGTTGTCACTCCAATGTATTTCTTTGGAGGGGCCTCCTTCTACAGAATGATACTTTAAAAAATTACTTTTTGAACGATATAGATCAGAATCCAGATATGTTTTAATAGTTGAATAAATTGATTCTCTGGCCTGCTTAAATGATAAATTATCCTTTAAGATTGTCTGTTTTACAATTGGAGCGGTCAGCATTGAAGACGGATCCTCATTTGGTTCTTTTACCATGCTATAATAAATGTCCGGCAGATTTCCTATGTTAATCTGGTCTTTATAATAGAGTTGCTGTTCATTACTGTGAACATCGAAAGACAATAGGCCGTCACTGATTAATGGATTTTTTACTATTTCAAACTGATCCAATATTTTTTTTACATTCAAGAACGAAAAGTATCTTTCCGGTTTTACACCTTTGCTTTCTGCATTTGCTAACAGACATTTGAGGTATTCTTTTTCGATATATAATTTAGTCCTGAATTGATCTATCTTTAATGTTGGCTTTATTAAAGTCCTTCTTGTATCAACGAGGTTTACTTTTTCGGTGATAACAACATACGGGATATTCTGCTGTTCAAGACGGGCAGTTAATAAAGACGTATGCCTCATGCCCTCTATACAAAATACGCGTTTATATTTTTCATAGTGATTTTTTGTATTGTAGGCAATCGTATCTGTTCGTTTGCTGACCAGCTTTAAAAAGTTTAGTTGTCTATCGTAACAACGCTTATATAAAGAGTTGTTGTCTTTTTTACTACGAAAATAATATTCGAGATTTTCAATATCCTGTTCAGTACTTATAACAGCAGTGGATGCCGCAAAGTAATTCATATTTAATAGGTAGATCAAAGGGCTGTCTGATAGCTCTTTACAGGCTTGATAATCTCTTGGATTTTCTGAAGGCAATAATTCGAATCCATAGCCTAGATGAAGAAATTCTGCATTGCTTATACTAGAACTATCATCGTAATTATACTCATTAATTACAAGTGACTTTAATAGTTTTAGATAAATCTGTCGTTCTTCTATCTGCGCGGCGTCAAAAGAAATGACTTTTGATCTGAGCGGGTAATATAGTCCTTCCAGGACGATTTTATTAATAGGGATCTCACCCTTGTTATTTTTACTAATTGACAACAACTGGTTAATAGCGTTGTACTGGTTCATGTGATTTTCTTCCAGGATAACGACACCGTCTTTTGAAAGTGGCTTATAGCTGGCAGAAATAATGAAATTACTGTCGAGGTTTTGGTGTACTGAATGATATAAGGTATGGTCTTGGCCTTTGGTAGATATAAATAATAGGCACAGTGTTGTCAGTGCCAACATGAACTTTCGCATTTTTGTAAGCATTAATAAGTTGAAATGATGGATGGTTGTAAATGTGTAGGCCGCTTGGACGCCCCGACAATTTGGTCAATAGAAATGTTAGAATTGATGTATGGCCATAAACAATTAAAGTGCTGGAAAATCATTTTCCCATTGCATCTATATAACCATGATAAAGCTAGATTTATTCTAATGCAATATTGTTAATTAGGTGTTAATGATCGCAGATTTTATACTCAGAGTGAAAGAGGACTTCAAGTCTTTTGATTTAAGCAGCTCCCGGCTTTGCGGAGAGTAGAGGGATTCAGACTCCTATAGAATATGATCAATTAGTCTTCTCCTTTTGTAGAATAGTATTTGTTCCGGATTTTAATCTCAATCTTGATTTATTCCTATATCTTCGCGACCCAAAGAAGTTCTTTACTTTATTTTCCAACGGGAAGGGTTTTGCTTTTCAGTAGATTAATAGGGAATCGTGTGTAAATCACGAGCTGTCGCGCAACTGTAAGTAACTACCAAAGTTTATATCGAACATATCCACTGTCCGCCACCAGGCGGATGGGAAGGATGGTATAAATGTTACAAGTCAGGAGACCTGCCTTTTCCAGTGGACGACGCTTTCGCGCAATAGAGCAGGTCGGTCTGGATTATATTTATAATGGTTGTTGGATACCCCTCAACACCAGCGCAGTCTGGCGCGTCCTCCTCCTGCTCATTTCCGAAAGTGCCGTAAAATGCTGCAAAGAGCTTTTAACTCATTTAATCTATAAGTTAGAAGTATGCAAACACCTACATTCTGCTGTTCGCGGACTAACAGCAAACAGGCACAAAATTCATTTTCATTCCTTCTCTCGGTCTTTTTTTTATTGTCTTCTGTACTGAGTTTCGGTGCTGCACCGGGCCGGGTCAGCGGCTCTATTCAAAGTGAGAAGGGAGACGCCATCGCTGGTATCAGTGTGCGGCTGGAAGGTACCAGCTATGCTACCGTCACCGATGGAGATGGCCGGTTTGACATCAGGAATGTTCCGGCAGGAAGTTATACGTTCCTGGCCAGTGGCATAGGCCACCAGGCGAAGAAGGAAAACATCGTCGTAAAGGAAGGACAGGTGCTCGAATTGAATTACAAGCTCAATATCAGTACGAACGAACTCTCTGAGGTAGTGAGTAGCACAGTCAGACGACAAGCTTTTTCAACGGTCAACAAGATTGACGTACCGCTTCGCGATATGCCGGTCACTACATCGACAGTATCAGTAAAAACCATTGAGCAACGCGGAGTTGACGATCTGGGCGAAGCAATGAAGAACACTACCGGCGTGAGGGCCAATAATACCTACGGCGGCTTCCAGCATTTCACGATCAGGGGCTTTTCGAATTTTGTGTTGTTGGTGGATGGTGTGCGTGACGAACGTCATAACATTTCCACCAGTGCTCCGAATACTAATCTGGCGAATGTCGAGTCTATTGAGGTGCTAAAAGGGCCAGCTTCTGTCTTGTTCGGGCATTCAGCGCTGGGAGGGATTATCAACATTGTCAGAAAAAGACCGACTGCAGGTTTCAAAGCAGATTTTTCTGCCAGCTATGGTAGCTTCAACACGAGAAGGATCCGTGCGGGTGCAGGCGGCCCTATCAACGATAAACTGCGTTACCGTGTAGATTTTGGCATCTCCGGCACCGATGGGTACAGACATGCCGGATCGAATACCAACAACGGTTATCTGGCACTGGAATATACGCCGACCAACAAAGATCAGTTCTATCTGACCATTGGCGCCAATAAGGATATTTACGACACTGATGCTGGCATACCGATGCTGGAAGGCAGTAAAGTAGCGCCAGGAATGGATGTCAATACCCGTTACAACGATCCCCAGGATTTTCTCAAACATACCCGCTACGATTTTCAGCTGAAATACACCCGCCAGTTAGCAAACAACCTGCGACTGTCAGACCAGCTCTCATACTACGATGACAATATCAACTATTTCTCAACGGAAGAGCTGAGCTTTAACGCGACGATGGATTCATTGCAGCGGTCGTTCCCGTTTTACTTTAACCACCTGACAAAGCCCTGGCAAAATCAGCTGGAACTGACTTATGATTTCAACATAGGGCCGATCGGACATAAGTTACTGGCAGGATATTCGGTCAGCATACTGGATAGAAAGACTTACAACGGAGATATTTCCGGCCCTGGTCTCCATGCAACTATCCCCGTTAAGAGCCCGGTGCTGAACCAGGGTTACCTGAGCTATACTGATGTGAACTACCGCGCGACCATGGAGAATGTCCATGGGATCTATCTGCAGGATTTTATTCGTTTTTCTGATCAACTGAAAGGTGTCGCTGGCCTTCGTTATGACATCTTTGATGGGACTTATTACACTGACAAAGTAGATGCAAGCCGTCACGTAACAGCGCACGGTGTAGAGTCGAACATTTCGAAATCGGCATTGACCTACAGACTGGGACTCGTGTATCAGCCAATCGAGCCATTGTCAGTTTACGGGTCATTCTCTACCTATTTCAAACCTTCGCGTAGAGTGGCCCCGAATGGTGAGACTTTCGATCCGGAAACCGGGTATCAGGGAGAAGTCGGCAGTAGGTTGGAGCTTTCCACAAAATGGTCGGGAAATCTTGCATGTTATTACATGCGAAAGAACAATCAGCTGGAAGCGCTTCCGGAAGGAATTTACAAGCGGATTGGTTCGGTGGAATCAAAAGGTTTTGAGCTGGAAGTAAACGGCAGCTTGCTACCGGGGTTAGATGTAACGGCGGGATATACTTTCTCGAACGCGAAGATCCTTCCTTTTTCATCTGGCGAAACCAATGCGGTAGCTGGTAAGACCGTTGCCTTTGCTCCGAAGCATCTTGTTAATGCCTGGGTTAATTATGAGATCCAGAACGGAGCTGCGAAAGGAATCAGCATTGGAGGCGGTGCTAATTATATGAGTGAAACTTTCACAAACAGCTCCAATAGCTTCGTTTTGCCAGCTTATACCGTTTTCGACGCTGCGCTGGGCTATCGCGTTGGACGGATCGGACTGAGAGTGAATGTGAACAATGTCTTTAACGAGAAATACTTCGCCAACGCGATTTTCGCTAATCAGTTCTCACCGGGAACTACCAGAAACTTTCTTGTTACAGTACGTTACAGTCTTTAATGCATGAAAACTACTATTAAATTTTTTTTGCTGGTTCATCGCTACCTGGGCTTTGCTTTGAGCTTACTTTTCGTTGTATGGTTTCTGTCAGGTTTCGCGATGATGTACGTGCGGTATCCAACGATGCGGCAGCATGAAAAATTGCAAAACCTAGCACCGGTGGACTTGCAGTTATGTAAGCTGAATTTAAATGAGGCATTGGTAATCGCTGGCGTGAAAGACACAATGCGGACGGTTCGGTTGGGTATGATGCTCGGCCGGCCGGTTTACCGTCTTACGACCACCAGGGGCGATTACAAAGCCGTATTTGCGGACAACGGGGAGCTATTTTCAGGAACAGATTCCGTGCTGGCGGATAAGCTGGCCAGCACCTTCGGGAAGCCATGTAGGGTGCGCAAGACAGCCGTATTGACCCAAATTGATCAGTGGATGGCAGGAGCGCGGTCGCAGGGCTACACTACACCGGTGTACCAGATGCAGATGGATGATGATGAAGATACTTACATGTATGTGTCTGTGCAAACCGGAGAAGTTGTTCAGCGAGTTAACGCCCGCCAGCGCTTTCTGGCCTGGTTAGGCCCCATACCGCATTGGATCTATCTGACTGTGCTGCTAAGGAACCGGTCGCTCTGGAATGATATTATCATCTGGATATCCTCGTTAGGTGTCATTATGTGTATTGCAGGTATTGTTATGGGATTGGTCAGGTATAAGCGAAAGGATAAGTCCTCTCTCGCATTCAGTCCATACAAAAAGCGCTGGTTTCGCTGGCATCATTACACTGGCTTTATATTCGGCATTGTTGTTTTCACCTGGGTATTCAGCGGATTGTTGTCAATGACGCCGTGGGACTGGGCCCCAATGACCAGGCTTGACATAGAGGAAACAGCGCAATGGACAGGTGGACCGATGAAAGCGGCACTATTCAGCTTGTCCCCATCGAAGGTCATCCAGCGTCTGAATAATGAGATCTCAGTTAAGGAAATTCATTTGATACAATTAAACGGCAAACCTTACTATCTGGCATATGAAGACGATGATCATACACGCCTGATGCCGGCAGATGTTGATAGTGGCACACCTTTCGAAAAGTTCGATTATCGACCGTTCATAAAAATGGTGCAGGCACTGAATCCGGGCATAGGGATCAAGGAAAGCAAGGTACTTAGTGAGTATGACGATTACTATTACTCGAAGTATAATGAAAAACGATTGCCAGTTCTGCGTGTGAAGATGTCTACGCTGCAGGAAACCTGGTACTATGTAGATTTAAAGACCGGCCAGGTGGTTTTAAAGCATGAGAAATTGAGCAGGCTTGAACGATGGTTGTACCACGGGCTCCATAGCCTGGATTTTAAATGGCTGGTTTACAGACGACCATTGTGGGATTTCGTTGTTGGGGTACTGATGATTGGCGGGCTGAGTGTCAGTGTTACCGGATTGGTGCTGACGTGGAAGTGGATAAAGCGAAAAGCAAATCTAAAACCCGCTCCAAAAAAGCGCTTAAAATTGTAACGCTGTATTGATGTTGAGGTGGTGCCACCTCAACATCAATACAGCATTTGAAAAAAGGTTAAGTTTAGACTTCCTTAGGTTCTACTTCTTCATTTTTTGAAGGAATAAGGCCCCAGATCAATGCCCCAATAATCAATAGCGCAACTATTTTACCGCCATATCTTGTGTAGAAAGGCAATTTATTAAGTTGTTCTTTATTTAGCTTTTGTGACGCCAGGATCGCATCTATTTTGTCTTGAGGCAGGTCATAGAAAGCGTCTTTTTTTTCATCAAAAAGAACCAATTTAGGTTCTTCGGTGACGTATAATGGAAGGAAGTAAGCAATGTTGTATTCTTTATGAAATGTTGCCAGGTCAATAAAATTGCCATCGTCTGCTTTAAATTCATCTGTATTGGGTAAGTCATACACTTTGTCTAATACTTCTCTTTCCCCAAAAGGAATTCTAATGCCTGCAAAAACAGCCGTTGAGGAAAACGTAATTACCAAAGCGATAAAAGTTAGACGGATCATGGGTGTCATGCTGATTTGAGATTACTTATTTAAGGTATTTAAGGTTAATAGCTTCAGACTTGGAGTCTATAGGGCTAAATGTCGGGATAAATATACTTTTTTTATTTATATGATAAAATAAAGTATTACTTATGGTTCATCGATAATTGCCGCCGTTTTTCTGAATAGTGGCGAATTTTAAGACAGTGACGACAAGGAACTTTACTCATGATATATGGTATTCTCTTTATTATATTTGCAATGACTTGAGCGATGACAGTACTAAAATTATAAGTCTTTATGACAAAAATAGAACAGGCTTTTCAATTGTTTGATGCTTATAACCAACAGGACCCTTCCACGATAATGTGGGACGGCAAGCATTATCCATCTGAATATTTTTACGCCATTCAGTTGTATGAATGGGTGAAGAAACTGAATCCGGAAGCCAGCGAGCCGCTTTTACTTGCTTCGAGGTGCCAGCACATAGGGAGATGGGAAATCGATAGGAAAACGTACCCGGAGGGAAGAGTTGGATATCTGACATGGAGAAATGATCAGTCACATTTTCACGCCAGGAAAGCGACAGAAATATTGCAGTCGGTGGGGTATGATGCGGATATCATTGCCCGGGTCAATGAGATTGTACTGAAGAAAAGACTTAAGACAGATACTGAGGTCCAGACGATGGAGGATGCGCTTTGCCTGGTGTTCCTGTCATTCCAGTATGATGATCTTATAAAAAAACATGCAGAAGAAAAGATGATTAATATTCTGCAAAAGACATGGGCAAAAATGAGTGAAGAGGGAAGGAAAGTGGCCTTGTCTCTTAGTTATAGTGATGTTGGGCAGATGCTGTTGAATAAGGCGCTGAATGCGGCGGGATAATAGGAGATAATATGAATGAACTTGAGATTTTCGTTTTGTATGAAAGACGAGGCGGCGCAGTAGTTCCTTTCGTGGATTTAATCGGGAATAGGGATATAATGGATGTAGAAGACTACGAAATAGAGAGCTTTTGGGGTGCTTGCGGTGGAATTCGTATTGTGTTTGATAAGTATCGTATTATTTTCGATTCTGTAGACTTTCACCATTTATTTAAAATCATTGACTTTTTACTTCATAGCCTATACCTGCTAAATGGAAAGGATTCGTTTGGTATATTTTCTATTGATGAGGATTTTCCTAATGATGTGGTAGTTAAAAGTACAGCCGGTCACTCGCTACGGCTCGAAAATTTGAACGGAGATACGCTTTTGCTTAGTTATAAACATCGTGAGATGTCTTATGCGAGAAGGAGAGGTGATCGCTTTTTTGAGGGAATCGCAATTAATAAGGTAGCCTGGAAATCTGCAGCCAGGATAGCGCTCGAGGAGTATTTTTCAGTTTTACTTAATATTGTGAAAGCTTCCGGGAACGCTCCTCGAAATCGCATTGCTATGGAATATTATCAGTACTGGTTAGAAGTAAGGTAATTGGTTGAAAATAAAGCGTTCCCAATAGACAGAGAGGCCTAAACTGGCAAAACTTTAAGATAGATATTCTCGAAAGAAGCCTTCAGATGAATAGTCTGAAGGCTTTAGCGTTTTCTGCAGCGAGTTATATTACTGACGCACTGTGAGGGATTGTCTCCGGCACAGTGTTCCTATGATAAGTTATAGTCTGATGTATTTAAGGGCACGTGAACCGTAAAGGAATGTAAACGAGGAATCTGTCAATTCAGCTAAAGTAAAAGTTTTGTATGTAAGGCCAACGCTGCTATGTGACTTGAAAATAAGTGTCAGCTTTCTACTGGCAGCATCAAATGATAGCGCTCCTATAGTCAGCGTTGTATCGTTATCACTATTTTCGTAATCATAAACATAGTTACTGCAGGTTGAATTTTCCACGTTCAGCACTTTCACGTATTCCTTGTAATCTGCCGTAAAGCCATCTTTGCGGAAAGTGATTCTGTCATCGAAATGGCCAACCTCATAAGGAATGGCCATAGCGGTCGAAGTATTGTTATGAACGAGCAAGCCGTTTACACATTCGTAATAATAACTTACCCTATAACCTGTATCTGGTGACCAACTACACGGCAATTTTTCATCAGGATTGCAACTGCCATATAAATATCTCCATGTGCCTACTAATGAATCATTTACGGCATTGTTTTCCCCGTCAAGCACGATGACCTGTACTGTGGTTACGTTGCTGACATGATTTAATGTATCATAAGCGGCGTATATTAAATGGAAAGTACCCGATTCAATAGAAGCTGGTAGTTTTATTACGATGGCTGAATCGATAAAACCTGTTCCCAAGCCACGGGCTGTATTTCTATCATCTACGCCGGCTCTCCTAAAGCCGCTGGCCTTTGTATAATCAACTTTAAAATAAGATGCTGCACCTGCGATCTGTACATAATAACCAGCTACATTACCAGATAAATTATGAGGAATTATAGTCAGATAGCCGCCTTTAAACACTCCATAAATCTTTGTGAATGGGGTGTCTAATACCGGAGCTGAGGATAAATTGGATGTAGTCGGAAAAACTGCATTTACGATATTGGTTCCGTAGGCAACTTTAATGCCTGCAGTCAATACATCGGGATTTATTCTTGCTAAAGAATCAGGAGAAGATCTTTTGACGTTGTCACCATTTTTGGTACAGGAGTAAAATCCTATAAAAGCTACAATAGTACTTAAGAGTAAGTATTTTTTCATTACGCAAAATTAATAAAATATTTCATATGTGTTGGGTAGCGCAGCTTAGCTATTTATGGGGGAATGATGAACATAGAAGCGGTTAGAAGTATTTTAGACTTTGTGTAGGTGGCTTTAACCGCACCGCTACCTGCTGTATTTCTGTTAGCTTATCAATTTTGAAGCGTCAGCACGCATCTTTGATGCGCCTCATCTTTTTCGTTGTGCATAAAAACGAAAAGAGGTGTAGTATAATGAATGCCACACCTCTTTTCATTTTATGTATATAATGCCAACTCCTTAGAAGTTAACCCATACGACATACGCTTGTTTATCTCTACCTTTTCTTTCGATCATCATTGTTGCAAAAGATTTACCATCTTCAGATGCAGTGTTCATCTCCAGCTGGCAGAACCTGTTTTCATCTTTATTCTTCGGATCTCCGAAGAGGTATGATTTAACCACCTTTGAACCATCAAAGTACGCGTAAACCGTGTTGGTAAGACTGATACGTCCCATACTTTTATTGTCTTTGGTAGTTTCCTTTTCACTTTCAGTATTCTTTACATTGTCGTTATAGATGACGTATTCTTTGTCATTTACAAACATGTAGTCATATGAGTAGAAGCCGGACAGGTTGTTGTAACTGGATCCGCGGCCCCTGAAGTTCCAGTTTGACATTTTACGGCTGTAAATGTCAAACATGTATAGTGTTGCTTCAGCAGTCTGGTCTTTGGCAATGGCGTAGCTACGTAGTTCCTTACCACCCTGGTCCGTATTTACGATGCCCATAGCGCCCAGGTCTGTATAGTAACGGGTAGATGTATGGGTGCTCATATGACCATTAGTCCATGATGTAGAGGTATTTGTGACACTGTAGTTATCCATCTCTTCAAACATATATGTGATGGTATTATCTTCATTCAACTTAAAGTCCTGGATGATGCCAAGGTATTTACGTTTCGTCTTCAGGTGTTCATCTGCATAGGCAGTTAACTTCGGATGTTCTACGAAGTATTTAATCTTCAGCTCCAGTGAAACCGGATCGAAGATGTTCATCTGCAGTACGAAACCTGTAGATCTTTTGCCTTTGTCCATGGTCGGCATACGTTTCACGCTTTCAGCACCGATTGCAGTGAGCATGTACAATTGCTTGTTCGCCTGACTGTATTTCATTACGGTCTCTACTTGTTTGTAGTCGTCAGTATAGTCCAGTATCTTATACTGGAAGCCTTTTGTACCATTCTGCATACGGCCGATGAGAATGCGGGAATCTTCGCCACCGGATGATTTCGTATTAAATGCGTAGCTGCTGATGAATACAAATTCGTCCTTATTGACATACATGTCCGTAAGACTGAGGTACTTATATTTATTTTCCGGGGATTCAAAGTATGAGCGATTGATCTCTTTATGCTCCGGACTATAATGTATCACTTCTAATCTGGCATTACGGTCAGAAGTCATGGTGTTAAAGACGCCCACAGCATAATAGTCGGAGTAGGGATCTTTACTTACAGAAAAATCAGGTACGGGAAGTCCTCCGAATGCCATTCCATAAGCTCTTCCTATGGTAATACGCTGCATGGAGGCGACGATGTCTTCTTTTATTTTCCTACCGGACTTAGCGTCAAACACCATACGATACAGGGTAGGGCGTTTTTTGATAAACTGCTCTATGAAAACCACTGCCTGGCCGTTGATTTCATATATGCCTTTGAGAAGGGCGGTTCTCATTTTTTTCTGTTTCCAGGAGTCTACTTTGTTGTTTACGATTCCTTTGTCGCGATGCTTCTGGTCATAAACGGTAACATCGATTCCTTTTTTGGGTGTAAAATGAAAAAACAGGGTGTTGCCATTTTTCATGAGTATAATTCTGCTCGAACCGCTTTCAGGTTCCTCAAATCCTGAACTACGGGTGTAGGAGGGGGCGTCTGACTGCGCTGTTGCGATAAAAAGCATAAGAAAGCAACAGAGCTTAGTCAGAATAAGCTTCTTAAACATAGATATAGGTATTTTAATGCTGCAAAATTGGGCAAATATTTAAAATGTATATGTTAAAGTTTATATAACGTACATGGTGTCTATTGGCCCCTTCCAAAGAGATATAATAGGGAGAGAGCCGAATGTGTTATTAAATCTATTTTGACATCTGAGTTTGACGCTGTAAATTGGGGTGACGTTAACTTACATATACTCCCATACCGCTGACCTAAAAAGTATAAAATGAGACTTCGCTGCTACCATCTATCATTGACATTTGTTGCTTTGATTACCTTGACAACGACCTTCGGGCAAAGACGGGATGGTAAAAGTAATACACTTTTGGAAATCAGAAATTTATATCAGCAAATCAATAGCTATAAAAACTACAAGACCATCACTATTGACGATGCCGAAGAGTTTTTGGGACATGCTACAGACAATGGTGGCAGTTTGACTGGTTACTATAAAGGAGACACTTTGAAAAAAGTTGTAGAATGGGTTGGACTTTCTAACAGGGTTATTCAAAGCGAGTACTACTTTGAGCAGAACAAATTGTTTTTTGTATACTCAACCGAAAGCAGATACCGGTTTAATGATAGCACACAAAGTTTTGACTATTCAAAGTTAGACAAGACTTTTAATGGACGATATTATTTTAGTAATGGGAAACTGATTGATGCCATCATTAGTGGCGTAAGACATGAAAGCACAAAACAAGAGGATGCCAGCGAATTCCTGGAGTCAAGTGTCGGCTATCTAAAAATGCTAAAAGCAAAACTGAACTAACTGCAGGTAACATAGGGGCGTGCAACTGGCACTACAACGGCACAGCTACCTGATGTATTTCCGTTAGCTTATCAATTTTGAAAATAGGAGTGTTACAAACTATACAATTTATCTCTTCTCCAGTTTTTTTCCCATTTGCGGCCATATTTAGTTCATTACAATGAGGGCAATGAAACCTGATTCCTATTCCATGGGACAGCGAATTTTTGCTGATCTGTAGTTCAGCATCTTCCCGGATTTCTATTTCAAAAGCAGATCTGAGAATAATTTCTTTCTCGTTCTGGATTTGTTCAAAGCCTGTTTTTCTTCCCAGCAATCTATGGCTTTTTGCAGGTCGCTCATAGGTTAGTTCGTTGCATATTAATCTTCCGTCATAAAACCAGTACAATGCTCTTTTACTGTTACATAAATAGCAGTTTTCAACATAAATGGATGGATCTCGATTGAATCCTGGATCTAATACAATGTCGGCATTTGTGATTTTAGTAAAGAAGCTGCTTATTGTTATTATTATTTTCTTTAAACGATCTATTTCATTAAGTGACTTAATTACCATGTATTTGACAGGAACAGTTTTTGTTTGCCAAACATTGTTGTCCGTTAAATAAAATTCATACCCGTCGTTATACATCTCTCCTGCATTTATTTCGAAAACCACGGGTCCTTTTTTATTAGTGTTTTCTACTATGAAAGCAGAATAGTAGTTTGGGTATAAAGGAATCAACTTTCCTGTAGTCCCCAACAATCCCTGCTGTGTAACAGTTTCTTTCAGCTTGAATCTTATTCCATGATAAAGGATGTCAGGGGGCTTTTGACTTTGTTCATCAATATTAACTTCGAAGGAGTGTCCTTGTATAGCTTTGATACTGTTTCCAGTTACCTTAAATCGCTTTTTGTCGCTATATAAGACAACATTCCTTATCGCGTCTTCAGTAATTACCAGATCAATGTTCTTTGCGTTTTGTGTTATTTCGTCAATTTTTGCATATCCATAGGCGTCTAAAGCAATATTGATCGTTTCAGGTTTGTGTCTTAAGATGAGGCTCAAAAACTGACTTAGTTCATATCCGGTTAGTGTCTTCATAATATTGCAGTAGCAGGAATGTTCTTCATTGAAATACAAAACGAAGATAAATACATTTTGACAATTTGCTATATAAGCAATGACCCTGAAAAAGCTTATCCAGCCATTATGACTTTGAGAAATTCGCTGAAATCGTATCTTTATCCCGAAACCATATTCTTTTAAACTCTGTAAACCCATTACCTGATTCCATACCTGTTGATTTACAGTTCAATCTGTAGTAAACCCATCAACGCCCAGTATCTTTTCCCACTTAAATACTATATATGAAACACTCTCTATTACTATTTGCATGCCTGTTATGCGCATGCATCCTCAAGGCAGGTGATATTGTCCTGCCACCGGTATCTGCCTGGATTAAGTTCACAAATCCCGTACAATCTGGCAGCTTATCCTATGGCATTGAAAATAACCAGAGCGGTGAAGGCTACACGGAAATCGCTACTGTGGATGGTGTACCCTGCCGAAAGATCCCTGCGGGAAAGTTTATGTATGTACGTTGCGACAGAGCCGCTGTTCCCACCACGGCTAAAAAGGTGATCATGTCTGTCACCTATTATGACAACAGTATGAATTTCGTTTGGCTGAACTACACTCGTTCCGGTACCGGCTGGGGTGGCGCAGATTTTAAGAAGTCTAATACCGGGAAGTGGGTAACCCGACTGGTATTTCTGGAAGATGCGGGCTTAGACGGTAGCATGGGATATGGTGGCGATATCCGCCTGGGCTATGGCTCGGAGGATACTTACGTGAAAGACATCACGTTTTATGTCGGATCACTGAACCCGGATGCGCAGCCTGTTCCTGCCAGACCTAATAATCCAGCTTCTGAGTTTGTCGGTAAGTCCTTCGCAGGCTACCAGTTATGGCATGAAGCAGGTCCTAAGGCGGAGGACTGGAGCCACTGGGCGTATGATAAAGTACCGGCTGCCGGAAGAGGTAATCACAATACGGAGACATTCCCCCTGCTGGCGGATTATGAGAATAATCCCAATGTGCCAATGTATGCTACCAACTTCGCGAATCTCGGTAATGGGAAGCCGGCGAAGCTGTATAATTCTACTGATAAAGGTGTCATAGACGTGCAGATGGCGCTGCTGAAGAGAACAGGTTTTGATGGTGTGGCTATTCAGCGCAATGCACCAGTTGGCAGGAATATGAAATATACTTCTACGGATGATTATTATGTGCATATCAAAAACGCCTGTGAAGCTAATGGCAGGTTGTTCTATGTGATGTATTGTATGCCTGATCAGAACAATGGAGAAGTGAATTCCATTGACCTGGTGGAAGGCATTAAACGTGATTGGGTGTACCAGATGGAACAGATCTACGAACTGACTAAGTCCGGCGCTTATGCTACGGTAAATGGCAAGCCGGTCGTAGAGCTCTGGGGATTAGGCTACTCAACCATTCTCGTCGATAAGGCCCAGGCACTGGAATTGGCGCAGTTCTTCAAAGACCGCGGTTGTTATGTGATTGCGGGCGTACCAAGGGACTGGAGATTAAGAGATGCGGGCTCCCGTCCTGATTTCGAGGATGTGTACAAGGCATATAACATGATCTCTCCCTGGACAGTAGGCGTGTACAGCGATACAACAGGCGCAGATAATTTCAGGACGCAATCCCTGATCCCTGACAAACAGTATTGTGATCAGAACGGTATGGGATTCTATCCGGTGATATTCCCGGGAAGTGCCTGGTCGCAGCATGTATCAGGGTATCCGAACGATACCCGCAGACTGGGGGGTAAGTTCCTCTGGAAACAGGCCCGTAATATTAAGAGTGTAGGTGTGAAGTCTATGTATTACGCAATGCTGGATGAGTTCGAGGAGTCGACGAATATTATCAGTTCAGCGGTGGATTATTTTGATATCCCGACGGACCAGTATTTTGGTACACTGTCGATGGATGGTGTCTGGACCTCGTCTGACTATTACCTGCGTCTCGCTGGACAAGCAGCCCGTTTACTGACAAGTACAGAGACACCTGCGGAAATACCGATCCCTTATTCTCTGGGACCCATTTACTACCGGAACAGCTTTGAAAGCAGGGTAGCGAATTGTTTAATTAACAATGTGCCGCAGGATATTGTTTCACCGATTGATGCCTGCTTCTATAAGAATGCCGTGTTGTCGTCTGCGGGTGTGAGCAATACAACGGTAACTATTGACAATGCAGCCGCCTTCTCGAAAAGTGGCGTATATACTGTAAGGATCAATGGTACGGCTGCAGGAGCATCCTCTTACTATTATAAAATATCAGAAACAAAGATTGCAGTGAAAGCCAATATGCAACTGAGCTTCTGGAAATATACGGTGAATAATCCCGGCAGGTATACTTCTGTAGACCTGACATTCAAATCGGGTAAAGTACTGCGTAATCTGACAGCCTATAAGGACAACAACGGTAATGCCATGCATCCGAATGCAGGGCGCGGTACTGTAGGCAGCTGGGAAAAGTTTTCCTGCCAAATTGGTAGGGGAGAACTGATAGGGGATGAGATCACGGGTATCAGTATTGCTTATGATAATGCAGCGTTGAGTGGCAACTTTACGGCTTATTTTGATGATATCATCATTGAGGATGCAAAAGATACTACCATCACCAATCCGCCGTCGCCAGCGCCAATAGGCAGTACTATTTACCTGTATAATGATACGCTATTGGTGTGTTCAGAGAATGGTACACAGGCCATGAACTGTAACCGCACTGGCTTAGGACCATGGGAGAAATTTGTAGTGGTGGATGCAGGTAATAGCACTATTGCCCTGAAAGGTAATAACGGCCTTTATGTAACTGCTACCAGCCCGATGTACTGCACAGGCACGACCCTTGACAGCACCACCAGATTTAAATGGATCGTGTTGAGCAGCAATACTGTGGCTTTCCAGAGTTTGAAGGGCCAGTATATTTCTTCTGAGAATGGTACTAAACCGATGAATTGTAACCGTGCGGCTATTGGCGGATGGGAAACGTTCAGATGGGGAACTACCGCTGCAGCGAGATTGGCGCTTGTGGAGACGGCGAACAAAGTGACAAAGGCCGGTTTGAAGCTTTATCCCAACCCTGCAAGAGAGCAGGTAACATTGCAGTACCAGTTGCCAGCGGCAACAGATGCAGTGATAGAGATTTACAATTCAAATGGCGTGCTGGTAAAGACTTTAAGACAACATATTGCGGCGGGAGAACAACGTATATCCGTAGCTACGGGTAATCTGTCACCGGGTGTTTACTTAGTAAAAACTATTTCCAATGTGTCGATTGAGACGAAGAAGTTAGTAGTGGAATAATCAGCCCTTGCTGTGGTTTTGGTGGCAGGGATACAGTTAACTGTATCCCTGCTTTTTTTAAATAACTTCCGGACCCTTCTATCACTATAAAGATGAGCAGCTATTGCCTGCTAAAGTAGCGCCGGCACCGTTTGTTCCTGTTATAGTTGATTTTACAACAGCAGTATCAAGTACTGCAATGCTGTAAGGCGGTGTAAATGCTGTAACACCATTGCCTGCAGCTGTACCTGAAGTATTTGTAAATACATTGTTCTTCAGCTGCACAGCAGTAGCATTTTTATCCATCAGATCGATCGGATTTTTAACGTTCTCAAAGATGTTGGACTCCACTAACAGATTTGCTTCGAAACCAGCCTGTATGCAGCTCTTGCTGACAGTACTGCTGAAATAATTGTTGACAACATGTACCTGGCCAAAACGTACGCGTGGCATTCTCGCAACGCAGCCCTGTGCCCACCAGCATCTTACAAAAGTGATGCGGAAATGACCTCTGTCTGCGGTAGCGCCATCGCTGGAGCCGATCAGGTCAGAGAACCTGTGGTCATCTGCGCCACCAGGACCGCCTGCCTTTGGCGCTTTCAGGTAGTTGAATTTGCAGTAAGAAACGGTAATGTAATCTGAAGTGTTTTTAATGTCAAAGTTGCCATCTACACCATCTCTGAATTCGCAATGGTCTACCCATACGTTGGTGCATGCATCTAATGTGGCGTTATCCCAGCCATCTACATCATATGCACCCGGACCATCAAAGATCAGGTTGCGGATAATGATGTCTTTACATCTCTTGATGTAGATAATGCCTGACTTATCCTTGGTCTGGTCGGTCGATACCAGCGTAGCGCCCGGGCTGCCAAAGATGGTCTTGCCTGTCTGGTCCTGGAAGGAGATCCTGCCGCCGGACGGGATGGTAATGGTGCCATTTACCTGTATTACTTTAATGGCCGTGTTCTGAATAGCAGCTTTTAACGCATCATATGTAGCAACTACGGTAGGTTTTGCCGTGTCACCACCTTTGGTGCCTCCATTAACAGATGCCCATGCCTGTGCAGTACATGTTGTTGCAGCGGCAGCTACTTCGGCTGTAGCGCTGGCGGTATCAGTATTTGCTATGCCTGTGTCTGTTGTTTCGTTTTTTTGGCAACCGGCGAAAATAAATGTCATTAAAACAGTTATGCCTAAGTTGCGCAGGTAATTGGTTTTCATGGATACTTGGTTTTTCTTTAATGTTGACTTGATTAAATGTTCACTGTATGTGAAGGGCCCGTGAAGTTGTTTAGGTTATCAGGTGCTCATTGTTCGGGACAAATGTACAAACAAAATGATATAACGAAAATTGATTATTATTCGTTATGGTGTCATAAAATTACTTCTTCGGGGAAAGAATGCGGTACTGATTATTTCTTTAAATTACTGTAGAAAGATTACTCTCTTCATTTTCAATAGTTCGTTATGCAAGATGTTGCTTTAAAACAAGACACATGGC
This sequence comes from Chitinophaga ginsengisoli, assembly GCF_003014595.1. GTDB lineage: Bacteria > Bacteroidota > Bacteroidia > Chitinophagales > Chitinophagaceae > Chitinophaga > Chitinophaga ginsengisoli. The sequence continues at coordinate 217,908 of NZ_PYGK01000011.1, read as the reverse complement.
CAGTGTTAAATTATGGTGAACTCAAAGATACATTGGCAGCGGTTCATCTGTGGACGCAGATAGTAGGCAAGATCCGCCTCAGGAAGATGCCCTGGTTGAACCATTCCTGGCATGTTACACTATATGTTACGCCTTATGGTCTGAGCACGGAAAGCATGCCTTATGAGCATGGTGTTTTCCAGATAGACTTTGATTTCCAGCGTCATCAGTTGGTGATCGTCACCAGCACTGGTAAAAGAGAAACGGTTGAATTGAAGCCCCGGACAATAGCAGACTTCTACGGGGAGGTGTTTGAGAAATTAGATGCATCAGGCGTAGACGTTACCATCTATACAACTCCCAGTGAAATGGAAAATGCTGTTCCTTTTGAGGAAGACCATGCTCCGCGTGCCTATGACCGGCAGAAGATGGAAGACTACTGGCAGGCGCTTGTCAGGGTCCATAATGTATTTACACGTTTCAGGTCAAGCTTTACCGGCAAATGCAGTCCCGTACATCTTTTCTGGGGCGCTTTAGACCTGGTAGTTACCCGGTTTTCTGGCAGGGATGCACCTCCGCACACAGGCCAGGCGCCTAACATGCCGGCTGACGTAATGAAGGAGGCTTATTCTAAGGAAGTAAGCTCCTGTGGTTTCTGGCCAGGTAATGAACAATATCCGCACATAGTCTTTTACTCTTATTGTTACCCGGTGAATGAGGCATTTGGGGAACAGCCTGTCAAACCGGAAGGTGCTTTTTACAGCAAGGAGATGGGCGAGTTCTTCCTCCACTACGATATTGTTCAACAGGCGAAAGATCCGGAAAGGACCTTACTGGCCTTTTTGCAATCTACCTATGATGCTGCTGCGAATACAGGCCACTGGGACCGTAAGTCGCTGGAATGTGATCTGTCCTGGTATGAAAATGAATATGGGTGTTTCAGGCCCCTGTAAACTACAGGATAAATACCGGAAAGCGGGCATACGGACATGACGTATGTCCGCTTTCTGTATAGGGGTATAACACTTTTGTGCTATCCAAATCAACGTTTTGGGCTTGTTGCAGGTCTTTTAATGTTATTTTGTCTGCAGAATCCGCTTTCTATATTATATTCTTAATAAATATATGTATTTTTCGGCCAGGTAGACAAAAGACCCTACCTAGTATATCCCGAATATCGATTAACATGAAACCTACAACAGGTGTATTACTCCTGCTCGTTACCATATCTTGTTTTTGTGTGCTTACTCCAACCATGGCCGCCAATTTCATCGTCACTTCCAATGCGGACAGCGGACCAGGAACTTTAAGAGATGCAATCACTAAAGCTAACAGTAACGGTACTGCTACAAAAGACTATATTTATTTTAATCTTCCCGGCATTCAGCCGGCTGATGTGACTATTACATTGCTTACCGATCTGCCAGGACTAAGCAGCAATATTGCTGTTGATGCCTCTACACAGGCGGCTCCTTTATTGGGCGTCAGTGGGGCCAGGGTCATCCTGTATCGGCAGGTAACGGGTGCGCCCGCAACCTATTATGCCCTCCGTATCGACAATGCACAGCAGGTGGAGATATACGGACTGGCTATCAAGAATACATTGAATGCCAATATAGAAGGCCATGGTATTGAACTGGTCGGGACCTGTTCAGATATTATTATCGGCAGCTCCGGGAAAGGAAATATCATCAACGGTTATAAGTATTGCATTTACGGTGATTCAGGGAATTTCGATCCAAAAACTATCAGCAACCTTCTCATACAAAGTAATATCATTGGTTTTGAAGAGGATGGTGTAACGGCCACTGCGCAGTTATCCAGCTATCAGCCTATCCTGTTGACGCATTTGAATGGTGTAACGCTGGGTGGCAATCTGCCTGGCCTGGGCAATGTGATCATGGGGAACTTTTATGGGGTGTCATTAAGAACCGAGACAGGTGATGTGGTGGTATCTTTTAATAAGATCGGTACTGATGTCAACGGTACCGGTGTAATGAATTTCAGTATCACTGATGATATGTTGGGGATATATGGCAGTACCACCAGCAATGTGCAGATCACTGATAACCAGATAGCAGGTGTCAGCATCCACGGTATCGGAATAGTGGGCTTGCAGAACGCTTCTTTCAGGATATTAAGAAACAAGATAGGAACAGAGGTGACAGGTCAGAGTGTGTTGGGACAACGCTCCTCAGGGATATTGATCACTGACTGTAATCAGGGGATTATAGGCGGTTCGTTGGCCGACAAGAATATCATTGCCGGATGTTATGATGCACCGGTTACTGTTGTTAATGCTTATCGCGTAACGGTATCACAGAATGAAATGTTCTGTAACAGTGTTACTTCCCTTAATCAGAATCCTGCAAACAGCATCCGGATGGGGAACTGGAATCCATCGGATGGCCGACCAATGCCGTTTGTACATGTCACTGCCTGTACTGCTACCACATTAAGCGGAACAGCGACGCCTAATGCGAAGATGGAAGCGTTCATTCCTTACAGATGCAGCGGATCACAGAAGTGTGATGGCAGGAACTATATCGAGACCTTTTTTGCAGGAGCAGATGGCAAGTGGACATATGCACTGAAAGGCAGGGACGGTGTCATCCTATCTGCCACCGATGCGGCGGGAGCGACCTCGGATTATAGTAATCCTGTATGGAGTGAGACAATTGCACTCGAACGTAGTATTACGCATACTGCCTGTGGTAAAAGCACAGGTAGCATCCCCAATAAATTACTCTACAATGCCACACCTTTCCATTGGGAAGATGCTGCCGGCAATACTGTCGGAACAGATACGGCACTGAAGAATGTCCCTGCCGGTAAATACAGGCTGGTCATGTACGGAGGCGGGTGTAACAAACCTGAGTGTATCGTCTATTCTCCTTACTTTGAAGTAAAGGATGAAACCCCACTTGTAAACGCAACTACAGCTGTGATCTCACCTGCTACTTGTGGAACCAACAACGGGAGTATTAACGGATTACAGTTACAGGGGATTAATCTGAAATTCGCATGGCGCAATGCCGCAAACGTTGTAGTGGGGACTGGGCCGACCATTAACAATCTCGCGCCTGATAGCTATACACTGACTATTACAGATACCGTTAACGGATGTACCGCCGTCGGAGGACCGTTTGTGATCAAGGGAGTATCCGCCCCGGTGTTGGATGCCACTGGTGCAGTGGTAAAAGATGCGATATGCAGTCAGCCTACCGGTGGTATTACAGGATTGAAAGTGACCGGTACAGGCGTTATTACATATACCTGGAAAGATGCCAATCAGCAGGTAGTGGGGACAAGCCCTGACCTGACCAATATGCCGGCAGGTGTATACACTTTGTCTTTTACGGATGAATCTAATTGTCCGGCCTTACCTTCAGCGGCGTTTACTGTTAATGCGCCTGGTGTGATCACCATTGACCAGAGCAGGGTCGTGATAAAAGAAGCGTCATGCGCGGCAGATGATGGTGGCGTGACCGGCCTGCAAGCCACTAATGCGGAGACTGTGCGTTGGGTAGATCAGAGCGGTGTAACCGTAGGCAACAGTCTTGATCTGACCAATATGCCGGCAGGTATATATACTTTACAGATCAGCAATACCATAGGATGTGCTGCAACGGCTGATTTCACGGTTCCCAAACACAAGCCATTGCCGATGAACGTTGCCCAGATCAACACACAGAATCCGGTTTGTAATCTGCAGAACGGTAGCGTGACCGGCCTGGTTGTTGTAGGTGGGACTCCCGCCAGTTACAAATGGTTTGACCAGAGCGGTACGCTGCTCAGTCAGAATAAAGACCTGATAAATGTAGGGGATGGTACCTACAGGGTATATATTACTGATATAGAACAATGTGAGCAGCTGGTGACAACTGTCAATCTGAAGACGCCCAATCTGCCTGTAATAGATGATAAATCCGCGTACGTGATCGATGATGTGTGTAACACGACCTCCGGCATGATAACCGGTATCAGCGTGGCGGGAAAACTACCACTCTCGTATGCCTGGTTGAATGCCGACAGCACTGTCATTTCGACTTTCCTGCGGGCAGATGGTCTGCCGGGTGGCGACTATACATTGCAGGTAACGGATGGTTACGGATGTATTGTTTACAGCCGTCCTTTTCCTGTGCTGATGGTAGACATCCTCTTACTGGCTCCCGCGCCTAAAGATGTGACTATCTTAAAAGGAATGACAGCAGAGATCAAAGTCAACGACAAACGTGTCGGTAACTATACATTATTCAAGCCTGGTACAGAGTGGTCGGAAACCAATGATACGGGTCTGTTCAGGATATCCGGTATTACTGAAACCACGACTTTCGGAATGAATTATCAGTTCGGGGATTGCATAAGCCCGACATCCACCGTCAAGGTATATGTGATTGATGCCATTAAAGTGGTTGCGCCGACAGCCTTTTCACCCAATGGAGACGGCCATAATGATATATTCAAACCGAAAGGGTATGGTGTAGCGGCCTACACTAACTTTAGTGTGATGGATCGCTGGGGTAATGTCGTGTTCACTACTAAAAATATTGACACAGGATGGGATGGTACTTATCGTGGTAAGAAAGTAGAAGCGGGTGGCTATGTTTGGATGTTGCAGGGAATTGATATCCTGGGGCATCCTGTTCAGGAGAAAGGGGCAGTACTTGTCGTCTATTAAGCCGGGTGATAAAAAAATACGTGTGAGGTTGCGCAATACAACTTAATATTGTTTTTTTGCTTAAGTATGTATCGATCCCTCCTTACACTATTTTTGTTACTCATTTTTAATACCATAGGACAGGCACAATCTTATTTATCCTATGGACTGGCGTTCAATGGACATGAGGCTGTTGCCGAGAAAAGGACCGCGTTTGAAATTGCTACTGAAAAACCGCTCTGTTTCTCCGGTACCATACGGCTTGAATTTGATCTGAACTTCGTATCCTACAATCATATCTATTTTGGTTACATACTTCGTATTATTAATGACAACCAGAATATTGACCTGATCTATGATCAGAAGACTTCCCTATTCCGGGTGATTTCCGGTCAGCATTTTTTCAATATATCCTTCTCCTGTGATGCCTGGAAGTTGTACAATGAATGGAACAGGGTATCAATTACCATGGACCTGGAAAAGAAGCAGATATCGCTGGCTGTTAATAATAAGAGCGTAGGCAGCTCCACCTTCTCGTTCAAAGGGAATTGTTTCAAATTTCTGTATGGGGCGAATGACGACGAGAGATTTCATACCCGGGATATTCCACCTATGCGCATCAAGGATATCCGGATCTTTCAGGATGAACAGCTTAACTGTCACTGGCCACTGGAGGAAGTAGCTGATACGCTCTGTTATGACGATGTCCGCCAGGAGCCTGCGAAGGTGAAGAACGGTGTATGGCTGAAACCGGGTCATCAATACTGGAAGACAATTGGTTCTTTTCAGATGAACGGGAACGCAGTGGTAGCGTTTGATCAACGAAACGAACAGCTGCTCCTCACAGGGATTGATTCCATTGTCACTTATGATTTGCGCCAGCAACAGCATGCCAGAACGGCAAAGGCTGCAGGGCAGGAGAATATCCTGATAGGGTGCCAGAGCATCTACGATACGCTCAGTAACCAGTTGTATAATGTCTACATCGACCAGAAGAAGGTGGCGGTGTACAGCCCCGAACATCCGCAGTGGACAACCACTTTCCCCGATACCATACTTACCGAATTCTGGCATGCCAATAAATTCATTTCTCCGGTAGATACTGCCTTGTACATCGTTGGTGGATATGGGCAGTTGAAATATAAAAACGTTGTACAACGATGGCAACCGCGTACGGGTAAATGGGAGCTATTGTCTGCCGGTGGCAACTTTTTCCCGCCACGTTATCTGGCGGGCTTAGGGCTGAATGCCAGTGGCGACACGGCTTTTATTCTCGGCGGCTATGGCAGTATGACTGGCGATCAGATGTTGGACCCCCGCGGGTATTATGACCTTTTTGCTTTTGACGTACGCAGCCGGACGTTCAGGAAGCGCTTTAGCCTGGATTCTGTGTATGGCAGCTTCACGTTTGCCAATAGCCTGATAATAGATGCGAAGAGAAGACAATATTACGGGCTGGTATTTTCCAAGGATAGCTTTAATTCCCGTTTACAACTCATCCAGGGATCACTAGACAGGCCGGTATATAAACTGACTGCTACGACTATTCCTTATTCCTTTTATGATGTGCAGTCTTTCGCCGACTTGTATTATGCTCCCGGTGTCGGTAAGCTGATCGCCGTGACCCTGTTGTATGATGATCAGGAACTCCGCCAGCGGAAAACAAATGTGAACGTTTATACGATTGATTTCCCGCCGCTCGATCTTGGACCGGTAGAAGAGAAAACAAGCGGCAGCAAGGAGCTTTTGTCTAAGTGGCTCATTTTCATACTGTTGTTTTTTGTGCTTGCCATAGGTGCTTTATGGTGGCGGTTCAGGAAAGTTGTTTTGCAGAAGGGCAGGGAAACCGACGTCGCTAATAAGGTGGAAAAGGTGGAAGGAGAATCGGAAGCGGAACTCCCGCAAACGGTTACAGCACCTTTAGCAGAAGCCCCCTATTCAGAAGAGTTGACAACACCTGAAAACGAGCCTTCGGAAGTACCGGAAGCTCTCAGGTCATGTATACGCCTTTTTGGCCCTTTTCAAGCCTTTAATAGCGAGGGAGAGGAGCTGACCGGACTATTTACCCCACTGATGAAAGAACTGTTGCTCCTGATCCTGATTTACACGGTAAGGACTGGTCAGGGTATCACTGCTGATGAGCTGAATGAGATCCTTTGGAATGGGAAGTCGGCCAAGGATGCCAAGAATAACCGATCGGTGAACCTCGCCAAGCTGAAAAGCATCCTGGAGAAGATCGGAAACTGTATGGTCAATAAGAAGTCAGTATACTGGCAGTTCCAATATACAGAGGATAACTTTTATCTTGATTATGAACGATTTGTCAGCCTGACCAGAAGAAAGGCTGCGATAGACAGGCCGTTTATAGCCGAGTTGTTGAAGGTGGTTGAAACAGGGGCTTTTCTGGCTAAGACGGAATACGACTGGCTGGATGATATCAAAGCGGAAGTGAGCAATGCTGTTATTGACCTTAGCCTGGGATACCTGAACGAAGACACACAGGTGGGGGAAGACCCGGAATTTGTGATACGGGTGACGAATGCTGTCTTCCTTTTTGATCGCCTGAATGAGGAGGCGCTGGAGTATAAGTGTAAGAGTCTGATACAGTTAAAGCGGTATTCATTAGCGAATAATACCTACGAAAAATTCGTAAAAGATTACAGGGATATTTATGGGGATGAGTTTTATAAGTCGTTTAATGATGTGATCAGGTAGTTTTTTAGTCCGGTTGGTATTCGATAGGGATTCGGTGCGAGTATCCTACCGGTTCCCACCTATAGGCTCTCTAGTCCTACATTATAGGCACTATTCTATAGCGATCGCTATAGGAAGTGCCTATAATGCTATAGTAGAGGGCCTATAGGATATAGCTTCTACCGAATCTCCACCGAATACGTACCGAATTTATACGCGGGATATCCCGGGGTTTCTCGAATTCCCCCGGGGTTGGAAACCTGGGCTACAAACAAAACATCCCCTAACGGGGTTAATTGGCGTTTTGTTATAGTTACCGGATTCCCCGGATCCCGTTTCCGATGAAAGTTTTTTTTAAAGAATTTCACAATTAATCCGCGCATTAACCCTTTTGTTAAGCCTTTTTTAATCTCCCGGATAGTTTATTACACTCAGTTGCGTAAGGTCTGATTATCAGTTCTCTTTGAAGGGGACTTTATTAATCTATGTCATGTCTTTGTCTTCCTGGATCAGCATTAATAGTATTTGAATCGCATAAAGAGTTTATTCCTGTTATGAAATCAGAGATCTACAGACCTCCTTGTTAAAAGCAAAGCTTGCAAATATGAAAAGACCCACGTTTGACGCATGCGTCCATGTTATGAAAAATACGGGCAGAAAGAGCCTGTTGTTTCGGTTACTGTTTATCGGCGCCCTCATTTTATCCGGGGTGGAGAAGGGCGCCGCACAAAAAAGGGATAACGCCGGCCAGGTATTGTCCAGGACCATTACCGGCCAGGTCGTCGATTCGGCTAACGGGAATGTCCTGCAGGGGGTGACCATCGGTATTGCCGGTACACAATTAGGGGCTATTTCCGACAGGGAAGGTCGCTTTACGGTCAAAGTGCCGGAGGGGGCACCCATATCCCTATACGTTCGCCTGGTGGGCTACCGGGAGCTGAGAATACCCTATACTGGCTCCGGGAATGTAGTGGTACGCCTGCCTGCTACGGCTGCTGGTCTGAACCAGGTGATCGTAACAGGATATGGTACCCAGCGAAAGGCGACAGTAACGGGCGCCGTTTCTGTGATCAGGGCCAGTGAGCTGGTCGTGACCAAGAATGAGAACGTCATCAACATGATGACGGGTAAACTGCCTGGCCTGCGTGTGGTGCAAAAAAGCAGTGAGCCGGGTGCCTATGACAATGTGTTTGACATCCGCGGGATGGGCAATCCCCTGGTGGTCATAGATGGGGTACCACGGAGTAGCGGCGACCTTTCCAGGATGGACCCCAATGAGATAGAGAGTATCTCTATCCTGAAGGACGCCTCGGCGGCTGTTTATGGGGTGCGGGCTGCAAACGGCGTGATCCTGGTGACCAGCAAAAAAGGCACCCGTAGTCAGACGGGTAAGTTTGACATCACCTATGCCGTGAACCAGAGCTGGCAGCAATTCCTCAATGTACCACAAGGGGTGGATGCACTGCAGTATATGATGCTGAAGAACGAAAAACAGAAGCGTGACTTCGGCAACAACTTCTATAACCAGATGCCGCCTGCCTTCTCTGATGCGGATATGGAATTGTACCGCAATGGTACACTAAAATCGTCCGATTGGGTAGGTGCTACTATGAAGGAGTTTGCGCCGGAGATACAGCACACTCTGAGCGTGAATGGTGGTAACGATAAGGCCAACTACTTCTTTAACCTGGGTTATTTCAACCAGGATGGTTTATTCCGCAGCGGGGATATGAATTACGACCGCTGGAACTTCCGTTCGAACATCAACGCGAAGATCACGGATAGAATGCGGGCACAGTTGCTGCTCTCAGGGTATACCGATACCAAAAACCAGCCGGGTGGCAGGGGTATATGGGAGATGTTTAAATATACCTGGAACCAGCTGCCGACCGACCAGATCTATGCGAATAACAATCCTCAGTATCCTCACCTGATGCCTGACAATGCCAATCCGGTGATAATGACAAACGCGAACTATGTAGGCAGCCAGGCATTTAAAAACAAGAACTTCCAGGGACAGCTGGCATTGGAGTATGATATACCGGCTATTGAAGGTCTGATGGCCAGGGGAATGTGTAACTACGGTTTCAATATTGTAGACAATACGATGGTGAAGAAGTCTTACTCACTCTTTGAATACGACCGGCAGAATGATAAATACATCGGAACGCTGGTCAATGCTCCATCCACTGTTAACCGCACTTATGGTAACAACACTTCTACGCTATACCAGTTATCACTGAACTATACAAGGAAATTCGCCGGCAGACATAATGTGACCGGCTTGGTGTTGTATGAAGAAAGTCATTCCACGGCGGATAACTTCTACGCACAGCGCGAGTTCTCCCTGGGCCTTCCTTACCTGTTTGCCGGCGATGCAGGCAATCAGCTGGGTAGCATGGATGGCAATGGCCTGTGGGAGACGGTGAATAAGGGCATCGTGGGTAAGGTGAATTACGATTTTAAAGGCAAATACCTGCTTGATTTCAGTTTTAGGTATGACGGGTCCAGTAAGTTCAAACCAGGGGCGCAATGGGGCTTTTTTCCGGCAATATCGGGCGGCTGGCGTTTGACTGAAGAGCCTTTCTTCCAGCGGTTGGTGTCTCCCAATATTCTGAGCAACCTGAAACTACGCGCTTCCTATGGCAAGACGGGGGATGATGGCGCTACCGGCTTCCAGTACATATCCGGGTATAATTACCCTTCTCCGGGTTATTTCTTCGGCGGTAACTATGTGAACGGCATGGCTTCCCGGGGTGTGGTGAATCCGGACCTGACCTGGTATACGGCGAAGACCCTCAATATGGGTATCGACTTCGATCTCCTGAAAGGAATGATCGGTGGTTCTGTGGATTATTTCATCAGGAACAGAGATGGTCTGCTGGCTACGAGAACCACTACGCTGCCGGGTACTGTGGGGACCAATCTGCCACAGGAAAACCTGAACAGCGACCGGACAAGGGGGATTGAGATTGTGCTTACACATCGTAATACTGTCGGTGATTTCAGTTACAATATCAGCGCGAATGTAGCTTCCACACGCACGATGCTGCGCACTGTGCAGCAAACCCGTGCAGGTAACTCCTATGAGAACTGGAAGAACTCCCAGCAAAACCGCTACACCAATATCTGGTGGGGAAAACAATATGGTGGTCAGTTTACTTCCTATGACCAGATCTACCAGTACAATGTCAATACCGGTGGTGGTAACCAGAACGTGGTGCCGGGCGATTACTATTACCAGGACTGGAATAATGATGGCGTGATTGACGGCAAAGATGAATCGCCGATCGCAGTCAGAGATCTTCCGCTGATCAACTTCGGGATGACCCTTGGAGCCGCATGGAAAGGTATTGACTTCAATATGCTCCTGCAAGGCGCTACCGATTTCTATGTACAGTATGCCGAGCAGATGGCGGAGCCACTGATGTATGGCCGTAGTGCGCTCACGCCCTTCCTGGACAGATGGCATACAGCTGATCCCAATGCAGATGTATTTGACCCTAATACGCAGTGGATACCCGGTAAATATCCTGCTATGGGTTCGCCGGTGGCAGAAGGCACCAAGGCTGTGCAGGATGCCAGTTACCTGAGGATTAAAAGCCTGGAGATTGGTTATACTATTCCCAGGAAACTGCTCAGCCATATCGGTATCAGCAATCTGAGAGCATACATCAACAGTTACAACCTGGCCACTTTCACCGGTTTAAAGAACAGCGATCCTGAGCATCCCGGTTCTGTGGCCAATGGTGCTGACTGGAACTATTCCCAGGGGGGATATAAATATCCTATGAACAGGACATTCAGTGTAGGAGCCAGTGTTACTTTTTAAACTGAAAACAACATGAAGAACAAGATATATATAAGCATCATCGCTATACTGGCAGTACTGTTACAGCCTTCCTGCAGGGACCTGAATATTGATCCGCTGAACGTGATCCAGGACAAGGACGTTTTCGGTACGGAGGCAGGTGTAAAGGGATACCTGGCTACTGTATACAGGACTTTGCCAATAGAAGATTTCTACTATCGCCAGGAAGGTTCCGGTTTTAACAGGCAGTGGGAACACTTTTATCATCCCGGTGCGCTTTGCGGAGAGCTGGTAGGGCCTTACGGTAGTACCTACGACGGTGCTGGTGGTTTCGGTTACTGGCCCTATGGGGATATCCGTACGGTCAATTATTTTATCGAGAACCTGCCTGTTTTCGGTACCGGCTTTTCAAAGGAGCAGATCGATGCCTGGTTAGGAGAGGCCTACTTCTGCAGGGCGTACTTCTACTTCGCGCTGGTGAAACGTTACGGTGGGATCCCTATTATCAGGAAAGTGCAGCATTATCCTGAGCAAAGCCTGGAAGAGCTGCAGGTGCACCGGGATAAGGAAGTGGATGTATGGAATTTTATATCAGATGACCTGGACAGCGCTTACAATAAAATGCCGGCAAACAATGAAAGAGGGCGTGCTAACCGTTATGTGGCGGCGGCGCTGAAATCGAGGGCGATGGTATACGCAGGTAGTATTGCCAGGTATGGTTCGGAGAACTTTGTAGCCGGTGAAGCGCGTGACCTGGGATATGCCGGTATTCCGGCATCAGCGGCACCCGGTTTCTTCCAAAGGGCCTGGGATGCGGCCAAACTCCTGGAAGGGCATTATAGTCTGTACCGTAAGAAGACGGATAAAGAACAGAACTATGTAGACCTTTTCCTGGATAAGGAAAGCACAGAGAATATCCTCGTGAGAGATTATTCACTGACCACCGGTACAGCACACAGCTGGGACGCTACCATGACCTGCCGTTTTATGACTGCGGATGGTCTTTCCCGCGCATATCCGACCCTGGAGCTGGTAGAACGTTTTACAGGACTGCTGCCGGTAGTGAATGCCGATGGTACGCCCCGCCGTTTTGATAATACCAGCCAGCTGGCGCAAGGCCTGGAGCCGCGCCTGTTGGCAACCATATACTTCCCGGGGGCTACACTGAGGGGTAAGCAGTTCGATATGCAGCGCGGTATTTATGAACACTTTGCAGGTACTGCTGCGGATGAATTGGGACAGAACCCTCCGAACAGGCCATTCAGACACCTGGCAGGTAAAACAGAGACCTTATTCAATGGTATGCGTATCATAGGATTCACTGGTATCAGTACCGATGGTGATGATTTTACCCGTACCGGCTTCTATATACGGAAATACATAGATTATAACCGTGTCCAATCCCAATGCGGACTATATATGAGCACCCAGAGCTGGATAGATATGCGTTATGCGGAAGTGTTGCTGAACAGGGCAGAGGCGGCTTTTGAACTGAATAACCTCGCTGATGCCCGAAATATGATCAATGATATCAGAGACCGTGCGGGGGCGCCTTTGTTGACCGGTGCATTTACAATAGACACCGTGCGTAATGAGCGCTGTAAAGAACTGGCCTTCGAAAAACAATACTGGTGGGATCTCAGGAGGTGGCGTATAGCAGACAGGTTGCTGGATAATACCAAATATCACGCAATGATGCCATACTATATTGCTGATGAGCAGAAATACATTTTCCTCAGAGAGCTTGAGCCCTTCCAGCGTTCCTACAACTTTGAGAAGAAGTATTACTACGAGCCTATCCCAGGGGGAGAACTGGGTAAGAACCCAAACCTTTATCCTAATAACCCTAACCACTAAATTAAATCGACTACCATGCAAAAGATCATAAAAGGATTGTTTATCTTACTTACTGTCGTAATGGTATCTTCCTGTAGTAAGGAAGATAATTTCGACGGCCCTGATGCCGCTTTTAAGGGTAGACTGTTAGACAATGATTCGAAAGAGAACTTCCTGACCGAAACAGGTGGCGTGCAGATCAAACTGGAAGAACTGAGCTGGAGCGCTACACCTACACCTCAGTATATTCCTTCCAAAATTGATGGCACCTTTGAAGATACAAAGCTGTTCAGCGGTCATTACCGTGTAACGCCAGTCAATGGTGCTTTCTGGCCGGTAGAAGGTGTTGAGATGGACATCAATGGTACCACTACACACGATTTCACGTTGACACCTTACCTGCGCATTACCCAGTTCACGCATGAGTTGGAAGGTACCACGCTGATCATGCGGTTTAAGCTGTCTGCACCGGTGGAAACAGGTCTCCCCAGGATACTGGATGTCAAGCCTTTCGTGAATACGAGTGACTATGTAGGCAGCGGCGCCACCATCAGTCAGTATACAGATGCTAACAAGGTTGATATCAACAGCAGCTGGTCGGCCGATATTGCTGCGAAGACCTATGAACTACGGGTACCCAATCTGAAGACGGCCAGAACGTTCTATGCAAGAGTGGGGGTGAGGGTGGATGATAGTTTTAAGCAGTTTAATTATTCACAGGTCATTGAAGTTAAAGTACCATAATATAAGTCACAAAGTTTCAGGACTATGCAAAAGATCAACAGCATGCGTGCGCGTTTATTTTTCTTAATTCTACTGTCGGCCTTTTCATCCACGGCACAGAAAAACCCCTTTATTACAGAAATGTACACGGCTGATCCATCGGCACATGTATGGTCAGACGGACGATTGTATGTATATGCTTCTCATGATATTGCCCCACCAAGAGGTTGCGACCTGATGGACCAGTATCATGTGTTCTCTACTGATGATATGGTCCACTGGAAAGACCATGGCGAGATACTGCGCGCCAGTCAGGTACCCTGGGGCAGAAAAGACGGCGGTTTTATGTGGGCGCCTGACTGTGTGTTCAGGAAAGGCGTCTATTATTTTTACTTCCCTCATCCCAGCGGAGACGAATGGAATAAGACCTGGAAAATAGGCGTGGCCACCAGCAACAGTCCGGCGGGTGGTTTCAAAGTACAGGGATATCTACCTGATCTTGAACCGATGATCGATCCCTGTGTATTCATTGACGATGACGGTCTTGCCTACTTCTACTATGGCGGTGGCGGCGTTTGTAAAGGCGGTAAGCTGATGGACAACATGATGGAAATAGACGGCACCCTGCAGCCAATGGAAGGACTGGTAGATTTTCATGAAGCCACCTGGGTGCATAAGCGGGACGGAGTCTATTATTTATCTTATTCCGATAATAATGACAAGGATGGTAAACATAACCAGATGCGTTATGCTACCAGTGACAGTCCGCTAGGCCCCTGGACGTACAAGGGAATTTATATGGACCCTACAGACAGCTACACCAACCATGGGTCTATTGTCGAATACAAAGGTCAATGGTATGCATTCTATCATAACAGTGCATTGTCACATCACGACTGGCTGAGGTCGATCTGTGTAGATAAACTCTTCTATAATGAAGACGGTACCATCCAGAAAGTGGTACAGACAACGGGAAAATAAGGAACAGCCTGTTCTATCTATAGCGGACTAAGGGGCATTCCAGGTGACTGGTTTGCCCCTTTAAAATGTCGTAATTGCACCGCTTGTTGAAGTGAAAAGAATTTCATCTTTGTTGTGCGAACAAAGCTTTCCATTACTCATACGTTTACAAACACTTAAAACACATGTTATGGAAAAACATGAATTCAAGATCACTATCAACGGACCCCGCGAAAAGGTGTGGAAGACACTCTGGGACGATGCTTCCTATCGTGAATGGACATCCGTCTTCGCCCCCGGATCATGCGCTAAAACAGACTGGAAGAAAGGCAGTGAAGTCCGGTTTCTCGATGAAAAGAATGACGGTATGTTATCAAGAATAGAAGAGAATATTCCTAATGAGTATATGTCAATAGAACATCTCGGATACGTAAAGAATGGTGTGGAAGACCGGGAAAGTGAGGAGGTGAAGAAATGGACCGGCGCACATGAGAACTATACACTGAAAAGTGTGGGCGGACATACAGAACTGGTGGTAGACATGGATATTGTGGATGAGTATAAGGACTATTTTGTCAACACCTGGCCGAAGGCGCTGGAAAAAGTGAAAGAGCTGTCAGAACAGCATTAGCCAGTCTTGCACTAACGATCATATTATTATAAGGTCGTTCCTCTTCCGGGGAGCGGCTTTTTTGTTCTATTATAACAAAGCAGCATTTTTTATTACATTAGCCCCCAAATTCAACCAAAAAGTGAGGGAATGGAGGTCGCATGCCGGAGATCCTAGACAATGAAACAGCATTACTCGAAAGAATGGCGAAGGGTGATAAAGATGCCTTTCAGGTAATCTATTATCATTATGCCCCAAGAATATACGGCAAGCTGCTGAAACTGTTACATTCCGAAGATCTGGCCGCAGAGCTGCTACAGGAGGTATTTATTATCGTCTGGCAAAAACATGCGCTGATCGACCCCGGGCGTTCGTTCCGGTCCTATCTGTTTAAAATAGCAGATAACCTGGCTATAGATCTTTTTCGGAAGGCCAATCGTAGCACACAGCTGATCAACCGCCTGCTGGAGGCCAGTATTGATCACTATACACATACGGAAGAACGGCTGGAGCAAAAAGAGAATGCATTCCTGCTCCAGACAGCCATTGACGCCTTACCCCCGCAACGTAAACTGGTATTTACCCTCTGTAAACTGGAGGGCAAGAGTCATGATGAAGTAAGCCGGTTATTAGGTATTTCTACATCTACCGTTAATAATCACGTAGTTAAGGCTACCCAATTCCTGCGGGAATACCTGGCCGGTCGTCCGGATATTACCGGGATGCTCCTGCTCTATTTTTTATTTAAATAAATTTTTTCCCCGGAGTAGTTATTTATTCAAGCTTGTTCGTAATAGCTATTATGGAAGATATTTTTCATGAGGAGGAACTGCGTAGCCTGTTCGGTAAATTCCTGCGAAAAGAGTGCTCAGAAGCGGAAGTAAAAAGGTTAATAGCCTATGCTGATGTAGGGCGGTTGAAGCCTGTATGGGAGGAATTGCTGGAAACAGTGGAGGTGGAAGGAACTGCCGGGGAATTGTATGCCCTGCACCAACCGGCTGTTGATAAGGTATTTAGCAACCTTTCATTCCTGACGGATGATTTGGAGCAGCAGCAGGGATTCCGTGGAATATTCTCTTTCCTGCGCTACCGGTGGGCGGCCGCTGCTGCTATTCTCTTCCTGCTGGTATCGGGTACATGGTTCTTCATGAGCCGTCAGCAGCGGCATGAAACGATGCTGGCTGTTGACGATAAGGCGCCGGGTACAGATAAGGCTTTGTTGACACTGGCAGATGGACAGGTGGTGACGCTGGACAGCGCCGGTAAAGGACAAGTCGTGCAGGGAAATACAGCCATACAGCAACAGGGGGGTCTGTTAAAATACAGCGCTGATGTACATGCAGCTGGCTTTAATACGCTCAGTACTCCCCGTGGCGGACAATTCCGGGTGGTATTACCGGATGGTACTGCCGTTTGGTTGAATGCTGCCACTTCCTTACGTTATCCCACCGCCTTTAATGGCAATGAAAGGGTGGTGATGTTACGCGGGGAAGCCTACTTTGAAGTGGCTAAAAATACCGCCAAACCTTTCCGCGTGCAGATAGATGAACACACTGCGGTAGAGGTGCTCGGTACTCACTTTAATATCCATGCCTATTCCGATGAAAACCAGATCAGTACAACGTTGCTGGAAGGTAAAGTAGTGATGACCAAGAGTAACGCAACACTCCGGCGCGTTGTGCTGGATCCCGGTCAGCAGGCAGTAGCAGATAAAGAACAATTGATACTCAGTAAACAGGTGAACATGGACCAGGTAATGGCCTGGAAGAATGGGATGTTCAACTTCGAAGGAATGGACCTGCCTTCCGTACTTCGGCAGTTAGCAAGGTGGTACGATGTGGAGATCGTATACGAAGGAAAGATCCCTACCAGGAAATTCGGTGGCGAAATGCAGCGTGACCTTTCCCTGCAGCAGGTACTACGCATATTGGAAAGGATGGATGTAAAATGCAGGATTGAAAATGGGAACAGACTAATTGTAATGTAGCAGGAATATCAACCAAAATAAAAGTCGTTCTACCCCCGTAGAACGACGACAGCCGTGGCCGGCAAACAAACAGTCTTCGTCAGACGCTTATTTATTTCATCAACCACAACCAGTACAAAAGTATGATTTTTCAAGCTTCTTGTAACCGGCAGGGGAAGCCTATGCCCGTCCGGAAGGACTACCGGTTATTGATCCAAACGCTACGAGTTATGCGATTATCAACCATTATCTTGCTGGTCTGCGTCCTGCAGGCAAGTGCCAGGAACAGCTATTCACAAAGTATCACCTATACCTGTAAAGATGCGCCGCTTGAACAGGTATTTAAAGTCATTAAACAGCAAACCGGGTTTGTCGTGTTCTATGACCAGGACATGCTATTGAAGACCAGACATGTCACGCTCAATGTCAAAGACCTGGCACTGGAACCTTTCCTCAGGAAAGCGCTGGACGATCAGCCACTGGATTACTCTATCGAGAATAAAACGATCATTATATCGAGGAAGGCAGTGCCGGATAAAGTGCCATATGTAATGCCAATGAAGATACCGCTGGTATCGGGTATTGTGACAGACGAAAAAGGCAGGCCGGTGGCAAGAGCGGTAGTACGCCTGCTGCCTACCGAAGACAGAGGCACACTTACTGAAGAAGATGGCTCCTTTATGATGGCAGCAGTACCACCGGGTAGCTATACGCTGGAAGTAAGGCACCTGAGTTTCCTGCCGGCACAGAAGAAGATCGTGGTTGCCGATAAGGACGTGAAGGTCACGATCTCCCTCACACCACAGCAGCGGGAGCTGAAGGGGGTAGTGATCAGTACGGGCTTTCAGAAGATCGAAAAGGGAGCTACAACGGGTTCTTATTCTTTAATTACGGCAAGAGAGCTGGAAGAGACACCTGATATTAATATTATGAAGCGACTGGAAGGAAAGGTGCCCGGCGTTCGTTTCGACGTTCGTAACAACCGTATCCAGATAAGAGGAGTGAATAATTTCGGTACGAGTGCTCCGTTGATTATCATTGACGGGTTCCCCGCCATCGATCAGAACCTGGCCTTACGTCCGGGATATACACCACTCCTCGGCGATCAGGCGGGAACAAGCAATGATGTGTTAAATGCGTTTAACCCTGCAGATATTGAAAGTATCACTTTCCTGAAAGATGCTGCTGCCACTTCCATCTGGGGGTCCAGTGCAGCCAACGGTGTGATCGTGGTAGAAACAAAGAAGGGAAGGAAGGGGGACAGGACAACCCTTAACATTGGAGGAACGCTCAGTATTGCGGCACCTGCAAACATGAAGAACATGAATGCTATGAACAGTCGCGAGTATATTGACTTTGAACGGGAGATGTTTGATGCGAACTTTTACCAGGACCCTTTTACACATTGGCGTTATACTAATCCCAGTGAGGCGGTGAAATATATGTTCCAGGGCAAACGTGGCGATATTACGCCACAGCAGCGCGATGAGGCCCTGGAAAGGCTGGCTAATACAAACAATCAATCCCAGATAAGAGAATATCTGTTACGCCAGGCGGTGACACAACAATATAATCTGTCTGTTACCGGTGGCGGAAAGAATTCCAGCTACTATGTGTCCGGTAACTATTCCCAAAACCTACCGGTGTCCAAAGGGAACAAGACCAGCGCCTATTTTGTGAACAGTAATTTCAATACCGACCTGTTGGATGGAATAATGAAACTGTCTACCGGGATCAACCACAATTATTCAAACAGTGTGGTGAATTCAGCTGCATTGACCGCATTGAATCCTGGCGCCTTCGGCCTGCGTCCTTACGATCTTCTGGTAGATGAACATGGGCAGCCAAAGAACTACAGTGTTGTATTCAAACCGGGCGTGGAAGACAGCCTCCGGAGATTAGGCCTGCTACCCTGGACTTATAACGCCATTGATCAATTGAATTATTCCGACACCCGCTTCCTCAAACAGACCACGCGCATACAGATATCATTGACCGCCCGTTTGAGGCCCTGGGCTGATCTGCAGTTGTCAGGTATGTACCAGCGTAGTTCACAGGAGATGGAGATGCTGGATGAACTGAACAGCTATAATACCAGAGACCTGCTGAATACCGCGACCTCTATCCAGAATGGTAAGCTGGTATATGGCATTCCGATAGGTGCTGTTATGAAACACACCAATACCTGGTCAACCGATTATGGCCTCAGGGCGCAATTGAATATAGATAAGCAATGGAAGCTGATCCATCATATCAACTTCCTTGCTGGCACAGATATCCGTGAGACGAAGTCAAAAGGCTATAGGCAAACCCACTATGGGTACGATCCTAATACAGGTTCTGCGCAGGCCTGGAATCCGACGGTGCCTTACAGGACATTCTTCTATGGGACGCGTACGCTGGGATATGCCGATGGAGCGCTGATGTCGGATATACAACGTTTTCTCTCTTATTTTTCCAATGTCAACTATTCCCTGTATGATAAGTACTTCATATCTGGTAGTGTGCGATTTGATGATTTCAGCATGTTGGGTATAGATCGCCGTAACAGGGCTATTCCTTTATGGTCGACAGGGCTGAAATGGGATATAAGAAGCGAACGTTTCATGCCGGCTAAGAGATGGCTGACAGGACTGGCCCTGCGTCTTACCTATGGTACAGCAGGTACTGCTCCTAACGGTGGCGCAAATTTCCCTGTGGTAAATGTGATGCCCGCCGACCCCATGACGGGACTGACATATTCCAGTATTGGCTCTCCCGGCAATCAGAACCTGGGCTGGGAAACAACTGCCACTCTGAATGGAGGTGTTGATGCAGATATCCTGCACGGTTTGCTGGGTATCACATTTGATATTTATCGCAAACACTCTTCCGGTATATTGGCGTCCCTACCTTTCAATGCCACCTATGGCTGGAGTACACTGTTATATAATACAGCTTCAATGAACAGTCATGGTTTTGAGTTGGGCATCAATGCCAATATCATACGTACGAAGAACTGGGGATATAACACAAATTTCAACCTGGCTTTCAATACCAATAAGGTTACGGACACACGGTTTAATATGAGTGCAGGTACACTGGAAAGCGGCATGCCAGTGGTTGGGCACCCGGTCGATTACCTGACAACGTTAAGATGGGCAGGCCTGGACCAGGAGGGACAGTCACTGATCTACAACAATGCCGGTAAGATCCTGACATCAAAAGACGGGGAAATATTGAAACCTGAAGACAGGGTGTTTAAAGGGCGTTTAAATCCGCCGGTATTCGGAGGCTTTATGCATTCAATACGATACAGACAACTGAGTTTTTCTGCAAGGATGGTTTTCTATATGGGACATAGTATGATGAAGCAGGATGTGGTGCCGGGTCTTTATCCGGAGAGTGGTAATGCACCGGGATTTGCTGGTACATCAAAAGCATTGGTGCACCGCTGGCGGAAACCCGGTGATGAAGCTATTACCAATATTCCCGGGATTATCCATTCCAATTTCACTAGTCTTGCCCGCTACAGAGATGCAGACATCAACGTGATTAGTGCCTCACATGCGCGCCTGGAACAGCTCTCGCTGAATTATATGGCAGGCCCCCGTATATTTAAAAAATGGCCGTTCATTAAGAGTATGAATATGGGTGCCACTGTGAGCAATCTTGGCATTATATGGCGTAAGAATAAAGAAGGTATTGACCCTATGTATGTGCTGGAAAACAGCTTCGGTAGTCTGAAGCCATCACCTACTTATACCTTCAACTTCAATGTTTCATTTTAATCTTTACAGATCATGTCTATCATAAACAGGTTAATATATTTCTCACTGGGTAGTGTATTGCTGTGCTGGAGTACAGGATGCAGGGACTATGTAGAGGTCACACCCATTGGGAAGCGGGCACTGGTAAATACAAGCGATTATCAGCAGCTCTTATATAATGCAAACGACTTCCAGCCGTCGGCATCGTTTCCCGCTTATACGTCCGACGACTACGGTATCAGTGACACAAACTTTGAGACGAATATGAATAAGATACTGGGAGCGGCATATAGCTGGGCGGTCACATTTGTGGGAGACGGGGATGACCAGGACTGGGAGAGGTTTTACAAACAGATCTATGTCTGTAACCAGATTATTGAGGGAGTGCCTGGCAGCGCGGGTGGTACCGCGGTACAAAAAGACCTTATACGTGCAGAAGCGCAGGTGCATCGCGCCTATGCCTACCTGATACTGGTAAATAGCTATGCTAAGCATTATAACAAAACAACTGCCGCCACTGACCCCGGCGTGCCGGTATTGCTGCGCCCAGACCTGTATGCAACGCTGAACAGGGCCTCTGTACAGGCGGTATATGAACAGGTAATAGCCGATCTGGAAGCCGCAATCCCCGCATTGCCGGATCATGCCATCATCAACA
The DNA here is from genome assembly GCF_003014595.1 of Chitinophaga ginsengisoli. Taxonomy (GTDB): domain Bacteria; phylum Bacteroidota; class Bacteroidia; order Chitinophagales; family Chitinophagaceae; genus Chitinophaga; species Chitinophaga ginsengisoli. The sequence goes on along the minus strand of NZ_PYGK01000011.1, from coordinate 196,262 downwards.
TGGTGCCGTCTGCTACGGCGGCGTATGGTTTACTGGCGCGTGCGTCTCTTTATATGGCAGACTATACCAATGCAGCAAGATATGCGGATAGTGCGCTGACAAGGCAGTCAACCCTGCTTGACCTGCGGAAGTATGTTGACAATGTGGCCACGTTACCTCTGTTGTACCAGGACCCGGAGGTGATGCTGGCAAAGGAAGTACGTGGCATGACGCAGGTGTATGCGCTGAATCCTGCGTTGGTACAGCTCTTTACTACGGGAGATCTCCGTTATACGATATTCACTGCTGATGGATCAAACTATGGGTGGGCACCTTTCAATGGCAGGGGATTCTGGCGTCCTATGCTCACCAATACAGGGGCATGGACAGGTCCCGGTGTGGCCGAAATGATGCTGATAAAGGCAGAATGTGAGGCCCGCAGCGGTAAGACAGCGGATGCTTTATCGTTGTTGAATGCCTTACGTGTAAAGCGTTTTACCGCAGAAGCTTATGCAGACCTGACTGCTGCAACGCCAGAAGATGCGTTACGCCTGGTGCTGAATGAACGCCGCCGGGAGTTGATGGGCACAGGGCTTCGCTGGTTTGATCAGAAGCGACTGAACCTGGAGCCGGCTTTCGCCATAACGGTTACGCGCACCTATATGGGTAAGACCTATACGCTGGAACCTAACAGCAACCGGTACGTATTTCCAATAGCCACAACATATATTCAATTCAATCCTGAAATCTCACAAAATCCAAGGTAAAAAACACTAGGGACTACATATGTTAAAACTAAAATTTAGCCCGGGTGCATGGCTGTTGTCATGCACCATGCTGGCCGCGTCTGTACATGTTACAGCACAAAGGAAGAAAGACAAAAAGGACCATGCTGCACCTTCAGCCGAAGTGAAAGCTGATAGCACCAACAAGAAGCCGGAACCTCCCAAACTGAAGAAATACAGTGAGGTGATCACTAAGGACATGGTTACATCCAAAGGTTTCATTACTGTGCATTCCAAAGAAGATGACTATTACTTTGAAGTGCCGTTTTCGCTGATGGGGAAAGACATCCTGATCGTAAACCGTGTGGCCGAGGCCTCAGTGGACATGCGTAATGGGATATGGGGCCTGGTAGGCGATGATATTGGACAGGGCGTATACCGTTTTGAAAGAGGGAGGGGTAATAAAATCTACCTGCGCAGGATCTCCTTTACAGAATACACAGGCGATAGTACGAAGGCTATGTATGCCAGTGTACAAAAGAACAATGTACAGGCAATTGCGGCTGTTTTCCCTGTTGTGGCTTACAGTCCTGATTCGACGGCTGCTGTACTGAATATGGGAGAGTTCCTCAATAGTGACAATGATGTGCTCTACTTCTCCAAACAGGCATTCAAAGACCGTGCAGGTATGGGCGCGCAACAGAATGACCGCAGTTATATCAAGTATGTACATCCTTATACGACCAACCTGGAAGTGCGTGCCTTTAAAACATTCAGCGCGGGAAGAAATCCTACGTCTTCCAATTATAGTGTGGAGTTGAACTCGTCCATGGTATTACTGCCCGAAACACCGCTGAGACCCCGTTTACAGGATAAACGTGTTGGGTTTTTCTCGGTGACACACAGAGACTTTGACGCGCATCCACAGGGTGTGACAAATGCCGCTTATTCTATCCGCTGGCGACTGGAACCTAAGCCGGAAGATATGGAGAAATATAAAAGAGGTGAGCTGGTAGAACCTGTCAAGCCGATTGTATTCTACATAGATCCTGTAACGCCTAAGAAATGGGTGCCTTACCTGATACAAGGGGTAAACGACTGGAGTGCCGCCTTTGAGAAAGCTGGCTTCAAAAACGCTATTTATGCAAGGGAAGCGCCTTCCCACGAGGAAGACAGCACCTGGAGCCTGGAAGATGCAAGACACTCTGCTATTGTGTACCGTCCTTCCATTATTGCGAATGCGATGGGCCCCAGTGTAACTGATCCCCGCTCGGGAGAGATCCTGGAAAGCCATGTGTTCTGGTATCATAACGTGATGTCGCTTTTGCAGAAATGGTATTTTGTACAGTGTGCTGCCGTAGATACCGGCGCCAGGAAACTGGTGTTTGATGACAAACTAATGGGAGAACTGATCCGTTTTGTGTCTTCCCATGAAGTAGGACATGCACTTGGTCTGGCGCATAATTTTGGCTCCAGTTCTACGGTGCCGGTAGAGAACCTGCGCAACAAAGCCTGGGTAGAGAAATATGGGCATACGCCTTCCATCATGGACTATGCACGTTTCAACTATGTGGCGCAGCCGGAAGATAATATCAGTCGTGCAGGATTGTATCCACGCATCAATGACTACGATAAGTGGGCTATCGAATGGGGATACAAATGGCGTCCTGGTTTTAAAGATGAGTGGGAAGAGCAAAAAGCGTTGACTGCTATAGTAACAGATAGCCTGAAGAACAGGCGGCTCTGGTTTGGTAATGAGATGGAACCATTGGACCCCCGCAGTCAGAATGAAGATCTGGGAGATGATGCCGTGAAGGCTAGTACCTATGGTATCATGAACCTGAAACGGATCATTAAACATCTGGGAGAATGGACCTATGAACCGGAAAAGGATGCTACCGATATGCGGGAAATGCTGTCGGCCGTGTATAACCAGTATGTGACTTACGTAGGGCATGTGATAAAGAATATCGGCGGACAGTATCACAATGAAAAGGTGGGTAGTCAGCCGGGGCCTGTATACCAGCAGGTCGAGTATAATCGTCAGAAGGAAGCCATGGCATTCCTGGGGAGGGAACTCTTTACCGTACCTGAATGGTTGAACGAAAGATCGCTGATGGAGCGGATACCTGATAAGTTTGGCATCGACATGACCGAAATGTACAGCTCCGCCATGAACGGACTGCTGAACCGTATGCGCCTCACTTCCATGCTGGCGGCACAGTATGATGATAAGGTGGCAAAGACATATACAGTGGAGGAAATGCTGGAAGACCTGGATAAGATGATCTTTAAAGAGCTGTATGCAGGCAAAAGTGTAAGCTTTTACAAGCGCAACTTACAGAAGATCTATATCAACAAACTGCTGGATATGGTATATCCTAATGATAATATGGACCAGATGTTTAGTGCGATGAACCAGATGTATTCTTACTACCTGACAGATATGAGTGATATTGTGAAGGCAGTGCTGTTGAAGGAACAGCAACTGATTGCCAGGTATCAGGCTGATCCGCGTATGGATAAAGAAACCCAGCGCCACCTGAAAGAGCTGAATGTGAAGATCAGAAAGATGGGAGAGAAAGAACTAAGATTCTGACAGATACCAACCATGAAGGGGCGTCTCATAATGAATGAGGCGCCTTTTTTATTTTATTTTATTTAGGCCCGCCCGACAACTTCCTTTAAAAAAGCGAAAAAAGTACATGTATTGGAGAAAATCATGAGAGCTATTTAACCCAATATCTGGTTCTTTCGTATCTGGCACCATAATTATAGCTCGTCAGTAATATCAATCACAGACTTTACGGCACGTTACCCATTTCCCACGTCAAAATCCAGCTACCTGTATGCAAACGTTTGCACGCCTGGTGAATATGACCCTGAGACTGCCTTCTTTTGGCAGCTGTTGATCCGTTAAACATGTTTTTCTTCATCTAAATCCATACGTTATGACTAATGCTTACATTCCCCGCTTCAGGCTATTATTCCTGTGCTTTACACTGATCTTTGCCTGGACGGCAGTACCTGCCCAGGTGAGAACAATCAACGGATTAATCATCCGCGATAGCGATAAACAACCTGTTCCTGGTGTTACCATAAGAGTAAAAGGCGCTAACACCGGTACATCTACAGATGATAAGGGGCGTTATTCCCTCGCAAACGTACCCGCCAATGCCACGCTGGTATTTACAGCCATTGGGTTTCAGACACAGGAGCTGCCCGTAAATGGCCGTCAGCAGATAAATATTTCACTGGCTGAAAGCAGTAAAGGATTGAACGAGGTGCTGGTAGTAGGTTATGGTACACAGAAGAAGGGTGACCTGACAGGCGCCATTGCCTCAGTGAATGGTGCTGAACTGAACAGAAGGATAGCAACAGATCCTGTACAGTTGTTACAGGGAAAACTACCCGGCTTGTCCCTCACACAGGGCTCTGGCGAAGCTGGTAACGAAGGCTCCGTACTGCGGGTAAGAGGACTGGGCACCTACAGTTCTGCAGGAAGCAGTCCGCTGGTGATCGTAGATGGTTTACCGGGAAGTCTTACTGTGCTCGATCCACAGAATATAGAATCGGTTACATTGCTGAAAGATGCCGCATCCGCTGCGATCTATGGTACGAGGGCTGCCAACGGGGTGATACTGGTAACTACCAGGCAGGGGAAAAGCGGGAAATTTCAGTTGTCGTACGATTACAGTTTTGGCATCACCAAACCTACGGCATTACCTGATAACCTGATCTATAACTCTGCAAAGTATATGCAGATGTGGAATGTAGCCGCCGCCAATTCCGGTTATAAGAACCTATTTACTCCTGAGATGATCGCTGCCTATACTAATCCTTCCGATCCTGAGCGTTATCCTGATTTCAACTGGCTGGATGCCGTTATGAGAACCGTACAGGTACATACACATCATATTGGCATGACGGGCGGGAGTAACGGAACGGTGTATAACATAGGCATTGGTTATGTAGATCAGCCGGATATCATGATCGGATTTTCTTATAAAAAGTATAACCTGCAGTTTAACCTGAACTCAAAGATCAATGACTGGGCTACTTTTGGGTCCAGCGTCACACTCAACTATGGGAAGAGAACATATGCCTCCAGGGGCAGCCAGGATATGTTTCTGTCTACGCTCTCTCAATCGCCCATGTACGGACCTAAATTGCCTGATGGCAGCGGCCGTTATGTGAACTCGGTATATCCGAGTGTGCAAACGCCTAATAAGAACCCTGTCGCTATTGCAGAGAATGCGCTTGTGAACAGCAATGACTACTTTCTGCAAAGTAGCCTCTTCCTGAATATCCGTCTCCTGAAAGGGCTGGAATGGAGAACAAGCGGAGGGCTTAATTTCAATTTCAACAAGGTGTATGACTTCAAGCCTGTGATCAACCAGTATAACTGGTTCGCCAAACTGAACGATCCTTTCGAACGTACGCTGGACGTAAATGGGCAGGGGCTTGTGGTGACGGACAGTAACATGGTTTACCCGGTGGGATATACCCAGCTTACGTATTCCAAAGCAATCAACAAACATAATTTTAAGTTACTGGCTGGTACCCAGGCAGAGTATAACAAAGCGCAGCGACTTGTAGCCAGTCGTAATACCCCTTTCCCCAGCAACAGTCTGCATGAATTGAATGCAGGCCCTGCAGGCTCCCAGATTGCGACTGGTACTACGTCAGAATGGGCTTTGCGCTCTTACTATGGTAGACTGAATTACGATTATGATGAAAAATACCTGCTGGAAGTCAATGCCCGCTACGATGCTTCTTCCCGTTTTCCTCCTGACAATCGCTGGGGACTTTTCCCTTCTGTCTCCGCCGGCTGGGTGCTTACACGTGAGCAATTCCTTCACAACATTGCATGGCTGAATAACCTGAAGCTGCGTGGATCATGGGGTAAATTAGGTAATCAGAATATTGGTAACTACCCTTATCAGGATGTGTACACCACTTCGAACGCATATAATCCAAATACAGGTTACGCCTATTCATTTTCTGGCAATACGTTGAACTCAGGCGTGGGACAGAACGGGTTGGTAGACCGAAACATCAAATGGGAAACCACCCGCATCTTTGATTTCGGTGCAGATGTTGCCCTGTTCAATAAACTGGACGTCACCGTCGACTGGTACAATAAACTGACCTATGATATCCTGTATACGCCTTTGATCCCTGCGTACCTGGGTTTGAACGCTCCTACTCTTAACCAGGGTAAAATGAAGAACACGGGCCTGGAAGCTTCCTTTCAGTATACGGACAAGATCGGCAGTGTACGATTTTCTGTGGGTGGTACTTTTCAGACAAATAAAAACAGGGTGATCAGGTTTGGCGCAGCCTCCATCAATACCGGTAATAATACTATTATCCAGGAAGGACAGCCCTATGGTAGCTTTTACATGTATGAGTATGCCGGCATCTTCCAGTCGGCCGATGAGGTGGCCCGGTCTCCCATTCAACAGTATAATCCTAAACCAGGCTATCTGAAATTCAAAGATGTAACTGGTAATGATACGGTGAATGCCAGTGACCGGGTGATCGTACCGGGTGTTTTTCCAAAGTTTGATTATGGGTTCAATGCCAGCACCTCCTGGAAGAATTTCGATGTCTCTGTTTTCCTGTATGGTTCTTATGGGCAGAAACTGTTTGTGAATGGTTGGGGCGTACAGCCCTTCAACCAGGGATCTCCGCCTACAACAGATTGGCTGAACGCATGGACGCCGGAACACCCGAGCACTACTATGCCGCTGATTTATATTACCGGACAGGGAGATGCCAGTAGTAATATCAGTACTGCATCTACCTACTATCTGAAAGGCGCTTCTTTTTTACGACTCAAGAATGTACAACTGGGATATACATTACCCGCTTCCCTGGTAAAACGTGTGTCGCTAAGCAGTTTACGTATATTCTTTGCGGGTGATAACCTGTTCACCATTACCGGGTTTAAAGGGCTCGATCCGGAAAGGGTTTCAAACAATACAAGATTTGTGTCGCATCCACAGAACCAGGTATTTGCTTTTGGTATTAAAGCAGCTTTCTAAAACAGTTTAATCTTACGAAAAATGAAATACAACATAAAATATTGGATCATCCTGTTGCCAGTAATGATCATCCTCTTTGATAGTTGCGGGAAAGACTTTCTGAACCGTAATCCGCTCGATCAGCAGTCTTCGGGCACTTTCTGGAAAACGAAAGCAGATGCAGACCAGGCATTGACGGCTATTTACAGTTACCTGATACAGGGATACAATTACACCAATGCCAACAATACGGGGCAGGGCTGGGGTGCAGGTACGCCGTATTGGGAAACGCTGTCAGACAATGCATACAGCGGCGCTTTTTCAAATGTTGCTAATGGCTCTATAGAACCAACTACCGGCACTATTCAGTCAGATGCGTACAACACTGCATACAGGGCTATAGAAGCCTGTAATGTATTCATGGCTAACATTGGCAATGTGACGATGGATAATACAGAAAGGAATACCTATATAGCAGAGGTCCGGTTCATACGTGGGTACTATTACTTTCTGCTGGCACAGTTGTATGGAGATGTGGTACTGACCTTTCAGCCGTTAGGAAAGGAAGCTGCATCCTATCAGCTGGGAAGATCGCCGAAAGCAGTGGTACTGGACTCAGTATTGGGCGACTTCCGGTTTGCGGCTGCTAACCTTCCGAATACCGCTTACAAGGGACATGTAGTAAGAGGCACTGCCCTGGGATATATCACGAAAGTATTCCTCACTGTCCATAACTTCCAGGAAGCTGCTGCTACGGCCAGAACGATCATGACGGAAGGCCGTTTTAGTTTGTATACAGGGGGGTACCGTAAATTGTTCCTGAAGTCGGGGCAGGATAACAATCCTGAGATTATGTTCTCGGGCCGCTACCAGGTGCCGAATGCTTATAGTCCTGCGGATTACCTGTATACTTACAGTGCCAGCTTCCAGCCGATGGGGTACCTGGTAAATGACTATGAATGCATCGACGGACAACCTATTACCACTTCACCGCTATATGATCCGGCGAACCCATATAATAACAGGGATCCGCGACTACTGGCCACTATACTGGTGCCAGGTGTATTGTACAAAGGAGGGATTGCGTTTGATCCTGCAGCCATTACTGCTTCATCTGGCTTCCTGAATAAGAAAGGTGTTGATTCTACCCGGGCAACTGTTATTGGTACTCAGAGTGACCAGGATTGGGTTTACCTGCGTTATGCAGATGTACTGCTGATGTATGCAGAAGCACAGAACGAAATTGCCGGTGCTGATGCCAGTGTATATGAAGCGGTGAAAGCTGTACGTACCCGGGCGAGCGTGGGAATGCCGGTACTACCTGCGGGACTTTCTCAGGATGCCATGCGTATTGCTATTCGTCATGAGAGAAGGATTGAACTGGCAATGGAAGGACAGCGGTATTTTGATCTGAAGCGCTGGGGGACTGACAGGACAATTATTCCTACCCTGATAGATCCCAGTGGTTCTCCGAGAAAGTTTCCGCTGCGCGATACCTTGTGGCCGGTACCACAGTCTGAAATGGATATAGCGGCTGCGTATGGGAATAAGATATTCAGGCAGACGCCTGGATGGCAGTAAATGGCTGAGCATAACAAAAGGAGGCGCATCATTTCTTAGTGATGCGCCTCCTTTTGTTATTGATGGTCTGTTGTTTTTACTCTGTTCTCAGGCTCTTTAAAGGACTGGACAATGCTGCTCTGATAGATTGATGAGCGATCGTCACTGCTGCTATGAGCACTGATAGTACAATTGCAACAATAAAGATGCCCGCACTGAGTGAAATATGATAAGCAAAGTTGCCCAGCCAGTTGTACATCAGGTAATAAGATAGTGGTGTAGCTACCAGGAATGCCAATGCGATCAGCAACATAAATTCTTTACCGAATAGCACAACAATATCAGGAATAGAGGCGCCCAATACTTTCCTGATCCCTATTTCCTTATTGCGCTGAACAGCTGCGAAGGCTACCAGTCCATATAATCCCAGGCAACCGATTATAATGGCCAGTCCTGAGAATAGTCTGTATGCCGTGTAGAGCTTCTGTTCCTGTTTGTACATGGTTGCAATATGGTCGTCCAGGAATTCATATGCAAAGAGATCTTCCGGGAAAAGTGCTGACCAGTCTTTCTTTATGTGGGCAATGGTAGCAGGCATATGTTGTGGATACAGTCTTACACTGACAGTATTAAACGCGCGCGGATTGTTAAAGAGGATGCAGGGTCTTTTTTCCTTGTGTTTGGATTCACTCTGAAAGTCCTTCACTACGCCCTTGATCTCCAGTTTCGCCTGGCCCTGCATAATGGTCAGGCCTAGAGCATCTTCCGGGCGGGTAATGCTCAGTTTCCGGAGCAAGGCTTCGTTCACAACCACGCGGGGGACAGAGTCTTTACGTGTTGAGGGGGTAATGCCTTCGCCTGTAAGCATTTTCATGTCAAACATCTTCATGAACTGTTCATCGACGAATTTCAGCTCCACTACATCATCCTTTGTGATACCTCTTGCCGGGCAGGAGAAGGGAGCGAAATTCTGATTGTAGGAGGGCGCGCCGGTTGAAAAAGACATCTCTTTGATACCGATATTCTCCTTCAGTTGTTGCTCCAGTACTTCCCGCTTGGCTCTGTCGGGAATACCAAAAGAGATCACTGCTTCCTTGTTAAATCCCAGATCCTGGTTTTTGAAAAAGTCCATTTGTTTGGCTACCACCAATGTGCCGATGATCAGCACCTGTGATACCAGGAATTGAACAAATACCAGTGATTTGCGGAGGGTTAAGCCACGGGATGATTGACCGGTGGTACTTTTCAGACTGAGGGCAGGCTGAAAAGAAGATTGTACGAAAGCAGGATACAGACCTGCCAGTAAAATGATGATAAGGGTGAGGGCTGCCAGCAGAGCATATACCAGCGGCTGATTTAGCTGTGCTATACCGATGTTTACATCCAGCCAGGATGCCACCTGTGGTAATGCCAGGTAGGCGATGCCTAGGCCGAATACTACCGTAGCGAGCACCAGCACACTTGTTTCTCCGAGGAACTGCCGGATGAGTTGAAAGCGGTGAGCGCCCAGTACTTTTCTGACGCTGGTTTCCCTGGCGCGTTTCATGGCCTGTGCTGTAGCCAGGTTGATGAAGTTGATACAGGCGGTCACAATGATAAAGATCGCAATGGCAATCAATGCCCGATAAGTATTGCGGGAAGTAGTGGCGCTCTGTATGTAACGTTGATCAAAGTGTACCTCTTTCAGAGGCTGCATCAGCAGTTTAGCTTCCGCCGCTATCTGAGCCCCCCAGTTCTGCTTAATGAAACCCGGCATGCGGCTTTCGATCTTTCTGATATCGTAGTGAGGAGGAACAACAATGAATGTATTGCCGCCTGTGATGGCATAGAACTCGGTCATGGCCTCCTTCATCTCTTTTTCAATAGTAGCAAAGGATGCCAGGAATCCGAAGGTCATACCAGTATTGGGAGGAAGGTCTTTGATAACACCGGTGACTGTCAGCAGGTAGTTGTTGTCAAGCTGGAATGTCTTGCCCAGGGCATACTGGTCGCCGAAATATTTACGGGCGATACTTTCCGTCAGAACGACCGTATTGGGCGCTGACAGTGCGGTGTGCGGATTACCGGACAACCATTCATAGTCGAAGATGTTCGTAAAAGATCCATCTGCAAACGCATATTCTTTCTCCATGTAACGGTCGTTGCCTACTTTCACAAGACCATCGGTACGGTGCCAGTACTGCGAGACAGTTTCCAGTTCAGGAAAAGCGTTACGCATGGCGGGCGCAATGGCGAGAGATACACTTGGGTTAAAGTCCAGCGCATTCATCGTAACCCTGTAGGTCCTGTCAGCCTTACGGTGATAGGTATCAAAGGTCAGTTCATTTTTAGTGATCAGAAAGATGATCAGGCAGGCGGCAATACTCAGGGTGAGCCCAATGATATTCAGTGTGGCATAGTTAAGATTGCGTTTCAGATGCCTGATTGCGAGAACAAAGTAGTTCCTGAACATATAGGTTACGTTTAGGTGGAGGATGTCCCGATAGGGATCAAAGCCAATGCCACCTTACAATAAGCTTATAGTCAATGGAATGTATGTTTACAAGGCTGTTTAATTGTCCGCTTTCGGCATGAGTTCCGTCCGTTTCCGGACGCTTTTACTATGCAATGGTACACAGAATGTCCTTATCCCACAAAAAGAAGGCAATACGGACAGCCTGTTCGAACGGCAGTACTGTGCTCCATTGCTGTACAATACTGCCAAAAGTGGCCTCCTTTGGGGCTGCAGAGAGCAAAGGAGATATCTCAACTGCCTCCAGGTAGGCCATTTCGCGTTCGAGGTTAGGGTGTTGGATCGCTGTGCGGAACTCCAGTATATCATCAATTACACAGGGTGTTTCTTTGAATATCAGTTCAGCCGAAAGATGTACGGGTTCATGCCACAGACGTTGCAGTTCCTGTTGTACATTGATCAGTTGTTCGGGACTTTTCTCACGGGGGGCGGTGAATTTGTGGCTGAGTTTTTCATAGAACGCCGTTGGTGATGGTAGCTGATCGATGAACGGGACAGACCTTTCTTTCCAGAAGGCGTGCTGCTGTCCAGGCCAGGCCTGTGCATAGTAGCCGCTGGTCCAGTGGGTATGATTGCTGATGGATTCGATCATACGGTCTTCAAAGAACGTCCGCGCCATGTCGGTATGACCGGTTTTGAGAATGGTATTGACCGCTATGGCCGCCTGTAGGGAGAAGCGCATGGCTTTCTCTACGCCGGTAGATGAAAGGGGATCCAGGGAAAAGGCCGCTTCACCCAGCCGGAGGTAGTTGTCCTGCCAGGGGGCCGTATGTGCGTAGGTAAAGACAGTGCAGGTCTGCAGTTCATCGATTTCCCAGCTTCCCGCTGCTTGCTGGAATAATTGCGTTTCGGAGAGCAGGTCATGGAATACGCCGGCAACGATATTACCTCTTAATTCCCTGGGGTCTGTAAAGGTAATGATCCTGAATTGCCTGTTCGGGGTGGGAGAGCCCCAAATCCAGCCTTTTTTGCCTGCTTCGACCAAAGTGTCAGCCGGCATGAGATGTGCCGGTAAATGGCCCCATATTGCGATAGTAGGGGGAGCTGTAAGTACCCTGTTCTGCATATTGTTACCGCGGCGCCCGCGGGCATCGAGTATGAACCTGCTGTTGACAATGATAGTCCGGGTATCCTGGCGGAGTTGGGATTGCCAGCTGCCATCTACCTGTTTGCAGCTTTCAAAGCGGGCAGGCTGGTAGAGCTGCAGGCCGCGTTGGACGGCCAGATCGAGCAGGTCCTTGTCGAGTTGTGCCCTGTCTACCATTACACCGGAACCCCGTTGTGCGGCGCTGACCGTTTGAGGAGAGGTGGTATCCCATATTACCTGTGCGTTTAGCTGATGGAGGTAGTTCCGGGTGCTAAGGAGGTCTGTCGCATCGAGGTAGTCGAAAATGTTCTGTATACCGGGCGACAAGGATTCGCCGATCTGCGGGCGGGGAAAGGGTTCACTTTCTGCCAGCGCCACTTTGTGGCCGAGGGCGAGCAGGCGTAATGCTGCGCAGGTACCTGCGGGGCCAGCTCCAATGATAAGCACGTCAGTTGTTTGTTCCGGGGTCATAATATGTATTGAATAGCTACTTGTACCAATGGGGCGCCAGTCTGGCGAGCCTTTCGTGGGCCTGCATCGTATAATGCAGCCAGCCACGTATATAGTCACAGGCAGTACGGCCTCTTTCCAGTACTTCGTGATGGCAACCGCCGCCACAGAGATACCTGGCCCAGCACTGGTGACAGGGTTCCTGGTGATGCACGTGTCTTGATGCAAGCCAGTCGTTTTGTAAGGTAGGATTTATTCCATTAATAAGATCACCCATATGGCCCGCGGGTTCATTCACGAAACGGTGACAGGCAGCTAACTCACCATCGGCAGATACGCCCATATAACCGGCGCCGGCGCCACAGGGATAGGGCCTGTGTGTACCTTTGGCGATCTCTTTCAAGGCGTTCACCATATTCAGAAAAGGGAAACGCTTTCCCATGATGACATGCTGTTCAAAGAGCAGTCCGCAGGCTATCATGCCCTGCAACATCTGGTCCAGGTCTTCTTTTGACATTTCGCCTTTCCCACTGCTGGAACGCAGCAAGGGGGAAAAGCCTACGCTGTGAAAGCCCATGTCCACAAACTCCTGCAGTGTCTTTGTCAGGTCCATATTGGCTGGTGTGACCGTTACCCGGGCAGAGACCTGCATCCTACGCTGGGTGGCCAGTAATGGGCGGATCTTTTCAATGATCTGCTGGTAAGTGCCGGCGCCATTCTTCATGGGACGTAGCTGGTCATGCTGTTCGCCGATGCCGTCTAAACTAATGGTGACGGCGAAGCCATATTCCTCAAAAAAAGCGGCATCGTCTTCCTTCAGCAGGGTACCGTTAGAGGTCAGGGAGAAATTGACCTGTACATTCTTCCGGCGGCCTTCCTCAAACGCATATACAGTAGTATCCCTTAATGCTTTCCTGTTAATGAGTGGTTCGCCACCCAGAAAGGTGACCTGTACCTTGCTGCCAGGCTCACAGTCTTTCAATAAAAGGTTTATTGATTGCCGGGCAGTATCAGTCGTCATATTCTTCATAGGACCTCCAAAGTCGCCCTGGTCAGCGTAACAATAAGTACAGCCCATGTTACATTTCTGGGCAATGGCCAGCGACAGTGCATAGATCTTAGGGCTTTGCAGTGGCTCGTCGTTGATGAGGACCGGCATGTCCAGTCCGAGGGCGATCAGTTCATTGGCAATACCTGCTTCATCCCGTTGCTGCAGCAGTTGTTCTATACGGGCTTCAACGGTAGAAGAGATATTGTGTAAACGGCTGCCATTCACAACAAACAGCTGGGTATTGTGCGCGGTGGGCACCAGGTGAATCTGTGGAGAGCGTGGGACTGATTTTATGTTGATCAGCGAAGCCAATTCACTGGCAATCACTGCCAGTGAATCAGCCCCTGATTGTTGTGTAATAGCAGGAGACATTTATTTATCGATTAGTGAAGGGTTTGGATGCACCTGTGTACTAGGTTTGGCGGTTTTATCACTTTGTCCGCTGGTATCTCCTGATGTTCCGGAGGTAGACGGAGAGGCTACTGCATCACGGCCGTTGATAATAAAACTGAGCTCTCCCTGCCAGTCTTTGAAAAGATCATCGTAAGAGAAAAGGCGGGAGTCTGTACGATTGTCTGGGATATATTCTCCTGTGCGTCTTTTAGCCAGCCACATATCGCCATGACTGAGGCCATCTTCACCCGGTTCCACGTTCACATAGTCAGGCCGGCTGGCGGCCCAGTAATAGCAGGCACATTCCCGGTAGTCGTTCTGCCAGGGGGCACAGAGGCCATGTGTCAGTTCTCCGGGAGCAACGATAGTGGGCGATAATGCCGCTGTATTAGGCGTCATATAGCTGTTTACCGTCAGCGTGAACTCCGGATATTTTACCTTGTCGTTTAGTTCTCCTGGTTTGACTAGCACCGGCAGGGTTGCTTCACCTGCGGTGAATTGTACCCGCACAGTTTGTCCGGGTTTCAGATTAAAACCGGCAATGAGATTAGACCATTCCATAAACGCAGCACCATTCGGATTGTCTGTCGTGGTCAGATGGACATTGTCTCCTCCGGGGAATACTGGTCCTTCTCCGGGCACCATAGTAGGTTGTCCCTCTACGGCTACCAGGCGCCGGCCTTTTAAGTTAAAGCCGGTAGTATCATCAAGCACATAGTTATCATTTTCACTCATGGTCACATTCTGGAAAGTATGCCGCCATAAGTTCCTGAAGTCGAACTCCAGTCCGGGAAAGCAGTTAGAGATCGCAGCCCTGGGTAATACGCTGTATGGGTTACCTTCACCGCGGTAGTGTAATTGCGCAATGAGGTCATCAGCTTTCAGCGGTTGCCCGGGAACAGGAGGTGCTGATGGCGCCGGCGTAGCGTTGTCACTGGACTGGAACATAGCATTGGCTGCTGCCTGTATCACGTTATTGATCATCCGGTGAGTAAGTGTCAGGGCTCTTCCGTCGGCGCCCCTCATAAGACCGGGCATCTTACGGCGCTCTGAGTCCGAGAGGTCGCCGATCTTATGCGGTTTGCGGAGAGCAGAAGCAAACCAGGTGGCTGCTCCGGTGCTCAGACCGTTAAACACTCTTTCATGCAGGGTGCGAAGGGCCAGGTTGTCTACGATAGAACTTGCCATGATAGGTTCAAACAGGCGGCCAAAGTCGTTGGTATCCTGTCTTACCATGGTGCTGGCCACATTCTCCCTGCCATTAATGGGGTTGCCGTTCATGACAGCGGTGTTCATGAGCGTAATGGATTCAAAGGCGCGGCGGACTACTTCTTCAGCCACTTCAATAGGCACTTCTGTATCAGGTGCTGTGCCTTTGATGATCTGTTCCAGTTCATCAGACACGGCGCGGATAGGCAGGATGTCCGGAGCGAATGCCGGCGGCCCTGCCACTATATGTGCGGTAGCGCTGAGTGGCGCAATACTGTTATCAGTTGGTTGCAAGGTGGCGGTTACAATACCATCACACTCATCATCGAGGTAGCCCCAGCTTACCTGGTCGCCATCCTTTGTGCTGTAACCTGCAAATATCTGTGCAGGCATCGTATAGTTGGGATTGAAGTCAGCCTTCTCCGTATACCCCTGCCAACCGCCTTTAGTCGGATCATACAGTACCTGGTGATCGCTGGTGATAACCGGATCGTCAGTTGGTGGCGCACCTTCGCTTTCTATTCTTTTGGTCGCGGAGCCATATACGTTACCAGCAGCTGGCGTGAAGCGGAACCGTAAGCCCGGAAAGTCGTCTGATGGTTTGATGAATTGTACAGAACCGAGAGGCAATGTTCTGCCGTCCTTGAAGTTTGTGCACTCTCCAATCAGCTTGTATACATAAGAATCTTTGATGTTCTCCACGGTAGCGATGATCTGGTCTTTGACATTACCTGTTCTGCGGAATAGTTTCAGGTTGCCTACAGTCACTGACCAGCTGATATTGTCAAGGGAGAGACCAGCACTCTTCAACAATGCTTCTGTAAGGGGAACGAGCATATCCGGATTATCAGAAGTAATAGCAAAGAGTTCGAGGAAAGGTGCTACCGGACGAATGTAGCCGTCGTTTTGCGCAGGGTCCTTGAATTCGATCCTGTCGGGCACACTGGCGGTGACAGTATGATAAAGATTATCTACAGTGAATGTTGGTGCAGGTTTTATTTGTCTGAAATCAAGCGGTTTGTTATCCGGAATAACGAGGTCATATGCGTCTACAGGAAGCGGAGAAGCGCCCAGACGCCCTATTGCGATGGGTGGTAGGATACGGATTTCTTTTATTTGCATAACGTTTGTTTTTACTGGTTACTTAACAGCTGCAGATGCTTGTGAGCTCTTCTATTACCTGTAATAATTTTGCATCTGCTTCGAGCAGGGAGTAGAGGTAGCGATGATTGTGTTCTTTGGATTGGTTCAGCAGGGTCTGGATAATTGGTCCTGATGCCAGAATGAGATCTTTGTGTGCACGCCACCTGTTATGCTCACCTGTAGGTAATGATAAGGTGTAAGGCACGAGGAAAGGCGGACCGGCATATTTGGTATTTGCATTAATGGTCCCGGGATCCTGCAGTAGTGGTAATTGCACCATGACAGTGGCAATACTGCGCAGATTGTACATTTCCCCGAAAGTGGAATTGATGATCATACCGCGTGGGGAGATGGCGCCGGCATTGTTGTAGCCATTGTCCAGTACAAAACTGTGTGTAAGGAAATTCAGTAACATCCGGTAACGGATATTGAACAGATGTCCCCAGTTCTGCGCCTCTATGTTGGTGATGTAATCAAGTTGCTCATCAGTAGGATCGGAGATCTGTCCTTCGGAAGGTGATGACTCAGGACTATCAGCGCTGGTAGGTATCTCGGGGTTGACCGCCAGGTTGCGGGAGAATGACCAGCTTCCATCGCTATCTATCTGTTTAAGGGTCTTATATAAGTTCAGGAAGCGTACAAAGTGTGAATCCTGATTGTTTTCAGGCGAGGTGGCTTCGCCTTGTTCCGCTATTTCATTGATAGCATTATAGGCATCATCCCTGCTGGCAAGTGGCATCACGAGTACATCCGGAGTACCGGGTACGCCAGACATGGTATTGCCCCGCTGTCCGCCCTGGTAGCCGCGGCCCCATTCATCAAACTTGGCCTGGAATGGATATGTTTCTGCCTGGAAGGCTTCATCAGGAATAACGTCAGGATCTTTGATCAACTTGAGCAGCACCTCAAACAATGCTCCGACTGTATTGGGGTGTGGTACTTCTTTTTTAACGATGGCGACTATTTCCTCAGCGTCCGGATCGGTGCTGTCCAGCCAGCTCTGAGGGGCTTCCGCATATACATATTTTGCCAGTGAGTTTAAAGTCAGTGGTTCCAGTTTGAAGGGAAACGGATAAAAGGGTGTATCCCATGGATAGTCCTGTCTTTCGAAATGCAGGGGGGCACCGATCAGCTTCAGGACATTCTGTACAGAAATGAAATGTCCCATTTCTTCTTTGGCAATACCCAGGATCACCTCCTGCGCATTACGTATATCTTGCTGATGTTCCGGTGGTACCTGGGAACCGCCAAGACTATAGGCAGCATACAGGTATTGCAGCATCAGGCCGTGTTCAATCTCTGCATCGATGCATAAGAGGAATGAAACATAGTCTTTGCCATTGAATTCAGGAGGAATGGAAATCGGCGCTTCATCAGTTTCAAAAGTGGAGTATTCCATGGGCTGAATGCCTTTTCCTGTAAACTGGACGGACTTCAGGGCTTCTGTCCGCAGACGGTTGAGTTGCGCTCTTTTAAATACGGGTCCCAGGTAACGTTCAAAATTACGTTGCATGATGAGTAGATGTTTAGAATTTTAGTGAGTCGGAGTGGAATGAAACAATAGAGATCTTAACCTGCAATACTGCGGTTCACATGACTTGTTTGTAATAGTTATTTTGTCTATTAGTAAATGTACTTAGAATGAGCCGGTCAATTCGAGGTCTTTTAAAGATAAAGACTTTTTCCGTAGGTATCAAAATGATTTTTGAATTGAGAAGAAAACATATATATCCTTTCCCATGCATCTTCTCCATTTGAAAATACCAACTAGTTTGTATTTCCTATCGGCGAAAATACAGTTACATTGCATACATCAGGGAACCCCATTAAAATGATTGTCATGGCGGAAGAAAAAGCCCCCATTATCAACTGTCATACGCATGTATTTACAGGTGATCATGTGCCTCCTTATCTGGCGCGCACTTTTGTGCCCGAACCATTCCATTATCTTATTTCACTCAATGTATTGGTCAGTATTTTTCGCTGGTGGTATAGATGGCCGGCCAGGATACCGTATAGGCTCTGGTTTAAAAGACTACGCAGATGGTTCACGCATGTGAACCTGGTCTATAATAAATGCTGGCCGTTCACAACGATCCTGGAATATTATCTTTTCTTCCAGACCTTTTTTCTATTGAATAAATTATTACCTGCTGTGCTGCCGAAGGAGAACTGGTTGTCAAAAGTAACCAGCAACTTTATCGCATGGCTTTCGCCCTATATGTTGCCCATTCATGGCAAGTTCCTACAGGGATGCTTTGTCATCTTTGTGTTGTTGTTATTCCCAACTATCAGGAATTTCCTGTCATGGATGAGCAGTGGCTTAAAGAAGTTGCTGGTGATGTTGCCCGGCAAGCAGACGAAAGAGATGTTCGCCCGTTATCTGAATATCGGTCGTTATGCGTTTCACCGGCATCAGCGTACTATCTTCTCAAAGCTGAAATCCCAGTATCCTACTGGGACTGGCTTTGTGGTGCTACCGATGGATATGGACTATATGGACGCCGGTAAGAGTAGAACGAGGTATCGCGATCAGATGAAGGAACTGGCCGCCTTGAAAGAGGAAAATAAAGAAACCCTTTTTCCCTTTGTATTTGTGGACCCCAGGAGATGTGTGCCTGTAGGAGAGGAAAAACGGGCCATGGAAGGAGATAAACCTTTCTTTGTATGGAAGCAGGTGGGAGTTAAGGTTATCCTGGAAGATTGTTTCATTAAGGATTACCTGGAAGACAAACAATTCAGCGGGATCAAGATCTATCCGGCATTGGGTTACTTCCCTTTTGATATCAGGCTGCTGCCTTTATGGAAGTATGCGGCGGATAATAATATCCCCATACTGACACATTGTATCAAGGGAACTATTTTTTACAGGGGGCGGAAGCAAACAGCGTGGTATCAGCATCCGATATTTGAGCAACCTATGAGCAAACAGCAGAACGGGAAAAATGGGTATGATGGTTATGAAACAGATGAAGAGAAAGAAAACAAAGACAGTCTGAAAACGGACTATGTACCGCTGGACCTGCCGGAAACGAAGAACATTGATTTTACTACCAACTTTACACATCCTATGAACTTCCTTTGCCTGTTGGACAAAGGGCTGTTACATAAGGTGATCGGTGGTGAAGCATCAAGGAAGATAGCCAGTGAAAAGGACATTAAGCGGGTGAAGGAACTCTTCGGATATAGTGATACCGGATTAACCCGTGACCTGAGCAAACTAAAGATCTGCCTGGGACATTTCGGGGGAGATGATGAATGGCTCCGTTACTTTGAGAAGGACAGGAACAATTATAGTAGTCAGCTGACTAAACATCCTCACAGCGGTATTGAGTTCCTCAGAAAGAAGGACGGGACGCCATCACCAGGCAAGCCGGAACAGATCTGGCGTTATACTGACTGGTATTCCATTATCTCCAGTATGATGCTGCAGTATGACAATGTATATGCGGACATCAGCTATATACTCCACAATGACGCCGGCATCCTGCCTTTATTGAAAGAGACCTTACAGAACAAGGACCTGAGAGGGAAGGTCTTGTATGGTACTGATTTCTTTGTGGTACGCAATCATAAATCAGACAAGAATATGCTGGCTGATATGATGGGCGGACTGTCGGTTGAAGATTTTGACCAGGTGGCAAGAGCGAATCCAAGGAGTTTTTTAAACTTAAATAGCCCCGGTCAGCCTAAAGTCTTCACCATTGGCAAAACGGGAAACCCAGGCATATCGGAGAATGGACAGGGAAAAGAAAAATCAAAAGATCTCACCGACAGTGATGTACATGACTAAGATCATTCCTGGTCTACAAACAGCTGCTGCAGGCGTTCCAATGTTTCTTTTTCCGGGTGTTTCCACATTCCCCGCTGAATAGCTTCCAGCATACGTTCCGTCATGTCTTTCAATGCCCATGGATTTACCTGTTCTATGAATTGCCTGTTCTCTTCATCGAAGAGATATGCCCGGGTGATACCTTCATACATGAAGTCATCTATCAGGTCGGTGGTGGCGTCGTAAGCAAACAGATAATCCATCGTAGCCGCCATTTCAAAAGCGCCTTTGTACCCGTGTCGTTTTACGCCCGCAATCCATTTAGGATTGATCACACGGGAACGGTATACTTTTAACAGCTCTTGTTTTAATGTCTTTACCTGCGGATGTTCCGGGCGGGCATGATCCCCAAAATAGATAGAAGGCTGTGTACCCGTAATGGTCTGTACGGCATTGGCTAATCCTCCCTGAAATTGGTAGTAGTCGTCGGAATCCAGGATATCATGTTCCCTGTTGTCCTGGTTGTGCATGACGATCTGTATATCAGACAACCGTTTTTCAAATACCTCGTGGGCTGATTCGCCGATGCGGTCTGCGCCATAGGCATAACCACTCCAGTTGATGTAGACTTTTGCCAGGTCTTCTCTTGATTGCCAGTTCTTCTCATCGATGACTGCCTGCAGGCCGGCCCCGTAGGCACCTGGCTTGGAACCGAACACCCTGAATAGCGCACGTTTATGGGCCTTTTCCTCGTTGAGCCCTTTTGATTGCCATTCTTCTTTTTCTTTCAGAAAACGCTTTCTGACGGGATTCTGCTCAAAAGGCTCATCCAGCTGTGCTACTTTCTCTACTGCTGCATTAAAGAGTGAAATCACATCGGGGAAAGCATCCCTGAAAAAGCCGGAAATGCGCAGCATCACATCTACTCTTGGACGCCGTAAAGTGATCAGCGGAATGATCTCAAAATCGCTTACCCGCCTGTTAGCAGTCTGCCATACAGGTTTTACGCCCATCAGCGCCAGTGCCTGTGCAATATCATCACCACCGGTACGCATCGTGGAAGTGCCCCATACAGACAGTCCGATCGATTCCGGATAATCTCCATGCTCCTGCAGATACCTGTCGATGATCAGGTTGGCGCTCTTCACACCCAGGTTATAGGCAGTTTGTGTGGGGATGGCACGAACATCTACGGAATAGAAATTGCGTCCCGTAGGTAATACATCCAGTCGCCCTCTGGTTGGCGCACCTGAACTACCTGAAGGCACATAATGACCGTTCAGCCCCTGTAGCAGATTGGTGATCTCCTCGTTGGTAGCCTGTATCTTAGGTAATGTATTGTCGATAATAAACTGACAGTATTTGCGGGTAAGCGGGTACAGGGCAGCAATCGGGCTATGAGTTCCGGTAAGCGCCTCACTGATCAGTGTCTTCGCCAGTCCTTCAAGCACAGCTATTACATCTCCATTGATCCGGCATGATGAAAATGCGGTATGTGGGTTATTTGCTATGAAAGCGGCTTGATAGTCGCAATTCAAAGGGTCCAGCGCCAGACCCAGGTCCTGGGCCAGCACTTGTGTGATCCCCATTTTTCCAGCTACAGGCACACGATGTAAGGCTACGAGTAGATCGGTGAGCTGTTCTCCTTCCGGTACCTTACCCAGGATGTGCAGGCCATCCCTGATCTGTGCTTCTTTCAATTCACAGAGATAGCCATCCAGTTTTAGCAGCAATTCATCTATGTCTTTCACAGACGATTGCAGATCAGCTTCCAGATTTGCTTCCGCTACCAGTTGTGTGATCTGTGTTTTGATCACTGCTGTTCGTTTGGGATCTATGCTGTAGGCGTCGTAATATTCATCGATGAGATGTTCCAGTTTGGTCAGTATACCATAACTCTCCGCTCTTGTCATAGGCGGTATCAGGTGATCGATGATAATAGCATGATTCCTGCGTTTGGCCTGTGTGCCTTCACCGGGATCATTGATGATAAATGGATAAAAATGTGGGATGGGGTTTAACAACACCGCCGGGAAACAGGTCTCTTTGCTCAGTGCCACACTCTTGCCTGGCAGCCATTCGAGGTTACCGTGTTTGCCAACATGTACTACTGCATCCGCATTGAATACGTTGTTCACCCAGCAATAATAAGCCAGGTAAGCATAGGTAGGTGGCAGGTCAGGAGAATGATAGATCGCTTTAATGTCCTGATTATAACCACGGGCAGGCTGGATACTTACAAAGATATTCCCCAGCAGGAAGCCGGGGATAATAAATTCATCCGCATGATAGTTAGGAGAATCTTCAGGCTGTCCCCATTGCTGTTCAATCTTCTCTCTCAGCACGGAAGAAAGTGCATTATAGTATTGATAGAACTGTGGCAGTTTCAAACTCACCTGGTAAGGTCTGTATAAGGCAGTATCCGTATCGTTAGTGATATAATGTGTGATCAGTTCTATCAGCTCTGCACTATCTGCCGGAACGAATTCTCCTACATGATAGTCATATGTTTTTAGTGCATGCAGTATCTCTATCATGCTGGCAGGCGTATCGAGACCTACACCATTGGCCAGACGACTATCCTTGTTCGGATAGTTCGGCATGATGAGTGCGATGCGCTTGTCCTTATTTTCTTTATTCCTGATAGCTATCCAGTGTCTGGCGAATGCCACTACGAAGTCGCAACCTTCTTCATGCGTGGTGTATTTGAGGATGTCTGAATCCGTCAGTGCATCCCTTCCTAAGGAAGACTTAAACGAGACGGCAGTAGTAATAATCCTTCCATCTATCTCCGGCAGCGCGATGTTCATGGCGACATCTGTGGGGGTCAGGCCGAAGAGGTTCTCCTGCCAGATCTCTTTTGTGCAGGACGCGAAGATGGCCTGTATGACAGGCACATTCATCTTTCGGAAAATGAACTGATCGTCTGTTGTATCCAGCAGTGATTTAATAGAAAAGCTGGTGGTATTGAGGATCACGTCTATGCTGGTCCCTATCCTCTGTAACAGGTTGAATAGCTCATCACAGGTGGCCTGATCGCGGAGATTGCTGGCGAAGGCAATAACCGGATTGATACCCTGTTGTTCAAGCGCCGTGGCCAGGTAATATACCGGCTCCAGATTATCCGCCAGGTAATGGGTTTGATATACAAGGATTACCGCGTTCCCCGACGCATGTTGTGGCGCGATGGTATGTTCTTCCCCCGAAAGAATAATCCCCCGTTCCGGATGGAAGAGGAACAGGTCGGGCAAGCGTTGCGGTGCTTCAAACTCATAGGGTAGCTGAAAGAATGTATGGAAGACGTATTGCAGGCATTGCAGGTGATTGCGCCTGCCGCCTGCGCAAAGGTATTTCCAGACCGTGTCCGCTATATGAATGTCAACGGTAGAACTGTTGAGCAGTTCAATATCAGGTACATCATATCCCGGGAGGAATAGTACGGGGATCTTCTTCAGCTCACAGGTGATGCTGACAGCTTCGAACAGGTAAGGGTAATAGTTCTTACCGCCGAGCAACCGGCATATGACCAGTTTTGCCTCGCCGATCACTTCCTCTACATACTTATCGATCGTCAGTTCCTGTTTCAGGTATACCAGGTTGGCGATACGCAATGAGGGCAGGGGGGAATTCCCTGGTATGGACCGGCTGAGTGACCGTTCACCTGCTGCCTGCTGATACAGCTCCCGGTACGCATTGTTCAGGGAATGGATCTCTGTATCGGCGGCAGACAGGAACACAATGTCGCCTGGCTGTTGTTGTATATGGAAGACCCCTTCACCATTAGGGTTCCATCCTCCCGGAATAGTTGGAATAAGATGCATGTCTGATATTAGCTGACTACACTCAGTCTTTCATTGATAATAGTACCCAGGTCCTTGTCGTGTAACTCATCTCCAATGATGACCAGGCTTGTTTTACGCGTTTCACCATCTTTCCACTTACGGTCGAAATAGTGATCGAAACGGTTAGATACGCCTTGTAATACCATCCGCATCGGCTTACCGGGGATATCTATAAATCCTTTTATACGGTAGATCTCATATTCTTCGATCAGCTCTTTTAACGCTTCTACCAGTGTTTCCGGTGTATGCGGTGCATGAATATTCACTACTACGGAATCAATATCATCGTCATGCTCATGTTCCAGGCCATTGGCGTGATCTTCCTCATGATGAGAGTGGCGGCTGTCCAGGTCATCTTCCGCAGCTGCATTTACACCTAAGAGGATCTCTGCGGATAATACCCCATTGGCAGCAGCGACCATTTTCACATCCGGACGTACCTTGCCTGCGATGATCGCTCTTACTTCTTCATATTGGGGTTCGTCTACGAGGTCTTTTTTGGTCATCACAACCAGGTCAGCGCAGGACAATTGATCTTCGAACAGCTCTTCAATGGGTGTTTCATGATCCAGGGAATCATCTGCCAGTCTTTGTGCCTGTACACGTTCCCTGTCGCAGATCTCACCAGTGGCCTGTCCGACAACATCTACCACCGTTACTACTGCATCTACGGTGATCTGAGGTTTCAGCTCAGGCCAGTTAAAGGCATGCAGTAAAGGTTTAGGGAGTGCCAATCCTGATGTTTCAATGATGATGTGATCAATAGTATCCTTACGTTCCATCAGTTGCAGCATTACGGGCAGGAATTCTTCCTGTACGGTGCAGCAGAGACAACCGTTGTTCAGTTCAAGTACGTCGTCTTCATTGGAGCAGCAGGATTTCAGGATATCGCCATCTATACCCATTTCGCCAAACTCGTTGACAATAACAGCCAGCCTGCGGCCATTAGCATTCTGAATAAGGTTGCGGATCAGCGTAGTCTTACCTGAACCGAGAAAACCTGTGATGATAGTAACAGGAATTTTTGTTGCCATTGTGTATCTTTTAAAGCGTATTATGATTATTGGATTGTTGTAGTAATATTACTCCGTGGTTTTCTTTCTCTTATACAGGAACAACTGCCATTTTTCTTCTGCCACACCCGCCTTGTCCATTTCTGCTCTGCTCATAATGAAGAAGAGGTCAGACAGGCGGTTGATGTATGACAGGATATAATCGTCTACTGTATCTACTTTCATAAGCGATACCAGCAGTCTTTCCCCTCTGCGCATCTGTGTTCTTACTACGTGGCATAGCGCAGATATTTCATTGCCACCGGGTAAGAGGAAATAATCTGACTTGGTTGTCATACCTGCTTCCAGTTCATCGATCCATTGTTCACAGAATGCCGGACCATCTTCCGGTTTAGGATTTGGATTTTCTTTTTTACAATCAGACGGACGTGCTAAGTGAGACATCATATCCATCATGTCTTTCTGGATCTTGTGCAGGTTAGGCTGCCATTCATGGTCTGCGCCCAATTTTGCACGTAGCAATCCGATGGTGGAGTTGACTTCATCCAATGTACCGTAGCAGTTGACCCGTACATCGTCTTTATACACCCGGCTGCCGCCGAAGAGTGCAGTGGTGCCTTTATCTCCTTTCCTGGTATATATTTTCATGTATTGGTTATTTTAGATTGAATGTGTAAATGCCGCCGTATTCTACTTTCTCCATCATGATCTGGTGGAGGGGAATATTATTGAACAGATGCATGGCGCTTCGGATGATGCCTGCGTGCGTGATGATGATGATCCGTTGGTGTTGTGTTGCCTGTATATCCCTGATACACGCTGCAAAGCGGTCAACTAACACCTGTAAGGACTCTCCATTGGGAGGGGCCAGGTGGATATAGTCAGTCATCCAGGTATCCAGTTCATCCCGTGGGATATCATCCCATTTTCTGCCTTCCCAGTCGCCAAAGTGCAGCTCCATCAGGCGTTCATCGGTAATGTAAATGGGCGTGATGGCTTGCGCAAGTAACCTGCATCTTGTCAGCGGACTGCTATACACGACGTCATATTCCCTGGGCAGTAGTCGGATAATCCCTCGATGCTGCATAGGATAATCCGCAGGCAGTGGAACGTCTGTCTGTCCGTAGTTAGTCCCTTCGGGGAAATCCGGTTTGATATGCCTTATCAGATATAATTCCATATTGCCAGCACGCCTATGTAAAAGGTGATCTCATTCAGTTGTTGTGTAGCCCCGAGGCAGTCGCCTGTATAACCGCCGATCCATTTATGGAAGAAGCGGGCAAGATATAAAGTCAGTAATCCGCAGGGGACCACTACCAGCAATAGCAGGTAGGAGTAATGAAGCGCATATATCAGCAGGAACAGCGGTACCAGTCCGGTGACAAGGGCTATCAAGAGCCCTCGCCAGCTGATTTTCGTGGCCAGTGGTTTACTTTTGGCTGTTGCATCATCTTCTCTTGCATATTGCATATACCGTAGCAGGAATACCGGCATGGTGCGACTAAAAGCATGTGCGGTAATATACAGGAGGCAGAACGGCAACAGGTGTGTATTGATCATCAGCAAAGCCAGTTTCGCCAGCAGGCATATCTTCAGCAGTAATACCACGATAAGGGCGATGACGCCAAAGGCGCCGGTACGCGAATCTTTCATGATCTCCAGGATACGTTGTTTCGTCCATCCACCGCCGAATCCATCGGCTACATCAGCCAGGCCATCTTCATGGAAGGCACCAGTGACGAGTAGGGTAGCGATGAGGGAGAGGATAACGGCTGTAAAGATGTCCTTAAACAAACTGTGTGCAGCCGCAAAACAGGCAGCGCCTATAATACCTACCAGGATGCCTACCATAGGGAAGTAGCGGCTGGACCTGTTCAGATCAGCTGTATTGTGATCAATACCTTTGGGTACGGGTATCCGGGTAAAGAACATCAGTGCTGTCAGAAATATGCGGACCTCCTTTTTCATGCTTCTACTTTGTTGGATACGCCGGCAGATTCAAAGCTGGCCATTTCATTCAGGAAGGTCACTGCCGACAGGATAATGGGGTAGGCCACTGCAGCGCCTGTTCCTTCTCCTAAACGCATGCCCAGGTGCAGTAAAGGTACAGCTTTCAGGTGGCTGAGCATGAGGTGATGGCCCCGCTCATTCGACTGATGTGTGAAGATGCAGTAGTCCAGAATGTGTTCGTTTATTTTGGATGCTGTCAGCAGGGCAGCAGTCGAAATAAATCCATCCACCAGAATGATCATCCCTGATGCCGCCGCTTGTAGCATAGCGCCACACATCATAGCGATTTCAAAACCACCAAAGGTACTTAATACATTTATGGGCGTCTTGTCAATAGGCTTATGGCGGGCTATCGCTTCAGCTAGAATCGCTTTCTTTTTTGTCAGTCCTTCATCATCAAGCCCTGTTCCACGGCCAATGCATTGCTCGAGCGGAATGTCACCAAGCAGGCTCATAATGATAGCAGCAGCCGAAGTATTACTGATACCCATCTCGCCAAATCCAATCACATTACAGCCTTCCTGATGTATCTCGCGAACGATAGCAGCGCCTTTTTCCATGGCTTCGGCACATTGTACCTGTGTCATAGCCGGTTCGTGCAGATAGCTTTTGGTACCCATGCCTACTTTCGCATGTATCAGGCCGGGATGCTGATTGAAATCGAAGTTAACACCAGCGTCTACCACTCTGATCTGCATACCATTCTGCCGGGTGAATACATTGATGCCTGCGCCGCCTTGTAAGAAGTTAAAGACCATCTGGTAGGTCACTTCCTGCGGAAAGGGGCTGACGCCTTCTTTTGCTATACCGTGATCGCCTGCAAAGACAACAATGTTTGGTTGACGCAATACAGGTGTTAATGTCTGTTGTATACAGCCGATCTGTAAGGCGATATTTTCCAGCAACCCTAATGCGCCTAAGGGTTTGGTCTTGTTGTCTATCTTATGTTGCAGTGCTGCTGTAATGTCTTTATTGATTGGTGTAATGTTGAATGTTGCCATATAAAATGTCTGGTTACTTGTTATTTCAATGTGAGTGGAATACCCGATATGATCAGTGTTGCTTTATCTGCCCGTTGCGCGATATATTGGTTCATCCAGCCCTGCAGGTCGGCAAACTTCCGGCCTCCTTCTGTAGAGGCGTGTACGCCCATCCCTATTTCATTGGAGATGATGATCAGGTTAAAGTTCTGTTGTATAAATGCATCAAATTCCTGCTTTGCTTCAGCTAATGCTTTGTCTACATCGTAGTTGTTATCAACGAAGAAGTTGGTGAGCCATAAGGTGATGCAGTCCAGGACGACTGTTTTATTTGCGAGTTGTAGTTTGCTGATATTTTTTTCTTCTTCTATGTTCTCCCAGCGTGTGTCCCTGTTCTGTTTGTGCAGCAGGATACGGGCTTTATGGTCTTCATCCCAGATGCGGGACGTGGCAAGGTATACGGGGTGCTCTGACAGGAGTTGTGCCTGCTGGACCGCGTAATTTGTTTTGCCTGAGCGTTGACCGCCTGATATGTAGTGGATCATTTGATGGATTTTATATTGTTGCCAGGGGCTGATACGTTTTGTTGTAAATGTTGGTATCCGGCGCCGATGGCCATTGCCAGTTTTTCTGCGAATCCCAGTTTTACAAAACCGCTCTCATTGTCGATGATGGTGGTTTGTTTGATACTATTTAAATATTGTTTATAGTACATTACTGCTTCGCCGAACGGATCTGCTGTATTGCCTGTATTGATCCTTCCGTCGGTGAGAATGTACAGGCTTACTTGTTCCTGTATATTGTTTTTCAGCAATTGGCTAATTATGCCAAATCCCGCTCTCATGTTTGTCTTTCCTCCGGTGGTCAGCTGCGCCAGCGCATTGAGTAGTTCTTCCGCGTGCAGGGTGGGAACCGATAATAATGCTGCGTCTCCATTGTTGAGCGCTATTGCCGCATATTTTACCCGCTTTGTTTTATAACGGGCAATAGTCTGTGCAACGAGCCCTTTGATGTAAGCAATCTGTCTGTCTTTCACCATTGATCCGCTGGAATCAATCAGAAAGAATACATACATGCTTGCCTTTGACTGCTGGCGTTTATGCATGATGGCTACTTTATCATGTACCAGATAGTGTTTCACTGTTTCCAGTATGTCTATCTGTGTTGATGGAGCAGCTGTCTTTTGTTGGTGGCCCTGGCGGGGAAGGGATATCTTCAGTGTAACACCTTTCTTTGCCCCGGCAGACCGTGTTTTCAGCTGTACATATTGTTCCGTCTTCGCTGCCTGTAGCAGGTACTTTTTGCTGCTACTCAACTCATGCTGATCCTTATCGAGTCGCCCTCCTTTTCTTCTCTGGGGGATTGATTTTCCCTTTGCTGCTGAGAATTTTGTGTGGAGGAATAGTGTTTGGAACGATGAGACAATACAAAAGGCATCACCTTGTGAATGTCATCAGTAGTAACTTCCTTTTTACCAAAGAAGGCGGCATGTGCTCTTGCTGCTTTCAGGAGCAGGATATCAGCACGAAGACCTTCCACCTGGTATTGAATACAGGTATCTGCAATATTGGCCAGGATCATGTCAGAGTAGGAGACTTGTTTTAGTTGTTCCCGGGCATACATGATCTGTTGGACCAGTTGTTGCTCCTGCCTGTCGTATTTCTCAATAAAAGCAGGTGTATCTGTATCAAACTGTAAGCGACGGCTAATGATCTCCATACGGTCTATTCTGTCCATGGGTGTTTTCACGGTTACACTCAGGCCGAACCTATCCAGCAATTGTGGGCGTAGTTCGCCTTCTTCGGGGTTCATCGTACCGACCAGGCAGAATTTACTTTCAAACCATTGGGATACTGTATCCCGTTCCAGGTGATACGCTCCGCTGGCAGCAGCGTCCAGCAGTACATCCATCAGGTAATCATTCAGGAGATTGACCTCGTCGATATACAGGATGCCCTGATTGGCAGCCGCCAGAAGCCCTTGCTGTACTTCGGTTCTTTTTTCATTGATGAGGATATCCAGTCTGATAGTACCCAGCACCCTGTCTTCAGTAGCACCGATAGGCAAGTTGACAAAAGGAAAACCTGTGATGCAGCGTTGCATCAGGTGGCTAAGCCCTCTTACGGTAGTGGTCTTGCCGGTGCCTTTGTCGCCCAATGCCAGTACGCCTCCCAGTCCGGGATCTATCATACAGAGTATGAGTGCCAGTTTAAAGTCTTCTTGTGCATATATCGCTGTAAAAGGAAATGATCTCATCAAAAAGGCTTTATTGGTTAAGCGAAACTGTTATAGATCCAGAGGCAGCCTACGCCAATGGAGAACAGTCCCACGACAGCATTCAGCGATTTAAAGGCCAGCTGGTTGCGTTCTATGAATCTTGATACAGAAAAGGCCAGTACGCAGCTATAGGCGGTCATGGCCACTACGATACCGACACTTTGGAGGACGATGATACCAATGGCAATACTGGTACTGCTGGAGGCCATGATCAGCGCGATAGCACAGGCCCCGCCGGTTCCGGCCAATCCATGCAGCATGCCTACCCAGAAGGAACGGCTTAAAGGATTCATGGCGATCTCTTGTCCCTGTTTGCCGTGGATATGAAGTGCATTATTGATATGCTCATGTTCTGCAAAGACCTTATGGGTAGCCATCATCTGTTTTAGCTGATGATTGCGGCGTATGGCAGATATCCCCAGCCAGATCATCACCGGACCTACTACCATTTCAGCATAGGACGAAATGTCCAGGGGCAGCGCAGACTTGAGTAATAAGGCGAAGCAACTGAACAGGATCAGTGATGTGGAGTGTCCTAACGCCCATTGGGAAGAACGCCAGATCAGTTTTGAAAGGCCTATCCTGTTATTCGCCTTTTCCGATGCCAGCACAGATACGGCCGCCATATGGTCTGGTTCGAATGAGTGCTGGATGCCCAGCAGAATAGAGTCTGTAAATAAATATCCGATCATATTAAAAAGTTAGAATTGTATCATTTGCGTCAATCAGGAGGATCTGTAGTTGCACGTCTGGCGCCAGTGGTGCGCAGACGGCATAACAGCGGGCTGCCAATTCCCGGAAAAAGGGTTCCTCTTCATTGAAGGAGAACAACTCTGTCAGTCGCCGGGCCATGTTCAATTCCAGGATCGGCTGACATTGTTCCTCGCTATAACCGCAATCCCTGGCCAGTGTATAGATGAACTGTTTATCCCAGGAGGACTTCCCACTATGGGTATCCAGTTCGCCCTGGGCCAGTTTGGCGGCTTTTCCCAGCATGATGCCCATGGTCACCTTCTGCAGTGGCACGGAACGGATCTTTGCCAGCGTTTCCCCGATCCAGTTGCCGTACTGGATAAAGGCAAACTCCGGGAGGTGAGGAAAGCGTTTCCGCAGAATGTTTTCCGAGCGGCCGCCTGAATTGATGACGATCTCCCTGCAGTTGTTGGCCAGCGCCACATCAATGCCCTGCGTAATGCTGGCGATATAGGCGGAGGAACTGAAGGGCCTCACGATGCCGGTAGTGCCCAATATGGAAATGCCCTCTAAGATGCCAATACGGCTGTTTAAAGTCTTTTTAGCTATCTCAGTGCCGCCTATTACGAAAACCTCGATATTTACCCCTTTATTGAGCGAATAGCGGTGTGTCAGGAATTGGACTGCATCCGTCATCATTTTCCGCGGTACCGGATTAATCGCCGGTTCTCCTACTCCGATCGCCAACCCCGGAAGGGTGACTATCCCAACACCTTCCCCGCGGAAGAACCTTACTTCGGGCGTATCGTGGAACCACACCGTAGCACCGATAGTTGCTCCATGAGTGGCATCAGGATCATCTCCTGCATCTTTTATCGTAGTACAAGTAGCCTTTTCTCCGCTAAAAGAGCAGCTACTGATCCGGAAGGTAACTTTCTCACCCAGCGGCAGTGTGATCTCTATTTCGTTCACCGGTTCCTGTGTGATCAGGGCCAGCAGCGCTGCTTTTGTACAGGCAGTGGCACATGCCCCTGTGGTATAGCCTTGTTTCATGGCCCCTTCAGGCACCGGCTGCAGGCTCATGGCAATACCCTGTTGAGCCCAGCCATGAGTGATGCTTCATCGCTGACCAGTATGAAGGTGTCCGGCAGGGTAGGACGTTCAATGATCAGGATGGGAATACTACTTTGCAGTGCGGCCTGAATCTTGGTAGCCAGGAAACCGGATTCCCCGCTTTCTTTTGTCAGTATGCAGCTGATGTTGTATTGCCTGATAATGGCCAGTTCCTGTTCCAGATCATCTCCCGGCATTTCCTGTATTAGTTTTTCCTTTGGAAAACCAGCTTGTTCCGCCAGCGCCAGTGAGCTTTCCCTGGGCAGGATGCGGAAGATGGTATCATGCTTTTTCCAGTAGTCAGTCAGGGGAGCGATAGTCTGCACGCCCGTTAATGCCAGCAATCGTTTTACCGGATACTGTTCCAGCCATGCCAGTGCTTCCGTATAAGCCGCGCAATATTTCACAAGCGGATGCTTCTGTCGATCCTGATAACGGCGTTCAAACCGAAGCACCGGAAGTGACAATGCCTGTGCGCCCTCATGAATGGTAGCATGCAGTTGGGTGGCAAAAGGATGGCTAGCATGAATGATGGCTTTGATAGCATGCTCTTTGCAGAATGTCTGTAGCTGTGCTGCTGTCAATGCGCCATGCCGGTATCTGCCATATGGACCCGCCTGGAAGTCAATACTTGTTTTGGTGGAATAGTAATAGGGACATGCAACCTTCTCCAGGATGCCTGCCACTTTTTTACCTTCTGTTGTTCCGCCAAATACTAAGATCATCTAGTTTGTTTTTATTGCTTTTCCCGTTCTGAAAGTGTGCTTCCAGCTGGGATTATATAAATGTGAACGGTTCTTTCTGGCACCGATGGCTACGCCTACAATCACCAGTGTGGTGAGTGTTAGTTTATGCTCGCGTACGATCTGTGCCAGGTCTTTCAGCTGACCAGTATAGATCTCTTCGTCTTTCCAGCTTACCCGGTACAATACGGCTACCGGTGTTTCCGGATCATAATGTTCCAGCAGTTGCTCCTGTACCGACTTTGCAATGGTAGCACTCAGGAAGATGCACATGGTGGCTTTATGTTTAGCCATCTCATTCAGTTGCTCATGTTCCGGTAATGGCGTCTTACCAGCACCTCGTGTCAGGATGATGGTCTGCACCACTTCAGGGATCGTGAATTCTGATTTCAGGCTGGCAGCTGCTGCCTGGAATGAAGAGATGCCCGGCACAATAAAGTAGTCCATGCCCTTTTCATCGAAGATGGTCATCTGTTCCTGTATGGCACCATAAATACTTGGATCGCCAGACTGTAATCTTACTACCAGATGTCCTTTTGTATAATGTTCTTCCATTAGGCTGATCTGCTCTTCCAGCGTCATACTGGCGGAGTTCCTTACAATCGCTTCCTTCTTCGCATAGTGGGTGATCTCTTCCGGGATCAGGCTACCTGCATATAAGATCAGGTCTGCTTCTTCCACCAATTGTTTGCCTTTGAGGCTGATCAGCTCCGCATCTCCCGGACCGGCGCCCACAATGGCTATCATTGCTTTCCGGATCACCTGGCGATCAAGGGCAATAGCGATCGTATGTTTCTTGCCGGAACTAACAGTGAGTTTCTGCTTTTCTAACAGCAGTTCTTTGTTCCCTGACAGTAGCATCGCCGATGCTTCAGATACACTATGTACGCCCAGTTTGGATAGCACTACTTCGGATGGATTACGTACAGTCTGGGTATTCAGCTCATCTGCTGTATAAGTGACAAAGGGTATCTGTAGTTTTTCTGCCAATGAAATAAAGGCAGTTTCATCATGTTTTATATCAATGGAACCCATGGCCCTGACTGACTCAATAGCCAGTTCCTGTTCTGCAAACTGCTGATATACAGAAGCGGCCAACAGGTCTGTTTCGATATCGCGTGAGCAGCCCATTCCGATGCTTAATACCGACGGATGGAAGTACAACACGGGTATTGCCACCGGGTACTTTCTGTACGTCACGGCAATCAGCAATGCATACTTCGACAAGTCTGCCTGATTCAGGTCATAGAAGACATCCACAAAGGCAGGTAGGGTCTTTTCGAGATATGCCGTGCCTTTGTCTTTGATGTCGAGCAGCAGCGCTGTCGGTTGGTTATTGACAAATAGGGAAATAATACTGTTCATGTTTTGGGTGGCGGCCGGCTTCCATCCAAACTGCCCGGCCAGTGTGTCCAGCGACCAGATATCCTGTAGATCGCTGCTGGTGGTGATCACTGCCTGTGCACCAATAGCAGCGGCCAGTTTGCGGGTGATGTCATTGGCTCCGCCGAGATGCCCCGACACCACCGATTGTGCAAACAGGCCTCTGTCGTCGATATTAATGACGGCAGGATCTTCTTTTTTATCCTGTAAATATGGGGCAATGCTTCTCACACAGATGCCCAGCGCTCCGATGAATATCAATGTCTCAAAGGTGCTGAAATTGGCTTCCAGGAAAGTAGCAATGCTGTCTATATGTGTCGCCTGTTCATGATGACGGGTACTGACCAGCAGGGATTTCGGGAACTCTGTCCTGATCCTGTTGCCCAATGTAACACCGTTATCAGTGCTGGCTATGATGACTGTCTTACTCATGTTATCTCTTTTCTGCCGTTAGTATGGTGATAGGATTATGATCATCCACCTTTATTACTATTGGCGCTGATAATCTGTAATTAAATGCTTGTGTAATCTTCGTAAACTGATCCCTGCTTTCTTCCTTTACTGCATTCAGTACTATCCTGCCTTGTGAAGGAAGAATAACATCCAATCGCTGGATCAGCGCCTCCAGCCTGCCACCATGTCCGCCGATAAAAACAGCATCAGGCGAAGGGTAGCCGAGGAGATCTGTTTCAAAGAAGTCGCCCATTACCTTCGTAATACCCGGAGTGGAATGTCTGCGCATATTTTCGTCCATCAGTTCACTGCATTCTGGTCGTTGTTCAAAGGCCACAATACGCAGGTGTGGATATAAGCGTCTTGCTTCAATCGAAACAGAGCCCGTGCAGAAGCCAATATCCCAAAACACATTGCGTTCCGCCAGGTCCAGGCAGGAAAGACTGGTCAGGCGGATGGGCATTTTGGTGATCATGTTCGGACGGTTCTCCAGGCCATAAAAGAGATGATCTGGTATGCCATGAGAGAATGACCGTCTCGATGTTCTTAGCAGTATCACACAGTTGAGCGGATGGGCTGTATAATTGATCGCATCATTCAATTCAAATACGGTGGAAGTGTGATGAAGGCCTCCCAGGTCTTCACCTACGATCATCCTGTAATTGGTGAAATTGTATTCCAGCATACGTTGCGCAATAGCTGCCGGTGTTTTCAGCTGGTCTGTCAGTACGCCAAGTATTGGCGCCTGCCTGATCAGGGCACTGTCTAACTCGTCCCAGCTGCGTCCGTGTACAGAAACATTTACCAGACTGGCATAAGCGAGATTGTTCGCATGACAAAGCAGCTGTATGCTGTTGAAGTAAGGATAAACCTGCATATCAGCCGACGGATCAAACTTTTGTATAGTGCCTGCAAACCCGTAGAACAGCGGATCTCCGGAAGCAAATACCACTATAGGTCCATTATGATCGCGGAACTGTTCAAAAAGAGCGGGCATATTGCCCTGGATATCTATCCATTGATGATGTGCAGGCAGGTATTTCTTCACCAGTTCATAGTGCCGCTTACCACCGGAGAATACTTTGTGCGATGGCAGCAGGTGTCTGACGGCATCCGGCAGGATACAGTCAGGTTCATTTGATATGCCGATCACAATGTATTCCACTACTTATCATTTATGGTGAACGCTGCATTAACAATACTGGCGGCTACATTGCTACCGCCCTTGCGTCCCTGTATGATGACATAAGGTACGTTCTTCATTGCCTGTAATTTGAGCTTGGACTCTATTACGTTCACAAAGCCGACTGGCGCGCCGACTATCCCCGCGGGACTAAACCTGTTTTCCTGTAACTGATCACAGAGCTCAAAGAGTGCCGTTGGCGCATTCCCCACCACGAACAGTGCATCCGGATGTTTTTCTATTGCGATGCGCATGCCTGCCTGGCTGCGGGTTAGTCCTTCTTTTTCCGCCAGTGGTAATACTGCTTCATCATTCAGATAACAGTATACACTGGCATTGTATTTTTTCAGAAATTCCTTTGTAATTCCTGATTGCACCATGGTTACGTCTGTAACGATGGTACCGCCTTCCTTCAGATAGTTGTGCCATTGTGTGATGGCGTCTCTGTTAGAGAGGTAGAGGTCTTCGTATTCAAAGTCGGCCGTAGTATGAATACAGCGCATAATAGCCCACCTGTCAGCTTCTGTGACGTCTTCGCGTTTCAGCTGCGCAGCAATCTGGCGGAAGCTTTCGTCCTGTATCTCCTGACCGCTTTGCGGCTTTCTTGCCATATATCCGCGGGGGGTGACGAGGAAGTTTTTGAACTGGTAGGTTTGTGAGTTGCCGATCATCACAAGAGAGAACATATCAACATCTTCCACAGAGAGTTCTGCCAGTGTAGTAATAGTGATCTCTTCTTCTGGTCTTGTTACCTGCCGGATGATCGCGACCGGAGTACCCCGCTCCCGGTATTGCAGGAACAGTTCTTTAAAACGGGCCAGTTGCCAGTAACGTTTTTTACTCCGGGGATTATACAATGAAGTGACAAAGTCGCCGATGGCTGCTGCCTGTATCCTTTTTTCGATGACAGGCCAGGGGGTCATCAGATCGGAGAGTGAGATGCAACAGAAGTCATGTCCCAGTGGGGCGCCCAGTCTGCCGGCAGCAGCAATAAAAGCACTGATACCGGGGACGGTCTGCAGTTCAATCTCTTTATCAGTAAGTGTGCTGGCGTATTGATAAACAAGGGAAGCCATAGCATAGATGCCAGCATCACCAGAGCTGATCACCACTACATGTTTGCCCGGCTCACAACGATTAACAGCCAGTTCAGCACGGGCTTCTTCTTCTGTCAGGTCTTTCCCGATACATTCACAACCCGGTTGCAGGAGATGTGAGATGAACTGAAAGTAATAACTGTAGCCGATCACAATATTGGCTGTTGCCAATACCTGCTGTGCTACAGGTAGAATGTAATCCTTGCCGCCAGGTCCTATGCCAACTACACTTAGCTTCATATCCTTTTTAAAATGAGTAAAGAAAAGTAGGGGATCTCCCTTCCTTCCAAATCGTTTATATCTGTTGTAATGTATTGTTGTGCTGTGCCCAATCGTTCACAATAGACCATCTGCAGGCCAGCCTGATGAATGAGTGTACGGATTTCATGCAGTACGCTGCGCACTTTGATCAGCACTACTGTTTCAAACTCTTCCAGGTAGCGGGAGAGTGTATCCCTGTCTTTCATCCTGGGAAGAATAGCTATTTTCTCATTGAGGATAGCCAGGGATGATTGATGCTCGGCGGCGCCCAGTATAAAAGAAGGCACGCCGGCAATGATCTCCAGGTCCAGTTTATGCGCATGGATGTGTTGTAAGAGATAAGCGAACGTGCTATAGAAGGAGATATCTCCTTCACTGACAAATGCAACCTGGAGGCCATTGTGGTAGTCTGTCAGCATTTGCTGAAAGGTAGCTGCATAGGTCTGCTCGGCAGATTTGCGGTCGTCAGACATTTTTAGGAACATCCCTCGCAGCCTACTTTCTTCCAGCTGATAATGTTGTAGTATCTGTAACGAGTAACTGGTGGTGGT
Source organism: Chitinophaga ginsengisoli (assembly GCF_003014595.1). Classification (GTDB taxonomy): domain Bacteria; phylum Bacteroidota; class Bacteroidia; order Chitinophagales; family Chitinophagaceae; genus Chitinophaga; species Chitinophaga ginsengisoli. The sequence goes on along the minus strand of NZ_PYGK01000011.1, from coordinate 158,753 downwards.
CCCATCAGGCAACAGCGATCCCGGATAATAGATCTTATCCGCCTGTTGCAGTGTCTGCAGACCCTTTACAGTGATCAGCAGCGGATCGCCGGGGCCTAATGAAACGCCATATATCTTTCCCTGTTTATGCATGTATCAGATACCGAGGATCTTTTTAACCTTTGTGAACACTGTTTTTCTATCACCGGGCTTTTCATCTTCTTCGAAGAGTATTCCTTTCACTGCCAGGTGATGGCCTACCTGTGGACTGCCTACAGCATCCTCAAACCCGAGGATCTGTGTACGATACTTGCACAACTGGCAGTTCATATCCGGATTGCCTTCTTCTACTTCTCTGATACGTTCATCAATGGTTTGCAGCAGCAGTTCATCACATTCGAAGGATGTTGTGGTGATGATTTCTTTATGGGACACTGTTCTGAATTCATCCAATTGCGCATAGATCTTTTTGAGCAGCACACCGGTGAACAGGAATACGGGCAATGCCGTGATCCTTTTGTATGGCAGATGTTCGATGACCGGCAACAGGTCTTTCAACAGAGGTTGTGTTACGCCTATGAAAGCAGTGGTAGAGAATCCGAAGCCCAGTCCTTCGCCCAACATGCGGGTGAGTTTAGCCACGTCTGAATTAGCGTCAGGATCAGAAGTGCCCCGACCTACCAACAGCAGACAAGCGTCTTTTCTGTCGAGGGCCGGTGCTGTTGCTTCTGCTTGTTCTATGAGTTGTTTCGCCAGCTGAAGGATGGAAGGCGTAATGCCGATATGGCGGCCCAATTTGATGGTCAGATCTTTATACTGACTTTGCAGCGTATTCATTTCATAGGGAATATCATTCTTGGCGTGGCCTCCGGCAAAGAGGATGGCTGGTACTGCGATGATCTCCCTTACGCCTGCCAGGTACATGCGCTCTACAGCGGCCGCGTATACCGGGTGGGAAAATTCCAGGAAACCATAATCCACCATCCTTTCGGGATAGCGTTTCTGCAGGAGTGCCACCAATGCCTTAAAGCCCTGGACTCCTTCGGGATCCCGGCTGCCATGACCACATATTAATATCCCTTTCATGAAATGACTTTATAATAGTCCGAGCGGATCCGGATACCTGAACGAATAGTTCAGCCGTTGCTTGATCTTATCGGAATTAATGATCTTAAAATGAGGATCTGTCGTAGCTGCGAAAGTGGGCAGTTCAAGTCCTGCTTTGGCCGCAGCCTTTGTATAGAATTCCCTTCGTGTGGGATGCATATCTGCACAGGCGTTAAAGATCTCTCCCCATGCCTGTTTTTCTATGATCCCGGTGATGAGCGCAATACAATCGTCCTGGTGGATGACATTGATGGGCGCATCGCCGTTCTCTACATTCTTTTTACCAGCCAGGAACCGTCCCGGCAGGCGGTCATATCCTATCAATCCGGCGAACCTGACGATGGTAGTGATCAGGTGAGGGTTCGTCCTGAATAGCTTCTCTACTGCCAGTAAAACCTTGCCGCTGTCTTTGGACGGTGGTGCTGTTTCGAGTTCAGTAACTTCCTGGTTCAGATCAGGATACACTGAGGTAGAGCTGATGAAGATGACGTGCTTTGCAGGACTTTTCAGTACCTGGTCCAGCAACAACTTCATCTGCGCCTGGTGATAGAATAGCACATCTTCCCGGCGGGAAGGAGGGATGTTGATGATCAGTATCTCACTCTCCAGGAAACCTGTGAGGTCATTACTGATAATACTTGTATCTGTGATCTCCACCTGGTAAGGTGTGATCTCTTTTTGTGTCAACTCTTCAAACCTTTCAGTCTGGGTAACGGAACCTTTTACGGCATAACCTTCCCGTACAAGGTGTGCTGCCAGTGGTAATCCCAGCCAGCCGCAACCAAGAATGCTGATCGTATTTGTCGATGTCTGTGTAGTCATAGTCAATTGTCCTTAACGCTTTCCAATACCGCTTCGCTTTTGGCATACCTGTGTCGCAGGTACAGCTCAGCATATAACGATATAATGATACTGATAAAAACCAGACCGACAATATTATTCTGGAAATCAGTCAGTTCCAGCGTAGGATTCATTGTACTTGCAATTTTATAAAGAGGAATGGCAAAACACATGATCGTGATCAGCACATTCAGTTTAAAACGGTGACTCTGGATCTTTTTCTGGTCGAATGTTTTCAGCAACTTGCTTAGCAGGAGGGAGTCGCAGGTACCGGTAAGGATCAATCCGAGGGAAAATACCACGCCGCCTAGTATAGCATATACCCATTGATTGGAAACAGCTACAGCATATCCGAAAGCGGCGATCTGGGAAGAGGTGTCAAAGATAAAACCGAAGATGATCCCTGTTACGATCACTGTAAACGGATTGAGGCTATTGCTGAAAGACTTTGGCAGCAACCTTTTCCGCAATCCGCTCAATTGTGTATTATCCCGGCGGGTAAGGGAGATAATATTAGAGATGCCCATGAAGAGTAGCATCACAGAGGAAAGCCATTCCACGATGATGTCCAGCATGGTGGGCATTGCAAAGTTGTTCTTTAGGATGCAAAGAAACAGCGCGATGGCTGTTACCATGATGCCATGCCCGAAAGTGAACAAGGTGCCCACCCAGCGGGTCCAGCTACTTTTGTGCAGGTGCAGGCGGTATGTATAGCCGTCTATGACGGTTATATGATCGGGGTCGAGTCCGTGTCGTAAACCTAATACCGACAGGACAATGAACCCGCTAAGGTCCTGTTGTAAGAGATCCATTATTCGTTTGGTTGTCCGCTGAAGGTGAGTGGTTTGGCATCTACCAGTTCTGCTGTGGGGAAGTGAACATGTTCTTCCAGCAGGATGTTCTGCATGAGGTGTTGTGTAACGATCTCACGGGTAGTGTCAAGTGTAACGCCTTTATACCAGAGTCCTTCCGGGTGCATGAAGATCATAGGCCCCCAGGTACATTGTCCAAGGCATTTGGTACGTACGGTGTGAATTTCGTCGTTGAGATCGTTTTCGGTAAGATGTGCTCTTAACTGGTTGGTATTCTCGTCAGCGCCGCTTTTGCTGCAGGTGCCGCCATTGCAAATAAACAGGATCTTCTGAACTTTAGTCAGGTCTTTGATCGCCATACTGTTGCCTACATTTAATTTAATACATTAATTACCCGTTAATGATTAAACAAGACTTCAGGGGGAATAGTGAGGTGGGGCAATGCGGATCATATGACATGACGCTTGCTCGTTCCTGTGCTTTCTTCCCGAAGCGTTGGATAAACATGGTTGTTGGCAGGTCTTCTGACTTGTTCCACTCTTAACGCCTTCCCATCCATTTTGAGACCTGGACAGTGGCATTGGTTAAGAGCTGATTTGGAACTTACAGCAGCGGGAACTGTTTTGGAATTACACCAAATTCCCTTTTAATTTCAGCCGGTATGAGCGGTTGAAAACCAAAAACTGGCGTGAAGGTAGGGAATTATTTGGTGTTTTCCTACGGGCAGATTGGTTGACTAAGAGATGTATGCCGAAATTCTCCTACGCATATACGTTGCGCAGCCTGTATCTTTCTTTGTGGTGAGAGGGGGGAATTGATGTGTTATAACGTACATACAACTAACATGTTATGTGTTTTGTCAAGTCCTTTCGACACCTTTGCTGTCAGTTAGAATTTGATGTTGCCCATTACCCGTTTAGTCACCTATACTTTGTTCGAGCATATTCAGAATTCTCAGTTTCAGATCTTAATCTATATTATAAGCGAACAGCCGGACTACTACAATAGTCCGCGTAGCCTTGTTGATGCCTATCGTAAAAATACGAGTGTGTTAACCCGGGATCGTCGTTTTACAGGTGAAGATCAACACATTTACACTTTTATATAAACTATATACCATGAATAAGGGACTTTTAAGCTTATCAGCATTGTTATTGTCATCTCTGTACGTAAACGGACAAACAACTTTTATTAGTATAGACTTTCCTAACACCTATACAAATACGATCACGACGGGCTTGTACACATCCAATAACAGGTCAGGATTTATTCATCAGTCAAATGCTTCCATCAACTACGGATTGTTTGGACCTAAGTCCACCGGGTTTAAGTTTCGCTGGTTAACACATGATAACGGCGCTGTTGATTACACGACAGATACAGACCAGATCATGTACCTCGATAATGTTGGTAATCTGAATATGAAGGGTACATTAACAACAGGAGGCAATGTTGGCATCGGTACTGCTCCCGGGGCTGACAAGCTGACAATCGATATGGGTTCTACCAGGAGTGCCATCAATATGGTTAGTGATGGTGATGCGGCTGCTTATTCGGACCTTAAATTTAGTATAAAGACGACAACAGGAATAGCCTCAGGCAAGCCGAACATGTGGCTGGTTTCTTCAAGAAAGGATGGCTATTTCAGTAATGATCTGACAGGTCCGACCCTTGAATTTTACGCAACCAGAGCCATATCAGGTGGGTATTTCGCGCCACTGCTTTTCAAGGCAAATGGAGATGTGATACTGGCCGGGGCAAGGAATGCCGTGAATGGTAACGTCGGCATTGGAACGCTTGATACAAAGGGGTACAAGCTGGCGGTAAATGGGGATGCGATGTTTACGAGGATACAGGTGAAAGCTTACTCTAACTGGCCTGATTATGTTTTTGGACAGAATTATAAGCTGATGCCGTTACAGGAACTGGAGGCATATGTGAAAGAGAATAATCATTTGCCGGAGGTGCCATCGGCGAAGGAAATAGAGGAAGAAGGGATAAATGTAGCGGAGATGAATAAGGTGTTGTTGAAGAAGATTGAGGAGTTGACGTTGCATGTGATAGAAGCAGATAAGCGGAACAGGGAACTGGAAGAGCGAATGAAGATAATGATGGAAAAACTCGAAAAAATAGAGTCGAAATAATCTGAGATTAAATAGACACGAGCTGTTGTGAAATTTTATTGGAACCCAAGGGCGCATTCATATGATTTAATTATGAAGAGGATATTTATTTGCATTTTTTTGTTTTCTTTCAAAATGCAGGGTTTGTTAGCCCAGACGCAGAATAACGCCATAGCGCCATTGCCACCAAATGCTGCGGAGCTGTTTAAATATAATAGTATTCCGGTTTCGCCAATGACAGGGGTACCGGATATTAGTTATCCGTTGTATGAAATTAATACCGGGAAAATTAAGGTGCCGATTGCGCTAAGCTATCATGCGTCTGGTATTAAGGTTAGTCAGAGAGCCACCTGGGTGGGATTGGGCTGGTCTTTGATGCCAGGCGGAAGTATATCACGGGCAGTGAGAGGAATTACAGATGAAACAGATATATATGGTTGGTTCAACCATCGTGCTTCACTGGATACTTTGCCACTGATACAGAGTTATGATGTTATGCAGGCATGGGTACAAAATACCCCGGATGGCCAGCCAGACTTTTTCAGCTATAACATACCTGGTAAGTCAGGGAAATTTATTTATTCAAGGGATAGTTCAGCTTTCATGACATTCCCCTATCAACCTGTTGTGATAAAACGCATCATAAACAACCCGGACGCCACTCTAAATAATACCTATGAGATAACAGATGATGACGGGACCCGTTATTGCTTCAGACAGATGCAGAAGTACATAAACGATACCTACAACCTGATAACCTATACACAATCCTGGTATTTATCTCAGATAATCTCAAACGATAGCCGGGACACCGTTTTTTTTAGATATGACGATCCTGCCTTATCTGGGGCGGAGAGAAATGATGAGATTACAAAATCTTTTTCATTAACATATTCAAAGAGTGAGACTGAAAACGGGGGAAGGTATCAGAAGGGCGAGATAATCGCTGCTGACCAAAGCATTCACTATGGTTCTACCATGTTAAGTGAGATCCTGTTCAGACAGGGAAAAGTCGTCTTTTATGGAAAAGGCACAAGAATGGATGGAGGGACATCATTGGACAGTGTTGTGATATTCAGTAAAGATTCAGGTGTTTATAGCAGGGTAAAGAAAATTACATTTGACTATGGTTACTTTTACAGTGGAACTGTGCCCACCAATGAAAACGCTTATCGTTTAAAATTGCTTTCCTTCAACAAACTGGATTTAACTGGTGGACAACCGGAGACATACAAGTTTGAATATAACAGTATTCCTCTGCCAGATATTACGTCTTTTAAGGTTGATTACTGGGGATTTTATAATGGTGTGAATAACACCACGCTTATGCCTGCAATAGTGCCTGATCAGGCTGACCTTCAGTCATTTGGGACTTTGGGTACAGCGAATAGAGATCCTTCAGCTTATTACATGATGGCGGGGATCTTAACTAAGATTACCCATCCAACAGGCGGCTCTACAGTGTTGGATTATGAGTCAAACACATATCAGTTGTCACGAACGGAGATGATCAGCTATGGTTTGGGTTGGGTTAGTGTTCGCGGACAGGGCAAACGGCCTATTGTAACTGACAGCGTAACGTTTAAAAATGCGTCTCCAATAACAGGAGCTTCACCTGTAGCCAAAATAGTTATCAACTTTTCTCCATTTTCGCCTGATGCATTGGATGTTGCGCAGCGTGTGACCTTTAAAGACGTTACTACAGGAGCTAGCATAATCACATGGACGTCAGATCTTTTCAGTGCTAATGGAGGCTATGAGCAGCCTCATACGATTGAATATCTCTACACTTGTGACACTTCCCATACCTACAGAATAATTGCCTCTGTAAATGATGAAAACTCTACGAGTGTAACTGTTGACATAAGCAGCACGAAGCGTAATACTTCTATTTCCACAAATTTGGGTGGAGGTATAAGGGTTAGCACGATTTCTTCCTACAATGCCGACAATAGTTTGCAGAAACGTGAAAAGTATGCTTATGGGATTAATGAAAATGGTATGGGAATTATGCCGATATCTGGCACGGAGGTTATTTATAACAATTTTCAGGCCATGGGAACCAGGACTATCATAGGTGATCCGATCGGTTGTCGCGCGGTTCCCGGATATAGATATACATATACAGCATCAAATGTTTATCCCACGCTTAGTTTACAGGGAGCACAGGTGCTTTATCCATCTGTTACAAAGTATGATCTGGCTGTCGATGGCAAACCTAATGGAAAGACTTTATTGCAGTATGAACTACCGGCGGACTACATATCCATACCAAGCCCGGGGTCTATGGGAGGAAAAGAGTTAATTGATAATTCTATGTCAGATGTACGGTTGCAGTCAGAGCATATATATAAGTACAATTCTAGTGGAGACTATACGCTTCAGAAACGGACGATTAATAGTTATATCCCTCTTGAAACTGTATTCATACCCGCAGTAACTTATTGGCACAATTATGAATATACGACACCTGATAGATGTGGCAGTGTGAATAAGGATGAATTCGGATACTTTATATTTCGGATAAAATCAGGAGGGCTTCGGTTAGGCACGACCGAGGAAACTCTGTTTGACGATAATGGAAATACCCTGCAGAACACGATAACCTATCAGTATAATCGATACGGGTATCCTAAGTCAGTAAAGAGTACTAATAGTAAAAACGATACCCTTTCTACTGTTGCACTTTTTCCTGGTGATCATATTGCGTCATTAACTGATGCCGGTGTATTAAACAGGATGGTGAGACGAAATATGGTCCGCCAGCCTTATTGGCAGGGAAGTTACTCTAAGAATGCCTTATTAAAGTATGGCCGCACGCTATTCAGTGATCAATGGAGTGTTAACGATAGTCTGATTATGCCGAAGGCAGATAGTACATGGAGCTTGGGGGGAGCACAGCCCGAGCTTGCGGTGGCTTATCAGGGATATGATAAATACGGCAATATTCTGCAGTTGACCGAGCGAAATGGAATCACCAGCAGCTATAGCTGGGACGCAAATAGTACTTATCCGGTAACTCAGACAATCGGGGCTGCGAATACCTCCGTACTATATGATGGATTTGAAGATGCCGGCAGCTGGGCTGGCGTTGTCCGCGATAACGGACAAGCGAGAACCGGACGTTATGCGGGGCTGATTACCAATGCTGGTACTTATGTTAGTCCGCGTTGGACAAATGTATCCCTGGCAGCAGCGACGAAATTCAAATATTCTGGTTGGGTATATAGCGGCGGCCCCGGTGCGACTGTTAACCTGCTGATGAAACGGAGCGGAGAGGCCGGAGCGTATTCATATATAGACAATATATCTATTTCACAATCAGGTAAATGGATATATGTTGAGAAGGAATATTCAGTACCTGCAGACGTCAAAAGTATGAGTATAAGAATAGACAATAATGGGACCGGAAAGGTGTGGTTTGACGATATTAAGCTGCGGCCGTCCTCATCTCAAATGAACAGTTTTACTTATCAGCCTTTAATAGGTCTGACCAGCAAGTCAGACGATCAGAATCATATATTGAAATATGAATATGATGGCCTGGGCAGATTGAAGGTGATCAGAGACCAGGACGGAAATGTCCTGAAACAAATTGATTACCAGTATCAGGCTCCTCTCACTAAATAACCGCGTACCTATGAATCTTGTAAAATACGCAATATATGCTGGCGCATTGGCTGTGACATCGCTTATTACTGATGTCGCCTTTGCCCAAAGTAATAAACCCGGTGGAACACGTAGTGCGGCAACGGCAGTAACAGTTCCGGCGGCGTATAATACTACTTCGATCAACTATGTCCGGACCTGGGAGCCAGATAGACCATTGGCGGATACGGCAGCAGTTACATCGACTAGCAGGTCGGTAAGGGAAGTGAAACAGACTACTCAGTATCTTGATGGTCTTGGTCGTCCGATACAGATAGTCTCAAAAGGAATCAGTAGTGGTGGAAAGGATCTTGTTGCGCCCGTGATATATGATAGTTATGGAAGGGAACAGTACAAGTATCTTCCCTATGCACAGCAGTCAGGGAACATTAGCGATGGAAAATTTAAGACGGATCCTTTCAATGCGCAGAAAGCTTTTTATCAGAATGGAGTGCTTAATCCGGGAATTGTAGGTGAGAACATTTACTATGCTCAGCAGGAGTTTGAGCAATCCCCTCTTAACAGGCCGCTTAAATCCTATGCGCCAGGCAATAGCTGGGTTAATCATCCTGTAGAAATCCGGTATCAGGTGAATTCCGTGTCTGATTCGGTACGATTATGGAATATTGGGACAGGGATACCTACGAGTGTAAGCAATTACGCAGCGGGGCAGCTAGAAGAGAATGTGACTATTGATGAGCAAGGCAGCCAGGTGGTTGAATATAAGGACAAGCAAGGGCAGGTGGTATTAAAAAAGGTGCAGATCTCGGGCAATCCTGGTACAGGACATATAGGCTGGTTATGTACTTATTATGTGTATGATGATCTGGGCAATCTTCGCTTTGTTATCCCTCCACTGGCTGTGGAGGCAATAAAAGGCTCCTGGACAATAAGTGCCGCTATCGCTGATGAGTTGTGTTTCCAGTATCAATATGATGGAAGGCAGCGTATGGTAGTGAAAAAGGTGCCCGGTGCCGGTAGAGTGTTCATGGTGTATGACGTTCGGGATAGGCTTGTATTTACGCAGGATTCCATTCAACGGATGAAATCTCCTATGGAATGGTTGGTGACTTTCTATGATGAGTTGAATCGCCCAACCATGACGGCTATCTATAAGGGGACGTCTACCAGGGATGCTTTGCAGACGAGTATGAATTCGGCATCTACATCCCAGACCATTTCTTATGTGGCTGCAGCAGAAGCGGATCTGGCCTTGTATGGTCACGATGGTAGTGCGTTATACACAGCTACCAACAGCATTACTATATTGGATGGATTTGACTCCAACACGGGGGGAGATACCGAGACGAGAATTGATCCTGCAGCGGCAGGTGACACTACTGTGATTACTGCTACAAATCCATTGCCTAATATATCAGCATCAGCGTTGACACCGCTGACTTATACCTTTTACGACAACTATAATTATTCCGGCAAGTTGGCTTTTGCGGGCAACGATACTGGAAAGTTATTGGCTGCGGATACATTATATCCTGAGAAGTTGCCAGTGAGCAATATGACAACGGGACTGGTTACCGGTGGTAAGGTAAGAGTGCTCGGGACAGAAAAGTGGTTAACGACGACTACCTATTATAATGATAAGGGCCGTGTCATTCAGGTAGTAAGTGAAAACAACTTAGGCGGGAAAGACATATTGTCAACTTTATACAACTTCAAAGGTACTGCGTTGGCAGCTTACCTTCGTCATCAGAATCCTAAAAGTATTACCCCACAAACTACGCTGCTCACAAGTATGACATATGACTATGTAGGTAGATTGCTTGCAGTGAGGAAGCGGTTAAATGATGATGCAGGTCAGGAGAGAATGATTGCAGCAAACGATTATGACGAGCTGGGTCAATTGAAACTGAAACGTTTAGGTGTAGGTTCTTCTAATAGTGTAATTGACAGTTTAAACTATACTTATAATATCCGTGGTTGGTTACAAGGCATCAACAAGAATTTTGTAAACAGCGGAACGAGTACATCTAACTGGTTCGGCCAGGAGTTGAGCTATGATTATGGATTTGACTCTAGCCTGTATAACGGCAACATATCTGGTGTTAAGTGGAAGACGCGTGCCGACAGTGCCTGGGCTTATGGCTATAGCTATGATAAAGCTAACCGGTTGACGGGAGCGTACTTCACTCAGAAGAATGGTGGTAGCTGGGCGCAGGACAAAAAGGACTTTACGGTTAGTAATCTGACTTATGACGCTAATGGTAATATTAAATCCATGTGGCAGAAGGGAATGATTGGAACAAAGATTGATACGGTAGACCGGTTAAGCTATACTTACCTGGCCAATAGTAACAAGTTGGCTGCGGTGGCTGATCCAAATCCTGCAAAGACTGTATCTGCTAAACTGGGAGATTTCATTGATGGAACAAATGCCGGTAATGACTATTTCTATGATGGAAATGGTAACATGGTGGCTGATTCTAATAAGCACATTAGTTCAATAGTATATAATTATTTGAATCTTCCTTCGGTGATCACTATTGCGAGCAAGGGGACAATTACTTACCAGTATGATGCCACAGGTAACAAGCTAAGTAAGACAGTACTGGATAACACTGGTAGTACATCCAAAACAACTGTAACTGACTATGCGGGACCATTTGTATACAAGCAAGACAGCCTGGAGCTTATTAGTCATGAAGAAGGTCGTATTCGCCCTGTTTATAAGAGCGGTCAGACGGTGCAATATGCATATGATTATTTTGAAAAGGATCACCTGGGTAATGTAAGAACGGTTTTGACAGACCAGACGGACTTTACAATGTATGCCGCCACAATGGAGACAGAAGTTGCGGCTCAGGAAGTAGCACTGTTTAGCAATGTAGAGGAGACTCGTGCAGAAGTACCTTCTGGTTATCCTGTGGACCAGACTACAGAACAAAATAAGTTTGCTGCGAAGTTGAATGCGAAAGCAGGAGGGAAGAAGATAGGCCCTTCATTGGTCTTGCGGGTAATGGCTGGAGATACCGTTCAAATTAAGGCGAAAGCATTTTATAAGTCCCAGGGGCCGGATAAGAATAATGGAAAGGCTCCGGTAGAGGATATGATTGCTGGTCTGGTGCAGGCATTTGGTGGTACTGCTTCCGAAAATGGCTCACACGCATCAGAGGGAATTTATAATAACACACCTTTTAACGCAGACTTCTATAACAATAATTATCAACGTTTAAAAGAAAAGAATAATGACAACGGGCCGTCAAGCCGCCCAAAGGCATATTTGAACTTTGTTTTATTTAATGATGATTTTAAATTAGTGGAGGATAATAGTGGAGTGAGGCAGGTGAAGGCGAGTCCCGATGAGCTGCAGGAGTTAGGAGTGGAGAAAATGGCAGTGGAACAGAGCGGATTTTTGTATGTTTATACAAGCAATGAAAGCCAGCAGGATGTGTTCTTTGATAATGTTGTTTTGGCGGTGAATAGTGGTCCATTGCTGGAGGAGACGCATTATTATCCCTATGGCTTGACAATGGTTGGTATTTCTCCTAAAGCAGTGAACTCGTTGGAGAACAAAAAGGAGAGATTTAATGGAGCCGAGTATAATACAAGTTTCGATTTAAATACATATGAATTTTATTATAGAACATATGACTCACAAATAGGACGTTGGCAGAATTTAGATACTAAACCTACCGATATGGTTAGCTTGTATGCTGGAATGGCCAATAACCCGATTCGTTATGCAGACCCATTGGGAGATACGCTTGCTCTTTTCAGACCAGATGGTACTTTCTGGAAGTTTCAGGATAATGGTAGAAAGGAATGGTCTGGTGTATTTTATCAAAAGTCTACCGTAACTTCTACTTTTGAAAAAGATGGTGTTCGTTATGAAGAAAGAGTCTATTCAGAAGGAAAGACCTTCGAGTTTAATGACCCTACTGAGGATGTGCAAGCGATTAAGAATGGTAAAATAGATAGAGTAACAGTGATGAGCGATGAAATGGTTGAAAGACAGCTTGATAGAAGTGGCGTATGGAGTCCCGAAGCACAAGCAAATCCCATGAGATTTGCCAATAAAAGTGGCAGACAGGGTGCAATGGACTATGGTGTTAGAGGGATTCAGGCAAACGATTTGCAAACAAACACATTTTACATCAGAGAGGGACTTGCTTATAATGTTGGCGATCTAGGTAACTATTTATTTGGAAGGGGAACAGCTGAATTAGGAATTAGCCTCGCGACAGCTTCAATGGGCGGCCACATAAATAATATGGTTAATGGAAGAAGAGACCATACCCCATATTATGATTTTGGCCCTGGGACTAATGGAAGCCCTGGTATATTTGACTCCAAATCAGATCAAAGAGCGATACACCGGGGATATGCAAATAGTCCTAAAGGCGCGATGCTGATAAAAAAGGACCATCAAAGCTGGCCTAAATTCAATCTCAAATAAAAAACATGAAAAAAGTATTTGTAATTGTTATCTTGATCATAGTATTTATCGCAATCGCGATTTATTTGTTCTGTAAGACAGATGATCAGAAAACCGCCAAGAATATTTATAATAAGCGTACGTATTTATTGAAGGAATTTAAAGACAAAACGATTTTAAATCGAAGTGATAAATTCTATCAACTATCATATAGCAAAGGACAGTTGGTGAATACATTTTTTTTCGAGAAGAACGATAGTACTTTCACGTTTACAAATGAAATTCTTCAATATCCCTTAACTGATATTGCTGTTTTGTCCTCTTTTAATGTTACCGATACCTCCGGTTATCGAAACGCTTTGGGTAACGAGCTAAGAGTGGCACTAAAAGTAATGGATCATTTTAAAATTATTGGCGTAACCGCTGATTTTAGAAAGTTTGGTATCGATATGAAAATATATATTGAAAGTTATGGGGCCTTGTTATACGTCAGAGATGTTACTGATGTCAAAAATGAGCAATGGAAAAAATATATAGAGTCTGGGCGAAAGCTGGATGAAAGCTGGTATCTGGTAAAAGATAAATAGATTGTAATGGGTGGATCTTGAATGAGAATGATTTTGGAAATTATTGTCCTCTTTAAAATAGTCCTGGGAAACTAGCCTGAACTGCTTGTTTGTGATAAGGATATCTCCAGTTTCCTATACCAGGTCACTTTTGTTTGTAACTGCTAGCGACTGCAATAGAAAATAGAGACTTATGAATGTCGATGTGATATGGGTATTTCATGGCATTAATGGACGATTTGCCAGCGGTGTTTTTACAGAAAGAAAACTTGCTAAAGAATGGATCTTTTTACATAAACTAACAGGCGTTTTAACAGCATACCCCGTTAATATTGGAGTTTATGACTGGGCAATTAGTTCAGGAATTTTTACGCAAAAAAGGGAAGAACATTCTACCCCTGAGTTCATTGGTAGATTTACTGCCGGCGGCCAGGAACATTTTCATTATGAGGATGGAATTCAAATATAGGCATTTGCTATTAAGACTTAGTATACCCTTATAGTAAGTCTTATTGTCGGTCCCTTTAGGTAGCCAAACCATATGAAACACCGCTGAAGTATCATAATTTTTCCTATTATTGACTATCAATCCCATTCCTATGCCTAAGAAACGAATACTTAAAATCTCCATTATCGCTTCATTGTTAGCCATTTGCATTGCAGCTGCCTCCTGGTGGTTATATATTACCTACACCTACATCGAATTTGCACCGCTTGTGTTCGATAGACAAAAGGGCTATGTAACACCTCAAACCGCCGATGATTTTTATAAAAATCTCCGCGTTGTATTGAAATCTCAACACATCGATCATAAGCTGAATGTTTTAGACCATCCCTTAATTCAGTTTAAAACCGCAAGTGATAAAGCCCTGATGTGTGACCTGACCGCAAAAGCACAGGATGTTGTCTGGATATATAACCATATGGATGAAAAGTTGCCTTCATTTCTCTGTGAGGGAAAGGATTATCAAGGGTTTGTATTCCACAAGGAAGCCGCCTATGGTCATACTGTAGAGTATGGGGACATTGTAGATATTGAGCTCGGCTGCAAAGATATAGAAATGACGAAACGGGTCTTGCAGTTACAGGTCGAACAGATCTTCAAACTGCACAAAATTTATGCGAATATTGAGCTGCCCTTGTACTACCGCCAATATTTTGGTTACCGGAGAGAAAATGGAAATCGAATTGTCTATGTTGATCTTGTGCGGAAAGATATAACGTCTGTATCAGCACTGTTGAATGGCATTATTCGCTTTTACCAGGGCGATAAAGCTAACCTGGAAGCAAAAGTAAATCTGACCAGGGAGGTGGTTGAGAGCTTCGGGACTTTGGTGGATCGGGGCATATAAGTTTGCTGTACTGTGGCTATTTTCGAAACTGCGCTTGGTTAATTCACATTTATAACAGTAGGAATGAGATTTATTACTTTTTTATTTGCTGTTTTGCAATTCAGTTATGCAAGTGGCCAGAATTCATGTGAGTGTAAATGCTCTTATATTTCGCATTATCGTTTAGACCGATATTTGAATGAAGCAGACAGCATTAGTAGCAGATTGCTAAAAAGATATAAAAGCATGAAAGTTATTGGGGTCCGTGCGTTTTCTGAAGCAAAGTTGATGTTTGTGGTTGATGAAGGTGGGAAAAATAGAGGGATGTATTATGATTTAATGGCAAAAAAGCATAAAACATTCTCTGGTCGCAAGCTAGATGCGTTTATTAAGGCCATAATTTCGGATAGTATTTTCTTGCAGAAGATTAAACCGCTCCCCGAAGGGAGCGTTAGCAAGAATTTTAGTTTTTTTATATCATATGATTATCCCCAAAAGAAGCTTTTCGATGTCTGCTATACGCAGTTATTGAGGGATATTAGAAGACCATCCTCCGTTGCGTTAATGCAATTCGGGGATACGTTTGAGTAACTGTAACATTTTAATCCCCGCAGAGATTACTGCAATGTATATGTACTGCCTTCTTTCCCATAATGGCCACCTTGCATAATCAAAAACTTCCTCATATATTACACCCAATTAAATATATAACCCTATGTCAGAGCCTCGCTCTCTCTACTTAAAAGTCAAAACCAACAAGGATAACCTCCACCGATTCTTCCAGGACAAACCACTATCTCCTGAAATAGATCAGGATTGGACTTCCTGGTGGAACAGCCGTAAAATGCATTCCCAATCCCCGTTGACAAAAGTCCCCATCTATGCCTGGATAAAAACGAACCGTGGTCTGGTGGATTCCTATCTGTCTGACCCGCAAACAGGAACGCGTGAACGGGGAGGAGATGGAGAAGAGTGGGAGCTCGCTATCGCACTTTTCAGTCAGAACTATACGGAAATTCTACCGATGCTGGCCTGGTTAAAGAGCTTAGCAGGTTATATGGAAACCGGTGACGAGGGTGTCGCCATCATTTATGATTTCTTCTGGGGTAGTGGAAGTGTGATGATGCACATGGAGTTTACCGGACAGCAGGCATCTTTCAGGCTGACCAATAAGACTTCAGAGATTGACCCAAAGATAGTGGCGGAAGCCAATGATATGTTGAAGAATGCAATAGGCGCTATTGGTTGATTAACAACCAGCATTGTGAATGAACTTTTATACTATCTTAGCCGGCCAATAAACCCCCTTTGCCAACTGTACTGTGCTGACTATACGTAGCTTAACGCCACAATTATTGGCAAAGTGATAACAGGAACAATAACGACTTTACATGAGAATCAAATTTATCTACCAGGACGGAAAATCCGATAAGTTCTGGGACATTGAAATTACAGGTGACCAGTTTACCGTTTATTACGGTAAAACAGGTACCCAGGGACAAACCCAAACCAAAGAATACGCATCAGAAGAAGAGTGCAGAAAGGCTGCTGAAAAGCTGATTGCCGAAAAGGTGAAGAAAGGGTATAGCCAGGTTGTCGAAGGAGTTAATGATGAACCAGTTAGCATCCAGGCAAGTATCTCCGATACAGCCAGTGATACTCCCCCTAAACATTTGTTCGAAGACCTATTGACACTTGCCCAGTATCTTGCTGACGGCAAATATCCCGGAGAACTGGAAACAGTCGACGTAACAGATGAGAACATCGAAGAAATGGAAACCGCCGCCGGCTTCCAGATGCCGGAAGAATACGTTGATTTCTGGCTGGAGAAAGGCTCTCTCTTCTTTAGTAAAGACGATTTTATCTGTGCAGTATATTGTTACAACGCAGAAGGTGTCAATGGTAATAACCTGTATGGTTTCCTGAACTTCTATCAGAATTTCTACCGATGTAAATTCAACCTGATCGGTGAGGAAGAAGGCTACTTATCGAAATGCTGGTGGGTGCTGGGGATGATCATCAACGGGGAGGAGATGAGGATATTTGTCAGCGATCCATTAGGAACGATAAAGAGTATTCATTTCCCCCAATCGTTAAGAAATACCAGCGAGGAGGCATTTACGCAGGCCTTATCACCTGTGATGGAAGCAAAGGCTTCAATGAAATCAATCATTGGGGTGGCGGCTTTCGAGGCATTAGCCCGTAATACAAACAAGGCTGAATCAGAAACAGAAGAAGATGAGGACGATGATGATGATGCAGAAACACAAGCTTTCCTGCAAAAGCACGGCTTAAAAGCAGTCTCCTATAGTGAAGTATTAGAAGTCCTGAACGTCGAAAATTTATTTGACTATTGGGAAGACGAGGACAATTCCTATGCCGCTAATTATGAGAGTGAGCGGGAATATTATGAAGAATACCTGAACGCCATTTATTATTGCGATGGTGATCTGCTTATTGAAGGCGACCTGGAAATCCCACGCGCTAATATAGATCTTCTTGTGGTACGTGGTAATATGACCATACAGGGAAAGGTTAGTTCTTCCAATGGTTACTATGTTACCGGTAATACAACTGTCGATTACCTCGAGCTGGGGTATTTCCAGAAGACCATGGGCACAGAAACCATCCGCTATGTTGCCTCGGCCTGGGGAGAGGATGATGAAATGGTACATTCCATGCCTTTCCGGAGTATTAACGCGCCGTATTTCTTCTCCTGGTTCTATAGCCTGCGCTGTTTCGAATTCGCACCGGAGACACTTATTACGGCCCTGTACAATTACGACGAGTTGTCATCCTATGTGACAGATAATGCTTTTCTCGCCTGGCATGATTATGCTTACGCATTCCTGCCGGAGCTTGGTTATACGCTGGATGAGTCCCATCATGATACACTGAACATCAGTGTCCGGAAGGTCTATGAGGCGCTGAAGAACAATCAACCCGTGTTGCAGAAAGGGGTGACGCCTGAAGGTATTAAACTGACCCGCGAAGGAGTACGTCTGAAAGCGGAAGAGGACATTACCGGCGCTTATCAATGTTTCAAGGAGGCTATCACAAAAGCGCCTGGTTATTACCTTGCGTATTATCATGCAGGTAAATGCCTGTTCGGGCAGAAGGCCTACAAACAGGCCATGGAATCATTCGCCAAAGGGATTCCCTATACCCCTGAGAGAGTTAAATATGAGTGGGCTTGTATGGAAGAAGCTGCCTTATGTGCTGTACAGATCGGGGAATATGATAAAGCGATCGAACTGGCCAATAAAGCCGTGCAAAAGAGCGAGTCTGCCTATTTTGCGCTGCGGGTGTTAGGAGAGGCGCGTATCTATCAGCAGAAGCTGACAGAAGCCAAAGGCTACCTGGAAAGATCAGTGGAGATAAATAGCATCTTTACCAATAACTGGCTACTGGGCTTAGTCTATCATTTACAGGGCGACGGGAAAACAGCAGACAAGTTCTACAAGGTGGCTGCTCAAAAAAGTGACAAAGCACAGCCTTATGCGCAGCATACTAATCTTCGCTATTTATACGGGGATCCTGTAACGGTGAACTGGGATACTCAGCAACCAGCATCAACAGTCAAAGACCAGGCATACTGGGATCAGTATTTTGCCGACATGTTGGGAAAATATGGTCCTGACATGTATAAGAAGACGGGTAAATTCCCCGACGAATGGCTTGGCAATAAACTATCAACGATCCCCGAGCAATACCGTACTAAAGACATGTTACAGGCATTACTCGATCATAAAACAAACGAAGAGTACGATGTACGCGGCCGGGTGATCACGTATTTTAAACAGGAACTATATACACCGGCCATTATCCTGTTGGCTGTAAACAGGGAGGAACCTTGCTTTTACCAGGAGATTCCCGCCGAATTTCTCACGCAAGAGATTTACAATGTCCATCCACACGGTATAGATCTTTCATGTGTGCCTAAGGAGCAGTTGACCTATGAGTTATGTTTCCGCGCAGTGATGGGTAATCAATACAATTACAGTCATGTGCCTGTGGCCTTTAAAGACGAGCGGATGAACATCGCGCTCATTGCCGGTGGTAATCTGCAGGATACACACTGTAAAGACCTGCCTTCAAAATACTACGCCAACGAATACATTAAACAGGCGATTGACCTGGGTATTCATGTAATCAAGAACATTCCACCGAGACTGGTCGATAAAGAAATATACCAGTATGCTTCGGAAAAATACAGTCAGGACCGCGAATGGCCTTTTATTGTTGAACTGTACGATAGGGAGAGATGGCGCTTCGGATCCCAGTCTGATCTGGAGAGAATGGGGAAAGCCGTAAAGAAATACGGCATCAGCATCTTTGATCATGTAGATGCCGAGCGTATCCACAAGCAAAGCTATGCCTATTATAAAAAACACCTGGGAAACCTGTCTGGATTCAATGAGAAGGCCGCTGCTGCTGGTTGGAACGAGCGGAGTAAGGTAAGAGATGAGTACTTTGATGAACCCGAGTTTAATTACGACACCTTTGATAAGGTGTGGGCCTGCTACTGGGACGAAGACTTTATCATCAAAGCCCTTACAGCCAGTAAATCCGGGTCAAACGAACGTATACATGACGTGCCACCGCAATACCTGACACAGAAGATCTGTGATATTGCTGTGAAAATGGATTCATACGATTTCCAGTTTGTGCCCAGACACTTTATTACGCAGGAAATGTGTGAAAAGGCCTGCTCTATGGACTACGGTGCGGCACTCGAGTATGTTCCTTTATCGATGCGTACAGCGAAGGTCTGTGAACTGGCTATCGGCAGAGATATTGCCAATATTAAATTCGTACCCCTTGAGCTACGCACGGTAGCGTTTTGTGCAGGCGCTGTTTTGAGCAACAACCAACTGAGTAAGTATATTCCGCATGCGCAGTATGCTGCCGTTTTTGAAATGCTTTTCACAAAGTATAAGAACAGATTCTCCCTGGATTATCTGCTCGTGAACCGCGGACTGGGACTGATTATAGATAAGAAGTTTGACGAGGCGAGGAAGCAATTAGCAGAAGTAGAAACTACGACGAATGTCAACGCCTCACACCTTCATCAGTCTGTTTATTATCTCGGCTGGACTTACTTCCTGGAAGGAGATACCGGCAAAGCAGCTGAATACTACCGGAAATCGCAGGACATTGCGAAAGCGCAGAAGATCGAGGACGAAGACTGGCTGACATATCCTTACGCCAGCTTCCAGCTGCCGGATGTTCCAGGCGTATATGAATTTAGCCAGGAAGAATTTGACCAGCAAATGCGCGAAGTGACCTTACTGGTGGAGGATAAGAATTATGTCCAGGCAATTGACATACTCAATCAGGCAGAGAAACTGCTCAGAGATGCGCAATGTTCAGAAATGAGGCTATGGGCCTATGTCTGGGATCATCAGCGCTATGCACTTTATGAGGCTGGCAGGAAAGAGGAGTCGCTTGCTGTATGCCGTGGTACTATTGCTGAATTAAGTAAAATTACCTTGTGGGATTACCTGGAAGAGTTTAACCCTATCCGTGCGGCATTGCGTGCTGCTCATAACAATCTGGCATACCATTGCTATGAAACAGCCACGGATCTGAAAGGAATAGAGGAAGGGCTTAAGCATATCAAAACAACCATGAAGACCATATCACCGATCGAAGAGAAGAATGTGCTGAACCTTTTTTATGAGACCCAGGCATTGCTCTTGTATAAGGCTATGGGCTTTGATCCGGGATATAGGAAGGACCTGGAAAAGGTGGTAGCTAAGATCGGGAAACTGAAGCTGCAGGAAAATGGATTACTAAGTGATGAGTACCTTGAAAAGGTAAAATTATAATCTAAAAGGAAAGCCTGGTTTCGAAAGAAGCCAGGCTTTTTCAGACATGCCCTGTAAGGGCAGTATATGGTATTAAAACAGTTGCTGCTGTTCCAGTTGTTGCTTCAATATCTGCTGTCGTAGTTCCTGCATCATCTTTCGTTGCTTTTTGCGTGAGTCTATCTCACTCATCAAAAGGAGGTATGGCTTCTGTTCTTCTTGCTTTGCCGTGATTTCTTTCTTCTTCTTGTCAATAATTGGCGTTTGCTGTTTGATCTTTCCGGGCAATGCTTTCTGTTGCTTGATCAGTTGATCATTGAGACCTGTAGGATCAAAGGCTTTTTCGAACTGCGCTTTAAGTTGTTTTGGCTTGCCTTGATAAGTCTTTGTAAATTCTGCCAAGGCAGCTTCGTATCCCTCGTAAAGCGTCTTTACCTTGGGCTCCAGTTCTACTATTTTATCTTTAATGTCCTGGATATCTTTTTCCGCCAGGGCCTTCGCCTGCTGTAACTCGACGATCTCTTTATTTATCTCTGCGACTTTATCAGCCTGAAATGCAAACATAGCGTCCAATCCTTTATCATCCAGCTTATCTGTATTAAAAGCCAGCTTATACAGATTATCTACGCCGTCCTTGCGTGTTTCTGCCACATGCAGGCGTTCATTGGTTACCTGGGGCAACTGAGCTTTTCTCGTATCAATGTAAGTATCCTGCCTTGCACCGATCATCTCATCATTATGCCCCATAAAAGCTACCGCCTCAGTAGGGAAAATCCCCAGCTCTGTAGTCTTTTTACCATCTTTCTTCATGAGATCATGGTTATAGACCATGTCTATTTGCCCTGAAATAATAGGAAGGGCCGCCAGCATTTTTCCCTTTGCCAATCTCAATGTTTCTTGTATCAACGCATTCCCGGCTTCTTTATCTGCTTCTTTTTCAAATCCGTTGATATTCGTAAACTCCGGCAATGCCAGGCCCCTGATGCCATCCGCCAATCTGCCATTGGCTACCATGTCCTTAATGGCTGTCCAGTCTTCGTCATTCAATACACCCAGTCCTATGTTCATCAGGCTGTCTTTGATCCAGGCCCCGTCCACATCCTTTACTGCGCTGGACAGATAAGCATTGAACCGGAACTTTGAGGTGGCTGCCGGAGTATCGGCCAGGTCGGACGTGCCATCAAATATCTTCTTCTGTTCATTCATCACATGCTCTATGGCCGGAACGGCAAACTGGCCGCTCAGCGTACGTGCAAGCTGGTTAATGAATATCTTGCGACCAGGTGTATCTGTAATACCGGTTTGTGCAATGGCTGCCTTAATGCCGGCTTCGAGAGTGGCCAGTATCGCTTTGGGATTAAATCCGGGTGTTCTCGCTCCGGAAGTATCCAGCACATCTTCTTTATTGATGTTTTGCAGATCATCGAAGGTCTGCGCTGTTGTAGCAAAGTTTACCTGACTGGTGATGCCGCCGCCTTTTTCAGAAGGTTTGATCTTTATCTTTTTCAGCTCCGTAAAATCCAGTTCCGGCATGCTGTCATAGTCTTTTACCCCGCTCTTATGAGATACATTCTTCTGCTGTATCTTCAGGTTTTCAGCGGCGGAGAAATCAAGTCCTGCTGTCTTGAATCCCTTGATCATTCCATCAATGGTTCCCTTCTTCGATAATGTGTCCAGACTGGCTCGTATGATGCTATCCACCTTTTCTACATCTGCAGGATCGGGGATCATGGAGTTTGACAGTGTTTTGATCAGGAATGGAGGACTTACCAGTTCCAATGCATTAGCCGCATCAGTTTCCAGTATAAAAGGTAATTTGGTGAAAGCCAGCGGACGGGCTTTGGCGAGCTCCAGATGCGATATACCTGCTAACACATTTCCTTCTCCTTCTGTCTGGGTGAATTCGTGCTCGAAGCCAACAGTGGTAAATGATTCCTTATGTGCACCTATTTGTTTCTGCTTTGTTTCCTGCTCCGTAATATAATCCGTAAAGTTGTTGGCCGCTATGTCGAGGAAAGCACCCTGCAATACGGCTTTGTCTATATGCTTATACTGCAGCGGCGCTTGCGCCGTCGTCTTAGCTTGCAATGCTTTTGTCCCCATGATATCTGCTTCTTGCTCCAGTCCCGCATCATCATTCACAGGAATATCTTTCTGCAATTGGACCGTTGGCGATACCCTTCTCTGTTTCTGCTGCACCACGTGCCATGCTTCATGTGCCAGATGCCGTTCCTGTCCGGGTGCTATATGAATGTCTGTGCCTTGCGCATACGCATGCGCCTGCAACTGCGCCGGCCTGGCAGAATTGTAGTTCACCCTCACATCATCCATAGAGTACCCACTCAAGCTTTCAATACCGGATTTTAAATCGTCCGGAAGGCCCGTATCGTTTGGCTTTAATTGAAATGGTTGGGTGTTTTGACTGTTGTTAGTCCCGGCAGGAGCGGAGACTGGCATCCTTTGCAATGGCTGAACAGCAGGTTTCGATATCCCCGATGAATATTGATTATCCGCTACAGAACGAGTGGCCGTCTGATTGGTCTGAGTGGCATGATGTTCATGTGGCATAGCGTTGTAGGTATATGCACACAATTTAGAGAATAATTTTAAACTGTTCGTTTAAAAATGAGGAATGGTGTCGGCAATTACATCTCCGCCCATGTCTTTTTTGCATAGGAAAAAAGCACGATTCACATCGTGTCATTGTAATTCGCCTTTAACCGGAAGGAAGTATTATGTCAGACCAAAAACTGATCATAATCGTATTGATGAAATACTGCTAGTGAAAGGCTTTCTGCGGATATATTTATTCTTTGAATAAGGGGTTCGCTGATTTCCTCTCTGCAAACAGGTATACGTACTTTGCTTTGCTGACTGACAGCCAGCATATCTGCTGCAGAGCGGCTTTTCCTTACAATCCTGGGGGCTTTGGCTGGCTGCGGATCTTTTGCCTGTTCTACCAACGGTAACACTGGTTCCAGCACAGCCGTCACAAATGCCTGCTCGCTGCTGGCGGTGCCGGAGGACTGAATGCCTATATCGGTATGCAAAAAGCGGATCTGTAAGAGAACAATCGTAGCAGTTGCCCTCATCGGGGTAACCGGTAACAGCAGGGTATGTTGCTTTTCGCCCAAGGGCACACAACTGGCCGCCGTGGTACTACCGAGGCAGGTATGCTGCTCAAGGTCCATATCCAGCGCTACTGCCTGTAGCTGTATATAACGGGCGCCTTTAGGAGGTTTCAGCCAGTGTTGCCAGTTAGTGGGCAGTTTTACCATCACGCTACCATTCTCCTGGCGGATGGTGTCTATCCCGCCGACGGTCATGACGGCCTTTTGGTTATACCGGAAATCTTTCAGGTGTTGATGCAGGGCTGCGGGACTGAATACACGTTTGCCACGGACATGCTGGGTATCCTCTCTCAAAGCCGCATAAACGGCCTTATTTAGCCTGTATACGGTCGTTGCGTCCTGTGCGGGCTGCCAGATACCATTCAGGGCAGAACGGATCGATTTTGCGGCCTTACTGGCCTTTGCAAATTCCCGGCTGCTTTGTTTGCTGGCGGTAGACATACTGTCCGGGCCATACTGGGGCATTTTACGGCAAAATTGTTTGCCGTTGCGTTCGTAATAAATCAGGTCTCCGACATGACCGGAAAGACCCTGGGTAAGAATGTTAAAGTTTTGGGCCATAACTTGCAATAGATTATAACTCAATTTACGGAAAAACTGGCTGATAATCAGGGCCAAGCTTCGAATAATTCTCTATTCATCAGGTACATTATAAGGGGATAAAAACGGTCCTTGTATATCCTTCAAGGTTATTGTAATGTACTTATAATCAGACTGTAATGAGCTAGTACCATCGAACTTGAATCGAATATGAACAGGACTTGAGTTGGACTTGATCGGGTTGCAATTTACAGGCTTCCTGGCCGGATAAAGCAAGGCTACAGGAACAGCGGACTTTATTTGCAAAAATATAGTAACCCTGCTTTGAATATGATTAAAAATACCAACTACTTGGTATTTTAACTTCCTTGTAATAGTGATAATTTCATATCATAACCTCAACCCCTTTAGCATAATATGAAAACATTGTTTTATGCCTTTGCCGGCATTTCCTTAGTAATAGCTGTTATCAGCGCTTTTAACCTCACATATCAGCTCTACAGCCGGGCGGGGGTGAACTATGCAGATATCAAAGGTTTTGAAGATATTAATCCGAATGATGATTATAATCGGGTACTGGCAAAATTCAGTCAAAAGATCGAGAAGAATAACACAGATGGCGAGAAAGACCAGAACTATTATTTCTTATGTAGTTTTCTTGTCACCATTTTGACTGCTGGCGCAACATTGGTTTCTGCTATTCAGGCGGCTAAAAAAGAGAACACTACTAACCCACAACGATTTGCTATTATACTGGCTGTTCTGGTTTTTTGTTCTACAATTGTGAATTTTACAAGTAATCACTTTAATCAACTCAAGACCGAAGCTTTTAAGAATGTAGGTGATTTAAAAACAAGGCGAACGCAATTCTTTGCTGCCTACAATAAAGCAGATGCTAATGGTAAACCTGGCGTAATTAAAGAGTATGAGACAGAACTGGATAGTTAGCCTGATAGCGATATGGATGATTATTGCATGCAATGGCAATGTTGCAAAGATCGATGGAAAGGAAGTGGAGAACGCTGTACTTACTGCTAATGATCTCTCAAAAGATTATTCCTTTGAAAGTATGCTCGATTCGGTCATTGAAGATGTTAATTGTGCAGTCTTTCCAATTGTAAATAAGAAGATTGTATTTCAGGATAAGTATGCCAGTATGGATACTTCCCAGATCCTGGTCATTCCGTTTTCGCCGAATGGGAAGAACTTTAAATCGTCCGCTTATTCAAATATAAAATCACGTTATATTCTTATCAACCCTGGCTATATTAAGGAGTTTGCGATGAAGAATACCCTTAATGATGCTACTTCTGTTAAACCTCTGCTGGAACTAATGATCCTGCATGAAATCGGACATTTCATTTTGCAAAGAACAGGGGCGTTTGATGCTATTAATGACGGCGATAGTACCCAGTTAGGAGAACAGCAGAGCAACCTTGAACCGGAGTTTATTACCAGTGAGAAGAAGGTTGAGTTGGAAGCGGATTCGCTGGCGATTGTGATGGTCCGTAAACAAAAGGTGAATAAATACGATTGCCTCAATGTAGAATTTAATATAGAGTTGTTGGTGCCTGCGATGCAGTTCCAAATGTCGGGGAAGAGAATGATTGACAATTTTGGCGCCAGCGATATTGGCTTTCTGCATGATCCCAATAGTTCGCACCCTAATATGGAATTGAGGATCACCTTTATGAACTATTTCCTATACCCTACTGCTACGTTAAAGGGACTTATAGATGATTACATTTACAACCGGACCGTAAGGCCCGTACATAATCAGTTACTGGATCCCCGTATTTATCAGGGACTGGAAAAACATCTTCCGGATGATAGCATCTGATAGGAGGTGGATCGTTCTTTAAATTTTTTTAATAAATGTTTTGAAATATACGTTATTGTGCGTAGGTTTACCATGTGAGTTAAATCTAGCAACGACCGATATTTTCATTAAGAGACACCCGAGCCCGAGCATTGTTGCCCAGTAAGCCAAAAATAGATATAGCATAACTAAGGATTTGATGTTGTAACGCACAACAGACTGATCTTTCACGTAGCATATAACAGTAAAACCTATACTCATGAAGAGAGTTATCCCTATGGGCAGAATCAGTCCACAATTGTACCATTCAGCATATACAAGGTTACATATGTATATCGGCTAACAGGCAGAGTAGCCCGCCGCATAATCATATACCTGTGCATCCTCTTCTCCGGAGGAACAGGACCCTTATTTCCTATACTAAAATATATTCTCAATGATACTGAAGACCGCTGCAAAAGGTAAGAAAGCATTTGCTATCACCATGCTTATTTTACTTTATTGTGAAGCAGTATTGCCCGCATACGCATTTGCCGCGCCGCGGATAACCTGGCATTACAGCCATGTTAATGTTACAACAGGCAGTACACGAAAACCGCTGTCTGCACCCGTCGTTGCGGCAGATGTAACGTTAAAGGAGCTGCCAACGGAAAAAGAGTTCGGGGGGCCGGGACAACCGGAAAGTCAGTCCTTCCACTCCGTAAACAGCGATAACATGGTAGACCTGTTCTCCGGCGATTTCTCTTATAACATCCCCCTGATGGACGTAGGCGGCTATCCGCTGGCATTGGGTTACAGCAGCGGTATTTCGATGGACCAGGAAGCAAGCTGGGTAGGACTCGGATGGAACATCAACCCGGGATCTATCACACGTAATATGCGCGGCCTACCGGATGATTTTAACGGAACAGATACCGTGCAGAAGGCTTCCAACATGAAGGAGAACAAAACGATTGGTGTTACTTCCGGCGCTGATGTGGAAGTAACCGGGCTGAGTAAGTTTGTTGGCTTCGGCATAGGAGGCAGCATGGGTGTGTTGTATAACAATTACAAAGGCTGGGGAATCGAAACCAGCGTGAACGCCAATATCAACGCAGGCTCACGCAGTATGGACAGGGCGACCAGTGGCTTGTCTATTACCAACAGCTCGCAGGATGGCGTGACACTGGGCACTTCTTTCAGTTATAAGTTTGCTGATCAGAAGGCATCACAGGAAGGGGGAATGAGTGGCAGCGTATCTACAGGACTTTCCTATAATGCCCGTGAAGGCATGAAAGCGCTGACCTT
Source organism: Chitinophaga ginsengisoli (assembly GCF_003014595.1). Lineage (GTDB taxonomy): Bacteria > Bacteroidota > Bacteroidia > Chitinophagales > Chitinophagaceae > Chitinophaga > Chitinophaga ginsengisoli. The sequence goes on along the minus strand of NZ_PYGK01000011.1, from coordinate 131,367 downwards.
CTCCGCAGGTGTGCGTCAATATACTGCAGATGATAAGAAAAGCAAAGAGGAACCTTCGCATAGCAGCACCGCATCTACCTATATCTCCTTTGCACAGCCGGCATTCATGCCTTCCATAAATCTTGCCTACACCAATACATCCTACAGTTATACCGCCAAGATAGGCTATGAGACGAAGGTGGTACACCCTAGCTTTTATATAAGCGGGTATGTATCATTGCAGGATATTGCTGATGATGATAAACGCCTGTCATTGCCCGCATATGGATACCTGAACTATCAGAAGGCAAATGGAAATGAAGGTGCCTTGCTGGACTATAATCGTGACAAAGAGATCGCCTACAGAGAAAAGCCTGCGGTGCCTAATATCGGCGTGCCTTCCTACACCTATGATGTATTTTCCATCTCCGGAGAAGGCAGTGGCGGTATGTTCCGCGCTTACCGCGGAGACATCGGGTATGTGTATGATCATGCAATGAGATCGAGGGATAAATCAGACAGGCTTAGTACAGATATTGGTATCGGAGACCTCGTGCATGGTGGTGTTGACCTAAGCCTTACCCGCGCTTATACACAGGTAGGACCCTGGGTGGAACAAAATCCACTGGCGACTACCGTGGCATTCAAAAAGTCTGATAAGACATTTGAAAGTGCTTATTTCAGGAACCCCGGAGAAAAGAGCGGTAATACCAAGGCATTCTATGATGCTATTGGCGGCGATGATGTGGTGGCGGTAGACCTCTATCAGCCAAGCAATAGCAGTCCCACTATTGAAGCAACAAACAGACTGAATGCTTACCGTAATAAAAAGCTGGTAGCTAAAAAGACGCTGACACCGGATAACGTATACAAAGGTACACGTGATAAACGCAGCCAGGTTATTTCTTACCTGACGGCTAGTGAAGCGAGTGTCGGCGGACTGTCAAAATATATTGAGAACTATACACCAAACTTGTTCAGCCTGAGTAGTTGTAGTGTTGATTTCCCGGATAATGTGAACGGACAGGGTGTCGGATTGAAAGCAGAATATTTCAAAGGAAAGAAGTTCGAAGAGCCGTTATTTGAGCGTATAGATCCCCAGGTGAACTTCAATAACAAAGGAGAGTTCGCCGCTATCGCACCTCCAGGCGTCAGCCTTGATAATAACTTCTCTATACGCTGGACTGGCAGGCTAAAGGCAGATGTTACCGGACGTTATTGCATCACCACCCGCAGTGACGATGGTGTGAGAGTATACCTGAATGATACATTACTGATAGACCGCTGGAACGATCATCCGGAGCGACTGGACACGGCCTGGGTAAACCTGGTGGGAGGGGAACTATATAATCTCAGAGCCGAATATTATCAGGCTGGAGGTCGCGCGGTTATGAGAATGTTATGGAAGCCACTGGCTACCACAGAAGTACCTATTCCCACTTCTAATCTCTACCTGATGCCGGATAAGGATACTTTTGTTGTGGGTAACAGCCTGCTGTCAAGAGAGAAACGCGTAAACCAGTTCCGCAAGCCTGATCATATCTCGGAGATCAGTGTGCTGAATACCGATGGACGCCGCTATGTATACGGTATCCCGGTATACAATCTGAAACAGAAAGACGTCGCGTTCTCTGTAGCGGCTTCCGGTGGTAACAGGAATGAAGGCATGGTAAAGTACGCTATCGGATCTGATAATACACTGAGCAACAACAAGGGCAATGACAATTACTTCAATAGTGAGGAGCTGCCTGCCTTTGCACATAGTTTCCTGCTGACCGGCATCGTCTCTCCTGACTATGCAGATGTTACCGGCGATGGTATTTCTGATGATGACCTGGGAACGGCTGTTAAATTCAATTACACAAAGATTGCCGGTATAAAGAATCCTTACCAATGGAGAACACCCGCCAATGACAGTGCAGCCTATAATGAAGGACTGAGAACTGATAACAGGGATGATAAAGGCAGTTATGTAACAGGTGAGAAGGAGCTCTGGTACCTGCATTCTATTGAGTCAAAAACAATGATCGCCACCTTCAAAACAAGTGAGCGTGATGACTTGCCTGCTATCAACGAAGACGGTGTAAAGCAGTCAGGACGTGTAGCCCGCAAGTTGGATGAGATCAACCTATATGCTAAAGCAGATTTCCAGAAGTATAATACAGGGGCTAAGCCTATCAAGACTGTTCACTTTGAATATACCTATGAGTTATGTCCTGGTGTGAACAGACCTTTGAACAACACCGGCAAGCTGACCCTGAAACGTGTATGGTTTAGCTACAATGGTAACGATAAAGGCAAAAGAAATCCTTATGTCTTTAGCTACAACAAGAACAACCCGGTATATAATGCCAAGTCGTATGACCGTTGGGGCAATTATAAGCCTGCTACACAGAACCCGGGTTATACATCGTCCAACCAGATCAATAATGCCGAGTATCCTTATGCATTGCAGGACAGCTCACTGGCAGCTGCCAATGCGGCTGCATGGACGCTGGATTCTATCATATTGCCCGGTGGCGGCCGTATGAAGATTGATTATGAGAGCGATGACTATGCTTATGTACAGAACAAGCGTGCGGCGCAGATGTTTAAAGTAGCCGGCTTCTCCGCTACAGCACCGGGTAGCTCAGGTGACCTGAACCGCGCGTTATATGGATTGATAGACTACAGGTATGTTGCCGTGAATGTTCCCAAAGCGGTAAGCAGCAGGCAGGACCTCTATTCACGATATCTCGAAGGACTGAACGGCAGACTTTACTTCAGACTATATGTACAGGTGCCGGGAGATAAGTTTGGTGGCGGCGGTGAATATGTACCTTGTTATGCCATCATCGATGATAATGAATATGGTTATTTCAATAATGGCAATACGATCTGGATCAAAGTAAAAGCCATTACTGCAGGAGGTGACACCGGTGAGAAAACCAGCATATTCAGTCCGATGGCACAGGCAGCCATTCAATATCTCCGTCTGAACCTTCCTTCCAAAGCCTATCCGGGTTCAGATACAGGAGACGATTTCCAATTCTCCGATGCCATCAAGATCCTGCTTTCACAGGCAGATAATATCAATAATACTTTCCTGACGTATAATGTAGCTGCCAGAACCAAAATGTGGATGCGTGAAATAGATACCTCGCGAACGACGGTAAGACTGGACAATCCATTCTATAAGAAATATGGTGGCGGTCTCCGTGTAAAGCGGATCAAAATATATGATAACTGGAATGCCATGACCAAACAGCAGGAGTCTGTATATGGTACCGAATATCAGTATACGACTACAAAAGAAGTGAACAGGACTCCTGTAGAGATCAGCAGTGGCGTGGCCAGTTATGAGCCGATGATAGGAAATGAAGAGAACCCTTGGCGTCAGCCGTTGGAATACAAACAACAGGTAGCTGCATTAGCGCCTGTAAATATGGGCTACACTGAGGAGCCTTTATGTGAATCTTTCTTCCCTGCACCATCTGTAGGATATAGAAATGTAAGGGTACGTTCCATCAATTCAAAGAATGTACGCTCTGCCAGTGGTTTTGAAGAAACCCGCTTCTATACTACTTACGATTTCCCGGTACTGACAGATATGACATTGGTGGCAGATGGCAAGAAACGCTTTAAACCAGCACTGGGTAACTTCCTGCGTATCAATGCAAAACATTTTGTGGCCATCAGTCAGGGCTTTAAAGTGGAGCTGAATGATATGAACGGTAAGATACGCTCGCAGGCATCTTATGCAGAAACAGATGCTGACAATCCTATTTCCTATACAGAGAATTTCTACAGAACAGAGGTGCCTAAGGCTGAGTTCAAACATCTGGTCAGTACTGTTACGACTATTGATCCGGATGGTGTAGTGGATACAGCTGCTACAGTAGGAGAAGATGTGGAGCTGATGCTGGACATGCGTCACCAGAAGAGTGTGACCAATGCCAACAACTTTAACGTGAACGGCGACTTTTTCTCATTCAGTCTCCCGCCTGTATTCCTTATCCCGACTTTGTGGAACCTGGCACAGAGAGAAGAAGTATTGTTTAAATCTGTTGCAGCCACTAAGGTGATCAGCCGGCATGGCTTGCTGGATAGTGTAGTGGTGGTTGATAAGGGCAGCAGGGTAGTGATCCGCAACATCGCATATGATAACGAGACAGGCGATGTGGTGCTGACCAGTACCCAGAACCTGTTTGGAGATCCGGTGTATCACTTTACCTGGCCTTCGGGATGGACATACGATGGTATGGGTAGCGCCTATAAGAATGTGAATGTGCTGCTGGATAACATATTTATCGCCGGAGGCAAAATAACGAAAGGCATTACAGCCGGTACGGAAGCTAACTATTTCAGTAGCGGAGATGTGATACTGGTAGGGTCGAGGGTAAAGACGGGCGGAGCCGATTGTACGCCGCAGATCGCGACGTTCCGCACCAGTAGTGTGCTGTATGCGGTGGATGCCAACGCGGTGAGTGGAGGTACACCTGATATTTATTTCGTGAACCCTGATGGCGCGCCATTCTCAGGGAATGATGTGATGATGAAGATCGTACGTTCGGGAAGAAAGAATATGAACCTGGCTGTTGGAGAGGCGTCTATGCTCAATAACCCGTTGGTGAAACAAGGCGATAAATATCAGCTGGTGATAGATGCTAATTCAAGAGTGATAAAGGCAAATGCCGTGGAATATAAACAGGATTGGAAAGTGGCTGATAAAAAGAAACAGAAGGCGGTTTGCGCTAATTAACTGACTACGTAAAATCAAATGATATGTTTATAAAGAGAATACTTGCGCTGTTGATGATCCTTGTATCGGGTTATGGTGTTGCTGCCGCGCAGGAAAGCCAGGCCACCGTAACAGGGGAGTGGGAGCTTGTGAAAATTGAGACCAGGTTGTTAGCTCAGCAAGATAATCAGGTACTTGAAGAGAAGACATTGACGAAGCAGGAAGAATTTAAGACGGTGACCGGGTTCGTTCCGGTAAAGGTAGAAGTGAATGGAGAAACCTGTAAGATCACCAATGCGGCAGGATTTACTGAGACCGGCAAATACAGGATCGGTGGGAAGGGAGTATTGTTATATCAGAAATCAGAACGGCATTTGCCACAGCAGGAGATACCCGGACAGCCAGCTTTTGAGGCGCCGTACCTGCCTTACAAGTATAAGATGCAGAGCAGTGGTATACTGGTACTGGAACTGCCGCGTTCCTCCTTCATGGACACTGGTAGGAATCTTCCGGTGGTACAGGAGTGTACGGGTTATTATAAAAAGAAACAGTAGTTCGTTAACCGCTTTATCGCTATACCAATGATATACAAGATACACAGGTGTAAGTATATATTCTTTTTACCGGCATTGCTGTTATTGCTGGCCGCTGGCGCCAGTGCACAGACATGCCCGGCCTGGGGGATCAGCGCTGTCGCAGAGCGTTCCCTTTGTGCTGCGAGCGGTAAGATCACATTGTCTTTTACCGGCACGGGCGCAGGTAATGTAACTGATATGTTATTCAGCCTGGACCCGCTCACACCGGGTGGTTACAGTGTTTCGCCCAATACTTCCTCCGTATTTGAAAATATTCCGGCCGGTAGTTACCGGGCATTAGCTAAAGGGATCTGTAACAATGCAGTGGTGTCGGCTACTGTTGATGTGGTCGTGCCGGGCAATTATGTTCCTTTCAGGGCCGCTATCAGCCAGCAACGTGTTGCATTGCGCGGTTGTAGCACAGGACAGGCTTTTGTATCATTTTCGAATGGGCTGCTCCCATATCAGGTGACTATTACGAATAAACCAGCTGCATATACCGGACGTGTTGCTTTTACTGCCAGTAGCGGTTTTGTCATTGATAGCATGCCTCCCGGGAACTATAACGTCTCTATAACAGATGCCTGTGGCGCAGCGGCGTCTGTTCAGACGCTGACTATCGACGAGTTACCCTTAATGACAACGAGCGACGTTGCTACACAGCAATTAGGTGTGATAGGGAATACCTGCAATAAAATGTTGGTCAGATCTCCCGTTGCGAATACAAACAGCCTGTTTATGAGCTATATCCGCTCTAATACACCGCTTACCTACGCCTTCCAGTATGATGGTATGCCCAAATCGGCTTATGGACAGTTCGGTCGCACTGATACAATTACACTGCCGGCGGGACAGTCCTATAAAGATATCTATAACAAGAAAATTACTTACTATATAAAAACACCTTGCGGTGATGAGTTGGTTTATCCTGTTAATATAAACCTTCCCTACCTGTATAACTTCTACAAACTCAACTGCAATGTCAATTTTGACGAAGGATATTATGTAGATACCACCTATCCTATTTGCTATCCGGTGTATGTTTCATTTAAGAATAATACGACTAATGAATATCGTTACGATACTATAAAGAGCCGCACGGGGCCACAGACAATGAAAAACATTCCTTTTGGCAATTATCGCCTGAAAGGAGTGACATCAGACAGTACGACGATATTTGACGGTAACGTGGTCGTGAATGGCGCTGTGGCAAATCCGTATTCCGTTATTATAAGCGATAACGGAGGATATGTGGGAAATGATGGTGCTGTTTTATTCATGATCTATAAGTCTACCGGCTATCTCACGCGGGGCACTACCATAACAATGTTGAGTCCTTCTAATTATACATATACAGGAACGGTTGACAGCTCATATATAAATAATACCTGGGTTGTGTACAGCCCGACTACAGGCCCTACCCGCTACCTTTATCCGGGCAGTTATCTCTTTAGAGTAACAGATAGTTGCGGTACTTACGATCTGCCGGTGACGGCGACAGACTATGATGTATACAGGTATAACTTTACCTATACACAAGAACAAACCTGTACCGGACTAAAAATAAAACCTACAGGTACGAGTATGTACCATGGTACCAGTATGCCTGTTTATTTCAGGATACTCAGGGGGCCGCAGGGGGGGATAGGGTTTGACAATTCCATTGTCACACTTGGAGACTCCCTGTTGTTACCAACGGAAGGGTTATACAGGTTGGGGATGTCGTCGTATCCGAGTATTATAACAGACTATGCTTCGACAGGGAATGGCAGGAATGCCGTAGACATCAACTTCGCTTATAAACCTTTGATCGTAGACGTCAATAATTCGCTGGGATGGGTATGTCCCGGTGCTCCTGATAATTCCGGTAGTATAGTAGCTATTGCTGCAGGTGGCAGTAAGGCCGCGACGGGTGTGTTTACCTACCGGCTGGCGGCTGAAGGAAAGGGGGCCACCGGGCCTTACTGGGCCAGTAACACCACTGGTAAATTCAGCACGGCTACTTCGGGCGGAGCGTATACACTGATAAAGAACCAGAACTACGATGTACGTGTGGAAGATGAATGTGGCGCTGCTGCTGTACAACGATTGAAGATCATAGATTTCGAGACGGCGGAACTGGCTATTTCCGATAAGCTGTCCTATTGTATCGGCGATCAGATCGCCTTTAAGATCATCAACCTGCCTACAACATCCATCACCTATGCATGGTCCGGCCCAGATCATTTCAGCAGTACCTTACAGAACCCGGTATTATCTCCCGTTACAGCAAACAGTGGGGGTAATTACCATGTGATCATCTATTCAGATATATGTATGAACCCTATTCATGCAGACGTCAACATCACATTGGCACCTTACAACCTGAGCTGTTATAGTGCGGTAACCGATACAAGCGTGAATCCATATACATATGGTCTGCTGGGTAACTGGAAAGTGCAACGTAGTTATGCTTACTATGCTGCACGAACAGAAAGCAGTACATCTACAGCTACCAATGTCAGAACAGACGGCACCATTAAAGACTTCGTTGCCTTCTGGAAAAAAGGTAGTACTGCCGGTTGGCAGCCACAGTATGATACCACCCGTTGGGTATGGAACACTACCACCACCTTATATAACAAAAAAGGATTTGAGCTGGAGAATACAGATCCATTGGGCCGCTTTAACGCTGCCATCTATGGATTTGACGATGCATTAACTACAGCTGTAGTACAGAACAGCCAGTATCGCGAAGCGGCTTATGAAGGATTTGAGGATTATTACTTTGGTGGCGCTACCTGTGATACGGCTTGTAGCGGCGGAAGAAGCTTTGACTTCTCTTCCTACAAAGGTGATCTGGATTCTACACAACAACATACAGGAAAATACAGTCTGCGTGTAGCTGCAGGTAAGAGTGCGGGTATCAGTGCAGCTATGTTACCGGATAGTGCAGGTGTGTTTAATCTCTCGTTTAATAAGAATGCCAACAATTGTGTGAGTGGAGGACAGGTCCTCGGTAGTATCCGTACGAATAAGGATGCTATACTTCCTGTGTACTCGCCGTTTGCGGGTAAGGAGATAATGGTCAGTGTATGGGTGAAAGAAGAAGCGGATTGTAAGGGATTGTCCTATACAAACAACAGAGTGGTGATTTCGGTGACGCGGAGTACAACACCTTATACAATAGTCGCAACGCCCAAGGGAGCTATTATCGACGGATGGCAACGATATGAGCAGCTGGTAAAAGTACCTGTGGGTGGTACTGAACTGAGCGTCAGCTTGCGGGCAACGGGCAAATCAACTGTTTACTTTGATGACCTGCGTATACATCCTTACAATGCGACTATGCGCTCTTTTGTGTACAATCCTGCTGATCTGCGCCTGATGGCGGAGCTGGACGAGAACAATTATGCCATCTTCTATGAGTATGACGATGATGGCACCTTGATCAGGTTGAAGCGGGAAACGGAAAGTGGTATCAAGACAGTGAAAGAGACCAGAAGCGCATTGTTAAAAGATTAATTATTCCTGGCACCCCCTATTAAATAAGATATTATGCATTCTTTGCGAAAAAAGAGCGTTTTATGGCTGACGGTGTTGCTGCTGATGATGGCGGCTGGTAACAGCTTTGCGCAAACCGGTACAGTCAGAACACTGAGAAATATACTGGATGGCAGCAAAGGCCAGCTGGCGAGAGATTCCGTCGCTACTGTTCAGGACAGCCTGTATTTTAATCCGGCACTGCTCAGTAAACTGGATACGCCCTACCAGGTAAAAAATATCCTCACCTTCAAGGTGAATGAATATAGCAATGTTTACCTGCCCGCACAGTTCTCGGTAATCCTTAACACCTGGGTGATCTATACCAAGCCTGACCGGACGATAGACTCTGTCAATAAGATTTTTACTATTAACTATGACGCAGCAGGAAGCTACACCAACCGGAGTAGTTTCGTATTTGGTAATGCCCATAAGGTGACTGTCAAAGTTGCCACTGTTGCGATCACGGGGGCACCTATCAGGATATTAAATGCACTGGTTATGGAGAATGAGATGCAGGTTTTTCCTGTATACAAATTGTCCTGTACCGATGATGCCGTGAAGAGTATCAGTGCTGTCAGCGCACCTAATACTGATTCTACGGATGAATTGACTGTCAGCTGGCCTATCACTGCGGGCGCCGATATGTATGACCTGGAGTGGGCATATGTGGATTCTTCAGCTTATACCAGTAATAAATATGGCAATCCTGTTAAGCCGGTATTGCTGTTCAGTAACAATGCCACCCGTGTGACCATTGCTGATAATACTTATCGTATTCCCTTGTTGTATGATAATGGAGGACTCCTGTTTTTCAGGGTTAGGGCGGTACAGCAGAAAAGCAATATCAGCAGGATAGAGACTGCCTGGAGCTCTGATTATAGCGGCGGACTCGGAACATATAGCTTCACTGGTCACCAGCGAAAGCTGAACTGGCAGATGACGGTGAATTATGCAGAGGAAGGAAAGCGCAAGGTAGTAGTGGAATATTATGATGGAAGTTTGCGGAGCAGGCAGGTGGTGACAAAAGATAATACCACGAATAAAACAACTGTCGGAGAGACCTTTTATGATTATCAAGGCAGGCCTGCTATACAGGTGATGCCTGCACCTTCCATCAATTCAGTCATTAAATATGCGCCCAACTTTAACAGTGCATTGAATGGCGCGGAATATGATAAATCCAATTATGACAAGCTGAACGCACCATCTGAATATCTTACGGCGAGAGCCAGCCAGATGTCGTCTGCTACCGGTGCTAACCAGTATTATTCTGGGAACAATCCGGACAAGAACAATGGTATAAACCAGTACATCCCAGATGCGGGAGGCTTTGCCTTTACAGAGACTGTATATACACAGGATAACACCGGGAGGATCAGTCGCCAGAGTGGATTAGGACCTGTGTTCAGGATAGGTAGTAATCATGAAACGAGATACTATTATGGTACGCCTGGTGACAATGACCTGGATGTACTGTTTGGTACGGAGGCAGGCGATAAGAGCCACTACTTCAAGAACATGGTGCAGGATGCTAATGGACAGTATGCCATTACCTACCTGGATATGTATGGCCGTACCGTGGCTACTGCCTTAGCGGGTACACCCGATAGCGCCAGCCTGGATAATCTTTCTTCGAACACCAGTTTCCCGGTAACGGATACCTTGTCGAGGATGAACAGTAATGTGATCAAAGACGTGGTGATGGAGAATACCCAGAGTCAGCTGGTGGCTGTGGATGGCGATTACCAGTTTAAGTATTCACTGGCGCCGCCGGTATTACAGAAGAAAGATTGTAATAATAATACCGTTTGTTATACTGCCCTGTATGATCTGGAGATAAAGATCACCGATGATGCATATAACCTGCGGCTGGGCGGGAAACCTTTTGATACGATCATCCGTAACTATACAGGAACGATTGTGGCGGACTGTAATACACCGCCATCTTTGCAGGTAGCGTTCACATTACGTTTGCCGAGAGGTAACTACCAGATCACGAAACGTTTGACTGTTAACAGGGAGGCGATGGCCTACTACAGGGATAGCATCTTCATGAAGAAGAACCTCTGTACGACACTGGAGCAGTTTATACAGCAACAGCGTGATTTCCTGGTGAATACACAATGCATTCCAAGTTGTGCTGCGTGTCAGGATAGTATTGGCACCTGGGATAATTTCCGTACCCGGTACATGACAACAGCCGGTATTGCCATTGCAGATAGTGCCACTTACAGAGGAGAAGCGCAGGCGGCATATGCCGAGGCGGTAACTGCCTGTGAAGCCTTATGTGATAAGGCAACGGAATCCACCGACGTGAAATCAGCGCTGTTGCTGGATGTATCAGCGCCTTCCGGTCAGTACGCAGATGCGGAAGATACGCTGAATATCTATTCCATTTTTTATCAGCCGGATGAGAATACACTGCCGCCTTATAAGCGCGATACAGTTACTTATCTGGACGAAGCAGGCAGGCCCGATCTGGCATATGATGAGTTGAGTAATACCTATGTGATACCTCAGCGATTAAGGCCGGAACAGTTTGCGAACCAGTTCAAAGCTTCCTGGGCGCCGGCATTGCTAAAGTTCCATCCGGAGTATTGTAAATGGCTGGAATTCCAGAAACACCAGGCAAGTTATACCTGGGACAGAGACTTTGAAAAGATAGATACTTATGCTGAAGCGAAAGCGAAAGGATACCTGAATCCGATAGGTATGAGCAGTGTGTCCTATCCGATTGTAACGGCAAACAGAGATCCGTTGTCGCTGGAAAGCACAGAGATGTATAATGCGCTACAGGCGAAGCTGACTAATTTTAACGGTGGTTCGGGCAGTTCGATATTAACAATGTGGAGCACGGCTACTGCTACCGTAAAATGTGATGGCAACAACGCAGGCTGTGTCACCGCTTATGCACCAGCTACCGCGCCTTTCAATGAGAGCGCATTATGTACAGGCGATCTGGATATGGCCTGGCGTAACTTCAGACAGTTGTACCTGTCTGCAAAAAGGGCTATTCTCGACAATAAGATAAAGAGTGCCACTTGTCCTGCCGGAGTGACTAACCCTACATCAGCGCAGTTGCTCGCTGCGGGAAAACAGCTCAACTTTAATAATGCAACTGATGCCCTCGGGCAGAATGGGTTAGGATATCTGAACAATACCAGTGCATCAGGGCCAGCCTCAGATTCTGCGAATAACGCCGTGAAACGGCATTACGAAGATAATTGTAATGCCTATGCGAAGGCTTGGGTAAAGCAACTGGCGCCATGCAAATACACGCAGGCGATGCTGAATATACTCATCCCGAGATTAGTAGAAGTATGTAAGGAGGGATCGGATGTTTCCCATCCGATGGGATCAAGTTCTGTAAGACCTGGTAGTACCTATACTTATAAGACCTTCCAGCAGGTACTGGAAGAGTTTAATGCGCAACAGGGTATTTCCAACAGTGTTGATTGTAATGGTTACGTCATCACTGCACCTGCTCCTTACGACAAACAGATCGCCTATGGCAACAAGCCGGTGTATTCCAAACCGGACACCTGTGAATGTCGTAAGCTGAACAATCTCCGTGCAGAGTATCTTAAGTATAATACCGATACAGATGGCGGCTTTGCCGGTTATCTGGCCCGTACCAGGGGGATCAATATGACGGACGCTGATCTCACGCAGTTACTCAATGCATGTAATACTACCAGCAGCTGTACTTACTTTACAAAGATCATCAGTCTGCCACCTGCATTGCAATGTTATACTGGTGAGACATGTGTGACTTGTAGTACGGTGAACAATGCGTATACAAGATTCAAGGCTAAGTTCCCTGGCATCACACCAACTATAGAAGAAGGAGATACAACGCAGCAAAAGAAGAATACGCTGTTTGCCAATTACATGAATAATGAATTGGGCTTTAATAAACAGGCATGGGAGTATCTGAAGTTCATGAATGACTGTCCGGCAGATCCGCCGCCGACGGCTACCTGTACAAAGATCACTAATATCAGGAACAACTTCCTGAACCTGTATCCTGCTACATTGGGCGATTCTATTACTGTGAGTAAGACAGCGCCCACCCTTAGGGTCACGCACCTGCTGAGTACCAGGACCACCGCATACGCTTCATCACTGACCCTCGGGGCGGCGGTATGGACGAATGGTGACTGGTTTACATTCAGGGATAATCTTGTGTTCAATTTTGCGAAAGTGGCGAGAGGGGCCAATATCACATATGCTGATATGAACCTGTTTGCAAAGCCGGCTTCCGCTGGTGGAGAGCTGGTTTGTGGTTCGTTGTCGCATTACTCCGCTAGTCCGGGTACCATTAGTTTGTTATTTTCCCGTTCGCTGGGACCTGTAGTGGCCAATGTGACAACATGGGCAGGACAACCAGGAACGGTAGCGACTAATACGCTTACTATACCTCCGATCACGTCTACACAGAGTAGTGCCAACTATTTAAACCAAGCTTGTACAAACCTCGTGCGGGATATGTATGCGGCTTCCCGTAGTGGTACTGACTATGGATTGATAATGCGATTGAGTTCGGAGCCGGCGCAGCAATATAATGCGTTTGTGTTCTGGTCAAATTCCAGCACCAATGCCAACGCTAAACCTCCCTATCTGAACGTGACCTACAAGGCGCACAGGTGTAATGAGTTCGAGATCTACTTCAATGATAACTACGGGCAAGGCACTAACTACACGATGGCCCAGATAGATAGCTTCTATCAGGCGAATTGTGGGGCTATTTCAGGTATCTGTGGTAGTGCGCCGCCTGTAACACCGCCAGGGGCATATGATGGACCTTTGTTATGTGGAAAATCAACGCCTGTATTCCCGTCGACCGATGTAAATACAGTGAGTAACTGTTCTGACACTGCTTTCTTCTCTATCAGTAAAGGAACGGAGTTATATAATGCTTACCGTGATTCTTTGCTGGGTAGCTTTGGTCAGGATTATATCAACACCGGACTGCTGGCGGCGAATAGGGAAGTGTTTACAGTGAGTTACAATACGAGTGAGTATCACTATACATTGTTCTACTACGATCAGGCGGGTAACCTGGTGAAGACAGTGCCGCCGGCGGGAGTGGTGATCGACAGATCTGCCGCCTGGGTGAACAGTGTGAAAGCTGCACGTGCGGCTGGGCAGGTGAAGGTGCCTGCGCATAAAAAGATTACGCAGTACAGGTACAATACCCTGAACGAAGTGGTTGAACAGCAGACGCCGGATGGAGGCATCACCAGGTTCTGGTATGACAGGCTAGGAAGAATGGTGATATCACAAAATGCGCAGCAGCGGTCTACACGGAACTACAGCTATACAATGTATGATGTGCTCGGGCGATTGACCGAAGTGGGACAAACATCGAGTAGCAATACCATGACGGATGCTACCAGCCGTAACGCGCAAGCCCTGGCAAGATGGTTGTCTGGTGCCAGGACGGCATGTACGCAAATCACACGTACTACCTATGATGCCGCTTATACACCGTTAGCGCAACTGGTATTGTCGGCCCGCAATGTTCTTAACAGGGTGGCATGGACGGCAGTATATGAGAAGGCTGCTGACATAAGTACGGCTAATTATGCTGCTGCTACGTTCTATAGTTATGATATACATGGTAATGTCGATACGCTGGTGCAGGACTATAAGAAAGGTGGCATGGCAGACGCGGGGAACAGGTTTAAGAAAATCGTTTATAAATATGATCTGATCAGTGGCAATGTAAAGCAGGTGGCTTATCAGCCTTCACAGGCGGATGCGTTCTATCATAGGTATACGTATGATGCGGAGAACAGGTTGATAAATGTGGAAACCAGTAGGGATAGTGTGTATTGGGAGAATGATGCGTATTATCAGTATTACAGACATGGCGGGCTTGCCAGGGTGGTATTAGGACAGCAGCTGGTGCAGGGAATGGATTATGCTTACACATTGCAAGGTTGGCTGAAAGGCGTGAATACAACTTCGATTGGCGGCAGTACAGATATGGGTAAAGATGGTGTAGCGGGTAATACTGTGGCTATGGATGCCATAGGCTATAGCTTGTATTACTATGGTGTGAGGGATTACAACCAGATCGGCAGTCTGGCGCCTTTTGCGTTGATTGAAGGCACTGGGTATAAGCCTTTGTATAATGGAAATATTGTGGCAATCAGCCGTCATATTCCGGCTTTGGGAGAATCCCTGTTATCTACCTATAGTTACGATGTATTGAACCGCCTTAAAGGAATGCAGGCAACCCGTGGATTAAATACAACGACTAATAAATGGACGCCTGTAGCTATTCAGGATTTCAAAGAGGGTGTTACATATGATGAAGACGGAAATATCTTAACTTACGTTCGTAATGGTAACAATACGTTTGCCAGCAAACCACTGGCAATGGATAATCTTACCTATAACTATAAGGCAGGTAAGAATCAGTTGGATTTTATAGGAGATACTGTAAGTGCGGCTAATTATGATGTAGATATTGATGGTCAGGCAGCAGGTAACTACGCTTACGATAGCACGGGCAATCTTATTAAGGATGTTGCTGCCGGAATTAGCGGCATAACCTGGACTGTATATGGTAAGATCGCGACCATCACTAAAACGGATGGCACGACTATTAATTATACATATGATGTGGCGTCTAATCGCATCAGTAAGACCGTGAATGGCATACAGACATGGTATGTACGTGATGCTTCCGGCAATGTAATGAGCACATATACCAAGGGAAATAGCGCTGTGAATAGTGGTGATCTCACACAAACGGAGACACATTTGTATGGCAGTAAGCGCCTGGGGATCGGTATACCGAATACTGACGTGCAGAACGTGTCACCATTGGACGTAGTTACTTTGCGAGGGTTGGGTAATGGGATAGGTATAGGTTTTGTACGTGGCAGGAAGTTCTTTGAACTGTCCGATTACCTGGGTAATGTGCTGGCAACGATATCAGATAAGAAGACGGGGATTTCTACAGATAGCACCAGTATCAGCTATTTTATGGCCGATGTACTGTCTACGCATGAGTACTATCCTTTTGGAATGGGGATGCCGGGACGGAGTAGTAGTAATGACAAATATCGGTACGGATTTAATGGAAAGGAGAATGATAATGAGATCAAAGGAGAGGGGAATAGTCTAGACTTCGGAGCGAGGATATATGATCCGCGAATTGGCAGGTTCCTTAGTTTGGATCCAAGGAGTAGGGAATATCCTGACTGGTCACCATATGTGTACGCGTATGACAATCCAATAAGGCTTATTGATGATAATGGAGAAGGTCCTGGGGATCCCCTGCACCACGAGTTCCTGATAACTGTAGCACTGGATATTTACGATGCTGCAAAAGCCAAAGGAGCGTCAGGACAGGGCGCATTGTTAGTAATGGCACAAGCGAGTATTGAATCTCTATATGGTAAGGATGCTATTGACAGAGGGGATTATAATCTTTTTGGAGTGATGACACTCGGAAGTGATTATAAAGTTAAAAATAAGCACGGGAAGATTAAGGATTATTCCAATAACGGGAAGTGGAAAGGTTCTATTGATGATTATTTTGAACGTAAGGCAAGGAAATGGCCGGCATCAGACGAATTAATAAAACAACCAGCATTTACATCAGATGAGATAGATAAAGCGTTTTACACGGGCAAATACTTTGAATTCGAGAAGGACAGAAATAAGACAGGTCATGGCTCGTATAACGCAGATGATACTGAGGAGGAAACAAAAACGAATAATAACAATTATGGTTCGCGATTGATAAAACAAATGGGTGACTTCAGGAAACGTTTTGTGGGAAGTCTGGATTACCAAATAAACAGTAATAATGTTAGAATAGCGCAGATTGATGAAATGCTTAAAGCGCATATCTGGAATATGGAAACAATTGACAAACTGAATGCTGAAAAAGCAGAATTGGCCAAACAGAATGAAAGGTATGAAGCGGTGAAAAAAGATGTAAATCAATAATTAGTATGAAGATGATATTTTTGTATATAGTATTGACATTTGCTTCCTTAAGTTGCAAAAGTGGGACGAAGCCAGCTAGTGCAGTCATTGAAGGAAAGCAGGAACAGGCAGAAACTTTGCAAACTGTCAGCCCTGATCAACTTGAAGCAAAGGACTCCAGCTTTTATTTAAAAGCATCGAAGGGAAAAGATGGAGAAATTTGTCTGAAGTACCGCCTGAGTCACACGAATGATTATAAAGAGTTTTGTTTTAAATATTTTGATTATTCGGACGTAGTGTTTCCGGATACATCAGTAGGGATCATTAGTGGAGCTTCATTTAGGCAATCCAGCTATTATCTTGTACACGATAGTATTTTGATCTTACCGTTAATTGGAATGAATAATTTTCTATCAGTGTATGTCCTGAATCTCCAATCTCAGCAAGTGCTTGGTAGTGATATCAGAACGTCTTTTGGTTTAGTCTGGATCGATGAGAAAAGTTCAACATTTTTAACTACAGACACTCCTGACTACACTAATGATACTACCTATTTGTACAAACTCAACAAGTATAAGATAACAGGAGGAGAGATGTCACTGGTAATGACAGATACTGTGCACATGAAGGTAGACCTAAAGGATGATATAAAGATTAATTATAGAATAGCAAGACGACTGCTTCATTAAGCGATTGTCTTTCAAGTTATATTTTCAAATTGTTACTAATATCCGGTGTGGATGGGTTCTGCCATGCATACCGGATAATTTTCTTGTGAATATTTTGAAATCTACATTATTGTCCGTACGTTTACAGCCTAAACGAGTTTGCAACAAAACGAACAAAGAGGACAATTAAGAGACACCCGTACCGAGTAATGTTGCCCAACTACCATTCACACAGAGAGAGCGTAACCACTATCTGTTGTCCTGACAGACAACAGTATTCTCCTGCGTAGCCCGTAAACAAAAAAACAATCATAAAAGTGCTATCAATGGATTCAGTTATCCCTATCCGACAACGCCTGCCAGATAAGTATGTCTGCGACGGTATTTACAGCCGGACTCATTTTATCATAACAAAAGAATAAGCCCCTAGGGCATTATCAAACCTATACGAGATTCCTCTTCTCCGGAGGAACAGGAACGCTATTTCCTATACTAAAATATACATTAAATGATACTGGAGATTGTTGCCAGACATAAGAGAGCGTTTGCCATCATGATGCTTACGCTCCTTTATTGTGATGCAGTATTGCCCGCCTATGCGTTTGCTCCGCGGCGGGTAGATCATCAAAGTTACACAGGGCGGAAGTATGCCCCGAAGCTTGTGAAGGAGATCGCCGCCGTGGCGAATACTCCTACATTAGTCCCGGCAGTGCCCTCGTTGAAAAAGAAAGAAGCCGCCGCTTTGGGCGGTCCCGGGCAACCGGAAAGCCAGGCTTTCCACTCCGTGAACAGCGATAACATGGTCGACCTGTTTACAGGAGATTTTTCCTATAACATTCCCCTCCTGGATGTGGGTGGTTATCCGCTGGCTATCGGTTATAACAGCGGTATATCTATGGACCAGGAAGCCAGTTGGGTAGGGTTGGGCTGGAATATTAATCCGGGGGCTATTACCCGGAATATGCGTGGCTTACCGGACGATTTTAACGGCAGGGATACCATTCAGAAAATAGCGTCCGTGAAAGATAACCGGACAGTAGGTGTAACGGTAGGCGCTGATGTAGAGATCACCGGATTAAGTGATTATGCAAAGTTTGGTGCCGGCGCCAGCCTGGGTATTGTACATAATTCCTACAAGGGCATCGGCCTGGAAGCGGGTATCAATACCAGTATTAATGCCGGCTCCAATAGTATGGGATGGTTTACCACCGGCTTGTCCATGACCAACAGTTCACAGGAAGGACTGACCATCGGCAGATCGCTGGGGTACAAGTTCGCCGATGAACAGGCAAAAGCAAAAGGAGGCCTGAGTGGTAGTGTCTCTATGGGATGGGGCTATAATTCAAGAGAAGGACTGAAGGCACTGACCTTTTCAGCTGGCCTGCGACAATATACGATGGATGATAAAAACAGGGCAGCTGTACAGAGCGCCAATATATCCTCCTATATCTCTTTTGCACATCCGTCTTTCACCCCGGCTATAAGTATGCCGTTTACCAATACCATCTATAACTATACAGCGAAGGTGGGTTGGGAAGCACAGGTAGTACACCCGAGTGTTTTTGTGAGCGGCTATGTATCTAAACAGCGTATTGCACCTGAAGACAGACGCACTGCTCTCCCGGCATACGGATACCTCAATTATCAGTCTGCTAATGGCAATGAAGGCGCTTTGCTGGATTATAACCGGGAAAAGGAAATCGCCTATCGTGAGAAGCCTACGGTGCCGAATATCGCGATACCTTCTTATACCTACGACGTATTCTCTATTACCGGAGAAGGTACAGGAGGCATGTTCCGCGCTTATCGTGGTGATATCGGGTTTGTATATGATCATGCTGTGAAGACCAGGGATAATTCTTCCCGTGGTAGTGTAGATGTTGGGCTGGGGAGTCTTGCACATGCTGGTGTGGACCTGGGTATTACCAGGGCGTATTCACAGAGTGGTCCGTGGACGGAACAGAATCCGCTGGCAAGTACCCTTGTCTTCAGAAAGGCGGATAAGCTGTTTGAAAGTGCTTACTTCAGGAATCCCGGTGAGAAGACCATCAATACCAGGTCCTTTTATAATGCTGTTGGCGGTGAGGATGTGGTATCTGTAGATCTCTATCAGGCGGGTAACAGCAGCTCTGTGATACAAACCACTAACAGGCTGAATATCTATAAGAACAAGCGTTTCACTGGTAGTAAGCAGTTATCATCGGATAATGTCTATAAAACTGAAAGGGATAAACGAGGACAGGTTATCTCTTATCTGACCGCTGCTGAAGCCAGTACTGCCGGTTTGTCTAAATACATCGAGAACTATACACGCGATGTATATAGTATCGGTAACTGTGGTAACACTTTCCCTGACGATGCGAATGGTAGCGGTGTAGGATTGAAAGGCGAATATTTCAAAGGACGGAAGTTCGAAACAAAACTCTTCGAAAGGACTGATGGGACGATCAACTTCAATAATAAAGATGAGATCAATCAGAACCTGCCTGCCGGCGCGGCCAAACTGGATAATGATTTCTCTGTACGCTGGACAGGGAGAATAAAAGCACCATCCACAGGTCGTTACCGCTTCAGTACCAACAGTGATGATGGTGTAAGGGTGTACCTCAATGATACATTGATCATCGATCGCTGGAATGATCATCCTAATATGAAAGATACTGCCTGGGTCAACCTTGTGGCAGATGAGCTATATAATATCAAGACAGAGTATTACCAGGCGCGTGGTGGTGTGATCATGAAGCTGCAATGGCGGCCACTGGCTGCCGCGGAGGTCGTGGTACCGACGGAAAGTCTTTACCTGATGCCTGTGAAAGATACTTTCCTGGTAGGTACTAATCTATCAAAAGAAAAGCGTGTGAACGATTTCCGTAAGGCCGATCATATATCTGAGATCGACGTACTGAATACGGACGGACGCCGCTATGTATATGGCATTCCTGTGTACAACCTGAAACAGCGGGACCTTACATTCTCTGTGGCAGCGGGTACAGGAAGGCGTGCGGAAGGACTGGTGAAGTATACACCCGGTGTTGACAATACCGTCAACAATAATAAGGGGAATGATAATTATTTCAACAGTGAAGAGATGCCTGCCTATGCGCACACCTTTTTGCTGACAGGTATTTTATCTGCTGATTATACTGATCTGACAGGAGATGGTATTTCTGATGATGATCCGGGGAATGCGATTAAGTTCAACTATACCAAAGTAGCAGGTATTAAGAATCCTTACAAATGGCGGTCACCGGCGAATGATAGTGCCAGCTATAGTGAAGGGTTATTGACAGATAACAGAGATGACAAAGGCAGTTACGTGGCGGGAGAGAAAGAACTGTGGTACCTGCATTCCATTGAGTCGAAGAATATGATCGCTACATTTAAACTGAGCGACAGGGATGATGGCTTCGCTATTACAGAAGATGGGGCTAAGCAGTCAGCACGTGTGAGCAAGAAGCTCGAAGAGATCAATCTGTATAACAAAGCTGATTTCCAGAAGTACAATACAGCCGCCAGACCGATAAAGACGGTACATTTTGAATACAGCTATGAGCTGTGTCCGGGTGCAAATAGAGGTATTAACACCACTGGTAAACTGACACTGAAGCGTATCTGGTTCACTTACAATGGCAACGATAAAGGCAAGCGCAACCCTTATGTGTTTGCTTATAATAGTTTCAATCCGCCTTATAACAGTAAAGCATATGATCGTTGGGGAAACTACAAGGACAATCTGCAGAATCCGGGCGCTACTACTAATAATCCTATCTACAATGGAGAGTATCCTTACACACTGAGAGACAGTGCGCAGATGGCAAAGAATGTGGCTGCCTGGACGCTGGACTCCATTATCCTGCCGTCAGGAGCACATATGAAGATCGATTATGAAAGTGATGAATATGCTTATGTGCAGAACAAACGCGCAGCACAGATGTTCCATGTGGCCGGTTTCTCTGCCTCAAAACCATCAGCTACAAGTGATCTGAGTAATTCGTTGTATGGGCTTATTGACTATCTGTATGTGGCAGTGAACGTGCCCAAACCTGTGAGCAGTAATGAAGAGGTGTACAGGCGTTACCTGGAAGGGATGGAGAAGATCTACTTTAAGTTGTCGGTACAGGTGCCGTCGGATAAATTCGGTGGGGGAAATGAGTATGTACCGGTGTATGCAACGCTGGATGATAGTTATGGCTTTTTCAATAATGGTTCAACCATCTGGTTTAAAGTGAGGGCTATTGATGCCCATGGCGACGTAGGAGACCCGTTGAGCGTATTCAGTCCTATGGCACAGACAGCCTTGCAGTACCTGCGCCTGAACCTTCCTTCCAAGGCCTATCCCGGTTCTGATGTAGGCGATAACGTAGACCTGAGTGATGCCATCAAGATCTTGTTGTCGCAGGCTGACAATGTCGTGAATACCATGGTTACCTATAATGTTGCTGCCAGGGCGAAAGGCTGGATGAAAACGATCGATACATTGCGTTCACTGGTACGACTGAACAGTCCCATATACAGGAAATTCGGTGGCGGACTGCGTGTGAAGAGAGTCAGGATCTATGACAACTGGACCAAAATGACGCAACAGAAGGAATCTGTGTATGGTACGGAATATCAATATACCACCCAGCTTACCACAGCTGCAGGAACTGAAACCATCAGCAGTGGTGTGGCCAGTTATGAGCCGACACTGGGAGGAGATGAAAATCCATGGCGGCAGCCAATAGAATATACGCAGCAGGCAGCTGTACTGGCGCCTGTAGAACTGGGGTATACGGAATATCCGTTAGGTGAATCGTTCTTCCCGGCGCCTTCAGTAGGTTACCGCAAAGTGAGGGTGCGTTCTATTAACAATACAGGTGTGCGCTCTGCGAATGGTTACCAGGAATACTGCTTCTATACGAATTATGAATTCCCGGTCATTACAGATATGACCTTGCTGGCAGATGGTAAGAAGCGTTTCAAACCTGCGCTGGCTAATTTCCTACGTATTAATGCCCGTCATTTTGTGGCGGTAAGCCAGGGCTTTAAAATAGAGCTGAATGACATGCATGGTAAACCCAGGTCAACGGCGGTATATCCTGAGAATGATCCTGATAATCCGGTGTCTTCTACGGCATACTTTTACAGGGAAGACGATCCCAACGCGACTTTCAGGCACCTGAACAATACTGTCACTACAATAGCCCCTAATGGTACCGTCGATACTGCTGCAGTGATCGGAGAGGATATAGAGATCATGACAGACATGCGTGAACATAAGAGTGTGACCAATGCCAATAACTTCAACCTCAACTCAGAGCTGTTCACTTTCGGTTTTCCTCCGATCATGATCATACCTACATTATGGAACCTCGCACAACGTGAAGAGGTGAAATTCCGGTCTGTGGCCCTCACTAAAGTGATCAACCGTCATGGTATACTGGACAGTAGTGTGGTTATCGACAAGGGTAGCAAGGTGACGATCCGCAATCTTGCCTACAACAGTGAGATAGGAAGTGTAATACTAAGCAGCACCCAGAACCTTTTCGGCGATCCTGTATACCAGTTCGTATGGCCCTCAGGCTGGGCATATGAAGGTATGAGCGGTGCTTATAAAAACCTGAATGTGGTGCTGGATGATATTTATGTCAACAAAGGAAAGATCACCAGTGGGCTAGGTCAGGCTACACCAGCCACTTATTTCTACGGAGGAGATGAGATCCTGGTGGCCTCGAAAGTGAAGACCGGCGGCGCAGATTGCGCACCGGAGATAGCATCTTTCCCGTTGTTCAGTACACTATATGCAGTGGATGCCAATGCAAAGACAGGCGGTGCACCGGATATCTACCTGGTAGATGCCAGCGGTAAGCCATTCACCGGTAATGACGTGTCATTGAAAATTGTGCGCTCTGGCAGGCGGAATATGGATGTTCCTGTAGGGGAGGTCACGATGCTGAATAATCCGATAGTAAAGAATGGAACGACGGCGAAGCTGGTCATAGACGAGACTTCAAGGGTCATTAAAGCCAGCGTAACAGAATACAAACAGGACTGGCAGGTGACAGACCGTAAGAAACAGAAAGCGGTTTGCGCTAATTGATCATCTATTTAAAAAAGTAAGTCAGTAACAGTCCTTATCTGTGATACTATGAAACGTACATTAATAACTGAAAATAAATATCTCGTTCTGCTGTTGGTGTTGCTGTTATGGACAGCAGGCACCGTGCATGCGCAATGTACCTCCTGGGGTATCAGCGCGGCGGCCCAGGAATCTACCTGTGCTGCCAACGGGAAGATCACGCTGTCCTTTACAGGTACAGGAGCCGGTAATGTCAGCAATATGTTGTACAGTCTTGAACCGCTTAGTTCAGGCGGATATTCCGTATCTCCGGGTACTTCTTCCGTGTTTGAGAATATACCGGCGGGCAGCTACCGGGCAGTGGCAAAAGGGATCTGTAACAGCCAGGAGGTATCTGCCACGGTCAATGTGACGGTGCCTGGTACTTATGTGCCTTTTAAAGCAGCAGTAGCCCAGAACAAGATCACCCTGTACCATTGTAATACCGGGCAGGCATATGTGACGCTCAACAATGGTAAAACGCCTTATACGGTGACTATTACCAATGCACCGGCTGCTTACATAGGCAGGAGAACTTTTGTAGCAACGACCAGTTTCATGATCGATAGTTTGTGGGGAGGCGATTATACATTGTCAGTGACGGATGCCTGTAGCGCCGCTGCTTCTACACAAACGCTTAGTATTACTGAATTGAGGCAGTTGTCAGCCAATGATGTGGGACTTCAGCAGCCGTGGAAGGTCACGAACACCTGTAACAAAATTATCTTCAGATCGCCCTCTATTCTGTCTACCAGCCCATACCGGCCGTATTTTGATGGCGCCACGCCGCTGACTTTCAGCGTATCTTATCGTGGCGCAGCAAAATCTCCTTACAGAACATTAGGGGCCACTGATACGATCACGCTGCCTGCAGGTAAGACATTTGCCAGCACTTACCGGGATACAGTCACCTACTATTTCAGAACACCATGTGGTGATGAAACGGTTGTTCCCTTTGTGATACCTATGCCGGGCATGAGCAATTATGCTGAATACAATTGTAACCGGGATTTTAATGCAGGATATTTTGTCGATACTGCCGGGATCGTCTGCTATCCTGTTTACGTGACCCTGAAGAACACATCTACCAATGCGATGCGGTATGATACACTGAAAGTACCGGAGCTGCGGCGAACGATAAAGAACGTTCCATTCGGCAACTACTCTTTTAACGCCACCACTGTAGATGGTGCGAAGTTGCGTGATAATTACATACTGAACGTCACAGCACCGCCAGCCAATCCCTACATAGTTAATTTACAATCCAACGAAGGCATAACCGGCAATGATGGTGCCGTCGCTTTCGCCTTTAGCAGGCCCGGAGGCTTATTGCCAGTAGGTTTGAACATAAAGTTGATAAGCAGTCCGTTTAATTATACCTATGCTGTTAATGTTACTGTCGACGGGGCTTCCAGTTCGCTGGCTTCCATCAGTGATGATAATCCAAGGCGTTATTTTTATCCGGGCAGTTACCTCTTCAGGCTCACTGATACCTGTGGTACTTATGATATTCCGGTAACTGTAACGGAGAATGACGTTTACCGGTACACCTGGGATGTTGTTACACAACAGACCTGTACGGGACTGGCAGTTATACCAAACGGTAAGGCTATGTATAAAGGTGTTGAGCAGCAGGCTTATTTCCAGCTCCTCAGAGGCCCATTAGGTGCAGTCGGGTTCGACAGGAGTATTGTTACATCCGGGGATACGCTTTTATTGCCATCTGAAGGCACATACCGTATTGGTATGTCGGCCTATCCTACAGTGGTGCAGGAGTTCAGTGTTTATGGAAATGGTGCAACGCTGAAAGACATCAACTTTAAATATCAGCCACTACTGATTGATGTCAATAATTCCCTGGGATGGATCTGTCCTGGTCAACCGGACAATTCAGGTACTATCCAGGCCAATGCTATTGGCGGCAGTAAAATAAAATCAGGCGTGTATACCTATAAACTGGCTGCACAGGGGAATGGGGCTACCGGTCCGTACTGGGCTGTCAACACAACCGGAAGGTTCAGTACGGCTGCTTCCGGAGGCGCTTACACCCTCATGAAAGATCAGAACTATGATGTACGCGTGGAAGACGAATGTGGAAGTGCCGCCGTACAGACCCTGAAAATAATCGACTTCGAAACAGCGGAACTGGCAAAGAGCGACAAGCCGGAATATTGTATCGGGGAAAGCATCAGCTTTAGTATCATTAACCTGCCAACTACCGCAATTACCTATGCCTGGACAGGCCCCGACGGATTTACAAGCACTTTACAGAATCCTGTATTGTCTCCTGTTACCGTCAACAGTGCAGGGAATTATCATGCTACTATCTATTCAGATATCTGTATGCAACCTATTCAAGCTGACGTACAGGTGAAGCTCGCGCCTTATAACCTGAGTTGTTACAGCGCCGTAACCGACACCAGCGTGAATCCTTATGCCTATAGTCTGATGGGTAACTGGCGTCCGCAGAAAACGTATTCATATTATGGCGCAAGAACAGAAAGCAGTACTGCACAGACAGCGAACCTCCGTGCAGATGGTACTATTAAGGACTTTAAGTCCTTCTGGCAGCCAAACGCTACGGGTATTCAGCCATTATATGATTCGAGTCGCTGGGTATGGACCAGCGAAAGCACATTATTTAATAAAAGAGGTTTGGAGCTGGAGAATAAAGATCCCCTGGATCGTTTCAATGCCGGTATTTATGGCTTTGATGATGCACTCGCAGTAGCGGTGGTACAGAACAGTCGTTACAGAGAAGCTGCTTATGAAGGTTTTGAAGACTATTTCTTTGGTGGCACTTACTGTGATACATCCTGCAGTGGTGGGCGCAGCTTTGATTTTTCAGGTTACAGGAATAATCTCGACTCTTTACAATCGCACACCGGTAAATACAGTCTGCGTATAGCCGCTGGTCAAAGCGCCGGTATCGCTGCAGACATTCTGCCTGATAATGGTACGACGTTTAACCTCGCTTTTAATAAGGAAACGAACAGTTGTGTCACAACGGGACAGGTGCTGGGGAGCATACGTACAGGGAAGGATGCTATTCTGCCTATATATTCTCCATTGCCAGGAAAACAACTCCTGGTCAGCGCCTGGGTAAAGGAAGAGCAGGATTGCAAAGGCATCACTTATACAGGCAACAAGATGAGCATCGTCGTGAAAAGAGGCGCAACGAGTACAACAGTGACTGCTTTTCCAAAAGGAGGGATCATCGATGGCTGGCAGCGGTATGAGCAGGTAGTGGATGTACCTGCAGATGCGACTGCGCTGACAGTAACACTGCTTGCTACAGGCACTTCTACCGTATACCTGGATGATCTGCGCATTCATCCTTACAATGCCAATATGCGGTCATTTGTATATAGTCCTTCAGACCTCCGTATAATGGCAGAACT
Organism: Chitinophaga ginsengisoli; assembly: GCF_003014595.1. Taxonomy (GTDB): domain Bacteria; phylum Bacteroidota; class Bacteroidia; order Chitinophagales; family Chitinophagaceae; genus Chitinophaga; species Chitinophaga ginsengisoli. The sequence continues at coordinate 104,452 of NZ_PYGK01000011.1, read as the reverse complement.
GGATGAAAATAACTATGCTACTTTCTATGAGTATGATGATGATGGTACGCTCATCAGGCTGAAGAAAGAAACGGAAAGCGGCATTAAGATGCTCAAGGAATCCAGAAATGCCCTGATAAAGTAATAGATAACATAATACCGCTCTAAATAAGATATTATGCATTTTTTGCCAAGAAAGATCGTTCAATGGTGTCTGACAATGCTGCTCCTGCTGATGGCAGGATACAGCCAGGCACAGACCGGCAATATAACCCTGTTGAAGAATACACTGGATGGCAGTAAACAACAACTGGTGAAAGATTCAGTTGTTACTGTACAGGACAGCGCATATTTTAATCCGACCCTGATCACTAAGCTGGATACACCTTATTACGTGAGGAACATTGTTACCTTCCGTATCAATGAATATGCCGGTGTATACCTCCCCGCGCAGTTCACAGCCACTGTGAAGGCCAGGATCATTTATACAAAGCCGAATTTTACGATAGATTCCGTAGAGAAGGACCTGAGTATTAACTATGATGTGAATGCCAGTTATACGAACCGTAGCAGCTTTGTGTTCAATAATGCGCACAAGGTAACAGTGAAGATTGTAAGCGTGAATACCGGTACTGCACCAGCAAGGGTGATGTCGGCATTGGTGCTGGATAATGAGATGCAGGTACGTCCCGTTTATAAATTGTCCTGTACGGATGATGCAGTGAAGAGCATTAGTGCCAACAGCATCGCCAATATTGATTCTACAGATGAACTGACCGTTGTATGGCCGGTAGTGACCGGAGCGAATGTGTATGACCTGGAATGGGCATATGTCGATTCATCGGCATACCTGGCCAACAGGTATGGTAACCCGGTTAACGCTACCGTGTTGTTCAGGAACAATACATCGCGTGTTACCATTTCCAGTAACACTTACCGCATTCCATTGCTGTATGACAATGGAGGTATCCTTTTCTACAGGGTAAGAGCGGTGCAGGAGAAAAGCAGGGAGGCGAGAATAGAGACCGCGTGGAGTTCCGATTATTCAGGCGGCCTGGGTAGCTTCTCTTTTGGCGGTCATCAGCGGTTGATGAACTGGCAGTCGTCTGTCGCTTATGCGGAAGAAGGAAAGCGTAAGGCGATGGTTACTTACTTTGATGGTTCTTTAAGAGAACGGCAGACTGTTACGAAAGACAACGTGACGAACAATACCATTGTAGGCGAGACTTTCTATGACTATCAGGGAAGACCCACCGTACAGGTAATGCCAACGCCATCTCTGAACACTGTAATGCGATATACGCCTAAATTCAATGCTAATACCGGTGGTACTGAATATGATAAGAGTTATTACGACAAACTAACGGCGCCTTCGGCCTATCTGACCAGTAGTGCATCCCCGATGTCTAATGCCAGCGGGGCGTCCCAGTATTATTCAACCAGTAATCCTGACAGGAATACAGGCGTAAATCAGTTCATTCCTAATGCCGGGCAATATCCGTTCACAGAAACGGAGTATACGCAGGATAATACCGGCAGGATCAGTCGCCAGGGCGGTGTAGGACCAGTGTTCAAATTAGGTAGCAAACACGAGGCCCGGTACTTCTATGGTACGCCGGGTGATAATGACCTGGACGTATTGTTTGGTACTGATGCGGGCGACAGGCAACATTATTTCAAGAACATGGTGCAGGATGCCAATGGACAGATCGGGATTACCTACCTTGATATGTATGGACGTACCATAGCCACAGCGCTGGCGGGCGTGCCGGACAGTGCGGCGATGGACAATCTGAGTTCTTATGCACAGTTCCCGGTAACAGACACCTTATCGCGCGCCGGCAGCAATGTGATCACTGACATGGTAATGGAGAGTACGCAGAGTCAGCTGGTGCCTGTTGATGGCGATTACCAGTTTAAGTATACATTGACGCCGCCGGTGCTGCAGAAAAAGGATTGTAATAATAACACCGTTTGTTATAACGCCTTGTATGATCTGCGGATCACCATCACAGATGATGCTTATAATCAGCGGTTGGGTGGTAAAGCGTTTGATACGATTATCCGCAACTACACAGGGGCGATCGTTGCCAACTGTACCGCACCAACACCTTTCAATGTAACGTTCACCAAACGTCTTTCCCGGGGTACTTACCAGATCACCAAACAACTGAGCATCAGACGGGATGCGATGGATTATTACAGGGATAGTGTATTTATGAAGAAGAACCTTTGTACTACACTGGATCAGTTTATACAACAACAGCGCGACTTTCTATTGAATACAAAGTGTACGCCTGATTGCGCTGCCTGCCAGGATAGTCTGGGTACATGGGACAATTTCAGGGCGAGGTATATGAAAGCTGCTGCTATTGCAGTAGCTGATTCTGCGGCGTATCGTGGAGAGGCTTTAGCCGCCTACCAGGAAGCGGTAGCTGCTTGCGATGCTTTGTGTAACAAGACCACCGACATCACAGATATCAGGAATGCGATGTTGCTGGATCTGTCAGCACCATCAGGACAATACGCCAATCCGGATGATACCCTGGATATCTATTCCATCTTCTACCAGAAGGATGAAAATACCCTTCCTATCTATAAACGGGATACGGTGACTTACCTGGATGAAGCAGGTAAGCCTGACCTGGTGTATGACGAGTTAAGCAATAGTTATGTAATACCGCAGCGACTGCGTCCGGATCAATTTGCTGCCAAATTCAAACCTACCTGGGCAGCAGCGTTGCTAAAGTTCCATCCTGAATATTGTAAGTGGCTGGAATTCCAGAAGCATGCAGCCAGCTACAGCTGGGACAGGGCTTTTGCAGCTGTCGATACCTATGCGGATGCAAAGGCTGCAGGCTATATGAACCCTACCGCGGTAGATCCGTTTGCAGCAGAAAGCAGCGCTAATAAAACTGCGCTGGATGCTAAACTGAATAATTTCAATGGGGGAAGTGGCGCTAATATCCTTTCACTATGGAGTATAGCGACCATTACGGTAAAGTGTCCGGATAACAGCAGTACCTGTATCAATACTTATAATACGCCGGCAAAGGCCTTTGATGAAGCTACTTTATGTACGGCAGATCTGGATATGGCATGGCGAAACTTCCGCCAGTTGTACCAGACGGTGAAGCAGGGTATATTGAGCGATAAGATAAAGAATGCGGCTTGTCCGGCGGGAGTGGTGAACCCTACTGCTGCGCAGTTGATAACAGCCGGTAAGCAGCTCAACTTCAACAATGCAGCAGATGCATTGGGACAGAATGGACTGGGTTATCTGAACAATAATCCAACAGGAGCGGCGGCTACAGATTCTGCTAATAAGGCGCTGCAAAAGGCTTATGATGACAATTGTAACGCCTATGCGAAAGCCTGGGTACAGCAGCTCGCGCCTTGTAAGTATAGTCAGGCAGCTTTGAATATCATTATACCGCGACTGGTGCAGGTGTGTAAGGAAGGTTCCGATGTATCCCATCCGATGGGATCCAGTTCGGTAAAACCGGGTAGTACGAATACGTACAAGAGCTTCCAGGAGGTGCTGGATGCGTACAATAAGCAGAATAACATTAACAATTCATGGGATTGTTATCCGGATATGATAACCGCTCCGGCTCCTTATGATAAACAGCTGGCTTATACGAATAAGCCTATCTACACCAAACCTGATAGTTGTGAATGCGCCAAGCTGAATGGCTTACGTGCGGAGTACCTCAAATATGGTAAACCTACAGATGGCAGTTTCGCCGGGTATTTATCACGTACAAGGCAGATCAATATGACAGATGCTGATCTGACCCAGTTGCTGAATGCATGTAATACGACAAACAACTGTACCTATTTCCAGAAGGTGATCAATATCCCTCCGGCTTTGCAGTGTAATAGCGGAGAGGTATGTGTATCCTGCAAGGTGGTGGAAGATCTGTATCAGAGCTATATATCAGCATATCCTGATTTTACACCGCTGAAGACTGAACTGGATACTTTTCAGCAGAAGAGGAACAGGGTGTTTGCTAACTATATGAATAACCGTCTTGGCTTTAATAAGCAGGCATGGGAATATCTTCAGTTCAGAGATAGTTGTCCGAACAAGACTCCGCCGCCGCCCAATCCGACTGAGTGTGCTAATCTGACCTGGGCCAAGAACGAATTTGTGAAGCAGTATATGCCATTGCTGGTAGGAGATTCTATTCAGACTACGGTGAATATATATGGATTGACAGGAACGCATGTTATTTCTACAGATGGAAGGACGGCATATCCTGGAACCAAAGCATTTGCAGCGGCTGTGTGGAAGGACAGTAGTAACAGGATGTTTATAATAAGGGATAATCTGATATTTAATTGGGGGCAGAGTCTGATGCCCAGGAATGCCCGTATCACTTATGCTCCGTTTTATATGTACGCGAAAGCCTCCAATCCAACAGCAGATTTCTTTTCTGAAATAACATCTCATTATAGCAGCGATGGCAGCATGTTTGGTTATCTTGAACGGGCGCTGGGACCTGTTACACCGGGAGTGACAACCTTTGCGACATTGCCTGCAGTTACTACGGAGAACAGACTTACGATACCTAAGTCTCCGGTAGCAGGATCAATCTCTGGCATTACCAGCTGGGACGCCACTAAGCTGATAGCGGACCTGTATGCCGAATACCTGAAAGGAAAGGATTATGGTCTGATACTCAGGTTAGATGAGGCAACGGAAGCAGGCGCTAAAAATAATGCCTGCGTTTTCACCTTCAGCAATATACCGTCAACCGGCACAGCCACGCCCTCTGCCTATGTTTATTACAGGGCCAGCGTTTGCGAGCAATGGGTACGGATGTTTAACTATTGGTATGTTCCTTCGGGTACAACGAAAGACCGAGACTTTAGTGCTCAGGAGATAGATAGTATGTTCATCGTGAATTGTGGGGCTGTTCCAGGATTTTGTACAGCGTCGGCCCAGCCTCCGGCTACCGGTGACAGCACTGCCGCCCCTTACGACGGTCCGTTGTTATGTGGTAAGTCTGCGCCTATTTTTGCCCCGGTGGATGTAAATGAGATCAACAACTGTTCTGACAATGAGTTCTTTGCTGTCAGCAAAGGCACGGAACTGTACAAGGCTTATCGTGATTCAATCAAGGGCAGCTTTGAACAGGATTATATCAATACTGGTTTACAGGCTGTTAATAAAGAGGTGTTTACCGTAAATTATAATACCAGTGAGTATCATTATACCCTGTACTATTATGATCAGGCAGGTAACCTTGTAAAAACGGTACCTCCGGCAGGTGTCGTGCTTGACAGGTCGGATAACTGGTTAAATAGCGTTCGGGCTGCACGTAAAGCGGGACAGCAGCGTATTCCTGCACATACAAAGATTACACAATACAGGTATAATACCCTGAATCAGGTTGTGGAACAGCAAACGCCGGATGGAGGGATTGAGCGTTTCTGGTATGACAGGTTGGGAAGAATGGTTGCCTCACAGAATGCAAGACAGGCCCCGAGGAATTACAAGTACTTTGTATATGATGCTTTAGGCCGTATTGTCGAAACGGGTGAATTGACAAGTGTGAATCCGCTTGCATATTATACCTACTTTGACGCCACTACATTTACGAAATGGGTATCAAGTGGAGGTAACACACGTGTTGAGGTGACGAAGACCGCTTATGACGTTGCGTATGCACCATTATCCCAGTTGGTACTTTCGGCGCGTAATTTACGCAACAGGGTTTCCTGGAGCGCTTTGTACAGCAACGTTACTAATCTGGCATCTGGTAATTATACTGCGGCATCGTTTTACAGTTATGATATTCATGGTAATGTGGATACGCTGTTACAGGATTATAAGCAGGGCGGCATGGCTGATGCAGGGAACAGGTTTAAGAGGATTGTTTATAAATATGATCTGATTAGTGGGAAGACAAATCACGTTGCATATCAACCGTCACAAGCGGATGCATTCTATCATCGTTATTCTTACGATGCAGAGAACAGGCTGATTAATGTGGAGACCAGCAGGGATAGTGTGTACTGGGAGAATGATGCCTATTACACTTATTACAAACATGGTCAGCTGGCAAGAATGGTGTTAGGACAACAGCAGGTGCAGGGGCTGGACTATGCTTATACCTTGCAGGGATGGCTGAAAGGAGTGAATACCACTGCTATCGGGGGCAGCACAGATATGGGTAAGGATGGTGTGGCAGGTAGTGCCGTAGCAAAAGATGCTATCGGATTTAGTTTATATTACTATGGTATGAGGGATTATAGTCCGGTCGGCAGTCTTGTTCCTTTTGCACCGATTGAGGGAACCGGGTTTAAGCCCCTTTTTAATGGGAATATTTCGGCAAGTAGTCAGCATATTCCTGCTTTAGGAGAATCCATATTGTCGACGTATAGTTATGATGTAGTGAACCGAATCAAGAGCACACAGTCAGTACGTGGGTTGAATACGACTACTAATAAATGGACGCCTGCAGTGATACAGGATTTCAAAGAAGGAATTACCTATGACGAAGACGGTAATATTCAGACCTATAGCCGTAATGGTAACAATACTTTTGCCGGCAAGCCGCTGGCAATGGATCAGCTTACGTATAACTATCTGCCGGGTATTAACAGGTTGAGTTTTGTAAGTGATACGGTGCGTCCGGCTAATTATGATAACGATATTGATGATCAGCCTGCAGGTAACTATAATTATGATGCTATTGGCAATCTTGTGAAGGATAGTGCTGCAGGTATCAGTAATATAACCTGGAGTGCTTATGGAAAGATCGCCAGTATCACAAAGACAGACGGAACTGTTATCCGTTATACATATGACGTTGCCGGTAACCGCATCAGTAAAAGTGTAAATGGTATACAGACATGGTATGTGCGGGATGGGTCAGGAAGTGTATTGAGTGTATATACCAAGGGTGATAATGCTGTTAATAACGGAGACCTTACGCGCACCGAAGCCCATTTGTATGGAAGCAGGCGGCTGGGTATTTATACATCTAATATCGACGTACAAAACATTCCACCGGCTCAGACAGCGCCGTTGCCTGGCTTAGGTAACGGGGTGAATGTCGGTTTTATACGCGGTCAGAAATTCTTTGAGCTTTCCAATCACCTAGGTAACGTACTGGCAACAGTATCGGACAAGAAGCGGGCAATTTCAAAAGATAGTACCACCATCAGCTATTTTGAACCTGACATAGCATCGACCCAGGAGTACTATGCGTTTGGAATGAAAGTGCCGGGAAGAGGTGGTAATGGAAATGCGTACAGATTTGGCTTTAATGGGAAGGAGAATGATAATGAAGTGAAAGGAGAGGGCAACCAGCAGGACTACGGCATGCGGGTGTATGATCCGAGGTTAGGGAAGTTTTTGAGTGTAGACCCTTTGACCAAGCAATATCCCTGGTATACGCCTTATCAATTCGCGGGTAATAAGCCGATCATTGCTATAGATCTTGATGGCGAAGAAGAAAGGATTGTAGTATCAGGGGCAGAGGAGCCTAAACCGGCAGAAGGCGCAGGTAGGTACGAATTGAACTTTATTTTACCCGCCATGAAACGTCTTGATGGATACAAAGCGAATGACAAAGATGCCCCGCTTACATGGATGGTTTACCGGCAGAATTATACGTCAAAGCAATTGCAGCAGATGAAGACATGGAGTACAGACAGAGGTATAAATTTCCAGATTCTCAATTCTTCGAGTGAAATGGTGAATTATTTCAATACACATGATATAAATAATAAGTCATCTATTTCAGACCGTAGGAAAGGCGATTTAATACAATCGATCGATATATATTCGCATGGTGTTCCGAATGCTATTGAATTTGGATATGGTAATGCAAATGTTCAAGCTGCCTATTCGTTTAATGCGCAATCTGTCGCACTAATGACATCCAACGCATTCATGACATCTGCGAATATAAATTCTTATGCCTGCAGGACAGGCGCTGCTGTGGACCTTAAGAATTTTTCCACGGCGTCGCCTCAGCCCGAAAATAGTTTAGCGCAAAAAATGGCTGATAGGACAGGCGTTAGAGTAAGTGCTTTTCAAAAGAGGAGTTTCTATGGTAATATTTTAGGTAGCAAGGCGATGTTGAAAGCTGCTGATATAATGGGAACATCAACCAATAGAGATGCTTCAGGAAATACATGGATGCTTAATCTGAATGATATTTTTTATCCGACAGCTGGTACGACGCCTATATATTCCCCTGGTATGACCACATTCCAGAAGGGACAGACGCCGACACCAGATTATACTATACCTGGTTATAATAGTAATACTTATCCGAATCATTAATCTGTTAGAAAGAAGTACAAATGAAAAACAGGAATGGGGCAATAGCGTTAGCTGTTGCCCCGTTGCTTTATTAATAAGCCGGTTTGCCGGTTAATGGAAGTACCGCAACGATTGGCTGCAGGATTAAGATTTCAACAGTATATCGATCAGCAAAAGAAGGCAGATCATCACTGCGGTCACCGCATGATTCACATACATCACCTTCTTTAACTCCTCATGCGCAATCTCCCGTGGTACCTCGCCGATATACGGCTTGACCACCACCTGCCCATGATAAGTATTCGGGCCTCCGAAGCGGCATTGCAAGATACCTGCCAGTGCCGCTTCGGGGTAACCTGAGTTCGGACTGGCATGCTGATGCCCGTATTTTAGGATATATACCATTCCTTGTTTGCTGAACGTCACTAACACCATCAGCAACGCCGTTAACCTGGCCGGGATGAAATTAGCCACATCATCCAGTCTGGCTGCAAATTTTCCGAAGTAAAAATACCGCTCGCTTTTGTACCCGATCATGGAATCGAGGGTGTTGATCATTTTATAGACCATCATAGCGGGTATACCGCCGGCGGCGTAGTAGAACAGGGGCGCTATGACACCGTCACTTAAATTCTCGGAGAGTGTTTCAAATACAGCTGTCCGGATCTGGTTTTCGTTTAAGGCAGATGTCTGTCGGCCAACGATCCAGGAGAGGCGTTTACGTCCTGCTTCAAGGCCCCGATGTTCCAGGGCGTCAAAGACTTCTTTACCTTCCTGTAGTAGGCTTCTGTTGGCAAGGCCGTAGAAGACGAAGATGCTGGCGAAGATATAATAAGCGGGTGTGCTGATGCTCAGTAACCAACGTTGTGTAAAATAGAAGCAACTGAATACCAACACGCATAGCAGCATTGTCAGCAATGCTCCTTTTAGTACTTTATATCTTCCTGTATTCAGCAGTTTTTCGCCTTTACTGATGGTATTGCCAAACAGGCGGATAGGATGTGGCAACCATCTGGGATCTCCTAATAACAGATCCAGCAGGTACCCTGCTACAAGGGGAATAGCGACCATCAAAAATTTTCCATCCATGCCCTGATTGCTTTTACTAGTAATACATTGTGTTCCTTCCGCTGTGTAGCAATGCGGAAGTGTTGTGGCGTCAGGCTTTTGAAATTGGACGCATCCCTGATCAGCAGGCCTGCTGTTTGTAACAGGAATTGTTTCAGCGCTGCCGCAGTGCCTTTGGCTGTGTGACAAAGGAAGAAGTTTGTATGTGTTTGCCGGATGGAGATATCACCTATGGCCCTCAATGCGCCAATGAGATGAAATGTATCCCATGTCAGATCTACCGCGGGCAATGCCATTTCCTGACGATGTGCTGCAATATATAGTCCCGCCTCAATAGCCAGGGCATTGACAGACCAGGGCATTTTGGAAGGAAGGATGTTATTGATAATAGCCTCACTGCTGAGTATATAACCTAAACGTAATCCGGGAATGGAATAGGTTTTTGTAAGGGACTTGATGATGATGAGGTTCGGATAATGATGAAGGGAGGGAATCATCGAGATAACATCCACCGTAAAATCAACATACGCCTCATCGATCACGAACATTGTCCGGGCGTTATGTTCCAGTAACTGTTTTATAGTAGCCGGGAGTAATATAGCGCCGGTAGGATTGTTCGGATTACCGAAGAAGACAGTGTCTGTCTGAAAGGTTGTATCGGGCTGTAGGTCATCCCAGGAAAGATAATCTACCTGCAGATCATTTGCGACGCAGGCATCTTCATATTCAGCAAAAGCTGGAATGACAATAGTCGCTGATTTCCTGCGATATGCATGCGCTACCAGGTAAAAAGCTTCTGTGGCGCCATTGGTGACCAGTACCTGTGCCGGTGTCAGTCCGTGCCAATCAGCTAAAGCTTTTTGTAAGCGTTGCGCATTTGCTTCCGGATAGTTGTTGATCTTCCGCAGACTGTCCGTCAGGTGTTGTTGTAGCCCTGTAGAAACACCTTCGTAGTATACGTTGGAGCTGAAGTCAGCAATGATGTTGTAATTAAACAGGTATCTGTCGTCTCCGTGGCCGTTGATCATCCCTTCTTCTTTAGTTGTTCGTAAATGTATGCTATGTCTACATGCTCGCGCAGGTGCTGTGCCAGTTTATCATACTGGGCTTCTTTAAAAGCCCAATAGTCAAAAGGTGCGGACGACTGCTGTGTGGTATGTGCTTTCAGCAGATCATCTATCACAACAGCATTGTCCAGGATACCGTGAATGTAGGTTCCCCAGCAATGCTGATTCAAAAAGTAACCATCGCTGTTGCCGGTGATGGTTTTATTGAGTGGACTTTCTGCTCCGGTAGCAGTGCTGATGCCCATATGGATCTCGTATCCGTTGCACGGAGTAGTATTGCCTTTATAGTAGAAGCGGCATTGCTCTGTGACCTTATTTTCTGTTAAGATTGTTTTTATGGGAAGAATGCCCAGCCCCGGCATAGATTCTACCGTGCCTTCCACATGATGCGGGTCTTCGATACTGCTGCCCATTATCTGGTAACCACCACAGATGCCAATCACAGTTTTACCGCTTTTGTGTGCCTGCACGATCGCTTTCGCCACACCGTTGTTCTTAATATCAATCAGGTCGGCAATGGTGTTTTTGCTGCCGGGGATGATGATAATATCCGCCTTTTCGATATCCGCAGGGTTGTTACTGTAGAACAGGTGTACACGCCCGTCCTGTTCCAGTACATTGAAGTCAGTGAAATTTGAGAGGCGGTTAAGTAATACCACAGCTATATTCACTTTACCTGAGGCCAGTTGGTTATGTTTGTGTTCCAATCCAACGGAATCTTCTTCTTCTACATAGATATCTTTCCGATAGGGGATAATACCGACAACCGGTACACCGCAAAGATCTTCCAGCATGGTTTTACCGGATTCAAAGAGCCGTGCATCACCCCTGAATTTATTGATGATGATCCCTTTGATCAGTTGTTTTTCTTCCGGTGGTAACAGTGCCATCGTGCCGTATACACTGGCGAAGAGGCCACCGCGGTCAATGTCACCTACCAGGTATACATCAGCCCTCGCATGGAGCGCCATACGCATGTTAGTAATGTCGCGGTGTTTCAGGTTTAATTCACTGATGCTACCAGCGCCTTCCATTACAATGGGATTATATTGCGTATATAGCCGGTCGTAGGCAGCTTTGGCCTCTTTGAAGAGCTCCTGTTTGTTATTGCCCATGAAGTAGTCATAGGCGGATTGATTACCTACTGGCTTGCCCAGCAGGACCACTTGTGAGGCTTTGTCACTCGTAGGTTTTAACAGCACCGGGTTCATATCAGTGCTGCAGGGAATACCGCAGGCTTCCGCCTGTACGGCCTGTGCGCGTCCTATCTCAAAGCCATCCGGTGTGGCGTAGCTGTTGAGCGACATGTTCTGTGCTTTGAAGGGAGCGGGATGGTAACCATCCTGTTTGAAAATGCGGCAGAAGCCTGTATTGATAAAACTTTTGCCAACATCCGATGCAGTGCCGGCAAACATGATGGACCTTAGTTGCTGCATAAGATTGCGAATGTACTATCTTTGACGGAATGAAGCCTCAGTTTTTAATTGCAGCACCATCCAGTCATTCCGGCAAGACAACACTCACTTTGGGCCTGTTAAGGCTGTTATATAACCGGGGCTTAAAAGTACAGCCGTTCAAGTGTGGTCCTGACTATATCGACACCAAACATCATGGGCTGGCGGCGCACTCCCAAAGTATAAATCTGGATACCTTCATGATGAGTGAAGGGCATCTGCGATCGCTGTACGCAAAATACAGTGAAGGGGCAGATGTGGTGATCACGGAAGGTGTTATGGGATTATTCGACGGGGCGGACAGAATGAAAGGCAGCAGCGCCGAGATCTCCATCCTCCTCGATCTCCCGGTGATACTGGTTGTGAATGCGAAAGCGATGGCTTATTCAGTGGCACCGCTGATCTATGGTTTCATGCATTTTAATCCGCAGGTGCGGATAGCCGGAGTGATCTTCAATTTTGTGAATACGGAGAGTCACTACCAGTTCCTGAAAGATGCCTGTGAGGATATCGGTGTTACCCCGCTGGGTTATGTACCTGCCAGTGATGATATTAAGATCCCTTCCCGTCACCTCGGACTGGCCATTTCCCCTGAGCATGATTATAACACTATTATAGAACGGGCGGCCGCCCACATCAGTAAAACGGTGGATGTTGAACAGTTACTGAAGATCACCCAGAGGCCTGTACCGCAGGTACCCGCTCAGACAATATTACCCCCTGCCCGTACCCTGGAAATAGCCGTTGCTATGGATGAGGCGTTTAACTTCACTTACACAGAAAACCTGGAGATGCTGAAAAGCCTGGGGGAGGTGACAACTTTCAGTCCCCTGTACGATTTCATGCTACCGCCAACAGATCTGCTCTACCTGGCTGGAGGGTATCCCGAATTGTTCCTGGAGCAATTGTCATCCAACCTGACTATGCGGACCTCCATCCTGGACTATTGTGCCAAGGGGGGAAAAGTGATCGCGGAATGCGGGGGCATGATGTACCTGGGAGAGACCCTGGCAGACAGTACCGGAAAGGAATATCCGATGGTGGGATTTTTAGGCCTTAAAACGACGATGAAAGACGCAAAGCTGTCGTTGGGCTACCGGGACGTAGAAATGGGCTTAAATCGCTTTAAAGGGCATGAATTTCACTATTCCGGTTGTACGGAGACGGAGGCGCTTCCGAAGATAGGGAAGGTGTTCAATGCCAGGGGGAAAGAGGTGACGACTCCGGTATACAGGAAGGATAACGTGGTAGCGTCTTATATACACTTCTATTGGGGGGAAAACCCGAATTGGCTGCAGGTGTTTTAACGTGTTGTTTTCCAATGGATTATCATCCCGCATTCATTTTCGTTTCCCGGGGTTATCATCCCGTTCCCCGGGGTTACGAACCCCGTGTTCACATTTCGTTTCCCGGGGTTACGAACCCCGCGTTCACATTTCGTTTCCCCGGGGTTACGAACCCCGTGTTCACATTTCGTTTCCCGGGGTTACGAACCCCGCGTTCACATTTCGTTTCCCGGGGGGTACGAACCCCGCGTTCACATTTCGTTTCCCGGGGTTGAAACCCCGCGCTACAAACAAAGGGACTCCTAACGGAGTCCTATCAGAGCGAATGATTACGTCTGTTTATTTTGTCATTCATGGGGTTGCACCCGTTCCCTTCTCCGGGGTTAACGAACCTCCGCGCTACAAATAAGGGGACTCCTCTAGGAGTCCGATCTGTTTCGCTGGAGATTCGGTGGAGGTTAAGTGGAGGCTATATCCTATAGGCTCTCTGGTCCTACATTACAGGCACTATTCTATAGCCGTGGCTATAGGAAGTGCCTATAATGCTATAGTAATGGGCCTATAGGATATAGCCTCCACTTAACCTTCACCGAACCTTCACCGAATCCCCACCGGATAGAACCAATATTTGCATTTTGAGATTCCCACCGCGGTGGGGGTGAAATGGACAGAAGGGGTGAAACAGTTATTTGGTGGGCGTAAATTGATAATCAATAAGATATGTAATGAATGAACTTGAACCAACTTGAACGGACTTGTTCCGGTAGCCAACGGGGCAAACTGTCCGGATGTATTAATTTACCTCTGGATGCGCGTCCGAAGTTTCATTTTCCATCACTAAAACCTTTCTAACCCGTTATGTATCGTTTGCTGCTTATCATGATCTTTCTTTCGTTTAATGCCCTGGCCCAGACTGCTGTCCCGTTTGATTCACCGCGCTGGAAAATCACAGGGCAGGAAGCGGTAAAGGAAACCCATCTGGGACAGCCCGCCCTGAGACTGAAATCGGGCAATGCCCTGCTGGCAGATGCCAATTTTAAGAATGGTATTATTGAATTCGATATTGCGTTGTCCAAAGCCCGTTACTTCCCGGGTATTGATTTCCGTATGCAGGACGATGCCAACTTTGAAGAGTATTATCTGCGTCCCCACCAGTCGGGTAATCCTGATGCCATGCAATATACACCCGTATACAATCGCGAGGGGGGCTTTCAGCTATATTACGGCGCCGGTTACAATAATGCAGTCGTACTGCCCTTCGACCGCTGGTTACACATCAAAATGGTGGTGAAGGAGAAGGAAGCAGAGATCTATTTTGATAATGGAACGGAGCCGGTATTATACATTAATCCCTTCGACCGGGAGCCAGCCGCCGGGATGATCTCCCTGGCCAATCCCTGGGATGCGGTGGCATGGTACAGCAACTTTGTCTATACTCCCACCGATGCTGTTACCATCAGGAGTACCCGGCAGTTCCCCAAACTACCGGCCGGTACGATCACCAGTTGGGAGGTGAGTACGGTATTCAGCGAAAAGCAGGTGGACGGACATACGAAGCTGCTTGCAACGGATACAGCATTGCTTCACTGGAAAACCCTTTGGGCAGACCACAATGGTATCACCAATGTGGCTGTGCTGTCGGGCGTGACTGAGGAAAAGAATACGGTGTTTGTCCGCAAAGTGATTGATATGCAGGCAGCGCGTATCCAGAAACTGAACTTCGGATTCTCCGACAAGGCACGTGTATATCTGAACGGCCGGTTATTGTACGAAGGACACGATGAATTTATTACCCGGGACTATCGCTTTCTTGGCACAATAGGATACTGGGATGCCCTATACCTACCCCTGCAAAAAGGAAGAAATGAACTGCTGATCGCGATATCTGAAACGTTCGGTGGCTGGGGGGTAAAAGCCCAGCTGACAGAGGAAGGGCATTAACTGAGCGGTTTTAAACGCTCCTGCATGTGGAGGATCCTGCCGATGATCTCATTAACATCTCCGGCCATCAGCATACCTCCACTGTGGGAGCGCTTTGACGTATTGCCCGTTTTCAAAGTATAGTACTTTCTACCAGTAAACCAGGTATTTATACGCTTGCCATCCTATTTTATCTGATGCACCTTTACATCAGAATCACAGCAGCATTTGAACAACAATCACGAGCATTAAACACGTTGACCCGGAAGCACCAGCAACATACCCGAGAACGATCATAACAATTTAACAGCTAAGCATTACAGACCCCAAAAATTTCCATTGTCATGTGTTCTGCAACGCACCGGCGTTGTCAGGAGCTGCTATCACCAGTTTCGTAACCTCAAAAAATTAAAACAAAATGGACAAAACAACTGCAACCGCAACCGACAATCTTAATGATGAACAGATCAAACAGTATCTCGAAAACCGTAAATTTTTACTGCTCTCGAAATTCCTGCCACAGCAAACAGCTGGTATTACCTTCTGGGAACAGCTGACGTGTGTAGGGTTTAACCCCGATGTATCCCGCCTGGAAGCCGTAGTACGGATCAAACAACCTAATGGCTACAGCGGCGGATTATGTAGTGCGGGATCGCATGAATTCGTACGCTTCTTTGTAGACTACCACGATGGCGCGGGCTTCCAGGATGCTGGTTTCACCAGCTTCAAAGTGGCGGATATCACTGATCATGCCCCATTCACCAAACATCCGCTTCATTACATGGTGTATATTTTCCTCAATGATGAAGCTCACCGCCGGTTCACTGCCTGTGATATAGCCGTTATACCTACTGTACGGGCGGTGTTATCATGGAACAGTGTTCCTTCTTTAAATCCGAATGACATTCCACATTTTGGTAACGTGGTGGATGTTAACATCCAGTTGAAGAGAAGGAGGATCATCTTCTGGGGTGACCTCATCAAAGAGCTGAATATCAAAGAGAAACTGGACGTATTACCACAGGTGGATGAAGCGTTCAAGCTGCCAGTTATTGACAAACCTCTGCCACCGGTAGAGCAGTTCTACAAAATGTACAAAGGTGCGGGTGTCGAAGATCATCGTACCTTCTATACGAGCATTATACCGCAGTTACCTCAGGTAGCGGAGATACCCAATACGGAGCCAGCCTTCGATCTCGACATCATCAGTAAAATAGGGGTCAATATTGCTGACATTACGAAGGTGATCACGAACCCTATATTTGAAAAGGATAATGCCAATATTACTTACGAACAGCTGACCTGTGTTGGGCTTAATACCCAATCTGATACACTGGGAGCGGTGATCAAGGTGAAGAAGAGCACCGGTTTCAGTGGCAACCTCTGTACTGCGGGCTCAAAAGAATATGTCGCTTTCTGGGCAGACTGGAATGACAACGGCATTTTTGATGAGTACCTGGGTACGGTGAGCGTTACTGTACATGACGTCAGTAACGTTCCTAAAGATGGTCTTTACTATAACGTGGCATTGCCGCTGGACCTCAGTAAGCGCCTGAGAAGCTGTGATGTGCCTAACGTTGTCAGGATCCGCGGGGTATTGTCATGGCAGACTTTACCTTCTACGACAGATCCGAATGCGCTGAACTTCTATGGCAACCGTGTAGATGTAAAGGTGCAGATCAGACCTGGTACACAGGACGGTGGCAAGGTGGGGATCAACCTCTTTGATGTGAATGGTGTGGCGGTCAGCAATATTGACCAGTTAGCGATATCTACCAGGGGGCTGGCTTATGCCAGTGCTGTCTTCCCCGGAGCGGCCTATCCTTTTGGTGGCCTGATCAAACTGAGTGGTATGTTCACCAACAGCGGCCCGTCTGGTACTACTTTCTATAAGGTGCAGTTCCTCGATACCAGTGGTGGCACCTGGCAGGATGTGATGGATAAACAGAAATTTCAGATCATTGACGGCAGTGTGCTGACGCTACATGATCAGGATCCATCGCTGACCGGTGGCTGGCTGACCTATCTGCCGGCGGTACCATTCAAAGCGGAGAAGCTGTCTCTGCTGGCATTCTGGGATAGCGGCAGCCGGAATGGTCTGTATAAGTTAAGGGTATTGTTTACCAAAGATCCGCTGCATGCGCCGGCTAATATCAGTTACTCATCTGAAATATATGTTTACCTGGATAATACCGGCTATACTGTCAACGGAGCACCTTCTGCTACGCTCGATCCGGCCAGTACACTGGATGTGATCATAGCTGGTGGTGATTGCAAATTCTATAAGAAAGGTGATGTGATCAATGGTCAGCTGAAAGCGACCGATCAATTCTTCAGTCAGTGGTACTTCGACCTGCAGCCGGCAGCACACATCATTCCTCCGGGTACACCACTGAGCACTATTATCAATCCTTCTTCCAGGTCGTGCGTAAGCCTGGTAGATAATGGAAACAATGGTCTGGCCTTTACCATCGATACAAAGTACCTGCAGTCCTGCGGATATACCATCCGTCTGAGTGCTACGGACAGGTCGCTGGTGGGGTATAAGATCACCTTCCTTGATGGCTCGTATATTTATAATATTACCAGTCATTATGCGGAGAAATATCTTGGATTCGCTGTGTTGCCCTAGTAAAGGATAGATGGATAGCAAAGCATGGGAATGGCAAAAGGTTGTTCCCGTGCTTTTTGCTATTGGCAAAAACCGTAAAATATCATTTTTAGATTCGCTCAATGTACAGACCTTTGCCCTGAGAACGGATCAAAGAGATGGCAGTAACAAGGATAGTATCATCATCAATTATAAAAGCCGAAAGGGGGAGTCTCCGTTTCCGGCGTATCAAGAACAGCATATTTCTATCAGGGCTTTCTGTATTCGCGCAGTTATATTTATTTCAGCCTGTATTACCATTGCTATGTAAGGAGTTTAAGATCTCGCCTGCTGAGAGCAGCTGGGCGGTGTCTGCATCGACAATGGGCATGGCGGTAGGGCTGTTTATCCTCTCCCTGAAAGCAGACGCCCTGCCACGAAAGCAACTGATGGGGTTTGCCATGCTGGCATCTGCGGTACTGACATTGTTGTCGGTGTTCATTCATAATTTTCATTTGCTGATAGCGGTGAGTTTTGTCAAAGGCGCTATCCTGTCGGGCGTTACAGCAGTGGCCCTGGCTTATCTGTCGGAAGAAGTAAGTTTCAATTCGCTGGGATTAGCCATTAGTCTTTATCTGAGTGGTAATGCTATTGGAGGTATGGCAGGAAGGATTGTAGTGATGCTGATAGCCGGCTGGCTGAACTGGAGATGGGCGGCAGCATTTGTAGGTATTTCGAGCCTGGTCCTGGGACTGTTTTTTATGAAACGTTTACCTGCTTCAAAACATTTTATACCCTTGCCGGTCAACATCGGCCAGAAATGGCAACAGATGGGCATATTCTTCCGGCAGCCGGTAATCGTCCTGATATACCTGGCAGCATTCCTGCTGATGGGAGGATTCGTGAGTATCTATAACTACACGGGGTTTCACCTGGAAGCACCTCCTTTTTCACTACCGCATTATGTAATTGCCTGTATATTTCTGATGTATACTGTGGGCGTATGGGGCACGATGGTAGCGGGAAGATCGTCGGATAAAGTTCCCCCCGCAAAACTGATCCGCTTCTTTATTCCTGCAATAGCAATAGGACTGTTGCTGATGCTGGTATCGCAACTAGTGGTCTTTATTATTGGACTGGGCATTTTCACGTTCAGCTTTTTCGGCACGCATACACTCGCCAGTAGAATAGTTTCGCAGGAAGCGAAAGAAGGTAAGAGCAGTGCTACTTCGCTTTACTGGCTGTTCTACTACGCAGGTTCCGCTATTATTGGTACAGCTACAGGTGTTGTGCTGACGGGATGGGGATGGGCTACTTTTGTCTTTTCCCTGTTGTTGCTGGTAGTGGCGGGGTTCTTACTGGTATTCAGGGCCGGCAAGAAGTAATTACTCACTCAATGCCTAGTCGACCGCTGCTTTTGTCGTTATGAGAATATGAAAACAGTTATTTCTCAGAGATCTCCAGCAACTCTTTCAGGTACTCTCCCCATACAGCAGGCAGTGAATTGGTGCCATGGCCAACGGTTTTATCTGTAATAGGTAACAGGATATATCTTCCGTTCTTTACTTTTTTGATCTCTTTTTCCATTACGCCCAGTTCCGCCGGGTTAATTTCATCATCGGCAGAATTGATAGCAAAAACGGGTGCCTTGATCTTAGAGAGGAAAGGGGATGGATCATAATAGCGGGAAGCTTCCAATGCATAAATAACATCGTTCGCATCCAGGGAGGCCAGGCTGGCTCTTCTCATTCTTACCACCAGGGAATCTGCTGTTTCGCGGGTAGGAGCGGATAGTTGTAGTTGTAGCGGACTGCTGTTCATGAAAAAGAAGGAAGACAGCGCGCCTGTCAATCCCATCACCGGCTGCGATTTATATTCGCCGTTCTGCCAGGCCGGGTCCATTTTGATAAGGTCGATCGCCATTTTACGCATCATGCGGTTGCGGCCCACAATAGGGGCGGGCTGACAGGCCAGTGGCAACATCGCGTCCATGAAATTGGGATAGGTGTATCCCCATACCCAGGTGTGCATGGCGCCCATAGAGGTACCCATTATCAGGCGGAGATGGTCAACACCCAGGTGTTTGGTGAGCAGCATATATTCCGCTGTCACCATATCGTTGTAGGTATATGCGGGAAAATGCATGTGGAGACTGTCGCTCGGGCGACTGGATTTACCGTGGCCTATGGCATCAGGTAGTATGATAAAGTATTTAGCCGCATCCAGCAGCTGGCCGGGGCCGAATAACTGACCGGCAAACTGTTTGCCCAGGAATCCTGCAGCGGAAGCGGTCGTGCCGTGCATGATCAGCACTGCGTTCATGACCTTACCATCTTTGCCTTTACGGGGAGTGCCTATTGTGTAGTAATGAAGGTTCATCAGAGGGAGCTTTTCCCCATTCTCGAAAATGTAATTTTCGACAGTATAGGTACCTTCCGCAGGTGTTGGGTAGGAGGACTGCGCCTTTACGGGGACAGACAGGACAAAGGACAGCAGTAGCAATGAATACTTTTTCAGCATGACAATAAGCGTTTGTTTGAAACCCAGGTGAAAAAGTAGGTATAATCAGGCGGTTTTAATAACCGCTGGTCATAAAAAAATCCCGGGTACATGACGTACCCGGGATCTATATCATTTCATGCTGAGAAGCGCTTACTGCTTCTTAGCTTCTTTTTTCTTCTTCTCATGATCTACGATCGCACCGATACCGGCACCAGCACCAGCACCCAGAACGGTACCGATAGCCGCACCTTTCAGACGGTCGTTTTTGTTGAGGATAGCACCGGTAACTGCACCTGTACCAGCACCTACAACAGCACCTTTAGCAGTGTGGCTCCAGCCTTTTTTCTTTTCGGTAGTAGTGGTGGCTGTAGTGGCAGCCGGTGCGCTGTTATCGTTACCGCTATTGCTGTGATTCACAGTAGCTGGTGCACTGTGCTCACGGATATTTTTAACAGTCTTCATTGAATCGATGGTGTGCTGTTTAATTTCATTAACAGCGTTAACTGAGTCTACTGCTTCCTGTTTGGCAGCTTCAATAGCCTCTTCCTGAGATGGTTTGTTATTACAAGCAAATAGCATAACGATTGTTGCTAAGCTCAAAAATAACTGTTTCATGGCCTGATTTTTTGGTTTATCAATATACAGTACTGTATACAAAACTATGCCATTTTTGTCAATTCTCACTAATTATATTGAAAATTAGTTCGATGTAAATGGTGGTTTTTTACTATTTATTTATTTTCAGGCAATTATCTCCTTAAACGGTCCTTTCTGGCCGGAGTTTCGTCTTTAACTGTATTCGCATAACCATTAAACCCAAACAACAATGAAAAATGCTATTGCATGCCTGTTAATGGCCGCCCTCATTTCATGTAGTAAGAAAGACAGTGAACTGATCCAAAAAGACACCCGACAAGCCAGTACACTGGCTATCACAAGCTACTATGTAAACGGAACTTCCGGTAATGATGCCAACACCGGTACTTCCGAGAGCACAGCCCTCAAAACTATTCAGAAAGCCCTGGACAAAACCACCGAAGGAGGCGGAGCAACTATTTATGTGGCAGGAGGAACCTATAAAGAACGGCTTGACTGGCCTCATTCCGGTGCTTCTGCCACTGAGCCTATTACGCTGACAAACTATGCAGGTGGCACTGTTATCATTGACGGTGTAGGTGCTACGAACAATGACAGGGTAGCGCTGATCCATGTGGTGAGCAAAAGCCATATCAGGATCAATAATATTCATATCGCCAATAATATCAAACCGGGGGCATTCGGTATCCATATTGAAGGTACAGGTACCGATCTTCAGGTGACTTCCTGCCGGATCTATAACATTGGCTGGACTCCGGATTCCACTGCCATGCCGACCAGCAATGATAATGCGAACCCGATAATATTGGTTGGCTCTACGCCCACCGCTTATACCGAAATATATTTCGGCAGCAATCAGGTATATGCCTGCAATACGGGTTATAGTGAAGGCATGACCGTAGGGGGGAACGTTAATAACTTCCTGATTGAGAATAACATCGTACACCATATCAGGAATATCGGAATAGATATGACCGGGCATTATAACTGGACAGGTGCGCCTGATAGTGTCAACTTCGCCAGGAATGGGAATGTAAAAGGTAATGTTGTCTATAACTGCATTTCACCGGTAGCTACCAGCGGCGGTATTTATGTAGATGGCGGTCGTTGGATCAATATTGAAGGGAATACTTCTTTTAACAACGGTGCTGGTATTACTGTTGGTTGTGAGAATCCTAACAATACCGCTGAGGGCATAAATATACGCAGCAATTTTATCTACAATAATAAAGATGCAGGATTATTAATTGGCTCAAATGCTGCTGGTAGTAAGGTGGCGTATTCAACCATCAGTAATAACACACTCTTTAAAAATTATACAAAAGGTGGCTGGGGCGGCGAGATCAGTTTGCAGAACACTGATCATGTGACATTCTCCAATAACATTATACAATCCGCCAGCGATATCGTAGTGCTCAAACTGCTGGGATATACTACTACCAATCTGGCAATGGATTATGGCAGATATTATACCAGTTCAGGCAGCGCGGCTACGTTCGACTGGGGTAATGACGGGTTTTATACCACACTGGCTGCTTTCCAGGCAGGTACCGGGCTCGATGCGCATTCCACTTATGGCAATCCTTCTTTCGTCAATAATACGGCGGCAGCGCTGAACCTGCATCTGGCCAGTGGCTCGGCTTGTATTAATGCAGGCGATCCTGCCTTCGTTCCCGCATCGGGAGAACTGGATATAGATAAACAGTCCAGGAAACAGAATAACAGAGTGGATATTGGTGCGGATGAAACGGCGTTGTAAGGGGTGCCTGTATGATTTAAAAACGATAGCAAGCGCCTTTGATGGCCTCGGGAAAGGGTCGCAGCAATGCGACCTTTTTTATTATGATCAATGTGCCTGATCAAAAGGGGGAAGCATTGACGCTTTTGGGGCGTTAGGATTGAAAGTAATAGTCAGGTGTATTTGGAGATTATCGTGTTTATCTTAACTTGTGGTATACTGCTGCTATGAATTTTAATTTCTTTAAAAGGCGCAAAGGCAAACTTATGCAACCCACAACAAGAGTATACAGAAAACAGATCATTGAAGGTGTCTCCATTCCTGCCCTTATTCATAACGACAGCTATTTCTTTACAGATCTGGATGTATATGAAGATGGAAGGGTAAGCTGCTGGAATTTTGAAGATCTGGAGCATTTTAAAAAGGATGTCCGTAGGGGATGGGTAGCGCTCAGCGTCCCTGAGAATGAATATATTAGCATTCACGGACTAGGCAAGTGGTCTGTCAAAAATGCGTCATGGACATTTGATAGCGAAACCTTCATTGAATATGTATCATCGCTGATAAAGGAATTGAATCCTCATATGGAAAACATTTTCAAATACCGTCAGAAGGTTGTAAAAGGTGTCCGGATAGGGGAAACAGGAACAGGAATTATTTACAAGCCTGAAAACCCGAAGGATATATTTCCGGAGAAGATTGAAGGCAATAGTACGAATTTGCTTTACAGGTCAGGGGATGAATATTATCTCGTCAAAGCAACGGTCTTTGCAGATCTAAAGATCAGTTTAAATCGTTTGGAGAAGCCGCTGGACCTCACATTCGCGGAATTGCAGGAACTGGTTGATAAAAAAGTAGTGCTTACGGAATTGCCGGCACAGGCAAGAGTATGCATTTATGGGCTTGGTAGTTTCAATATCGGGGAATGTGGGTATGTGATTGCCATTGATCAGAAACTATTGGAAATACAGGATCAGCTGCGCGAATTAAGAGGTGAACCGGGTTCAAAACAGATTTGCATTGAGGCTTACAATAAGTATTTAGAAAACCCTGTCTCAGAGAACAAAGAGCAACTGAAAGTCAGTTATGAAAATGTGCCCGCCCACGAAAGAATGTATCTGGGGGATATGGACACTAAAGATATACCCATAAGAATGATCATTTATGGTGAGCAGGAAATCGAAAACTGGTCACACTATAGGGTCGCGAAGGCCCGGGGCATGGAGCTTCCTGTAATCAGGATTCCGAAACAAAAAGATTAAAAATCTCCGGCTGCAAGAGAAGCATAAAAAACAAAAAGTCCTGAAAACTGTTTCTATCACAGCTTTCAGGACTTCCCTTTATTAACTTATAATAATTTTACATTTTAACGCCGCCTTCAATCACTCCTGTCAGTTTCTTCTCCACTAATTTCTCTCCGTCATAAAACGAAACAGTCGCCTCATTTCTTATCGCAAACTGTGACCCTTTCCAATACGCCACATAGCCTTTGAAGTTTTCCAGTTTCAGTATTGTGCCGGTAGCATTTTTCTGTACCTGAACGTATGCCAGCGGTGGTGCGTCCTCTTTACCAAGATTTATGTAAAAGGTATAATAGTAGTCAGCATCTTTCTGATATCCTATTTCAGTAAAAGTTGCCTTAGCAACCTTTGCATCTGCAGCATTTCCAAAAACGAATGATAACGTAGAAACAGCAACGCAAAATAGTAGGGTGAGTAGCTTTTTGTTCATAGGCCTTGTCTTTTTGATAGAATTTTTGTTATCTCCGGATACAATTTAACAAATTATTATATATAAGATGCCTTTTTATTACGTATGGGGAAAAAATTTTTTTTCACGGATACGCTCATACGGGGAATATTTTTATTCAATAGGTGATAATCAATTGATTTACCGAAAATACTTGACTGTGGCTACTATAAAGGAATTTTATCCCGATGACCATTTAAACGCCGGAAACAAAATCAGTTATGCAATTTTTAGGTCCTGGTGCCCGAAAATCACTTTACCGGCACAAAAAGAAATACTTTAAAATTTTTTTTAACGCTTGTAAGCGTATCGGGTAAAAAATCTTGTCATATAGTCAAACGAATAATTCAAACGATAATGCGCATTTGTCTTTTTGATTATCTCCAACATTCATATAGCATTTTATAAAGGTTATAACAGATGAACAGAATTTTGATGTTTCTCGTGGCGTGTTTGATATCGATGCCAATGTTTGCTCAGACAAGTTTCTATATCAGGGGGCAACTCGGGAAACTACCAGCTCCGGCAGTGGTTTATTTAGGCTATTCAGTAGATGGTGATGTTGTATATGACTCAGCATATGTAGAGAATGGATTTTTCAAGATCATGCAGTACGTACCTTACCCGGTAAACGCACTGTTAATGGTAAGCCGCAATGGTGAACCATTGAACTTTTTCAGCGCAAAGAATGTGGCGCATTTGTATATCGAGCCTGGCGCCAACATCTGGCTGACTTCCGATGAAGATATTTCAAACTTCGAATCGACCGGGAGTAAGACACAGGATGAATACGTAATATATCAGACGTTCATGGCTGAGATCAATGCTAAGATTGACAAGCTGACGGAAGAATCGTCCAACACGATGTTCTCTGACGTTAGTACCCAGGGAATGGCTGCAAAGAGAAATTATATGGAGCGTTTCCGTGCTGCCATGGACGAGCGGAAAATGAAAATGAAGGAGTTTATCCAGCAGAATCCTGAAATGTACATCAGCATTGATGTACTGGATGAATATGCAGGCGCCTTTGTAGAATATAGTGAGGTGGAACCACTTTATAGAATATTAAGTGATAAAACCAAAAAGACTACACGTGGAAAGGCCTTTCAGAAGAAACTACTTGAGTCAAAACAGGCTGCTGTAGGTACTGAAGCGCCCGACTTTACACAGAAGGACCCCGATGGCAATAAAGTGACACTCTCTTCCTTCAAAGGAAAGCTTGTACTGTTGAACTTCTGGGGTAGCTGGAACTCCGCTTCCAGGATTGAGAACCAGGAAATGAAACAGATATTGAAGGCTTATGACAGCAAGAAAATTGTGGTGATCAACGTAGGTCTGGAAGGGCGTAGGGAACAGTGGACCAAGGCGCTTGAGGAAGACAGGCTGACCGGTTATAATGTTTCTGATGTGAAGTTCATGAAGAATGAAGTAGCGCTGTTGTACAAAGTTTCTGCTGTGCCTCAGAACGTACTGATAGATGAGACAGGAAAGATCATCGCCAGGAATCTGAAAGGCAATCAGCTGGAAGAGAAGCTAAACAGCTTAATCGGTAAAAAGTGATCAAGTAATATATAAACGGGGACTATCTGAATGGGATCGCTGCCTTACATTTTGCAACAATAAAAGGATGCTGTCTCAGGGCAACCTTGGCAGCGGTTCCGTTCAGTTTATTATTCCCGGGGTTGCACCCCGGGTTACAAACAAGGGGACTCCTACGGAGTCCAATTAGTGTAACGTTCAGACAAATTTTCGCTGTAAGACATCTGCCGTCGTTTTCGCGATATACATACCCACCGTTATTGGCTGTTCGTTTATCAGTGGCGTCTTTAACTTATTAGAACTGTCTACATCCTGCATAAAGGAAGATACGCTCACAATATTATTCTCATGACACCTGGCGCAATAGTGCAGTGTTACTTTCATAACAGGTTTCTGCGCTGCATATATTGGTGTTAGCTTCTTTACAAACACCAATTGGGGCAGGAAGCGGTATTGATGATCTTCTCCTCCCATTTCTTTCAGCAGATGGAAATTTTCTATTTCCGTTTCCAGCAGGTGGGATGCCTGTTGCGTATAGAATTGTTTACAATCTTCACAGAAATAGTCTTTGGAAGCGGTGATCCATTTTGCCGTAAACATAAATCCCGCTAGTTCCGCTATATAACACAGGTATTGAAATCCTCCGCTAAGAAAAGAGCGACCCATATCTAATTGATCTCCCCGGGCATTAATGATCTTTAAAGTGGTCAGCGGATTAAAAAGACCTCCCCAGAAAGAATACCCATAATGCCAGTGCTGGTTGAAAAAGGCCCATTGTGATGACCAGGTCAGGTAACAGAGCAACACTACAATGGCGGTATTGAGCTTTGTGTGCCTGCTTTGACTATGATAAAGAATAATGGTGAATGCAGCGGCGCTACCAAACATTGCCAGGGCCAGTATAATAAAATTGAGATATACAAATGGGTTGATCCGGCCGAGAATATAATACAGCCACCCAATGAAGATGGCCAGTAGTATACCAACCAATGTTGAAATGCCCAGGCGTTTGGGTATGAACTGGCCTGAGGCCTTATAATAGGTACCCGGAGTGTGCATAGGAACAGGGGGATTTATCTGATAAATAATTGGCATGCAATATAAGGAGGATAACTATAGTTTTTTGTATTTTTAGCTGGATAACAATTTAAGCAGCTAAAGGGAAACAGCGGTTTTACGCATGCAGCCAGATACCGATAACGACCTGTTATTACGGATGAAAAAGGGCGATGAAAGCGCCTTCAGAGAGTTATATGACCGCCATAGCAGGCAGGTGGCCGCGTTTGTATTCCATCTGACCCATTCGGCTGTCGACGCAGAAGACATCCTGCAGGACACCTTTCTGAAATTATGGGCCAACCGGGAACAACTACCGCCTATCGTCAATCCCGGTAATTACATCTTTATTATCGCCAGGAATAAAACCCTGGACCATCTCCGGAAAATAGCCCAACAGCAAAAGCTGGTGGATCATGTATGGTCCAATATCTCTGGCGTGGCAGATGCCCTGGACCTGCAACTGGACGCCCGGGAAAGTCAGCAACTCATTAATGCCGCCCTTTCCAGGCTTACGGAACAACAGCGAACTATCTTCTATTTAAGCCGGCAGGAAGGGCTGGACCACGCCACCATTGCAGCGCGCCTGAAATTATCTAAAAGCCGGGTGAAAAATGTACAGGTGGAAACCTTACGTTTTCTCCGTCAATTCCTGTCCCGGCATTCGGAGTTATTGTTTATCCTGTTCGTGCTGACCACTTCCTGAAAAAAAAGTTTGCATATCCACGGTCCTTCTTTCTTTCACATCCGTCTTTACTGTATATGCCTGATCATCAAACAAGAATTGCTTATCTCTTAGAACGTTATGTAAATAAATCATGCAGCCGGGAAGAGCTGGATGAGCTTTTTGCTGCCATCGGTAAGGGAGATGATCCGGAAACGCTGGATCGTTTCCTGGAGGAGCGCTGGCACGCTGAACTGCCGGTGCCGGATATTGATTATGAACAGGCATACCAGCAAATAAGACCCGTTTTACGGCCCCACCGGACACTGATCATCCTGAAACGGATAGCGGTGGCAGCTGCGGTCCTCCTGCTGGCAGGTGCTGCCTACTGGCTCCTGGGACGCAGACAGGCCACACAGCGGCCGGAACTGGCAGCGCAGGCTAGTCTGGCAGGGATTGTACCGGGGCGCAATAGGGCAATGCTGACCCTGGCAGATGGATCAGTAGTAACGCTGGACAGTAGCGGAAAGCAGGTGATCAGGCAGGGGGGCGTTGCTATTCAGC
Source organism: Chitinophaga ginsengisoli (assembly GCF_003014595.1). GTDB lineage: Bacteria > Bacteroidota > Bacteroidia > Chitinophagales > Chitinophagaceae > Chitinophaga > Chitinophaga ginsengisoli. The sequence continues at coordinate 76,395 of NZ_PYGK01000011.1, read as the reverse complement.
AGCAGAACGGACAGTTATTATATGCCAATCAACCAATAGACGGCAGCGTACACTACAACATACTGACTACGCCCCGGGGAGGGCAATTCAGAGTGGTATTGCCCGATGGCACCAAAGCATGGCTGAACTCAGCCTCCATGTTACGTTACCCTACCGCTTTTACCGGCGGGGAGAGGGTTGTGGAACTGGACGGACAGGGATATTTTGAGGTAGCCGCCAATGCCCGACAGCCATTTAAGGTAAAAGTGCATAATATGGAAGTACAGGTATTGGGTACCGACTTCGATATTATGGCTTACAGGGACGAAACCACTATTAATACCACCTTACTGACAGGCAGCATTCAGGTGAAGGAAGGCAACAGTGAACAACTATTACGCCCCGGCCAACAGGCGGTAATCAACAACGACGACCATCAGCTTACGGTCAGAACAGCAGACATCAGAAAAGTAACCGCGTGGAAGAACGGATTGTTTGTATTCAATAACATGACTTTGCCCGCTATTCTGAGGGAAGTGGCCCGCTGGTATGATGTGGATATTGTCTACACGACCAGTCCCGGAACGGAATTGTATGGAGGCGGTATTGGAAGGAACCTGCAACTGGCCGATATACTGGCCTTGCTGGAAGGAAACGGCTATAATCATTTCAAGGTCGAAGGAAGAAAGGTAATCGTATTACCATAGTAAATATCAACCAGGAGGACAATCAAATAAACCGGAGATGCTCGCAACACCTCCGGCAAGTTATCTGGTATCCTCAAATAAATCGCTGTAAGACCATTTAAGTACCACCAAACACTGCAAAAGTATGCATTTCGACTGTTATGTACAGGCCCGCTCTATGCGCGGGCTATCAACCAAAATTTGCCTGGTTATGAAACTGACCACGTTCCTGCTGCTGGTAACCATCCTGCATGTGAGTGCTGCCGGGTATTCCCAGAAGGTGACTTTAAACGCGAAAAATATGCCCCTGCGGGATGTATTCGCAGAGATCATCACCCAGACCGGTGTATCTATCGTATACTCGGAAAAGGTGCTCGCCAATACTGCTCCCGTTACCTTCCAGGTGAAAGATGCTTCTGTACAGGAAGTGCTGGACCTCAGCCTTCGCAACCAGCAGATAGTATATGCACTTGAAGGAAAGAATTTTGTTATTAAAAAGCTGCCTCCCCCGGGAAATGAGCTGGTGCCCGTTGCTGATTCGCTGATTACTGCCAGGGGGATGATCAGCACCGCTAATAATGTGCCATTGCCCGGCGCCACCATACTGGTGAAAGGCACTAAAAAAGGTACGCAGACTGATGGTCAGGGGCGTTTCGTATTGCGCGATCTGCGCCCGGGAGATGTACTGGTGATCAGTAATATAGGCTTCGCTACCAAAGAAATTGCTGCGGCTACGCAGATCAATCTGCAGCTGGAAGAAGATACCCGCAATTTTAATGAAGTAGTGGTGGTGGGGTATAGCGACAAAAAGAAAAGTGAGCTGACCAGTGCTGTGAGTGTCGTATCGTCTGAGAAACTGAAAGACGTTACCACTAATGACGTAGGCAGCATGTTGCAGGGAAAGGTGGCCGGTCTGCAGGTGGTGAACAGTTCCGGCGTGCCGGGTACAGCGGCCGAACTCCGCCTGAGAGGCGTGTCTTCTGTGAATGCTTCACAAAGCCCTTTATTTGTAGTAGATGGTATCATTGGCGGTAACTATGACCCCAATGACGTTGAAAGTATCACCGTATTGAAAGACGCCGGCGCCACCGCCATGTACGGCTCGCAGGCCAATGCAGGGGTGATCATCGTCACAACGAAAAAGGCTAAACTGGGTAAAACCCGCTTTGAGGCAAAAGTAACCACCGGCTTCCGCAAACCGGACTTTGGCAAGATGAAGATGATGAATGGCAGTGAGCTGTATGAACGTCACAAAGAATTCTACCGGGACTATATCCCTGGTACGGATAACAACTCCTACAAGATCGATATCCTCAAGTTTTACGCCGAAAGACCAAGGACCCTGCGCGATCAGAATTATAGCTGGCTGAATACCATGTTCGAAACAGCCCCTATGCAGAATATCTATTTATCAGCCACCGGCAGCACAGAGAAAAGTGAATACTATACCGGTATTTCCTATTATAATGAAAAGGGCACTTTCATGAATACCGGGTACCAGCGTATTAACCTGCGTGGAAATTCTACCTATCATTTCTCTAAACAGGTGAGTGTCACCAATAATATCAACATCAGTGGATCTACCGGTAAAAGTTATAACTATGATGATGTATACTATGCTTATCTGAATATGCCATGGGATAATCCCTATGATGCCAAAGGTCAGCCGGTATATGTAGATGGTAATGCTACTTTTAAATGGTGGTCCAGGGATAAGGTCAATCCCATACACACCATTAAGAACTCGAACCACCCTTATAAGAACTTTGACGTCAACTACGACCTGGGACTGAATGTAAATATCACCGACTGGCTGTCTTTTTCCAGCAGTAACAGGGCGGCTGTGAGTTATAATAAGGGAAGCGATTATTATTCATCCGTGGTAGCCGGACAATATAATGGTACCGGTTTCCTGAATGAGCTGAGCACTTTATCCTACGGGATCATTTCCAATGACCTGTTGAAGTTTAATTTCCGTAAAGGGGATCATACCATCAGTGGTCTGGCCGGTATCGCAATAGAGAACAGTAAAACAGAAATATTGGGCGCCTCCGGTAAAGGATTGCCGGAAGGATTGAAAGTGCTGAATGTCGTGTCTAACAACCAGCTGGTGACGGGCTCCAATGATCAGGCTATTATACAATCTTTTATCTCACAGCTGAACTATAGTTACCGGGATAAATATTTCCTGACAGGATCCTATCGTGTAGATGGTTCCACGGCGTTCCCTTCTAACCGTCGTTACGGTTCTTTCCCCGCGGTATCTGCGGGCTGGCAGATCAGTAACGAGGACTTCCTGCTGGGGAATAAGCTGTTCAGCAACCTGAAACTGCGAGCCAGCTATGGTGTAACGGGTACACAGGATATAGGCTCTTCCCGTTACCTGGGACTTTATTCACTGAGTAGCCAGTATAACGGCGGTACCGCTGCCACGCCTTCGCAATTGCCTAGTCAGGACCTGACCTGGGAAAGCAAAAGACAACTGAACCTGGGCCTGGATATAGGCTTGTTTAACAGGATCAATCTGACGATAGATGCTTATAACAACGTGACCAATAAACTGCTGTTGCAGGTACCGCAACCATTGTCCGTAGGCTTTGAACAGCGTTGGGAGAATGTGGGTCGGGTGATTAATAATGGTATTGAGTTTACCATCAGCACGATCAATATCAAGTCGAACGATTTTGAGTGGACGACAGACCTGAACCTCAACTATAACACTAATAAACTGAAAGACCTGCCCAGCGATATTACCCGTACACAGCCTACCTGGAGCATTTCCCAGATATACCGGAATGATGGCAACCTGTATGAGTTTTACATGCCTAAATGGCTGGGGGTAAATAAAGAAACAGGTGCGCCTCAATGGGAAGTGATTAACCGGGACGCCAATGGAAAAGAGATCTCCCGTGCTGCCACTTCTGATTATGCCAGTGCTACTTACCAGGAAGTGGGTTCTGCGTTGCCTAAGCTGCAGGGAGGCTTTACCTCACAATGGACATATAAGAATCTCTCCCTCAGTGTGAATGCCTATTACCTGACAGGTAATAAGGTGTTCAGCAATAGCTTACGTTTCGTGATGAATGATGGTAATGAGCCTTACTACAACCAGATCAAACTGCCATCAGGGTATAAGATCTGGACACATCCGGGAGATGTGGCTACAGAGCCTAGTCCGCAGAATGCTGCTAACTCCACGGAGACGTCTACGCGTTACCTGAAAGACGGCGACTTCCTCGCCATCCGTAATATTTCACTGTCATACAAGCTGCCAAAGCTATGGATAAACCGCTGGCATATGGATGGTGTCACGCTTTCCCTGACGGCAGACAATGTATATACGTTCACGAAGTTTCTCGGACAGGACCCTGCTACCACTATTACCTCCGGCAGTTATGTAATGCCTGGCGTATCGGATTTCAAGTATCCGAACAACCGCCAGTATCTGTTTAACATCAATATCAGGTTCTAGTAAACTACCAGCACATGACAACAAGATTTCTCCTTATCATACTCACTTTCCCTTTACTGTTCGGCAGTTGTCTGAAGGATATCAATCCCAGCGATTCGCTGACTACGGGAACGATCACACAAACCACACAGGGATTGAAGCAGGCGCTGAATGGCGCATATGCGCTGTTCAAGGATCATGTGGAGTTCAACGGCACTACAGACCTGAACAATATGTACCTGCGGCAATATTTTCAGATGAGTGATTTTGCCAGTGATGATATTGTCTGCGCACAAACCACTACCGATCCGCTGTATTACAGTTTCTCGCTGAACCATACGCCTACGCAGACGAACAGCCGTTATTTCTGGTATATCTCCTACAAGATCATCAATGATGTGAATACGGTGATAGAAGCGGCAGAAGGTATTCAGAACCCGGATGCAACCGTGAAACAACTAATAGGGGAGTGCTACTTTTTAAGAGCTTTCTGTCACTTCAACCTGGCAAAGTTCTATGCCCGTCCTTATGCAGAAAATGCCGCCGCAGACGGTATTATTCTGCGCACTTCTACCAGTGATCCTTCTTCCAAGGCACGGTCGACCGTAGCAGCCGTATATGCGTCCATCATCGCAGATGCAGCAAAGGGCGCTGAGCTGATGGGCCAGCAGCGCGGTGTACAGTATGCTTCTCAGGAGGCTGCATGGGCATTGTTGTCAAGGGCCTATCTCTATAAGGGCGATAATGACAGTACTATTTATTATAGCAATAAAGTGATCAATTCCGGTAGGTTCTCGCTGGAAACTGCGGCAGGTTATACCTCTATGTTTGCCAACGCAGGTGGTAGTAAAGAAACGATCCTTTGTGTGGCTTTCACTACTGTGGATGATTATGGTAAGGCAGGTTCCATTGCTTCTATGATCTACTCTGACGGTAATTCCGGCTGGGGAGAAGAGTTTGCTTCGCAGTCGCTGCGTGATACCATGTCCGCTCATCCGGAAGATGTACGCTGGTCTTACATTGTACCATTGAAAGACGGATCAGGGAATCTGGAGAAAAAGAACGGCATTGAGACATATTATATCATGAAGTTCTCCGGCCAGGGAGGTAGTCCGACGCTCAGTTCTCCGATACTCTTCCGCCTGGCGGAAATGTACCTCAACAGGGCAGAAGCAGCAGCCAAAGCCGGGAATACCACTGCTGCATTGGAGGATGTGGACATGATCAGGAAGAACCGCGGATTACAGAACGCATTGTATAACGGACAGCTACCTGCCGGCAAAACAGCATTGGAAACAGTGTTGAAAGAAAGGAGGATAGAGCTGGCCTTTGAAGGGCATCGCACATTTGATGTGTACCGCAATAAACTGAGTATGAACAGGACGTACTGGGGCTATCATCTGCCAGGGCTAAAGGAGTCTGATATAGATCTCAGTAAGAAACCGGCAGGATATCAGAATATGATCATTGCCCCCAACAATAACAGGGTGGTCTATTACATCCCGATCGATGAAACCCAGACCAACAAACTGTGCTCACAGAATCCTTAATTCATCTCAGTAAAACCTGATCACTATGCGTTTATCCAGATATATCTTATTCATGTTTGTCGCAGGGCTGATGAGTGCCTGCAGTGACGATAAAGTAACACCGGATGCGGATGTTTTTTATGAAGTCAGCATCAGTGGTAATGATGTGACCTTTACGAACAAGACGGCCGGCGCTGTATCTTACAAATGGGATTTCGGGGACGGGACCACTTCGGAAGAAGAAAGTCCGGTACACACCTATCCCGGCAAGGGCAAATACGTGCCTACCCTGTATGCGACCACAAAAGACGGAAAGGTGACTGAGGGAGCCACGGTATTGTACATAGCCAAGACGTCTCCTGTAAAAATGGATGACAATTCCCTGGCCGACTGGGATCATGTGACGGATCATGAGATCACTTCCGGTGCCACAGAAAAGTATTTTAGACGGGCAAAATTCGATTATGATGCCTCTTATGTCTATGTATACCTCGAAATGAATTCAAAGGCGGAAAATGCCGATATATTCGATTTTTATATGGACACCGATAACAATCCGGCAACAGGCCTGATGACCGGTACTTTTCCTGAAGGTGGATATGATGTGTTGCTGGAAGGAGCGGTGCTGGCTGACTGGTTTGATGCCTTCTATCACAAGGGCGCTCAGAATGCCTTCACTTTTGACGCTTCCGGTGTGACGGAGTTTTATACCCTGGGTACAAAACAGCAGGATGGGGGCGTACTGAAGTTTGAGCTGCGCTTGTCCCGTGCAAAGCTGAAAGGCCTGGCGGCTGCGACAGGCATGCGCATCGGTATAGAGGCGACAAAAGGCGACTGGTCTGCTACCCTCGGCGATATGCCTGACAAGGGACAGTCTTCCGTGCTGATTAACTTTGAGTAATACTAACCAATTAACCCAACAAGAAATAATGGAAAAACAAACCGGCCGTTTATTATCGCTGGATGTCATGCGTGGAGTGATCATGATATTACTGGCGGGCGAAAGTTGCCGGGTATATGAGTCGATCAAAGACTGGCATGACAATGCTTTTATCCGGCAATTCTTTCACCATCCCTGGCATGGTTTGCGATTCTGGGATCTGGTGCAACCTGCGTTCATGTTCATGGCGGGTACGGCCATGTATATATCCTTTGAAAGCAAGCGCCGCAAAGGCGTCAGCTGGGAACAGAATTTTAAACACATCGCGATACGCAGTGCAAAGCTCTTCCTGTTCGGAACGGGCCTGCACTGCGTATATGCGGGTAAACTGGTGTGGGAGCTGTGGAATGTGCTGACACAATTGTCGGTAACGGGTATCATTGCCTACCTGGTGATTGGCCGGTCCTATTCCTTCCAGATCTGCACAGGCTTCTTCCTGATCATCTTGAACGATGTGCTATATCGTAATATCCTGATACCCGGGTTTGACCAGCCTTTTGTGGAGTACCACAATTTCGGGGCTTATATGGATACCTTGCTGATGGGAAAGATCAATCCGGATGGCTGGGTAGCCATCAATATCATTCCTACGGCTGCGCATACAGTGTGGGGCGTGACGGCAGGGAAGCTATTATCTTCGGCAGTCGACGGCAAACGTAAAGTGGGCATACTCGCCCTGGCAGGAGCAATATTACTCTGTCTGGGATTTGGCGCTGACCTGACAGGACTGTCGCCCATCATAAAACGGATCAGTACCGCCGGATTTGTACTGGCATCTGCCGGATGGGTATCGCTCATCTTATCCTTCCTTTATTGGTGGATAGATATAAAGGATCATCAGCGTTATACATGGATAGCCGTTGTCGTTGGAATGAACGCTATTTTCATTTACCTGTTCTTCGAGACAGTCGGCGCGCAATGGGTAAATGGCGTGGTCGGCATCTTTATACCATGGCATATACCGGCTGCGCTGGCAACCTGGGCACTGGAGTGGTACCTGTGTTACTGGTTGTATAAAAAGAAGATCTTCTTCAAGCTGTAAAGATAGCTCATAACAATTTCTTAACCTTACCTGCTGACGGTAACCGCTTCATCTCGCAGTTCTTCTTATAAACAAGACAGCGAAGATGAAGCGAATCTATGCTATGGCAGGTGGGCTGCTGCTAACATTGTCAGCCGCCGCACAACAGACAGGTCATGTTGTATTGATCACGATTGACGGATTCCGTCCCGACTTCTACCAGGAAGCGTCCTGGGGTATGAACAATCTCCGGATGATGAAGGCGGACGGCGTATCTGCTGATGGTGTGAACTGTGTGTTTCCCAGCGTGACCTATCCCGACCACACTACGATCATTACTGGTGTAAAACCCGCCAAACACGGTATTTATTATAATGCACCTTTTGAGGAAGGAAAGGCGAGTGGCGTATGGTATTTCTATTATGACGGTATTAAGTCGCCTACCTTATATGATGCAGTACATAAAGCCGGTAAAACCAATGCCAATGTGATCTGGCCGGTAACGGTGGGTGGTCCGATAGACTATAACGTGCCGGATATCTGGCCGATAGAGAAGTCGACCGACAGGAGGGAAGCAACAGCCAAAGTAACCACGCCTGCAGGGCTCTGGCAGGAGTTACAGGACAATGCTACTGGTAAGCTCGGGGCGGATGATTTCGCTATGGTGAGGGAAGAACTGGTAATGGACGAGAACGTGGCAAGAATGGGCGCTTATATTATTACAAAATACAAACCTGCGTTTACCACCTTACACCTGGCCTGTACAGATCATTATGAGCATATGCAGGGCAGGGACGGGCTGCTGGTGAGAAAATCAGTAGCAGGCGCTGACAGGGCTATCGGGACCATCCTGGAAGCATTGATCAGGGCTGGTATCAAGGACAGTACTACTGTTATCGTGACCGGCGATCATGGTTTTGTGGACATTCAGCAGTCATTCTCTCCGAATGTATTACTGGCCGGGGCAGGGCTGATCACTGATATTGACAGTGGTAACTGGAAGGCGAGGTTTCATTCTGCAGGAGGGTCTGCTTTCTTACATCTGAAAGATAAGAAGGATAAGGCATCACTGGAAAAGGTAAAGGAGATCCTGGCGCATTTGCCGGCAGATCAGCAAAAACTGTTTAAAATTATAGACCGTAAACAACTGGATGCTATCGGGGCTGATCCTAATGCGGCATTGGCGCTGGCGGCAACGCCAGGTGTAACGATTGGTGGTGGTGTGAAGGGTGCTGTTGTAAAGGCGGCGAAGGGTGGCACACATGGTTTTTATCCTGATTTCCGTGAGATCCAGACGGGCTTTGTAGCATATGGAGCTGGTATAGCAAAAGGGAATACGGTGAAAGAGATGGACCTGACAGATATAGCACCTATTATCGCAAAGTTGTTAGGATTGTCATTTAACACGGCCGATGGGCATATTCCGGCGGGTGTATTGAAATAACGCAACCTCCTATCTATGAAATACCCATGTAAAAAGAAGCCTTTAAGTCCTGTATGGGATTTAAAGGCTTCTTACACTTGTACACCGGTCCGGATCAGGACTGCTTGTCAAAGCTTACCATCCAGTTAATACCGAACTTGTCGGTCAGCATACCGAACAGTGGCGACCAGAAAGTAGGAGTCAGTGGCATAGTTGTTTTACCGCCTGCAACAAGGCCATCGAATAATTTCTTTGTTTCCTCTTCAGAATTGGCAGTGATGGAAATGGAGAAGTTATTACCCACTACAACATCGCCCATTCCGGAACCATTATCACTACCCATCAGCACGTCCCCCTTGTTGCCGATGGCCATTGACACGTGCATGATTTTGTTCTCATCAGCAGTCGGGCATTCCTGCCCTGCTTCCGCCGGCATGTCCTTGAATTTTGAAATCATTTGGAATTCTACGCCAAACACAGACTTGTAGTAATTAAAAGCTTCCTCGCAGTTACCATTAAAGATCAGATAAGGGTTAATTGCAGCCATATCAATTTTTTTGAGTGTTAAAGAATACTTCTTTTGCGCGTTATGGAATAATTCAAATGTAGACTGATAATCAGATTCGAAGGATGGCCATATCAGACAATAATAGGGTGAGAACGCGTCATTATGCGGCTACTCATGACCTGTCCCAGAAATGAGGAGGTTCAATGCCCAATGCCCGCAGGTACACAAATCCCTGTGCCCTGTGATGGATCTCGTTGTCAATAAAGTAAAACAGGAGGAATTGAATGGTACCTTCCCATTGTCCGAAGGCCAGCTCCACTTCATGAAATCTTTCAGGTTTGATCTGCGGCCATAAACGGTTAAGCTTTTCCGTTAGTTCATCCCAGAGATACAACAGTGCTTCCTTGGTCTTCGGAGCAGATACTGTTTCCTGCTCTCCATAGGGCTTCCATTGGCCGGTAATGATACCATCTATACCGGGATTGCCCATATTAAACATTTCAAGGGCCAGTTCTGCGAATGGACGCATGCCGCCTACAGAGAAGGTAAAAAGTTCGGTTTCCGGGAAGGCTTCAATGGTTCTGCGGGTCACCCTGCGATGTCCCTGCCAGTGCTCCAGGAGTTCCTGAGGGGTAATTACTGTGGCTGAAGTGATCAATTCCTGTGTCATGTCTTGTTGGGTTTTAATGATGAGTAATTTGCTTACAGTACAAAGGAAATCATGCAAAGTGACAACCCTATGTCAGCATCATTCCGGAGCTTTGAAAAAAAACACAAATTACCCGCAACAGGTTCACCGGAGCAGCAATAAAAGTGAAAAATACGGCATAGGGGTCGTGAACATTGATTATAAATGAGTTGAGGCCATATTGGCGCAGAAACACCAGGGGATTGCTATTACAGGTGATGTGGATAACTTGTATTGTGGATAACTTTTGCTTAAATTTTTTAACATTTCATTAGCTGTTAAGAGCCTGACTATCAAATTCCATTACCAGAGTCCGCCCTATGAGTATCGCTAATGAGTAGCCTATACCCTGGAACGTATTTTTAATATTTTCATATTATTTATACTTTTAATTTTAAAATAGTAATATTTTTTCGCTATACCACATATGCCTATGGAGACTATTTATATTTCCCATCATGTTGTTGCGGGAAAGGTTGACGGGCTTTTTCAATTACTAAAACATTGTATGTCAGCTGATAGGTAACACTATTGTTTTAACTGTTGCTGACCGTTCACGAAATCCCTATTGATGAAAAAGCTTCTAATACTATTATGCCTGTCATTGTGTTGTGCTATCGGGACTATGCAGGCACAAACAGTGTACGTGAATATACCGGATACGGTATGTATGTCCAGAACCAACGCCACTGCCAATCAGATCAAGTTCACCAGTGTGAACGCGATGGTAGAAGGCGCCGGGCTTGCAATCCCCCAGAAAGCCGACTGGACTATCACATCTCCGAATAATACCGACGCAGACTACGAGATCCTCTATACGGAGAATCCTGTTGGTACGAAAGCCAACAAGCTGACTAATACAAAGTCGCTGACATTGCAGTTCCTGGTACCGGGTAACTATACATTTAATATCAAGCTTTATTATAAAGGCGCAGATAGTGTATTGAGAACGGTAACACGTACGGTGAAGATGTACGCCTCAGACTGTACCATCAATACCTGTGGCAATGGTGGTGCAACCATGGCCGGGTTCTCTGAAGATTTTGGTAGTATGCCTGACGGTGTAAACCGCAGGAATTATCCGGTTGGTGGTGTAGTACTATATAATTATCAGCCTACGGGTGACCTTAATAATGATAGCTACGCAATCACCAACAATCCTGCTTTTGCCAAAAGCGACTGGGTAACCACTACATCGGATCATACCGGTGGCTATCGTGGTGCAATGCTGGTTGCTAATTCTGCTGTTACCCCCGGCCAGTTCTATGAGAAGACAATAACAGGTCTTTGTCCTGGTTCCGTATATAATTTCAGCGCCTGGCTGATGAACGTGAATACCCCGAATGCATTTAATAATACATGTCGCAGCGGATATCAATATGCAGGTGTCACCTTCAAAGTGGTAGATGCCGCTAATCCGGCAAGGGTCCTGAATGAATTCAGGACTCAATCAGTTTCTATGATGCTGGGTAATGCCGGGCCAACCTGGCAGCGATATGGCGGAACATTTATTGTTCCTTCCGATGTGGATGCTGTAATAGTATATGTAACGAATAATAAACCGGGAGGAGGTTGTGGTAACGATATCGCGATAGACGATATCGAATTTTCTTATTGTAGTCCAAGTATTGTTGCTACAATAGATGGTGATGGAGAAACGCTCCAGGAAGTATTATGTGAAGGCGCACCGATCACTTTGTCTGCATCCTACCAGCCAGCCGGCTATTTCGTTAATCCTGTGTACCAGTGGCAGATGAGTGATGACGAAGGTCGTACATGGATAAACGTTCCTTATGGTTCCGGTAATGCGCCACAACTGGTGATTGGACCCGGTGAACTGAAAGGTACCCGTAAAGTAGCATCAGATTACCTGTTCCAGGTACTCGTATATGAAAAAGGTAGTGATTCAACTACCTGTTCTTCGCCGTCGTCCCAGATCAGGCTGACCATACTGCCAATGCCAAACCTCAACCTGACGCAGAGTGAGGTGTGCTCTGGTACCTATGTTGAACTGGAAGCTTCCGGTGGTTTCGATTATTATACCTGGAAAGACCTGCCTGGTTATACAGATACCAAACGTACCATCCAGGTAGATAAGGATACCACTATTACTGTATATGGGTATGTGGAATATGCCGACGGACATACCTGTATGGATGAGAACAGCACTGATATCAAGATGGTGCGCTCTCCAAGGGTAGATGTGGCTGTGTCTAACAACAAGATCTGTGTGGGTGAATCTGTCAACCTGAAGATCAACGATGTACTGAATGGTTATACCATTAACTGGTTCAGAGGTCCGGATGCAAGTGGTAACAAGGTGCCAATGCCGGAATATGACAACATGGTAGAGGCAGCGCAGATTCAGATCAACGGCATTGCCGATACCGTATTCTCCGTAACGGTAAAAGATGTGGCGAATGTCTGCGAGGTAACTTCCAGTCCGGTAATTATTAACGTAAGCGCTACACCGTCCACCAGCCTGAAACCTAATCAGAACGTTTACTGTGCGTCGGCTAATCCGAGCGGTAACTTTACCGTGGAAGTAAATAAGATCGTGGGTGCTACCGGTTCCTGGAGAGTGGAGGATGTATACGGCCCTGCCGTTACCGACGATGTGATTGATAACTATGTGAAGATACTGTTGCCTTCTGCTGAGCGTACAAGAGTGACAGTGAAGAAACCGGGTACTTCTGTTATACTATCATGGACGGTGAGAAGCCCGGTAAACGCAAATTGTGCGACCACCATACTGGACACCCTCCACCTCCTGGTAGATCCTACTTATAGTAATGCTGGTAAGGATACCACCCAATGTGGTACCGATAATATATTTATTATGAACGCCAGTCAGCCGCTTGGTGATACCGTGACTGGCCCGGCAGCGGAGATGGGTCGCTGGAAACTGGTGTCCGGCAACGCCACCATTGCTTATGACACTGCTTACAATACACCTGTAACGGTGCTTGATAATGAGGGCGATATCGTACTCACCTGGAGCATTACCAATGCCGGTGGATGTGTAGCGAATATCGATACCGTTATCCTGCATAAAATAGGTAAGCCGGTTATCAAACTGGTAACGCCGGTTGTATCCTGCAGCAGTAAAGGTTCCTTTACATTAGATACCTTATCTACGAAAGGAACACCTACCTTATATTCTATTACACCGGGTACATCACCGATGCCTGGTTTTGTAAATATTATTGATCAGCCGCTAAAATGGCCGTTGACTGTTCCATATCCTGCTGCAACAGCGCCGGGTGTGTATACTTTCAACCTGAGCTACAAGACAGCGAAAGCTGGTTGCGATTCGACCATTCCGTTCACCGTGAATGTATCGTCTGCGCCTACACCAGCTACCGGCATTAACGCAAGCGCCACCAACATCTGTGGTACAGGCAATACTGTTACGCTGACCGTAGTTGGCGGCAGCCTTGGTCTGCAGTCAGACAAGGTAACGCCAAATGGCGTATGGGCATGGTACGCGGGTGGTTGTGGTACTGGTACCCGTCTTGCCACAGGTGCTACTGCTACGCTGCCGCTGAGCGCTACCACCACTTATTATGTAAGAGCAGAAAGCCTGGGTGCTTGTGATACGACTGCCTGTGTAAGCACAACAGTAACCTTCACACCAATGCCGGCAACGGTAAGTGCGGGTCCTGACCAGTCTAACTGTAACAGCACTACGTTTACTATGGCGGCCAGCGATCCTGCACCTGGTACAGGTGCCTGGAGCCTGCCAACCGGCACTACTTCAACTATTACTTCGGGTCAGACGAACAGCAGAACAGCTGTGATCAATGTACCATCGGGTACAAGTGTAGCGGCGGTATGGACCGTAACCAACGGTACCTGTGTGGCAAAAGACACTGCTGTGCTGACCAACTATGCACCACCAACTACCGCAGATGCCGGTCGTGATACTACCCAGTGTGGAAACACCCAGTTTATCATGAAGGCAAATACAGCCACAATAGGTACTGGTACCTGGACCCTGCCTGCTGGTACTACCGCGAGCATTACTGCCGGTCAGGCAAATAATCCGAATGCGGTGATCAATGTACCGGTAGGTGTGACAGTAACCGCTACCTGGACCATCAGAAATGGTACCTGTGTATCTACAGATAATGTAGTACTGACAAGTGCAGTACCACCAACTACCGCGAATGCCGGACCAGATCAGGCACTGTGTGGTGTGACTACCTTCACTATGGCGGCTACTCCGGTAACCGTGGGCACTGGTAAATGGATATTGCCAGCGGGTACTACCGCTACCATTCCGGCTGCACAGATCAGCAATCCGAATGCGGTGATCACGGTTCCGCAGGGAGTAAGCGTGGTGGTGACCTGGCAGACTACGAATGGTACATGTATCAGTACAGATAACGTGACACTCAACAACTCTATAATGCCGGCAACGGCTAATGCAGGACCGGATATGGCACAGTGTAATAACACGGTGTTCACTCTCTCTGCCAACGCACCGGGTGCTGGTGGCGGTACCGGTAAATGGAGTGTGGTATCTCCGGCGAGCTTTGTCTTCCCGGGAGCTGCGGTGAACAATCCGAATGCGGTGTTAAGCATCCCGGCGGGTACCGTAGTGGTATTACGCTGGACCATCACCAACGGTGGTTGTTCTTCTTTTGATGATGTAACGCTGAGTAACAGCCTGGCGCCAAATCCTGCTGTTGCCGGTCCGGATGAGGTACATTGTAACACACCGGGCTTCGCACTGACAGCTAATTCAGCTGCAGGTGGTACCGGCACATGGAGAGTATTATCTCCTGCAACATTTATTTTCCCTCCTGCAGATATACATAATCAGGCGGCCAATATATCCGTACCTGCGGGTACTGTACTGAAGTTGGAATGGACGATCGCGAATGGCGGTTGTACAACCAGTGATACCTTGGTGCTGACCAACTACGCATTGCCTGACCTGGCAAGTGCGGGACCTGATCAGTCACAATGTGCGGGCCTTGACTTCAAGATGGCGGGCAACAAACCTACAGTGACAGGTGCTACTGGTACCTGGACTGTAACAAGTGGTACTGCTACCATCGCGGCGGGTCAGGCGAATATGGATACGGCACATGTGACATTACCTGCTGGCACAACAGCGGTATTGCGCTGGACGATGACCAACGGCACCTGCTCCAATTTTGATGAAGTAACACTGACAAGTATACCTAAACCTACAACTGCTACTGCCGGTGTAGACCAGCAGCATTGCCAAAATGCGCTGTTCACCATGGCTGCCAACACACCAGTAACAGGTACTGCTACCTGGAGCCTGCCTGCGGGATCTTCTGCCAGCATAGGCGCCGGCGATTTCAGTAATCCGGCTGCCGTAGTCACCGTACCTCAGGGTACAAGCGCTACCATCGCCTGGGTGATCTCTAACAGTACCTGTAACTCGGTGGATAGTATTACGCTCGTTAACAGCGTGATGCCGAACAACGCTACCGCAGGTGCAGACCAGGTACATTGTGATGATCCGAACTTCACCATGAATGCCAACAGTGCATCTCCGGCTACCGCTGTCGGTACCTGGACGATTGTAAGTGGCGCCACTGCTGTCATCTCAGATATTCATAGTCCTACCGCTAAAGTGACCTTACAGCCGGGTACTACAACCACCCTCCGTTGGACGATCGCTAACGGTATTTGTACTTCAACACCTGACGAAGTTGTGCTGACCAATCAGCCTGCTATTCAGGGGAATACGATCACTGCCGACCAGGTACTCTGCGCTAGCGATGTTCCTGCAATGCTGACCGGCGGTGTAGTAAGTGGTGGTACAGGTTCATTTACCTACCAGTGGCAGATAAGTACGACTGATGCTATCACCGGCTTTACAAATGTCACCACAGGTACCGGTGGTACTACCGATAGCTATACACCAGCGAGCATCAGCCGCAACACCTGGTTCAGACGTGTGGTAATGTCGGGCGCTTGTACCGGTAATATCAGTAACGCAGCCATGCTGACACTGATGAACACTCCGCCGGTAGTCGTATCTGTTCCTGCGCCAATCACAGTAGATTGCGTACAGGGGACCGACTACACGACGAAGTTTGGTACACCGGTATTCAGCCATGCTCCTTATAATAATGAACCAGTCTCTGTTACCAGCGCTGATGTAACGACTACCATAGATGCATGTACGTTTAAGATAGAGCGTACCTGGACAGCGACTGACCGTTGTGGTCTGAGTGCCCAGGCACAGCAGGTGATCACCGTAACAGATAAAACAGCGCCGGTATTCGATGCGACTGCTCCGGCTAACGTGACCGTTAACTGTGACGCAATCCCGCTGGCAGTGAACCTTACCGCCAAAGACGCTTGCTCCGGTGCACTCACCATCACGCCAATAGAAGTAAGAGTAGATAAACCAGGCGCATGTCCAAGCAACTATCAGCTGATCCGTAAATGGGTAGCTGTGGATGCCTGTGGTAATGCCAGCGATACCCTGAAACAGATCATCACTGTTCACGATATAACGCCGCCGGTATTCGACGGTACTGCTCCGGCCAATGTCACCGTAAGCTGTGACCAGGTGCCTGCAGGCCAGCCAATGACGGCTACCGATAACTGTACGCCAGGTACTATTACCGTTAATCCGGTAGATGTACGGAAGTCCGTGCCAGGCAGCAACTGCGATGGTAACTACCAGATTATCCGTACCTGGACGGCGACTGACCTTTGCGGTAACAAGGCTGCACTGACGCAGACCATTACCGTACAGGACAACGTTAAACCAGTATTCTCAGTAACAGTGCCTCCGGTGATCACCGTGAACTGCGACAGCGTTCCGGATGTAGCGGCAGTAACGGCTACTGACAACTGTACGGCTACCGTAAAAGTGAAAGTATCCCAGCGCAAAGAATTCCTTTCCAGCACTTGTCCAAGTAACTACAGGCTGACCCGTGTCTGGACGGCGATCGACAATTGTGGTAATACCGCCACCATGCAACAGGTGATCACTGTACAGGATACTGCCAAACCGGTATTCACTTCAGTACCTCCTGCTGATACTACCGTAGATTGTAATGCAGTACCGGAACCACCAGCGCTGCTGACTGCAACAGATAATTGTGGTGCAGTGAAAGTGACTTATTTACAAACACGTGAAACCATCAACGGTGCATGTGCCGGCAATTACCGCCTGGTGCGTACCTGGACGGCGAAAGATGCTTGTAGCAATATGACCATTGCCCGCCAGGTGATCACCGTAGCAGATACTACCAGACCGAAGATCGATCCGGCGCCGGCAAACGTTATCATCAGGTATGATGAGCAGCTCCCTGTTCCGGCTACCCTGTATGCAGTTGATAACTGTGATGTGAACTTCCCTAAGAAGGTCACCATGGTACAGGATCCGTTTACGGCAGATAAATGCGCAGGATATACAGTTGTCAGAAGATGGAATATTTCCGATGCTTGTGGTAATGCGGCCATAGAACGCGTGCAGACCATTACGGTAAGCCCGGCTCCTAAACCGGAACTGGATCCGAACCTGCCTGCCAACTGTTCTAACAATACCAAATTTGCAATACTCTTAAAGAATAAAGTAAGCAAGCCGAAGTTCACACTGGTGAGCGTAGTGCCAGCAACCGCAGTAAGGACACCACTGACACAGAGCAGTAACGTGTTTGACCTGAATGGTGCTATACAGGCCAGCTTTACCGTAACGAATAGTGTAACCGGCTGCGTATCAGATACCGTTACCTACGATCTTCAGTACATTGAGAAACCAGTCGTTGATCTGGGGCAGGATGTATCGGTTTGTGCGGGTGAATCTGTAACACTGGATGCCGGCATCAATAACGCAGGTTATAACATCCGCTGGTCAACAGGCGCTAATACGCAGACGATCACGGTGAACGCCAGCGGTACTTATAGTGTAACTGTATTCAACGGCGTATGTGCAACGACAGATGAAGTGAAAGTAACGGTGAATAATCCGCCGGTAGTAAATATACCAGATACTACTATCTGTGAGGGTTCAAGTGTGAAACTGAATGCTTACATCCCGGCTGCTGACTATGTCTGGAGCACAGGCGAAACTACTGCTTCAATAGATGTATATATGGCGGGTACTTACGGTGTGGATGTAACATTGAACGGTTGTACCACGCATGATGATGTGACGGTGACCGTGGCTACTGCGCCGAATGTAGTGCTGAGCGATGATACACAGATCTGTCCTGACGAAACAGCTATCCTGACGGTAGATCCTGATGGTGGCACTGTAAAATGGAACAGCGGCGAAACGACTAACGAGATTGTTGTATCAAGACCGGGCGACTATTGGGTAACTGTAACCCGTGCCGGTTGTGTGGTGGAAGATACCGTGAGGGTAACATTGAAATCACACCTGGATATTGACATCGGTCCTCAGCGCGATATCTGTAACGGTGGTAGTGTGGTATTGAATGCTACCAATGCCGATGCCGTATCTTACCTCTGGAATGACGGTGATACCAATCCTGTGAAGGAAGTATCCAAACCAGGTAAATATATTGTCTCTGTGATGGATAGGTTCTGTTCTCAGATCACCATGGATAGCGTGAATGTAACAGTAGCAGGTATCCCTGCCTTTGACCTGGGCCGTGATACTACATTGTGTCTCGAAAAAGCCCTGGTATTGAAGGTGAATGCCGGTGAAGGCAATAGTATCCGCTGGCAGGATGGTGCTACTACCAGCACCTACACGGTGACCAGCACAGGTTACTATACTGTATTGGTATATAACGATTGTGGCTCTGTATCTGACCATATTGCGGTGACCTATAAGCCTTGTGAGGCTAATCCACAGTTCCCGACCGCCTTCACGCCTAACGGCGACGGTAAGAACGATGTGTTCAAGCCAACAGCGGAAGGTCCGATGTATGACTATGAACTGCACGTCTTCAACCGTTGGGGTCAGCAGGTGTGCTTCATCAAGGATTACAGAATTGGATGGGATGGCCGATACCTCGGTAACATGGTGGAAAGCGGTTCTTATATCTGGGTGATTAACTACAAGAAGAAAGTGGGAGGTCCGGTAACACAGGTCACTGGCCAGATAACAGTAATCAGATAAGAAGTGTAAAGTACAATAGGCAAAAAGGCGTCCCGGGTTGATCACGGGGCGCCTTTTCATTTGTGGGAGAGGCGTGCCGACTTCAGCAAGAACCGGGTTGAAACACCATTTTAGTCAATCTACTTTTGGGATGTCTAAACCAGATAATTATGCATCTCCAGAGCGAACCATCTATCCTTTATTTTGGTACTCCCGTAGTGCTCATCGGGACCGTGAATGAAAATGGCACTTACAACCTGGCGCCTATGTCATCTATCTTCTGGCTGGGTTGGCGCTGTATGCTGGGACTTTCAGCTTTGTCAAAAACAACAGAGAATATTCTCCGTACCGGGCAATGTGTACTGAACCTGCCTTCCGTACACCAGGTGGAAGCCGTAAACCGGCTGGCCCGTACGACAGGAAGCGACCCCGTACCAGCGGGTAAGCAGCAGAAAGGCTATCGTTATGAAGAAGATAAGTTTGGAATTGCCGGTCTGACACCACTTCCTGCAGAAACGGTTACAGCGCCCCGCGTACAGGAATGTCCCGTGCATTTGGAGGCTGTACTGGCGGCCTCACATGATTTAGCAGCGGACAATGCTGCACAACGGGGAAAGATCGTTACATTTGAAATGCGGATCACCCGGATTCACCTGCATGATTCGATACTAATGCAGGGACAAGAAAATAAGGTAGACCCAGACAAGTGGCGCCCACTGATCATGAGTTTCCAGGAATTTTACGGATTGGGGAGTAAAGTACACCCCTCCACATTGGCGCAGATCCCTGA
The DNA here is from genome assembly GCF_003014595.1 of Chitinophaga ginsengisoli. GTDB lineage: Bacteria > Bacteroidota > Bacteroidia > Chitinophagales > Chitinophagaceae > Chitinophaga > Chitinophaga ginsengisoli. The sequence goes on along the minus strand of NZ_PYGK01000011.1, from coordinate 56,310 downwards.
ACATTTGTACCGGACGGCAGATATTGAACTGGCCAGAGAATAATAGTCAGATCCCCTCCCTGATATGTCCAGTTTAGCCAGCCCGGTGCTACCACAACATCATTACTTTTGATATAAGTTAAAACGGAATATATGGTGGCAATCGAGCATTTGCTCCAGATCAGGGCCAGCCGGGCGAAAGTCTACGAGGCCCTTACCACACAGGAAGGATTAGGAGCTACATGGACAACAAAGTTGCGGGTAGAACCAGCAACCGGATTTATCAATGAATTTAATTGGGGCGAAGACTATATTACAAAAATGCAGATCCTGGAACTGCGCTCTGAAGAAAAGGTACTCTGGGAATGCACAGAGTCCGATCCCGAATGGATGGGGACTTTCATCTGTTTTAAGATCCTGGCTGAAAAAGAAGGCGTTACCACGCTTATCCTGAAGCATTACAACTGGCAGGAGGTAACCGATTACTATCGTAGCTGCAATTACCACTGGGCGATGTTCCTGCTTAGCCTGAAGCAGTACCTGGAAGAGGGAAAGGGTAATCCTTATAAAGATGGGAATAAACAAACGTAATCATTCGCAACGATAGGACTCCTTTAGGAGTCCCTTTGTTTGTAGCGCGGGGTTTTCAACCCCGGGGAAACGAAATTGAATGCGGGGTTTTCAACCCCGGGGAAACGAAATTGAATGCGGGGTTTTCAACCCCGGGGAAACGAAATTGAATGCGGGTTTTCAACCCCGGGAAACGAAATTGAATGCGGGGTTTTCAACCCCGGGAAACGGAATTGAACGCGGGGTTTTCAATCCCGGGAAAACGGAATGGGTTTCAACCCCGGGTAAACGAAACGGTTTCAACGCCGAAACCATACACAAAAAAAAAGAGCCCTGAGAACAGGGCTACACCAGATAAATTAACGTAAACAGATCATTTGAATTTAGTTTATCTCTAGCAGGATGTAATTTTAAGTGTTAAGTTCTTTTTTTCTTTGAACAGGCCTCATCGCCTTTTCTATAGCAAATGTAGACCATCTTCACATGTTAGAAAATCACCTAAATCGGGGAGACCGATAACTCAGAGTGGGGAGCTGGTAAAGCGGTATCATACAATACGTTGATTGATTGCAAGCGCAACGGCCTCTGTAAGCGAAGCTACATGCAGCTTTTCATAAATTTTTTTCACATGACTACGTACTGTTTCGTAGCTGATGTTAAGTTCACTGGCAATCATTTTGTAACTCAGTCCGTTGACGATACAGGTCAATACCTCTTTTTCCCTGGCTGTCAGATTGTAGCTGTCATTGTTCGGCTCCGGCTTCTGTACGACGCTTTTCTGCAGCAGGTTCAATACTCTGCGCGCTATCGACGGACTCATAGGCGAGCCGCCTGTCTGCAGTTCCTGGATAGCGTCCAGCAGTCGTGTGTTCAGATGATTCTTCAGAATGTAACCGGATGCGCCGGCACAAATGGAATCAAAGACCCTGTCATCGTCCTCAAACACCGTCTGAATGAGGATCTGTACATGTGGTACTTCCTTGGAGAGCAGTTTGATCGCTTCAATACCGCTCATTTCGGGCATTTCAATGTCCATTAACACAATGTCCGGGTTACAATTCAATACATCGTTCACACAGTTACGGGCGTCACTGAATACGCCCACTACTTCAATTGAGGGGGCCGTGTTTAGCAATAACGTGATGCTGTTACGGATGTTTTTGTTGTCGTCAAAGATGGCAACGCGTATACTCATGGTTTGTCGTTTTTTTGTTGCTGGTTAGGCAACGGGAAAGCTTAGTTTTAAATATGTCCCTTGATGTGGTTTACTCTCTATCCCCAGGTCGGCCTTCATTTCGCTGGCCCTGTGCCTGATGTTGCTGAGTCCATTGCCAGACAGGGTCCTGACGGAAGGATCCTGTACTGCCTGATGATCAAATCCTATACCGTCGTCCTGGATGTTCAGTTCCAGGATATTCCGGCGGTAGCTGATGTTCACTCTGATAATACTGCATGCTGCATGTTTTAACGCATTGTTCACTGCTTCCTTGAAAATGAGATAGAAGTTCTTCCGCTGATGCATGGCAAGGTTTAATGTCTCAATCTTCTGGTCGCAGTCGAATATAAAATGGATCTTTTTAGCGGTACACAAGGGTTTCGCATAAGACTCCATCCGCTTCACAATACTACTTACGTGATCATTTTTCGGATTGATCGCCCATACAATATCAGACATCTCGGAGATCATTTCATTGGCGGTTGTACCAATGGTGGTTAACAATTCTTTCAATTGTTCACTTTTTTGCTGTTCACTGTAAATTCTCGCAACTTCACTGTAAACGGAAATACCACTCAATGTTGACCCTACACTGTCATGGAGGTCCTGCGCAATACGGTTCCTGATCTCCTGCCGTTTCAGCAACTCATTGATACGGTAACGGTAGATCAGGTAAATGGTAGCGGCAAGTGCCAACGTACACAACAGGTAGAACCACCATTTTGTCCAGAAAGGCGGAATAATGGTAATGTGCAGGACGGTCACCTTTTTACCAAATGCACCTCTCCAGTTACTGGCCTTTACCATGAACGTATAGTCTCCGCCCTTCAGATTGGAATAGGAGACAAAGTTACGTTTGCCTACATTGTTCCATACCTTGTCCACGCCGCTGAGCATGTAGGAGTACTGTAGATTGTCTCCGCTGAATTCAGGTGCAGAGAACTCAATCGAGAAATAGTTCTTGGTGTAGTCCAGCTGAATGGCCTGCTCTTGCAGCAGATCGCTGTGTGAGTCATTGAAGATCTTAAAGTCTGTCAGGTATACCGGTGGTTCGTTGTTGATCCTGGCGATGTCATGCGGATGGAATGACAGGTAGTAGTTAGTGCCGCCCACATACATAATACCGTCTCTGTCCTTATACATATAGCCACTCACGCCACCGTCTTTTTGCAGCGGAGGCAGGTCATAACAGCTGTAGATCCTGCCAGCAGGATCATACTTGTGTATGTGACCATTACATATCATCCACACATTGCCATGCTCGTCTGTCTGCATACCCTCCGTCAGGTTGCTGGACTCGGCAATGTGCTGTACTTTCTTTGTACGTGGATTCAGGTAATTCAGTCCGCCGCCATAGGTACTGATCCATACGTTGCCCTGCTTTCCTTCGAGGATATCAAAGACATCATCACTGCTGATATCTTTCAGGTATTTCACCTGTAAGCCTTCTTTCTGGGGCCAGTCACCCAGGCCATGCCTGGCAGTGGCCAGCCAGATGTTACCGCTTGCGCTCTTGGATATCTTTCTTACAAGATTATCCTTCAGGTTGTAGCGCTTTAGTATCGCCCTCGCGGAATCGCTGCGGGTCACCCAGATCTTCTCTTTAAAGTCATAATAACTGAGGTAGTGTCCATATGGTGATACGATCAGTACCGGGCGTGTACCCATGGCCATGGTATCCTTCACAATAGATACGATCCTGGATGCAATGAGTTTCTTCATTACCGGATCGTTTTCTGTATTGGGAAGGGTGGTGAGCGTTCCCTTCAGTGTATCATATATAAAGAGGGTATAGTCGGTACCGATATAAAGGGTACCGTCACTGTCTGCAAAGAACTTGGTGACCGCCAGCTGCTGTCCTTTATAGGTGAGCCTGCGGTGATCGAAGGACGCTTTCCCGGGCGTCTGGATATAAATACCATCGTTGGTACCCATCCATAAGCGGCCGGCCGGGTCCTTATAGAAATCAAAAATGTATATATCCTTTCCCGTTTGTGGCAGGAAAGTCTGTTTAAAAGGGTAATACAATGGGTTGTGATAACTGATACCGTTGTTGGTACCTACCCATATGATACCTGTTTTATCAATATAGACGGCATTAACATGGTTATCCACTATCGCGCCATCTAAATAAGGCTGATGTTTATAATGACAGAAATGATGACGATTGGGGTCATACATGATCAGGCCCGAATCTTTCCCTGCCATCCATAAACGATGATCATTGTCTTCTGCGAAGTCTTTGATCTCATCATCCGGAAACGAGTTCTTTCCCGGTATATGCCGGAATGCTTCCTCTGTTTTTGTAATATGGTTGTAATGATAGAGCGTTTTGTCCCACGCACCATACCACATGTCCTTGTTGGCATCAAGGAACAGGGAGGTGACGGAAACATGCGGAAGTCTTGCGTAGAGATCATCATATCTCTTGTCGCCGGTAAAGCCCAGGGTGCGGGTGTTTACTTTCAGTATACCACCACCGCTTCTGCCCACCCATAACGAGTCCTGGGTGTCCATACTTAGCGCCAGAATAGAAGTGGTACCTGTTTTCACCGGATGTGAAAAGGCGCCCGTCTTCTTGTTGAATCTCCTGGTGCGATAATTACCAGTTCCTACCCAGAGATAGCCGTTGTGATCATCCACTATGACATTGATATGGTTTTCCGGAATACCGGTTTCATTGCCTGCTGTGTACCGGTATTGCCTGAACTGTTTTGAGGGCGGCAAACGATAATCATAAGCGCTTAATCCTCCATCTTCAGTAGCAATCCAGATAATACCATTTTCATCTTCCAGAAGATCGCTGATAATATTGCCGGATATGCAGGTAGCATCACCAGGTATTCTTCTGAAGACGGTAAAATACTTACCGTCATAACGATTGAGACCATCCTCTGTCCCAAACCATAAAAATCCACGCGTGTCCTGTAAAATACAGTTGACCTTGTTGTGGGAAAGCCCGTTCTCAGTCCTTAATGTATTGAAATAAGGTGTCTGTTGTTGTGCTATAATGGTTTGGGTTAACATGATTATCGTTACCAATAAAAGGTAAGTTTTTCTCATGATAGGTTTCTTCCTCTGCTGATTTTGTTGAAAACCAAATTTACACGTTTAATAATATTAAATTGTAAGGATTTATTCATTTTTTAGAAAAATAACGTTAATTTTTTATCCGTGTTATAACATCGTATTGCTGTAACTGTTATCCTGAACGAATTTCAAGGTTTTTCTGTTACACAGAACTGTTTAATATTGAGTAGTTTTTTATACAAACCATGAGTAGTATCCAGATCGTTACATTGCAGATGGAGGAAGCGTATCAGACACATTTCAATGCTTTGCGGGAACTTTATTTTCCTGCGCATGCCAATTACCTGGATGCACATATTACCTTGTTCTATCATCTGCCACTGTTGGAACCCGCTATCGCGGCCACTTTACAGGAGGTCGTACAAAGAGGCCCGATCAGGTTAACGGTGGAAGGTATTATCAATTTCGGAAAGGGTGTTGCGTATAGACTTGTATCAGATGAATTGCAGATACTGCATCAGCAATTGCAAAAGGCTTTCGATCCCTGGCTGATAAAACAAGACAGGCAACCACTACGCCCGCATATAACAGTACAGAACAAAGTCACTGCATTTAAGGCACAATATGTACACCAGGCATTGTTACACGATTTTGTACCTTTTGAGATCATGGCTATTGGTCTGCAAACATGGCGCTACCTGCACGGCCCATGGAAGGCACTGGCAACATATCCCTTCCATAAATAAAAAAACGATGCGCCTTATAACAAAGTGCATCGCCTAACGATATTAAACGTTATGTAGCCGGAAATAATTGGACAGGCCGGAATTATTATTTTAAATAGTTGTAAACAGCCCCTTACCGTTCATCGCCAACGGCTGGAAGACAGTTGTTAAACAGTCCATGTGATCCCATTTTATATGACGCCTGCATCAATGATAGGGATCAGGCATTGGCAGCGAATCATACTTTGCCATGTAGTTGTCGATAGCCAGGCCGATAGCTTTAGCTTCAGGTGTTTCGTTGTCTGTACCATCCTCAAACCAATGATCTGCACCTTCATTATCCTGTTTCAGGAGTAATAGTATTTTTCCTCCCGGTCTTTCCACTCTGAAGTGACATTGGCTCGATTGTATGATCGTGATCTGTTCGTTATTGTGGTCAATGGTGAATGTAATCATATATAATTTCTTTATAGAAACAGGCACAATCATTATGCCTACTTTCATATTACTATCTGGCGGCTGTATATTTGCCGATATCTCTAAACACTACTGTATGATCAGGATTGTAATCGTACTGACGCTCATGCTCGGGTACGCGGGCATTGCGTCTGCCCAGGAGCTCTACATGCCCCGGAACATTAAAAAGGCATATGCCAATCAGACAAGGGCAAAGAATGGCCTTCCCGGCGCCCGTTACTGGCAAAATAAAGGCCATTATGATATCCAGCTGAAGGTAAATGCACCGTCAGGACTGGTATATGGCCGGGAACAGATCCGTTATATTAACAATAGCCCTGATAGCCTGCCGGAACTCGTTATCCGCCTGATCTGTAACCTGCATAAGGTGAATGCACCGCGTTCCGGATATGTCAGTAAGGACTTCCTGACAGAAGACGGTGTAACGATAGACACGCTGATCATTGACGGTGTCAATGTTCCCTTTGACAATGACGTAGCAACAGTAGGTACGGTTAAATTGGCCCAGCCACTGCTATCTAAAGACAGTCTCGACCTGAACATCAGCTGGCACTATACCTTATCCAAACAGAGCGGCAGAGAAGGAAAGATCGATAGTACGACTTTCTTCCTGGCATATGCTTATCCCCGCATTTCCGTGTACGACGACTACAACGGCTGGGATCAGATCGAACACATGGACAGGGTGGAGTTCTACAGTGATTTCAATGACTATAATGTGGCGGTCACCGCACCAAAGAATTATGTGGTATGGGGCACCGGTGTATTGCAGAACGGAGCAGAAGTATTGCAACCTGCCATCGCGCAGCGCCTGAAGGAATCCTATACTTCAGACCGTCTGATCAATATTGCCAGCAAGGAAGAAATGGCTGCCGGTAAAGTAACCGCGCAGAAGGACTGGAATACCTGGAAATTCAGCGCTTCCCATATAGCAGATGTGACCTTTGGGATGAGTAATCATTATGTATGGGATGCCGCCAGTGTGGTAGTAGACAGTGCCGCTGGTCGTCGTACCAGTGTGCAGGCCGCTTATGATGACGCTGCTGCGGACTTTCACCATTCTGTGGATTTTTCCCGCTATGCATTGGACTGGTTCTCCCGTAACTGGCCGGGCGTGGCATATCCTTTTCCGACTATGACCGCCTTCCAGGGATTTGCGGATATGGAATACCCGATGATGGTCAATGACGCAACCGTAGGCGATCAGCTTGGCTTTGCACAACTGGTGCAGGACCATGAGATCGCACACACCTATTTCCCTTTTTATATGGGCATCAATGAAAGTCGCTATGCCTTTATGGATGAAGGATGGGCCACTACTTTTGAATACCTGATTGGTGTAGCTGAGAAAGGTAAGGCAGCAGCCGATAAGTTCTATAAGATATTCCGGGTTGATTCCTATATCAAAGATCCATCCGGAGAAGAAGATCAGCCGATCATTTCTCAATCTCACCAGGTAAGTGGCAGGGGATATGGCAACAATTCCTATGGAAAGCCTTCCTTAGCCTATCTGGCGCTGAAAGACCTGCTGGGCGATGTGCTGTTCCGCAAAAGCCTGCATGGTTATATGCATGACTGGAATGGCAAACATCCGATTCCCTGGGATTTCTTCAATGCTTTTAATAATTACTCCGGACAGAACCTGAACTGGTTCTGGAATAACTGGTTCTTCAGCAACAATTATATCGACCTGCAACTGGCGGGTGTAAAGACAAAAGGCAACAATGCGGAACTATCTGTTATCAATGCCGGCGGCTTTGCTATTCCTTTTGATATAGTGATCACTTATGATGACGCCACTACTAAAACCGTGCACCAGACGCCGGCTCTCTGGAAAAGTGGCAATAAACAGGTAACTGTAACGGTGCCAGTTACCAGAAAGGTAGTTGCCGTGACGCTGGATGGTGTGTTGTATACAGACTACACACCGGATGATAATGAGTGGAGAGCAAATTAGTTACAATTGCAGGAAGATTGATACACTTTAGGAGTGGTGCCTTCCACCTTCCTGAATACCCTGATAAAATAGTTGACATCTGTGAAGCCGCAAAGCTTACTTACATCGTAAATATTGCTTTGTGGCTTTGCTAATAGTTGTTTGGCGAGTTTAATTCTTTCTTTGTTCACATACTCCAGCGGAGTAATACCAAACTGCTCGCGGAACCATTTAAAGAACAGGTTCCTGCTAAGATATGCCTTCCGGCTCAACGCATCTACGGCAATCTTCTCCGTCAGATGCTCCTGTATATAATTCAATACAAAATTCTGCCGGTTACCATCTGCACCATTATTACTGCCTTCTTCCGCCTGTCCCAGTTGCTGACTTTGCAGCAGGCGGATCAGCAGTTCTTTCAGCTGCAGATCGGCATAGATATTTTTCGACTTATCATTACTACTGCAGATGCGGATTAGTTTATTGATCAATTCCGTGATCTCATGATTGTTCTCAAAATGGTATTGGTGGAAGGAAAGCTGCCAGTTTTGCTGTTCATGGTCACTGTTGTAATAATGATTCAGATAATTGATCGTTTCCCGGATATAGCTGTCGTCTATCGCCAGCGCAATACATTGCGTAGGATTATCCAGTGTTGCTTCCGGAAAGTCGATGATCATGGTTTCCTGTGGCGGTACGATGAGCGATTCTCCCGGCAGGTAATCAAAAGAAGGTTTATTGGTGAGGTGCATGATCTTTTTCCCCCTTGTCATGCTGGTAATAACGAGGTCATTGAAGGTGAGTGGCACATCGTAGGCCTGCTCATAACTTTCAAAAATACTCAGCTCACAATTACGGAGGTTAAATACACGCCTGCTCTCTACTAAAGTTTGCAGCTGCCGCGGAATAGTAAGGTCTATCGTCTGCAAATAATTTTTTATCTGCATAGAGTAATCTGTTTACTACTAACAAGTTAACCAATTTTCTTACCATCTCAAAATTAAGGTACGATTGTGCTATAAATAAATACGAAAATATCCGTGTCTTCTTAGCAGTTCAGGAAATTGCAGGTATTATTTCACGTATTATTTCACGTTTAAAAAATTCCACAAATTATGAGCGTTGCAACATCTGCTGCCCCTTCGTCTACCCTGGCAGCACGTCCTGAATTTAAGACCAGGTATGAGCATTTTATTAACGGGGAATGGGTGCCACCATCCAGCGGTGAATATTTTGATAACGTTTCTCCCATCGATGGTAAGGTTTTCACACAAGCTGCAAGAGGCAATGCTACGGATATTGACAGAGCAATAGATGCGGCCCATGAAGCATTTAAAACATGGAGCAAAACAGCTGCATCTTACCGGAGTAACCTGTTGTTGAAAATCGCACAGATAGTGGAAGATAACCTGGATTACCTGGCCGTTGTTGAGACGATAGACAACGGAAAACCTATCCGGGAAACAAAAGCAGCCGACCTGCCACTGGTAATAGATCATTTCAGGTATTTCGCCGGAGTGATCCGCAGTGAGGAAGGCACCATCAGTGAACATGACGAAAATACAGTAAGTATTAACCTGCATGAGCCGATCGGCGTTGTAGGACAGATCATTCCATGGAACTTCCCATTGCTTATGGCCACCTGGAAGATTGCACCCGCCCTGGCTGCCGGTTGCTGCGTAGTGGTAAAGCCTGCGGAGCAGACACCCACCAGCATTATGGTGCTGATGGAACTGATCGGTCACGTATTACCTAAAGGTGTGCTGAATATTGTAACCGGCTTTGGTGTGGAAGCGGGTAAACCGCTGGCTTCTTCTCCGAAAGTGCAGAAAGTGGCCTTTACAGGAGAAACCACTACCGGCAGACTGATCATGCAGTACGCCTCTGAAAACCTGATCCCTGTTACCATGGAACTGGGTGGTAAGAGTCCTAACATCTTCTTTGAAAGCGTAGCTGACGCAGATGATGAATTCTTTGATAAGGCCATAGAAGGCGCTGTACTGTTTGCCCTGAACCAGGGTGAAGTATGTACCTGCCCGAGCCGTATACTTGTACACGAACACATCTATGACCGCTTTATGGACCGCGTGATCCAGCGCACCAAAGCGATCAAGATGGGTAACCCGCTTGATCCTACTGTCATGATGGGCGCCCAGGCCAGCGAAGACCAGTACCAGAAGATCCTGAGTTACCTGGATATCGGTAAACAGGAAGGAGCAGAAGTATTATGCGGTGGCGAGGCTTACCATCAGAATGACGGTTTACAGAATGGATATTATGTGCAGCCTACACTGCTGAAAGGCAACAATAAAATGAGGGTGTTCCAGGAAGAGATATTCGGACCGGTAGCTTGTGTGACCACTTTTAAAACGACAGAAGAAGCTATTGAAATCGCTAATGATACGCTCTACGGATTGGGTGCTGGTGTCTGGACCAGGGATGCACATGAGCTGTACCAGGTACCGAGAGCACTGCAGGCGGGCAGGGTATGGGTGAACTGTTATCATGCTTATCCGGCGCATGCGCCATTCGGAGGGTATAAGAAATCCGGTTTCGGAAGAGAAACACATAAGATGATGCTGAATCACTATCGTCAGACGAAGAATATGCTGATATCTTATGGCAAACAGAAACTGGGATTCTTCTAAAAAAAATGATCTGGTTACCCGGGGTTAGCCACCCCGGGCTACAAACAACGCGGCTCCCTAGGAGCCGATCGCTGCGAATGATTTAATTATGAGGAAATGCTTAATCTGACTTTTTATACAGTGTCTTAACTTTTTTCATGACTAAGAGAATCATAGCAACAGAGGAAGCCATATCCTTGATCAACGAGCTCCGTCACAGACATGGCCCCCTCATGTTTCACCAGAGTGGGGGCTGTTGTGACGGCTCACAGCCGATGTGCTTTCCGGAAGGAGAGTTTAAAACAGGCGCTGCAGATGTATGTCTGGGCGAGGTGGATGGATGTAAGTTTTATATGAGCGGGGATCAGTTTGAGTACTGGAAACACACGCAATTGATGCTGGACGTCATCAAGGGGCGCGGCAGTAGTTTTTCACTGGAAATCCCCCTGGGAGTCAGATTTCATATCCGGTCCCGCGTATTCTCTGATGAAGAAATAGCAGAACTGGAAACGACACAACCGCTGACTTAAACACTATCCCTAAATGAAAAGTCCTGCAGTTTCAACTGACAGGACTTTTCAATCAATTTTGATAACTTATGATGATCAGTGTATAACGCCCCGTGCCCGTATGGCATGAAAGATTTTATGGTACAGGGGACTTTTCAAAACGGATGGCTTTCAAGTCAAATCCTCCGGCTTCAGCAAATAACCGGAGGGTTTGGCGGCCATTCCTGAGCGCGATGTTCTGCAGGTTGTAGGTCTGCCATTCACCACTCATGTTTCCCTTCGCAGGAACTACGGTTACCTTGCCAACTGGTTTTCCGTCAATTGTAACGGCCAGTTTACCAGGCGCTTTTCCCGGCGCTGCTATGAAGGAAAGTGTATATTTTCCTTTCAGGGTCATGTTTATTGTGTACTTCAGCCATTCACCCGTTGCAAAATCGGTGACATAATAACTGTCTGCCTTAGCCGAATCAGCAACAATGTCCATACCATCATTCCGGTATACCCTGCCACGATTACCGCCTACCCATTTAGGATTGTTGATCCGGTAGTTTGCCGTATCAGTATCAAAGTAAGCCGCACGATTGGCCCCCAGGTCATAATCCACCGCTTCCAGCGTACCTGTGTTGTTGATCGTGTTGTTTTTGAAGGGCAGCGTTTTATCAGAGAAAGGCTGACGGATCATCGCATCGATCACATCGCGGTGGATGATGTTGTTGTGGATATTCGCTCCTCTCGCAACTTCCATCAAACCTTCATAAGCCATATCGCTGGCAGGTGCGCTGCCTTTGCCGCTGATGTAGTTGATCACGCGCATGTATTTTTCGTTGGATCTGATTTCCAGTGGATTGTTCGAGCCAAGTTTCTTCAACGGCCACCAGGACCAGCCGATATTGTTCTTTTCGAACAGGCGGATCGCTTCCATGAACCAGACATTCGAGTTTTCGCCCGTTTCACCTAACCATACCGGCACGTTATATTTCTGACGGAAATCCAGGATATGCTGGATGGATTTGGTGTCGTTTAAGTTCCAGTATTTATGAAAACTCAGTACCATGTTCTTATCCCAGGGCGGCAGCATACCGTTGTAGTTATTCCCCCAGCCATTACCCTCAATGATGATGATATGACGGCTATCCACCTCGCGGATCGCTTTGGTGATATCCTGCAACAGTTGTTTCAGAGGCACATTGTTCTGCTCCTTCAGGCCGTTCTTATCATTTTCAGGATCTTCGAAACCATAGTTAGGCTCATTCAAAATATCATAAGCGCCAATGAAAGGTTCATCCTGATAGCGTTCTGCCAGCTTCTTCCATAAAGCCACTGTCTTCAGGCGGTCTGGCTCGCTTTCCCAGAGAGAAGGTTTGGAGCCATCGCGGTCAGAGATGTTCAGGTCATTGCCTTGTCCGCCGGGAGCCGCATGCAGGTCCAGGATCAGGTACATCTTGTTGGCCTTACACCAGGCCAGCAGACTGTCTGTCATAGCAAATCCTTTTTCCAGCCAGGTGTTTTGTCCGGCTACAGGTTCCTTATCGACCGGCAGCGTATACAGGTTGAAGTGCATGGGCAAACGAACGGAATTGAAGCCCCATGCTTTCAGGGAATCGATATCCGCTTTGGTGGTATGGTTCTCCAGCCAGGCATCATAAAACTCCTGTGTTTTCTGCGCACCGATCAGGCTTTCAATACCCGCACGGATCTTATGTTGCTGGCCCTGGCCGTTTACCCGTAACATATATCCTTCCTGCAACATCCAGCCACCGAGGCCGATGCCGCGTAACAGCACATTTTCTCCTTTCTGGTTGACGATCTGTGTTCCTTTGGCTTTGAGGAAGCCCTGACTCCAGCTGTTGAAGGGTTTAAAGGAGAGGGAGATCAATAGCAACAACGTGACGTGTTTTAGTTTCATAACAATGAATTAGACGAAAAAATTGAGAAGAAGGTAAAATAGGAATTTATAAATAGAAAAAGGGGCGCAATTGATAAGCGGGTTAACGTGGCTGGTTAACGGATCATTCGTGACAATAGACTCCTGACAGAGCCTCAGTGTTATGCGCCCGGAGTATAACCCCTGGATTTGTTTAGCGAACAACCCAGGACCGCTCCAGCAACATCGCAATACTGATGCCCAGCAGACAGCCTATCGCATAGCAGATGCAGTCGCTCAATGCAAAATCATAACCCAGTATCAGCCCAAAGGGGAAGGTATGCCTTAAATGCACGATCCAGCCGGCCTTATACAATTGCTGTAGCTCGATAACAATACATGCGAGGAAACTGAGAATACCCAGTTTCCCCAACTCTGTAACAGGGAATAAAAACCGCAGGAAGAAGAACAGGCAGGTAGCATACAGCACATCGCCTCCATAGATCCTGATAAGATCCGGAAAATAATCCGGGTAAAGCCGGGTGGCCAATCCCAGGGGTATGGTAAGCAGGAACAGTACAAAGTATAGCAGGATATTCTTCGCCCTCATAGGTTTCATACATCCAAATATAGGAAACATTGAATTGTTTCCGCATTCGTTATATGGAGGTTTCGCTTCCTCAGGTATAGGGTGTACGAACATTCTATTTAACATAATATGAGTCATATATACATTGAATGTCATTTCTAACAACTCATTTTTCAATATACTGACAAATTAGACTGAGATATATGCTTTGTGAGGGCGCTATCCTGGCCTATTCCCTGAGATAACCCATATATAACCCATATATAAGCCATATATGACCCATATATAATCCATATCTAAAAAGATATGGGTTATATATGGGTCATATATGGCTAGAGGATGGTTGATATATGAATGGCAAGACCGAATTCTCCCTTATTTCACGTTTATCAGAAGGGAAGGGAAGCGGCTTTTGGCAGTTGGAGCGCTTCTTTTATCTTTACGGGGCGATGGGTCAGTTGTCTGATCTGTGAGCGGCAATCCAGAAAACCAGTAAGAGTTATGAAAATAAGAGCCATCATTACGGGAGCGACAGGTATGGTAGGAGAGGGCGTTCTGCACGAATGCCTGCTAAGCGAAGAGGTAGAAGCGGTGCTGGTCGTCAACAGGCGCACCTGCGGAGTGACGCATCCGAAGCTGAAAGAGATCATTCATGCCGATTTCTTTGATTTTAGCCCCATCAGGGACCAGTTAAGCGGTTATAATGCCTGTTACTTCTGCCTGGGCGTTTCATCGGTAGGAATGGACAAGGAGACCTATTACAGGATGACCTATACGCTGACCATGCACGTGGCGGAAACACTAAGTCAGCTGAACAGGGATATGACCTTCTGTTATGTATCCGGTGCGGGTACTGACAGTACAGAAAAAGGCCGGTCAAACTGGGCGAGGGTGAAGGGGAAGACGGAAAACGACCTGATAAAATTACCTTTCCGGGCAGTATTTGCCTTCCGTCCGGGTTTTATCAGGCGCATGGAAGGGGCGAAGTTTACGCATCCGCTGTACAAATACATTGGCTGGATGTTCCCGATAGGTCGTGCACTATTTCCCGGGGGATTTGCAAAAATAGAAGAGATAGGCCAGGCGATGATCAATGTAACATTGAACGGCTACCCGAAGAAGATAATTGAAGGGAAAGACATTATTGCCCTGGGAAAGAAGGGGTAATGTTTGCACCTTACCGGGAAGGATCAACATTCTTGCTTCCTTCCCGTCACTTTTTTGTTTTGTTAACTTCGCATTAACTCTTTTGTCAAAAAGATACCCGTATTTCGCATCTTTAATTAACCATTAGTTTCTTGTATAACCATTCATTGTTTCCTTTTATGAAAAGCTGTTGTCTACGATACCTATCATTGTAACCATCAATTTCCGATTCAAATAGATGCTTGTTGGTCCCGGATATGTGTAGTATGGCTGTGTTGCCTCCATTGATTGTTGATTGTCTTTGCTTATGTTCTGTTTCCGTTATTACTGTTACTATGTTGAGTTATACATGCGCGTTCATTAGTCCGCGTAATGTTTATCATTATTTACAACCATACCATGAAAATAACCAGTATTCTTTTATTGATTTCTTTATGCATCGCTGGAATGTTACGGGCACAGAACCGGCCCGCCAATACCAGCAGACCTACGGCTATTCCGGTAGCGGCGCCAGCTCTTTATACCACGGCGATGATCAATTCCATCCGCACATGGACGCCTTCAATGCCAGTATCTGATACTGCAGTGGTGATGTCTGCTGCCAGAACGGTAACAGAAGTGAAGCAGGAAACCCAATATTTCGACGGATTGGGGCGCTTATTGCAGACAGTTGAAAAGGGTGCTAGTCCGTCGGGCAAGGACCTGGTCACCCCGATGGGATATGACGATTTCGGGAGGGAACAATACCAATACCTGCCTTACGTATCGAAGACGGGAAGTGTGAATGATGGGCTTTTTGAGATGGCGCCGTTTGTCAGTCAGCGGGCCTTTTACAGGGATAGTGCCCTGGCACCCGGAACAGGTAGCGATAGCATTTACTACACACAAACAGCTTATGAAGCCTCGCCTTTAAACCGTGTATTACAGACCTGGGCGCCTGGGAACAGCTGGGCGAAAGAAGGTGGCAATCACCCCGTAAGGCAGCAATACCAGGTAAACGGCATAGCCGATTCCGTGCGACTTTGGGACTTGCCGGCTACCTCGCTCATACCGGTCAGCAGCCGGATATACGGCAGCGGAGAACTACTGAAGGAAATCACCATCAATGAAGCGGGCACACAAACCGTCACATACAAAGACAAGGAAGAACATATTGTGCTGAAGAAGACGCAGCTGGCAGCAGCTCCCGGCACTGCTCATATGGGCTGGCTTTGTACTTACTATGTCTTCGACGGCATGGGAGACCTGCGATTCATCATACCGCCTAAAGCAACAGAAGCCGTTCGTAGCAACTGGACGATATCCGCTGAAATAGCCAATGAGTTATGTTTCTGCTATCGCTATGACAAACGTAGCCGGCTGATCGTACAAAAGATTCCGGGTGCCGACAGTACAGAAATGGTATACGATGAAAGAGACAGGCTGATAGGCAAACGGGATGGTATTCTGAAAGCCCTGGGCATGTGGCACGGTACTTATTATGACCAGCTGGATCGGGAGCAGCAAACAGCCTTGTTCTATGACGGCAGAAGCCGGGAAGCCATGCAGACAGCTATTAACCAGGCGGGGTTTAACCCGTCGAATGCCTTCCCATTCATTGACTCTTCCGCCTTACGGGTATTGACAAACACTTATTACGACAACTACAATTTTCCCGGCAGGCAAACATATATCACCACCGACCTTACAAAAGTACAGGCGGGCGCCAATCCTTATGCAGAAGCACTACCAGCGACAGCCAGCACGATGACAAGGGGCCTGATAACCGGCAGGTGTTCGCGTATTGAAGCCATGGAACAGTTCAATACCACCACCATCTACTACAACGACAAAGGCCGGGTGGTCCAGACCATCGCAGACAATATGCCGGGTGGGAGGGATGTAACGAACACCCTCTATGATTTCAGTGGTAAGGTATTGAGCACCTATCTGAAACACAGCAATCCGCGTAGCGCGCTGACGCCGCAGACGACCATACTCACGCAATTCGACTATGACGCTATGGGCAGGATTGACAGCATCAAAAAACGCATCAACGACAATCCCGCGCTGCAACGCACCATAGCCGTTAATACCTACGACGAACTCGGACGACTGAAAACAAAACGGCTGGACGTAACAGGACCCGCCACGCAGTTAGCGTCACTACAGTATGAATATAACATCCGGGGCTGGCTGAGCGCGATAAACAGGCCGTTTGTCGCGACACCCAATAATACCTCCAACTGGTTCGGACAGGAATACTGTTACGACTACGGCTTTGATAGTGTTGACTACACCGGAAACATCGCCGGTATCAAATGGAAAAGCATATCAGACGGTGTCCCCCGCGCTTATGGCTATGACTACGACAAAGCAGACCGCCTGACCCGCGCTGACTTCACAGAGCAGCAAAGCGGCAGTCCTGCCTGGACGAATACAAAAGCCGACTTCTCCGTAAGTGGTTTAACCTATGACGCGGGCGGCAATCTTTTTTCAATGAAGCAGATGGGGTTGAACGGGCCTGTCATGCAGACAATCGACAGCCTGAAATACGGGTATTTCACCAACAGTAACCGGCTCAGTTACGTAACAGACAAAAAGAACAATCCTGCCAGCACATTAGGCGACTTCACAGAAACCGACAGCCGGGAAGTACAGGACTACTGGTATGACCCCAACGGCAACATCGCGAAGGACAAGAATAAAGCCATTGACTCCATCTACTACAACCACCAGCAATTACCTGCCATTCTTTTTGCTAAGAACAAACAGGCCTCCATATACTACCTCTACGCAGGAGGTACAGGTGAACGGTTGGCAAAAATAGTATCTGACGTCAGTGTGCAGCCGCAGTTATTCCGTACAACTCATTACATCAATGATTTCCAATACGAACAGGATAGCTTACAATTGATATCCCACGAAGAGGGGAGGATCCGGCCAATATACAAAACGGGACAAGCAGTCAGTTATACCTTCGACTATTTCATAAAAGACCAACTGGGCAACGTCCGCATGGTACTCGGCAGTCAGAAAGATACCGCTATTTACGCCGCCACCATGGAAACGGCCATGGGAGGCGTTGAAAATGCCTTATTCAGCAACATTGACAATACCCGTACACCAAAACCAGCCAATTATCCAACAGACAACACCACTAATCCCAACGCCTACGTATCGCGGCTCAACGCCATAAACGGGCAGAAAATCGGACCATCGCTGGTATTAAGGGTAATGGCGGGCGACAGCATTCAGATAGGCGTGAGGGCCCTATACAAGCATGCAGGTGCAGTGACCTCCAGCACCACCATAACGGCCATGGTATCCGCTATTTTAGATGCATTCAGCGGAACAGGCGCCGTAGACGGCATCCATGAGTCCACGGGCAGCACTTCACCAGTATACACCTTTAGCAGTAGCACCTACAACCAGCTAAAGAACCTGGACGCCTCCCAGAATCAGCCAGACAAGCCGAAAGCCTATCTCAGCTATGTACTATTTGACGATCAGTTCAACCTCGTAGACGAGAACTCCGGTATGCGGCAGGTAGGCAGCGGCATAGATGCCTTACAGACTATCGGCGTACAGAAGATGCGTATAAAAAAGACGGGCTTCATTTACATCTACACCAGCAATGAAAGCGGGCAGGATGTATTCTTCGATAACCTGGTAGTCACCCACAATGGCGGTGCGTTGCTTGAAGAAACGCACTACTATCCATTCGGCCTGACGATGGCGGGCATCAGCAGCAATGCCTTAAAAGGAAGGCTGTATCCCGAAAACCGGAAAAGATATAACGGTATCGACTTCAGTGAAGATCTTCACCTCCATCAATACGACGCACTTCACCGCACCTTAGACCCTCAGATTGGCAGGTGGAAGCAGATCGACCCAAAGATTGACCACATGGAATCGTGGTCCCCCTACGTCTCCAACTTTGACAACCCCATCCGCTATAGCGACCCCTCAGGCGACTGGCCCGGTCCTGGCGACGGTCTATTTTTGCGGCTCCTGAACTTTGCTGCCAGCGCAAAAGACAATTTCCGACGCAACATCACCAATCAAAAGAATTTCATCCGCGAAAAAGTACAGCAAGGAATCAATAACTTCAAGGACCGTATCGCGACTGGAACAACAACGCCCCAATTACTTCTGGAAGACTTCCGCAAAAATCCCTTAGCTGCGGCCACCGGTATTGGCGGGCTGGAAGTAAAACTAACTACCGTCGCCGCTAAAGAGTTCGTCCTCAGTTCAAAAGCTGCAGAAACTGGCGCTAAAGCTGCGGAAGGGTTTAAAGTAACAGCGCAGACGAAGGCAAAGCTGGATGGCGCAGGGCGTGCAGCAGAGTATTCGGATGGATGGCCTAAAGCTAGTTTGAAGGAGGCGATAGAGCAATTTGCTCCTGGGGCTGAGGGGGTTTTAGGAGAAACAGGACAAAAAACTATTTATCGTAATGATGAAACAAAGATTCAGGTTGTTTATGATAATCTTGGAGATTATTTCAGAATAGAAAACACAGCTTTAACAGGCGAAAGAAGATATGTTGATTTTACAAATAAAGTACCAAATAATAAAATCGTAAATGGAAAACAGAAGGGGCGAACTACAGGCGAATATCATCAAATTACTCACTTCAAAAATATAGATCAAAGATGAAAACAAGATTAATAGAAGTTCCAAAAGATAAAGAAGCGGAATACGCACTAGACTATAATGAGGCTACAGAAGATCAGTTAATCCGAATTTATTTAACCAGTCCTGAATTTATTGAATTATGGAATATTGGCTTTTTTAATGAATTGAACGAAATGACAGGTGCAATGATTGACGATTTTGAGGATGCCAAGATAGTGGAAAAAGAAGACCTAGAAAATATATTAGACAGCGATGTTTTTAACATGCCTGTTTCTAACGATATCCTAGATCGGCTGAAAGTCCTTTTCCAGGAAGCCTTAGAGCGAGGTACTGGTGTCTATTTCTTTTTCTAAAGAATTCTGAGACAAGAAATTCAGTAGCTACTAACAAGTAACGGAGCTTGAAGTGGAGACTGCGGGCTGTGTAGCAAATGGGATGAAGTAAACCAGAACATGAAAAAGATTGCTCACTTTAAAAATACTGATTAATAATGATGAGTCGAAAAATGGTAACTGTGCCTAAGGATAAGTATGCGGAAGACGCATTAGACTATGATGATGCAATGCCAGAACACCTAATCGAAGTGGAGTTCACTGTTAGCGAATTTAGGGAGTTATGGGATGTCGGTTTTTTCGATGCTTTAAACGACGTGACACTCGCTATGATTGATGATTTTGAAAGCGCTGAGATTATAAAAAGAGAACACTTAGAGGAGATACTAAACAGCGATGTGTTTAACCTGCCTGTTTCCAATGACATCCTTGACCGGCTGAAACGCCTTTTCGAGGAAGCCTTGGAACGCGGTACGGGCGTTTATTTCTCTTTCTAAAGGATTTGAACACTGAAAATCAGCCGGGACCTTTTAGTAGCGGGCGGTTTGAGGTGGAGACTGCGGGCCTTAGCCCATTTGAGTGTCGACACGATTGACAGGGGTTAAATGTGCATCCTCCAGCCCCTACGCTTGACAAAGCTCAATCGCGCGAACGAAAAGGGGGTACAGCCCGTAGTCCCACCTCAGACCGCGAGCTATGTCATCATTCGCGAAGGTCTCAAAACAACGTACTAACCAAAAGGAACCGAAACACCTCCGGGGTAAAGCTCAATCGCGCGAACGAAAAGGGGGTACAGCCCGTAGTCCCACCTCAGACCGCGAGCTATGTCATCATTCGCGAAGGTCCCCTTCATAACCTCAAGCAATACTTTGAAAAATGTAACCCCGCTATAACCCAAACGTCACAACGCCACAAAACCCACACACCCGATTTGATTCTTACAACCCAATACAATCGTTATATCCGCAAAGAAACAACGCTTATCAACACCCCCGCGAAATTAGCTTTGAAATTTATAGTTATCTGTTTGAATATTGCAATTTGCATTTCCCCTCTTCGAACTAAATTTGCTTTCAGACGTTAACGATTCAGGAAGCAAAGGTCAAATTTGATATTGGATAACCCAGTTTGCATAGTTGCGGCGAAACAGTGCGCTGCAACCCGGGTTCTCCCATCTATCAATAGTCCCCTGCCGCAAGTCAACCTATTTAGATCTATTATTTACAGAAAAGCAATTCTTTATGGTTAAGCTAAAGATCAACCAGAAAGAGTACTCAGTAGACGCCAGTCCTGACATGCCGCTGTTATGGGCAATAAGGGATGTAGTTGGATTAACTGGTACCAAGTTCGGTTGCGGTATGGCGCAGTGTGGCGCATGTACCGTTCATTTGGATGGAGAAGCGGTACGTTCATGTGTTACATTAGTGTCGCGGGCCGTTGGGAAGGAGATAGTAACTATTGAAGGATTATCTGCTGATCCGGATAACTACCTGCAGAAAGCATGGATGGAGCTGGACGTACCACAATGTGGTTATTGCCAGTCCGGCCAGATCATGTCTGCAGCAGTGTTGTTAAGAGAAAACCCTAATCCAACAGATGAAGACATTGACAGTGCAATGTCCGGGAATATCTGCCGCTGCGGCACATATCCCCGTATCAGAAAGGCCATTCACCTGGCCGCCAAAATGCAGCGGGAAGGAGGTAATGGCAAATGAGTACACTGAACACCAGCAGGCGTAATTTCCTGAAAACCGGAGCTGTACTGGGCAGCGGATTGCTGATCTCATTCACAGTACCCGGCGCGAAGAAACTCGGCGGAGCAGGGGCCTCTGTACTGGGACCACAGAGCGGTGCAGCATTTGCACCTAACGCATATCTGAATATAACAGCAGATAATGAAGTACTGGTATACCTGGCGCACGCAGAAATGGGACAGGGCATCTGGACGACATTGTCGATGATGATAGCAGAAGAACTGGATGTGGATGTCAATAAGATGGTAGTACAGCATGGAGATGCGTGGACGCCATATAACCACACCATGTTCGGGATACAGATCACCGGAGGTTCGAGTACTACCTGGTCTGAATTTGACAGGTACCGCAAGGCGGGAGCTACTGCAAGGGCATTGCTGGTACAGGCAGCCGCACAGAAATTTGGTGTGAACCCTGCCGACTGTAAGACAGAAAACGGCGTGGTGACAGCGGGCGACAAGAGCGCTACTTATGGCGAACTGGCCACAGCCGCAGCAGCATTGCCCGCACCGGGTGATGTACCGTTGAAAGATCCGAAGAGCTGGAGGTATATCGGCAAGGGCACGAAACGCCTGGATACGCCGGCTAAAATAAACGGTACTGCAAAATTCGGCATGGATATGCAGTTCCCGGGTATGCTGACAGCAGTCGTGTTGCACGCACCTGTATTCGGCGGCAAGGTGAAAACAGTGGATGCCGCAAAGGCAAAAGCAATACCAGGCGTACGTCAGGTAGTACAGATCCCGAGTGGGGTAGCAGTACTGGCCGACAACTACTGGGCAGCGAAGAAAGGTAGGGCAGCACTGAACGTGGACTGGGACCTGGGAGCAGGTGTGAAAGTGGATTCAGCAGCGATGCTGGCTGAGTACAAGCAACTGGCACAGCAACCTGGCGCCACAGCCAATAAAGCAGGAGACGTGGACAGCGCCATGTCAAAAGCAGTGAAAACAGTAGAGGCGGAGTATACCTTCCCTTATCTGGCACACTCGCCTATGGAACCGCTGAACGTAACCATCCAGCTGAAAGACGGTAAGTGTGAGATCTGGACAGGTACACAGATGCCTGGCCTGGATCAGGGAGCTGCCGCGAAGATATTGGGATTGAAGCCTGAACAGATCAGGGTGAATACGGTGTTCCTGGGCGGAGGCTTCGGCAGAAGGGCTACGCCATCATCCGACTTCGTATCGGAAGCAGCTGAAATCGTTAAGGCCAGTGGTAAGCCGTTGGTGAAAATGGTATGGTCACGTGAGGACGATGTACGGGGCGGTTATTACCGTCCGGCGTTCCTGCACAAGATAACAGCTGGTCTGAATGCGCAAGGGCAGCCAATTGCCTGGAAACATACCATTGTGGGCCAGTCTATCATGGAGGGAACACTCTTTGCCGGAATGATCAAAGATGGTATAGATGGATCTTCCGTGGAAGGTGTGACGGATTCTCCTTATATGGAAGCAATCCCGGACCGCCTGGTAACATTACATTCTCCGAAGAATCAGGTACCGGTATTATGGTGGCGTTCTGTAGGCCATACGCATACCGCTATGGCGATGGAGGCAATGATTGATGAACTGGCGCATACCGCCGGTAAAGACCCGCTGGCTTACCGTCAGGAATTGCTGAAACACAGCCCGAGACACCTCGCCGCACTGAACCTGGCAGCAGAGAAAGCTGGTTGGGGTAAACCGCTGCCAGCAGGACGATTCAGAGGTATTGCAGTACATGAGTCCTTCCTTAGTTATGTAGCGCATGTAGTGGAAATCTCCCTGAATGAAGATGGAACGATCAAGGTACACCGGGTAGTCAGCGCTATTGACTGTGGTCTGGCGGTGAACCCTGATGGTGTGAAAGCGCAGATCGAAAGCGGGATCAACTATGGAGTATCCGCAGCACTACTTGGAGAAATCACCCTGGAGCAGGGGCGTGTAAAACAAGGCAACTTTAATGATTACGTGGTAGCCAGGATGTTTGACACCCCGGCGGATATAGAAGTGCATATAGTGGAGAGCACCGGGAAAATGGGTGGCGTGGGTGAACCAGGCTTACCTCCGGTAGCACCGGCTATTGCGAATGCTTACTTCGCCGCTACAGGTAAACGCCTGAGACAGATGCCTTTCAATAAGGCCCATCTGTCAGCATAAAGAGCGGTATCCTGATTATTTACACGTAATGAGATGTTATGGCACAATCAACTAGAAACCAGTTTTTTAATACAAAGAAAGCCGTATACCTGCTGCTCGCAGCAACGGCAATTTCTTCGGTTGTAGTATCTTTCCGTACAGATGCTTTTAATGGGGTACCTTCGGAGCGTAAAACAGCCGTTGCAGAGACAGACGTAGCAGAGCCGGATAGTGTGATCTCGAAAAAGGCCTTTTTGCAGGCTTATAAGGTGCTGATGCATCCCAGGTGTATGAACTGTCATCCGAAAGGCGACAGGCCATTACAGGGTGACGACAGCCACATACACACCATGAATGTACAGCGTGGTACAGACGGTAAGGGGCTTTACGCAATGAAATGCTCCAACTGTCACCAGCCACAGAATACCCCCGGACTGCACATGCCTCCGGGTAATCCGAACTGGCACCTGCCACCGGCTGATATGAAGATGGTATTTCAGGGTAAAAAGCCGAGAGAGCTGGCAATGACCCTGCTGAATCAGAACCTGAATGGTCACAAAGACCATCAGGCCCTGATCGAGCACGTAAGCAAGGACTCCCTGGTGGGTGCCGGATGGGATCCCGCAGAAGGATTGGCCCACTTACCTATGAGCCGCGCAGAATTTGTGAAACATTTTAAAACATGGCTGGATAAGGGCGCTTACTTGCCGGAGAAATAAGATGAAAGAAATCGAGGATATTTTACGGGCATATGCACAGTCCCGGGAGGACGGGAAAAAGGTGGCACTCGCTACTGTTGTGCATGTGGAAGGATCATCCTATCGCCGGCCCGGAGCCAGGATGCTGGTAACGGAAGATGGTGAGATGACCGGTGCCATCAGCGGCGGATGCCTGGAGGGGGATGCTTTAAGAAGAGCACTTCTGGCCATCATCCAACAGCAGAATAAGCTGGTCACCTACGATACAACAGATGAGGATGACGCGAAAATAGGTGTACAGCTTGGTTGTAACGGGATTGTTCACATTCTGTTCGAACCGATAGACCCGGCCTCTCCGCACAATGCTATCAGGCTGCTGGAGCAGGTGCTGGAAAAAAGGGAAGATGCCGTATTAGTAACTCTTTTCAGGTTAAACCAGGCTGCTCAGCAGCCTGGTACCTGTCTTCGTTATTCCGGGAATAGCTTTGCAGGCAGCCTGGAAGACGGAGACCTGAAAGCGGAGATCGTGAGGGATGTGCTGGAAGTGTTCAGCACTAAACAGGGCTTGGTAAAACAGTATGGAGACGAAAAGCCAGCACTACATGGTTTTGTTGAACTGCTGAAACCACCTGTTTCCCTGATCATCGCAGGCGCAGGAAATGACGCAATGCCTTTGGTTGAAATAGCCCGCATCCAGGGCTGGCATACAACAGTAGTGGATGGAAGGGCTATCTACGCCACACCCGCCAGATTCCCCGGCGCCCGTAGGGTGATCGTCAGCAAAGCGGCAGAAGTGCTGCAGAAAGTAACGATCGATGAAAGGACTGTCTTTGTCCTGATGACCCACAATTACAATTATGACCTGGCACTGCTGGAATTACTCCTGCAAAAAGAAGTAACTTACATCGGTACGCTGGGGCCTAAAAAGAAGCTGGAACGCATGCTGGACGAACTGGCGGCAAAGGGCATCACAATTGGGGACGAAGAAAGGTCCAGGATCCATGGACCAGTGGGGCTGGATATCGGTGCAGAGACAGCAGAAGAAATTGCATTGTCTGTGACGGCTGAAATAAAAAGCGTACTTTCAGAAAGGACTGGCATTCCTTTGAGAGAGAAAAACGGGCCGATACATACTTTGTAAATCGTATGGATATGGAAAAATACGGTGTAATCATTTTGGGGGCAGGTAATTCCTCCCGCCTGGGACAGCCGAAACAACTGCTGATGTACAGGGGCAAAACCCTGATCTGTCAGATGGCGGAGGAAGCAATTGCAGCGGTAGGTAGTCCTGTGGTATTGGTAACGGGGGCAAATGCGCCCCAGATACTGGAAAAGCTTTGCGGATTTGCAATAGAGATAGTGGAAAATGATCACTGGATAGAGGGCATGGGTTCATCCATCAGTACCGGGATGAAGACGTTGGTAAAACATGAAGGTTTAGCGGGAGTGATCATTATGGTGTGCGACCAGCCTTTCGTGAACGCAGCGTTGTTACAGCAGCTGATGGATCAGCAGGTGATTGCCGGAAAAGGGATCATTGCCTGCACGTACGATAATACCGCGGGTACGCCCGTGCTCTTTGCAAACACTTATTTCGATGCACTGACTGCCTTAGACGGGCAGGAAGGTGCTAAAAAGATACTACAGCAATCGACAGACGACCTGGCCCTGGTGCCTTTTCCGCTTGGAGCTTTAGATATCGATACAGCTGAGGATTATCAGCGATTACTAACAGGGCAAGTTTTAGCAGATGATAATTGATTCTTTTAACCGTGTGCATGATTACCTGAGGATATCCCTGACAGATAATTGCAACATGCGGTGTTTTTACTGCATGCCGGAGGAAGACTATGATTTTACACCGGCTTCCCGCTTAATGCAGGCCGATGAAATAGCCACTTTAGCAGGCATCTTTGCAGCCAACGGCGTACGCAAGATCAGACTCACCGGCGGAGAACCACTGGTAAGAAAAGATGCAGCAAAGATCATTCTTTCCCTTTCCCGCCTGCCTGTAGAACTTACCATGACTACCAATGGCGTTCGCCTCCATGAATTTGCAGATGTGCTGGAAGAAGCAGGCGTACGATCCCTCAATATCAGCCTGGATACATTACAGGCCGAAAGGTTTATGCTCATTACAAGGCGCGACCTTTTCAACCAGGTAAAAAGTAATATCGATCTGCTGATCAGGAAAGGCATTCACGTCAAGGTCAATGTAGTCGTGATGAAAGGCCTGAATGATACTGAGATCAACGACTTTGTAGCCTGGACGAAACATACGCCAGTGCATGTACGCTTTATTGAATTCATGCCTTTCAGCGGTAACCGATGGACGAGCAATAAAGTATTGTCTTTACAGGAGATCCTGCAAAGCATCAATACAGCATATGATTACCTGCCTTTAAAAGGTGGTGCACATGATACAGCAAAGGGATTCATTGTACCCGGACATGCCGGTACATTCTCTGTGATCAGCACCATGACGGCTCCCTTCTGTGATACCTGTAACAGGATGCGTCTCACAGCAGATGGTAAAATGAAGAATTGCCTTTTCTCGAATGGTGAAACAGACCTCCTGACAGCCCTGAGGAACGGTGAAGATGTATTACCACTGATCCAACAGAGCATTCTTAGTAAGGCCAAAGCCCTGGGAGGTCAGTTCTCCGGGAAACTGGAAGAGGTGGAAGCGGCTGCTATTAAAAACAGGAGTATGATCACTATTGGCGGATAAATGAGGAATGAAATCTAACGAAATGGATAAAGCAATCAAAGACATACTGGCAAACGGCGCACTAAAAGTAAATGGCAGCCTGTGGGTAGAAGGAAATGGCAAGCGATTCTTCGGACCCGGACCAGTAGAATTGTTAGAGCTGATCCAGGAAACCGGTTCTATCAACCAGGCGGCAAAGAAGATGAAGATGTCCTATAAGAAAGCCTGGGAACTCATTAATAATCTGAACAACATGTCGGGTAGCCCCCTGGTGATTACCAGCACGGGCGGTGATAACGGAGGCGGTTCCGCCATTTCTGAAGAGGCCCGTCAGTTGATCGCTTACCACCGGGAACTGAGAGTACGGTTCAGTAAATTCTTAGAAGAAGAGACACAACGTTTAAAATAAAAGACACACACATTGCACATCTTCCGTATGTGCTTTTTTTACCTGATCGTTATATTCAATAAGATATAACGAATTAAATGAGACTTATGACCAAATCTCTATTCATTGCTTTTGTTTTGTGTAGTGCAGGTGTGTATGGGCAGGATACTTCTTATGTACAGAGAGACACTGCTGTGAAAATATTGTCCGAAGTGACAGTATCGGCATCACGTACCAGGGAAAGCTTATTGCAGTCGCCAGTAAGCATTCAGAAAGCGGGAGAGCAATACTTCCGGATGTCTGCTGCACCCTCTTTTTATGATGCCCTGGAACATTTACAGGGTGTACAGTTGATCACACCCAGTCTTGGCTTTAAGGTATTGAATGCACGCGGTTTTGCCAATACGACAAATGTCCGTTTCGCGCAACTGGTGGATGGTATGGATGTACAGTCGCCACATATCGGCGGCCCGATTGCCAATGCGCTGGGACCTTCTGATCTTGATGTCAGTAATGTGGAGATCCTGCCGGGTGTGGCCTCCGCCTTGTATGGCATGAATACCGTGAACGGACTGGCGAATATTTCTACGAAAAATCCCTTTACATCCGAAGGAGTAAGCATACAGCAGAAGACAGCGCTGACACACCTGGGCGACCCTAATAGCGGTGTAAAAGCATATACAGAAACGAGTCTCCGTTGGGCAAAGGTGATCAGTCCCAGACTGGCGTTCAAGATCAACGGTACTTTTAACAAGGGATATGACTGGATTGCCAATGATCACCGGGAACTGAACGGTCAAGCCAATGCCAGCACAGGACTCCTGGGAAAGGATAATCCGGCACAGGATCCTTTGAGCAGCTACGGAAATGAATCCTCCGACAGGAAAACAATCGCTTTGGGTGGGCGTAACTACGTCGTGGCGCGTACCGGTTATGATGAAAAGAATGTAGTGGATTATGGTCTGCAGAATATCAAGGCGGATGCAGGCATCTATTATCAGCTGAAGCCGGGAATGACATTGACTTACCTGTATCATATGGCGCTGCTGGATAACGTATACCAGCGTGCTAACCGTTTCCGCCTGGCGGATTACCTGGTGCAGCAACATGGTTTGCAGTTCCAGTCAAATAGTGTGGAACTGAAATTATACCTGAACCGGGAGAATACGGGTAACTCATACAATCTGCGCTCTATGGCAGAGAACATGGACCGCAATTACAAGTCGGACAATCAATGGTACGCAGACTATACCACTGCTTTCAATAACGCAACAGGTGGCGGAGCATCCATCGCAGATGCACACCGGCAGGCAAGAACAGCTGCGGATGCAGGCAGGTATCAGCCGGGAACAGCGGCTTTCGATAATACCCTCAAGAAGCTTGCGCAGATCAATAATTGGGATATCGGTGCTGCATTGAAAGTAAAGGCAAGTTTTGTACATGCAGAAGGTCAGGTAGACCTGACGGCTAATTTACTCCGTGATGTAAAGGGGAAACTGGGCATGCAGATCCTCGTGGGTGGCGACCATCGTACCTACATCATAGAGCCGGATGGGAACTACTTTATCAATCCTAAAGCAGGGAAGGAATACACCAACATTCACTATGCCAAGACGGGAGGTTTCATCTCTGTTACCAAGACGCTGTTCGACGGCAATCTGAAACTGGGTGCTATTATACGGGGTGACAAAAACGACTATTTCGACTTGATGTTCACTCCCCGTTTTACCGCTGTGTATTCTCCCGTCAATACACAGCATTTCCGTGTATCTTATCAGAGTGGCTACCGCTATCCGAGCATCTTTGAAGCGTATTCCAACGTGAACAGCGGTGGCGTAAAACGTGTGGGCGGATTGCCCGCCATGTCGCACGGGATTTTTGAGAATGCATGGCTGGCATCGTCTATTACCACTTTCCAATCGGCTGTGCTGAATGATATCAATAAGAACGGTCTTACTCAGAATGAAGCAATCACGAAGAATAAAGGCATCCTGAAAAAGAATCCTTATACCTATATCAAGGCAGAGCATGTGAAATCAATGGAAGTAGGGTACAAGGGTATCTTTGGAGAAGGCCGGTTCTTTATAGATGCAGAGGCTTACTTGAATAAGTATGCCAACTTCATCGCCCAGGCAAATATGAACGTGCCGAATACCCAGGTGGCAGACTCTATTCCTTTTGCACTCTACAACAAAAGCAAACAGAGCCCTTACCGCATGTGGACGAATTCCCAGACGGTGGTCAACAACTATGGCGGAAGTGTAGGACTGACCTATACGGAACATGGCTATGTCGCCAATGGAAATGTGACTTACGCAAAGTTGAAGATGTCTGACAAGGAAGACGGACTGGAAGATGGCTTCAATACTCCCTCCTGGACGGTGAATGTATCCGTGGCTAAAGAGCGTATCATCAGACATGCAGGCGCGGGTATTTCCTGGAAATGGCAGAGCAGTTACTACTGGCAGTCCTTCCTTGTAAATGGTGATGTGGACGCTTATGCTACACTTGATGCGCAGGTAACCTATACGTTTGATAAACTGAACTGCAAAGCAAAGCTGGGTGCGAGCAACCTGTTGAATAAGTATTATTACTCCTTCCTGGGAGGACCGTCTATCGGTGGAATGTATTACCTGACATTAACGTACGGCATCCGATGAGTAAAGACTATTCAATAAAATAGCTTTGGTATTTGAATGCCAAATATTGGCGATTTTATAGATAAACATTTGAGTAAGACTATTTTGACGTAGATTTATTGTCAGAATAGTCTTATCTCAAATTTGATAATATGGAAGCCAACGAAAACAGCCGACGTTTAATGTATGGATGTGACGGAGTGACAATTGAGAACGGGCATTTTAAAGTGCATGCAGTAAGCGATCAGTTTAAAGTAGCCACACCTTATATCCGCAGAGATTTTTATAAAATAACCTTATTCAGAGGTATCAGCAGGTTACACTATGCTGATCAGGGTATTTTGATAGACAGACCAGCGTTGACTTTTTCCAATCCCCTGGTACCTTATAGCTGGGAGCCCGTTTCAGAAAGTTGGACGGGATACTATTGTCAGTTTACGGAAGACTTTGTCCATATCCGCGACAGAGGACGTCTCTCTCTGCAGGATTCACCACTATTCAAAATAGGAGGTAGCCCGGTATGTTTCCTGAGTGAAGAGCAGTATGCCACCGTGGAAGGGCTGTTCAAAAAAATGATAGAAGAAGAGGCAACAGATTATATACACAAGTATGATGTGATCGGCAGCTATGTGAACCTCATTATTCATGAAGCATTGCGGATGCAACCAGCAACGTCTGCCAGTAAGCAAAGCAGCGCTGCGGTACGTATCACCATGTCATTTATGGAGCTGCTGGAAAAACAGTTTCCTATCAATTCCCAGGAACAGACACTGGCCCTGAAAACGGCAGGTGATTATGCGAAACATCTGGCCATTCACGTGAACCATCTCAATCATGCAGTGAGAGATGTAACAGGAAAGGCTACCACCGTACATATCAGGGAACGCATTATTGCGGAAGCAAAATTATTACTGAGAAATACAGACTGGAGTATTGCGGATATCGCTTATAGTTTAGGGTTTGACTATCCGGCTTATTTCAACAACTTCTTCAAAAAGCAAACGGGTATGACACCCCGTTCGGCAAAACTGGTATAACCAGGGGGTACCTAGGATACTCCCTGATTAGCTCCGGTTAATTTCTCTTTCACTATGACAAGGCGGTCGTAGAAAACCTCAAAAATGCCTACCCCTTTTCTCAGTTTCATAATCTGAAGGTGGCTGTACACGAAAGCCGGGACATTGGTAATAACACTTCCCGGACCTAACTCAATCGTTGTTGGCAGATCTGCTGTTTTGAAAAATTCTTCCATCTCCTGGATCTCTTTGTCGGCATATTTCATGCGGCAAAGATAACCGCGTAGCCGTATTTAAATGAAATTTTTTATCTTGGTAGCGCCATTCTAAATAAAACCCTGATGGAGCTGATAATCAATGTTAAACAGGCAGGACGTAAGCATGCATTGTTTGAAAAACAGGTCATCGAAATAGATGACATAGGCAAGCAACCCACTTTAAAGGAACTGATCAACGCCGTTGTGAAACAACAGGTGATTACTTACAATAGTAAACCCTCTGAGAAGAACCTTATTCCTTTCCTGACGGATAAACAGATGGCTGCACAAGCTTCAGGTGGTAAGATTGGTTTTGGCAGTATCTACAATGAACAGAAAGCAGATGTTGTCAAAGCGCAGGGAACGGCTTTACAAGCCTTTGAAGATGGGATATATGCTGTTTTTGCAAACGATGAAGAGCTGACATCCTTATCTCGCCAGCTGGATCTTTCCCACGAAACCGTTATTACATTTATTCGATTAACTTTTCTTGCCGGTAGCTACTGGTAATCATTGAAAACCCCCTATATAATTTAGATTCTTTACACCATGAACGCATTGGAATTCCTTAGTACGAGGATTATACCCGACCACCTGAGCCAACTGGAGACAACCCTGAAAGCCGTTTATAATGGCAGCTCCAGCCACACATTACTAACAAAGAGAACTGCCGAAATGGCC
Source organism: Chitinophaga ginsengisoli (assembly GCF_003014595.1). GTDB lineage: Bacteria > Bacteroidota > Bacteroidia > Chitinophagales > Chitinophagaceae > Chitinophaga > Chitinophaga ginsengisoli. The sequence continues at coordinate 24,436 of NZ_PYGK01000011.1, read as the reverse complement.
CTGCTGCTGCTGGACAAAATGGACAAAGCGGAAGCAGAGACGGCGCATTATTACGGTCCTCCAATTATAGAATACGGCGACATACGTTATGACCGGTTGCTTGAATTGCTGCCGGAGAATGAATGGGACAACAAAGAAGCGTCCGACCTGTTGATTTATCTTTTCGGAGCCGAAAAGGCTGTTTATGTCAAACATGCCTGGAAGAAATTTCCTGACCTGATGTATCAGGCAAGGTGGGACCGGCGTTCATTCCGAGCGCCCGGCAATCGGGAATTGTATCTGCCTAACCAGCTGAGTTTTCTGGCCACGGCTATGTTACAGGTGCAGCGGACAGAATATTCAGGCGTTGACATTAAGTTAGTTTGTTATGATCTCGATATCAGGGAACAGATCATATGGGATCATCAGATTGCTGTGGGCTCCCTGTATCATTTGTGGGCGGCCGCAATAGATCTTAATAAGGAAGGAATATTCTCCCTCTTCGAGGATATCATTTTTAATAAAGAAGCCATTGGCAAAGTAAGTCGTGGCGTTATAAAAGCCTTGCTGCTAAGTGAGAAAGAAACGGCCTGGCAACTGGTAGAGAAACTGCTGCTGGCGGCGCAACGGCAGGAAGGATTGCGACAAACGATCCTGGAGGCATTGGATGAGACGAGCAGGGGGGCCTTGATCTATATGGTCAAGGTACTGGTGGACAACAAAATGGCCAGATTCTCTTCTGTTGTAAGAGCCCTCGACACATGGGCGGGTACACACTGGGAATCTGAAAAAGAATCCGCAGTAAATGCCTTTTTGCAAAAGGCATACGAATACCTGTCGGACCCTTCACGGATACCGGAAGGGATCCGGAGTAAAAACAATACGGATATTTATATGGCGCTCTGGGCGCAGGGCGTGTTTGACGTTGCGAAGACCTTGCCTTACCTGCGGCAGCTGGCGGAAGATCCTTCGCCCGAGAAGTATTGTATAGCGCTGAAGTTTGTGCTGGAGGCCAGGCATTTTGAACTGGATATGCCGATAGCCTATCCTGCTTTAGACAGTAAAGAACTGGTAGTTATCGGGATTGCAGCTACTATTCTTGAGCAGCGGATAGAACAAAACCCTGCGCATTATGACAAGTATTATCCGGAGCTGTTTGACAAACTACATGCAGTATTATTACGATCTCCTGTGAAAGAAAAGGAGTTTATGCGCACTGTTTTTTCCTGGATGAAGATCAACTATACCAGGGCGGAGATATTCAGGGTGATGTTGCTCCTGGTGCTGGACAAACAGGAAAGACTGGATGTGTTGCTGTCTTATTTTGAAGAGATGGACGCCGATGTGAAACTAAGGCTGGTGAATGTCATTCTGCCGGATTATTCAGGCTATTACTGGGAAGAAAAGAAGGTGGTAAAGCCCCTCACTGACTTCCAGCGCAATTTCTGTTTCCGTATATTGAAAGAGAGAGGAGAAATGTTGTCGGGCATTGCATTTAAGGCCCTGGCAACAGTGAACCTGACTGTTGAGGAATCAGGTATTTTCAAAGAATTGCTGAAACGCAAGAGCGGTACAACAAGGGGCAAAGTGATTGCCATATTGCTGAAACAGTCTGATGAATTATTGAGCGACACATTGCAGGAGTTGTTGCAGGGGGATGCAGAGCAACGTTTAGCCGGACTGGATATTGCCCTGCAATTGCAACAGCAGCAGAAGCAGCTGGCGGTATTACCAGCGTTGCTGGAAACATTCAGGTCGAGGAAGAGTATTTCCCAGAAGGAGGAAATATTACTCTCACAATTATCCGGTAGCGATGAAACGACCAGTTGTACTGCAGAAAACGGATATGGATTGTTCGATCCAAAGCAATTGTCGCCTGTTATTACACCTGTAGTAGATGCAGCTGATCTGTATGGCAAATGCCTGAAAGATGGGGAGTATGGTTTTTCTGTTCCGCTGGAAGCTATTAAGGATGCCTTTCAGCAGTTATTCAGGTTGTTGCAGCAACATAAAGCGTATGAATATGAAGTGGTCAATTACGACAATACAAAAGCCACCATACTGTTAGGGAATGACTTCCGGCAAAAACAGGCACCTGGTTATCAATACGCATCCGACAAAGAAAGATATGAGGACTATCCTTTAGCGGAGGTATGGGAACAGTGGTATCAGTCTGTGGGATGGCAACCGAGAGACCTTTTCCTTTTGAACAGCATCGCCAGATGGCATGATGATATTAAGACGAATGACGAACTGACTGCATTGATGCTTCCTTATATACCAGATCTGGGGCAGCTGATATCTGAAGATTTGCAGCGATTTTCTACCTACAGATGGGCCAATCCGTTTACCCGGATCACCCTGGCATTAGCCCTGATTCATCCTTGTGAAGAGGATGGAGAAATCCTGCTGGGTATTATTACGCGGATGTTTGCTGCTATACCGGATGAGTTACTATATAAAGAGAATGAGGACTATGAAGAAACTTACCGGTATGGCTGGAGCGGTGGCTGGCAGGCAAATGACCTGCTCGGGGATTTTGTAAGGAGGATTGACCCCTATACAATGCCGGAGCACCTGGTGGAACAATGCTGGAACCTGTATCACTGGCGGCAGTTTACGGGATTGCCGAGGAATATTCCATTCAATCATCCTCCGCTAGCCATCTTTTGCCGGGCATTTCAGCAGGGTATCATCTCTGAAAGTGGAATGTACAGGGGACTACTTTTTCCTGATTATATACGGATGCTGTCGACTACGAGGAAATACAGGGCAGATCGTGATTATTTCGAATCATATCCTTTCCTGAGATCTATGTACACTCACCTGCGAGAGCATATACTGGACATAGAACTGAAACGGGGTGATTCACCGACTGCGGTTTCTAAGTTTGTGCAGGAAGTACAATGGCTGGGAGGTATTCAACGTTTTGCGGGCATTCTGATGGGATTGGGAAAGACGGCACTGTATAAAGGATATCTTTATTCGTCTTCTGAGTCCAGTAAGCAACAGATGTTCAGTGCTTTACTGAAAAGGTGTCATCCGCTGGAAACAGATACACAGGAAGCTTTTGAGGAAGGCATGCGCAGGGTAAAGGTATCAGAAGAACGGCTCCTGGAAGCGGCCGTTTATGCACCACAGTGGCAGAAGTTTGTGAGCGGGTACCTGGGTTGGAAAGGACTGGACTCCGCCATCTGGTGGATGCATGCACATACCAAGACATCAGTTTATAGTGATGTCAGCGTGGAAGCAGAAAGTGAAATAGCACGGTATTCCGCCGTTGATATTGACGACTTTAAAGAAGGTGCCGTTGACAAGGAGTGGTTCCTGAAAGCTTATAAAGAACTGGGACAGGAGCGCTGGCAGAAAGTATATGATGCCGCGAAATATATCAGTGATGGTAATGGACACCGGCGGGCGCGCCTGTATGCGGATGTGATCACCGGCGATCTGAAAATAAAGGAGGTAACGCAGAAAGTAAAAGAAAAACGTGATCAGGATTACCTGCGTTTATATGGATTGATCCCATTGAGCAGGACGAACCCGGAGAAGGATGAATTGTCCCGCTATGAATATCTTCAGCAGTTCAAAAAGGAAAGCAAACAGTTTGGCGCTCAGAAGCAGAGCAGCGAGGCGGTAGCCATCCGTATTGCTATGGAGAACCTGGCCAGGAATGCAGGTTACGCTGATCCGCAGCGACTGACCTGGGCAATGGAAACGAAACAGGTGCAGCATATTCTGGCAAAGGAAACCCAGGTACAATACGATGATGTACTGATTGGTCTTGTCATAGAAGAAAGCGGAGAAGCAGACATTGTGGCGTTCCGTAACGATAAAAAACTGGCCAGTATACCCGCGAAGTACAAAAAGGATAAAAAGATACTGGAACTGAACGAGTTCAAAAAGACACTGAGAGAACAGCTGCGCCGTTCCAGGAAGGCATTGGAAGATGCCATGGTAAGAGGAGATGGTTTCTTGTTGGACGAGATCGTTCGCCTGTTTGAACATCCGGTTATTTCAAAACATCTGGAGAAGCTGGTCTTTACGTGTAAGAAAGGACATGGGTTTTACAGGAAGGGAGAACTGGTGTCTGCTAAAGGAGTGGTGACGCAACCGGATAAGGATGCACTGATCTGGATTGCCCATTGTACAGACCTGCATGCCAGTGGGGAATGGAGCGACTATCAGCGGTATTGTTTTGAAAAAGAGTTGCAGCAACCTTTCAGACAGGTATTCAGGGAGTTATATCTGCCGCTGGCAGAAGAGCTGCAGGAGCAATCGGTGTCAAGACGTTATGCAGGACATCAGATACAACCCACTCAGACAGTCGCCTTATTGAAGACAAGAGGATGGAGAGTGGATTACGAAGAGGGGCTGCAGAAGGTATTTCACCGGGAAGGATTTGTGGCCAAGATGTATGCTCAGGCCGACTGGTTCACGCCGGGACAGGTGGAAAGCCCTGTATTGGAACAGGTGGTTTTCCATGACCTGAAATCATATAAGAATGTCGCATTTGAAGATATCGCTCCCCGTATATTCAGTGAGGTGATGCGGGATATTGACCTGGTAGTGAGTGTAGCACATGTTGGCGGGGTGGATCCGGAAGCCAGTCATTCCAGCATTGAAATGCGTACCGCACTACTGCGCGAAACAGCCAGGTTGTTTAAACTGAATAATGTGACTGTGAGCGGAACGCATGCGAAGATCGTGGGCCAATATGGCGAATACAGCGTGCACCTGGGTAGTGCAGTCGTGCATCAGATGCCTGGCAGATATCTGTCTATTTTGCCGGTACATTCACAGCAGCGGGGAAGATTGTTCCTGCCATTTGTGGATGATGATCCGAAATCGTCAGAGCTGATATCCAAAGTACTGTTGCTGGCGCGGGATAAAGATATCCAGGATCCGACCATACTGCAGCAGTTACGGTTCTAAAGTAAGTCTTCGTCTTCGGCGAAGGCTGCTACACGGCCTATCTGGCCGTCTTCCAGTCTGACTTTTATACCCCGGGAATGGTAGGCGGAGGAAGTGAGGATGTTTTTCACAATGCCATATGTCAGCTTACCGCTGCGCTGGTCTTTTTTGAGAATGATCGCCACTGCCAATCCCGGGTATATATCTTTTCTGTACTGACCGTCCATAGTTTTAAAATTCTGGGCGCAAAGGTAGGTATTTTACACGTCTGATATACCAGATCAGGATGCTAATAACAGGAGCTTCAGGCGATTATTTAAATAAAAAAACATCCGTATAATATTAAATGTTTTAAAAATTGCCTATGTTTGCCATACAACTATTGGGACAACATTTTGGATTGTTTGACGCCAGATCTCTGTGACTAGCATCCTTTTTTCCTCCCGTATTTGTTCCTGAATTGATTATTCATACTTATGCATCGGGTGCTTTGTTCAAAAACTCATTAGAAAATTGTTTGCTTTCCTGATTAATAATCTGCTATAAGGCAAATGACGCTGATTTCTTGTGTAGGAGGATGTTATTAGCCCAAAAGTGTTTCGATTTGTTATACCGTGAAATATTACTTATCCCTTTTAATCATATTATTATCCACTATATGCCAGGTATATAGTCAATCTGCGGTAAATATGCAGCTATCCGACTATTACCGGAAGTGGAAGGTAAAACTTCCGCAACGCCAGCAATATCCGCAGTTTGGCGATAGCCTGTACTATTTTGTGAATGGAGATAATAAAGCGCCCGTTATCCTCATTGTTCCTTTCCGGCCAACGGGTAGTGATACGGCAATAGGATATTACGAGCGTAAGAAAAGCACTCCCGGACCGGTCATCGCTACTCCGCGTACTCCGCTATTAACTGTACACGGGAACGTGATGTATGATCTGTTCTATCAGTCCAATGTTGATACCCCCTATGTGCAGAAAGATGTGTATCAGCATACGGTGCAAACCAGCCTGGTACTCACCTACAAAGACCGCTATCCTTTGCGGATAAACTTTACCACCAGGATGGGGAATTCTTCTCTTTTCAGGAACCTGACGGATTTTAATCTTCAGTTCACCAGCAGGGATTTCAAAAACGCCATGTTACAGCGTGCCAAAGGATGGGACGCAGGAAAATATGCACAGCTGGAAGAGCTGGAGAAACTCCGGGCACAGATGGAGGCCAAGCAACAGGAGATCAATAGGCTGAAGGGATGGAAAGCCGACCCTGCTTTGTTACAGCGTATGGTAGAGGCCCGGGAGAGAGCTTATTACGGACGGATTAAAGATTCATTGGCAGCCCTCAACAAACCCGATATGGAAGTGCCTGACCTGAATATCGGGAAACGAGGTCTGGGTAAGATGGAATTGCCTGATGACATGAAAGACAAGGGCGGTTCGGAAAAAGAAAAGGCTGATTCAGCCGTCAAGAAGCTGACTAACAGCTATGAAGGGGCAGAAAGGAAGCTGGATTCTCTGCAGGGAGAAATGGCAAAATTACAGGCACTATATAAGAAGCAGGAGGATATCTATAATACGAGGAAAGGCGCCCTGGCAGATATACTGATACGCAGCAAGAATAATAAGGAACTGGCTGAGAACCTCAAGGCGGCGAACCTGCCGGATACGATGCTGCCCAAAGGTTATAAACACCTGTTGGCGATTCGTTCTGTCGGTATAGGCCGTACCCTGGTCAATTATTCAGAACTGACCGCGAAGGATATCAGCATACTGGGCGTGCAGGCAGAATACAATCCTTCTTATTACGTCGCTTTTGCAACGGGCAGGGTCGATTATCGTTTCAGGGACTTTTTGTTCAATGAGAACAGGTCCCGGCAATACCTGACGTTGATGCGTGCAGGTTTGGGTATGCGTGACGGCAATAATCTCATTGTGACTTATTACACCGGTAAAAAGCAGGTATATAATTTCAATACGGCGCCGGGAGGCAGTACTAACGCCGGTAACCTGGAACAGCGGATCATGGGATTCTCACTGGAAGGGCGCTGGCAACTGAATGAGAACAATTATATCATCGGAGAGGCGGCTAAATCATCACTGCCTACCTATGCCAGGTCTGGTGAAGATCATAGCAGTGCACTTGGCAGCGTATTTAAATTGGATGATCATTCCAATGAGGCATACTCTGTGAAAGCCAGCTCTTTCTGGCCCCAAACAGGCACGAAGATCAATGGTATGTATAAGATGATGGGCGCTAATTTTCAGTCGTTCAGTCTCTTTACGACCGGTTCTTCACAAACAGCCTGGTCTATCCGGGTGGATCAGCCGTTCTTTAAGCAGCAGCTGACCATCAGCGGAAGTATCAAGAAGAATGATTTTACAACGAATTATCAGCAGACAAACTATCAGAGCAATACTGTTTTCAAAAGCATACAGGCTACCTTCCGGAGGAAGAAATGGCCGGTGATCACTGTAGGCTATTATCCGAGCTCCCAGATTACAAAGCTGAGTGATAACAGTTATTCAGAAAACCTGTTTTATAACCTAGTGGGAACGGCCAGCCATTTCTATACCTACAGGGGTATTATGATGAGTACTGTATTCTCGTACACACAGTTTTATAATAAACAGACCGATAGTAATTTCCTCTACTTCAACAGTAAGAATATGATGTTGAACCAGACCCTGTTTGTAGGGAAGTTCACCATCAATGGGGGAGGTTCATTCGCTACCAATCCGGAGTACAACCTGTATGGCGCAGATGGGAACGTGCAGTATAAAATGAGAACATGGCTGGAGATCGGTGGTGGTATGAAATATAATTTCCAGACGGTTTATGACCTTACACAGATAGGCTACTCCGGTAATGCGAGAGTCATTATCCCGTTGTTGGGTGAAATTGCTGTTATGGCAGAAAAGGCATTTATACCAGGCATGGAAAAGCGCCTGGTTTCCAGTAATAATGGAAGATTAACCTATACAAAGACATTTTAAACATGACCAAAATGAAAAATTACCTGCTGTTACTGCTTGTTATAATCTTTGGTATGAAGACCAAAGCGCAGGTTAGTATGACTGCTCAAGTACCTCCTGAGGGCGTATTAGTGAAAGCGCAGTTGTGGAACATTGTACTGGTATCCGTATCTGAGGCGCCGACTACAGTTAAAATAGTCATGCGGCTGACAGATATCAAAACCAATCAGCCGGTACTGACGGGCATTTCCCGTAACATTACATTGACCAAAGGTGCAAAGCAGCTGCAGGTGAGTGATGTGTCGCCTGTTCAGTATGAGTATCTATCGAATGTAGCTGACCGAAGTCCGAATGGCTTATTGCCGGTAGGTAACTATCAGGCATGTTACAGCCTGTTCATACAGGGCGTTTCCCATGGAGACCTGATCTCCGAAGATTGTATTCCTTTTGCAGTAGCGCCGGTAGGACCGCCATTACTGAACACACCAGCAGACCAGAGCGTACTGGAAACCTTCAATCCGCAGTTCACCTGGTTGCCGCCATCCCCTGCTAATATCTTCAGTAATCTGAACTATGAGTTACTGCTGACAGAAGTAAGGAGCGGACAGTCCGCCGTAGAGGCCATACAGCAAAACCTGCCTGTATACAGATTGCCATCCACCAACAACCTGTTTGCCAACTATCCGTCATCCGCATTATCGCTGGATACCGGTAAACAATATGCCTGGACTATCATTGCTAAAAACGGTCCCGCTTTTGCTGCACAAACAGACGTATGGACCTTCAGATTGAAGTCTACATTGGTAAAGAAGGAGGCAGCAGAAAATACACATATCCAGCTGAGAAAGGAACTGGATGGGGCGGTAGCGGCAGTAACCGGAAATGTACATTTTACTTACACCAACGAGGTGAATGATAATGTAGTTAAATACGAGTTGGTAGGGCTGGAAACAGGTAACACGGTGATCGCCTCCGGAGACCTGAATGTCAAGCCAGGCGACAACATGATGGCATTCGAAGTGAAAAGAAAATACAATCTGCAGGATGGTAAAAGCTATCTGCTGCGTGTGAAGAATTCCAGGAATGAGTACTGGCAGATGAAGTTTGTTTATACGAAATAGTTAACTTGAAATATGAAAGTGTTGAGAACTGGTCTAATACTCCTGTGTGGCCTTGCGATATTCCGTACCACAAGCGCACAGGAAGTGAATGATACGGCAAAACTATTTGCCGAAATGAAAACATTGCAGAGCGTATACCAGCAGAAGGCTTTGTCTTTTGATATCAGGTATACTTATGCCAGTGAACTGCATCCTGAGGCCTTACTGGACTCTTTGAGCGGTCATGCAGATATTGCCGGCAGCAGCTATTATTATCAGCTGGCGAATACTGAAATGACAGCTAATGATAAATATATAGTGACGCTTTTCAAGGAAGACAAGATCATGTATTTATCAAAACCGGTATCCTTAAATGCTGCTGATCCACTGGAGCAAATGCGGGTGTCCATGAAAACAGCCGGTGTAACCCGTTGTTCCGTTACGGAAAAGGGAACGGTAAAGTCTATCCAGGTCGGATTTAAAGAAGGAGGTCCTTATAAGGAGCTGCAGATGATGTTCGACAAGTCATCCGGCTATCTGATCTCCATGAGATATGTGCTTAAAACGAGCTTACTGATGGAGACGACCGGTGGTGCAAATGGAGAGGTGCCTGAAGAGTATGGAGAGTATGCGATCGTACAGAGCTATTATGATAATTACAAACAGCTTTCTGAGCAGCAGAAACGGTTTGATAATACGCAGTTCTTTTATAAAGAGGGGGATGAATTTAAGCCCACAGCTGCGTATAGTGAGTACAAGGTATTTGTTGGTTCTCCGGATCTGCAGTAGGAGGATGATATGGGAAGATTAACTGGAAGCCGGGAACTGCCTTACCCATATTCCGGGATAATCGCGTACCAATCCATCATCATCTACTTCCAGCTCAGCTGTAAAGCCTGACCATAAACTCTCATATCTATACAACCTGTCGGCCAGTTTCGTGTACCGTTGTTTCACTGGTTTCACGTCCATGGCCGGCAGGTCAAAATATAAAACAGTGATCTCCTTCGATTCTCCTTCAGCGAGTGATAGCCTGTTTATAGCCAGTGTATTTGTAAACGGGGTGATGGAAATATCAATATCTATACAAGGACCAAAGATCTCATGAATAGTTCCCTGTTTGTCAGACCATTTACCATTCTCTCGTGTAAACTGTAACTCCTTCTGAATATGATCATGTGCCCTGATCAGGACACCGGTTGTTTCCCAATCAGCATTGGCCGTGATGTGATAATCGACATGCAGCGGCAGATCTTTCACCAACCCGGTAATATATCCCCGTATGTGATGAGTGCTATCAGACTGAATATGAAGATATTCGAGCGTATTATAGTAAGTGCCTTTCCAGACGATTTGCTTGGAGGTCATACGTCGTTTTTCTTCAATTTACGAAAAATCATGCCGATACACGCAGGGCTATATACGCTTTATCGATCAGAGTGCCAGCGCCTGTAATCTGCATTGTATATCTGCTGCTTTTTGCAGCAGGGAAGGATCTTTTATATAAGACGTAATGTCCAGTCGCTCACTGATGAGGCTCTTTTTATACAGGGTATTGAAATTGTAATAGTCTAAGCGGAAGTTCCATGTTGCAGACAGGTGATCAAATACCTTCCTGTTACAGTTAGCAAGAAAAGCGTGATCAACCACCAGGTAAGCGGAAGGAGGTAACTGTAGCAGGTGTTGCAGGATTGCCTCATTGTAGGAGATCCATACTTTCAGATTGTGTTCACTATGTTTTCTCAGCAGCTTCTCTTTCCGGTAAGGCGCTTTGCAATGCTTCCAGATCAATCGTGGGAGTCCTCCTTTCCGCTCATATTTATGTACGCTTTCAGCGTAGCGCCGCTGGATGAGCGAACTGACAACGCTCTTGTAGTCACGTAATATCACGAGGTAGCGGGCGTCAGGTAAAACCTCCCTGTAGAAGGGAAGGAAAAGGCAGGTGCGTGGATCTTTCCATCCCCATTGCACCTGGCTTGCCGCCTTTTCCCGGATCAGCCGGCGCAAGGATTGTTGCTGCGCCTCCGACAAAGATTGCAGCGGAGTGGTGACAAGACCATCTTTATTAAGATCATGTTCGCTTAATACCCGCTGATGATAGTTATAAAAATCTACATCCTCATAATGTCCTTGTGTATTGCCAATGCCAGCTTCCAGGAACTGATTGCCCATATGCAATCCGCACCTGTATAGCCACTGGGTAAGCAATGAAGTGCCCGAACGGTGCATGCCCGTTATAATTAATACATTATTGCTCATTTTATTATCTCTTAGTTGGAAGCCGCGCTGGCATATTGCGCCTGCTGTAGTGCAAGCGACTGGTTAATGAATTGAAGGAATAAGTTAGTGCAGACTGTGAGGCTCTGTTCATCAGTACGCAGATGAAGATCAGGCTGGGAGGGAATTTCGAATGGATCATTAATACCTGTAAAATTATTTAACTTGTCCGGATGCCCGTCTGGTAACAGTGCCCGTTTGTAAAGCCCCTTAGTATCTCTTGCAATCAGTTTGTCCACTGCACAGTCAATAAATACTGTTTTTACATCTGCATAGTTAGCCGACAATTCTTGCCGTATTGCCTCATAAGGGTTGATAGCACTGATGATACAAATGATACCATAATTTGACAGACGACTGGCCACAAAGCCCAGGCGACGAATGTTTTCGCAACGATCTTCTTTTGAGAAACCCAGGTCCCGGCAAAGGGATTCCCGGTAGATGTCACCGTCAATAATTTCGATTGGCGTACCATAAGCTGCTGCTTTTCGTTGTACATTTTTTGCAATGGTGGATTTGCCCGCACCGGATAAACCGCATAGTTGTATAATCATCGCATATTGATTTACAGGTTGAACAGCCGACAGCAGGTGATGTAGGGTAAATGGTGCAGCTTATAGGAAAATGGCGGGTTAAATGTGTGCTCGCAGTGATATGGTGCTAAACTAATACAATATGTCTGAGTGAAAAGATAATATAGATGAAACCCGGAATTATGCCGATGTATGCAGGAAATTTTTCACACATCATATTTCCGGGAACAAGTGAATGGAGGTTGATAGTTTCCCGTTATACAGCAAATCGTTTGAAGGTCTCTTTGGTAATGATCTTAACGTTTTCAGCCAGTTGATCCAATGTACAGCTCAGCAATCTGATATTATAGGGGAGGTTATCGTGCATCTCGATGAATTCAAGACACAGGCCACATTGATCCGTTACATTGGAATTTCCTTTCAGTTGATGAAACATGTTATCTGCCGCTTCTCTGTCATGCCCCATGCAGAATTTGCCGAAACTTTCATGTCCGTCCATTGTCTTGAGGTGCAACAATATGTGAAAGTTAATTTCCATAACACACAACTTCTTTTTAGGCTATTAACAAAACTTAGGGATAAAGTTACCACTTTCAGCCCGGATGCCGCTATATAGAAATGTGAAAATTCTGTCATCTGGTGAGGCTGCCTGGTAAACTGTCTCCCATAGGAATTACCAGGCAGCCTGTTCCTTAGAAGATCTCCGCCAGCTTTGTATCCAGCTGTTCGTAACCATCACCTCCGCTTCCAAAGCGGGCTATGATAACGCCATCAGGATTGATTAATATCTCGGTAGGTACGGCATGGACCCCATACATATTATAAATGTCTCCGGGTTGCGGTTTACCGTCCTCTTTAAATTTGTTGGTGTCCAGTCCCCGGAGCACATGATTCCAGATACTCACACCATCTTTTGTGATCGCTTTCTTCCATTCTTCGGGCTTATCATCGTTATCGGCCACACCTAATATAGTTAGTCCTTTGTCTTTATATAAGGCATATAACTCTTTCAGATGGCTGCTATTTTTCCTGCAGGGGAGACACCAGCTGGCCCAGAAGTCGAGTAAGAGGTATTTACCTTTAAAGTCCATCAGGCTGACAGGGTTGCCGTTCATATCCCGCTGACTGAACAACTGTGCACGACTACCCGGTGAGCCGTTCTGGACCGTTTCCAGGGCCTCAGATAGTTCTTTACCATAGATGCTGGTCTGCAACCAGGGCGATAGTTTGGCGATATAAGATTTCAGCGTTTCCGCTTTCATGTAGCTGGTAAAATACCGCAGTTCTGCAGCCGTCACATAGGAGTCCGGATGAGAGCGGAAAAAGCTGTAGCTAACCTCTCTGGCTTTCTCCTGCAGGGGCTGTAGCTTTTCCCTGGCGGCATCTGCTTTGGCCTTTAATGTGCTCAATTCTGCTTCGCTTTTCCTGGCCTGTATAGCCTTCAGATATTGCTTGTTGGCGTCTTCAAAAGCCTGGGAAAGGGGGGCCATTTCCTGCTGCACACTGGTCCTGTCATTTACCAGTTCCTGGTACTCGTCTTGTGTAACAGAGCCCTTTATCGTAGCGTCCTGGAAGGTGGGTGATTTAATATTGATAGTTATGATCGCCGGATCGAGATAGAAGTTGATCCCGCTTTCGCCACTAGTACTACTAATAGTAGCTAACACCGGTTCGCTGAGTATCCCTTTAAAGGAAAAGGTACCGTTCCTGATAGCGCTGCTATCTTCAATGTAGAAGCCGTTGCCATAGCGGAGATATACGTATCCGTTGTCTTTGCCCGTGATAGTGCCGTCTAACTGGAAGGGGCCGCGTTTTTCCTGGGCGATGGAAAAAGAGGTTACAAGAATGCCCATAACGACAGTCGTTAATTTTTTCATAGGGTTGTTGGAATAATGTTACGTTAAAGATTCTAGTTGATTCGGGGTATCAATATAATAATTATTTAATAAATGGAGAATTGGGATTATGAGTAAAGCTGCACTTTCTCTATCATTTCTATGACGTTAGATACCTGCAGTTTCTCAAAAATGCGCTTTTTATAGGTGCTGACAGTCGAAATCTGTAAGCTGAGTCTTTCGGCTATTTCGGCTACACTGGAACCTTTGATCAGCAGCTGCATGATATTGTTCTCGCGGCTGGATAAACGCTGAATGGGATTAGTGGCAGCCTTTTTATTGGTAAAATTGTTCAGTAATGTTTGTTTCAGGGTGGGGCTGAGGTATTTTTCATCCCGTAGCAAGGTCTTTACGGCATTTTTGATCTCTTCAATACCTGTTTTTTTGGACAGGAAGCCATCAGCGCCCGCCTCCAGGTAACGCCATCCGAAGATCTGTTCATCGTAACTGGAGAAGATAAGGATCTTAATGTCTGGATGCCTCAGGCGGATCACATCCAGCATCTGATGATTATTCCCTCCGGGCATGTCAATATCCAGTATAACCAGATCGAACGTTTTAGTGGACAATGTTTTTAGGGTATCCTCGAAACTGGCTGCTTCACTAACATGCGCATCCTCGATGGACTTCTGCAAAATGAGTGTAGTTCCATACCGGACCACCTCCTGATCATCGACAACTAAGATATTAGGCATAGCACAACTTATTGTGTAAAAGTACGTTACGACGATTAAATAAACAATGAATGGAAGATAGTGCCTGGCACTTTTGTAGTAAAACTACTACATATTAATACAAGTTATTCTAAATAATTAAATCAAACAAGTATATAAATTTGTTGCATATGAAAACCGTGAACTGGGATTAAACTAAAACGTACCTATGAATGATTCGGAAGCGCTTCGCAGTCTTCTGTCCCAATACCAATACACAATTATTTTCAGAATGAGATCATTTCTTCTTAAGTGCCTGGGCTGCATATTTTTATGCTTCCTGCTCAGTAGTTCTTCATATGCCCAGACAGGACCAGCCGGTGTAAATAGCGGAGCTGTGTTATGGCTGGACGCCTCGGATGTGCTGGCAGGGGGAACTGCACCGGCTTATGGTACAACATTGTCTACCTGGTATGATAAGTCAGGTGGTGGGCATAATGCAGTCAGCGCAGGTACTAACGCAGTGATATACAATAGTGGTGGTGCAAATGACCGCCCTGTTGTCAATTTTACGCGTACCTCGGCAACTGTAGGTTCCGGCATGACGGTATCGGGATTGGACATACGGGCGGTAACCTCCCCCAGTGTCACGATCTTCGCAGTGTACCGGCCGGGTACAAACGATGGCAATGCGCAGGCAATATGGGGAAATGATAATGGAAGTCAGCAACGCTATTTCAATAATAAAGCAGCAACCGGTACTACAGATGCCAGCCTGGCTACAGGGGGAACTGCCGTCGTCATACCCGGAGGAGCGAAAGCCGGGGAGACCCGGCTTGTCACAGCCGTCTATAGTAATGGCACTAATGCATCTGCAGCTTACCTTAACGGGAAGCTGATTTCTGCATTTACGGACCAGACAGCCAGTGCTTCTGGTCTTTCTACTTTTAAGATCGGTTTAGATGGCGACAATAATTACTACAATGGTGATATCAGTGAACTGATTGTATACAACAGGAAACTGACTGCCTGCGAAATAGAAAAGATCAATATATACCTCGCCGCCAAATATGCAACGGATTTTACCGATATGGCGTCTAACTACACCCTTGGTATTCCATATAATAATGATATCAACGGTGTTGGCGTACGTACTTCGGCATGTGGAGGTACCTATAATATCAGTGCTTCTTTCAGTAGTATCCTGTCAGTTACCAACCCTTCCGCGTCAAACACCGGTGTAGTATTGAGTTTTGGCGATGACCGCGGAGGATATGGCAGCTCTTCACAGACGCCTTCCGCTTATACCTCCAGGTTACAGCAGGTATGGCGCGCGGACCTGAACGGGAATATTGGTACAGTGGATGTCTGCTTCGAACTGACTGGTTTGGGTATTGACGTTTCCAACTCCGGCAACTTCGCATTGCTGATCGATAAAGATGGCGATTTCAGTAACGCTACCGTTGTTAACACCGGTATTACGACCCTGGTGAACAGGGTATGTATTTCCGGGGTGAGCCTCACGAAGGGCGATTACTTCACACTGGCCACCAGGGCAGCAACCAGCACGGCTTCTGAGATCACTTCAACGAATGAAGGTGTTCAACAGAAGTCATTATTTACCGCCGCGACTGTCGTTGATGATCAGATACTTGTAAAGGGAAGTGCCAGCATCACAGATGGAAAGGTGTATATAGAATCAGGATTTGTTTCGGGAGATGTACTCTCCTGGGGCACTCTACCTACAGGAGTAACAGGCGCATATAATACCACTACCGGGGTGGCCACTTTTACGGGCACTGCTTCAGCAACCGACTGGCAGACATTTTACCGCACCCTCATGTTTAACACCACCAGCGGCACTACTGCCAACAGAACTATTCGTTTTGTATTGAGTAATGCGGTGACTTATACTGTTGGTACCAAGCCTCACTACTACGAATATATTACCACTCCTATGAGTTGGACCGCGGCCAAAGCGGCTGCGGAAGCCCGTACGTTGTATGGACTTCAGGGGTACCTGGCTACTATTACCGCACAGATAGAAAATGACTTTATCACTTCTAAACTCTCCAGTGATGGCTGGGTAGGTGGTACCTGTAACTATTCGCTGGTGAATACTGCCGTAGGTAGTACTGTATTTACTAACCAGAGCCAGGCGTATGGTAAATATTACTGGGTATCGGGTCCTGAGAAGGGAACGGCTATTTCCACAGGATTGAACACGCCTACAGCAGTGGGAACCGCGTACATGAACTGGAATGGGGGTGAGCCGAATAACTATCAGAGTACCGATGAGGAGTATATGCAGTTATATTCCACGAATCAGGGTAAATGGAATGACCTTCCGAATACTTCGAATCTGGGATATGTGGTAGAATATGGAGGATATGCTTCTGACCCGGTATTGAATATTGACTATAGCAGGGTGATGGTAAATGCACCACCAGCTCCCGCTATTACTGCTTTCTCTACCGATAACGGGCTTAGTGCGACAGATAACATTACGAATGATAATACGCTGATCCTCAGCGGAACAGGACAGGCTTCTGCTACTGTTACCGTATATAGGGCAGATATAGGATCAATAGGTACGGCTACCATCAAGGCTAACGGCAAGTGGACATTTGACTACACCGCTACTTCTTTAGCAGATGGTACTTATGCATTTACCGCAACCGCTACTACCGGTGCGCAGACAAGTGCTGCCAGTCAGACCTATACCATCACGGTAGACAGAACGGCTCCTTTCAAACCAGGACAGCCAGCGCTGGTATCGGGTGGAAGTGCATCAAATGATGTTACACCTGACCTGACTGGTTCTGCAGAACCAGGTTCTCTCGTTACAGTATACGATGGCGCTACGCAGATAGGCACCGCTACTACCAACGCATCAGGCCAATGGACACTGACTGCGCCTACCCTGAGTACCACCTTACATAATATTACGGTGACGGCAACAGATGTTGCGGGCAATGTCAGTGTCAGCAGTGATCCGTTCCCGCTGACCATAGATGTTACTGCACCGGCTACGCCTTCCGCACCAACGCTGGTAGGAGGTGTTGCGGGTGTAACCAACGATAACACGCCCACTATCATCGGTAAGGCCGAAGCCAATAGTACGGTAACGATCTATAATGGAGGTGTAAGTGCAGGTACTGCCAAGGCTGATGGTAACGGAGATTATATCTTTACCTTCCCTGTACTTGCCGACGGACCGTATACCATAAAAGTAACGGCTACCGATGCAGCAGGTAATACCAGCGGACAAAGTGCCGCGCTGAACTTTACGGTAGATACCCAGGCGCCTGCAGTACCAACAGTTACTACTGCCCAAACGCCGACGAATAATAAAACACCTACTGTAACTGGTGCAACAGATCCTAACAGCATCGTGACCATCTATAAAGATGGCGTATCTGTAGGTACCGTTACCGCGAATGCTTCCGGTAATTATACTTACACCTTTAGTCCTGCATTGCCTGACGCTACTTATAGCATTACCGCAACTGCCAGTGACGCTATAGGTAATACCAGTGCACAAAGCAGTCCGCTGAGCATTACCATAGATGCTACTGCTCCTAATGCACCGGTTATAACCACCAATAAATTAATCACTAATAATAATACACCTACCATAACTGGTACTGCAGAAGCGAATAGCACGGTAACCATTTACAAGGGAGGGGTGGCTGTCGCAACGACTACAGCCAATGCCAGTGGTAGTTTCTCTTATACGTTCAGTCCTGCATTAGCGGATAACGTATATGCTGTAACCGCCACTGCCAAAGATGCAGCAGGCAATGTCAGTTCACAGAGTAATGTATTGAATATCACGATTGATACACAGGCGCCTCCGGCTCCGGTAGTGTCAGCTGTAGCTACACCAGCAAATGACAACACCCCAACTGTCACCGGCACCGCAGAGCCTAACAGCACAGTCACCATTTATCATGATGGCGCGCTGGCTGGTACCACAACCGCTAATGCCAGTGGTAACTATACTTATACCTTTACTTCGTCGTTGGCTGACGGTCTGCGTGGCATAACAGCGACTGCTACAGATGCAGCAGGTAATACAGGTCCGCAGAGCGTGCCGCTGAATATCCTGATCGATACCCAGGCGCCGGGTGTACCGACTATTACTACTGCTCAAACGCCAACTAATGACAATACGCCAACTGTAACCGGTACAGCAGAAGCTAATAGCACGGTTACAATATATGTAGATGGTAGTGCAGTAGGTACAACTACTGCTAATGGCAGCGGCAATTATACGTTCACCGTTCCAACACCATTGTCTGATGGTTCGCATGCATTCACCGCTACTGCTACGGATGCTGTAGGTAATACCAGTGCATCAAGTGCTACCCTGAATATCACCATCGATACGCAGGCGCCTGCAGTACCGACTATCACTACTACACAAACGCTGACGGCCAATAATAAGCCAACTGTAACCGGTACAACAGATGCCAACAGCACTGTAACGATCTATGTAGATGGAGCAGCAGTAGGTACAACAATCGCTAATGCCAGCGGTAACTATACCTTCACGGTGCCAACAGCGCTGACTGACGGTACGCATGCGTTCACAGCAACTGCCACAGATGCATTAGGCAATACCAGTGCACCAAGTGCAACGCTGAATATCACTATCGATACGCAAGCCCCACCGGCACCAACTATCACTACTGCCCAGACATTAACCAGCGATAATACACCGACCGTAACCGGTACCGCGGAAGCTAATAGCACAGTTACTATATATGTAGATGGCGCAGCGGCGGGTACAACTACTGCTAATGCGGGTGGTAACTACACCTTCACAGTACCAACAGCATTGCCTGATGGTACACATGCATTTACATCGACGGCTACAGATGCAGTAGGTAATACCAGTGCGCCAAGTGCTACGCTGAATATCACTATCGATACGCAGGCACCTCCGGTACCTACTATTACCACCGCTCAGACACCGACTAATGACAATACACCAACTGTAACTGGTATAGCAGAAGTTAATAGTACTGTAACTATATATGTGGATGGATCAGCAGTAGGTACAACCACTGCTAATGCGAGTGGTAACTACACCTTCACGGTGCCAACTGCTTTAGCTGATGGTACACATGCATTCACAGCAACTGCTACAGATGCAGTAGGTAATGTTAGCGCGCCAAGTGCAACACTGAATATCACTATCGATACGCAGGCGCCACCGGCACCGACTATCACTACTGCTCAGACACTGACAAGTGATAATACACCAACTGTAACTGGTACAGCAGAAGCCAACAGTACGGTCACTGTATATAAGGACGGCGCCATTGTAGCTACTGTATCTGCGGATGGCAGTGGTAATTATACTTACACATTTACTACGTCACTTGCTGACGGTCCTTACGCACTGACTGCCACTGCCACAGATGCTGTAGGTAATGTTAGTGCACCAAGTGCAACACTGAATATCACTATCGATACGCAGAAACCAACAGTACCAACTATCACTACTGCTCAGACACTGACCAGTGATAATACACCAACTGTAACTGGTACTGCGGAAGCTAACAGCACCGTTACTATATATGTAGATGGATCAGCAGTAGGTACAACGACCGTTAATGCTGGTGGTAATTATACCTTCACTGTGCCAACAGCCCTGACTGATGGTACGCATGCATTCACCGCTACTGCTACAGATGCAGTAGGTAATGTTAGTGCACCAAGTGCTACGCTGAATATCACTATCGATACCCAGAAGCCAACAGTACCAACTATCACTACTGCTCAGACACTGACAAGTGATAATACACCAACTGTAACTGGTACTGCGGAAGCTAACAGCACCGTAACTATATATGTAGATGGATCAGCAGTAGGTATAACTACCGCTAATGCTGGTGGTAACTACACCTTCACCGTGCCAACTGTTTTAGCTGACGGTACGCATGCATTCACCGCAACTGCTACCGATGCTGTAGGAAATGTTAGCGCACCAAGTGCAACGCTGAATATCACTATCGATACGCAGAAACCAACAGTACCAACTATCACTACTGCTCAGACACTGACCAGTGATAATACACCAACTGTAACAGGTACTGCGGAAGCTAACAGCACCGTTACTATATATGTAGATGGATCAGCAGTAGGTACAACTACCGCTAATGCTGGTGGTAACTACACCTTCACCGTGCCAACAGCCCTGACTGATGGTACGCACGCATTCACTGCTACTGCTACCGATGCAGTAGGAAATGTGAGCGCACCAAGTGCAACACTGAATATCACTATCGATACCCAGGCACCAACAGTACCGACTATCACTACTGCTCAGACACTGACCAGTGATAATACACCAACTGTAACCGGTACTGCAGAAGCTAACAGCACCGTTACTATATATGTAGATGGATCAGCAGTGGGTACAACCACAGCTGACGCTAGCGGTAACTATACATTCACTGTGCCAACGGCCCTGGCTGATGGTACACATGCATTCACTGCTACTGCTACAGATGCAGTAGGAAATGTTAGTGCACCAAGTGCAACGCTGAATATCACTATCGATACCCAGAAACCAACAGTACCAACTATCACTACTGCTCAGACACTGACAAGTGATAATACACCAACTGTAACTGGTACTGCGGAAGCTAACAGCACTGTAACTATATATGTAGATGGATCAGCAGTGGGTACAACCACAGCTGACGCGAGTGGTAACTATACTTTCACTGTGCCAACAGCCCTGGGTGATGGTACGCATGCATTCACCGCAACGGCTACCGATGCTGTAGGTAATGTCAGTGCACCAAGTGCAACGTTGAATATCACTATCGATACCCAGAAACCAATAGTACCAACTATCACTACTGCTCAGACACTGACCAGTGATAATACACCAACTGTAACAGGTACTGCGGAAGCTAACAGCACCGTTACTATATATGTGGATGGTTCAGCAGTAGGTACAACTACCGCTAATGCTGGTGGTAATTATACCTTCACTGTGCCAACCGCATTAACTGATGGTACGCACGCATTCACTGCTACTGCTACCGATGCTGTAGGTAATGTCAGTGCGCCAAGTGCAACGCTGAATATCACGATCGATACACAGAAACCAACAGTACCAACTATCACTACTGCTCAGACACTGACCAGTGATAATACACCGACTGTAACCGGTACTGCAGAAGCTAACAGCACTGTAACTATATATGTAGATGGATCAGCAGTGGGTACAACCACAGCTGACGCTAGCGGTAACTATACCTTCACAGTACCAACCGCATTAACTGATGGCACGCACGCATTCACTGCTACAGCTACCGATGCTGTAGGTAATGTTAGTGCACCAAGTGCAACGCTGAATATCACTATCGATACGCAGAAACCAACAGTACCAACTATCACTACTGCTCAGACACTGACAAGTGATAATACACCAACTGTAACAGGTACTGCGGAAGCTAACAGCACCGTTACTATATATGTGGATGGATCAGCAGTAGGTACAACTACCGCTAATGCTAGCGGTAACTACACCTTCACCGTGCCAACAGCCCTGACTGATGGTACGCACGCATTCACTGCTACTGCTACCGATGCTGTAGGTAATGTCAGTGCGCCAAGTGCTACGCTGAATATCACGATCGATACACAGGCACCAACAGTACCAACTATCACTACTGCTCAAACACTGACTAGTGATAATACACCAACTGTAACAGGTACTGCGGAAGTTAACAGCACTGTTACTATATATGTAGATGGTTCAGCAGTAGGTACAACTACCGCTAATGCTGGTGGTAATTATACTTTCACTGTGCCAACTGCCCTGCCGGATGGTACACATGCATTCACAGCAACTGCTACAGACGCTGTAGGAAATGTTAGTGCACCAAGTGCAACGCTGAATATCACGATCGATACCCAGGCACCAACAGTACCGACTATCACTACTGCTCAAACACTGACTAGTGATAATACACCAACTGTAACTGGTACAGCTGAAGCTAATAGCACCGTAACTATATATGTAGATGGATCAGCAGTAGGTACAACCACAGCTGACGCTGGTGGTAATTACACCTTCACCGTGCCAACAGCCCTGGCTGATGGTACGCATGCATTCACCGCTACTGCCACAGATGCAGTAGGTAATGTGAGCGCACCAAGTGCTACGCTGAATATCACTATCGATACCCAGAAACCAACAGTACCAACTATCACTACTGCTCAGACACTGACAAGTGATAATACACCAACTGTAACTGGTACTGCTGAAGCTAACAGCACCGTTACTATATATGTAGATGGATCAGCAGTGGGTACAACCACAGCTGATGCGAGTGGTAACTATACTTTCACTGTGCCAACTGCCCTGGGTGATGGTACGCATGCATTCACCGCAACTGCTACAGACGCTGTAGGTAATATCAGCGCGCCAAGTGCAACGCTGAATATCACTATCGATACCCAGAAGCCAACAGTACCAACTATCACTACTGCTCAGACACTGACAAGCGATAATACACCAACTGTAACAGGTACTGCGGAAGCTAACAGCACTGTTACTATCTATGTGGATGGATCAGCAGTAGGTACAACTACCGCTAATGCTAGCGGTAACTATACCTTCACTGTTCCAACTGCCCTGGCTGATGGTACCCATGCATTCACTGCTACAGCTACCGATGCTGTAGGTAATGTCAGTGCACCAAGTGCAACACTGAATATCACGATCGATACCCAGAAACCGGCTGTACCAACTATCACCACTGCTCAAACGCTGACTAGTGATAACACTCCAACTGTAACCGGTACCGCAGAAGCTAATAGTACTGTAACTATATATGTGGATGGATCAGCAGTGGGTACAACCACAGCTGACGCTAGCGGTAACTATACCTTCACAGTGCCAACCGCATTAACTGATGGTACGCACGCATTCACTGCTACAGCTACCGATGCTGTAGGAAATGTTAGTGCACCAAGTGCAACGCTGAATATCACTATCGATACCCAGAAACCAACAGTACCAACTATCACTACTGCTCAGACACTGACCAGTGATAATACACCAACCGTAACTGGTACAGCTGAAGCTAACAGCACTGTAACTATATATGTGGATGGATCAGCAGTGGGTACAACTACCGCTAATGCCGGAGGTAACTACACCTTCACCGTGCCAACAGCCTTGACTGATGGTACGCATGCATTCACTGCTACTGCTACCGATGCTGTAGGTAATGTTAGCGCACCAAGTGCAACGCTGAATATCACCATCGATACCCAGGCACCAACAGTACCAACTATCACTACTGCTCAGACACTGACTAGTGATAATACACCAACTGTAACTGGTACAGCTGAAGCTAACAGCACTGTTACTATATATGTAGATGGATCAGCAGTAGGTACAACGACCGCTAATGCTGGTGGTAATTATACCTTCACTGTGCCAACAGCCCTGACTGATGGTACGCATGCATTCACCGCTACTGCTACCGATGCTGTAGGTAATGTCAGTGCACCAAGTGCTACGCTGAATATCACTATCGATACACAGAAACCAACAGTACCAACTATCACTACTGCTCAGACACTGACAAGTGATAATACACCAACTGTAACCGGTACTGCAGAAGCTAACAGCACCGTTACTATATATGTAGATGGTTCAGCAGTGGGTACAACCACAGCTGACGCTAGCGGTAACTATACCTTCACTGTGCCAACGGCCCTGGCTGATGGTACACATGCATTCACTGCTACTGCTACCGATGCTGTAGGTAATGTTAGCGCGCCAAGTGCTACGCTGAATATCACTATCGATACCCAGAAACCAACAGTACCAACTATCACCACTGCTCAGACACTGACCAGTGATAATACACCAACTGTAACTGGTACAGCTGAAGCTAACAGCACCGTTACTATATATGTAGATGGATCAGCAGTAGGTACAACCACAGCTGACGCTGGTGGTAACTATACTTTCACCGTGCCAACAGCCCTGACTGATGGTACGCATGCATTCACCGCTACTGCTACCGATGCTGTAGGTAATGTCAGTGCGCCAAGTGCAACGCT
>NZ_PYGK01000010.1 GCF_003014595.1 Chitinophaga ginsengisoli | reverse complement strand
TATGCCGAGGGTGTTCACCTCTTCCCATTCCGAACAGAGAAGTTAAGCCCCTCATGGCCGATGGTACTGCACTATCATGCGGGAGAGTAGGTAGCCGCCATATTTATTTAAAAAAGCTCCGGACAAACGTCTCGGAGCTTTTTTATTTTATGCCTGTTTTAATTGCAGGTTTTTATCTTCTTTTTTTCCTGAAGTCATCATACCAGTGTGCGATATTGACAGATACTCCCATGTTCAATGCTACAGGCTGAAAATAATCGTCGATATTATATCCCCCATAAGCCTCATCGTTTATCAGCAGAGAAAATAATAGCTGCATCTGAAATTTTACATACTTATATCCTACGCGGAAGGTAAACGCTGGCTCGTACAAGGGCAGTACTTTATTACCGATACTCATGTAATTCGACCTTTCCGCTGAGTCAGTTTCGAAAGCTTTAGAGCCTGCGTACAGGTTGTGAAACTTTACGAGGGAGATGCGGGATGTGAATGCGGCTTCAATAACAGGATGAGAGAAGCCGATACCTGGCTGAATGAAGTACTTGTTGAAATGTGTTCTGAGCAGGTAGTCATTCACAACTCTGTTATTGCTGCTTTGATACGCATCCGCGAGCGTTTTAAAGCTGCCTTTTCCATAACCGCCATATACGTCAAACACCATTCTTTTCTTTTGATCTAAGGGCGTAAAGTAGCCCACAGCACCCTCTATTACGCCTCCTCTGGTATCACTGTCTACAATAACATCTGATCCTTCATCATTGCCGCCATCGAGGAAGTCATATACATACTGGCCGTTGGCCATCACTGCAACGTGATTGGTAAGGGCGAAAGCTGCCTGGTAGTTGCTGGGGGAGACACTTCCTTTGAATTCATGTTTCTCTTTTAAAAGCGGTTCATTGACGGTATTCGGAACATAGATATGCTGATTACACGCAGAGAATGTGACGACGCTGCAACAAGCAAACATCGTCAGGTTGAGATAGTTTCGCATAAAATATAAGGCTTAAATAGTTTTTGAATGTTACTGGCTGGATTCCCGTTCTATTAATTCAACGGGAAATACAAAGTGTTTCGTGATTTTCATAGTATCGCCGTAGTTGATCAGTTTCACGATAGTGTCTACAGCTTTTTCTCCCATTTCATATCCGGATTGTTCGATAGTCGTAAGTGCAGGTGTGATAATCCTGGATGACTGGTCATTAGAGTATCCCACTACCCTGATGTCGCCCGGAACAGCTACCTGTTGCCGTTTTGCTTCCTGAATAAATGCTACTGCAGAAGTGTCATTGGCGGCAAAGAGTCCATCGGGATATTCATCTTTAGATAGCAGTTCTCTGGAGGCAGTAGTGGCAGCTTCAGATGTCAGGTTGTGCACGTATAGAAAACGCTCATCAAAAGGTACACTGTATTTCTCCAGTGCCGCCTTGTAACCGAGCAGGCGTTGCTGGTAGAGGTTACAGGTTAGATTACCGGAGAAGTGTGCGATCCGTTTACATCCCTGCCTGATAAGATGTTCAGTGGCCAAAAAGCCTCCTTTGAAATCATCTCCTGTAATGGTATACCCGGGAAAGTCTGCAGGAACGCGGTCATAGAAGACAAGCGGAATATTGTTCTTAATAAAAGGAGTAAAATGTTCAAAGGCAGTTGTAAACATAGATGATACTGCAAGTAATCCGTCCACACGCAGGGAAAAGAAGGTATTTACCAGTTCTTTTTCCATTTCAAGTGTATCATCAGACTGGCCTATCACAATACTGAAGCCATACCTGTGTGCTTCATGTTGAATACCACTGATCGCTGTACTTTGAAAATACATGGAAGTACGCGGGACTATCAATCCTATGATATTGGAACGGTTCCTTCTCAGACTGGATGCAATCCAGTTGGGAACATAGCCCATTTCAGTGGCTGTTTGCCGTACTTTGTCCCTGGTTTCCTGGTTGATCAGCTTATTGTTCTGTAATGCTCTCGAAACCGTGGAAGCAGATAAATTAAGCACTCTGGCAATATCGTAAATGGTGATCTTGGTACTTCGTTCTTTCACATTCTTGAGGTTCAGTATATAAATATAGCGATATATTGAGCAACTTTAATAAGAAGCAACCGCATTATTTTCATCGAGTTAAATATTATCACATAAAAAAAGAGGAAGGTCTGGTAATGCCAGACCTTCCTCTTTCATGCATATGAGTAGTATTATTTAGGCTCAAGCGCCTGGGTGATCCTCTCGGCAAGATCTGTAAGGTGATAACGGCTTAATGCATCCGGAGAAGCAGCGGCGGCGGCACGGATATCTGTACGTAATGATACGAGATGGGCGCGGGCAATACTGCTGACATCAGATTTGGTTGGATCTGCCGGTTGTACGCCAAACATGATCATCATCGGATTACTAAGCTGGGAATCGCCTGATGATATTAATTGAATGATATGCTGAACATATGATTTCTGCAGGTTACGACGGAAGACATCGATATTTTTCCGTGTATATATTTCACTGAAGATGCCTTTTTTCACATCATTGAGGAAAGTAGCTGCCTGATAACTTTCAGGACCGTCATTAGCCTCATTGTTGATTAGCTTAGTCAGCGTAGTCGCACTCAGTATCCTGTCTAATACCGGTGTCTGGCGTGCGCTGATGATAGCGGTAGCATTATTTCCGGTGCGGGAAAGAATGTCTTTATTCAGCAACCATTTAGGTGTTGTAAATACCTGCTCGTTGAGGAATTGTACGGCTTCCAGTTGAATAGTTTTGGGAACAGCTTCATAAATACCGCCTTCCTGCTCCACCGTTTTAGGTGTTTCATAGATACCTCCGATGTTTTTGGCAGCATGCCCCAGGTATCGGCCGAACTGGGTATTCACCTCGCGGTACAGTTCAGTAAGATTTGCATAACCTTCGTTATCCTCTTTGGTCCAGGTGAGCAGATTAGGAATGATGCGCTGCAGATTCTTAATACCATAGCTGCCAGCTTTCATAGCATTGTCGCCAAGGTCTTCATTCTGAGATCTTGGATCGTCTGGATTCATCTCTGTTCCGAACCAGTATTTCTTATCTTTTAATTTTTCAATAGTCCATTTGTTAAGGATAGCTTTCTCATCTTCCGGACCTTTAGCACCGGGGATCAGGCGATAGCCCCATTCAATGGCCCATTTATCGTAGAAATTAATACGTGGGTAAAGATCGCTTCCGGTAATGCCATCTTCCGGTTGAGCAACATAGTTAAAGCGGGCATAGTCCATGATAGAAGGAGCGTGTCCATTCTCTCTTACCCATGCTTTATCTCTCAGTTTCTCCACAGGGTAGGCAGCGCTGGAACCGAAGTTGTGACGCAGACCGAGTGTATGGCCTACTTCGTGGGATGAAACAAATCTGATAAGTTCTCCCATCAGGGTATCATTGAACTGCATATTCCGGGCCCGTGGATCGGTAGGAGAGCATTGTACAAAGTACCAGTTACGCAGCAGACGCATCACGTTATGATACCAGTTAATATGGCTTTCCATAATCTCTCCTGAACGTGGATCGTGAATATGAGGACCACTTGCATTCGGAATATCAGAAGGTTTATATACGATGGCAGAGAAGCGTGCATCTTCAAGGCTCCAGGTAGAGTCCTGTTCGTGGGTGGGAGCCACTTTTGCTATGATAGCATTCTTGAAACCAGCCTTTTCAAAGGCAGACTGCCAGTCGTTAACTCCTTGAATAAGGTAGGGTACCCATTTTTTCGGCGTTGCGGGATCAATGTAAAAGATGATCGGCTTGGCAGGCTCCACCAGTTCGCCCCGTTTATATTTCTCCAGGTCTTCCGGTTTAGGTTCGAGCCGCCAGCGGGTTACCATGGACAGGCGTTTTACGCCCTGTGGATCGAGGTCGAAATCAGTTAAGGATGTAGTAAAGAAACCCACACGTGGATCGAAATACCGGGACTGCATGGGAACAGCGGGAAGCAGGATCATGGAAGAGTTTAGTTCCAGGGTGGCATTCCCTCCTGGCACAGGTGCGCCTGGTCCTTGTGGTCCGCCTGATTTCGAATAGGTTTTAACAGTTTTGATCTCAGTATTGATCGGGTAGGATTTGACATCGACTATATAAGATTTATCCTGTTGTACAGCGCCCAGTTTCAGACCGGCCTTAACACGGGAATCAAAAAAGAAGATGTCATTATCACCTTGTATAAAATCTGTCAGATCTATGACTGTGCTATTGCCATTATCAGATATCGCTTTAATATCAAACGCAGCAGCAATGGGCTGTATATTGGAATTCATGACAGCGTTAAACATTGGCTGACTGGAATCTTTCGAGATCTCAGCATAGGAAATGTTTTTCAGAAAGATCCTGTTGTTGGGGCCTTTTTCAAAGCGGATGACATTTTCTCCGATTTCATCGCCGCTATATCCCATCATAGAGGAACGCAGGCCGGCGGCAGATTTGGAGATACGGTTCACGACCAATACATCTCTACTCAGGAGGGAATCAGCAATTTCGAAGAATACCTTGTCATCCTGTTTGTAGATATTGAACAGGCCGGAATCTGCTATGGCGGCGGGAGTGATCACCTCTCCGAATTTTTTTGGAGCGGTTTTAGGGCTGCTTTTAGCAGGCATAGGCGGACGGGCGGTAGAATCTTTAGCTGCGATAGTTGGTTGCTCTGTCTTTTTTCTCTTTTGTGCTGATAGTGGATTGATAGTCAGCATCAATAACAGCGTACCTGCGCTTGTGATGGCTATGGTACGGATAAAGTGTTTGTTCATTTGTTTTCTAATAACCAGATTTTAGGCAGGTAGGTGTTGAAAATACACATATTAAGCAGTAACTTATCGGGGAATTCCATGAGCGCTTAAAATGTTACAGGAATGGAGGGGAGTAAATGAGGGACATATAGGGGGAGACACTGTGTTTGCCGTCTATGAATAAATTTGTTGATATGGTATCTTTTATGCTTATATTACAGAGTGAATGAAATGCAGCAATAGCGCCATTGCAAACGTTTTACACCGGCTAAAGACATGCAGGTTCCACGTTAGACAGGGTAAAACGGATATGTAAATAACTGTAATTGTGTGGCGTTGTAAGGATGGCAAAGCGAGCTGAAAGTGACTCAAAGTGCGGATGGTAGCGGGATAGGGGAAAAAATCACGTCGGAAAATTTCTGTTGGAACATTTAAAAAATTTCTTAAATTGTGCGTCCAACTTTGAAAAAAATCAATAAATTTCAGGTTACAAGGATATTAATCATAAGGGGCGTAACCCATTATTTGAAATAGGTTGTATTTAACAATTAAAGTGTTTGCTCAACAAAACAGGAGATGGTAAGGCCGGCTGCTGGCGGCCTTCAGTGCAAGCGTTAAATTTTGTGAGATTTTGAGAGCTGCACTTGTTTTTTTGGGTCAACCGTATAACTTTGCGAATCACGTATTTATATTGCAGAAATAACAAAAAACAATAGTTTAATCTTTAACACTAAAATTCAATCAACATGGCTGAGACTAAAACAACTGTGACTGCAGGTTCTGCCAAAACAACTTCTCATCAAGTTAAAAAGTCATCCAATGTATTCGCATTGCTGGCTGTACCTATCTGTATAGTTATAGGTGTTCTCTTTTACCTGTTCGTACTGGGTAGCCCAGATAACTTCCAGGGTGGTATTGTAGGCGCGCATCCAGTTGAAGAAGGTATCGGAAAATGGTTCGCAACAGTTTATCAGGGTGGTGCTATTGTACCTATTCTTATTTCTGTATTATTGATCTGTATCACTTTCGTAATTGAGCGTTTCCTGTATATCAGTAAAGCTAAAGGTAAGTTCAGCGGTGCTGACCTGGTAAGAAGAGTTCAGTTCCACCTGGCTAACAAAAACGTAGACGCAGCGCTGGCTGAGTGCGACAAACAGAAAGGTTCTGTAGGTAACGTAATGAAGGCTGGTCTGAAGAAGTACAAAGAAATGATCACTAACACTGAGCTGGATACTGAACAGAAGATCCTGACTATCAAGAACGAGATCGAAGAAACAACAGCACTGGAACTGCCAATGATGGAAAAGAACCTGGTGTTCCTGTCCACTATCGCTTCAGTAGCTACCCTGTTAGGTCTGTTCGGTACAGTATTGGGTATGATCAAATCCTTCTCCGCGATGTCTGCTTCTGGTGCTCCAGATTCATCTAAACTGGCGTTAGGTATCTCCGAGGCGTTGATCAACACCGCTCTGGGTATCGGTACTTCCGCTATCGCGATCATCATGTATAACTTCTTTACTACCAATATCGATAGCATCACCTATGCAATCGACGAGTCTGGTTTTACTTTAACTCAGAGCTTCGCTGCAAACCACAAATAATTTTTTAATTATTTGTATGGAAAACTAGCAGTTTTGAATCTATATAAAGTAAACCTAAAAAGGAGTAAAGATGCCTAAAGTTAAAATGCCCAGGAAGAGCACGCTGGTTGATATGACCGCGATGTGTGACGTGGCTTTCTTGCTGCTCACGTTCTTCATGTTGGCTACTAAATTTAAACCGGACGAGCCGGTGACTGTGGTAACTCCGTCTTCCATCAATACTAAACTGCTGCCGGATTCTGACGTGATCATGCTGACAGTGGATAAAGACGGTAGGGTATTCTTCAGTATGGACGGTCAGCCTAAAAGGCAGAAACTGATTCAGGATCTGAATGACCAGTACAAGCTCGGACTGAGTGACAAGGAAATGAACAACTTTATCATTGGCGCCAGCGTAGGAACTGAAATCAAAAACCTGAAATCTTATCTCTCCATGAAACCGGAAGAGCGTAAGAAAGCAGGTCTGGAAGTAGGTATTCCAACTGACTCAGCTAATAATGAGGTTGCGGTATGGATCGAGTATGCAAGATCTGCACAGGGTGGAAACCCAAGACTGCAGTACTGCGTAAAGGCCGATAACCAAACTCCTTATCCTAAGATTAAGGACATTCTGGACACCTTCAAGGATAAGAAGATCCAGAAACTGAACCTGGTTACAAATCTGGAGGCACCTCCGCCAGGAACAGCAGCTGCTTTAGCTCGTGATGAGAAATAAAGCAATTTAAAAGTAAACAGCAGGCAGCGCTGCGGCGTTGAGTTGCTATTGAAAACTTAAAAAAAGAGCTACTATGGCAGAAATGGATACCAGCAGTAGTGGCGGTAAAGGCAAACACCAGGGTACGAAATCAAAGAAGCAGTCTACACGCGTAGACATGACTCCGATGGTGGATCTTGGCTTTCTGCTGATCACTTTCTTCATGTTGACTACAACCATGAGCAAGCCCAAGACAATGGACCTGATCATGCCAAAGGATACAAAGGATGAAAAAGATCAGAATAAAGTAAAGGAAAGTACTGCCCTCACTATACTGCTTGGCAAAAAAGACCGGGTATATTATTACGAAGGTTTGGCACAAGACCCGAATGCATCAGCCAATCCTGACTTCTTCAAGGCTACTACCTTTGCCAACAAAGGGGGTATCAGAGACGTAATTATTAAAAAGCGTGATGAGGTTTCTAAGGCGAGAAATGCAAAAGGTGAACCTGAAGATGTGGTAGTAATCATTAAAGCTGATGATGACGCTACATACAAGGATTTCGTTGACATTCTGGACGAAATGGCTATTAACCGTATTCAACGTTATGCAACAGTTGACATCAGCGATCAGGATAAAACCTGGATCCGTCAGACTGAAGCAGCTAACGGCGGCGGTGGTGGCTCCAAGTAATTGACAAATTAACTTTTGCATCCATCCTTAAAATTTAAACAATGGATACCGCTAAAATCTTAAAGTCCGATTTTCTGGATATCCTGTTTGAAAACAGGAATAAAGAATATGGGGCTTATGATCTCAGACGACAGTACGACAAAAGGGTACGCAACGCCATAATAGGCAGTGCTGCACTGATGTTGCTTGTTATCGGAGGTTATGCAATTAATAATTACATACTCAAGGTTGAAAGGGAAAACCCTAACAGGAAGCCTGTGATAGAGCAGATCAAGATGGAGGACGTGAAGTTACCGGATGATCCGAAAACACCACCACCACCTCCACCACCTCCTGCTCCGCCACCTCCGGTGAAGCCTTCCGTACAATTCACTCCTCCTGTAATCAAGAAGGATGAAGAAGTACCGGAAGATGAAGTTCCGCCAAAAATCAAGGATATTGAAAATAAGGCGATCAGCACTAAAACTGTAGAAGGTGATCCTAACGGTATCGACCCGGGATTGCTGGAAGACAGTAAAGGTACTGGTGTGGTAGAAGCTCCACCTCCTCCTCCGAAAGAAGAAATCTTTACGTTCGTAGAACAGCCGCCTACCTTCCCCGGTGGTGAAGAAGCGCTGGCTAAGTTCCTGAGCAAAAACATCCACTATCCTCGCGTTGCGCAGGAAAATGCGATCTCAGGTACTGTGTTTGTACAGTTCGTAGTAGATTCTGAAGGTAACATCAAAGATGTAAAAACTGTAGGCGCTGCAAAAGGCGGTGGTCTGGAAGAAGAAGCGATCCGTGTGGTAAAAATAATGCCTAAATGGAAAGCTGGTAAACAGAACGGCCGTCAGGTGTCTGTACAGTTCAACCTGCCAATCCGCTTTACTTTACAAGAGTAGCAGATCCAAGGATATTTACTTAAATCCCAGTACCGGTACAACCGGGACTGGGATTTTTTATTTATTGGGTATATTGCTGCCTGAATTTGACATGTTATGCTAGGGAATAATCTTACAGGATACGATGATACAATTGTAGCACTGGCTACAGCGCCAGGAATAGGAGCGATTGCGGTGATCCGCCTGAACGGAACGAAAGCCATCGATATCTGTGATAAATTGTTCCCGGCAAAAGACCTGCATCAGCAAGCAGGCCACACACTTCATTTCGGATCTATTGTTGAAAACGGACGAGCCATCGATGAAGTGGTAGTAAGCCTTTACAAGGCTCCCCGCTCTTATACCGGGGAAGATATTGTTGAAATATCTTGTCATGGATCTCCCTATATCCAGCAGCAGATCATTGACGCCTGTATTCACGCAGGCGCCCGAATGGCCAAGCCGGGGGAATACACTATGCGGGCATTCCTCAATGGTAAACTGGATCTTACCCAGGCAGAATCAGTCGCAGACCTTATTGCCAGTAACTCCGCCGCCAGTCACCAGACAGCGATGCAACAGATGAGAGGTGGTTTTTCGAAGGAATTATATGCCCTCCGGGAACAGCTGATCAGCTTTTCTGCATTGATTGAGCTGGAACTGGACTTTAGCCAGGAAGATGTCGAATTTGCTGATCGTACCCAATTATATCGCGTTATCAATGAAGCGACCGAAGTGGTAAAACACCTGGTCGATTCCTTCCGTATGGGCAACGTGATCAAAAACGGCGTAAATACCGCTATTGTGGGCAAACCTAACGCAGGTAAGTCTACCTTGCTGAATACCCTCCTGAATGAAAACAGGGCTATCGTAAGTGACATTGCCGGTACTACACGCGACACGATAGAGGAAGTCTTAAACATACAGGGAGTGCTGTTCCGTCTTATCGATACAGCCGGCATCCGTGAAAGTGCAGATATTATTGAAAGCATAGGCGTGCAGAAGACGATGGAGAAGATCAGAGAGGCCGGTGTTGTGCTATACCTGTTTGATGTAAACGAGACCTCTCTGGCCGATCTCCAGACCCAGGTGTCAGCATTTCAGCAGGAGAGTGTCAATTATCTGCTGATAGGTAATAAGACTGACATCATAGGACTACCTGCTGCGGCAACTAAGTTCGCCGGCATAGAAGACATTCTGTTTATCTCCGCCAAACAACATGAACATATCCAGGAATTGAAAGACCGCTTGGTGCAAAAAGTAATGAGTGGTAATATCAATACCGAAGATACCATTGTAACTAATGCACGTCATTATGCCGCTTTACAGGAAGTGCTCAACGCCCTGCAGGATGTAAGGTTCGGCCTGGATAGTCAGTTGCCGGGAGACCTGTTGGCACTTGATATCAGAAGATGCCTGCATTATCTGGGAGAGATCACAGGACAGATCACGAATGAAGATCAGTTGGATTTTATTTTCAGTAAGTTTTGCATCGGTAAGTAGATTCCTGAATAAGAATGAAGAACTACTCATCTTGTTTTGACATTCTTTTGTCGGAAGGTTATTAAGAACTTTTATAAGGTACTACCCGTTGTAATGTTATTCACTTGCTTATTATTAGCAAGGCTCTTGTTATGAATTAAGCAGGTAATATTTGTTGGAATGAATATTTTTTTTATGGTGACAAAATTGTAAATTCAATTACTCAAATTCCATTTTAGTTACAAATACCCCAAGACATGACATTCCCAACCAGAAAAGTTAGCTACAAAAAGCTAATTAAAAGGCGGCTTGGCCGGTTCATCGATAATCTCTCAGTCTCTAAAGCATTAAACAGCGCAGGAGCGATTTTAGCTTTTCTCACCAAGCAAAACAGAGTACATGCAAAACCTATCATCGTAAAAATTGATATTTCACCTCTTTGTAATTTGTCCTGTACAGTATGTGTACATGCGAAATCTTCTTCCAATACAGACATACAGAAGCAAAGCTTCACTGCAGATCAGAAAATGGATATCGCCCAGTTTAGCAGAATTATAGATGAAATTAAGGGCAAAACAACACTGGTATCATTGTACTATTTGGGAGATCCACTTATTCATCCGGATCTTGCCCAAATGTGCGCTATAGCAAGCAAGGCAAAACTAAATACTCATATAAGCTCTAATTTTTCTTTTAACCTAAGTGACGAGAAGATAAAAGCACTGGTGCTAAGCGGTCTCACCCATCTGACAATCTGTATTGACGGACTAAAACAGGAGGACTATGAAATTACAAGGGTTGGAGGAAGGATTAATGTAGTGATAGATAATCTGACGCGCATTTGCAGGTTAAAGAAAGACATGCACCTTGAATATCCGAGAATTGAAGTACAATATATAAAGTATCAGCATAACGTTCACGATATAGAAACAGCACGCACTTTGTTCACCGAAATGGGAGTGGACCAGTTCACCACGTTCTGGGGAAGCTTGCATAACTACACTGATTATGATCCAGGCACCTTTGCCATTAAAGGGCCCAAAAAGACTAAGGCTATCCCGAGATGCCATTGGCCCTATATGGGTACAGTCATCAAATATAATGGCGATGTAATTCCCTGCTGTACTTACCGGCTTGGTGAACAATATCACAAAGAAAAAAAGTTAAAGTCTCCTTCCCTTGGTAACATATTTAACTCCAGCTTATCGCAAGTATGGAATGGCGCACCCTACCAGGAACTAAGAAAGGTCGTGTCAAACTCCCGTCATGCGGAAAAATGCGGTGAGCATTCTTTCTGCCATGGCTGTCCCATGGTCTATGATACCACTGTTATGAATAATTACAAGTATGCGAATAAATATACCAAAGATCTTTTAAAGTAAAATTCTATCACCATGCGTTTAAAACCTTATATCTTCTCCAACGTTCTTAACGTTCTGGCTACCCAGCGGACTCAAAGAAAAGTGTATAAGATTTCGGAGCTGTACAATCTTGAGGAAAAAGAGAATATTCTCCTCTTACGGTTTGATGTGGAGAATTCTCCAGAGATAGCGCTGAGATTCGCCCGTAAATTATCCGAAATCGATTTTCCCGCAACTTTCTACTTTCACACGAGGCGTAATGTTTTCATCCCATCTATCATGCGGGAGATTCAATCCCTGAACCATGAAGTGGGGTTCCATTATGAATGCCTGGATCGTTGTCATGGGAATTTCCCAGAAGCAAGGAAACTATTTATCAAAGAAGTAAACCTGTTCAGGAAAATCGGAATAGATATAAAGAGTGTCTGCGGTCACTCGGAGCTTTTTCTTCCAAAGAATGGCTATCTGCTGAACAATGAGTTGATACTGGAATATCCGGAACTGATAAAGGAAACAAATTTGCTGGGAGAAGCGTATTTCCTCACCCGCAGGTTCAATATGATTCATGCCAGGGACACCTTCGTCCGTATCCTGAACATGTATAATCAGATACAGGAAACAAAGCTTGATCAGGGACTCCATGTCTTACTCCATTCGCACAGATGGCGGGATAATCTATTCGAGTCAATGTATCACTCAATGAAGGATCTCCGGCAGGCCTGGTCAAACATTAAAAAAGGGAAACGGGAGTATGAACTATATCATGCAGAATGAGCCGTTATTCAGTGGCTTTGCGGGCAATAATAATGATGCCTGGGGTAATAGGCCACTTATAGAAATTTAACATCGAAACGATATGCGTGAATTTGTAAAATAGATTGTGAAATTGTGACTGTTTTTTCCCCTTTTCTGCATATTGATACTTTACAATCTTGAATCCCCCGGTTTCCAATACTCTCTTAATAGCCTTTTTATTATAAGCAATGAAAGCATCTCCCATTCCTCCGTCAGGTAATTTTAGTCCTAACAGCTTGTAACATTTCATCAGCCAGTTAAGGTTTGAGATGCGCAGTATCAATACTCCATTGTCCGTAAGGTGACGATGAAAAGATGTAATAGTCTTAATAGGTTCCGGGTCATAATAGAAAGAGTCAATAGCACTTATCACGTCAAAATGTAGATTATGTGGTAGCGTTTCCATTGCTGTAAACACCTGTAACCCCTGATTATTGCAATGATCATATAACTTTTTGTTTATCTCCACTCCGTATGCCTGTATTGCATGGGAGTGGAGCTTTTGCAACAAATGTCCATAGGCGCAGCCAAAGTCAAGCCAGGTGGAAGCAGTAGTATATTTACTTGTTGTATTTAAAATATAATCAAAGAAATGATTTCGTTTTTGTCTGAGTAGTTCTTCATTTTTCAGATTTGTATATCCCCGGCTGTCCAGGTGTGTTTCTATATCTGAATAGCTTGCATCTTTTATAAAAGCAGTACAATTTCTGCAGTAAAAAATGTTACTTCCTTTTATACTAAGAGGATAGTACGTGGCCGCCGTATTGCAGATTTTGCATGTGATAGATGATTTTTGGGGACGCATTATGGTTTAGGTTTTAACAGATGATAAAGTCAGTAGTATTCAAAGCAAAACCATTTAATGTATGTTACCTAAGCAATATAGTTTACTTTATTAAATCTGGCTTAACTTATCAGCAATGAAAACAACCAGCGTCTGCAGTTTTTTATGCCACCATCCTCATTATAATTTGGTTCTTGCGCTTTATATGGCGTAACTACAAGCTGTCTGTATGTGTATAATATTTGTTTGGTTCACACAAGGTATTACGGTTTTGTAACGACCCTATATCTATCCATGCGGAAGGAAAATTCCGTCTTTCTAATGTTCATAATATTGCCTATTTCGTATTTTTATATTGTTAACAACAAAGAATTTTTACAACGACCAGAGCTTTAATGTAACAGGGGGATGACTCATGAATCGATAATTGTTCGGTGGCATCCTGAGCAGTATCAATTGTAACAGTATCGGATAGAGATATGTTTTTTATACATATTGAACCAAATCTGTTTTTCCTTGTTTGAAGAATATAAATCAGTACTACATATCTGAAGGCCTATGTGGGATAGACAAACAAAATTTGAACGGAATCCCATACTCATATCGGACGACCATCGCAATTCGAATCCACTGGAATTACGTTCTTTGCCAGAACTCATCCATGAAAAAGCGTTATTGTACCCCGATAAGATCGCATTACGTTTCAGGGATCATGTTTTAACTTATCATAAATTAACTAATTCCGTCAACCAATACGCGAGGTTGCTGGCTGAATACGGTATCAAACACGGATGTATCGTTGGCCTGGCTGTGGACCGTTCTCCTGAAATGGTCGTTATCATGCTGGCTATTATTAAATCGGGCGCAGCCTATGTTCCTTTGGATCCCGAATATCCCCAGGCACGTATTGAATTCATGCTTGAAGACACAGGGGCATGCTTTCTGATCACAGAGGAAAAATATGGCGACAGGTTCCAGTACAAAGGCAAGATGATCCTGAGAGAAGACTTGCTCAGGCAGGCATTACAGTATCCTACCACTCCTCCGAAGATAGACATCGATATGGACAACCTGGTGTATGTATTATACACCTCCGGATCAACAGGGAAACCTAAAGGCGCGCAGATCACACAGCGGGGCCTGGTGAATTTCCTGGTAGAAATGCAATATGAACCGGGTCTGGATGAAAATGATCGTGTACTGGCCCTTACCACTATTTCTTTTGATATTTCAGGCCTTGAATTATATCTCCCGCTGATCACCGGGGCAGAGATCATTCTGACCGATGCACAAACTTCGAAAGACACGCGCTTGCTGATGGAGATTGTCAAAAAACAGGGAGTGACGGTCATGCAGGCCACGCCCGCTACCTGGAGGATGATGCTGGAGTCGTGGGATAAGAGATTACCAATAAAAGTGTTGATTGGCGGTGAAGCATTATCAAAGAAGCTGGCGGAAAAGCTGTTGGAAAAGTGTGACTCTCTGTGGAATATGTATGGCCCCACAGAAACCACTGTATGGGCAACATTCAAGCAGATACACGGTGATGATGAGATCATCACCGTCGGACGTCCTATAGGTAACATGTATGCCTATATCCTGGACAGTCAGTTAAGGCCGGTACCCGATGGCGTGGTCGGCGAAATCTTTGTGGGAGGAGTAGGCGTGGGCAAAGGGTACCTCAACAGACCGGAATTGACAGCACAACTCTTTATGGACGATCCCTTCTCCGATATGCCTGGGGTACGAATGTATAAAACGGGCGACCTGGGCAGGATCGTTAATGGAGGAGAGATCCAATGTCTGGGTAGGATAGATCACCAGGTGAAGATCCGGGGATATCGGATTGAACTGGGAGAGATCGAACACACCCTTGGTAAACAAAAAGGGGTAAAGGACGTTGTGGTATTGCCGAAAGACGAACGCCTGGTAGCTTATGTGGTATTGGAGAAAGACCAGCGAGCCAGGTTCGCTGAATGGCAGAAAGCATTAAGAAGGACACTGCCGGAATATATGATCCCGAGTAACTTCGTCACCTTGCCAGCCTTTCCATTGTCGCCCAACGGGAAAGTAGACCGGAATGCTCTGGAAGCCATCAGGCAGGAAATGGAGAAGGCTAACAGGGTATATATTGCACCCCGAACGGAACAGGAACAGCTGATCGCTGACATATGGAGCGAGCTGTTACAGATAGATCAGGTAGGTATCAAAGACGATTTCTTTGAACTTGGAGGTACATCTATCGTTGCTATGCAGATCATGGCCCGGTTGGAAAGAGAAACAGGAAGGCGCCTACCGTTGGCCGGACTGTTTACAGCGAATACGGTGGAAAAGTTGGCCAGTCAACTGGAACTGGACGAGTTGTCCATTTCCTGGGACCTCCTGGTGCCTGTAAAACCTACCGGCAATAAACCGCCGATCTTTATTGTGAACGGGCTTGACATGAATGTGCTGCTCTTCAATAACATTGCCCGTAACGTAGATCCAGATCAGCCGGTATATGGCTTTCAGTCAAAGGGACTGAACGGCGTAGACGAGCCTTTTGAGACGCTGGAAGACATGGCCGCGGAATACATAGCAGCATTGCTGGAAAAAGACTTTGGTGATACTTACGCCCTGGCCGGGTATTCCTACGGAGGTATTGTAGCTTTTGAAATGGCCCGGCAATTACAGGCCATGGGTAAGCACGTGAAAATGCTGGCGATGTTTGATACCTATGCTTACAACAGGGGGCATTTTGAAACCGGATTGCCCAGGTATATCAGGAAGGTGAAACGCCAGTTCCCTAAGTTAATGTTTGTGACCAACTCCCTGATGCGGCAGCCGATGGAAACTATCCGCTACCAGCAGGCTTTTTTCAAGCGTAAATACAATGAGTTCGCTGTATATATGGGCCTGCAGAACCCTCCGTCTACCGATAGTGCAGAAGACAAGATCAATGCAAAATATGAAGCTGCCTACCGCAAGTATCATATGCAGCCTTCCAATGCCTGTATAATTGATCTTTTCAGGGTAGATACGCGCCTGTATTTCCTCGACGATCCTATCTATCTGGGATGGAAATCATATGCGCTGAAAGGCCTCGTGGTTCACAATGTAAAGGGAAACCATAAGACATTCCTGATGCCTCCCAATGATAAAGATTTTGCTATCTTGCTGCAGCGATTGGTTGACAAGCGCATGAAACCGGAAGCCGATACATAAAGCACAATGACCTAAATGATGAAGCGTATTTTATCCGGCAGTGTAGTACTGCCTTTTTTATTGCTTACACTTCAAAGCATTGCACAGAAAAATACTGTCAGAAAGAAGATCCATGACATCGCACAGACCGCCCACGGTCATGTAGGAATGGCAATGATGTCACTGGAAGACGGAGATACCATTACCCTGAATGGAAAGGACCGTTTTCCTATGCAGAGCGTATTCAAACTTCCCCTGGCCTTAGCCGTACTCGACCAGGTGGACAAGGGTAAGTTTTCTCTCGGCCAGGTCATCCACATCTATAAAGAAGATCTGTTGCCAAATATGTGGAGCCCCATCCGTGAGAAATTCCCGGAAGGCACTGATATGAAGCTGAGCGATATCCTGGCATATACGGTGTCCCAGAGTGATAATAGCGGTTGTGATTTATTATTCCGCCTGGTAGGAGGTACGGCCTATGTGGAGAAGTACATTCATAGTCTTGGTATAGACAGTATTGCCATCAGGGCAACGGAAGAGCAAGCGTCAAAGGCATGGGGCGTACAGTATACTAACTGGTCATCACCAGTAGCTATGTTGCAGCTGTTGAAAGGCGTACACACCGGTAAGTATCTGTCAAAATCCAGTAATGACTTTCTCCTGAAGCTGATGACAGCAACCACTACAGGCCCTAAAAGAATGAAAGGAATGCTCCCCGAAGGTGCTGTGGTTGCACATAAAACAGGTACTTCCGATACCAATGCTGATGGCATTACTGCTGCTACAAATGATGTAGGTATTGTAACCTTACCTAACGGAAAGCACTATGGTATCGTTGTTTTCGTCAGCGATACAAAAGCTGATACCGCTATCCGCGAAGGTGTCATTGCACAGCTGACCCGCTTGTTCTGGGATGGTGCTAAATAAGCTGTTTCTTCTGCATCGCCAGCCTGGATTCGTAATATTTATTCAGGAAATGATAAATGACCAGTTCCTGTTTCCTTTGGTTGGATAACAACATCCTGTTCAGGAACATGTGGATATAACTGCCCATAAGGTGATCCCATCTCTCAACAGGTGCATCCTGTATCGCCTGCCGGATGCGGGATGACCTTATGGCTAATAATGCAATAGCGTCTTCTATTTCGTTGTTCCCATCCTGTTCCGGATCCAGGAAACTGCTGATCTGACGCATATACTTCCGGTAGCTGCCGTTTAGCTGGGTCTGTAATGTCTGACCGCCACCAAACTCCTGGAAGAAGTGATATTGTAGTCTTTTCAGGAAGGCAGATTTCTCCTGTAGTGAATAGCCGAAATCCTGTAATAACATTTCCACTCCCCGAAGGGCCAGCAGCCACCTGTAGTGCTCTCCTTCTTCCCCTTCCAGCAGATCGATACAGCCCAATACCGCCCCGCTGTCATAAGAGAAAATCCGCTCACTCCATTCCATCGTGTGTGCTCCATATCGCTCTATCTCACGGATATAGGTATCTGTTTGTATCTTATGAATAAGCCCCGGATCTATCTCCTGAGAAATGATACGGTAAAGTTCAGCAAGCACGGTCTGCCAGAAGTTTTTATCAGTGGCATGGTGGAAACGTACCCTGATATGATCATCGGGATCCGTATACCGGATAAAGAACCATTGATCTATGATGCCTCTTTCACTGAGGTCTTCCACAAGTGGCTTAATCACTGTTTTCAGGATCTTTTCAGTTGTATTGATACCTGCATATATTTTTACGTATAGCCATTCACTACCAGGCGGAAAATGCCGTTGTGGGAGTGATGATCCAGTTGCCGGCATTGCTACTTTCGCGGACTTCTCTGTACTGCTCTTAAATGGAATGATCAACTCATTAGTGAATCGTCCTCCTGGTCCGGTGATCCAGCATTGATCGGGCGTCTGTAATATCTCCTGTAAGGTGATCTCCTCTTTTTTAAGCAGCGTGCTTACCAGCAGATGCACGCAATACTCATTATCCAGGTCAATAAACAGCTCATTATCCCCTTCGGTAATAGATAAGTACCTGGGTAAACATAAGGCCTGGCGGATGTCCTGGAACAGCCTGAAATGCTCCTGCACACCCGCCTGTTTTGCCAGTGATGGATAATCTTTCTTATGCAGGCTCCAGGTGCATTTATGCAGGATGAATTTTTTATAGCGCACCCGTGGCAGAAAATTTGCCTCCACCGGAAGATTCCATTGCCAGCCGGTAGCACGATGCAGTTGCTGAAACTGCAGGTCGCACAGGAACTTATACATAGGCAGGCTACCTGCACTAAAGTTATGGGCGGTGCTCAGACGGGGGACCACTCTTTTATTGAATTTACGTGATCGCAGGACAACGGTATTGTTCTCCACTTTTACCATCAGGTCTGTTACCGGTAGCTGATGATCTGCAGCAACACTTCCCTTGCCAAGGTATACAATCTCGTAGTCTCTTAATTGTGGTCGCAGTAGTATATTCCCCGTTCTTGCTTCCGGCAGGTGAATGATCTCCGCATAGATCACATCCGGATGTAGTAGCGCTTCTTCTGTAAGACACTCCTGTACCTTTTCTTTCAGCAGCTCATCGCCATGACAAAATCTTCCCAGTAAATTGGCGGCAGAAGGTCCTCCGCAGGAGCTGAAGTCAAACAGATAATCTCCATTGTCTACCGCCTGCGCACTTTCACTGACGATGCTTCCCATCACGTAAAAGCTGTCTGGAATAGGTTTGTCATCAGCGGTCGAAAGATCTGCTATATCCGCATCTGTTAGTGCTATTTCCATCTGTTGCTGTTGCAGGCATTCCATGTACCGCTTCAGCTGGAATTGCCGCATCTTATTCCATGAGATGGAATCCGGACTGGCATTATTTTTAATAACAATATCATCCAGTAGTGGAACATAGGCTGAATAATGACTGGTATAAGCACCATAGCCAATGCCGGTTTCGGTATCCAGTGCAATGGCCAGTGGTATTTCCTGCTCCTCATATCGCTCCAGGAAACTCTTGATAAAGTTTTGCAGATCACCACTCCGTTCCGGTGCCGGTAGCTTCCATAAGGCCGTTACCTGTTCCTGTATTTCTGTAATTACCTGCTGGCCAATAGTGTTGGCAGCAGTGGAAAGGAATAGGTCCGTCTGCACCAGGTCTTTATTGTTGGTATCTGGCAGTAGTTGTTTAACAAGTGCATGCGTTTGCAGGTATTTATCAATGCCGATGGCAGGCATGCCAAGCAACTGTTGAATAGCAGACAATGTATCATGAATGCCTTCTGCGTGTTGGAGTGCCTGTAGTTTCCTGATCAGTATATGAAAAAATTCCTCACCGGTGATAGTTGGTTCCAGTTCACTGATAAGGATCTGACTGTCTATCAGTTCCTGTATAAAGTCCCGGGCTTCCTCAGGGGAAATGTCCTCACCGGTAAGATATGCACAGAGTTCCGCGATAGTGGTGCCTGCAGCAGCTTTTTCCAGTACTTGCTCCAGGTAGGCAGAGTAGTTGACAGCTGTAAGATCATACTGCCGGAATTTGTTTTTAATGGTGAATGCGGCATACCGGTAAGTATCTCCCGTTCTGTAGATGGAGTTGTTCGGAAAATAGCGCAGCTGTTCCTGCACAGCTGGTATCAGGGCAATCTTTTCAGCCAGTTCTGCCACATAGTTCATGTCCAGCCGGCAGTATTTCCGGTGTTGCTGGAATGCTTCCAGCCGGATAGCGGTGCTTATATCGAAAGCCCCTGTAGCACAACCGGCAAACAGGCCATATGGCGTACAGCGGGTGCTCATTCGAAGCAGATATCTGAAGAGAGATAATACCAGTTTATTAACATCTTTTTCTCCTTTTAGCAATCCCTCTTGCCATTTCCGCAACTCATTGCTCAGTTCCGGCGATGCGATGTAGATGGCTTCCGCCAGGTAAGGAGCTGTAAACGTCTGTTTAATCTCGTCGGCCAGTGCGGCATATGGAAGCTGTAAAAAACGGGTTAAAAAATCTACCGGCAGCAGTGGAGATCTGAGCAGGTAAAAGCCTTTATTGGTTATCATAAGTCATGTGAATACAGATAAAAAGATAACCTTTATACACGCATTTGAAACTCCCCTTAAAAGGTGATATTTCATTTACTGGAAAAAAAGAACAGAAAATCCCCTTTTCCAGTGATGAAGTGAAGCAGGCTTTATCCTTATCTTTAAGAATAATGAAAACCGTGCCCTCATTCCCACATATAAAACCTGACCGCTAAAGGATATCATTCATTTCTTAATATTTAAACCACTTGTTAACTATGAAAAAAG
The DNA here is from genome assembly GCF_003014595.1 of Chitinophaga ginsengisoli. Classification (GTDB taxonomy): domain Bacteria; phylum Bacteroidota; class Bacteroidia; order Chitinophagales; family Chitinophagaceae; genus Chitinophaga; species Chitinophaga ginsengisoli. The sequence continues at coordinate 264,506 of NZ_PYGK01000010.1, read as the reverse complement.
CGTCAAGCAGGAAGCTTACCCTTGGCAAGATCAAGATTGCCAGACTGAGCACCACAAAACAGGAAGTTGCTAACCAACAGGCTCTCGCTCCTACCTACACTGGTTGCAGTCTTTTCAAATGTCCTCCTCCGCAGGATGGCAGAAACTAAGTACAGCAGTTTATTCAAAATCTAAAACCGCATTTTTTATGAAAAAGAAAACAGAAAAGAAACTGGATCTTGGAAAGATCAAGATTGGAAGTTTAAACCGTGCCAAACAGGATATGAATAACGGTTTAGTAGCAGCGCCTACTACCACTATCCTCTCCTTCAAAGTTTGTACGGATGATATCAGCCAGGGTGCGCCTATTTGCAGCGTAGACTCTTGCAGATTCTAAATTGACATGGTGCGGCAGCTGTGGTTGTTGGCCGCACCATGTTTTTCTATATGATGAATATGAATGATAAAAAGACCGCCGGAAAAATATTACAGGACATCAGCCTTTCCCTTGACTCCTTTACAAAAGAAACAGCTTATCCCGGCTTATTAGGAGGTTATACGGGTACAGCGTTATTCTTCGCTTATTACTATCAGCTTACAGGAAAACAGAAATACCTGAAGAAGGTACACCAGCTGCTGGAAAGAAGTGTGGAAGATATGGCCGAAGCAGCGCTGCCATTCTCTCACTGCAGCGGCATTGCTGGTATGGTATGGAACATACAGCATCTCATCAAAGCGGGTTTTGTGAATGAAGAAGGGATGGACGATATCTTTGAAGAAGTAGATGACATACTGGGACGGGAGATGTTACGTGCAGTACAACAGGGACAGCACGATTTCCTGCATCAGGGATTGGGCATTGCGCTGTATTTCCTCGAAAGAGCCCCGCATCCACAGGCAACGCATTATCTCAGCGCCCTGGTAGCCACCCTGGAGTCTACAGCTGTGAAAACAACAGCAGGCATCAGCTGGCAGGACCACCTCACCGGACTGGGAGGAAGGCCTGTCGGAGAAGTGACTTTCAACATGGGCCTGGCCCACGGTGTTCCTGCTATTATTTCCATTCTGAGTATGATCCATCAAAAAGGAATTGCACCCAAACAAACTAATGACCTGGTCCGGAAAGGTATATCCTGGATACTGAAAGCGGAAAACAGTCCTGAAGAGGAACTGACCTCCTTATTCCCGGTGCTGACGGATGCTGGGCATCAGGCGCTGACGGGTAAACAGAGCCGCCTGGGTTGGTGTTATGGTGATCTGGGAATTGCCACCATGCTGCTGAACGCCGGTATCTCGTTACAGGATAACACATATCAGGAGAAAGCCTTACAAATTTTCCACCATACACTGTCTCATCGCAATAGTAAGAACGGTAACGTACATGACGCCTGCCTCTGTCATGGGAGTGCCGGCATTGCACATATCTACAGGCGTGCCTGGCTGCAGACAAAAGACCCCGCTTTATTAACAGGTGCAACATATTGGTTACAAGAGACTTTTCGAATGAATACACACCAGGATGCTCCTGCGGGCTTCCGGTTCTACGGAAAAGACGGCTATGAAAACAGTTACGGCATCCTGGAAGGAGCAGCCGGTATCGGCCTTGCCCTGATGGCCGCCATTGATGAGGAAACGGATCCCTTGTGGGACCGTTGTATATTGTTATGTTGATATTTTCGTTATATTACATAGAATGCCGAAAACCTGCTGTAAGTAGCTTGTAGCCCGCTGCTGCCCACATTGGCATCTTAAATTGGATACCCATGATCCGCCTGTATTTCGTAAACAACCACCCGTTGATCCTGGAAGGCCTGCGTTCCCTTCTGGGCCCCGAACATGATGTTTTGCTAACAGGACATGCCCGGAGTGGCGGCACCTGTCTTAAATTCCTGCTGCACACTTCTGTTGACATCGTCATTATCGATACCTGCCTGCCAGATATAGATAGTATTGAACTTTGTGCCAACATCAGGATGGAATATCCAACAGTCTCTGTACTGGTATTGAGTTCCAACAGGGATGAAAGGTATATCGCTGAACTGCTGCAATGTGGCGCCAGCGGTTATATTCTGAGTACGGCAGATAAGGACGAACTGCTATACGCTATTCACACCGTATCCGCTGGCGATATCTATCTCTCTCCGGCTATCAAACAGGCCATGAGCAGCGAACGGATAGGCATACAAAAAAATTTCCCTCCTCTTACGAGAAGGGAAAAAGAAGTTTTATGTCTGATCTCAGAAGGAAATACGAACGTTGAAATTGCAGAGAAGTTATTTATCAGCGCCGATACTGTGAACACTCACCGGAAAAAATTACTGGCCAAACTGGAAGTAAAGAATACCGCTATGCTGATCAAGTACGCTGTTGATAACAAACTGCTGGTATGATCAATTGCTTTTGAAGGCAATTTTATCTACCACTACCGCCAGCTTTTTCATAGCTGAAGCGTCAGTTTTTACTTTCTTATCACCGGTTACCTGGTCGTACAATTTAGGATCACTGGAGTTATTGGCTTTAAAGGCAATATTCACACCTTTACCTGCAAAGGCACCGCCTTCCCAGTCTGCTACTTCACCTCCATTATCCCATTCAAAACCATGGATGCGGAAATCCCTGCCGTTTACTTTTACTACCTTATCTAACGGATCGCCTACCTTGATACCGAATGGAGGTTTCCACTTGGAGTTTTCCTTGGTAAAGAAAACACTGGTACCTTTCTCACCGTCAAATTGTACGATCATTTCATTATCAGTATCCGGGAATACATAATAGGCATTGCCGATATCATTTCCCTCGAAATCCTGTGCCTGGCGCTCCACCACATGCTCCTTGCCATATAGGGCATATAGCTGATCGGCCTGACGCAGTTTGAAGATCTGCCTTACATCCCAGTTGAAATTATCTGCCGCAGGAGAAGCTGGTATAGCCGGTGTAGCAGGCGTAGCACCTGGTTCTGCAGGAACAGCTGTGGAAGCAGTCGTTTCACTATTGGTGCTGGAAGTAGTAGCGTTATTTCCCTCGGTGGTAGTTGCATTGTTCTCTGCTACTGCCGGTGTTATCTGCAACGGTGGCAAGGTAGCGGGAATAGCGCCGGTGGTATAAAGGCTGGATCTTTCTTCCAACAGCTCCTTGGTCTCTCCCTTGAATTTATTCACTGCATAAGTAGCCAGTGGAAATACACTGTTGCTCTGCAGGTTCATTGCACGCAGGTGAGCGATGAATTGCTGCCTGTTGGCATTACTGTACTGATAAATAAATTTCAGGGCAGCATCCAGCGCAGCAGGATCTTTTTTCAGCTCGGTCATCGTTTTATCGATATCCAATCCGGCGGCGCCACTTCTTGACATCTGCTCTGTCACAAAAACGACAAGGGAATCGTTCCTTACTTCATAGCGCTTGGCGAACTTATCGGAAAAGTCTTCTGCGAGCTTATCTTCCAGTTTAGTCTGCGCATGTATCGCAAGGGGTAAGAGGAATGCTAATATTGCAATGATGCGTTTCATGCATGGTTGTTTTAGTAATGGGAATTGTCCTATTAACAATCAGGCAATTACCATGACTAAATTATGTAATATTCCTGATTGTTAGCGCGGATACAGCTTTTTTACCTTGTGGATCGGCTGAAGGGTAAAGAAGATCGCCATCCCCCCGGCCAGTATCCCTGAGAGAATGGACAGCAGCGTACCATTAAAGCTGTAATTCTCGGGTAAACAGGCATGTATACCAAGCATAGCGGCTAACGTCAGAAACAGGGTGATTATTGCGTTCAGTGACGCCGTTTTTAGCATGAATCGGATCTTGACCTTTTTGGGTGGCAAGGAAGTGACCAGCTGTTCCTTCTCCAGCAGTGTGGTAGTTTTATTTAATATGTCAATGGTGATACATAAAGGTAGCAGCAAGGCCATAGGTAGGAAGAACCTTGCCACCGGATGTTCTCCCCGGAACAGGTAAACGGTATTGAGATCGTCAAAACCGAAATAGGGCACCAGTGCATTAATGATCACATTGGTAGTGAAATAAAAGATCACCTGGCGCTGGGTAAACTTCTTTAAAATATTATTATCAGTGATGGGCTGGTTCATGAACGGGGTTTATAGGCAATAACTCCTGCATTTTCTGAACAATGGCCCTGGCTTTCGTTTCTTCCAGGAAGGTCTCGCAGGAAATAAAGGAAAAGTCTGTCTGTCCCCGGAAGGTGCTGATCACCATGGTGTTGGCATTCTTCCATGGAAAAGCAGCACTGGGACTGTAGAGCGTTTCCAGTTCAAAGGTGTCGTACTGGTCCGGAATGTCCAGTTTGCCCATATTAGACAGCGTAACATCATGCGTACCATCGGTCCTTTTCAGAAAATCAACCATTCGTGTAGCGGTTGTATGAAAATATTCACTGGTCAGTAGCAGTTTTCGTACGTCCATTTTATCTATGGCAGTGGTCAGGTCTGCTTTCAGCTGACGGGCCTTTGTCCAGAAGTTAGTATCTATATCACTGATACTCAGTTCTGCAATAGGCGCAAAGGCAAAAAGATGGTCCTGTTTTATTTCCGGGATAAACCGGCGGATGTCAACCGGGCAGATCACCTTACCATGGGAGGCGGCTCCCATTACCTGGTAGTGTGCCTCCATAAAGGCGAGGGAGAAAGCCGCATGAAGTGTGGTATTCTCAATCTTACAGGCAGTTATTAATGCTGCTGTGGCTGTTTTATCCAGTTTCCAGTTTACCATATAATGTTTCCCCTGAACAGGTTGTGCTCCTCTTGTTTTTAAGGCTAATACAATACCCGCTATTTTCGACAGTAGCCCAAGTTTCAGCTTTAATTTCCAGCTGGAGGATAAAGCATCCGGAATAAAGTCGTGAATAGATGCAAAAGAAGGGTAGGGGATTAATGTCGTCTCCGGCTTGTCCAGGACCTGCAGCAGTTCACGCATCAGCGTGAGGATGGAGGTACCATCACAGATACAGTGAGGAAGCACCAGCAGCAATTCAGACACCTGGTTGGAACGTAACCATATCACTCTGGCGAGGGGGCCTTTACGTACATCGAAGGTACGGTGCCATTCAGTGGCAGATACCGCTTGCCAGTGATCGTCATCTTTGCGCTCCACTATCTGCACCGGAATAGGAGGGATCTTGGTATCTGATACAAAATAAGGCCTGCCGTTCTCGTTTTCCCTGATCACCACACCCAGCAGGGGATGTTTCTGCTGTATCTTCCCCAGGGCATCTATCAGGCTTTCCAGGGTAAGGGCGCCGCGTATCTTTGCCGTGAAAATACAGTTTACAGTTGCTCCGGCATCTACATACATGATCCGTTCGCCCAGTATTAATTGTCTGTTCATAAGATGGTTAAATAATTGATGATAATGCCGGAGCTGGCACCGCTACAGGCAGGTCTTCCAATAATAATTTCATTGCCAGCTCTTTAATGGCCAGTGCATCCCGGTGATCCAGGACAGCATGGTTGGATACAAATGAAAAGTCGATCTGTCCTTTATAAGTAGATGTAATGATCGTTGTCGGATTAGCAAACGGGCCTACAACCGTAGGACTGAAAATAGTATCCACTTCAAAAGAATGGTACTTATCCCGCACATCCAGTTTCCCCATATTGGAAAACATCAGGTCATAGACAGGTTTTCCATAGGTCAGGAATTTTCGCATATGTTTAATACCACCATGTGCATGCTCAAAAGGCAGCATAAAATCGTATGGGTCCATCTTCGAGATCTTCTGTGAGGCAATGGTCTGTAACTGTTGCACCCTTTCCCAGAAAGGCACATCCGGATCATTATTGATAGATAGCTCCAGCGAAAGCCCAAAAGAGAAGATCACATCCTTCTTTATCTCCGGAATGAATTTCCGGATATCCACCGGGCAGGTGATCTTGTTCATGGCCTGTTCTCCTCTCACGAGTTTAAAAGCGCTTAGAAAGGCCACGCAAAGCGCTGTATTGACAGTAACTGCCTGGATATTACAATGCTGGAACAGGGCCGCCGATGCCTGCGGGGCCAGTTTCCAGTGTATCAGGTAATCATCTTCCCTGCGGATGGCTTGCTTGTTACGGGTGGAAATAAAAGCAGACAACAATGTCAGTACACCCCGTATAAACGCGCCTTTCAGTTTGGCTTTCAGCATCTGGCGGGTATCTGTCAGGATGTTCTTAGGCACAATATCTTCCAGGGTGGTGAAAGTGGGATGAATACCTATATCATCATCAGGATCATCCAATACAGTCAGTATTTCCCTGACCAGCATCAACCCTCCTCCTCCGTCACACATACAGTGATGGAATGCCAGCAGTAGTTCCGATTGTTCGCTGCCTTTGATCCATACCATCCGGATCAGTGGACCGTTGGGAATATCAAATACGGATGCCCAGGCAGCCTTTGTTTCCTGCTGCCAGTCATCGGCTGTGATGCGCTCTTTAATGGTCAGCGGGATGGCATGATAGACCTCAGGAATGGTGAAATAGGGTGTGCCTTTCTTATCCTGCACAATACCCGCCCGCAGCAGCGGGTGTTTGGCCTGTATCTTCGAGAGTGCATTATATAGGTTTTCGGGCGCCAGCGTACCATTGATCCTGATCACAAATACGCCGTTAAAAGGCGTGGCGCCATCTCCCAGCATGATCCTTTCTGGTAGGAGTAGTTTGCGTTTCATTACAGAGAATAATTTGTTAAACAGATAAAGTGCGCTTTCTTTCCTGTGCAAATGTTTCCAATAGCTCTACTGCTTTATCATTACCGCCGGCCTGTATGAATGTATCGCGTATATGTTGTGCTGCCTGCCTGTATTTCGGGTTATTCAGTACTTCCCACATGGCCGCCTTCAGGTCAGGTACACGCAGGCGTTTATATCTCAACTTGATACCACAGCCCGCATTTTCAATCAAGGATGCGGTATGAAAATGGTCATAGGCAATAGGTGTGATCAGCATGGGCAGCCCGTTCACGAAGGCGTCATTCACTGTATTAAATCCCCCGTGACAGATCACGGCATCCATTTGCGGCATTAACTGCGATTGTGGTACAAAGCCCTGTACAATGAAGTTATCAGGCCATTCAGGAAAGATTGCCGGGTCAGTGGCGGCTACAATAGTGAGCGGTTCGCCTGCAAAGGCATCTATCAGTTTCTGGAAGAACTCCTTACGGATGTCTACCAGCAGGGTACCCAGTGATACAAATACTTTCGGTGTTGTGGCTCGGGAAAGCCGGTCCCAGTCAAAAGGTGTGTTATTCGGACGGCCCTTCACCGGCCCTACAAATTTCAAATGTGGTAATGGATCTTTACTGCCTGCAAATTCTTTCGAAGTAAAGACCATATTCATTTCCCGGGAATGGATCACATATTCATCCGTATAAATACCCAGTTCGTATTGGAGGTTTTTGATGAGGCTTTGCTGCCATTCAAAGATCTTTGGCGACTGCATGGCATCTCCTGTAACGTCGGGTGGCACCGGTGTGGTCGTCACACAGGGAATATCTTTCAGATGAGCACAGAGAGCGCCTGCAAAAGTGATACAATCGCTCACAATCACATCTGGTTTGAATTCATCAGCTATCCTGGATACACCCGGTAGCATAAAGCGCGCAAAAGGAATATAAGTGCCTTCCAGCGCCAGCTTTAATGTTTCCACTCCCGACAGGTTCGGACCATCATCCTGCATTTTCAGGATCGCCTGTATGGCCGGCTGATGTTCCGCCAGTTCAGCATGTGGTACAATAAATCGTCCGCCGGCAGGAATATGTTCTGCTGCCAGCTCTTTCAAACCTACCCATATTACCTCATGGCCTTTTGCCAGTAAACTGCCTCCTACGCTCAGGGTGGGGCTGATGTGCCCGAAGAACGGTGGCACAACGAACATAAATTTAGACATACGTTGACGTTGATTAGTGATAGAAACGTTTACGGTCAAATGCCAGTCCACCGGCTGGTGGCGGTGCTGCCAGTCTTTCCAGCAGATCAATGGCAGTGGCGGCGCCGCCTGCCTGCTCGAAGGACTGCCTCACACGTTGTGCTGCTGCCTTGTAGGCCGGGTTAGACAGCACATCCCATACGGCTTCCTTCAGATGAACGGCCTTGAATCTCTTGTAGTTCAGCCTGACCCCGCTTTCCGCATGTATCACCCTGCCCGCTACGTGCGACTGGTCATAGGCTATAGGGATAACCACCAATGGCAGGCCGTGAGATAAGGTTTCACATACTGTATTGTGGCCGCCATGGCACACGACTGCATCCAGATAAGGTAGGAGCTCCAGCTGAGGTACTTTCTCCTGCACCAGGAAATTGTCTGGCCACGTGTCAAAGAGTGCTGTATCCGATACAACAATGACAGATACCGGTTCATTTCCCAATGCTTCAATCACTTTCCCAAAGAATTCCTTTTTGTAACTGTGGTCAAAGGTGGTACCGATGGATACCAGTATCCGCGGGTGTTTATCCATCCCGCGGAACCGCTCCCAGTCAAAACTGTTCATGACCTGCCTGTTTTGAATAACAGGTCCCACAAACTTGTAATGATCCGGTAAGGACATCTCTCCGAAAAAGTGCCTGGAAGTATACACCAGTGTAAGGGCCTCGGAGGTAGCTACAGATCTGTCTCCGGGAATGCCCAGTTCCTGCTGCAGTCCGACGATCTGTTTGATCTCCCATTCATGTATACCTGGCAGGTCTTCCATCATCTTGATGGCTGCCGGCGCGGTAACGGAAGTGGCATAGGGTATTAGTAAACGACAAGCTGCAATAGCGCCTGCAAATAATTGGTGATCATTGATGATAACATCCGGCTTGAATGCCTGCAGGATAGTGATGATCCCATCAAACATGAACCTGTTCAAAGGGATCAGCACTTCCTCATACAGGAACTTGATACTTTCTATGCCCGACACGTTCTTCTTCGTGATCTGATCAAGATATTGTTCACTGTTCTTTTTAGCAACATCATCCTGATCGTATTGTACCAGGAGCAATTCTCCTCCCTGTGGCAATCTGTCTGCCAGTGAGGCGTCGAGGCTGATCCAGGCTACGCGGTGCCCGCGCCCCAGTAACGCGGCTCCCAGGCTGAGCGTAGGATTGATATGCCCCATCAGTGGTGGTACGATAAACGCAAAGCTTGCCATAATTTGTGATTGATCTGTTTGAACTTCACCTGCCATCCCACAAAGAAATCTTTCAGCTTGTTGGCGGTTTCCAGCGGTTGCTGGATAGGCAGATTATGATCTCCTTCTATCAGTGTCATTTTGGAACGTGGCACCGTATGATACAGCTTCCGGCCGGATGGCAGACAGTTAGAGCTTTTACCATATATCAGCAGCGTATCATGAGCGATGTTGCCAATAGCATCATCAGCAAAGAAGAAACGCTCATTGTGCATATCTTCTTTAATACTTGTTTCGTAGAACAGGTATTCATACATCCGGTGATTTTTGTCCAGCTGTCTTTTGCCCATCCGCATACGGGTGGTGTCTGTGTAGTTGTTGATATAATCTACCAGGAACTCCTTGCTGTAAATATCAATGATGCTCAGCGTCTCATTGTCGCTGGGATCAGGCGCTTCTATAACGGCCAGCTTCTTCACCCTTGATGGATAACGCATAGCCATTTTCATCGCCACCAGTCCACCATAACTATATCCCGCCAGGTATACTGATTTAAGATGCAATGCATCCAGCAGATCCCGCAGATCGTCTGTCATGGAGAGCAGGTCATAACCATATTCGCAACGTTCACTCATACCATGGCTCTTCATATCATACATCACTACATGGAAAGACTGGGCCAGTACCGGCGCAATATTGAAATAGTAAACAGAGAGGTTGCTGAACATACCATGCACCAGCACAACGGTTTCCCTCGCGCCCTTGTTCAGTTCCTGGATATGAACGCTTTTGTTTTTTACTTGGATGACTGGCATGTTTCTATGTAGTTTATGATGTCGTCAAGTTTAAGGTTGATCAGCTGATCGAGGTCCATGCTGGACAGCCAGCCAGTGAAGTCGATGTGCTCGCCGAAGTGTGACTTCACCTTCTCAGAGAAGGAAACAATTTCAATACTATCCATTTCAAGATCCCTGGTGAATGAGCTTTCACGGGAGATGTCCATGTCTTCTACAAATTCTTCGCCTATTACTTCTGTGATGAATGATTTCAGAATAGTAAAGATCTCTTCATTGCTCAGTTTGTGTTGTGTAGTTATAGCGTCCATCCTATGATATAGTTATTGTGTTTAATTGTTTGAATAGTAACATCGCCGATCGTGAGAGTAGTGCCGTTTATCGCGTCTATCTTATATTTTTTCGGGTTGCCCTGCAGACCTTTGCCCAGGTACTTGCCATAGGCTTCTTTGGCCACCCAGCAGCGGATGATCCATTCGGTCCTGTCGGGAGATGTAATTAGCGCCAGTTCTTCGGGGTGGAAGACCAGTCCATTAAAGCCTTCATTCTTTTCACTGATCACTTCTATGTCGATACCTACCGGTGTACCGCTGCGGGCAATAGCGACCGCCTCTTTATCCTTATGTGCCAGAGAGACATGAATATTGTTAGTCATTGTTCCTTCGGGAAATGGTTTCCCGGCTTCATCGTTCCTGATCTCAAATTCTATGGGGTAATATGCTTCTTGTTTTTCCTTCTTCAGCAAGGCCCTTACGGCATCTTTTACCGCTACCCGGCTGATGATACGCTCCTTGCGCTTATTGGGTAACATGGCCCGGAGATCAGCTTTCTCTGCCTGGTTGAAGTAACGCTTCATAATGAAATCCCAGGATACGACACGCTGATAGGTATTGCGGAACAGGAATACACCCGGCACGATCTCTTCTGAGAGGCTGTTATGCAATGGCGCCATTGATACTTTCCACAGCGGTTCATCTATTTCCAACCTTGCGTTCTGCCAGCCGGTGATGATGGCCCACACCTTGTTATCCCGCTTCAGGATGAAATCTGCTGTAGCGGTATCATCATTGATATCTGTCAGTTCACAGGTGCATTCAAATACGCCGCTCTGGTCTTCCATATCTCCGTAGAATGCTACCTCCTGTATCTTCACAGGGAAGGCGATCCTGTCTTTCTGTAAGGTGAGTTGCAGCCACAATCCAAACAACTGTCCGGCGTTGTCGAGCAAAGACCCTTTACCTGAACTGCTTTCTATGATACCTGCAATACCCTTATCGCCCACGGCCACTATCTTCCGGATGCCCTGGTAGGCAGGGCCATGGAACATGTGTTGTCCATATATTTCTGCGGATGATCTGGTAATGCCTAAAGACTTCCCACTGTGTAAGGATCGTTGCGGAGGAATAGTGTACGCCTCAGACAAAGTAACCAGCGCATTGGCATATTTGTCAATGCTCATGGAAACAGTATACGGGTCCTGCCATTGTCCTTTTACCGTTGCTCTGAATGGAGTGGCTACATTCATCCACTGGAATACCTGTATCTGGGAGATGCTTTTCACCTTTGTACCCGGCGCATTGGCTGCTGCGATATCGGCAAACAGTTCAAAGATCATGGTCATGGGAATAACCGGGTCCATATCATCTGCACAATGCCATCCGGGTTTTTGCCGTAGTAAAGCATGATCAATGAGATAGGGAGTATTCTCCAGTGAGATATCCAGGTCTTTTGAGACGGGTAGTCTCTTCGGTGCTGCTATGGTACTCTGATTGAACAAGGCAATGATCTCTTCCTGTATAGCGGAGATCTCATCACAGTTATCGATAAACGCACGTAGGACCGGTGTTTCTTCTTCCATTACAGGCACCTTCGCTGGAACCGGGCGTAACGATTTCAATGCGCTTATATCCCTTACAATAGGAGAACCTAATTCCAGTTTCACCGGTATACCTTTAGGCGCTTCTTTGTCCGCGGGAATACCCAGGAATGACAGGTTGATATCCTTCCCTTCCACAAATAAGGCGGCCAATACTCTTTGCAGTTGATCCAGTCCCGAACGGGTAGGAATATTTGCGGAAACAGCACTATAAGACCTCCCTTTCAACGTATCATCTACAAAGCCTGTTAATCCACCTGATCCTGCCTGTACGAACACACTCACGCCTTCTGCATACAGTTTCTCAATCAACTCCCGGAATCGCACCGGCTTAATAAGATGATCAATACTCAGTTGCCTGATCGCTTCAAACTCCCGCGGATAAGTATCCAGGGTAGTGGCAGACCATAAGGGGATCTTTGTATCCTGGAACTGTACCTTATTGATCCCATCCAGCAACAGGTCAAGTTTATTCGCTACAAAAGGAGAGTGGAAACCTGACTGGAAAGGCAATACCTGGTGAAAGATCTGCTCCCTTCTCAGGATAGGTATCAGCTGGTCAACCGCTTCATTGGTGCCACAGAGGATGACCTGCTGCGGACAGTTATCCATCGAGAGATGAATATCAGCTATTCCATTCAGTAAGGGAGACAAACGCTCATATCCACAACCTACCACGAGGAAGCGGGTGTTCTTCTGTTCAAAGGCTGCCGGGTTTAACTCCTGCAGTAACATCAGCACAGAGCTTTCCGCCGCCAGACCAGATGAACGGCCTGCCAGCCACTCCCCGAGACTATGCCCTGCGTTCATATCAGGATACACACCCAATGTTTTGAGGGCGGTATCGAGTACATGGCTTTTCTCCAGTAACTGTATGGCAGAGTCCCAGACGCCTTCTTTATTAGCACTTGCCTGACCAGATAACTGCAATCCGAAATACCCCGCCACAGAATCGATCTCTCCGCCGGCCAGACCATCCAGGCCGGGGAACAAGAATGCCACTTTACCGCCTTTGCTCACAAGTGGTTCATTGGTGAACCAGATATCCTGCTTGTTCCTCCATGGTGTATTCCTCTCTACGATCTTAATGGCTTTGCGGATACGCTCAGCACTGGGATCGAAGAGCGCAATACGGTAGTCGCCTTGTCCCGGATGACTGTCTTTTTGTTCCAGCGCCTGTATCAATGCCTGCTGACTATCTCTCGCCAATAATAATACCTGCGGTTTGCCGGGTGCAATACCATTGAAGACTTTCTTCGGCGTGAGATTGCTTTCAGTGAGGCCTTCCACTACCACATGTGCATTAATGCCACCAAAGCCGAAAGCATTCACACCCGCTCTTTTCGGGAGGTCCAGCAGGTTCCAGTCCTGTGTTTCCCTGACCGGTTCAAAGCGTGTCTGTTGCATAATGTCCAGCGGTGTATCGCAATGAAGGGTAGGGGGCAGCTGACTATGATACAGTGCCAGGGCTGTTTTAATAAGACCTGCAATACCGGCTGCAGGCATGGTATGTCCTATCATAGACTTCACCGAACCAATACCTGCTTTAGGCAGTTTACCCGGCTGACCGAATATAGCTGCCAGTGTTTCCAGTTCTGTTTTATCGCCCAATGGAGTACCTGTGCCATGCGCTTCGATATAACCCACCTGCTGCACATCAATACCCGCAGCCTCCCAGGCTTGCCTGATGGCGATGGCCTGCCCTTTTACAGAAGGGCTCATCACACTCGTACCAGCGCCATCGCTGGATACGCCGGTGCCTTTAATAACGGCATAGATCCTGTCCTGATCTTTCACCGCATCTTCCAGTCTTTTCAGTACTACAAAGCCGCAGCCTTCTCCTATCAGCAGGCCGTCCGCATGTTGATCGAAGGGACGGATCTGCTGACGCCGGGAAAGTGCTCCCAGTTGAGTAAAGATGCTCCAGAAAGGGGCATTCTGTGAAACATGTACACCTCCTGCAATGATCATGTTGGCCCTTCCGGTACTCAATTCCCCGATGGCATGATCTACTGCTATGAGCGAGCTGGCGCAGGCGGCATCTATGGTATAGGCAGCCCCGCCAAGATTAAGTCTGTTAGCCACCAGTGAAGCCACCAGGTTCGGAATAAGTCCCATGGCCGTATCAGGTCCGAAGCGTCCTTTCTTTACCTGGAACTCTTTCTTCACTTTATCCAGTTCTTCTTCTGTTAGCCCGGGCAAGGCTGATTGTAAGATCTGCACGATCTGTTCACCGGTACGTACGATCTCAATAGCCCGGGTAGCACCGGGACCTGTATAGTTACCTTTTCCGATGATAATGCCCGTCCTGTCCAGCGGCGCGCTGTCTGGCACGCCGGCATCCTGTAATGCCTGCTTGGCAAGTGAAAGGGTTAGGAGTTGTTCCGGTTCCGTACCTTCCACTGCGAGGGGCAGAATGCCAAACTGGATAGGATCAAACCAGGCATAATCGTCGATGAATCCGCCCTTCCTGCAGTAGAAACGGTCTACCGCATTAGAGCGGGTATCAAAGAAACTGGCGTCCAGCCTGTTGCCGGGCACAGTTTGTATAGCGTCTCTTTTATTGATAATGTTCTGCCAGTACGCTTGTATATCTCCGGCGCCCGGGAATATCCCGGACATACCGATAATGGCAGCATCCACCTGTTTTTTCATTGTCATGACTTTAATGATGGTTATTCTGCCATAATCAGCACCTGGCTTTCATTGCCGTATTTCAACTCGTTGACGAAGGTTTCCATGCCTGCCTGTAATGGTATCAGCGCTATGCCCCGGCGTTCATATTCCTTCTCCAGTGTGGGCGATACCATGCCGGTGCCTTTCCATGGGCCCCAGTTGATGGTCGTCACCTTCCCTTTAATCACATTCTTCAGTTCCCAGGCATAACGGTCCAGTACACTGTTGGCGGCTGCATAATCGGTTTGCCCACGGTTACCATATACAGACGCTACGCTTGAAAAGAGCACAACAAATTGTGTATCTGGTTTTAACTTCTCCGCCAGTATCCTCAGCGGTGTAACCTTGGTAGTGAACACCCTTTCGAAGGAGTCGGACGTTTTCTGCCGGAACAGTTTATCTTCCAGCAATCCAGCACCATGTACCACTCCATCTATCTTTCCATACTGTTTATACAGCTTATCGATGAAGGTCCCTAGTTCACTTTCATTCCGCAGGTCAAGTGGCTGGTAGCTAACAGTTGAGCCGTTGCTTTCCAGTCCCCGGATGGTTTGCAGTATCTGGTTGGATTTGTGGATATCTGATGCATGTTTTTCGATAGCTGCCGGTGATGTCAGTTTCCCTTCCAGGATCAGCTGCTGGCGTATCTCGTCTTTGGTTGTAAGCCCGGTATAGTTAGGCATGTCCTGCTCCCGCGGATCAGGCGATCTGCCTACCAGCACATAGTGACAAGGATACTCTTTCGAGAAGCGCACCATCAGTTCTGCCGTGATGCCTTGCGCACCACCCAGCACCAGTACCAGAGATTCCTTATTCAGCTTGATGTCTGATGTAGATCCTGTGCTCAGCTCTGTAGGTATCAGGTCGAAGATGTGCCGTATGCCATCGTGATAGATGACCTCCGCAGGTGTATCTGGATGTAGTAATTCACCGAGTAGGATGGCGGGGATTTTTTCCGGTGATACAGAGCCGGTCAGGCTGATGCTTCTGCATTTTGCATGATCCCATTCTTTGTCCAGGCTTTTCAGGAAGCCAGGATATCCCTGCAGTTCACGCAATTGCCGGGTATCGTTGTTGCTGGAGCCTGAGATGGCGTATACCCATTTTACATTGTCGGGATGTAGCTTCTTGATAGTAGCAAAAGTGCTGAGAATGTCAGGCCGTTCCGGTGCAGATATCATGTCCAGGATGATCAGTCCCTGGTAGCTTTCCAGCAGGTCCTTTTCTGTCACGATGTCTACCTTGGCGCCCTGTTGTTCCAGCAGTTTTTTAATGGCCAGTGGCAGATGGCTGCCATCATCCGTTACCGCCAGGCTTTTACCTGCAATGCTCACTGTTGTTTTCTCATCGAAGCCGCTGGGCACTAATGAAAACCGTATCCTCGACAGGGATGCTGGTGATGTTAATACAGTGGCAGGTTCCTCAGAAGATGCTGGTGCAGGTGCGGTAGCAGCAGGTATATTAGCGGAGATCCAGCTAACCAGGCCATTCAGTGTTTTGATACCGGTCAGTGCTTCTGTTTTCTCGTCAGACTGTGCTAATCCTCCTATCTTCATCCGCAGCTCGCCCAGTATTTCCATGCGTTTGATTGAATCGATGCTCAGATCTGCTTCCAGATCCAGGTCCATTCCCAGCATCTCCTGCGGATAACCTGTTTTTTCGCTGACAGTCAGCAGTATGGTACTTCTGATGTCATTTTCCGTCCAGCCTTGACTGGCGGGCGTGGTATTAGTTGGTTTTTCAATGGCATGTTGTAAGGAGATACCTCCTGTTTCCGCCTGGGCATCGCCTACATTATTGGCGATCCACTCCAGCAGTCCGTTCAGGGTCTTGATACCTGCCAGCTGCTCTACAGCGGTTTCATCACTTTTACCGCTGGCGTGAAAGCCGCCCATCTGCGTTCTCAGCTCGCCGATGATCTCCATTCTTTTGATGGAGTCAATGCTGAGATCTGCCTCCATATCCATCTCCATACCCAGCATTTCATGTGGATAACCGGTCTTGGCGCTGACTACTTCTATCAGGATCTTCTTCACGTCCTGTTTCCCTCTTGCCGGTTGCGTGCTGACAGATACTTTCACTTGTGTAGTCGCTGGCTCCTGTTCTTTCTTTGCAGGCGTTGCTGCTTTGGCCACGGGTGTTTCTGGAATTTCCAGGCGACTGATATTAGCGGGGTTTTGTCCCAGGTAGCCCAGTATAACATCGCGTTGTGCCTGTATCAGGTATTTAACGCTGTTCAGGTATTCCTGTACCATATGCTCAGCATTCCCGTTGACAATAACAGGTTGCGCCGCCATTGCTGTCTTCAGCTGTATCGGCTGTAATACCGGCAGCGCGCCATGTGCAGGCAGCTTGCCTGTGGTAGGTACCGCCAGCTGACCGTTCACATGCCAGATAGTAGCGCTCTTCTTATACTGTTCAGGTGTATCTAACTGAATAGTCTGTGTAGTGCGACCTTCAAACAGTTTATCCAGCTGTACATCCCTGCCACTGGCAATATATTTTGCAATAGTATTAAGCAGATGAGCGATAGCATTCGGTTCACTATCTTCTGAGTGTAATGCCAGCCCTTCTTTACCGATGATGGCGCGGGTCAGACCAGTTAATACCTTACCCGGACCTACCTCAATAAATACCCTGGCGCCGGCTGCATACATTTTTTCCACTTCTTCAGAGAACAGTACCGGGCTTACCAGGTGTTCTGCCAATCTTTCCTTAATAGCCGTTGCTGTATCAGGATATAATGCTGCAGTGGTGTTAGACCATACCGGGATAGTTGGTTTACTGAAGGTTGTCTTACCGATTGCTACCTTATACAGGGTCGCTGATTTTGCGATCAGCGGACTATGAAACGCACAGGCCACTTCCATCTGTTTGAAGGAGATCTTTTGCTCTTTCAGCTGGATCATGAGTTGTTCCATGTCTTTCGTTGCACCTGCCAGTACCCATTGCTGCGGAGAATTATGGTTCACTGCATATACACCACTTCCTTTTTCAGTGAATGGGGTCAGTGCTTCTTTGGTGATATTCACCGCCACCATCACACCTTTATCTCCTTCCACAGCATCCAGGATAGCTTTGGCTCTTTTCTCACTGAGGGGCACCAATTGTTCTTCGGCGAATGCACCTGCAAAGCAGAGCGCAGGTAATTCACCGTAACTGTGTCCTGCTACCATATCCGGTAGGATGCCAAGATCTTTCAGAAAGGAAGCCATCGCCAGGTCTACAATGCCCAGCAGTGGCTGTGTGATGCGGGTATCTTTGATCTTCTCTTTTTGCTGCTGTAACGCGCTTTCGCTGAACGCAGCAGAAGGGAAGAGTATTTTTTCATACTGCGGATATGCTTTCAGCAGTTTACGTAACTGCGGAAAAGCTACAAACAGCTCTCTCGCCATATTAACACGCTGACTGCCTTGTCCGGGGAACATGAAAGCTACTTTACCCTCTACCTTGCTGGTGACATGGATGTCTTTAGAAGTAGCACCAGACAATACCAGGTCTGTTTTCAGCATGAGGTCTTCCCGACCGGAGGCAACGATCAACAAACGAACAGGAGCCTCATTATATCGGTAAAGGCTGTATGCAATATCTCTCAATGCTATCTGGTCATTATATTCCAGGATCGTGTGTACGGCTTGCACGAGGCGTTTTACATCCGCATCATTTTCTCCGCGGAATACAAACAGTTCTGCCGGCCAGGCCGTCATTGCAACAGGCTTTTCCTTTCCTGCAGGATCATTCTCTATCACTGCATGGAAGTTGGTGCCGCCAAAGCCAAAGGCACTGATGCCTGCCAGCCTGTGTTCATCCAGCCATACGCCGGCCTGTGTATTGAACAGGAAAGGACTGGTAGCCTCATTATAGAAAGCGTTAGGTGCTTTGATATGCAGGGTAGGAGGCTTTACACCATGATATACTGAAAGGGCTGCCTTGATCATGCCCGCCAGTCCTGCCGCACATTTGGTATGTCCGATCTGTGTTTTCACAGAACCCAGATATGTTTGTCCGGCGATGGCGCCTGACTGTATCAGCATGTCTGATAAAGCGCTGAGTTCTGTTTTATCGCCAACCACTGTACCGGTACCATGTGCTTCAACAAGTCCAAGTGCAGCCGGCGATACACCGCTCTGCTCATAGGCCCTTTCCAGTGCTTTTACCTGCCCTGCTTTACGCGGAGCGGTCAGTCCGAGGCTCTTACCATCACTGGAGCCACCGACGCCCTTAATCACGGCATATACCTGGTCTCCGTCGCGTTTCGCATCAGCATATCTTTTTAATACCAGCATCGCCACACCTTCACCTAATGCAATACCGTCAGCGCCGGAGTCGAAAGTCATACAGCGTCCTTTGCGTGACAGCGCATGTGTGCTGGCAAACATGAGGTAGTCGTTGATACCGTTATGCAGGTCAGCTGCACCGGCCAGCACCATCTCCGATTTGCCCAGTGTCAGCTCCTGACAGGCCAGGTCGATAGCGGCCAGAGAAGAAGCGCAGGCAGCATCTACGGTATAGTTCCTGCCGCCCAGGTTCAGGCGGTTGGTGATACGGCCTGAGATCACATTGGCCAGTACGCCGGGGAAAGAATCTTCTGTCAGCTTAGGTAATGCTGCATCCAGTTCTTCCGGCATTTCGCCCAGGAACTGGCGGTAGAGAGAACGGAAGCCATAGTTATTGGCGAGGTCATTACCACCTTCAGCACCAATGATCACAGAGATATCTTCTGTATTATGATCCGGGTTGCCATATCCCGCATTGTCCAGTGCCTGTTTCGCCACCAGCAATGCCAGCAGCTGTGTGGGATCAATCGCAGCCAGTGACTGCGGCGGAATGCCAAAGGTCACCGGATCAAAATCTATCTTAGGAATAAAACCGCCCCATTTGGAAGGTGATTTATCTCCATCAGGAGAGTTGCCATCATAATATAGTTCCTTATTCCAGCGCTCATCAGGTACTTCTGTTACACAGTCCTTACCCGCCAGTATATTGCTCCAGAACTCTTCTATATTACGTGCACCGGGGTAGATACAAGCCATACCAATGATGGCAATGTCCAGTGCCTTTTCCGGATGTACAATAGGTGCAGGTAGCACGGCATTTTGTATATGCGTAAAATTATCTTCAGCCACGTCCTTGTGC
This sequence comes from Chitinophaga ginsengisoli, assembly GCF_003014595.1. Taxonomy (GTDB): domain Bacteria; phylum Bacteroidota; class Bacteroidia; order Chitinophagales; family Chitinophagaceae; genus Chitinophaga; species Chitinophaga ginsengisoli. The sequence goes on along the minus strand of NZ_PYGK01000010.1, from coordinate 244,946 downwards.
AGGTCGGTCATACTTACTGTTGTATTGCGCATGGCGGCCACCTGACCTATCATGTACATACCTTCCTGCAGCTGTTGTGCGGTATCGATGTTTATGAGTCCATTTTCTGTTCTGTCCACTCCTTTGGCAGCTATACGTAACCTGCCTACATTCAGGGCTTCCAGCCTGCTCCAGATCTCTTTTTTGTCCAGCTGTGCAGCGTTGAGTTTGTTCTTTTCTACCTCGAAGAAATCAGCAAATGGTGACTGCAGGCAACGTGTTTCATGGCCGGGAGCTGTTTCCAGCAATACCGTGCCGGTATGTGCAATAGCCTGATCCTGGAATTGCTGCAGGATAGCCCCTGTTTCCACTGCCTCTTTGGTATAGATATAAGCAGTCCCCATCAGCACACCGATCTTTGCACCTTTGGTAGCTAGTGATGCAGTCATTACGGCAATGAAAGCGGTTGACAATGCATCGTGTATGCCACCCGCAAAGAAGATATTCAGCTGCGACGCCTGTTCTTCCTGTAGCAAACGTTCGATCTGTTTCTCCCACAATACAAGGCTGGACAATGGTCCTACGTGACCACCACATTCACGGCCTTCAAATACAAATCTCTTAGCACCTTCTTTGATGAACATATCCAGCAGTGAGGCTGATGGTACGTGCAGGAACGATTTGATACCTATATCTTCCAGCGCTTTTGCCTGTGAAGGACGACCGCCTGCAATTAATACCAGGGGCGGTTTAGCTTCTTTGATGATCTCGATCTGTTCATCACGCAGTTCCTGTGGTGCAAAGCCTAATATGCCGACACCCCAGGTGTTGTCTTTAGCGAGTGCTTTTGTTTGTTTTACGAGGTCTTGTGCAGCAGTGCCTTTCAATAATGAAAGGGCCACAAATGGCAATGCACCTGCTTCCGCAACAGCAGCTGCAAATGCAGGTATATCGCTGACGCGCGTCATCGGGCCTTGTGCAATAGGGTAAGTGATGTTCAGCTCTTTAGCCAGTGCATTACCGGGGCTGATCACATTCACGGTCTTTGCCTGTAAGAGGTGACCACGGATGGCTTCATGTATACCATCGATCATTCTGCCCAGTTTTCTATAGCGTTTTACGAGATCGACAGATATGGCAACGTCCTGTCCCATAGGCAGGAGGCCTTTATCAAGATCTGCAATCCCCAGCAATGGTTTTATATCTTCATGTGTAGCGTTCTCCGGTAGGGCAGGTGAGTTAGGGCGTATCAGTATACGGTATCCATCTATCACCCGGGCTTCGTTGCCATTCAGTTTTTCACATACATGCTTGATAGCAGCAGGGGCTTTGCATTCAGGGAATAATATCAGCTGGCTGTCCAGGACCACACCACTGGCGCCGGTAGCCATCAGTGCGGCTGTAGTATGAATACCTGCGCCACCCTGTACCCATATCTTTGTATCAGGAAGTGCCTTAATGATCTGTTGGAAGAGAATGAAAGATGATTCATCACCTACTTTACCCGCACCTTCATTTCCTTTTATAATAATACCATCTGCTTTGTCCTGTGCGGCCTGTTGTGCTTCAAATAAAGTGTGTACCTGGTACAGAATGCGTGTACGCTTACGCGTGTTTACTTTAATGTGATAGGGAGCGATGATGAGTGTAACCTGTTCTGGTAACGGGATCTCTGTCATTTCTTTTTCCGCGTAGCAGACACCAAAGGCATAACCATGTTGTGTCAGGTCTTCAAGGGCTTTCACTGCGATGTCTTTGTTGCGTCCGAGATGTAATACAGGGAACGCATTTGCTTTGGCCAATGCGAGGGTCAATGGCACGTCGGGGTACTCCATCGGAGTGAGCCCGATAATAGTAGGATTTTCCATTCTTGGACGTTTAGTAGGTAACAGGCATAACTAATCCTGACCATGATTTACGAATCATCGATAAAAGCTATACCGCACGTATTAATTTTAGATATCTGGCTGTAATTCCTGGTTATGCCCTGAGGGACGTCATAGACAAGACATAACCATCCTGTTTTTCGAAATAGGATGATTTTTCATAGCGCAGAATTAATATAGGCTAAACGGCCCGAATCTCTCACATGAGCAACACACATGTGTTGTAGTCACTGTTCAGTATTTACGACAAGATTTCAATATGCTTATTATTCTAATGGACATTCGACGGGACCGGCAGATCGTGCTAATGGCTTCCCCTTGCGGGTGATGTCTTCATGTCGGGTTATAGTCTTCATAAAAAACAAATATGGTGTTATGGTTATTTGAGCAAAAGCATGAATCTATGCTAAACTAACAAAATAATTTTTATAAAAGAAGTGTCAAATTGAATTAAGTTGGCGCGTAACGTGAAGTTAATATTAGGCATATGCACTCATGTAAATAAAAAAACAAGTGTGACATGATAGCGTGAGCTACTATGTTACACTTGTTCATTCACTTAGCGTAATGCTTAGTTATCAGCGGATGTTTTTCCGACTATTTTATAACCCCGTGAATTATCGGGATTGGTTACTTCCTGATAATACATGCCATCCGGAGAAACATACAGTTGCTGACCGTTGATTTCTACACTGCGGCTACCATCAGGTAATGTAGCCATCACATCTCCGGGAACAGGTGCATTCTGATCCTGCTGGTACTGTTGGTCCTGGCTGTCTTCACCACTACCGGTATTCAGCTCACCATTCTTTCCTACGACTACGTATTTTGTCTTATTGTCTTGCTGTACTTCCTGGTAGAAGGTACCATTCTTTTCATAATAAATGTTGCCGTCTATTTTCACCTGTTTCGCGCCGCTTGGCAGGGTAGGTACTACAACACCCATAGGTGGATCAACCACTTCATATTGTTCGGTCTGCGTTTGTGTGTTCGCATATGGGCGATAGAAGAAACCATCGTAGTAATAGTAAGGACCCCATCCGGTGTTAAATGTCAGGAAGCCATAAGGCAGGAAGCTGACACGGAAACCAATGGCCGGACCGTAATAACGGTATGGGTAGTAATGAGGGCGATAATAGTATCCGCCGCCATATCCGTGGTAATAACGGATTGGTGCGCGGTAGTGATAATAACCTCCGCCATATCCGAATCCTACTCCAACTCTTGCTGACACGTGTGGTGATGAAACGATCCTGCTCCCGGCCCCCCTGTACACATGTCCTCCTCCAAAACGTCCCCGCTGTGCATACGCGCTGCTTACTGTACTCATCCCGGCCAGGAGAATGAGTGAGAACAGTAAATATATCCTGTTTTTCATGTTGATAGATGATTTAAAAAAGAGAGATCGTCTCTCCCTGTTATTAGTAGTTAGACACTTACTTAACGGCAGGGTTTAACTTAAATTTTAAATTAACAATTCTTATACCAAATAAATGTTATTTGATAATCAATTAGTTGAAGCAGGGCTGTTCCTAATATAGCTGGTTGCGGAGTATTCTTTTGATCATCTGGATGGTGGTACGGCTGATCTGACCTTTGTAGCGTTCGAGGATAGCATTTTCGCTCAGTCCTTCCCCGAGGTCATTCACCACCCGGAGCCATTTACTGAGGAATTCGGAATTAGGGGTACGGTATTTCAGGAGTCGCCTGACGGTTTCGATGATGGCTTTGCTGGTCTGTCCTTCATTCAGTTCGAAGATCTCGTCAGTGCTGAGGCCCAGTTCTATATCCTGTGCCACGCGGGAATAATCCTGCAGGTATTTCTCATTGGCTTCCATTACCTGCAGCAGCGGATTGTCGCTATAGCGGATCACGGCATACTTCCTGGCCTGTTTGTGGAGTTCTGTGAGGGCATAATTGCGGGCGATGTTGTCACAAATGACGAGGTCGTCTTTACTTAGTTCAAACCATTCCCCCTTGACGCGTTTGTGCTGGAAGATGATATGCAGGCATTCTTCCAGTTCGGTCATGTTAGCGGAAGCGTATTGCCTGATCACCCGGAACATAACGGGCAGATGGGTATGGTAAGCGGCCAAACGCTTCTGCAGATCCTGCGTCTTGCCGATCTTATAGAGGTTTTTCCCTGTGTTTATAATGTAAACGCACTTACCGATCTGTACTTGCTCCATCGGGTTCATTAGTTCATGGGTGTGATAATGACAAACTTACTTCCGTTCTGCGACACTGGTTACTAACGCAAATTGCTGATTTTTTTTGAGAAATACTGCGTTTCTGAATGAACGGGGCTGGTTAAACGGCGTTGTTGCGCCATGGATAGGGCCTACGCCCGGGATACCTATGAGTATTTCTGTATGCAGATTCGCGCTGGGTAGCATCTGATCCCTATATCTCCATATCGCTATACCGTCATCTGGATATCACTTTACCGGCATATGTATATCGATTCGATATAGAGATGACGGTGAAATGATATGGAAATGACGGTAAAGCGATATGGAAGTATAGGGATCAGATGCTACAATGAAGGGATTAACAACGGTCACAAACCCACAATCCCGTGTAGCATTGGATTACCGGGCCAGGAAATGTGGCCGGGAAGTGCATAGTAATATTTACAGAATCAGCATAATAATGTAATTGTTATATTGATAAAAGATTGATAATTAATTGAATGTATGATTTTTTGATCTGATATTGAGATGAAATTGCATTGTATGAAACGCGCAAGGGTATATGATGTCAGGAATGGGGATACGGACTATCGCAATCTGTTATCTGACAACAGGGATTTCATTTTCTGGAATGAGGACATCTTGAAAGACACCCGTTCGGGAGAGGTGGTCTTTTTCGTAAACAGGGAGCAGAGGGAGGTCCTGTACACGGTGGCGACGAGTGTACTGCGAACAGGCGCCCGGAGCAGGCGTTCCTGGCTGAAAGAATTCGAGTACAAGGGCAGTATATACGGTGCAAAGGAGGGGGATGAGTTCAGAATGTACAAGGTGCGGCAGGCCGCCACTATCCCCACAGGCTGGAAATGGACTCACCCCCTCCGGCGGAATAACATCGCTGAGTTGTCGATATCGGAAACGGCTGACAATACGGCCCGGCTGACCCGCTTACATGATCTGAAGCAGTTATTTCCCAAAGGACCGGCACCGGAGGTGCTGGAAATGTGTAATCTGCACGTAGAGGGGGTAAATCTGACTGTTAATGAGCAGAAAATAGAAATGAAGCTAGTTGGCCCTCCCCGGTCAAAAAAGGCCGTAAAAGGGCTGGAAAACGGGAAAACGGGATTGACGTTCAGTCATCCCTACCGGCAGCTGCTCATGGCCGTTAAAACGAAGCCCTTTGTTTTACTGAGTGGGGTAAGTGGAACGGGAAAATCGTGGCTGGTCAGAAAGCTGGCCTACATCACCTGTGCTGATGCTGCACTGAGAAATACTAAACATCCCGGCAACTTTGAGATGGTCAGGGTCAGACCTGACTGGCATGAACCCAACGAGTTGCTGGGATATCTGGTGACCCAGGGCGGCATTTTCAGGTATCAATGTACAGGCCTGTTACGCTTTATTGTCAGGGCATGCCGGTATCCGCATATCCCGTTCTTTGCCTGCCTGGATGAAATGAATCTGGCCAGGATTGAGCATTATTTTTCAGACTTCCTGAGTATACTCGAAACAGCCCGGTGGGAAGGTGATATGATGGCTTATGATGCTTTCATCAGCAGTCACGATGTGTTCCTATACAGTCAGGAAGATCCCGGTTTCTGGGCTAAACTGGGGATAGAAGGTGATACTAATCTGCAGGCCTATTTTCTTGAAAGGGGCATCGTTATGCCGGCCAATCTGATCGTGATCGGGACTATCAACATGGATGAAACAACTCACACCATTAGTCAGCGGGTATTGGACAGAACGATGGTGATTGAAATACAGGGCGTCGATATGAAACATGGGGCGACCTCCCCGGCGGAAACGTGGAAATACCCAGACACATATGAAGCCGCAACCGCGTTGATAACAGGTCGATTAAGCGGATCGGAAGCGTATAACAACAACGCTAAAGCAGTCGACCGGATCACCGACGAACTGACAAGGTTGAGTAAAATACTGGAAGATTCCCCATTTGCGCTTTCCTATCGTGTAAGGGAGGATGTGATACTATACTGCGCTTATAACGAGGCATTGGCTGCTAACGGGCTTATGCCGGGAAACTGGCTGAATATCTGCCTGGATGAAGCGATCTGTATGAAAATCCTGACAAGGATAGCTGGCGATGATGCTGACTGCGGAGGGATTATTGAAAGATTACAGACGGCTACTATGCAGTATCCTGCCTGCCAGCGAAAATTATCAAGAATACAGCAACAGTTAAGAAAAACCGGCTTAACATCATTCTGGTGATCATGAATATATTAATTATCAACCACAAAGACTTCTTCATCGAGATAGATCTGCTAAATCCTGGTGGAGTGGACGACTTTGAAAATACATTTAAAACCTCAAAGAAGAGGCACGCCCCTGAGCACTTTGAAACAGCATATCTTTTTACGGGTCCGCTCAGAAAATTTGAGATATGGCAGCCTGCATCGGGGGAAGTAGAAGGAGCAGACATCTATGCTGTAAAACATCCGGTATTCTTCGAAAATATAGGATATTCAGTAAGCATCGATTTTCAACCGGAGGTAGTATCTGCTTCCATCTACTCACGCGTGAGGAATGTGAGGAACATGTTTAAGGTGAAGACCACAAAAGGTGATACCCAGTTTGCTTCGGGAGAACTGAAGTTTGATAATGAACCAGGAGAGTTTGACCTGATCATCGATTATCAGCTGAAAACGGTTTCACTCAGCGTCTTGTTCCAGTTCACCGTATTCTCATCAAAACTCGATACCCAGAAAGACCACCTTGCCATGGTGAAGCAGATAGAAAAGATATATCCCCGGCTGGCGGTCGACTATCTCAGGAAAACCTATCACTATTTTGAGGTACAGGGCAGTGGCGAAAGTGATATTCTTTGGTGGACTATTTTCGGGAATATTTTCAGACGCATTTTGTGGCACCTGAAAGTTATTGTGAAGGATCCCCATAAAGCGTTATCCAGGGGGAAAGGGTTTGTGCGCGCAGACAAGATAAAAAAGGCTAAAGGCCGGCTGGCGGACAAGTTGGAGCGATTTGAGGGACGTCCGGACAAATACTTTGAAGTGGACATGATACTCCTGGTGGAAGACAATTATGAGAACCAGTATGTAAAATATATCATAGCAGACATACTTGATCAATATAAACGTATTTACAAGCTGGTTCAGAAAGACAGCAGTAATACAAGGATGGACAAGGCATACCGGATGCAGTTGGAATTTGCGGAAGAAGCGATGTCGCATTTACTGGTACACCCTTTTTTCAAAGGTGTAGGAAAACTGAAGGATAGAAAACGGTTTTCTCCCGTGCTTGCTAAACGGGTCGGATATGCAGGACTGATAAAAGACTGGGAAACCCTGAAGATGGGATTTGAGTTACAGGAAGGATTGTATGAAATAGAGCTGAAGAATATTGCTTATCTCTATCAGCTCTGGTGCTTCTTCGCTATGACAGAGATGATAGAGAAGATTACGGGCGTAAAGCCAGATGTCAAAAAAATGCCAACGATAAAGAGCAACACATTTCGTCTTTCGCCAGATAAGGATATGCATTCCAAACTGGTTTTCGAATGTGCTGATGGCATCAATATTGAGCTTTACCAGGAATTGCGTTATACAAATAACTTCGATGCCGATGACGCAGGAACCTTCGATGGAAGCAAGTGCCCGGATATTATTCTACGGATAGGAAGAAGGGATCAGCCGAGAAACCTGTACCTGACCTATCTGTTTGATGCCAAATACCGCCTGATAGAGTCAACCAGGTATAGCGAGATAGAGAAAATGGATGAACCGCTGCCGGAGGATCTGAGACAGATGCGTGACTACAAGGAGTCTATTTACAGAAAGGAGGAAGACGGAGCAGACAATGAGCATTCCAAGGAAGTAATGGGGGGATATGTATTGTTCCCTGGCATTTGCAATGCGGAGTTGCATGGCCGTTATTACCGTGAGATCATCTTTAAATCACATATCGGAGGTTTTCCTTTCCTGCCGGGTGATGAAGCAGGATCAGCCTTGCTGGGGAAACACCTGAGATATATTATAACGGAAGATACCGCACGCCAGCTGGATAAAATGCAGCCGCAAAAAGGTAAGGCTTACAAAGTGTCTGACGCTTTTGTATTTGTTGATTTTGTGCCGGCGATGGATGCTGCATTATATAATGACCTTGTGGAAGGAGAGGCCGTAATTTATGCCGGCAGGAAGTTTGACTCGGCTGTGATAACAGGGAGAGTGCGCTACTTTGCTCCCTATATAGAGCGTAGGGGCATTACCTGCTTTTATGAAATAGAGTATTCCGACATGATGCCTCGTAGGAAGGCACATTCACCCGGACATCCTTTGTTCCTTGATGAAGGCCGGAAATGCATGGTATTAAAGCTGAAGCGTAAGGAAATGCTGGACGACTACGTACGGATCAAGGGAATGGCCAGTAACAGAAGATATACACAGATAAAACATCTCTACAATCCGAAGGATGGTTTTATCAGCACAGTTCCTGAAAAAGATGTACGCAGGCCCGGCCGCGACAAAGAGCAATCCGGTTCATAAGCAGAATTGCTTAAATTAGAACCATGAACTACAATATTCTTGGTAACTCTACGCTTGACATCTCTGAGATCGCCTTCGGCTGTATGTCTTTAGGCAATAATGCTACGGAAAACGAAACCCTGATCCATCAGGCCCTGGATAAAGGGATCAATTTCTTTGATACGGCAGACCTTTATCAGCAGGGAGAAAATGAAAGACAGCTGGGCAGGGCATTGAAAGAGCGCCGTAACGATGCCATCATTGCCACCAAGGTAGGTAACCAGTGGAGAAAAGATGGCAGCGGGTGGGATTGGAATCCCTCACCGGAATACATTAAGAAAGCGGTGGATGACAGCCTGCGCCGCCTCGGTACAGATTATATCGACCTGTACCAGTTACATGGCGGTACGCTGGATGATCCTATTGATGATATTATTGAGACTTTCGAACAGTTGGAAAGACAGGGAAAGATCCGGTATTATGGCATTTCTTCCATTAGGCCTAACGTGATCAGGGAATATGTGAAAAAATCGAACATCAGCAGTGTAATGATGCAGTATAGCCTGCTGGACAGAAGACCGGAAGAAGAAGTGTTCCGTTTGTTGGATAAGAACAACATTGGCGTATTGGCAAGAGGCAGTGTTGCCAAAGGACTGCTGGCAGGAAAACCGGCAGCGGCCTATCTGAACTATAGCGCAGAAGAGGTCAGCAAGATGGCGGAAATAGTAGCTAAATTCTCCGAAGATAAACGTACCCCGGCGCAAACCGCCATTTGTTATGTACTGGGAGAACCTGCAGTGAGAGCGGCTGTAGTGGGAATAAGAACGCTGACGCAATTGGAAGAGGCGGCGGGCTTACCTGCTACCACTCCGCTCACGTCAGCGGACAGAGTACTATTGGGATTTGAGCTGGTCGCAAATTATTACGACCAGTATCGCTGATATTATTGAATCCGTTTACCTATACGATAATCCACCATCCCGTTGAAGCGGGGAGAGGCGATAGACGAAGGAATAGCGGCACGCTGATTGGCCGTGGTTTCTGTCAGCACACGGGCGTTGGCAGAGGTCCTGGCAAAGCTGCCCGTAGTAATATAGTTGAAGATCCTGTCCAGGTTCTCATCATCATTCCTGTATCCCCAGGGCACATTGACATAGTCATTCGCCGCCTGGTCAGGCACTATACCCGTGTAATAACCGCCTACATGGTTAGCATTCTCCGTAGCAAAGTTGATAGCATACAGGTCGGCAAGGTATTGCTTGGTATGTGTGCTGTCGTACTTTGAGATGTTGAATGTGATAAAACCTACTGGCTTACCATAAGTAGTATCTCCTACCAGTTTCACACTCATATAAGGCTTCAGGTTGTTCAGGGTCAGCTCACTGGCAGAAGCCGTGTGAGCGCCTGTGATGAAGAACACATTGTTCAGGTTCAGTCCACCGGTAACATTCGGAAACTTCACACTGGCATCCAGTCCTGTACCGTCCAGGTTAGCCGTCAGCTTGTCATTGTACTGATAGTAGTACATCGTCTTGTTGGCAGCAGAAGCCGGTGCAATTGCACTGTCAAGGTACTCAGCCGTGGTAACGGAACCGCCCTGGTTGTAACGCAGGTCCACAATCAGATTGGTAATACCGGCGGATTTATATTTGGCGAAAAGACCATCCAGTTTACTTTTCGTCAATGTACTGGCCCCCTGTGTGTTGTAGGTATTGGTAAATGTATAGAATACAAAGTAGCCCACCTTCTGACTGTTCACCGTGTAAACGGTATCAAACAATACAGGGTTGATGGTGAAAGAGCCTGAGGTAAGACTATAAGTGACCTCGGCGCCTGTTATGGCCTTTTTTACCTTTAGGGTAACGGAGCTGGAGTAATAGATGGCATTGGTTACTTTGGAGACGTTGGTACCATTGGCACCATCATAACTGATGTTGCTGTCTCCATTCACGGCAATGATCTCATCTCCGCGGGTCAGTCCTTTCTGGCCGGCAGGGGAATTTTTATCTGCATAGACAATATACAGATAAGACTTGGTGCCATCAGAGGCATAGCTGACCTCCATACCGTAGTTGCCGGTAGCGCTTACCTTATTGAAAGTCTCCGAAAGACCATTTTGTAATGAACTGGACAATGAGCCTGTGCGGTCAAGGAAGCTATAGCGGTCCAGTACGGTACCGGCGCTATTCTTCGAATACGTTCTCATGGTACTGAGCAGGTCATCGGCTGTTACATAGGTGTTGCTGGAAGGGTCTAGCTGTGGCACCTGGTTGTACCAGAAATAAGTTGGCAGGTCGGTGGTCTTGTTACGGCCCCCATCTACATATGTTACCTGCATGATGCGGTACATAAGATATTTGAGGGAATCTTCATCTGATACTACTGAGGAGGAAGTCGGTGTGGTATTGTCCACCTTGGTGCTGTCCTTCTTGCGGCAGGCGCTGAAGGCAGCACTGAAAACAACACTCACTACAACCATTTTTATGGCTAGCGTAAAATGTTTGCTCATATGTTCATGTTCATTTAGGTAGTTGACTTGAAACGGGATTTGCGAACTTCACGATTTGATTTGAATTTTAAACGGCAGATTGGCATCTTGTCGTATGAGGAAACATCACATAGCCTCTTTTCGTCTGTCAAACGACAATTTCTATCGTTTGACTTTAAAAATTGGGGCAGGTTTATTCCCAGGCTACGAACATATTAAGTTTTTTAATAAAGATGGCATTCCGGGAGGCAAAGCTAAATCATTTAAGCTTGGCTATCAGTCACGGTTTCGCCATTAAAAAAAATAGATAGCTGTTTTTCGCCTGAAAAGCTATTTTTACAGACTATAAAAAGCTAAAATTCCATCCGTCTCAACATGAAAAGAGTTATTTTCTCCGCCCTTATGCTGGCCTCCTGCTGGGTAAAGGCGCAAACCGTCAACAGCGTAACCGATCCTGTAGAATGGGTCAACCCACTGATGGGTACCGATTCCAAAGGGTCCCTGTCTACTGGTAACACTTATCCCGCTATCGCCACTCCATGGGGCATGAACTTCTGGATGCCACAGACTGGTAAAATGGGAGACGGTTGGGCTTATACCTATGATGCTGATAAACTGCGTGGTTTCAAACAAACCCACCAGCCCAGCCCATGGATCAACGACTATGGTCAGTTTGCCATCATGCCGGTAACCGGAAAGGTGAAATTCAAGGAAGATGACAGGGCCAGCTGGTTCTCTCACAAAGCAGAAGTATCCAAGCCATACTATTATAGCGTATACCTGGCTGACCATGACGTGACCACAGAGATCACGCCTACAGAAAGGGCTGCGGCCATCCGTTTCACCTATCCTAAGACTGACAGCGCTTTTGTGGTGATCGATGCATTGGACAGGGGCTCCTACATCAAGGTATTACAGGCTGAACATAAGATAGTAGGTTATACCACCAAAAACAGCGGTGGCGTACCAGCTAATTTTAAGAACTACTTCGTACTGACTTTCGACAAGCCATTTACTTATGTGGCTACCTTCAAAAACGGTGAACTGAAAGCCGGCGAAGCGGAAGCCCAGGACAAACACGTAGGCGCCGTAATTGGTTTCGCTACTGTAAAAGGGGAGAAGGTGAACGTAAAAGTGGCATCTTCCTTTATCAGCCCTGAACAGGCTGAGCTGAACCTCCAGAAGGAGATCGGCAGCAGCAATTTCGATGTGGTGAAAGAAAAGGCAAAGACTGCCTGGAACAAAGAACTGAGCCGTATCAAGGTAGAAGGCGGTACTTCTGATCAGACTCGTACCTTCTATTCCTGCCTGTACCGTGCTATGCTGTTCCCGCGTAAATTCTACGAATATGACGCCAAGGGTGCGGTAGTACACTACAGCCCATACAATGGCCAGGTACTGCCGGGTTATATGTTCACCGACAATGGTTTCTGGGACACTTTCCGCGCTGTATTCCCATTCTTCAACCTGATGTACCCGTCTATGAACGCGCACATCATGGAAGGTATGGTGAATGCTTACAAAGAAAGCGGCTGGTTGCCTGAGTGGGCGAGCCCTGGTCACCGTGACTGTATGATCGGTTCCAACTCAGCTTCGCTGATCGCAGATGCTTACTTAAAAGGTGTAACCGGTTTCGACGTGAACACTGCTTATGAAGCCATCCTGAAAAATGCAAATAATGCAGGTCCACTGAGTTCTGTTGGCCGTGCAGGTGTGAACTACTACAATGAGTTGGGATATGTGCCTTACGATGTAGATGTGAATGAGAACACTGCCCGTACACTCGAATATTCATATGACGACTTCACCATCTATAAACTGGCTAAGGCGTTGAAACGTCCGGCTGCTGAAGTAGAAAGGTTCGCAAAACAGGCCCGCAACTACCGCAATGTATTCGATCCGGAAACAAAGCTGATGCGTGGTAAGAACAAGGACGGTAAGTTCCAGACGCCTTTCAATCCTTTCAAATGGGGTGATGCTTTCACAGAAGGTAACAGCTGGCACTATACCTGGTCTGTATTCCACGACGTACAGGGCCTGATTGACCTGATGGGTAGCAAAAAGATCTTCGCAGAAATGCTGGACTCCGTATTTGCAATGCCGCCGGTATATGACGATAGTTACTATGGTGGTACCATCCATGAGATCCGCGAAATGCAGATCATGAACATGGGGCAGTATGCACATGGTAACCAGCCTATCCAGCACATGATCTACCTGTACAACTATGCAGGTCAGCCATGGAAGGCACAGTACTGGCTGAGAGAAGTAATGAACCGCCTGTATTCTGCTACTCCTGAGGGATACTGCGGTGATGAAGATAATGGCCAGACTTCTGCCTGGTATGTATTTACGGCGATGGGCTTCTATCCTGTATGTCCGGGTACACAGCAGTACGTAGTAGGTGCGCCTTTATTCAAAAAGACCACTGTAACCCTGGAAAACGGGAAACAGCTGATCATCTCCGCACCTAAGAACAGCGAAGCAAACCGCTATGTAAAAGGGATGACCTTCAACGGCAAGCCATATACCAACAACTGGCTGGACCACAATGCGATCATGAAAGGTGCAACCATCAACTTCGATATGGACGCTGTGCCTAACAAAGCAAGAGGTACCGCTGACAAGGACGCTCCTTATTCCCTGTCACAGGAACTGAAATAAATATATCTGTATATCTGTCCGCAGACTGATAACAACAGATACTAACAACAAGCCCGGCTCGTTTTAATAGAGCCGGGCTTGTTAATTAACGGATAATCATTAAATTAAGATGCCAAAGATGAGTACAATGAAACAATATCCACGTTTAATGTTATGGGTAATGGTCGCAACGATATACAGTTGTGCCCCTAAACCTTATGCAACGACCAATAAGGCGTACCGTCAGCAGGCGAAACAATACGCCAATGTATTGAAAGTACAGCCAGCCCCGGTACCTGCAGACGGCGCTCCTTTAGCAGCGAACTGGATCGGTACTACGAATTTTAATATGAGGAAGCCTAATTATGTTATTATTCATCATACTGCACAAGGCTCCTGCGATTCTACTTTCCGCACCTTCACCCTGCCCCGTACACAGGTAAGCGCACATTACGTGATCTGTGGCGATGGAACGATCAATCATATGCTGAACGACTATCTGCGTGCCTGGCATGCTGGTTTGTCCAAATGGGGCAATGTAACCGACATGAACTCCTGCTCCATTGGCATTGAGCTGGACAACAACGGACTTGTGCCTTTTCAGCCACAGCAGATCAACAGCCTGATCGTGTTGTTGGATTCATTGAAACACCGGTATAACATTCCTGCAGCTAATTTTATTGGTCATGGGGATATTGCTCCCAGCCGTAAGGTAGATCCCAGTGCTTATTTCCCCTGGCAGCAGCTGGCTGAAAAGGGTTTTGGTTTGTGGTATGGCGATACTGCAAAGACCATCCTGCCGGGAGATTTCAACAGCAAACAGGCGCTGCGTATTGTCGGATATGATACAAGAGATTCGGTGGCTGCTATAAAAGCTTTCAAAAGGCATTTTATTCCTGCTGATTCTACCACCGGTACTGATCTTGATGAAGGCGAAAAGAAGATACTATTCAGTCTTATGCAACAAAGTGAATAACCTTTTTAATGAACGTTATGCGATCCTTGTCTCTTAGCGGCTGCTGTCTTTTTATATTATGCATGCTGATCTCTCCCGTATTCGCACAGAAGGGGGACTGGTATACTTTCACTACCGGCAATACGCCTGTTTGCCATCTGAAGATCGATGATGACGAACTGGTGGTGGAAACCACAGGTGGTCCATCCCGGCAGGTAAAGTTAGCAGGGGCGTCCGGCAGGGGCGGCGGGGCAGAGCACCTGGAGATAAAGCGGGTCTTTGATAATGGCAGGATGTATACGATCCATTTGTCGGACGACAACCTCTATTTCTGTACGACCTTCAAATATTTCAAGCGACAGGATTCCCTGGTAATGTTTTGTGCAGATGGTGTGGACAATGGCTATAAGACCATGCAGGAAGCGCTGCTTGCCATTAAAAAGGATACCGGTTCCCATTTCAGTATCACGCTCTATAAGAAGGAGCAGCTGGATGTGCTGAAGCGGAAACCTCCTATTACAAAGGCTACTGAACAAGAGTTCAGCGCCGGCCTGGAACAATTTACCAAACAGATGGACCAGTTCTGGCAGTACCGGGGATACGGCAGGTATGAGCCTTATTATAGCTGGATGAACCTGATATATGGCAATGCCTTTGCAGAAGCATTCCGCGATAAATTTAACCCCTTCACCCTCGACGCGAAGAATCTGAAGAGCCCCATATCTAAATACGGTACGAATCCTGCGGTGAAAAAACAGCTCCAGGATGCAGGATTATTGCCTGGAGAAGAGCAATAGATACTTATTTCTCCTTCTGTTGATAGTATTTAAACAAATGTGAGTATTATTCAGCCTATTTAGTCTACTTGTTTTGTAGGTTACTAAATATATGTTAATTTTGGCGCTGAAATAAAGCCAACAATTAAATGGTCATTGCCTATATGTTCAATCAGGGTACAGCAGCAGAAGTCTGTAGTAAATCAGCCGAAACCATGTCCCGGTGCTATACCGGCATGCATTGTTCTTCTTACATGTGCATGTAAAACCAGTTTTCAGATAATTAAATAACAGTAACAATCGAATCGTCGTAACTGCGGGTCGTCCGGCAGATGGGCTTCTTTTGCCTGAACAGATCAGCATTCATTCTTAAATCAATCCGTAAATCTGATACAATGATCAAACATTTAAAAACAACAGCTGGCATACTGCTGTTCCTGGTACTGGGCCTCCAGTGGGCGCAGGCGCAGGATAACAAGGTATCCGGTGTTGTTACTTCCCGCTCCGATGCACAGCGTATTCCAGGTGCGATCGTTACTATCAAGGGAACTAACCGTGGTACAAACACAGATGCTGATGGTAAGTTCAGCATCACAGCAAAACCAACTGATACACTTCATTTCTCTTTCATAGGTTATAATCCCATAGACCAGGTAGTGGGTACAGGTAAGGTGATCAATATTGCACTTGAAAGTGCAGAGAGCCGCCTGAATGAGGTAGTGGTAACAGCGCTGGGCATCTCCAGGGAAAAACGTTCCCTCGGTTATGCGGTACAGGAGCTGAAGTCGAAAGACATCGCAGAAGCCAAAGAAACCAACCTGGTAAATGCGCTGGCAGGTAAGATCGCCGGTGTAACGGTGACCAATAGCCAGGGTAACCTGGGGTCTTCCCGTATCATCATCCGAGGTGAAACTTCGATAGCAGGTAACAACCAGCCACTGTTCATTATAGATGGTGTGCCGGTAGATAACAGTCAGCTGGGTATCGGTACAGGCCGTGACTTTGCCAACGCAATCTCCGACCTGAACCCGGACGATATTGAGTCGCTGAACGTACTGAAAGGCCCCAATGCTGCGGCTTTGTACGGTTCACGTGCAGCGGCCGGTGTACTGGTGATCAAAACCAAAACCGGTAAAGGCGCCAAAGGCCTGGGTATTACCGTAAACTCCAGCGCTACCTTCGAGAGCCTGCTGGTACTGCCTAAATTCCAGGATGTATACGGACAGGGTTCCGGCGGACAGTTCTCCTACGTAGATGGTAAAGGCGGTGGATTGAATGATGGTACAGATGAAAGCTGGGGACCGAAAATGGATGGCCGTCTGATACCTCAGTTCTTCTCTAACGGTCAGCCGGCTCCTTTTGTGGCGCATCCTGATAACGTGAGAGACTTCTATGAAACAGGTTATACGCTGAACAATGGTTTATCTGTTGGCGGCAGCAACGAGAAACTGGATTACCGCTTCTCTTTTAATAATACCAAACAGACTGGTATCCTGCCTAATACAGGCATCACCCGTAACTCATTTACACTGAACAGTACCTACCGTATCGCACCTAAACTGACCCTGAGCACATTCGCCAACTATACCAGGGGCGGGGCAGACAACCTTCCCGGTGTGGATGGCCGTCGCGGTAACAGTGTGACCCTGCAGTTTATCTGGTTTGGCCGTCAGGTAGACACGAAACTGCTGCGTAACTACAAGAACGCTGATGGTACAGACTACAACTGGAACCACAGCTATTACAGCAATCCTTACTGGATCCAGAACGAAAACACGGTAGGACAGGTGCGTAACCGCTTCTTCGGAAATGCCCGTCTCTCTTACGATATCACCAACTGGCTCTCTGCCAATCTGCGCGTAGGTACAGATACTTACAACGACAAGCGCAAATACAAAGTAGCATTCTATACCAATGGTACTCCATTCGGTTCCTATACAGAGGATAACTACCTGGTAACAGAAACCAATATCGAGTTTACACTGAATGCGAAGAAGAAACTGAACAGCGACTTCTCCATTGACGGATTGATCGGTGCCAACGAGCGTACCAACCAGTTCGAGCAGAACTATCAGCAGGCGCCTAAACTGGCAGTGAAAGATGTGTATACCCTGAACAACTCCAGGGACCCATTGATCTCTACCAGCTATTTCTCCAAACTGAGAGTATATAGTGCATTTGCATCTGCACAGCTGAGCTTCAGGGACTGGGCATACCTGAACGTTACCGCACGTAACGACCGCTCTTCTACATTGCCTGCTGCAAACAACTCTTATTTCTATCCTTCCGTGAACGCTGCTGTGGTACTGAGTGATGCACTGGGTATCAAAGGCGACGTGCTGTCTTCCCTGAAGATCAGAGGTGGATGGGCACAGGTAGGTAAAGATGCAGATCCTTATCAGCTGATCAATACTTATCCTTTCAGCCAGCCTTTCGGTAGCAATCCGCTGCTGACAGTGAATGATAAATTCCTGAAGAAAGACCTGAAACCTGAGATCACCAAAGCGTCGGAAGTAGGGCTGGAAGCAAGCTTCCTTAAAGACCGGATCCATGCCGATGTGACCTATTATACATCCAGCAGTTACAACCAGATATTGCTGGCTGATGTAAGCGCCACTACCGGTTATCTGAAAAAACTGCTGAACGCGGGTAAGATCAACAACCATGGTGTGGAAGTAACCTTAGGAGGAACTCCAATAACAACGGCTTCCGGTTTCCGTTGGGACATCAACTTCAACTATGCGAAGAACATCAGTAAAGTAATTGAACTGGATAAAGAAGGTTTCCTGAATGATTATGTACTGGGTAGTTCCGGCAACATCCAGGTACTGGCCAGCAAAGGAAAGCGTTATGGCGCCCTGTATGGTAAAGCCTACAACCGCGATGCACAGGGACGTGTATTGGTAAATGAAACTGGTCCTTCTGCTGGTACGCCGCAGATCGCTAGCGATAAAAAAGTGCTGGGTTACTTTACTCCGAAATGGACTGGTAGTGTGAACAACAACTTCTCCTTTAAAGGATTCACAGTCGGTTTCCTGATCGATACAAGACAGGGTGGTCAGATCTGGTCAGGTACCAATTATACCGGTATCTATACAGGCGTACTGGCTGCAAGTTTGCCGGGTCGTGATGCAGAACATGGCGGTCTTCCTTATTACTATGCTAACAATTCGGGTACTACCGCGATACGTCTGGCAGATCATAATGCAGCAACGCCGAACGGAGAGACCGTATATCATGACGGTATGGTCTTCGATGGTGTAACTGCTGATGGTAAAAAGAATGAGCAGGTGGTATCTGCGCAGACCTATTACAAATCTGTGTATAGCTCTTCCCTGAATGAAACAAGTGTATATAGTGCTTCTTTCATCAAACTGCGTGAAGTAAGACTGGGATATGCGCTGCCACAGGAGCTGATCCACAGATGGGGCTTGCAGGCGGTGAACCTGACTGTAACCGGACGTAACCTCTTTTATATCGACAAGAAGGTGCCAAACATCGATCCTGAAACAGCGTTCAACACTGGTAACGGACAAGGTCTTGAAACCTTACAGATCCCGACAACGCGTAGCATCGGTCTTAACCTGAGGGTATCCTTTTAATGAACAGTTTAAACGTAGCAATCATGAAATTAGTTAAATATATATTGGGTCTGGCAGGTGCAGCAGTGATCTTCAGCAGTTGCACGAAACAGCTGGAAGACATTAACAAGAACCCGAACGAATCTGAATCAGTACAGCCGGACTACCTGCTGACCAATGGTATCAAAGCCAATGTGGATACTTACTGGGGTACTGACGCTTCTATGGAAACCAGTCTGCTGTACGTACAGTACTGGGCCAAGATCCAGTATACTGATCCCGACAGGTATGTGCCTGCGGCTACCAGTATCCAGGCGGTATGGAATAACTTCTATGCACAGGGCGTATCCGATTTTACCAAACTG
This sequence comes from Chitinophaga ginsengisoli, assembly GCF_003014595.1. Lineage (GTDB taxonomy): Bacteria > Bacteroidota > Bacteroidia > Chitinophagales > Chitinophagaceae > Chitinophaga > Chitinophaga ginsengisoli. Next base: position 225,579 of record NZ_PYGK01000010.1, on the reverse strand, counting down.
ATACAGCTGGGTGATACCCTGCATAATCCTAACTATAAGGCGGTAGGTATCATTATGCGTTCATGGATCTTCCAGGTATTGACAGACCTGTATGGCGATGTGCCTTATAAGCAGACTTCGCAGATCGAACAGTACCTGACGCCTGAATATGATGCACAGCGTGATGTTTATTTAGGCCTGCTGGCAGAACTGAAAACAGCGGTAGGACTGATCTCTACGTCAGATAATCCTATTGCAGGCGATATCCTGTACAACGGAAAGATGCAGCGTTGGAAGAAGTTCGCCAACTCTTTAAGACTACGTATTGCACTCCGTATTTCCGACAAAGAATTTGCTGCGGCGAAAGCAGTATTTGATGAAATAGGTGCTGACGATAATAACCTGATCATTGACAACTTAGATAATGCGCAACTGATTTATCAGGCATCTCCTAATCAGAACCCGGTAGCAAAGAACAGGGAAAACCGTAACGACTACAGGATCAGTAAGAGTGTGGTAGATAAACTGAATGCATTGAATGATCCGCGTCTGACTATCTATTGTGCGCTGCCAAGAGATACCAATAAGATCATAGGTGTTACGAATGGTTTGCGTACAGATTCTGCAGGCCGTCTGGGGCTGTATAAGACTTCTGATGTTGGTGCAGTATTCACGGCTACTCAGGCTCCTGCAGTATTGTTCAATGCAGCTGAACTGTGGTTCATCAGGGCTGAAGCCGCGCAGGTTGGATTATTATCCGGTGATGCAGCTACGCTGTACACAAAGGCAGTTACCGCTTCACTGAAGCAGTACAATGTAAGCGACCTGAATGTAGCAGCTTACTTGGCGCAGCCTTCCGTAATATACAATCCTGCTAACTACAAGCAATCCATCGGTGACCAGAAATGGCTGGCACTGTTTGGAGACGGGCTGGAAGGTTTTGCAGAATGGCGTAGGCTGGACTATCCTAAACTGACACCGGCATATACCGGTGCACTTGGTGCAGGCAAGATGCCACTGAGATTGACTTATCCATCTTCTGAACAGGCTTTGAACGGGGTTAATTATAAGAAAGCTGTGGCCAATCAGGGCGCTGATCAGCTGACTACCCGTTTATGGTTTGACAAGGAGTAACATAAAAGCGGGACAGTTTTCCCGCTTGCGTAAATGAATTTCCGTTTTTGCTTTACAGAATGATTCAGGAATGTGGAGTTTTGTAAAATCAGATACACACTTGTTCAATTTGTAATAGTAAAAAGTGATGAATTAGGCCCCGGTTTTCGCCGGGGCCTTTACATTTTATAAGATCTTGTTTGTTATGTTCTCAGGTTGGATATCTCACATGAAATGTCGTGAGACTGATATGAAGTTTATAGCACAGGTGTTTTCCCTCCATCTACACAGAGGCTGGTGCCGGTTATGTAACCGGCTGCAGGTGTGGCCAGGAAAGCAGCAGCTGCAGCAATCTCTTTCGGATCTGCAAACCGTTTCATGGGTATTTCGTTCAGCAATTCTTCTTCGATGGTAGTAATGGCGGTATTGCGCCGGGCGGCATTCTGTTCCAGGATGCTCTGCAGTCGGGCGGTATTGGTTGTGCCGGGCAGGACATTGTTCACTGTAATGCCATAGGGCGCCAGTTCGCTGGCCATCGTTTTTGCCCAGTTGGCCACGGCTGCCCGGATGGTATTGGATACACCCAGGTTTTTGAGTGGTGTTTTTACTGATGTCGAAATGACATTGATAATGCGGCCATAGCCGGCGGCGGTCATGCCGGCTATGACAGCTTGTACAAGTATATGATTGATGACCAGATGTTGCTGGAAGGCATCTGTAAATTCGTGTATATCAGCTTCCATTATAGGTCCTGTTTTTGGGCCGCTGGTATTGTTCACCAGGATATGTACTGTTTTGCTTTCAGTAATATGCTGGATGGTCTGTTCTACCTGCTGTGTGTCACGGAAGTCAGCTACTTTGTAACTGTGCTCCTGTAAGTGATCGGTTGCCAGTGTAGGCACAACGGCTTTCAACGATTCCCTGTTCCTGGCCAGCAGGATGCACTCTGCGCCCAACGCTGCCAATTCGCGTGCTGTTGCCAATCCTATACCCTGAGTGCTTCCACAGATAACGGCGGTTTTCCCCTTTAACGATAGTTCCATACTAATAGATAACTAATAATTACACAATGATCTGCAAAAGCCGTTGTTATTTAATTTATTAGCTAAGATAGGACATCCTGACTTAAACACGTATGTATATACGCTTTTTATCAAGTATCTTACCCACCGACCAGCACAGTAGCATATAGAGCAGGGCAAACAGCAGGGAGCCTGGTTTACCGGGCAGTATCGCCTGGAAAATATAGGTATTGATCCAGCGGTGTACGTTCATATCACCGACCTGGAAGAAATAGAGGAAAATAACCAGCACTTCAGACAGTAAATAGAGGAACAGCGGATTCTTGCCAAATACGGTGAAGAAGCCGGTCCAGCGTTCCTGTTTTTTTATGTCAATGATATAGATCAGTATCGCGAGGATCCAGAGGTCTATACCCACGGTAAAGAGCACATAGGAGCTGGTCCAGAGCTTTTTGTTGATTGGGAATATGGTATTCCAGCACAATGCCACCAGTATCAGCAGTCCACCCATCTGTAAGAGACGGGTACGGCCCAGGGTTGTTTTACCATGTTCCTGGATAAACAGGCCGGTAAAGTAGCCGGCAATGACATTGACAATCGCCGGAAGTGTGCTTAACAGTCCCTCGGGGTCGAATGCGATGCCTTCCCCATGATACATGTGACTGTCGCCCAGTACCAGTTTATCAAAGCGTATCGCCGCATTGCCGGTCAGGCTGTAAGGATCTGCCGGATCTCCGAAGAAATACATGATCGCCCAGTAGCCCAGCAGAAACAATGCGCTCACAGCCCATACCGCCTTTTTAGGCAGGTAGTGGATCAGCAGGGAGGCAAAGCAGTAACAGAGGGCAATACGTTGTAATACACCCAGGATACGGGTGTCGGAAATAGGGATAAATTCCAGGCCGGTGTCTGTATGCCGTACAAAGGGCAGCCAGTACATCAGGTAACCCAGCAGAAAAATAAGAATGGTACGGCGGAAGATCTTGGCCAGCACGGTGGTGTTGTCCAGTTCCGCGAACTTACGCATGCTGAAGCTCATGGCATTTCCCACGGCAAACAGAAAGGAAGGGAATACCATATCCGTTGGTGTACAACCATGCCATTTAGCGTGGTTGAGAATGGAATAGGCCGTGTCCCATCCCGGCGTATTCACAATGATCATAAAACATACGGTGAGTCCCCTGAAAACGTCCAGCGGTAAAAAGCGCTGTGGTGTTGCTTTGCTCATAGTCATAATTAGTTACCTGGAAAAATAGAAATTGGTTGCCTGTAAAATATGTTGTCTATAAATATAATACAACCATTTTACTACGCATAGTCATAAATTTTGGCGTATCCGGAATGAATTTTTAACTTTAGTGATAAAGCAATCCTTGGTTGAATAACAAAGTCACCATAGCAGACATCGCTAAAGAGCTGAATTTAACGGGTGCTACCGTATCCCGGGCACTGAATAACCGCAAAGGCACCAGTGAAGAAACACGTAAACTGGTGCAGGCTGCTGCGGAAAAAATGAATTACAGGCGGGATAGGATCGCCTGGTCTCTCAGGTCGGGGCGCACCAATATCATCGGTGTCATCATTCCCAGTGCAGAAATAAACTTTTTTGGGTCCGTTGTTCACGGTATTGAGAGCATGGCGAACCAACACGGTTACAATGTGCTGATTTATCAGTCCAATGAGCAGCCGGAGTATGAGAAAAAGGCGATCGAGACCTTCCTGAGCACCCGTGTGGATGGGATATTGGCGTCTATTGCCAAGGAGACCATGGAATTCAGTCACTACCTTGAGATCAAGGAGAGAGGGGTACCGCTGGTGTTTTTTGACCGTGCGAATGACAGTCTGAATATTCCTTCTGTCGTCGTAGATGACTTTAAGGGTGCGTACTATGCTACTGAGCATCTCCTGAAACAGGGGTATCAGCGGGTGGCGCATATTGCGGGGCAGCAGCATCTCAAGATCTTCAAGGATCGGTTAGAGGGGTATAAGGCTGCTTTAACTGATAATGGTGTTCCTGTTGAAGAAGAGCTGGTCTTTTTTGGAGATGTGTCTATTCATGCCGGTCGTCAGGCAATTCAATATTTCCTTTCTTTATCACAGCCGCCGGATGCTGTCTTTGCTGTAGAGGATTTTACGGCTTTGGGTGCGGTGAAGGAGTTGAAAGATAAACATATAGATATTCCCGGGGCGTTTGGGGTGATCGGGTTTGCAAATGAGTCTTTTGATGAGCATATTACGCCGAGTCTATCCAGTATTGATCAGCAGACTGTCGAGATGGGGAAGGAGGCGTTCCGGTTGCTGATGGAATTGATTGAAGGGAACGGTGTTGTCAGTCAGCAGACGCGGACGAAGGTTGTGCTTGATCCTGTGACGCGGTTTAGGCAGTCTTCTCAGAAACGGTGATTTTTCTTTTATAATATACTGATAGGTTCTCTATCAGGGTTCTTTTTATTTTTTAGCCGTTCAATAATTATTTGCGAAGGACGTACCGGCAGCAGGCAGTATGGGCTTGCTGGCTGAGTTCTTTGAAGTTCCTTTCTATGGGACGGTGATTGTCGTATTTGGCAGTTGGATGTCTATTAAACCCCTGGTGGATCGTGTCGGCAACTTCAAACAACTGAGGCCAGCCAGCTCCATCTGCTGCTGCCGTGGTACAGGAGTTCCGTTTGAATAATTGCCGGACGTTCTTTTCCTGGTACCAATGTCCTATAAATCAGGTGGACGGCCTGAGGGATACCACCTGAAAGCCGCGTATCATCCGGTCGCCTCAAAGAGAAATCTCCCAACCAGCCGCTTGCAAAATTGAAAGTAAACGATTACATTTAATGTCTATTCCACATCCTTTTTTCTATACTGTGTTGTTTATCAATAATTTATTGTAAAAACTGCCAATAGGTTAAGCGTACTGCACCGGAATTTAGAGAGAAGTATTGTAATCGTTTACGTAAATCATTTAACTTTGAGAATTATTCCACATAAATAGAATTCCATGAGTATATCCACGGTTAGATTTTAATGTCAACAGGGTTTCCTCATTAACATACGGTTTACAGATGAAACAGTACATCAGCCGACAATAGAGCGCCTGCATCATATGGCCGTCAGCTGATCTGTATGGAATAAATGACCGCATCCGGGGTAAAAGAACCGGCGGCGTTAATGACGTTTTCCGAAAGGATGGGATACCATCCAGTGAAGAAGAGGTCACATTGATTCAGTCTTTGAGGGGAGCGCAATCTCCCATTAGCATATCAACAATTAAAAAAATACACAGTGGAGCAAGCTAAATTAAACGCCTTTTCCCAGCAGCATTTTGACCAGGAACCAATTATGGTAAGAGCGGCAGGGCGTATTAACCTGATCGGAGAGCATACCGACTATAATAACGGGTTTGTATTGCCCGCAGCCATAGATAAAGCCATTTACCTGGCTATTGTAAAACGTAATGACAGCAAGATCGTCTTACATGCACTGGATGTAAATGACCGTTATGAAGGCGCACTGGATAGCCTGGTACATTCTGCCAAGCAGTGGCCTGACTATCTGTTGGGTGTAGTGCAGCAGCTGCAACAGGCTGGGCATATCATTGGTGGTTTTGAATGTGCTTTCTGTGGTAATGTGCCCTTGGGTGCAGGCCTTTCATCCTCTGCTGCGCTGGAATGCGCCACTATTTATGCGCTGAATGAGCTCTTCGGACTGGAAATAGGCCGCAAGGATATGACGTTGCTGGCACAGGCTGCAGAGAACCATTTTGTAGGTGTGCGTTGTGGTATCATGGACCAGTTTGCGAGCATGTTCGGTAAAAAACAACAGCTGATCAAACTGGATTGCGCTTCACTGGACTATGAATATATTCCTTTCAACTTTGACGATGTGAGCCTGGTACTGCTGGATACACAGGTAAAACACTCCCTGGCATCTTCAGAGTATAATACCCGCCGCGAAGAATGTGAAACAGGTGTGGCATTGATCAAAAAACATCATCCGCATGTGAATAGCCTCCGTGATGCCAATATGGATATGCTGGATGCTTATGTGAAAGGACATGATGCGACCGTTTATAACCGCTGCCGCTATGTGGTGGAAGAAATACAGCGTCTGCAGGATGCATGTGAAGATCTGCAGCGTAATGACCTGCAGGCTTTCGGTCAGAAAGTCTTCGCTACACATGAGGGGCTGGACAAGCTGTATAATGTGAGCTGTCCTGAACTGAACTGGCTGGCAGAATTTGCAGCTGGTCAGCAGGGAGTGCTGGGCGCCCGTATGATGGGAGGCGGCTTTGGTGGTTGTACTATCAATATCGTGAAGAAGTCTGCTGTACCGGCATTGCTGGAAAAAGCAGCTGCAGGTTATGAGCAGCAGTTCAAAACTCCGCTGAAGGCATATGTGACCAGTATTGAAGATGGATGCCGTACCGTTAATAATCTTGTAAACAACTAAGTGATGATATTAAAGGACTGATCCTATACCATATTCAGGATCAGTCCTTCATTATGTTCTGATAAATGTTCTGAGAGAATGTCTGAAAATACCTTTGATCTTACAGCTCACCCTCATACCCGTTTAAATATTCTGACAGGAGAATGGGTATTGGTATCTCCACACCGCTCTAAACGTCCGTGGCAGGGGAAGGTGGAATCACCTGCGCTGGTACAACGTCCATCCTATGTGGAAGATTGTTATTTATGTCCGGGCAATACCCGTGCTGATGGAACTAAGAATCCTGCATATACCGGACCTATTGCCTTTACAAATGATTTCTCTGCGCTATTAGCTGATACGCCAAAGGGCGTTGTGAGTGAAGATGACTTGCTGGTAGCCCGTTCACAGAAAGGTATCTGCCGTGTGATCTGTTTTAGCCCGCGTCATGACCTTACATTACCAGAAATGGAACTGCCGGACATCCGGAAGGTAGTAGACCTCTGGCATACCGAGCTGGAATCGCTGGCAGCAGTACCTTTCATTAAGTATATACAGATCTTCGAAAATAAAGGAGAGATCATGGGGTGCAGTAATCCGCATCCCCATGGACAGATATGGGCGTCTGAAGATGTGCCGATGGAGATAGAAAAAGAAACACGCCAGCAACGTAATTATTATCAGCAGCATGGCCGCAGCCTGCTGTCTGCATACCTGGAGAAGGAACTGAAGCAGGAAGAGCGTATTATCGCACAGAATGAACATTTTGTGGCGCTGGTACCTTTCTGGGCAGTATGGCCTTATGAGGCAATGATCATCAGTCGCCGTCATGTACAGCACCTCTTACAGTTTACGCCTGCTGAACGTGATGGACTGGCAGCAATCCTGAAAGAGCTGACCACCAAATACGACAATCTGTTTGAAACATCATTTCCTTATTCGGCAGGTATGCACCAGATGCCTTTTAATGATGGCGAGAGCCATCCTGAATGGCACTGGCATATGCACTTTTATCCGCCATTACTGCGTTCTGCAACCGTGAAGAAGTTTATGGTGGGATATGAGATGCTGGCGCACCCTCAAAGGGATATTACACCAGAATACGCTGCCGGACGCTTGAGAGAGCTGCCGGTAGTGCATTATAAGAAAGCAGGGGTACCTGCATAGACTTGTTTTTTGTTTATTCTTTTTTTGAACCAAAATGTGCAGGGGCCGCTTTTTAGCAGCCCCTTATTTTATTCATGCATTTAAACGAGATGGTTATTATCGGGTAATCGTATTATAAGGTTAGCCGCAGGCCCCCGTAATAATTCCTGCCGGGTGCCGGATTGTAATACCTGGCGCCTACGGCATTCAGGTCATTCCCAAGGCTATAGCGCTGGTTTAACAGGTTGTCGGCGCCCGCATAAACGGCCAGCCATGTATTGATGCCCCAATTGACTTTTGCCTGTACCAGGTGGTATTCCTTTGCAAAAGCGGTATTGGCGTCATCCAGCGGTAAGCGGTCGGTATAGGTATACTGACCATACAGCGACACCCGTGCAGGGAATTCCATGAGCAGGGATGCAGTGGCGACATTTTTCGGAACACCTGTTAATGCATTGCCAGAAAAGTTCTTGCCTGCACTGATATAATCGCTGAAGAGGAAATGACTGTAGGTGTAACTTCCCATGAGTTGTATACCGCGGGTAAAACCCTGATGCCTGGGCGACTGTAACCAGGCAGACCCCTGAAATTCCACCCCCGTCTGATGCGTACCGCCAGCATTGGTGAAGAACTCTGTGCCATCATCATGCAGCTTGCGGACGATGGCATCCTGCAGCTTATAATAGAAAACAGCCGCATCCGCCTGAAAACGGTTATTCCGGCTATTGAACCGAAGACCTGTTTCATAGTTCCAGCCGGTTTCTGCCTGCAGGGCGGTGTTGATGATATTGTCGGAAGCACGTACCTCGGCGATGGAAGGAGGGGAATAGCCCCTGCTTACCGTAGCGCGTGCTGAGAGGTCGGGTGTGATCAGGTAGGAGAGGGAGAAGCGGGGCATTAATTCCGCGCTGAATTTCTTTTTACCGTTTACGCCTGCTGCCACATCATTGAAGTGATAACGGTAATAGTTCACGCTGACTGCCGCTTCGGCCACCCATTGTTTACCGGGGCGTAAGGTTACACCGGTGAAATAGAAGTATTGCCTGGCTGTAATGTCGCTGGCGGCCTGTATGGTGTCTCTTACGCCGGCTCTGTTGCCATAGTTATCGATGTTGGAGCCTGTCTGTTGCCATTCCAGTCCTGTGGTCCAATCCAGCCGCATATTGCTGTTGCCCAGTGGCTGGTCCTGCAGGGCGATATAAGTACGGGCACCGAAGGTATTCTCGTCCCGGGCTTCGAAGTTGGTAATAAATGGATTTTCGAAGTGGGTATTGCTGCCGAATACGGTGATCACATGCTGCCAATGCGTGGCGAGCTGTGAGGTATGTACCAGTCCGCCGAAAGCTGTTTTGTTCCGGATACCCGCCTTTTGGGTGATGGCGCCGGGTAATGTGGCAGTAGCAGGACGCGCTCCTTTCGGATTGGCGGCTGCCTGTGCGGCCGTCAGTCCACCGGGAGTACGATAATCGAGGTCGCTGTAAAATGCGATCAGTTTAAGCTGGTTGTGCGGATTATATTGCCATTCCTGCGCTGTCTGCACATAATACCTCTTCATGGCACTGTTATCCCTGTAGCCGTCAGCGTGGTGAACGGCTTCATAGATATGCAGTTTATAATTGCCCCACTGCTGCTGCCAGCCCAATTGCTCACGGAACAGCCCATAACTGCCACCCTGTATATCTGCCTTCAAATGACTGCTGTCAGGTAATGTGCCTGCCGGATGGAGTAATACTACACCACCTGAGTTGGCGCCGAACTGGCTGCCATCTGGCCCTTTTAATATTTCAATACCCTGAAAGCTTCCCGGGTCAGTAAGATTGAGGTAGGAGTTGCCACCGGCATCCGTTAGCGGGATCTCATCCAGGTACAGTTTTACATTCCGGATACCAAAGGGAGAGCGTAACAGGCTGCCTCTTAAAGACAGGCGGTAGCTGCCGGGAGAACGTTCTTCCATGCGTACGCCCGGTACGGTGTTCAATGCTGGTAATAATGTAAGGCCCTGTTGCAGTTGTAACTGGCGGGCAGTAAGTACAGTACTGCTGGTAGGCACCTGGAGCAGGGTGAATTGTTTGCCGGGGTATGCCTGTATCACTACTTCGCGGAGACGACGGGTAGTGTCAGATGATGATTGTGCATGAGTGGCCAGCGGTAGTATACTAAGGGCCAGTAGAATTTTTTTCATCAGATAAGTGTCTTCTGTTATTTCAAATCTACTTGTATTTTCCTTATCCGACGGGCGAATTAGGATCACTGGTATTGCATGCTGCAGATACTGTTATTTCCTTATAACGTTATGCGCGCTTATAGCACTTGCTTCTGCAATGAAGATGATCTGCCCAACATTGTTGATATTAGTTTTTTCCTGTGTGATAATCAGCCATTTGCTGCGTGCAGGAATGCTGTCTGGAAAAAAAGTATGTCCGTGAATTTGGAAATATGATTTCATGCTGTATATTTGTCTACAGATTCAGTAGACTAATAAGATTTACCACCACCGGAGAAAAGCGCTGAGTATTCTCCTTGTTTTGTCCCACCTGCAAAACAATATTATCGGCAACGTAAAAATCAAAAACTGATTATTATATGCATCAGCATAAGGGAATATTAATATGTAGTAAGATAGGTGTAGTGGTAAATATTGATCATACCCGATCCTGTAGTGCAGCTGTTGTAAACGGCTGTTGCTGATCACAAAAGATATTGTTTGCTATAAGCTGTAAATAAAATGCCCGGTCAGGCTAGCGGGGAAGGTGTGTTGCAGATTTATTGGTGGTAAATTATAATGTAATATACCTCCCGCGCCCCCTGGCATGACCTCCTTACCTTTTTATCTGCCAACTTGATTTATTACAACATTGCTATACCTGCGTGATGATGACGATTATGTCATCATCAAAAGATAGTGAATACTTCCTTTAGCAAATAGGTGATCCCGATCCGGATTTCAATCTGGGCTGGTAATATTAATACTCCTCTTAAAGTTTTTTAAAATCTCTTATGGAAAAATAATGACGTCGCATCTATATTGTAAATGTTTATCCCATGAATGCAACGAACATTATTAAATCAGACTTTCTCGACATTCTTTTTGATGGTCGGAATAAAGACTACGGTGCCTATGACTTACGTAGAAGTGAAGACAGGCGTGTACGCAACGCCATTATTGGTACAACTTCCATCGCATTGGTCATCATCGGTGGATATGTACTCAGTAATAAATTGATGGCTGCGGACATGCATACACGAAAAGATGTAGCTGTGAAAGAAACGATCTTAAAAAAGCTTGAGATGCCAGAGGAGAAACCGTTAACCCCACCACCTCCTCCGGTAACAACACCACCACCGCCGGCCACTTCATCCATTAGATTGACGCCACCTGTTATTACCGAAGACGAACTTGTACGCACAGAAGATGAAGTGCCGAAGTTAGATAGTATTGGTAATAAAAGTATTGGTGTTGCTAATATTAAGGGGGACGATATAAATGGTGTTGTTGACAATCCGTTTGCAGGTGATGGTACTCCAGGCAACCCCATTGTAGAACCGCCCAAAGTGGCTGAAAGAGAAGAGATAGTTGGCTGGGTAGAAATCATGCCGCAATTTCCCGGAGGTGAAGAAGCGTTATCAAGATTTCTGCAGAAAAATATAAAGTATCCGCATATGGCGCAGGAAAATGGCATTGAGGGAAAGGTGTTTGTTCAGTTTGTGGTAAATCATGAAGGCAAGATCAGTGAAGTACAGACAGTAGGCGCTCAGAAGGGCGGCGGACTGGAAGAAGAGGCTATGCGCGTGGTGAAATTAATGCCAAACTGGAAGCCAGGCAGGCAAAACGGTCAATCTGTTAACGTAAGATATAACCTGCCTATAGGTTTCAAATTGGACAACTAAATGCTGATTTCTTTTTACCAGATCATATTACTCAATTAACAGATTCATTCTTTCAACACTCTCAAACTGAGGGGGGACTTGCAAAAGGCCGTGGCAGATAGCTACGGCCTTACTTTTTTCAGGAACTTTCCATTCTACTTTGTAACTATTTTATATTATTTTTAGCTCCCGGTTGGCAAAGGCTCTTTTAAATTACGAAATTTAGTTATGGAAGCACCGGTTAATAATACCCTGCAGTTATTCAAGAACCTGGTTGGTACCAAGTTCCAGTTATACAATAGTCTTTTCACGGCATTGCCTTTTCATAAGGTAGAAAGAACCGGCGTATTTCTGTCTTTATTCCTGATCCATTGTGAAGAAGGATATGAGAAGGAAAAGAGTCCCCAGGAAATTCTCAACTCTTATTTTCAGCAATACACATCATGTAGTAATGAACAGCAGAAGTTGGACCTCATGTTCCGCTTTGTGCAGTATGCCGAAAGACAGGTAGTGTTGTTTGACGCATTGGAAGATGCGGCTTTCCGCAATATTCACGACATGTATGGTACCGGCTCTCTGAGTCACCTGCAGTCCGAGATCATTGCAGAGCAGGCAGAAGAAAAGCTGGCTAAGAAGCTACAGGACTTTTCAGTGAGACTGGTATTAACAGCACACCCTACCCAGTTCTACCCGGGTAATGTACTCACCATCATCAATGACCTGTCAAGGGCGCTGATCAATGATAATACCGCGCACGTAAACTCTTACCTGCAGCAGTTAGGTAAAACGCCATTCTTCAAAAAGGAAAAGCCGACACCATACGACGAGGCTATCAGCCTGTTATGGTTCCTGGAGAATACGTTCTATCCCGCTGCCGGACGTATTATAGCTAAACTAAAAGCACAGTTCCCTTCAGCTATCAATAGCAGTAATCCGGTGATCAGAATGGGCTTCTGGCCTGGTGGTGACCGCGATGGTAATCCTTTCGTGAACGCCGACATTACATTGCGGGTGGCGGAAGCGCTGCGTGGCGGCATCCTCAAGTGTTATTACCTGGATGTACGCAAACTGAAACGCCGCCTCACCTTTAAAGGGATTGAACAGGAACTGGCCGCACTTGAACAGCAGTTGTATAATAACCTGTTCATTCCTGGCCATAAGACGAATATTTCTCAGAAAGATATCCTTGATACACTGGCACGTATCCGCATCGTGCTCATTGAAGAGAACAATGGACTCTTCCTGAACCTGCTCGATGACCTGGTAAGCCGGGTAGAGCTGTTCGGACTGTTCTTTGCCACATTGGATATCAGGCAGGACAGTTCAGTACACGGGCCACTGCTGGATGCAGTGGCAGCTAATTCTGATCTGCTGCCATCCAACTATGCATCACTCTCCGATGAAGAGAAAATAAACAGCCTGCTGAATATAAGAGGGGCATTGAATCCGGATGCGCTGAAAGATCCGCTGCATAAGGATACCCTTGCTACTATCGCGGCTGTGAAAGAAATACAGCAGAACAATGGTGAGTTTGGCTGTCATCGCTATATCATTAGCCACAGTATGAATGCGCTGAACGTAATAGAAGTGTATGGCCTGTTCCTGCTGGCTGGCTGGCAGAAGGAAACCATGAGCGTTGACATTGTACCGTTGTTTGAAACAATAGACGATCTCCGTCAGGCGGGTAATGTGATGCGTGAACTGTATGACAATGCCGCATATAGAGAGCACCTGCGTCAGCGTTCCAACAAACAGACCATCATGCTGGGTTTCTCTGATGGTACCAAAGATGGTGGTTACCTGATGGCCAACTGGAGCATTCACAAAGCTAAACAGGAGCTGACGCGCGTTTCCAGGGAATATGATATAGATGTTGTCTTCTTCGATGGCCGTGGAGGTCCTCCTGCAAGAGGTGGTGGTAAAACGCACCAGTTCTATGCATCCATGGGACGCGATATTGCCAATGAAGAAATTCAGCTGACCATACAGGGGCAGACCATCAGTTCCAACTTCGGAACGGTTGACTCTGCACAGTTCAACATAGAACAACTGGTACATGCAGGTATCGCCAATGAGATCTTCTCTTCCCGTGAGGTGACCCTTACAGATGAAGAAGATGCATTGCTGCAGGAGCTGGCAGATGAAGGCTTCAAGTCGTTCAATAAACTGAAGTTACATCCTGACTTCCTGGACTACCTGGACTTTGCAAGTCCGCTGCGCTACTATGCAGAAACCAATATCGGCAGCCGCCCGTCCAAAAGGAATGCAGCCGCTAAACTGAACCTCAATGACCTGCGTGCAGTACCTTATGTGGGTGCATGGAGTCAGCTGAAACAGAATGTACCTGGTTACTATGGCGTAGGTGCTGCACTGGAGGCGATGGATAAAGCAGGTAAATGGGATGCTGTGCAGAAACTGTATAAAAATTCACTGTTCTTCCGCACATTGCTGGACAACTGCCAGATGGCGATGAAGAAGAGTTATTTCCCGCTCACCGCTGCCTATGGCAAACATCCCCGTTTTGCAGAGGTGTGGAATATGATACATGACGAATACCAATGTACGCGTAAATACATACTGCGCCTGGTAGGACAGACAGAGTTGATGGGAGAATCGCCTGTAGACCAGTTGTCTATCCAGATGCGTGAGCGTATCGTACTGCCACTGCTAACCATTCAGCAGGGAGCACTGGTCCGTATCCGTGAGCTCAATGAAGCAGGCAATGGCGATGGGCTGAAGGAGACGTATGAAAAACTGGTCGTACGTTGCTCGTTTGGTATTATTAATGCCGGCAGGAATTCTGCTTAATACGATTATTTATACTTGTTATACAAACGCTCAATGCATTCCGCATTGAGCGTTTTTCTTTCTGCTTTTTTTGCGTAAATTAACACATGGGAAGAACACACTTAATGTCATTAACCCATTCCCTGCAATAAGCTGTCAGGAGCTATAAGACACATTTAAACCAGAATATTATGCATTTAACGGCAAGGGAAACTGAAAAACTATTGTTATATCTGGCGGGAGAACTTGCTGAGAAGAGAAAGGCCAGAGGACTCAAACTCAATTATCCGGAAGCTATAGCCCTGATCAGCAGTCGCTTACAGGAAGCTGCCAGAGATGGACAGACAGTTGCGCAACTGATGCAGTATGGCGCTACTATCCTGACCCGTGAAGATGTGATGGAGGGTATCCCGGAAATGATCGATGAGATCCAAATAGAAGCTACTTTTCCGGATGGTTCCAAACTTGTAACGGTACATCATCCAATCAGATAACAACGCTTATCAACCAAGATCTAAATCCTCTTCAATGATGATCCCAGGTGAATATTTTATTGTTCCCGGCGTAATTGACGCTAACCAGGGCCGGGCTGTCGCACAGGTAAAGGTGGTCAACACAGGAGACAGACCTGTGCAGATCGGTTCCCATTGTCACTTTTTTGAGGTGAACCGTATGCTGTCCTTTGATAGGGAAGCCGCCTTTGGCATGCGCCTGAATATTGCAGCCGGCACCGCGGTGCGTTTTGAACCCGGAGAAGAAAAGACTGTCACACTGGTGACGTTGGGCGGTAACCGGAAAGCCTTTGGTATGAATAACCTCGTGAATGGTACTACTGTGGGGGATGATGCCCGCCATAAAGCCATGGAACAGGTAAAAGCACAACAATTTAAACACCAGCCGGAATGAGTCTTCAGATAAACCGCGACCGCTATGCGGCGATGTATGGTCCTACCACAGGCGATAGAGTACGTTTGGGAGATACAGGCATTATTATCGAAATAGAACATGATCATACCGTATATGGCGATGAAGCCAAATTTGGCGGTGGTAAGACCATCCGCGATGGCATGTCGCAGTCTTCTACTGCTACCCGCGACCAGGGTGTATTGGATATGGTCATCACCAGTGTGATGATCATTGACCACTGGGGAATTGTAAAAGCGGATATCGGTATCAAAGACGGGAAGATCGTGAAGATAGGGAAGGCCGGTAATCCTGATACCATGGACGGCGTAGATCCTGGTATGATCATTGGCGCCAGTACAGAAGTACATGGCGGCGCTGGATTGATAGCTACCGCCGGTGGTATTGACACGCATATCCATTTTATCAGTCCACAGCAGATCACCCATGCTTTACATAGTGGTATTACCACGATGATCGGTGGTGGTACTGGTCCTGCTGATGGTACCAATGCCACGACTGTCACACCTGGTAAATGGTTCATACGTAAAATGCTGCAGGCCGCAGACGCTTTTCCTATGAACCTGGGATTTCTCGGTAAAGGGAACTGCGCTACGGAAGCACCTCTCTGGGAACAGATAGAAGCCGGTGCCCTGGGGCTGAAGATCCATGAGGACTGGGGCGCTTCTCCCGCTGTTATCGATGCCTCCCTGAAGGCGGCAGATAAATACGATGTACAGGTAGCTATCCACACAGATACGCTGAATGAATCAGGCTTCCTGGAAGATACGATTAAGGCGATTGATGGTCGTGTGATCCATACCTATCATACAGAAGGCGCTGGCGGTGGCCATGCGCCCGATATTATCAAGGCGGCCATGTACCCGAATATCCTGCCTTCATCTACGAATCCTACAAGACCATATACCGTCAATACTATCGATGAACACCTGGACATGCTGATGGTATGTCATCACCTGGATAAAAGCGTACCGGAGGATGTGGCTTTCGCTGACTCGCGCATTCGCCCCGAGACAATTGCTGCGGAGGATATCCTGCATGACATGGGCGTATTCAGTATGATGAGTTCCGATTCACAGGCGATGGGCCGCGTAGGGGAAGTGATCATCCGCACCTGGCAAACGGCGGATAAGATGAAGAAGCAGCGGGGAGCTCTGGCAGAAGATCAGGGTAAAAACAATGATAATTTCAGGGCCAAACGGTATGTAGCCAAATACACGATCAATCCTGCCATCACACATGGCATAGCCACACATGTCGGATCGCTGGAGCCGGGTAAACTGGCAGATATTGTGCTGTGGAAGCCAGCCCTGTTTGGCGCTAAACCGGAAATGATCATCAAAGGAGGAATGATCATCTGTAGCCGTATGGGCGATCCGAATGCCTCTATTCCCACGCCGCAGCCTGTTATGTACCGGGAGATGTTCGGTGCCTTTGGTGGCGCCCTGCATAAGACCTGTGTGACCTTCGTATCACAGGCGGCAGCCGGGAAAAATATTGCACAGGAATATGGTCTGCAAAAGACAATACTGCCTGTGAAGAACTGCCGGAATATCGGCAAGAAGGATATGGTACATAACAACAGTACACCGGAAATAAAGGTCAACCCGGAGACATATGAAGTAAGCATAGACGGGCAGGTACTGACCTGTGAACCGGCGGCGGTGTTGCCACTGGCGCAACGGTATTTCCTGTTTTAATTATAGTTATGATCATTATAGAAAAGATAGAAGGCAACGTCGTAAACGGTTCCGCTGCACAAAGGGTCATAGACCCTTTGTTGCTGGAATGGTTTGAAACGGGCAAGCGCTTGTTGCGCCGGCATACACAAGGTGGGCAGGAAGTGGCGCTACGTTTTATGCGGGAAGCGCCTATGTTACAACAGGGAGATATTGTGTGGATGGACGATAAAAAGGCCATCGCGATCGACATTATTCCTGCAGCGGCGATTGTTCTGCAACCAGTTACCATGAAGGATATGGCGACTGTTTGTTATGAGATCGGGAATAAACATCTGCCATTATTCCTGGAAGGAAATGAAGTGCTGGTGCCATACGAGGAGCCGTTGTTCCGTTGGCTGGAAGCCAAAGGACACCATCCTATGAAGGAACAGCGCAGGCTCACCAATATGCTGCGGAGCAATATTATACCACATGAACATGGCAGCTCAGGATCGCTATTCAGTAAGATCATGCAGCTCGCGTCCAAATAAACCATCATGTACAACTGGCTACCATACCTGTTACACCTGAGTGATCCTACACTGCCGATAGGGGCGTATACGCATTCCGGCGGACTGGAAACCTATGTACAGCACGGACTCATAAAAGACGCGGGGGATGCAGCTGCATTTATCAGGAATATGCTGATGCAAAACCTGCCATATAACGATGCACTTTTTGCCGTACTGGCATATCGCGCGGCGGAAGCTGGAGATGTACAGCAACTGGTGCAACTAGACCAGGAATGCACGGCACTGAAAGCGCCACAGGAATTGAGAACGGCCAGTCAGAAGCTGGGCCTGCGCCTGCTGAAGTTGTTCTCTCCGATGGTGGAACATACTACCGGTAATGCTTATATGGCGTACATAAAATCAGGTGAGGCCGCCGGGCATTACTGTCTGGTATTCGGAATGTATGCCTGTCTATCAGGCATACCATTATCAGAAGCCATCACCGCCTTCTATTACAATGCCGCTACCGGTATGGTGACCAATAGCGTAAAGCTGGTGCCGCTAGGGCAGCAGCAGGGACAGCAGATCCTGTTTGCACTGTTGCCGGAGCTACCTGCATTGGTCGAACAGACGTTTAACATACCACGGGAACTGGCGGGGCGTTGCAGCGTGGGATTTGATATCAGGAGTATGCAGCACGAAAGACTGTATTCGAGATTATATATGTCTTAGGGCATATGCCGTATGACCGGTACCGTATGAATTGATTTATGTAAACAGAATGAACATGCAATTGCGTACATACATAAAGATAGGTGTTGCCGGCCCTGTAGGCGCCGGTAAAACAGCGCTGATAGAAAGGCTGTCCCGGCGGCTGCATGAGCAGTATAGCCTGGCGGTGATCACCAATGATATCTATACAAAAGAAGATGCTGAATTCCTGGTGAAGAACAGCTTATTGCCTGCGGAGAGGATCATTGGAGTGGAGACAGGTGGCTGTCCGCATACAGCCATACGTGAAGATGCCAGTATGAACCTGGAAGCCGTGGAAGAAATAGCAACCAGGTTTCCGGATGTGGAGATCATCTTTATTGAAAGCGGCGGCGATAATCTGTCTGCCACTTTCAGCCCGGATCTGGCTGATCTGACCATCTTCGTGATTGACGTAGCAGAGGGCGATAAGATCCCCCGCAAGGGAGGACCGGGCATTACCCGTTCGGACCTGCTGGTCATCAACAAAATTGACCTGGCACCTTATGTGGGAGCCAGTCTTGAAGTGATGGAACGGGACGCCCGTAAGATGCGTCAGGGTAGACCATTCGTGTTTACTAACCTGATGACGCAAGAGGGATTGGACACCGTTATAGGATGGATCAGGAAGTACGCATTACTGGAAATGGTGGAGGAGCCTGCCTTGCTGCAATGAAGAGTGAACTGCAAATAAAAGCGGCTGTCAGGGGCCCCCGTACTTACCTGCAACACTGCTATTATACAAAGCCTTTTAAAGTGGCTGATATCAGTGGCAGCAGGGCCGGTATGTTACATCTGACCATGATGACGGCTTCGCCGGGTATATTGGACGGGGATGCATATGATATCCGGGTTGTGGTACAAGAAGATGCAGCATTACATCTGTACACGCAATCCTATCAGCGCATCTTTAACATGCAGCATGGCGCACGGCAACGTTTTCATGTGGAGATGGAACGTGGCAGCAGTTTATGCTATCTGCCGCATCCCGCGGTGCCACATGAGCAATCGGTGTTTGACAGTGCCAGTCGTATTGAGCTGGGGGAAGATTGCCGCTTACTGTGGGGCGAGATCATTACCTGTGGTCGAAAACTGAACGGAGAAGTGTTTCAGTGCAAACGTTTTCAAAATATACTGGAAGTGTACAGGAATGGCAGGTTGTTGTTTAAGGATGTAACGGTATTACAACCAGGTATGGTACCACCGGCAAATATGGGCCAATGGGAAGAATATACACACCAGGCCTCCCTGCTGTGGTATGATGAAAGGCAGGATATGACCGCGATGGGAGAGGTGTTGCACGAGTGTTTATCCGCAGAAACAAATATTACTGCCGGTGTATCACGCACGGCCTCGGGAGCATTGCTTCTGCGTGTGCTGGGACAGGGAGGAGAACAGCTGTACGAGCTATTCAAAAAGGTAGCGCTGCTGGCCGGGGAGGAACGAAAACTATAAACTTTACCGGATATGAATACGGAACTGCAGGTATTGTTGCTGACAGCCGTCACAATAAGTTGTCTGCATACATTGACGGGGCCCGATCACTACATCCCGTTCATTGCCCTGAGCAGGGTGAGAGGCTGGACTGCCGGTAAAACGGTGGTCTGGACATTGCTGTGTGGCATCGCGCATGTGGGTAGTTCCGTATTATTAGGCCTGCTGGGCATAGGTCTGGGCTGGTCTTTGTCAAAGATCAGCGGTTTGGAAGGCTTGCGGGGAGGGCTGGCGGGATGGGCTTTGCTCACCTTTGGTCTGCTGTATACGGTATGGGGTCTGAAACGGGCCTGGAGCAACAAGGTGCATAAGCATTTCGATGTGTATGATAACGGGGATGTTTACGTGTATGAACATAAACACGGGGGGATTGTTTATCCTCAGGACAGGACGAAGGTCACACCCTGGATTATGCTGCTCATTTTCGGGCTGGGGCCCTGTGAGCCATTGATCCCTCTGTTGACCTACCCGGCGGCACAACATTCTACCTATGGTATGGTGATGCTGATCGGGGCTTTTACACTGTTCACGCTGCTTACAATGACGGCCATGGTCATGTTGGGGTATTATGGCTTTTCCGTATTGAGAACCAGTAGTTTGGAGCGGTATGCACATGCCCTGGGAGGGTTCACTATACTGGTATGTGGCATAGGAATGGTATGCCTGGGCTGGTAGATTTAAGGAAAATTTAAGACACGGCCGGAGCTTGCACTTATCGCGGATTTTCATGTATAAACCACGGTAAACGTCATGGGATGTTCAAAGTTTTGTCAGGTCATCTAATAGTAATTGTAATTGGTAATTGATAATTCGTACTTTTACTTCATTCTTTTAGGCACTTACACGATAATTTATGGCACAAAGCGTATTCGATTTTGGCATGATTGGTCTGGGCGTAATGGGGAGAAACCTCTTACTGAACATGGCTGATCATGGTTTTTCCGTTATTGGTTTTGATAAAGATAGTACCAAGACCGGGGCTCTGGAATCGGCTGCTACAGCTGGCACTACTGTAAAGGGAGTGGCAGAACTGGCAACCATGGTACAATTACTGGAGCGTCCGCGTAAGCTGATGATGTTGGTACCAGCCGGTCAGCCGGTGGATGATGTGATCGAATCACTGATCCCCCTGCTGGAAAAAGGTGATGTGGTGATAGACGGTGGTAACTCACATTATACAGATACATTGCGCCGGGTAAAATACCTGCGGGATAAAGGTATTCATTTCATGGGCATCGGCGTATCAGGTGGTGAGAAAGGCGCCCGTACGGGACCAAGCATCATGCCTGGTGGAGATAAAGAAGCTTATGAGAAAGTAAGACCAATGCTGGAAGCAATTTCCGCAAAGGTAAATGGTGAGCCCTGCGTAGCCTACCTGGGTAAGGAAGGTGCGGGTCACTATGTGAAGATGGTACACAATGGTATCGAGTATTCCATTATGCAGCTGATCAGCGAAGCGTATGCGTTGCTGAAACAGGCGGGCCTGGATAACGACCGTTTACATCAGGTATTCAAAACCTGGAATGAAGGCGATCTGCAATCTTTCCTCATAGAGATCACTGCCGATATCTTCCTGCAGAAGGACGATAAGACCAGCGCAAGACTGGTAGACGTGATCTCCGATAAAGCGGGTTCAAAAGGAACCGGTAAATGGACTTCACAGGATGCAATGGAACTGCCTGTTGCCGTTCCGGTAATAGACACCGCTGTAGCCCTCCGCACCCTGTCTGGTTACAAAGATGAGCGTGTGCAGGCAGCTGCTTTATACAAAGCTCCTGACGCAAAACTCAATACACCTGCAGATACCTGGATCAAGCAGGTACACGATGCACTGTACTTTGGTGTGATCATCAGCTATGCACAGGGTCTGGCAATGCTGCATCAGGCATCCAAAGAACTGCAGATGGAAATCCCTTTACCTGAAGCAGTGAAAGTCTGGAGAGGCGGATGTATTATCCGTTCTACCCTCCTGGAAGTATACACTACCGCTTATAAAGCTTCTCCTGAGTTACCAAATATTCTGTTGAACAAGGACGTTGCAGCCCTTGTTGAGAATGCCATCACGAATACACGTGCAGTAGTAGCCCAGGCTGCACAGACAGGTACCGCAGCTGCTGGTATAATGTCTGCACTGGCTTACTTCGACGCTTACCGCACCGAGCGTATGCCAACCAACCTGGTGCAGGCACAGCGCGACTACTTCGGCGCTCATACCTATCAGCGTATAGATGTACCTGGTAGTTTCCATACTGTATGGGGTGAATAAGAATTTTAGAGTGCTTACCCGCTTGCGGTGGGTAAGCACTCATATAAAATATAGAGTTATGCAAAATCATAAACGTCCGCCTGCCTCCATCGTCTTCATCTTCGGTGGCAGCGGCGACTTGAATTACAGAAAACTATCGCCGGCTTTATACAACCTGTTCCTGGATAACTACATGCCGGAGAAATTTGCTATTGCAGGTATCGGCCGTAGTCCCTATGATAATGAAGCTTACCGAGAGCGCCTGCTGGATGGTATCAAGAAATTTTCCCGCCGTAAAGGAGAACAGAACGGTCACTGGAAAGACTTCAACCAGCATGTAAGTTACCTGCAGATGGATGCGGAAGACCAGTCTGCATATGGGGCCATCACCGACTTTGTGAAAGCAAAGGAAGAAGAATGGAACGAACATCCTAACGTGATATTCTACCTGTCTGTAGCGCCTCAGCTGATGCCTGCCATCGCACAGAAACTGGGTAGCCTGAACCTGTGCAGTGATACACGCAGCACCCGCATCGTGATAGAAAAACCATTCGGTCATGACCTGCAGAGCGCTCACGACCTGAATACACTGCTGCAAGGCCTCTTCTCTGAAGATCAGATTTACCGCATTGACCATTACCTGGGTAAAGAAACGGTGCAGAACCTGATCGCCCTGCGTTTTGCCAATGCACTGTTTGAGCCGATATGGAACCGCAATTACATCGATCATATACAGATCACAGCTTCTGAAACTGTGGGACTGGAAGGTCGCGGTGGTTATTACGAAGGCTCCGGTGCATTGCGCGATATGGTACAGAACCACATCCTGCAGGTGATGTGTATGATTGCGATGGAAGCTCCGGTGTCTTTTGATGCGAACGAGATCCGTAACAAGAAAGTGGATGTACTGAACGCTATCCGCAAATTCACTAAAGATAAGATACACGAAAACGCAGTACGCGGACAGTATTCTGCCGGCTGGAGAAAAGGCCAGCAGGTAGTAGGCTACCGTGAAGAAAAAGGAGTGGATAAAGAATCCGCTACTGAAACTTACGCTGCTGTTAAGTTCTATATCGACAACTGGCGCTGGCAGGGCGTACCGTTCTACGTACGTACCGGTAAGAACATGCACCAGAAGGCGACCAACATCACCCTGCAGTTCCGCCAGGCACCGCACTATGCGTTTCCGGCCGAATCAGCAGAAACCTGGCGCCCCAACCGCCTGACCATCAGTATACAGCCGGAAATGGATATCCGTATCCGCTTCCAGGCAAAACGCCCGGGTCAGAGCATGGAACTGGACCCTGTGGAGATGGTCTTTAACTTCGACCGTCAATATGGTGACGACCACGCACCGGAAGCCTACGAAACACTACTGCTGGACGTAATGGAAGGAGACGCTACCCTGTTCATGCGTGCCGACCAGGTAGAAGCTGCATGGAAAGTAGTAATGCCGATACTGGAAACATGGGAATCCCGCACGCCGGTAGATTTCCCTAACTATGCACCTGATTCCTGGGGACCTGAGGATGCAGACGCCCTGATCGCAAGAGATGGTCACGCCTGGATCAACTTACCTAAATAAGAGCAATGGAATTACATATAGCCAAAAACACCCAGGAACTCAGCGAGAACCTGGCCGCATGGATCAGCAATTATATCCAGGAGGTACTGCAGGACCAGCCTATCTTTACGTGGGCCCTCTCCGGAGGAAGCACGCCTAAACAGTTATATACCCTGCTCACAAAAGAGCCGTATAAACTGATCATCCCATGGGAGAGGATTCACTTCTTCTGGGGAGATGAAAGAGCGGTGCCTTTTGAAGATGAACGTAACAACGCCCGCATGGCCTACGATACCCTGCTGAATGTTGTCGGCGTACCTTCAGAGAATATCCATGTAATGCGCACTGATATTGAGCCTGGAGCAGCAGCTGCAGAATATGAAAAGATCCTGCAGAAATATTTCGAAGACAGCGATACTACCTTCGATCTCGTACTCTTAGGTATGGGAGATGACGGACATACCCTGTCCCTCTTCCCCGGTACAGAAGTCGTGCATGAGAAAAAGGCCTGGGTAAAAGCATTCTTCCTGAAAGCACAGGACATGTTCCGTATCACACTCACAGCACCGGTTGTAAATGATGCCGCCTGTGTGATATTCATGGCTACCGGTACCGGTAAGGCCCTGACACTGAAGAGTGTGATAGAAGGCGACTTTAATGCGGAGAAATTCCCTTCTCAGCTGATCCGTCCGCAGGATGGAGAACTGCACTGGTTTGTGGATGAAGCGGCAGCAGGTGCGCTGGAAATGTAAGTATTACTTATTGCAACATATTGCAAAAGCCTCTCTGGTATAACCGGAGAGGCTTTTCTATTTCAGGAGGATAATCAGCGAAAGTTCCGCGAATTGACAAACGTTGTTGTTAATCTGATCACTGAAAGAGATGCTTTGAGGAGATGGGCAGAACACTAATATTATACCGGTCCCTGTGCAGATGCTATTAGGAATTCCTGCCCTGTCATTCTATATTTAAGGGTATTATCAATTCATGGTCTCATCTATCAACTACAGTTATGAAAAAACTCTTCCTTTATGCATGCGCTTTTTTTATAGGGTGCGTGCCGCTTGTTGCACAACAATACACAGCAGACTGGGCATCACTGAACAAACGTGGTATTCCTGCCTGGTTCAATGAAGCTAAGTTTGGCATCTTTATACACTGGGGTGTGTATGCGGTTCCTTCCTTTGCAGTGGTAGGACCTGGTGGTTATTCCGAATGGTACTGGTACCAGCTGGATGGTGCAAAAGATGAGACACACCAGAAAGTACGGGCTTTCCATGATAAGAACTACGGAAAGGATTTCTCCTATCAGCAGTTTGAATCGCAGTTTAACGCATCCTTATTTGATCCCGCCCAATGGGCTGATGTATTCCGCCGTTCAGGCGCTAAATACGTAGTGCTGACCTCCAAACATCACGAAGGCTACTGTCTCTGGGACAACAAACAGGCAGATTCCGTATGGGGCCGCCCCTGGAATGCCGTAACGGGTACGCCTAAAAGAGACCTGCTGGGAGATCTGACCAATGAAGTCAGAAAGGCCGGTCTGAAAATGGGCTACTACTATTCTCTCTACGAGTGGTTCAACCCATTGTGGAAGAAAGACAAGGCCAGCTATGTAAAGAACTTAATGACACCGCAGTTCAAAGACCTCGTAACACGTTATAAACCTTCTGTGATCTTCTCCGATGGTGAATGGGAACAGTCAGATACCGCCTGGCACAGTCCTGAATTACTGGCCTGGTTATTCAATGAATCTCCTGTAAAAGACGAAGTAGTAATAGACGATCGCTGGGGCAGCAACACAAGAGGGCATAACAACGGTGCTACCTATCTTACCTCTGAATATGGTAGTGGTATGCAGCCCGGTGTAATATGGGAAGAAAGTCAGGGTATCGGTAATTCCTATGGGTATAACCGTATGGAAAATGTGAACGATTATAAGAAGAGCAATGACCTGGTCGTATTACTGGTAGATATCGTTTCCCGTGGTGGCAACCTGCTGCTGGACATAGGCCCCACTGCTGACGGTCGTATACCAGTGATCATGCAGCAACGATTGGTAGATATAGGCAGCTGGCTGGAAGTGAACGGAGAAGCGATCTACAATACAAAACCATGGAAAGAAACGCGTCAGTGGAGTGCAGGAAATCGTCCGCAGGTGAAAGAAGCTAGCTTCATGTCAGATTACAATGTGGCAAAGATGGTGAAGCCTTCCAAAGAGCATGCGCATATTGAGATGTTCTTTACAAAGAAGGATGATGCTTTGTATTGTATAGCGACCGGTTATGAACCACAATTACGGATAAAGGATTTCGCACCTGCTAAAAACGCCAAAGCAGTAGTACTGGGCTGTAATAAATCAGTTACATGGCAACAGCAAGGCAAGGATTGTGTAATCAATCTGTCTGGATTACGTCCGGGAGATATTACCAGCAACCTGTTTGTAATAAAGATCAAATAGAGTGGGAAGTACAGTTAAAAATATGAAGCCCAGATTATAATCAGACATCTGGTCGCAGCAGCGGGTTCAGATGGAGATCTCTGGCCTTAGTTGTTTGAAGTGCCGATACGCTGATGGGAGTGAAATAGATAATTACTGCCCATACGCATTCCAAAGCTAAATGCTTAGGAACTTCAAAGAACTACAGCCAGAGGTCCCATCTGAATACCCGCTGCAATGATGTTAATCCGTCAATTTCACAAACCGTTTCGTAAATATTTTCTGCGCTCCCTCATAAACCACACATATGTAAATCCCAGCTGCCAGTCCCTTCAACGAATAGGTCTCCCGCATCTGCGTCAACTGTTGTGTAAACACGGTACGGCCATTCATATCTACAAACCGCACCTGCAAATCACCAAGGCGACTACTAAGTAGTGTAAGTTGCTGTGAAGCCGGTACCGGGAACAAATAGAATTCCTGGTTGATCAATATCTGCACCGACTGTACATCAGAATAAATGGAGCGGCCATCAGTTAATTCCAACTTCACACGATAATAAAAGATACCAGAGTGTCCAGGATGGTCTTTATAAAGCAGCATGTTATTGTGATCATCCGGAGTAATATCCTCACTGGAGAGCGTTATAAAATCGTTGCCCTGTAAACGTTCCCAGGAGATCTTTTTCACCTTGTTCCCTGCGTTGAACACCACGGTAATATCAACACTGTTATCTGCCAATACATCTGCCAGTACCTGCCGGAAGAAACAGGCAACACCCTGTTGTTCATAGTTGTAAGTAGTGCCCTGTAATCCGGCCCATCCGTCTTTATGTTGCGGTATGATCGAGATATAGGGAGAGGATAATTGTGTTTTAGCAATGAGCAGCGCAGTATCCGGCGTAGTACTGATAAGGGATAATGTCTGTCCCTTTATGGTATATACATTATAACCGGAAGCATTGTCCATAGAACGCCAGTTTATCTGCAATGTATCCGGACAATTATAACCTATATTGATACTTACCGGAGTGGAGATATTGAAATAATCGCTTACCCAGGTAGTATCCGTAGTGCTCATCCGCAGTAATCCCTTGCTGAAAATGCGCGGAATGTTCCAGCGACTGTTCGCGCCTGCCAGTGGAATATTTGCAGCTATCGGCATCCAGATACGTCCGCTGTCTGCACTGAAGGAAAGTGTACCATTGCCGGTATGTGGTGTACGCCAGCGTATAGCAATGTTGTCTCCAGCGGAGAGTTGTTCGCCGGCAGCAGGATATTGCCATTCAAAGAAAGACAGGGGAATAGCCTGCCAGGCGATATGAAAGTGCTGGGTCGTACCGGACTTAAGTTGCCGTGCATGCACGTGGATATTTACTGTTCCAGCTGCAGGTATGTCAATAGATACCTGTTCGATGTTATTCACACTGTCTCTGCCACGGCGGGCAGGCGCAGAGAGTGAATCAGCCGTAGGAAAGGTGCTCAGTTGCCAGGGAAGGTAAGTCTTGCCTGCATTGTCTGTAACAGACAGGTCCAGGTCATTAAGCAGTGCCTTACTGACATTTTCAGTAGCAGCAGGATCATTCCAGCTAAGGGTGATCTTCAGTCTGGCGGTATTGGATGGTACAGTAACAGGTATACTGGCTGTATTGCCGGTAGCGACTTCCCCGCTAAAAAGCTGCTTGTCTTTGATCGTCTGTATGGCGGCGATAGCATTCAGTAAACCGTATCCGCTGCTGTAATCGGGACCGGGTGTATTAATATCGTCTGCACTGTTCACCAATATGGCTTTTACCATAGCGGAGGAGGGTGTTGTGGCATATCCCTGCTGATAGGCTTCCTGTACAAGTGTGGAAATACCTGTTGTAGTAGCGGCAGCATCAGAAGTACCGGCTTGTCCATAAGCCACCAGCTGTGGAGAGATGCGGCCATCAAAGGCAGGACCTTTGGAACTGAGTACAGGAACATTATAGCCGGTATCAATCCCACCTATCACCAATACATTTTTTGATTGTTTGAAAGTTCCACTGAGATTAGCATAACCTGATAATCCCTTATAAGTACCATCCGCAGGAGCGGTATTACCGATATTACCGGAAGAGAAAATGTGAAGTAGTGTATCCAGTGTATATACCTGCTGATCATATGCCACAGCTTCTGCACCATAATAGTTTTCAAGGGTAGTACCGTAGGAATGATTCTGTACAGTAATACCGGCATTCTTAAAATAGTTGTTTTCATCAGGTAACAAATGCTGATAATCAGAAGAGCTTAGCCTGGCTTTTACAGCAACGCCTTTCCCGCTGGGACCTGTATTCCCTAGACCAGCAATCAATGTAGCCATCATGGTCGCATGTGGATTGATAGTCCTGGCCGCCAGCGGAGAAGGAACTGCTTTCCCCAAGAGATCAATATCAGTAGTATCAAACCATTCTTCTTTCAAGCCTACAGTATGCTTATCGCCTTGTAATGTAGGGTATTGTTGATGCAGCACATTGATATAGTCGACAGATGGCAGCGCATTATTAATAGCGACCTCCGTGCGTGCAGTACGGAGTCTGTCTATAAAGCGAACATTGCGTTGTGCGGTAAATAAACCCCAATTGCTCATCTTTACACTGGCTATCACTACAGGGTAGGACGACGCAGCAGATAGCGGGCGGCAATATTGAAGGGTGTTAACAGTATTGTTAAACGATACCTGTACCAGCAAAGTATCCTTTAATTGTAATGTGCTGATAGCCCTGATCAGGGCATCACTGCATTTCCAGTTATGATTGGCGGGATAGATCTGCAACACATGTTTCGCCTCCACAGAATCGAACTGTGCCTGTTGCAGAATATGATGCCGGGCACTGAGTGATCTTGTCAGTCCATGCCGTTGTAGCAGCGCTTCACCAGGAAATGCATCAAATTTAACCAGGAAGTAGCCGGAAGGGGTGGCAGTAGTATCTGCATAACGAAGCACAATGCTATCTGTAGTAGTACGTTGTTGGGCAGATACATCATAGGTAATGAACAGATTGATCAGCAGGAATAGAAATAATATCGGAACGCGGGCATTCATGTACGGGTAACAATTTTGGTTGAGACATGAATGTAAATAAAAAAAATCAGGAATTAGTGGCGGATGAGTATCACAGCACTAATTCCTGATTCTTAATAGTCGGTTCTACCACGCGTCTATACTCACAGTCTCCATTTCCGGTCCGGTCAGTAATGCACCGGCTGGAGTACTGGGATATATTTCTTCGAATGTTTTTACCTGGTTCATGAAAACGCGACGGGAAATATGGCTGCGGGTAATGTGGTGTGGTGTTTCCAGACCGGCAGCAGCAGCTAGTTCTATAGCGCTTTCTATCGTGTCCTGATGATAATTGGATACGCGGTGCTTTTTGTCGTCTACCACGAGTCCTGCCATCAGCCATTTGTCCTGGGTAGCTACGCCTGTAGGACAGCGGTTGGTATTACATACCAGTGCCTGTATACAACCGATGGCCATCATCATCGCGCGGGCGCTGTTGCAGGCATCTGCACCCAAAGCCATTGCGCGGAGGATATGGAAACCGGTCAGGATCTTACCGGAAGCGATCACTTTTACCTTACTGCGGATGTTGTAACCGGTCAGGGTATCATGCACGAAAGCCAGCGCATCCATCAGCGGCATACCTACAGAGTTGGAGAATTCGGGGGGTGCTGCACCGGTGCCACCTTCACCACCGTCTACGGTAATGAAGTCAGGATAATGACCTGTTTCCAGCATCGCTTTACAGATGGCGTGGAACTCTCTTTTTTGTCCGATACAGAGTTTAAAACCTACTGGCTTTCCGCCACTCAGCTGGCGCATACGAGCAATAAACTGCACCATCTGCCTGGGCGTATTGAAAGCGGTGTGATAAGGAGGAGAAGCCACGGTAGTATGCGGTTGCACGTGGCGGATAGCCGCAATTTCTGGTGTATTCTTGGAGGCCGGCAAGATCCCGCCATGACCTGGTTTAGCTCCCTGGGAGATCTTTAGTTCAATCATTTTAATCTGTGGCGTGGCACATTTCTCTGAGAATAGTTTTTCATCAAAATTGCCTTCTGCCGTACGACAACCGAAATAGCCGGTACCGATCTGCCAGATAATATCACCACCCTGCGTCAGGTGATGTTCGCTGATGCCGCCCTCTCCGGTATTATGCGCAAAATTACCCAGTTTAGCGCCACCGTTCAACGCCTGTACCGCATTGGAACTGAGGGAACCATAACTCATGGCAGAGACGTTCAGGATGCTGGCAGAATAAGGTTGTGTACAATCATTACCGCCGATCAGCACACGCGGGTCCTTGTTCATTTTCTCGAAAGCCCTGGGCTGGATGGAATGGGCCATCCATTCGTAACCTTCAGCGTATACATTGAACTGTGTACCGAATGGTTGGGAGTTCAATTCTCTTTTGGCGCGCTGGTAAATGGTAGAGCGGTCTACACGGTTTACCGGACTGCCATCAATATCACTCTCCACAAAGTACTGGTAGATTTTGGGACGGATATCTTCCATAAAATAACGCAGACGGCCCACAATAGGGTAGTTGCGCATAATGGCATGTTTTTTCTGGAACACATCTATCAACCCCATGATAATCAATGGTAGTATCAGTACCAGTAGCCACCAGGTCCAGGGGAAGAAATATCCCAGACAGGTAATAAAAGCCAGGCTGATTACCGTAAAAGCAATAAATCCTTTCATATATAAGCTCCCTTTAATAAGGGGCTAAGTTAGGAAAAATCAGATCAGCTTATTGTTCTTTAACACTGTCATAATCTTCATAATAATCTCAGTTTTTGTGTCCTCAAAAGTGCGAATATCCTCATTCACGACCCAGCAGGCTACGCTCACTTTGAGATTGGTGCCATCAATATTGGTGAAATAAACCTCAGGCGGTTTGTTTTCTGTCAGGTTATTCACACCTTTCAGCGCTTCTGCCACCAGGCGCTGGATCTCTGACACACTTTCATGTGCGGCCGGCACATTAAAAGAGATCTCTGTTCTCCGTTCGGGCGTGAGCGAATGGTTAATGATGGGTTTCTGAAAGATCTCTTTATTGGGAATGATAACATGTAGGCCATCGATGGTACGGAGCAGGGTAGAACGTAGTTGTATCTCTTCCACATTTCCGCAAAAGCCGTTGGTTTCTATCTGATGTCCCACTTCAAACGGACCGCGAAAGGTGATGAAGATACCTGAAATGAAATTGGCAGTCAGGTCCTGGAAGGCAAAGCCAAGGGCCAGACCAATGATACCAGCGCCCGCAAGCAGCGAGGATACAGCCTTATCCAGTTTGAGCACTTCCAGTGCTACAAATAAGCCGATCAGAGTGACGATGATGGAGAAAATGTTGGCAAACAGGCCACTTAACGTGAGGTTATGAGACATTTTTGACACAAACTTATACACCAGCATTTTAATAAGCCTGGCCAGCAGGAAAAAGGCGATCGCCACGAAGATAGCCACTGCCATATTCGGCAGCATTTTAATACCTGCAGTTACCCACCGGTGCAGCTTATCCCATATCAGATCTCCCCAGTTCGAAACATTGTTATTCATAATAAGCAGCTTTTGATGAACAGATACCTAGACTATGCTAATAACTGTGCCATGTACCTGTAACCGGTCAACTGCGGAAAAACCGGGACAGTTTCAGTTTGTTTTGAAAGGGTATAACCTTATCTTACGGGACAACTTTTTTCAGCTTATGCAATTTCGCCATCTGATATTAGCATGTGGCCTGCTCACAGGAGCGGCTCCCTTACATGCACAGGCGCCGTTTGACGCTTCGAAAATCAAGGTTTCATGGGAGGTAGTGGAAAATAACCACCAGGGGAAGGCCCAGTTCCTTTCTGCTTTTACCATTGTAAACAAGGGTAAAACTGCTTTTCCCGCAAAGGGCTGGCAGCTGTATTTTAACTTCGTAAGATCAGTGAAGGAAGGCGCTACCACCGGTGGTGTAACGGCTGCACATGTGAATGGAGATCTGTACAAATTATCTCCGGCTGATGATAGTAAGGGCATTGCCCCCGGCGATTCTATACGCGTTGAAATGGTAGGAGATGCCTGGGCCGTGAACTTTACGGATGCACCTGACGGACTGTATCTGGTATGGGACAAGGAACCAGCTAAAGGATATCGCTTATCCTCCCTGGAAATACGTCCTTCCACCCAGCCTAAACAATATCTGCGCTTCCCGGGCGATAAAACTGCGCTGACCACTCCGGCAGATGTATATGCCCAGAACAAGAACATTAAGGATATTCCTGCCGAACAGTTACCGCTGGTCTTTCCCACACCGCAGGAGGTTGTACCCGGTACAGGTGCGTATGCACTACAGGCTGGTATACAGATCAACGCAGCACCTGCATTTGCAAAAGAGGGCGCCTATCTGGCGGATGAGCTGGGGAAATTGCTTGGCGCCAAACCAGTAATAGGCAGTGGCAATGGAATTGCGTTGGAACAGGATGCCAGCCTGGCGCCCGAAGCTTATTCCCTGCAGGTAACTCCTCAGGGAGTGGTCATCAAAGCTGCTGATGCAGCGGGTATCTTTTACGGTATCCAGACCCTGAAAAGTATCTTGCCCCCCACTTCCTGGGCTGGTGTACAAAAAACTATACAAGTGCCTGCTATACAAGTAAAGGATGCACCCCGTTACGGATATCGTGCGTTTATGCTCGATGTGTCCCGCAACTTCCACAGTAAACAGGACGTCTTACGCCTGCTGGAATTAATGTCCCTGTATAAACTGAACGTATTCCATTTTCACCTTACTGATGATGAGGGCTGGAGACTGGAAATACCTGGGTTGCCTGAACTGACAACTGTAGGCGGTCATCGTGGCCATACTGTGGATGAAAAAGACCACCTGCTACCATCCTATGGTTCCGGTCCCGATGTAACAGATGCTGCAGGTAGTGGCTTTTATACCAAACAGGACTTCCTGGAAATATTGAAATATGCGGCAGACAGACATATTACTGTCATCCCTGAAATAGAAACGCCCGGTCACGCACGTGCAGCCGTAAAAGCGATGGAAGCCCGTTATGCGACATTACAGGCACAGGGAAAGAATGCAGCAGCAACACAATACCTGTTGTCAGACTTGCAGGATAAATCAGCATATCATTCCGTACAGAACTGGAATGATAACGTGATCAACGTGGCATTACCATCAGTATATACTTTCCTGGATAAGGTAGTGGAAGAACTGCAGGCGTATTACAAAGAAGCCGGCGTACCACTGGAGTATGTACATATGGGTGGTGATGAAGTGCCTGCCGGCGTATGGACAAAGTCACCGGCTGTACAGGCTTTGATGCAGCAGGATAAGACGATTAAGAACACAGATGATCTGTGGTATTACTACTACGGAAAAGTATACTCGTTGTTGAAAGCACGTGGACTGAAACAATACGGATGGGAAGAGATGGGCATGCGTAAAACCAGTATTGATGGTAACCCTCATTCTATTCCTAACCCGGATTTCAGCAACAATGGTTTCATGGTGGATGTATGGAATAACGTAATGGGTGGTGGTGCAGAAGATCTGGCTTACCGGTTGGCTAATGCGAACTACAAAGTAGTGTTATCCGGCGTAAGCAATCTGTATTTCGATATGGCTTATATGAAGTCTTTCGAAGAGCCCGGCTTCTATTGGGGCGGTTTTGTAGACATTGACAAACCATTCTATTTCATCCCGGAGAATTACTATAAGAATTCAAAAGTAGACGCGTTGGGTAACCGTTTGAACCCGGAGATCTTCAAAGGAAAAGATCAGCTGACGGCGTATGGAGCAGACAATATTGCCGGTGTACAGGGACTGTTGTGGAGCGAAACGGTGAAGAATTCCGCACGTATGGAGTATATGATCCTGCCTAAGTTACTCGGACTGGCAGAACGTGCCTGGGCAAAGAACCCTGAGTGGGCAACGGAGAAAGACAGCGCCCGCAGTGAGCAGCTGTATAACAATGCCTGGAACACATTTGTGAATGTAGTGGGTAAAAGAGAGCTGGTAAGACTGGATCACTATAATGGTGGTTACAATTACCGTATCCCTACGCCGGGACTGCAGTTGAGCAATGGTGCAGTTACGGCTAATATACAATTGCCAGGCTTCACCTTACGTTACACAACAGACGGAAAGGAACCTGATAGCAAGAGTAAGATCTATACAGGGCCCATCACAGAAAAAGGTACGATCCGCTTTAAAGCATTCGATACGCGTGGACGGGGCAGCAGGACTGCGACGGTCATTAATCCGCTCAGAGCGCAAACATTATCAAAGGGTGGTGACTTATAGTCATCACCTTTTTTCTTTAATAACAGCTTAAATTAGGGTTAATCACCTGCTTATCATGTGGAAGAGCCTGTTGCTTGCTATCCCTTACTGGTAGCTATTCTAGCTTGTCTATGGCCTTAAAATCTCCTTAAAGTAGTATCCTCCCTGGTTTTGCCTTTCAACTTCCCCGTAGTTTTGTGAAGAATGTAGTGAACATTTTATCCATTAAACTATAACCTGTAATGGCGCTGAAGGACAAACTGAACCTCGGAAACTTAATGCGGAAATTGCATTGGAAAGAACTATTAGCCGTACTCTTCATATTACTTGCCATCTACTTTTTCCGGCAGCAAAGACATGAGTTGTATGCACTCGGGCCCGCCATTGAAAGGGCAGACCGCCTGTGGGTAATTGCCGGTATTCTCCTGACGGGAGTATATATCCTGATGCAGGCATTGATGTACCGGTATAGTTTTCGTGCAGTAGGTGGAAAGCTGAATCTCCACCTTGGTACTGAACTCTTTCTGAAAAGAAATTTACTGAGTATTTTCTTGCCTGCGGGAGGTGTCAGTTCACTGGCTTATCTGCCACAGAATCTTCGCCGCAGTCATAT
The DNA here is from genome assembly GCF_003014595.1 of Chitinophaga ginsengisoli. Classification (GTDB taxonomy): domain Bacteria; phylum Bacteroidota; class Bacteroidia; order Chitinophagales; family Chitinophagaceae; genus Chitinophaga; species Chitinophaga ginsengisoli. The sequence continues at coordinate 190,735 of NZ_PYGK01000010.1, read as the reverse complement.
AAACAAACAACAGGTGCATCAGGCATCAGGCATCTATGGGTTTACCGGTATCTTTTCGGTGTTCCTGGTAGGCATTCCGGTGGTGGGTTATGCCATGCTGCATGACGAGTCGATGATACAGGCCGTGGGTGGCCTTGTTGCCATCTGTTCGGTGCTAGGTGGCATCGCATGGCTGGTGAGATCTATACAACGCAGAGGGGCTGCCTACAACCTGATGGCAAAGTATCTGCCGGGAGCGGTGAGCCATGTGGATGAGATCTTCGCTTTTAACCTGAACCGTACCTCTTTTGTACATACTATCCTGGTTTCTGCCGGAATAGAGATCGTGGGCATCGCCCATCTTTACATCAGTATGATGGCAACGGGCGCGACCCCATCTTTGGAGGCTGCCTGTGTCGGGTATATTGTTGCCACCATCTTCCTGATCGTATCCCCATTTTTACGCGGTTTAGGGGCCATAGAATTGTCCCTCGCCTATCTGCTGACCAACTATGGCTTCACGTCATTACAAGCGCTGGAAATAACCTTATTATACCGTCTTTTCGAATTCTGGCTGCCAATGGTTGCCGGAGTAGTTGCTTTTCTGCTGAAAGGGAAACAACTGATGCTGCGGTTAATTCCCCCGGTGCTTATTTTTTTGCTGGGGATGGTGAATATCTTTTCGGTACTCACTCCACCACTCAGAGGTCGTTTAAGAATGCTGAAAGCTTATATACCGGTGGAAAGCATCCATGCCTCCAACCTGCTGGTGGTATTTCTGGGACTGATCCTGCTGGTAACGGCCACCTTTCTGTTCCGCGGATTGCGCAATGCCTGGATCGTGGCATTGTCAGTATCGCTGTTGTCAGTATTGGGGCATATGAGTAAAGCGTTGGACTATGAGGAGGCCTCGCTGGCATTGGCTACGGCTATTATCCTCGTCATTACCGCCAGCCAGTACCGGCTGAAGAGTAACCGGCAACTGATGAATATTGGTGTGGTGACGGCGATTGCTACATTACTAGTGGTACTCATTTTTGGGACAGTCGGCTTCTATTTCCTCCATGCCCGCCATTTCGGGATGGAATTCACCTGGTTACGTTCATTAAGAGCGTCTTTCCATGGATTCCTGTTACTGGAAGATGATGGATTGCATCCGCTTACCCGTTTCGGGAGGGAATTCCTGAGCGCTATCCGTGTACTGGGGGTAGGCGCCTGGGCCTTCCTGTTCTATACCATTATCCGGCCTTATCTGCCTGCCAGCAAGCATAATAATGCTGCCGTAGAAAAAGCACAATACTATCTGAGCCAGTACGGTAGCTCCGCGATGGATCATTTTAAGGTAGGGGATGATAAACTGTTGTTTGTGTCTGAAGAATATCAGGGCTTTATTGCTTACCGTATTGCTAATGGCTTTGCCGTTGTATTGGAAGAGCCGGTATGTGCGGACGATGTGAAACTGCCCCTGCTACAGGAGTTTGAAAAGCAGTGCCTTAAAATGGGCCTTAAACCGGCGTTCTACCGGGTGGATGAGCAGAGCATGTATTACTTTGAACATCTGCGCAAAAAGAAACTGCTGATAGGACAGGAGGGTATTATGGACGTTACCGCATTTACATTGAGCGGAAAGGATAGAAAGTCATTGCGCAATGGTTTGAACAGCCTTGCTGCCAAGGGATATATTACCACGGTGCATGCAGCGCCTTTGCCGCCAGCATTGGTACAGGAATTGAAGGAAGTATCAGACGAGTGGCTGGAACAGTATGATGTAAAAGAGATGACATTCTCACAGGGGCTGTTTGATGCGGATGAGATCCGGGAACAATCTGTGATTACAGTAACAGATCCGGAAGGCAGGATAGCGGCGTTCCTGAACATCATCCCTGACTATGCCCCCGGCGAGTGTACATATGATCTGATCCGCAAACGGACAGATGCTCCCGGTGGCTGTATGGACGCTTTGATCATTGCCCTGATACAGGACGCAAAGGAGAAAGGATTACAATATCTCAACCTTGGGCTGGTGCCGATGTCAGGTATCAGCCAGCCGCAAAGTGCTGCGGAACAGGTAGTGAAATTTGCATATGAAAAAATAAAAGCCTTCCGCCATTATCACGGTTTGCGTGAGTTCAAAGAGAAATATGCAACGGAGTGGTCCAATAAATACCTGGTGTATGAGCATGACTTTGATCTTATCCAGCTACCGGGTGCATTGAGTAAGGTAATGAGAGCATAAACAGGAACAATATGAGAAGAGGAAAGTATGTGTTGTTATTGCTGGTAATGATGGCCGGCGCTATGTCAGTGAGTGCACAGAGTGACATCGGTAAACTGCCCGTAACGGTGAAGGTGCCTGCAGTTCCCGTGGCTGGTCGTCCCGTGGTGTTTTATATAACCGGCGACGGGGGAATGAAAAAGTTTTCGGTAGATATCGTGAATACGTTGGCAGGTAGGGGATATCCCGTTATCGGACTGAATGCATTAAAATACTTCTGGAGTAAAAAGACACCGGAACAGGCTGCTGCGGATGTGGCCGCGCTGATGCAATACTATGCAACGCAGTGGAACAACCACTCGTTTATTTTCGTAGGGTATTCCATGGGAGCAGATGTGCTGCCATTTATTTATCACAAGCTGCCTGTGATGTTGCAGGACCAGGTGCACCACCTGGTATTTATGTCTCCTTCTGCCAGTACAGATATGGTGGTGCATATATCCGACATGCTGGGCAAGTCAAGTACACCTGGTAGTATGAATGTACCTGCCGCAATGAACAATATAACCGGTAAGCCGCTGTTGCTGATATTCGGGCAGAATGAAAAGGATTTCGACAGTAAGGCGCTTACCATCAGTAATTACAAACAGGTTGTGTTGCCCGGTGGGCATCATTATAATGACGATGCCGTCAGCGTAGTACAACAAATACTCTCTTATATCGTACAACGCTAAGTACCCTTTTTCACTTAACAACATGTTAACGACCGGGCGTTTCTTTGCTAAAACGTTCTACTTCCCCTTTTTTATAAATCTTTCATATACATGCGCTTAGCCTTGGCGAGGTGGACAATTTTGTTCCGTTAACATCTTATTAACTAATTTCTGCGGCGCGTATTGTAGTATTACAACGTAGTGATGCAGCGAAAGAAAGTTAAAGGATATACCACTATTTGTCAGCCATGGATACAGCCCTCGGGTATCTACCTGAGAGTTTTAAAAGTTATCTGAAGGTTACAGCTATAATGGATAAATATTTTTTAAAGAAGACATTGCCCGGTTGTGGATCTGTGCGGACGAAAACCGCGGTGGAAGAGACTTTTAATGGTTGGTTTTTGATGAATACTCCCCAGGTTTCAACCGGGGGAGTTTATTCTTGCTGTATGAAATACAACAACAAAAACCAGTCGGGCTGCAACAAAATAGCAGTACATTTCTTTAGCTTGCATAAGGGCCATCTTTTATGCAGATTTGAGTTTGATCGTATACCCTCAAAATATATGTTTATGAAAATTACACTTATAACTACCGGAAACGGTGGACCCTGTTTGTATGATCCGGATCAATTAATAAAGTCTTATGAAGATGCCGTTGCCAATAAGAATATATCATCATAGCATTCAGCAATCGATACAAAAAGACACAAACATTATGGCTACTCACAACATTAGCCCGGAGAAAGCCGATGCGAACAAGGAAGCAAAAAGAAATTATAATTTAATCTGTTCATTGTAAACCCCACTATGCCAGCATGCCTAAACGTTATTTTGAAAGACTGCAGACCATTGATTATCTGATCAGGATCAAAGGCACCGGAAAGCCCGCTCATCTTGCTAAAAGATTGCGTATTTCCGAAAGGACATTATTTGAATTCCTTAAAATGATGAAAGAGCTTGGAGCTCCGATAGCTTATGACCGCTATAAGGAAAGCTACTACTATTCGGAAAAGGGCGGATTCAATATTCGTTTCGTGAAAAACCTGACGCTTGCCCTGGTACTCCTTCAGGGTATGTTTACGAATATTTCGTTCCTGTTACCGTAACTCGTTTTCCTCCTGCTCTTATTTGATTTGCAGGGGATTTCCCTTGCCTGAACGGAATTGCTGCGGAGTCCGACACTCCGCAGTTAACTCCGTATTAACTATTGCATTAACAGAGAGTTAACCACCCATTGATGAATCCTTTATATCTTTCCTATACATCCAAACGAACGAATTTTCAAAATACTTTTCTCATAAGACGGTTTAGATTTCATAAGCTTCTGTACGCAGGTTTCTATTCAGTTACCTGCTAGATTTTAAATCTGTATACTATAAAAAACTTTATATCAGCCATAACCACTGCTCCAGTTAAAATGAACCACCATACAGTATTTCATGTCCACTCAAAAGGCCAGCGCATCAGGATACCTCTGAAGGAACTTCAGTTTGTCGAAGTCCGGGCCGATGGTTGCGTGCTTCACCTGACCCATTCACACGTCATCACTGAAGACTCTCCTGAGAAGATCTGGGCATGCCTGCCGGAAGATTGCTTTCTGCAGGTAAGGCGTAAGTTCATGATCAATCTGCATCATATTGCAGGTATCTGTGATGACTATATCCATATGAGAACAGGGCTTATTTCCCAGCGGGAAAGACAGACAGGCCGGATCAGCGCCCACTGGCTATAATAGGGCCGGAACAACCACGAACGTATTCCTCAAAAACGCAATAGCCAACCGCGAGTAGGTATTTGTCTCCTGGAATAATAGCCGGGACAATAACGTATTCCACAAAACGTAATAGCCACCCTGGCGGGCATGGGGTTGTGTATTCGGTGGAGATGCGGTAGAGATTCAGTGGAGGCTATATCCTATAGGCTCTCTAGTGCTACATTACAGGTACTATTCTATAGCGAACGCTATACAAAGTGCCTATAATGCTATAGTAGAGAGCCTATAGGATATAGCCTCCACCGACTCCCGGGCGAAGTGGGATACTATCTGTACCATGGATGATCCGGTCGGGAATTGTCACAAGTCCAACCTAAAGGCATGTATAAGGCATGTATAAAGCATGGTAAAGGCATGTTTAAAGCGTACTCTATAAACAACCGTCATTAAACAAACCATAATAGGACTCCGTAGGAGTCCCCTTGTTTGTAGCGCGGGGTTTCAACCCCGGGTATAAAAAATGGGGTTTCAACCCCGGTATGAAAAAATGGATTTCAGCCCCGTACATAAAAAGAGCCCTTACCAACTGATGGGTAAGGGCCCTGAACATTCACATGTCAACCGTTGCGGATTTCAGAATGGCAAGAATATCGATAACCGCAACAAAATAAAATATTTGATAATCAGTACTAAAAAGGGTTATTTATATCAAAACTAGAGATAATATTTTGAATCCATGGTTAACCGATTGTTAAGGACACCTCACTTTTTAGATATCATCCAATGACTTACAACTAGTTTCAGATCCTTACACCACACGACTAGTTTTTTCAGTATTTACCTGTAAATTGCTAACATAAAATTACTCCGCGTTACACCTATGTCAAACTCTGCCAATGCCAGATATCCCGCCTTTCATTTGGGGATATTTTTAATATTGAATAATTTGTTTATTAGTATTTATTGAAAAATCATATACTTATCCGATTGACTACTGCTGGTATTTGTATCAAATTTGTTTCAGTATGTGAAACCATGAAATCTAGCCAGTTTTAACATGTTGTGGCCATACTACTAGACGAATCGCCAGTACTTGCAGTGACCGGAAAAAGGTTTCGCAACATTTCAAACCCAAAAAGAACATTATGAAAAATGTGAGGCGTAACGGCGCTGGACAGACTGATGAAGCTGATGCTTTAGATGCAGAAGGACAGGGCGAAGCCAAACAACTTATCCAACAGCTAGCGAAAGATATAAGCAACATCGTATTCATGGACATGGATATTCCCGGATTAACGCCTACTGAGGCCGCCGGTATATTAAAAGCTGCTTACCCTGACATGAATATCATACTGTTCACCGCGCATGGTAATGAATTTTCTGTAGCCAACGTTCTTTCACGTAATGTATCACTGAGTCCTCCGGCATCACTGACCAATTTCTTTTCCCAGGTATACGAAGCTGCCATGCAAACCAATATTCTCGCGGTGCAAAAGGTACTGGCCTTTTTTAACCGTAAGACGGGCAACGCGCAGGAACACCGTTATGGCCTGTCGCCCCGTGAACTCGAAGTACTTGATTGTCTTGTGAATGGAGATACCTATAAAAAAATAGCCGAACATTGTCACATCAGCGTAGGCACCGTACGCTCACACATTATGAATATCTACCGTAAGCTGGATGTAAATTCCCGTTCCGGCGCCATTGTTAAAGCTATGCAGGAAAGACTTGTAGGGTAGTTGAGTCTGTTCGTTTCCCCCATCTGTAACTTTTTATTCCCTGTTTTGTTATCTAACTGGAACATGCTATTTTCGGCCAGAGCCAATTGTCTGTAGCTGCTTGTCACCCGTGTCATTTAAGCGCTTATAGTATTCCGCAGTACCCGTAGCAGAATAATCCATGTATTGTACCGCGGTCGTTTGTCCGTTTACCCATGCCTCATTCATCACCTTTTAAACTATCATATATCATCATTGAACCTAAAACTATCGCATACTTAACTATCGAACTGTCAGCATAGTAATTGATCAAACCCAAGCAACAAAAATCATCGTTATGAGAATTAATGGTACAAACAAAGCCGGCTCTCTGCTGCTATTGGCCCTGTTTACAGCCTTTCCAGCCGTAGCACAGCAGGCATCTGACCCGGCAGAGGGAGCGGTGGCCTCAACCCATAGCAGCAGACCTGCAGAACAGGAGGGACCTGTAAGAGGGACAGTGAAGGATAATAACGGAGTTGGCCTCATAGGAGTGACCATCCGTGTCAAAGGTACCAATACAGGTACTACCTCAGGTCCGGATGGTGTTTTCTCCATCAATCTGCCGGCAGGAAAAGATACACTCATCTTTTCATATCTCGGTTATATAAGTCAGGAAGTAAAAGCGGGAACATCCCCCCTGAACATTGTCCTGCGGTCTTCAGAAAGCCAGCTGGAACAGGTGGTGGTAATTGGGTATGGCACCCAGCGTAAAAAGGACCTCACAGGGGCTATTTCCTCCGTTAAAGGCGAAGACCTGCTGACCCAGCCAGTGCAGACGGTCACCCAGGCTGCACAGGGCCGTATAGCTGGAGTGCAGGTGATCTCTTCCGGACAACCCAACTCCCAGCCACAGATCAGGGTACGTGGTACCGGGTCTGTACTGGCAGGTGCTAACCCCTTGTATGTGGTAGATGGGGTATTGACGGATGATATCCGCAATCTTGCCACTGCAGATATCTTAACCATGGACGTATTAAAAGATGCCTCCGCTGCTATTTATGGTGTACGCGCTGCTAATGGTGTGATCATCATTACTACCCGTAAAGGAAAGGCTGGGGCCGCACAGGTAAGATACGACGCGAACGTTGGCTTCCGGGAAGCCTCCAGTCTGGTAAAAATGGCCAGCCGTGAACAATATATAAACTACCTCGCTGACGCGGCGCCTGGTAAAGACGCTGTGAACAACCCTTATGTTTACAATGGTACCACTAACTGGTATAACGAGGTGCTTAGAAAGGCTTTCCAGATGAATCACAACATCTCTGTGTCAGGCGGTTCCGAGAAAAGTACCTATTACCTGAGCGGTGGTTATATACAGGAAGATGGTATTATCACTACCAACAACTTCAAACGATTCACCTTCAGGGCCAACAATGAGGTCAATATTACCGACCAGTTGCGTTTTACTACCCAGCTGTCCTACTCCCGGGCTACCTCCCGCGATGTGGAACTGGGAGATACCTACCGGAACATCTATAGGGCAGCCCCCATCGTGAAGGCAATGGAAGGTGGTCGGTATGGTAACACCTCCGGCTGGGCCAACGTGGGTAATCCACTACTGTCGCTGAATAAAAGAAATGACGGCCGCCAGGAAAACCGTTTACAGGGTAATGTGGCCCTGGAATATTCCCCGTTTCGCTTCCTGAAACTTCGTTCAGGCTTTAATGCCGATCTGAAGTACGGCAATGACCGTATCTATGCCTACCAGTACTTTAACGACGATAAGACCTTCCTGGTAGCCGGTGGTAACCAACAGAACCAGAACAGCCGGCTGACCCGCGAAGAATACCGCTCACAGGGCTGGATATGGGATAATACCATCACGTTTGACAAGACGTTCAACAAACACTCCGTTACGGTACTGGCTGGTTCCGTAACAGAAGGGTTCTACAGCACATCCCTGAAGGGAGTACGTATCAATGTACCGGAAAGTGAAGACCTCTGGTACCTGGACCTGGGTGATCCCAATATACAGTCTACTCTCTCGAATGTCGGCGACAAATATGCCCGTCAGTCGTTTGTAGGACGTATCAACTACGGGTATGACGGCCGCTACCTGCTGAGTGCCTCCATACGTGCAGATGGTAGCTCGAAGTTCAGCAAACGCTGGGGATATTTCCCTACAGTAGGGCTGGGCTGGGTGATCTCTGAAGAAGGTTTTATGAAAGGCAGCGGTGTTTTCGATTTTCTGAAGCTACGCGGCAGCTGGGGTAAACTGGGTAACGATAACATCCCCACTAATGCCTATATAGCAGTGACCAGTGTGGATGCGCCCTATGTGTTTAACGGGAACGTCAGTATCGGTGGCGCACTGAAAGAGATCAAAGATCCATTCCTGAAATGGGAGGCTACCACCCAATATGATGTCGGCCTCGAATTCGCCCTGCTGAAAAACAGGTTAAGCGGTGAGGTGGACTACTACAATAAAAAGACAACAGACGCACTGGTGATTGTGAACACCCCTGCTATCCTGGGTGACCAGGATAACTCCTATATCACCAATGCGGCCTCTTTTAAGAACCAGGGCTGGGAGATCACCCTGACCTGGAAGGATAAGATCACCGAAGATCTGAGCTACAATATAGGCGGTAATATCACCTTTAACACGAACGAGCTTACAGGGCTTAATGGAGGTCAGGCATTGCTCGGTGGTAACGTTGGGCAGCAGAGTTTTGTGACCCGTACAGACAACGGCCATCCTGTAGGTAGTTTCTACGTGAGGGACGCCATCGGTGTATTCCGGGATCAGGCAGAAATAGATAACTACAAAGGCAAGAACGGTAACGTATTGCAGCCAGGCGCTGCTCCCGGTGATCTGAAATACCGTGATGTGGATAATGATGGTGATATCGACGACAACGACAAAATTTATGCAGGCTCTTTCCAGCCCAAATGTTTCTTCGGATTTAACCTGGGCCTCAATTATAAAGGCTTTGACCTGAGTGCTAACTTTTACGGTAATGCAGGCAACAAGATCTATAATGGTAAAAAGGCTTTCCGTTTTGACCCGGCAGATAACATAGAAGCAAAATATGCTGAAAAGCGCTGGACGACGGCACGGCCTTCATCCACCGATCCCCGGATTATTTCGTCCGGTACCCCCGCTTCTACCTATTTCGTGGAATCAGGCACCTATCTGCGTCTCAACAACCTGATGCTGGGATATACTTTCGCCGCTAAATCCATGAAGGCGATCGGTATCAGCAGCTTCCGCGTTTATGCCACTTCCCAGAACCTTTTCACATTGAAGAAGTTCAGTGGTTTCAGCCCGGAATTACCAGGTGGTACAATTGATGATGCAAATGCTACCAACAACAAAAGCGGTATCCTGGATGCCGGTATTGAACTGAGCGCTTATCCAACCACCCGCACTTTCGCGCTGGGTGTTAACGTCACATTTTAAAACGGAACACAATGAATCTTATACGCAAGCATAAAACAATCTGTTGCTGCCTCATGACAGCACTGTTAACCGGTGTTACTTCCTGCAGCAACTATCTGGATGTAAGGCCTCAGGGGCAGCTGGACCAGGAGGCTTCCGCACTCGACCCTGCTACTGCCCAGAAACTGGTGGTTGGTGTGTACAATACCATGTGGGAAGGCGATATGCATGGCTTTGCTTATGTACAAATGACCAATATCGCTTCTGATGATGCAGATAAAGGCAGCAATCCTACGGATGATTCACCCAACTCAGGTGCTTTAGACAACCTGACAATGGACGCTTCTGTTAATACGCTGAACAGCATCTGGAGGCTTTTCTTTCTGGGTGTATCACGTGCCAATCAGGCGCTGGCGTCCCTCGACGCCAGTACGCTGGATGCGACGATGAAAAATCAGCTGATGGGAGAGGTACGTTTCCTACGTGCCTATTTCTATTTTGACCTCATACGCTTCTTTGGAGGTGTGCCGAAGATAGATAGAGTGATTACGCCACAAGAGGCAAACAGCGCCGCCTTTCAGACCAAGGCCAGTGTAGATGAGATCTATGCTTTGATCATAGGAGACCTTGAATATGCATTGGCTAATGTGGCGACTAAAGGCGCTCCCAACTCAGCTGATGGCAGGGTCTCAAAAGGTGCTGCTGCCGGTATGCTGGCCAAGGTGATGTTGTATCGCCAGAACTGGCAAAGGGCGTTTAGCCTTACTGATTCTATCATCACGCAGAAAGTAGGTACTTATGGTTTGCTGGACGATTATTTCGAAATCTGGCGGGAAGCAGGGGCAAATAGCAAGGAATCCCTGTTTGAAGTACAGACAGGGATAAATTCAGCCTGTGAAGCAGCTATCGCCAACTATGCAGAATGTCAGGCTCCCCGTGCGGGCGGTAAGTTTGGCTGGGCAGACCTTGGCTGGGGCTTTGGTACTCCTTCCCAAAGTCTGGTGGATGAGTATGACGACGGCGATCGCAGGGAGGCTGCTACGATTATCTTCATCAATCCTAATGGCACCTTCCTTTGGGATGGCTTCCGTGTACCGGGCCGGGATAGTGTGGAAAACGCCCGTTATAATTACAAATCGTATCACAGCCAGACTGCCGAATCCAATTGCGGTAACAGGGGGCGCCTGCCAAAGAACCTGCGCATACTGCGGTATGGCGAGATCCTGCTGATCCATGCCGAAGCTGCATTGGCCTTAGGTAATCCGGGTGCAGCAATAACTGATATCAATGCATTACATCCGCGTGCCGGTCTGGGACCTGTTGGAAGTGTGACCCGGGAATCCATCTGGCATGAAAGGCGGGTGGAACTGGCGATGGAGCATGACCGCTTCTTTGACCTGATCAGGCAGGATGCACTGTCACCCGGACGGGCTGCCGCTGCCTTTGCCGCGCATGGCAAAACATTTGCTGCCAAGAATAAGGTGTTCCCGATTCCTCAGCGTCAGATTGACCTGGGAGGAGGCAACCTGAAGCAGAACGATGGCTATAATTGATTAATTCGGATATAAGAAGGCGCCCCGTTCTCTACGGGGCGTTTTTTATTCCCAGAACCCCTGGGCCTTGATCTGTTGCGCTCCCAGTCGTTTAAGCAGCTTTCTTATCTGTACCACCATAGGAATATGTCCTGCTACATAACATGTGGTATCGTGCATCGGGAGCGGCTGCAGCAATAACCAGCGTTCGATGCCTGCAATATGAGCAGGTGTGGTTTGTACGGGCATGCCCAATATTTGGGTTGGCAGTGCCTGCTGATGACTGATGAGGGTATGCACTTGTTGTCCCGACGTTATCCGGTGGTACAAAGAAGTAAACTGTCCGATAGCGCTGGCATCACCAATACAAACAAGATGAGGCGCGTTTGTAGGCTGATGAAAGCCGCCCCCGGGGCCGGCGTACAACAGGGAGCGTCCAGGTTGCAGCTGCCTTGCCCAGTTGCTGCCCGGGCCCTTATGCCCGACATCTATGAGCAGGATACCCTGTTTGTTGGCTTCATCCCATTGGGCCAGCGTATAGTCCCTGAAGTGAGACTTCTCTGTTTCAAACTTCAGGTGCTGGCAGCTGCGCCATTTCACAAATTCAGGCATGTGTAGTGTGATGGCAAGCAGGCTGTCTGTAATATATTCCGCAGCAGTAACGTGCGCGGGTTTTCCTATCCGCGACATCAGGAATGCCGTGGCTTTTTCTTTCAGGTATGACATAATAATGCAAAGCTAAACGAGCCCCTAAGGCAGGTATTTATACTATTCCGGGTCAGATAGATACTTTTCCCGGGCTTTCTCTCTAAAGGCAGCGGGCGTAAAACCTGTATGCTGTTTGAAGAAGCGGTTGAAATAAGATACTTCATTGAACTGCAGGTGCCAGGCGATCTCTTTGATGCTCTCATTGGCATGTAAGAGGAGTCGTTTCGCTTCCAGTATACGCCGCTCACTGATAAGGGCAGAAACTGTCTGCCCTGTATGCTGTTTTACCACTTCATTCAGATGATCGGCAGAGACATGCATGGCGCTGGCATACTGGGCTGGTTTCGTCCATTCATTGAAATGTATGGCCAGTAATTCTTTATAGCGTCTCAGAAGCGGAGGGCCTGCCTGCGTATGGGGCGCGGCATGGCGATGAAAGAGCATGATCAGCAGGGCCAGGTAATGCTGTAACATTGCCACAAATTGTGGTGACCGCTCTATATATTCTTTCTGAAGCTGGCCGAATATCAACATGGCCTGTTGCAGATCTGCCGATGGAAGCTGAACAGGGCCTGACGGATAATTCGGCAATACGATTTGCATGGGTAACAGGAAATCGGCAGTAAATGCGATCAGGTAACCATTCACGCCATAGCCCTCGTCATCCATCGTCTGATGTACCTGTCCGGGGATAAGGAGCAGCATTTCTCCCGTCTTAATGGTGACCTGCTTAAAGTCCAGCATGTGGGTGGTAGCGCCTTCCAGGCATAGGCCGAGTACATAGAAATCATGGCGGTGCAGATGTTGCATCCTTTCATCATTGACTGTTTGGGCAGACAGTTTTTCTATGTAAAAAGGAACACCTGCCGGAGATTTAATTCCCAGCTCATAAGAGGTGATCAAAGGGAGGGGAGCAGACATGATAATATAGTTTCCAGAAATGTAGACGAATGGAAAAGGGATAAATTGTATGCCCGACACAATAAAAAAAATATCTCCAACCCCTTGTTTATTAATTATATTATGAATAAATTTATATGCCTATGCAAAAACACATAACCTATGAAATGGATTGAAGAACTTAACGTAATCTACCAAAAGCTGGGAGCTGTTGGTTTTGAAGAAGTCAAAAAAGAGATTTTAAGGGCCCAGATGAGTGGCCACGGTGGAGAAACCTACTACCTCGTTCTGCAACAACTCATTATGATCAAAAAGGACAAAGTTCAGATCTACGAATTGATCAAGGGTGAAGTAGAAAGTATTATTCACTTCAGCAAGCACATGATCCACCTGAATTGATCTAGTAAGATATTTCCTCTTTGAGCCTCGCTGCTTTCCAGTATATGGGGGCGTTCTCCGGAATTTTAAGCACCCATTCCAGGCACTGTTGTTTATCTCTTTCACGGATATAACTTAAAGCCATATAGAAAGCGGCATCATAGCGGAACGGTGAATGGCTGTTGAAAACCGTTTGAAGATCTTTACGCGCTTCTGCAAGATTACCCTCGTCTACAAGGCTGATTCCCCTGTAGTAACGGGCTGTTGTATTTAAGGAGTCCCTAACTATTATCTGATTAAGTAGACCTATCGCTTTATTGAAATGACCATGATTAAAGGCTGCTGCTGCCTGATGCATAAGTAATGCGGTATCCTGTTCTGTTGGTTGATGATGTGCATGCACCATCTCCGTTCCTGAGAACTGACGGTAGATGTCCTTGTGCCAGGGGCTAACGAACAATAGTCCAGCCAGACCAGCGCCTATTATTGCCGTTATGATCACGTAGATGCTCACCTTTCTGTTGGGACCATCTTTGGTGTGAAACCAGCGTTCCCGCTGGTCAGCAATTATTTCTTCCAGTTCTTCCCTGGTATTGTCCGCACCTTGCCTGACGTGGGGGTGAGGGGCAGCTAATGCTGCTTCAATGTATCTGATATGTTGTTCGTCAAGGCCGGGGGCGGGCGCTACCGGATGGAAGGACATGGCCTTGCCGGGCTCTTTTTGCATGAGATCCTGTTTCCATTTCAGTTGACAGGCATACAGGAAAAAAGGCTCGAAGTGATTGGTCAGGGTTAATTTGTGAAGATGAGCATAATCGTATATCGCCATTATCACATCTTCGAATACATTGGCTGCTTCCTTGATATTACCTCCCCAACCTGTCACCATATGTTTCACTTTACGGGCGAAACGCTTGTAAATAGCATCTACAATGGCAGGGGAGCTGTCTAGCAAACCATCAATGTATTCATCGTCATTATTTATTAGCCGGCTGGAAACCATAAGTTGCTACGTCTGCTACTTGATATTAAAAGTATAAAATCACTGGTCAATAGACAAAAATAATAATACAATGCCTGTGCCGGAATCTGCGTCGGAACATATAAAAGTGAACAGTTATGTTATATTTTTCGGCCTATGATATAAGTTTATTGTTGATATGGCAGGCAACTACCATACATTTAATACTCAAACGAATATAAACGTTATAGTGCCACCGGAATTTAGTGCATATTAGAAAGAGGTAAAATAATACCCATTATCCGCATTGTTCCGGGTGCAGGTTGAATACCAGCTTTCTTAATATCTCTTTCAGGGCAGTGGTATCCTCTTCTCCGATAATACCGGTGTACTCCTGTTGTATTTCCTCGAAGCTCTCGGCCGCGCAGATAATCAGTTTTTTACCTTCGTCCGTCAGGGAAATAAGTGATGCCCGGTTGTCGCTGGCATGCTTGCAGGTACGGATATACCCTTCTGCCTCCAGGTTCTTCACCACTTTACTCATAGCCTGTTTGGTGATACGGGCTTTCTTAGCCAGTTCGTTGTTAATTGTCCCTTGCGGCTCAATGTTTACGATCAGCACAAGGTCTCCCAGTTTGAAGTTGTTATACCCTCTGTGCTGTAGTTTCCCGATTATTCTACAGTCCATATCTTTCTTCAACAAGCCTAACAACCTGATAAGACTATGTTGCCGTTGCGCCAGATGCCGCTCTAACTGCTCATCCAGTGAACTGTTCATGTTGATTATTTTTTGGAGCTACTAAATTAAATGTCATCAGCGTTCCTGTAACCAGCTGCTCACCCTTTCATTCCTGATCCCAACCTTATAGAGCTGCCAATGGGCAGCAGGTGTGGACTTTCATTTGTTGAAGAGGGAGCGTGCAATACCGAGTTCCAGGCCCCGTAGTTCTGCCAGTCCACGCAGGCGGCCTATAGCGCTGTAACCGGGGTTGGTTTTTTTGTGAAGGTCATCCAGCATCTGGTGACCGTGATCGGGACGCATAGGGATAGACACGCTGCGCTTATGCATAATAGCCAGTAAGGCCCTTACCACTGCGTACATGTCCACATCTCCTTCCAGGTGATTGGCCTCGTGGAAATTGCCAATACTGTCCCTTTGTGTACTTCTGAGGTGTATAAAATGAATATGTTCACCCAGGCGTTCTACCATACCTGGCAGATCATTGTCTGCACGTACGCCGTAAGAGCCGGTGCAGAAACAAAGTCCGTTGGCCGCATATGGTGCAGCTGCCAGCAGTTCCCTGGCATCCTGCTCGGTGCTGACGATCCTTGGCAGTCCCAGGATAGGGAATGGAGGATCATCCGGATGGATAGCCAGTTTAATGCCGACTTCCTCAGCTACAGGAGCTATTTGCTGCAGGAAGTAAAACAGGTGCAGTTTCAGTTGGGTGGCATCAATGCCTTTATATTTATCCAGGGCAGCCTGGAATTGCTGTAAGCTAAAGCTTTCTTCAGAACCTGGCAGACCGGCAATGATATTCCTTTGCAGTAATGTTTTCTCTGCATCGGTCATACTGTCAAAGTGTTCCTTTGCCATGGATATTTCCGCAGGATCATAATCGTTCTCTGCGCCCGGACGCTGTAACATGAACAGGTCGAAGGCCAGGAAGGCCGCTTTTTCAAAGCGTAATGCCTTTGAACCATCTGCAACGGTGTAGGCCAGGTCAGTCCTTGTCCAGTCGAGCACCGGCATAAAGTTGTAAGTAACAACATAAATGCCGCACTGCGCCAGGTTGCGCAGGGATTGCTGGTAATGCTGTATATATTCCTTGAATCGTCCGCTTTGTGTCTTGATATCCTCATGAACAGGAACGCTTTCTACAACCGACCAGGTAAGACCTGCGGCTTCGATCATCTCCTTCCGTTTCAGTATTTCTTCTACAGTCCAGATCTCTCCGTTGGGAACATGATGTAATGCCGTTACAATACCGGTTGCTCCGGCTTGTTTAATATCGGCAAGGCTAACCGGATCATTCGGTCCGAACCAACGCCATGTCTGTTCCATTCTAAGCATACGCATATCAAGGTTTAAGCCCCCAAAAATAGGACTTCCGGAAAATAATTAATGATTTAGTAATAATGATTTCTCCTGATCACAAGGGCATCGTCACATTGCTGCTCCTTTTTCATACTGGAATTACGTGTACTCCAATGGTTTATGCTAACGCTGTCCTCGTAAAGTTTTGCAAACCTAAGAAAATCTGAGAAGATGAACCAACGCTTCATGAAATGATTGCCAGCATTATATCCATAACATTAGTCTGCGTGGGGCCGGTTTTAATTAGGCCTCCTGCCTTTTCAAAGAAGTGGTAAGCATCATACTGCGCAAGATAGTGCGCAGCATCCAGCCCCTGTGTGGTGGCACTGTGCATCAGTTCACGGTCTGTAACTGCACCAGCGGCATCTGTCGGGCCGTCGGTACCATCAGTGCCCGCACTCAGGATCGTAATACCCGGCGCTGTTGCCAGTAACAGGCCTGCCGCCAATGCCAGGTGCTGATTACGTCCTCCCAGCCCCTGACCGGTAACCGTAACAGTACTTTCTCCACCCATTAAGATACATGCCGGCCGCGGACCTTTCCAGTCTTTGGCCGTTGTCACCAGTTCTCCTGCAATGGCGCTGGCCTGGCCAGTAGCGGTGGAGGTGAGCACGGCGGTCGCATAACCCAGGCTGATCGCTTTTTGTGCCGCCGCGGCCAGTGCAATGGCATTACTACCCACCAGGAAGTTATGTACAGCCTTTAATCCCGGATGCCCGGGTTTTGGCGTCTCCGGAATATCACCTGCACAACCACGTTGCAGGTGGTCATATATGACCGACGGTAATTGGGCCGTCAGATTATATTTATCCAGTATGGCGACTGCATCTGAAAAAGTAGAAGGATCTGGTACAGTAGGGCCGGAACCGATAATAGACAGATCATCGCCCACTACATCGCTGAGAATAAGACTGCACCAGGCTTCCGTATCTGCCAGTAAAGCCAGCTGACCACCCTTTATGGACGACAGGTGTTTACGTACCACATTCATTTCATGGATGTCAGCACCGCTTTTCAGCAACAACCCGAATACCTGTTGTACCTGTATCAGACTGGCCCCTTCGGGATAATCGGCCAGCAGGGCAGAGGCTCCTCCGGAGAGAAGGAACAATACGACATCACCTGGCTGCACCGCTTTCAACCTGGCCTCCATTCGCGCAGTAGCCTGTACACCATTTTCATCCGGCAAAGGATGTCCCGCTTCTGCTACCTCGATATGCTGCAAGGGGAGTGCATGATCGTATTTGGTAATGACAATACCCTGAACAGGAACGTCAGAAAGTATAGGTTCCAGTGCTTGTGCCATGGCCGCTGCCGCCTTGCCTGCACCAAATATCCATACCGGCCTGCCGGCAGGTAATGAGAATGTTTTATCGCATATTGTTAGTATGCCATCGTGTAGCTGCACATGCTCCTGCATCAGGTGTGAGGGCTGCACGGCGTCTATCGCAGCATTGAATATAGAGATAGCATCTTCCCGTGTCATATTGATCATATCTGCCCTAAATTAAAGTAAATACCCACGTATTTCAATAGAAAAGGCCCCGCATGTGCGGGACCTGGTAACAGGATATGGTTATCATTGGCAACTTACTTAACGGGCGCATACTCAATTTCCGGCGAGTACTGATCGCCATGGTTGGTGACGCGGAGTTTGTATATGCGGCCATTACCATCTTTAACTACATAAAATATGTCCTGGTGAACTGTATATACATCGTTCCATAAAAGACGCCAGGAAGCACCAATGGCTATCTGGGAACTGCTGAATGTTAATCCTGTCAGATCAGCTTTAGTAAAAGCAGCAAAAGACCGGGTCTTCGTTGAGACTTGTGCCTCCGTTACATTCCTGTTTTGTACGAAAACATTCGACCGGAAATAGGGCGCATCCTCACCACCTGAAGTCTTTTCATTGATAGGCAGCCAGGTAAGCGCGATGTCCCATTGCTTCTTTTCAGGCTCTATTGTTGTCAATCCTTCGGTAAGCGATACATAATTGAAGTAATAGCTGTCATTTTTAGGAATATTGATTGTCTTGTAGTTTGTTGCAGTGATATCTGCATACTGTAAAGTGTAACCTCCGGAATTATTACGCAGCACGCGGATTTTCTGCCATGGGCGCTTCCCGTTGGTCGTACCAGTGTTCCAGCCACGGTTAACGATATACACCTTGTTATCGGCAGCATTGGCAGATATCGCTGCAATGGCTGTCTTTGAAAGGTCTCCGCTGGCATCGTCAAAATAGGAAGCGGATGCGCCAAAATAATGAGGTGGATCACTGAAGATGAGTTCTTCTGCTATAGCAATGTCCGTCGTATCTTTCACTGTTACTGCATTCAGGTCGTTTTTATCCAGGCGTTTTACCAGCATGCCGGCAGAAGAATTAAGTACTACCCTGAAATCATCTCCACCTGAATAGAAACCGAAATCCCATTTAGTAGGTGCCACTGCCAGCTGTTTGTTTTCACTGAGATCAACGAATACTTTGTATACACCATAAGGTCCCGTATTGATTTTCATCTTAGCCAATGAATCAAGATATTGCTTCTCCAGGAACCGGAGCGCATGTACGGAATCATTTGCGATCCTGATGGGCGTATCCACAGCTGTGATCCTGAAATCAATACCATCGCCTTCTTTAAATGGTTTGTCTGCCGGCACGTTTACTATAAAGCTCGATGTACTTGTTCCTGCTGGAATATTTATTTTCAGTTTTCCCTGGTCAGCGGCAGGCACCGTCGTATAGTCCTTTCCATATTCAATGGACTTATTGCTAAGCTCAATCGTAACAGTGATTTGTTTTGCTGCGGGCTTGTCCAGTTTCAGCGCTACAGTGGCCGTATTTATTTCATCTGCGATCTCTTGTCCATGACTGGTAAATGAAAGATAGTTGGCTACTATTACAGAATCTCCCGGCAGGGAATCGCCCGGTTGATGAGAAGAGTCAGGCGGGTTGGGTCGATTGGGAACGTCTCCTGGAAGAATGTTAGTATCTTTTTTACTGCATGAAGCAATCGAATATATTACTGTCAGTAATAGTAAAACTCTTAATGTTGTGATACGCATAAGTGTAAAAGGATTAAACATGATTTCTGTAGTTAAGACAGCATGTTTTGAAAAACTCCTATGCGCAGGAAAAAAAATTATGCGGAAGACTTAGAAACTTAATTTATAGGTGAAATAAGGGTTAAACCTGAATAGCTGTTCCTGGTATAAGGGCATGGTATAGTTTCTTGAAGTCGTTGTTATTGTTGTGATATATTGTTCGTGTGATTGCATGATAGCATGTACACCACTAGCTACGGAATGTTTGAACCGGCCTTTGGTAGGAATACGATAGCTGGCATTCAGATTCATCCTGTTGTAAATAGTTCCCCTGAAAGGCACATTGCCCATATTGGTATTAAATGTTTCTTCCGGCTTGAAGGAAATCAGTGCCGGTAGTGTAATAAAATCGCCTGTATGAAAATGCCAGAGCAGGCTCACCTCAAGTCCCTTCAAAGGTTGATAACCCAATAAGACATTCACATTGTGACGTCTGTCATAACGGTATGGTTGTTTAATGCCATTATTCAAACTGTCAGACTTGCGCCAGCTCCATGACAACGTATAAGACAAGAGCATCTTCCATTTGTTATATCTTTTTTCAATGGCCGCTTCAGCGCCGTAACTCCATCCTGTACCTGTAACAATGCTTTTTTCTATGCTGTCGTTACTGTATAGAATATTGGTTTTCCCGGCAAACATCGCCAGGTTGCTAAGGTTCTTATAATAAACGTCTGCAGTAATATGGATCGACTTGTGATCTTTGTATTCATAGCCGATATTGACCATTCTGTTTTCCGCTGGTTTTAGTCGTTCATTGGCCGGAATCCATAGTTCCCTGTCAATGCCTGTATAAGGACTTGTGATCATGTGCAGCAGCTGGCTGATATGTGTATAGGCTAAGCTGAGGCTTTGCCGTTCGTCAATCATATAACTGGCGAAAAACCTGGGCTGATAAGACTGGAAATGAAAGTCGTTATGCCTGTATTCATTGAAATGCATCCCGGCCCTCAGCAACAACCTGTTACCGATGCTTATGGCAGTTTCATAATACAACATGAGATCTGTAAATGGAAGAGCCGTCCTGCTGCTGAAATCATCTGCATCTTCTTTAAGATCATCGTTCAGCAATGTACGGTAAGGCTGTATGGTGGTATGTTCAAATCTTCCTCCGAAAAAATGCTGCCAATGATTATTGGTAGTGATCTCGATATCTGTTTTCCCCTCATACCGCCTGCCGGAAGAATAGTTATTCAAAGAAGCGCTTTCAGACAAACCACCGATAACACCTTCAAAAGGAGGGGTATACATGATGCCCATGTAATTGTTATAACTGCTGTAGTTAATAGCAGTAGTCGCAAATACGCGTTTACCGATAATACTGTTCCAGTTCACGGTTGTCAGTGTATTATTCCATCGATGCAGGTACTGACTGTTGTCTTGTGTTAATTCCAGTCTGTCGTTGCCTATGTAACTGCTGACCATCAGTTTATTGTGCTTGTTGAAGAGGTGTGTCAGCTTGAGGTGTATATCGCCAAAATTGGCATCATAGGTGAATATGTCATGGTAGACCGACTCTCCCAGGCTTTGTCTGGCAGACACCATCATGGCAGTACGTTGCGGTTTCAGCGGCCCTTCAATGGCAAAGGCCAGAGAACTAAACCCTGCCTCTGCTTCTCCGCTCCATTGTTCCATGTTGCCTTCTTTTGTATTGATGGCAGTGATGGAGGAAAGTCCGCCGCTGAAACGGCTGGGGAAATCATTCTTATATTGTAACACAGACTTAATACTAGTATTGCCCAATATCGAAACTTCACCAAGCAGGTGTGCTGGATTAAACACCGGATTGCCATCCAGCAGGAACATGCTTTGCCCGGGGTCTCCTCCACGTACCAGCAGTTTACCACCGGATTCCTGGCTTTCCGTATTACCTGGCAGGAGATACATAGACCTGACGGGGTCTGTTTCTCCCAGCATATTGCTGTACATCCCTCCTTTGTATCTGTCCAGTTTTACGCCTGCATCCCGGCGGGGAAGATTACCTGCATCGACCTGTACTTCCGGAAGCAACACAGGTGAGAGCACAAGATTCATGACCGTGTTTTCCTGCAGATCTATTGCTACAGTCTTTGAAGACGCACCGGAAAAGGAGATCAGCAGTACATACTTGCCCGCCGGCAGGTTAAGGCTGTAAAAGCCGTGTACGTTCGACTGGATGGTCCGGTTATTGGGCAGGAGGGTGATGGAGGCAAAGGGAAGGGGCTCCAGGCCGCTTTCCTGCTGTATGTACCCATACAGCATATATTTCTCCTGTAGATAACCATCAGGCAGGGGAGTGCTGCCTTTGCCAATGATGATCTTATTATTTCTTTCTGTGACGGTAACGTACTGGCCTGCCAGAACTTTGTCCAGTACTGCGCCCAGTGAAGTGCGCCCCGCCGTGAGTGTATGTCTTTTTGTGGTATCCAGGCTGGAAGGTGAAAACTCAATGGGCACACCACAATAGCCGGATAGCTCACGAAGTATGGCAGCGGTCTTTCCGGAAGTGGCCCTGCAGTAAAACTTCGTCTTTAACAGGCTGCCCTGTGCTGCGCTTTCTGACAGGATAAAGCAGCCTGCCAGGGCAAGGATTAAACGGAATATAGGCATTTGAGAAAACGGATACAGGATGTTTTATTGTGATTGATAGAATATGATTGTGTCGTTTTGCTTACGGTAACTCACATTTATCAACAGCTTGATTTCCTCCAGCACCTGCTCCAATGGCTGATGCTCAAACCGGGCAGTAATAGTGGATAATTCCGGTTGCCTTGTCAGCAGACTGTCTGCCTTTATATGCAGGTGATAGTAGTCGGCAAGGGCCATCACTACGGCTGCAAAAGGAGCATTATCAAATTGCAGGATCCCTGTCTGCCACGACAGGTAATTGGAATCTTTGACCGGTACGATGTTAATGCCTTTTTCGTCCAATACAGCGTCTTGCTGTGCCGTAACGACATGCTGGCCGGCATGCTGGTCTTTGCCTGTAAAAAGCACTTTTCCGCTGCTTACTATCAGCCGGTCCTGATGCTCATTACTGTTGATGGTAAAGGAGGTGCCTAATACTTCGATAGTTGCCCTGGCGGTTTGTATCCGGAAGGGATGACCGGTTTCCTGCTGTACATCAAAATAAGATTCCCCGGTAACTGTAACGGCCCTTTCTCTGGCATTAAATGCCTTAGGGTAACGGATGGAGGCACCTTCCCGTAGTATGACCAGGGAGCCGTCAGGAAGCGTCAGCCGTTGGCTGCCTTTGCCTGCTGCTGCAATCGTCAGGATGGTCTTATCCTGCTGCTGGTAAAATATCCAGCCGGCAAGCGCAAGTATACCCACCATACAGGCCGCCACTGCCAGTCGCATAAGGCGGATCTTCACCGTTTTCCCCACAGGGGCGCCATGATCCAGGGAACTGTCCAGCTTTTCCCATGCCCTGGCAGTATCAAACGCGGGCTGCCCCAGTATGCTGCCGGAATCATTCCATAATCTGACTACCTGCTGATAAGCTTTTTCATGTTCTTCACTCTCCGTTATCCATGCCAGCAATGTATCCTCCTCAGCAGCGGTCTGAATGGCGCGTAAATGTTTAATAATGATCGAAACGATATGTTCAGGTATCTGTATCATAAGTTATCCCCGATGTAAGACAAGACTTTTTTAAAAACTCCTATTGTCTTGCAGAAAAAATGAAAAAAAAGGTAACACCCATATTCTCGCCTGTCGTACAAAAGCCTTGAGCAGTTTCATGGCCTTCCAGGTCTGGTTGTTGACGGTATTGACAGAAATGCCCAGGTTGTCGGCAATTTCCTGGTTACTGAGGTGTCCCGTCCGGCTCAATAGGAATACCTCTCTGCATTTTGGGGGAAGCTGGTCAATCCCGTTCTTGAGTAATTCCCTGTAAGCCTGCAGGTTATCCTCTTCTGCTCCGTCGGCTAGGTCCCAGGCAGCAGCCGTTTCATCTTCCGTATGCCAGTCAGTGCTGGACACCGGGAAACGCTTCTTTTGTTCCAGGAAATTAAAACAGCTGTTCCGTACTGCCTGATACAGGTAAGCCCGGATCTTCGGGGATAAAATGACATCCTGGTGTTTTTCCCAGATACGGGTAAATACTTCCTGGACTATATCTTCACTGCCGTCTCTGTCAGTTATCAGGTGAAATGCATACTTACAAAGAGGGTCATAGAATTCCTGGAATAGTTGGCGAAACTGTGTATAAAGATCCTGTCGATCCACATGAAAGGTTTTATAATAAACGGACTGGCTCCGCAGAAATATGTTGTAACATACACTCTATGCTGGCTGTACAGCGCGCATAATATTAGAAAAATAATCTGAGATGCAGGTAGTGAAGCAGGTTAAATAAAGGTAAGATTGATATGGTGAGATGCAGTGGTATGACTGATATGCAGGATTTAATACAATCAGTCGGCATTACTGTAATGCCAATTGCAGGACCAGCAGGGATGGAACAACAATTCAATGGCGTCCTGCATTGCAGGTTATTGACAACCATATATCGTCAGCGGGCATTGCGTTTTTGTTGTCTCTTGTCCATTCTGGCTTCCATTTGTTCTTTCTTCTTCATTTCCCAGTCATTCCATTTCTTAAACTGGTCAGGCGTCAGCACTGATTTAAAACGTTGGCTGCGTTCTTCGTTCAATGCTTTTATCTGCTGCATCTTATCTTTTTTGGAAAGCGTGGTGTTATGCTTGAGTTCTTCCATACGACGGGTTATATCAGTGTTAATCGTATGAATGTCTTTGTCCTGCTGTCTGGAAAGGTTCAACCGCCGGTCAAGTTTATCGCTCATTTTATTAGCACGGTCTTCGGGTGTAAAGCGTACTTTTTTTGTTGTGGTGCTATCTCCTTGCTGCGCCATGCTGGTACCGCTGAAAGCCAGTAACAGACATACCAGCAGCCCACTGATCCGGATCATATGTCTTTTCATAAAAAGGGAATTGTTCTCCTGTTAAATATAGGTAATTACTGCAATATTAATACCAATCATCAAAAAACTTGATAAACATGCAGACAGCGCATTAATCATTTGTTATTTTTAAGGGTCAGCTGGTATTATCGCCTTGTAGAACCCTTCTGATAGTCAGGTTGCTATGAACCCAAAATCTAAACTAAATAGTCAAACAAAAGCCAATGAGTAAATTTTCTTTGCCGCGTAAGCGGCTTTCCCGTCTGTGTCTCCTGCTGGGCGGCCTGCTTGCGGGTAGTTATGCCCAAGCACAGGTGACCTTCCCTGTGAATGGTGTGGCTGACAACAGAGAAGGCTGTTATGCCTTTGTCAAAGCTACTATTGTAAAAAACGCAGGTACTGTTCTGAACAATGCTACCCTGGTGATCCGTAATGGCCGTATAGTGAGTGTTGGCAATGGGCCCGTACCTAAAGACGCTGTAGTGATCGACTGTGAAGGCAAATATATCTATCCCTCTTTCGTAGACCTGTATAGCGATTACGGCACACCTGCCGTGAAGAAAGCCCCGGGTGGTTACAGAAGTGAGGTACAGTTCCTGTCTGCCACAAAAGGCGCCTACGGCTGGAACCAGGCCATCAAGAGTGAAGTGAATGCAGCTACTGTTTTTACGATAGATGGCACTGAGGCAGAAGCACTCAGGAACGTAGGTTTCGGTACTGTATTGGCGCATCAGCAGGATGGTATAGCCCGTGGTACCGGCGTACTGGTAACGCTGGCAGATGGGCGTGATAATAAAGCGCTGATAAAAGAGAAAGCAAGTGCACATTATTCTTTCGATAAAGGAAGTTCTACACAGAACTATCCCAGCTCTTTAATGGGGAGCATTGCCCTGCTGCGGCAGACATATCTTGATGCCCAGTGGTATCAGTCACATCCGGCAAAAGAGGGTACTAACCTCACCCTGCAGGCCTGGAATGACAACCGTGCCTTACCGCAGGTATTTGAAGTAGCTGATAAATGGGATGTATTACGTGCAGATAAAATAGGCGACGAATTCGGTGTACAATATATCATCAAAGCCAGTGGTAATGAATATCAGCGTATGCCTGAAATGATCGCTACAAAAGCATCATTCATCCTGCCCTTAAACTTTCCTCAGCCTATAGATGTAGAAGATCCCAATGATGCGCGCTTTGTGGCCCTGAGTGAAATGAAACACTGGGAACTGGCCCCTACAGAAGCCGCTGCTTTTGAAAAGGCGAATATCCCTTTCTGCTTTACCGCTTCGGGATTGAAAGATGTAAAACAGTTGCTCGCAGCTGTAAGGAAATCTATTGAATACGGTCTCAGTGAACAGAAAGCATTGGATGCATTGACGCTGGCGCCTGCACGTATCATTAAGGCCGATGACCAGGTAGGTTCACTGGAAGCTGGTAAACTGGCTAACTTCCTGGTAACTTCCGGTACCCTTTTCAATGAGAATACTGTACTGTTTCAAAACTGGATACAGGGAAAAAAATATGTTGTAAAAGATGAAGGCTGGAAAGATGTGCGAGGTACCTATACACTCACTGTGAATCCCGGCAATACCAAATATACCCTTCTGTTAAAAGGAACAGCTGCCGCACCTGCACTGTCGCTCCTACAGCAGGATACACTGGCAGGTACTGTTACCATAAATGGTGAGCTGGTAAAACTGGCATTTCCTCTGAAAAAAGGTGGCGCTCAGTTACGCCTGAGCGGTATAGCTGGCGATGCAGAATGGACAGGTACAGGCGTAGATACAAGCGGAAAATGGGTGAAATGGAATGCGGTGTTCAGCGCTGCCTATACCAAACAGGATACAGCCAAACCAAAGACTGCTCCGCAGATCGGGAATATCTATTTCCCTTTCAATGGCTACGGATGGGAAACATTGCCTAAACAGCAGGATCTGCTGATAAAGAACGCCACCGTCTGGACAAACGAGCAGGAGGGTAAACTGGAAAATACAGATGTACTGGTACGCAACGGCAAGATCGCTCAGATAGGAAAGAACCTGCCTGCCGGTAATGCCCGCGTGATTGATGGTACAGGAAAACACCTTACAGCAGGTATCATTGACGAGCACTCGCATATCGCTATTTCCAAAGGAGTGAATGAAGGTACGCAATCAGTAACTTCAGAAGTGCGTATTGCAGACGTGGTAAATCCTGATGATGTGAACATCTACAGGCAGCTGAGTGGCGGTGTAACAGCCTCTCACCTGCTGCATGGTTCAGCCAATACTATCGGCGGACAGAGCCAGCTGATAAAGCTGCGCTGGGGTGCTGATGCAGAAGAACTGAAGTTTGCCGGTGCTGATCCGTTCATCAAATTCGCATTGGGTGAAAACGTGAAACAGTCCAACTGGGGAGAGCGTCAGCGTGAACGTTTCCCACAAACGCGTATGGGAGTGGAACAGGTATTGACAGACGCCTTTACCCGCGCCCGTGATTATGAAAAAGCAGGCGCAGACAAACGCCGCGACCTGGAACTGGATGCATTGGTAGAGATCCTGAACAGCAAGCGCTTTATTACCTGTCACTCTTACGTACAGAGCGAGATCAATATGCTGCTGCATGTGGCAGATACCTTCCACTTCCGGGTGAATACATTCACGCACATCCTCGAAGGATATAAGGTAGCTGATAAAATGAAACAACATGGCGCCGGCGCAGGAACCTTCGCAGACTGGTGGGCTTATAAGATGGAAGTACAGGATGCTATTCCCTACAACGCTACTATTATGCAACGTGTAGGGGTAAATGTTGCCATCAATTCTGATGATGCCGAAATGGCCCGCAGACTGAACCAGGAAGCGGCAAAAAGTATCAAGTATGGTAACATGACAGAAGAGGAAGCACTGAAACTGGTGACGCTCAATCCGGCTAAACTACTGCATGTAGACGGACATGTAGGTAGTATCAAAGCAGGTAAAGACGCTGACCTGGTACTCTGGAGTGATAACCCCCTTAGCGTCTATGCAAAGGCTGATAAAACGCTCGTAGACGGTATTGTATACTTCGACCGTGAGAAAGACCTGGAGCTGCGTCAGCGTATCAGCGCTGAGCGCAACCGCCTGGTGCAGAAAATGCTGGGAGAAAAGAAAAAAGGGACGCCTACTCAGAAAGCTGCTGCTACCGTAGACGAAATGTATCATTGTGAAGATCTGCAGGGAGGCCACCAGCAGCGCCTGACAGATGGAAATAACGAATTGTAATTGCCCGACGCATCAACTAAACATCATGAAACGGATCATATTAACATATATCACCGCGCTTTCCTGTACGGCTGCATTTGCCCAGGAAACAATATATCCTGCACCGCTGCAGGGAAAGACTGTATATCTCATCAATGCCACTATTCACGTAGGTAACGGACAGGTGATCGAAAATGGCGCACTGACCTTTTCCAATGGTAAGATCACTGCCATAGGTAATAATCTTCCTGCGCCCGGCGCCGATGGAACTATCATGGACCTGAAGGGAAATCATGTATATCCCGGCGTTATAGCACCACTGAGTAATCTTGGTCTGACGGAAGTGGAAGCTGTAAGGTCTACAAATGACTTCAGTGAAGTAGGTGAGATCAACCCTTCCGTACGTTCGCTGGTAGCGTATAATACCGACTCAAAAGTGATCAATACCCTGCGTTCCAACGGTATCCTGCTGGCACAGGTAACACCAGAAGGTGGAATGATACCGGGCTCCTCCTCCGTAGTACAGCTCGATGCCTGGAACTGGGAAGATGCTGCCTATAAGAAAGACGGGGCCATCCATTTCTATATGCCCAGCCTGTTGCCGCCGCCTTCTGTACCAGGACGTTTCCCTGTTACGAAAGATGTGGCTGCGGAATTTGCAGAAAAGACCGCGAAGGTGCGTACCTTCCTGCGTGAGGCAAAGGCCTATCTGCAGGAAGACAAACACAATGAAGTGAACCTGAAGTTTGAAGCTGTGAGAAAGCTTTTTACGAAAGAGCAGAAACTTTTCATTCACTGTAACTTCGTAAAGGAAATGCTGGTGGCTGTTGACTTTGCAAAAGAGTTTGGGATCGATGTAGTGATTGCTGGAGGAGCAGACTCCTGGATGATTGCAGATGTGCTGAAACAAAATAATATTGCCGTAGTGCTGATCCAGCCACATAGCCTGCCGGTATCGCAGGATGATGATGTTGATCAGCCATATAAAACAGCTGCTCAACTACAGCAGGCGGGCGTATTGTATTGCCTGAGCAATGAAGGCTTCTGGCAACAGCGTAACCTGCCTTTTGAAGCAGGTACAGCCAGCACCTATGGTCTTACCAAAGAACAGGCGCTGAGTGCGGTGACGCTAAATACAGCCCGCATCCTGGGTATTGATAAAAGTACCGGTTCCCTGGAAACAGGTAAAGATGCCAATATCGTTGTCAGTACCGGAGATTTACTGGATATGCGCAGTAGTGTTGTTACCCACGCCTTTATCCAGGGTAGGGAGCTCAACCTGGATAATAAACACAAACAGCTGTATGAGCGTTATAAACATAAGTACGGACTGAAGTAACTAATCAGGAAAATAGTTGAAAAGCAGGGTGTTGTACTAACAATACCCTGCTTTTTTTTGAGTTATGGCATGAATTTTTATTGTTCATAGCAAACACAGTAAAATGGGTGCAATCCTTAAAAGAGAAGATGCTATCCGGAAAGTCAGCGATCTGATCAACGAAGTACGGATATGCATGTTCACCACCATAGATGATCACGGACACGTCATTTCCAGGCCCATGGCCACTGTTGATGTGGATAAAGAGGGAAATGTATGGTTCTTTTCCAACGAATATTCGGGAAAAGTGACCCAGATTTCAGAGAATAACGAGCTAAACCTCATTTATTCCCATCCCGGTCATAATACTTACCTGAATATCTTCGGTATCGGTTCTATCATCGTTGACCGGGAGAAAATGAAGCAGTTATGGACACCTGCAGTAGAGGCCTGGTTCCCCGAGGGGGTTGATGATCCCCACTTATGTCTGCTGAAGGTAGATACAAAACAAGCCTGGTTCTGGGATAATTCTTCCAGTAAAATGGTGATCTTCTTTAATATGCTGACGTCGATTATTACAGGGAAGAAGTATCAGGAAGGGGAGCATGGGGAACTGGATATAGAGTAGAATAATTGTTACAGGTTCAACGGAAAGGCATTAAATAACAAAGGCCGGCAATGATGAAATGCCAGCCCTTGTTCTTATACTATTTTGGTATTTACTTTACTATTACCAGATTAAATTTATTACTGCCTCTCTGTACCAGTATATACTTGCCATTCAGCAGCTGGTTTTTGTTGACCACCATGTCTATCCCAGTCACCTTTACTTTGTTAACGCTGATACCATTGTTCTGTACCATCTTTCTGGCTTCACCTTTACTGGGCAGAATACCCGTTTCTGCCAGGAATGAAACGATATCTTTTCCTGTTTCCAATTCGGATGCGGCAAATTCAAACTGAGGAACACCGTCCATCACTTCCAGAAGTTGTTGTTCAGTTAGTGATTGCAATACGTCGGCAGTGTCTTTACCAAACAGCATTTCAGTTGCCTTTATAGCAAATTCATATTCCTTTTCACTATGGACAAAGATGGTAAGTTCCTGAGCCAGTCTTTTTTGGAGCAGCCGTAGATGAGGTGCCTGATCATGGGTTTTAATCAGTTCATCAATCTCTTCCTGATTAAGGAAAGTAAAGATTTTGATATAGTTTTTGGCATCTTCATCAGTTGTCTTCACCCAGAACTGGTAAAACAGATATGGAGACGTCTTCTGAGGGTCCAACCACACATTTCCTCTCTCTGACTTTCCGAACTTTGAGCCATCTGCTTTTTTTAACAGCGGACAGGTAAACGCAAACGCTTCACCATTCGCTTTACGGCGGACCAGCTCCGTACCCGTCACTATATTACCCCACTGGTCGGAGCCGCCCATCTGAAGCTTAACGCCCTTCGCAGTGTATAAATGATAAAAGTCGTATCCCTGAATCAGCTGATAGGTGAATTCTGTAAATGACATACCGCTGTCTCCTTCCAGTCTCCTTTTTACAGAATCTTTGGACATCATGTAGTTAACAGTAATGTGTTTACCTACGTCACGGATGAAATCCAGGAAGGAAATGTCTTTAAACCAGTCGAAGTTATTGACCATTTCAGCGGCATTAGGCTTTGCCGGATCAAAATCCAGGAATTTCTCTAACTGCGCCTTGATACCTTTCTGGTTGTGCGCCAGGGTATCCAGGTCCAGCATTTTCCGCTCTTCTGCTTTAAAGGAAGGATCGCCTACCATACCGGTAGCACCACCTACCAGCGCAAATGGCTTATGGCCAGCCCTTTGTAAGTGTACCAGCAGCAGGATCGGCACAAGGCTACCTATATGAAGGGAGTCTGCCGTAGGGTCAAATCCTACATAAGCACTGGTCATTTCTTTTAATAATTGCTCCTCTGTGCCCGGCATTATATCCTGCACCATTCCTCTCCAGCGTAATTCCTCTATCAGGTTCATGATTAATTGGGATAATTTTTGCAAACGTAAGAAAAGAATTTTAAACGATATGCGGGGGAACGGCTATGTACCTTAAATTCGTACATTGAATCCCGGATAAAACCGCCATCTTCTGTAAAGAGTACACTATGAGAAAAATCTTGTTTTTAATCGCATGTCTGTCGCTGACAGTCAGCGCATTAAGTGCCCAGGACTGTAAGAACTACTACTATATGCTGAACAATGCAGAAGTAGAGATGACCATGTTCGATGCAAAGGGGACTGCTGTCGCTAAGAATGTTTACAATGTATTGTCTGTCAGTAAGGAAGGGACTGCCAGCGTATCTGACTTTACTTCTACGCTTAAAGATGTAAAAGGAAAGACGATCTCTTCAGGAAAGGGAAAATTCAAGTGTAATGGAGGGGAGATCATGATTGATATGAAAATGTCCCTACCCAATCTTCCCCAGTTGCAGGACATGAAAATGGAGTCTGACGGGAATGCCTTTCTGAATTACCCGGCCAACCTGAAGGAAGGGCAGTCACTGCCGGACGGTGCTTTCGAAATGAGCGGTAACGTTAATGGCATGGATATGAGCCTCCAGTATAAAGTGAGCGACCGTAAGGTGTCTGGTAAGGAAAAGGTGACGACTGCTGGCGGTAGCTGGGATTGTTATAAGATCACTTACAACATGAGTCTCTCTATGAAAATGATGGGAATGAATATCCCGATGGAGATGGTGGCAGCAGAATGGTTTGCTCCTGGCTTTGGCGTAGTGAAAACGGAAACCTCCAAAGATGGTAAACTGGCCGGCCATATGGAGATTACCCATGTAAAGAAATAACCTGATGATATAAAAAAGAAAGCCTTCCGCCCTGACGGAAGGCTTTCTTTTTTTGAACCCGGTTTTACAGGCTTTTCAGGCACTCCTTCAGGCTCTCACGCCAGTGAAGGATCTGTAATCCGAAAGTATCTTTGATCTTTTGTTTGTTCAGGACACTGTAAGCCGGTCTTTTGGCCGGAGTGGGATACATATCAGAAGTGATAGGCGCCACGGTGCAGGATGCTCCTGTCAGCTCGCGGATAGCTACTGCAAAATCATACCAGCTGGTCACCCCTTCATTGCTGAAGTGATATACCCCGCCATAATTACCCGGCGCATCCCATACTTTAGTCAGGGCGCTTAGAATGGCTTTTGCCAGGTCTACTGCATAGGTAGGCGTACCTGCCTGGTCAAATACCACATTCAGGTGTTCTTTCTCCTGCATCAGCTCGCGCATACGTTTTACGAAGTTGACACCGAATTCGGAATACAACCAGGAGGTGCGTATCACGATCGTATCCGGATTAACGTCTACAGCGGCAGCTTCACCACGCAGTTTGGAACTTCCGTAGATGCTGGTAGGGCTGGCATCGTCAGTTTCTGTATAAGGCACGTTCTGTTTGCCGTCAAACACATAGTCAGTGGAAATATGTACCAGCCGCGCATTATGCTGCTGGCAAATATTAGCCAGGTTCAGTACTGCTTCAAAGTTCAGTTTGAAGGCCAGTTCCTCATCGTTCTCCGCCTTGTCTACCGCAGTATACGCCGCACAGTTGATACAGGCGTGTATTTCCTGCTGCGAGAAAAAGTTACTGACAGCTTCCTCACTGGTAATATCCAGCTCATTGAAGTCGGTATACACGAAGGAAAACCCGGAATAATCCGCAGCAATCTTTTTCAATGCTTGTCCCAGCTGGCCATTGGCGCCGGTTACCAGAATATTTTTCATTTAATTATTTGGATTGAAAACGAAGTTATGCGTACAGTTTTCGAGTGTAGGCAGCACGATATCCTTCTCTGACACAATAGCATCAGCCAGGTCAATACCCCAGTCAATGTTCAGTGCCGGATCATTATAGATAATACCTCCTTCACTGGCTTTATGATAAAAGTTATCGCATTTATACATCACCTCTGC
This sequence comes from Chitinophaga ginsengisoli, assembly GCF_003014595.1. GTDB lineage: Bacteria > Bacteroidota > Bacteroidia > Chitinophagales > Chitinophagaceae > Chitinophaga > Chitinophaga ginsengisoli. The sequence continues at coordinate 157,902 of NZ_PYGK01000010.1, read as the reverse complement.
TGTTTCACTTATCACGGAATAACCGTGGGCAAAGCCTTTCGGCACCAGCAGCTGTAATTTATTTTCAGCGCTCAGTTCTATGGTAAAAGCCTTACCATAAGTAGGAGAGCCTTTACGGATATCTACGGCCACATCTATGATCTTTCCTTCCAGTACCCTCACCAGTTTTGTCTGCGCATATGGCTCCAGCTGGTAATGTAATCCTCTCAGTACACCGTAGGTGGAACGAGCCTGGTTATCCTGTACAAAAGGCAGGTGTAATCCCTGCTGTTCAAAGGTTTGTGCGCTGTAGCTCTCAAAAAAGTAGCCACGGCTATCATTAAACACCCTGGGTTCGTATACTAATAACCCCGGTATCCCTGTTTCGGTAAATGGCATAGTTATCTCTTTTGATACTGCTCACTGTAATAATCCTGATACGACCCGCTGGTTACATGTTCCAGCCATTCTTCGTTGGAGAGGTACCATTCCACTGTTTTTTCAAGACCTTCTTCAAACTGGAGGGAAGGTGCCCAGCCCAGTTCTTTATTGAGCTTGGTAGCATCAATAGCATAGCGCAGGTCATGGCCGGCGCGGTCTTTTACGAAAGTGATCAGTTTAGCAGAAGTACCCGGTGCACGTTGGAGCTTTTTGTCCATGATGATGCACAGCAGGTTAATAAGGTCAATATTTTTCCACTCGTTGAAACCACCGATGTTGTAGGTTTCCCCTACGCGGCCCTTATGGAAAATAGTATCTATTGCTCTGGCATGATCTTCCACAAACAACCAGTCGCGTACATTCTCACCTTTACCATATACCGGCACCGGCTTGTTGTTCTTGATATTGTGGATAGCTAGCGGAATTAATTTTTCCGGGAAATGATTTGATCCGTAGTTATTGGAACAGTTGGATATAATAGCGGGCAAATGATAAGTGTGATAATATGCCTTCACAAAATGATCCGAACTTGCTTTAGAAGCAGAATAAGGGGAACGGGGATCATATGCAGTCTCTTCGGTGAAGAAACCTTCTTCTCCCAAACTACCATATACTTCATCGGTTGACACATGATAGAACAGTTTGCCCTCATAATTGTCTTTCCAATACTTCCTGGCAGCATTCAGCAGCACGGCAGTACCCATCACGTTGGTCTTGATAAAGGCCAGCGGATCCATGATAGATCTGTCCACATGACTCTCCGCCGCCAGATGGATCACGCCATCGAATTTATGCGTAGCAAACAGCTCATCGATGAATGATTCATCAGTAATATCACCTTTCACAAACTTGTAATTAGGCTTATCCTTGATGTCTTTCAGGTTTTCAAGATTACCGGCATAGGTTAGTGCATCCAGATTGATGATCTGGTAATGAGGGTAGTTATTGACAAATAACCTAACTACATGAGACCCAATAAATCCTGCGCCACCGGTGATTAATATGGTGTTGTGCATAATGATTATTTAATTTCGGGCTACAAATTACGAATTGCGGATGAACCTTTATCTAACCTGTTTAGGTAGTAAAGGCTCACCCGCTATCCGGAATTATTTATTCAGCGCCTGTTTGAAATATTCAAAAGTGATCTTCAGTCCCTCTTTCCTGTCCACTTTTGGCGCCCAGCCCAGTATTTCCTGTGCTTTCGTGATATCCGGTTTTCTTTGTTTCGGATCATCTTTAGGAAGTGGCTGATAGATAATCTTTTGTTTGCTGCCTGTCAATGCCAGGATCTCTTCTGCAAATTCTTTCAGGGTGATCTCTGCCGGGTTGCCGACGTTCACCGGAAGGTGATAATCGCTTAGCAACAGGCGGTAAATACCATCCACGAGGTCAGATACATAACAGAAAGAGCGGGTCTGGGAACCATCGCCAAAAACGGTGAGGTCCTGTCCGGTCAGCGCCTGGCTCATGAAAGCTGGCAGTGCACGGCCATCATCGAGGCGCATACGCGGACCATAGGTATTAAAGATCCTGATGATCCTTGTATCTACACCATGGAAATTGTGATAAGCCATGGTGATGGATTCCATGAAACGTTTAGCTTCGTCATACACGCCACGGGGACCTACCGGGTTCACATTACCCCAGTATTCTTCCGGCTGTGGATGCACTGTCGGATCGCCATATACCTCAGATGTAGACGCCACCAGGATACGTGCCTTTTTTTCTTTGGCAAGACCCAGCAGGTTGTGCGTACCTAATGAACCCACCTTCAATGTCTGGATAGGCATTTTCAGGTAGTCGATAGGGCTGGCTGGAGAAGCAAAGTGCAGGATGTAATCCAGTTCACCTGGTACATGTACGAATTTGCTTACATCATGATGGTAATATTCAAATTCCGGTAAAGGAAAAAGATGTTCTATATTCTTGATGTTGCCGGTCAGGAGATTGTCCATCCCTACAACACGGTATCCTTCTTTAATAAAGCGATCACACAGGTGTGATCCCAGGAAGCCGGCAGCGCCGGTAATTAGTACTCTTTTCATTTCAATAGGCATTTTCAATGTGTGATAAGTTAGTTAGTAGCAGCAGCGCGTCCGACACTTTCGTAATGGAAACCCAGTTCAGCCATGCGGGCTACATCAAACAGGTTCCTTCCGTCGAATATCAGTTTATTTTTAAGAGAAGTGCCGATCTTGTCAAAATCAGGTGTCCTGAACACGCTCCATTCTGTAGCAATGATCAGGGCGTCTGCATCTGCAAGGCATTCATACTGGCTGGAGGCATATGTAACTTTGTCACCAATGAGACGGTGCACATTTGCCATTGCTTCAGGATCAAATACCGTTACAGTCGCTCCTGCAGCCAGCAGGGCATCTATCATGTATAATGCCGGTGCTTCGCGGATGTCATCTGTATTAGGTTTGAAGGCCAGTCCCCAGAGTGCGAAATGTTTGCCTTTCAGTTCATCTTTGAACCATGCCTCGATCTTTGGCATGAGGAACAGTTTCTGCCGCTCATTCACATCCATTACTGCCGTCAGTATTTTGAACTCATACGCGGCATCTTCAGATGATTTTACCAGCGCCTGCACATCTTTCGGGAAGCAGCTGCCGCCGTAACCAATGCCAGGGAACAGGAAGCGTTTACCGATCCTGTCGTCGCTGCCCACACCTCTGCGTACCATATCCACATCAGCGCCCAGTTTTTCGCACAGAATAGCGATCTCGTTCATGAAAGAGATCTTGGTGGCCAGGAAGGAGTTCGCTGCATATTTAGTCAGTTCTGCAGATTTCTCATCCATGTACAGTATAGGGTTACCCTGACGCACGAACGGCGCAAACAGGTCTCCCATTACTTTACGCGCCCTTTCTGAGCGGGTGCCGATCACCACGCGGTCAGGTTTCATAAAGTCATCTACCGCTACTCCTTCACGCAGGAACTCCGGATTGGAGACTACATCAAAAGGATGTTTGCAGTGTCGCGCAACGGTAGCCTGTACCTTTTCGGCAGTGCCTACGGGTACAGTACTTTTATCAACAATCACTTTGTAATCTGTGATGAGCTTTCCCAATTCATCTGCTACACGCAGAATATAGGAAAGGTCAGCAGATCCATCTTCGCCCGGAGGTGTAGGCAGGGCAAGAAAGATCACTTCCCCATGTTTTACACCATCAGCGAGATTGGTAGTGAAATGAAGACGTTCTTCTTTGAGGTTACGCTCGAACAATTTCTCAAGTCCAGGTTCATAGATGGTGATCTGCCCGTTGGAGAGCTTGTTGACTTTGTTGACATCTATGTCAACGCAGACAACGTCATTGCCCGTCTCAGCGAAGCAGGTACCTGTAACCAGGCCTACATAGCCTGTACCTACTACTGTAATTTTCATTTGGAGTTTTGGTTTAAGAATGATTTAACTGAATCAATGATGTACTGTAGCTGGTCAGCGTCCATCTCAGTATGTATCGGTAATGAAATGACCTTTGAGGTAAGGTTGTCTGTAACCGGAAGATTGAATTCAGCACCACCGAAATTCTCGAACATTTTTTGACGGTGTGCAGGAACAGGATAATAGATCATTGCAGGTATCTTGCGTTCCGCAAGATATTGTTGTAATTCATTGCGGTCAGCGCCGTTCAGCTGCAGTGTATACTGATGATATACATGATAGCTGTTGCCGGCTCTGTATGGAGTAGTGATCTGTGGGATGCCTGCAAAACCGGCATCATAAGCATCCGCTACAGCGCGACGTGCTTTAATATATTCATCCAGCAATGGTAGTTTGATATTCAGTACAACCGCCTGCAGCGTATCGAGGCGGGAGTTTACACCCACTACATCATGGTAGTAACGGGCAGATTGTCCGTGATTGGCAATCATTCTTATTTTAGCGGCCAGCGCATCATCATTGGTGAAGATAGCGCCACCATCTCCGTAGCAACCCAGGTTTTTGGAAGGGAAGAAGGAGGTACATCCTATCTGTCCGATTGCACCCAGTTTCTGGGTAGTGCCGTCAGAAAAAGTATAATGTCCGCCTATCGCCTGTGCATTATCTTCAATAACAGGGATATTATGTTTCCTGGAGATCTCCATAATAGGCTCCATTTCTGCACTATGACCATACAGGTGTACAGGAACAATCGCCTTTGTTTTTGGTGTAATCGCTTTTTCTACCTGCACAGGGTCCAGGCAGAATGTTTTAGGATCTACGTCCACAAATACAGGTTTCAGCTGTAACAGGGCAATCACCTCCGCAGTAGCAATGAAAGTGAAGGAAGGAGTGATCACTTCATCGCCCGGTTGAAGATCGAGCGCCATCATGGCTATTTGCAGTGCATCGGTACCATTGGCACAGGGAATGACATGTTTTACACCGAGGTAAGTCTGCAGCGCATTGGTGAATTGTTGTACTGGTGCACCATTAATAAAAGCAGCATTATCGAGCACTTCAGTCATCGCAGCATCTACCTGCGGCTTTATTTTCAAGTATTGGCGTTTTAAATCCACCATTTGAATAGGAACCATGTGTGGGATAGATATTTTGTTTAAAGTGAGCAAATTTACAAAAATTGACATAGGATGGGCAGTATCTTTGCAGCCGATCCAAAAAACAGTTAAAGTACCTTCAGGCATGCCGGTAAGCACCATCATATACAATCTGGGAATAAGAGGATACAAAGCAGGAGTGGCCCTGGCCGCAGCTACAGGCAATGCCAAGGCCCGGAAGTGGCTGGAAGGGCGCCGCCACTGGAGAACGGCGCTGGAACAGCACCTGCCCAATGCCGGTCCCATCGTTTGGATACATGCCGCCTCCCTGGGAGAGTTTGAACAGGGACGCCCTGTCCTGGAAGCCCTCCGGCAGCAATATCCGCATTGTAAGATCCTGCTTACCTTTTTCTCGCCCTCAGGTTATGAGGTGCGTAAAGACTATCCCGGTGCGGACTATGTCTGCTATCTGCCCCTGGACACACCTCAGAATGCAAAGGATTTTATCCGTATCGTAAAGCCGGCCCTGGCCATCTTTATCAAATACGAGTTCTGGTACCATATGCTCACACGCCTCTACCGGGAAAAGGTGCCGGTACTCCTTATTTCGGGTATATTCAGGCCAGGACAGCCTTTCTTCAAACCCTACGGTGGTATGTTCCGGAAGCTGTTGCAGCAGTTCAGCTACATTTTTGTGCAGAACAGGGAATCCATGTCCCTGCTGGAACAGATAGGCATCCAACACACAGCCCTGGCGGGCGATACCCGCTTTGACAGGGTCTGGGCCCTACAGGAGGAAGAACGCTCACTGCCCGGTATCGGAGCATTTATTGGTACCCGGCAGGCTATTATCGCCGGAAGCACCTGGGATGCAGATGAAACCCTGCTGGCCGCGTGGTGGAAGCAACAACAGGACAAGGATGGCCCCTGCCTCGTCATTGCTCCTCATGAAATAGAGATGGCTCATATCAGTAAGCTGCTGGAATTGTTCCCGGAAGCCATAAGATATACTGCATGGATAAAAACAGAGAAGAAGCAACCGGGGCGTGTATTGCTGATAGATAATATAGGCATGCTGTCGGTATTATACCGCTATGCTGCTATAACTTATGTGGGAGGAGGTTTTGGGAAAGATGGCATTCACAATATACTGGAACCCGCTACCTATGGCAAGCCTGTACTGTTCGGGCCTGTATTCCATAAATACCCGGAAGCCGCTGCATTGATCGCTGCCGGCGGAGGCATCAGCATTCATGATCTGAGTACTTTTGATACACAGATGGGCAAGCTGTTGCAGGATGAATCCATCCGCCTGCAAGTAGGCGCCAACGCCAAAGACTATGTGGCTGAAAACAAGGGAGCTACCAGTAAAATACTACAGTATATTCAGGAAAAACGCTTCTTGACGAGGTTGTAGAACTGCCTTACAGTACGGTTGTCGTCCACCCATCCCTGACGGATCTTTAATTCTCTTTCAATCCAGTATTCCGCTTCCTGCAGAGAATGCAACTCGTTGATGGTCTTAACGGAACGTTCGTAAGTATCTACATCACCGCGGAATAATTCCTGTATGAACTGGAATTTATCATTGATCCCGATAGCCTGGCGCAGGTCTTTGACCGGAATTTCATTGAATCGGTCTCCCAATTCCGTCTGCGTTTGCTTCAGGCGATCGTTGAGTGAGGTAGTGTTCTGAGCGATCATTTGGTTCAGCTCTTTCAGCTCCTTATGTACACCGTTGGTTTCAGGCTTTTTCTCGCCGTTGACCGATGGCGTGCTAACCACCGGTTTCGGTACATCTGTATTACTATAGATGGTAACGAAGGCCGGTTTCCTGTCCGGAGCCTGTTCCGTTTGCGGAGGAGTGAAAGAAGGAGCCGCAGCGGTAGATGGATAGGAAGTAGCGCCGTTGGTGGCAGCAACTGTAGGTTGAGGAGCATTGACAGGAACATCGGCGTGCCCGTTCATCGTAGCCGCAGGTGCTGCTGCGGGTTTGGGTAGGGACGTGTTTTGCAACGGTAACATTAAGGTCGATGCCTCCGTTACGGGTTCCTGTTTATTTTCCGGTAATGTCTCTCTGGATGATGTTGTTACAGGTACTTCAACAATAATAGTGGCTGGAGTCGCCGTCGTTGTAAGGGGAGTAGCTGGCATGATCACTGCAACATGGCTGTCCTGCCTTTGCTGTATGCGTTCCTCCTCCCTTTGAAGATTCCTTGCGTGTAAGATCTCTGCCTGTAAAAGCTGTACATAGTACGATATCGACTGCAGCCCGGCGTTTGAGTTCTTTAATTCCTGTAACTTATCAATTAATGCACTTATTTTTTCCATAGCAGTAAAAAAAATAAATTGAATGCAAAATGCGTTCCATGCCTTAATTGTTAACGCGATATGGGGGAATTTATTTTATTTGCATAAAGTTAGGGCATTTTAATTAACTGTTAATCAAATACTAAAATATGTTTATTGAACCTTCTCTAGCAGGAGGGCGAAGAGGGTGGATAGAAGTAATCTGTGGCTCAATGTTTTCCGGGAAGACGGAGGAATTGATCAGAAGATTGAAACGGGCCCGGATAGCCAACTTAAAAGTAGAGATCTTTAAACCGGTGATTGATACACGTTACGACGTGCAACACATCGTATCTCACGATGAAAGCCGTATCATCAGCACACCACTGGAAAACTCCCAGCAAATATTGCTCCTGGCGCAGGAAGTCGATGTCGTGGGCATTGACGAAGCACAGTTCTTTGACGGTGAATTGCCCGAAGTTTGTGATCAGCTGGCATTGCGTGGTATCAGGGTAATAGTGGCGGGGCTGGACATGGATTACCTGGGCAAGCCCTTCGGACAGATGCCTTTCCTGCTGGCAAAGGCCGACTATATTACCAAGCTCCACGCCATCTGTGTAAAATGTGGCAATATCGCCAATTACTCCTACCGGAAGACGAAAGAAAAGAGCACCGTATTGCTCGGAGAAACAGACGTGTACGAGCCCCGATGCAGGCATTGCTATTATAACAATGTAGACTGATGTACACCGCGCATATAATTGAAAAGGCCGTATCAGAATCACCTGATACGGCCTTTTCAATTATATCTTTAACTTTTGTGACGAGTGTCAGGCCTCTTTCACCTTAAACGTGAATTTCTTCTGTGTCAGATAGCTGAACCCTACTACAAAGATGGTTGTCAATATTTTAGCAATCGTTGGATAGATGTGCAGATAATCAACGAATAGCTTCATAAATCCATAGTTCAGGCAGATACAGATGCCCACCAGCATAAAATAGCGGACCAGCTGTATCCTTCCTTTCAGGTTGGATTCAGAGAAGACGATGTATTTACTCAGCAGGAAACCTGTAGGGAATGTAACCGTCATGGCCATAAACAATGCAGCAATATGCGGACTGATGGTCAGGAAGGAGAAATGTACAGGTTTTTCATTCAGGATGAAATGGTAGCTGATGTAATACAATAGGATATCCATCGCCGTATTACCGCTGCCACAGGCAAGGTAACGGAAGGTTTGCAAAGGCATCAGCTTTGCGAAGGGTTGGTAAAAAAAATCTAATACCAGTAAAATGAACCTTTTCATAAAATATTTGTACAGCAACAAAACTAGTCAGTTTTACCGTTACTGTACTGCGCTTTTATATTATCTTAACAATTTTCTGTTCTTCCAAAGTTTTTGCTGCAGGTTCACAGGTTGCTGTTTATCCCTGCGTTGCTGGTCCTGCCATACCTGTACGGCCAGTATGGCCGCGGCTTTTGCCGCTTCAGGGTCCGAATGGTCCAGCGATTGCGGGGTAAAATACTTCCCGATAAAATTAGTGTCAAAAGCGCCATTAATAAATGCGGGCTGTTGCAGCGCCCAGCTGCCGAATGGCAGCGTAGTACGGATGCCTTTTACATGGTATTCACTGATAGCACGCAGCAGCCGTTCCCTGGCTTCTTCCCGGTCGACTCCCCAGGCTATCAGTTTGGAGATCATAGGATCATAATAGATGGGGATGTCCATTCCCTGCTCATAACCGTCATCTACGCGAATGCCATAACCCTGCGGACGCACATAGGTGGTGAGTGTACCCGTGTCAGGTAAGAAGTTATTGGCCGGATCTTCCGCACAGATGCGCAGTTCGATGGCGTGTCCGTTTATTTTAAGGTCGGCCTGACTAAAGGCGAGCTTTTCGCCCCTGGCCACCCGGATCTGCTCTTTTACCAGGTCCAGCCCTGTGATCATTTCCGTAACAGGGTGTTCCACCTGCAGGCGGGTATTCATTTCCAGGAAATAAAACTGCAGATTTTCGTCTACGAGGAACTCAACGGTGCCGGCCCCATAATACTGGCAGGCGCGGGCTACATCCAGTGCACATTTACCCATTGCTTCCCGGATGTCGGGTGTCAGGCAGGAGGAGGGCGCCTCCTCGATCAGTTTCTGGTGCCGTCTCTGTATAGAGCACTCACGCTCAAACAGATAAACATAATTGCCGTGCTGATCGCCCAGTACCTGGATCTCGATATGCCGGGGCGCGCCTACATACTTCTCAATGAATACCGCATCATCTCCAAATGCACTCATGGCCTCACTTTTGGCCAGTCTGACTTGTTCTTCCAGCTCATCGGCATGGTTGACCACCCGCATCCCCTTACCTCCACCACCGGCGGAAGCCTTGATCAGGATGGGGAATCCGGTCTTTTTTACCACTTCCCTGGCCTCATCGATACTGCGCAAGGGCGTTTCAGTACCGGGTACCATGGGAACGCCAAACCGCTGGGCTGCCTGTTTAGCCGCCAGCTTGCTACCCATTACCTCAATGGAGGAGGGGCTGGGACCAATAAAGGTAAGGCCGGCATCTTTTACCGCCTGTGCAAAACGGGCATTCTCACTGAGAAAACCATATCCGGGATGGATAGCGTCTGCCCCGGTCTGCCGGGCAGCGCCCATGATCTTATCTGTCAGCAGATAGGATTGGTTGGAGGGGGCCGGGCCTATACACACCGCTTCATCTGCATATTGTACAAATGGCATAGCACGGTCGGCCTCGGAATATACGGCTACTGTTGCGATGCCCATTTCCCTGGCTGATCGCATAATGCGCAGTGCAATCTCACCACGGTTGGCTACCAGTATTTTTTTCATGGAAGCGAATATAAGTGATTCTCCTATCTTTGCGCCAACATGAAATCTAGCCCTTTCAGACAAACAATCACCCTGGTAAAAAAGGACATACTGCTGGAATTGAGGCAGAAGTATGCCTTTTACGGTATCCTCTTATATATTATATCTACCGTATTTGTGATTAACCTGATGATCAATAAGCCGGAGGAAAAGCTTTGGAATGCACTTTTCTGGGTGGTGCAGCTGTTCGTGGCCGTTAATGCCGTTGCCAAAAGCTTCCTGCAGGAAAACAGGGGCCGTCTCCTGTATTTCTATTCCCTCGTACATCCCCGCAGCTTTATAGTGGCCAAATTGATCTACAATGTTATATTGATGTCCGTCATGACACTGATCACGATCGTGTGTTGTATGATGTTCCTGGGCAATCCGGTTACCAGTTTCCTGTATTTTACAGGAATATGCCTGTTGGGCGGTATCAGTCTGTCCCTGCTTTTTACCATGCTGGCGGCTATTGCGGCCCAGGCCAACCAGAATGCCGCATTGATGGCTATTATGGGGTTCCCGATCATGCTGCCCCTGCTCATGCTGCTGTCTAATATCGCCAAGTCTTCTTTCATCACAGTATACCAGCCAGGATTGCCCAAAATGTTCCTTATGTTAGGAAGCATGGACATCCTGATCATTGCCCTGTCGCTGGTTTTATTCCCATTTTTATGGAAAGATTAACAACCTGAGCCCGGATGACGGGAAACAGGTTACTGAATTTTGTGATTAGTGATAAAACGTGTAGGTTTGCCCACAATATAGTTGGTTCAAATGGCAAAGCATTGGTGGAAAGCTCTAGCGGTATTACTCCTTGTCTATGTAATCATAGCGGGATTTACAATTGAAATACCGATTATCGGCACAAACGGGCAGTCTTCCCGCGGCCTCTTCTTTCACGTTCCTATGTGGATGTGCATGTACACCATGTTTACGATCTCCGTAGTCAATTCCGTTCTCTATCTTTCTAAATACGACCTCCGCAGAGATGTATATGCCAGCGCAGCAGCCAATGTAGGCGTGTTTTATGGTATTCTGGGTTTCGCAACAGGTACACTATGGGCTACCTACACATGGGGAGGCTCCTTTACCAGCGATCCCAAACAGATGCTGACCGCTGTGGCACTCATGATCTATATGGCTTATCTCGTACTGCGTCTGTCCATCCCTGACATTGACAAACGCGCCAGGATCTCAGCCGTATTTAACGTTTTCGCATTCGCTTTGTTGATTCCCTTAACGTATATCATCCCACGTATGGTGGATTCCCTTCATCCCGGAAGCGCCACCACGCCTGGATTTGCATCCAGTGACACCGACGACCATATGAGAATGGTATTATACCCGGCATTCATTGGTTGGGTCTTGTTGAGTGTATGGATCTATACCCTGTTTGTACGGTATAAAAAACTAGAGCTAAAAAATATTTTTAAATGATCAACAAAGCGTTTTCTTTCTGCTGTACCTGCTTACTGTTACTCGTTTCTCTTTTCGCTAATGCGCAGGAAAACCAGAATCAGAATACGGAGACAGGGCCTGTAAACGAATTTTTCCGGAGCAATGGCAAGATATATGTTATAGTAGGAGTGCTACTGATTATCTTTATCGGCATTGTGATCTTTTTGATAGCGCTCGACCGGAAAATAACCAGGCTGGAACGACGGGACGGCATCCACGGCAAATAAGTCCAACTCTACATATTTTACCAAAACAATTGTCTTATGGCGCAAGAGCAACATTATGACTTCTTTAAGAGCGTAGAAAGAAGTTTTGACAAAGCCGCAAAATTCACGAAATGGGAAAACGGGATTCTTGAACAGATCAAGGCCTGCAATGCTGTGTACCAGATTAAATTCCCGGTACGCATTGGGGACAAGATCGAAGTAATAGAAGCCTACCGCGTTCAACACTCACACCACAAACTGCCCTGTAAAGGTGGTATCCGTTTCAGCGATGCCGTTAACCAGGATGAGGTAATGGCGCTCGCTGCGCTCATGACCTACAAATGCGCTATCGTAAACGTTCCTTTTGGCGGCGCCAAAGGAGGTATCAAGATCAATCCACGTAACTATTCCCCATTCCAGTTGGAAAACATTACCCGCCGTTACACCGCGGAACTGGTAAAGAAGAATTTCATCGGACCCGGAGTGGATGTTCCTGCCCCTGACTATGGTACCGGTGAAAGGGAAATGAGCTGGATCCTGGATACTTACATGAGCCTCCGTCCGGGCGAAGTAGACGGTTACGGTTGCGTAACCGGTAAACCGGTTTCCCAGGGCGGTGTACGTGGCCGTAAAGAAGCTACCGGTCTTGGCGTATTCTTTGGTTTGCAGGAACTCTGCAACATCAAGGAAGATATGAGCCGTATCGGTCTCGAACCGGGTATCATCGGTAAAAGAGTGATCGTACAGGGTATGGGTAATGTGGGTTACCATGCTGCTAAATATTTTCATGAAGCAGGTGCTATCATCGTAGGCCTGATAGAATGGGATGGCGCATTGTACAGCGAAAAAGGCCTGGATCCTGATGCCGTGCTGAAACACAGGGCTGAAACAGGTTCCATTGTTAACTTCCCGGGTGCAAAAACACTGGCAGCAAATGGAGAAGGCCTGGAAATGGATTGTGATATCCTGATACCAGCAGCGCTGGAGAACGTGATCCACAAAGAGAACGCTCCACGTATCAAGGCTAAAATAATCGGTGAAGGTGCTAACGGCCCTATCACTCCGGAAGCAGATGAGATCCTGAACAAGAAAGGTGTTATCGTAGTACCTGACATGTTCCTCAACGCCGGCGGTGTGACCGTTTCTTACTTCGAATGGTTGAAAAACCTCAGCCACGTGCGTTATGGCCGTCTGGGAAAACGCTTCGATGAGAATATGAATATCCACATCCTGGGTGTGATCGAAGACCTCACCGGAAAAAAAGTATCAGAAAGAGAAAGGAAATTTATTGCACACGGTGCAGATGAAGTTGATCTGGTGTATTCCGGTCTGGAAGAAACCATGCATGCTGCACTGCATGAAGTGCGGACTATCATGGTCAATCACCCTGATATTCACGATATGCGTACCGCCGCATACGTATGTGCTATCGATAAAGTGGGAGCTGCTTACGACCAGTTAGGTATTTTCCCTTGATATGTATATCAATATAAAAGTTTACAAAAGAGGGTGTATCTTTGCAGGGTACACCCTCTCTTTATATCATTTTCTCTATTTTGTTCTGATATTAAGTCCAACTCAAGTCCACCTCATCTCCACCTTAAGTCCACCCTTACTTCATGTATACAAGGGCGATAGTACTGGGTTTAACCAGATCATCCCCAAGTAACAGGCCATTAAAAACAAGCCATGTTAAAATAATATCACAAATGAGCAGGTAACTGTGCTATGAATTGCCATTGTTGTGCATCTATCATATGTTGGCAACAGAAGGTGTTTACCCCGTTGGTGATGACCAGGTAAGCCGTTGGCAGTACCATATGGTAACGGACGATCTGCTCCAGCGTGCTTTGGGTAAGTGGCACGTCCATCTCCTTACACTCCACGATCATCCAGGGCTGCATATCTCTATTATAAACGACAATATCACATCGCTTCCGGAGTTCCCCCAGGTATATTTCCTTCTCTATACCGATCAGCGAAGCAGGATATCCAAGGATGCTCACCAGGTAATTAAGAAAGTTCTGCCGTACCCATTCCTCCGGAGTCAATACCACATGCTTTTTACGGAAACGGTCAAAAATGAGCGTTTTACCATTCTCCTGTACAATTTTGAAATCCGGTGCGGGAAACTCAATAGCGATCATACCACAAAGATAACTGATAGATGCCCTTTACTAATGCAAGACGTAACACATGATTAACACTACCGGAAGGGCCTGAGATCGGAGATTTTTCCGTATATTCGTTTGCCAAAAGGCTATGAAGACAAAAGAAGACATTGTAGCTAACTGGCTCCCGCGCTACACAGGAGAAAAGCTGGAGAACTTTGGCTCCCACATCCTGCTCACCAACTTTAGTAATTACCTCACTTATTTCGCTGAATGGCACAATACAGAAATTATAGGTGTCGGAAGACCCATGCAATGTGCTACTGCAGATGATATCACTATTATCAACTTTGGTATGGGAAGCCCCAGTGCGGCAACAGTAATGGACCTCCTCAGTGCTATCCATCCGAAAGCTGTATTGTTCCTTGGTAAATGCGGTGGACTGAAGAAAAAGAACAGCATTGGTGACCTGATACTCCCTATCGCAGCCATAAGAGGGGAGGGTACTTCCAATGACTATTTCCCTGCCGAAGTGCCGGCCCTGCCGTCTTTCGCCCTCCAGAAAGTAATTTCCACCACCATCCGCGAATACGGTTGTGATTACTGGACGGGTACCTGCTACAGTACCAACCGCAGGGTGTGGGAACATGATGTGGAGTTCAAGCGTTATCTTGAAAAGATCAGGGCAATGGCCATAGATATGGAAACAGCCACCATCTTTTCTGTCGGCTTCTTCAACAAGATCCCTACCGGCGCCTTATTACTGGTATCCGACCAGCCAATGATCCCTGAAGGAGTAAAAACAGAAGAAAGCGACAGGAAAGTGACCACCGAATATGTGGAGAGACATATCCGGATTGGCATTGATTCCCTGAAGAATCTGATTAACAGTCACCAGACAGTGAAGCACCTCCGGTTCTAACACCGTTTTCTCAATATGCAGCAACCATTATTATCTATCCGGCATCTGACGGTTTCTTTTGGCAGCGTAAAGGCTGTCAATGATATTTCACTGGACATTATGCCGGGTGAGATCGTAGGCATTGTAGGTGAATCCGGTTCGGGGAAATCCGTAACCGCATTATCGCTTATGCGCCTGCTGCAACATCCCGGTAAGATAACCGGGGGGAACCTGCTGTATCAGTTGAGAGGGAGTAAGGTGCCTGTGCAGGATATTGTCCGTCTGTCTGAACCAGAGCTGCGTTCCTGGCGGGGTAATGAAATCGCCATGATCTTCCAGGAGCCAATGACCTCTCTGAACCCGCTACATAAATGTGGCTACCAGGTGATGGAAGCCTTGCATCTGCATAAAAAACTAAACAAGGAAGCAGCGCGGCTGCAAACACTGGCCTTATTCAAACAGGTCCGCCTGCCGGATCCTGAGTTATTGATGGAGAGATATCCCCATCAGCTATCCGGTGGACAAAAACAACGGGTCATGATAGCAATGGCCATCAGCTGCCAGCCCCGTTTGCTGATAGCCGACGAACCTACTACTGCCCTGGATGTAACCGTTCAGAAGACCATCCTGGAACTGCTGAAAGAACTGCAGCGTCAGACAGGTATGAGCGTGATCTTTATTACGCACGACCTGGGCGTTATCGCAGAAATAGCCGACAGGGTAGCGGTAATGTACAAGGGGCGCATTGTAGAAGAGGGCACTGTGCAGGAATTGTTCACCCATCCGAAGCATCCCTATACAAAAGGGTTGCTGGCCTGCAGGCCGCCATTAGACAAACGGCTGTTCAGGCTCCCCGTAACACGGGATTTTATGGAGATAGATCCTCAGGGCAATATTGTTGAAAAAGCACAGGAAGTAAAAGCATTCGTCCATAGTCTGGAGGTACCCCAGGATATTATCCTCAATAGAGAACAACAGTTATCACAGCGTCCGGCTTTGCTGGAAGTGAAGGAGCTGCATACCTGGTTCCCGGCAAGGAAGAACATTTTCGGAAAGGTGCTTAGCTGGACCAAGGCTGTCAACGGTGTGAGTTTTGACGTCAGGGAAGGGGAGACGATGGGACTCGTGGGCGAGTCCGGTTGTGGTAAAACCACATTGGGCAGGACCTTGCTGCGCCTGGTAGAACCAACATCAGGCAGTATTCTCTACAAAGGGAGAGACATCACCACTTTACCGGCAGCCGAACTGCGGGACCTGCGTAAAGATATTCAGATCATCTTCCAGGACCCTTATTCGTCTCTTAATCCACGTCTGCCCATAGGACAGGCCATTCAGGAGCCCATGAAAGTGCATGGCTTATATGGTAATGAGGTCAGTCGCCGGGAAAAGGTAAAGGAGTTGCTGGAAAAGGTGAACCTGCTGCCGGAACATTATGACCGGTATCCGCATGAGTTCTCCGGAGGGCAGCGGCAGCGTATTGTGATTGCCCGGGCCCTGGCACTGAACCCTTCCTTTATCATCTGCGACGAGTCTGTTGCTGCTTTAGACGTCAGTATACAGGCCCAGGTGCTGAATTTGCTGATGCAATTGAGGGAAGAGTTCGGATTTACCAGTATCTTTATCTCTCACGACCTGTCGGTCGTACGTTTTATCAGCGACCGGATGATGGTGATGAACAGGGGGCGAATTGAAGAAGCGGGTCCGGCTGCTGAGGTCTATGAAAATCCGCAGAGTGCATATACAAAGCAGCTAATTAATTCTATACCTAAAAATATTTATGTATAAACTTGTGAATGACAATCTTACTATAATCATTTTTGATAGATTGTATAATAATCAATACCTTTGCAGCCTTTAAATTTATTCATACCGTAATATGAAACTATCACAGTTTAGATTCGATCTTCCTTTAAATCTGATTGCACAGCACCCTTCCAAAACAAGAGATGAAGCACGTTTGATGGTGGTAAACCGTGCCACCGGAAAAATTGAGCACAAAGTTTTCCGTGATATTATCAACTACTTCAACGATAAGGATGTCATGGTGGTGAACAACACCAAGGTATTCCCTGCACGTCTTTATGGCCGTAAGGAAAAAACCGGTGCAAAGATTGAGGTTTTCCTGTTGCGTGAGCTGAACAAGCAGAACCGCCTATGGGATGTAATAGTAGATCCTGCCCGTAAGATAAGGGTAGGTAATAAATTATACTTTGGCGATGACGAATCGCTGGTAGCAGAGGTAATTGATAACACCACTTCCCGTGGCCGTACTATCCGTTTCCTGTTCGAAGGTAATGACGATGAGTTCAAGCAGGTGCTCGACACCCTGGGTGAAACGCCACTGCCTAAGTACATCAAACGTAAGCCGGAAGATGAGGATAAGGAACGTTATCAGACCGTATATGCTAAGTACGAAGGCGCCGTAGCAGCACCAACTGCTGGTCTGCACTTTAGCCGCGAGCTGATCAAACGTCTGGAGATCAAGGGTGTTAAATTTGCAGAAGTAACCCTGCACACCGGTTTGGGTACTTTCCGTCCGATTGAGGTGGAAGACCTGAGCAAGCATAAGATGGATGCTGAGTATTTCAACATCGACGAGTATGCTGTTAAGATTGTCAACAAAGCGAAAGAAGAAAACCGGAAGGTTTGTGCTATCGGTACCACTACCGTAAGAGCGGTAGAATCTTCCGTAACTGCGCAGAACCTGCTGAAAGCAGCAGAAGGATGGACGAACACGTTCATTCACCCTCCTTACGATTTCGCTATTCCGAATGCACTGGTTACCAACTTCCACCTGCCTAAGACAAGTCTACTGATCATGGTTTGCGCATTTGCAGGTTATGATCTGGTAATGGAAGCTTACCAGCAGGCAATCAAAGAAAAATACCGTTTCTTCAGCTATGGCGATGCCATGCTGATCATCTAAGCGATAACGAACTATTGAAAAAGGTCCTGTCTCGTATCCATACGGGACAGGACTATTCATGTAAGGCCATTTATGGAACAGCGTAATAAAATAGCGATCATTGTTGCCGGCGGGTCCGGTTCCCGTATGGGAAGCTCTATTCCCAAACAGTTCCTCGATCTGTCAGGGAAGCCCGTATTATGGCATACCGTGAATGCATTTGTAAGTGCTTTCAACGATATCCGTATTGTATTGGTATTGCCGGAAGTGCATTTTGGATATGTTGAACCCTGGCTACATGAATTTAATACAAGCGCTAACGTTACACTGGTAAAAGGAGGAGAAACCCGTTTCCATTCTGTGAGGAATGGTTTGCAGGAAGTGAAGATGCCTTCTGTTGTGTTTGTACACGACGGGGTACGTCCGCTGATCAGCACTTCACTGATCCGTACCTGTTACGAAGCAGCTTTAACGAAAGGAAGCGCTATTCCCGTTATTGATATGAAGGATAGTATCCGGCAGGTGGAAGGAGAGGAGAATAAAGCGGTAGACCGCGAACAGTTCAAGATTATACAGACCCCACAGACGTTTTTGTCGGAATGGTTGTTGCCTGCGTTTGAATTACCTTATGATCCGTTGTTTACGGATGAAGCGACAGTAGTAGAGCGGCAAGGTCATCGTGTACACCTGGTACCCGGAGAAGAAGCGAATATAAAGATCACGCGCCCGCTTGATCTGACGATTGCCAGCGCTTTATTGAAAGAAAAGAATAGCTAGTTTATAGTTATTAAGCTACGTCTGCAGACAGGCTCTTATTGATCTTCGCCAGGATCTGGTGAGCAACCTCCATGGCCTGTAAGCCATCTATTGCATTCACCGGCACAGGCTTGTTGAAGAGGATACTGTCACGGAATAGTTCCAGCTCCATACGGATAGCATTTACCTGTTTGATCTCCGGATTGTCAATAGCGATGGTCTTTTTACCAGAATTGGTATCTATATCCAGTGTAAAGAGTCCCTCATCTTCAGGCGTTTTCAGCTTGATGATTTCGGTCTTTTTATCGAGAAAGTCAATCCCTATGTAGGCATCTTTCTGGAACAGGCGCATTTTACGCATTTTCTTCAGGGAGATGCGGCTGGAAGTCAGGTTTGCTACGCAGCCATTGTGGAATTCTATTCTGACATTGGCGATGTCGGGAGTATCGCTCATGACAGCTACGCCACTGGCAGAGATGCGGTTGACGGTGGATTGTACGATGCTCAGGACGATATCAATATCGTGGATCATCAGGTCGAGGATCACGCTGACATCTGTACCACGGGGATTGAATTCCGCCAGGCGGTGTACCTCGATGAACATAGGTTTCAGTTCATGTCCTTTGAGGGCAAGGAAGGCCGGGTTGAAGCGTTCTACGTGGCCCACCTGGAATTTGATGTTGGCTTCTTCCACCAGTTTTACCAGTGTTTTAGCCTCTTCCATGGTGTTGGTCATCGGCTTTTCCACGAAGATGTGTTTCCCGTTACGGATGGCCTGTTCACATAATTTGAAGTGCTGTGTAGTAGGAGCGATGATATCTATCGCGTCTGATGCCTGTATCAATTCTTCCGCGGAGGCGAATCTCGGAATCGGGTACTGCTGCGCTACACTGTCGGCATTGGCATTGCTTGGATCAAAAAAACCGACTATTTCTACGTCTTTCATAGTGGCCCATTGGGATAGATGTATCTTGCCCAGGTGCCCCACACCGAAGATTCCTATTTTGAGCATGTTAGTATCTGATAATAAAATAATTGCGAATGTAAGGAAAAAGAAGAGTATTATATCGAGATATTATATGATGAATCCTTCCTCTGCCATACTGCAATAACCGGCCTCAGACACTATGATGTGGTCCAGTATGCGGATATCAAATAAGCTGCCTGCCTGTATGAGTTTTTTGGTGGTGTGAATATCTGTTGTACTTGGGCGCAGATTGCCGGATGGGTGGTTGTGACAGAGTATCAGTTGTGTAGCGCTCAGCTCAATAGCGGCCTTAAAAATGTGGCCGACATCTATGACGGTACCGGCTACGCCTCCATTGCTGATGCAACGGTGCTCCAATACACGGCAGGCGTGGTTGAGATAGAGTACATGAAATGACTCATAAGGAGCATCGCCTAGTATCGGCTTAAAATAGAGGGCCGCATCGGCGCCGGTGCGGATCGTCTTTTTAGCATGCATATAACCAGCCTGCCTGCGGCGGGCCAGTTCCATGGCGGCTACAATGGTGGTGGCTTTAGCGATGCCAACACCTTGTATCTTTTTTAGCTGATGTACATTCAGCTTGGCCATTTCACCGAGATTATCGGAAGACAGGCGTAATATTTCCTGGGCAAGGGACACTGCAGACTTCTGTTTATGACCATTGTTAAGCAGAATAGCTAATAGTTCTGCATCACTGAGAGCAGTGCATCCTTTATTGATCAGTTTTTCCCGTGGTTTATCGTCTACCGCCCAATCTTTGATTGCGACGTGATTTGTTGGGTTAACTATCATTTCCATTTTGCTAAAATTATTAGCAAATGTATCCCTTTCCCTCCGGTTTTTTTTCACTTCCCCCAATTTAATTTAAATTAGCCTACCAATAAGGAACCACAATATAAAGTGTGAATGTAAGGCATTGTAAATAATCACGTTATCTATTTGGGAAATACAGGAATTGTGTACCATAGGGTATAATGACTAAAAAAATAAGAAATAGCTACTCCAAAAAGCATAGTTTTGCAACCTCTTTCTATTAATCCATGCAACCATCAGTAAAAATTTTCACAGGGAACAGTAATACAGCTCTTGCAGAAAAAATTGCAAAGCGTTACGGTAACGGTCTTGGTAAGCTGACCATTCAGAAGTTCAGCGATGGCGAGTTCCAGCCAATTTATATGGAAAGTATCCGCGGTGATTATGTTTTCCTGATACAAAGTACCAATGCCCCTTCAGACAACCTGATGGAGCTGTTGATGATGATAGACGCGGCGAAAAGGGCCTCAGCAGGTTATATCACTGCTGTGATCCCTTACTTTGGTTTCGCACGGCAGGACAGGAAGGACAAGCCCAGGGTGGCTATAGCCTCCAAACTGGTAGCTAACCTGTTGACTTCAGCAGGTGCTAATCGTGTGATAACCATGGATTTGCATGCTCCTCAGATCCAGGGCTTCTTTGACATCCCGGTAGATCACCTGGACAGTTCCGCAATTTTCATCCCGTACATTGAGAATTTGAAGCTGGAAAATCTTACCTTTGCGTCCCCTGATGTGGGTAGTACCAACAGGGTAAGGGAAGTAGCAGCCTATTTCAATGCTGAAATGGTGATCTGTGATAAGCACCGTAAGCGTGCCAATGAAATTGCTTCCATGGTGGTGATAGGAGATGTGAAAGACAGGGATATTGTATTGATAGATGACATCTGCGACACTGCAGGTACATTGACCAAGGCAGCTAATCTGTTGAAAGAGAAAGGGGCAAGAAGTGTGAGAGCATTTTGTACCCACCCGGTGTTGAGTGGCAAGGCTTACGAAAACATCGAGAACTCCGTACTGGAAGAGCTGGTAATATGCGACACAATGCCGCTAAAACAGCAGAGTGCTAAGATCAAAGTGATCAGTGTGGCGGACCTCTTTGCAGTAGCCATCCGCAATATGCACGAAAACAGGTCTATCACGAACCTGTTCGTTCATAGTCACCGGAGGTAATAAGAACAAGCATTATTTATAACAATCATAAATGTTTAATCAATGAAAACGATAACAATCGAAGGACAACTCAGGAGCGAATTTGGCAAAAAAGCCACCCGCCAGGTACGTTCTGAGGGACAAGTGCCTTGTGTTATTTACGGGGGTGCAGAAACCGTAAGTTTTTCAGCTCCGGCAGTATCTTTCAAGGATCTGGTGTATACACCTGATTTTCAGATCGCTGAAATCAAAATAGGTAGCAAAACCTATAAATGTGTATTGAAAGACAAACAGTTTGACACTGTTACCGACGAACTGGCTCACATCGACTTCCTGGAAATGGTAGAAGATAAGCCTGTTGCTGTTACGCTGCCAATCAGAATTACCGGTCAGTCCGAAGGTGTTAAAGCCGGTGGTAAACTGGTAGTTAAGATCAAAGCGCTGAAAGTGAAGGCACTGCCTAAATACCTGCGTGAGAACGTTGAGGTGAACATCGACAACTTGCAGCTGAACGGTAACATCCGTGTAGAAGATGTGGTTGCTGAGAACATCGAGATCCTGAACTCTCCGCGTATTCCTATCGCTTCCGTAGTAATGACTCGTCAGCTGCGTCAGGAAGAAGCTGCAGACAGCAAAAAGAAATAAGTTTTCTTTCAGAATATTTTACAAAAAGTCCTGTTCCGGCTCGTCCGGGATGGGACTTTTTCTATTTTTGCCCTGCGTTACGTTTCCTCGTTCCTTTCGTATATATAGGCAGGGCGTAATGCAGATGTTTAGCATTAAAATTGTAATCCGATGAAATACCTGATAGTAGGATTAGGTAATATAGGTGCAGAATACGAGCATACACGCCACAATATAGGGTTTGATATTGCCGATGCTTTCGTGGAAAAGCATGGAGGTAGTTACCGGAATGACCGTCTGGCTGATGTAGCCGAAGTGAAATGGAAGGGACGGACTTTTGTAGTTATCAAGCCCACCACGTACATGAACCTGAGCGGAAAGGCGGTGAAATACTGGATGGACAAAGAGAAAGTACCGCTGGAAAATATACTGGTATTAGTAGATGATCTGGCATTACCATTGGAAGTGATACGTCTTCGCGCTGGTGGTAGTGACGCCGGTCAGAACGGGCTGACAAGCATCCAGGAAATGTTGGGTACTAAAGAATATCCCCGTTTGCGTTTCGGTATCGGGAATAACTTTCCCCGTGGCCGGCAGGTAGAGTTTGTCTTGGGTAAATGGAGTAATGAGGAATGGGCTATTGTGATGGCTAAGCTGGGGAAATGTGTGGAACTGATCGAAAGTTTTGCGTCTGTGGGTTTACCGCGTACCATGAATATCTTTAATACCCTGGTCTATCCTTATTAGCCATAAATTTACGAAATCTGCTGTGATGCGTTTATTTAACCTTAAAACCAAGAAAAATCTGTCATGAAAATTATTTGTGTTGGAAGAAATTATGCTGATCATGCAAAGGAACTGAAAAACGAGGTACCAACCGAACCAGTGATTTTCATGAAGCCAAAGAATGCATTGTTACAGAACAATCATCCGTTCTACTATCCTGAATTTACCGACAATCTTCACTACGAATGTGAGTTGGTGTTGCGTATCAGCAAGAACGGTAAGCATATCCAGGAGAAATTTGCGGATAAATATTACGATCATATAGGTGTCGGCATTGACTTTACCGCCCGCGATCTGCAGGACAAGCAGAAGCAGAAAGGATTGCCCTGGGAGATCGCCAAAGCTTTTGATAATTCCGCTGTGGTAGGACAGTTCATTCCTATTACGCCGGAGATGGACAAGAAAGATATCAATTTCTGTCTCTATAAGAATAAGGAATTGATGCAGCAGGGTAATACCAAAGACCTGTTGTTCTCTTTTGATTTCCTTATTGCCTACATCTCAAAATTCTTCACCCTGAACATTGGGGACCTGGTATTTACAGGCACCCCTGCCGGCGTAGGACCGGTTGAGATAGGGGATACGCTGGAAGCATTTATTGAAAATGACAGCCTGCTGGAATTCATGATAAAATAAACGTCTGCAATTATAAAGAACGCTTAACGCCAACTGCTATCTGTTGCGTTAAGCGTTCTTGTTTAATGTACATCTCAGCGTCATGAAAGGGAATTTAGCACGACAGACAGTGTTATATACAACCAATGATGCACAATAATCCGCCCACCGCGCATGGCGCAGTGTATTACTAAACTGGCAGAACAAAACGACTATCCGGAAAGTTTCATTGATGAGGTGAAGGGCTGGCAGATAGCTTACGTTAACGACAGATGTCAGACGGTAACATTCATAGTCAGGACGTGCGTAGTCTTCAATTCACTGTTGTGGTTGTCAGGGAATATTATTGTAGATCACATCAAGTATCCTGGTCAGTTCAGCATAATCATTTTCAGTTAATCCCGCCCAACCTGTTTTTCGCATTTCCAGTACCAGGGGTCTTACATCCTTATACTTATCCGAGCCTTTGGTGGTCAGCTGGAGAAATACCTTACGGCGGTCATGCGTGGAGCCTTCCCTGATCACCAGTTCCTTTTTTACCAGCAGTTCAATAATGCGGGATACAGTGGTAATGTCTTTTGAGGTCACTCTGGCAAGCTCATTGTGGGTGATTTTCTTGTGCTTATAGAGGTTTTCAATTAATAACCACTGGTCTACAGTAATGTCTTTTTTGTGGGCGTCAAAGGTTTTTTGCCAGTAATTCCGTATCCGTTTTAAGGTAGCGTCCAACTTAAAAAAAGACGGATTGCTTACAAAAGTATCAGTCATATTCGTTAATTTGCAATAGCAATAGTTGCTTTAGCAACTAAAATAATCACACACCAAAACAATTCTTACGTGTTTAAAGATAGCATAAGTGTTCCAACTTTAAAAGCTGCTGTTCCCGGTAAGGAGCGGTCTTCCGGCAAACAGGCTACACTATTAAAGGCTTACCGCTTCATGTGTCAGGCGGTTGAGATGGCTGCCGTCTATGAAGCGAACCGCAATATCTGCAAATATGTACACTCCACTTCCCGCGGTCATGAAGCTATTCAGATAGCTGCCGGCATGCAGTTAAGTCCATGGGATTATGCCAGTCCTTACTACAGGGATGACAGCATGCTCCTGGCGATGGGTTTTACGCCGTATGAACTGATGCTGCAACTGCTGGCCAAAAGAGACGATCCTTCCTCCGGAGGGCGTTCTTATTACAGCCACCCGAGCAGTCTGGACCCCGAGAAGCCCTGCATTCCGCATCAGAGCAGCGCCACCGGCATGCAGGTGATCCCCTCCACCGGTATGGCGCAAGGTATCCGCTACCTGGAAAAGATAGGTGCTACTTCCTTAAGGACTGGACCTAAAGGGGAAGCGCCGGTAGTGCTTTGTTCCCTGGGTGATGGCAGTGTGACGGAAGGAGAGGTGAGTGAGGCCTGGCAGAGTGCTGTGTTATGGGAATTGCCCATTATTTACCTCGTACAGGACAATGAATGGGGTATTTCAGCCAGTGCAGAAGAAACCCGGGTAATGGATGCATATGAATATGCGGCCGGCTTTAAAGGCATGGAACGCATGCGTGTGGACGGTAGCAATTTCGAGGAATGCTTTCATGCAATGGGAGCCGCTATCGGTTATGTACGCCAGGAGCGGAAACCTATTTTAGTACACGCCTGTGTGCCTTTGTTAGGGCATCATACCTCTGGTGTAAGGAAGGAGTGGTACCGCACTGAAGAAGATCTCGCGCTGCATGCGGCAAAGGATCCCAAACCGCTGCTGAGAGAGCGCTTGCTGGAGATAGGTGTGTTGGAGAAGGATCTGTTGGCAATAGAGTCAGACACCCCAAAATACATCAGTCTTGAATTCGACCGGGCAAAAGAGGCATCAGACCCTACTGTTGATTCAGTAGCGGATCACATCTTTGCTCCGGCAGCTGTTACCGCTGAAAAAGGTAACAGGTTCCCCTCCAACGGTAATAAGGTAATGATGGTAGACGCCGCTCTGCACGCGGTAGAGGAGATTCTTCAACAGTATCCCGAAGCTATCTTTTTCGGTCAGGACGTAGGTCGCAGGCTCGGAGGCGTATTCCGGGAGGCAGCTACGCTGGCGGAAAAATTTGGCGATAACAGGGTGTACAACACCGCCATCCAGGAAGCCTATATCGTTGGTTCGACCGCCGGCCTTTCAGCTGTGGGTGTCAAACCCATAGTAGAGATCCAGTTTGCTGACTACATCTATCCTGGCTTTAACCAGCTGGTGACGGAGATCTCCAAATCCTGTTACCTGAGCAATGGAAAGTTCCCCGTGCAGACACTTATACGCGTCCCTATCGGCGCCTATGGTGGTGGCGGACCTTACCATTCCGGTAGCGTGGAATCTACCTTGCTGACCGTCAAAGGCATCAAAGTGGTATATCCTTCCAATGCCGCTGACATGAAAGGGTTGATGAAGGCCGCCTTCCTTGATCCTAATCCTGTGGTCATGCTGGAACACAAAGGTCTTTACTGGAGTAAGGTACCTGGCACACAGGGAGCCATCACTGTAGAACCAGACTCCGATTACGTATTACCATTAGGTAAAGGAAGAGTCGTGCAACCCGCCCATCCACGTGATCTGAAAAAAGGAGATACGCTCTGCGTTATCACTTATGGTATGGGCGTGTACTGGGCGCAGGCAGCCGCCACCCATTTCCCTGGTCAGGTAGAGATCATTGATCTGCGTACGCTATTCCCGCTGGACGAAGAACTGGTCTTCTCTACCGTTAAAAAACATGGCAAGGTGCTCATCTTAACAGAAGAACAACTGAATAATTCCTTTGTACAGGCACTCGCAGGACGGATTCAGCGCACTTGTTTCAAATCACTGGACGCACCGGTATTTACGCTGGGAGCCCTTGATCTGCCGGCGGTACCGATCAATACCATACTGGAAAATGCGATGTTGCCGAATCCTGAAAAGGTAGCGGCAGCTATGAGAGAATTGTTAGCTTATTAAATATTAGAAACTTTTTAAGGGTAGCTCTTGGCTTTTAGGAAATTCCCTATTATCTTTGCACTCCCGTTTTGGACGAGTGGAGCGGTGGAAATATGGCGAGGTAGCTCAGGCGGTTAGAGCGCAGGATTCATAACCCTGAGGTCAAGGGTTCAACTCCCTTTCTCGCTACACTGGTAAAAAGGCTTTCAAGCAGACGCTTGAAAGCCTTTTTCTTTAAGTGAAATTGAAATAATGTAGTCCCCGGTACTACTTCTAAATTATCCAATTCTATATTGTCGCTTAGATAATCAACATGGCAATTTTATTGGTGACAACAGCCAGGATGTGCCATCCTCTTCTTGTTTAACATGCCAGATAGTAACGCCAACTGTTAATTCCTTCGTTAATATATCACGTAGCATAAAAGGAGGAATCCACATGAGTTCTATTTTCCCGTCACCATACCAGCCTGCATCCAAAAACATTTCCCTTGCTATATTGATATATTCCTCCGCGTTATTCAAACACTCTTCAGGACTAATAGTGAAATTCAGGTTATCTATCCACTCATACGCTTCCACATTAAAGGTTCTCAATGTTTCTGGTGGATAGGTTATTATTTTACTTTTATCTCTTTGACTAGTCATATATTTTTCTTTTTCTGGTATAGCGGGATTTTTTCAAACTATTCATCAACTGAGACATGATTCCGGATCAAGTTGAATGTGGTAATCCTATTTGGTGATAAAAGCCAGGATACACCATCTTCTGATTGTTTAACATGCCAGATAGTAACGCCAAGTGTAGATGCCGCCGTTATTCCACCCTGCAACATGAAAGGAGGAATCCACATGAGTTCTATTTTTCCATCTCCTTCCCAGCCCGCATCCAAAAACATTTCCCTTGCTATACTGATATATTCTTCCGCGTTTTTCAAACACTCTTCCGGATTAATGGTGAAATTCAGGTTATCTATCCACTGATACGCTTCTACGATAAAGGTCCTTAAGGTCTCTGGCGGATAGGTTATTATTTTGCTCTTATCTCTTTGAGTATTCATATATTTTTACTTTTTTCTGGGTTTTAACCAATGTAATGTCAGGTAATCAGGAAGCTTAAAGATAGCAAATCTGATAGCAACAGGTTGGATTATCCGCCGGTCCCGCTACAATGTTAAAGGAATTAATGCAGGTTGATCCTCTTTATTTCAAACAAGATTCTTCTCCTAAAATTCATATAGTTACTATCTTTAAACCATGGGCCAGATTCTCAATATATTTAGCTGTCTTATCTCTTTTGTAGGTATTGTAAGTTCTATAACACTCCTTATAGAAGGATCACAACCTTGTGGTGGTGATGGATGTCTTATACACATCCTGCTTATTATTGGAGTAATTATGTTATTAATTTCAGCACCTATTTTTTTCTTTACACTTAGGCGTGAAGTTTTGAGATACAAGGCAAAAAGGCCTGAGTTATAACCTGAGACATTTCTTGCGTCAAAAGAACTCCGTGTAAAATAACTTACACGGAGTTTAATAATACATTATTACTCATCATCTTCTTCCGGCATAACCACATTCCCTTCATCTCTGAAATATTCATACGTTTCTAACCAGTCGATCCAGTATTCCATTTCCGGATGCATAGGAGGGAACATGTCATCTCCACGGAATGTACAGGAGGAACCAGCCTGAATGGTCAGTTTCGTTTTCAGGTTTTTGCTGCTTGTCTCCCTTTTATTTCGTCGGGATGGTGACATTTATCACACAAACTTATTATCAAATATCCTTGTGCTGTAGCGCAAATGTAGCTCAACTTTGGACTGTAATAAATCAATAACAAAATGAGATTAAAGGACAAAGTAGCCGTGGTAACCGGCGGCAACAGCGGCATAGGTTTTGGGATTGCCGAAGCATTCAGCAATGAAGGTGCTAAGGGTGCTATCACCGGCAGAAATCAGAAGACAATCGACGCTTCAGTGCAACAATTAGGGAAGAATTTCATCGGATTAAAAGGCGATGTAACCAATATGGACGATCTCGAAAATGTTTTCAAAACAACGTTCGAAAAATTTGGCAGGATTGATACCGTCGTGGTGAACGCGGGTGGGGTTGTTGATGGCACTCAAATGGATACCATTACCAGGACCGGAGAAGAGGGGTATGATCAATACATGGACCTGAACCTGAAAAGCGTCTACTTTACGGTGCAAAAAGCACTTCCATACCTGAATGACGGGAGCTCAATTGTACTCATCGGTTCCAGTGCCGGACATCGCGCCGCTCCGGGAATGGCGATTTACAGTGCAGCCAAAGCTGCTGTAGCGTCGCTTGCCAAAGGACTCTCCCTGGATTTAATGGAGAAGCGGATCAGAGTGAATGTACTTTCGCCCGGGACGATTGACACACCTGTATTCGACAAATTAGCGCCTAAAGACCAGGTTGATCAGGTGAAACAACTGTGGGTAAATCTTATCCCAGCTGGAAGAATTGGACAGCCGGCTGATATCGGACAAGCCGCCGTATTCCTGGCGTCTGACGAATCTTCGTTCATTCTTGGTACTGAGATCCTTGTAGATGGTGGTATGACAAATATCAGCCTGATGAAATAGTCAAAAGTCCAGGTGACAATCGTGTGCCCGTAGTACTCCTGCGGGCATTTTTTACAATTGCATGTTTCCCTAAGAATAACCCTGTTAATGATTTTGCATAGCTTTGTCAAAAGTGATGAAACTATGTTTGAGTCTTTTGCCGTTTATTTGAGAGAAGGGGCGGGGCTGAGCGATGAAGAACTGGACCTTGTGAAGCAAGTCACAATAGAGAAAAAGCTGCGTAAGCGTCAATACCTGCTCCAGGAAGGTGACGTTGCTCATTATAATTGTTTTGTCGCTAAAGGATGCCTGCGGCTGTACCGTATTGGTAAGGACGGATCAGAACATATCTTAAGATTCGCGGTTGAGAATTGGTGGATGAGTGATTATGAAAGCTATAATTCTGGCGATCCTGCAAAAGGTAATATCGATGCTATTGAGGACAGTGAATTATTGCTTATCAAAAAGCAGGATTTCGATGCGTTAACCAATACAATTGCTAAGTTTAGGCTATTTAGAGAAAGACTGGAGGCCAGAAGTTATGATGCCAGTCTGAAGAGAATAATGAGTAATATCAGTGAAACTGCTGAAGAGCGATATGTAAACTTTATTAAGTCTTATCCTCAATTCTACAGCCGGGTACCGTTGCACATGGTAGCTTCATTCCTTGGTGTTAGCCGTGAAACGCTTAGCCGTGTCAGGCTGCAATATTCGACCAACAAATGAATAAATTAGGTATAACAATAAAGGCTTCAGGTTACAAACCTGAAGCCTTTATTGTACGGTAACTGATATCTGCTGATGCATGGACAAGGCTTCTGTATGGTCATTACAAAAGCAGACGGTCATCAGTTTGGGGGAGCTCCCGCCTCTTGCTATTTAGATAATGAGTAAGCAATCAGTGAATTAAGAGATAAGCACCTTCACTTCCATAAACGCCTCCAATCCGAATGTACCATTCTCCCGTCCGATGCCTGAGTGCTTGAATCCGCCGAATGGCGCCAATGGATCATGTTTCAGTGTGTTGATCAATACCCTGCCTGCCTTAAGCTTAGATGCCACCTTTTCGGCATGACTTACATCTTTCGAACTGATATAAGCCATCAACCCATAATCAGTATCATTGGCAATAGCAATAGCCTCTTCCTCGTTACGGTATGGGATGACACTAAGAACCGGTCCAAAGATCTCTTCCCGTGCGATACGCATGTTATTGTTGACGCCCATAAAAATAGTAGGCTTCACATAAAAGCCGTCGCTAAGTCCCTCAGGACGACCTGGCCCACCCCATATTACTTCGGCGCCCTCTTCAATACCGATGCCGATATACTGTTGTATACGGTCATATTGCTTCTGGCTAGCAACCGGACCAACATTGATGCCATCATTATATGGCTTGCCTACTTTAAAGTTTCCGGTAGCCTTTAACAACGCTTCCCTTACCTCAGCCGTTTTGCCTTCAGGTATCAGTAAACGCGAACCTGCAATACATGCCTGTCCGTTGTTCATGAAAGATGCCTGCAGGGCCATGGGAATCGCTATAGAGAGGTCTGCATCATCTAAGATAATATTGGCAGATTTGCCACTGAGCTCTAATGTGAGTCTTTTCATCGTAGCGATTGATTGCTGCGCAATGATTTTTCCCACTTGTGTAGAACCGGTAAAAGCGATCTTTGTAACAGCCGGACTTTCCATCAGCGCCTTACTGATAACGTCTCCCCGTCCATTGACCATATTCACCACACCAGCAGGTAAGCCTGCCGCATCAATGCATTCCATGATGATCTGCGACTGCCAGGGGCTGAATTCACTCGGCTTGAGAATCACTGTACAACCTGCAGCCAGCGCAGGAGCGAGCTTCACTGCAATTGACCCGGAGCTGGAATTCCAGGGGGTAAATAGTGCTGCCACTCCTACCGGCTCCATCACAATTTTCGATTCATTGACCTTCTTTTCAAATGGATATTGTTCAAGGATTGATATATGACTTGAAAATGTAGTTGCAGCAAGCATGTTCGACCACTTTGCCCTCTCTTTGGTAGCACCATATTCAATAATGGTGGCTTCAATAAGATCATCCATCCTCTTCATAATCTCGTCATGGATCTTTTGAAGATAGGTAGCCCGTTCTTTTATCGTGCTTTGGGAATAGTGTTTAAAAGCTTCACTGGCCGCCGCAATAGCGTCATTTGTATCACTTTCGTTCGCGTAAGTGAGCTGCGCTACGACTGAACCATCCACAGGGCTAATGATATCTGCTTTCTCTGTTCCCTTCGGTGTAACAAATTGTCCGTTGATGTAAATGCGATCTATGTATTTCATTGTTCCTTTTTTAGCAAAATTACAGTGGCATGGGATAGTGTCTTTTGCTATAAAGGTCAATTTGCTTTGTTGCAAAGTTCAACTTTGAGGGCACGGTTTTAGATCAGATGTTATTATCGGGGTAAAGACTGGATGAATTGAGCTTAATCACTTATTGAATAATAAGAATCTACAGCGGCTTGCCCGGTATAGTTAGGACCGGCCTTATCATCTGCACCTTTATAAGTAAGGTTTAGTTTAATATCCCTCGGACCTTCACACGTAATTAATTTCCTTCGGACGTTATATCCGATCTCATTTTCCTTAAACAGCTTCTTTAGATAATTCCCTTTCTGATCACCCTCAATTTTAATATTATTCAAATCAAGATTAGCCATCATCACGCCGTGTTCGCTAATAGCCTTCAATCCCTTTATCAGGGCCTTAAGCTTATCGCCAACATAGTGAAGCCCATGAATACAAGTGATCAGATCATACTGCTCCTTCTCTTCCCAGTCGACAAGAGAACATATTTCAAATTGCAGGCAGTTAACAGCGGGTGGGATTGATTGAAACTGATCTACAAGATCAATGCCCTTCAGTGTAATACGATCCTGCTGCTTTTTGTCTGTGGCCTCTACGGCATATTGTAATAACGCATTACCTTCTCCGCAACATAGATCCAGCCATTTCGCATGCCCTCGTTCTTCCAGGCATTTATCCAAATACATGCCCGGATTAAAATTCAACTCCTTTTCATAGCTGTTTACTCCACTTGCGATGCGCTTGCGATTCATCCGGTTATTGGCAACAATGGGTGACCAGATTAACTCGTTTTCTGTTAATAGTTCCATTACGTTAAATATAAAAATATTTGAAACGTTTCTTACGGGAATCTCTAAACAAGTCTGCGCTGTCAAACTATTTCTAACCTATAGATACGCACACTTCTTCTACTAGCACCTGGCGTCACTTAACCTATGTTTTATTTTTGATAAAATAATATCAGGATAGGGTATTATTCTACATTTTATCCTCCACATCCCCGTCTATCCTAACTGCCGAGTATTCCCCAGTACTCAATTTTCCCCCAATAATTTCATTTAATGCAAACGATTGCATAACTTACAACAAGATTCCAGGTTTATGAAAAAGAAGGATTAAACACCCACTATCCATCCCTCTTTTTCTCAATTTAAAAATACCATCATTACAGCACCGTTGCCAGCAAAGGTAACGCATGGCCGGGCCATTGCCTGTAATGCACAAACGTCAGTATTAACACACATAATTCGATATTAATAATGATCCGTCACCTGCTATTAACAGGACTCATTTTTTGTCTATTATTATCCGCGACAAAGGCGCAGCAAAGCAAACGCCTTACACAGGACTGGGAGTTCTTAGGGGAAGACTTAAGCAGTGCATGGGAAGCCGTTCGCCCCGCTACAGAAGGAAGCCCGGAATCTGTACCGCTATGGGAAAAAGTTACCTTGCCTCATTGCTTCAATGCAAAAGATGCTGTGGATCCGGATGTAAACTATTACCAGGGACCTGGCTGGTACAGAGCGGCACTGGAAATTAAAAACCCTTATACACAGGGGCGTACATTGTTACACTTCGAAGGTGCCGGACAAAAGACAGACGTATACATTTACACGACACTCGTCGCCCATCACACGGGTGGTTATGATGAATGGACGGTGGATATCACCGATGCAATACAACAATTCCTGCAAGGCGCAGATGCTAAAAGATACAAAGGAAAAGTACCATTGGAACTCCGGTGTAGCAACGCCCGGGATGCAGAGATGATCCCTTCTTCCATGTCTGACTTTAATGTGTACGGAGGTCTCTACCGGTATTTAAACCTGGTATATACTCCCGCATTATCCTTTGAGCAATTACATATCCATCCGCAGGTAGATGCACAGGGGAAAACAGGTGTAGTACAACTATATGCAGCGTTTCGTAATCCACAACACACAGCACAGGCTACACTTGATATCAATATACTTGATCCGCAGAAAAAGGTAGTCCAACACCTCACACAGCAGGTATCACTGAAAGATAGCATACTGACCATACCTTCCATTACTATCAGGAAGCCCCTGTTATGGTCGCCGGCTCAACCACAATTATATACAGTGCAGGCTACTCTCAAAAGTACCGCTGGTGATGCTGTATGGAGCGGACACTTTGGCTTCCGGCATTTCGAATTTGTCACCCATGGTCCTTTCATACTGAACGGGCAGCGCCTGTTATTACAAGGCACACACCGGCATGAAGACGGTGCCGGCGTTGCCGCAGCACTTACTGAAGATATGATACGCCGGGAGATGAAAATGATAAAAGATATGGGCGCTAACTTCATACGACTGGGACATTATCAGCAGTCATCCCTGGTGTTGGAGTTATGTGATAGCCTGGGCATACTGGTATGGGAAGAAATTCCCTGGTGCCGTGGCGGATTGGGAGGTGAGGTGTATAAAGCACAGGCTCGCCGTATGCTGACAAACATGATCAGCCAGCATGGTAATCATCCGGCTGTCATCTTATGGGGATTGGGAAATGAAAATGACTGGCCCGGTGATTTCCCTGAGTTTGACAAACAAAAGATCCGCGCTTTCATGAGCGAACTAAATGCACTGGCACATCAGCTGGACAGCTCTCGTAAAACAACCATCCGCCGATGTGATTTTTGTAAGGATATTGTAGATGTATATTCTCCTTCCATCTGGGCTGGCTGGTATCGTGGCCGTTATACAGAGTATAAGGATGAAACCTTAAAAGCCATTGCCGACGTACCACATTTCTTTCATGCAGAATGGGGCGCCGACAGCCATCAGGGCCGGCATGCAGAATATCCTGAAGCTGCCCTGAAAAAAGTAGCCACAGGTAAAGGTGCAGATGAACGTACCGGCGACTTTGCACTGACAGGCGGCAGTGCCCGTGCTTCTAAAGATGGCGACTGGTCAGAAACCTATGCATGTAACCTGATCGACTGGCACCTGAAAGAACAGGAAACTATACCACAACTCACCGGAACCGCTTACTGGATTTTTAAAGATTTCTCCACTCCTTTACGGCCAGATAATCCCATACCCTACGTCAATCAGAAAGGCGTAGTAGCCCGCGATCTCACGCCGAAAGAATCCTACTATGTATTTCAATCCTACTGGACTACACAGCCCATGGCGCATATTTACGGACACAACTGGCCTATACGCTGGGGGAAAGATGGAGAAGAAAAAATGATATGGGCGTACTCAAACTGTCCGGAAGCTGAACTATTTGTGAACGGCAAAAGCTATGGCGTTAAGAAACGTAATAGCCAGGACTTCCCCGCAGCAGGCCTTCGCTGGCAGCTGCCCTTACACAAAGGAGATTACCAGGTGAAAGTTATCACCCGCAAAGGAAAAGAAACCGTAACGGATGAAATGTCTTTTGCCTATCAGACAGACCAATGGACTTCTCCTGCCAGGCTGATGATGGAGCAGACAATCACCGGCGACACCGCTGTAATAAAGGTAAAGCTGTTAGACGCACAGGGTGTGCCCTGCCTGGATGCAACAGATTATATCAATTTCTCCATTGCAGGCAGTGGTATGCTGATAGATGATCTGGGAACTGCCGGAGGATCACGTAAAGTACAACTGGCCAATGGACAGGCGCAGATCAGCGTGCAGTTGAATAAAGGGAAAAGTATGGTAGGCGCTACCGTAAAAGGAATACCGGCAGCATTTATTGCTTTGTAACGCAGCTTGAAATAACCACAAAAGATAACCAGATTTAATACCCATAAACGCATAATACTATGAGGAAAATATTTTTCAGTGTAGTCATTATAATACTGTCATTTCGGCTACAGGCGCAAACGCAGGCTGGCGCCTCCGACAAAGGTGATGAGCAGGGCCTTTTATTACAAAAAGGAGCTGAACGGGATCAGGCAGCCATCAATGAAGCTGTAAATGGCTGGTGGAAACACAGCATGGAAAATCATGATGCCCGCATTGCCTGGTGGCGGGAAGCGAAGTTTGGCTGCTTTATTCACTGGGGCGTGTATTCAGCCGCAGGCGGAGAATGGGAAGGTAAGAAAGTGGATGGTTATGCAGAACACCTCATGCGGAAGGAAAGAATCCCCAGGGCTGTGTACAGGGAGAAATTGTTGAAAACATTTAACCCGGAACAGTTTGATGCTGATGCCTGGGTGAGAATGATAAAAGCAGCCGGTATGCGCTACCTGATCATCACCTCCAAACATCATGACGGCGTAGCCATGTATCCTTCTGCAGTAAGCGATATGAATATCAGCGTTTCTAAATTTAAACGTGATCCTATGCAGGAGCTGTCTGCCGCCTGCAAGAAGTATGGCATCCGTTTCGGCTTTTACTATTCCCATGCTTTTGACTGGGAACATCCGGATGCGCCGGGTAATGATTGGGATTACGATAACCCTGCCGGTGACCTGCGTCTGCATGGCGGCCTGAATTGGTTTGATGTTCACCCAGAGCTGCTACCCAAAGCCGTAAAGTACGTGAATGAAAAGGCAATACCGCAGATAGTAGAATTGATCCAGAAATACCACCCTGATATACTATGGTTTGATACTCCGAGCAAATTACCCTTGAGTGAAAATATCCGCATCTTAAAAGCGATCCGTGAAGTAGATAACAACGTGGTGATAAATGGTCGTCTGGCACGTACTGCACGTATCTCTTTTGGGGATTATATCAACACTTCGGATCGTCCTGCAGAATTTTACCCGGTTACCGGCGATTGGGAAGCCATTCCTACTACAAACGAATCTTACGGTTATTCAAAGTTTGACAACAGCCATAAGCCCGCCGGTTTCTTCGTAAGATTGCAGGCGAAGGCTGCCGCCAGAGGAGGTAACCTGCTGATGAATATTGGCCCTATGGGCAATGGACTGGTAGATCCACGGGATACAGTTATACTGCATAGTATTGGCGCCTGGATGCAGACGAACGGAGAGAGCATTTATGGTACGACCGCTTCTCCACTTCCTTTACAGCCCTGGGGGGAAAGTACCCTGAAAGGCAATCGCCTATACCTGCATGTATTCACCTGGCCTGAGAAAGGTCCCTTGTATGTAGGTGGCTTAGAAAGTAATGTCCGCAAAGCCTGGTTATTGGCAGACCCGCAACACAAAGCCCTGCCAGTAAAACGGGTGAACGACAAGGACATTACAATCGCGCTGCCGGCCAAAGCCATTGACTCCATGAATAGCGTAATAGTGCTGGACCTGCAGGAAGTGAAGACCGATAGCATCCGCATACTGGATACCCACTCTATTACCAATGTACTGCGAGCCTTCGACGGTACGCTGCATGGAGAAGGTTTCCTGTATGGTGATGGCAAAGCGCCTAAATATTACGTATATAACTGGACCAGACCTGAACAGTATATCAGCTGGACATTCCGGTTGACAGCACCTGCGCATTTCCACACGAATATCAAATATGCGGCAGATTCCACCACCAGCGAGAATAAATTCATCGTGACGGTAAACGGGAAAACACTCAATGGAAAGACACAGGCAATATCCTCAAAGGAAACAATTATGATACAGTCATTGGGCGATCTGTCCTTACCTGCTGGTGTACATACTTTAAGTATCCGGCCGGAGGCGATCAATGGTAAGGAATTGATGAAATTATTCGAGATCACTTTAGCACCTTAATAGCTGACAAAAAATTGCAAACAGATGATATTCAGGAAACCATTTTTAGCCTCTTTATTGGTCTCTCTGTTGGCAGGAGGAGTACTACAGGCTGGTCCTGCAGATCAGTTCCTGCAGGCCCTAAAAAGCAGTAAAGCTACTGTTATTACGGCCAATGGAGCACCTGCGCCGGCTACCATACAGATCTCTCGTACCTGGGAAGGCGATTTTTGTACTGCCCGGATTGTAAACACCGGCAATACACCGGTACACCTCCGGGAAGTAATACTGGCGCAGGCAGGTCGCATATTACCGCGCAATACACCTTTCTATGCAGAGGGATTCCAGATGCTGACACAAACAAGTGGCACCCTTGAAAAACCACAGGTACTGGGTAACTACACCGATGAAGGACATTACAGGATGCCACAACCTGCCGGATACCTGGCGGTGTACAACCTGCTCCGGCTATATCCCGCAGGAGAGCCGGAGCTATTGGCAGGTTTCACCAGTTGCAGGCGTTTTGTCGGTAAGTTCTATCTTAACGCAGACACTGTCAAAGTGATAATGGACCTGGAGAACCTGTCGCTAGCGCCCGGGGCAAGCTTTCAATTGGAAGAATGGGCCTTGCTGAAAGGCAGGGAAGGGAATGCCCTGCTGGAGAAATTCGCTGCCCGGATCAATCATCATCATCATCGACTGGACTTTAAGGAGCCACCTACCGGATGGTGCAGCTGGTATTGTTTTGGTCCGCGGGTCACTGCGCAGAATATCTATGATAACCTGGATTACATTAAGGCCAATATACCCGCCCTGCGATATATACAGATAGATGACGGCTATCAGCCGCATATGGGCGACTGGCTCTCAACAGGGCAATCATTTGGCGGCAATATACAGCCGGTGCTGAATAGTATAAAGAGTAAAGGCTTTGAGCCTGCCATATGGGTGGCTCCCTTTATTTGCGACAGCAATTCAACCGTGTATAAAGAGCATCCTGACTGGCTGGTAAAAGACGCAAATGGTAAACCACTGCGTAGTGATCTGGTAACATTTGGCGGCTGGCGCCTGAAGCCCTGGTATGTGCTGGATGGTACTAATCCTGCTGTGCAAAAACACCTGGAAGCGCTGTTCCGCACCATGCGTGAGCAATGGGGATGCACCTATTTTAAACTGGATGCCAATTTCTGGGGTGCAATACATGGTGGCTACTTCTATGATAAGCAGGCCACCCGTGTAGAGGCTTATCGCCGTGGCATGGAGGCTATACTGAAGGGTACCGGAGATGCTTTTATCCTTGGTTGTAATCATCCGCTCTGGCCTTCATTAGGCCTTATACACGGCTCCCGCAGCTCCATGGATATCAAACGTCAATGGACTACTTTTGAGCGCTCAGGAAGGGAGAATTTGTACCGTTCCTGGCAGAATGGACGGTTGTGGTGGAATGACCCTGACTGCCTGCTGCTGACCGGTAAAATGCCGGATAATGAGTTCCGTTTCCACGCCGCATTGATATATGGTACCGGTGGAATGCTGCTGAGTGGAGATGACCTGACGACGATCTCTCCGGAACGCTTAAATATATTACGGAAAACAGTGCCACCCACCGCCCATGCTGCTGCTTTTGAAAATACGAAATTTGAAATAGGCAGGTTGTCTACACCCAACGGAAAAAGCCTGGTATTGTTAAACTGGGATAGTACTGCCAAAACGATCACCGTTAAACTGGACAAGCCATGTGAAATGACCGATCATTGGACCGGTAAAAGCCTGGGAAGATTCTCTGGTAAATACACAGTGAGCCTCCATGCGCATGATGGAAGCGTAGTAGATATAAAAGAATAATACAGCGGATAATAAACGTGTAAAAAGGCTTTCAGACAATGTTTGAAAGCCTTTTTGATTTGTAGGTTCGTAAAGAAATCAGTTAGGTGCAGTACCATCTCTGTACACCTTCACACCTCTCCATTTTACAGTAGCAGTACCGGTTCTAAGCGTACCGTAATTGCCATACTTCATATAGTTGGTGACTGCTTCATTATCTGCAATATCTGCTTTCTTAACACCATTGATGTAGATTTTGATCCTGTTGCCCTTGTCCTCCTGCAGATGAATGACGTTTATATGCACTTCTTTCCCATAAACGTTTGTCGCCAGTGTCTGGCCTGCTCCTCTGATAGAGCCTCCATCAGCGGCATAGCCACGGATCATTAACTGGGTGGCTCCCTCGGTACTGCCGAAGATCTGCATCAGCGATTCATCGTCCAGCGGAGCATTGAAAGTGACATAACCCTCAAACTGACGACTGCCTGAAGAGTATTCATTCTGTAGCCGTATTTCTGACCGGTTCGATTGATTGTTCACAATGCGGAAGGTCTCGGTGCCATTGTCATACTGGTAGTCTGCACAGATAGGGTCTCCAACCGACTTGTAAGACGTCCAGTTAAATATCTGCAGGCCGTCTGCATCGTCCAGGTGGATTTTTTTGGTAGGGGAGTATGCCACCCATCCGCTACCCACTGCAGCAGCTATTGTTACATCTCCATTGATGTTGGCAGTCTTTTGTGTTTCAGATAAAGAGGACGAATGTTCATCGGGTGTTTGCGCCTCTTTTTTACAACTGCCGGTAAGAAAAACGATGAGAGAGAGTATCAGCAGTGTTCTTAGCTGCCATAGCAACTGTATAGCATTACTGCTTATTGCCGGGATTTTCATGGTTGTTGATTTGGTCAGTTAATAAATGATGTGGAAATAAAATGTTGTGTTACTGTTTGGAGATTTTCTTTGTCACTACCTGGCCATTGTGCAATATTCTTATGATATAAGTACCCACAGGAACAGATTTCGCGTCGAAAACAGTACGATGCACTCCTGCCTGCAGATAGGCATTTACCAGCACGGCTACCCTCCGTTGTTGCAGATCAAATACTTCTACCTGGGTGCGGCCGGCCTGTTTTAAGTTAAGATCTATCGTGGTGTTATTTCCCAATGGATTTGGAAACACATTCACTGCCAGATCAGTTGTTGCTGTTTTTTCTATATGCGAATAAGCAAGCGGCGCTTCCGATATATCCGCACTGGCACCATTAATAACCAGTTGTGGCGGATTAGTACCTGTTTCTTTAGAGTTGAAAGTTATTCTCGGATCAGTGATCTGTGTACTCTTTAATGCAAAGGATACTTTTGTATGACCTGCACTAATTTCACTTTGTACATAGTCTTTCACGTTCCATGTGTAATACCTGGCAGTGGCATCTGTAACCGTTGCAGTGCTAAGTGCAGCGCTGGAAGTAGCTGGTTTATTATTCCACGTAATGGAAGATTCTGACCAGGAAGTATTGGATACACTGTACGCCCCAACAGGTACATTTGATGACCTGGTATCGTCGATCTTTCCGTATAACTTTAATACAGCAGAGGATATATCAGCACCAGCACTGCTCAGGTCAAAAGTTACATAGGTCTGCCGGTCATTGTCTGCAGAACCGGAAGAGTTAAGTTTGGCTATCAGAATGCCGGCATCCGTACTGCCATGTGTGGTACCTGCATAAGTGCCACTTCTTACATAGGCATCTGCAGTGGGCGTTAATGTAGTTGTTTCTCCGCCGCCACCATTGCCGACATCACTGGGACAGGTAGCATTGCCCTCTGCGATACAGAAATCTGCAAAACGGACCTGTTCATCACGCAGGTCTGATATACTGTTGAGACTGCGATAAATGCCCCATTTAGGACGGCAGAAGGTAGTGCCATCCCGCCACATATTGATATTACTGTTGCTGTAGCTAAGCAGCGTAGCGCCATCGCTTACCCGTTTTATGACTACCTCATAAGAGCCACTCGTACTATATTTTATTTTCTCAAATACTTCCACCCATACGCCTTTGAATGCCGAAAGATCAGCACTATGGACTTCCCCTCCCGTACCGCCACTGCCAGTGCTGTGGATGATCTGCAGTTTCTGTGGATTGCCGGCACGTGGAGTAATGGTGATGATAGGAGCACCATCATCGCCATCTCCGGCTTTAATCTGGTGAATATGGCAGAAGTTGGCCGTAGGTTTAAAACCGGCGTCCAGCTTAAACTTCCAGCGATAGGTAACTGTTTCATTCAGTGACCCTTTCACATTGGCAGGAGAGTTACCCTGTGTTTTAATTTCATTCCTTTGCCTGTCTGTGCTGCCATTGCAACGATCATTGTCGGGTGTTACATGGATGTGGAATACAAAGACATATCTGTTAAGCTGGGAGTCAAATTCCTCAGTAATATGCCTGCCAAAAGAAGTATGACCACAGTCCGGCACTTCTCCGGCCGTGCCACTGCCTAAAACGCTTTCAATAAGTTCATATGTATCGCCGGGCCCATTCGCTGATAACGTAACCTGGGCCTGCAAAAGGGGAGACATGGAAAACAAAAAAAGCATAGTAATAACACATCGTAGGGATGTTTTCATAACGGAAATTTTGAGGTGAAGGGAAATGAGGGAATTGAACTTTATCTAAAGAGTAAACGTTTGTTTCGGTTTGCCAATCGATTGCATCTAATGTTAAATTAGTGAGTTTCTAATAAAAAGCAAATTTTTTAATTCGGTAAATGATCCCTATATTCTATAATGAGTCCGTGGGAATGTCACCACCCCCAGATAAGCTACATCTCCATCAGTGGTGACGCTGCCAGGCAATTGCCGGAGTGCAGACAAACCGCCTGCGGATGTACCTGTTACCACGAGGAATTGCGGAGATGTATCCATATAACTGATTGGGAGATGAGAGAACGGGCCAGTATATAAGGGTACAACGACTATGCCCATGCAGGTAAATAGGGGTGGTTATATTATCATCCGGAAATACCATAGCCAGACAACCTGATCAGCTCTTTTACATCTGTGATCCAGATCTTTCTTCCCTGGGTATTCAAAATGCCTGCAGCCTTGAATTCTGTGAGAAACCTGACAATATTCTCATTGCCTGTGCCTACCATATTGGCAAGGTCGCTACGGGAAAGATTGATCACTATTTCTTCTCCGGGCAATGTTTCCGCTTTAAATTTCTCGCGTAACACAATTAATGCAATAGCCAGCCTTTCCTTCACCGAACGGTGGGCAAATACGGAAATACTATTCGTGAGCACGGTAAACTCATGACTGAGCGCTTTCAGCAGCCTGCGGGGTAATACGCTGGAGCGCTCCAATACAGCAGTAAAATCTTCCTTGGGAATAAATGAAATGATACATTCCTCTAATGTGGCGGCAGAGTCGGGGTAATATTCTTCCGCCAGAATAGCGTGATAACCCATTAATTCTCCTGTATTAGCTACATAGATGATCTGTTCCTTTCCGGCCTGGTCCACCTGGTATTTTTTGACTTTCCCTTTTTTGATGAAGAAGATACCGGAAGCCACGGTCCCTTCCCTAAAAATGATCTCCCCCTTACCATATCGCTGTTCCTGCATATGGGAGTAGAGATCTGCGCGCTCATCCTCCGGCAGATTATTCAAAATGGACTGAGATTTAAAATTCCATTTGTCAATAGGAAATAACCCTGCTAAACTCATAGTAATGGACGGTGTGGCAAAAAGTGATCTTTTGCAGTTTTTTAATTGAAAAGTATCAGTGAACCCAAATGTTATCAAAGGTACCTTCGCAATACGAAAATATCAACTGTTTTGACCGGTATTAACATCACCGGCAGTCATGTGGATGATTTTAATAGTGTAGTGGGGTTCGTAAGCTGATATGCACAAATTCACCAATTGATTACAGGGAATGGGAAATGCAATAACGAGACGGGCATCGTTTCTAAGCGATGCCTCTTTTGATTGGCTGTATCCGGAAGGGATCCAACGAATGTCACGAAGGCACTGGACTCCGATGGGCATTGCAAAAAAGGCAGCTGGTTTTCTGGCCGCAGAAGGAGGGGGAAAGATCCTCGATATAGGAAGCGGCGTTGGTAAATTCACCCTCATTGGCGCTCATTATTATCCACGATCATTCTTTTACGGTGTGGAGCAAAGAAGCGAACTGCATCATTATGCAGAAGCAGCAAAAGAGTATACAAAGACAGAAAATGCCGCATTCATCAACCTGAATTTCACACAGGTGGATCTTGCCACATATGACCACTTTTACTTTTACAATGCCTTTTTCGAGAATCTGGTTACTAACGACAGAATAGATCACCGCATTGAATATTCCGAGAGCCTGTATCAGTATTATTCGCGTTTTCTGTACAGGGAACTGGACAGGAAGCCCGCCGGCACCAGGCTGGTAACCTTCCATAGTCTTGAAGATGAGGTGCCGCCTGCTTATCAGCAGGTAGATGCGTCTGCCGATTTCCGGTTAAAAATGTGGATGAAAAGATAACAGATATACATAGTCTAAATCAGAAAGGAAGATATGGCATTGTGGAAACGCAACGCTATCTCTAACTTGAACAATAAGAGAGAAGGGATACATCTGTGTCCCTTAATTCATTTATCCCGTCAGTACCGTTGCCTTTAAAATAGTAATTTGTGTGCTATGAATATCCGGGATAAGTTTCCAATTGATAAATGGGATTTTAAGAGTGAGTCCATTCTTGCGGACCTGCCACAGGCGGTCTATGAGATGCTGACCGCCCATGTGAGTGAGCAGGTCTATAAGAAGAATGAGCTGCTGTTCAGAGAAGGAACTTACCCTTCCGGTATATTTTATATCACTAAAGGCAAGGTCAAAAAATACAAAGTAGATAAGGAAGGTAAGGAGCAGATCATTTACATCGCCAATACCGGACAACTGATAGGTTATCATGCTGTCTTATCAGAAGACAGGTATCCCGACTCCGCCGCCGCAATAGAAGAAAGCACCATTGCTTTTATCCCTAAAGAGGATTTTCTGCATACCCTTGACTGCTCTCCCTTACTCAATAACAGGCTGCTTAAAACCCTGAGCCACGAGTTTGCAGTGCTGGCCAACAGTCTTACCATGTTTGCCCGGAAAACAGTGCGGGAAAGGCTTGCCCTGCAGTTGATCGTCATCCGTGAAAAGTATAAGGTAAACCTTGCAGAAGGCATACCTATTGAGATAGACATCAGCCGTGAAGACCTGGCCAGCCTTGTAGGTACTGCGCGGGAGAATGTGGTAAGGGTCCTGACTGAATTTAAAGAAAGTAAGATACTGGAAACAAAAGGCAGGAAAATCATCATTAATG
Source organism: Chitinophaga ginsengisoli (assembly GCF_003014595.1). Classification (GTDB taxonomy): domain Bacteria; phylum Bacteroidota; class Bacteroidia; order Chitinophagales; family Chitinophagaceae; genus Chitinophaga; species Chitinophaga ginsengisoli. The sequence continues at coordinate 113,808 of NZ_PYGK01000010.1, read as the reverse complement.
ATGTCAACCAGCTGATCGCCATCGCCAACTACAAATAGCCGCCCTTATCAGCGCTTTACCCACATCTTCAGCAGGAAATCGACCGTGGCATCCACCAGTTGATAACTGGGCGGTATTTCGTCTTCCAGGCTATGAAAGGTAACGAGGCGGGTACCACTGGGCTTACTATCCAGGCCATTATGCATATACCTTGAGTAGTAGTTATACAGGCTGGTGGAGTATTCCATCTGCTGATCGATTTGTCCGTCCGCCACCAGGTTCTCAAAAAAGGCATTGTAAAAGTAAAAGTGGTCAAACTCCTCAAAATCTATCTGCGTAAAATTGGCATTGATAAACTCCACATTTTTTACCTCCGTCAAATCTTTGGCTGCCCGGGCAAAATGATGCAGCTCCTTTCGCTGTTCCACCCCATAAAATGTAGCTTCCGGAAAATGATATCCACCGATCAGACAGAACTTGCCGACGCCACTGCCTACGTCAAGGATCCTTTTTCCCTCTCCGGTAGCCAGGAAATTGGCGGCTTTTTTGGCTACTTCCATCGGTGTCCAGTGTTGCCTGGAGAGTTTTTGAATTCTTGCCGGATATAACCAGTCAAATGCAGCGTCATTAATATACCAGGATGATCCTGATATCATATTTCTAATATTTCCCATGTTGGCTCTTCATCACATATAAAGATGTTCCTGCCGCCTGCGACGGCTAAAACATCATTTGACGCTGCAAAGTTACAGATAGTATGACGTCGGTTTTACTGATACTTTTCAATAAAAAAGCTGCAAAATGTCACGCTCCGTTGAATATTAATCGATATGGCGAGCATATAACTTGCATATGATCAGGATATTCCTCCGTTTTTAACGGAGGAAGAACGGAGGAATATCCTGATCATATGCAAGTCATATACAAGTTACATGTAGATATTGGCTTGCCACAGGGGGGACGAAGGGCCTTAAAATTAGGGTAGCAAGATATCCCCCTAAACTCTATCTTTATCCCGGTATCGGCGAGAGCACAGCCCATTTTAAAACAAGCAATAAATTCCAATGACGTCAAGAAGATCATTCCTTAAAACAACCACCCTGGCTTCGGCCGGTTTGCTGATCAGACCCTCCGAATTATGGAAAGCACCAGTCACCAACATAGGACTGCAGTTATATACAGTGAGAGACGCTATGCAGAAAGACCCGGTGGCCGCCCTGAAAAAAGTAGCAAAACTGGGATTTAACACCGTAGAAGGCGCTACCTACACCGGTACACAGCAATTCTACGGTATGACCCCTAAAGCTTTTGCACAGCAACTGAAACAGGTAGGACTAAAGATGCCCAGCAGCCATTACATACTGGGAGAACAGAAGATGAGTGGGGCAGACGTAAAAGGAACGGTGTTACATGAATGGGACAAAGCAGTCGAAGATGCAGCGACAGTAGGCATCAAATATATGGTATGCGCCTACCTGTTTGAAGAAGAGCGCGGCAATCTCGACCACTATAAACAACTGGCCGAATATTTCAACAAGGCCGGTGAAACCTGTAAAAAAGCAGGTATTCAGTTCTGTTATCACAACCATGATTTTGAGTTCCAGCAGCAGGATGGCGGCAGGCCTTATGACGTCCTCTTGCAGCAGACCGATAAAGACCTGGTGAAAATGGAAATGGATATCTATTGGGTAACGAAAGCAGGACTGGACCCTGTAGCCCTGATGAAGGAACATAAGGGGCGTTTCCCTCTCTGGCACGTGAAGGATATGGATAAAACCCCTGAGAAGGACTTTACAGAAGTCGGCAATGGCTCCATCAACTTCAAAGAGATCTTCAAACATGCTGGCGATTCCGGCATGAAATATTTCTTCGTTGAACAGGATAAATGCCCCGGCGATCCTTTTGTCAGCATTGCGAAGAGCATTAAATATATCAAAAAGAACCTGGTATAATCTACAGCAATATCAGCAGTAGATAAATTCATCATCCTGTCCCGCATATCGTATGTAAGGGCAGGATGATGTGTTTTATGGGGATACATCCTCATAATCAATAAGAAAAAATTCCATTGTTACTAAAAGAATTAGTAAATAGCAGCCAAAATAGCTAAGATGAAAGAAAAGGTGTCAGTGACGGATACCGGTATCCAGTCTTCCGGACTGCCGAAAGATTATATGGAGGCCGTAGCCGAATATATCTGGAACGGCTTTGACGCAGCTGCTTCTGTGATAGATATCCATTTTGAATCCAATGAGATTGATACGATCTATAGTTTATCTATTACTGATAATGGTACTGGTATTGACTATGACCTCCTGAAGGAAACCTTCGGTCATTTCAATGATTCCATCAAAAAAGCATCCTTCCAGAAATCATCCTCCTTTATAAAAGGAAATAAGGGCCGTGGCCGATTCTCTTTCTCTGCTTTCAGCGGAAAGGCAATGTGGCATACAGTGTACAGGGATAGTCAGACAGGAGATATGATGGAATATGATATCACCATCAGCAGAAATGCAAAGGACTTTTATGATCCGGAAGGGAAGAAGACAACAGTGAAAAAAGCGACCGGTACTACCGTGACTTTTTATGATCTGTTCGAAGTATCCGGATTCTCTTTTCAGTCAGATGAGTTTAAAAGCTTCCTGGTACGCGAATTTGGCTGGTTCCTGATGCTGAACAGGGAGAAGGAATATAAGATCAGGATCAACGGCGTGCCCATTGAATATACACCGGCTATTGCCGAAAGTGATACAGGTGTCATCTCCCTGAAAGATGGAGAGGGTGTGGAATTCTTCTTCAGGATCACTTTTGTAAGATGGTCTGAAAGGATAGGGGACAAGTTCTTCTTCTATTTCCTGAACTCAAAACAGTCGGAGGTGTTTAAAGACCTGACCTCTTTCAACAATAATGCGATCGGGTTTTATCACAGTGTGTACGTGGAGTCCCGTTACTTCGATGCATTCAATCCAGGCGATAATGAACTGTCTCAGAACCTGTTTGAAAGAACCAAACAGCACAGCGTATTCAAAGAGGTGATGGGGCATTTGCATGAACTGGTAAGATTGAGGCAGAAAGCTTTTGTGGATGGCGAAGCTGCGGTGAAGCTGATAGACAACTATGACCGGAATGGTATATTGCCTAAAACTGGGAACAGAAAAGAATTGCAGCAATTCCTGAAAGGGATCTATTCCACCGAGCCAAGACTATTCCAGGGATTGAATAAGGAGCAACAGCGTGTGTACATAGGATTGATCGGCATGCTGCTGCAGACCGGTAAAAAAGACGAATTACTGGCATTGGTAAGCCAGGAAAGTATGGCAGCCGCAGAAACTAACTGATCATTTTTGCTATAATATATGCAGCCGCTGCAGCAAGAATACCCGTGAAAGCTACTTTCAGGGTGCCTTTCAGCAGCGGCTGCCCTGTTACTTTTGATTTGAAATATCCAAATACCAGCAGCGCAAGAATGGTGATAGCACATGACCAGTAAAAGCCATGCTGATTGTTGCTCGTAACCAGGTAAGGAAATAAGGGAATAAATCCACCCGCCAGGTAAGCCAATGCAATAGTAATGGCAGATTGATAAGCCCTGTTCTTATCCGGCTTGTCCAGCCCAAGCTCGTAGCGCATCATGAAGTCCACCCATTTCTCTTTATCCTGACTGATCTGTAAAGTGACCTGTTTGCTAAGCGCCTCATCTACGCCCATAGACATAAAGATCTCTTCTACTTCTTTCCGCTCTGTTTCCGGTACCCGCTCTACTTCGTCATACTCCCGTTTCAGTTCAGCATCATAATGCTCCACCTCCGTCTGGCCCGCCAGGAAACCGCCAAGACCCATAGAAATACATCCGGCGGCAATCTCCGATACACCCGATACAATGATCAGGTGACTGGTATCCAGCACACCGCTTAACCCCGCCGTCAGGGCAAAGGGCACGGTTAACCCGTCAGCCATACCAATGATGATATCTCTTACGATGTTAGAACTGGTGACGTGCGTTTCCTTATGCATAGGTGATCTTTTATCTAAAAATATTAAATTTCATTACTCCATTTGAATTCTTCCTTCTTTATCTTCCAGATAAAACCATCGAGAATATAATGTGTGATCTGGGGTAAAGCCAGTAAGGGAACAATGAGGCTGAGGAACTGATGACTCAGCTCCAGCGAAGGCAGATGTGCAGTACCAAAGATCGTAGCATGCTCCTGCCATACGGTCATATCCCAAAGACCCTCCTCAATGAACGCAAACAGAAAGATCAGCAGAAGGAAGAGCACAATGCCGTACCTGCTGAATACCAGTTGCAGGAAGGAATTACTCTTTCGTGGATCTTTGTATTGTTTCTCTCCATACACCCAGATCAATGCCATATAGGGAATGCCGTGGCTGACCACATTCAGCAGGGTAAAAGCCATATCGCCATTAAAGAAGACAATGCCGAAATACCAGGATACAAGCGTGCCCGTGATAATCGCTGTTTTGGGAATGTTGATAGTACGTGTAGTAAAGAGCAGGTACAACTCCTTGATAACATATATAGCAACGATCGCCCAATATGCGATGGTCAACAAATACAGCAGGGGCGCTGAAGGGAAGAAGACGAAGTCATTTTCAATAAACCAGCTGAAATTCCGCGGACCACTGAAATGCCAGTAGGCCATAGGATATAATGCCGCTGTATAAATGGTAAGGTTGTCTATGCGTTTACTATATCGGGATGCATTTTCCCACCGGCTATATACACGCATAAATCCGTACTGCTGACGCACAAAATGATAAACAGCCACATAAGCCAGTATTCGCCAGAATAAGAGACTGCTCATGGTATACACCAATACACTGGCTATAAAACTAGCGAGAGGTATGATCCAGAGCAGGAAGCGCTGTTTGTTCAGCGCCTGCGGATCGAAGTAGGTCCTGTACAGGGTACTGTATACATGTGCCACATCTACCAATAGTACAAGTACCACCCAGCCTGCTTCAGGCATTTCTTTGTTGTTGTTGAAGAGAGAAGGGAACAATATAATGGCCAGCAGGCTTAAAAACGGTGGCAGCAGTATGAATATACTGTCAATCCACGGCTTGCCTATCCACGCTTGTTTATTCATATGTTACCGGATAAATGGGTCATGACTTTTTTTGCGGCGGAAAGCCCCTGATAAAAGGCTTCCTCAAATATGCTGTTACCTGCCAGGTCGGTATGTGCAAAGTGCAGGCGGTCATTCACGGCCGCGGCCAGTTCCTGCCGGATTGTACCATGTGCCATGCCTGGTACGGGTTTGGCCATGGCATGCCCCCAGATCATCACATTCACTTCTTCTATCGCGTCTGTTATATTGGAATGCACTTTCTCCAGGTCTGCAACGATCAGTTGTACCCATTCCGCATGTGTTCTTTCCAGTGCAGCCTTCCTTTCTTCTAGAGGTGTATGGTTCGTTAAGGGCAGATAATAAGTGAGATTCCTGCGATGGATACCTTGCTTTATTTCCTGGTGAGTGGCTTCCACGTATCCCAGTGAGGGACTGTCGTAGATGACATTGTCCCAGCTGAGTGGAGGGCCGGTTCTTTCGTTCAGTTCTTTTGTGGTGATGTTGGCCACCATCCAGGGTGCGTATTGTATATGCTGATGTACTTTCTGTATACGTGCTTCATCCTGCAGTATCCGGGCGGCTACGAACTGTGGTACCGCAAGAATGCACTGTTGTGCCTTTATCCTTTTTAAGCGGCTCTCTTTTACATCAAAGTAATCTATAGCGAGGGTATCATTTTCCTGCTGAATACGTGCTACCAATGCCTCGTTGCGAAAATAGGGTTGCAGTTCTTTCTTCAGATGTGCTGCCAGCCAGCCATTGCCTTCGGGCCATGTCAATACATCATGATGAGCAGCGTTACTGCCCTTGCCTTTTCTGCTGGCGAAGTAATGAATACCTATCCAGGCACTGATCTGGTCATAAGGAGTGCCATAGTCGTCGCGGGTGCAATAGTTCACATACCATTGCAGGTAAGGAGACGTCAGCCCCTGCTGCTGCAACCACTGTTTCATGGTGAGGCTGTCCAGTTGTGTGAAGGCAGGATCTTTACTGGAATGATCCAACGGAATAGCAAAAGCATCTTTCCCATCCTGTCCCTTCGCCAGGCGAAAGGCCTGCATCTTATCCAGGAACTGTTGTATCTGTGCTTTTTCCGGCGCAGGTACGCCAAAATGAGGAATGAGCCCTTCCTGCCACTGACCATTGATGTACAGTCTTTCCTCCGGGTCGAAACAGATATAGTAGTCGTTGTAAGCGGGGAGGGCTGCCGCAGCATCGCTGGTGATAACCCCACACTCACGCATAAAGTCGATATATTCCGTCAGGTCATTGTTCGGGATAGGCACATAGTGTGCGCCCCAGGGATAGGCAGAAACATCGTTCTTTCCGCAGGCGGCATTGCCGCCCATTTCTTTCTCCAGGTCTAATATCACAATGTCCCTGATACCTTGCCTGTGCAGGTGACGTGCAGCAGATAATCCGCTGATACCACCACCGACAATGACTACGGCATGTTCTGTCGTACTGACCGGTGCTGCAAACCTCTTATCCCGCAGCAGATGTCCGGTATGGGAACTGGCCCCTATCACACTACCGCCGATCACCCGCTGCCGGTGGCAGGAGGCGATAACACTGCTCACTACTGTGAGCCCTGCTATGGATTGTATAAATGATCTTCTCCGCATATCTTAATGTTCAAGATATTTACCCCACTCTTCTTCAAAATACTTTACCAAAGCCTGGTTATTGAGTTTATTGATGTCGAGCAACTGATGCGCTTTCATATCCTCCGGAAATGTGAGCATCTGTTGCAGGGTAGTTGGATTCAGGAATTTTAATGGCGCCGGAAGATGGCTGAACCAGTGATGCGGCTCTTCCGGAGTAGCCATGATATAGCCCCACTCGCCAAAAGAAGGAACATAGTTATGATAAGCGATCGTGTGTAAGCCTACTGCACGCAGGGTAGTATCCACACACCAGAAACTTTTTGGCGCTACATAAGGAGAGGTGCTTTGTATCACGGCAATACCATCAGGACGAAGCGCTCGTTTCAGCAGCTGATAAAAAGATGTGCTGTACAGTTTCCCGATGGAAAAATTAGAAGGATCGGGGAAATCCACCACAATCGCGTCAAATAATGTCTTATTACTCCGTAGCCAGGTAAAGGCGTCTGCATTATGTACACGCACCTTGCTGTTCAGCAGGGAGGAGTCATTCAGCCTGACCAGCATCTCCTGGTGAGAGAAGAGCTTTGTCATAGCCGGATCGAGATCTACCAAAGTAACCTGTTTGACAGACGGGTATTTCAGGATCTCCCGCACAGCAAGACCATCGCCGCCACCCAGTACCAGTACCTGCTCTGGTTGATCAAGAGAGGAGAATGTGGGATGTACCAGGGCCTCATGATAACGGTATTCATCCGCAGTACTGAACTGCAGATTCCCGTTCAGGAACAGCCGCAGCTCATGTTTGTTTTTAGTGAGTACGATACGCTGATAAGGGGTGGACGTGGAGTACACCACATTATCATCATAGGTCATCGTTTCACTGTAACTCATGATCTTTTCTGAAAATACAAAGCAGACCAGCTGTGCCAGCAGCAAAGTAATGGCTGCCGTCTTCAACATCGCCACCTGTTTGATCTCTTTGGAGAAATGATGTGCAAGGTACCAGCCCACGCCTACATTCAGGATCCCAAAGAAAAGGGATGTTCTGATCAGGCCCAGGTGAGGTACCAGCAGTAAAGGAAAGATCAGGGAAGCGAGCAATGCACCGATGTAGTCAAAGGTGAATACCCGGCTGACCAGCTCTTTGAATGCCACCTTTTTCTCCAGTATGCGCATCAGCAGCGGGATCTCCAGTCCTACAAGTACACCGGTGATCAGCACGATGGCATACAGAATAATACGGAAGGACGCTGCCAGGGGGAATACGATAAACAGTAAGGCGGAACTGAATCCTCCTACCATGCCTACCAGCAGTTCAATCCTGATGAACCATGCCAGCAGGTTTTTGTTGAAGTACTTGGAGAGGAAGGAGCCTATTCCCATAGAAAACAGGTACACGCCAATAATAGTACTGAACTGTGTGATACTGTCTCCCAGCAGATAAGAAGCCAGGGTACCCGCTACCAGTTCATAAATTAATCCACAGGTGGCAATAACAAATACTGCCGTCAGTAACAGCCACTGTGCGCCGTTTTCTTTTTTAGACATTGGTTCTTTGGCTTAGTGAATGGCAGATGCGATGATAATAGCCATGGCCAGCATGAAAAATCCTGCCAGTACAGCTACGGCCATATTCTGCTTTTCCATGATCTCTTTACGCAGGTTATGCCTGGGCGTTAATACTTCCACCAGTACAAATACGATTACAAGTATAGCAATACCTATAAAGGAATAAAGAATAGAGTTGATAAGTGCGTTTGACATATAAGTTGTTTAATAAGTTATTTATGATATCCGTGTGTGCCCGAGGCGCTCCATTGCTGTTGCCCTGACGAAAACAGCCGCCACCCGCTGGTGTCTGAACGGAACAGCAATCCTGCAATGAGGCTTGCGAATACAATGAACCACCTGATGGAAAACAAGGGTGATTCCCGTTGGAATGGATTGAATTTATTAATCATCTTCGCCTATTGTAAATGCTGAATAAGGACTGTTTGACCAGCGTTTGTTTTCGCTGTAGTAGGTTGAAAAATATTTGAAGATAGGCCACAGCAGCAGGAGACCTATACAAATGAACAGGTTCCTGGTATTGGCCACATCATAATGCGCCGTGAGCGTATAGCTTTTTACAGGAAAATAGGTAGATTCCCGGGTTGCTTCCAGTTTCAGCGTATAATCGCCACTGGGTACTTCATTGATATAAAAGGTGCCGTTCTGGCTTCCTTCGGACCACCTGTCCCCGTCTTCAACGCCACTGTAATATTCCACACCTTCACTAGCGCTGTATTCAGTGCCGGTCTTTGTATTGATGAGTGTTGCTTCTACCTCCATCCAGTTGTTCTGCACAGGCGCGTAGATGTCTAACATGAGATTACTTTGCCGTTTCTCCAGGTGGATATCATTGATGACTGTCGTTGTTACAGTACTAGAGTCGGAGAAATAAATTTCATGCGTGAACAGCTGCCGTTCGCTGTTACCGGAGGTAATGGCCAGATGTAGCAGGATCAGCACCCCTATCGCTATTACAGTGTTCCTGACCAGTGTCAGCAGGTCGATATAACCATTGGGTTGTACTGCACCTACACCGATTTGTGTGGGTCGGATAATGGCATCTCCCAGGGCTTTTTTCAGTTCATCGGGGTCTACATGCCATCCTTTGAACCAGACGATACCTTCTTCGGGACTTTGCTCCCTGTTCCACATGATGGGAGGTGAAATGAACTCCCAGCACTTTATATTTCCATCGTTGAAGGCGTTACCAGGAAATTCCCCCTGTGCAGAAATAATATTAAAACCATACGAATTGAACAGATCGAAACTCTTCCCGTCATAGTTAAACCCGCTGGTGCCCATACTTTCCGGAACGGGCGTTTTGCCCTGTTCACGCAGGTAGATCCAGTGACCATCGTATTCACTCAGAAAAGCATAACCTTCCTGCTCGTTGAACAAGGTGTATTCCCTCCATTGTGACTGGTATTGATTTCGTTCTTCTTTTACAATGAAACCGATCACCTTATAGAAAATCCCTTTTATAATGCCCGTTGCGCCCAGTGTAATGGCGGGTGTACTGTTTTTAAGGTTTTTGCTATGCTGCCTTACGAATGCAAGACCATTCTCAAATACATACACTTTGTAACATTTAGGGCATCCGCAGCTTTGTGCATAGGGAAAGGTCGCAACATGCAATGCCGTGCCACAGACACATTTAAATTCCCTGCCCGCGCTTTCGTATGGGCGGGTCTGTTCCAGGGCCAGCGATGTAAAGTCGGTATAGTGCACTTCAAAGGCGGAATGCACCTGCGACCAGTATTCTATAATATGTAAAACCCGTCCCTTGGAGCTTGAAAAATCAAAGGTAGTAAAGGTGCTGTTGCATTCGGGGATGAAGAGTTCTCCTTCTACATCCCATTTTTTACAGCCGTCTTTACGCAACAACATGTATTGCTCCTTATTCAACAGTTTATTTTTACCGGGTGCCAGCTGCCTGATTGCATCCTGGGCCAGTTCCGGAGGTGTAGCTACGGGCAGGAGAATGGCATACATACCATATCCTTCCATGAGGTAGGCGGCGGTTTCGTCCTGAAATATAATCGTCCAGTAACTAAATACGGTTTCCGCTGCCCAGATCCTGAAGCGGCCGCTTACCCTGAATGATTTGCCTTTCCATTGTCCGGTAGTACCCGGCGCAATAACGGATGCCTTTTCGGCAATAACGTGGAAGGGCCTGGGTATGATAGTGCCATCGGTCATTCTGTTCAGCACCGTTCCACATGTGCATACCCGTACGGAGGTATGCGGGGAGCTGAATGTGACCAGGTTACTACAGGAAGGACATTGATGGGTATAAGGGATCTCTGTCATTGATTAGCGTTTGAGGAATTGTTCTTGTTCAACAGCCGCATTAAAATGAGCTTTGATCGCGCTGTATATATTATCTACCGTACCGTCATTATTACGCAGGTAATTGCTGAGGTAAATATCGATATTGACCTTCCCATGCTCCGGCCATGTATGTATTGACAAATGACTTTCACTCAGGCATACCACTCCCGTATAGCCGGAGGGGGAGAAGTTATGATATACCTCGCCCAGTTTCTGTAACTGATAGGTAAGAATTAGTTCGTCCGTCAGGGTTTTAAACGCTGTGAATGTATTAAGTAGTTGATGCTCAGTTGTATATAGTGTCGCAATGAGGTGGGTCCCCTTATTATATTCCATAAGTATCCAGGATATTCGGAGGCCAAAATAAGGAATCCCGATGATTTATACCTGAAAACCGCTATTCTCCACCCTTACAATTTGATCTACTTTTACATCGTAATTATCACACAACATAAATGAAGCAGAAACCGTCACTTGCCTTTATTGCTACCTCCTGGCTTGCATTATCAATAGGTGTGTTAGGTTACATCATTGGCCTGTGGAATGCAGGAATGCTGCTGAATGAAAAGGGGTACTATTTTACCATATTAATGTATGGTCTGTTTGCAGGCGTATCTGTACAGAAATGTGTCAGAGACCGTCTGGAAGGGATACCGGTAACAGATATCTACTATGGTATCAGCTGGGTATCCACAATATTATGCATTGTATTGCTGGCAGTAGGATTATGGAATGCGACACTGTTGCCAAGCGAAAAAGGGTTCTATGCCTTCGCCTTCCTGTTAAGCATTTTCGGCGCTATCAGCGTACAAAAGAACACTCGTGATACCCAGGCTGCAAAAGCTGGTATCGTAACCGGAGACACGACAATCGAAAGATAACCCACCCAAATTATTGATGGCATAAAGGATAGGGAAGCATGGTAGCAATACCGTAGCTCTGTCCCAAAAAATTAAACCATATCTTTTATGAAAAACCAAACGTTGGCTATTATTGCCTACATCACATTGATTGGATGGATATATAGCTATGTCCAGTATAAAAGTAGCCCGGATAGAAGCAGGTTGGTGCGTTATCACCTGAATCAGGCACTGGGTATTTTTATCTTTACTGTGATTTTATGGACAGCCATTAAGGTCATTTCAGTAATTGTTCCATCAATAGGCTCAATATTAGCGGTAGCCGGCCTTCTTCCATTGGTCTTAATGACCTTTGGCGCTGCAGCAGCGTCCAGAGACATATTAAGCCCTGTCCCCGGAGTTGGAAAATTGTTTGAGAACAGGTTTGGTTTTCTGAACTGATCTGTAGCGGCGTTCGTATGCCGCCAAAAAAAATAACTATATCCTAACACCCTATACTGACATGAAAAGTAAACCGTGAAACTCCGCCCTGGAGTTTCACGGAACTTCCCGGAAACTTCCCATTATTTGTAGATCTCAATCGTTATTTTTCCTTCAGCGGTCACCATGCCCCTGTACATTCCTTCGGTATTGAAAGGGAGCGCGGCATGACCATTTTTGTCCAAAGCTATCAACCCACCATTCCCTCCAAGTGTACCTACTTTCTCTATAACGGCCTTACCGGCCTCCTGCACCGTTAACCCTTTATATGCCATCAGCGCAGACAGATCATACGCTACCACACTACGGATAAAAAATTCTCCCCAGCCTGTACAGGAAACAGCTACGGTATTGTTGTTCGCATAGGTACCGGCGCCAATGATAGGTGCATCACCGATACGGCCATACTTTTTATTGGTCATACCTCCGGTGGATGTTCCTGCGGCCAGATTGCCTGCTTTGTCAAGCGCCACAGCACCTACGGTACCGAACTTGTTATCGATATTCTCAACGCCCAGTTTTCCTGCCGGCTGGTAACTATGATCCAGTCTGCTTTTCAAGGAGTCTGCCTTCAATGCTTTCTGTAATCCTTCCCAACGTTCCTCTGTACGGAAATAGGCCGGATCTACGATCTCCAGTCCTGCTTCTTTCGCAAACTGTTCTGCGCCGCGTCCTGCCATCATCACATGTTCTGATTTTTCCATTACCGCCCTGGCCGCGGCAATAGGATTGCGGATAGTAGATACGCCTGCCACAGATCCTGCTTCCAGTGTTTTACCGTTCATAATGGCAGCATCCATTTCATTGCGTCCATCGTGCGTGAACACAGCGCCTTTCCCTGCGTTAAACAGCGGGTTGTCTTCCAGTACACGAATAGTAGCTTCTACTGCGTCCAGGCTACTTTTGCCTGCCTGTAATGCTTTATAACCGGTTTTCAATGCTTCTTCCAGCCCTGCTTTATAAGCAGCTTCTTTCTGGGCGGTCATATTCTTTTTCAGGATAGTGCCTGCACCGCCATGTATGACGAGCACGTACTTTTCCTGGTGAGTGCTATCGTCAGCATAAGTTGTGTCGGCGCGCACCTGCAGACTGCTGCAAATAACCAGCATCCAGGCGGCAGATCGGAGAAGGGAAAATGTTTTCATACGGACTAAATTATAAAATCTGCCTCACTTTCACTGGGACACTATGGGATGCTTTGTTGAGGCAGATATTGCAAATTAATAATCCGTTTGCGCAGACGTTTCCATACATTTATTGAAATGTGTTCCACCATCATGAAGTACAGGATACAAAACCGGTTATACGCGCTTTTATTTTTTATGTTGCTGTTGCTCATCAGCTCCACTTCCCGGAGCCAGGAGCTCATCAACCGTATGGCCTTAGTGCAGCGGCATAATGTTGTCAATAATAAATTCGATTCGCTTTCTTCGCTGACCCTCGGCAACGGAGGTTTTGCTTTTACTGTAGATATTACCGGACTACAATCCTTTCCTGAAGCCTATAGCCAGGGCGTACCACTGGGCACACAATCCGAATGGGGATGGCATAGCTTTACCGATACAGCAGGCTACCGCTTTGAAGAAAGCCTCAAAACATATCACCTGAATAATCGCGATGTCACCTATGCGGTGCAATGGAATTCGCCCGAACGTAATAAACAGGCCTCAGACTGGTTCAGGCAGAATATGCACCGTTTGCAGCTGGGTAACATCGGCTTGCAGATATTACTGAAGAATGGGACTGCCTGCCACTTATCTGATATCAAAGATGTATCACAGGAACTGGATCTCTGGAATGGCGTGATCAAAAGCCGCTTCACAGTAGAAGGTAATCCGGTACAGGTATTAACCGTTGTACATCCTGAAACAGACCTCGTAGCAGTCAGGATCGAATCTCCTTTGCTGAAAGAAGGCAGGATAAAACTGGAAATCCGTTTCCCTTATCCCACCGGCACCTTTTCTGATGCCGGCGTGAACAGGGCATATCCTGAAAAACATGTATCCCGCGTTGTTGAAGTGGGACAGCGTGCTTTCACAATGGAACACAGCCTTGACAGAACACGTTATTTCCTGCAGGTAGGAGGCTCTGATGCGATGACACTCGCGCAACAGCAGCGGCATGATCATATCATCACACCAGTCACTACGACTACCCGTTTTGACTTTGATTTCCGCTTCAGCGAAGAGCGGCCCAATGCTATGCGCACCCTGCCTCCCTTTGAAACAGTACGCACCCTCAGCGAAGATCACTGGCTGCGTTTCTGGCAAACAGGAGCGGCAGTAGATTTCGTTGGAAGCACTGATCCCCGTGCATTTGAGCTGGAACGCAGGATCATCCTGTCACAATACCTGATGGCAGTACAATGCGCCGGCAACATGCCTCCACAGGAAACTGGACTGACCTACAACAGCTGGTTCGGTAAGCCCCACCTGGAAATGCACTGGTGGCATGCCGTTCACTTTGCCTTATGGAATCGCCCTGATATACTGGAGAAAAGCCTGCAGTGGTATGCTACTGTCGCTGGCAAAGCCAAAGCTATCGCAGAACGCCAGGGCTATGAAGGCATCCGCTGGCAGAAAATGACAGACCCGGAAGGCAATGAGAGCCCTTCTTCTGTAGGCGCTTTCCTCTTATGGCAACAGCCTCACTTCATCTATATGACGGAGCTGTTGTATCGTCATTACCACGACCATGGCACACTGAACAAGTATAAAGACCTGGTATTCGCTACTGCAGATTTCATGGCATCATTTGCAGCTTACGATAGTGCCACACATCGCTATATACTAGGCAAGGGAATGATCCCTGCACAGGAGCGCTTCAAACCCGAAAACACCTTCAACGCCACCTTCGAACTGGCTTACTGGCGCTGGGGACTCACAACCGCTCAGGAATGGCGTACCCGTCTGGGACTACCCCGCAATACCCGCTGGGACAATCTCCTGGACAGCCTGTCGCCGCTCCCACAAAAGGATGGTCTCTACCTGGCTGCTGAAAGCGCACCTGATTCATATACCAATCCGTCGTACATGACAGACCATCCTGCTGTATTGGGCGCTTTGGGTATGTTGCCCGCAGGGCCTTATGTTGACACTGCCGTTATGCACCGCACCTTCAACAAGATATGGACCTCCTGGAACTGGCAGGAAACCTGGGGCTGGGATTTCCCGCTCACCGCCATGACAGCCACCCGTCTTGGGCTGCCGGAGAAAGCAATAGAAGCCTTATTCATGCCCGTAAAGACCAACACCTGGCTCCCTAATGGGCATAACTACCAGGATGAACGTTTGCGGCTCTATCTGCCCGGCAATGGAGGGCTTCTGACAGCTGTCGCCTTGATGTGTGCCGGTTATGATGGTTGCACGGAGCCACTACCTGGTATTCCCGCCAATGGGAAGTGGCATGTGATGTGGGAAGGGCTGCACCCCATGCCCTGACAGGTGATGATGTGCGCGGGTATACCACGATTTATGATCATCCACGTAAAAACTATATACATGAAGATGCATCTTTTAGCCGCTACTGTCCTGCTGAGCCTCAGCAGTTATCTGCCTGCCCGGGCACAATCGCTGCCACCGAAGAAAGAAGTGCTGAAAACCCTCACCCTCGTTAACCGTTATTTCATGGAGAAATGGCCGGACGCCGGTAAGGAGATCGTACTGCACAAGACCTGGCCTTCAAATATCTGGACGAGGGCCGTCTATTACGAAGGACTCATGGCGCTCTACCAGATTGATCCGCAGAAAAGCTATTACGACTACGCCGTACAGTGGGGCGACAAACATCACTGGGGCCTTCGCGGTGGCATCACGACCCGCAACGCCGATAATCAGGCCTGTGGTCAGACTTACATTGACCTCTACCTCATAGATAAACAACCTGAGCGTATTCACGATATCAAGGCCTCTATCGACAGCATGTTAGCAACAGACGTTATCGACGACTGGGACTGGGTTGACGCTATTCAAATGGCAATGCCGGTAATGGCGCGCCTGGGAAAGTTATATAATGACACTGCCTATTTCCATCGCATGTACGAGATGTACGCGTTCACAAAATTCAGGCATGGCACCAATGGGCTTTACAATCAGCAGGAGCACCTCTGGTGGCGGGATAAGGACTTCGTACCTCCCTACAAAGAGCCTAATGGCGGCAACTGCTACTGGAGCCGTGGGAATGGTTGGGTATTAGCATCACTCGTTCGCACCATGGAATGGCTGCCGAAATCGTCTCCTTATTACAAGATCTACTTGCAGGATTTCAAAGACATGGCTGCGGCGATCATCAAACTGCAACGTGCGGATGGTTTCTGGAATGCCAGCTTGCATGATCCGACTAATTTCGGTGGTAAGGAGCTGACGGGAACTTCCTTGTTTGTGTATGGTATGGCATGGGGCGTCCGCCATGGGTATCTTGATAAGAAGGTGTATCAGCCGGTAGTTTTGAAGGCATGGCATGCTCTGGCAAAGGATTGTGTGCATGATAACGGCATGCTTGGTTACGTACAGAGTACGGGCAAGCAGCCGTCTGACGGGCAACCGGTGAGTTTTGACAAGATCCCTGATTTTGAGGATTATGGGTTGGGATGTTTCCTGCTGGCGGGAGCGGAGATCTATAAGAGTAAATAGTTTTTTCATGGTCATACGGAAAAGTAAGTATGGGCTGGCTGGCTGAGTTCTTTGAAGTTTTCTTGCTATGGGGCATTGGGAGGTCGTATTTAGCTTTTGGTTATTAATTAAACCCCTGGTGCAACGCTTCAGCTACTTCAAATAACTTAGGCCAGCCAGCTCCATCTTACTTTTCCTGATTCCACTGCTCCGCCAAGAGGTAGCGTTTCTGCAGGATTACCATTATATCGTTAACATTACCCATGGCCCATTAACATGGCCCTGGCTATTACCATACCCTACTTTTTATTTACCTTATTACGGAACTGGAATAATAGGCGGTCCATCCATACCATTTGACGTCTTCTCCTCCTCCTTCCCCACACCCGAAAACGGAAGGTGGTCTTTCTCCTGGCGGAGTACTTATACATAGGACGGTTTCAGGTGGAGACTGCTGGCCTAGGTTGTTTGAAGTAGGCCGACGCGTTGCACCAGGGGTTTAATAAACATCCCAAAGCCAAACCCCCGACCCCAAGCCCAATAGCAAGGAACTTCAAAGAACCCAGCCAGCGGTCCCACCTGAATAACCGTCCATTCGGCCCACCCCCACCCACCAACACTTCAGAAAAAATTCCGTTTTCGAGCAAACATTCATCATTATTTATAGCATTTTTATGCACACCTGGCCAACTCAGCCTGAAATGCGACTGCTTATGACTATTAAAAAACTCGTTGGTAAACTACACCTATGGCTCGGCTTCATCTCCGGTCTTGGCGTATTCATTATAGCCATTACTGGCTGTATACTCGCATTCCAGCAGGAAATAGAAAATGTAACGAAACCATATACATATACTGCGAGTCGTCCGGGAGTAGCACCATTACCGCCTTCAGTCTTAAAAGCGATCGCAGTTAAACAGGTTACCCATAAGCCACCGAATGGTATTAATTATCCCGGAAAGGATAAAAGTGCGTCCGTGATGTTCTATGGTGCTAATCCCGATTATTACTATCAGGTTTTCCTGGACCCATATACTGGTAAAGTGATCAAGGTGTGGAGTGAAGAAGGCGATTTCTTTCACTTCATATTACACGGGCACTATTACCTGTGGTTACCACCGGCGATAGGTCAGCCAGTTGTCGCTTCTGTGACACTGATTTTCTTTATCATGCTGATCACCGGTCTGGTATTATGGTGGCCGAAAAATAAAGCAGCAGCAAAACAGCGGTTCTCGGTAAAGTGGGATGCGAAATGGAAAAGGGTGAATTATGACCTGCACAATGTGCTGGGCTTTTATATCCTGACTATAGGCTTGCTGTTGGCTACTACCGGTCTTGTTTGGGGCTTCCAGTGGTTCAGCAAGGCCGTGTACTTCGCAACCTCAGGAGGGGAACATGTACCGGCAGCTACACCACCATTGTCAGATACTACGAAAACAGCGATGTATAAAACACCGGAAGACCTGGTATGGCAACAACTGCGGAAGAAAGCACCCGCAGATGCAGGTATCATGGTGTCTTATATATCAGATAAGATTGGGTCTATTGCCGGATCGATCAATTACAGGCCTGGCACCTACTATAAGATGGATATCCTCTACTTCGATCAGAATACATTGGCTGTACTACCCGCGAAAGGACCCTATATGGGCGAATACGGCAAAGCCAGCTTTGCAGACAAACTGCGGGATATGAACTATGATATCCACATCGGCGCTATTATCGGTTTACCGGGAAAAATTATTGTTTTCCTTGCCAGTCTCGTTTGTGCCAGTCTGCCCATTACTGGTGTATATATATGGTGGGGAAGAAGGCATAAGAAAATAAAAAAGAGTCCTGTAACACGCCCATCCTCCAAAATGACAGCATAGATAAAGTAAGCATCAAAATGATACAAACCGGAACAGGCTTCGTATCTGGAAAAAATAAGCGTAAAAACTACGTTTCCCGACAAAAAAATTATATTTTTCAGCGGTGAGCAGGGGTGAAGTGCTGTTAGTTTATTTAATCCACGGGTAATCATTTATAAAACAGGTCCATGAGTCTCAACAATTCTGCCATTGCCGCGGAGGTAGCGGTGTGTTTCCACGTTTTTAATAATCATCATATAAAGCTCCACAAAATCATGAAGAGAATTTTTGGTATTGCTGCCGTATTGCTGTCGCAACAGCTGTATGCGCAACAACAACAGGCGCCTGCCTATCCGCTGATCACACACGATCCTTATTTCAGTGTCTGGTCGGCAACAGATAAGCTGACGGCCTCTACTACACGTCACTGGACAGGTACACAACAGTCCCTGACAGGATTTGTAAAGGTAGATGGTGTTACCTATCGTGTATTAGGTGCACCCGGACATTCATACAGGGCGTTGGCAGCAACGGCTGATATAGAAGCTTACCAGGTACGTTATACGGAAACAGCACCTGCCATAGGATGGGAAGATCCTGCATTTAACGACGCCAGCTGGAAAACAGGTAAAGCGCCATTTGTAAAAGAAGAGAAAACGACGGGTACACCCTGGTTTACAGATGACGTTTGGGTACGCCGTACTTTCACAGTAGATGATCCTAACGTGGATAACCTGCTGTTAAAGATCAATCATGACGATAATGCGGAAGTATACCTGAACGGTGAACGCATTTATAGTTATGTGGGATGGTTAAATCATATGGAATACTTCCCCATCAGTGAAGAAGCGAGAAAGAAACTGCGTAAAGGCACCAATGTACTGGCCATGCATTGTACCAATACCAGGGGCGGCGCTTATCTTGATGGAGGTATTGTAACAGAAGAGAAAGATAAATGGACTGACAGGATCCAGCTGGCAGAACAGAAGAATGTAACACTGGAAGCTACACAGACCATCTATGACCTTACCTGTGGAAAGGTAGATGTAAAGTTGACTTTTACCTCTCCGCTGTTGCTGAAAGATCTTGATCTGATGTCTCGTCCGGTATCTTATGTATCATATAAGGTGAAAGCAAATGACGGACGTAAGCATAAAGTAGAAGTGTATTTCGGTGCATCTTCTGATCTCGCAGTAAATACATCGGCAGATGAAGTGACCGCACAGCAGTATACCAGTGAGGGCTTATCTATCCTGAAAACAGGTAGTGTAGCACAACCGGTGCTGACTAAGAAAGGAGATGACCTGCGTATTGACTGGGGATATCTTTATGTAGCGGTACCACGGTCTGCCGGCGCTTCGCAATACGTTACAAATGAAGGAGCAGCTGCGTCTTCATTTGCAGGTAAAGGTAAACATGAAACGCTTGACAGAGGCAGACAGCTGGTGCTGAATACATCCGTATCTCTTGGAAAAGTAGATGGTACTGAAAAGGAACAGGTGTTCCTGGTAGGATATGATGATATATATTCTATTCAATATTTTGAAGTAAATCTGAAGCCCTGGTGGAAAAAAGATGACAGCTATACGATAGAAAAAGAATTGAAGAAAGCGCAGGATGAGTATGCGTCTGTTATTAGCCGCTGCACTGCGTTTGACAAGGAGTTGTATGAGCTGGCAAAAACATCCGGAGGTGATAAATATGCAAAACTCTGTGTATTGGGATACCGTCAGAGTATTGCTGCACACAAGCTGGTGAAGAGCCCGCAGGGAGAGATCCTGTTCCTTTCAAAAGAGAATTTCAGTAATGGTTGTATCAACACAGTGGATGTAACGTATCCATCTGCACCACTGTACCTGGTGTACAATCCAGACCTGATGAAAGGAATGCTGAATGGTATTTTCTACTTCAGTGAAAGTGGTAAATATACACAGCCATATGCAGCGCATGACCTGGGAACATATCCGCTGGCGAACGGCCAGGCGTATGGAGAAGGGATGCCAGTAGAAGAATCCGGTAACATGATCATTCTGACTGCAGCAATTGCAAAAGCAGAGGGTAATGCGAATTATGCAAGACAACATTGGAAAACATTGACCACCTGGGCAGAATACCTGTTGAAAGAAGGTTTCGATCCGGCTAACCAATTGTGTACAGACGATTTCGCTGGTCACCTGGCAAGGAACGCAAACCTGTCTGTAAAAGCAATCGTAGGATTGGGCTGTTATGCAATGCTGGCGGATATGTTGGGCGATAAAGCAGCTGCACAGAAATACAGGACTGCAGCGACTGAGATGGTGCCAAAATGGATGCAGCTGGCGGAAGATGGTGATCACTATACGCTTGCATTTGAGAATAAAGGTACCTGGAGCCAGAAGTACAACCTGGTTTGGGATAAGGTGTTAAACCTGGGACTGTTCCCGAAAGCAGTATACCAGAAAGAAATAAAGTATTATCTGACCCAACAGCTAACATATGGACTGCCATTGGATAGCCGTAAAAATTACACTAAATCCGACTGGATATTGTGGACTGCGGCACTCACGGACAATCAGGCGGATTTCGCTGCCCTGGTGGATCCTGTGTATAAATACGCGCAGGAAACACCTTCACGTGTGCCGATAAGCGACTGGCATGAAACCGGTGATGGAAAGATGGTAGGTTTTCAGGCAAGAAGTGTAGTAGGTGGATATTTTATGCAGATACTGGCTGGTTCTCTAAAGAAATAATTTTATAGCTGATCGGCTGAAATGCAATGGGGTGGCTCTTCTACAGGGAGCTACCCCATTCTTTTTTTAGTGTAGTAATCCTACTACAAAACAATAGAAAACCGGATCATATATTTGTATCAGCAACAATGAAATTTGCTTCTGTCCTATACAAATAAAAAAGGCCCCACCCTTTCCCTATTAAATAAATAACGTAAGAGAATTTCTTATTCACGATATTATACTTGATATGTTATCGCATAGAAAGTAAAGAACTTGGTTTTTATTAGGATATGGTTAGAAAGGGTTGTCATTCTTGACGACCTTTACTTTTTTATATAAAAAGAGCCTGCAAATACATCTTTGCAGGCTCTTACTTTTTTGGGAAATGGATAATGAGGTTAGTACTTATAATGGATGTTTCCCTTGGGGACAATGAATGCGTGGGGAGGCACAATGAATGAAAACCCTGGGGGAAACAATGAACGATGGGGTTTGAATGGATGCGGGGTAATGGATGAATGGGGTACGATGAATGAATGATCGAATAGATCCGGGGTTTCGTGGATGAAAGATCAGTTTTCGCTGAATTCACTGAAGAAGCGGCGCGCTACATGTTTGAACCTGTTCACATCTTCTTCGTCTTCCAGTTGTATTTCAGGATGATTTGTTGTCGATTGATAATATTTTAACGCAGCAGACGCTATGTCCATATTGCCACTGGCATCAGCAGTAGCTTTGATATAACGGCTATTGCTATTTAAGTAGTGCAATGCTTTTATATCGAAATCGAGTGTGATGATACCGTTTATCATAATAGTATTGTTTTATACAAAGTGCATATAAAAATTTCGTGCCAAAAAAACGGACGCCCATGAAAAGACCAATAAAAGCCTTTACATAGGATACTTTGTAAGGAAGTTATTGCGCATCTATTCCCCATTTTGTACCTTGATCAGCGGAATAAAAATTATGTTTTCATGCAACTGACCACGTTATTAAAACCATTGCTGACAGGACTACTGTCATGCACTCTTATCCTGAATAGTTATGCCGATGTTCGTTTGCCCGCTTTGGTCGGTAGCAACATGGTGCTACAGCGTAACAAATCATTGAATATATGGGGATGGGCTGACAAGGGGGAAAAGGTGACCGTTACCTTCCGCAATGTTACTTTTACTGCCATTACAGCAGCAAACGGACAATGGAAAGTAAAGCTGCCTGCCCAAATAGCAGGAGGCCCCTATACAATGACCGTATCCGGACATAACACGATAAAACTGGACAATATCCTGGTAGGAGATGTATGGGTGGCATCGGGTCAGTCCAATATGGAGATGCCGGTTAAAGGATGGGGAAAGGTGCTGAATTATGAGCAGGAAATCGCTGCCGCGAATTACCCTCAGATCCGGTTTTTCCAGGCGAAACATGTTACCAGTACCGCTCCGAAGGATGATATTACTCCATGGGACGGAAACTGGCAGGTCTGCTCTCCGCAGAGCGTACCGGAGTTTTCTTCTGTCGGTTATTTCTTTGCAAGGGAGATATATGGACATGAGCATATACCCATAGGCGTTATCCACAGCTCCTGGGGAGGAACGGTAGCAGAAGCGTGGACCAGTGAGGAATCGTTGAAGACAATGCCCGCTTTCGCAGATACTGCCAAAGCGTATGCACAGCTGACACCACCACAGTCGCCATCCAATCCCAATAAGCCCACCCTCCTCTATAATGCAATGATCCATCCTTTATTGCCTTATGCTATCCGTGGGGTGATCTGGTACCAGGGAGAAGCTAACGCTGGCAGAGCGTACCAATACAGGGAATTATTTCCACTGATGATCAAAGACTGGCGCAAACAATGGAAAATCGGCGACTTCCCGTTCTTCTTTGTGCAGCTGGCCAACTTTACGGAGAAAAAGGAACAACCTGTGGAATCTGATTGGGCAGAACTGCGTGAAGCACAATTAATGACACTGTCTGTGCCGAATACGGGCATGGCTTCCGCTATTGATATCGGGGATGACAAAGACATTCATCCGAAGAATAAACAGGAAGTCGCCCGCCGCCTGTCGCTTATTGCAAGGGCAAAGGTATATGGGGAGAAGATACCGTATTCTGGTCCCATTTATCAATTGAAAACGATTGCGGGAAACAAGGTGTATATCGCTTTTAATCATAAAGACGATGGATTGGTGGTAAAAGGTGGCGGCAAACTGAAAGGCTTTGAGATAGCTGGTGCAGATCAGAAATTCCATTGGGCAGAAGCCAGCATCGTTGGTGACCGTATAATGGTAACAAGTCCTGAAGTGGAAAAACCGGTAGCAGTACGTTACAACTGGTCGAATAATCCCAGCGGCAATTTGTATAATGGGGCAGGTTTACCCGCCAGCCCTTTCCGTACAGACGATTTCCATGGGGTGACTTACGGTAAGCAATAATCCGCTCAACGCTACGAAATATAATGATAACAGCCACCGGTAGTTTTGATTGTGATCACAACTTTCAACACTGCCGGTAGCTGTTTCCTTTTCTGATGCTTTCTATACGAAATCGACATCATTGCTTCTTCTCTCCATCTTCTCTGCGTATTCTCTGCTAGTTCTCTGCTTCTTCTCTCACGCTTTTTTGTTAAAATAACATCAGGAATTACCTACTTTTATACCCGTTTATAAATGTACAAACCGACAGGAATAATAATGCGCCAGCTCGTATCAGGTCTTCTCTTTGCTTTACTGTGGGCATCAGCAGCCGTTGCCACAAAATTTGGTATTAAGGCAGCAGATCCACTGATCCTCGCCAATGTCAGGTTCTTCCTGGCAGGAGGAGGGATGCTGCTCTACGCTTATCTGATCAGAAAAGGGCAGCATGCATTACCAAAAGGGAAGGAGTGGCTGCACCTGATCGTGTTCGGTTGCCTGAATACCACCGTTTACCTGGGTTGCTTTGTGATCGCTATGAAAACGGTATCTGCCGGTATCGGGAGTCTGGCTACCGCCACTAATCCACTATTTATTATGATCATCTCTGCCTTATGGTTAAAGCGGCCATTGAAGTGGTACGAGGTGACCGGTATGTTCCTCGGTATGGCAGGTGTGGCGATGGCTACCTATCCGCTACTGCTGGATAGTCATGCGACGGTAGGTGGTGTAGTGATCTTGCTGCTGGGAATGTTTTCTGTAT
Organism: Chitinophaga ginsengisoli; assembly: GCF_003014595.1. GTDB lineage: Bacteria > Bacteroidota > Bacteroidia > Chitinophagales > Chitinophagaceae > Chitinophaga > Chitinophaga ginsengisoli. Next base: position 89,556 of record NZ_PYGK01000010.1, on the reverse strand, counting down.
CTGTGGCCACAGTGTACTATGCCCGGATCAACTGGCGGCTTTCCAGTCTTGTAATAAACGGCTGGCAGGTATTCCTGGGAGGGCTGTTGTTTGTGCCCATTACGGCGCTCTTTGCTAATTTCGAAGCGTCCCGTTTAGATACACAGTTCTGGCTTTCCGTTGGCTGGCTGATACTACCAGTATCCGTAGTGGCTTTACAGTTATGGTTCTATCTTGTGCGTAAAGATGCTGTCCGGGCATCTCTCTGGTTGTTCCTATGCCCGGTATTTGGCTTCCTGTACTCCTGGATGCTCCTGAATGAGCCCATCACCTGGTATACCTTTGCAGGCACCATACTGGTGATTGGCGGGCTTTATCTGGCCCAGCAGGAGAAGTTCAGAAAACAATCTGCTATTCCTCAAAATCAATAGACTTGATCTTATTGGCCAGGTTATCGATGCTTTGCAGCTCGATCTCCCGCATTTTCTTCTTCAGCATTGCTGCTTCCTTTTCAGATATTATCCCGTTCTGAAGGGCATTTTCTATTTTCTGCAGAAGTAGTTTCTTAGACCTTTCTATTTTCTTGACTTTGAAATATGCATTAGACTTCCGGGAAATAAATTTCCAGAACAGAGACAATACAATGGACACGCTGGGCGCCACGATGACCAGCCATGATTTTAAAGGATAAGCATCTGGTAGATTGTTGGCTAGCAGCACCAGTAAGGTACCACCTCCTGCGCCGGCTATGCTGGCTGATGTCGAAGTCGGTTGCTGGGTATTGGAAGATTGCGTGGATGGGTTAGCAACCAGTGAATTTTCTTGTTCCAACGAATGAAAATGGTTTTATAGGATAATAGTTATGGATAATAAAATATAGTGGATGATGGTATTTTGACCAGGCGATAGTGATAAGGTGAAACTGAAGTGATGAAAACTATTTCCCTAATAATACATCGAGGGTACGGAGTATCTGTTGTGTATCATTCTGTTTTTCGAGATCAAGCACTACAACATGTCCTGATTTGTCTTCTACCACCAACGCTTTTGGCGGATATCTACGGATTCTCTTGAGTCTGGCTGTTTCCCTGGAAGCGCGCAGCAGCGTCATGGCCAAAGATGACAGCGAAGCGAACACCGCAATAATCACCAATATCGTCGTAAATGTAGATGACATCATATCTGATATGATTTTCTGGTTTTAGTCATAGCTATTAAAATTACGCATTTTCTGTCACAAAAACACTTAAAAGTTCTTTTATATATAGTTATGAAGCGATTTAAAATTATTCCTAATCCGACATACCCCAAATATTTTTTTTACTCCTGTAAGTAGTTTTTTGGAATCGCCTGTCTTAGAATAGGTACCGGATCAATTTCCGGACCAGCCGGCAATACAGACTGGAAGGGAGCATCACAGAAGGAACTGGGAATCACACGCGTTAGGAACTGATAACAAAAATTTTTTAAGCCCATTGAGTACTATGCCTTCCGGAAAACTGAATTGGTTTTGAAAATAACGTTGTGAAAACTGATAAGATCTTGATCGGGTATGCTATGAAGTTATCTTGATAAGGTTAATTTAGGACTATACCAACACAATAGGGGTACAAATTCCGCGATAATCATCCTTATATTTACCTCCGAGGGGACTTGTAAATGAAGCTCAGCGCAGTATGAGTAACAATGAGAACATCAGAAACTGGCAACGGCAGATTGCATGTGACGGCGATGAAAAGGCTTTTTCAGAGCTGTTCCGGCATTTCTATGACCGCCTGTTATATTTCGCTATCCAATACGTTTATACCCGTGAAGCTGCAGAAGAGATCGTCTCAGATGTCTTTGTGAAGATCTGGAACCGGCGGGACGAACTGGAAAAGGTGGCCAACCTGGAAGTGTACCTTTTTGTGGCTGTCAAAAATCAGTCGCTGAATTACCTGGAACAATATTCCTCCCTGCGAATCACACCCTTGAACGACGAATCCGGACTTTCTCAGCTGACTAATTCCGTGGACCCTGAACGTACCATGGAATGGAAAGAGATCCTCTTTAAAATGGATCAGGAAGTGGGCAAGTTGCCGGATCAGTGCCGCCGTGTATTTAAACTGATCAAGGAAGAAGGGTTTAAGTATAAAGATGTAGCAGAAATCCTCAATATTTCTCCACGCACTGTAGAAACACAATTGTTCCGCGCCATGAAGCGCCTCAATGAAGTAATAGGACCTTACGTTGCCAACAGGCTGAAAACAAAAAATAAAAAACCAGATTCCCTGTAAGTAGTTTTTTCATTCTCCCGGTCCTTCTATTACAACACGTATGATAGACGAAGAATTATTTACCACGTTAGCCGCCAGGAAACTGGCAGGAGAAGCTACCAAAGCAGAACAGCAGGAGCTTGAAAGGATGTTGCAGGAATATCCTGAACTCCGTGAACGCTACCAGCTGCTGCAACAGTACTTCACAGTATCGGCATATCACTCTTCTGCCGAAACAGAACAGGCATTACAACGTACCATGTCCAGGATCAGTATCAATACAACGCCTGTAAAAAGGATGTTCCCCTGGAAATGGATCGGTGTGGCCGCTGCCGCCGTATTAATCACTGCTGTTGCCGTTGTGGTACTCAGGCCCAAACAACAGCAGGCGGAAGTGGCCAGGCTGATGGAACGACAGAATGGTAAGGCTACCAAAGCAACGATAGAACTGGCCGATGGCAGTAAGATCTGGCTGAATGCAGACAGTAAACTTTCCTATCCGGAAGTGTTCAACGGTGCTACGCGCGAAGTGTATCTCAGTGGTGAAGCCTTCTTTGATATTGCCGCCAATCCGAAGAAACCGTTCATTGTACACCTTTCTTCCGGCGCCATCCACGTGCTCGGAACTTCCTTCAACATCCGCGCCTATGAAAATGAAGCGGTGCAAACATCTGTCAAAACAGGTAAGGTAGCATTCATCCCCGTTGTAGCAGCGGGACGAAAACCCGACACCATCTATATCACACCGGATGAAAAAGTGACCTACACTAAAGCTGTCGCTGATAATAAAGAAGACGCAGTTGTAAGGGAAATAACATCCGCAGAAGATGATAAAGCCTGGACAGAAGGACGGCTGGTATTCCGCGATAAAACGCTGGAAGAGATAGCCTCCGAACTGGAAAGAACATTTGGCAAGAGGGTAAGCTTTGACGGTGATGCACCACGGCATTACAGGCTTACAGGCTCTTTCCAGGACAATAGCCTGCAGGACATCATGTATTATCTTGCCAGGTCGAAAGCGTTCCACTATACCATCACCGACAGTACTTTGCTGATCACAGAATAATAGTTCACGTTACATATTTAATCAATCAAATCAATCATTCACAAACAGCTGCGTTATGAAAGAAAGACCGCTACCCATGCGTTTTTCGGGAATTTTCCGCTCGTTGTTCCTGCCGCTTTTTGTCTGCATGGCGTTATTGAACATGCTGGACCTGAAGGCGCAGAGTGCATTTGCTGCTGAAGCAAATCACCCTGCATATGGACAGGGACAACAGGTAAGGGACACAGAGATCCCACTTGAAAACCGTATCAGTCTCCAGGTAAGCAATGAACTGCTCGGGCAGGTACTCGAAAAAATCGAAAAACAGACACCCTATGTGTTTGTCTATTCAAATGATGAAATTAAAGCAGCACAGAAGATCTCCCTGTCTGTAAAAGACAAGAAACTGGGAGAAGTGCTGGAAATGGTGCTGTCGCCACTGGATATTAAATTTGAAATGATCAATAACAAGATCATTCTGCGCCAGGCGACCACTACTCCTACACAGCAGGCTGATATCACGATCAATGGCCGGATCGTTGACAATAAGGGAGAAGGTATCCCGAATGTGAATGTTCGTTTGCAGGGTTCCAGTGTTGGCACCACTTCAAATGATCAGGGTTTTTTTACGCTAAAGATCCCAGCTGGGCAAGCCAATGGTACCTTGGTTTGCTCTTCCGTTGGTTACATCCCATCGGAAGTAGGGATCAGCGGAAGAACTAATATTACCATAATGCTCACCGCCGACTCTAAGGACCTCGGAGAGGTGGTGATTACCGCTTATGGTTCACAAAAGAAAACGCAGGTAACGGCGGCTATCAATACGATCTCCACTAAAGATATTGAGGGCCGTCCTGTTGCCAATATGTTCCAGGCTTTGCAGGGAACGGCGCCCAACCTGATACTCCAGCAGAACAACGCGGAGCCGGGTGCACAGATGGTGCTCAACATCCGTGGGGTGGGCAGTCTCACCGGCAATGCACCGCTCATTATCATTGATGGTGTGCAGGCTGGCCGTGATGGTTTACAGAACCTGAATCCATACGATGTGGAAAGCATCTCCGTATTGAAAGATGCGGCTTCTTCCGCTATCTATGGTTCTCAGGCTGCCAACGGTGTTGTATACATCACCACCAAAAGAGGCTCCAAAGACGAGAAACCAAGTGTGACCTACAACGGTATGTACGGTTGGCAAACGCCTACCACACTGCCTCAGAACGTGGAAGCATGGGAATACATGACGCTGAAGAATGAAGCACTGGTAAACTCTGGTAAAACACCTCAGTTCTCTCCCGACGACATCAACTACTGGCATAAACGCGGTTCTGAGCCTGCCTACCTGAAGGAAATGCTGCGCGACTATACGCCTATGCAGAACCATAGTCTCAGCATGACAGGCGGCGGCAAATCCAGCAGCTACCTCGTTTCACTGGGATATGTGAACCAGGGCAATATGTTGCAGAATTCCTATGTAGACGAAAAGTTCTACTACAAGCGCTATAACGCCAGGGCTAACCTCGCAGTGGATGTAAGCAAATATGTAAAAGTAAATGTGAACCTCGCCTATACCAAAGGTATCAAGCGCAGGCAACAGGCAGATATGGGTATTCTGATCAGGGATGCTATCCGTACGCCACGCATCTATCCTGTACTGGATTCACTCGGCAATTTTGTAGTGCCGTCGCTGAACAGTAATAACGTCATTGCGCAGCTGAAATACCAGGGTTTCAACAAGGAAGAAAAAGACAACCTGCTGGGTGGTCTGGACGTTACCATTACACCGGTAAAGCATTTCAAACTTAATTTCAATGCCTCCGGTACTTACACGATCACTAACCAGACAGACCGCCAGAACAAATATTCTTACGCTCCTTATTATACTACGGCAAATCCTCCATTGTACAACAAGATGTACGAATATGAATTCAAAGATCTTGCCTCCAATGTATATGCTACAGCAGAGTATGAAAATACTTTCGGCAAACATTATGTGAAAGCACAGGTGGGCGGCCGTAGCGATGCTATCAATGAAGAGTATGGACTGAAGGCCAGCCGTTATGGCACTACCAACCTGGACCAGGATTGGTCTATCGGTGGTGGATATATTCCTAAACCGGATGGTACATTCGACTATGCTAACATCGGTACTTACAATGAATTCGTCAATCCTAACCTGTATGCACTGAACTCTCTTTTCGGAAGAGTGAACTATGCCTACAACGATAAATATCTCGCGGAATTTACCTGGCGTTATGATGGTTCTTCCAAACTGGCTCCCGGTCATCGCTGGCAGTTCTTCCCGGCTTTCTCACTGGGTTGGAGGATCACCGATGAGGCATTCTTCGAAGATTTCAAGGAGAAGTATGGTAACGTGAAGTTTCGTTATTCCTGGGGACAGGTGGGTAACTCCAACATCGGCGGTTTCAACTACCTGGCCAGGGTAACCCTGAACACCGGTAAATATCCTTTCAACAATACGCCTAACACCGGCGCCGATTTCTCCGCTTACAATGAAACATTGCAGTGGGAGATCTCTACGATGAGTAACTATGGTGTGGATGTAGATCTCTTTAATAACAAGGTCTCTGCATCTTTCGACTATTTCAATAAGAATACAAATGGTATCTACCTGTTCCAGGTAGTACCCGGTACCGCTGGTATCGGCTCTTCTCTGCAGAACGTTGGTAAGGTACAGAACAAAGGCTGGGAGCTTACAGTGTCTTATCATGCAAAAACAGGAAGTGTGAATCACACTATCTCTGGTAATCTGTCCGATAACCTGAATAAGGTAGTGAAATATGGAGAGCAGTCCGTACAGGGTTCTGACTTCAGCTTCATCATCAAAGAAGGCTTCCCGATCGCTTCTTACTATGGTTACAAATCAAACGGTCTGTACCAGAACCTGGACGATATCAAGAGCGCACCTAAAGTACCTTTTGCCTACAACCAACAGGTAATGCCGGGTGATATCCGTTACATTGACCGTAATGGTGATGGCACTATTGACGCAGATGACCGTTATGTATTTGGTAATCCATTCCCCCGTTACACTTTCGGATTTAGCTATGCTGCTAACTGGAAGAACTGGGATTTCTCCATGTTTTGGCAGGGTGTGGGTAAGAGAACGCAGTTCCTGCGTGGTGATATCGTAGAAGCATTCCACAATAATGAGGACCATGCTTTCGAACAGCACCTGGATCGCTGGACGCCTACCAATCCCAATGCTTCCTATCCGAGGCTGACGATCGGTACTGCTGACGCCAACAACTTTGCGTATTCCGACTACTGGTTGTTCGATACCAAATACCTGCGTTTAAAGAACCTGCAGTTTGGTTATACACTGCCCCGTAGTGTAAGCCAGACGCTGCATATCCAGAGCGCAAGGGTGTATTTCACCAGCCAGAACCTGCTGACATTCACTCCCCGTCGTTTCCGCGATCTGGGAGTGGACCCGGAATTCACACAGTTTGATGATAAACTGTCCTTTACCAACTATAACGCTATCGCAGGACGTAGTTATCCAAATGCAGCTACTTTCTCATTTGGTCTGGATCTGAAATTCTGATAATAGTGTTCAATGTTCATTAGTATGAAGAAATTATTATTGCCAATACTTTGCGCCGTTGTGCTGTTCTCCTGCCGTAAGCTGGACCAGCCAATCACGCGCGACTATACAGACGCCGCCTACTGGCGGACGGCTGATGATGCACTGGCAGCGCTCGCCAGCTGTTATGAGAACCTGTCTGACGATAGTTATTATTTCGGAGACGAAGCGCTCAGCGATAACGGTTTTGTAAACGGTATCGGGTACAAAGCTGTGTCCACTATTGCGGCCGGTGCATATGATCCATCCAATCAGCGCCTGACAGAAGAGTGGAAATACCGCTTCACCTGCATCCGCAAGTGTAATATCGTAACTACAAACATCGACAGGGTACCGGCCATGGACTCCACGCTGAAACACCGCATTCTGGCGGAGGCAAGGTTCATCCGTGCATACGCTTATTTCCAGCTGGTAAGCTGGTTTGGAGATGTACCTTTCTACACCAACCTGATCACCATCGATGAATCTAAAAGCATCTCCCGCACAGATAAAAATCAGGTGCTTGACTTTGTCCAGTCTGAACTGACGGCTATCCGTCCTGACCTGCCGGTAAATAATTATACCGGTGCTAATGGAGGATACCAGGAAAAAGACAAGGGCCGCATTACCCGTGGCGCTGCTATTGCCCTGAGTGCACGGGTACATATGTTCAAAAGCGAATGGCAGGGTGCTATCAATGATTGTGAGTTGCTGATCAACAGCAGCAACAACGGTACCTATGCCTTGCAGAACAATTACAGCAACATCTTCACCACTGCCAACGAGTACAACAGTGAAGTGATCTTCGACATACAATATGGTGGTGGCCGTACCCATGGCTCCCAACGTAATTTCCTGCCGCAGACGGTAGCGTTGCTGAGAAGCACGCTGGTACCTACGCAGGATCTTGTGGATGACTATATCATGCTGAACGGAAAGGGTATCAAAGAAGCGGGATCTGGTTATAACGAGAACGATCCTTACACAAACAGGGATCCGCGTTTTAATGCGACCATCCTGCATGATGGTTCCACCATCACAGACTTTGATGGCAAGGTGCAGACTATCCTGACCAAGCCAGGCTCTAATCCTGCCACCAACAGTGTAGATGATCAGGGTGCTTCTCCTACCGGTTATTATTTCTACAAATATTATGACCGTACTGCTACCAACTACAGCTCAGGATTAAACCTCATCGTGATCCGTTATGCTGATGTGCTGCTGATGTACGCAGAAGCTAAGAATGAGCTGAGCCAGTTGGATGCAGGTGTATGGAACCAGACTATCCGTGCTTTACGTGCAAGGGCAGGCTTTAATGATGCTGGTGCACTGGAATTTCCGGGTGTGGCACAGGATGCACTACGTACCATCGTACGTCGCGAAAGAAGGGCTGAACTGGCATTCGAAGGCGTACGCGCACAGGACATCCGTCGCTGGAAGATCGCTGATCAGGTAATGAGCAAACCTGTAAGAGGTATCAAAGTATCCGGAGGGTCATTCAGAAAAGATGCCAACGGCTATATCATCGTGGAAGACAGGACCTTTATCAATCCGAAACACTACCTGTGGCCGGTGCCCACGTTTGAACGCGATCAGAACACAAATCTTGGTCAGAACCAGGATTGGTAACATTCCACATTAATATTTTTCAAACTGATACGATATGAAAACATTTTTCGCCAATATACTCCTTGCACTACCGGTTTCACTGGGACTTATACTAACCGGTTGTGGAAAAGACGATCATGCACTGAACACCAACCTGCAGGCTGTGAGCCGGCTGAATGCTCCTGTAGATGACAAATACATCAAGCTGCAACCTGCTACCAGCGCTACTGTAAGCTTTGAATGGGACCAGGCTCGTGCAGAAGACGGATCGCTTGTGTTGTATGAATTAGTGATAGATAAAGACGGAGGCGACTTCTCTAATCCCATTGCCAAGATCACTTCTGATGGTGGTGGTGTGCAGAACAAGCTGACGCTTTCGCACAAAGACCTGAACAGCATTGCCGGTAAAGCCGGTATTGCCGCACTGGCTACCGGTAAACTGAAATGGACCGTGAATGCTTCCAAAGGCTACAACATACAGCCAGCAAAAGAATCCCGCACAATAGAAGTAGAAAGGCCAAATGGTTTTGCGGAGATTCCGGTGGATGTATTCCTAACAGGAGATGCTACCGAAGCAGGTGCTGATCTGGCAAAGGCTGTGAAGCTGAAGTCAACTGCTCCCGGTGTATTTGAGATCTATACTTCCCTGAAGGATGGTAAATATAAATTCGTCGACAGGAATACCGGTACACCTACTACATACTCAATTGACGCTACTACGCTGAAAGAAGGGGGGGAGAGCACTCAGTCCGGCGGTACAAAGGTTTACCGTCTTCGTCTGGACTTCAACAACACAGCGGCTACCATTACAGAGATCACTGCTGTTGGTCTGTGGTTTGCGCCAGAAAACAGCATTATGTATGACCTGAACTATACTACCAACGGTACCTGGACATTTGAAAATAAGCTGATCAACTTCCACCAGGAATCATGGGGCCGTGACGAGCGTTATAAATTCCGTGTGAGCGTGAAAGCGGCCGACGGTACTGCCGGCACAGAATGGTATGGTAGTTCCAATGCAGATAATAATCGCCCTACAGCAGCTACACCGCTTTCTTTCTGGGAGTTAAGGCCGATTGTTAACAGCGATCAGTATAACTACTGTTACAAATTTGCTTCGGAAGTGGATGGTAAAAACTGTGATGTGAAACTGTTTTTCTCTCCGGATAAAACATATACGCACCAGGTAATCGTGCGCTAATCCGGTACCGGTATTTATATCACGTAAATGATCAATTAAAAAGCTTATGCGTCGGATATTTCTTTTATTTGCAATAACAGCGGCCATGGCCACCACTTTCTCCTCTTGTCTGAAGGAGCCTGTGGATGATGGTCCCGGACCAGGCGCCGGTAAAACGACCTACAAATACAACTGGCCGGCTATTGCTGATTCCTCGTCCTCTTCTCTGATCAGTAACTTCTACAATCAGAGCGGCAAGTATTTCAACAAGAACAATGCAGGTGATCTCACTTTCAACTACTGGCCCAATGCACATGCACTGGATGTACTGACAGATATATACCTGCGTACCGGTGACGCTGCTGTCAAGTCACGTATGGATGAGCTGCTGGATGGTATGAAAGCAAAAAACGGTAATACCTATATCAACCATTTCTACGATGATATGGAGTGGATGACCCTGGCCTGCCTGCGTGCCTACGAAGCCACCAGCGACGATCGTTATAAGACCACAGCAGAACTGTTGTGGAACGACATCAAAGGTGGATGGGATGATACCTGGGGTGGTGGTATCTACTGGAATAAAGACCGTCAGAACAAGAATACACCGGCCAATGCTCCGGCCTCTATCATTGCTTCCCGCATGTACCAGCTGAGCCGCAACGGGGAAGACCTGGCCTGGGCTAAAAAGATCTACCAATGGCAGAAAGACAATCTCGTAGATCCTGTTACTGGTCTCGTATGGGATGGTCTGGATGGTACAGGCACCAACAAAAGCTGGAAGTTCACTTACAACCAGGGTGTATTCATTGGCGCTGGTGTAGAACTGTATAAGATCACCGGCGAACAGACCTACACTACTGATGCACTCAAAACTGCCAATAACTCACTGGCTGGTGAGTTCAGCAGCAGTAATATCATGAAAGATGAAGGCGGTGGCGACGGTGGTCTATTCAAGGGCATCCTGGTACGTTATATGATGCTACTGATCACTGATGGTAGTCTTAGCAGTACCGATGTTGCCAAGTTTGTCAGCTTTCTGCAGCTGAACGCGCAGACCATGTGGTTACAGGGAACTGCCCGTCCGCAGGTGCTATTTAACACGAGCTGGACGAAGACGGCTACTACCACCGATCTTACCACTCAACTGAGTGGTGCCATGCTGATAGAAGCGGTAGCCAGGTTGAAGGCGCTGGAGCTGATTGACTAAAATAACAGGGCAAACTATACATGAAAGAACGTGACAACAGACATTCGATAGTGTAAAGAGTTGTCAATCACACAGGTAAGACGGAAATTTAAGCCCCTCTTGCCTGGATAAAATAAGTATCTTCGTTTCTCCTATGAAATGAAGGCAAAAGAAAGGTTACCCCATTGAGGGTAACCTTTACTTATTTCAGTGAATAATAATATCTATGTATACCGTCTATGTCCTCTTTTCCCGCCAGTTCGAGAAGGTTTATACTGGTCATACCACTGACCTCCTGAAGAGGTTCCATTTTCACAATGAATACGGCAGGCAAAAGGGGACTTCTCCTTACCGGCCCTGGGAGGTTATTTACCTCGAATATTTTGAGGATAAACAGGCCGCTATGAGGCGGGAATGGCTGTTGAAATCAATGAAGGGGAGGGCATGGATATGGGGAAAGATACAGGAGGAGTATTATCGGGATGGGTATATTGGGACGGTGTTGCCGGAATAAGAGGGCTGGGTCAGGCGTATTTTAGTATTTCCTCGACCAGCTTGTAGACTGTTGAAACAGATTGTTGCTCGGCGGGACTTAAGTGAGCCACCGTTTTATGATTTCTCTTTGCACGGCTGATAGCCAATTCAACTCTTTTTACTTTCGCTACGTTATCAATAGACATTAGCATGTCAAAGAGATCTTCTGATATCTGTTTGTCAGCCTTACCATTATAGCTTATTCCCAGTGGACGTGTATAAGTATTGATCACCTGGTGATAATCTTTCCTGTTCATACAACCTCCCTGGTGATCTGCAAAGTGAAGGATCAGCCAATACTCAAATGCCTGATTAGAATAACCCACTTTGATATTATTGGCCGCGGCCATGGCAACTGCGCCGTTAAAATCTTTGGCTGGAAAATCGTCTTTGTCAAAGACACACCAGACCTGCTCATAATTTCCCTTTGCGGATAATGCAATAGCCTGTTTTACTACGGCGGTAGTATTGCGTCCATCGCCGATTGCCTTTATCGTTGCAGAGGAAAGCCTGAACTTTCTGAAATAAGATGGTTCTGTATTTTCACCTTCACAGACAATCAGAATAGTTGGTTTTTCAGTACGGGAAGGAGCGGCTCTTTTTAAAGATGGAGGACTTTTACGACGTTGTTTAGATGGCTGCTGTTCCTGATATGGTTGGTTTTTGGTTTTTCTATTTCTTGTCATCAGATATTATTTGGGATACAAATGGCGATATAAATTCACCGAGAAATGGAATAGCTCCATATTTTCCCTGAATATAATTACTTTGAAAATTCTCTGTTCTTCTTACCTCCGATTTAAAGTCGCTCAATGAAAACAATGAGGCAGCGCCATACCTGTCTTTTTCCGTGAACCATATCTGATCTCTTCTGAAAAGCCCGGAACTCAGGAGGTCTGTATCATGTGTATTAAATATAAGCTGCGCATTCTTCGGATTGGTGGTTGAGGAATTGAACAACTCTGCCAGTTTGCACACAAGATTTGGATGCAGTTTGGAATCCAGTTCGTCTATAAATAAAGGATAGCCATGTTCCAGTGCATCCAATACAGATCCTGCCAAAGAAAACAGTTTGAATGTTCCTGATGATTCATCATCTTCTAAAGAAAAATTAACATCACCGATATAGTTCTTATCAGCATCATAACGGCGGTGTTTAGTAAGTATATCAGAGATGAATGCTGTATTGCTTTCACTGGCTTCTTTCAACATAAGTTCTTTAAGCCTCTTAGGCATATCAGCAGGTAAGTTCTCGAGATCGATACGCTCCAGCGTAATATCATGAATGCCCAGATCAGCAACAGCCAATAACTCCAATATTCTTTTTTTTTGGTTAATGTCATCTGTCTTATCCAAAGTGATACGCTGATATCGGTGTTCCTGCAGACCTGATATTACTGTAAGTTTCTTAAACCAGTTTATTATCTCCCCCGATAACTGATCATTGAACTGAGCCGCCACCGACAGCAGCAAGGCATTTTCCCTGACAAGATCTTCTTTGGCAAGGGTATGACCTTTTGAAAATCTTTTCACATGGAATTCAAACCGCTGGCCTTCCCTGTAGAAGATCTCAATTTCTTTGGTTTTAGGCCTGTGATAGAGCCATTCGGCAAGGACTGCCTGCTTGGATATTTCAAACCCATACCGGTACATCTCGTTGTTGTGAATGAACAGGATCTCAAACTCTGTAGAAGCATTTTCGATATCAGTAGCAAGTCTGAACTGGTCAACATTTATCGGATCTCCTTTTAGCCGATCTGTCGATGATCTTATTACAAAGGTTTTCATAAATGCCAGTGCATCCATAAACCTGCTCTTGCCACTTGCGTTGGCACCATAGACCACGGCACTCTTTAAGATCCTTAAGCCAAATTCAGGGATTTGTATGACGTTTTCTTTCTCACGGGTTTCTTTGTCATAATTTGAGGCAATCAGGTCGAGTGTAGCCTTATTCTTAAATGTCTTAAAATTAGAGACAGAGAATTGGATGAGCATAATAAACCTGTTTTTTGCTGATTTTATACAAAAATCTGATTTATTATTCTAAATAATGGAATTTATATTTCTTTTTCGAGAGGAATGTACCATTTTTCTCAGTTTGATACCCACACAAAAAAAATAACCGGGATATTCTCCCGGTTACATATCAGTAGAAGTTAACATCATTTCCTCGCTCGCCCTACCAGCCACAAAATAATAATCACCACAAATGCGACCGCCAGCACACCTACCCATACTCCTGCTTTAAAAATTCCTCCTACTACTTCACAGCTGCTCAATAACATAACGGCAAAGGCCAGCAGGCCCAGTTGTAAGTTTCTCATATACACTCCTTTTTTAAGAAAGTATATCATATGCTGTGCCAGACAAAACTACCCTTTACTGTGCTTGAAATCCAGCAGTAGTGACACCATATGTGCCGACAGCTGGTCTGAACGTTTGTAGAAGGCATACCGCAGCCCGATTTCCTGGAAGGAATAATGGCGGAACATCGGCTTCAGCAATGCATAACGTGCGCTGATACCAGCTTTATAACTGTTGAACCGGCTCAGATCGTAGTCGGATGTGTAAAAGGCTTCGTTGATATTATGCTCCTTATAAGGCCTGAAATACTTTGCGCCCGTCTGGGTATAAAAGCGCAGGAGCGGAGACAAGGTGAACTGTGGACTGGTCTTTATGGGCACTTCCAGCTGTATGGTATGCCCTGTGATACCGAAGTTATCGTGGTAAAAGCGGTAATAAGAGCGGATAACAGTATTCCTGCCTACAAACACATTGAACTGAAGGCCAATGGGGAACTTCCACCTTTCCCGTGGCAGGTTTTCCACTCTCAGGGTACTTCCATCATTAAAGTATACCCGGTGGAAGGGGGTGGAAAGTAATCCTTTCTGGTAGACCAATTCGGGGAAAACGGCAAACTGCATACGCTGATTGACCACCTGGTAGAGGGCCAGGTTGAGATTATATGATTGCCGCGTATAGATGTTGAACCAGGCGGTGTCTCTCAGTTCCGAAGGATAGACCAGCGTTTCGGGGGCGTAGTAGTCAGGATCAAATCTTCCCCAGCGGAGGTCATCGTAAAAGTACTGAAGGGAGGCTGACCATTGCCGGCTGTGATCTGTATTATCATGCGATACCGAGACACCAATAGGAACAGAAAGGTAATCTGATTCCAGTGCCAGCCCACTGTTAATGCCTACACGCAGGTGTGGTTTTTTGAACAGTCGACTATAACCGGCATTGATATGGAAACGGTTATCGTGCCGGGAAGCAGAAGACATCACCATGTCGATACGGTCAGTAGATGCGGATGTGATCATATCAACACCGAATCCCAAATCGAAGGTATGTACAGAGTCACGTTGATGGGAAATGGAGACATCAGTAGCGTAGACCTGCAGGTTCTCAGTGCCTGTTCCCCCGGTTACGGCTGAATGATTGCCATCCTGCGTGTAAAAGGAGAACAACACCTGTATGTCTGTCTGGGAGATCTTTTGTTTCTTATAAGCCGTACTGTCGATTCCTTTTTGCGCAGATGCCGTGAAATAGGCTGCCAGCAGGCCTGCCGCAATAAATAGTCTTTTCATTTAAGATCAGTTACAACCACATCCTCCGCTGTTCTTCCCACTACCACCCCCACTGCTTCCTTCACGGTAAGTATGTACGTTTTCGTCAAATTTTTCTATTCCTCTTTTACCCAGTTGCATGCTCTCATCGTTGAGATACATCCGCTGATAGGGCTTCACCGTCACGCATGACTGCATGAAGAGCGATACCCCTAATGTACCTGTGGCGATAAGCAGGATGCTGCTGCTTTTAGCCTTTCGCATGTATTTGAATGTTATCCGATTGAATGACTTTGTTCCTTCCATCTATGATGATACAGTGAACATCCGGCAGCTGGTTCACCAGGTCAAGGCCCACTACAGGCCCCATGACGGTAACGGCGGTAGCCAGTGCGTCGGACAGTTCTGCGCTGGGGCTGACCACGGTTACACTTTTGATATAAGGTACCGGCCATCCCTTGCGGGGATCGATATTGTGGGAATAACGGATACCGCCACGCTCCACATACTGTTCATAGTTCCCGGAGGTAGCTACGGAGGCATTGTTCACGGGTAGCCATAATAGTGCCTTCCGGGGATCGTCGGGATGTGCAATACCTACTTTCCAGGGGCCGCCATCGGGTTGTGTGCCCCAGGCGGTGAGGTCGCCGCTGGCATTGATCACACCACTGGTAGCGCCGTCTGCTATCCAGCGTGCCTTTACGCGATCTGCTGCATAACCTTTGCCGATGCCTCCGAAATCAATGCGCATACCGTTGCGTTTCAGCTGTATGCATTGATTGTTTAGCAGGGCAATATGCTGGAAGCCTATGCATTGCATGGCTTGATCTATGGCTGTCTTTTCCGGCCAGGTAAAGTGTTCATATTTGAAGTTGAACAGCTTTTTCAACACACCGGCTGAAATATCAAAAGCGCCTTGCGTAAGGGTACTGATCTTATTACAACGATGTATCAGCTGGTATACTTCGGATGGTATAGGTACTGGTGCGCCGCCTGCCTGTGCATTGATCTGCGCTGTGATAGAACTTTCATTGAACACGGTGAGCAGGGCTTCGATCCTTTGTATTTCCGATACACCTTCCTCCAGCCGTCTGGCAGTGATCGCCTCTGTTGCTCCGGTAGCTATCAGCTCAAAGTCGGAGCCCATCAACCTGGTATGAAGCTTACTGCTATGCATGATGGCTATTGAAGCAGGTGTTTAAGCGTCGAGATAAAACCGGCAGGTGTCTCTTCCCGGTAAGGCACGTAAGCCACCAGTTTTTTCCCAGGACTTAGCAGTACCACCTGCGGAAAGGTACCCTGCGGATTAAAAGCTGCTGCCAATGAATCGTATTGCAAGCGGAGTGGAGCGGCTATCTTTTTTCTCTGCGGAAAATCAGCTTCCAGTACCACCAGGTTTTCTCCTGCAAAACTCAGAAAGCTACTGTCAGATAATATTTGTTTATTAAATCTGATACAGGGTATGCACCAGTCTGACCCGGAAAACACCAGCATCACTTTTTTGCCGGATGCCTGGGCCAGTTCAAATGCTTTATCGGGGTACTGGAGGACCTGTGCATGAGCAGATCCCCTCAAGGCTACAATTAGAAGCAGGAACAGAATACTTCGCATATCGCGATAAGTTTATGTTGTGGCACGGTTACCTCCCACAAATGTAGGGAATTTTATTGCACATCGCCGGCCTCACCTGGTCGGTCTCCCGGCTTTTGCAGGGTGTCCGGTGGTGGCATCTCAGTAGGTGGCTTTGGAGGAGGTATAACCGGCGAAGGCTTTACAGCGGTAACCGGTGCTGCCTGCGTAGCCGGTGTAGATGCCGCCGGTGCCGGATTCCATGTGCCCGGTTCCATATTGATCTGCACCTGTTGCGGTCTCGGATAGGCGATACTGATATCCGCTTCCTGGAGCCTTACATAGATGTCTGTCAACACCTGACTCTTGATAGTCCCTGCCTGTCCGAGATCACTGATCCAGAACATAGCCTGAATATCCACACCGATATCCCGGAAGTTCTGCAGCAATACAACAGGCTCTGGTGATTTGAGGATGTCATCAAGATTGAGGAGATACTCTTTGATCACAGTGATCGCCTTTTTCAGATCAGCGCCGTAGGCGATACCCACCGTTACGTCTACACGGCGGGTCCTGTTAGTGAGTGTCCAGTTCACCAGCTGTTGGGCTATGAGATCGCCATTAGGCACAATCACTTCAGAACCATCTCCGGCAGAGATCTTACTGGACCTTATCCCGATCTCTTTCACCACACCTGAACGGGCACCCAGTTCGATGACATCGCCTACTTCAATAGGCTTTTCAAATGCAAGGATCACACCCGATACAAGGTTGTTCACAATGTTCTGCAGACCGAAACCAATACCTACACCAAGGGCTCCTATAACTATTGCGAGCTTATCCATAGGAATGCCTGAGGCAGCAAAGGCCAGCAGCGTACCCGCTCCCAGGATGGCCAGGCGTATCAGCAACATGGCGGAACCCAGCTTCTTGTGGTGTTGTGAAGTCTGACCTGTATATCCCAATAGATAAGAAATGATCTGTGTAACGACGGTCGACAACCAAATGATCAGCAGGAAAATGATCACGCTGCTGAATGAGAATGCAAAGTTACCGATCTTCCGCTCTGCCTGCAGCATATCGGAAATGCCTTCATAGAGACCATCATAGAGGTACAGGTTACGGGCTATCAGCGCCAGCCAGCCTATGAATGCCGCTATATAGAAAATGGTCTTCAGGCGGGATTTGATATTCTGGTAGTCGATCATGGAGATGAAGGTGCTGGAATCCTTCTTGGCCTCCACCTGGAGATAGATGGCCTCCATCAATATTTCTACCATCAGAATAACTCCCGGTGCCATCGTGATGCCGACTACACTCGCGGCTCCCATGATCTTGGCGGCAGAAACGCGGGCCAATACCACCAGTATGACAGACAGCCCGCTGAGTGCAATAAACAGCAGGAGCGCAGACCTTGAATATTTAGGCAAAGGCAGTGTTGTATTCCGGAGCCTGCGTAACAGGTAAGTACCCAGTACAACAGATACAATGCCTCCGATAAAGACGCCCCATTGCTCAGTAAATGTTACCTGGATCAGGAGGTTATTAATGCAGTAAGTTATCAGCAGTAATACCAGCAACAACCATCTTTTGAAAAGATTGGGTGGAATACTATGACGGATAATAAAGGTAGTTGCAAGTGCCGTGATGATCCAGCAGATACCTGTATACATGATAGGGTACTGGATGGAGATTAGAAAGGAAAGGGTCGATACCAGCAGAATAGTGCTGGCCACCGGATACCGGTAGAGGTGACGGGATTGCTGCAGAATACTTTCTGCTTCCCGCGTCTCATGTTTGCTCTTCACTTTCCGTGCATTAAACATAACCCACCATAGGAACAGGATGGCGCCCAGGAACCATAACAGGTAAACAGGCCCGTGTACAGCAAAGAAGATCTTAAGGATGTTAAGGTTCTTATGCATAGAGCGGTTCAGCACCTGAGGAAACTTCGGCCCTTTTTTCCCGGGAAGAGGAGGTTCCCAGAGATAACTGAAATCCTTGTTGAACAGACGCTGTGAGAACCTGGACAACTGGAAATCCATGTCTTCCAGCAGGTTTGTTACGTCGATATATCTTTTGGCTACTTTATTCTGCAGTAATCCGAGATGTAGCAGGTTAGTCTTGTTGGCACTATCTACCTGTCGCCATTTTTGTATGAGGGTAGCCATTTGTCCGACGTAGATATCCCTTAGTTCATCTTCCGCAGGAAAATTCCGCATGGTCGTATCTTTCCTTAGTAGCGAAAGGGTGTCGGCGATGTTCACCAGCTTGTCATGAAATCTGAAGAGCTGATCCTGCCAGCTGTCCAGCTTTCTTTCTAACTGTATCAGCAGCACGTGGTTGGTATACAGGTCATGCATATTGTTGGTACTGCCGATAGCGGCCATATCCCTTTTTACGACCCGCATGGAGGAGTCTATCAGGGGAATGCTTTCACTGATCTCTACCGTGTCCATGCCACGACGCAGGGTACTCATGACCTGGTTCAGCATGAGGGTATAGCTTTCCAGCCGGCTGATGATAATGGCAACGGAGGTATCTGACAGTTTGATCATAGATTTCCCGGAGGAAGTATCTTTTACCTGTTGGGAAATGATCTTACTGAGGGTTGCACTGTCTAATGTTTTCGGTGGGACGGGTTTATTCTGCGCAAAGAGGTGGGTATAAAGCAGCAGCAATAAAAAGGACGGTAATATTTTCAGAAAAATATGGTTCCGCATGCTGTTAAGATTAGGATGAAAAAATCAGGCATTGAGAACAGGAAGTGGTTTTATTCATTCTTATTCTCAATGCCCGATCAATTTACTTTTCCCATTTCACTTTCTCTTCTTTTGGCTTCAGTCTTCTGCCTTCGGGAACCTGTTCGTCGGTATAACCCAGGTAGAAGAAACCAAGCACTTTATCTTCTTCGCGTAAGGAAAGATATTCTTTCATAGCAGGGTGGAAGGTCATTCCACCAGAGCCCCAGTAGCCGGCAAATCCTTTTTCTGTAGCGCCCAGCCATAAGTTTTGCGTAGCGCAGGCCACCGAAGCGATCTCCTCTACTTCAGGGATAGCGGGTTTGTTGCCTCTTTTCATGCAGATAGCGATGACGTGAGATGCAAGATCACCCTGCTGCTGCAGTTTGTCATAGCTACCCTGAGCAAATTTCTCGGCAGGTGTATTCGCTTTGTACAGATCAGCATGATCCTGGCAGAAGCGTTTTACCGCATCTCCGCTGAACACTACAAAATACCATGGCTCTGTATACCCGTGTGTAGGCGCCCAATCAGCCAGTTCCAGTAATTCCTGTACTTGTTGATCCGGTATCTTTTTTCCGTTCATACTTGCCGGTTTGATATTACGGCGCTGTTTAATAATACTCGTCAGATTATCTGTTCCCATTCTTTTTCTTGATTGTTTATATGTTTTTGGGAGGGTGTCCCAATGTGTTAGTTTCTCGTTTGATATTATTTAAGACAAAGATTTCCTTGGATCGTTTATTTACTGGTGGATATCGTATCCTGATCGTACACTGCCAGTTTTTCCTTCCAGTCTTCCGGCAGTCGGGCCACCTTGCGTGCATTATAATCGAAGAAGATCATGCCTGACTTTGCTTCAGTGATCAGGACTGTATTGCCATTGCGGAGGGTGGTTATTCTATAATACATATCAAAGCCGAACGGTGTAATATCAGCCACCCCGATGGCGATATCAAAGATGTCGCCTGCAAAACCTTCTCCTTTATAGATCAGGGCAGCATCAGCCATGATCAGTCCATCGTTGGGGCCTCTTTCTTCATATCCCATGGATCTGAGAAACTCAACGCGCGCCTGGTGGAGAATGGACAGGATGGAATCATTACCTACGTGTCCGCCGTAGTTAATGTCTGTTATTCTTACCGGTATCTGTGTAGTGAAACCCAGCTTTTCCGGCATACTTATTTTTACTCTTGCCATAATTTGATAGTACAATTAAAATGTGGAGCTGAAACAGCATATGGTTTCCGGGGCATCAGGAAAGAGGTTTGGTAGCAGCTTCCCTCAGAAAAGTGATCAGTTGCTGAAAGGCTTTACCCCTGTGACTGTATCGGTTCTTTTCTGTTATATCCATTTCAGCAAATGCCTTCTTAGCGCCGACCGGTATGAAAATAGGATCATAACCAAAGCCTTTTCCGCCGCGTCTTTCAGTAAGGATAGTGCCGGGGCATACGCCGGTGAACTGGTATTCCTTGCCGTTCAATATCAGGGAGATCACTGTTCTGAAATGCGCCTGCCGGTTCTCCCGGCCTTCCATTTCGTGCAGCACCCGGGTGATATTATCATCTGCCAGCTTCTGTTCGCCGGCATAACGGGCAGACAATACTCCCGGAGCACCATTGAGTGCATCTATTTCCAGGCCGGTATCCTCAGAGAAACAGTCTTTGCCGGTCATTTCATATATGACAGATGATTTTTCCCTGGCGTTGTCTTCCAGCGTATCATGAGGTTCAGGAATATCAATGTCGATACCTGCTTCCTTCAGTGTGATGATGGAAAAATGGTCGCCCAGCATGGAGCGGATCTCCTTTACCTTGTTTTCGTTGTTGGTCGCAAATACAAGTGTCATTCGAAAAGCGGTTTAGTGTCTATGGCAATGATATTATATACCCAGTAATTGTTTCAGGCCCATCCACAGTTTTCCTTTCATTACTTTATCCTGGGCAATAAGCTGCAGCGGATCTGAGCAGATCAGCTGACAACCATTCACCTGTAACAGCTGGTAGTTGGATATGGCCTCAAGACCCATAGTAGCAGGATCGATACCAAAAAGCACTGCCTGCTTCATAGGAATGGCTGTTTGCCAGGTTGTAAATGTCATCGCACTGTACTGGGCTACATTTATAAGCGCGATGTCCTGCATTCCCAGTTTACACGCGTTTAATATATTGGTAAGCAGGTTAAATAATTCTTCATTTAAATATGCTTCGCCGTCGTTTTGTATGAACAGTGCAATGTTTTTTTGATTTTCGCCTAAAAATTTCACTTTAGGAGGTGCTTCTGTCACCACTGCAACAGGCGCTTTTTTCCCCGGAATAATAGGCTGGGTGTATATCCTGGCCAATAAGTACGGATCCAGTTGCAATTTATCAAAAGACATGTATATGTATATTTAACTTAATGTATAGCTCCCCTTTGGGGAAAAAATCAGTTTATTTGCATCTGACAGTGAGCAAATGTAAGAGTATTCAATTTTAGATTCAGGATTTCCGACTTTAGATTTTATACGGGAACAGGACCGGGAATTGAAATTCACACACCAAAACACAAATAAAAAAATTAATGGTCCTTATGATGGCAGTAGACAATCCAACAACAAACGCCGTACTTGAAGAGGCAGTTAAAAGAATTAAAGTGACCCGGACCAGCGAAAGCCGGATCAATGAAGTTGATTTTAACAACCTTGTGTTCGGAAAGAAGTATGCCGACCACATGCTGGTGGCAGATTTTGATGGAAAGGAATGGAAAAATGCAGAGATCCTGCCGTTCCAACATCTTTCTGTAAGTCCTTCCAATGCCGCCTGGCATTACGGGCAAGCCATTTTTGAAGGTATTAAGGCCTACAAAGACCCTCAGGGAGAACCTATGATCTTCCGTCCGTACGACAACTATGCCCGTTTTAACACTTCAGCGGAACGCATGGGGATGCCATACGTACCGGAATGGCTGTTTGTCGGTGGTATGGACATGCTGATCGACCTCGATCGTGATTGGGTGCCTACCAATGAAGGTAGCTCACTGTACCTGCGACCTTTCATGATCGCTGCGGATGAATTTATCGGTGTAAGACCTTCAGACACTTACAAGTTTGTCATCATTAACTCTCCTTCCGGTCCGTATTTTAACAAACCTATCAGGTTACTGGTACAGGATAAATATATACGTGCCTTTCCTGGTGGCGTAGGTTATGCAAAGGCAGCTGGTAACTATGGTGGTGCTATGTACCCCACCATGCAGGCCCGTAAACAGGGATTCGACCAGATCCTCTGGGTAGATGGACTGGAATATAAATATTTACAGGAGTGTGGTACCATGAACGTTTTTGCGATCATCGGTAACAAAGCCATCACACCTGACCTGACCCAGGGAACTATCCTGGCAGGGGTTACCCGTGCCAGCGTAATGGACGTTCTCTCCGATATGGGACTGACCGTAGAGGAAAGGCCTATCTCTATAGAAGAAGTCGTTACCGCCTGGAAAGCGGGTACGCTGAGAGAAGTATTCGGTACAGGTACCGCGTCAAGCGTGGCATATGTGGAAGATCTGCACTATAAGGAGCATGAGATCCACCTGGATACTACTAAATATGTGGTAGGTGCTGAACTGCTGGAAAGACTGGATGCTATCCGGACCGGCAAGGCGGAAGACACCCGTAACTGGAATTACAAGGTATCAAAACACTAAAGATAGTCTTAGTTGTGTTAGTAAGGGGCCATTTGCATATGCGGATGGCCCCCTTCATTTTATATCTGGTACCCATATAAACAGGTAATAACATCGTACAAACAATGTTTCACCTATGTTCATCTTACGTTGATCCTACGTTCCAGAACGCAGGATTAACGTAAGATAGACATAGGTGAAACATTGTTTGTACCTGATCATATGGAAGATTAACAGGGTTTTATTCCCGGTTAGTATTCTATTTAGATCCGTTAGAGGTTCGCTCGAGGTAGCCTCATCCTCCCTTAATCTTCCGTTCCGGAACGGAAGATTAAGGGAGGATGAGGCTATCTCGAGCGAACCTCTACTGAATGTCAGCTATGTAATCGGGGGATAACATGGCTCAGTGGGATCTGCTTGGAATACCCCCCTTGAGAGGAGAAATAGACCGGTTTGACCGGGTCTGGGAACATTTTCGGGAGAAAACCTGCACAGGCTAGGGATTCCCCGGGAAAAAATGCATCTTTGCAGGATGACACTTTCAGCTTTTCTGGACTCCCTCAGCCAGGATACGCCTCCCGCAGGCATTTCATCTTATCTGACCTCCCTTTGGTGGGAAGGAAAAGGAAACTGGCAAAAAGCACATGATATAATAGAGGACCTGGAGGACGATACAGCCGCCTGGGTGCACGCTTATCTGCATAGGAAAGAAGGGGACCGTGGCAATGCCGGTTAT
Organism: Chitinophaga ginsengisoli; assembly: GCF_003014595.1. Lineage (GTDB taxonomy): Bacteria > Bacteroidota > Bacteroidia > Chitinophagales > Chitinophagaceae > Chitinophaga > Chitinophaga ginsengisoli. The sequence continues at coordinate 65,908 of NZ_PYGK01000010.1, read as the reverse complement.
TGGTATGCCAGGGCAGGACGGAAAATGCCGGAGGTATCATTAGACCAGGAATGGAAAGACATAGTGACTGATCTGTCAGGTCGCTAGAGGGCCTTCTCAAAAAAATGTTTAAAACATTTTGTTATTAACATGGAGAAATGTACCTTTGCCCTCCCAAATTCCCATTCTGGGTGATTTGGATGTCATTGTAAACCGACAGAAAAAAAACTTAGGTAGAATGCCTACTATACAACAATTAGTAAGAAAAGGAAGAGAAATTATCCGGGCTAAATCCAAGTCCAGGGCTTTAGATAGCTGTCCTCAGCGTCGTGGTGTTTGTACCCGTGTGTACACAACCACTCCTAAAAAGCCTAACTCTGCGCTGCGCAAGGTTGCAAAGGTGCGTTTGACCAATAAAGTAGAGGTGATCGCTTACATCCCTGGTGAAGGACATAACCTGCAGGAACACTCCATCGTGCTGATCCGTGGTGGTAGGGTAAAAGATCTGCCAGGTGTTCGTTACCACATCGTACGTGGTTCCCTGGATACTGCTGGTGTGAAAGATAGAAAGCAGAGCCGTTCCAAGTATGGTACCAAAAAGGAAAAGGCTAAGAAATAATACATTTACAAATAGTTGAAATTTTTCAGATAAATGAGAAAGCAAGCTGCAAAAAAGATGCCTTTGGCTCCGGATCCGCGCTTTAACGACAGACTGGTTACCAGGTTTGTTAACAACGTGATGGAACAGGGTAAAAAGAGCATTGCCTTTAGAATATTTTACGATGCGATTGACAGAGTAAGCCAGATCACTAACGAAAACGGTTACGAGGTTTGGAAAAAAGCTTTGACAAACGTAACTCCTGCCGTAGAAGTTAGAAGCCGTCGTATCGGTGGTGCTACCTTCCAGATCCCTTCTGAGGTTCGTCCTGACAGAAAGATCTCCCTGTGCATGAAATGGTTAATCCGTTATGCTGGTGAAAGAAATGGTAAGAGCATGGCTGAGAAACTGGCTAACGAAATCGTAGCTGCAAGCAAGGGTGAAGGTGCTGCTTTCAAAAAGAAAGAAGATACTCACCGTATGGCTGAAGCTAACAAGGCATTCTCCCACTTCAGGATCTAAAATCTACTGCCGCTTAAGGTAGATGGTTTATAAAGATATAAGGGAAACATCCTCCGGGCTATACCGGGGGATGTTCTCTTTTTTTGTGCCCGGTGGTACGCGGTTTCTGCTTTCGTTTACCCAGGGGATATGCGTTACCAGGGGGATACACCTCGTGCTACGTATTACCGGAGGACACCCACGCAACGCGGGGTTGCACCCCGCGCTACAAACAAGGGGACTCCTGACGGAGTCCTATATGTTTTATTCATTGTAGGAACTCTATCTTGGGAGTTTCATCTCTAGTTGTAAACGTATATACAGATCATCCTGTAAAAAAACGGCCGGACAACTTTCGTCATCCAGCCGCAGCTGTGGGTTTGTTAGTATCAAGCCGTTTATCTCACATTCACCAGTACCCTAATCTTTCCGGCGCCTTCCCCATCAAAGTTCTCCAACGCTTTACCAATTACCTGACCAGGTTTCACTTTGTCAAGGTCAGCCTTCATGGCATGTCCGGCTTTGCTGGCAGTAACCAGCAGATCTCCCCTGCGGATAGGACCATTCTCGCCACATACCTTGGTAGGAATCACACCTATTACACCCATAGGCACTTTGCTATCCATGTTACTATCAATATTTTCTTCTGTTAATAGCACACCCGGTTTGGTTGCATACACGCCTGCTACGAGAGTGGAATATGGTTTGGAAGACAGCTCCACAGTCCTATCGGCATCTGCTGCAATTACCAGCACATCACCCGGACTATAAGCCTGCACGTTTCCTGTCACATCAAAGGCTTCCGCCACGTCAGCACCGCTATTCTGCGTACCTCCATTGAAGAAGCCTCTTCCTGCCTTATTAATGCGCGCCACATTAACACCGGCACTCTGGAATACCGCGATATTGCCTGAAGGCCCTTGGTGGTTGATCAGCTGTGTAGTACCTGTTCCTGTAGTCGTGATGTGTACCACCGGCTGCGAGTTAGCATTATTGAAATTGGCGAAACGGCCCGCTTTACCTGTTCCAAAATTGGGGATAAAGCCGGAAATGGCGTTACCGCCTCCGTCGCAGCTGGCCTCCACACCGTCTCCATCACCGCCGGCATTGGCGGTGATACCGTTGCCATTACCTTCGGTCAGTGCAAGCAGGGAGGGACCATTACCTGCCGGATTGGAAGAATAAAACAATCCTGCATAACCGCCGGTGCCGGAAGACTGGCCATATATACCCGCTGTACCGAAGTTGGCGAACATTGAATTTACCTCGCCTTTTACTGCAGGAGAGGTGCCTGTGGTCCTGTCTACCTTGAAGCTGCCGGCGATGCCATTACCAACGGTTTTTACTGTTATAACTTCGTTGTTGTTGTTGTCATTAAAGATCTCGAATCTGCCGGCCTTACCGGTCGAAAATGAAGGGACCCAGGCGTACAGCGCGTTACCGGCACCATCGATATTGGTTTCCACCCCATTACCGTCTTTTCCGGCATTGGCCGTGATGGCATTGCCGTTACCATCTGTCAGCGCTATCAGGGATGCGCCATTACCTGAAGGATTGGAGGCATAAAATAGTCCCGCGCGGCCACCGGTACCGGATGAAACGCCGAAAACACCTGCTGCACCGAAGTTGCCGAAGATGGTATTCACTTCTGCTCTTACGGCAGCCCCTACACTGTTGGTATTGTTAAGGAAGAAAGAGCTGGCATTACCAAGTGTGTTGTCAGGAATATTACCGTTACTGTTGCTGACTACTTCCAGGATGTTCGCATCTATATTCGTCTGATTGAAGTTTTCGAACCGGCCGGCCCGGCCTGTACTACCGCCTATGCCTACCTGTCCGTATACACCTATACCGGTGTTACTGGTGTTGGTGGCCACAAAACCTCTTACACCATAACCTCCGCCGTCATTACGACCAACCACTGCTCCTGCGATGTCAGAAGTGGTACGACCTACCACTGCTTCTCCACCACCATTATTGTCGCCCACCACGCCAGCTGAGCTTTGGGCGCTGGTAATGCCGTGTATACCAAAACCGGCAGCAGTACTGCTACGCACGCCTGCGCCGTTACCCGTGGTCGTTACATTCACCACAGTACCATTACCGACAGAGTTGGCATCCAATACCGTGTTATTATTCGAATTGTTGAAAATGGATATGCTGGCGGGAATACCATTATTGGAAGTAGCGGTTAAACCAGTTCCGGTGTTACTATTGGCATATACGCCAATTCCACTGGCAGAGGCATTACCATATACGCCCAGCCCATTTGGCGTCACACCATATACGCCCCATCCGGAGCCGTTCTGGGAGCCATACACACCAATACCCAGTCCTCCGGTTCCATTGTTGATCCCTCTTACTGCGGAGGAGAATCCACCCGGAGAGGTGCTGGTGATCAGACCCCGTATGGCGCTGACATTGCTGGTGGCTGTATTGTTGGCGCCTTCAACAGAAGTGCCGTCTCCGTCATTGGTGATGGAAAACAGGGTGGCGGCATTGTTTTCGGTAGTAATGTATGGTAGTGTAAATCCGCCACCTCCCAGTGGAGAGGGCACCCAGCTGGCGCCGTCATATTTCAGTACCTGTCCGGCAGTAGGAGCTGTATTGGAAACAGGGGTATTTTGTATGCGTACTACATTGGGATTGGGGTAGGTACCACCAAGATCTCCTCCTGCGGAGCCATTCGGCGGCAGGGAAGTCGGAATGATACCCGGGGCCAGTTTAGCCAGTGTAATAGCGCCATTGGCCACTACCGGGTTAGGGTAAGTGCCACTCAGGTCGCCGCCGGCAGCGATGCCGTTAATGTTGCCCGCAGGGCCTACCGGTCCGGCAGGGCCAACAGCACCCGCAGGACCAATAGGGCCAATCGGACCAATCGGCCCTACTGGTCCGGCAGGACCCGCAGGGCCAGCCACACCAGCGGGACCCACAAGACCCATCGGGCCAATGGGACCAGCAGGTCCGACAGGGCCAGGATTGCCTTGTGCACCAGCGGGGCCGACAGGTCCAATAGCGCCCATCGGGCCGGCAGGGCCAGCCACACCAGCAGGACCAACCGGCCCCTGAGGACCAACGGCGCCTATAGGTCCAACCGGACCAGCGGGACCGGGATCACCTTGAGCACCAGCCGGTCCAATAGGGCCAACTGCGCCCATAGGACCTACAGGGCCTGGTACTCCTGCGGGGCCAGCTACACCTTGCGCTCCCATTGGCCCCACAGGACCAACCGGACCGGCAGGACCTGCTGCTCCCTGTGGACCAGCCGGGCCAGCAGGCCCCTGGGGACCCGCAGGCCCGGGATTGCCATTAGCCGCATAAAGCGCATAAGGAACACTCATTAATTCTGAAGTGCCTAGTGCCACGAAACCGCTGCCGGTATTCACTTCTACTTTCAGATATTGATTTGCATTGGCCCAGGGCACTCCTGTGTAAGTGCCGGTTGTAGCATTTCCCTTACCGATCTGGAGGTTGAATAAACCCAGCGCACTGGTGGCTACATCATGGGTTTCTTCATATTGAACAGGACCGGCAGCAGAGCCGCCCAGGATTGAAATACGTACAGTGATATTCTTATTTGCTACCAGCGTACCATTCGGGTTACGGACCACGGCCTGGTAGTTCGTACCTGAAAGCCCGTTCTGGGCATAGGCAGCATAGCAGGTGGTAGCCAGGAATATAAGCAGGAGATATAATTTCTTCATGACAATGTGTTTTGTATGCTTACAGGGGGGATTACTGTTTTTTACGTTCGAATGATTTGTTAACGGGAGCTGCAGTAGGAGCTGTCGCTTTTGGAGTTACCACCGGCGCTGCTGTTTTCAAGGCACGACTGCTTTCTGATTCATTGCCTTGTGTAGGGGGCGTTGCCGGCGCAGGGAGATTGACCTGTCTGGCTTTCAGTGCTTTTGTTGACTCCTCAGCGGTGACATCTGATGGATTTTTACCTGCAGATGCGCTGTTTGTTTTTAATCTGGTGGCACTACCCTGACGTGTGGTGTGCTGGGGATGGTAGTCAGTAAAGAGCTGTTCGCGGGTAGTACGGTGATCTTTAGGAGCGTCTTTACTTTCTTTTTGTTGCAGCGCAGAAAAGTCCTGCTGGAATGAAGGGAACAGTTTGTCCCGGGTGCGTTGCTGTGCTTTGGTGACGCCAAATCCGGAGAAAAGCAGCGTTATCAACAGAATATATGGTTTCATATGTTGGAGTTAATATGTAAATGATGAATATGTGGTGTTTATTGACGGCTGGCTGCACCAATATGGTACGCAACTGAGAATTTGAGGGTCCTTCTCTGATAAATACTATTCGCTGTAGGCATGATATAAGCCATGTCTATGGAAACGCCTTTAATACGGGTGCCAACGCCGGCGGAGAAGTGTTGCCTGTAACCTTTTTGCGGATGCTCATAGAAGTAGCCGGTGCGGATGAATAGCTGATGCTGGTAAGTGTATTCCAGTCCTCCGGCTATTGTAAACTCACGGAGCTCTTCCTGGAAACCGCCGGGAGCATCCCAGAAAGAGGTAAACAGTGCTTCGGTCATACTGCGATTGGGGTCTTTTCCATCCAGTATTTCACTGGTGGGTTGTCCACTGGCATCCATTTTATAAGTAGGAGGGGTGGGTATCAGCAGTTTATTAACATCCGCCAGGACGGTGAACTGGTGCTCGACGGTATTGACAAATGAGTAACCACCACCGATGCGCAGGTTAGCAGGAAGAAAAGCTTTACGGTTGTTATCATCGGTATAATTCAGTTTGGAACCGATGTTGGTAAAGGCAATGCCCCAGGCATAACGGTTACCCGCAGGATCGTTGTGGGCGTAGTGCTCGGAGTAGAAACTGATATCGGCCGCAACAGCGCTGGCGGGTCTTTGCTGAAGGCCATTATAACTTCCACGGCCCAGGTTACTGTTGATGTAACGAAGGGAGACTCCCAGTCCGATGTTGTTACTCAATTTACGCGCATAAGTCACATCAATGGCGTACTCTTTGGGTTTGTACTGTTGCAGTTCGGTGCCGTTATCATCTCTGAAGATGATCGTACCATTAGTAAAGTAACGCATGGATACACCTACACCTTCTGTATTATTATTGAAGTTTTTGAAGGCAGCGAGATAGCCCATATTGGTGCGCTGGTCGTTGTTGTTGAGGTCCCACATCCAGGGGGAATAGGAGGCGCTAACGCCCCAGTCGCCAGCAAAGACGATCTTGGAGGCATTGCCAAACAGCGAGTTGGCGTCTGCCTCCAGTCCGGTCATGGCATCGCCGGTGCCGCTGCTGCGGGCATCAGGGTTCACCATCAGGAAGGTGGCTCCGGTATTGATCGCCTTGATCCCTTTTGTCTGTGCTGTTACAGAGCTGCTATGAACAAGCAGTCCGGTGGTACATAGCCATATGGTAAATTTTTTGATCATGATCGTTGTTTTGAGAGGTTATTGTATCACCAGCTTTTCCTGGTACATATATCCGCCAGCTTTCAGGATGACGGTATAAATGCCTGCGGCAAAGCGGGTGACTGGCAATGTGAGGAGTATCCTGCCTGCGCCGTAGGTACGGGCTTCCTGGTGTACGAGCTGGCCGCCACTGTTGACAATGAGCAGAGACACGGCATTATTTGACAGCAGGTCAAACTGGATCTTCAGGGTGGTGGATACGGGGTTGGGGTAGAGGAGCATGTTGAGAACAACTTCAGTACCAGCCGGAACCGGGGGAAGCTCTTCCGGTTGATGGAAGCCCTGGGTCAGGAGCAGTGGCCCTTTCTGAAGAGAGCTGACGGTTACTTCGCCGATGGTGTACTGGAAGAAATAATCACCGGAAGAGCCTCCTCCTCCGGTACTGGCGTTCACCTGCCTGTTGAGTATAAGCTGCGCCCGGGCAGCGGGAAAGCCACCAGCGGCAAGACACAACAACAGGAGTCGTTTGTAGATAGTCCGCATATGAAAATATATTATAGGGTGAATTAATGACAACGGTAACAGCATCCCGGCATTACAATGACACACAATGAGTTTTGGGGGTATGGGAGGTAGGACATTAACAGATCATATACAAATATGTTTTAAAGGAGAAAAAAAGGCAATAGGTAATTATTGGGTGGCGGAATTATTGTTAAAACCGGTAGAGGAAATTGGACAATTGGTTTTCAGGGAGATAGGCTGACTGGGTCAGCTCATGAAATTAGTGTAACTTTGCGCGGTTAATCATGGGGCAAATCCCCTTCTGTAAAGGAATTCTTAAATATCTATCTGGCAAGTTGCCAGGTTTTATTTATTGGTAAAAATCATTTACCTTTGCCCCCCAAATTGCATTAGTAATACAGTCATTTTAATATTATGGCAGACTTAAAATTTCAAAGAAACTTTGGTATTGCGGCGCACATCGATGCGGGTAAAACCACTACCACAGAGCGTATCCTGTACTATACAGGTAAATCCCACAAGATTGGGGAGGTGCACGAAGGTGCTGCCACCATGGACTGGATGGCACAGGAGCAGGAGAGAGGTATTACCATTACATCTGCTGCTACTACCTGTTTCTGGAAATTCCCAACAACCCAGGGAAAGCTTCAGCCAGATACAAAAGAGTACAAATTCAACATCATTGACACCCCGGGTCACGTGGACTTTACTGTAGAGGTAGAGCGTTCCCTGCGTGTACTGGATGGTCTGGTAGCATTGTTCTGCGCCGTATCTGGTGTAGAGCCACAGTCTGAAACCGTTTGGCGCCAGGCTAACCGTTACCGTGTACCACGTATCGGTTTCGTTAACAAAATGGACCGTGCGGGTGCTGACTTCCTGAACGTGGTAAAACAGGTGAAGGAAATGCTGGGTGCAAACCCTGTTCCCCTGATGCTCCCTATCGGTGCTGAAGATACTTTCAAAGGTGTGGTTGACCTGATCACCATGAAAGGTATTATCTGGGACGAAGAAGGTAAAGGTGCTACTTACCAGGAAGTTGAGATCCCTGCTGACATGAAAGATGAGGCAGAAGAGTGGAGGGCTAAACTGGTAGAAGCTGTTGCTGAATACGACGACACCCTGATGGAGAAATTCTTCGAAGATCCAAATTCAATTTCTGAAGCTGAGATCCACGAAGCTATCCGTAAGGCAACTATCGATATCGCTATCATTCCAATGCTGTGTGGTTCTTCCTTCAAGAACAAAGGTGTTCAGAAGATGCTGGATGCGGTTTGCCGTTACCTGCCTTCTCCACTGGATATCGAAGCAGTAAAAGGTACCAACCCTGACACTGGTGCTGAGATCGAGCGTAAACCAGATGCAAAAGAACCATTCTCTGCGCTGGCGTTCAAGATCATGACCGATCCTTTCGTAGGTCGTCTGGCGTTCTTCCGGGCTTATTCCGGTCACCTGGATGCAGGTTCTTATGTACTGAACACCCGTACTGGTAAGAACGAGCGTATCAGCCGTATCATGCAGATGCACGCCAACAAGCAGAACCCTATCGATTTCATCGAAGCTGGTGATATCGGAGCTGCTGTAGGTTTTAAAGATATCAAGACAGGTGATACCCTGTGTAACGAAGACAACCCGATCGTTCTGGAGTCTATGACTTTCCCAGAGCCGGTGATCCACATCGCTATCGAGCCCAAAACTCAGGCGGATATGGACAAAATGGGTATGGCTATCGCGAAACTGGTAGAGGAAGATCCTACTCTGAAAGCAAAAACTGACGAAGAAACCGGCCAGACCGTATTGAGCGGTATGGGTGAGCTTCACCTGGAAATCATCGTTGACCGTATGCGTCGAGAGTTCAAGGTAGAAGTTAACCAGGGTGCACCTCAGGTTGCGTTCAAAGAAGCATTCACTGCTAAAGTTGAGCACCGTGAAGTGTACAAGAAACAGACTGGTGGTCGTGGTAAATTTGCTGATATCCAGGTTGAGATCGGACCTGCTGATCCAGAATGGATGAAAGAGAACGACGGTAAGACTTTCCAGTTCATCAACGATATCTTCGGTGGTTCCATTCCGAAAGAGTTCGTTCCTCCTGTACAGAAAGGTTTCGAAAGTGCAATGAACCAGGGTGTATTGGCTGGCTATCCGCTGGATAACCTGAAAGTTCGTCTGTTTGACGGTTCCTTCCACCAGGTGGATTCCGATGCAGTATCTTTCGAGTTGTGTGCAAGAGCTGCTTTCCGTGAGGCTGGCCGTAAAGCTAAACCAGTTCTGCTGGAGCCAATCATGAAAGTAGAAGTACAGACTCCTGACCAGTACATGGGTGACGTAACAGGTGACCTGAACCGTCGTCGTGGTATGCTGGAAGGTATGGAAATGAGAAATGGTGTACAGGTGATCAAAGCTAAAGTGCCACTGAAAGAAATGTTCGGTTATGTAACTCAGCTGCGTTCAATGTCATCTGGTCGTGCAACTTCCATCATGGAGTTCTCTCACTATTCACCTGCTCCAAACAGCATCGCTGAAGAGGAAATCGCAAAAGTGAAAGGTAAAGTGAACGCTGACTAATTTAGCAGATTCATATCAGAGTTATAGTAAGAAGGGGTGCCGCGAGGCATCCCTTCTTCGTTATATAGAAGTCCCCTTAAAACCCCGGTATTAGCCTGCAGGAAGCATTAGCAGGGCTTGATCCAGCCTCCTTGTAACTTAAAATATTGTAGCCATTGATGCCCGTTAATGGGCATTATTTCTTGCCTGTGTACGGCGTTATCTTATATATCAGTAGCTGTTTTGTTGCATATTTTGTTTGTGCACTCTCTATTGTGTTCATTTTCAACGGATTTTGCTGCCGGAAGGTGTTACATGGCATTAAATTTGGTAACCCCTTCATATCCCACTTATCTTAATAAGTTATTAAGAGTCACGTCGTAATGATTTCAAAGCTTCCCTGTAGTGGGCATCAAAAGAAGGCAGCTATTTATCAAATTAAAATTCAGAATATGAAAAAGTTTCGTCTATTAACCCTGGCGTTCACTGCGGTATGCTTTGGCAGTACAGCAGTTGCGCAGACGCAAAAAGGTAACCTCATGGTAGGGTCTGATATTACTGACCTGGGCTTCAATTTTCAGAAAGAAAGTACGATTTTCCATTTCGATCTGAACCCTAAACTAGCTTATTTCATCGAGGACGATCTTGCATTAGGTGCTTATGTGAATTTTGGTCTTGAGACCACTGGTGGCAATGGTACGAACGTGAATTATGCTGTTGGGGCATTGGCACGTTATTACTTTCGTGATGCGAATGTACGCAAGCTGGAGTTTTCGAAGCGGGTACGTTTCTTTGGAGAGGCCAATGTAGGGTTTGGTGGTAGTAATCCTGCCAATGGGGCTTCTACCAATGGAGTGCAATTGGGCATCGGGCCTGGTTTATCTTATTTTATCACGCCTAATGTGGCATTGGATGCGTTGGTGAAGTATGATGTGATTATAGGTGGGGGAAATTCGACTACGTCTCACCAGTTGAATCTGGGGTTAGGTTTCCAGATTTTCCTGCCGACGGCACGGGCGCGGGCGATCATTCGTGAGGAGAAGGAGAAATAAGGTGAGTGAAAGGGGCGTGGCGGGCCAGTCTGTTATTTGAACGGTTTGAATGAACTGCCTGATAATGAACGGAAATGAATGAGATCTGAATGCTGATTGCAGTTTATCTTTATTATGTTCGTAGGGGGATGATACTACTGCGAACTGGGATTCGCCGAAAACCATATAGAGTAGGCATGTTACCCTCTTAAATCCACCCGTTATGACATCCACTATTCTCGCTGCAATTCTCGGATTTGTGAAAACGATCTTACGCGCTGTGTAAACTTCGCAGCCTTTGTTCTAAATGCTTTAAGCCCTGGCAATTGCCGGGGCTATTTTTTTGGCAGAGGATGAGCCGGTAGCGGGGGAGGTGACATAAAGGAGCTGTTCTATTTAGTTATCAGTATAAACTGAATAGAATGGTATAACTGACTGAAGGTGAATGAGAATGAATGTTTTTATTTTATGATCAGCCTTTAAATTCGCGCCGGGATCAGATGATCATCTCCTTTGGGATTACCGAAAACCAAGAACAGAGTAGGTATTAACCGACAGAAAAACCTAAGACAATGGATCTGTTAAATCAGTTACTGGCAACGATTATTGCGTTCCTGAATTCTTTATTAGGCGGCCTGTAAGAGCGGGTTTCCTTGTTCCCTAGGAATTAGTTCAGCGGCCACTAGGCTCAACGATTCCGAATTTATTCAGAGCTCCCCGGTTGGGGGAGCTCTTTTTTGAATAGGGTGTTTCTCACTACTTCTGTTCATTATTCTTTAGTCTGTTCATTTTCTGTTCACTCTTAATCTGGTCAGAATTGACTGATAATGAATGAAATGAATGGCCGTTATTTCCAGGCATGCGCTTATCTTAGCCGCATGCTCCAGTAAGTGGTCTGCATTTGGGATTGCCGAAAACCAAGAAAAGAGTAGGCATAACCTTATGGAAAACCTTCGCAACTATGGATTTATTAAACCAGTTATTGGCTTTAGTTTTCGGCTTGCTGAATTCTTTGTTGGGGAATTTACCCCTCTGAGGTTTGACAGGTTGAAAAATATTGCTTATTGCATTCCCAGACAGGACAGGCCACCGGATCACCGGAGGCCTGTTTTTTTAATGGGAAAGACGGAAGACAGGCAGGAGAGGGCGGATTTTTTATCGATGACGGCCTGAGCAAGCATTTTTTTGGTATTTAATTGAAAAACAGTATTTTGCTGTTCCTCGCTATATCTTCTTTGTGTAATATGAAGGGCTGTCCCGGTCTGGTATTCACAACTCCTTATTTATTTTTCCACAAATTATTTGTGAAGTAGAAAAAAACGGATTACCTTTGCCCTCCCAAATTGTAAGGGTAAAAACAAGAAGAAGTTCATTGCATATGTCTCAGAGAATTAGAATCAAGCTGAAGTCCTACGATCATAATCTGGTAGATAAATCTGCTGAGAAGATCGTTAAAACCGTGCGTAACACGGGCGCTGTGGTAACAGGTCCAATTCCTTTACCAACCGAAAAGAAAATTTTCACGGTGCTGCGTTCACCGCACGTTAACAAGAAGGCACGTGAGCAATTCCAGCTGTGCACGCACAAGCGTCTGTTGGATATCTACACTTCTTCTTCAAGGACAGTTGACGCGTTGAGTAAACTTGATTTGCCTTCCGGTGTGGAAGTGGAAATCAAAGCGTAGGACATCGGCAGGTAGGCGAAAGGTCTGCCTGATTTGATTTAATATGACTGGTTGTTTTCTGGCAGAGGTACTGAATCACCTTTGCCGGTCGGATAACAACACTCAAGTAAATATAGGCCATGCCTTCTGGGTGGCCGCCCAATAAAGCATTTAAACCGCCCATCCTGGGGATAGCAAGATCCACCCCCAGGCGCTGGGTAAAATATATATAATAATGAAAGGTATTATTGGTAAAAAGATCGGCATGACCAGCATCTTCGAACCGAATGGTAAGCAGACTGCTGTTACCATCATCGAAGCCGGTCCTTGCGTTGTAACTCAGGTAAAGACAGTAGAAACTGATGGGTACAACGCTATTCAAGTTTCATTTGGTGAGAAGAAAGAAAAGAACACTCCCAAAGCTGAACTTAATCACTTCGCGAAAGCAAGCACCTCCCCTAAAAGATTTGTAAAAGAGTTCCGCAACCCGGATGTACAAAAAGCTCTTGGTGAGACCATTACCACCGAAATATTTGCAGAAGGAGAAACTATTGAAGTAGTAGGTACTTCAAAAGGTAAAGGTTTCCAGGGTGTTGTAAAGCGCCATGGATTCTCCGGTGTGGGTGAAGCTACACACGGTCAGCACGACAGAAGCAGGGCTCCTGGTTCTGTGGGTGGTTCCTCTTATCCTTCCCGCGTTTTCAAGGGTATGCGTATGGCTGGTCAGACCGGTAACGAACAGGTGAAAGTGAAAGGTCTGAAGATCCTGAAGATATTCCCTGAAAAGAATTATATCCTGGTAAGTGGTTCCGTTCCCGGCCACAATGGTTCAATCGTTTTAATCCAGAAGTAACATGCAAGTTGACATTTTAAATAAAGAAGGTAAGAAAACCGGCAGGACTATTGAGCTTCCTGAGGAAATTTTCGGTGTGGAGCCTAACAACCACGTTATTTACCTGGCAGTAAAACAGTATCTGGCCGCTCAGCGTCAGGGTACTCACAAGGTTAAGACCAGAGCTGAAGTGAAGGGTGCTTCCCGCAAACTGCACAAACAAAAAGGTACTGGTGGTTCCCGTAAAGGTAACATCCGTAACCCACTGTATAAGGGTGGTGGTACCATTTTCGGTCCTAAACCACACAGATATGATATTAAGCTGAACAGAAAGGTGAAAGATCTGGCTAAGATCTCTGCCCTGTCTACCAAGGCTAAAGAAAACAGCATTATCGTACTGGAAGATCTGAACCTGGATGCACCTAAGACTAAACAGTTTGCAGGTATCCTGGCTAATCTGAAAGTAAATGTATCTGGCCGTAAGACTTTATTCGTACTGCCTGAGTACAATGATAATGTTTACCTGTCTCTGAGGAACATTCCAACCGTGGATAGCGTAATGCTGAGCGATATCAATACTTATGATATCATGAACAGCAACTTTATCATCCTCACGGAGAGTGCTGCGAAGATCTTCACTGAAGAGCCGGTAGAAGCTTAATTAATATTACAAAAACACAGCTTGCGGGCAACCGCAACTCAAAGCTATAAAAGATGAAACTTTCAGACGTTTTAATCAAGCCGGTGGTAAGTGAAAAGGTGAACAAAGCCACTGATAAATTCAACCGCTACTACTTCATCGTGGATAAAAAATCCAACAAACTGGAGATCAAAAAAGCAGTGGAAGAATTTTACGGTGTAACCGTAGCTGAAGTGAACACTGCCGTAATGCCAGGTAAGGCTAAACAGCGCTTTACCAAGGCTGGCTTCATCGCTGGTAAAAAACCATCTTACAAAAAGGCGGTTGTTACACTGGCTCAAGGAGAAACTATAGATCTGTATGCTAACATATAGTGCTCATTCCTGCTACGCAGCAGGATGATGGATGTATATGCAGATCACTTTTTATAATAGAAACTAGTTAAACACGACACTAGATCATGGCACTGAAGAAATACAAACCGATGACAGCCGGTACCCGTTGGAAAATAGGCAACGCGTACGCCGAGCTGACCACGGATACCCCTGAAAAAAGCCTGCTGGAGCCTGTTAAGAAATCCGGCGGTAGAAACGTACAGGGTAGAAGATCTATGCGCTACATTGGTGGTGGTCACAAACAACACTATCGTATCATAGATTTCAAACGTGATAAACACGATATTCCAGCTACAGTAAAGACTATCGAATACGATCCGAACCGTAGCGCATTCATCGCACTGCTGAACTATGCAGATGGTGAAAAACGTTACATCCTGGCTCCTCAGGGTCTGCAGGTAGGTGCTACCGTAACAAGCGGTCCTAATGCAGCTCCGGAAGTTGGTAACGCGCTGGTGCTGAAGAACATGCCACTGGGTACTGTTGTTCACAATATCGAATTACAGCCTGGCAGAGGTGGTGCAATCGCAAGAAGCGCCGGTACCTATGCTCAGCTGTCCAACAAGGAAGAAAAGTATGCCGTTCTGAAAATGCCTTCTGGTGAATTGCGTAAAGTGTTGATCACTTGTGCTGCAACCGTAGGTACTGTTTCCAACTCAGATCACGCGCTGCAGTCCATCGGTAAAGCAGGTGCTAACCGTTGGAGAGGTATCAAGCCTCGCAACCGTGGTGTGGCGATGAACCCAGTGGATCACCCGATGGGTGGTGGTGAAGGTAAATCTTCCGGTGGTCACCCAAGATCCAGAACAGGTAAATATGCGAAAGGTCTGAAAACCAGGAAGCCGCATAAGAGCTCTGATAAACTGATCATCAGCAGGAAAAACGGTAAGAAATTATAAAACTTAACGCCTTAACAGTTCCGCTGACGCAGAGAACGCGAAAGCGGAACTGGTAAAGCGGATCAGGAATAAAAACAACAAGACATGGGTCGTTCCATAAAAAAAGGTCCTTACGTTGACCAGAAATTAGAGCAGAAAGTTGAGAAAATGAATGAAGGCACCAAGCGTACTGTTATCAAGACCTGGAGCCGTCGTTCTACTATCACGCCTGATTTTGTAGGCCACACATTTGCGGTACACAATGGCAACAAATTCATCCCTGTATACGTGACCGAGTTCATGGTTGGTCATAAACTGGGCGAATTTGCACCTACCCGCAACTTTAAAGGACACGCTAACAAGAAAATGTAGTAAATCGTTTGAAGTTTAAAGTTTGAGGTTTTTGATTCACCTCTAAACCCAAACTTCGAACCTCAAATCACAAATTATAATAGAAAATGGAAGCAGTAGCTAAGCTTAACAATAATCCTACATCTACCCGCAAAATGCGTTTGCTGGCTGACCTGATCCGTGGTCTGGATGTAGAAAAAGCTCTGAATATTTTGAAATTCCATCCTAAGCATCCCAGCGTTCCTTTGGAAAAGCTGCTGTTGTCTGCCGTTGCTAACTGGAAGGTGAAGAACGAAGGAACAAGAGTAGAAGATGCTAATCTGCAGGTAAAGACCATCTTCGTTGATGGTGGCCGTATTCTGAAAAGAATGCGTCCGGCACCACAGGGTAGAGGTTATCGTGTTCGCAAGAGAAGCAACCACGTAACAATCGTTGTTGACAGCCGTCCTGCAGTGGAAGCAAAATAAAAGAAACTAAAACTATTTATCTAATAGACAAATAAACCAGAACATGGGTCAGAAAACAAATCCTATTGGTAACAGGTTAGGTATCATCAGAGGATGGGACTCCAATTGGTATGGTGGTAAAAAAGATTTTGCTACCAAACTGATCGAGGATAACAAGATCAGAACTTACCTGAATGCCCGTATCAACAAAGGTGGCATTTCCAGAGTAGTGATAGAAAGAACTTTAGGTAAACTGATCATCACCATTCATACATCTAAACCTGGTATCATCATAGGTAAAGGTGGTGGAGAGGTTGACCGCATCAAGGAAGAGCTGAAGAAACTGACAGGAAAAGAAGACGTACAGATCAACATTCTGGAGATCCGTCGTCCTGAAATAGACGCAAACATCGTTGCTGAAACCATCGCTAAGCAGATCGAAAGCCGTATCAACTATAAACGTGCGATTAAAATGGCTATCGCTACTGCGCTGAGAATGGGAGCTGAAGGTATCAAGATTAAAGTAGGTGGCCGTTTAGGTGGTGCTGAAATTGCGCGTTCAGAAGAAATGAAGCAGGGTCGTGTACCTTTGCACACTTTCCGTATGGACATTGATTATGCTTCTCTGTTCGCACTGACTGTATATGGTAAAATCGGTATCAAGGTATGGATCTGTAAAGGAGAAGTACTGGGCGAGCGCGATCTGAATCCGAACGCTATTTCTGCCAAAGATGGTGAAGGCCGTCCAGGTGGTGGCGAAAGAAGAGGTGGCGATAACCGTGGTGATAGAAGAGGCGGTGACAACCGCGGCGGTGGCGACAGAAGAGGTGGTGACAATCGTGGTGGTGGCCGCAGATAAGCTTACTTAACAATTAACATTAACAATTAACTAATACCAAGATGTTACAGCCAAAGAGAACGAAACACAGGAAGATGCATAAAGGCCGCATCAAAGGTAACGCTAAGCGTGGCGCGGCTATTTCCTTTGGTAGTTTCGGTCTGAAAGCATTAGAACCTAAGTGGATCACCGATAGGCAGATTGAAGCTGCCAGGGTTGCTCTGACCAGGCATATGAAACGTGAAGGTAACGTGTGGATCCGTATATTCCCGGATAAATCTATTACCGCCAAACCACTGGAAGTGAGGATGGGTAAAGGTAAGGGTGCTCCTGACCATTGGGCTGCAGTAGTGAAACCAGGCCGTATCTTATTTGAAGCGGATGGTGTTCCTTTACAGGTAGCTAAAGAAGCAATGGAGCTGGCTGCACAGAAACTGCCGATTAAAGTGAAATTTGTAGTGCGTCCCGATTACGTTGCATAATCCGGCAACCCGCAGGAATGCAAACGCTATAAGAGATAACTATAAACGATAAACCAGAAATTTTATAAAACAATGGCAAAAGATAAGCTGGATCTGAAAGGTTTAAGCGACCAGGACCTGAGAGAGAAAATCTCTGAGGAGCAACTACGCCTGAAGAAAATTACATTCAGTCACGCAATTACGCCGATAGAGAATCCAATGAGCATCCGTGCTCTCAGGCGTCAGATCGCACAGCTGAAAACCGAGCTGCGCAAAAGAGAACTGGGCGCACAAGCCTAAATAATAAAATTCATTAATCCTGCTATGCAAATGGAAGGGTTATAGAGTAAATACTTTCAACAATGATCGAAAGAAAATTAAGAAAAACCAGGACTGGTGTGGTATCCAGCAATAAGATGGATAAAACTATCACTGTAAGCGTTGAGCGTAAGGTGAAGCACCCTATCTATGGTAAGTTCGTTAAGAAAACTACCAAGTTCATGGCGCACGACGAGAAAAACGAGTGCAGCATCGGCGATACCGTTAGAATAATGGAAGTTCGTCCTCTGAGCAAAAACAAATGCTGGAGACTGGTAGAAGTTATCGAAAAAGTAAAATAATTATTTGTTTCAAGCTCCTTCCGGCATTCCCGGGTTGAGCCGCTGATAAAACAACTTACAAATCTCATAAGATGATACAACAAGAATCAAGGCTGAATGTGGCTGATAACAGCGGTGCCAAAGAGGTGCTGTGTATTAGGGTATTAGGCAACTCAGGCCAGGATTACGCTAAAGTGGGCGATAAGATCGTAGTGACTGTAAAGGATGCAATCCCAGGTGGTGGCGTAAAGAAAGGTATGGTAACCAAAGCTGTTATCGTAAGAACTAAAAACAAGCTGCGCCGTAAAGACGGATCTTATATCCGTTTTGACGATAATGCCGTTGTATTGCTGAACAACTCTGACGAGCCACGCGGTACCCGTATTTTCGGTCCGGTTGCCCGTGAGCTGCGCGATAAGGGATACATGAAGATTATCTCTCTGGCTCCCGAGGTGCTGTAAATCAAAGCATTATAAGAGTTGAAAGCATAAAGCCAAAAGTTACAGACCTTTAGGCTTTGTGCTTTCAGCTTAAAAGCATATCTTTGCAGCCCGTTTCAAAAACGACAATATTAATCAAGCGGAACGGGTGTTTCGCTTGGCGTTTTAAATAAACAAATAATGAAAACGAGATTCAAGCCTAAGTTCAACATTAAGAAAGGCGACACGGTAGTGGTGATTGCCGGTGATGACAAGGACAGGACCAAACCCCGCAAGGTGCTGGAAGTGATTCCTGACAAGGCACGCGTTCTGGTAGAAGGTGTGAACATCATCACCAAACATACCAAACCTACTGCACAGAACACAAAAGGTGGTATCGTTAAGCAGGAGGCTCCTATCGCTATTTCTAACGTAATGTTATGGGACGCTAAGGCTGGTAAACCTACCAAAGTAAGCAGGCAGCGTGATAATGGTAAATTAGTTCGTATAGCTAAAAAATCAGGGGAGGTAATTAAATAATGGCAAACACTACATATACACCCAGACTGCAGACTAAATACCGCAACGAAGTGGTTAGTACGCTGCATAAGAAATTTAATTACAAGAGCGTAATGCAGGTGCCACGTCTGGTAAAGATCTGTCTGAACCAGGGTATCAATGGTGCTGTTGGAGATAAAAAGCTGGTAGATATTGCTGTTGACGAGATGACCCGTATCTCTGGTCAGAAAGCGATCGCTACTATGTCCAAAAAAGATATCTCTAACTTTAAACTGAGGAAGAACATGCCAATTGGTGCCCGCGTAACACTGCGTGGTAACAATATGTACGACTTCCTGGATCGTCTGATCGCAGTTTCCCTGCCACGTGTACGTGACTTTAAAGGTGTGAATGAGAAAGCTTTCGATGGCCGCGGTAACTATACCCTGGGTATCACTGAGCAGATCATCTTCCCTGAGATCGATATCGATAAAGTAACAAAGATCTCCGGTATGGATATCACTTTCGTTACTACGGCTACAACCAACGAAGAAGCTTACGAGCTGCTGAAAGAACTGGGTATGCCGTTCAAGAATATCAGAAAGGATAATAATCAATAATATCTGATAGCAAATTCCAATCCCTGACAGGGTTTGGAATTTGGAATTTATAACTGGAATCATAAACTTAACATGGCAAGAGAATCCGTAAAAGCCCGTGAGAGAAAGAGAGCTGCACTGGTTGAGAAGTTTGCAGAAAAGCGTGCTGCCCTGAAAGCAGAAGGTAACTACGCTGCACTGGACTTACTTCCAAGAAATGCATCTCCTGTTCGCCTGCACAACAGGTGTCAGCTTTCCGGCCGTCCAAAAGGTTATATGCGTCATTTCGGTATGTGTCGTAACATGTTCCGTGACCTGGCCCTGGCTGGTAAAATCCCTGGCGTAAGAAAAGCTAGCTGGTAAGCCAACACCAGATCCCGAATGCACTGCAGAGCAGTCCTTCCGGAGAAACCGGCAAAAGTTATTTGATTTTCCTATCTATTACTGATTGGATATCGCATTGTAAAATCGTTTTTAAATTTTAAGAACAATGGTTACTGATCCAATAGCAGACTTCCTGACCAGAATCCGGAACGCGCAAATGGCCAACCACAGGATTGTGGAAATTCCTGCCTCTAAACTGAAGAAACGTATCACCGAGATACTGTACGACAAAGGTTACATCCTGAAGTACAAATTTGAAGAAGATACTAAACAGGGCCTCATCAAGATAGCTCTGAAGTATGACCCACAGACCAAAGTACCTGCGATCACTGATCTGCAGCGCATCAGCCGTCCGGGTTTACGTCAATATTCTAAACCAGCTGATTTCAAACGTATCAAGAATGGTTTAGGTGTTGCCATTATCTCTACTTCCAAAGGCGTAATGACCGATAAAGAAGCCAAATTACAGAATGTAGGTGGCGAGATCGTTTGCTACGTTTATTAATATATATATGCCCCGTTGGTGGCGCTGACTGGTATACCGGCAGCTATCAGCAACTGGGGAGAAGCAAATGGACCTTCTGACAATTAAGCTTTCTATACGGCGCTGAACACGGAAGAGTCCTGAATCCAAACATAACAGTAAAAACTGCAATTATGTCTCGTATAGGTAAAAGTCCTATCAAATTGGCCAGCGGTGTAACAGCAACTGTTTCCGCTGCTAATGAGCTGACTGTAAAAGGCCCAAAAGGTGAACTGAAAAGGAACATCGACAGGGATATTAAGATAGAAGTGAAGGATGGTGTGCTGACAGTAGTACGTCCTACCGACCAGATCCGTCACCGTGCACTGCATGGTCTGTACCGCGCGCTGATCGCCAACATGGTGACAGGTGTTACAGATGGTTTCAAGAAACAACTTGAACTGGTGGGTGTGGGTTACAAAGCTGCTCACAACGGTCAGTTACTGGACCTGTCTTTAGGATACTCTCACAACATCGTTGTTGAGATCCCTAAAGAACTGAAAGTATCTACCCTGACTGAAAAAGGTGCTAACCCTAAGATCATGCTGGAAGGTATTGACAACCAGCTGTTAGGTCAGGTAGCTGCTAAAATCCGTAGCCTGCGTAAACCAGAGCCTTACAAAGGTAAAGGTGTTCGCTACAGTGATGAAGTGGTTCGTAAGAAAGCAGGTAAGTCTGCAGGTAAATAATTTTTAATTAGCTAATTGGCGGTGATCGTCAATTAGCTAATTCAACACCATTCCGGCAGTATCGGAATGAATAAAAATGAAAGAGAAATGAGTACAAAAGTTAATAGGAGACAGAAGATCCGCTACCGCATTCGTAAAAAGGTTGTGGGTGTTGCACAGAAGCCGAGATTATCTGTATTTCGCAGCAATAGCGATATTTACGTGCAATTGATAGATGATACCAATGGTGTGACTCTGGCTGCTGCTTCTTCCCGTGATAAAGATATCAAGGCACAGAAAGGTACCAAGAGCGAGAAATCCAAACTCGTAGGTGCTGCACTGGCTACCAAGGCAAAATCATTAGGTATTGAAACCTGTATATTTGACCGCGGTGGTTATCTGTATCATGGTCGCGTAAAGAGCGTAGCTGATGGTGCCAGAGAAGCTGGCCTCCAATTCTAATATCGAAATTGATTAAATCGTAATTCGCAAATAAAAAAATGGCAAAGAATACATTTAATAGAGTAAAGGCCGGTGACCTGGAGCTGAAAGAGAAGGTAGTGGCTATCAACCGTGTTACTAAAACCACCAAAGGCGGACGTACTTTCAGTTTTTCTGCCCTGGTAGTAGTAGGTAACGAGCACGGTGTAGTAGGACACGGTCTGGGTAAGGCTAAAGAAGTGCAGGAAGCTATCACCAAAGGTATCGACGATGCTAAGAAGAACCTGATCAAGGTTCCGGTAATGCATGGTACTATTCCTCACGACCAGTTGGCTAAAGAAGGTGCTGCTAAAGTACTTATCAAACCAGCTGCTCATGGTACTGGTGTGATCGCCGGAGGTTCAATGCGTGCCGTACTGGAAAGCGCAGGTATCACCGACGTTCTGGCTAAATCTCTGGGTTCTGCTAACCCGCACAACGTGGTAAAGGCTACATTCAAGGCATTAGGTCTCCTGCGTGAGCCGATCCAGATAGCAAAAACCAGAAGCGTATCGCTGAAGAAAGTATTTAACGGATAATAACACTATCCAGTTAGCAGGACAGGTATTCTGTTCCTGGCAATTGTAAAGTGGCAATTCAAATAACAATGGCAAAGATCAAGATCACTCAAGTAAAAAGTGGTATAGACCGTCCTGAACGCCAGAAGCTCACCCTGAAGGCACTGGGACTGAAAAAAATGCACGCCACTGTAGAAGTGGAAGCTACCCCCCAGATCCTGGGTATGGTGCGTAAAGTGAATCACCTGGTAAAAGTTGAAGGAGAACAGGCGTAATAAATTTTATTACCCGGGAAATAATCCTACATTTATATTCGGAGATTTACGAATAAACATTTTACATTTAAAGCGAGCGGTTAATTTCCGCGTAAGTAAAAAAAATTAGAAAATGAATCTGCATACGTTACAACCTGCGAAGGGTTCCGTACATAAAGAGAAGCGCCTTGGTCGTGGTGAAGCATCCGGTAAAGGTGGTACTTCCACAAAAGGTAATAAAGGTGGTCAGTCACGTGCTGGTTATCAGAGCAAAAGAGGTCACGAAGGTGGTCAGATGCCAATTCAGCGTCGTATGCCAAAGCGTGGTTTTAAGAGCTTAAATCCAACTGAATACCAGGTATTTAACATCGGTCAGATCGATCACCTGGTTGAAAAATATGGTCTGCAGGACTTCTCTCTGGAAAACCTGTACATGAATGGTTTAATCAACAGGACCGCGAAAGTGAAAATCCTGGGTCAGGGAGAACTGAAGGCTAAAGTAACCGCAAAAGTGAATGCGATCAGCGAAAAAGCCAAGCAGCTGATAGAAGCAGCGGGTGGAACGGTAGAGCTGGTATAAGATTTCACGACTGAGGAGACGCCTACGGAGTAGTGCGTCTTTTCACATTTTATCAAACCAGAGAAAACAACACAAATCCCGGCCAGAGTTACTGGATAGCAGCTAATGCAGGTTCGGAATTTGGTCTCGCCTGCGGCGGGATGAAATTTTGAATATTAAACATTCATCTTCCTGTGAAGAAATTTATCGAAACGATTAAGAATATCTGGAGCATCGAGGATTTGCGTAACCGCATTCTCACCACATTGCTTCTTGTCCTCATCTATCGTGTAGGATCCTATATCGCGTTACCCGGTATTGATGCCAACAGTTTGGGTATGGGAGAGTTTGCCAACAAGTCAGAGAAAGGTATCCTGGGACTGTTCAATATGTTTGCTGGAGGTTCATTCTCCAGGGCCTCGATTTTTGCTCTTGGCATAATGCCCTATATCTCTGCATCCATAGCCATACAACTGCTTACAATTGCCGTGCCTTATTTTCAGAAACTCCAGAAAGAAGGTGAAAGCGGTAGGAAAAAGATTAATCAGTATACCCGTGTACTGACAGTGATAGTAACCGGTTTCCAGGCAAGCGCATATGTTGCCTTCCTGAAACAGCAATCTGCAGGTTCTATTATTCCTGAATATGGTGCGGCCTTCTTCTGGCTGACCACTACCATCGTACTTACAGCAGGCACCCTGTTTGTAATGTGGTTGGGAGAAAAAATTACAGATAAAGGTATCGGTAACGGTACGTCTATTATAATCATGGTTGGTATCCTCGCCCGTCTGCCACAGGCTATTATCCAGGAGTTCTCCTCCAGGAATGCCCAGAGCAACGGTGGTCCGATGCTGTTCCTGATCGAGCTGGCAGTGTTCGTACTGATCACTATCGGTCTGATCCTGCTGGTACAAGGTACCCGTAAGATCCCTGTAAACTATGCGAAACGTATAGTTGGTAACAAACAATTCGGAGGTGTACGCCAGTTCATCCCGCTGAAGGTAAATGCTGCAGGTGTAATGCCTATCATCTTTGCCCAGGCGATCATGTTCATCCCGGCTACAGCGATCGGTTTTGCTACAGACAGCGGTTCTGGATTTATCCGTATTTTCAGTGATCACACTAATGGCTGGTACAACCTGATCTATGCTGTACTGGTAATAGTGTTTACTTACTTCTATACTGCATTGATATTCAATCCGACCTCTATGGCGGATGAGATGAAACGTAACAATGGTTTCGTTCCGGGCGTTAAACCTGGTAAAGCTACTGCTGACTATATCGGCGCTGTAATGGACCGTATCACACTGCCAGGTGCTTTCTTCCTGGCGTTGGTGGGTATCCTGCCTGGTGTAGCTGCAGCTGTGAATATCAACAGCAACTTCGCTACCTTCTTTGGAGGTACATCCTTACTGATCATGGTGGGCGTTATCCTGGATACGCTCCAGCAAATAGAAAGCCAGCTGCTGATGCGCCATTACGATGGACTCATGAGCACAGGTCGGATTAAAGGAAGAACAGCTCCGGCTAACGTCTGATTAATCCAGGCTACCTGGTATAAAAGCCACAGAAGCATAAGACCAACAGAGTTCGATCTGCTGGGCTTATGCTTGCGTGGCTTCATCTTTTAAGTAAAGAGCATTACGAATCTGAGGCAAGTGCAAGCAGACGTTGTGTATATGTGGCTACGATCTTTATTGAGACAATGTGCTACAACATTTTCAAAGCTGAACTTTCCTAACCCGTTTTTTGATATGGTGCATTATAAAACTAAGGAAGAAATTGAGCTAATGCGCAAAAGCGCATTATTGGTGAGCGCGACATTAGAAGAAGTTGCCAGGCATCTCAAACCGGGGATGTCGACACTTGATATTGACGAGATTGTGGAGAAATTCATCGTGGCGAATGGGGCAGTACCGTCTTTCAAGAATTACAGGGGATTCCCGAAGAGTTGTTGTATTTCTGTGAATGCAGAGGTAGTGCATGGCATTCCGAATGCCTACGTATTGCAGGACGGAGATATCGTGAGTGTGGATGTGGGTGTACTGTTGAACGGATATCATGGCGATAGTGCTTATACATTTGCTATTGGCGACGTGAAACCTGAGGTACTGCAACTGATGAAGGCTACGAAAGAGGCCCTCTATAAAGGCATCGAAAAGGCCGTGGCGGGTAACCGTATTGGGGACATTGCACACGCCATCCAGGAGCATACAGAGAAGCAACGCGGTTATGGTGTGGTACGGGAACTGGTCGGGCATGGTCTGGGCCGTAGCCTCCATGAAGATCCCCAGGTACCTAATTACGGTAAGCGGGGAAGTGGCCCGATCATGAAAGAAGGGCTGGTGATCGCGATAGAACCTATGGTGAACCTGGGCGTAAAAGAGGTAGAGTATATGGAAGACGGTTGGACGGTGATCACCCGGGATGAGAAACCATCCGTTCATTTCGAGCATAATGTGGCTGTTATGAAGGGGAAACCTGATATACTTTCGTCTTTTAAGGGGATAGAGGAGGCAGAAAAGAATAATCCAGCATTGAACTCAAATTATTGATAATTAATGAGTAAGGGTGAATTTAAGCGATTATCCACAATTAATTATTCACGTTTATTTTATTAATTTTTCTTTTTCTTAAGATTTCGCTATCTTTGCAGTCCTAAAAATTTTTATGGCAAAACAGGCACTCATTAAACAGGATGGAATAATACTAGAAGCCTTGTCTAACGCTATGTTCCGAGTTAAGTTAGAGAACGGGCATGAGATTTTGGCTACCATTTCTGGAAAGATGAGAATGCACTATATCCGCATCCTGCCTGGTGACAAAGTAGGGGTTGAGATGAGTCCATACGATTTAAGCAGAGGCAGAATAATATTCAGATATAAATAACAATACAGACTTATAACTTATAACTTATGAGGGTAAGAGCTTCCATAAAAAAAAGAAGTGCAGATTGCAAGATTGTGCGCAGGAAGGGTAAATTGTTGGTGATCAACAAAAAGAATCCCCGTTTTAAACAACGCCAGGGATAATCAATTAATACATAACTAGTAAATTAAAATACAAATATGGCACGTATAGCCGGTATCGATCTTCCTAAAAATAAACGTGGAGAAATTGGCCTGACCTACATCTTTGGTATTGGTCGTTCTACCGCTCAATATATTCTGGAGAAGTCTGGTATAGACTTGAACAAGAAAGTTAAGGATTGGAACGATGATGAGCAGGCTGCTATCCGTAACATCATTAACAGTGAGTTTAAGGTAGAAGGTCAGCTGCGTTCTGAAGTACAGATGAATATCAAGCGTTTACTGGATATCGCTTGTTATCGTGGTCTTCGTCACAGGAAGGGCTTACCGTTGAGAGGCCAGCGTACCCGTACCAATAGCCGTACCCGTAAAGGTAAACGTAAAACGGTTGCAGGTAAAAAGAAAGCGCCTAAGAAATAAACTTGATAATACAAATAACAAGTTCCGGTTTCCAGTAGTCGTATATATGGCAAGAGGAATCTGGAACCTGGAACCTGGAATTTTATATAATTATGGCAAAAGCAACAAATACAAAAACTGCTGCTAACAAAAAGAGGGTAGTTAAAGTAGATAACTACGGCGATGTACACATCTCTGCTAGTTTCAACAATATCATCATCAGCATTACCAACAAGCAGGGTCAGGTTATCTCCTGGTCTACTGCAGGTAAGATGGGCTTTAAGGGTTCTAAAAAGAACACTCCTTATGCAGCTCAGCTGGCGGCTTCTGATGCTGCAAAAACAGCAATGGAAGCTGGTCTGAAAAGAGCAGATGTTTTTGTAAAGGGCCCTGGTGCTGGTCGTGAGAGTGCTATTCGCGCTATCGCTAACTCCGGTATCGAGGTTAGTATGATCAAAGACGTAACTCCTTTACCTCACAACGGTTGCCGTCCTCCTAAAAAGAGAAGGGTATAGGATCGATATAATTTTACGGTATTTCGAAAGTGGAAAGTTGGAGTTATCTTCCGCTTCCTGCTTTCGAATTGCCGTTTGAGAATTTTATTAACAAATGGGTATATGATCAGGTTTAAGATTTTTTAAAGATCATATACCGAAACTAAAAAATCTATCAAAGAACATGGCAAGGTATACAGGACCAAAGACCAAGATCTCCAGAATTTTTGGAGAACCGATTTTAGGAAACGGTAAGTATTTAGGTAAGAACAGCAACCCTCCGGGTCAGCATGGTGTAACCCGTAAACGTAAACAGTTGGGTGAATACGCGCTGCAGCTGCGTGAAAAACAGAAAGCGAAATACACCTATGGAGTACTGGAGCGTCAGTTCGCTAATCTGTTCGTAGAAGCTAACCGTCGTAAAGGTGTTACCGGTGAAGTATTGATTAAATTGCTGGAAGCACGTCTGGATAACGCGGTATTCCGTCTGGGTATTGCTCCTTCCCGTCCTGCTGCCCGTCAGCTGGTTTCTCACAAACATATCACTGTGAACGGTGAAGTAATGAACATCCCTTCTTATCAGCTGAAACCAGGTGATATCATCGGACTGAAACCTTCTGCAGCAACTAACACTGCTATTACCAGCAATATTCGTGGTAAAAATCCTAAATTCAGCTGGCTGGATTGGAATGAAAAAGAACTGAAAGGTACTTTCATCGCATATCCTGAGAGAGAGAGCGTTCCTGAGAACATTAAGGAGCAGCTGATCGTAGAATTGTACTCTAAATAATAATATGTCTTTAGCCGTTAAGCATGGGTCATTAGTTACCAGCGTAATACTCTTACGTAGGTTGCTAAAGGCTGCATGTTAATGGCTAAAGGCAGTTTTACATAAACAATTAAACTTAACATATCAATGGCAATTCTGAATTTCCAAAAGCCTGATAAGATCGTTTTGCAGAAGTCTACTGACTTTGAAGCTCAATTCGAATTCCGGCCATTAGAACCGGGTTATGGGGTGACTGTGGGTAACGCGCTGCGTCGCGTGCTGCTATCGTCTCTGGAGGGTTATGCCATTGTGGGAATAAAGATAGAAGGTGCAGATCATGAGTTTGCAACTTTAAAAGGAATCACTGAAGACGTAACTGAAATCATCCTGAACCTTAAGCAGGTACGTTTCAAACGCATTGTTGAGAACGAAGTTAGCAACGAGAAGATTCAGATTTCTATTAAAGGAAAAACTGAGTTCCGTGCTGACATGATCGAAAAAGCTACCAGTGCTTTCCAGATCATGAATCCTGAATTGCTTATCTGTACGCTGGATCCATCTGCAAAACTGGATATCGAACTGACTATCGGCAAAGGCCGTGGTTATGTGCCAGCTGAAGAGAACAAACCTAAAGATGCCGTTTTCGGTTACATCGCTATCGACTCTATCTTTACGCCTATCAAGAACGTAAAATATAGCATCGAGAATACCCGTGTGGAACAAAAGACTGACTACGAGAAGCTGATCATGGAAGTGATCACAGATGGTACCATCCACCCGGAAGAAGCTGTAAAACAGGCTTCCCGCATCCTGATCCAACACCTGATGATCATCACTGATGAGAACATCAGCTTCGATACTAAAGACACTGAAAAAGAAGATGTTGTAGATGAGCAGACACTGCAGCTCCGTAAGATACTGAAAACGCCGCTGGAAGACCTGGATCTGAGCGTTCGTGCCTTTAACTGTCTGAAAGCTGCTAAAATCAACTCCCTGAGCGAACTGGTTCAGTACGAACAGGAAGAGCTGATGAAGTTCAGGAACTTTGGTCAGAAATCCCTCAGTGAAATTGAGCAGGTACTGAATGAAAGAGGTTTACATTTCGGTATGGACCTGTCCAAACTGAAATTAGACGAAGAATAGAAGAATTAATATCTAAATAAGTACCCTATAATTCCTGACACGGTATAGGGGAATCAAAAACAAAACGTCATGCGTCACGGAGTAAAATTAAACCACCTCGGCAGAACTGCCGCACACCGCAAGAGCCTGATGGCTAACCTTGCTATGGAGCTGATCAAGCACAAACGTATCACCACTACCCTGGCGAAAGCTAAGGCGCTGCGTGTATATGTTGAGCCATTGCTGACAAGAGCAAAGAGTGATTCTACTCACAACCGTAGGATTGTGTTCAGCTACCTGCAGGATAAAGAGTCCATCAAGGAACTGTTCGGTGCTATCAGTGAAAAAATCGCTAGCCGTCCTGGTGGTTACACCCGTATCATCAAGTTAGGTAAACGTGTTGGTGACAACGCTGAAACTGCGCTGATCGAACTGGTTGACTTTAACGAGATCTATGGTGGTAAAGTTGAAAAAGAAGCAGCTCCTGCCAAGAAAACACGTCGTGCTGGTAGCAGCAAGAAAAAAGCTGATGAAGGCACAGGTGCAGCAACTGAAGAAAAAGCGGCTGAATAATATCAGTTTTGCTTCAATTCATAAGGATCCCGGAGGTTACTCCGGGATTTTTTTTTACTTGATTTCCAGCCTGATGCGAAAGCATAATATAGGTTAATTATATTTTTTTGTAATATCGCGGTTGTATTAGAAATTATACGGGAAGATCCGTTTAAAAATCTCTCTATATCTTATGATTTACCTAAAATGTAAAAGCTGTGGGCATTACAATGAGCTCAAGTCAGAGTTTCTCACCTTTTGCGCTGAATGTGGCAAAAAGCTGCCTACCAACTATGCTGAGTGGAAATTAAAACGACCGGAAGGAAGCTTTGAAGACTTCCAGCGGGAAAAAGGAGTTAAACCAAAAAAAGCCAGGACGAACCCTGTGGGCGAACTGCAGCAGAAATATCTGAAATGGGCTGGTCGGCGCGGAGCTATCATTACTGTAATACTGGTAATTGGCTTAGCGGCAGTAGCAGGTGGATATATTGGAAAGCGTGTCGTCTTCAACCTGATCTACCCAAAAATAAACAGGTCATGGTTATATTCTTCCTGGGAAACAGCCAAAATAGGGCGGCAAACAATTGAGATAAGCACACCTATGCATCTTGGGGTGAACGACAAGCCATTAGCCCCGGAAGTGGCTCAATTCGTTGAATACGCAAAGAGTTACAGGAACAGGGTAGAAGAGGGGATGCAGGTGGAGGTGAATATGTATAGTTTCCGGCCAAACGTATCCAACGACCTGGAGATTGCAGGGGCTGCTACCGCGAGCGAAATGAAAAAGAACCAGGAGATTTCCGAACTTCAATATAAAACGGATACCATTATGCAAAGTGGGATGACTGCTTTGCTCCAGGAAGGAAGTTTTAACTATAAAAGTGGTATCAGGCTTGCTTTTTGCAACTTACTACTTGTGGACGGCCCGCACCGCTGGGAAATAGCAATCCGTTACAGGGAGGATGATACTACTGCTGCCGCCACTGCCCGTCGTATTATAAAATCGATTCATGTCAAATAATTGAGGGTAAAGATTAACAATTATTCGGGAGAAATCTCGATAATTAATCTTTTATTCAATAACTTTGCACGATTTTTTAAAACGAAAAAATAAGCATGCCTCAGACTAGATCGATCCAGCCAGCCATACTGTTGTTAGACGACGGTACGGTATATCAGGGAAAAGCTTTTGGTAAAATTGGCACCGCCGCCGGTGAATTATGTTTTAACACTGGAATGACAGGATACCAGGAAGTATTTACGGATCCTTCATATAAAGGGCAGGTACTGATCATGAATAACTGCTACATTGGTAACTACGGCGTGAAGAAAGACGACGTGGAGAGTGACAGTGTGAAGATCAGCGGATTGATATGTAAGAATATCGCTTATAATTATTCCCGCCAGATGGCTGACGGATCACTGGAGAAGTTCCTGGTTGAAAATAACCTGGTAGCTATCTATGATGTAGATACGAGGGCCCTGGTTGCGCACATCCGCAGCAAAGGAGCTATGAACTGTATCATTTCTTCCGAGATCCTGGATGTTGATCAGTTGAAAGCAGAATTGAAGAAAGTGCCTTCTATGGAGGGACTGGCGCTGTGTGCTGAAGTATCTACAAAAGAAGCATACAATGTTGGTGATCCGGCCGCTGATATCCGTATTGCGGTGCTGGACAATGGAGTGAAAAGGAATATGTTGAAATGTTTATCTGAGAAAGGGGCTTATCTGCAGGTATTCCCAACAGATACCCCTTTTGAAGAGTGCGAGAAATTCAAACCGAACGCTTATTTCATTTCAAATGGTCCTGGTGATCCTGCGCCATTGAAATATGCGGTTGATACTGTTAAAAAGATCCTGAATGCCAACAAACCTATGTTTGGTATTTGTCTTGGACACCAGCTGCTGGCATTGGCTAATGACATTCCTACTTATAAAATGCATCATGGCCACCGCGGTCTGAATCATCCGGTTAAGAATCTGGCAACAGGACGTTGTGAGATCACTACGCAGAACCATGGTTTTGCTGTAGATCCAAAGGCGATTGCCGCCAGCCAGACGGTGGAGGTAACGCATGTAAACCTGAATGATTCTTCAATAGAAGGTATCCGCATTAAGAATAAACCGGCATTTTCTGTGCAATACCATCCGGAATCAACTCCGGGCCCATATGACAGTCGTTATCTGTTTGATGACTTCTTTAATATGATCAAAGAGAACATGTAAATCTTCTTCAGATAAATTTAAAAGAGGCGGTCCTGATACAGGCCGCCTCTTTTATTTATATGTGATTTTAAAGGTTAAAGCAGGGAAAGGAGAATTGTATTTTATGCAACATATTGATTATCAAAAGAATTGCTGAGTGTAGGGCAAAAAAATACGGCTCTGTGATCAGAGCCGTTTGCCTTTATAAATTCCACGTTATGAAAAACTGATACAAAAATAAGGTATTTAGCTAAAACGTTTTAGTATATCTTAAACTTTTTTACAAAAAGTTGATAATTCTTTTCTAACTGTTAATAACTCAAAGCAAAGTTCAGGATTATAAAATGCTTCATGAAATTACTAAGGTTAATTTTATGCTAAACTGGTTCACGTTATCTGTTTCCTACCGTCATTTCTCACCACCTGTTTAGCCGCCTTTCGCGATTCAAATATACAAAGAAATCTGATGAAAAAAACATTTTCATCTATAAAAAACAGATTTTGCTAAGAAAAACTGAATATATTATTTTTTATAATGCAATAAAATGGGCTTTTTGGGGCGAAAATGGAAAAAAGAGCAATAATCATATTGTATAGATTTATTATTAATATGATTATTGCATTGTCTTAATGTCCTTTTTCCAGTACTTCTTCCTTGACAACAATACGTCCTGGGTATACTTCCAGTGCTTTAGAAAGACAAATCATCGCCTTCCGGATATCTTCCTTATTCAGTACATATGCCAATCGCACTTCATCAGCGCCGAGCCCTTTGGTGGCATAAAAGCCAGTGGCAGGAGCCAACATCACAGTTTGCTGTTCATAAGAGAAGGATTCCAGTAACCACTGACAGAATCTATCAGCATTATCGATAGGTAACCTGGCTATAGCGTAGAATGCTCCTCCTGGGTTCGGACAGAATACGCCTGGTATATCATTTAACATCTTTACCAGGACGTCACGGCGGCTTTGATATTCTGCTTTTATTTTATCAAAATAATCCAGGGGTAGGTCAACAGCAGCTTCACCCGCTATTTGGGCAAATGAAGGTGGACTAAGCCTGGCTTGGGCAAATTTCATAACAGCATCGAGCACTGTCTGATTTTTGGTGACAAGGGCACCAATTCTTCCTCCACAGGCACTGTAGCGTTTGGAGATGGTATCCATCAGGATAACGTGTTCTTCCAGACCTTCCAGATTCATTGCAGAAAAATGTTCCCCGGTATAGCAAAACTCTCTGTATGCCTCGTCAGAGAACAGGTAGAGATTATGTTTCAGACACAGTGCCTTCAACACGGAAAGTTCTTCCTTGCTGTACAGATAGCCTGTCGGATTATTAGGATTGCAGATCATGATTGCCTTGGTCCGCGGAGTAATGGCCTTCTCAAAGGCTTCCATGGCCGGTAATGCAAATCCACTTTCTATATTAGATGTTATAGTCCGTACATGTATTCCTGCTTCAACGGCAAAACCATTGTAGTTGGCATAAAAGGGCTCTGGTACGAGTACTTCATCTCCCGCATCCAGGCAGGCCATAAAAGCGAAGAGAATGGCTTCCGAACCACCTGTTGTTACAATGATCTGCTGATGGTTCAGTTTGATGCCAAACCGCTCATAGTATGTAACCAGTTTACGGCGATAACTTTCATTTCCTGCACTATGACTGTACTCAAGTACGGTGAAGTCGGAGTGACGGACTGCATCCAATACTGGTTTTGGTGTTTCAATATCCGGTTGTCCGATATTGAGGTGATAGACCTTGGTTCCTTTCTTTTTAGCTGCTTCTGCATAAGGAACCAATTTCCTGATAGGAGAAGGTGGCATTTGTTCCCCCCTCTTACTAATGGTAGGCATAAATTGTCTTGATTTTGAGTATACAAAGGTAGTGGATATTAGGGGATCTACAGGCTTAGTTAATTTCAGTGGAACCAGCAGGTTGCCCAACAAAAAAGCCTTACAGCTAGAACTGTAAGGCTTTTTTATGACGGTTAATATCTGTAGTGATTAGTTTTCAACAGAACCAGTCAGATGCAGTTCTTTATCCTGATCAACACCTTTTAACCTTACCCAAACAGTTTTGTTTTGCTGACCTAGGCTGTTGGCAGAATAGTTGGCGGTGATTTTACCCTTCTTACCTGGCAGGATTGGTTCCTTAGTCCAGGTAGGAGTCGTACAACCACAGCTTGCACGTGCTGTCTCGATCAAAACAGGTTCTTTTGTAGTATTGGTAAATTCGAAATCAACTGATACTGGTTTGTTCAGTTTAGTTTTACCAAAATCAATAGTTTCCTGTTTGAATTTTACTTTAGCGTCAACAGGATTTCCGGTCTGTGTTTGCGCCCAGAGAGCAGTGGTTAACAGCATGCTCGCAAATAGGGATAAGATAAATTTTTTCATGTATAATGTGGTTTTAAAACGATTGGTTAAAAAATAGATCATCGTTTAACTTAGTAACAAATTTACAGCCAAAATTGATGTGTCACCAAAGAATTTATTAAAATCTTATTAAAAAAAATCAAATTATTTTACGCGTTACATTTTCAAACGTTTTGCAACTGTATAATTAACTATAATTAACCTTACTTTTGTACTTTAACCAAGAGGCATGATAGAAAACAATGAACTGACTATGAATACGGAAAGCCGGTTGTCATTCGATGAATTTCGGAAGGAAGTACTGGATGATTACCGCCTGGCTTGCGAAAGCAGGGAAGTTAGTCTGCTGGCCCGTAAGGAAGTCCTTACAGGCAAGGCCAAGTTTGGTATTTTTGGAGATGGAAAGGAAGTGGCACAGATCGCTATGGCCAAGTATTTCAAACCGGGCGATTTTCGCTCCGGTTACTACCGGGACCAGACCTTTGCTTTTGCCAGTGGTATTGCCACACCAGAACAATTCTTTTCACAGATGTATGCCGATCCTGATCTGGCCAATGAGCCATTTTCAGGTGGACGCCAGATGAATTCCCACTTCGCGACTCCAAACCTCGGGAAGGACGGCAATTGGCTGGACCTTACGCAAATTAAGAATACAGCTACAGATATGTCTCCTACTGCTGCCCAGATGCCGCGCGCCCTGGGACTGGCATTTGCATCCAAGCTTTTTAGGGATGTTGAAGTGTTAAAAGAATTCCCGAAGCTGTCGAATAACGGCAACGAGGTTTGTTTTGCTACCATAGGTGATGCTTCTACTTCTGAAGGTCACTTCTGGGAAACAATGAATGCCGCGGGGGTACTACAGGTACCGTTAGCAGTTTTTGTATGGGATGATGGCTACGGTATTTCGGTCCCGCGCGAATACCAGACCACGAAAGATTCGATCAGTGCTGCCCTTGAAGGTTTCCGTAAAACAGAAGATTCAAACGGTTTTGATATATATAATGTGAAAGGATGGGATTACGCCTCCATGTGTGAAGTGTTTGAGGCCGGTATCAGAAAGATCAGGGAAACCCACGTACCGGCGTTGTTCCATGTTGAGGAAATGA
Source organism: Chitinophaga ginsengisoli (assembly GCF_003014595.1). Classification (GTDB taxonomy): domain Bacteria; phylum Bacteroidota; class Bacteroidia; order Chitinophagales; family Chitinophagaceae; genus Chitinophaga; species Chitinophaga ginsengisoli. Next base: position 31,283 of record NZ_PYGK01000010.1, on the reverse strand, counting down.
CTCAGCCTCAGGGGCATTCCACCAGCGGATCTCATGAACGTTATAAGAGCAAAGAGCGGTTGGCATGGGAAAAAGAGTTCGACTGTAATTACCAGATGAGGCAGTGGATCCTGGAGAATGCGCTGGCAGATGAAGCCACTCTGCTATCTATAGAAGCTGAGGCGAAGACGGTAGCACAGGATGCACGTAAAAATGCATGGGAGAAATATGTTACGCCTATCCGTCAACAGATACAGCAGATATTAACACTTGGCCAGGCAGTAGCTGCTTTGCCGGAAGTGGATGCCGCGATGGTAAATAATCTGCTGCATGAGCTCCAGGTAAACCGTGAGCCGCTGAGACGGGATGTACTTAAAACGGCATCTACTATACTGGTTTATCATAAGAAGATAAAAGCACCCGCAATGGATGCTTTGAAACGGTTTTATGAAGACCTGCTCAGCCGGGAAAGAGAAAATTACAATTCTTTGTTGTATGCAGAAGGTGTAAACGCTGTGTCGAATGTACCAGTGGTGCCTGCAGTATATAATGAAGACTCAGCTACAGTAAATGGATATGAGGTATTAAATAAGTACTTCGATCAGCTCATAGAAAATAATCCGAAGGTATTCGCATTTGGTGAAGATGTGGGTAAAATAGGAGACGTGAACCAGGGATTTGCCGGCTTACAGCAGAAGCATGGCACACAGCGGATCTTTGATACCGGTATACGTGAGCTCACTATCATGGGGCAGGGGATTGGTATGGCACTGAGAGGACTTCGTCCAATCGCCGAGATACAATACCTCGACTATCTGATATACGGACTGCAACCACTCAGTGACGATGTAGCCTGTCTGCAATACCGGACAAAAGGTATCCAGTACTGTCCAATCATCGTGCGTACAAGAGGTCATCGTCTTGAGGGAATCTGGCATTCCGGTTCTCCAATGAGTATGATCCTGGGATCTTTAAGAGGCATGAATGTTTGCGTACCACGTAATATGGTACAGGCCATAGGTATGTATAATACTTTGCTGTCGGCTAACGAACCTGCGCTGGTGATTGAATCCCTCAACGGTTACAGGCTGAAGGAGAGATTACCTCAGAACCTGGGTAGCTTCACTGTACCTTTAGGCGTACCGGAAACAATACATGAAGGCACAGACATCACAATTGTTTCTTACGGATCTACCCTGCGTGTTATTGAAGAAGCGATGCAGACACTGGAAAAACTGGGGGTGTCCTGTGAACTGATTGATATTCAGACATTATTGCCTTTTGATACTGGTCATAAGATTGTGGAGTCGTTAAAGAAAACAAATCGGATACTCTTCGTTGACGAAGATGTGCCGGGTGGGGGAACCGCCTACATGTTCCAGCAGGTGATGGAGCTGCAGGGCGGGTACAAATGGCTGGATGTTGCACCAAGAACGCTGAGTGCGCAGGCGCATCGCCCGGCATATGGCTCAGATGGTGACTATTTCTCCAAGCCTAATGTGGAAGATGTGATCAGAATAGTAATGGAAATGGTAGAAGAATAGTTAGGTAACTATAAAAGTGAAACGCAAGGCTTTCCGGCCTTGCGTTTTTGCATTTAGATGAGTTGTAGGTTTAAGAAGATGTTAATGCAGTATACAAATATTATGAAATACTTTCATGATAAATCAATTAAATTATAATTGAATAATTATTTAATACGTGGGTATTGTTGACCCCTGAGAATAACATTAACCAAATGTTATTTTCTATTGTAGATGATAATTAATATATTAGACATGCTTATTTTTCGTTTGGTCAGAAATGAACGAAATGGATGAAGATAATAGGTGTTGTGCAGCCAAAATTCAAAAGAATAAAACTAAATTGGATAAACATTTAGTCCACGTTAATAGTTAATAATTCGTCATTTTGTTAGGGCGTGTCAGGAATGACTTCTAATTAACCATCAACCCAAATCCGTTTATGAAAGCAGGAGTTCTGTTAGTAGAAGATGATCATTTTTTGCCAAAGTTATCAAGAGCCACCTGGAGAAGGCGGGGTACCTGGTTGTGCATTGTTCAGATGGGGAGGAAGGCTGGAATACTTTCCAGGAAAGACCATTTGATATCTGTCTGCTCGACGTCGTAATGCCGGGTATGGATGGGTTCACACTGGCAAGAGAGATCAGAGAAAGAAATGATAATATTCCTATCATCTTTACCTCTTCGCGATATATGGAGCAGGATAAGCTTAACGGCTTTGAATGCGGAGGAGATGATTATCTGGTGAAGCCATTTAATATGGAAGAACTGCTCTGCCGAATGGATGTTTTTATGAAAAGAAGCCGTCTGCTGCAAAATGATAAACAAATTGTTTTTAGGCTCGGATCACTCATCTTTAACTATAGTGAATTCAAAATCTACCATCCTCCGACCTGTCAAACAATTAACCTGCCGCCCAAAGAAGCCGAACTGCTGAAGTTCCTTTGCGACAATCCTAATAAGAGACTAAAAAGGGAAGGCATTTTGCTGAGTGTGTGGGGAAATGATGATTTCTTTACCGGGCGTAGCATGGATGTTTATCTCACACGTATACGCAAGCATTTTAAACTCGATAATACCATTAAACTGGAAACTATTCACGGCAAAGGCTTACGTCTTGTGATCGAAAGCGAAGTAAGCCGCGTACTTTAATATACCAATCCATAGATAAAGAAATGGCCTTGTCTCAGACAAGGCCATTTCTTTTATTCTCATTACCGGTATTAGCGCAGATTATGGAATACCTGTTGTACATCCTCATCCTGCTCCAGGCGGTCGATCAGTGTCAACACTTCCTTCGCCTGCTCTTCGTTCAATTCAACGGTTGTAGCAGGGATACGCTGCAATTCCGCACTGATAGGAACGATATTTCTCTCTTCCAGTGCTTTTGACATATTACCGAACTCGGTAAATGGCGTATGCAACACGATATTACCTTCACTGTCTTCTCCAATTTCTTCCAGGCCGGCATCAATCAGTTCAAGTTCCAGATCTTCCAGGTTCTGTCCTTCGTTTTTGATCTTGAAAACACCTGTACGGTTAAACAGAAAGCCTACAGAACCACTATTACCTAGGCTACCGCCTTCTTTGTTGAAGTGCATACGCACGTTAGCTACTGTACGGGTAGGATTATCTGTTGCAGTTTCTACCATTACTGCAACGCCATGCGGAGCATACCCTTCATATACAACTTCTTCATAGTCAGTCTTATCTTTACCCATTGCCCGCTTAATGGCCGCTTCTACACGGTCTTTAGGCATGTTAACACCTTTGGCGTTGGCAAAACATCTGCGAAGAGCGGGGTTATTATCCGGATCAGGACCTCCCTGTTTCACAGCGATCGCTATTTCCTTTCCTATCCTGGTAAATTGTTTGGCCATCCTGTCCCATCTGGCAAACATGGTGGCCTTTCTTACTTCAAATATTCTTCCCATATTGGGTATAATTAATTATTAAGAAAATCGAGACGCAAAAATAGTCACTTTTATAGTAAAAACGACCTCCTCCGGCCGTTTAACTCAACAAGGCCGGAAATTCAGACTACACAAGCAGCATGAATTCCGGCCTTGATATCTATATCGTAACAATATTATCTGATTATAACTTTCTGGCCTTACTGTTCTTTACACTATAACCGAAGTAAATAACAAAGCCGATCAGCAGCCAAACAATCAACCTGGCCCAGTTTTCAATACCCAGACTGACGATCATTGTCAGGCAGAATAATGAACCCAGGATAGGAACAAATGGTACCCAAGGTGTTTTGAATGCACGCTGTAATTCAGGATTCGTCTTTCTCATTACTATCACACCCAAGCAAACCAATACGAAGGCGAATAGGGTACCAATACTGGTCATATCACCTACTACGCTATCCGGAACGAACGCCGCAAAAATGGATACAAATACGAAGAACAGTGCCTGTGATCTGTAAGGTGTACGGAATTTCGGATGAAGATTAGAGAATACTTTTGGAACCAGGCCATCATTTGACATAGAGTAGAACACCCTTGTCTGACCTAACAGCATCACCAGGATCACCGAGGAGAAACCGGCGAGGATAGCAACCGTTACAAAAGTTGATAACCAGCCATATCCGTGCATATAAGTATCAATTGCATATGCTACGGAAGCTTCACCACCTTGTCTCAGGAAGTCTTTATATGGAGCGATACCAGTCAGTACATAAGAGAAGAGAATGTACAGCAGGGTACAGATGGCCAGTGATACCAGGATACCTATTGGCATATTCCTCTTTGGATTTTTCGTTTCCTGCGCAGCAGTTGATACCGCATCAAAACCGATAAATGCAAAGAACACCACGCCGGCACCTCGTAATACCCCAGGGATACCATGGTACCAGAAGTCGGCGTAATTAATCACTTTACCATTGTGCATGGTAACAGAACCAGCATCTGCAGGAATTGTGAATGGCGTGTGGTTAGCAGGATTGATGAACTGCCAGCCCAGGATGATCAACAGGATTACGATGGATACTTTGGTAATAACGATGATGTTATTAACAATAGCAGAACCTTCAATACCACGGATCAGCAATAAAGTGAGCAGTAATAATATGAAGACAGCAGGAATGTTCATAATACCATGTACACCTGCATCAGATGTCTCAAACGGGCTGTGGGACCACTGATAAGGTATGATATATGCTGCTCCAAAGACTTTTTCAATGAGTTTATTCAGGTATTGAGACCAACCGATAGCTACTGTAGCGGCGCCAAGTGCATATTCCAGTACGAGGTCCCATCCGATGATCCAGGCGATAAATTCACCCATTGTTGCATAAGAGTAGGTATAAGCACTACCGGCAATAGGGATCATAGAGGCAAACTCAGCATAGCAAAGACCTGCCAAAGCACAACCAATAGCAGCGATAATGAAGGAGATCGTAACAGCAGGACCAGCATGTTGGCCGGCAGCAGCAGCTGTTCTGACAAAAAGCCCCGCACCAATGATAGCGCCTATTCCCAAAGCTATAAGTGATCCTGCCCCTAATGTACGCTTAAGGCCTTTTTCAGATTCGGATGCTTCAGTTAATAACAGGGAGAGTGGCTTTTTTACAAAAAGTTTGCCCATACTAATGAGATATTGTGGTTGACGTTTAAGTGGTTTAGTTGTTGTTTCTTTTTTTTTACAGATCGCCAAATATAAATATCAAAAAGCAAAACCAGAGCTTTTATTTTATAAATGAAGTCACAACTTTACAGTACTAACCTTATTTTTGGGGAATTTTAGCGTTTAGCACAAATATTAATTGTAATTAAAAGGCTTTGCATGAAGAGATCCAACCGGCTTACACTATTTATTTTCATAGCCATGGTATTGGGAATCCTGACAGGATATATTGTGAACGTTTCCTATACCGATACCTATGGTAGCGGAAATGCCGGACAGCTGACCTCAGCTGATAACGGTTCCCTGGGCAACACTGCCGGATATATTATAGGTTTCTCTACCGGCAATGGTACTACCGGAGAAGCCTCTATCCAAAAATTTGCTGATAACATTTCCATTCTGACTGATATATTTCTGCGGCTGGTAAAGATGATCATCGCTCCCCTGGTATTTTCTACATTAGTGGTAGGAGTGGCAAAACTGGGTGATATAAAAGCGGTGGGCCGTATTGGTGGTAAAACCATGTTATGGTTTATTTCGGCTACTTTCGTTTCCCTTTTCCTGGGAATGATACTGGTAAATATTTTGCAACCAGGTCATTCACTGAACCTGCCTGTACCGGATTCTCATGCCAGCAGTGGTGTAGCTGCCGCCAGCATGACCTTAAAAGGGTTCTTCCAGCACGTATTCCCCGATAGCGTTGTCAATGCAATGGCACATAACGAGATCCTGCAGATCGTTATATTTTCGCTTTTCTTCGGTGTAGCTACAGCAGCGGTAGGCGAGTTTGGGACCATCGTAGTAAAATTCATGGACAGCGTAGCCCATATCATGTTGAAAGTAACAGGTTACGTAATGAATTTTGCTCCTTTGGCTGTATTCGCTGCTATGGCAGCAATCATCTCTCAGAAAGGACTTGCTATTCTGCTGACCTACGGCAAATTCATTGGACAATTTTATTTAGGTCTTATCACTTTGTGGATAGTACTGGCTTTGATAGGATTTCTGATACTAGGAAAACGGGTGTTTACATTACTCGGATTGATAAAAGATCCCTTGTTACTGGCGTTCAGTACCGCCAGTAGTGAAGCTGCCTATCCCCGCACGATGGAAGAGCTGGAAAAATTTGGTTGTGATAACCGTATTGTAAGTTTCGTATTGCCTTTAGGTTATTCCTTTAACCTGGATGGCTCAATGATGTATATGACCTTTGCCAGCCTGTTCATTGCCCAGGCTTATAATATGCATCTGGGTTTTGAACAGCAGATCTCTATGTTACTCGTATTAATGATCACCAGTAAAGGTATAGCCGGGGTGCCCAGAGCTTCCCTTGTAGTGATTGCTGGTACACTTTCCATGTTCCATATTCCTGAAGCAGGGTTATTACTGTTGCTGGGGGTAGACCATTTACTGGATATGGGCCGTTCCGCTACCAATGTGATTGGTAATGCAATGGCGACTGCGGTAGTATCCAAATGGGAAAATTCCCTCGTAGAAGTACCCGCCTCCCAGTTAAAGGAAGTATAACAAATCAATAACAGTTTTATGCTTATTTTGCCCAAAGTCTTTGTGTATGGTATTGAATAAAATGTTCAATGCTGGCTGGAGGCAGTGTAAGCGACTATATTAGTACCTGATTTCGAGATTATTAAAATATATATGGACCAGTTTATAGAGTTATTTAAGCACCTTATTAACCCACAATGGATCATTGATCATGGTGGCCTATATTTATTATTGCTGATCATTTTTGCCGAAACTGGGCTTTTCGTTGGATTTTTCCTGCCTGGCGATTCCCTGCTTTTTGTGGCTGGTATATATGGTGGTTCATTGAGTGAAAGCTTTTTTAATGTTCCCTTCTTCATTATCATGGTGATGATATCTCTGGCAGGGGTATTGGGTAATTATGTCGGTTTCTGGTTTGGTCGTAAGTCGGGACCATTACTTTTTACCAGAAAAGATACTTTCTTCTTTAAGCGGAAGCACCTGTATCAGGCGCAGGAATTCTATGATAAACATGGTGGTGGCGCTATTTTTCTAGCCCGTTTCCTGCCTATCATCCGGACTTTCGCTCCTATTGTGGCTGGTATTGTGCAAATGGACAAGAAGAAATTTATGTTCTTTAATATTATCAGCTCCTTCTGCTGGGTATTCTCTATGATGCTGGCTGGTCATTATCTGGATAAATTCTTCCCTTCACTGAAAGAACATCTGGAGCTTATTGTAATTATATTAATAATTATTACTACATTACCTGTTATTATCAAACTAGTCTTTGGAAAAACAAAACATCCACATCCTACTCATACAGATGTGAATGAATAAAACAGGTTCCTGTCATGAAATCCGGTAATAGTTCCTCATCGATCTTGAATGTTGCAGTGATAGTTGCTTCCCTGGGATATTTTGTCGATATCTATGATCTGTTGTTATTTACGATCCTGAGAGTGCCCAGTCTGAGGGACCTGGGAGTATCTCAAACAGAAATAGATTCAGGTGTAGGTATGTTACTCATCAATGTGCAGATGGCAGGACTGCTTGTGGGAGGGATCTTCTGGGGAATTATCGGAGATAAGAAAGGTCGTCTTAAAGTACTGTTTGGTTCCATACTACTCTATTCAATTGCCAATATTGCCAATGGTTTTGTGACGGGTACGACTGGTTATCTGTTCTGGCGTTTTGTTGCAGGACTAGGCCTTGCCGGAGAATTAGGGGCTGGTATTACACTGGTAGCTGAAATATTACCAAAGGAAAAGAGGGGATACGGCACTATGATAGTGGCTACGGTAGGTGTTTCGGGTGCTATTGCTGCAAATCTTATAGCCAAGATGGTGCCTGACTGGCGTTACTGTTATTTTATCGGAGGAGGATTAGGTCTGTTATTACTATTACTACGTATCAGTGTAATGGAATCACATATGTTCAACCAGACCGCCGAAAAGAATACTGCGGGAAGGGGGGAGTTTCTGGCTTTGTTTAATAACAAGGAGCGCTTTTTACGGTATTTGAAATGTGTGATGCTAGGTGCTCCCACATGGTTTGTGGTGGGGATATTGGTAGCATTCTCCAATAAATTTGCCATTGAAATGGGTGTAAAGTCTCCCATTAATCCGGGGGATGCAGTGGCATTTTGTTATGCAGGATTGGTACTAGGTGATTTTTGCAGTGGTGTACTCAGCCAGATGTTAAAAAGCCGACGAAAAGTAATGATGATCTTCTTGGGTTTGACTGCTGTCTGTGTCTTTTTCTATCTTAATCTTCATGGTGCGGAAAAGTGGCTTTTCCATACTGTCTGTTTTATACTTGGTTTCAGTGTGGGCTTCTGGGCTATCTTTGTTACTATTGCCGCAGAAAGTTTTGGTACAAATCTCAGAGCTACCGTGGCCATTACAGTGCCCAACTTCGCGCGTGGTATGCTACCGCTGATCACCATGTTGTTTGCCTTTGCACAACACTATTTTACATACCTCCAGAGTGGTGCGATTGTAGCGGCAATTTGTATCGCGATAGCGTTTATCGCGTCCTATTCGGTAGAAGAAACTTTTGGGAAAGACCTTAATTATGTAGAAGAAATAAAGTATACAGGAGAGGATGAAGACATAAAAAAACTTTCGGCTGATTGAGTACTTGTACTCACCTAACCGGAAGTTCTTCGGCTAATAACGTGTCAATATCTTATCGAGGAGTGTGTTCAGCTGTGATGCCTCCTCTTCCGTCAATGATAATTTCAGGGAATCTTCAAGATCAGGAAGGTCTACATCCATTACTTTAAGTAAGGCTAATCCTTTCTCCGTAATTTGTACGTCCACGGCTCTGCGGTCTACTTCACTGCTCTTTCGCTCCACTAATCCTGCTTTGCGTAAACGCTCAACCAATCGTGAAACATCACTCATTTTATCCAGCATTCTCTCTTTTAAAGTATTGATATTAGCAGCTTTAGGGTGTTGACCACGCAATATTCTCAATATGTTATACTGCTGCATGGTGATGTCAAACTTCTTGAAGAATTGTTGGTGACGTGACACTATCCAGTTGCCTACGAAAATGAGACCTATTAACCCTTTATTATACTCGCTGGTAAATGTTTTTTGCGAGATCAGTTTTTCTATGTTTGACATAAGTGAGAATATAGTCGGGTTAAAAATACGAATATCAATCATCCATTTAGCAAACAAAACATCACGTTTTGTATAATAACCGTTGAAACGAATGTAACAAATCTTTTCAGAGAGGGAAAGGATTTATTCCTGGGAATAGTAAGAGGAGAGGGGAGGGAAAGGGACATGACATTCCCGGTTTGACATAAGAAAGGCTGACTGATAGCCGGATCATTTTTGGCTATTAGTCAGCCTTTTATATTAGGATCAATATATTATGATCAACATATTATGCGATCACCTTCATATTGTCCAATACATCCATAACTTCTTTAACGTGGGAGGCAGAGGTTGTGAGTAAAGCTTTCTCGCTTTCGTCGAGTTGTAATTCCAGTATCTTTTCGATACCGTTTTTACCCAGAACAACAGGAACGCCGAGGTATATGTCTTTCAATCCATATTCACCGGTCAGCCATGCGCAGCATGGGAATATTCTTTTTTCATCCTTCAGTATTGCTTCCACCATTTGCGCAGCAGCAGCTCCCGGAGCATACCAGGCGGAGGTACCCAGCAGGTTTACGATTTCGCCGCCTCCGACTTTGGTGCGTTGTATAATAGCTTCCAGTTTATCCGGAGCAATGAGTTCCGTAACAGGAATACCTGATACGGTTGTATAACGTGGCAGTGGCACCATAGTATCTCCATGTCCGCCCATCAGGATAGCCTGGATGTCTTTGGGGGAACAGCCGATTTCCTCTGCAAGGAACGCGCGGTAACGGGCGGTGTCGAGGATGCCCGCCATGCCAAATACCTTATTGCTATCCTTCTGTGCTGTCAGGAAGGCACAATAAGTCATTACATCCAGCGGATTACTTACTACTATAATAATAGCGTCAGGCGAATGCTTAACGATGTTTTCCGTAACCGATTTTACGATATTGGCATTGGTAGAGATCAGGTCATCCCTGCTCATGCCGGGTTTGCGGGGCAATCCTGAAGTGATGACAACGACATCACTATCAGCTGTTTTTAGATAATCATTCGTGACACCCGTTATTCTGGTGCTATAATAATCAATCGGGGCCTGCTGCCAGCTATCCAACGCCTTTCCTTCTGCAGTGCCTTCTTTAATATCCAATAACACAATCTCCTGCAAAAAATCTCTGTGGGCCAGTACATTAGCACAGGTTGCGCCTACATTACCAGCTCCTACGACAGTAACTTTCATCGTTTGTATAAAATTTTAAGGTGAAGAATACGAGGATAAACAAATGTAACCAATAGCCACTGAAACAGGCCCGCATTGCTAATTCAGATATTCCTGCAGCTCATCCAGTTTCACAGTGCCCTCAAAGCCTTTTACGAACTGCTGCTTTTTATCATAAATGAACAATCCGGGGAAATAATGCAGATTGTAGAAATACATGATCTGGCGCGTCGGCTCACTGGCCATTATAATATTGGGGTAATTTTTGATGTTATAATTATTATAATACACCTTCATCTGTTCCGGTTGAAAAGGTGTGACCATAAGAATCTGTGTTTTTTTAAACTTATCGATGTTCTTTAGTACCTCTTCCGTCAGATGTTTACAATGGTCGCAGTCTACGCTAAATACAAAGACAATGGTCTTGACATTCTTTTTCAGGTCATTTTTGGTGATAATATGGCCGTCAGGCAATGTAAGTGGGAAAGATGGCACTATCGGATACTGAAGATAAGGAGGCTGATCCTTCGGAACAGACACTGTCCTGGTTTGAGCTTGTAACATAAATGACAGGCAGCAACAACATAAAAGGAGCAGATATCGTCTCATAAGTCTGATTTTTGAACGCTTGATTTTTGTACGGTACTAAAGGTATCGAATTTTGTAATAGTCTATAAACCTGAACAGATAGTATTCGAACCTTTATTTTGAATGGCTTTTTTACTTAAAAAAGGACTATTCCGGGGGCGTTGGAAGGTAAGTATGGACATACTTGCCATTTTTTTATAAAAAAATTACTAGATTACCCTTCCTTACACTATGTTTGCATTCCTAAAAAAAATAATAGGTAAGAAATAGGGTCTCTGTATAACACTAAAACAAATTAGGAAGCAATCAGTTCCATGAGGGATTTTGCCAGAATGAATTACTTTTGCAGTCCTAATGTATTTTTAACTTTAAATTTAAGTATCCTTTTATGGCTACCACTGCAGATATCAGAACAGGATTGATTATTAAGCTGGAAAACAGCTTATATTCTGTTGTAGAGTTTGGTCAGAACAAAACAGCCCGTGCTGCTGCTAAAGTATGGGCTAAACTGAAAGGTGTTGACAATAGCAGGTCTATTGAACATACCTGGAACTCCGGCGACACTATATACCCTGTGCGTGTGGAAAAGAAAACCTATCAGTTTTTATATCAGGATGACAGTGGGTATAATTTCATGGATAATGAGACTTTTGAGCAGATCGCACTGCCAGAGTCAATGATCGATGCTCCTCAGTTCCTGAAAGAAGGTCAGGAAGTAGGCGTTTCTTTCAATACAGAGACTGAACAACCTATGAGTGTTGAGTTACCTGACAAGATCGTGATGAAAGTTACTTATTCTGAGCCAGGCCTTAGAGGTGATACTGCTACCCGTACACTTAAACCTGCTACCGTTGAAACCGGCGCCACTGTGAACGTTCCTCTGTTTGTAAATGAGGGCGATGTGATCAGGGTTAATGCCAAAACCGGTGAATACATCGAAAGAGTAAAAGAATAGTTTTAGTCCATATATTATCTACTTACAAGCATTTCTAAACCAAAAACTGTCTACATGGATTTTAAACAGATTCAGGAGCTGGTAAAGATGGTCAACAAGTCCAACATCAGTGAACTGAGCATAGAGCAGGACAAGTTTAAGATTACAATAAAGCAAAAAGATAACGAACAACCAGTGTATACTGTTCCAGCAGTAGCACCTGTTTATCAGCCAGTGCCACAGGCAGCTCCAATAGCTCAGGCTCCACAGGCAGCTGCTCCGGCAGAAGCTAAACCAGCTGAAGCTAAAGCCGACAACCTGGTAACCATCAAATCTCCAATGATCGGTACCTTCTACCGCAGCCCTGGTCCTGACAAGCCTTCTTTTGTGAATGTAGGCGATGAAGTGGCTCCTGGTAAAGTAGTTTGTATCATTGAAGCGATGAAACTCTTCAATGAAATCGAAAGTGAAGTAAGTGGTAAAATCGTAAAAGTGTTGGTAGACGACGCTTCCCCGGTGGAATACGATCAGCCTTTGTTTTTGGTAGAGCCTTAATTTTTTATTTAAAGGGTTGGAATATTATGAGAAGGAAAGGACACTTACCTGCCTCATAGTTTTCCAACCTTTTAGGTTTATTACTCTTTTCTTTAACCTATTGAAAAAACATGTTTAAGAAAATATTGATTGCCAACCGTGGAGAGATAGCCTTGCGTATTATTCGCACCTGTAAAGAAATGGGCATCAAAACGGTGGCTGTTTATTCTACTGCAGATAAAGACAGCCTGCATGTGAAGTTCGCAGATGAAGCCGTATGTATAGGTAAACCACAGAGCAGCGAATCCTATTTAAATATACCTCACCTGATGGCAGCAGCAGAGATCACTAATGCTGATGCTATCCACCCTGGTTATGGCTTCCTGGCAGAGAATGCACGTTTTGCAGAGATCTGTGGAGAACATGGCATTAAATTCATCGGGCCCACTCCGGAGATGATCCGTAAAATGGGTGATAAGATGACTGCGAAAGAAACCATGATCGCTGCTGGTGTACCGGTTATCCCGGGTTCAGAAGGTCTCCTGCAGAGTGTCGAGGAGGCCAAGAAACTGGCAAAACAAATGGGCCTCCCTGTTATCCTGAAGGCTACCGCCGGTGGTGGTGGTAAAGGGATGCGTGTAGTATGGAAAGATGAGGAGCTGGAGAATGCCTACAACATGGCTAAAAATGAAGCCCGCGCTGCTTTCAATAACGATGGTATCTACATGGAGAAATTCGTGGAAGAGCCTCGCCACATTGAAATCCAGGTAGCTGGTGACCAATACGGTAAAGTATGCCACCTGAGCGAACGTGATTGCTCTATTCAGCGTCGTCACCAGAAACTGGTGGAGGAATCTCCTTCTCCGTTCATGACTCCTGAACTCCGTGAGAAGATGGGTGAAGCTGCTATCAAGGCTGCCTCTGCCATCAATTACGAAAGTGTTGGTACTATTGAGTTCCTGGTCGATAAACACCGTAATTTCTACTTCATGGAAATGAACACCCGTATCCAGGTAGAACATGGTGTAACTGAAGAGGTTATCAATTTTGACCTGATCAAGGAACAGATCAAGATCGCTGCGGGCATACCTATCTCTGGTAAGAACTATACGCCGGAAATGCACGTAATCGAATGCCGTATCAATGCGGAAGATCCCTACAATGATTTCCGTCCTTCTCCAGGTAAGATCACGACCCTGCATATTCCAGGTGGTCACGGTGTACGTGTGGATTCTCACATCTATGCCGGCTACGTTATTCCTCCGTATTATGATTCCATGGTGGCTAAACTGATCACCATCGCGCAGACGCGTGAAGAAGCGATCAATACCATGGAACGTGCGCTGAGCGAATTTGTGATCGAAGGTGTGAAGACGACCATTCCTTTCCATCAGCAGCTGATGCGCGATGAGAATTTCCGTAAGGGTAACTTTACAACCAAATTCACAGAAACATTCAAACTGGTATAATCTGGTGCGATATAAAGAAAGCCGGCCTGTTACAGACAGGTCGGCTTTTCTGTTTTAAGCAATCTGCAGGTACTGCTATTTACATATATAAGTGATCTTCGCATTGGTCAGATCAGCATCCAGGAAGAGAACTGTTCTGCCTTTCGAATCATTGGGAAATTGTAGTGGAAGCCCAAATTTATTGTAAGTAATGGCGGTCTGGGTATTGTTCTCACTATAATTGCGGGTAAGCAGTTGCCAGACCTTATTTGTCCGCAGGAAATTTACCTTGTTGTCATAAGGCCCATAATAAGTGGTATCTACACTTGAAGCTGTCGGGTTCCAGCTGGCTGCCAGCTTTTCAAGATTGTTAGCACTGTTGTACAGATATTTTTTCTTGTACCAGGCGGCACCATCCGTGTAGAAGGAGTTTTCTTCAATAAGGCGCCCTTTGGTGTCATAATTAAAATAGATCACGATGAGCATTGGCGGCAAAAATGGATAGGGGATAGGATGATCTCCTATAGTGCCATTGATATAAAGACTGTCCATATAGGGTCTGTCCTCATTGTTATGGTATTTAAATCTGTGCCATTCTCTGAAATCTGTACCATAGGCGCCATCTGCATAATGAAGTATCTGATCGCTGAGCCTTTGTTTTGCATCGTATCTGTAACTTTCATTCTCATTACCGGTAGCTACGTCAGAGCGGGTGCGCAATATCGGGTTGCCTGCCTTGTTGTAGGTAAGCGTATTGACTACATGCCCTTCCCACCAGTCATTATCACCTTCAAATGTCTGGATCTGGCAAAGAGGGGCGCCACAGTCGGGAGTAATGTCTGTTTTGTGGCAGGAGGTGAGCAGGCATAGTATTGTACCTGTGATCATCACAAGAAAAGTAGAGTTGAGACGTGTACTCATGAGGGTGTTTTTAGGGTAAATGAAATAGGTTTTTGGGAACTAATAAAGCAGATCAGATTGCTTAAATACAGGGAAGGAGGGGTATCGGGTTAAGGGTACATTGAATATAAGCAATAGTTATAAAAACACAAAGCCCCGGGTAAATACCCGGGGCTAATCATACACCAAAACAATCTTACGGTTTTATCGCAAGAAAAGCAGCTCTCTGTACTTAGGCAGTGCCCATTGTTTGTCATCTACAAGGAACTCCAGCTTATCCGCGTGATAACGGATAACATCAAAGTACGGCTTAATTTTATCACAATAATCTATAGCTTTCTGGCGGCTGTCAGTAACTTTATTAGCTACTTTACGCGCTTCAATCATAGCCTGTACATTCTCACTGATGACGTTAATATGTTCAGCTATTTTTGCAGCGATCTGGGTTTGGGCTTTAACAGCGCCATCACCGAGACCTATGCCTTTCAGACCATTAATGTTGACAATCAGGCTGTTCAGATAGTTGATAGCTGAAGGCAGGATAGTGTTGGTAGCCAGATCACCAATTACACGGGCTTCGATCTGAACTTTCTTCACGTAATCTTCGAGCAGGATCTCATGACGGGCATGCAATTCTTTCTCGTTGTAAATACCTACCTCAGTGAACAGTTTAGTTGATTTTTCGGTAACGTAAGCATCCAGTGCCTTAGGAGTGGTTTTTACGTTAGCAAGACCTCTCTTTTCAGCTTCTTTCTCCCATTCTTCACTATAACCGTCACCTTCAAATAAAACTTTCTCCGAATCTACAATATATTTCCGAAGAGTTTGCATAATCGCAATCTCTTTTTTCTCGCCTTTTTCGATCAGGGCGTCAACTTCTATTTTGAAATTAGCCAGTGTTTTAGCTACGATAGTATTCAATACGGTCATAGCGGAAGCACAGTTTGCAGAAGAACCAACGGCACGGAACTCAAATTTATTACCGGTGAAGGCAAAAGGTGAGGTACGGTTACGGTCGGTATTATCCAGCAACAGCTCAGGAATATGACGGTGCAGATCCAGTTTCAGGATAGCTTCGTCCTGCTCATCGAACTTGTTGTTCACGCGGTTCTTAACCTCCTGCAGTACGTCGTACAGGTATTTACCGGAGAAAACAGAGATGATAGCCGGAGGCGCTTCGTTAGCACCCAGCCGGAAGTCATTGCTTGGAGAAGCGATAGAAGCTCTCAGCAGGTCTGCGTAGTCATGAACGGCCTTGATCGTGTTAACGAAGAAGGTCAGGAACATCAGGTTGGTCTTCGGAGTTTTACCCGGAGCCAGCAGGTTCACACCAGTATCTGTAGCCATGCTCCAGTTATTGTGTTTACCTGAACCGTTGATGCCTGCGAATGGTTTCTCATGCAGTAATACTCTCAGCTTATGACGTTTGGCCACTTTGGTCATTACGTCCATCAGCAGGGAGTTGTGGTCAACTGCGATGTTTACTTCTTCAAAGATAGGAGCACACTCGAACTGAGAAGGTGCAACCTCGTTGTGACGGGTTCTTAAAGGAATACCCAGTTTGTAAGACTCTTCTTCGAAATCGCGCATGAAAGCGTAAGCACGCTCAGGGATAGAACCGAAGTAGTGGTCTTCCAGCTGCTGACCTTTGGAAGGAGCATGACCAACTACGGTACGGCCGCACATTACCAGGTCAGGACGGGCATTAGCCAGGCTTTCATCTACCAGGAAGTATTCCTGCTCCCATCCGAGAGTAGCTGTAACTTTGGTTACATTTTTATCAAAATAGTTACATACATCTACTGCAGCTTTGTCCAGCGCAGAAAGAGCTTTCAGCAGCGGAGCCTTGTAGTCCAGTGATTCACCGGTGTATGCAACAAATATAGTAGGAATGCAAAGTGTTTTACCGTGACCCTGCTCCAGGATAAAAGGAGGAGAGGATGGGTCCCATGCAGTGTAACCACGAGCTTCGAAAGTAGCGCGCAGACCGCCGTTAGGGAAGCTGGAAGCATCAGGCTCCTGCTGTACCAGCGCATCGCCATCAAAGGTTTCGAGGGCAGAGCCATCGCCTTTCAGTGTAAAGAAAGAATCATGTTTTTCAGCTGTAGTGCCGGTTAAAGGCTGGAACCAGTGGGTATAATGGGTAACGCCTTTTTTCATTGCCCATTGTTTCAGACCAGAAGCGATCTGTTCGGACATTTTACGGTCGATCTTAGTGCCAGATTTGATGGAGTTCATTAAGCTTTTGTAAGCTTCGTCACTTAGATTCTCGCGTACTACTTTTCCTGCGAATACATTGCTGCCGAACACTTCGGTGATCTTGGTACCGTTAAGTTGTTCGGGCTTGATTTTTAAATCAACACCAGAAAGGTTTTCCAGTGCGGTGAAGCGTAACGATTGCATGCTGTAAATAATTTTACACAAAAGAACAGTGTTGTGGTAACATAAGCAAGAATTAAGTTGATTTTAACTAAAAAATTACATTTAGTAGATAAAAAGGTTAAATTTTTTAATTTTTCAATAAAAAATGAACAGCCAGCCCTGTTTAAACTGATATATTTAAAAAAATATAATTCGTTAAGACTGCGTAGATATTGCATCGATCCGATTATAGAAGGGATTATAATTGTAATATGAGGGAATAAGTAGCCAGGAATTGTTTTAGCCCACAGACCCCGTAATTGCCAATATCCCTTGTCAATTGCAGGAAAAACCTGTAGGTTTGCATCTTCTTTTTTTATCTATCGTACTTATACATCCAGTTACATGCAAACTAACGTAGAAACTACAGATAAGTTTTCCCAAACTTCTGTTGAAACTGCCGAGCAGCTTGGTCTTACAGCAGACGAATTTGAGCGCATAAAGGGCATCCTGGGCCGCACGCCTAATTTCACAGAATTAAGTATGTACTCTGTAATGTGGAGTGAACATTGCAGTTACAAGAACTCAATTGTCTGGTTGAAATCGCTGCCCCGTGATGGTGAGCGCCTGCTGGTAAAGGCTGGTGAAGAAAATGCCGGTCTGGTTGACATCGGCGATGGTTACGCCTGTGTGTTCAAGATAGAATCCCACAACCACCCTTCCGCTATTGAACCCTTCCAGGGCGCGGCTACAGGGGTAGGAGGGATCCACCGTGATATCTTCACCATGGGAGCACGCCCTATCGCAGCGTTAAACTCTCTGCGTTTTGGGAATATCAACGATAAAAAAACACAACATCTGATCAAGGGTATCGTTCATGGTATCGGTCATTATGGTAACTGTTTCGGTGTGCCTACCGTTGGTGGTGAAGCATACTTCGAAGATTGTTACGGTACTAACCCGTTGGTGAACGCAATGAGTGTTGGTGTCGTAAAAGTAGGTCAGACAGTATCTGCTACTTCCTATGGCGCTGGTAACCCTGTCTTCATAGTGGGTTCCGCTACCGGTAAAGACGGTATCGGTGGAGCCTCTTTCGCAAGTGCCAACATTACAGAAGATAGTGTCGAAGATCTGCCTTCTGTTCAGGTAGGAGATCCTTTCCAGGAAAAGAAACTGCTGGAAGCCTGTCTTGAAATCATCCCGACAGGTGCACTGGTGGGCATGCAGGATATGGGCGCTGCCGGTATCACTTGCTCTACCGCAGAAATGAGTGCAAAAGGTGAACATGGTATGATTATCAACCTGGATAAAGTACCTACCCGCCAGGAAAATATGAAAGCCTGGGAAATGCTGCTCAGCGAAAGCCAGGAAAGAATGCTGATCGTACTGCACAAAGGCAAGGAAGCTGAAGTGCTGAGAATATTTGAGAAATGGGACCTGCACTGCGTACAGATCGGTGAGGTTACCACAGAGAAACAACTGAAGTTCTACCTGAACGGTCACCTGGAAGCAGATGTTCCTGCTGAAAGCCTGGTACTGGGTGGTGGCGCTCCTCAATATCACCGCGCTTATACTGAACCTGCGTACTTCGAGAAGATTAAAGCTTTCGATATTCATAAAATACCTGACACCCTGCATCCACGTTTCGCTGCAGAAAGACTGGTAAAACTGCCTAACATTGCTTCCAAACGCTGGATCTATACTCAGTATGACAGCATGGTGGGTACTGCCAATGCCAGCACTAATGCACCAAGCGATGCGTCTATTGTTACTGTAAAAGGCACCAAAAAAGCCCTGGCAGTGACTACAGACTGTAACAGCCGTTACGTATATGCAGATCCGCATGTTGGTGGCCAGATCGCTGTAGCAGAAGCGGCACGTAATATCGTATGTAGCGGTGGAGAACCTGTTGCAATTACCAACTGTCTGAACTTCGGTAATCCTTATGATCCGGAAGTATACTATCAGTTCGTACATGCAATCAAAGGAATGGGTGAAGCCTGCCGTAAATTCAATACACCCGTTACCGGTGGTAACGTAAGTTTCTATAACCAGTCGCCTGATGGTCCGGTGTATCCTACACCAACTATTGGCATGCTGGGTATATTGGATGATATGTCTGAGCGTATAACCCTCAACTTTAAGAAAGAAGGCGACCTGGTTTATCTATTGGGCCGTAGCCGTAATGACATCAGCAGCTCAGAATACCTGCATAAACTGATTGGTATTGAGCATAGCCCGGCGCCTCATTTCCACCTGGAAGAAGAGCAACGTCTCCATCATACTATCGCTAAGCTGAATAAAGCCGGTATCATACAGTCAGCACACGACATAAGTGAAGGTGGTCTCTTCATATCCCTGCTGGAAAGCGCAATGACTTCCGGATTAGGCTTTGAAGTGCATACTAACCAGAACTTCCGTAAGGACGCCTATCTGTTTGGTGAAGCCCAGAGCCGTGCGGTAGTAACTATCAGCCCGGAAAACAAAGAGAAATTTGACGCTATATTACACAGTGTGATCGATGCAACAGAGCATTCTGTGAAGGTGGAGAAGATCGGTGTGGTGAAAGGTGAAAATATCGTAATTGATAGCGAAGATTGGGGTACAGTTGCCAGCTGGAAACAACCTTATGACGTTGCTATAGAGTCTCATTTACAGTAAATAGAGATACTTAAAAAAGTAAGAGGTGCAACATATATCCCACATGGGTGTTATGTTGCACCTCTTGTCATTTTATAGTTGTTCGTCATACACTTATAAGAATTACCCAATTTGTGGATGCCCGCCAGTAAAGGGTTTGACTAGTTAGGACTGTTTATTGTATTGTTAATTCCTTTTAACAACTCATTAACAAAATCCCATCTTCGTGTGAATTTATATCACACTGCTTAAACTACTTTTGATAAAGAGAAATGCGAATACACCGGTCTGAAAGACCAAGTCCAATAATATTTATCCCATGGAATCAATTGATTCCTGTTCTATGAAAGCCAATGCCAATTTATCCCTGGAATTAAAAGGATTCCAGACCTATGAAAGCCAGTAATCAGAACAATTATTATCCCTGGAACCGAATGGCTCCAGACCTATGAAACCTAGTTTATTTATCCCGGGAATCTTATGATTCCTAATTCTATGAAGACCAATTGTTCTGCCATGTCCTAATGAAAGCTAAGTGAAAACTTACACCTAGTGAGAAAGAACGATTTGTTGTGAAGCCCCTCGTATAAACGAGGGGTTTACTTTTTTACCTCAGTTCCAATATAAACGCAAAAGTTGTGCCAGTTAGTATAGGCATTCCCGTGAAATTTTCTTCTACCGTTGACTAACTACCTGTTATTCAGTCCTGGTTCAGCATCTCATTATTTTTCCCGGTAAAAAGAAAGCCCGGATCATATTGATCCAGGCTTTCTTTTTATATGCTATTTGATATGTGCAGCTGCTATACCATTGGTATTTCAGCTACTTCATACACTTTCTTATCCAGTTTCTCTTTTGTTTCACTGAATGCTTTCAGTGTCAGCTCGATATCTTCGTCGTTATGAGCTGCCGTCGGGATTAGACGGTAAATGATTTGTCCTTTAGGAATAACAGGATATACCACGATCGAACAGAAGATATTATAGTTCTCACGCAGATCCAGACACATGGCCGTTGCTTCAGGAATATCGCCCTGCAGGTAGATCGGTGTTACAGGAGAGTTGGTTCTGCCAATATTGAAACCACGATCGCGCAGACCCTGCTGCAGTTTGTTTACATTTTCCCACAGTTTGTTCTTCAGCTCAGGGTTTTTACGCATCAGTTCAACGCGTTTCAGATGTCCGATCACCAGTGGTAATGGAACTGATTTTGCGAAGATCTGAGAACGCATGTTATAACGCAGGTAGTTGATGATAGCTTTATCACCGCTCATGAAAGCGCCGATAGAAGCACCTGATTTCGCGAAGGTATTGAACAGCAGATCGATCTTGTCCTGAACGCCCTGTTCTTCACCCGTACCGGCACCGGTTTTACCCATAGTACCAAATCCGTGTGCATCATCTACCAGGAAACGGAACTCATATTTCTCTTTTAGCGCAGCAATTTCTTTCAGTTTACCCTGATCGCCGGCCATACCAAACACACCTTCAGTGATCACCAGGATACCGCCGGTACCGCCATTAGCTTTGATCAGTTCTTCCGCACGCTTCAACTGCTTTTCGCAATCTTCAATATCGTTGTGTTTGAATACATAACGGTGACCCTGGTGCAGGCGCAGACCATCAATGATACTTGCATGGCACTCGGCATCATATACAATCACATCACGACGGCTGCAAATAGCATCGATCGCACTCATAATGCCCTGGTAACCATAGTTAAGAAGGGTAGTATCTTCCTTACCCATGAAGTCGGATAGTTCTTTTTCCAGCTTTTCATGGAAGTTAGTATTTCCACTCATCATACGGGCTCCCATTGGAGCGGCAAGACCGTACTCCGCTGCTGCTTTCGCGTCAGTAGCACGTACCTCAGGATGGTTGGCAAGGCCCAGGTAATTGTTCAGGCTCCAAACAATTTTCTCATTCCCCCTGAATGTCATACGGGGACCAATCTCACCTTCCAACTTGGGGAAAGCAAAATAACCATGGGCCCTGTCAGAGTGTTCGCCTATAGGGCCCATGTGCTTAAGCAGTTTCTCAAAAATATCCATATGTTAAATAATAATTAAGAGTGATCATTGAAAACCCGCACAAAGGTATTAAAATATTAGTTTTTGTAAACTTGGGTTACCTTTGAAAATGTGAATAATAAATAATGTATTTAAAAATCATGAATTGTAAGTTCTTGTCGTGTGTGTGCATAACGGCCACCCTATTGGTTACACAATCTACTGACGCTCAGAAAGCTACCTCTCCCAAACCTGGTTACGTTACCGCATGGAGTAAACCCGCTGCCTCTAAAAAAGTTACCCGTCCCAAGCTGGTGGTTGGCATCGTGGTAGATCAGATGCGCTGGGACTATCTCTATCGTTATGCTAACCGCTATACGGATGGTGGTTTTAAGCGGTTGCTGAAAGAGGGATTCTCCTGCGAAAATACGCTAATTAATTATACCCCTACCATTACGGCCTGCGGTCATACCTGCGTATACACAGGATCTGTGCCTGCCATACATGGTATAGTAGGTAACGACTGGTATAACAGGGATCTGAACAGGGATATGTATTGTGCTGAAGACAGCGCTGTAAGCACAGTAGGCGCCTCTTCCATTGCCGGTAAAATGAGTCCCCGTAATATGGACGTTACCACTATTGGCGATGAATTACGCCTGGCTACCAACTTCCAGAGCAAAGTAGTTGGTATCGCCATTAAAGACCGCGGCGCTATCCTCCCTGCAGGCCACAGCGCTACAGCTGCATATTGGTATGATGGCAGCACCGGTAACTGGGTGACCAGCACTTATTATATGAATCAGCTGCCTGACTGGGCTACGGACTTTAACAATATGAAATGGCCGGCACGTTATCTCAGTCAGCCGTGGTCGACTTTATATCCCATCGAAACGTATCAGTTAAGTACCGCCGACAATAAACCATATGAAGGCACTTTCCGACCAGGTAAAGCACCTGTTTTCCCGTATGACCTGGGTGGTGAAACCGGTGCGCCATTCAAGGCCATCTCTTCCACGCCTTTTGGCAATACCATGACGCTGGAATTTGCGAAGAAAGCACTCGAAGCTTACCAGCTGGGAAAAGGAGATGTGACTGATATGCTGGCTATCAGCCTGTCATCCACCGACTATGTCGGTCACCAGTTCGGCCCTAACTCCATTGAGATTGAAGATACTTACCTGCGCCTGGACAAAGACCTGGCTACTTTCTTCCAATACCTGGATGCAGCTGTTGGTAAAGGACAATACCTGTTCTTCATCACTGCCGACCATGGTGTTGCACATGTTCCTGGTTTTATGAAGGAAAATAAACTACCAGGTGGTGTATGGAGTGAAGGAAAAGCCGTAAGCGATCTGAATAAAGTTGTAAAGGAGCAGACCGGTGTGGATAAAGCCATCTCCGGCGCAAGCAATTATCAGTTGTACCTGAATCATGAAGCCATTGCAAAAGCAGGGAAGTCTGCAAAAGATGTACGTGAGCTTATCATCAATGCATTACTGAAAGACACTTGCATCAGCAACGCTTTCCCATTACAGGAATTAATGACAACTACCCTGGCTGAACCCATGCGTACAATGATGACCAACGGTTTTAACAGGAAACGTAGTGGAGATATTCAGATAGTACTTAAACCGGGATTTATTGATGGTGGAAAAACAGGTACTACGCATGGTTTGTGGTATGCGTATGATGCGCACATTCCGTTGGTATGGATGGGTTGGGGCATCAACGCAGGTAAGAGTAACCGTACCGTAGGTATGACCGATATTTCTCCCACCATCGCTGCGTTGTTACATATTCAGATGCCGAGCGGTAACGTCGGACATGTAATAGAAGAAATAACACAATAAATACATCATTTCAGAAAGCTGGCGATTTCGGATCACAGAATTTAACAAGTTCTTGTTATATTCATTCTGCGATCTGAAATCGCCAATCCATAAATAATGGCTTTCGAACATATCCTATATGATGTTAAAAGCCGTGTAGCCAGTATAACGCTGCACCGGCCTGAAAAACGCAATGCGCTGAATGGTGCTATGGTAGCAGAGTTACGCGCTGCTTTCAAGCAGGCGGAAAGTGATCCCGATGTGAAGGTGATCATATTGAAAGGCGCTGGTGAGGCATTTTGTGCCGGAGCAGACCTTGAATATCTCCAACAACTCCAGTTAAATACCAGAGAAGAAAATCTTGCCGACTCAAAAGAACTGATGCAGCTCATGCAGCAGATCTACTATCATGATAAAGTAGTAATAGCCCAGGTGGAAGGACATGCCGTTGCCGGTGGCTGCGGCCTTGTCACGCTGTGCGATCTGAGTTATGCTGTACCCGAAGCAAAGCTGGGATATACTGAAGTGAAGATCGGTTTCATACCAGCACTTGTAGCTGTGTTCCTGGTCAGAAAAATAGGAGAGGGACGCGCCCGTGACCTGTTATTGACAGGGAGACTGATCACCGCTGAAAAAGCGGCATATTATGGCCTGGTGAATGATGTAATACCTGCTGACCGTATCGCAGAACATGTGGCAAAAATAGCAGACGATCTCTGTACCGGTGCTTCCGCTAACTCCCTGAAGGTTACCAAAAAGCTGATCACAGACGTCTTCGATCAGCCATTGGAAAATGCGTTGGAACAGGCAGCCAGGTTGAACGCAGAAACAAGGGAACATGCTGATTGCCAGCGTGGTATAAAAGCTTTTCTGGATAAGGAAAAAATGGTTTGGTAATCCGGTATGATTTTTTCAATATAACCTATGAAGTCAGGCATAGTCGATCCCTATACAGCGGAAATATTATGCAGGGTGACATCCGGCCCTAACTTTTAAACATTGCGGATGAAATATTTACTGTCATGCAAAAAGCTATTTTAACACTTTTATGCTGTTGCCTGATCACCGGCAGTCTGTTTGCCCAGCGACTGGTATCAGATGCGAAGATCGTTTACAAGATCGAAACACCACCACAGGCAGATCCCTCCTTTGAAGGCGGTACACTTACCCAATACATGAAAGGATACCTGAGCAGGGTGGATATAGATTTTAAAACTGTTCATTACAGCTATCTCATTAACAGCCGTGACGAAACGGTGGTAACCCTGATTGATAATCATGGGGATAAATACCTGATCCGTGCCGGTAAGGAAGAATACAACAAGGAACTGAAGGAATATAGCCAGGTGCAGTTTAAAGATGGTACCGAGACAAAACAGATTGCTGGTTATAACTGTAAAAAAGCGGTTGGTAAAATGCCTGATGGGCAGACATTTGAGGTATATTATACCACTGAACTTATGCCTGAAAATAAGCAGCATAACCGCCGCTTTGTGAATTTGAAGGGGATGCCTTTGCAGTTTGAGATCATCAATAAAAACGGCTCCAGAATGCATGTAGTGGCAACTAAAGTTGACCTTTATGCAGTGCCGGGGTCTTACTTCGATACCCCTAAGTCGGGGTATAAGGAGATCAGTCGTGAAGAGCTGCAGAAAATGGGAAGTTGATAAGATTTTGCCTAATGATTTTTAAAGGGTTCTGTTTTTAACGGAGCCCTTTGTTTTTTTGATGATGGAACATAATTAATCATGCATAATTGGCGCCGCTCCGGCAGATCGCGTATTAGTATCTGTAGCGCGGGGTTGTAAACCCCGGGGAATAAAAAAGGTCCCGTCTGAGACAGGACCTTTTTTTATGCAGAATGCAAAGTAGTCAATGTAATCAGTTCTTCCTCAGCGGCAGCACTATGTGCAACTGATGAAAATTCATGTTGGAAGGCTGTTGTATTTGCGTAGCGTATGGCAATACATATGTTACGTTCCCTTTCTTGATCGTCATTACGGATTTAAAGTTCCAGGAATTATTTTCTGACAGCTTAAAGTTGGAGCTCATAGCACCATTGAAACGAAACCCCGCATCGAGGCTCAGGTTTGCTTTTCCTGACAGACCTGTCAGGGAGATTGTGGTTTCGTTCTTCTTTATTTTGTCTTTATTATCGGAGGTTAAGTTGTCGTTGGCTTTAGCCGTCAATCCGGATATTACCAGGATGCCAGCCAATAAAAAAGACAATGAAAAGGTCTGCAATATGTTAGTTATCTGTTTCATTGTATCACAAATGTACAATCTTTTCTATATATTATATAACAAATTCTTAACGAAGATACGAAAAAAACTTAAAGTAATGTTAAATAATTTAAGGAATCCGGGGAACCCGGGGTGATAGACGCCCGATTCAAAAAATACTTATATTTACAGTAATGAATCAAGACTTTCCATTTTTAAACGACGATTTTGAGGAGTTAAGAGACTTGTTGCAGCAGTTTGAAAACCTGAAAGCTGGCCAGTCTCATTCCTTTCTCGACGAGGATTCTTTCGAACTGATCATAGACTACTATGATGAGCATGATGAACTTCCTAATGCCATGCAGGCTGCTGAAATGGCTATTGAACAGTTCCCTTATTCTTCCACCCTCTTACTCAAAAAGGCCAATTTACTCATAGAATCAAAGAAATACCAGGAAGCAATGGATCTGCTCGAAAAAGCAGCCATACTGGATAGTACAGACATCAACCTTTACATCCTGCAGACTGATGTATACCTTGCTATGAACCAGCATGAAAAGGCTGCGGCCGTGCTGGAAGAACAAATTGCCGTATTCGAAGGAGAAGATAAGACCGAATTATTACTGGAACTGGCCGATGTATATGACGACTGTGAAGAGTTTGAAAAGGTTTTTGACTGTTTGCGCCTCACGCTCGAACACGATCCCAATAACGAAGAGGCTTTACATAAGATCTGTTTCTGGACGGAATTTACCGGCCGGAATGAAGAAAGTATCCGCCTCCATACCAACATCATCAACGAGCATCCCTACAACCAGCTGGCCTGGTTTAATTTAGGTACCGCTTACCAGGGACTCAAGTTGTATGAAAAGGCAATTGATGCTTATCAGTACGCTATCGTCATTGACGAGAAATTCGATTATGCTTACCGCAATATGGGTGATGCCTATATCAGGCTGCGTAAATATGCCGAAGCCATTGATGTGCTGAAGAAACACCTGGAGATTGCTAAACCGGAAGACGTCATTTACGAGGCCATCGGTCACTGTTACGAACGTCAGCGTAAATATACCCAGGCCCGCTATTACTATCGTAAGGCCTCCCATCTGAGTCCGGGCGATGATAAGCTTTACTATAAGATCGGTATAGCTTACATGACCGAGGCCAATTGGGAAAATGCGATCAAATCTATCAATAGCGCTATCAAGATCAATAAGAACAGCGCCGAATACCTGATAGCATTGGGCCAGTGTTATCTCGAACTGGACAAGAACAAGGAGGGGTTAATTCATCTCCTCGCAGCTGTGCGTATCCGTCCTTCCAGCATCACGCCATGGCAGGAATTTATACGTGGCCTCTATGTTTCCGGTTTCTTCGAAGAAGCCCTGACACAGCTGGAAGCTGCCACACAGAAAGTGGGGCATAAACCTGTCCTGCAATACTACCGGGCTGCTATTATGTTCGCAACCGGTAAATCCAAAGAAGGTATGTTACAACTGGAAACAGCGCTTCAGGTCAATGCAAAACATGTGAAGAAACTGATAGAGCTGGATCCGACATTATTGCAACATCCGGGTATCATAGAACTTATCACCAGGTATAAACGTACCAAAAAAGGGAAGTAATAAATCTCTTATCAGGAACCATTGTTCCTTAAATGCGTAATATAATGTGCTGTAGCTTCGCACTTTATATTACGCATTTTTTATTTTAATTTGCTGATATTTAGTATCTTATGAGATAAGAAAATTTCTTTCTGATAAAATCCTTTATTTGAAACTCTTTAAACCGGAATATGTTAATTTTGCGCCGGTTTAATAAAGATGGGCCGATCCCTATTCCTGAAAACCAATGAAGTATAGTTGATTAGTTTACAGACCGTCAAGACGAAAAAAAATGTTCAAATGAATTTTAATCTGACACAAATTCCCGATCGGACAAAGAAACCTCGTACCAATGGCTTGACCATGGTGATGGATAAAGGGTTAAGTTTGGAAGAAGCTAAGAATTTTTTATCAGTAGCGTCTCCTCATTTTGATATCCTGAAGCTGGGTTTCGGAACTTCGTTTGTAACACCTAACCTGCGCCAGAAAATAGAACTATACCAGTCTGCCAATATTCCTGTGTATTTCGGCGGAACCTTATTTGAAGCATTTCTTATCCGTAATCAGTTTGATGAATTTGTGAATGTGATCAAAGATTATGGTATTAAACATATTGAAGTATCCGATGGTTCCATTACCATCCCGCATGCTGAGAAATGCGGCTATATCGAGAAGCTGTCAAAGATTGCTGTTGTACTGAGTGAGGTAGGTTCTAAAGATGCAGAACACATCATCCCCCCTTATAAATGGATTGAACTCATGAATGCCGAACTGGGTGCCGGTGCGACCTATGTCATCGCAGAAGCCCGTGAAAGTGGTAATGTGGGCATCTATCGTGGTAGTGGTGAAGTAAGGGAAGGTCTGGTACAGGAGATCCTGACCAAGGTTCCTTCAGAAAAGATCATCTGGGAAGCACCACAGAAAGCACAGCAGCTATATTTCCTGGAACTGATCGGTTGTAATGTGAACCTGGGTAACCTGGCGCCACACGAAGTGATCTCCCTGGAGGCAATGCGTATTGGTCTGAGAGGTGATACTTTCCACCTGTTCCTGGATAAAGCATAATCCGTTCTTTATGAAGGTGTACGGTCTAATTGGATATCCGCTTAGCCACTCATTCTCGAAAGGCTTCTTTGCCGAGAAATTTGCCCGTGAAGGCATTAAGGGCTGCATGTATGACAGCTTCCCTATACCGGAAATAGGTGAATTACCTGCATTGCTGACGCAATATCCTGATCTGCAGGGACTGAATGTTACCATTCCCTATAAGCAGACCGTCATGTCTTACCTGGATGAGTTGAGTCCTGCTGCTGCACAGATCGGGGCTGTTAATTGTATCCACTTTAAAGATGGTCGTAAGATAGGTTACAATACAGATGCTATCGGCTTCAGAAGATCGCTGGAACCTTTACTGCAATCCCATCATAACAAGGCATTGGTACTTGGTACCGGTGGTGCTGCCAAAGCTGTACAGTATGTGCTGGAAAGCCTGAACATTCCTTATAAACTGGTTAGCCGGCAGGCTACAGCAGATTCAATTTCATATGAACAGCTGGATGCTTCCATGATAGCATCTCATACGCTGATCGTTAATACGACCCCCCTGGGGATGTATCCTAATGTCAACGCATCGCCTGCATTGCCATACGAGCAACTGACAGATAAACATCTGTTGTACGATCTGATCTACAATCCCGCTGTAACAGCCTTCCTGCAACAGGGCGCTGACAGGGGAGCGACTATTAAGAATGGTCATGAAATGCTGATACTACAGGCGGAAGCAAGTTGGGAGATCTGGAACAATGAATAAGACCGTCCACGCTTGGAACTGAAAGCCATTCTCAAGCTAAGCGCACAACAACAACATAGCCTAAAATATTGCTGCAATAAAAGTAAAAAGCTCCCACTGGGAGCTTTTTACTTTTATAACCTTGAATGATAGTATTATCAGATTTCAATTCCTGTTACTTCGCCTTGATCATGTAATAAACACAGGTCGTAAAGAAGTTCCGCACAAAAGGAATCGCAGCTACAGGTCCCCATTGCAGGCGGGGCTTCAATCCAAATTTGTATTTATAGATAGGATTGATCAGGTAGAACTGTTTCTTCGTGATATCATATCCCTGTTCTTTCACAATGCGCTCAAAACGCTCAATAGAGATCCCTGTTTCCTTGATCTCCATCAATTCCGCAATAATGTTCGGTGGCTCACCAAATGCCCGTAAAACGCCTCTGTAAAGCGGATTAGGTAGCAAATGGATATAAGGCATCATGTTCAGTACTTTGCTTTCACATGTCTGCTGATGACCGCCATGTGGCATATACCAGGGTGGAAACCCGAAATATACCTGCCCGCGGGGAGTCAGCAGGTTTTTCAGATAACCAATGATCTTCGCCTGGTCAGGAATATGTTCAATAGCATCTTTCAGGATGATGAGATCAAAGGAATGCTGAAACTCTCCCAGGAAATCAACATCATAGATATTCTTGTTGATGAGCTGTAAATTACCTGCGTCAACATATTGTTTCAGGTAATCATGCGCCAGCGCGATTTTATCGTCTGAGAGGTCTACACCCACGCAATGACAGCCTTTTTCCAGGAAAGGTATCAATACGCCTCCTTCACCACAGCCTATTTCCATTATCCGGAGATCCGGTGTTACCTGCATGGCTGCGTCTATGAAGGGCAGCACGTAGTTAATGGAATTGTCCACCTGTTGCTGATATCTGACATTCGCGTTGCTGTGTTGTATTAAAGACATATTATCAAAATTGCGTGAAAATAGTGAAAAAGCGCATATTTTATACCAGTATGATGTATCGCTGGGTGAATGCGCATTCCCGGTTTCTATTATCTTTGCGGGATGAATCAGACAGCAGAAAAAAACATCTACGAAGAAGGACAGGTAATTCTTATCAACAAACCTTTGAAATGGACCTCTTTCGACATCGTAAGAAAGATCAGGAACACAACTAAGGCGAAAACTGGTCATGCAGGTACGCTGGACCCGCTGGCAACCGGCCTACTCATCTGCTGTACGGGTAAAATGACGAAAAAGATTAACGAGTACCAGGCACAGGAAAAAGAATATACCGGTACCTTCACCATAGGCGCTGTCACTCCTACATACGACCTGGAATCTGAGCCTACAGACTTCAAACCATTGGATGGCATTACCGAACAACTCATCCATGACACCACCCGCGAGTTCCTCGGCGAACAGCAGCAGCTTCCTCCCATACACTCCGCCATCAAACAGAATGGTAAGCCCATTTATGAACTGGCACGTAAGGGTGTCGAGGTAAAGGTGGAGCCCCGCACTGTCTTCATCAAAGAATTTGAGATCACCAAAATAGAAATGCCGGTAATATCCTTCCGTGTTGTCTGCAGCACCGGTACCTACATCCGTTCCCTGGCCAACGATTTCGGCGCAGCCCTTGGAGTAGGAGGGTATATGAGCAGCCTTTGCCGTACAAGAATAGGAGCCTTCAAACTATCAGATGCCTGGGAGATTGAGCAGTTTATTGAAGAAGCGAAGAATGTTGTAAAGAAATAAACTCATACGAATTAATCATCCTGGAAGACTCCGTAGGAGTCTCGTTGTTGTGCGCCTGGCATGTTCATAAACTAGGAGGTGTAAGTCCTCCGCGAGCCTTGATAGTAGGAATCGCTAGCTCAAGACAAGGGTGTCCACCGTGAGGTGGAATCTGAAGGAAGTCGGCGGCAAAATCCCGGTCTGACGAACAGAAACCGCATATAAGGCAATCACTG
>NZ_PYGK01000009.1 GCF_003014595.1 Chitinophaga ginsengisoli | reverse complement strand
ACTATTTTGATGTGCCGCCGTATACGGACCCGTACGTACGGTGGCTGGAGGGGACGGCATGCGAAATAATCTCATGCCTCCTACTCACTTGTAGCGCGGGGTGCTCCTACCGGAGTCCTATTGACGCGAATGAATCACGATAAATACATTTAACAAAACATCAATCGGCTCCGTTAGGAGCCGTTTTGTTTGTAGCGCGGGGTGCAACCCCGGGGACGAAATACGTGGCCCCCATAACAAATTGAATCACCCCAATAGGGCCCAAAAAGAAAGAGGCTGACCCGCAGGCCAGCCCCTCTTCAAATCTCTTCGTTTGCTCATTAAGACTACTGAGCTTTAGGCGCAGCTTTCTTGTGCATTTTGTGAGCAGCTTTAGCTGTGTCAGCAGCTGGTTTCTCAGTCTTTGCTTTTTCTTTCTTAGCAGGTTTCTGTGCAGGAGTCTGTGCGAAAACTACAGCGCTAACGCTCATAAATACTGCTGCTACAATAAGACTTTTCTTGATGTTCATGACTACTAATTTTTTAATTGAGAGATGAATTATTTCTAATTGCTGATGTAAAATTAAGGCTATAATGAAGGCGACTCCGGCGGTTTCGATGAACAGGGATTAACTGTCGGTGAAAAAGGAAAAAGAAAAGGCCGGGTTATAACAGCAAGCGCAGCGTCTCCTCTAAGGCCTTTATACACAGCTGCTTAAGTGTGCCATATTGCTCTGCCACAAAGGTCGCATCATACGTACCATCCAGGTTCTCCAGTGTCTCCAGCGTAGGATATAAGCTGGTTTCCAATCCGATAAAGGAAATAGTCGTTTTTATATTGTGCGCGGTACTGCGTATAGCGGTGACCGAGCCTTCATCGATGGCCTTTTTTAGCTGGGCAAGATCTTCCGGTAGCTGTGTAACGAACTGCTGCAACATGTTCTGCTCGAACCCTTCATCGCCCATGGACAATTGATGCAGATATTCCAGCTGTACCAGGGGCGCTTCGTGTTCTGTTGCCTGTCCGTTGCTGCCGTTATTAAAGGCCGTATGGCCGTTCTGACGGGCGTATAGTTCGGGCGTACTGCTCTTACCGGTGAAGACCTGTATCATGCGGTAAAGCTCTCCTTCCCGTATCGGTTTTGCCAGATACTCATTCATACCTGCCTGCAGGCATTTCTCCCTTTCTCCTGACATGGCGTGGGCAGTCATGGCGATAATGGGAATATTCGATTGCAGTTCTTCCCGGATCTTTTTAGTGGCGGTATAACCGTCCATTTCCGGCATCTGAAGGTCCATCAGTACCAGGTCGAAATGTTGCCGGGAGAGGGCGGATAATGCCTCCTGTCCGTTATTCACCAGTTGATAATGCAGCTGCCGGTTGCCCAGCAGATGTTTCAGGAGGTTCTGGTTCATCTTGTTATCCTCGGCAACCAGCAGTCGTATATCCGGTTGTTGCGGCAGGGCGAAATTGTCCTGGGAATAGTTGTAGTTCTCCCCACTGTCAGGCAGCAGCTCTCCTAATGTATAAGGCAGCTCCACTTTAAAGGTGCTGCCTTTTCCCGGTTCGCTTTCAACGCTGACGCTACCGTGTTGTAATTCTACCAGTTGACTTACGATAGTGAGTCCCAGACCAGTTCCGCCGAATTTGCGGGTGATGTCTGCCTCTGCCTGGTTAAAGCGGTCGAAGATAGTAGCTATTTTGTCCGGGGCAATACCAATACCGGTATCGCTGACGGTGAACAACAGCCTTACCCCGCTTTCTGCTGCTACCTGGCTTACCCTGAGCTGTACCTTGCCTTGGTGGGTAAATTTAATAGCGTTGTTGACCAGGTTGAGGAGCACCTGTGTCAGGCGCATGACGTCCCCATATAGGATGTCGGGTACATGTGTGTCTATATTGAAGGATAATTCCAGTTTCTTTTCCTGTGCTTTGGGCTGGAACATCAATTCCAGGGAATGCAGCATGCCCCGTAAGCTGAAAGATACGGGCTCCAGCCGCATCATGCCTGATTCTATTTTGGATATATCCAGTATATCGTTGATGATGTCCAGCAGATTTTCTCCTGCATGTTGAATGGAGGTCACGTATTCTTTTGACTTTTCATTCATGGGTTGCTGCTGCAGCAGGTGAGTGAATCCCAGTACGGCGTTCATGGGCGTTCTTATTTCATGGCTCATATTGGCCAGGAACTGATCTTTGATGATGGTCAGCTTCTTTTCCTGCTGTCGCGATTGATTGAGTGCCTCGATCAGTTGTTCCTGCTTATAGATCCTGCTGGTGATATACAGGAATGACAACAGGCTGGAAATGCAGGCAAAGAACAGCATAATAGTACCCCAGTTGAGGGCTTTTTGTCCGCTGGTGTCAATCATGTGCGTGGTATGATTCACTTCTGTTTGCCGGGTGCTGTCGAGGGAATGAAGAATGATGGTAATAGCGTCGCCGAGACGTTTACCTTTCTGGGCGTTGATGATCCGCTCTGCGGGCCATTTGCCCCTGGTATAAAAGGTGTCGAGTATAGCGATGTTCAGTTTGTTCTTTTCTTCAACGAGGTAATTCAACTGGGTCAGCAATTTCTCTGTGCTGTCGTTGCTTACAAGTTTGTTAATCTCCCGGAGGTCGGCTTTGATCAGGGCGACTTCAGCTTCTATACCGGTGATATTTAATGTGTCCTGGGATATAACAGCGCCGCGTACTTTGCTATCGGTTTTGGCTATACTGGTTTGCAGCTTTTGCAGTTCATTTTTGACGTTTAGTTCGTCGAGGAGCTTTTCGTTGCCGGAGATGAGTTTACGTATGTTCTGAGCTGAGTTAAATTGCAGCACGATGAATAGTACAAGTCCCAGGATGAACAGGCCTAGTAAGTAATATTTAATCAGCTTCGGCTGCATTTTGTCGGCGAATATTTGGTTTAAAATTACGAATGTATTTTGGTTTGCCTGTTATTTGCCTGATAGGGGGTATGTGCTGGCAATACGAATGACGAATCACGAATACTGTTTATTCGTCACCCGTCATTCTTTTGATAAACCCAAATCTTATGTAGACAGGCTTCGCGCCCGCATGCTCTCAGGATACCTCAGGTCTTTTGTGCGTCCAATTGGTGCTTACTGGTTGTTCTGTCCGTTTACTTTTGCTTGTTGTTAAATCGATATTCCATTTTCGGCACCTCTGAACTACATGACCTGTCGATATTACTGCTTATTTAGCAGCTTTCTTCGCGTGGTGGTGTTTCTTGTGAGCTTTCTTTGCGTGGGGAGCGGTAGCCGCTTTAGGTTTCTCCTGTTGTTTAGCGTTAACAGTTGTAGTTTTAGCAGTTGCTTTAGCTGTATGTACTGGTGTAGCAGCAAATGTGGCGGTGGTACCTGCGAAGATCATAGCAGCAGCCATCAGAATTCCTAACTTTTTCATGACTCGTATTTTTTTATTTGATGATTAATAGTCTGGACAATTGCCTCGTTCAGTTTTTTGCTCTTTGTTTGTTAACTGTCCTACTCAATTGCTTTGTTGAACCAAAGATACATGGCATATAAGCGCATATTGATGGTAAATTGTCTAACAGGCATCAGTCATCGGCGGAAGAGGAACAAGTGTCGTTGGGATATATTATATTTGTTCACCACCTACCTAAACAGACTTAATGTCAACCAAATAAACCCTCTTTTTGCATGAATTCAAAGAAGATCACGTCAGGTATTGCCCTCATTTTATTATTGCAGAGCACTTATGCCCAGCAGAAGCTGAGCGGTTTCAGTAGTGAACATAGCCAACAGCAACAGCAACTGGAAGCCAATTTCGATAAGGAACTGAGCGCTGCTGCCATTGGGAATAATATTAAGACGCTGTCAGCACAGCAACACTATCTCGGTATGCCGAGGGATAAGTGGGTGGCTGAGAACATCCTGCAACAGTTTAAAAGCTATGGTTGGGATGCCAGGATAGAGACCTACCAGGTACTTTTTCCTACTCCTAAGACAAGGGTACTGGAAGCAAGCTATCCGGAGAACTATAAAGCGGTGCTCAAAGAGCCGGCCCTGAAGGAAGACCCCAGCACCGGTCAGCCGGATGAACTGGCTACCTACAATGCCTGGAGTGCCGATGGCGATGTGACCGGGGAACTGGTGTTTGTGAATTATGGTCTGCCGGAAGACTATGAATACCTGGAAAGGCTGGGGATCAGTGTGCAGGGTAAGATTGTGGTCGCAAAATATGGCCGTTCCTGGAGGGGGATCAAGCCGAAAGTAGCACAGGAACATGGCGCTATCGGTACGCTTATCTATTCCGATCCGAAAGATGATGGTTACTACCAGGGGGATGTATATCCGCAGGGACCCTATAAAAGCGAATATGGAGTGCAAAGGGGCTCCATTATGGACATGGTGATCTATCCGGGTGATCCACTCACGCCCGGTGTGGGAGCCACGGAAAATGCGAAAAGACTGGAAAGGTCTGAAGCTACTAACCTTTTGAAGATACCGGTACTACCTATCAGCTATCATGATGCGGCTCCATTGCTGGCGGCCCTGGAGGGCCCTGTAGCGCCGGAGAGCTGGAGAGGCGCCCTGCCGTTTACCTATCATATTGGCCCAGGTAAGGCAAAAGTGCACCTGAAACTGGAATTTGACTGGAAGATGGTGCCTGCCTATAATGTGATCGCTTTTATGAAGGGAAGTCAACTGCCTGACCAGTGGGTGATCAGGGGTAACCACCACGATGCCTGGGTATATGGCGCTGCGGACCCTGTGAGCGGACTGTCGGCTTTGCTGGAAGAGGCAAAGGCCATCGGTGTGCTGGCAAAGAAGGGATATAAACCTAAAAGAACATTAGTATATGCGGCCTGGGATGGTGAGGAACCGGGATTGCTGGGCTCTACTGAATGGGTGGAAGCACACGCGGCTGAGTTACAGCAGAAGGCAGTGGCTTATATCAATTCAGATGGGAATAGTCGCGGATACCTGGGGATAGGTGGTTCGCATGCACTGGAACCTTTTGCAGGGGAGGTGGCCAGAGGAATTACCGATCCGCAGACTAAAGTAAACATCCTTGAAAGGAAACAGGCATCTGATATTGTATCGGCGGCTACGACAAAAGCGAAGAAGGACCTGCTGGGGAAAAAAGATATGACCATCAGCGCACTGGGCTCGGGGTCTGATTACTCTTCCTTCCTTCAACACCTGGGTATTCCATCTCTGAATGTCGGCTTCGGCGGGGAAGGTGCAGGCGGAGAATACCATTCCATTTATGATACATATGAGAACTATTCCCGCTTTAAAGATCCCGGTTTTGAGTATGGTGTAGCACTGTCCAAATTCGGTGGCCATGCAGCTTTAAGACTGGCAGAAGCGGATGTATTGCCATTTGACTTCCGTAGTCTTTCCAAAACCATCAACGGATATACTACAGAACTGATCTCGCTGGCAGAACAGATGAGGGAATCTACTGCCGTGGAAAATCAGATCATCAATAATAATGCTTATCAGCTTACGGCGGATGTTACCAAGCCGATTAAGGCGCCGGCTGTAAAGTCTGAAGTACCTTACATTGACTTTTCAAAACTGCAGAATGCATTGGTCGCATTGGATAAAGCTACCCAGCAATTACAGGAATTGAGAGCGAAAGGGCCTGTTCCTGCGGAGAAAGCAGATGGCCTGAATAAGGCGCTTTATCAGGCGGAACAACAATTGCTGTATGATAAAGGATTGCCAAACAGGGGCTGGTATAAACATACTGTCTATGCACCTGGATTTTATACGGGTTATGGTGTGAAGACATTGCCAGGTATCAGGGAGGCCATCGAACAACGGAGATGGCAGGAGGCGGAGGAGCAGATCGCTATTGCGGCGGCAGCGGTGAACCGGTTGACGAATTATCTGCAGCAGGCTGCGGCGGGGTTGGGTGCTATTCCTGCTAAGTAGCTTCGGCGGTCGGCGCCTCTCTGGAGTGCTATTGAGCGTTGTTGGGGCTTCTTTTTCCCGCTAAGTAGCTTCGGTGGTCGGCGCCTCTCTGGAGTGCTATTGAGTGTTGTTGAGGCTTCTTTTTCCCGCTAAGTAGCTTCGGTTTCAGTATGGGATGTCGGTCGGCGCCTCTCTGGAATGCTATTAGGCGTTGTCAAGCGAATAAGGTATTGGATATATATTGGGCAGCACCGGTCGTGTCACCGGAGAGCCGAAGGCCCGCCATTCCCATCTGAAACCGGTGCTACTTCCGCTGTTCCTACGCTGGTTATGAGGTCTTCCCTTTTAGGAGCTGAAGAACTAATGACTATAACAAAACTGTAAAGAAGATAATCTTCGATCAATCTGAAATTACTTCGGTTGTGACTTGCATCAAACTAACATATGACTAGCATCTTCCTCCGTTCTTCCTCCGTTTTTTAACGGAAGAAGATGCTAGTCATATGCTAGTTTGATGCAAATATGATGGATGTTTGTCCTCAAAGAGGAGCCGATATGTTCGATATTTGGTGCTTGTAAGTTGTTTTCTATTAATGTGCTGTAAATCTGTTTGTTATAGTGGCTTTTAGTAGAATAAAATCCGTATTTCCCGCATCCTTTTTCTACTTAGCTTTATGATATAATCATAGCCGTTTCTACCACTCTTTCCGAGTTTAGTTTAGCATCATGTAGAAAAATCCGCGTTATTAACGCGTCAACATAAATACGCATTTCCTTAGTGGGGCAAGCGCCTTGGAGGCTTCTGTATTGCTAAATTGCTAAAGGGAATGATAAGGGAATACTATAATAAGTTCAGGCGACTGTTGAGTGCAGCACGATAAGCATCCGCTACCGGGACGGAATTCTTTGAGATAATAATAGCGCCGTCCTGTATAGCGTCTATCTTATCGAGGGCTACAATGTAGGAGCGGTGGACGCGCATGAATTTCGTGTCGGGTAATCTTTCTTCTATCGCTTTCAGGGTAGAATGAACGGCATGAAATTTCTGGGAAGTATGCAGTTTTACATAGTCGCCCATCGCTTCCAGGTAGAGGATCTCATCCAGTTTGATGCGCTTCAGTGAACCACTATCCCTGATAAAGACAAATTCGTTGTCGGTATCATGCACTTCACGGGTGTTAGCTTGTTGTAACTCTTTCGCCCTTTCTATGGCCTGTAGGAAACGGGAAGGAGTGACCGGCTTGATAAGATAATCTGCTACATGCAGTTCAAAGGCCTCCACTGCGTAGTCTTTCTTGGCAGTGGTAAAGATAATGACAGGGCCCTTTTTCCCGATGTTACGTGTCAGCTCGAGGCCATTCATACCGGGCATTTCAATGTCCAGCAGTAACAGATCGATCTTTTCCTTCTGCAGGATATTATAGGCTTCTATTGCACTGGCACATTCGCCAGCAACACGTAGCTGATCTACATGACTGGCCAGTTGCTTCATCGCAGTGCGCGCCAGTTTGTTATCGTCGATTATCAGGCAGTTCATATTGCAAATATACACAAGCTCTATACCGAGAGGACCGAACAGACATTATAATTCCCTTAAAACCATTAAGAGGGCTATGTATTATAATTTTGTTTAAATATCTTGCATACGTATAAATGGGTCTCGACGTGAAACAGCTCAAAAGGCTTTTACTTTTTCTTTCATGCATCTTTTTCCTGCCGCTGCTGCAGGAAGAGGTTCCATTTATTACTTCCACATCACAGACAGTTATACGTGCGCACACCAGCAGTGTTGTATCTCATGTTGCTAGTCAGCAGGCAGGGGTAACAGCTATTGATGGCGTGCAATGGTTTAAGACCGGTACGCGCAGATATAATCATCGTACCAGGCCATTGAACGATTATCATGAGTTATGCCTGTTTGTACCCAGTATCCGCATCAAATCATTCTTCGTTTACATCCCTGTTGTTTACAGTGGATATAAGAATTCCTATATCAGTGTCGCCGTTACTCTCAGTGATTGGCGTGGGCCTCCTGTAGCCTGATTTCCATTCCTTTTTTATTATCCTTAATTAATGCCGTAGACACACGTCTATGGTCACTCAACATCTGTCAGTTATGAATAAAAACATTGCTGCAGGGTTGTGGGTGTTTACACTATGTCTGGTGACTGGCATACCGCACGATACCTATGCGCAGTCGGGCAAAGAAAATTTGTCCCTCCAACAGGCTATTACCCTAACCCTTCAACATTATCCATCATTAAGAGCAAAGCAAACATTATCGCGGGCGGGCATTGCCCATACTACGGATATCAGTCATAACTGGTGGCCTTCCGTCAAGCTGGTAGAAGAAGCCACTGTTGGAACCGACAATGGTATTTATGGCTCTTATTTTCCCTTAAGCACCGTCCCTTCCACATCGGGTGGTATCCGCGGGGCTAATCGTAGTGACGTGATGAGCGGCAATATTGCACTGGCGCAGGTACAATGGGAAGTGTACAATTTCGGCGCTTACCGTACGCAAAAGGAAGAAGCGATACAGCAACAGAAAGTATCAGGTCTCGATGCAGATATCACCGCCAATGATCTGATGGTAGCGGTGGTACGGGACTATCTGGGCTTATTGCAATACCGTTCGCTGATGAAGATCCAGGAAGACAATATAGACCGTACACGATCTGTGCAAAGGGCCGTGACAGCCATTGTGCTACACGGGCTGAAACCTGGGGTGGACAGCTCTATTGCAGCTGCAGAATTATCCAAAGCAAGACTGAACTATCTCGATATACAAAATAACTACAACAGCGTGCGCTTGCACCTGGGTATTTTAACAGGGCTGGATACCAGTGCTATTCAGCCGGATACGCTGTATAACAACGGCCTGCTGTCTATGCTGACCGGATTGAATGATACCGCATCCGTGGCGAAAGAGCATCCTGTATTGTTGTATTATAACGGGTTGCTGGCGCAACAGCAAAAGCATGAACAAGTCATCCGCAGGGCCGCATTGCCTAAAATATCCGTGCTGGCGGCAGGATGGATGCGTGGTTCCAGCGGACAGTATAATGATAGCTACAATAAGAATCTGTGGAGCGGATTGGGGTACAGTCGCTATAACTATCTCGCAGGACTGGCGCTGACCTACAACCTTGCCGATATAGGACACACGAAAGACAAGGTGAGAGAACAGCATTTGCGCACCAAAGCGGCCGCTGAACAGCTGGAGACGACGCAAGCAGTATTGGATAACCAGTTGCAGCAGTCAAGGCTGGGTATCCGCACTGCTCTTGACAAGCTACAGGAAATGCCCGCACAGCTGAATGCAGCCAGGGCTGCAGCTTTGCAGAAGATGGCGCTGTACAAAGGAGGATTGACCAATATCATTGAAGTGACCAATGCCTTATACCTGCTGAACAGGGCGGAAACAGATCTTGTACAGACGCGTAATGCGGCATGGCAGGCACTTTTCAAGCAGGCATTTACGGCTAATAATATTCAGGAACTGGTGCAGCAGCTGGAGGTTGCCCGCAAGCAGTAATAGCAAAAAAAGCATTCTTATGTCATTAGTTACTAGCGCACTGAAAAAGCCATTGTCCGTGGTCGTACTTACCCTCGGCATGTTCCTGTTTTCAGTACTGGCTGTTATGAACATTCCTATAGACATCTTTCCCAAGCTGAATCTGCCGACGATCTACGTCATAGAGCCTTATGGCGGGATGTCTCCCCAGCAGATGGAAGGATTCTTTGCTACCCGTTTGCAGGACCAGTTCCTGTATGTGAACGGGATTAAGAATATCAGCAGCAAGAATATACAGGGGCTGACGATGATCAAGCTCTCTTTTTATGAAAGCACCGATATGGCGGAGGCATCGGCACAGGTAGCCTTACAGGTGAACAGGGCGATGAAGTTCTTTCCGCCGGGCGCGTTACCACCACAGGTGGTTCGTTTCGATGCTTCGTCGTTACCGGTGGGGCAGTTGGTGTTCAGTTGTCCGAACCGGTCATTGAAAGATATTTATGACCTGGCGAATACACGTGTCAGGCCGATGTTTGGCTCAGTACCCGGATTGTCGGCGCCACCACCTTTTGGTGCGAACTCCCGTTCTGTGATCGTTAGTGTGGACCCTGACCGTTTGCGTAGTTACAACATGAGTGCGGATGAAGTAGTGGAAGCGATTGCCAAGAACAACGTGATGACGCCTTCAGGAAATATCCGCATCAATAATACGATGTATGTAACTACGATCAATTCGCTTGAGAAAGAAGTGCAGGATTTCGGGGATATTCCTATTACGACCAACGGCAATTCTACCGTGTTTATCCGGGACGTGGCACGTGTGAGTGATGCGGCAGATATTACGGTGGATTATGCCCTGGTGAATGGCAGAAGATCGGTTTACATTCCTGTCGTAAAAACTGCGGATGCATCTACCTGGGATGTGGTGAAAGAATTGAAAGCGCGGTTGCCTGAGATGCAGAGCCTTTTGCCGGAAGATGTGAAGGTGACCTATGAGTTTGACCAGTCTGTGTTTGTGATCAATGCGGTGAAAAGCCTGATGACAGAAGGTTTACTGGGCGCCCTGCTGACAGGGTTGATGGTGTTGTTGTTCCTGAGAGATCTGCGTAGTTGCCTGGTCGTAGTGGTAACGATCCCTATTGCTATTCTGGCAGCTGTGTTAGGATTAAAGCTGGCAGGACAGACGATCAACCTGATGACACTGAGCGGACTGGCGTTAGCGATTGGCGTGTTGGTGGATCAGGCGACGGTGACGATAGAAAATATTCACCAGCATCTGGAGATGGGCAAATCCAAGCGGCAGGCTATTTATGATGCGAGTGAGGAGATCGCGTTTCCCTTGCTGCTGATCCTGTTGTGTATACTGGCGGTGTTCGCGCCGTCCTTTATCATGACCGGTGTACCGAAGGCGATGTTCCTGCCACTGTCGCTGTCTATCGGCTTCGCGATGATCGCATCCTATTTTGCGGCACAGTCGCTGGTACCCGTGCTGTCCAACTGGTGGCTGAAGGAAGGGAAGTTCAATCATGGACTGGCATTGGATGAGGACGAGATCAGACAGGTAAGGCATGACCATATGCATCATGGGAAGAAGGGCGGTTTTGAGCGTTTTAAAGACCGGTTTGTGTCATTGCTGGAATGGCTGGGACGGCGTTCCCGGCTGGTGATAGGACTATATGTGATACTGGCATTCGGCATAGCCGGTGCTGCTTTTATGATTATTGGTAAGGACCTGATGCCGCATGTGAATACCGGGCAATTCCAGCTGAGATTGAAGGAGCCGGATGGCACAAGGTTAGAGCGGACGGAAGAGAAAGTGCACCAGGTGCTGGCATTGATCGATAGTACTGTGAATGGTAATGTGGCGATCAGCTCCGGATATGTGGGACTGGTGCCGAGCAGTTATGGTACGAGTAACCTGTATGTGTTTAATGCGGGCACGCATGAAGCAGTATTACAGGTCAATCTGAACGAGGATTACAAAGTTGATATAGAGACCCTCAAGGACGAATTACGCGCCCGTATTAAGGCTAAAATGCCGGAAATGCGTGTAAGCTTTGAACCGGTGGATATGACCGAGAAGATTATGGCACAGGGGGCGTCTACGCCTATCGAAGTAAGGGTGGCAGGGAAAGACATGAAGCAGATAGCGGGGTATGCGGGAGAACTGGTAGATAAACTGAAGGAGGTGGATTTCCTGCGGGATGTGCAGATCGCGCAGCCACTGCATTACCCGGTGATCAATATCAATATAGACCGTTTCAAGGTAGCACAGATGGGACTGAATATGTACCAGGTGGCCCGTTCGGTGACGGCTTCTACTTCTTCCAGCCGTTTTACGGAAAAGAATCAGTGGCTGGATGAGAAGGTGGCGTATACGTACCAGGTGCAGGTACAGGTGCCGGAGTATATCATGCAGACGATCGATAATCTGAAAGAGATACCGTTGGTAAAAGGGCAGTCAAGGCCTGTGTTGGGAGACGTAGCTACTTTCTCCAATGGTGAGATGCCGGGAGAATTTGATCGTGCGGGGACAAGACGTTTTGTGACTGTCAGTGCTAATATTACCGGGAAAGATCTGGGTGCAGCTACGAAGGTGGTGCAGACGGCCATCAAAGAAATGGGAGAGCCGCCGAGGGGGGTGAAGGTAGAGCTGAAAGGTAGTTCCAGCTTGCTGGTAGAGACCTTGTCCAGTTTACAGAACGGGCTGATGCTGGCTATTGCGGTGATCTTCTTATTGCTGGCGGCTAACTACCAGTCGTTCAAGCTAAGTTTTGTGGTGCTGGTAACGATGCCTGCGGTAATAGCTGGGGCATTGATCATGTTGCTGTTGACGGGCGCAACGCTGAACCTGCAATCATATATGGGCATGATCATGTCCACAGGGGTATCAGTGGCGAATGCGATCCTGATCGTGACCAATGCGGAGAAGCTCCGGCTGGAGTACCGGGATGCCTATAAAGCGGCTATTGTCAGTGCGGGTATCCGTTTGCGCCCCATCCTGATGACCAGTCTGGCGATGATAGCAGGTATGGTGCCGATGGCCACAGGACTGGGTGAATCGGGCGATCAGACGGCACCCTTAGGACGGGCGGTGATAGGAGGATTGATAGCCTCTACATTGGCGGCCCTGCTCATCTTACCACTGGTATATGCTGCCATTCAGCGGAAAGCATCTTATGACGATCCGTCACTGATGCCAGTAAAAAAATTAAAGGAACCTAAAATAGCGACCAATCATGTACATGTTTAAGTATCTGTTCACCATATGCCTGTTGGCAGCCTTGTTCACCGCCTGTCATGAAAAGGCGCCTCAAAAGAAAGAAGCTGCCAGGAAAGATAAGGACAGGAAGTATGAACTGGCCACCGTTATTCATGAACCACTTTCATCCAGCATACAATTGCCTGCGGTGCTGGAGGCCTATCAGCGGGTGAGTATTTATCCAAGGGTCAATGGTTTCGTAAAAAC
Source organism: Chitinophaga ginsengisoli (assembly GCF_003014595.1). GTDB lineage: Bacteria > Bacteroidota > Bacteroidia > Chitinophagales > Chitinophagaceae > Chitinophaga > Chitinophaga ginsengisoli. The sequence continues at coordinate 295,618 of NZ_PYGK01000009.1, read as the reverse complement.
CGTGGCGGTTGACAGGGGCAGCGTGGTGCATAAAGGAGAGGTGTTGATCACCCTGGATGCACCAGAGATCATTCAGCAGTACTTCGCTGCACAGTCGAAGTATTTGCAGGCCAGGGCGGTATTTGCTGCGTCGAAAGATAATTACGAGCGTACGCTGGCTGTCAGTGAAACACCGGGTACTATTTCCGCGCATGATGTAGAAGTAGCTAATGCCCGTATGGCGGCAGACAGCGCTATTATGAACAGTGAACTGGCGAATTTCAGGGCGCTGGAAGCTACGAGGAGCTATCTGACGGTGACTGCACCATTTGATGGCGTGATCACAGAACGTAACGTACATCCGGGTGCGTTAGTAGGGCCGGGAACAAAACTCGATGGTGGTGCAATGCTGATGCTGGAACAGGAAGACAGGCTGCGTCTGGTGGTGCAGGTTCCGGAGGTATACAGCGCACAGCTCTCCGGTGCAAGACAGGTATCTTTTCATGTAAATGCACTACCGGGGAAGATATTCGCAGGAGCGATCAGCCGCCAGGCGGGGTCATTAAGTGACCGGTATCGTTCTGAAGCGGTGGAAGTGGATATACAGAATGTACAACATCTTTTAAAGCCTGGGATGTATGCGGAGATCACTATTCCGGTTACCGGGTCAGTACAGGCCATGGTGGTACCAGGTAGTGCTATAGTGACTTCCACGGAAAAGAAGTATGTAGTGGCGGTGCGGGAAGGCTATACACATTGGATAGATGTGCAGGAAGGGAATCATCATAATGATTCGTCAGAAGTGTTTGGCAGCCTGATGCCGGGAGATAGAGTGATTGTTCATGCGAATGATGAAATAAAGGAAGGGATCAGGATAGATTAGACAGGAATAAGGCATATAGCCGGACCCAATGGCGTGTAAGCAGGGTAGTTGTTTAAAAAAGACGAGACTGTCTCATTATTGATATGAGACAGCCTCTCTTTATTCGGAGCCCTGATGAAGTCAGGCAATCATTTACCATTACCAGCTTTGTCTGGATGGTCCCATCGTAATTTCATTCACTGTCGTGTCTTCCGGTTGATCGATGGCATAAGCCACAATATCGGCCACCCTTACCGCTGAAATACCATATTGCTCATACAATGAAGTCATTCCGGCAGCAGTACGTTCATCGGTAATCGTGGACAGCAGCTCGGTATTGATGGCAGCAGGATAGATTGTCGTAGTACGAATATTCGTTCCTTCCTGTGCAGACTCCATGCGTAGCACTTCCATAAAATCGCGGACAAACCATTTGGTGCCACCGTACACTGCACCATTTGGATAAGCTTTTAAACCAGCAACGGAGGAAGTAGCGAGGATCTGCCCGGACTTTTGTGCGATAAACCCTGGGAGTACGGCTGCAACACCATTAAGAACGCCTTTGATATTGATATCCACCATTTGGTTCCATTCATTCGTCTTTAAGGCAGAAAGTGGAGAACTGGGCATGATGCCAGCGTTTAAGAAGATAACATCCACTCTTCCATATGTCTTCTGAGCCAGTTCGACAATTGCTGTATTGTCTGCAGGGTTTACCACATCCATTACCTTATAGACGGCCTCTCCGCCAGTCTTCTGAATTCCCTCTACCAGTTGCTTTAGTTTATCCTCGCGTCTTGCGCCTAAAACAACTTTAGCACCTTTGGCAGCGAGTAGTTTTGCACTCTCTTCGCCTATACCGGATGATGCACCGGTGATGATCACTACTTTGTCTTTAATCATACAATGTTCTTTATCTGTTTACGTTTAGCGTACATTGCCTGTTTATCATTAGCCGATAGTTTTAATAAGCTTTGCGGGCACACCGCCTACAATTGTGTTTGCTGCTACGTTTTTGGCAACGACAGCACCAGCTGCAACAACAGCATTCTCACCGATGGTCACACCCGGCAGAATAGTGGCACCAGCACCAATCCAGGCGTTACGTTTGATCAGAATGGGTTTGCACAGCATGCCGCGGCGGGTGACCGGATCGACAGGATGATTTTCTGTGATCAGGTTTACCTTCGGTCCGAGCAGTACATGATCTTCAAGGGTGATGCCGCCCATATCCAGGAAGGTGCAGGCGTGATTGATAAATACATCTTTGCCGATACTGATGAAACGGCCAAAATTGGTGTAAAACGGTGCAAAGACAGTGGTGCTTTTGTCGAGTTGTGAGCCAATGATCTCACTCAACCTGCCGCGTACTTCGTCAATGCTTGTAGCGGCGTTCAATGCGGGAGACAATGCGAGTGTACGGGTAACAACCTCATCTACCCGGTGAAATTCAGGATCCTGAAGTGCTACCAGTTCACCTGCTCTTAGTCTATGGAAGATGTCTTTCATGCCACAAAGTTCCGTCAATAGGTACTTTACAGCTAATGAATTTCAATCCAATGATTAAGGATTTCAAATGACAGCGCCTCTGAAAGCGGAGGGCTTATTGCCTGTTTGTTTTTTGAAGAAGTTGTTAAAATAGGTAGGATATTCAAATCCGAGTGCATAGGCAATCTCCGCCACATTCCAGTCTGTATGCTGTAATAAGGCCTTTGCTTCACGGGAGATGCGCTCGGCGATGTGCGTTGTTGTCGATTTACCGGTTGTTTCTTTTACGGCTTTATTGAGGTAGTTCACATGGATGGCGAGTTCGCTCGCATAATCGTTGGCTGTCTTGAGTGTTAAGGGGCGGTCTGCTGTTTCTATAGGGAACTGGCGTTCCAGCAATTCCAGGAATACTGATGTAATACGGGTCAGCGCGTTCTTATGCTGGTCGAAATGCTCTGAAGGCTGTAATTTCAGGGCCTCGTGAATGATCAGATTGATATAGTTACGCATCAAATCGTCTTTGTACACGTAATCCGTTTGCTGCTCTTCTATCATCTTCTGGAAGATGCCATTTAAAAACAGCCGCTGCGACTCTGTGATCTTAAATATAGGTGTACCGCCGATTTTAAATAATGGCGATTGCTGCAGGCTTTCCGAGCGCTCCGATTGCTTGAGAAAGTCTTCAGAAAAAAGAACGGTATAACCAACATAAGTGGTCGAAAGGGTTTCCCAGGAGTAAGGCACATGCGGATTTCCAAAGAATAAGACTGTTCCTTCCTGTTCAAAACTACGATCTGCATAATGGATGATGCTTCTTCCTGTAGTCAGACAGATTTTATAAAAGTCCTTCCTGCTGTAGATTTTAGTCGCATTAGTGTCGCTTTCAATCTGCCAGACGTTGAAGCCTTTCAGCTTCAGCTCATTATTAAATTCTGATACGGAACGTTCTATTTTACCAGCCATACAATAAAGTTAAGGAATTCAATACAAACACCGGAGAGGATGTTTAGTCCCGTCCGGTATTTGTCCTTATGGCTACATGTGCCGGATAGTCAGGTGATGTGTATTAAAAGTTACGTTTCGTTACTGCCCCGGCAGCATTTTTGTATTTCTATTGATAAACGTATTGATATGACGATCAGGAAATCCACTAACGAGCGGCGGGCGATCAAACAGGTAAAACGTAAGAACGCCGGCGCCACGTCAGTTGCCAAAGCGGCTCCCAAGAAGGAGTTCAATGACGATAAGAACAATACCCTGGAAGGGTATGATGAGAATGAGTATGACGAGAAAGATAAAGCCGACGAGAAGCGCCGTAAGGCTTAGACGGTCCATCCATAGGGGATATATTCATTCTCAAAGCTGCCATCATCATAGAGATTTACCATGGCGTAACCATTTTCCGTGCGGTACCTGACACCTTTCCACCAGTTGCCGCTTACAGCCCCATTACTGATATAGGTGACGCCATTGTACAATACCTGCTCATAGAGATGGATGTGCCCACTCATACACAGTTTGATGTTCGGATGCTGATCAAATAACGCTACAAGGCGGGCGGCATCTGTGTGCATGGAACCGACGCCAAGCTCATAGCCGCTGTTTTCTTTGAATTTATTATCGACCACTACTGTGGCTGCTGATACGATAGGTACGTGTGAGAATATGATAACGGGTAGCTTGGTGTTGGCAGCAAGATCTTTTTCCAGCCAGTCGAACTGTTCATCATCCAGCTTGCAGGTATACCAGCTACCGTCGTTTTTAGGCTGGATGCTGTCGAGGATGATGAAGTGCCAGCCGGCTTTATCAAAGCTGCGGTAAGGTTTTTCCAGGCGCATCATTTCCAGGGAGTATTTCTTCCCGTAGAGGGGATCGGTTGTTTGTCCGGCGCCCCAGATATCGTGATTGCCGATACAATATTCGATCGGCAGGCTGTTGTCACTTTTCATCAGTCCATGCCAGAGATTCCACTGTACTTCTACGCGGTCTTTAGGTTCTTTCAGTGCATCCATGATACAGTCGCCGGTATTCATGATAAAAACCGGTGCGTCTTTTTGTGACTGTATATGATGGAGACATTTGGCTAGTCCTTCGGGCGCTTTCATTTCAGGTTCAAGGTGTACGTCTGTCAGGTGGGCGAAACGCAATACTCTTTTCTTAGGTTTGATGATGCTTTCTGTAGCGGCAGCTAATACCCGGGTACCAGGCAATGCACCGATCAGTGCACCTAGGCCCAGGTTTTTCAATAATGAGCGACGATCCATATCATGTGATTTTGAGCTATTGCAAACTTATGGGCTGGCGTCCGGAGATGCCAGGGAAAGGGGGAGTATTAATATAAAATTAATATATAGTCTGGCCTTGTTGCAGTATTGTATATAAAATGTTGAAAATAAAGACATATGGCCACTTGAACGCAGCTAATATTTCGTTAATTTGAAGATAAAATTTACGATTATGGCAAGACAAAAAGGTATTCTCCCATTTACGGGGCCGCTCGGCGATAGGGTCGGGTATCGGAGGAATGGAGAATATTTCACACGAAAAAGGCCCCTGTATGTGAGGCAGACGGCTGCCACTAAGTTAGCTGCGAAAGATTTCGGTACGGCGAGTAAGGGAGCGGCGTTATTACGTCGTGCATTGTATACTGAGTTGCATCGGTATTATGACAGTGATCTTATTCCGCGATTGAATAAGACGCTGGCGGGGATCATGTGTAGCGACAGGTATTATGGAGTAGGCGAGCGGCGATTGACGGTGAGCAATATGCAGGTGTTTGAAGGGTTCAGGTTTAATGTGGTTTCGGGGCACGAGCACCTGTTATCAGGTACACCGGTGATCAGGGAAGATGAGCGTGGTGTTCATGTTGATCTTTCTGAGAGTACGGTTTATGCACCTAAAGGTGTGACGCATTTTACTATTAAAGCGATGGTAGTGTCTGCAAACTTTGAGAGAAGTGCTGCGCAGGTAGTTGCTTCTGAGACTATAACTATCAAGAAAGGAGCGCAGTTGACAGCCGCGACACTTAGTATAAATGCAATACAAGATCCTTGTGCTGCCCGTAAGGGAATTAGGATCGTTTTGCTGGAAGTGCAGCCGTGTATACAGGTGAATGGAGAATTGTCAGCGTCTGCGAATAAACAGGGGTATGCATTGGATGTTATTGCGGTGCTTCCTCCGGTAGAACAAGTGGAGAAGATGAGGCGCGAGTACAAGAATAAGGCGCCGATGTTGAAGATCATTCCTGTGTATCCGGGATATGCTATTGAGCGTTTCGATAATGTACTGTTTGTTAAAGATGATGTTATACCCCGTTTAAGAACTTCTCTCTTAGCGACCGATCTTCCGCAGCTACTGGCACTAACAGATCATTGACGCGTCAATAGCGCCACGAAGCACTTCACCTGAATGACATTTGTAAGCCCCAATAACGGAGATCTGGCCTCCGGATGGATAACTATGCCCTACTAATACTTTCCTGTCAAATTTCGCCTTCTTTTACCCATTTTTATTGCTGTTAATGTCTTCCGTTGGAGAGTGTATGCCGTGTTTCTATGTAGAGATAGATAGAAAACTAGTCTTTATATGCCCGAAAACAGGGGGAAGGGGTATAGTAAGTACGGCTTAGCACTGGACGTGAGCTGGACTTGTAAAAATGATCGGTCCTCAGACAAGTACTGCTTCATCAAGTGCGGATTCATCAAGATATGTATTAAATCCCTCATCCAGTAATTTACAAATTGCTTTGGCAATTCTTTCCGCATCATCCTTATTGTTCAAAGGGGTATCCAGTTCATCCAGTACATCGGGATGAAGTCGCTTGTGTTGTTTTATCAAGCCATATGCTTTGGCGGCGTCTCCACCTGTTGAAGCAATAGGAATGACGGGTATGCCGGCTGCTTCCGCCTTCATGTAAGATACATAAGTACCTCCAATTCCTCCAATCATGATCACTGCATATGCTTTTTCCAATGTCTCCTCATACGATTGTGTTTCGTTGGCGACCCGTTCTATCAATCCTCCGGGGTACGCAGGCACCTGGTCTTCAAGCACCACCTGTACGAGATAACCATCGTCGATGATTTTGTCCTCTTCCAACTGACCGGCATAAGCTTCCGCTGCCACTGCGTCCACACCGGGCCATCCACCGGTGATGATGCCATAACCGGATCTGGCAAGTTCTCTGGCGAGTGCCCTACTCATCATCCATTCCGGTTGGGAAAGGCGGGATTTGCCGCTGCCGACAATGACGACCCATTTTTGTTTGAAGGTGTGGGTGTTATCTGCGGGGATGAATGATGGATCAAGGTCAGCGATAACGAAGTCTTCGCTGCTGGTGTTTTTGCTGATTAATTCCGGATGTTCAGCATTGGGTCTCACTCTTTTGTGAAGATACGCAGTGAAAGATTCACTTGTAATAATATTGGTGTCTATCCCTAAAATAGCGGTGTTATACCGTGCTTCGCCATCTAATCCATCCAGTACTATACTATTTTTTCCAGTAGGAGAATCGTTATCATTGTATTCCAGAGGAACTTTAAAAAAGCAGGTAGGTGCAGGATCCGGCGTTACAGGAGGCGTTACAAAGGGGCTGCTTATTATACCAGTGTCTCTTAACGCGGCAGTATCGATGGGGGTATACTCTGCAAATGCAATAACTTTGCTGAACTTTGCATAAGAGAACGCCAAAATGTATGCCGTTATATCAATTGCGGGGGATGTATTACGTTCGGACCAGGAGTCAAGACACAGCAGGAAACCGTCTGCCTGGTTTATTGCATAACCACAGACATACACATACAATACACGCCTGTTTTTCACCATTTCATGATCTCTTACCAATCGCACAAGGGCCTCCTCAATAGCAGCTTTGTCGATGCTACCGGCATCAGAAATAAACGTATAACAGTTTTCCTGTGACACTTTGGTTTTCAGACTGCCGGATACCCATTCGGAAAATCGCCTGGCATTCTGTACGCCGGCCGGCAAACCCGGAAGATGACTATAATTTGAGATGCCGATGATTAGCGCCCATGTTTCATCTTCTTCTTTCTTGGGTTGTAAAAATTCAGTCAGCGGTGCTGTGATCGTTTCCAGCTCACCGATCAGTTTAGTAATATCATCTTCTGACATCACTGGTTTTTCATCTGCGGGCAATAAGGGATAAGATTTATAAACTCCCGGATCATGTGGACTTTTGTCTTCCAGAATGAAATAGACTGGAATCTGCATAGCCTCAGCAATAGTTAGTAGCTTTTCGATATTGTACTTTGGCTCAGTGGCATACATGGATTCTTTCAAAGCAATAAAAATCATATCCGGGAACCGGTTATGAACAGAGAATGATTTGTCAATGGCAGCCCAGGTGTCCAGCTGTTCAAAGTCAACCCTCTTTTCATGCAAAGCGAATTTTATCTGATTGTAAAAAGTAAAGGCGCCTTGTTCTGTTTTGGAATAGTATAAGCATTGTATCGTGTCTCTTGTTTGGAGATACTCGTAGGTCTTTTGGCTTCTGGGTGTAGCATTTGGGGTTTCCGCAGTCTTAGATAAAAAAACATCGTTCCAGTGATCCTTGTGTACGATGAATAACGGTGTTTGCCATGCGTTGCCATCATGAGCGAATGCTAAGAACCGGTTCAGTACCGATTGGTAAAGGTCGATGTAACTTATCGCAGGTTGTTTATTGAGGCATTGTGTGATAGCTTCGGTAAGCATTCCGCCTACGCCGGCCAGTTCATAACACATTTCTTCCAGGTGCGTGGCCATGATGGAGATATGCTTAGGATTATTTTCGTCCAACCAGTTCCGGCTGCCACCGTGCGTGTCGAGTATTAGTACAATGGTTGGATTATTGGGTGCTGTCTTAACCATCTCCTTAAACTCAAAGTCTGTCAGGATACCGTTTTGTACACTACTGGTATACTCAGATGTCCGCTCGAGATCGTGAAAGAAAAGGGCGGAGTCTGTTTGCTTATTGCTTGAATGACCGCTGAAGTAAAACAGAACAGTGTCTTCGCTTTTTGCGGCTAACAGTATCTCAAGGAAGGAATTGACCACATTACCTCTTGTAGCATTTCTGTCAAGAATTAACGATGCATTTTCAGATTCAAGCAATTGCCTGCTTATCAGTGTGTTTACCATTTTCCTGGCGTCACCTACTGATTCATGCAGGTTGAATTGTTTATCTGCATAGTTATTGATGCCGACGAATATGCCGTAAGCTCTTCCCAAAGTGTTGTGCGCTTCAGATCCCTTTACTACTTTCTTCAATCTGTTACTCAATGACGGTGGCAAGTTGATCCTCACCGGTGTTCTGCCTTCAATAACTTCGTCCGTAAGCACAATACGCTTAGAGGTAACCGTGCCTGGCTCTGTTTGTATCGCATCTGGTTTATTCAGGGCATTCTTCAGCAAGCCAGAGAACTGCTTATTATCCTTTTCCAACGCTGCTATCAGGTTAACAATACCCAATCCCCGGCTTGTATTCTTCTTTTGTAACTCCTGCGCAAGGGAACTAAGTATCTGCTCAGCAGCTGCTTTTTCATCCACTTCCATAATCGCCGTCCATTGCTGGGCGTCGTAATAGTTTCTCCAGGCGCTTCCCTGGGTATTCTGCCGGGAGTATTGGTACAGGAATGCAGCCAGTTCTTCCTTTACGAAGGGCGTGCCTCTGTTTATACGCAAGTCTGCCAGCAGGCATTGCCGCACATCGGTATCCATTTCAAACAGATCGGGTCCGGTCTGGCGGAACAGGTTACTCTGGATACAATCGTTCACCGCCAGCGCATCTATCTTACAGGAAATGCCGTTCTTTACAAACGTGCCGAAATTGGCCCATATCTGGTACAGGAGATGTACAGTGACCGCAACCGGGAAGGCGGCTAGCTGTATCAACTCCACATGATCTCCATTAGGGTAGAGTGGCGCATAGCGGTTTGTAAACGACTGAATCGTTTCCCTGGCTTCCTGATGATGACCATTGTTACTCATTGCCCGATATTTGTGATGCCTTTGGTTTTAAAGAACTGGATGATATTTCCCATGTGATCACTGTTGTCATTTCCTGGTTCAAACATCTTTACGTAGGTACTGATCTTTTCTGCGGATGTGCCTTTCCATCTTTGTTCCGGCAGGGGATTCAACCAGGCAATACGATGCGATCGTAATTGGTATAATAGTCTGAATACTTTTCTTACCCTGTCTTCACTGTAATAGCCTCTTGCAGCTCCGGCATCACTGACAATAAGAATGTTCCTGGGTGGGCTGGTGATCAGCTTCCGGAGCTTTACACTTCGTGTATGTTCGGGATTGGTAAACAGATATTCTGAAGGGTAGTTCCGGAAATAGAAGACATCTCCTTCATTCTTTACATTGCCGGTGGTAGCGCTTTCTACGATAGCATCGGTCAGATCTTTGAATGCGACCATGGAGCCTTCATGATCTATCAATAAGGTCCAGCGGGTGACAAAGCCGTCTTCTTCTGTCAGCTTCCATTCATCGAAATATCCTTTCCGGGCAACTTCTTCTACGGTAGCAGGTATATCTACTGTCGGACGACCAGCACCCGGCACTTTGTAACGCAGGGAGCGGATGGTCTGCTCGATGAAACGCCGGCTGACGGGTAAGTAGCGGTTATCAAAAGTGTAATTCTTTTTTCTGAAAAGATGATTGTAATTATGGTCTGCTGTTGTGGCGCCTGTATCATCTTTTACCTCGCTGATATAGAAATTCAGCTCGCCAACTTCCTCGTCAGCAAGGGTTTCGGTCGTTTGGGATGATCCCTGATCATTGCTCACATCCTCCTTTCCGTGTGCTGTTAACGGTTTCTTTGTTCCCTCATCCTTGCCAATGCCTTTTGTTGCTTCCCGTTCTGTGGTCTTCTTGTCGGCAGGAAGAAGAAAGTCCTGTTGTGTATATATACCCAGGTGTCTGTCGAGTATTTCTTCCAGCACCTGTTCATTCATAATATTGCTTCTCAGATGGAATGGTTTCAACCAGAGCTTTTTACACAGGAATAACAACTCTTCCCTTGAGTTAAGCCCATAGCCATTCTTTAGGGTATCTATCAATAATAGATAAGAAGAGAGGTCCACACCTTTATGCGGCATGTCTTTTTCCACCCTCATTATTTCGAGGAATGCATTTTGCAGCGGGAATGTTATATCGGCCTGACTGTACATAGCGGTATTATGCCTCCGTAGATAAAGGTTGCTCCATTGTTTTGAAATTGAACAGGGCAGTGGTTGTTTTAAACAACACGTTTCCAAATGGCACTGGTACCTGATTATTATCATTCGTCTTATCGTTCAGCCAATCCTGGAACGAAAGATCGTTTGCCAATGTAGCAGGGCCAGCACTGGGACTGGTACATTCTTTCAGGATAGAGAACCAGTCAATGAATTCGCTGGTATTGATGGCCTTCCGGTAAAGGCTGGCCTCTGTATTCATTCCCTTGCGGAGTGCTACAAAGGTCATCACTGCCTTTTCGATCAGTGTATCAGTTTCTTCCTGTGTTTCATAGAATCGTGCTTTCAGTATCCTTTCCAACCATTCTTTTGTTTCCGGCGTTTCCAATTTCTGTGCGGAGAACATGTCTATGTAGTGAAACACGCAACGGCGGAGGAATGCATCGCTGAGATCTTTTTCTCCATTACTGGTGATGACAATAAACGGTTTGTGTTCAAAAGAAAGCGACTCGCCCGTTTCAGGAATATAAAAGCTGTTTCTTTCCAGTTCGTTCAGCAGGTCGTTACTAAAGTCAATATCGGCTTTGTCTATTTCATCGATCAGCAATACCGCTTTTCTACCGTCTTCACTATGCCGCATCGCCTCGGCCATCGGCCCCCAGGATCTGTAACGGTCTTTATTCCTCATATTAGCATGCTTATTTTGGAAGTTGGCATCTCTGAGCCGTAAAAGATGATCGTACTCATATAGTCCCTCTCTGGCTTTGGAAGTGGATTTTACATTCCATTCAAAATATTTCTGCTGATTATATAACTCTCCTTTGTACCATTCGTATGCTATGGCTTTAGCCAGCAGGGATTTACCACAGCCTGGTTCTCCCATGAGCAGCAGGGGACGGTTGAGAAATAATGCCAGGTTTACAGCTTTGCACAGTTCATCATCAGCGAAATAGGGAAAAATAGTTTCCTTACTTTCTCCCTTTTGTACGACTGTCGTTCTGTTTAACTGTTTGCTTAAATATGAGGGGTGAGCCATATCAATCGCATTTATATTTAGTGAATCGGGAAATGTGTGTTAGTTGATTTGAAAACGTGTGATAAAGGGTACTTCAAATTTGACTTTGCTCTTTAATATCTTCAATATTTGTCTGATGGTGCCATTGCTTTGCTGATGGATCTCTTTCGCCAGTGTGGCATTCAGGCCTATTCTGGCCAGCTGGGGTTGTGATTCCAGCCATCTTTCCAGGTCTGCCTCCGTCATCCTGTCTACGGGTGTCAACACCTGCAGACAATCATTAAACCTGCCTTTCTGTTTAAGTTGGGTCACTGCCTGTGTAAACGTCTTCATCCGGCCGGCATCCAGCATTTCCATTTCATCGATCAGGAAGAACAGTACTTTATGTGTCCATTGCTGCATCCGGGTGATTAACTTTAACTCCGCTATGCAGCTATCCCAGTAGCGCCAGAACTCATCCAGCGTCAATTCCAGGCGACTCAGGTCTTTATTACTGCATATTATTTTGAAAACGATGTCCTGGTGAGCGATGCCTACTCCACCACAGAATTTATCTCTGATCAGGTATTTCAGGATCTCTTTTTTATCCTGCTCCCGGATGTTATCAGCATTGATATTCTTCAGATTCAACCACTTTATCAGTGCTATCCAGAACTCGTCGTAGAAAGAGGATGCGGGATCAAAGGGGAAGGTAAGCTGGCTGTTTTCGTAGACCTTGTTTTCAAACAGGAGATGATAGTACAAGAGATCCAGTACGCTGTCACGGTCGCCGGTCATGACCAGTCCACCAATGGGTTTACCTTCCATTTTAAACACATTCCGCTGGTTGCGGTAATTGAGCGTCTTCAGCGCTGACTCAAACACCGACTGATCTTCTTTCAGGATCTCATCAGCTGTTTTTGCGTTGTTGGTTTGTATGATGGTAGTTTTTAATGATCTGGCTTCATCCAGCTCTTTTTTTAAGCGTTCCACCTCTTTCTTTGAGCGTTCAAATAGCCTTGGCACGTTGATGGCCTCCTGCATTATTTCCTCTTCCTCCTTCAGCTGTTCTTCAAGCTGCTGAATCCGGGTTTCGTTTTCTGTCCAGGATACCTGTGAGCGCATCCTTATATTGGTGATGCTTGCATTCAATATCTCGGCATTCTTCGTAAATAGTCCCCAGGCAAACTTTCCTGTTTGATCCAGGGCCTTCAGCTCTTCATCCATTTCGGCGACCCGCTTTTTTGACGGACCTTTTTTCTCTACGCAGCTTGATTCATAGTCGGCATACAGGTAATTATATGCTTCCTGGAGTGTTCTTTTGTGAACGACGAAGTGTTCGTAAAAGGATAAGGACACCTTAGCCGCTGTTTCGTCGTACACGTCGGTCCGGGTGGCTATAACAGCTTCAACACCTGTCTGGTCAAGGATATCTTTAACAAGGGTGGCGGTACTGCATGCGTTGAGAAAAAGGACTTTAATAGCGCTGTTGTTAGTGAGTATGGCAGACAGCGCTAATGCACTCTGTGTTTTGCCATCTTCCAGGTAAAGTCCTATGTGACTGGCATGGCCACTGAAATGGAAGAAGCAGGGTTCCTGCGGACGATACTTTTCAAAGTTTTTGATAATATCAGGACCGGTAGCTTTAAGTATTCTGTGAAAACCCAATACATTGTTAGACCGTTCATATGCCAGCAGAAAGTCGATCTTTTCTTCCTCATCGGCAATGAATTTCAGATTCCCGACCGGATCAGCGAAAGCAAAAATAAAATATGGAGATATATCAGGCATTTGAAGCAATAGCTTGTAAACTCTTAAAATATTTTACTGTTCCTGAGAAGGCGGATGGTGATCGTTCTGGTGGCGTCCAGAGACGCAACAAGGCATAACTACTTGACATGCTTTGGGGTGTTGTACCTTTAAATTAGGCTATTCCCGACAAAATAACAAGTGACAGGCAATATTTGGGGAAGTGGGAGGAGAGGGGGTAAAAACAAAAAGGGCAAGGCTCCCTGAAGACCCTTGCCCTGAAAATATGAATTAGCCACAAATTATTTCGTCAACATCAGCGAAAGTCCTGCTGACTTCCATTGCGCATCGTAATTCGGCATCAGCATGATCCGTGTAGAGGAATGTTCCGGATCGTGTACAAAGAGGCGTTGCATTTTGGGGTACAGCCAATATGCTGCTTTTGTACTCAGGATACCCAGACCTGCGCCTGTGACAACATCACTTACCCAGTGACGGTTATTGTAGATGCGCAGTGCACCGGTGGTAGCAGCTACTGCGTAACCGGCCACGCCATACCAGGGACTTACCTCATGATATTCCTCCCACATGAACTGTGCGCTCATGAAGGCGATAGCGGTATGTCCGGAGGGGAAGGAGTTATAAGTACTGCCATCAGGACGTAATCTGTTGGTGGCACTCTTAATCGCGAAAGTACTTCCAGTGGCGATGAGCGTAGACATACCGAATAACATGGTACGGTCGGCAAAGTTGTGTTTACCGTGAATACCTGCCATATTCAGTGCATATACTGCAGCTGCAGGAACCCATTTCAGGTAATCATCGACATTGGTATGGAAGCCTCCATGGTCTTCCAGAATCTCTTTCCTGGTAGACATGTCCAGGGAGCGGAGTTTACCGCCACCAAGTGATACAGCCCCATATGTCAGCATCGCTGTAGGAACGATAATGCTTACAAGCCTTGCGTTGTAATTCGGGATGCTGTGTTTGTAATTCAGATTCGTATTAAATACCGGAGCAGGGGTCTGATCCTTTTCTGATGATGTGCCCGTTGGCACAACATTTGCAGATTTTGTGGTATCCATATTGGTTCCAACAACAGTCGTATCTGACGGAGCGGCCAAGGCAATGCATGTCGACAGTTGCAGGCTAAGCAGTAAGAACAATCTCATATTTATTTGGCAAAAATTGTAGTATGTTAGCATTAAATTAATACAAATTTGCCGAAAGAAACTGTAGACATTCTGAAAATCCCACGTCTTTAACTATATTTTCACTTTTTTACACCTACAAATGGTATATTTGTGTTATACCAGGAAATGGTGTCTTCCTGCACAAGAACCGTCTTCGCCCACACCTGACCCGGGCAAGTCTGATGGCGCCTGCAAATAACAAATCCTCCCCTAGAGCAGGGAGCAACAACGTTCGTATTTATTTGTGGGCTAATGAAATATCTCAGGCATTCTGTTGAACAATTTAAGATCGCATATCAGCTGATCCGCTGGACGGTGATTAGTATTCCCGTATCCCTCGTAGTGGGGTCTCTTGTGGCTTTATTTCTCTCGTTACTGGAAGAGGTGACTGCTGTCCGCCAGGAACATGGCTGGTTGCTTTATCTGCTACCTTTAGCCGGGGTATTGATCTACTTTTTATATAAAAAAGCGGGCCGCAATGCGGAGGCTGGTAATAATCTCATTATGGATGAGATCCATGAACCTGGTGGCGGTGTACCGGCAAGAATGGCCCCGCTTGTACTGGCAACAACGATCATTACGCATCTGTTTGGTGGCTCTGCCGGCAGGGAGGGTACTGCGGTACAGATAGGAGGGAGTATGGCAAATCTGCTGGCCCGCTGGATGCGTCTATCGGCGGCAGATGTGCGCATGATACTCATGACAGGGATAGCGGCCGGATTCGGCGCTGTTTTCGGTACGCCGCTGACAGGAGCCGTGTTTGCACTCGAGGTACTGGCTATTGGCCTGATCCGCTATGATGCCCTGGTTCCCTGCCTGATCGCTGCTGTATTTGCAGATATTGTCTGTTCGGCATGGGGTATCAGACATACACATTACAAGATCCTTTTTGACCAGGGAAATATTATCTTCCATTTTGTACAGTTTGATTTTCTTTTGTTGGCGAAAGTCATTGTAGGTGGTGTGGCTTTCGGGCTTGCCAGCTATCTCTTTTCTATCTGTATACATAGTATCAAGGCGAATGCAAAGAAATGGATCCGACCGGCCTGGCTGATACCGGTTGCAGGAGGATTGATTGTTATTGGTGCCTGTCAGCTGTTGGGGACCAGGGATTATATTGGCCTGGGAGTTACCGGTTATTATTTCAACAGCGTTAGCATTGTTTCCGCCTTCAGTCATACACCTATCTCATCCTGGGCCTGGTTATGGAAACTCCTGCTGACGGCCATTACCCTTGGTATGGGCTTCAAAGGAGGGGAGGTGACGCCCTTGTTCTTTATTGGCGCCACCTTAGGACATACACTGGCCGTACTTTTGGGCGCGCCGGTGGATTTGTTTGCAGGTCTCGGATTTATTGCCGTATTTGCAGGTGCCACTAATACTCCAATTGCCTGTACTTTAATGGGTGTAGAGCTTTTTGGCACGTCACATGTGTTATACTTCGCGGTAGCCTGTTTTACAGCTTACTATTTCAGTGGACATGCCGGCATCTACAGTGCGCAGCGTATAGCAGTACCAAAGAGCCATGATATTGATTAACCAGACAATTTGAATTAAAAATTATGAAGGCTGTAGCCGTTCCCCAGTTTAAGGGCATTCCCCAGGTAATGGAATTACCTAAACCGCAGGTAAAACCAGGGACCATCCTGGTACGTGTAGCCGCTGCCGGTATCAATCCGTTTGATTGGAAATTAATAGATGGCATCCTCGATGGAAAGATGCCGCACAATTTTCCTATGGTGCTTGGTGTGGATGGTGCAGGGACCGTTGAAGCGATTGGAGAAGGTGTTACCCATTTCAAACAAGGCGATAAGATCTACGGACAATTTATACATTCACCTATTGGTGAAGGTTCCTATGCTGAGTATGTTGTAGTGCCTGAAAAGGCGGCTATCTCTCATGCCCCCACCACTATTTCACTGGTGGAAGCGGCAGCTATGCCGACGGCGGGAATGACAGCACTCCAGCTACTGGAACGCCTGGGGCTTAAACATGAACAAACCTTGTTGCTGGTAGGTGCTACCGGCGGCGTAGGCTCTTTCATCGTACAGCTGGCCCATATGCAGGGTATCTATGTTATCGCTACTGTCAGCGATGAAGATGGTGCGGAGCGGATGAAGAAATTGGGGGCGAAAGAGACGATCAATTACAAAAAAGTATCTGTTGAGAAGGAGATAAAAGCGAACTATCCTTCTGGTGTGGAAGGATTGATAGATCTCGTTAGTGCCGGGCCAGTGTTTAAAACCATGACGTCATTGGTGAAGGTTGGCGGCGCGGCGCTGACAACAGCGTTTGTGGCGGATAAAGAGGCACTGAAGGCGCGGAATATCACCGGAGGGAATTTTGAGACACAGGGCACGCCGGCGTCGTTGGATACATTAGCGGATGCGGTGGATAGCGGGGCGCTGAAGGTGCCGGTAGGAATGGTGATCAGTATGGAGGAGGTGCCGGAGGCGATTGAGGCGAGCAGGAAATTGAAGGGGAAGGGGAAGACGGTGATTAAGATTGGCTAATTTTGAGGAATTTGCTATTGCGCGATCCTGCGTTTATGCGCCGACCTTCTGGCGTTGGTTTTCAGATAGGATCGCGGGCTGTACCCCTTTCGAGTCCTTGCTATGGGGCTTTATCAAGCGTGTTGGGCGGCGGGATATCTATTGAACTCCCATCAAGCGTATGAGCGCTCTCAAGGGCTAATGCCCGCAATCTCTATCTGAACCAACGCTGCGGCGGTCTCTTAATAAATAGCAAGGCGGTAAACTTCTAGTGTGATATTATTTGATGGGCTCTGTTAGGAGCCCTTTTTTATAGCATAATTATTTAACCGTGATCCGTTCAAGAGATCAATCGTCAACATAATCGCTCGCAATATTCAATTTCTCTATTGCCCCTGCGTCTAATCCCAATTGTGTTGCTTTCACAAGATCTTCCAATTGTTTTGTATTGGTCGCACTCACAATAGGCGCGGTAATATCAGGACGTTGTACCAGCCATGCGATAGCGACACTGGCAGGAGTCGTTTTGAAATCTGCGGCCACTTCGTCGAGTGTTTCGAGAATGGATTGTCCGCGCTCATCGAGATAGCTGATGGCTTTCTCTCCTCTGGCGCTTTTTGCAGCATCTTCCTTACTTCTGTATTTTCCGCTGAGGAAACCGCTGGCTAACGAATAATAACTGATCACACCTAGTTGATATTGTTGTGTGATAGGCAGATATTCTCTTTCGAATTTCTGACGATCGTATAAGTTGTATAATGGCTGTAAAGACTCATACCTGGGGAAACCGTTTTCTTCACTGGATTCCAACGATTGCAACAGTCTTTCAGGACTGAAGTTGGATGCACCGATCACTCTTACTTTTCCTGCTTTTACCAGTTTGTCGTAGGTGGCTAAGGTGTCATCTACAGGTGTATTGGGATCATCGTAATGTGATTGATAGAGATCTATATAGTCTGTTTGCAATCTGCGGAGAGATTCTTCTACGGTCTTTTCAATGTAAGCAGGTGAAAGGTCTCTTACTTTACCACCACCTACTTTTGTGGCGATGATCACCTGATCACGTTTGCCGCTTTTCTTTAACCACTTGCCGATGATCGCTTCAGATTCGCCGCCGCTATGGCCGGGCACCCAATGAGAATAAGAATCTGCAGTGTCTATCGTATTGAATCCTGCACTCACGAATGCATCCAGCAATGAAAAAGAGGTGGCTTCGTCTGCTGTCCAGCCAAATACATTTCCGCCAAAAACCAAAGGTGCTATTTGTAATGCTGATCTGCCTAATTGTCTTTTTTCCATTTACGTTGATTTTTTATTTCGTTTATATGTGGTTGCGGGTTATCATCCCGCGCTACAAACACGCGGCGCACGTCCCGTCCACGGGACGATTGACGTAAATGAACCCGGTCCCGGGGGTACGAACGCCGCGCAACAAACAACGTGTTCCCCGGGGTTATCACCCCGCGCTACAAACAATGGGACTCCTACCGGAGTCCTATCGGTGCGAATATGAATGTACGAGTTTGTTCCAAAACAGATACCATAAATTTCCGTATCTTGGCCTTCTTGCCATTGGCACAACAATCCATTGTATTCCGTAAAAGCAGGCTACGCTTGTCTCCCGTATCTATTTCAGGTGCGTTTTTTGTTAAAGGCTCTCCGTATCACAGGAGCGGCATTGATATTAGCATAGATTTTTTGACTTAATAACTGTATTATGAGTAAAACCATTATTGTATCTAACAGGCTACCGGTAAAGATCACTGAAAAAGATGGAGAATATGTGCTGAATCCGAGTGAAGGCGGTCTTGCTACAGGCTTGGGATCCATTTACAGGCAAGGCTACAATATCTGGATAGGATGGCCGGGCATTGATGTGAGTGAGGAGGCACAACCACAGATCAGGGAACAACTGAAAGCCCTGAATCTTTTACCTGTATACCTGACACAGGAAGAAATCAATAACTATTATGAGGGATTTTCAAATGAGATACTGTGGCCTGTTTTCCACTATATGTCCGTTTATGCCCGTTATGAACAGGTGTACTGGGATTTTTATTATCAGGTAAATAGTAAATTCAGGGATATTGTACTGCAGGTGGCAGAACCGGGGGATATTATCTGGATTCATGACTATCAGCTGTTGTTATTACCGGGCATGATCCGTTCCGAAGCGCCGGATGTTGCTATTGGTTATTTTCAGCATATTCCTTTTCCTTCTTATGAGCTTTTCCGTCTTATACCATGGCGCTGCGAACTATTGGAAGGCATGCTGGGTGCTGACTTGCTGGGCTTTCATACTTTCGACGACAGCCATCATTTCCTTAACGCCGTTACCCGTTTGTTACCGGTGAATGCGTCTGCCAACGTTGTAATGGTGAATGACCGTGCAGTGATTGCGGAGACATTTCCTATGGGTATCGATAATGAGAAGTTTGAACAGCTCTCTGATGATCCGGAGGTAAAGCGGCAGATGGAAAGTCTGAAGGAAAGTTTTCAGCATACACATATGGTGCTGTCAATCGACAGACTGGATTATAGTAAAGGTATCATCCAGCGATTACAGGCCTTTGAATTATTCTTGCAGTTATATCCCGAATATGTTGAGAAGGTGATATTGTACATGATCGTTGTTCCTTCAAGAGATACGGTTCCGCAATACAAAGAACTGAGAGACGCGATAGATATGTTGGCTGGAGGTATCAATGCCCGTTTCCGTACGATCAACTGGCATCCGATCAATTATTTCTATCGTTCATTTCCTGTAGAAGTATTGGCTGCGCTGTATAATTTTGCTGATGTTGGATTGGTTACGCCTATGCGGGATGGTATGAATCTCGTGAGTAAAGAATATGTGGCCAGTCGCAAAAACAATGACGGTGTACTGATATTAAGTGAGATGGCCGGTGCTTCCAAAGAACTGATAGATGCCCTGATCGTGAATCCAAATAATATCGGCGCCATTGCCAGGGCCTTACATGAAGCGCTGAATATGCCGGAGAAAGAACAACAACGCCGTATGAAGCAAATGCGGCAGGTCGTAGCGAAATTCAATATCGCCCACTGGGTGAAGCTGTTCATGGACCGCCTGCAGGAGGTCAAGCAATATCAGCAATCGATGCTGGCACGCCGTATGAGCCTCGATATGCAGTCGACCGTCAGGAATGCCTATAAACGATCTACCAAGCGGGCTATCTTCCTGGATTATGACGGTACACTAGTAGGCTTCCAGGCCAACATTGATCTTGCGTCGCCTGACCAGGACCTTTATCACCTGCTTAAAACGCTTTCAGATGATCCGAAGAATCATGTTGTAATGATCAGCGGCCGTAAGCATGAAACGCTGGAAGAATGGCTGGGACATCTTCCGCTGGATCTCATTGCAGAACATGGCGCGTGGACAAAAAAATATGGTGAGGACTGGATGATGTTACCCGGACTGACTGCTCAATGGAAGCAGGATATTCTGCCTATACTTGATACCTATATGGACCGTACACCGGGGTCTTTTATAGAAGAAAAGAGTTATTCGCTGGTGTGGCATTACCGTAAAGTGGAAACAGGTTTAGGTGAATTGCGTGCCAATGAACTGATGAATACCCTTCGTTATTTTACCAATGATATCGGCTTACAGATCCTGCCGGGCGACAAGGTCATTGAGATCAAAAACATCGAGATCAATAAAGGGAAAGCAGCTTTGTCCTGGCAGCAGGACCGAGAGTTTGACTTTATGCTGGCGATAGGGGATGATTATACCGATGAAGATATCTTTAAAATATTACCTGCTGAAGCGGTCACCATAAAGGTGGGCAGCCAGGTATCTGCTGCAAGGTATTACCTGAGGAATCACCAGGAAGTAAGGGCGTTTTTAAGAACACTTGTATCGTAGTAGTTTTATTGTTGTATATAAAAGGACGGCTGCCTGATAACAATGGGCAGCCTTCCTTTTATATACCTGTTCTATTGATTATTGGTTTGTTTAAATGAATATCGGTACATCCAGTTTCATGGCTATTCTATAAGCCGCATTCATCAATCCCACATGACTGTACGCCTGCGGAAAATTCCCCCACTGACTGCCATTCTCTGCATCCACATCCTCACTGAATAAGAGCAGGTGATTGGCATATTGCAAGAGGTTCCGGAACTCATGGATGGCTTCATCCACGCGTCCTACACAGGCCAATGCTTCAACATACCAGAAAGCGCAGACGAGGAAGGTGGTTTTAGGCTTACCGAAATCATCGGAATGCAGATAACGGTAGAAAAGTCCCTGCGGTGTTTTCAGTTCTTTTTCAAGCGCCGCAAGATGGTCTCTGGCCTTCTCAGATGCAGGATCGAGGTAGTTCATGAGGATCAGCTGCAGGGTACTGGCATCCAGGTGTTGGCTACCAGCCGCATTGGTGTACACTTTCCTTACGGGATCGTAGCAGCTTTCTATATGAGCAGCCGCACGATTCTTCAGAGACACTGCTTTTTCAGCCAGTTGTTCGTTGCCGATGGTACGGGCCATTTTCTCCGCAGCAGAGCAGCCTGCCCACTGGAAGAGATTACTATAACAGTGAATGTTGGCGAAGTTGCGGAACTCCCATATACCTGCATCTTTCTCATCGATCGTATGTTCGATTTTGCTTAGCAGGTATTCTATCCACCAGGTTGAGTCCTTACGTTCGGAGAATATAAAGCGGTGATCGGTGTACAAGGGTAACATGGAGATGAGTACCTGTCCGTAGATATCGTTCTGAATATGTTCATACGCCTGATTGCCGATACGCACAGGCTGATTCCCGAGGTATCCGTCCAGGTGCGGTAAGATCTGTTCTACCAGGTTCTTCTTGCCTGTAATGCCGTATAAAGGCTGATAACGGTAATCGCCGGAAAATGAGATATCCGCCACATAATTGAAATACTTTTCCATTTCCTCAAAATGGCCGATATGGTTCAGTGCGGTGATCACATAATAAGTATCCCTTAACCAGCAGTAGCGATAGTCCCAGTTACGGCCGCTGCCGGGATATTCGGGCAGGCTGGTAGTACTGGCGGCGATGATGGCGCCGGTATCTTCGTACTGGTGGATCTTCAGGGTGAGGGCCGAACGGATCACTGCAGGCTGGTAGAAGTTGGCGATGTTGGAATGTTTGATCCATGTTCGCCAGTAGATGGTCGTTTCCCGGAGGAAACTTTCTGCCGTTGCATTGAGGGCCGCCTCCAGGGGGCTACCGTAACTCAGCAACAGGTATTTATCTTCATTGAGCACAAAGTGTTCTTCTTCAAAAAGGTAGCTGATAGGAATATTCGTGGTAAGCCGAAGGCTGTCCTCACATCCCAGGAACTCTATATGATTGCTGCCCCGCTGGGCTTTCAGAAAGCCGCTACCATAATCACACACCGGCTGGCATTTCACCCTGATGCGCGGGTTGCCTTCCAGGGGCTCTACCTTGCGGATCAGCATCAATGGTTTGAAGTACCGCTCATACTGGTAAAAGCGGGGTGCAAAATCCGTAATCCGGTATCTGCCGCTTTCACTGGTAATTTCGGTGCACAGGATATTGGTATTCTCCAGGTAGTACTGCTTTGATGTATATTCCCCGGAAGGAAGAATGGAAAACTCACCACCCTTACCCGCGTCCAGCATACTGCCAAAGATAAAGGAGCTGTCCATCCGTGGCCAGCAAAGCCAGTCAATGTTCGTATTCTGATTGACATGTGCCAGGTATGCACAGTTGCCAATGATGCCCGTCTTATACGTATGTTTTTCCATAAGTGATTCATTGAAATACAAAAGCCATTCCAACAAGGGCAACTGCGGCACATTTTGTGTTAATTAAAACCAAAACCTCATCATTTCACGTACATGCCCCTTATGCAGAAATGGCTTCGTATAACCCTGATTGTTTTTGGTAGCCTCCTCGGTACGCTTATACTGTTATGGCTGGGGCTTGCTTTGTACATCCGTCAGCATAAGGCTGACATCCTGCAACAGATCAGTGATAAGCTAAACGACAGGCTGCATGGAGGAACACTTGTGATAAAAGACATGGAACCTTCGCTGGTACGCAGTTTTCCAGATGTTTCCGTGGCCCTGGAGGGAGTCACTATAAAGGATAGTCTCTGGAATACGCATCAGCATCAGCTGCTGGATGTAGCGCGTATTTTCGTAAAAGTAAATACTTCCTCCTTACTCAGAAAACAGCTGGATGTGCGGCAGATCTCCCTTGAAAAAGGCAGCATTTACCTGTTTACGGACAGCACTGGTTACAGCAATACCAGCATCCTGAAGCGGGATAGCAGGAAACGGGGCGAAGGCAAAGGGCCCGGGAGAGTCGCTGATATTACCCGCCTGCAACTGTCGGACATCCATTTTATAGTAGAGAACCAGCAGAAGCATAAATTGTTCAGTTTCGATATTGGCAGTCTGAAAGGTAATCTGCGGAATAATGATTCTGGTTGGGTTTGTAATCTGAATACTTCCCTGAGAGTACTTAGCCTGGCGTTCAATACAGAAAAGGGCAGTTACCTGAAGGAGAAGCCTGTACAGATGGACCTGGAGATCCATTATAACCGGATTCGGAAAACACTGGATATTCCGCAGCAGGCCTTGCGTATAGCCGGACAAAGCATTTCAGTGGGTGCTTCATTTTCTTTCGGCGCACAGCCGCGACCTTTTACATTACATATCCTGGCCGACAAGATCCCACTGCACCTGGCGGCATCCCTGTTAACGCCCAGGATATCATCCAAACTGGATAGCATCAAAATAGAGCAGCCTATAGATGCCGAAGCTAAGATTAACGGGCATATGCAGCCGGGAGATAAGCCGTCGGTGTATGTTACCTGGAAAACGGCGGACAATATTGTTACCACCAAAGGCATGGAATTGCAGGAATGCAGCTTTGCGGGCAGTTTTTCGAACGAATGGGTGCCGGGTGAACCGAGAATAGATGAAAACTCCATCATCAGTATTTACGGTCTCAAAGCAAAGCTGTATAGCATCCCGGTATCTGCTGATACCGTCCGGATCACGAATCTGAAGCATCCCACCTTAATGGGCTATTTCCGGTCGGATTTCGCCCTTACAGACCTGAACGAGGCACAGGGAGATGATGGTGTATTCCGGTTTACAGGCGGAACGGCGGTAGCAGCCTTATATTATAAGGGCGGAATAATTGCCGGGGATACGATAGTGCCTTATCTGAAAGGGACAGTCGCGTTAAAAGGAGGGATGATGGAGTATCTCCCGCGCAATCTGGCATTCAGCGACTGTAATGCCTTATTGGATTTCAATGGACAGGATCTTTCACTACAGGATATCACCATCCGCACGCGGAAAAGTAATTTGCAAATGGAAGGGAGTGTAAAGAACATTACGCGATTATACTTTTCCGCACCAGAAAAACTGGCGCTGGATTGGAAAGTGCGAAGTACTGGTATAGATCTTGATGAGTTCCGGTCATTCCTTGGAAAGCGGCAACAGGGAAAACGTGCCAGAGCCATTGCCAATCGCCGGAAGATAAGCAGGATTGCCAGTCAGCTGGATGTGATGCTAAACAGCTGTAATATCAGTATATCCGTATTGCTTGATAAACTGACCTATGGCAACTTTATGGCACAGCAGGTAAGGGCAGACCTTTCACTGAAGGAATCGGATATTTACCTGCAGCAGATGTCATTCGCGCATGCAGGGGGCAATATCAATATGAAGGGTACTATCACGCAGGATGGGGTTAACAACCGTTTTAAGATCAATGCAGGTATCAGGGACGTACAGATCGATCAGCTATTTCATGCGTTTGATAATTTTGGCATGCAATCGCTGCAGGCGAAGAACCTTAAGGGGATTTTTTCCGCCACGGCAAATGTCAGCGGTAATGTAAAAGACAACGGGAAGATGGCGCCACAGTCGATATATGGTACCCTGGCCTTTGATCTGCGGAATGGAGCCCTGATCCATTTTGCGCCGCTGGAAGATATCGGCGATCTGATATTCCGCGGACGGAACCTGGGCAATATCACTTTCGAGAACCTGCAGAATACCCTCACCCTACAAGGCAACAAGATCATTGTACCGCCAATGCAGATCAATTCAAGCGCGTTGTATATGGATGTATCAGGCGTATACGCCATGACAAAAGGTACGGACATGTACATCACTGTACCACTGCGCAACCCGAAAAGGGATGAAGACATTGTTGATAAGGAAGAAAAGAAGAGCCGACGTAAGAAAGGAATTGTACTGCATCTGCATGCAAAGGATGGAAAGGATGGTAAAGTGAAGATCGGATTGGGAGGAAAAAAGGACAAATCAGAAGATCCGGAGCTGTAACTTTTTAATCAGAACGACCGTTTTATAGTAATTTAGCGCCTGACAATCAATCATTTTCCATGAAGAAACTACTGGTTCCAGCACTGCTGACACTGGCTGCCTGTAATAAGAAAGAAGACACGACAGTCCGCCAACCTGATTACGATGGAAAGTGGTATATCCATCAGGTTGTTGAGAAAGAATATACTTTGGAGGACGGAGATACGGCCTACACCCGTTATGATGTTAAGGATTACCCGGGAACAGCTAACTATATGGATTTCCAGATCGACCGGGGAAAGGGGAATACGATCGTTTACCTGGATAACAAACTTGATTCGATGTCGTACGAGGCGGTATCACATGTTTACTTTCGCCTTGATACCACTCTGTGTGAGGTGACCCGTGTCACTGACAGTACATTTCAATTTAATACGCTGATATTTGACGGAGCACCTATTCCTGACAGGGTGCAGGTAACACAACACTTTTTCACACTTAGCCGCTAAGCCGGGCATGGTTTTTACAGTGTAAAGGGCGGACCATTTTTTCCCAATAATGTCCAGAGCATATATCAAGAGCCTTATTTATACGTTACGCGCAGCTTTCCAGGTTTTACAAAAAAACGATCCCTTACGCCTGGCCGGGGCGACTGCATTTTTTGCCAGTTTCGCGCTTCCTCCTATTCTGTTGATCCTTGTACAGGTATTAGGATTACTGTTCAATCGCCGGTCTATTGGCCGGCAGCTGATCTTGCGGCTGGGAGAACTGGTGGGTGATGAAAGTGCCAAACAGGTAGTTGTTACGCTGAGAGGATTCCGTGGTTTGGCACACACGGTGCCTGTGGCCACTATACTGTTTATTTTCCTGCTGTTTGTAACAACTACGCTATTGAAGGTGATCAAAAGTTCCCTGAACCAGTTATGGATGATCCGGATCACTGTGAAGGAAAGCTTTGTGCAATCGTTAGTAGACCGCTTACGGTCCCTGGTGGTGATAGGAGCTGCGGGTATCCTTTTCCTGGCCAGTCTGATGGCAGAAAGTGTGCAGGCATTCCTGGGAAGTTATGTCAACGACATATTTCCCCGCGCCGCATTTGTATTCAGCGGGGTATTCACCCAGATAGCATCATTACTGATCGTAACATCCTGGTTTGCGGTGTTGTTCCGATATCTGCCTGATGCGCGTCCTACGTGGAAAGTTGCATTCTCGGGAGCATTGCTCACAGGAATTTTATTCAGTATAGGGAAACTGGTCTTACGCCGTTTGCTGTATGGGGGCAATATTGGGATCCTGTATGGGGCTTCTGCCTCTGCTGTGCTGTTGATGCTGTTTATCTTCTATAGTGCCATCATTTTCTATTATGGAGCTGCATTTACTAAAGTATGGAGCGAATTCAAACATCGTCCGATGCAGCCCCTCCGTCATGCCACTTTCTATGAACTGGCGGATGTGGAAGTACGCTGACCTACTCTCCGCGCAATACCATTTCTATCTGGTCCTTTACAGGATTACTAAAGCCTTCCAATTCAATTTTCGGGTGCTGATCGAGGTTGATACGGATCTTCCCTGTTTCATTCACAAGAGAATCTGATAATGGCTCCAATAGGGCATGCATCTGACGAACGCCCAATTGTGCCAGCTGATTCATAAAATTGTCTTCCAATTGGAGGAATTCCCGGTTTTTGTAGGTATATGTTACCTGAATCATGATAATTTGTTTTTCAGAGGATATTAATAAAAAAATATATTGGTTAAATTAGACTATATATATTCGACGATCATTCACGGTATGACCTTAGCAATTTTCATGCACGATTTGCCGGTATAAATATATAAATTTAACTAATAACTAGTTGTATCTCACTTGTATAAAACTTTTCCACAATAAGTTTTCCACAAGTGGAAGGGGTCATTTGAACCCAATGATTTATCTTGCCGTTTCAAATTCACCAGACACAATGCGTTTACGTTATCTTAGTTGTCCCGGCAGCAGGGCACTTACTTTTTTTGTCTGCCTGCTGGCAGTGAAAGCCAGCGCCCAACCATGGAAGCAGACTCAATGGGGCAAAGACGGCCAGTCTATTTATGAGGCCAACGGCACCAGTATCACCAGTTACAACGCAAAAGAGGGACGGCAGAACGTAAAGATCCCCAGCAGCCTGCTGACGCCTAAGGGGCAGGCAGCCATACAGGTGGAGGATTTCTCCTATACACCTGATGAAAATAAATGGCTGATCTATACAAAATCGCAGAAAGTCTGGCGATATAAGACGAGGGGTGACTACTGGTTACTTGATATTCCCAGTGGCAAATTGCAACAACTGGGTAAAGGATTACCCGCCTCTTCCCTCATGTTCGCTAAAATTTCCCCTGATGGGAAACAGGTGGCTTACGTTAGTGAACACAATTTATACGTTGAAGATATCCTGAGTGGTAAGATCAAAGCCCTTACAAAAGACGGTAACCGTCGCCTGATCAACGGTACTTTTGACTGGGCTTATGAAGAGGAGTTTGATTGCCGCGATGGCTTCCGCTGGAGCCCTGACAGCCGCTCTATTGCCTATTGGCAGATAGATGCCCGTAAGATCAGGGACTTCCTGATGATGGATAATACCGATTCGCTTTATTCTTATACTGTTCCGGTGGAATATCCGAAAGCAGGGGAGAGTCCTTCCTCCTGCCGTGTAGGCGTGGTGGATATCAACACCGCTAAGACTACCTGGTTGCAGGTACCCGGCGATCCGCAACAACATTACATCACCCGTGTAGAATGGAATCCGGCACGCACAGGATTGATATTACAACAGCTCAACAGAAAACAGAATGAAAGCGTGTTGTATGTTGCTGATCCGGCTACCGGCAAGACTAAACAGATCTACCAAGAAAGAGATTCTGCCTGGATCGATATCCGTTCCCGCTGGAATAATGACCTGACAGGATGGGACTGGGTTAATGGTGGTAAGTCATTCGTATGGATGAGTGAGAAAGACGGCTGGAGGCACATGTACAATGTAGATATGAACGGCAAGGAAACGCTCATTACTCCGGGTAATTATGATATCATCAATCTGCTGAGGATAGATGAAAAGAACAACCAGGCGTATGTACTGGCTTCTCCTGACAATCCTACACAGCAGTTCCTTTATAAAGTATCTCTCGATGGTAAAGGGGAGCCTCAGAGAGTGTCTCCTATCATTGAGGAAGGTACCCATGAGTATGACATCTCTCCGGATGCGCAGTGGGCGGTGCATAGCTTTTCCAATCACTTTTATCAGCCGCACAGTGAGCTTGTATTCTTACCTACGCATAAAGATGATCTGAAGACTAATATTGCGATGGACCTGCAGACTTCCCGGTTTGCTCCACGACAGGAATTCTTCCAGGTTACAACACCTGAAGGTGTCACCATGGATGGCTGGATGGCTCGTCCGACGAACTTCGACTCTACAAAGAAATATCCTGTTGTATTTTATGTATACGGCGAACCTGCTGCTGCTACTGCTAAAGACCAGTATGGTGCTGGTCGCAACTTCATCTATAACGGTGATATGGCGGCTGACGGGTACATTTACATTTCTATGGATAACAGGGGTACGCCTTTGCCTAAAGGTCGTCAGTGGCGTAAGAGCATCTACCGTAACGTGGGACAGGTAAACGTACGTGATCAGGCTGCGGGTGCGCAGGAACTGTTTAAGCGTCACCGTTATCTCGATACTTCCCGTGTAGCAGTGTGGGGCTGGAGCGGTGGCGGTGGCATGACACTGAACCTGCTGTTCCGCTATCCGCAGATCTATAAAACCGGTATTGCTATCGCTGCTGTAGGTAGTCTCTTTACTTATGACAACATCTACCAGGAACGATATATGGGCTTACCACAGGAAAACCATGACGACTATGTGAATGGCTCTCCTGTAACCTATACCAAAGGCTTAATAGGAAATCTGCTGTACGTTCATGGTACCGGTGATGACAATGTGCATTTTCAGAATGCAGAGTTACTACAGAATGAACTGATCCGTAATGGTAAGCAGTTCCAATTTATGTCTTATCCTAACCGTACACACAGCATCAGTGAAGGTGCGGGCACCTTCAAACACCTGTCTATTTTATACACTAACTATTTGAAAGAACATTGTCCTCCGGGAGCGAGATAATTTAATTATGAATAAGCCTACCATTTTCGGATTAATATCGGTTGTTATTGTGATCATCAGTGCATTTTTGCCCTGGCTGACGATTGAGAGTAAACATTTAGCGTTTACAGGGTTGAATACCGCAGGTTCCAGTTTCGGTGAGCCAGGAAAGCTGAGCATCTTTGTGGCTGTGGTTTCGGGCATATTGTTCCTTGTGCCCGGGAAATGGTCAGCACGGGTGAACCTTTTTGTAGCGGCGTTTTTAGTGGCGTGGACGTTCAGGAACTTTATGCTGTTTTCGAGGTGTGAGATGGGTGTGTGTCCTGAGAGGAAGATCGGGCTGTATTTGTCGGTGATGGCGGCGATCGTGGCGTTTGTGTGTGTGATTTTGAGTAATGGGAAAGGGGAGAAGGCGCCGGTTGAGTAACGGATAAATTTTTTATTACGGCCTCGCGGATTGAGTTCTGCGAGGCTTTGTTTTTTGGGGGATGTTTAGGGAAGTTGCTGCGGTTTCAGGTGGGACCACGGGCTGTATCCCTTTTCGAGACTTGCTATTGGGCGTTTTTTGTCGTATTGGGCCATTGGATGGATATTAAACCCCTGTCAAGCGTATCAGGCTCTCTAAGGGATAAGGCCCTTAGGTCTCCACCTGAAACCTTCCGCTACTTTGGGAGGGCTGATGATGGGAGGAGTGCCCGCAATTCAGACCGATTACGTTAGGAGTTGTGTTTGTAGCTAACAAAACATCAATCAACCCCTTTAGGGGTTGTTTTGTTTGTAGCGCGGGGTGTCTCACCCCGGGGAAATACGGATGATCCCCCACCCACATAATGTAACCGGAGAATTTTATCTGAACACCAATAGAATGATAAACGCTCCCAACCACACCGCGGCTCCATACGCAAGATTTCTTAGGATGATTGGAATCGTTGACTGGTTGGTCATCTTCGATTTAATGAAGCTGAATACTGTCATTGCAATGAACACATACAACACGCTGGTATTTGCGGCTGCGGTGAAATGCTCGTTACGCAGGTAGGGTAAAAACGGGAGGATGCCGCCTAGCAAGAAAGAGAAGCCTGTCAGCAATCCGCTCCGGATGGCGGCTGCGAGATTGAAATGTTTTTCCTGTACCTGTTGCGATGCCAGGGTTTCTTCCCATTGTACGGCATCCTTTTGCATTTCTGCGGCGATATTTTCTATAATGGGCTCACTGATGTTGAGGCGTTCCAGTTTCTGTCTTTCTTCCGGAGATAAGGTACTTTCATCATGTTGCGGATCTCCCCGGTTGGCTTGGAAAGCGCTGATCATTACCAGTATGCTTCCTGCCAGCCAGATACAGATATTCACTGTATAAAATTGCTGTACGCTGACAGGCATACCGTGCAACAGGAAAGTCGTAAAAAATAAGAGTAATAATCCGTCAGGAAATCCTATCAGGAAGTCTGTTTTCCAACCGCTGCTGCGGATGGCTTTCTGTTGTTTGGGCATGCGCGGCTATAGTATTTCTGCTATAACTTATAATGTTTCAAATTATAATGTCTCGAGGCTTTTACCAATGATGTGCACAGCTTCCCTGACCTGGGCGGCTGTGATCAGCAGGGGAGGTGCGAAGCGGATCTTGTCGCCATGTGTAGGTTTGGCGAGCAGTCCGTTGTCCTTGAGTGCCAGACAGAGGTCCCAGGCTGCTTCCGGATGCTCGTGCTGAATGACGATCGCGTTCAGCAGTCCTTTACCGCGGATGGTGCTGATATAAGGAGAATGGAGGGCTGCAAGTTCCTCTCGCAGGAGTTCACCCATGGCAGCAGCATTTTCCGCCATGTTCTCTTCCTTCAGGACGGTCAGTGCCGTAATAGCTACTTTGCAGGCCAGCGGATTACCACCGTAGGTACTGCCATGTTCACCTGGTTTAATGGTGAGCATGATCTCATCGTCAGCCAGGACAGCTGCTACGGGTAATGTTCCGCCGGAAAGGGCTTTACCCAGTATCAGGATGTCGGGGCGCACATTTTCATGATCGCAGCAGAGCATTTTACCTGTGCGGGCAAGGCCAGTCTGGATCTCGTCGGCGATAAAGAGCACATTGGCGTCTTCGCAATACTGACGGGCTTTGGACAGGTAGCCCTCGTCGGGTACCATGACACCTGCTTCCCCCTGGATGGGTTCTACCAGGAAGCCAGCAACGTTCTTGTCCTGTAATGCCTTTTCAAGGGCAGGCAGGTTATTATAGGGAATGATCTCATAACCCGGCATGAAAGGGCCGAAATCAGTCCGGGAAGAAGGATCTGTACTAAAGGAGACCAC
The DNA here is from genome assembly GCF_003014595.1 of Chitinophaga ginsengisoli. Lineage (GTDB taxonomy): Bacteria > Bacteroidota > Bacteroidia > Chitinophagales > Chitinophagaceae > Chitinophaga > Chitinophaga ginsengisoli. The sequence continues at coordinate 263,933 of NZ_PYGK01000009.1, read as the reverse complement.
GTTCAGGGTACGTCCGTGGAAGTTATTGGCACAAACGATGATCTTTGCCTGGTTCTCCGGAATACCTTTTACCATATATCCCCAGCGGCGGCACAGCTTCAGGGCTGTTTCCACGGCTTCTACGCCGGTATTCATGGGAAGTACCTTATCGTAGCCGAAGTAATCCGTAATGAAGGCCGCATATTCGCCGAGCAGGTCGCTGTGGAATGCGCGGGAAGTCAGGGTCAGTTTCTGTGCCTGTTCTATCAGGGCACGGATGATGGCGGGGTGACAATGGCCCTGGTTAACAGCAGAATAGCCTGAGAGGAAATCGTAATAACGCTTTCCGTCTACGTCCCAGAGAAATACACCTTCACCCCGGTTCAATACTACCGGCAACGGATGGTAATTATGGGCGCCATACTGTTCTTCCAGGTCAAGGAAATGCTGTGTTCTTTCTGTAATCTTAGATGCGTGTAACATAACGATTCAAAGGTACACAATACAGCTCATGTATTAGACGCAGGGAAGGAAAACAAGCCGGAAAAGGCCCTATTGTGTTTTCAGGCCCCTTTTAGCCTGGTAACCAACGCTACATACTCTTGTTGGGCCTCTTCTTTTGATTTACCTTTCAACTTCTGCCAGGCCTCATATTTCGCCTTGGCTACGAAATCGAAAAGATTGGTGGGAGGATCGGTGTTCACGTCTCCCTCGGTACCTTGTTTATAGAGGGAATACAATTGCAGAAGTGTTTCATTATCAGGCTTTTGGGACAATGTTTTACTGGCTGTTGCGGCCGCTTCGAACTGTTGTAGCAGGTCCATGGGATTTTTTTTACATTAAATGTAGACAAAATAGTACCAAATACGACAGGTTCTCCTATCCGGGAATAGCAAAATTTAAATACCTTTGCGGCTTGACGCGGGGCGTTAAACGCCTGGTTTTAAAAGCATATATGAAGAATATCAGGAATTTTTGCATCATTGCACACATCGACCACGGTAAAAGTACATTGGCTGACAGGCTGTTAGAACATACCAAAACCATTTCCGACAGGGACATGCAGGCACAGGTACTGGATGACATGGACCTCGAAAGAGAAAAAGGGATCACTATCAAAAGTCACGCTATCCAGATGAACTATACTCATCAGGGACAGCAGTATGTATTTAACCTGATCGATACTCCCGGTCACGTGGACTTCTCCTATGAGGTTTCCCGTGCACTGGCTGCCTGTGAAGGTGCACTGTTACTCGTAGATGCTGCCCAGGGTATTCAGGCGCAGACCATTTCCAACCTTTACCTGGCCCTGGAAAATGACCTGGAGATCATCCCCGTGATCAACAAGATTGATATGGAGGGTGCGATGATCCCTGAAGTAAAAGACCAGATCATAGAGCTCATCGGTTGTAAAGAGGAGGAAATCCTGCTGGCTTCCGGTAAAACCGGCATCGGTATCGAGGAGATCCTGGAGTCCATCGTAACACGTATTCCTGCTCCGAAAGGCGATCCTGAAGCTCCGCTGCAGGCGCTGATCTTCGACAGCGTGTTCAACTCTTTCCGTGGTATCATTGCTTACTACAGGATATTCAACGGATCCATTAAAAAAGGCGATAAAGTTAAATTCTTCAATACCGACCAGGAATACTTTGCTGATGAAGTGGGTATCCTTAAACTGGGGCTGCAGCCTACACAAACTGTTAAGACAGGTGACGTAGGATATATCATCACCGGTATCAAAAATGCTAAAGAGGTGAAAGTAGGTGATACCATCACCCTGAGCGCTAATCCAAGCCAGGAAGCGATCAACGGTTTCGAAGAGGTAAAGCCGATGGTATTCGCAGGGATCTTCCCTGTAAACACAGAAGATTTCGAGGAGCTGCGTGACTGTATGGAAAAACTCCAGCTGAACGACGCTTCCCTGACCTTCGAACTGGAAACTTCCCAGGCACTTGGCTTCGGTTTCCGATGCGGATTCCTTGGTATGCTGCATATGGAGATCATCCAGGAACGCCTTGAAAGAGAGTTCAACCAGACAGTGATCACTACCGTACCGAACGTTAGCTTCATTGCCCATAGCACCCGGCAGGAAGTTATTATCGTGAACAACCCTTCCGAGATGCCGGATCCCAGCAAACTGGAACGTATCGAGGAACCATTCATCAAAGCACAGATCATCACCAAGCCCGATTATATCGGTAACATTATGACCCTGTGCCTTGGTAAGAGGGGCATCCTGCTGAATCAGAACTATCTGACTCCTTCCAGGGTGGAATTAATGTTTGAAATGCCTTTGACAGAGATCGTGTTCGATTTCTATGATAAACTGAAGAGCCAGACCCGTGGTTATGCCTCTTTCGACTATGCACCGATCGGTTACCGTGACAGTGATATCGCGAAGATGGATATCCTCCTGAATGGCGACAAGGTGGATGCGCTGAGCGCCCTGATCCACCGCAGCCGTGCGCAGGACTTCGGTCGTAAGTTGTGTGAGAAGCTAAAAGAACTGCTGCCACGTCAGCAATTCATGATCGCTATCCAGGCAGCTATCGGCGCCAAGATCCTGGCCCGTGAAACTATCAGCGCCATGCGTAAGGACGTAACCGCCAAATGTTATGGTGGTGACATCTCCCGTAAACGTAAGCTGCTGGAAAAACAGAAAGAAGGTAAAAAGCGTATGCGCCAGATTGGTAATGTGGAAGTACCGCAGGAAGCATTCCTTGCAGTACTCAAATTGGATGACTAGGCGCAGTTTATATCAAATTTGGGAAATTAAAGCGGCCAGGAAACTGGTCGCTTTTTTATTGATGGATATTAAACCAGGTACAAAAAAAGGCCGGCTGAGAACATTCCCAGCCGGCCTTTTTAATATTATTTCTTACCTGTTAAGCCAACTGGCTTTTCGGTGTGATCACTACCTGTTTAATAGCTGTCCATGCACCGAACAATACGGCTGTAAAGAATACATTCCCCATCAGGCCATTCAGCGCAAAGCTGCTGAACATATCTCCTGACTTATAAAAAGGAATACCAGCTGCATAACAAGCCAACAGACCAGCGCCTGTTTTAGGATACAGATCAGTTGTAATGAAAGTACCCAGGTTGGAGATCAGGAAGAACAGTATACCTGTACCGATAGAAGATAACAGTAACGTGAGTACGTTCACCTTCTTAATAAGGGTACCTATCCAGGTGATCAGCAGGAATGCGCCATATACAAAGAGCAGCTGTCCCAGGTAATCGCGGTCCAGTGCATGTATGCTGGTGAAGCATTGCAGGAAAACGTCTGACAGAAATAAAGACAATAACGGAACGACATACGCCAGGCGTTTATCTTTCAGTACGATACCGCCAAATAATGCTGCTGCGCCGATGGCATTAAAGTTCCACAGACCGATCTGGTTTGTGAAAATGCGGCACAATGCAGACAGGAAGATCAGCATGGCAACGATCAGTATTTCCCGGATGGAATCCTTTTTCATAATGGGTTGATTATTTAACCAAAGATATGATTTTAAATAGATTCAACAGGCACACTTGCTTTAAAGATCACAACACCTGCTTTGCTTGTGATGCTATAGGAAGTATGGTAATAGGTAACCACGGCCTGACCTTTCTGCAGGGAGATAGTTTCTCCACCTGCTTCAGTGATCTCAGCAGCACCTTCCATTACCAGCATGATCTCTGTTGCCTCACTGGTATGTTCATAGCGCTGACCATTCTGCATAGCGATACGGCTTACCACGAAATCCGGTGCAGGAGAGTGGTAAATGGTTTCCAGTCCGCCGGCTACACTTTCGCCGCTGAGGATCTTCGGATGTACTGGTTCGAAACGGGTATGTTTCAGCAGTTCAGGTACATCAATATGTTTAGGTGTCAGTCCGCCGCGTAATACGTTATCAGAATTGGCCATTAGCTCCACATTCTGCCCTTCAAGGTAAGCATGTGGAATACCGGCATCCTGGAACACTGCCTGTCCTGGATGCACTTCCATAATGTTAAAGAAGTATATAGAGAAGATGCCTCTGTCCAGGTTTTCCAATCCCTGAGGGTCATTCACGATAGCTCTTCCAGCCCAGAATGCAGGGTCAGATTTCGCCAGGCGACCGTTCTTGTACGCTTCTGACACAACTTCTGCCAGCGGACGTAACATCGTATTCACCTCAGATTGCGGCATTTCCATGACTGCTTTGTACAGTCCGAAGTAACCTTCTTTTTCAAAGATGGGAGCGAGCGACGCGAACTCCTTTACGTTCTGTAATACCTTTCTCAGTTTATCTTCCGGCAGGAATCCGTGCAGTAGCCAGAATTCACTGAGGGCCACCATGATCTCAGGTTTATGGTTGGCGTCCTTATAATTACGGTGAGGAGCATTCAGCGGAATACCGGCTTCATTTTCCCTGGCAAATCCTTTTTCTGCCTCTGCTTTGGTTGGGTGTACCTGGATAGACAACATGTCTTTTACATCCAGGATCTTGAGCAGGTAAGGTAACTCGCCGAAGCGTTTCCATACCTTAGGTCCCAGCACATGTTCAGGTTCGGCTTTTACCAGCTGGTCCAGCGTGGAAGGCTGTGTACCGGTAGCGATAACAGCAGGGGCGCTCTGGTGTGCACCCATCCAATACTCTGCACTTGGTTTACCATTTTCGGGAATACCCAATAAGGCAGGAATGTAATGATATCCACCCCATGCATAATGTTGAACCTTACCTTCCAATCTGAATAATTTCTTCTCGCTCATGCGTAATATGTTTGTATTTTCCTAGAATTGTTAACCTGTTGTCTTTTCCGATAGGAACAGCAAAAATAGTCAAAACAATGGCATCCCATATAGCTTTGGGCAAAAAAGGGGAACTGATCGCACAGGAATTCCTGCTTCATCAACAGTATAAGATCTTAGCGGTGAACTGGCGGCATAAGCGTCGGGAGATAGATATTATTGCGGCGAAGCCGGATTGCCTTGTATTTGTTGAAGTGAAGACACTGGCGACGGATCTTTTTGGCTGGCCGGAGCAGCATGTGGATGCTGCTAAGCGCAGGCATATTCAGGCGGCAGCGAATGTATATATGGATAAGCTGCCGCGGTTACCGCCGGCGATCAGGTTTGATGTGATTTCGATTACGTTTCGACCGGATGGGGAGTATGAGTTGGTGCATTTTGAGGATGCGTTCTGAGTTGCTCTTTTGATTGATCTTAGCGAAGGTTAGAGAGATTGGAGGGAAGTTGCTGCGGTTTCAGATGGGACCACGGGCTGTACCCCTTTTCGATCCTTGCTATTGAGCTTTATCAGGCGTATTGAGCTTTTTGAATTCTATTAACCCCCTGGTTGATCGCATCAGCATCTCAAAGGGCTAAGGCCCCGTTGGTCTCCATCTGAAACCTTCCGCTACTTGGAAGTGCGTTGAGGTGGTTGGCGGTCAGATATTTTTGTGTTTGTAAATTATTAGGTTCAGTAAAATTGAAGACGGATTACAGATAATGTGCACGTTGTGTGATAATATCTGTAATCCGTCTTTATTGTAAACTACTTAATCAATCTGTGTCGCTTAGCTCCACACCCCTGTATAATTCTGTGGTGTAATTGCCTTCAGCTCTTTCTTCAGCGAAGCACTGATCTTCAAACCATCGATGAACTTATGCATGGTCTTCTGGTTGATCTGTTCGCCGCCACGGGTGAGGTCTTTCAGTGCCTCGTATGGTTTCGGGAAGTTCTCTCTGCGGAGTACCGTCTGAATAGCTTCTGCTACAACGGCCCAGTTGTTTTCCAGGTCTTCCTGCAGCTTCGCTTCATTCAGGATCAGTTTCTCTAAGCCTTTCTGAACGGATTTCAATGCCAGTATGGTGTGACCAAATGGTACACCTACGTTTCTGAGGACGGTGGAGTCGGTCAGGTCACGCTGTAAGCGGGAGATAGGCAGTTTGGCACTCAAGTGTTCGAAGATGGCGTTGGCCAGTCCGAGGTTACCTTCTGCATTTTCGAAATCGATCGGGTTCACCTTATGTGGCATAGCGGAAGAACCTACCTCGTTGGCTTTGATCTTCTGCTTGAAATAATCCATGGAGATGTATGTCCACACGTCGCGGCAGAAGTCTATCAGGATCGTGTTGATACGTTTGAGGGTATCAAACTGCGCGGAGATATTGTCGTAGTGCTCGATCTGAGTGGTATATTTCATACGTTGCAGTCCGAGGGTATTGTTCACGAATTTATCGCCAAACTTCTCCCAGTTGATCTTCGGGAATGCCACATGGTGTGCATTGAAGTTACCGGTTGCACCACCAAATTTGGCTGCGAAGGGGATCTCTCCCAGCAGTTTTACCTGTCCTTCCAGTCTTTCCACGAATACCAGGATCTCTTTTCCGAGGATGGTAGGTGAAGCCGGCTGACCATGGGTACGGGCCAGCATCGGGATCTTCATCCAGGACTTGCCCATCTTTTTCAGGACCAGTATCAGGTTGGCGATGGCAGGCATGTATACATGTTCTACCGCGTCTTTCCAGAACAGCGGTGTGGCGGTGTTGTTAACGTCCTGGGAGGTAAGACCGAAATGCACCCATTCCAGTTTGTCGTCCAGTCCGAGCGTTTTCAGCTCATTCTTAACAAAATACTCTACAGCTTTCACGTCGTGGTTGGTCACCTTTTCCGTTTCTTTGATCAGCTGTGCATTCTCGATGGTAAAATCCTGGTAGATCTTACGCAATGCCGGTACCTGGCCTTTAGTGAGCGTGAACAGCTTCTGCTCTGACAGTGCGATGAAGTATTCGATCTCTACCTGCACACGGTAACGGATCAGTGCAAATTCTGAAAAGTAAGGAGCCAGTTCTTCCAGTTGTCTCCTGTAGCGTCCATCCAAAGGAGAAATGGCGGTTAAAGCTTGTAATTGCATAATGTTATTTGATTAAGTGAGCGTTTATCACTTTTTACCTAATTTAGCCGGCAAAATTACTGAAATTGGAACGGAAAGTAAAAGTAGCGGCAGTAAGTTATTTGAATACCAGGCCATTATTATACGGATTCAGGGACCACCCGGTGATGAAAATGCTTGAACTGAGTGTTGATTACCCTGCTAAGATTGCCCAGCAGCTGATTGATGGAGAAGTAGATGTAGCCCTCGTACCTGTGGCTATTATCCCGAAACTGAAAGAATATCATATCATTTCTGATTATTGTATTGGTGCGGAAGGTCCTGTTGCTTCTGTCTGCCTTTTCAGTGATGTTCCACTCAATGAGATCAAACGTATTTACCTTGACTACCAGAGCCGTACTTCTGTGGCCCTCCTGAAAGTACTGGTGCGGGAGCACTGGAAACTGGATGCAGAGCTGATAGAGACTACCGGCGACTACCAGGATAAGATCAAAGGTACGGATGCGGGTCTTGTGATCGGCGACCGTGCACTGGCGCAACGCCATGTATCTCCTTTTATCTATGATCTGGCGGAACATTGGATGCGGTTTACCAGTCTGCCATTCGTATTTGCGGCCTGGATCAGCAATAAGCCGCTGCCTGTTGAGTTTATCCAGGAATTCAGCAACGCAAATAGTATCGGGATACATAACATCCCTGCGGTTGTGGCGGAAAATGCTTATCCGCTTTATGATCTGACAACTTATTACACCCAGAACATCAGTTACCCGCTTACTCCTTCAAAGCGGCAGGGAATGCAACGTTTCCTGAGCTACCTGGTTTAAGGGCGTTGACAACACGATAATGGCGGGCCTGCGCTGGTGGTACGCCATTATCGTGTTGTTACCTATACATTTTATTATCTCCAACTACTCATATCAATTGCATCAGTCTGAAGCAATTAGGCATCTCATTCAGCTTTTTTCTTTATATTAGTTACCCCATCTGTTCACACAAATTCCTGCAGCATGAAAATTGGCATCCTGGGTAGCGGCCCTGTCGGACTCACGTTAACGGAAGGATTGATCAGGGCTGGTCATGAGGTGATACTCGGTACCCGCAATCCTGCGAAAGAATCCCTTCAGCAATGGATCAAGAAAAAAGGAGGCCCCGGTGTTACAGCTGCCCCGTTCCGGGATGCAGCCGCCCAGGGAGAGTTGCTGGTCATCTGTACCAGCTGGGCAGGAACACAGAAAGCCATTGAGTCTGCCGGACTATGGAACTTTAAGAACAAAGTAGTGGTGGATGTCACCAATCCCCTGGATGGCAAAGGTCCTGATCAGCAGGGACGGCTCACCTTCTCTATTGGTCACACCAACTCGGCAGGCGAACAGCTGCAGGCATGGCTGCCTCCAGATGCGCATGTGGTAAAAGCACTCAGTTGTATCGGTCACGAATCGATGTTCCGCTCCCAGCAGGAAGCGGAAAAGGAAACACCTACAATGTTCATTTGTGGTAATAAACGGGCAGCGAAAATGGCCGTGACGACACTGTTGAATGAGATGGGCTGGAAAGATATCGTGGATATGGGGACGATCGAAATGAGCCGGAATATAGAGCCCCTGAGCATACTCTGGTATGCATATGGATTCAGGACAGGCACCTGGAGCCATGCCTTCAAGCTGGTGAAGTAAGGATATACATACACCATTATAAAATGAAAACCCCGGGCTGTTGGTCCGGGGTTTTCAATGATATCAGGCTACGCTTAAATCTCCTTTACGTTCACGTAGAAGTTTGGATCTACCTTAAAGTTCTTCGGATCTGACAAGGTGATACCTGTTGATTGCCAGTTTCTTCCTGGATAGATGAAACGGTATCCTCCATCTGTCAGTGTTACCTTTACAGGCATATTAAAGTTCTCCACGTCTGTTACCCAACGGAACTTCAGCTGTGAACCTTCGATATGATATTCCAGTGTAGGAATAGATGTATGGGTCAGGTATTGCTCGAATACCTTGTTGAAGTTCATCTTTGTCTTCTCGTTGAAGTATTCCTCTACCTGACGGGTAGTCACCGTCTGATGCCAGAAGGTCTTGTTCAATCCACGAAGGATCTCCTTGAATACATAATCGTTGTTCACGATCTGGCGGATGGTATGGATCATGTTAGCGCCTTTGTAGTACATGTCGCCACTGCCTTCGTTGTTTACACCATACGCCCCGATGATAGGCGCATCGTTTTTGATGTTCTTCCTGATGCCGGTGATATATTGGAAAGCAGCCTCCGGACCATATTCGCATTCAGTGAACAGGGTTTCGGAATAGTTGGTAAAGCTCTCATGCACCCACATATCAGCGATATCTTTGGTAGTGATGTTGTTACCGAACCACTCATGACCGCTTTCATGTACAATGATGAAATCCCATTTTAATCCCCAGCCACTGCCGGAAAGGTCAATCCCTTTATAGCCCATTTTGAACTTGTTACCATAGGCCACCGCGCTCTGATGCTCCATGCCCAGGTGAGGAGATTCCACCAGTTTATAGCTGTCTTTATAGAAAGGATATTTACCGAACCAGGCTTCAAAACACTTCATCATAGGCTTTACTACTTCAAATTGCGTTTTAGCCGTATCCACATTGTAATCAAGTACCCAGTAGTCCAGGTCCAGTTTACCACCTTCGCCGGAGTAAACGTCTTTAAACTCGGCATAGTGGCCGATATTCATCACTACGTCGTAGTTGTTGATCGGATTGCTGACATACCATGTCCAAACGATATTCCCGTCGTGGTCCATTGCTTTCTTTTTCAGGCGACCATTGGAGACATCTACCAGGTCGGGAGGCGTAGTGATGCTGATAGTCATGTTGTTAGGTTCATCACTCTGATGATCTTTATTAGGCCACCATACGCTGGCGCCCAGGCCCTGACAGGCAGTAGCCACCCAGGGTCTGCCCTGGTTATCTTTCCGCCAGATCAGTCCACCGTCCCATGGTGGGTTCACCGCCACTCTTGGCTTTCCGTGGTAGAAGATGGTGATCTTCTTGTCTTTACCTTTCACCTGCTTTTTGGCAACCATGGTAACGAAAATGGCATTGCCTTCCCTTTTGTAGATGAGGGATTGTTTATCCTGTGTGATACTGTCTATCTCCAGCGGTTCCTGCAGGTCGATCTGCATGATACTGTCTACTTTCAGGACCTTGTAGGTAATCACGTTGTGGCCTTCCAGGGAGCTGTCACTGATATTCGGTTTAACATGCAGATCGTAGGATTTCACATCCCACCATGCACGTTCCCTGCCGATGGTTCCACGTAAGCTATCAGCGCGTGTAAATGTCTGTTGATGTTGGGCACCGGCAGTAAGCGCCGTAAGCAAAACCAGGAAAAGCATCAGTATGCCTCGCATAGAAAATCTTATTTTATCCCGGAAAGGTATTAATTTTCACTAATAATGCCTACGCGCTGAATGACCAATGCTTTACGGTTTTTGTAGATATACATGAACGGTAAGCAGGAAGCGGTCGATGGCTGTAAGATTACTACATGTACATGAGATTCCTTTTCATACCGTTCATTTTACTGCTTGCCGCCTGCGGGCATCCGCCCACTTCTGGCAGACAGGTATTCCGCTATAATGTACAGGAAGGTATTGCCTCCCTCGATCCTGCATTTGCCAAAAACCAGTCAGTTATCTGGGCAGTAAAACAGTTATACAGCACACTCGTAGAGCCTGATGATCAGCTCAATATCCGGCCATCCCTGGCTACCCGCTGGGAAGTGGCCCCTGATTATAAGACCTACACCTTTCACCTGCGTACAGACGTTTACTTTCATGACAATGCTGCATTTTCTGATGGTAAAGGACGCCGGATGACAGCCGCTGATGTGGCGTATAGCCTGAAACGTATCATAGATCCCAATACAGCATCTCCGGGCGCCTGGATCTTTAACGGGAAAGTTGACCCGGATACAGGCTTTCGCGCGTTGAACGACTCCACCTTCCGACTTACCCTGTTACAGCCTTTTCACCCTGTACTGGGTATTCTGAGTATGCAATACTGCTCTATCGTACCACATGAAGTGGTGGAGAAGTACGGGAAGGACTTTCGGAAATACCCTTGTGGCACTGGTCCTTTCATGTTCTCACTCTGGGAAGAAGGACAGGCGTTGGTCCTCCACCGTAATCCCCGTTATTTTGAAAAGGACAGCACGGGCCATTCACTGCCATATCTTGATGCGGTGAAGGTCACATTCCAGGACAATAAGGCGACGGAGTTCCTGCTGTTTCGCCAGGGGCAGCTGGATTTTATGAATGATATCGATGCCTCCTTTAAAGACGAAGTGCTCACAAAAAAAGGGATGTTGAAGAAAGAATGGGAGGGAAAGCTGGTGCTCGATAAGAGCCCTTTTTTGAATATCGAATACTTCGGATTTCTGTTAGATACGACTAAGGACGTGGTAAAGGTCTCACCTTCCCGTTTGCAGAAGATACGACTAGCCATTAATTACAGCATTGACAGAGCCAGGATGATCACCTACCTCCGGAATGGCATTGGGACGCCGGCCAATGCGGGTTTTGTACCCAGGGGCTTACCTTCTTTTGATACAATCAGGGTAAAGGGATATCCCTATGATCCTGCGAAGGCAAGGCAACTATTGCGGGAGGCCGGTTACCCGGAAGGGAAGGGATTGCCGGTTATGCATCTGCTGTCGATCCCTATTTATGAAGACTATGCCAATTATGTAGCCAACCAGTTGCAGCAGGTAGGTATCCCGATACAGGTAGAGGTGCTGCAGAAGGCTTTATTGCTGGAGCAAACCGCCAAGTCGCAGGCGCTCTTTTTCCGGGCCAGCTGGATAGGCGATTATGCAGATGCGGAGAACTACCTGGCAGTATTTTACAGCAAAAATGGCGCTCCGCCTAACTATACAAGATATGCCAATCCCGCCTTCGACCGCTTGTACGAACAGGCCCTGCGGGAGAATAATGACTCCCTCCGTTACCTGCTTTACCAGGAAATGGACAGGATGATAGTAGCAGATGCCCCTGTGGTGCCCTTGTTCTACGACCAGGTCATTCACCTGGTACAACCCAATGTACAGGGATTTACTAGTAATGCCCTCAACCTGCTGGAACTACGGAAAGTCAGAATAAAAGTTTGATATTTGCAAAAAGCAGCATTATGAGCAGGACAATTCAATCGTGGGACGCTCATTCCTGTAATCCCACTACCGATCATTATCCCGGTCCCTATTTTAATGTCTACACCCTACAGGAACACATACGGTCGGGCGTTTCGAATGCTGCTTACACCCGCCGGGATTACTATAAGATCATGTTATTTAGTGGCGAATGCATCTTACATTTTGGAGATCAGAGTATTACGATAGGCGATAATACACTGTTATTCCTGAATTCCAGGGTGCCCTATACATTTGAACTACTGAAAGAAGACATCTCGGGATATTCCTGTGTATTCAAAGATGAATTCTTCCGGGAAGGCCTGCGGCTGAAACTGGAAGAGATTCCGCTCTTTATGCCGGATGCACGGCCAGTCTTCGCGCTTGAAGGCACCACTTTAAAAGAGGTGACTGATTTGTTTGAAAAGATCCTCAGGGAGTTCAATAGCACCTATGCTTACAGATATGAGCTGATCAGCAGTTATGTCAGTGAATTGATCTATTATGCTATGAAGCTGGTGCCTGCGGCCAATCCTCAGAAAGAGTCCAATGCCACCGCACGGGTAACGACCGCTTTTCTGGATCTGCTGGAAAGGCAGTTCCCGGTTGAATTATTCTCCAGCCGTATCCTGCTTCGCAGCCCTAAAGACTTCGCAGACAGGCTCTCCATTCATGTGAACTACCTCAACCGGGCGGTGAAGACCGAGACCGGCAAAACGACTACAGATCATATTTTCGACAGACTGGTAGGAGAGGCGAAGGCCATGCTGAAACATACTAATCTGAACATAGCAGAGATCAGCTTTGCCCTGGGATTCGAGGACCAGGCACACTTCAATAACTTCTTCAAAAAGCGGGTAAAGGTTGCACCCTCCCTTTATCGTCAGGTTTGATTTTTACAAATAATGGTTTGCTGCACACAAAGTTCCCATAGGTGATGATTCTACCTTTGAATCAGAAAAATTAATATCTATGGAAATGAATAAAATAGTGACACAACAGGCACCAATCGATTCAGGATTTGATGGCGCATCTACAGCCACCGATGTATTAAAAGGTATTGACCTGTCGGGCAAAGTGGCCATCGTTACCGGTGGTTATGCAGGCATCGGTCTGGAAACAACAAGGGTACTCAGTAAAGCAGGGGCCACCGTGATCGTTCCTGCACGGGATATAGCGAAAGCTACCAGGGCGCTGAAAGGAATTGAGCGGGTGCAGATAGCGGCGCTCGACCTCGCAGATCCGGCTTCCATTGATGCCTTTGCCGACAGCTTCCTGGCCAGCGGGCAACCTTTACATATCATAGTGAACAATGCGGGGATCATGGCTAATCCATTTACCCTCGACAAGCGCGGATATGAATCACAGTTTGCCACCAATCACCTTGGACATTTTCAGCTGGTGGTCAAGCTCTGGCCGGCATTACGCCGCGCCAATGGTGCAAGGGTAGTGGCGCTGTCCTCCTGGGGGCATCGTTTTTCCCAGGTTATATTTGATGATCTGCACTTTAAGCACCGGGAATATGATCGCTGGAAGGCCTACGGACAATCAAAGACAGCCAATGTGCTCTTTGCTGTAGAACTGGACAGACGTGGTCAGAAAGAAGGTATCCGTGCCTTCGCCGTACATCCCGGTAGTATCGTTGATACTGATCTCAAGCGACATATGTCAGCAGAGGAACTGCAAAAAGCAGGGGTGTTTGATGAGGATGGCAAACCGATACTTGATCCGGCAAGGCAGCTGAAGACAATTGAACAGGGAGCGGCGACCAGTGTATGGTGTGCGGTAAGTCCGCAACTGAATGGGATAGGAGGTGTGTACTGTGAGAATAGCGATATATCTCCGATAGCCACTGAAGATAAAACCGAGGGCAGTAATGATCTCAGCAAACGTGTGGCGTCCAAAGCGTTTGGCGTATTCCCTTATGCGATAGATCCGGTAGCGGCTGAAAGATTGTGGGAGCTAAGTGAACAGCTGACAGGTGTAAGCCTGTAACAATGTTTGGTGACCGGAATAGGGCCTGAAGTACAGGAGAAAAATACAACATTAAAGTAGCTGCCGGGACGATCATTGATCATCAGGTATGCGAAGGACTAAAAACCTGTGTTAAACTAATTTTCAGCGTCATTATTGTGTTTGAGGCCGGTTGTTAAATAAATTTTAACATTTCCCTAAACACGCCCCTGTGGCCTACTTTACTACTTATATAAGCTGCCTCTATAATTGATACGTAATTATTTATGAAGCTTACCGCTCATTTTAAGCTACCTTTGACAACTTAAATTGATTACGTTTAAAGAGAGAAAATGACTGCGATTTTAATATTCTTTTTTTCACACTGGTTCTTATCCTTGTTCTTTCACACTTTCTTCCTGCACAGATATGCATCCCACCAGATGTATACTACCAGTAAAGGTTGGGAACGGATATTTTACTTCTGTACATGGTTCTTCCAGGGAACATCTTATTTAGTACCGCGTGCTTATGGCGCTATGCACCGTATGCACCACGAATACAGCGATACTGAGCATGACCCGCATTCTCCTCACTTCTTCAAAGATGTATGGAGCATGATGTGGCAGACTCGTAAACTGTACAATGACATCTACACCGGTGAAAAAGTACTGGACGAGAAATTTACGACCAATCCTCCGCTGCCGGTTTGGAATGCGATGGACCGCTTCGGTGATCATACTATTACACGCCTGGCATGGGCAGGTATTTACATAGGTTTCTATGTGGCGTTCGCTCCAGCCTGGTATTGGTTCCTGTTATTACCTATCCATTTCCTGATCGGGCCTGTACAGGGTGCTGTTGTGAACTGGTGTGGTCATAAATACGGTTACAAGAGCTTCGACAACGGTGATAAATCAAAAAATACCTCTCCATGGGGTATCCTGTTGCTGGGCGAACTGTTCCAGAACAACCACCACAAGTATAAAGACAGTCCAAACTTCGCTAAGAAATGGTTTGAACTGGATCCAACTTATCCGGTGATGAAATTCTTCAATGCTATCGGAATCATTAAACTGAAAACCGCTAAGGTGAAAGTAGTGAAAATGAAAGCAGCAGCTTAAAAGCGAAAGTAGTAAGTAGAAATAGATAGATGCATTTCAGGCCATCAACTACCGTCAGACCGACTGTGATTGATGGCCTGAGTGTTTTCAGAACTTCCTGAAGAAGCCAAAGGTGGCTAATTGTAACATCGGTCGATCTCCATTGGTATCGCCGTAGGCATAAATATCTCCGAAGATGGGCAGGTCGTACTGCTGCCGGATGCGACGAACCTTTTCCTCACCATTGCAGTTCACACCATATATACGGCCGGTAACCCTGGCATTCCGGATCTCCAGCTGGGTGCCGATACATTCAATACCCACACCATCACACCAGGGCTTTACCCATTCCTGCGCGGAAGCTGTCACCACCACCACACGATGTCCTTTGGTCAGGTGCTGATTTATCTCTTTCAGGGCGTTTTCCCTGATCAGACCAGGCAGCCGGTTACGGCAGAAAGCGGCACATTTATCACGGAACTCGTCGATAGGTGTGTTACGGAAAAAGTACTGTAACACCAGGTCTTTCCCCTTCTGTTTAGAGATCAATCCCAGCTTCATCATAACCAAAGCTGGCGACAACAATGCCAGACCTGTGTACAATGCTCCATTCCCTTTATGGAAACGGATGACCTCGAACAAGGTATCCTTCGTGGTAATCGTACCGTCAAAATCGAAGAAAGCAATGGCTGGCTTCATAATTTGAGTTTTTTGAAGATACCCTCAGGTATTGATTTGATAATGAGCATAATATAACGCCAGAACCATTTCGTATAAATAACGTTTTTCTTTGCGATCACCGCCCTGTAAACATCCCTTGCAACATCCTGTGGCTGGGCTGTCAGGGGAGCGGGCAGTTTCAGGTTCTCGGTCATACGGGTATACACAAATCCCGGTTGAACGCTCAGCACATGTGCGCCTTTAAGGAAAAGGCGGTTGCGGAGACCACTCAGGTAAGCCGTAAACCCGGCCTTGGCGCTACCGTAAAGGTAGTTACTCTGACGGCCACGTTCGCCAGCTACAGAGCTGATGCCAACAATGGTACCATTGCCACGGGCCGCATATTCGTCTGCCACAATATTCAGGATGGATACCGCACCGGTATAGTTGGTGTGCAGGATGCGGGCAGCTTCAGTCCAGTCGGATTGCCCTTTTTCCTGTGAACCCAGGTAACCGAATACAGTAATGGTGATATCCGGCGCTTGCGAAAGGGACCTGTAAAAAGCAGCGTGACTGGTAAAATCAGTTGCGTCAAAGGCATGGGAGCTGGCACTTACCTGGTAACGGATGCGAAGGTCCTGCTCCAGAGCGGAGAGGGAAGCTACGTTACGGGCAGCCAGTTGAATATCGTATTTGTTCCTGGCAAACTCGCGGGCAATGGCAACAGCCATGTCTGACCCGGCTCCCAGAATAAGAACAGTAGGCATATAATTGATTGTCGGTATTTTAGGTAGAAGATTATTCTGTCAGCAGCAACCGGTCTGACTGTACAGAACGGAACAGCTTAGCACCATTGTATGTTTTGATGATATCGGCAAATTTTTGCGCATTAGGGTAACTCTGCCAGAACACCTCCTGTTTCATACGGGCATCTTTCGACAGGTACAGACGGCCTCCATATTGCAGCACGATCGCGTCCAGCTTGTCAAGGAACTCAAACAGCCCTTTACGAACAGGGAAGTCAAGCGCTAGCGTATATCCTTCCATCGGAAATGAGATGAGGCTGTCCTGTTTACCAAACACCTTCAGTACCGCCAGGAAAGATCCCAGTCCGGCGTCACTGATCTTCTGCAGAATAGCTACCAGTCCTTCTTTCTTTTCCAGGGGCAGTACAAACTGGTACTGTACAAATCCGGCCTTACCATAACCCCGGTTCCAATGCAGGATGGCATCGAGGGGGTAGAAGAATGGTTCGTAAGGAATGACACCGTTGATCTCCCGTTTGGTATTCTTTAAGTAATATAACCAGTTAAATGCCTTGACAGTCAGGGTATTGAGTACGAAGGAAGGAAGATTGAAAGGCACCGACAGTTTACGTTTCGGGGCAAGTTGCAGGGGGGCTTTGCGTTGCTGTTCATTCAGTTCTTCCGGGGTGGCATGTTCGCCAACAATGAGGATACCGCGGCCGAAGGCATCACCTTTCTTCAGACAATCGATCCAGGCCATGGAGTAGGTATAATCCTTATATTCTTCAAAGAGGCGGATCAGGTCTTCCAGGTTGCGGGCCTTGATCTGCTTCTGACGGATGTATGCGGTACTGATCTTCTTCAGACCGAATTTCACCCGGGTGATAATACCGGTGAGGCCCATACCACCACAGGTAGCCCAGAAAAGGTCGGAGTGATTGTTTGCAGAACAGGTAATGGTTTCTTTATTACCCGTGATGATGTCCATATCGATGATATGACCTGAAAATGAGCCATCTACGTGATGGTTCTTCCCATGTACGTCAGAGGCAACTGCACCGCCGACGGTAATAAATTTCGTACCGGGCGTCACCGGCAGAAACCATCCCTGGGGAACAATAATATCGAGGATCTGATCGAGTGTAATACCGGACTGACATTCGAAGATGCCCTTAGTGGTATCAAAAGCGAGTACCTTGTCGTATTTAAGGGTAGAAACACTGTGTTGCGCCAGCGAAGCATCGCCGTAACAGCGCCCGTTTCCACGGGCAATCACAGATGAATGTGTGGATATAAAATCCTGCACTTGTTCTTCCTGCGAAAATGTTGATTCGTCGCAGGAGATAGCGGGGTAGTTCCCCCAGTTTGCCAACCGTTTTTCCATTACTCAAAAAAACTTTTGTTAGTGGGTAAATAAATAATCACATAAAAACTCAGCACCCACAGGAGTATGGTTAATTGAATGAAACGGTCTTTGTATAGGATTTTGGTAGGAGAACCTGTATTATTCTCCACATAAGTTATTTGCAAATATCGTAATAATCCACCAATTACAAAAAGACATGTATAATAAAGGCGGTAAGTACCAAAGCGTGACATCGTTTCCGGTGCCATGGTATACATCAGATATGCCACAATGATCACGGCAGATACGAGGGCCAGCATTACATTCATGAAGTCCATGTTATACCCTTTAACAGCCTTCCGCATATCCTGTCCGGACTGGGTTTTGATCAGCACATCATCGCGGCGTTTGGCGATAGCCATAAACAATGCCAGCAGGAACACCATGATCATCAGCCATTCTGATACGGCTATATTAGCAGCTACACCACCTGCTTTTATCCTTAATACAAACCCTGCTGAGAGGATCAGGATATCCAGGATCGAAATATTCTTTAATCCAAAGGAATACAATAAATTGATAATGAAGTAAATGCCTACAACAAATGCAAATTTCGGTCTGACATACCAGGCCAGTAAGCCACCTATCACCAGGCATAACACAAAGAAAACCAGTGCAGCGGGTTTTGCCACAGCACCTGAAGCGATGGGGCGTTTACACTTTACCGGATGTATCCTGTCTGCCTCTACATCTCTATAATCATTAATGATGTAGATGCTACTGGCAATGAGGCTGAATGCAAAAAATCCGATCAATAATTCCATCACCTTTTGCAGGTTGAATATCTCTCCCGCGAAGAAAAGGGGAATGTATAAAAAAAGGTTCTTTGCCCAATGGGAGGGTCTTAACAGTTTTAAATATTGCACGGGGATTGAACTTAATATTGCCGCCAAGATACAACTGATTGCCGAACAACGACACCATAAAATGCTATTTTCGCGTAAATTCTACTATTTTTGAGCCCGTTCATGTTACATTTATACTCGTTTTCATCAATTTATTATCCCCGTTTATGCCGTCAACTCATGCTCCGTTCAGCCGTAAAGGTGCGTTTATCGCAGAATTGCTGATCATCATTGGTTTTGCGCTGGTCCCTTTGTTTGTAACGTTCCCCTACAGGGTAAACATTTTTCTTTCCTGGGAAGGCGCCTACAGAATTTCCCAGGGACAGGTGCCTTACAAAGATTTCGGTCTGCCACTGGGCTATGGCTTCTGGCTCATGCCCGCATTGTTCTTTAAGTTATTCGGTCCGCAGCTGATATCGCTTGTGAAAGCCCAGGTTTTCATGAACATACTGGCGGGGCTGTCTTTCCGTTCCATCCTGAGAAGCCTGAACGTACAGCTGGCCATCCGGGTGCTTTCGGTGTTACTGTTCGTATTGTCGTACTCGTTCTTCAATTTCTGGCCCTGGTATAACCAGACGGTGATCGTGTATGAGCTGATCGGGCTGGCCTTCCTGTTCCGCTACCTGATGGGCCCACAGGGAAAGCTGCGTTTTTTATTCCTCTTCCTGTCTGCCTTTTTCACCTTCCTGTCTTTTTTTACCAAACAGGATGGCGGCGGACTGGCCTTACTACTTTCACTTGCCCTGCTGGCATACAATACCTTACAGGGAAAGAAGTGGCTGGATTTTGTGGCTTACCTGGCCTTTTATGGAATCGTGGCGGCGGTGATCATCGTGCCCTTGTTACCTTACGGTTTCGGTTACTGGTTTAATCATGGTCAGGCGCCGCACAATTCGAGATTATCTCTTTACGATATCCTGTCGGAGATTATGGGATTCTCGCAATGGATCAAATTATATTTCTTACTGGTGATTTTATGCCTGGTACCCGCCTTCCGCCAGTGGCGCAGTTTCTGGAATGACAGGCCGGCTATGCTGTTTACCCTGCTGACGCTGGGTATATTGGTAGAAGCAGCCATTTTCCAGGTAACCAGTTATACGCCTCCGGATAATAATATTTTCTTTCACAGCTTCGCTTTTGCTTTCATTGCCAGCCGTTTACAGGAGCAACTGAAACTGGACCTGGGTCGCTGGCCGTCCTTTGGTGCCGCCACCTTACTGCTGCTGCTCTGGTGGTCAGGTTCCTTCTGGAAATACCTGGACAGGATCGTGTCTCGTATCATTCCACCTGAACGGGTGGTAGCGGGTAATGCGGCGAAGGGCGACAGCTCCTCTTATGCGATCTACAATCCACAGGTCAGTGCTACAGGAGAGAACGTTGTGTCCCGCAATAATTTCATGATCAATACGGACACGACTGATGTCCCTACAGACCAATGGATCTTCTCTGACCTCTGGGCTTTTCATAAGATCTATATGCCACCTTCCACGGTGCATGGCATGACCCGTTTGCAGCAGCTTCCTATTGTAAAAGAAAAGAAGGAAGCACTTAAACTGCTGAATATGACGGAATTAACCCCTCTGGCGCAAGCCTTGCCTTATCAGCTGGAGACCGGGAGTGACTATCCTTTGTGGTACCATCTGGGGGTCGGCATGTTCAATAAACAGCTGTACGCTTTTGCCCGGAAGATACAGAACCATCACTATGATGTGGTGTTGTATGAATATGCACCGGGTAACAATAACTTTTTCCCGTTTGCACTGAGACATGAACTGCAAAAGCACTACCGGAAGGTGGATGAATTCCTGGCACCCCGCCGTCCTACCAATGCGACGATCGAGGTGTATGTAAAGGAGTGAAAGGATTAGTATCCAATGCATTGCAGTTATTTATCTAATCTTTATCTAAACAACCTGTGACAACTGAAACTGTGTCTTCTAAACCGGATACCACGAAGCTCTGGAGCTTTCTATTTGCTGTCTATATCATATGGGGATCTACTTATCTCGGGATGAAGATCGCCACGGAGATAGTACCTCCATTTTTGCTATCTGCATTCCGTTTCCTGGTGGCAGGTACCCTGATGGCCCTTATCAGCAGAACGAGTGAAAAACAACTGCCTTCCCGGAAACAGGTATTGTCTGCCGCCTTTGTGGGCCTGATGCTGATCGGTATCGGCAACTCCTGTACGGCGCTGGCGGTACATTATATGCCTTCGGGGCTGGTGGCGCTGATCGTGGCAGCCATCCCCGTATGGTTTATCGGGTTTGACTGGGCCTTCTTCAGTAAACAAAGACCTACGGTAATGACAGCGACGGGGATCATCGTCGGACTGGCAGGATTGTTCCTCTTGTTCAATCCCTTTGCTGCCACTACCATGCGGAGTTATCCACTTTGGCCGATCGGGATACTGGCAGGAGGATGTGCCTGCTGGGCGTTGGGATCATTGTCGGTACAAAGGCTTGCGATGCCTTCACCGATGCAATCTGCCGCCATCCAGATGCTTGTCGGCGCCGTATTCTGTTTCCTCGTAAGCGCTGTTACTGAACCAGGCGCCTGGGATACGCTGCCTCATATTTCCACCCGTACGTTGCTGGCCTATACCTACCTGGTGCTGATCGGCTCTCTGGTGGGATTTACTTCGTACAGCTGGCTGACCCGCAATGCGCCGCCCCGCTTGTTGTCGACCTATGCCTACGTGAACCCTGTCGTAGCCCTTTTTCTGGGTTGGGCCATCGGCCATGAGAACCTGTCTTCCCAGGCTTTGGTCGCCTGCATGATCGTCATCGGCGGGGTAGTGCTGATGACATTAGGGAAAAGAAAGGTATAATGTAAGGACGCTCATTATCAGCCTCTTTCTTTGTTCACAATGCAATAGTTCGGAAAGATTTCAAAGCGGTAAAGCCCCGATCTCCATCTGACCAGCATATGACTTGCATATGATTAGGATATTCCTCCGTTTTTAACGGAAGAAGAACGGAGGAATATCCTGGTCATATGCTACCTTGATGAAAGCCATATAATAGATTTCTCAAAGCGGCAGAAAAGGTTTACATCACTGAACGCAAGTCACTCAAAAACATACAGTTAATAACAGCAAAACACCTGCAACAATTCCCCCTGAAAGGTCCTGCCTGCTTCAATATAGATAAATATTACACCCAATTAAATTAGTATTTACTAAAAATATTAGTAATTTAGCCTCAGTTGATGGCTATGGAACGGATACAGGAGAAATTGGCGATACTGGCGGATGCAGCGAAATATGACGTTTCCTGTGCATCCAGTGGCAGCGACCGGAAGAATGACACCAAAGGTTTAGGTAATGCAGCGCCCGGAATGGGCATCTGTCATTCATATACACCCGATGGTCGTTGTGTATCCCTGCTGAAGATACTGCTGACGAATGTCTGTATTTACGATTGTGCTTATTGTGTGTCCCGGAGGAGTAACGATGTCAAACGTGCAGCCTTCACGGTGCAGGAAGTAGTGGACCTTACCATTAATTTCTACCGCCGGAATTATATCGAAGGATTGTTCCTTAGCTCCGGGATCTTCAAAGACCCTGACTATACCATGGAGCGGCTGGTGAGAGTGGCAAAGAAACTGCGGACAGAAAATAACTTCAACGGTTATATCCACCTGAAAGCAATTCCCGGTGCCAGTGATGAGCTCATGCAGGAGGCAGGCCTATATGCCGATCGGCTAAGTGTCAATCTTGAACTCCCCACGGAGGCCGGCTTGAAACTACTGGCACCAGAGAAAACCCGGCCTGCCATGATCAAGCCAATCCGCTTTCTGCAGAATGAGATCATACGGCTGGCAGATGAAAGGAAGGTGCTGAAGAAGGTACCCACATTTATACCCGCCGGACAAAGCACCCAGGTGATCGTAGGAGCTGCCGGCGAAACAGATATGGAGATCCTGCATATGGCATCCCAGTTTTATCGCCAATTCCAGCTGAAGCGGGTGTACTATTCAGGATATGTGCCCATCAGTGATGACACAAGGCTACCCGGTATGCATAGCCAAGTGCCGCTGTTACGGGAAAACCGGCTGTATCAGGCGGATTACCTGGTGCGACTGTATGGATTTGAACCCCATGAACTGCTGAACGAAAAACATCCGGACCTTGACACTGATATTGACCCCAAACTTTCCTGGGCGCTACGACACCTGGACTGTTTCCCCGTTGATATCAATAAAGCCGATAAGATGCTGATAGCCAGAATACCCGGTATCGGGCTTGAGTCAGCAAAAAAGATCTGTGCCGCCCGTACACATGGCGCACTGGGATGGGACCAGCTAAAGCAAATGGGTGTGCAGATCAGCAGAGCAAGATATTTCGTTACCTGTAAGTCTGCATCCCTGGAAAGGAGGGAACTGACCCCGGAACAGATCCGCCAGCAATTGCTGACACAGTCACATAGTAAGTGGCTGAGGGTACATACTACTCAACTAAGCTTATTTTGACTCGATATACTTTGACTTGATATACCATATCGATATTGCTATGATTATCCTCAATTACTATCGTCTGCCGGACTGCCACCTGTGCTGTGGTAGGTAGTCCGCGGGCGGTAGGTTAAATGTTACTACAATGACTACGTGGTTGTATGATGGAAGTTTTGATGGCTTCCTGTCTGCCGTATTTGACCTGTACTGGCAGAAGAGGACAGATGTCATGATCAGAAAGGAACAGGACCACGTACGTGGCTTGTTTGAGAATGTAATATTCACGCCTACCGTGGTGGCGAATGCTGACAGGGTATGGGCTGGATTGAGTAAGAAACTATCAGCAGAAAATCTGCAGCAGCTGTTTTGCTGTTACCTTTCAGAACTGCCTGGAGAAGAGGACAATATGGTGGGATTCATCCGGCATGTCTTCGCCAGTAAACAGGATGTGACAGGCGATTTTGGGAATAAATACGTCCTGCATGTATCCCAGATGGCACGCAAAGTACTGAAGGAAAAACACAGGATGGAGGCGTTTGTCCGCTTTCAGCTGACAAGAGATAATATCTATTATTCACTCGTATCGCCGGAGTATAATGTGCTGCCACTGATAGCCCGGCATTTTAAAGACCGCTATGCGGATCAGTATTGGCTGATCTATGATGAGCGCCGCCGGTTTGGCATTTATTATAACCTCCAGCAGGTAGAGACGATACGCTTACACTTCAATGGAGAATACGATCCCTATTATCATAGCACGAGCAACGTCTGGGCGCCGGAAGAAGAATTGTACCAGCGGCTATGGCATACCTATTTCAAGGAGGTGAATATTCCGGGTAGAAAGAATCCCAGGTTGCAGTTGCAACATATGCCGAGACGGTATTGGAAATATTTGACGGAAATGAGGGGATGAGGTGATACACCCGGGATGGCATAAGGGGTTCATTCCCATCGATAGGACTCCGTACGAGTTCCATGATGTTTCTCTACTATCTGATAATGAGCCAGTTACAGCCGCTTCTTTGTCAACCACTTCTGAGGAGTAGTATTAAACACTTTTTTGAATGGTAGTATCCTAGATGCTATTTCCTAATAATGTAACTTCGTTGCATTTTAATGCAGTTATCATGAAAGATAAAACCGGTAAACCAGCATTCTGGGAGTCTGCTTTCGCCGAAAAGCAGGAAATGTGGGGTTTCGAACCTTCAAAGTCAGCCATCTTAACGAGGGATTTCTTTGTCGAAAAAGGAGTGAAAAACGTCCTCATCCCTGGCATTGGTTACGGACGTAATGCGCAGATTTTCAGAGACCGCGGCATGAATGTGACCGGGATTGAGATATCAAAAACGGCTATTGAAATGGCGCAAAAACATTACGGCGGGGATATGGCTATATATCATGGCTCTGTCACGGATATGCCATTTGATGACCGCCGGTATGAGGGGATATTTTGTTATGCTTTAATTCACTTATTAGACGAAGATGAAAGAGCGAACCTGATCCGTGACTGCTATCATCAGTTGACAGAGAATGGTTACATGGTTTTCGTAGTCATTTCAAAAGAAGCGCATACTTATGGTCAGGGCACATTTATCAGTAAAGATCGTTATGAGATGTTTGGTGGCGTAAAACTGTTTTTCTACGACGAAGCATCAATCCATACAGAATTTGACGCCGCCGGACTATTTGAGATTACGACAGTAACTGAAAATTACCCTTTCTTTTTAATTACATGCAAAAAGGAAAGTAAGCGCTGATTACCTGCATTATACCTCAGTATACCCCTCTGGTACTTCTCCCAGGCGGAATCTGTTCACAATATTATGGGCCAGTCTTGTAGGTTCCGGTAGTCGGTAACGTCCTACACACTGTGTGATAATTTCCACAGTACCAGGTACATCCATGCCGTAACCGGGAGAAACAAATACAGGTTTAACAGCATTTTTGGCCCGCAGGGCTGCACCTACAACTTCATTCTTAAAGATAAGCGGTGTACTACTTCCTTTCTCAGAAGAAGGTTCTTCATACTTTCCACAGAGCACTTTCTTCGCGCAACCAACAGCAGGTGTTTTAGCCAGCACACCAAAGTGAGCGGCTATACCCATCCCGCGCGGATGTGCGATACCGTGACCATCCACCACTAAAAGGTCAGGTTTAAGAGGTAGCTGCTCCCAGGCACCCATCAACGCTGATGCTTCCCGGAATGCCAGATAGCCGGGCACATAGGGGAAAAGCACTTCCTTTTTTATCAGCGAATAACCGATCGGGATCAGTTCAGGAAATCGTATAAGGATGATACCCGCATAAACAGTGGTGCTGAATTTATTGAAGGAAATATCTGCGCCGGCTATGATATTCACAGGAAAATTCCTGGCTTGTATAACGATGTCGTCCCTGAGGTCTTTCTGTATTTGTGTTGCTGCTGTAACAGTCAGTGTATCATAATTTAATGTAAGCATACCGGACTTTTAAGTGCCTGTCAGGATTCAAAATTTACTCCGGAAAAACGGCGATTCTGGCATGAACTTCGCGCTATATTTATCAGAACAATTTCTCTATCCTAGCCTAGGGGTGGCTACAAATTGCAGCCTGAGATGAAACCCTAAATATCTGAACTGGGTAATGCCAGCGTAGAAAATAGGACAGAGAAATTATCAGAGGTCCCGGCTATTAAGCCGGGATTTCTTTTTAAAACGGGGGAGGATTTCTTTAGAACAGACTTAATTGTGATCCGCCTTTCTTCTTGTCAGGGGGCTGGGCTTTACCCATTACGGTACGGCCACCATATTGCCAGGATTTGTCCCTTTCCTCCTGGATCAGTTCTTCCAGCCTGGCATTGGGAATAAAATCCTTCTCCACCTGTTGCGATAGTACAGACAATTTGCGGATGGCTTCCTGTTTATCAGACTGCCCGATCTTCGCTTTGTTCACCGCATCCTTTAGTACGCTGATTGTTTCGTCGTACACATTCACCGGAACAGGGAAAGGATGACCGTCTTTTCCGCCATGGGCAAAAGAAAAGCGGGCAGGGTCCGTGAAACGGGAAGGCGTGCCGTGGATCACTTCACTGACCAGTGTCAGGGATTGCAGCGTACGGGGACCAACACCTTCCAGTAACAGAAGAGATTCAAAATCATGCAACTGGCGCTCATGTGCCACAGCCAGCACACTCCCCAGCCTTTTAAGATCCACATCCTTAGCCCGCACATCGTGATGGGAAGGCATGATCAGGTTCCGGATCTCCGGCAGGAGGTGAGCCGGCTTTTCTGTGATCAGCTGAAGCATCCCTGACTTGGTAGCTGAAGCATCTTTGTCTGTCAGATTGAGGATCAGTCCCTGATTACGGCCGTATATGAAAGTGTGTGGTGTTTCGGTAAACTGTTTAAAAACGGCGGAATGCCAGTGATAACGGCGGGCCATCCCATTGGCATCATTCATACCTTGTTGCACCACGGCCCATTCGCCCTCACTGGATACAATGAAAGAGTGCAAGTATAACTGGAAACCATCCTGCACAGCGGTGTTATCTACCTTAGCGGCCAGCTTACTGCAGCGTACAAGTTCCTGTCCGGGCAAGCCGGTACGCTCCGCAATAGCCAGCAATTCTGCAGGCGTCTCTTTAGAATGCTTTCCCTTTCCTCCGCAGATATAAATACCCAGTTCCTGCGCCCTGGGATTCAATGCTTTCTTCAACGCGCCCATTACGCTGGTCGTGATACCGGAAGAATGCCAGTCCATGCCTAATACACAGCCCAGCGCCTGAAACCAGCAGGGATCACTGAGACGGCGCAATACTTCGCCCTTTCCATAATCGGCTGCGATCGTTTCAATAATAGCACCGCCCAACAGGCTCATTCTCTTCGCGAGCCAGGGTGGTACATGACCATAATGTAAGGGCAGATCGGCGTGGCCTCCTGACATAGTATTATTCCTCCTAAAGTGGGTTTGTCTGTACGGAAAAATGATGAATGTTTTTGTCTGACATCAGGAATGTATTGATAGCAGCTATTTCGTCCTGCTTTCCGGCCACTTCATATTTATCTTCAATGATGAACGCTTCATTCCTTGTATGCAGCAGCATCTTATATTGTAAGTTAAAACGCTTAAAGATGGCGGCTATTTCATCAGGGCCATATAGATCCATATGGTATCCGACAGTGTAGATTCGTTTTTGCCTGATTTCCCCGATCTTACCTTCCAGCACTTTCAGACCGATCAACAATGCAAACACAATGACAAGCGTGAATCCCACCAGCAGATAATGGCTCACGCCTATCCCGATACCCAGGGCCGCCGCTATCCAGATGGTGGCAGCAGTCGTGATCCCATCGATGGTATAGTCGCCTTTGAAAATGACCCCCGCGCCAATGAAGCCTACTCCTGTAAGTATGTTAGACGCCACACGGTCGGGGCTGGAAGGAAACCCCAGTTCTACGGAAAACATTGTAAAAAGTGTGCTGCCCATACAGATCAGCGCCAGTGTGCGCATACCAGCCGCTTTGTGACGGTATTCCCTTTCGAGCCCCAGTGCCCCGCCAACGGCTAATGCCACCAACACCTTCAGCAACTGATGCTCTTCAATAACTTGAAAGATAGACTGTTCCATACGCATGTTCAACTACAAATGTAAGCCTTGGCATAATTCTTTATACAAATAGCAGGATTCATAATTCTAAATTTTTATTGTTTAACCTAAATAGTCTATCATGAGAAAGCAAAAGAAAGACCTCGGAAATAATGCAATCACTGTGCGCCTGGCGCTGTGCAAAATTGGTATTACGACGTGTCTTGCCATTATCCTGAGCATCTTCCTGTTTGCCTGCGGCAGCTCAAGGGAAAGTGGTAATACAACAGACACCGCGAATGTTATTCAATCAGGTAATACCAATGCTGCAGATACCATGAGCCATGCTACGGACACGTCTTCACAGCGACCAGACTCCATGCCGATCAAATAATAATTGTGGCATGGACCGTTTATTAGCCTCCACTATCTGTAGAAATAATTTCTACGATATATATCTAATTACCCGTATTTGTTAACTGGTAAAAATATTTTTATGAAAATGAACCATAAAAGTAAATTGTTCCTCGCAGGGCTCTTCATCGTAGGGGGATTGTCCCTGGCGTCATGCGGCGGAGGAAACAGGGACCATAACAATGATTCAACTCCAATTGGTGGTCAGGATACAGCATCCGTAACACCGGATACAGCTGCAGCCGAAATTCCACCAGGAGCCATTAATCCAGGGGAAGACTCTTCCCGATACGGCACCGGTACGGGAGATTCCAGCAGGAACAGGCATCAGCAATGATCGCAGGATTAACCGGACGGGAATTAGCGCCAGGTGATCAACAACAAAGCATCATTGGATGTTATATCAATAGAACAACCTACTCCCCACAGGAGCTTTTATATTAGTAGCAATCACGGAATATTCTGATTATCATCTGGTAAATATTGCCGATCGTAAGATATGGAAACTCTTTTCGCATCGACGCAGATTGGCTAATTAAGTCGATAACACATTAAAAGGCAATAGAATCTTAAACGTGATTGTTTATTCGTCAACAGGGAAAAGGAGGCCAGGCGCCTCCTTTCTTTATTTATTTAAGTAGGAATAAAATATTTACCTTCCCAGCCCGTCATAACCTTACGACCTCTGAGAGATGTGAGCAGTATTGAGCATGCCTCCATATTATTAGTAATTCTTATCCGCCGATGGAAGACAGTACACAACAGAAAAAACCGCTCCACGTAGCGGCATTAAAACGCACGTTCAGATTATATAAGTATGTAAAACCTTACTGGCCGGCCTTTAGCCTGGGACTATTCTTTCTTTTTATCTCCAGCCTGGCTAACCTGGCCTTTCCTAAGTTGTTGGGAGAACTGGTGGATGCCGCCAATACACATAAAGTATTAACCGATCCTCATGAAATAAACCGGATAGGATTGTTGCTGGCGGGTATACTGGTAGCGCAGGGCGTCTTCGGCTACCTGCGTATCATCCTGTTTGTCAATGTAACAGAACGTTCACTGGCATCTTTACGTCAGCATATTTACAACCATCTCATCAAACTGCCTATGCGCTTCTTTCTGAGCAGACGGGTAGGTGAGCTGGGCAGCAGGATATCTTCGGACATTTCGTTGCTGCAGGAGACTTTCACTACGACGGTCGCTGAGTTCATCCGGCAGATCATCATCATTATCGGCGGACTGGTACTCCTGCTGCATACTTCCATACAGTTAACACTATTGATGCTGACCACACTGCCAGTTATTATGATCATCGCTTATTTCTTCGGACGCTTTGTAAGGCGTTATTCCAAACTGGCGCAAAAGCAGGTGGCAGAGGCCAATACGATCGTTGAGGAAACATTACAAGGCATCCTGAATGTCAAGGCCTTCGCCAATGAATTCTTTGAGATGAAGCGTTACAGCACGAAGATCCGGGAGGTAGCTACCACCGGTATGAAAACAGGCCGGTTCCGTGGCGCCTTTACCGCCAGCATGATACTGGGCGTGTTCGGGGCAATGATCGCCGTGATCTGGAGAGGCGCCTTGCTGATCGCTGCCGGTAAGATGGATCCTGGTATGTTATTGTCCTTCGTCTTATACTCGAGCTTTATCGGAGGATCAGTAGCTGGACTGGCTGAAGTATACGCCAGTATACAAAAGAGTATCGGGGCTACAGAACACCTGCTGGAAATACTGGATGAACCGGCGGAACCGGTAGAAGAGATCACTGCCATTGCCCCGGGAAATCATCTCAGCGGACAGATCTCCTTCGACAACGTTTCCTTCCGTTATCCTACCAGAGACGACCAGGAAGTATTATCAGATATCTCCTTCGACATCGCACCTGATCAGCAAATAGCCCTGGTAGGTCCCAGTGGGGCAGGGAAAAGCACCATCGTCTCCCTCTTACTTCGATTATATAGTCCGTCGGAAGGTATGATCCGCTTCAACGGAAAAGACGCGGCCAGCTTCCCCTTATCGGCCCTGCGCAGCCAGATGGCCATTGTGCCACAGGACGTATTCCTCTTTGGTGGTACCATCCGGGAGAATATCGCTTACGGTAAACCCGGCGCAACAACGGCCGAAGTAGAAGCCGCCGCCCGGAAGGCCAACGCCTGGGAGTTTATAGAACGATTCCCTGATGGATTGGACACGATTGTAGGAGAACGGGGGATACAACTATCCGGTGGTCAGCGGCAAAGGATCGCCATTGCCAGAGCTGTACTGAAAAACCCGCGTATCCTGATACTCGATGAGGCAACATCCGCCCTGGATTCAGAGTCCGAAAGGCTGGTACAGGACGCCCTGGAAAAGCTCATGGAAGGACGCACTTCTATTGTTATCGCACATAGGTTAAGCACTGTACGTCAGTCAGATAAGATCATCGTGTTGGATAAGGGAAGATTGGTAGAAGAGGGCACACACCAGGAATTGATATTGGTGGAAGGCGGGTTGTACAGAAATCTGAGCGAAATGCAATTCTCACATTGACGTTAATGCAATTATTGTCCTCGGGTTTTGACGCCATATAATACGTCCCAACACAATCATTCGCGGCGATCGGCTCCGTAGGTGCCGTCTTGTTTGTAGCCCGGGGTTTTCAACCCCGGGTTCCCGGAGGCCGGGAACCCGGATAGCGATTCGTTTTATACACCTGTATTACATATACGGTTTCATCTCATCTTCAATGTTCTGCCTCAATGCCATTAATTTCTTGGCATAATTCTCCAGTTCAACCCCTGCAGCGCTTTCCGGCGTCCATTTAGGGACCGGCACCGTCTTCCCATGATCATCCACCGCTGCAAAAACCATCACACAATGGGTGGTTTTTATCCTTTCCTGCTTCCTTGGATTGCCTGCCTGTACATTGATGGCAATATGCATACTCGTATTGCCTGTATAAATAACAGTGGCGTTGATCTCTACCATATCTCCGATAGAGATGGGTTTGAAGAAGCGGATACCGCCCACATATACCGTGACACAATACTGACCACTCCAGTTAGCGGCACAGGCGTATCCCGCCTGGTCGATCCATTTCATTACAGCGCCCCCATGTACTTTACCGCCGAAATTCACATCCGATGGTTCTGCAAGAAAGCGAAGCGTGACAGTATTGCCGATTATATCGATCATAGGAAATAGGTTTTGGACAACTAAATTAATATTCTTCTTTAGTTTCCTGCTGATCTTCTTTCTTATTATTCTTCCGCTTGAACAACTGCGTATCCATTTTACCAAAACGGTAGGATACGTTTATTCTCAGCTCACGGGTAGCACGTTTACGATACCTTTCCTGTTCAGAGTAGGCCGTAGTGGTATAAGTCAGGTTACGGTCGGTATTAAAAATGTCATTCAGGGCGAGTGATACCACCAGGTTCTTTTTCTTCAGGAATTCCTTGCGTACAGCGATATCAGCAGAATACTGTGCTGCTCTTTCTCCCTGTGGCAGAATCTGTTTGGATTCGTAGTTACCAGTGATCTGCAGGGTAGAATTCCAGGGCAGTTTTGTATTACTATTGATCTTACCGAACCAGATAAAGCCCTGATTGCTAAGGTTATTCTGCAGGTTGCTCGCATTTATCTTTGTCTGTGCCAGGTTCAGGTTGGTCGTAATATCCCAACCTTTGAGGATCTGGTTACGAACGGTAAATTCCGCACCATAGGCATTCCTGGTGTCTGCGTTCACCGGGTAAGACAGCACCACTTTCTGCGACACACCATTAATGGTCAGGGTAGTATCAGTATAGAAATCGGTAATCGCCTTTTCTGTATTCCGGAAATACAAGGATACCAGTACGTTATGTTTCCTGTTGAAGTCTTTCAGATAACTTAACTCGAAAGAGTTCGTGAACTCAGGGCGTAGGGCAGGGTTACCGCGATTGGCGCTCTGGGCGGTGTATTCCAGGTTAGGCAACAGGTCGCGGAACCAGGGACGGCGTACACGGCGACTATAGTTCAGCTGCAGTTCATGATCTCCCTTGAACTTCTGGGAGAGGAACAGGCTGGGAAACAGGCTGACAGGATAATCAATTTTATAACTGTTCTTGTTGATGCTTTTCATTTCACCATCATAGAAAGACTGTTCTGCACGCAGACCTCCCTGGTAACCGAAGTTGCCAACGGTGCCGGAGTAGCTCAGGTAGGCTGCATTGATCGTTTCCGAGTAGTGGTAATTGTTAGACAGCGAAGAGTCTAACACAAAATCGCCCGTAGAGAAGTCTTTCCCATTTGTATTCAGCAGGTTATTGAACTTGCGGGTAGTACTGCGTAAACCGGCCTCTATCTTGGAAGTTTCTGTCAGCGGATTTACATAATCGATCTGACCAGTGATGTAAGTAGTGTTACCATTCCCGCGACCATAACGCTCCTGCGGCACATTCGGAGAATCGATCGGCTGGTGCCCCATACTATAATACTGTAACGAATAATCGGAGTTATCTTTCGAAGTGGCGTAGTTATAGTTCAAGTCGGCAGTCAGCTCATGTCCCTGCTTGGCAAAGGTGTGCTTATAACCTACCTGTGTGCTGTAGTTACGGAAGTTATGGTTGTTATTATCAATACCGGTACCATAGCGTACCTGCTGCTGATCTTCCTGCAGGTCGTACAGTCTCAGTCCGCTGTTGTCTTTAAAATCGCCCGCCATAATCCCCTGGGCGATGGTGAAAGTGTTACGGTTATCCATGAACCAGTCAAAACCGATCCGGCCAAACTGGAAACGGCGACCATTGTCACCATCATTATACTGGTCGAGATAGGTAGTGGTATCGGTGCTGATATTTTTACGGAAGAGATGTGACCGGGCGTTACCCTGGCGGCTTCTCAGGTTATAGCTAAGGGAGAGATTGAATTTTTCCCTGCGAATATTCAGGTCCGCACCGGCATTGCCTCCACCGAGAGAAGAAAGACCACCGCTGATCTGGCCGTTGATACCGGCTTTACGGTTCTTTTTCAGCACGATATTGAGGATCCCGCTCACACCTTCTGCGTCATACTTTGCAGAGGGGTTGGTCACCACTTCCACAGAAGCAATCGCATCTGCAGGGATCTGATCGAGGGTCAGTGTAGTAGGACGGCCATCCACGAAGATGGTAGGAGAGCCGTTACGTACAGTAACATTCCCGTCAATATCCACGTTCACGGAAGGCACCTGCTTCAGTACATCGGTTGCAGTACCTCCCACGCTGGCAAGACTTTTATCAACATTGAAGACCCGTTTGTCAATCGCCATCTGGAAGGTGGGTTTGTCGCCTACGACTTCCACACCAGCCAGTGATCTTACATTGGGACTCAATTTGATATTTCCAACATCTATATTGTTATTTTTTGCAGTAAGTGCAATTGTTTTATAAACGGTTTCGTATCCAATGAAATTCACTTTGATGATATACTTACCGAAAGCCACTTCAGGGAAATTGAAGTCACCGTTTGGTTTTGATAGCATACCTGTTGCCACACTGGAATCTGCTGTGCGAAGCAGGGCAACGGAAGCATATTCAATAGGAGAATTGGTTTTTGCATCGACGAGTT
This sequence comes from Chitinophaga ginsengisoli, assembly GCF_003014595.1. GTDB lineage: Bacteria > Bacteroidota > Bacteroidia > Chitinophagales > Chitinophagaceae > Chitinophaga > Chitinophaga ginsengisoli. Next base: position 230,208 of record NZ_PYGK01000009.1, on the reverse strand, counting down.
TTCCGTATAGGGAGCCATTCTCGGCAGGCTTACGCGCCGGTTGCTGTGCATAAGTAATTGACAGGAACGAGATCATCATTCCCAAACATAAAGCGACAATTTTCTGCATGATCCAAAGTACTTTTCTAATATTTAAGCCTGTAACTGCAGTAAAATTAGTCTGATTTAAAAAAAGATTGATCCACTAATGGATGAATGGCGCGGAGGGTTCCTTATCTTTACATCTGACTGTTACATTTCGAATCAATGCATTATGCCTGACGCTTACCAACCAGACTGGGACATCTATACCTGCCATATCGAAGATAAGCCGGCTATTATAGGCCTGGACCTGGACCTGCGGCGTTTTGCCCCGTTAAGTAAAAAGCCGTATGCCATCTTCATATCGGTATACCTGAAAAATCCCCGTGCAGACGGTTTCCCGCAGGGGGATGAGTTCACCATGCTGGGAGAAATTGAGGACTGTCTGGTGCAACAGCTGGAAACAACGTTGCAGGCACATTTTGTTGGCCGTACTATGTCAAATGGAATAAGAGATTTTTACTTTTATGCCTCTGGCACCCTCCTGCACGACAAATACATCGCAGATGCCATGATCCAGTTCCCCGATTATCATTATGATTTCGGGGTAAAGGAAGATAAAACATGGGAGTTGTACTTCGACTTCCTGTTTCCGGATGTACAGGAATTTCAGCGTATCCAGAACCGCAAAGTGTTGCGTACGCTGAAACAACATGGGGACATTGCCGAAAGGGCCCGCCTCATAGACCATTGGATATATTTTTCTGCAGAAACCGAACGGGAACTGTACGGACAGCAGGTGCAGCGGTTAGGATTCGTCATAGAAGCACGACCAGTTGATGAAAGAGATCCTCATCCCTATGGATTAAGGCTTTCCCGCAACGACCGGACCGACGAGGAAAGCATCGATGCAGCTGTAATGTTGCTCTGGGAACTTGCCCAGGAAATGAATGCACGTTATGACGGATGGGAAACTGTTATCGTGGCGCAATAATTTAGTTAACTTATTACAACTGTTACATAATCTTTACGTTAAGTAAAGAAGATGCTTGCTTATTACTGCTAAGACCAAGTGAGAAAATCGCCCAAAATATCAATTTATGTCCTGATCTGCTGTTGCCTGGCCTTCGGAATGCTGGAGGCGTACGGCAATTCTTTCCGGAAGGAACGGCCCCGCTTTCCTATTAGCCGTGATACGGTGGTGCCGGTGAAGCCTTCTATTCCGGCAATGCCCATCCCGGAAGATACCATCTTTCCGCTCATTCCAAGGGTCCACAGCGTACCGATCGTCCCGACCATTCCCGGCGATACCGTCGTACCCGGAGATGTGATCCTGCATGGAGATACCATTCCGGTGTCAAAGAAATATTCCAACTCGTGGATGGGTCGTGTACGTGCTTACCGGGATTCCCTCAGGAGTAAACAGTACCGCGACTCCCTGATCAGAAAAGTAACCCGGCAGAATGTGCCTGAACCCTCAGGTACAGATAGCAGCATTATCAAAAGTGAGCAGTATTTCAAACCATTCGCAGGTAAAGTGATCCGCGATATCTACTACCGCCGGGTGAACGTGTTTGGTCCCAGCACTATCAAGGATACGACCTTCTCGACATCCATGAAGCTGGTACATCTTGCCAACCGGCTGCACTTCAATTCAGAGGAGTGGGTGATACGACAAATGCTTTTTTTCAGGCAGAACGACACGCTCAATCCTTATGAGATGTCCGACAACGAGCGTTACATCCGTAGCCGGCCCTTCATACAGGATGCCCGTCTGTATATTATTAATACCGGGGCGTCCGAGGATTCTGTCGATCTCCTGGTCGTGACCAAAGACGTATTCGAATATGGATTCGACCTGTCCAGTTTAAGCACCACGGGTATAAGGGCCAGCGTTTCCAATGACAACCTCTTCGGTGCTGGTCAGGGTGTTATGGTTGGGATCTCCTGGAGAGAAAACGACAATCCACCCCTTGGATCGCAGGCCAGATATACCAAAACGAACCTGCTGGGTACCTTCATAGATTTCTCCGGAGGATATACCACTTTGAGTAACATCAATACACTGGATTCTGGGACTTATGAGGGGACCTACTACCTTGCCGTTGACAGGCCACTGTATAAAAGCGAGGCTAAATGGATAGGAGGTTTCAATTTCAGCTCCAATTATTCCATTAACATGTTCAAACGCTCCGATAGCCTGTATCGCGACTATCGGTATAACATCCTGGATGTATGGGGTGGTTTCAACTTCCTGAAACAGGACAACCGTAATCCGGACAGCCGAAAGCCTAACCTGGCATTCCTGTTCCGCCATTTTAACCTCATGTTCACGCAAAGGCCCTTCCAGGAGATCTATAAACTGGACCCTGTTTATAATAATCACAGGTTCTATCTGTGGCAGGCCGTCACCTTCAGGCAGGAATTCTTCAAAACAAGTCATTTCTTCGGGTTCGGGCGAACGGAAGATATTCCCCTGGGATATACCGCGTCGGCAACCGCCGGATGGGAGACCTGGAAGAGGCGTACCCGGGCTTATGTAGGACTGGAGGCCGAAAAATTCTGGGTAACCCCAGGTAAAGGCATCCTTTCAGGAACAGTGGGGCTCAGTACCTTTTATCAGAATGGCATGTCGGAAGATGCGGTGATCCACCTCAAAGTGGAATACTATAGCCGGGCCTTCCGGTTTGGGGGAGGGAAACTGCGCCAGTTCCTGTACGCGGACTATATCTGCAATCCTAACAACTATTTCTATCGCCCGCTCAACATCAACAGGGACCTGGGCGTATGGGGATATAAAAACGTGCCGCTGAGTGGTTATCAGCGTTTAAACGTCAGGTCAGAAACGACTTACTACAGTCCTTTGAAGATATTCGGTTTTAAATTCAATTTCTTCTCTACTATCCAGGCATCGCAACTGACCTACCAGAGTAATAATATCTTCAAAAACCCTATTTATACCGGGCTGGGACTAGGCTTCAAGATACGCAATGAAAACCTGTCATTCAATACCCTGAGGCTGTCGGCCAACTACTACCCGAATGCGCCGGAGCCTATGAAATCAGTCTTCTGGGAAGCCACCACTACGGTAGACTTCCGTTTCAACATCTTCGTCATAAGAGCGCCGGCCTTCTTACAGTTCAAGTGATTTCCTGATCTTAATAACGACCAGTTTGGATGTGGGTGTATTGCTCTTGTCGGCCACACTATTGAGCGGCACCAGGGCATTGGCTTCGGGGAAATAAGTGGCAGTGCACTTCTCCGGAATGCTGTATTCCACTACCAGGAATTTATGAACGATCCTTTCCACACCTTCAAAGTTATTGACAAGATCAACCACATCATTCGGTTTGAGGCCGGCAGCTTGTATGTCCCGGCTATTCATCAGGATCACTCTTCTTTCCTGGTAGATACCGCGATAACGGTCATCCAATCCGTAGATAGTCGTATTGAACTGGTCATGGCTACGGATGGTCATCATCATGTACTCATCTGCTGCCAGCTGTTGCACGGTTACCCTGGCGACATTAAAATTGGCCTTGCCTGTAGTAGTATTGAAACGTCCTTCCCGTGCATTATTCGGCAGGTAAAAGCCGCCTGGATGTCTCACACGGGTGTTATAGTTATTGAAACCTGGGATCACCTTTTCGATATCCTCACGTATATAGTCGTAATGCTGCATGTAATGCTGCCAGTTCACTTTGGATCGATTTCCAAGGGTAGCAATGGCCAGCCTGCAAACAATCACAGGTTCACTTAACAGGTGAGGGGAAACAGGCGGCAGATTCCCTTTGGACATCTGTATCACACCCATGGAGTTCTCACAGGTAACGAACTGCTTTTGCCCCTGCTGCATATCCATATCACTGCGGCCGAAAGTAGGCAGGATAATGGCTTCCCGGCCATGTATCAGGTGACTGCGGTTCAATTTGGTAGACACTTGTACGGTTAATGCACAATTGCGCAGCGCCTGTGCCGTTACAACCGTATCAGGTGTAGCGGAAAGGAAATTTCCTCCCATGGCAAAGAAAACACCCGCTTTGTTATCACGCATGGCGCGGATAGCGTCTACGGTATCATAACCATGCTTGCGCGGCGGATTGAATCCGTATACCGACTGGATCTTATTTAGCAATGCTTCAGAAGGTTTTTCATAGATACCCATGGTACGATCACCCTGCACATTACTGTGCCCACGTACAGGACAGGTGCCTGCGCCTTCCTTTCCAATACTGCCTTTCAGCAGCAAGAGGTTCACCACTTCCTTGATCGTATCCACCGCATTTTTATGCTGCGTAAGCCCCATGGCCCAGCAGGCTACAATCTTCTTCTTATGCATCAGCATAGATGCAGCCTGGCCGATCTGTTCCAGCGAAATACCACAGGCATCTGCCAGCGTTTCCAGCTGTAACTGCCGGACATGCTCTATATACTCAGCATATCCGCTGGTATTACTGTTAATGAAACCATGGTCGAAGACTGTGCCCGGATGACGTTCTTCCTCTTCCAGCAACAGGAGGGCGATAGCCTGTAACAACGCCATATCCCCGTTGATCTTTACCTGCAGGAACAGGTCTGTAAGGTGCGCCTTGATATGAAAAATCCCTTTGACAGTCTGCGGATTAAGGAAGTTCAGCAGACCTGTTTCCGGAAGCGGGTTCACAGAGATAATAGTAGCGCCATTCGCTTTCGCCTTTTGCAGGGCGGTGAGCATACGGGGGTGGTTGGTACCAGGATTTTGTCCAAGAATAATAATGACCTCTGCTTTATGCAGGTCATCCAGGGTCACCGAGCCCTTACCAATACCCAGGGTATCAGACAGTGCTACACCACTGGATTCATGGCACATATTGGAACAATCGGGCAGATTGTTGGTACCATATTCCCTGACGAATAACTGGTAAAGGAAGGCCGCTTCATTGCTGGTACGGCCGGAAGTATAAAAGATGGCTTCATCGGGTGAGGCCAGTGCATTCAGCTGTTGTGCTATCTTCTGAAAAGCGTCGTCCCAGGAAATAGGCTGGTAATGTGTAGCACCGGGAGCCAGGTATACCGGCTGCGCCACACGGCCTTTTTTGCCGATTTCATAGTCTGTGAGGGCGGCCAGGTCAGCTACACTATTCTTTGCAAAGAAGCTGGCATCCAGCTTTTTACTGGTAGCTTCTTCAGCAACCGCTTTGGCGCCGTTTTCACAGTATTCTGCAATAGCAGAACGGTCGTCGTCGGGGTCGGGCCAGGCACAACCCGGACAGTCAAAACCATGCTTCTGGTTCACCTGCAGCAAGGCCTTCATACCACGGATCACATCCATTTCGTGGAGGATATGTTTAGCGCTGGATAGCACAGCAGGAATACCGGCGGCGATTGTTTTAGGCTTGCTCAGTCGGACATGTCCGGTGAAATGTTCCGGGTTCTGGGATGGGTCTGTGGTAGTATGCTGATTCATTGGTAGACTTTCATTTCTGATAGGTGGGTGATGCGATCGCTATTCTGTGTTCACCCGAATAAATATTAAACCGTTGCTGACGGAGAAATCCGATCAGTGTGATATCCCATTCATGGGCCATTTTTACTGCCATTCCGGAAGGAGCACCTACGGCGGCAATCACTTTAATACCTGCCATAGCAGCTTTCTGGATCAGTTCAAATCCTGCCCTGCCACTGAGCAACAGGAGATACGACTGCATAGGGAAAAGCTGTTGCTGCAGGGCTGCGCCTATCAGCTTATCCACGGCATTGTGCCGCCCGATATCTTCACGCATCAGCAATAACGCTGAAGACTGATCGAATAGTGCAGCGGCATGTATACCACCGGTGTCGTCAAACAACTGTTGCTGGTCACGGAGTATATCTGGCAGACGATGGATCAGGTCAGCAGACCACGCAGCAACAGGCTGGGTTGGTGCCGGTGCCGCAACAGGCGTATAAATAGCCGAAAGATCTGTTTTGCCACACATACCACATCCTGCGTTGGAAACGAAGTTCCGCTGTGCCGTTTTCAGCACGGGGACCACATGTTCGTGCAGGCTTACCTGTATGATATTGGTGACGTCGCTGTCAGAGCAGATGGCTTTGATGTCCTTTTCTGAGCGGATGATCCCTTCGGTATAGAGAAACCCTGTAGCCAGTTCAGGGTCCTGGCCGGGAGTGCGCATGGTCACTGAGATGCTCTGTTGTTGTCTGTCGGCCAGCGAGCCATAGATCAGTTGAATTTCGAGCGGTTCTTCAGCTGCCAGTGCGTCTTCTGTTGCGGTAACAATCGTATCCTGTACTCTTGTTATGCGTGTGTAAGAAATGGCAGGGTTCAGCATGGGGTAAAGTTACGTAAAATAAGGCGCCTGCGCCCCTGTATTCAGGAACGGTTATGTAGTTCTGTACTGCCTGCTGTGCTGACAAAGTAACTGATATCCCTGATGGTTTCCGAGAAAACAACAGCAGGAACATCCCTCAGTGCAAGTGGTTCACCTTCCTTATAAAAATTGACCATATCCGTGAGCACAGTCTCTTCCTGTCTCCTGTCAGCAAAGAAGTTAACCCTGATATCCCAGTCGGTCAGTACCATATAGGGAATATAAGCCCAGTTATGCGCTGCTTTTTGTCTCAGGATCCAGCCCCTCTGTAGGATCACGTTCTTAAACTTCTGTTTATCGAGCACCTGTGAGGCGAAACGGGAAGAGTAGAAGCCATCGGCCAGTTCTTCATTATTGGGGGTATATATTTCACGGTTCACCTGTTTAAAAGGCTGATCTATCTGACGTTGCACCAGGAAATCGCGCCAGCCTTTCACTGTTTTAGCGGGTTCATTCATCGGATGCCAGAGGCTCACGGCTGTCTCTCCGGTAACGGTTACCGGTCTGCCTTTATAATCAATGATCTGGCCATCCAGGCAATAGCCTGTGGTCAGCACACCATCAGTCTGAAAATTCCAGATCAGTCGTGTGGTGAGCGTCTTCACCAACGGATGATCCAGGTAATATGTTTTCCAATGGCTGTATGGCCATGGGGTCATGCGCATAAATGCCCGTTCCATCCGGGCGCTGTTATCGACAAGCGCCTGATCAATGTCTTTGGCCAGTCGTTTGAACTCCTGTCCGGGAGTAAAGGAGGACTGAGGCCCTTTGGCCGGTTTACCATCCTTTTCCCAGGAGATACTCGACTTACCGGTGTTACTGATGGTGTAAACACCTATAAAATTTGGTCCTACCGGTACACGGATGGTACCTTCTTCATTCAGCCCGAAATCAGGAACGATATATTCTTCCAGTTCATAGGGTGGAATGCTATGCTGTTCTGCCAGGTCGTGTAGGATCTTATCAATGCTTTTCACAATGCCTGAATGCCGGATCAATGTGCGGAACCTGCTGATCCTGAGCAGGGCATCCGGGAAGGGAAGAAAAGTAAGTGCATAGATACAGGCCGTACCGGTTTTAACCGACAGGGGCCCTCCGGTACCTTTTTTCTTATAGGCCCATAGGGCATACGGTTCCAGCATGTCCAGCAATTCTTTATTGTCTGGTATCGCACTGCACCATATAATGGCCTTTAACAGGTTATGATTGATAGCACTCAGAAAATCAATGTGATAATCAATGAAACTGTAGGTACGTCCTGCGTGTTGTTTCATCAGGAGTCCCTGAGAAAAAGAGATCCAGTCCTTCAGTTTCATCACAAAATGCTCAGGATTGATACGGCTTACCAGTTCTTTTGCACGTTTCCACCATTTGCGGTTGGGAGCACTGCTTTCACCGGCGTTCAGGCAGTGATCAATGAAGGCTGTCCAGCATTCCTTTTGCCGGTTGCTCCTGATATTGGAGAGGAATTCCACAACCAGTATGCCAAGAGAGTCCCGGCGACTGACGATCAGTTCAGGGCCTCCGTGCAGGATGATATCTATCTGGATATTGACCCTGTCAGCCGCTACCGTCACTGTTCTTTTCTCTGAGGTATCCAATAGTTCCAGGCAGAGACGCAGGGTATCGGTCAGTCCTTTTCTGCCGATCTTTTCCTGAACGACGTTTAAGAGTTCCTGCCTGGGGAACCACCATTCACTACTGCGTTTTAAGGTCGTCTCATGCCATTGGAAGAGGATTTGGAAGCATTGCTCATCGGAGGTATATACAGACAGGTATTTAATCAGTCCTGCGGTGTCCAGTGCTTCGGGCAGCTTATCCGTCTGTGTTTTCCCGATCCAGAAGTCTGTAAATTGCATAGCTTCATTCATGTAGAGGTGTAACAATGAGGGTATCGCACCATCCAATTTATGTAAAAAACAGGTATTAAAAAAAATGAAGCCTGACTATGGCTGAATCGGGCAGGGAAATTGTTGTAAGTAAAAGGGTATCAAAATTTCTGTACTTTCGACATATAAAAAAATCTAAATATGCGCTGGCAAAACAGAAGATTAAGCGACAATGTAGAGGATCGCCGTGGTGGCGGTGGTATGCGAACAATTGGTATTGGTGGGGGAATTGGTGGTATTATTATCGTCGTGCTGGCCTTGTTATTCAAGCAGGATCCGCAACAGGCATTACAATCCATCCAACAAGGTAATGGCGGAGCGCCACAAACTGAATCCCGTACAGTCAACAGTAGCAGTGATGAAATCTCGCGGTTTGCATCCACCGTACTGGCAGATACCGAAGATGTATGGTCGGAGCTATTTTCTGAGATGAACAAAAATTATAAGGACCCCGGCATGGTGTTGTACACAGACTACGATCAATCTGGCTGTGGCGCTGCACAATCGGCTATGGGACCATTTTACTGCCCTGCAGACGAGAAGGTTTATCTTGACCTGAACTTCTTCACTGAAATGGAACAAAGGTTCAAGGTAGCAGGCGATTTTGCCATGGCTTATGTTATCGCGCACGAAGTAGGCCATCACGTACAGAACCTGCTCGGTACCAGCCGTAAGGTGCAGGCGATGCGTTCCCAGCTCAGCGAGAAGGAATATAATAGGCTGTCTGTCATGCTTGAGTTACAGGCTGATTTCCTGGCTGGTGTATGGGCACACCATGCGCAAAAAAAACATAATATACTCGAACCAGGCGATATAGAAGAAGCCCTCAACGCAGCAAGCGCTGTAGGTGATGATGCTTTGCAGAAAGCAGCGCAGGGCCATGTGGTACCGGATGCATTTACACATGGTACGTCTGCACAGCGGGTAAAATGGTTTAAGAAAGGATTTGAAACCGGGGATATTAAACAAGGAGATACGTTCAACGCGGCGGACCTGTAGTTTTCATTCACTGCAAATGCAACACCGAAAATGTCTTTAACAAAACATGATAGGACTCTGTTAGGAGTCCCGTTGTTTGTAGCCCGGGGTGCAACCCTGGGGACAAAATATGATTCCCCGCGGGGCGGGAAATAAAAATGAAGATCGGTATGCCAACAATAATCATATCATAGAAAAGGCCGTATTCCCCAGGGTATACGGCCTTTTCTATGATAGATCGTTTATCTCAATCATTCAGCACACGTTTATGATTATCCTTCACAATAATCGTATACCCCCGGTTCGCTGTTTCTTCTTCCGCAGACAAGGGCAGGGTAAAGTGGAAGCTGGTTCCCTTTCCGGAAGCGCTATGAAACCATATGCTGCCGTTATTCCGTTCAACGAAATCCTTCGATAATGGTAATCCCAATCCGCAACCTTTTTCGTTACGCGTACCGCTGGTAGAGTAATAAATATTGGAGAATATTTTTACCTGATCTGTTGCAGCTATACCCAGGCCATTATCCTGTACGATCAGTTCCAGTTTATCGGGCAGTAACAGATAGTTAATATTTACGCTGCCATTTATAGGTGTGAACTTAATAGCATTACTGATCAGGTTCCTGAGTACGAGCCGGATCATATCGGGATCTGCATATACCATTATTGGGCGCTGCAATTCATGCGTCAGCGTTATTTCCTTTTGTCTGGCAAGTGATTGCAATAACTCAAATTCACTCTTGAGGACACTGCTGATATCAAAATCATCCGGAGTAACATGAATACCTTTCATCTGGCTGCTGGCCCATTGCAGGAGGTTATCCATCATATAGGCCGTATTTTTCATGTCCCGCCAGAGTTCATGGGAGAAGAGCCGGAACTGCTCCTCAGACATCTTATCATCTCTTAAGAGGAAGAGCAAGCCTTCGAGGATAGCCAGCGGGGAGCGCAGATCATGGGAGATAACGGAAAATATTTTATCCTTTACCTGGCTGCCGCTTTCAAGTTCGGCATTCTGTTCCATGATGATCTTGTTCTGCTGTTGTACCTGTGTATTCCGATGATTCAACTGGCTGTACAGTTCCTGCTGGCGTCTGTACATCAGGTACAATACTGCAGTGATCACAAAAAGCCCGAGGAGCAACATGGCACAGAATATCACGAAGATCCGCTGTTGTTTGATGGTAGCGAGATGTAACTGCTGTTCTTTCCGCAGCAGTTTGTTTTCATGTTGTTTCTTTTCTGACTCGTATTTTTCTTTTGTATTGGCGATGAACTTTGTCTTTTCAACGCTGAATAGCTCTTCATTCAACTGGCTGAACTGCTTATAATTTGCCAGGGCGCCTGCATAGTTACCACGAGCGGAATCCAGCGTAGCCATGTTCTTATGATAGATCAGCGTATTCTTCATGTTCTTCAGATTGCTGTTCAGCCGCGCCGCTTCAGCAAAGTCCTGTTCAGCTTCTTCATACCTATGCAACATCGTTCTGGCGAGCCCTATGTTCAGATGCGCTTTCACCAGACCATTGAGGTTGTCCGACTCCTGGTAGTATTGTTCGGAGATCTCAAAATAGGGCAACGCCATCCCATATTGTTGTTTCTCTGTATAGACCAGGCCTATGTTTTCGTAGGTAACGGCCAGTCCGGGATGATCGTTCAAAGACAATTTGATCCGTTCGGATTCCAGCAGGAAATGTAAAGCAGAATCAAGTTTATTGAGGCGGATGTAACTGGAGCCGATGCTGTTTAAGGTCCGGGCAATCTCCGCAGGTTGTCCCAACGCCTGTTTAATGCGCAGGGCCTTCTTCTGATAACGTAGCGCTTGTCTGGGCTGGTTCTGCTCCACAAGGATATTACCCATATCAGTATTGAGCACACCCATAGCATAAGCATCTTTGATATCATCGGCCAGCTTAAGCGCGCTGATAGTCAGGTCTGTCTGCTTTTCCAGGTTCCCTTTGATATTTTCAGCAAGAGCAAGGTTGCGGATAGCCCACATGGTACCGGCCCTAAAATGGAGACTATCGCTCAACTTTAAGGCTTGACTGGCATACTGTGCTGTTTTAGCAGCGTCTTTGGGAAAGAAACTACGACTTAACTGGTTTAATAAACGAACGCGCACTGTATCCTTTTGGGGATGTTTCTCCAGCTCACTTACCTGCGCAGAAACGTTGGTAACCAATGTACATAGCAATACCAGATATATAAAAGTATATAAGTTAGTTCGGACAATCCACATTGATAGTCTATTTGTCGGCACAAACGATCTTTAAGGGTTACCTGAATGCTGCGCTAAAATTATAAAAAAAAAGGATGCAAATTTTCGAAATCTAAAATATTATGATTCGTTGTAACTTTCGGGCTTAGAAGCAGTACTAGTGTAAGGAACATTATTTTTTTCCAGGGGTTCATACAAACTTTGGGCCGGATAATCCTACATTGGTCGTATATTATAAATTACTAATCAAATACAGATGAAACCGACAGTGACGATTGAATATTGCCCTAAATGCGGATGGTTGATGCGCGCGGCGTGGATGGCACAGGAACTGCTGACTACCTTTGCCGATGATATATACAGTGTTACATTACAACCCAGTGAAGTGAACGGTAGTTATATTATCTATGTAGATGGCATCGCACTGATCAACCGGAAGGAGCTGGGCCATTTCCCTGAAATAAAGGAAGTTAAGCAAATGATCAGGGATAAGGTAGCTCCTGAAAAGAGCCTGGGTCATAGTGACCGAAAGTAGTTTAAAAGTTGTTTCTTTGCAACCCGATGAGTATGCAAAGGATCATATATTTCACAGCAACACTGCTGGCATTGAGCCAGGGACTGACAGCGCAGCAAAAAGATACAGTACAGGGCGTTCCCGTAGATACGCTTTTACCACATAAACGCAGCTTTTTCCCGCTGCCGGTATTAGGTTATTCACCTGAAAAAGGACTGGAAATAGGGGCTGCAATGTTGTATTCTTTCTACACCTCCAAAGATCCTTCCTTACGCAATTCTACAATTAATCTCATCCCTTCCGTTACAACGGAAAGTCAGCTGAAAATAGATCTGAAAACAGATATATGGACAGATGGTAATAACTGGCATTTTAAAAGTAATCTCCGTTATCATGACTTCCCGATCAATTTCTACGGATTGGGAGATACGACACGTAAAGCTGGTGCAACTTTGCTGGACAATAAGCGATACAAAGTACAGCTCGAGGCAGAACGTCGTATAACCGGTCATTTCTACGCCGGACTTTCCTTATTATACCAGAAGGACACTTATAACGCACGTGAGAATAAAGGAGTATATCCTGATATGTCATTGGTTGACAAGGACGGCGGTCATGTTACCTTTATTGGCGCCACAGGCATATTTGACAACAGGGATAACCAGAACTATACACGCAGAGGTACCTGGGTACGTTTGAATATTTCCTATGCCCCCGGATTTATCAGCAAACATGAATTATGGAAGATAGACGGACAACTGCGTCATTTTGTTTCTATCTCACCCAAAAGCACGGTTGGTTTCAACGGATTGTTTAACTCATTACAGGGCAGCAGATTACCTTTTTACCTCCTGCCGGAAATGGGTAATGATCTCATGATGCGTGGCTATTATGCAGGCAGGTACAGAGATCAGAACTACCTGGCAGGACAAGTGGAATATCGTTATTTCCTGGACCCGAAGATCCCGATCAATATCTGGTTTGTACATATGCAACCTAAATTTGCGCTGGCAGCATTTGGTGCTTCCGGTGCAGTATTCAACAACCATGATATCGCCATGTCCCACTTTAAACCCAGCTATGGTCTGGGTGTACGCTGGTTCTACGACGAAGGCGCCAGGCTGACTGTCCGCATTGATTATGCCTGGGGTGAAAAACGCTCCGGCGAACAGCGGCAATCGGGATTATACCTATCTCTTGCCGAAGCATTTTAGTGCTTCCATTCCCGTTATTGGGCATATAAATTGCGTACCTTTATCCATATCGATCACAGATCGGTCAGAGTTTTGTTATCCAAAAATTCCATTATGAAAACAAAAGCAGCCCTAATGGCGGCGTTATGCGCTGTCCTTTCTATGCCCACAACCCAGGCACAGAGTCTTAAATCTACGTCCAGGTTTTATGTAAAGATCGCAGGAGGTTATTATTTCAGTGTATTTCCCGGGCAATTCCCTAAAGTCGGCAGTTACCAGCCGCATGACCAGCACCTGGAATACAATCCTACAACACAATCTTCTACATCTGTTTCAGAAAAGGTATTAACGGGATCGTATGGCGCCGGTGGGAGGGGAGGACTCTCCTTCGGCTGGAATATCAACCGTTATATTGCTGTTGAAGGAACGTTCAACTACTATCGCAGCAAGAAAAACCTGATGACCCGTGAAATCACAACGATGGCAGGCAGCAACCAGGCTGTTGGCAAAATCGAATCCCACGGTTATGTGGAAGCCATAGATTTTGCCCCTGGCGTTGTGATCAGTCCGGGATTCCAGAAAGTGAACCCGTATGTCCGTTTCGGTATGGTCGTACCATTATGGGGCAACCTGAAGATTGAAACAGATGCCAGCAAAAGTGGTACGGCAACGGTTGGTGGTCAGACCGTACTCACGCAAACTGCTATTCACCGCAATGAAACGGTAAAGCCCAATGTTACAATTGGCTTCCAGGGAGCAATGGGCGTTGTGTTCCCGGTGGCAAAAAAGCTTGACATTTTTGTTGAAGCTGAGTACAGGAACATTCCTGTGAGAAGTAAAAAGAAGGAAGTCACTGCTTATGATGAGACGATCTCATTGTTGAACCCAGCCAACGGTTCCCTGATCTCTCAGCAGCATCGCGGTCTGGATGGTTTGTCGACCGCCGAGCGGAATACAAAGTATGTCACTACGCTGGATCAGAGCTCCAACACACCGGTCAGCCAGCAGGGCGCGAAGGTCATTTACAAAAACAATGATCAGCCGGCAAACGACCTGAAATCCTACATCAATATCGGCGGTTTAGGCGCTAATGTAGGTCTGCGTTGGAGACTTTAGCCGTCAGATGATTGATCAATGCCAGCAATGATCTTTCCAGCTCCGGATTGGTAATATTTCCATTTTGATCCATCTTGGTGCGCACCACAGGGATAATCAGCTTATATTCTTCCTGGATATCTGCTGTCATTACACGTAGCGTCTGTACCAGGGATGCATGTGCTTTGTCGCCGCCCGTAGCGAGTGGTGAAGCACTGATCACACCCGTGGGTTTATGGGTGAATTCCCCGGAGGAAACAAGCCAATCCAGGGCATTTTTCAGCACGCCCGGTATGCCGAAAGCATATTCGGGTGTGCTGAATATAACAGCGTCAGCAGCGCGTATCTGGTTTCTCAGAGAAAGTACCGTATCAGCAGGCGAGGAGCCTTCCGTATCCAACTCCGGACTGAAGTAAGGCAGCTTATCCAGGCCTTCATAAATCGTGATCTTAACACCCGCAGGTGCCATTGCTGCACAAGCCCTGAGCAATGCCGTATTGGAAGAAGAACTTCTTAAACTGCCGGATATTCCAAGTATACTGATCGCCATTGTTTAAATTTCTGACAAGGCACAAATCTAGCCGTTATATTCAGATTAACATAATGTTTTAGCCGGGGAGTGGGATCACCTGATCCTGAGGGGTATGTATTCGCTTAAGATAGCCTTGAGATTCGGTGGAGGCTATATCCTATAGGCCCATTACTATAGCATTACAGGCACTTTGTATAGCCACGGCTATAGAATAGTGCCTGTAATGTAGGACTAGAGAGCTTATAGGTAGGAACCTGTAGTATAGGCGAACCGAATTTCTACCGAAGTCGGATACTATCTATAAACAAACACAATTAAATACAGATTTACTTGTGATAAAATTCACACCAAATCTGGCTTAGAAACCTGAAATAAAATGAATAAAATGGCTGAAGGATGTTCAGGAATTAACCCATATAATTGCTATTTAAATCTCCCCACAATGCAGCTCCACAGCTGATCTATACGACTATCTGGCTAGTTAACTTCTTTCTATATAATACGTATAATTTATATTATGTTAAATAGAGTATAAAACGAAATTGTGTCTATATCTCCTGCTTAAACCTTTATCCGGAGAATTTAATCTTATCCCACAGCTTATTCTTCACTACCTGCTCAATCACCATATCATGATAGTTCCTGCTGATAGGAATTTTATTTGACTGAATAAAGATTTCATTCCCCTCAATGCCTTCTATTTTATCGATAGAAACGATATAGGATTTATGTACCCGTATGAAGGCCTTTTTGTCCAGGTTCTCCTCCAGGTTCTTCAGGTACAGCAATGTCATGTATTTGCCTTTACGGGTATAGATCGTTACATAATTCTGCATCCCCTGTACATACAGGATATCATTGAAATAGATCTTTTCGTATTTGCTACCGCATTTGATAAAGAAATAATCTTCTTCCTTCTCTATTTTCTGTGTCTCGGAAGACGTGGTTTTATTTAGCAGCTGATAGTATTCCTTCGCTTTATTGGCTGCTTTGAAAAATCGGTCAAAGGTGATTGGCTTTAGTAGATAGTCCATGACATTCAACTGAAATCCCTCCAGCGCATAACTGGGAAATGCAGTTGTAATGATGACCATAGGCGGTTTCTGGACTATCTTCAGAAAATCCAGTCCGTTCATTTTCGGCATTTGAATATCCAGGAAGATCAGGTCCACCGGATGTTGGTCCAGTACTTTGATCAACTCAACCGGGTTGGTACAGGTATCAGTAAGATGAAGAAAATCAACCTCTCTGACGTAGTTTGAAAGGCCTTCCCTCGCAAGTGGCTCATCATCAATAATTACACAATTCATCTTCATATATTCAGGCTATTTTCTGTAAAGGTTGTGGCAATTCTCCTGCTGTCAGATGTAGCTGCAGCCTGACGTCAAATCTGTCATTATGATGTTGTATATCGAGGCTGTGCTGACCGGGATAGATCAGGTCCAGCCGGCGTTGCACGTTCTTTAGTCCGATACCGCCATAGTGAACAATATCATTGCTGGTTACATCAAATGTGCTGTTGGATACCACAAAGTTCAGCGTCTCTCCTTCCTGTGTCAGACGTATCCTGATCCAATTAGGCTTATCTGTATGCTTTGAAACATGCTTGAATGCATTTTCGACGAACGTCATCAGGATGAATGGCGCTATTCCCCACTGATTGCTATCTTCCTGATCTATATCAAGTATTACTTCCACATTGTCATTTTGCCTTAATCGTTCAAGCTCGATGGAGTTTTCCATGTAAGAGATCTCTTTAGACAGCAGGATCTGCTTGTCATTACATTCATACAACTGATATCTTAACAGCTCCGAGAATTTCGCCAGCGAAGCAGACGCCATATCAGGATTCTTATGGATCAGGAAGAAAATCGAATTAATCGTATTAAAGAGAAAATGCGGGTTAAACTGATGCTTCAGGAAGTTCAGCTCTGTTTCCAGTTTTTCCTTTTCCAGCAACTGTTGTTTTCGTTGCGTCTGTAACCAGTTCTTTCCCAGCTTAATACTCATGGCCAGTGTCATGGCTGCCAGTGTGGACGGCAGCGTATTCCCCAGATATCCATAGAAACAATCACCATTGGGCCCATAAGCCTGCTGCATGGTTTGCCCTGAAACATAAGCGCTTAGGTAATATCCTGGAATAACAAGCAAAGACACACCGATAATCGTCAGCAATAAAAACACTATGTATTGTGTAAACCTGCCTTTTTCAAGATATTTCGGGATGAGATAATAAAGGTTAAAATAAACTGCCAGGGCCTGGAATATTACATAGAACAAAAACTTCAATATAAATGCGGTAAAGAATATCGCCGCAAAGGCTTTTACCGGATTACCCAAGGCAACCGTCCACCAGATAAAGTGATACAGGGCCCAGAAAGGAATATGGTGAAGTTTATACCTCAACAACCAGTTCTGCTTTGAAGGATTATGTAATAACGCATTCATCTCGCTGGGATTTATCAGCACTCAATAAAAAGGCCTTTTTGAAAGTTACACCAGTTTCCGCCCATTTTAAAGCAATACTATTTGAACTGCATGAAATAATTGACCAAATGCGTCTCTGATTACAGGAGAGGGGCTCCTCTCCCATTTTTAGTGATTCCCCCGGTCATTCCCCCTGTTTACTGCACTTGATCAATCTATTTCCGCTGCTGGTCATTTGCGTTTTTCAAAACTATTTAGGGCTCCTTTCTTTGTATTCGTGCATCAATCATAAACAGTCATTCCATTGACTATGAGGCTAAACAGAATCCCTTTTTAAAAATCAATGAAATATGAAAAAATTAGCTTTCCTGCTGTGTTGCTTTTTTCTGCATACAACCGCTTCCGGACAGATCTCCGGCAGGTTTGCCACTGCCACCGGACAACCGGTTCCGTTCGCGAATGTAATACTGCTGAATGGAACAGATAGCACATTAGTAAAAGCCGTATTGACAGATGAAAACGGCGCTTACACTATAGAAAATACGCCCACGGGAAAATATATCCTGCGCTTTACCAGTATGGGATTTCAGACATGGAACTCTCCCCTGTTCGAACTGACGGCCCGGCAGAAGACGAAGGATTTTGGCCTGCAGATAGTCAGTGAAGGAGCACAACAGCTGGGAGAAGTAGTTATCCAGGCGGAAAAACCATTATTACAACAACAAGCAGAAGGCATGATCGTCAACGTGCAGAGCAGCCTGCTCACCAAAGGTAGTACTGCATTGGCCGTACTGGAAAGATCACCCGGTGTTATGATCGACTACAGGAACAACAACATCGCACTCAACGGAAAAAGCGGGGTAACCGTCATGCTGAATGGTAAACTCATACGCATGCCGATGGAACAACTGGTTAACCTGCTCAGTGGCATGAGCGCTGATGATATCGAGAAGATAGAATTGCTGAGTACTCCTTCCTCCAAATATGATGCAGAGGGCAGCGCTGGTATGATCAATATCGTGCTGAAAAAAGATAAACAGCGAGGCACCAACGGAACAATCTCTTTAACAGGAGGTTATGGCTATCGGGAGAAGGCAGCTGCCAGTATCAGCCTGTCACATAATACAGCGAAAGTGAACACTTATGGCTCCTATAGCTATAATCTCAACCACAGCTACAGTAATATCGATATCCTGAGTTACCAGGATATGCCCGTCTTTGGCGGACGAATGGAAGTAAGGGGCCAGGATATTACCCGGCTGAGACATAACAACCACGATATTACACTGGGAATGGATGTAAAACCGGATACCAAAACTACCATCGGCGCCAATGTAACGTATAATATCAGCCGGGCAACGACCGGGAATCACCCTTCAGCCAATTATCTGTTGCTGCCTGATTCCCTGCTGACATTTGACGGGCGGATAGACAGGGTGAACAGCTGGCATAACCTGGTATCGTCTGTATATCTTGAAAAAGAGTTCAATCCCAAATCAAAGCTCAGTTTTGACATGGATTACCTCTACTTTAAGAACGAAAATCCATCACAGGTATACAGCACTTTCCTCACGAAAAGCGGCGAACAGGTAGACAACAACGACAGCCTCTTTTCGCCTCTCCAGAAAGGTTTTGCCAATACGCTGATACAGGTGGGCGTTGTTAAGGCCGATTACAACAGGCAGTTAAACGATAAGATAAAACTGGAAACCGGTATCAAAGGAACCTATACGGGTAGTAATACTTTATCCAGGATAGAAAGTTTCGTTGACGGTCATTGGGTAAACAGAGCGGAAACAATCAATGAAATGAAAATGAAGGAGGGTATTGGTGCGGCTTACGTTTCCGCCAACATAGAGATAACGCCATCGATGAGCCTCATTGCAGGAACAAGATTTGAATATGCCCGCACGCTTATGGAAAATACAAGGACAGGACAAAATACGGTGGACAGGAAACTGGCGACCTTATTCCCCAATATATTCCTGACCAAAAAACTGAACGATCATTCCGGACTACAATTCTCCTATACCAAGAGAATAGCCAGACCTTCTTACAATGACCTGGCCTCTTTTGTGGCTTATAGTGATCCTACTGCCATCTATGCGGGTAACCCGTTCCTGAAACCGACTATCACAAATAATATCAAACTGGGTTATAACTATGACGGATACAGCTTTTCATTGCTCTTTAGCAGGGATGATCATCCAATTGCGCGCTACCAGTTAAGCCAGGGTGCCGCAGCTAAAGTGCTGTTTATTTCCCCACAGAACCTGGCATATCAGAACAATATCACCTTTCAGGCTACCATCCCCTGGAAAGCCACTGACTGGTGGGACATGAGTTATAGCATTACCGGCGGATTACGGCAATTTAAAGCGGATTACACCTTACAGCCTGTTACGAAAAGCTATTGGGGATATTCTTTCAATTTCACCGAATCGTTTACACTGCCCAAGCATTTCTCCGCTGAACTGACGGGCTGGTATAACACACCGTCTTACAATGGTACTGTCAAAATGAGCAGCATGGGCACGCTAAGCGCAGGTCTTAAGAAAGAACTGAAAAATAATGCCGGCAGTCTTCAACTGTCTGTAGAAGATATTTTCACTACGATGAAATTCCACGTGTATTATGGGGCTATTGCCGAGGAAGCATTTCATATCAAAAATAATATCGGGATCAAACTGGAGTCCGGTTACTCCCCTATCATTAAGCTTTCCTATGCAAGACCCTTTGGTACAGGCACTTTGAAGGGTTCCCGCAAGGAGGGAGGGGCAAAAGATGAAAGGGACAGGATCAGAAAGGATTAACCTCTCCTCTCCTGCCCTTATAGAACGGCTATATTCCTTTGTGGTCGCTACTCTTCACTGTTTTAAGATCCGCAGGGGGAGTGACGTCTTTCTCTGCTACAGGTACAAACTCAATACTGGTAGCGCTGAAACTCATTCTTTTACTATCCACGGCAAGCACGACGCCTTTAGCAACAAAGGCGCTCGCCGGACTGCCAGCTTTCAGGGGCAGTTCTGTGGTATACCAGACCGTGAGCAGACCATGCTTGGATTTAACAATCAGTTTCCGGCAGTTGTAATCGAGGACCTTCTTTGTTTCAGTACTTTCAGTTTCCTTTTCCTGGTCTTCTTCCTTTTCAAACAAGGGTTTCTCTACCAACACCGGAGGATTCTTTGACTTGTCTACCCACCAGAGTGTTTTCCTGTCAATGTCCGCATATTTTTCATTGCCATCTTCAGAGGAGATCTTGATAGTAGAATTGACGCCGTCCTGTTCCTTTTGTATGTCGTCATTGAAATAGGCTTTCAGACGCTGTCCGTTATATTTCAGTTCGGCCTTTTCGGTAATCGTTTCCGGCACCAGGTCTTTATACTGCATCTGGTCGGGCTTCAGAGAAGCATGAATGTTATACGTGATGTCATAATGGATCACGCCCTGTGTTTTGTCCTGTGCGAAACTGTACTGCTGCACGCATGTAATACCTGCTGCCAGGATGAGTGTGCGGATAAAATGTTGCATGTTGGATTATTTAAGTGTTGATGGATTATTCATTGCAAAATGACGCAGCTTACAGATCAGGCTAAGCATGTAGTACCGCCCCAATACATTATTCTGCCTGTCTTCCGTATAACCGTTACGGGTCAACCGGTTGAAACTTTTGTTCTGGTTCAGCAGATCATGTCCTTCCAGGCGGAGTGAAAACCGTTTATTGATGTCCCTGGAAAGACCACCACTCAGGAGCGCCACAGTATTGTTATATGCTCCGCTCAGACCAGTGGTTGTATAATACTCAATACCGGCATCTGCGTTCAGCCGCCATGGCAGAATGGCCATCAGGTCCAGTCCATAGTTCAGGAACCAGTACTGCTGATTGGTACCCGGATTCGCTTCACTATGACGATCATTCCAGCTGGCATTTCCTCTTAATGTGATGCTGAGATTAGTGATAGGATAATAATTGAAGTTGATATCAGGCGTAATTCCCCATTGCCTGATCCTGTCAGCAACGGCATTGAAATAACTGGGATACCTGTTGTACGCCAGCTCTGCCCCGAAAGTCAGGCTGGAACCATTACCACCGAAAGGCATAGACCTTTCCCCATGCAGGCTTCCTGAAAAATAACCATTGGCATTTACCGGGGAAATGATCTGTTTGCCCGCGCTGTCAATGGTATATTGGTCTGTAAATTGGTTCCTGATGGTTGAGACACGCAGCTGCGCATTGGTGAAGACATTACTATACATGTTATTACTCAGGTATGCCAGCGTCATACTATGGTTAACAGCCTGTTGCAGATCCGGGTTACCCTTTCTTATGTAGAGCGGATCGCTGATATCCTCCAGTGGACGCAACTGGTTAAGACCGGGCAAAACGGCATTACTGTTATAGTTGAGTGTCAGCTGCTTCGACTTCGAGAAGCGGTATTTGGCATAAAGATGCGGCAACAGTGTATTATAATAACCGCTGAGGCGATAGGCTTTAGCATCTGAACTGCCTTTCAGGCGACTGTTCTCTACACTCAGCCCCACCGTATAATTGAACTTTTTATAGCGACCGGCGAGCGCCACATCGGCAATATTTCTCGTGATAGTGCTGTTATAGATGTCACTATAGCGGTCGTCCAATTCATTATACTGTCCGTCCAGATGATTGATATTATATGCCAATTGTGTATAATCACCCTGGCTAATATTAAACTGCTCCGTAAGCCGCAGGGCAGTATGTGTTGAGAGCTGTTCTGTATAGATCAGGTTATTATTCAGAGAGTAATTATCTGAATGACCTGTTGTCTGCTGGTTAATGCTGTCCTTTGTTCCCAGGTTATAGTATTCATTTTTAGCAATATTTAAGCCTTTGTTCTCCAGCCGGAGATATTCCGGAGTAACTGTAAGTGAGATCGTACGACCAGGCTTGCCGAAACGATGACGGTACAGAATATCCGCCGTAGCATCCGTATTGGTGTTGTTGCTGTTCAACACCTGTTCTCCCTGGTTCAGCAGCAAAGTATTATCGGCTGAATACGAGCGGTATGTCCGGTTGCTTTTAATGTCAGATGTATTTCGATTAACAGCGGGCGATATCTTTAAGGAGTTGTACCTATCCAGTTTAATGTCAACGGCTGCATTCCCCCTGTGATTATTATTTTCCTGCAATGCAATGCCGTTTTGCAGATAGTTATAGGCGGTATCTGCCAACAGATAATGGCGGTCGTAATTAAAACTGTTGCGTGATGTAAAACGATTGAAGAAGTAGCTGCTACGCAATTTAAGCGCATCACTCCAGTCATTATTGTAATTCACACCGCCATACTGTGTATTATTGAGACCTGTAGGACGTGCCAGCTGTGCCTTTTCCGCAGGATCATCGCTGTCGATATGCACGCCCTTCATCTTGCTCAGTTCTGCAATGGCAGTAGCCGGAAGACTATTGAACAACTCGGGGTTGGCGCTTAACATCTTAATGAGCTCAGCCGCTGAGAAGCCGGATTTATTGACGTTGTTGGCTTTAAATAACAGGGATAGTTGCTGTTCACCAGCGATGCTGTTGATATTCAATCCGCCGTCATACTTACCGTCTGGTCCGATACCTGCAGAGACATTACCAAAGTATCCTTTCTTGCTGTTCTTTTTGGTAACGATATTGATGGTTTTAACCTTATTCCCATCATCAATACCGGTGAATTCCTCCTGGTCACTCATCTTATCCAGCACCTGTACTTTGGCGACCATATCTGCAGGAAGATTCTTCGTAGCAATAGCAGGATCATTACCAAAGAATTCCTTTCCATCTACCAGTACCTTACCGACTCTTTCTCCCTGTGCTGTGATATTGCCGCCCTGGTCTACTTTTACGCCCGGCAGCTTCTTCAGCAGGTCCTCCACTACGGCATTTTCTTTGGTCTTATACTGTGACGCATTATATTCTACCGTATCCCCTTTCATCCGGACAGGAGAACGGCTTTCCACGACCACTTCCTTCAGGTCACGTATCCTGGGCTTACTTGTATCCATCCGCACAGTGTCTTTCGTTTGCGCGAACAGGTTGGCAATTGGTAATAAAAGAAAAGAAATAATGATGGTATAGTTTCGCATGGCCGCTATATTTTCAGACCATACAAAAGTAGCGGGTAGTTGTAGCGGACTGCGTTAACGAGTCCTGCTATATCCTTAATGAATGTTAATACACCAGTTTGTAACCCAGTCCGCGTACATTGATCAGTTGTACAGAAGGGTCATGTTGCAGGTATTTACGGATCTTGCTGATATAAACGTCCATATTACGGGCATTGAAGAAGTTGTCGTCTCCCCATAATTCCAACAGGATGTTCCGGCGATGGGTCGTGGCATTGGGCCGTTCTGCCAGCATTTTCAGCATATCAGCCTCCCGCAGGGACAGATGGATAACTTCCTTCTCATGACGCAATTCCTGCCTGTTATGATCAAAGGCATAGCTCCCCAGCAAATAGATCCCATTGTGGGATTTAGGGCTTACCGGGGTATTAGTCAGCTGGGTACGTTTCAACAATGTCCTGATACGCAGGATCAGTTCTTCCAAACTGAAAGGCTTTTTGATATAGTCGTCCGCACCGCTCTGCAGTCCTTTGATAACATCCTGTGTCTCGCTTTTGGCTGTCAGGAAAATAACAGGCGTTTGTTCATCCACCGCACGGATGTCCTTTACAAGTGCAATCCCGTCCTTTTTTGGCATCATAATATCCACCACGCAGATTTCAGGCCGGAAAGATAAATACTGCTCCCAGCCCTGCATACCATTTTCCGCATGACTGATATGAAAGCCATTTGCCTCCAGGGTTTCTTTGACAACGCCTGCCAGTACTATTTCATCTTCAACCAGTAGCAGCTTAATCTTTTTCATGTTTCGGTAATTGGAAAATAAAGGTAGTACCATTGCCAGGCATACTGCTAATGCTGATGCTGCCATGTAATTGGTGTAATAATGCTTTCACATGACTGAGCCCCAGGCCGTATCCTTTTGTATCATGGCGGTCGCCCTGTACAACCCGGTAAAATTTATCAAAGAGGAATGGGAAGTGTTGTTTTTCGATACCATTCCCATTGTCTTTTACCGTAAAGCTGTAATGTCCTGTAAGCTCCTTTACGCTCACCAGTATCTCTTTTTGTGGCTTGTCATTGTATTTAACCGCGTTATCAAGCAGATTACTCAGGATGGTATTAAAAGCGGTTCTATCGGTCTGAAAGTGGCTGTCCTGTATGTCATACTGTTGGCCGATAGTAACATCCGGAAGATGGGAAAAGCGGATAACAGCATCATTTACCACGGCTTTAATATCCGCACGTGTTACAGACAATGGCTGATGTTCCTGCTCTTCCCTGGTCACCTGCATGATCTTATCGATCAGGTCTTGTAGTTTATCCAGTTCCCCTTTGGAATGACGCAGATAACGTTCTGTCTTATCCGGATCATTTATCCCCCGGAAAGTGAGCAAGGCCTCGTTAGTGGCTTTCAGAATAGATACAGGCGTTTTTAATTCATGTGTCACATGGCTGATGAATTCCCGCTTCATGCTCTCCAGCTTTTCCTGTCGCAGGATGATACGCCACAGCGTCCAGATACATCCGATGATCAGGAAAGCAATAAAGATGGAAAGAATAATGGCGCTGCTCATTTGCTTCAACACATAGGTAGTAAGTCCGCTGAACTGTAACCCAATCGCTTTTTCCGGGTTATTCATGCCCGGGTAGATCATGAAGGTAGGCCGGTTGACAGTAGTGTCGATTGCTTTCCTGCCCATTAAAATCTTGAAATGCAGCGGAATATGCCTTTTATCTAACTCTTTGCGATAGTACTTATTCAGTGTATCAATATCTGGTGATACATCTGTAAAATAGGAAAAGACAGTGGAAACGAAATGTGCCAGTGGAGAGATCGTGTCAAAAGACATCTTTGTGTTCGCGATGGAAGTATCCAGGTGAATGTCTTGCGGCGTTAACTTATTCTCCTGTTCTTCTGTCGAATCATAAATTATGAAAGCTTTAGGGCCGGTCAGTCTATCAGCAGGGTTTGGCTTTCCTTTAGAGGATCTGTCCATATCGATTGTAGCCTTCACGGTATATTTCTTTTCTGCCTCCGGATCGCCTGACTTTACCTTGGCCGTAACAATGATCGCATTGTCATATACATTATGGAATGCTTCAGTAGCAGTGGCCACAAAAGCCTCCTGCTGCGACTGATAGGTCTGTCGCAACCAGTACAACTGGAAGAGCAGTACCGCCAGTAACGCCGGTATAGCGATCCACCATATTCTTTTCCTGACCTTACTCATATTCCGGCAAATTTAACTTTCTAATATTTCCGGCCACGGATTCTTTAACAATCATTAACGTTTGTTCACATTTGATCGTATCTTGCCAGCGCATAATAGAGCTACATGATTATCGATACTTTAAAGAACGCAGCGCTTTACCACGGCCTTGGCCCTAAATTCGTAAAAGCTTTTGAATATCTGCAACAGACAGACTTTTCCAAAGTAGAGAAGGGTAAATATGAAATTGATGGTACGGCTATCATCGCCATTGTAAATGAGTATGATACGATCTCTACGGAAGGCGAGCAAATGGAGTCTCATAAGAAATATATCGACGTACAATATATCGTAAGCGGTGAGGAACTGATAGGGCATGATTTTCTGAGGAACCAGACGCCATCAAAAGCGTATGATGATACGGCGGATTTTATGCTGTTCGGCGAGACGCCTGCTTTCTTTTCAAAGCTGGAGCAGGGCATGTTTGCCATCTTCTTCCCTACAGATTTGCATATGCCAAACATCAGGGTAAAAGATCCGGTTGCAGTAAAGAAGGTGGTGATGAAGATCAGCGTACTATAATACCGGAGGAACGTTGTGCTTTCAACCTGTGGAATCGATAATATCGTAAAACAACATAATCGTATTTAATGATAGCGCCCGTATCCACAGGAATACGGGCGCTATCATTAAATGTTCGGCTTCTATCAGGATCATTCTCTTATCGTACTCTTATCTGCCAACGCCAGTCTCGCTATCTCATCTTTTCTCTTAAACACCACACCTTTATGCTTCTGCATATAAGTGAACAGCTCACTAGCCGCTTTTACCATTTGCGGAGATCCACCAATGCGGTCGTGAAAGCTGACAGACATCATTCTCCTGCGATAGGCTGATTCTTCATACAACTGGTCAAATTCCATCTTCACCTGCTGCAGGAACTGGTCTGTAGAGAACCACTGACCGGAGATCAACACAATGTCATTGTTGCGCAGCGTATAAGGCACTACCACAAAATCTTTGTTATTTACCTGGATAATAAACGGCTCATCTCTGCTGAGATCATCGATATGATAAGTGAATCCCAGTTCCTGTAAGATCTTTAAGGTATTCTCGCCCCTGCGCAACCAGTTGGCGTTATAGCCTTTGGGTGTAACGCCCGTTACCTGTTCTACTGCTTTCACACCGTCGAGAATGAATTGTTTTTCCTCTTCATAAGACATCGTATACTGTGTAGCCCAATCCCTTCCATGGGCAGCAGCTTCATGTCCGCGTTGCACGATCTCTTTGGCCAGTGCCGGATTCTTTAGTACTGCGGAACCAACCATATGTGAAGTCACCTTGATACCAAGTTTATCCCAATTGTCAAGCATGCGTGGAATACCCTCTTTATAGCCGTACTGGTACCATGTTTCGGAAGGCAGGTCTTTGTATCCTTTGGCCATATTCTGCGGGAATGGGCTTTCTGCATTTACCGGTTGCCCGCCTGCTTCAAACTGCATGGATACACTCACTACAAGCCGGGAGCCATCGGCCCAGGAAGATACTGGTTTTGTTTGTCTGGCAGGACTGGCCGCTAAAGCAGATGGCCCGACCATACCGGCCATACTTAACAGACCGGCGGTTTTGAGAAATTCTTTTCTGGTAGTCATATGTTATTTCTTAAAGAGATTATCCACTGCGTAACTATTGTATGTGATGTAACTTAAAAGCAAGGCAAAGAAGGCAGCATGGATCAATTGAGAAACAAGCGCTTCCCAGTTCTCGATCAAAGTAGTGCCTAATATCAGCATTATCATGACGATACTGCCGGCTACCAGCGACTGCCTGGTGAACAATCCTATGATAAGCAGTAGTCCTATCAGGAATTCTGCGATGGGAAGTGCATAGCTGAAAGGTTTCACAAGGGAAGCTGGCAACATGGAGTTTTCAAAGCTTTTCACCATCCAGCCACTGAACTTGTCGAGTTTGGGTAATCTCACTAATCCGTGTCCGAACATCGTGGCGCCAATGGCTACCCGCAGTATTAAAAAGCTGATTGTGTTGTTGATCATTGTGTGTATGTTTAACTGTTTGATGAGACAAATTTCGGTTGAAGAGCGATCTTGTTGCTTGTAAGATCAGAGGATAATCCTGTACTTTTTCGGGAAGGCTGGATAAAAAATTATCCATTCATATAAAAAATAATATTATTTTGCCTACTGTGTTTAATGTTGTTAGCTCATGCGATTTATAAAGCAAACAAAGCTTTTCTTTAGAGAGGGGAATTCGGACAAGACCTATGAGATTGATTTATGTGAAGTTGGCCCCGGACAATATGTAGTTAACTTCCGCTATGGTAAGCGGGGTAGCGCATTAAAAGAAGGTAGTAAAACAGTGTCCCCGGTGGATCTGCCATCAGCCACCGCCATCTATGACGCCCTGGAAAAAGAAAAACGCTCCAAGGGGTACAGTGCCGAGCAGGATGCCGGACCGGTAGCTGAATTTGTTGCTCCTGATACATCACAGGTGCAAAACCCTGTTCACGTAGCCATGCTGAAACGCCTGGAATATGCACTGAAAAGGCATTCCAAATTCAAAACAGAATGGAAGACATCCCGTGTCATCTGGAAAGCCGGTGAGTTGCGTCTCAAGGAAGCCGCTCCCTATATCGCTAAATTGATCGAGCGGGAGGATGCCATGCAGCGTTATGCGTCCTTATGGGCCTTGGGGCGCTGCGGTAGCGACGCCGACGTCCCTACACTGAAAGCATACGCGGAGAATAGCAGCTATCCTTACTACCATCGGCAGATTGCCGTACATGCACTGCTACTCCTCCTGCCTGAAGAAGAACGTAAGCATTATATAGTGCAGATTGAAAAGGGACTGCTTCCGGAGTTCCAGGAAGCAGTGAAATCTGGTAGCAAGCAGCAACTGAAGCAACTACTGGAAGAAAGGGTAAAGCTATTGGTACAACCTGCCTATCCTTTACTGGAAGATCTGTACATAGTGAGTATTGCCAATCCAACCGTACGGGAAGTCTTATTGCATTTCCTCGGCACATTACCATTGAAAATCAACTTCTTCCAACATATCCGTCACCTTTTCAAACAGGCTGAATTAAGAGATGATCATGAACTGGTCTCACTGTTGACAGAGCGTTTTGAAAGGGAACAGGAAAACCCGGGAGATGGGTCTTACTCCAACAAAAAGAATAAACCATACAGAAAGAATACCCGTCTTTATCTGCGGCGCCGTGTATTGCGGAGGTTAAAACAAATGGGCAAACGCGATGATATTCAGTATGTGAGGTTCGCCACCGCGATGTTATTACAATATGATGTAACCAAACATACCGGTCCCATTACCCAGACTTACGGGTGGAGCGGTGCCCCTTACAATTCCATCTACAGCCCTGCTACTACCAATCATCCGGCGAATGCCAAAGCAGTATTACTAAACTATATCCTCCAGGGTAATAGTAAAGAGCTTCAACTGGTACCAGAAGGAACATTATGGATGAAAGCATCCAATAATACTACTGGTTCCAATCAGCCAAAGCAGGAGAATAAAGGAGAAAGCCTGCTGAAGAAAGTAGCCTCTCTGTTCCGTAGCCGTAAACACAATGATGTACAGCCGGCTATCTCGGCTGAGCAAGTTGTTAGAAATTCCGATGCTGATAGTGAAGTACCCTTCCTGCATCTCTGGCGACAACTCCCACAGGCATTCATTCAGCTGCTGGTAAAAGGCAAACTCGATGAGATCCATGACTTTGCCCTGCATCAGTTGCTGCAACATCCTGACTATAACACCTTGAAGGAAAAGATGGACAGCCAGGTAATACGTGCCTTGTTGGGCAATCCTTTCCGCCTGCCACAGGAATATGGTTTGCAGCTGGCCCGCGAGAAGTTTGATATCAATAATCCTTCGCTGCCTATTATACTGGCCCTATTATATAGCACCTCCGCTGAAGCACGCGGGCAAGGCATGGAATGGGCAGCCGCAAGACCAGACCTCTGCCTGGCAGATGTTGACTTCATCCGTGAACTGATCTTCTGTCCGTATGAAGACGTACGTGCTTTCGCAAGAGTGCAACTGGCACAGGTGAAATTGCCGGAAGAGAAAGTCAGACTGCTGGCTGGTAAAACCATCGCTTATCTCCTTTCTTTCAAAGATGCTGACAATCAGATCAACGATACGCTGACAGACGGCTGCCGTATCCTGGAACAATACTTCGGGGCTGCGCTGATGCACCTTGACTTTAAGATCATTGAAGACCTGTTGCAAAGTCAGGTAGCCGCAGCACAGGCATTTGCCGCGCGATTGCTGCTGTTGAAAAAGCAGGAGGTTAAACTGGATCATATTACCGACAGCCTGTTGCATAGTTTACTGGAACATGCCTATCAACCTGTAAGAGCTGCCGGTATTGACGTTATCACCGCGATCAGTGAAACAGAACTGGTAAAACGTCATGGACTACTGTTCTACTGCTGCACGGCTCCTTATACGGATGTACGGAATGCTATACGCCCATTGCTGAAACGCCTTGCGGAAAAGTATGCCGCGCTGGCCGTATGGCTGGTCAATGAACTGGTGCCACTACTAATGCGTAAGGAAACTACTGATGGCCTGCACGCAGACCTGGCACTGGTATTAAGCAATGAACTGGTGGGGCATCTTCAGGATATTGACCAGGCCACCGCTTTACGTTTATTGTATTCCAATTACCGTCCTGCCCAGGCCTTCGGAGTGCTGGTGCTGGAAAAATATATCCCTGCAGAGAACCTTACCATCAAACAGGTCATTGCTGCCGGTAATCATGAATTGCAGGCAGTAAGGGAATGGTGCTGGCGGTTCTTCGAACAGCACGTTACACGCATCCGCTATGAAAGAGACGCTGCTGTTACCCTGCTGGACGCCACCTGGGATGATACCCGCGCCTTTGCAGCTGAATTCTTCCGGACGAAATTTGAAGCGACTGACTGGTCGCCTGAATCGCTGGTCGCTATTGCCGACAGTGTGAATCCTACTGTTCAGGCTTTCGGACGTGAATTGCTGACCCGCTTCTTCCGTGAAGAAGATGGTCCTGTTTACCTCATGAAACTCAGCCAGCATCCTGGGGTGGCCATGCAGTTATTTGCGACCAATTACCTGGAGAATTATGCAGCCGGTAACCTGTCTTATCTGAAGGAACTGGAACATTATTTCAGGTCTGTATTATCGAGGGTCAACAAAGCACGCGTGGCTAAGGAGCGGATCTTCAATTTTCTGGAGAAAGAAGCGCTGCAATCGCAGGAAGCAGCTACCTACATAGGAAACATTATTGCTGATATATCGGCTACAGTGGCTATCGGCGACAAAGCACGCTGTATTGCCATTATGCGTAATATTCATCAGTCATATCCCGGGCTGGACCTGCCGGTACGATTTACAGCATTTCCTGTGAAACAATCTTAAACCCCTGAAGATGTTATTTAACTACAGATATAGCGGACAAACCGAGGTTTATAGCAATGCCACATCAGCTGGGATCTCTTTTGCACCTGATACCCATCGTGAGCCGACATTCTTTGCCGGTAAACTGCGTAAGAAAATCGCTTTTCGCGAAGCTATTTCTGCTTTGCATGATGTAGTGGTCTCCGACCTTCGTTTCAAACCTAAGGATAAAACCGCCTATAAGGAATGGGCCGCCCAGCAGGAGTCGATGTGGCTGGCTGAATATATGGGGCATTATGATGCTGCCGCTGCCAATAACCGTATCACAGCGCTGAACGAGGAATTACGCAGCATCTTCCAGGAGAAAGAAAGGGTGAAGGCGCCTTACTACAAAGCGCGCAAGGCATACTTTGATTACCTGTACCAGAAAGACAGGGATGCCTGGTTCGTACTGGACCCTGTCATCAGCGTACATCCGGATGAGATATTCTTCGAATGCTTTAGCCAGGACGAATCTGCCTATGGTAAACTGAGCGCCAGTTATAATGTATTCAAAGAGGTGAACGAGTTCAAATGTGGTACTACCAACATAGACTACTCCGCCGCACTGTATAATGAATTCCAGAAGATCCGCGATTATAAGGAAACCACCTTCACCGTAGATCCTGCAGGCTTCTCTGTACAGACCACACAGGAAGAGATGTTCCGTGAAGTGAAGATAGACCTGCCGGATAGCTGGGTACGCGGATTCCTGCAGGTAAGTTCTGCCATGACGTTGCCTGCTGCCAGCTTTGACCTGCATCCTATGGATGTGTACAACTTCTGTAGCTGGCTGCGCAGGTTCAAAGAGAAAAAAGGTCCTCGTTCCATCCGTTTTGTGCTGGACCCGGGCAAACCTGTGAAAGCCATATTCGAACCCTGGAATAAAGAGATTATCTGTGCACGTTCTATTTATACCGGTCCACAGCGCAGGGAGATCCGTATCTGGGGCCGCAGGCGCCTGCTGATCCTCGAACGCCTTATCCCGGTAGCAAAGAAATTCACGGTACATCTGACAGGAAGCGGATTACCTTCTTTCTATGTAGCAGACCTGGGTGATATGCAATTCACATTGGGCCTTTCCGGATGGACAGCCAATGACTGGTCACGTGCCGGCCAGTTTGACCTGATGGCGCCAAGAGCTACAGTGGAAGATGCCACCAAGCTCCGTGTATACAGTGAGCTACAACAGATGTGGATGGGCAAACCGGAAGAAATATCCGCAAGAACAGGTGTATCTGTTCCTGAAGTATTGGCCACCCTGGGTATTTATACGCAGGCAGGAAAAGTCATCTACGATCTGCATACCGGTTTATACCGCTTACGTGAACTCAGCAGAGAACCTTTACCCCTGGATCAGTTAAGGTTCTCCAATCCGAAGGAAGAATCTGCAACCCGGTTGATGAAGGAAGGCAAGATCACCTTCTCAGCACAGCAGGTACCATCAGTAGGATTACAGGTAGAAGGACAGATCACCGCAGAACGCCGTACATACCATCCTGTTATCGTCATAGATGGCGATGAAAGGATGAGCACAGGGCATTGTGATTGTTATGATTACATCACGAACAAGCTTTATAAAGGGCCCTGTGAACATATGCTGGCACTGCGTATGACACATGAAAAGAATAAAAGTAACAATAACGCATAAGCGGAGTAAAGGAAGATGAGGATGTAGAAAGAAATGAAAGAAAAAAAAGCAATATGTATTTGTTGTTTAAATAAATCTCTCTATCTTTCGATTCAGAAAAAAAGATCTTTGTAAAGAGGAAAGTTTGCACTTGCGCCTGGTTTCAGGAAGAGTGATGTTTCGTCACTCAGGTAACATGACATTATCATGCTTCACTAAATGCAATCTTTACTTTGGGCGGGGCGTACCTACCAGTAATTTACGGTACGAGCCCCGGGGGCTCCAAATTACCGGTAGGTACGCCCCGCCCTGGAGTTGATTGATTTAGTCAATGGCTTGCACGAAGGCTATTTCCTCTTTACATTGGTTTTCTGTTAAACCCATCTTCTCTTCTTCCTCCCCGCTTATTCATCAACATACCAGCTTTTATCAGCAATAAACCGTCTGAAAGATTATGGCAGAAGGATTGACGCGTCAGCAGTTATATGACCGTATCAGAGCATCCACCAGAGATGAAGTCATCCTGGAAGAAATGACCCGCCTTGGTTTCTGGAAAAAAAATACACTGATGCCTTCCCCTTCGGAGGTATTGATACATAGGGAGGCCGACCTTACCAGAGAACTTAACAAGTTAATGGAAGAGAAACGCCGTTACCAGAACCGGGAAAAGATGCTGATCGAAATGCGTAAGCAACGCATGGCGGCAGCGAAAGCAAAAAGAGCGGAGACCAAACTGCGCAACGAAGAAAAGCGTAAAGAGAAAGCTGCTCAATGGGCTGAACAGAAAGAAAAGCAGATCGTATACCTGGGAGAAGATGTATCCCAGGGCCTGAATAAAACTGTTTCTGATACTGAACGCCTCACTGCGACAGGTCTGCCTGTCTTCCACGACGGCGTTGCGCTGGCAGCTGCAATGGGTATCAGCATAGGTAAATTACGCTTCCTGGCCTTTAACAGGAAAGTGGGACATATCACACATTATAAGCGGTTCTATATACCGAAAAAATCCGGTGGTAAACGCCTGATCTCCGCTCCCATGCCACAGCTCAAAGCTACACAGCACTGGATACTGGAGAATATCCTGTATAAAGTACCCAACAGCGACGCCGCGCATGGCTTTGTGCCAGGAAGGTCCATCGTTACCAATGCTGTACATCACGTAGCACAGGATATTGTCATTAATATCGATCTGCGCGACTTCTTCCCCACTATTGAGTACAAACGTGTGAAAGGCATGTTCTGCAAACTGGGTTACAGCGAACAGGTAGCCACTATACTCGCCTTGTTGTGTACAGAACCGGAAGTTGACCAGGTAGCGCTTGATGGAAAGGACTATTATGTAGCTAATACCAACCGTCATCTGCCCCAGGGTGCCCCTTGCAGTCCTGCTATTACGAATATTATCTGCTTCCGCCTGGACCGCCGTTTTGAAGGTCTTGCCCGCAGGTTCAATTATACTTATACCCGCTATGCGGATGATATGACCTTTTCTGCCAAGGAACCTGCTGCTGACGACGCAGGAAAACTGATATGGGGTGTAAAACAGGTGGTAAAGGAAGAAGGCTTTGTGATCCATCCTGACAAGTTAAAGGTAATGCGTAAGGGCGATAAGAGAGAAGTAACCGGTATTGTGGTAAATGATAAGTTGAGCCTGGACAGGGAAACATTACGGAAGTTCAGGGCACTGCTGCACCAGATATC
The DNA here is from genome assembly GCF_003014595.1 of Chitinophaga ginsengisoli. GTDB lineage: Bacteria > Bacteroidota > Bacteroidia > Chitinophagales > Chitinophagaceae > Chitinophaga > Chitinophaga ginsengisoli. Next base: position 195,909 of record NZ_PYGK01000009.1, on the reverse strand, counting down.
AGTATCAGGATTAACAGGTAAACAATGGGGTAAAGGTAATATCGTTAGCAGTGTGGAGGGTTATATCAACTATGTATTGATGGTAAAACCTGAAGCCGGCAAACAGCTGAAAGATAAATGGCGCCTATTGCTGAACCGGGATGATATCAAAACACAGGTACGCGCTGCTGCAACACAATCAGATGCGCCTCCGGCACCATCTTCCAGTAATGAAAATAATACGACTAATGACGGAGAGAAGCCCTGGTGGGATATCTTATAACAGCTTATAATAGCAAAAAGCCCCGTATACTTCATGTATACGGGGCTTTCTTATGATAGAGGATTAGTAAATCTCTGATCGTAAAATTAAGCAATTTTATTGATTAAATGGATGCATATCTATCATCGTATCATTTCTGTAGTAAGTACCCAGTTGTCGCTGACCTTTTTCGTTATAGGTGATCGTTGGTCCATCCTTCTTCTCACGCTTATAAAATTGTACGGCGGCTATCTGTTGATTGTAGTTAAAGACCTTTACATAAGAACGCGATGTATCTTTCTTATGCGTATAAACTTCCGTTTTCAGATAAACTCCTCCCTGCCCCTGTAATGTCTGTGTAAGTTTATAATCTGCCGTATCAGCCAAAGCATATGGATCGTCGGTGTGGGGCTTTGCGGATTGTTCACATCCGTAACAGCTGAATAGCGCAGCAATAGTAATGGATAAGTAGTATTTCATATTGAGGTATTATCGCAGCAATCTATTTAGTTTTTCTGAAAATGACATTTACAAGGGGAGAAATTTTAAGTCGTTAACAACCAATTAACTTTTTCTTCAGCACATTAAACTATTTTAGTCAGGTGTATGTTAATTAGCTATCATATAGCACTCGTTTTAATCTTATCTTATTTATATCAGGGACAATAACCGAATCTGTACGCTACGACAACTCAAGATTGTATGACTCCAACTACGCTAGTATCCCCTCTATCCTGGCATCGGCAGATGCAGGAAGAGCAACCAGTTTATTTTGATCCATCATTCAGGTTCTATTTTGGTGGCCAGGGCGCCTGGCAAGTATTTCATCACAAAGATGTACAAAGGGTCCTCAGCGACTATGAAGTTTTTTCCAATGAGTACATGCCTAAGTCGGATGATAATCTGCTTGGCAGCAATCTGAACCAGACAGATCCTCCACGTCACCGCCAGCTGCGCGCGCTGGTAACAAAGGCCTTCTCTCCATCCATTATCTCCAGACTGGAAAGTTGGATCCGGCAGGAATGTAATGAACTCCTGGAACCTCACCTGCAAAAAGGCGAAATGGATTTCGTAAAAGCATTCTCTATTCCACTCCCAGGCAGGGTTACCGCACAATTACTGGGGGTGCCTGATCAGGACCATGATCAGGTGAATGCCTGGATCAATGCTATCTCCAGCGATCCTGCAGTAATAGGCATGGATGCTTATTTCCAGGCCCAGCAGGAAATGGGCAAACTATTTATGACCTTACTGGAAGAAAGATCCAAAGAGCCACGCGCTGATCTTATCTCCCATCTATTACAGGCTGAAGTAGATGGAGAAAGACTCAGTATGCCCGACACACTTGCCTTCTGTATAGCCCTCCTGATAGCAGGTAATGAAACCACCAATGGCTTCCTTGCCAACGCTATGTACACCTTCGCGACCATACCTGCAGTACAGTTGCATCTGATGAACAACATGCAGCTCCTCCCCGCCGCCTTAAATGAAGTGTTACGCTATGAGCCCCCGGTTCAGAGCATGTGCCGCATCGCTAAGATGGATGTGGAGCTGGGCGGACAGCTCATCAAAAAAGGAGATTTTATGAACGTATGGCTGACAGCAGCCAACCGTGACCCATCCGTATTTACTGACCCGGATACCTTTGAAATCAACAGGGACAATATCAAAATGGTGAGCTTCGGACATGGTCCGCATTACTGCATCGGCGCCATGCTGGCCAGAATGGAAGCAAAGATCGCTTTTGAGATCGTCTTTGAAAAGATGAAAAACATACAACTGAAGCCGGGCACTACTCCCAACAGGAATCCCAGTACCATCGTGGCAGGATTCCTGGACTTGCCTATTGTATTTGAACAAAAATAATATGATTGAGTACTAAAGGAAACAACGTAAAAAGTATACTCATTATACTAAGTAATATAATTTGAATGTATGTAAATTGCAGGTGGAACTGGCCCCAAAATTTTCGAACTATACCCACTGCTTACAGACAGACTAGCTACTAACTGACATCCGGATTGAAAAAACTTGACAGCAAGGAACTAAGTACAAGTTGGGAACCTGTATTATTCCGTAATTGTATGTCCCCTTATTAACGTAAATGATTGGTGCATGAATCTATTACAACTACTAACCACAGCTGGCTACAGTAAAGTACATGACGAAGACAAGAGACGCACGATCAAAATAGTGAATACCCTTTCACTCGTTACCGCCGCCATGTCGGGTGCGTTCGGCCTCGGCTGCTTTATTACTACAGGCAATGTCGCTATTTCAGCCCCGGCTGTGATAGAATGCAGCCTGTTATCGGCTATTATTCTCATGAATGGTCTGGGCCAGTACACGGCCGCCGGAGTATCGCTGATCATTATCAATAATGTCAGCATCCAGTACTACAGCGCTATTATGGGAAGAGTCACCGAAGTACATCTCCTGTTCATCTTCCTCGTAGGACTTTCCCTCCTGGTATTTGAAAAGGATAAACCGAGACGCGTCTTCAGCATCGCTTTTACTATTTTTGCCTTTCTTATCGGCGAGATCAACATGTATAACGGTTTCATTTCTCCCGTTGTACCTCCTGAAGATCATACAAACGCCCAGTTCATTATCAGATGGGTCACCATTCCCAGTATCCTGATCCTCGACCTGCTGGTCATCTACTATTACGTGAGGAACATCGAAAGACTCAGGATGCGGGAAATGTTGCATGTCCAGGAAATGCTGGACACCGTAAAAGAACATAACAGAGATCTCGAGATCCTTACCGCACAACTGGCCAAAGCCACAGATGCCAAGACTGTCTTTGTACGGGAAACCAGCCATGAGATCCGTACCCCCCTGAATGCCATCTTTGGCATCAGTCAGCTGTTACAGCTGAAAGTGGAACAGGACCGCTCACTGGCCCCTATCCGCCAACTGGCAGACCATCTATATGCCGCCAGCTACAATACGCGCGATATCATCAACAATGTGCTGGAATTCTCCCGTATAGAAGCCGGTAAGCTGGATACCCCACAGGCAGGCCCACTGAATGTAAAGGAATGGATGGAGGGTATCATCAACATGCATCAGTATGTAGCAAGTGTGAAGACCGTAAAGGTCAAAGCCACGCTTGATCCCGAGATCCCCCAGCTGATCATGGGCGATAAGATCCTGCTGACCAAAACGCTGAACAACCTCTTATCCAACGCTATCAAATTCACCCGGCAGGAAAGTACGGTAACACTCGACGTCTTCCAGAATGAGTACAAATGGTGCCTGCAGGTAACTGATCAGGGCGAAGGTATCAGCACTGAACGGCAGTCTACTATTTTTGATGCATTCGTGACAGAAAGGAATATCTTCCTGGAAGGTACCGGCCTGGGATTGCATATTACACGTCACCTGGTCACTTCTATGGGTGGAGAGATCAAAGTCTACAGCAAAATAGGTAAAGGCACGACCTTCACCGTTATCCTTCCGCTGAAGATACCCTCAGCAATATGTAATAATGCAATAGATAACGACAGCAGATCTGTGGCATTGACAGATACCAGCATCCTCATCATAGAAGATGATAAAATGAGCCAGATGGTATTATCCCGTTTCCTCAGTGGTATGGGCAGCCGTATCATATTGGCAGCTGATGGTCTGGAAGGATTACTGCTGGCAAGGGCTTCAAGGCCGGATATCATCATCCTGGATTCCCATATTCCGGGTATGAGCGGTAAAGATACATTAGCGCAGATCCGTACAGACGATGTGCTGAAAAATGTGCCTGTAATCATCGCCAGTGGTGACGCCTTTAAGGAAAACAGTGAAGAGCTTTTACAGGCAGGAGCAAACGAGTATCTTGTAAAGCCGATAGATTTCAAGGTGTTGCATAGTACACTGTCCAAATACCTGAGAGCAAACGCCCACCCCTGATTCCCCCTATAATCAGCGATGGGCGTTCTGTTAAATCATGCTGTTTCCAGCATGGTAAAATGATACCTTTCCGTATCTTTTACACTCCAGTCAATATTACCTTTCATCATTACAGCCAATGCATCAATGTAACGGCGTAACTCAGCATCAGTGATTGCGCCGAAGGACGGTAGCCGGCGGGACAAACGTTCAAACGCCCTCACCTGTTCATCATGTATCTGTACCGTGGCTGTAATGGCTTCATCAATTGTGCAGTCCCTGGTATTACGGATCAACATCACAATATTCATTTCATCGCCCTGTTCCAGTTCCTTATTGAATGAAAACAGGTCATTGGCCCAGCAGATCGTGTTGCTGCAAAGTTGTATCAGCTGCTGCACAGTGCCATCAAGAAATACATAGTCTGGTAAGGAAAAGCCTTCAATGGCTTCCAGCAGATAGGCAAAAAAACTGGCTCCGCTGAAAATAGGACGCCATTTCATATACTCTTCCAATGTTGGCAACTGAGCACGGCTTACCTGCTCAATGCGCCATAGATTGGCTGCAAACGCCTGCTGCAGGCTTTCAATAAAACGTACCTGCCAGCCAAGATTTCCCAGCTTACGGATCCTTCTCCAAAAGTCGCTCACTGCGCTCAGTACAGGGCCGCCTTTTTCGAAGGAAATCTGCCTGTTGTTTTTCATAATACCAATCAGTGCATGAACAAGCCTTTCAAACTGTTCGCTTTGCTTTATCACATCAGTACCTTCACCATGTTCATCAAACTGGTCGTCGAGTACAAACAGTAAAGTGTTGAGATCAGCCGCAATGCTCAATGCATGCAGATCGGCGGTTGGGAACATCCTGGCCACCATCCAGGTAAATCTTTGTCTGTGATAATAAGTCCACGTTTCTTCATTAGGAACGAGCTGGTGTTTTTTTACCCAAAGAGTAGTGTGTCTGTCTGCTTTGTCTACATGAGGATTAAGGGCAATCGGAAAAGGGCAGTATAAGCCCGGCAACTGATGTGTGTACATAATAGGAAGAATTGAGTTTTAGATAATGAAAATGAACGAACACTACACAGGGGGGCTTGTGAATCACATGACAAAGTAAGAGACCCAGTCAGGGCTTATTGCATACACTGCAGACAGGATTTATACAGCGTAACGGAATATACATGTTTATGGAGAATAAATCAAATACTTGCACAACTCTGATCAGGCTGATTTTTCAGTGATCATAAAACAATTAAAACAATTGTAGTGAAGATAATCAGGAATGATAACCAGTAAGGATAATTAGTCTCTGCAGATAGCCTGTACATCGTCCATAATTACAATTACAAAAAGCACATTGGGGGCATAATAATGTACACGCTTAATTATAGCAGCGACAGCGGAAGTAGCACCGGTTTCAGATGGGAATGGCGGGCCTTCGGCTCTCCGGTGACACGACCGGTGCTGCCCAATAGATATCCCAGCCCTGACTCGCATGACAACGCTCAATAGCATTCCAGAGAGGCGCCGACCGCCATCCCATACTGAAACCGAAGCTACTTAGCGTAAACCAGAAGAGGATGCATTCAAACAGCAATTGAATACATCCTCTTCTGATTATACGGGGCTTCTTCTCAGAACTTCACCCAGGCAATACACGCCTTCTTCTCCTCTCCTTTCCGCGTGATCATGATAGTCGCATAAGTATATTTCTTCTCATCGTAATCGGATGCTCCCAGCATACAATAGTATCCCTTGAAGGTTTCAGGCGTACCAAATAAAAACAGTCTTTCCTGGCTCACATCAGTACATCTGTAACAAACCGCATTTGCCTCCGTCAGATATTTCAGCGGCTTTTTATCCTGGTAAGTACCCCCCTGATCCAGGTAAGCGAGATAGTCGTTGAAGATAATATAGGTCGCTTTAGACGTTGGCAGATAATCATACGACAAATAAGGCGTCGTGTTCAGTACCTGTATCCTGTTTCGGAAGAACCACTGCCCTTTCTCTTTCCGATGAAAATATAAGGGCTCATACGTCCCATTAGCTACCTGCATTTTTATCAATCCATAACCGGATTGCTCATGTCCACCGGCGTCAATATTGCTGACACCAATATCGTTCATATTCGTATGGGTCTTATTCCATGCGTTGCTGCCGGGAGTAGTAAACTGGTCCATAGTTTCCAACAATACCGTGCTGCTGCCATCTTCATGTGTGATCAGGGCCTGCGGCTGACCGGTATAAGCACCGGTATATTTCATCTTTTGTTGTGCAAAGGCGCTGATCTTATCCGTTGCCAGCAGCTGATTGGCTTTAAACGCCAGCGTACCCGCATCCAGGTAGTTCATGTAAGTGCCCGGAACAGCAGTTTTAGCCGACTGGTTATCGGTGGTGGTCAGCAATACCTGCAGGCCGTTCACCGCAGACGCGTATTGCACGGAAGCATGAACATCGGTAAAGTTAGCCGTATAAGGCAACATGGTATGCGTGAAACTGCTGTCATTTTTGCCAATAGCAGATATCACGACCACTACGCTCGTATCTTTCAGGCTCCTGCGATTGTTAAGTGCTACAGTAGCCAGGTATATTTTCTCTCCACCCTGTACTGCCATATCCATATAGCCCAGGTAAGGATAGTTCTCTTCGGAAACAGCATAGAAACTACGCCTGATCAACTGATGTTCCGGCGTAAAATGAAGTATCTGTACCCTTTCTGCGGAAGATTCCCTACGTTGCAATTCTCCACCGGCAAAAGAAGCCACCGCATAGTAACCGCTATTTGGGTCTTTGGATACATAGAAATCATGCGAAGCAAAATTATCCTGCACCATCACATCCTTGTGCAATACAGTAGGCAATTCACCCAGCTTATCTTCCTGTATGAGTTTACCATTGCTGCCATCCAGCACCAGGCGATACAGGTTCGGTTTGAACTTTACCAGCTGTTGCAGGAAGATCACCACCTGGTTATTGATAGAATAGATCCCGTCAATTTCAGTATCATTCAGATTGGAAGCATCCCATAACTTTCCCCTGATCACCTCTGTAGCGGCAACGGCACGCTGCTCGTTATAAATATTCGCTATGATGCCCTGCTTTTTGTCAAAATGCAGGTAACAGGTATTCCCGCCAGGTAGCAGCACAATCTTGTCAAACCCCTCTCCAGGCTCCGGAAACGTAGGGCTAAGCTGTACTGACGGTGCGGGTGTATTTGTTTGTGCAAAAGAGTGGCTGGTGAATAGCAGGAAAAACAGGCCCATGCCTGTCCGGAAAATTTTCATAGGTTATAGGTTAAAGTCTATCGTTCTGACAGTAAAGATATAATATTTTTCAAATGTGTGTTGGCCGCTAGACAAATTGCACCGTCCTTTTTGCTTTTTCTCTACTTGCTTAACAGCATTATCTTATATTTATGGCTATTTCCAAATCGAAACGCTAATGACAATCAACAAAATCCTGCTCTGCTCTGGTTTTCTGCTGGCATGTTTTGTCCATGCTGCAGTAGGACAGACAACGGCGACTTCAAAGTATGACCAGCACGAGGCTTTTAGTCCCCTGTTTTATCCTACCAACGGCAACGAGTATCGCAGCGCTTCCGGCGCCCCTGGCCACAAATACTGGCAGAACAGGGCGGACTACACCATCAGCGCGGTCCTCGATACCGCTACTCATCGTATCAGTGGTTCAGTAGCCATCACATACAAGAATAGCAGCCCTGATAAACTGCCTTTCCTCTGGCTGCAGCTCGATCAGAACATCTACCGGGAAGACTCCCGTGGCGCAGCTACCACCGTGGTAACAGGCGGCCGTTTTGCCAACCGTTCCTTCACAGAAGGTTATAACATCAAAGCGGTAAACGTAGTGATCAACGGTAAGAAAACAGCCGTAAAATATAACATCACAGATACCCGTATGCAGCTGATCCTGCCGGAAGCCCTGAAAGCAGATGGCGCCGTTGCAAAGATCTATGTAGACTACGCATATGAGGTCCCACAATACGGTACTGACCGTACCGGGCGTCTGAATACACGCTACGGATGGATCTATGAGGTGGCACAGTGGTATCCACGTATGGAGGTATACGATGATATACTGGGCTGGAACTCCATTCCCTACCAGGGTGCTTCGGAGTTTTACCTGGAATATGGCGACTTCGATTATACCATCACGGCTCCTGCCGGCATGATAGTAGCTGGTTCCGGCCAGTTACAGAATGAGGCGCAGGTACTGACGCCTAAACAACAGGCGCAACTGGCAAAAGCGCGGAACAGCGACAAAACTGTTATGATCAGAGACAGCGCTGAAGTGGTAGCTGCACAACCAAGAGGCGGCATGCACTCCTGGCATTTTATCTGTAAAAATGCACGCGATGTGGCCTGGGCAGCTTCTACTGCATTCGTATGGGACGCAGCCCGTATCAACCTCCCAAGCGGCAAAAAAGCACTGGCACAGTCAGTATATCCTGTAGAAAGCATTGTAACGCCTAATGGCTGGGCCAGATCTACAGAATTCGTAAAAGGTTGTATAGAGATCTACTCCAAACAATGGTTTGAATATACCTATCCCGTAGCTACTAACGTGGCTGGTATCGTAGGTGGTATGGAATATCCCGGTATCGTATTCTGCTCCCACAGAAGCACTGGCGGTGGATTATGGGGTGTAACCGATCATGAATTTGGTCACAACTGGTTCCCGATGATCGTAGGTTCAAACGAAAGGAAATACGCCTGGATGGATGAAGGCTTCAATACGTTCATCAACGATGGTTCCGGTAAGGTGTTCAACAATGGGGAGTTTTACCAGAAACAACAGGGACAGTCAATGGGCCGCGCCATGAGCGGAGATCCTATCATGAGCACTCCCGACGTGATCCAAAGCAGCTACCTGGGTATTGCAGCTTATTACAAACCAGCTATGGGACTTAGCATCCTGCGCGATTATGTACTCGGTAAAGAACGCTTCGAATATGCATTCCGTACTTACATAGAACGTTGGGCATTTAAACATCCTACACCATGGGACTTCTTCCGTACCATGGAAAACGTAGCTGGTGAAGACCTGAGCTGGTTCTGGAGAGGCTGGTTCCTCAACAGCTGGAAGCTGGACCAATCAGTGAAAGATGTAAAATATGTAAACAATGATCCTGCTAAAGGCGCATTGATCACCATAGAAAACCTCGAACAGATGGCACTTCCGGTAGTTCTTGCTATCACCGACAGCAAAGGAAATACCGACACAGTAAAACTGCCTGCAGAAATCTGGCAACGCGGTTCCACCTGGACATTCAAACAAAATTCAGACTCCAGGATCACCAAAGTGGTAATAGACCCTGACAAAGCGTTCCCGGATATTGATCCGTCCAACAATATCTGGGCAGGCGGCTCCAAGAAAGTACCAGCTAATGTTACCGCAAAAGACGTTCTCAACAAGTACCTGCAAGCCATTGGCGGTATCGATAAGGTAAAAGCGATCAAAGACCAGGTGACCACTGCTACAGGCACTGTGCAGGGCACTGAGATCAAAATGACAAGGAAATTCAAATCGCCCGACAAATTCATGCTGGATGTATTCATTCCTATGATGAACGTTCATGCTACTAAACTGGTTGTAAACGGAGATAGCGTTTCTGCTATACAGATGGGCAACCCTGTTCCGGTAGATGCGGCGTCAAGAGAACGCATCAGAGCGAATCTTGCCCTGATCCCTGAAGTAGATTACCTGAAAGATGGTGTTGAGATACATCTGTCGCCCAACATTGTAACTGACGACAACGGTAAAGACACTTATCTCATCACCGTAAAAGAAGATGATGATCTGGTTACCGAACTTTATTATGATGTTGCCACAGGCTTCCTCGTAAAGAAAATAAGCCGCAATGGAGAACAGGAAACCGGCGCCATTGAAGCAAGTGATTACAGAGAGGTAAATGGTGTGAAATTCCCTTTCCTGCTGAAGAATAACATCGGTGGACAACAGATTGATTTCAAGGTAGACGACATCAAAATAAACAGCGGTATCACGGATACTGATTTTAAATAACGTATACAGAAAAGATTATTTGTTGAGGGAGAAGCCCTTCTGGTGATAAGTACTCATTATCACCAGAAGGGCTTCTCCCTTTGGCTTTTTTTGTTGGTAATTATTTATATTGTGGATTATTATTCGGCCATAACTAAACAGGACAACTTTTATATCATATAGATTTTATATTATAGAGACCTATAACAACACTAACAAACCCCGGAAGTAATTCCAGTAAACCCGATTGCGAATGAGTATAAAGGGGATATTTCGAGCAGTTACCCTGATTGGTGCAGATACCCTTGATTTAAACGAAAGGAGCAGGATCATTAAAGTAAACATTCTTGCCATAGTCACCGGTGTAATGGCACTATTCTTTGGGACATTCTTCTATATTGTCTCCGGAAAGCTTGGTCTTTTCCTGGGTACTTTCGTAGAAGGATCGGCCTGTTTCTACGTTATATTCCTCAATAAAAAAAGGAAGTACGACATAGCTGCATTCTATCTGCAGATGATCCATAATGCAGCTACATTCTACTTTGGCTGTCTGCTCGCGGGTGTTGTAGAAGCCAGTTTGCTGGCTATATTCCTGATAGGTACTTCCCTGCTCATCGTAAAAGATAAAATGTTCCGTACTACCTGCATTGTAGTAGCGCTGATCACGCTGATTATGCTGGAAGTAAACCGATTGGCAGGTATCATTCCCCCATATGATTTTACCCCTGTAAGCAGGATCATCATTCATTATTCTGCTATCCTGGTTATTGTATCGCTGAATATTCTCATCATCATGTTCTATGTAAAACATAACGATGAATTGCTGAACGCACAGAAAGAGCATAGTGAGAACCTGGAAAAACAAGTGCAGTTCAGAACCGGCGAACTGGAAAAGGCCAACAACTACAAAAGTGTTTTTCTCCGGGAAACCAACCATGAGATCCGCGTACCGTTGAATGCCATTTATTCCATCAGCCAGTTATTGCTGATGGATGCGAAGAATAATAATGATACGGCCTATATAAAGCAGGCGGAACATCTTTGCGCCGCCAGTCATCATGCACTGGATGTGATCAATAATGTGCTGGAATTATCAAGAATAGAAGCTGGCAAGCTGCATGAGGTACATAATGAAGCCTTTGCAATAAGAGGTTTACTGAACAATATCGTAGATACGGGCCAATATATCGCCAAAACAAAAGGCGTACGCATTGTGCTGAATTATAACAAACGGAAACTCCCTACACTCCTCGTAACAGATAAGGTCAAGCTCACCCAGGTCATCAACAACCTCTTGTTTAACGCAGTAAAATTCACGGCAGATAACAGCACGATCACCTTATCGGCTACCGTTGAAAATGACACCTGCAGTATCAAAGTAAAAGATCAGGGAGAAGGCATCAGTGAGGACAAGATAGCGCCTATCTTCGATCCTTTTATTACCGGATGGAACAGCTTTTCCGGTGGCACTGGCCTGGGACTGCACATTGCGCGGCACCTGGCTACGCTCCTGGGAGGCGATATTTCGGTAGAGAGTGTAGTAGGTAAAGGAACCGAATTCAGTTTTACGTTTCCGTTACAGGCCTGTGCTGTACCCGTTGCTCAGGAAGAAGTACCTGAAACACACACAGACAACGCTGTCTACACCGGTGTGAAGGTGCTGGTTATAGAAGACGACGATATGAGCCGGATTTATTTGACGCAGTACCTGCGCAGGCTCGGATGTGAATTGGAATCCTGCGGTACAGGCGCAGACACGATAGAATTATTGCATCATTATACTCCTGATATTATCCTGGCAGACAGGCATTTACCAGATATGGAAGCCGGAGAGATCCTGGCCTATGTAAGAAGCACTCCTATGCTCAGCAGAGTTCCTGTGATTGTCATTTCAGGCGATGTTTTCGAAGAAGACAGGATCGCCACTATCGAGGCAGGTGCTACTGCCTATCTGATCAAACCGGTCGATTTTAAACTACTGAATGTTGCACTCAAACAATGCCTGAATAGCCCGGCATTGTTATAAGCTTTTCTTCTCCCGATTCCTGACTACCCTGGTACAGGCCGCACAACTACTCATCTTCCTCAATTTCACGTCATTTGACTGCGATTATGTCGCGTCATCAGAGTACATTTTTGTCTGAATTAGTTTTTTACTCCTCTCACTTTTTAAACCCAATTTTTATGCAACCAATTAACGTTCCGTTACTCAATTGCCCTTTTGAGGCCAAAATCAGTCCATTCGTATCAGAAATTGACCAGCACACATCTGCGTGGCTGCAGGAATTCAATCTGTTACAATCTGACGAGGCGTACGACCGCTTCCGTAAGTACAAATTTGCATGGATGACTGCCCGCACCTACCCGGATGCAGAGCTGGACTTCCTGTGCACGGCCAACGATCTGAACACCTGGCTCTTCGTACTGGACGATCTGCTGGACCATGTTACTCCTGAAACAGCAGGGTACCGCGAACAGGGCTATCTGCAACAAGTGATCACAGATTTTGTGAACGTGCTACGGTATGACAAATTCGTTGGCCGGGATATTAATCCTGTGCTGGCCGCCCTCAGCGATTTCTGGAATAAGATGCGGCAATTGAGTACTGTATCGTGGCAGTGTCAGTTCACCCTTAGTCTTAAGGCGACCTTCGAAGCAGCCGTCTGGGAAGCTGAAAATGCAAAACAGCGGAGGCATCCATCCGTTTTCCAGTACATGCAGATGCGTCCGTTCTTTAGCGGCGCTAATCTGGGTACAGATATGCTGGAAGTAGCGGCACAGACCTACCTCCCCATTTTTGTACTGCAGAATGAGCAGTTCCAGAAGCTGGTAGATCTTGCACGGCGGGCAGTATGCTGGGCCAACGACCTCTTCTCCCTGTCCAAAGAACTGGCTCACGGAGATGATCACAACCTTGTGGTGGTAATTGAACATGAACAGCAGATCAGCCTTGAGGAAGCCATTGCCGAAACAGCGGCTATCCATAACCGGGAAATAGCGCTTTTCAACGAGCTGAGAACGCAACTACCTTCCTTTGGCTCACACATTGACTATTCCATCCAGCGTCACCTGGATGCATTAGGTACAATGGTACGGGGTTTTATGGATTGGTCCATTTATGACACTGCCAGGTATGAATTCAATTACACGGCCAGATAAGACCACTTTCCCCTGGCGGGAACCTTTTCCTGCCAGGTACCTCTCCTCATCATTCGTCCTCCTGCAACTTATCCGGTTCTTCTCCTGACACTTCCATTTCATAGCAATTTGTTAACCCTCCAAAAGTCTGATAATCAATATATTTTAAAAAGTGTTCAGTTTCTGCTTGGTAATGTTTAATATAATTTTATATATTTAATGTTGTTGTAGTGCGGGAGTAATGCCCCTCCCCTGTGAAAAAACCTAAGGCCCTGGAGTTATCGTGACAGATTGAACCTTGAATTTATTGAAAACAAGAACCTGAGTTTTAATCATATATAATAATCCTGCTATCATGAAAGTATCACCCATTAGCTTTCCGAGCGTTTTCGAAACTGCGTATGGTAACACAGAAAATTCCTCAAAAGACTTATTGAATGGCCTGAAGATCAAAAAAGATGAGAATTGGTATATCGTCGGAAACCTGGCAAGGCGTGGCGGGATCAATCCCGGTCGTATCACCAATGCCGCTCCACAGGAGGATGATTATGAAATCCTCTTCAAAGCAGGACTGGTGAACGTGCTGGATAAAGTACAGCAACCATTGTCCATTACAATGGGCTTTCCTTTTTCTACTTACAATATCTACAAAAGCGCAGCAGAGAACTTTCTGAACAAGCGTCATTTTCTCATAGAATACGATACTCATACTTTTAACAATAAAGGCGCCATCAAAAAAGGGATGCTGGACATTGAACGGTATGAAGTGATCCCCGAGATTGTAGGTGGTATCATCGGCCTGAAGAAGACCGTCAATGATCCTAAAACCGAAAATTTCATCGCTGTCAGCTTTGGCTTTGGTACCATTGAAGGCGGTATGGCAACAGCTGATGGTCTCATTCACCGTACCTGCTTCAGCTCTCACGGTATTAAATATGCCATTAACAACCTGGCCCGTGAGCTGAACAAACAGTACTACCTGGACATGAAAAATGAGCACCAGCTGGACGATGCTTTCATGAAAGGTTCTATCTTTACCAACAGGAAACGCATTGATCTGAAGGATGTACGCAAGGCTTTATTGACCCAGTATTATAAGGAAGTAGTCTCTCCGCTGATGAGAAACTATTTTACCGACCAGGACTTTGAAAACTGTAGCAAGATCTACCTGATGGGTGGAGGTGCATACTACCGCGAACTGACGGACGCTTTTATGGAAGAGTTCAAAGACTTTATTCCTGTAGAAGTAGCGCCTAATCCTGAAAATCTTGTAAGCATCGGCTATCTGTACAACTCATTGAGAATATCAGACGATAAACATCATCGCAGCGTGGGACTTGACCTTGGCAATGCGTCCTCGATCATTTCTATTTTTGAAGAAGAAACTTTATCTGCTGTCTCAAACTTGTGATGTGCTTCCCTTGAAAGACTTAATTAAAAGGGCTTTTGGAAAGGACATGTTTCTGATCCCAAGCCAGGTGTCCGTGCAGGGCGCTGTCGAATCCACTATTCCCGGACGTATTGATGGTAACATAAGAGGCGATGTCCGGACTGAGGGCATGCTGGTCATAGGTAAAAGCGCAAACATCCGCGGTAATATCTATGCAACAGATCTGGTTACCTACGGTAAAGTCTATGGGGATATTATTGTGACCAACAAAGCTGTCATCAGCAATAAAGCATATGTAAAAGGTGATGTGACCGCATTGGTGTTGGAAGTGGAGCAGGATGCCGTTATTGAAGGCGCTATCCGTAAGCATCCAACCGAAGCCGATGATGTTGTTCCCCCACCTGTTGAAGAAGATGTTGAAAAGCCACAGCCGGCTGAAGATGAAGAGCAGGCGAGTTCGTGGTTTTAAGAATAGTTTAGATGATCAATTACAAGTTTGGATGAGGACCTACGCTTTAGCGTACGACTTGCTCATTGTAATTGATCATTTTTTATTAACTCCTCAACTTCGCTCTCTCATACTGCACTGGCCAAACGAATGACTCATCCTTCAACTCATGCGCCGCACGCATAGGAAAATATGGATCCCTCAAAAACTCCCTCGCCATCACCACCAGATCAGCTTTCCCTTCTGCAATAATCGACTCCGCCTCTGCTGCTGTGGTAATCATTCCAACTGCACCAGTCAATATACCGGTCTCCTTACGGATATGCTCAGCAAACGGCGTCTGATACAAGGGCCCAACAGTTATTTTCTGATGATGCACTAACCCTCCTGAGGAGGTATCAATAAGATCTACGCCTTTATTTTTTAGTATGCGCGCCAGTTCCGTGCTGCTCTCCAGGTCCCAGCCACCATCTGCCCAATCCGTCGCAGATAGCCTTACAAACAGCGGATAATCTTCCGGCCAGACTTCTCTCACAGCTGCCACCACTTCCAGCAATAACCGTATCCTGTTCTCAAAACTACCGCCATATTCATCCGTCCGTTGATTACTAAGCGGAGACAGGAATTCATGAAGGAGATATCCATGCGCACCATGCAGTTCTATCACTTTGAACCCCGCTTTTAATACACGTACGGCAGCATCTTTAAAATCAGCGATCACTTTATGAATACCTGCTGTTGTCAAAGCAATAGGTTGCCCATATTTCTCTGAGAAAGGAACAGCACTGGGAGCATAGATCTCTTCCCAACCTCCCTTATCAGCGGGTACCAGTTTGATGCCTTTCCACGGTACATCTGTGCTCGCCTTTCTTCCGGCATGCGCGAGTTGTATACCAGGCACTGCACCATGAGCAGAAAGGAAGCTGGTGATCCTTTCCAGATTAGGAATATGCGCATCGTCCCATATACCGAGATCGGCAGGTGATATCCGCCCCTCCGGACTAACTGCCGCCGCTTCTGTAATAATCAGCCCTGCCCCGCCAACTGCACGGCTTCCTAAATGCACCAAATGCCAGTCATTGGCAAAACCATTTTCTGAACTGTACTCACACATCGGAGAAACCGTGATCCTGTTCCTGAATGTAACATTCCTGATCTGTAAAGGAGAGAAAAGTGCTGCCATCAATCTGTTGTTTTGTTTACGTTTTTAGTCACAAAAGGTAAGAAATAATACAAAACAAAAACCCCCAGGCATCGCCTGAGGGTTCATTGCTAAATGTATGAAAAAGCAAGCTTAGTCGATACGTCTAACGTTAACGGCATTCATACCTTTCCTACCTTCCTGCAGCTCGAACTCTACTCTGTCATCTGCCTGGATTTCGTGAATAAGACCGTTTACGTGTACAAAAGTCTCTTTATTGGACTCTTCATGTTTAATGAAGCCAAAGCCTTTTGTCTCGTTAAAGAACTTTACAGTTCCCTGGAATTTTGTGTTCATTTGTACTATTTGAAAATTTGTAAAGATTGAAGGTAACTCATAAAACATTCTGTACCAAATAAAACTCATTATTTCTCAATATTTTCCTCTATTGCCCGGTATTATAAGTTTAACATATTTATAACATTTTTATATATGGATTCTTATGTCTACTTTGTGCCTGTGCAATACGGGGATGTAACTTTTTTTGAATTTGAACGACTCAACTTCTTCTTCAGTTCTGTCATCAATTGCCAACTATTACCACCTACAACAGATTCGCGAACTAAATTCTCTTTTTAAGCTTTTTTATGGCCAAAGTTACATTCAACAACAAAAAGGCACTCTTCTTCCAATCGCTGAAAGCCTCGGTAGAAGAATACTTTGTAGAAAACAACATTAAAAAAACGGGCAACCGGCATCTTTACATAAAGACAATTGTACTGATCCCACTGGCAGTGGTGCTCTATCTTTCTCTTCTCACCTTTCCAATGTCCGCATTACTAGGCACTGCCCTCTCGGCAATACTGGGCTTTGTCCTGGCCTGTATCGGTTTTAATGTCATGCACGACGCATGCCATGGTAGCTATTCAGAAAATTCAAGAGTGAACAATCTCCTCGGACTCACACTGAACGCCCTGGGAGGAAATGCTTTCATCTGGAAACAGAAACACAATGTGATCCATCACACCTATACGAATGTAGACGGTATGGACGATGATATCGCGAAGAGTCCGTTAATGCGCCAGTGCAGCACACAGACCTGGACACCGGCTCACCGTATACAGCACATTTACGTTGTGGCGATATACGCGATCTCTTCCTTTGCATGGGTATTTATTATGGATTTTGTCAAATACCTTAGCCGCAAAGTATATAGAACACCGCTGCAGCCAATGAAGATGAAAGATCATGTGACGTTCTGGGCCAGCAAGGTGCTGTATCTCATATTTTATGTGGCCATCCCGGTTGCCGCAGTTGGCTGGCAGGCTTGGGCGATTGGCTTTACCGCGATGCACATAGTGATGGGCTTTACATTGGCCATCGTTTTCCAGCTGGCACATGTGGTAGAAGAGACTAATTTCGAAGTAGTCGGCGACGAAGCGAAAGTGATCGAGAACGAATGGGCGATCCATCAGATCAATACCACTTCCAATTTTGCCCCTGGCAATAAGATCATCTCCTGGTTTGTCGGCGGACTGAACTACCAGGTGGAACACCACCTGTTCCCCCGTATCAGCCACGTACACTACCCTGAAATAAGTAAGATCGTCGAAGCCAAATGCGCTGAGTTCAACGTACAATATAACTGCCTGCCTACCATGACATCTGCCGTACGCTCCCACTTCCGCTTTATGCGCGATCTTGGTAGGAAACCGGTTCCGGCATTGGCTGGTTGACATAGGCAATTAATTGCTTGACACAATCAAGCACCTAACAAAATATGCCTTAACTTCGTCATAATCAGGTACAAACAATGTTTCACCTATGTTCATCTTACGTTAATCCTACGTTCAAAGACGTAGGATTAACGTAAGATGAACATAGGTGAAACATTCTTAAGACGGTATACGAACGAAGTTAGAGCGGTATCAAACCCTCTTCATAATGGCAGAAAAGTAACCTTACATCACTAAAAAAACGGGCAGTCTTTAACAAGACCGCCCGTTTTTATTTTATAACAATTCAGGCTTACATTGTCGCCTTATTGATCTCAGTAAATAGCTGACGGAAACACTTTGTCTGCGTATGTACCGTATCCGCAGGCTTACCATCTTCACGCGGCCTTGGCTGTTTCCTGCCATAATATTCATCCATGAAGTCTTCCGGACCAGACCATACCGTCTGCATCATCCCCTGATACCTGTCTTTCATGATCGGCGTTGAAGATGCCCGGTATTCCAGCATGTCTTTTACCTGCTGTGTGGCAAAGTCAGGCTTCCTCCAGGGACAGGTGATCACCTTTAAGCCCTTCATAGCAAAATACACTGGCGTTTTATCAGGACGGTCGTAATGCCAGTCGCAGATCACCACGTCCTTAGGGATCAGGTCAATAGCGCGATAGGTATTGTTCAGGCTAGCTTCCCACATACCAATGCCAGTGGTTTTACCATCTATGAGACGGTCGCCCCATATCCATAAGTTCCTTCCCTTTTCTGCTAGATGGTTACGTAACAGGCTTACTTCTCCTGCGAATAATTCTGCCTTGTCACGGCCGCCACAGCGGGGACATTTCGCTTCTCCGATGTAGAATACTTCGTCCATCCCTGCATGGAAAGCTGTACTCTCAAACACATCGCAGAGCTCATCCATCAGCTTGAATACTACGTCGTGCACTTCCGGGTGCAGCGGACAATAACTCTTACAATACAGTCCATCAGCATTAGGCCACTCATACTTTTCCGGCATCTTTACCCAGGGCGTTTCGTCAAACTGCGGGAACTTGGTCAGCAGGTTATTCGTCTGTCCGGCCCAGGACTGATGCCCCAACAGGTTCAGTTGCGGAATGAGGTTGATCTTGTTCTGACGGCATACCTGCACCAACTTTTTGATATCAGCCTTCGATAACGCCCCCTGTTCCCTCAGTTCAGGATAACTTTCGTACTCATAGTTGTAATCCACACGCAGGATAAGGGTGTTGACCTTACGGGTAACCAGTTCTTCTTTAATAAATTTGATAAAATCATCGAGCGCAGCCTTCCTGGGCGCTCCGATACAAAAACCTCTTACGGGCATAATACTGTCAGGTACAGGCGCCTGAGTGGCTGTTGTTCTGCTGGTAGACCTGAACGCAGTCAGAACGGCCGCCAGCATACAGAGCAGGAGCACATTTCTCATAAATGTGGCTTTAAGCATGGAATTGAATTTTGAACGTGAACATAAATAATGGAAAGGGCCGTCCACCTTCAGCGAACAGCCCTCGTAAAATAACAAAAATTAGTAGCAAATTATTTCATATTCAGATCAACGGCACCCCTGATCTCAGTAGAGGTCTCCCCTACCGCCGCATCACCTTTGTCCTGCTGACCGGTATACACTTTTACAAAATCAATGGCAGACAGGCTCACTGCCTCCCCATTGCTATTCACTGCCCAGGACAGATCAAATGAATTATACAGGTTAGTGGCATAAGGATCTTTTACAGGATCGGTACCCCAGTTGTCCGCATACCCCCAGGCAAACCCCGTATTCACATAAGTATCCGTTCCTGGTAGCACGCCGGAGGTACTTTTCAGTAAGGTGCCTTCAAAGCTGATAGAATCCTGGTTCGCCGCAAATAAAGGATAATACGAATGATTGTGGAAAGTATTGATCAACACCGCACCAGAACGCCCCTGGTTATCCTTCCAGGGAACATCCTTCACACCACCCGGATTAAAATAAGTCACCTTATAATGCCTGATAGTGGTGGCTGCACGATATTCACTGCCCGCCAGCTCATACCAGGTATCATCAGGCTTACCGTTCCGGTTCTCGTCCTTACTCACCATCACAATACCCGGTTCCGACAGCTCCACAGGCGGCTTTACCGGATTGCCATAAATAGCCAGATCAGCGCCGCTTTTATTGAGGATAGAATGGTCAAACCCAAATACTACATACCCACCAAACGCGCCAAGGTGCAGCAGTTCTGATGTTCCTCCAATGATCTTTTGTGCGCCTGCCGGAGTGCCGATACTCTCATTGACGAATTGTCCCGGCGCAGGCTGATAGTCATATACCACACTGATATAGGGACTACTGCTATCTGTAATGGGCCTGATACCGGCTCCTCCCGGCTGGTCTCCATCATCTTTCGAGCAGGAAACAAGCACCCCTGCCAGCAGCCCGGTTAAAATGATTATTCTGGTAATACGCATAAGCAATCAGGTTGAATGGTTAATTCCGTACAAAAGCAAAATGCCCCGGAATATCTCCCGTGGTCACGCTCCATTTCTTTTTACCCGCCGGACTAAAACAATACAATGTTCCCGGCAGCAGGTTATCCTTTGCATCTGTTACATAGATCTCTTTGGTAGTCGGATCAACAGCTATGCCGGAAGGCGTCGTTATCTGTGCATCAGTCCCGTCTGTAATAAACTTATTGGTGAGCATACGTTCGTTTTTGATATCAACAATACCATAGCTGATGGTATTCTTGTTTGTCACATAACTCCATTCAACACCATAGATATACGCACTATCTCCCGAGATCCAAATATCACTGACTGCAGCTGCTAAAGAGTCTTTTACAATATCCCGCTGGGTATCTATCACAAACAGCTTTGAATGCAGGTCATAATAATCCCCCCGGGAAGTGACATAAACATCGCCGTATTTATCTGCCTTTACATGGTGCAGATTAACAGCTACATCTATACGTTTTATCTCCTTAAACGTATTCATATCGAGTACCGACACCGTTCTTTCAAAATTACTGGCGCTATATCCCCCCGAATTAGCCACATACATCTTATCTCCCGATATCGCCATTTCCTCCGGCTGCCGGCCTACACCTGCAGTACGGATCACCTGTAAGGTAGCTGTATCAACCTCGGCTACATAGCCATTCACGCCGGATGTTCCACCTGCTGTAGTGGCGTACGAACTAACATAAGCCTTCCCCTTGTAAAAAGTAATATACCTACAGGAGGGCACATTGATCTGCCCGATACGTTTTGCCGTATGCACATCCATCACTTCCACCTTATCAGACAGGGCAATCACTGCATACAGTTTACCTCCATAGATCTGCAGGTCATTCCCCACATCCCCCAGCTCTTTGGTGGCACCGGGATTGATAGCACTGTAAATATTGCTGCTGTAAATACCCGTGCTGCTGTTATAATAATCCAGTGTGGCCAGGTTCATACCCATGTTACCCTCATTCAGCAGGTAAAAGCCATTACGCAGGCTGTCAGCCCCCACATGTGTGTCATCACCCGGTACGACAGACGCACCCTTACGACAGGCAGCAAGCCCCGTAAGCAAACCACACACAACCAGCAGTGATATATAAAAACGCATAGACTAAAAATTTATACTGGCAGTAAGACGGTAATAACGCCCTGGCATCGGGTAGTTAATCACAACGTCATAATACTGGTTAAATACATTATTTAATTCCCCGGTCAGCTTCACCAGCTTTCGACCAAATAACAAACTGGTCGTCACAGAGACATCACTGGTATACCAGGGCTCCATGTAATATAGCGGAATATTGGTATTCAGGAAATATCTTTCTCCGACATAAATAAAACTATAATTCACATCCCACTTGTGCCAGGAGGCATGCGCAATGAATGATCCGCTATGTACCGGAATATAGGCAATCTGGTCCTTATAATTGACCTCTGCCGGATTGCTCTTGTCCAGGGCCTTCTGATAAGTATACTTCACAGAGAAATCTGTTTTCACAGCGGGCAGCAGTACAGGCGATAACTGGACACTGGCGTCAATACCATAAATATCTACAGCGCCGATATTCTGCATCATCCATTGAAAATTACGTCCCGGAGAAGCCACGATCTTATCTTTCACATGCGTGTAATACGCATCCGCCTGCAGCGAAAAGAATTGCAGGAACCCGCCTGAGCTCCTCGTATACCCTGTCCCGATATTATATTGTTTGGCAGACTCCGGCCGCAAAGCGGGATTTCCCACCGTGCTATAATACATGTCGTTAAAGGTCGGCATGCGGAAGCTGTTCTTGTAGAATGCCCTTATTTTCAGGTCCTCTTCCCGAAAAGGCTGCCAGGAGACTAGTATGGTAGGCGTTAACTTATGAAAATCCCGGCCTGCTGTATATGCTTTGGTGGTTTCGTTCACGACGGTAGCCAGCAGATTTCCCTGCAGCTCTACTGGTCCCAGGTGCAACTGCGTTGCTGCTGCTGCCAACGTACTGTAACGGGTGGGAATCGCAAAATGATCGAGGTTAACAGCCGTCATTTCATTCACCTGGAAGTCGGCAGACAAAGCCACATCCCAGAAAGACGTGATCTTATACTGATTGGCAGAGGAGAAATAATATTCCTTCTGCTGATAACGGTTCATCAAGGGGCCATCCACCGTAACAATGGCCGTATCCAGGTAACGGACATAGTCATACATGAACTTCGCGTTCAGCAGCATGGTATACCGTTTCCCGAATTGTTTCTTATAGGATGATTGTATAAACAGATTCCTGTCCCACTGATGTTGTCCGTTCAGGAACTTATTGCTGACAATAGCACCTGGCAATCCCCGTGTGGAATTATAATAATACACTTTTGCCTGCCAGCTGCTGCTGTCTTTTAATTGCCCATACAAACCTGCCTCCACACGGGCGGCATCAATCGCTGCATTCTGCCTGATAGCGGTAGTGTCATAAGTGCCATTGGTATACCTGAATTTATACCGGCCATTCCCATGCAGCCATTCACTGCTCACAACAGCCGATAATCGCTCCGATAGGCGTTGTTCCAGTCTCAGGGATGGATTGACCAACCCGAAAGCGCCTGTCTTAAAAGCTACTTTTCCGTGGGTCTTTTCTCCCTCCCGGAACACCGGTTTACGGGATTGCAGGTAGATAGCCGAAGCTGCAGCAAATCCTTTCGCCGGTTGTAGCAGCACACCTTTCTGCGCATTGTAGAGATCTATCTGTTCTATATTATCCAAAGAAAACCTTCCCAGGTCCACCGTGCCGTTCTGGGCATTGCCCAGCTGTATACCATCATAGAAAACACCTGTATGATTCGTCCCCATACTACGCACATTCAGTGTTTTTAATCCTCCCAGTCCGCCGTAATCCTTCAGCTGTACACCTGAAAAGAAACGCATGGCATCTGCCACAGAAAGACTGTTCATCTTTTCCAATGCGATGCCGCTCAGGGTCTGTACCGGCGATACCGGATTACTTCTGTCGGAGAAGATGGTCACTCCCTGCAACATCCTGGTAGCCGCCGTGTCTTTAGCAGGCAACACCACTTTATCCTGTGCATGTAGTCTGTAGCAGACTGTCACGCACAGGATAAAAAGAAATACAGATCGTATGTAGTGGCGATTGTCCAAGTGTGTCTCAAAATGGATTAACGGAAAACAGCCATGCCAGGGAAATAGAATCCCTCGTAGGTCTTGCTGTGCTGCAAGGCACCCGTAGTCGCATTGTGTATATAGATCGTATTGTTGGCATCTGCACCATAAACATTTGTATTGCTGTTCAATACCAGGTAGTTTTTCGTTTTGTCATACCCGATACCTTTTCCGTAGAAATACTGTCCTGCAGGAAGTGTAATAAATGGCGTACCAAGAGACGCTGCATCACCAGTGTAACGGTATACCTTGTTGGTACCGGAGATAATAAATATAGCATTATCCGTAGTAGAGGCAACTATAGAGCTATTGGTATAAGTCCATTCATTAAAATAAACAGGGAAACCGGTAGTAATACTATCCACCGCCAGCGTAGCAGCATTGATCTTCTTGAGCTGTGTAGCGGAAGCTGCCCATACATTACCGTCTTTGCTCTGTACAAAACCAGATACCGCTGTTCCCAGTTTCTTTGCCAGACTGTAATCATTGGCATTCAGGGCAACGATACCATCCTTCGCTGATATGACAAATATATAATTACCACTTTTGATCATATCCTTCACTTCACCATCCACGCTGCTGATCTTTGTGCCCAGGGTCAATCCAGAAAGGGTTACAGGATATATTCCAACAGCGGTACTGAGCAATCCGCGGCTGTCATCCACGCCCAGGAAAGCGCGTCCGTCATGGCCGGGCAGGCTGTCTACCCTTCCGGTCTCTTTCAGTGTGGCAGCATCAACAGCTACAAACGGACCATCATATTTGCCCACCAGGTACAACTTACCATTGTATACGGTGCCGAACTGCATGGTAGTAGAGGACGTACCCAGCTTTTTACCGGGATTCTCTGCAGAATAAACATACTTGTAGATAGAATCCTTATCGTAATCGTAGTAGTTGATATCACCGGCAGCAACACCGAAATTTCCTTCACTGACAATATAAAAACCATTGTCGTACTTGCCCGGAGGAGGTGCTACAGTATCATCATTCTTACAGGAGGCAGCGGCTAATACTAAGCCCGCCAGTAACCAGGAACGTAAATTTTTATACATAATTCGAACATTTATCTTGGTTGATGAATACCATGACCCTCTTTTTACTGAATACACAAATCGCAGGCAATCCTGTCTACAGTGACTTTCTTACCGGCACAACTAAATTGATAAATAAGAAACAGCGCCTTTAGCAGGCAGTAACTGCATCAAGTGTCTTTCACCCGAAGGCACGGAATGTCGGTTGCTATTGGCAGGTCTTCTGGCTCTCCTGCTTTTTCCGGGCCTTCCCGTCCGTCTTATTCGAACAGTGGCATTGGGAGATTGATTGTCCGGAAAAACCGATCGTCATGCACGATACAGGATTACAGCTACGGGGATAGCTCCGGATTTACACCGGATTCCCTATTAATTCACCACCAGGTGAAACCAAATGCGGCACAAACCTACTGTATGAGTAGTTAATATCCAAAAAGAAAAATACATAGTATCTTGCCTCAAAATATCAAAACTGTTCTGTTGAAACATCTAATGATACTGATAGCATTCTTCTATGGAAGCTACGCCAGTTATGCCCAAAGCCCACTTAATAAAACGGTTACCGTTGATGCCGACCGACGCCCTCTTGCTGTAGTACTAGATAACATCAGCATGCAGGGCGGATTTCACTTCTCTTATGTAAAGGAATTTATTCATGATGATAGCCTTGTAACCATACATGTAAGTAACAGATCTGTCAAACAGGTACTCGATATATTGTTCCAGGGCAATTTCCAGTTCCGCGAAATAGGCGACCAGATCATCATACAGCCCGGAACCTCCTCAAAAGAGAAATGGTTCGTGGTAAGCGGACATGTAAAAGACGCCATTACAGGATCTCCCATCACCAATGCCAGCGTCTATGAAACAATGCAGCTGATCTCTACCATGACCAATGACCAGGGTTATTACAGGATACGCCTGCGTGAAAAAGAAAGGACCGCCGCTATGCTGACCGTGAGTAAAGAACTGTACCGGGATACGATCATGCTGATACCTTCCGGACATGACCAGGAACTGGATGCCAGTATTAAACCAGCGCCGCCCATACAACTCA
Organism: Chitinophaga ginsengisoli; assembly: GCF_003014595.1. Classification (GTDB taxonomy): domain Bacteria; phylum Bacteroidota; class Bacteroidia; order Chitinophagales; family Chitinophagaceae; genus Chitinophaga; species Chitinophaga ginsengisoli. The sequence continues at coordinate 170,166 of NZ_PYGK01000009.1, read as the reverse complement.
GCGTAGTAGATATAAATAAGTATACCCACGTTGAACAGACCATGTTCGGCCGTTTCTTCCTGTCCTCCCGCCAGCGGATGCAGAGTCTCAACCTCAGTGACTTCTTTACCAAACAACCCTACCAGTACTCACTCGTACCCGCTATTGGTACTCATGGGAAAATAGGCTCGCAGGTAATCAATAAGTTCTCCATGAACTTCATCGGCGGTTATACAGCAGGACTTAGCGGAGTAGAAATTGCGGGGGTGTTTAACATTGATCAGAAGGATGTGAAGTGGGTACAGCTGGCAGGCATATTTAATATCGTCGGCGGTCGTATGACCGGTGTGCAGCTGGCGGGCATACATAATCACACCTTGGATTCACTGAAAGGATTTCAGGCCGCGGGAATAAGTAATATGGTGAAATACGGTTTCCGGGGCTTACAGGCGAGCGGCGTATATAATCAGACGGGCGCCGATTCAAAAGGTGCACAGCTTTCAGGCGTCATCAGTCACTCCGGCGGAAATCTCCAGGGATTACAGGCTGCCGGCGCTATCGGTCTGGCCAGGGGAACCGTCAGCGGCGCACAGCTGGCGGGTCTTGCGAACTACAGTCAGGGGATTGGAGGTGCACAGATATCCGGCGCCCTAAATGTCAATATCGACACCACTAATGGCGCCCAGATATCCGGCCTTATTAACTATACAAAACGAGTGAAGGGCGCACAAATAGCTGGCGCGATGAATGTGGCCATAGATACCGTCAGTGGTGCCCAGATCTCCGGACTGGTCAACTATGCGGGCCTCCTCAAAGGCGTACAGATAGGGGTATTAAACTATGCCGACTCCTCCGATGGTTACAGCATCGGCCTGTTTAGCTTTGTAAGAAGGGGTTATCACCAGGTACAGATCTATACCAACGAGGTGATGGACCTGAATGTGGCCTATAAATCCGGTAATAAAAAGTTATACAGCCTCCTGGTGGCAGGTATGACCCTGGGCGACAGGAAGGCCTATTCCTTCGGTTATGGTATCGGGCACGATTTCAGATTATCTCCCTCAACGTTTATTACTGCGGACGTTACCTCACAATACGTTTACCTGGGCAACTGGGATGCTACCAATACCATGGTCAGGTTACAGGCAGTCTGGAACAGGCGACTGGCAAAAAACATTACTTTCTTCGCCGGACCAACGTTCACGGTTTATTATAGCGATAAACTGGATGTGTCTGACCCCGAGCATGAAATCAAGGTCCCCAGGCACTATAGCCCCTTCGATTTTGGCGCAGGTGTCCTGGGCTGGTTTGGCTGGCATATCGGCCTCGGGTTTTTCTAGATTATTTGGTAATTTTGCGCCTTCATTTTTCTAACGGTAAAAATTAAACTCAGGTAATGTCAAAAGTTAAAGTAGGTTTTGTGCAGATGTCCTGCGGCAAAGACAAGGCTGAAAACCTTGCCAAAGCCAGCAAAGGTATCCGTGACGCCGCCGCTAAAGGTGCGCAGATCGTTTGTTTGCAGGAATTGTTTACTTCCCTTTATTTCTGTGATGTGGAGGATTATGATAATTTCTCCCTGGCAGAACCTATTCCCGGTCCGTCTACAGACTCCCTCCAGCAGGTAGCGGCAGAACTGGGTGTGGTGATCATCGCCTCCCTGTTCGAAAAGCGTACACAGGGTATCTACCACAATACCACGGCTGTACTGGACGCAGACGGAACCTACCTGGGTAAATACCGTAAAATGCATATCCCGGACGATCCGGCTTATTACGAGAAATTCTACTTCACCCCGGGCGACCTGGGATATAAAGTCTTCAAGACAAAATTTGCGACGCTTGGTGTCCTCATCTGCTGGGACCAGTGGTATCCGGAAGCAGCCAGGATCACGGCCCTCATGGGTGCTGAAATACTGTTCTATCCAACCGCTATCGGCTGGGCTACCTCCCAGGATGATGCGACCAACACAGAACAGTACAACGCCTGGCAGACCATCCAGCGCAGCCATGCCATTGCCAATGGCATACACGTAGTCAGTGTAAACCGTGTAGGCTTCGAACAGGAAGGCCGCATGAAATTCTGGGGTGGCTCCTTCATCTCCAATCCTTTCGGCACTATTATCTACCAGGCCTCCCACGACCAGGAAGAAGTATATGTACAGGAACTGGACCTGAACACCACCGACAGGTACCGTACCCACTGGCCATTTCTGCGCGACAGAAGAATTGACTCCTACGCTCCTATCACCAAAAGATTTATCGACGAAGCATAATGAACGGACTACCAACGCCGAAAGAGCAGGGATACTTTTTCCCTGCCGAATTCCATCCGCATGTCGCTACCTGGCTGAGCTGGCCCCATAAAGAAGCCAGTTGGCCCGGAAAGATCCATACGATCTATCCTTACTACAGCCAGTTTGTAAAATACCTGGCGGAAAGTGAACTGGTCCGTATCAATGTGAATGATGAAGCTATGAAGGCTTTCGCTACCGGCCACCTGCGCAACGCTGGTGTCAATATGGATAAAGTGGAATTCTTCTTCCACCCCACCAACGACGCCTGGTGCCGCGACCATGGCCCTGCTTTCCTCATCAATCCGACAGCACAGAAAAAACTCATCGTAGACTGGAACTATAACGCCTGGGGTGGTAAATACCCTCCTTTCGACAAAGACGATGTAGTACCTACCCGTATTGCCGAACATTTCAACCTGCCTGTATACCATCCCGGTATCATTATGGAAGGGGGGTCTGTTGAATTTAACGGGAAAGGCACTCTCCTGACCTCCTGCTGCTGCCTGCTGAACGAAAACCGTAATCCGCACCTTAAAAGGGACGATATCGAATATTTCCTGCAGGAGTTCTATGGTGTTGACCAGGTGTTATGGGTGGATGAGGGCATCGTCGGAGACGATACCGACGGCCATATCGACGATACCATCCGTTTCGTGAATGAAGACACCGTCCTCACCGTTGTAGAAAGCAATAAACAGGACGAAAACTATGAACTGCTGCAGGGTAACCTCCGCCAGTTACAGCAGATGCGGCTGTTGAATGGCAAACAGCTGAACATAGTAGAATTGCCGATGCCGGATGCTGTAGTATATGAAGATCAGCGCCTGCCGGCCTCTTATGCCAACTTCTACATCAGCAATAAGCACGTGATCGTTCCTGTTTTCAACTGTAAAAACGACGACAAGGCATTGCAGATCATCGCCGAATGCTTCAAAGACCGTGAAGTAGTGGGTATTGACTCTACCGAGATCATCTGGGGCCTGGGCAGCTTTCACTGCCTGAGCCAGCAGGAACCTGCTATCTAAACTGGTTGTAAATGTTAATTTAAAGCCTGCATAGGGGATGAGTCTCCTGGCAGGCTTTTCTCTTACCGGCAAAGCCGCGCTCCCCACTTATCTCAGATAGAGAAACCGCCTGCAATGTCATAACATTGTTAAAGATCAGGCTACTGCAGAGCTTAAATTATCCTCTTCACATTTCTTTAGCATTTTACGCGGTAATTTTGCATTAGTCATTACGTAAACGCAGCCGGACTCACATAAGCCCGGCTTATTTTTAAATTGCCAAACCATTTCCGTTAATGAAGAAACCTGTTAAGCACTTTGTCAAGTACACCCTTACCGCTGGCCTGTTTGCCGGAATCCTCTTTACCATAGCCCCCACTGAGGGAAACAAAACCAAAACGATCCCGCTTGCAGAAAGCAGGTTAAACAACAAGGCCGCCTTATTTGCACTACTGAAATTGGACTCCCTGGGACTCTCCCAGGAGGCTTTTAACTATGCACTGTCCGGTCTGGAAAAGCTGGAGAAAGAGGGTAAGCTGAAAAACCCTGACCTGCTGACCATCGCCGACTTCAGTCAGCCGTCCAACAAGAAACGCTTGTTCGTGATTGACCTGAAAAATGAAGCAGTGCTGTTTAATACGTTCGTATCCCATGGACGTAATTCCGGTACTGCGGTGGCTACTACTTTTTCCAATGCGCCTGAGAGCTTTAAAAGCAGCCTGGGATTCTATGTGACTGGCGATACCTACAAAGGTCAGCATGGCTATTCCCTGCGTCTGGAAGGCGAAGAAGAGGGTATTAACGACAATGCTATGAGCAGGGGGATCGTGATGCACAGTGCGGCATATGTCAGCGAGAAGATCGCAAAACTACAGGGGTATATCGGCCGTAGCCTGGGTTGCCCGGCTATTCCCGAGCAGGTACATAAACAGATCATCGAAGTCATTAAAAATGGCAGCTGCCTGTTCCTGTACAGTCCTGACAAATCATATATGGCTAACTCAAAGATACTGGCGGCGGAGAAAGACACTACTGTCGCTTAAAGATGCGTATCTGACATCCTTTTCCAATAATCAGATCCACATCATCTTCATCCTCCCTGGCCCCTCTTCAGATACTCACATGACAGCGTCTATGCTTGCACGCTGCAATAACATTACCGGCCTCTGCATGGTGATAATGCGTGTACCGAAAAGGGCCAGGGGGATGGGATGAATTTTATATGATGTTATAGTGATCAGGTGACGGTTATTTTGGATCAGTAAAGAGCTTACGGACTGTATAGGCGTCATGGTCATAGATATCCTCTCTGAATTGCAATATTCCTCCTTCATCGACCCAGACAGTGTAATAAGTGATCAACACTGGCACAGGGTCCTTTATCTTAACGTATTTTTCCTTCCCTGTGTTCATTGCACTATCAATTTTTTCCGGCGTCCAGTTACTGTCATCTGCCAACAGATAGTCGGCCAGCCTCACAGGATCGCCCAACCGGATACAGCCATGGCTGAAAGCCCGCTGATCCCTGTCGAATAAATATTTCTGATTCGTATCATGAAAGTAAATGTTGAAACTATTGGGGAACAGGAACTTCACCTTTCCCAGCGGATTGTCCTTCCCGGGTAATTGCCTGATAACAGGCAGGCCCTTCCGCTCTCCCGTAACCTCCATATTCTTCTTAGTGAGATAATTCCTGTTACGTGCCATCGCCGGCAATATCTCTTCCCGTACAATACTGTTCGGCAGGTTCCAGTAAGGACTGAACACGATCTGATTCAGCTTCCCTGAGAACATCGTGGTGCTCTTACCTTCTTTGCCCACTACTACCGGCATATCAAATTCCCTGTTCTTACCATTCCGTACATGTAGTGCAAACTCCGGAATGTTTACCAGTATCACACGCCCTTCCGGAGTTGGTGGCGCCCAGCGCATCCGCTCCAGGTTCACAAGCATGCGTTCTACCAATTGAATGGCCGGTATATTCATCTCACGTAACAATGTATCTGTAATAATACCCCTTGGTGTATGACCATGGGTACCTTCAAATACCCTCACGGCATTCTCCAGTCCATCATTGAACACAATCGTCGTGTCCTTGTCAGGATATTCCCCTGTAGCCAGTAAACGTCTTTTCACCCAGCCGATAAGGGCTGTACTATCTCCTTTTTTATACCGCTTCTTCTTCTCTACGACAATCGTATCCCAGCCTCCTTTCTTTGTTATATCCATATACTGTTTCAGCGACTTTACCAGTGCACTGTAAGTAGGATTCACCTCATCTTTGTGCTTGTCGTCAATCACAGCTGCCGCCGTTTTCATGATCTCTCCCTTCATGGCTGGCACCGCATGCTCCAATGCTTCTATTGATTTATCGGGATCAATGTTCAGGTAATAATTGATGAGGCGCTGTGTCAGTTGCAGCTCTGTCTTCACAAGGTTGGGATCACGCGGAGAAGCGGCAGAGTCGCTATCGCCCGTCATCATCGCATTCAGCCGGTATTCCAGCGACTTATTCGACTCACTTGTATCTACACTATAGTCATAGAGACTGCGGAAGCCATACGCCTGTTCATTCAACCCCTGACTATCAAACCAGGCAAACTCGTAATTGCGCGCATTATAAAAGCTGCGTATACGGTTAGCAAGCGTATCATCCAGCTTTTGCTTCGCGATGAATGCAGCTACGTCACTGGTGTCAAGAAAAAGATCGTTGTAGGCATTTGCAGGTGTGATCTGCGTATTTCTGGGTGTAACGGGAATAGTTTCTTCCTTTTTATTTTCTACAATCCTGCTATTACAGCTATAGGAAAATATGAGTAGTCCGCACACTGCCAGCAGCAATAAGTTTATCGTTCTCATGCCAACACCTTTGCAAAAGACGTGCCCCTGCCCTATAGCTCCCTGACGTATGACTTCATTCACTCAAGGTTTGTACCCCGCCGTGGTAACTCCGTGGACTTTGAGGTAATAACCAGACCACAAAATGGGATCATTCGCTACAATTGGCTCCAGCGGAGCCACATTGTTTGTAGCCCGGGGTTTTCAACCCCGGGGACGCGTGGACGGACCCGTGGCCCCAGAAGATCCGGCAACGCTAGAAATTCAACGTCTTCCCCTCTTTATTGAACTCCTTACGTATCCCCGTCAATATATCCTTCAGGGCAATAGTCTTGCTATTCTTACTCAGTGCTGCCAGGCAACTATATTGCACCACATTGATAATAGCCCCTCCCGCCAGCTCATATTTCTTCGCAATATCCTCCAGGCTTACGTTCGCATCCAACTGTACCTGTGAAGGAAAGGACTGCTGCCAGATACGTTGCCGTTGCGCTGGTCCGGGAACAGGGAAATAGATCATGGACTGGAACCTCCTGCCGAAGGCTTCATCTATATTCGCCTTCAGGTTGGTAGCAAGCACAACCAGTCCCGGGAAATCTTCTATCCTTTGTAAGAGGTACGCTACTTCCTGGTTGGCGTAACGGTCGTGCGAAGAGTTGGTAGCGCTACGTTTACCAAACAAGGCATCTGCTTCATCAAAGAAGAGGATCCAATTCTTGTTCGCTGCCTGGTCAAATACCCCGGCCAGGTTCTTTTCCGTTTCACCGATATATTTGGAGACCACCATAGAAAGGTCTATACGGTATACATCCAGCTGGAAGGTCTTTCCCAGCAAACAGGCGGTAAATGATTTACCCGTTCCCGGAGGACCATAGAACAGCGCCCTGTAACCAGGTTTGATCCTGTTCTCCATCTGCCATTCCTTCATCAGTGTAGGACCGTGTTCTATCCAGGTACGGATCTCTTCTACTTCAGCCATGATATGCTGGTCCAGCACCAGGTCTTTCCAGTCCAGGTCTGTCCGGATCTGTTTGGCGGGGAACTGTGTACTGTAATGCGGCTGATAAGCCGTACCATGTGTAAAAAAGCTCAGGTACTCCGAAGAGATCTGTAAACCGCCACTTAACGAAGGCTCATCTACATGCGCCGATACCAGTTTCAGCATATTATGCCGGGCAAAGAAGTGTCCCGGACTGAATAACTGTAATAATTGAAAACGTTGCTGCAGGTCATTGGCTGCCAGCAGGAATGCAGCCGTTTCTCCGGTAGGAAGAAAGCCCCCGTGCTGGTTCCCTTTGATACCACCAAATTCAGTGAATCCACGGTCATAGGTACTGTTCTTAACAAAGAAGACATCCAGCAGCTGCGGTTGTATATGCGGACATAACGCCAGCAGAAGCACCAGTCTTTCCTGTACGCTCATGTTATAGTGACTGACGATCTGGGAATACACCGAGTCCTTTACCCCCGGTGGCGGAGGAGGTTCTTCTGCTACAAAAGTATGCGCCTGCTCAAAATACTGTCTTATTCTCAATTGCAGTATCTCACTGAACCATTGCAGATCATCATACAAAGCCTTTGCATTGGCCGCGATCAGGTGATTGTCCATTCGGTATATAACATTTTAGGGAGCCAGGCAAATCGCATCATGCCGTAACTCCAGGGTATTGTCTGTAAGATAATATCGTAGCTGCGTTTCTCTACATACAGGAACCAGCCTTCCTCTGTTTGCCAGAGCCTTCCTTCTCTTTGCAGGAAAGATCCGCGGAAACCTTCCACGGAACTGTTATGCATCTTCGGCCATTGCTGGATGGCAGCGCCTATTAGTGAACGAGCCAGTTGTTTTTCAACGTCTGTTATTATGACGTCAGGAGACAGTGGTTCCTCCAGGGGCATGTTACACAGTACCTTATTCAATACCAATGCATGCTCCCGCTGCTCGGCACCATCGTCTACCAGCAGCTGTAATAACCGGACAGCTCTGTGCCGCGCCATCTCATCCACAAACTTTCCTCCCGACAACAATTCCAGTCGCGAGAAATAAGTATGGAAAAAAGGATGCAGTAACACCAGTCCCGCATTCTTTATCGTCACCGCCTGCTCCGGCGTTCCGGCTATCGGCTGCCTTCTGCCGAAGAGGCTTTCGTAAGGTCTTTCTTCTTCCATAACAGGTTCCGTTATTGCTTCTTTTCGACGGACAGGTACCAGCGCCTGTTGTTCTTCAGTTACTGTCACTGCCGGCGACGTACCTGTTTTTAATATTGCTGCTGTGGCCTGCTGTAACACCGGCACTGCTGCACGGATCTGTGTAAACGAAGACACCGACCCCATATCAAAACTGACAATCGCTTTCAGCAGCTTATGCATAGTCGTTTCATCATAGCTGCCAATATATTTCGCCAGGTTATTGATATAGTCATCACTGTTATTGATCTGCATTTTCCCCGACAACCATAAGAGATTGAACTGGCGGAACAACAAACGGATACGCTCCCGCTCCAGGTTGTCTGTCAGCAGGGTCTCCATCAGTCCCTGCCACTCTTTCAATGCCGTGATGGTATGGTTGCCCCACAACAGCGGCAAGGCATCACGCATCATCTGCCAGAAATCGTCTTCTGTGGTATGTAAAGCTACCTGTTGTAATACTGCAACAGGCGCCAGTACATTCCGGTAAAAGGTCAGCCTTTCTGTATGGGAGCGATGCTGGTATTGTAACCATATCTCGCGGAAACTGTCCCGGTGTTGTATGAAGGTATGTGGCAATGCCTGTTGCAGGAATTGTATGGTATCCTGCTCGGCATATACCTGCAGTTGTTTACGGATGTTCTCTTCCAATGGTGTGACCGGCCTGTCAAACAAGCGGTGTACTTCCAGCCTGGCCTGCAGCTTATGCACCGGGTGTTCCCACATCGCCGCCAGCACCAGCGGACGTTTCCTGAACAACAGGATCACTGCCTGCTTTAGCAGCACGTCCTGGCGGCCCGTCTGTAATCTGCTAAACCAGACCGGCAATGGCTGACCGGTAATAAATGCACGGAACAATACTACCGCCTGTTCCCAGACTTCTTCCCGGTCTTCCCTGTTGACGATCGTATCATAATTGATCCATAGCAAAGGTAGTGGCAGGTCAGTATGTATGCCTCCCGGCAATGGCAGTAAGCGGGGTGCTACCACATTCTCGTAGGCATCATGTGGCATCACTACCAGCGACTGCCCCCCTTGCGAATGCAGGCCCGCCGCCTCACTTTCTTCATACAATACCTGTATGAAGGTGACGAAGGAATCTGAAGGGATGTATTGGCGGTAGGTATCTATCGCCTTGCGGAAGATATATAACAGGTGAAAATAATCAACGTTGAAGTGCCGCGCCAGTCTTTCCAGGTTACGGCGGATGAACTGTTTCCTGTTGAACTGACCACTGTTATCAGTCACCAGGTAGGTCAGCACAAACAGCCATACCGCCCGCTCAAACTCACTCTGGGCATTCTGTACCAGCGGCTGCCGGTTGTGCAGGGTGATCACCCCGGTAATATACCCGAGAATGAAAGTAGCCTGCGCCTCCTCCAGTGAGGTGATGATTTGTTGCACCACATTCCGGGAGAAGTGCCAGGCGATCCTTTTCAGGATATAATCCTGCTGTGCAATGTTGGTAATGAACGATGCGAAACGCGAAGGACTGTCTGCTATCAATGTCAGCAGCATCGCTTCCAGTTCGCTTCCTTCTTCCGGCGATGCCCACCAGGGCATGCTACCCGTACGCAGGTAATGTGCTACAATCGCATAATAACGGTCTGCTTCTGTGTGAAAGTGTAATCCACCATCTCCTGTAGCCTGCTGCTGGTCCACCTTGGCGATACGTTCGCGCAATGCCTTTTCCAGCGCCTCCGGCAATAAGCGGATGATGTCCTGTTCAAAATTGGTGTAGGGCAAAGTACCCAGGTCTATCTCCAGTTCCGAGATCCAGACACTCTCTGCGGGCGACAACACCCTGTCTATCACGGTTTCTGCTGCAGCTGATAAATGGAGGTTAAACAGGCTGCTGAATTTATCCTGTAATCCCCTGGCATTATCCTTATCGGTATACTGCACATCAAACGTCCACTTGCGGATAATATGTTCTCCTTTGCCCATTTACGGCCGCCTGTTTTTCGTGAGGAATTCAAACAGCTTTGCACGCTGAGGAGGAACAATACCTTTCGTATAAAAGTCAGGCAGTGCCTTTAACCAGGGATAGTAAATGCTTTCGAACTGGCGCATATCGGCAATACTCAGCCAGTGGAAAGTCAACTTATAATAGACAGGGGTCTGCTCACGGATAAGGTCTTCCGTGAACTTCCTGAACTCCGCATACTGGAACCTGGCAGGCCAGGAAGGCAGTACGATACAGATGGCCGGCCGGTAGAACTCGTCCGGCATCGCATAGCCATTCCCTGAGTCGATGTAATATTCCATCCTGGGGTAATCAGCAATGGAACCGGCGGCAATCTGCCGGAGGCTAACCGCTATCTCCGTCATATCGGCATCAAGGGTGGACTGCCCGGTATACACAAAACAGAACGACAGTAACTGCTGGTACATATCCGATGGCGTTAGTTCCTGCCAGTCAGTGTCTATCAGTAGGTTCACCTTTTGCTCCCGGTCATCGAATACCTGGTAGCTACGCTGTTCCAGCAGCAGTTTACCTCCACGGCCCAACAAGCGAAAACCATAAGCAGCTGTTTTGAGCAAGGGTTTTAACAACGTATGCTCTACAATGTAGAAGCCTTCCGACTCCATGCTGATCTCCTGCAGGTGTTTGATCATACGGATCTGCGCCTGCGTGGCAGCCTGCTTGCTATGATGTTTGGCCACCGCATGCCAGGTGTTCTGGCCGGGCGCTTTATATAAAACGAGGAAGTGATGATTCGAAGGATCTTCCACGATCCGGTAGTTGGCAGGGTCCACACCATGTTTCAGCAGGGAAATGGGCTGATGCCCGAAGTAGTATTTCTCCGTGCCGATTTCACTGTCGGCTATATCATCGCTATACCAGATGGTTTCACCATTGACATGTATATGTTTGGCCTGTGGCACCGGCTGCCATCCGCTTACCTTCATATCCACATGGTCGCGGTTGAAGACCGCCGTCAAAGGCTCCTGCAGGTTGCGTTCAATATGCAGCAGTTTATATAGCCACTGATGGTACCCCGAAAAGAGACCTTCGGTATCCTGCATATAGTTGAAGGCCTGTATACGCTCTGACAACAAGGCCGGCAGCTTTTGCAGGATGCTGGCCTTCCAGCGCAGCTCACAATTGATCCTGTTCTTTTCATCCGGTGGCTGATAGGTCATTTCGTACAGGCTTACCGGGTACCTTGGCACGATCATGTTGAAGCGGGCCAGCAGGTGGTCAAAGATGCGGACCTTTCGTTGCTGGTATAGGTCATCCTGCTCAGTCATCTGTTGCAGGGACCGTACATACGCATTGTCTGCATTCGCTGTAAATGCCTCCCAGCTCTGTTTACCCGAGGTAAACGCCTTCAGCAGATGTTTCACATGGGGCACATCATACAGCGGTTGTGTAAAATAGGTATTGGATGGTACCTTATTGATATCCGGCGAAAAGACGGCCGACAGGTTACCCAATTGCGCCAGGTAATTGGCCAGGATCTGTTCAAAGAATAAGAGATATGCCTTCAGCTGTTTGGCCTGCGCCCTGCGCTGCGGCGTTTCATGGCGGGATATCTCGTCATTCCCTATGCCATAGATGGCAGGGAAAAAATGTTGCAGTGAGTAGTATTGTTTAGCATCGCGATAGGGCGCTTCCAGTGAATGATCTGTCAGCCCTTTCTCCTGGCCTGTATAATGGCGCTTCTTCACTTCTTTGATCTTCTGGTACACATTCCAGAATACCGCATCGCGGGAATGCTGTTCAAACTGATCGCTGTAAATACCAATATCGTTGCGGCTGTCAGCAATGTCTACATAGGGATAATAACCCGGCAGTACTACTATCGGGCGACTGCTAAAATTCGTACCGTCCGACGATACATACAGGTACTTCACCTGCAATACACCAGTCACCGATGAAACGGCTTTCACCATCTCCGAAGGATCGATCTGCTGCTTTCTTTCCAGCAGGTCTTCATCGGGCACAAAGCCCCTGGTAAGTTGCGGGCCCAGGTAAATATCTTCTGTGGCATATCCCGCTTCCATCAGCTCCGCTTCTGAAAGGAAGCGTACAAAAGGATGTACCACCTGCTCGATCGCATTGCAGATGTACGCCAGTGTCTCCCTCACCGGATAGCGGGGATCCACCATGATCGTTGCCTTGATGGAAATATGCTGCGCTTTCAGTACGGAGATCTCTTCAAAGTTTTCACCCACACTCCGGTAGCGCATCAGGCAATTCCTGACGTCAGAGACGATCTTTTCGGCGGCAGACTGGTGCACCTCAATCTCACGTGTCAGTTTATCATTCGGTTGTATAAAAACCCGGTAAGTACCTTTGGAGGCACCGGGCGTGTATTTGGACAAAACAGGTTCTATCCAGATGTTCTCTACCTCTTCCAGCTGGTCCAGTATCAGCTTACGATAATCTGCTACTGTTACCGGTCCTGAACTGAGTATATCAGCTTTGCTGTAGAATGCATTATCATTCGCACTGATACGCCCGTTTTTATCGGCCAGCAACTCGTTAACCGGGAAGTCCGTTTTATAGGCCAGATCTGTCAGCGCAAAACACAACTGCTCCAGCATGGTAACACCCGGATCATGCAGGTTATAGTCTGTCCATACATGGCCGGACAGCTCCTGTACAAGCGTCAGTGCTTCCGCCCGCAACTTTGCGTATTCCAGGGAAGTATCCCTATCCTTCTCCCGGCTGATCTGTAAAGGAATCTTTGCCATAAACGAAACTTAGTGATAATATTCCTCCGGCATGAATGAAGTATCATCCCATAAACGCATGATGCGGTAATAGATGTCTACATCCTGTCCGTAATTACTGTTGGTACGCAATTGCAGATCATAGTTATGCGCACTACCTTTCCACCTTAACCGCAGCCGGTTCCAGAAGAAACCATAATGTGCGGTGGTACGGCGTATGCTACCACGGGAGTTGCCGAATGCGGCCACTGCAATGGCATGGATAATAGCAAAACGGCCCGAATTACGCTTACCGGTCCGCGCCATGATCTCATACGCATGACAGTTATCCAGTCCGCTGATGATGGAATGCCACCTCCCATCTGCCGGTACCTTTCCCATCATGTAGGTACCCACACGTCCTTCCATGGCAATGAATCCGGCAACATCTATTTTATAACAGGGATTGCATTTTTTGCCCACCCCCATATTACCGTTCAGGTGGAAATAGAAGTTCTTTTCATCTGTTGGTACTTCCTGGTTAGCCGGAGGCGTAGGTCCCATACGGAAACCCGGATTCTCGCGCTCATCTTTTTCCATCAGGAAAAAAGGCTCCAGGTCATCATTGGTACGGTAGAAGGACACGAACCTTTTGGAGGCGCCCAGCGCTGCTACCAGCATACCATTCTCCTCGTCTTTCGAGAAACCGTCCTCCTGCTTGTTGATGGTGGAGTCTATCAGATGGGCAAAGTGATGTTCTGTAGGCAGCTTTCCATTCCGGAAATGCTCCTTCAGCTCCTCTCTGCCGTAAATCTTCGTGTTGTTTTTCGTAGCCATAGTCCGTTATTTGGGTTGTATGGTGAGTGAGATAATTTCGCCTTCTGCATAGTGGGAGTCGTCTTCCTCCCGGTAGGCAGTTCTTTCATGCTGCCCGATGATCATCTCTTCGCCGGTAATCACATCGCTGATGCCTATTGGTTCCGGATCACGGTATTCCCAGTCGTCCAGCACCCTGATAGAATGATGTAAGGCCGGTATCAATATCGCTTCGGCAGTGGAGGCCCTGACATAGTCTGTATCGCTCACCGCAGTGTCCAGCATACAATGAATAAGATTACCTTCTGCATCTCTTTCCGCAAAGAAATGTACAACAGAGAACCCGGTCACATAGGCGATATAAGGCAGCTTCTTGATAAAATTCAGAATGTCGGCTGTATACAGTATCCCTCCCATCTTCACATCGGTATGACTGTCGTACAGCCATGGTGTCATATAGTGGCGGATATCCTCCTGTAGTTTTATCAGGTAATAATTCCTGTCATTACTACTGGTTCCCTTTACAAAGCCCACATCACAGATGATCTTGAGCCTTTCATATTCAGGATGGTGCATGGTGATCTTCACATAAGGCGGCAGCAGGGCTGTCACAAACTGGTTGATCCGATACATGGTCGCAATGTCCATCAGTGGCTCTTCGCTGTCATACATACCGCCTTCGGGTGGTTTAGGCACTATCACCAGCTGTACATCTGAGTTAGTGATGCCCTTTACACATTTCACGATCAGCACTTCCGGGAATGCTTCCAGTACCAGCTGTATAAGGTCTATACCGGATGTCGGCCGTTTTTTATGCCGTAAGCGTTCACTGACACGCAGGTTGTATTCTTCGGATGATTCTGCCGGTCGGCCACCGAAAGAAGGGAATAACTGCCATACACGCTGAATGCCCCTTACTTCCTGCTGGAACGACTTGATCGACAAAGGAGCCAGTGTCGTACCTCCTGCGGTATCTGCCTGGTCACGCACGGCAAGACCGGCATTCACGAAGATGCCCTTCACCATCGGTGTTATCTGCATTTCTTCGGTGGCAGAAAGCCTTATCCATTGCAGCTGTTTATCCAGCCGGGTATTACCATAGCAATCCATAGACGGCGTCCGCATGCTGATAATACCACTGCCGATAAATTGCTGGGTAGTATCCGTCTGTATCTGGTCACTGTTGAACGGAATCCAGCGGTCATTATAGAGATAACTCCAGTGTAACTTCGGCGACTTCGTCACAGTGGAATACTTGTAAAACTTCTCGTCCATCTGAAACAGGAGAGAAATATCCTCCTGCGGCGACATCTGGTCGAACCCAAGGTACAGGCTGGCCTTATCATCAAAGGATGGCAGCAGGGTAAAATCCGCCTGAAAGGCGGAAGGATATGCCTGCCTGTGGCCGTAAGGATACAAATGGAACAGTTGTAATGCCTGTTCTGTATCGTTGACCTTATCCGGTTTCATGATCTCCGCCTGCTCCAGTGTATAATCCACCATGATAGATTTTACCAGTGGTGTATAAGGAATATTGGGAATAGGCCGCTTCTTATTCCATCTGCCGGCATTGTGTGTGGCCACCTCCGGGAATAAACGCAGGTAAAGTTTATGTCCAAAGGCCTCCTGCGGAGCCGCGAGTTCCAGGCGTACGGCGCCATCAGTATAAAAGCCATCTGTTACAAAGGGTTCTTTGTCCAGTAATGGCTTGTTATGGAAACGGACCTTTTTAAGATCAATATCTTTCAATGTGACGGTGTCGGAAAGTAGCAGGCGACCTTCATCATCGCGGTAGGTTTCAAACAGCGTCAATAACTGCTGTTTATTCCTTTCCGGCTGGAATTGCCCGTCCTCATAAGTACTGATACCGGCTTTGAATGACTCGTTCAGCATACCGGCATCATAGGCGTCGTAATAGGTATTAAAACCATTGTCGATATGCGGTAGTTCCAGCCATTCTATTTTAAAGCGGAAGTCCTTTGTATAGGTATTGAATATATTACTGTCCTTTATATCCAGGAAAGATCCGACTGCCGGCTGCGCGCCGAACAGCTGAAAAGGGTTCGCAGGACTCAGTGGTCCTGCGTTATTGAACAACCTTACCGAGCGGTAGCCTTTCACGTTTGCACGAATAGCGATCCTTTCCAACCATAACAATGGCAGGTATGAGTAAGGATGATGAAAGCTGTTATTGTTCAGCAGCAACCTTACCAGCGGAAGGGTGGTCTGGTACTCTCCATGGTGCACCAGCGGATTGTATAAAGCTGCCGCGGGCGCATTGGCATCGTAGGTCATACTGATCACGATGCAGTTAGGCCCGCATTCCGGCGGCGCAGCACGGATGCTGTGTTTAGCCAGTGTATACCAGCCTTCTGCGGTGGTATACGAAATGATCAGCGCTGATGATAAGAGTTCATTCATCACCAGCTCCTCTTTCTTGCCGGTTACGGCAGCGAAGTTCCTGACATAAGCCCGGAGCTTCTCAAAAGAGGAAGCCTCAAAGTATAGTGAAATATCGACGGTACGGCGGCCCTCAGTAAGATAGAACAGCGGGGAAGCAATGATCAGTCCCATATCTGTTTCCTGCATCGTCCGCTGATCAAGGGGCAGTTCCTGCTGTGCCTCTCCCAGCAAAGGCCAGGGCGTAAGAGGTAATGCGCCCGGCAAATGATCTGCCGGCGCAGTTACCTTATGAATCGCCGTATAGACCTGCTGCTCTATAATATCTGACTGCAGCGGACTATTCGCCGAGATCTGTTTGTAACTGTTTACGTACACCGACTGCAATGCACGAAGCCTCGTCAGGCTCGGACTCAGGTCGCTTGCCAACCGATAGGTAACAGGTGCTGCACCATTCCCCGGCTCCACGATCATAGGTGTGCCCTGTCTTACTACAACAGGCACGCTTTGCGGCAGTGTGTCTACGAATACATGCACCTTGTCGGGCACCGCAGGGCGTTGCTGTAAGCCCAGCACGTTCCGGTAGTAGTACGACAGGTGCTGGCCGGTAAGGCCGTTTATCTTGTCCTGTAAATGACTATAGAGTTGTGTGAACGCCATCAGCAATCCGATATGCGGATGATGCTCCATGGCGTCGGGTCTCCTTCTCAGGTAAGCCTGTGCAGCAGAAGTGACCTGGTAATATTTTGAACGAAGGTTATTATAAATTTCGTTGAGCGACTGGTAACCCAGGAAGAGCGGCGTCTCTTCGTTCTGCCTGTTGATCAGTCGCGGAAAGAGTATCTGCAGCTCTTTTGTGATAGCTTTCGAACGGAAGTAACGTACATTCCGGAAAAGACCTGCGGCCTCTCTTTCAAACTGTAACGCATGGAGTACGTCCAGTTCCAGGCTATCCTGCAGCTGCTCGGTATAGATCCATGTAAGGCCTTGCAGGTCGGCTTTCTGCAGCTGCTGTAAGTGACTGGCCAGTTGTATGGCAATGCCGTAAATGAGGTTAAAAAAGTCTGTTAATGGTGGGTATAACTGCGTATCATTATCCGCAGCATCAAGTATCTGCGCAATTTCCTGCTGCTTCTCCTGCCAGGGGGTGAAATCCAGGCGTGAAATAGCAATGATCATGATGAGGACATCCGCCTGGATAAAATCTTTCCAGTCGCCCTCAATCTCATGTTGAAAGTTAAAATAGTTGAACTGCGAAGACAGGTTCGACAGAAATAATAACAGGTCTTCCTTGCTGCGTTCATCAATCTTCACATAGGATGGCAACAGCGCTTCCAGTTTTCGCTCCGTCTGACTGACGCCATCCCTCATATAATCGAATAATTTATTCATAGCACGTACACGCTAGGGCAAAAGGTTGGGAGACACGATATTGGTGCCTTCCAGGAAATAGAAGGGGTAAACCATGTTATGCCTGGTGTTGGTAGATATAATTGAATAGTGTATTTGTAAATGAAGGATACCATGTGCATCGTCACGCAACAGTAAATCGAGGCGCTCGAAGTTTACTCTCGGCTCGAAGTCCAGTAATGCATGCTCAATAAGGTCACTGATCTCTGTGATCATTTCACTGTCTACTTTCTCAAAAACCAGCCTGTGAAGATTGCATCCGAAAGTAGGTTGCATCATTCTTTCGCCGGGTACAGTACCCAGTATAATGCGTATGCTCTCCTCTATATCGGCAACGGCGTGGCTCATCACCGCGCTGCCGCCTGCTTTGTCGAATGCCGGAGGAAATGACCATCCGGTACCCAGAAAAGAATTAATTGCCATTTATATTGATTTTAACCGCCTATTAATACCGTCGGACAACCCAGCACAATGCTGCCGCCATGGGCCGTGCTATCGCCCATACGGGCTGCAGGCTTGCCGCCTATCATCACGGTAGCAGAGCCTTTAATGATTGAATCCGGCGGACCTACACATACACACATATCGCCCAGCACCGCTGCCGGCATCTTGCCGATCAGTACTGTCGGTACACCGGGGCCTATAACAGGCCCGCCTACATGTGGTATAGGTGGTAGTCCCGGCGTCTGCATGGGACAGGTATGCATATCTGTTAATCTTGCTGCGGGTGCTCCCATTTCATTATTGTTTTAGTTGATCATGACCATAGCTCCCTTGATCACCGTCTGGCCGGAAGCAGATACTTCCGCCGTAGCCGTGCCCTTGGCCGTAAAGCCCATTTGCGCTGTCTGGTTGATGTTCATACCTTTCAGCTCCATGTCCTGCGTAGCCTGCATCGATACCTTTCCGGTAGCTTGCAGATTGATATTACCTGTTGCTTTCAGCGTGATATCCTTCGGGCTGTTCAGCGTAATGCCACTGTCATCCAGTTTAACGCTGTTGTTGTTCTGGTCTTTTATTTCGATGGATTTCCCGTCGTCGCTCAGCGTGATCATATTGTTACCGGGTGTCGTGATCTTGATGATCTTTTTGTCGTCATCAAAGTTCAGCTGCAGCTTGCTACGGGTATACAATGCTTTCACATTGTTCTTCTCGTCAGCCTGCGTGAGCGGCGGCACATTACTTTTGCTGAATAAAGAGCCCAGTACAACAGGGAAACGCGGATCACTTTCCAGGAATCCGATCACTACTTCATCGCCTACCTCCGGACAAAATACCGAACCGGCGCCAGAAGTGGCATAATAACTGGCCAGCCTTGCCCAGATCCCTTTCTGATCGCTGGCATTGGAAGCAGGCTTCACCTGTATACGGTACTGGGAGGCCGGATCTTCAGAGATCTTTACCACCTTGGCCAGCTGTAATCCCTGGATGGCAGGCATCTGACCGTTGGCTGGTGCATAGGAGAACTGCTCCTTTTCAAAAATAGGCTTATCGGGCGCACCAAAGCGTACTGTAGTGGTCCAGATTCCTTCTTCCATGGTATGTCGCACCGCTATGATGAAGGCATTACCATTGAAACGCTCTCCCACACCAGACAGCTCCATTACTTTTCCTGTTTTTGCAAGCGCGCTACCAATGAAGGAAACGGTGCCTTTCATAGCATTCATGCGTAGGCGCAGCAGGGTGCTGTCTGCCCATGACTTCAGGTCTGCCTGTGGCAATGGCGTGCTGGAGATGAGTTTCAGGTCCGTTTGCGACAGTTTTCCGGAGAATGATTTAGCAGTGAGATTACCGTGTTCATTCAGGCTCGGTTCTGTTGCACTTGATGTGATCAGGGCCATTGTTTGCGGGTCCCAGGCCGCCGCTTCCAAACCAGGCGGCTGCTTTTCCGCATTCAGCTCTGCATCAAAAGAGATCATCCCGTCGCCATATCCTACCGCCAGTACAGCTGCAGCAGTGAACTGTGGCTTGCCGATCGTTATGGTATCACCATCCAATGCTGTGATATAACCATTATAGCCCGCCCTGGCCAGGATAAAATCCCAGTCAGTAGCCGTCTTCTGGAATAACACTTCCTGTTGGGCGCTGGTGCTGTCTACCGTAACAGAAAGACCATACGTACCCACGATCTTCTGTATCACATCGCTGTCGGTGGAGTCAGAAAACTCTCCCTCTTTCTGGTTCAGCGTCATCTTCACCGCTTCATGTTTACAGGTCACCACTACCTGGAAGAGTTTGGCACTACTGAGGCGTACCGCCTGCTTAACGATTACACCTTTGAACACCGATTGCTCTGTATCCTCTCCATAACCCGCCGTGATCGAGATAGTATTACCTGGCACCAGATCTGCACCTTCACTGGTGGGAAAAATTCCCCCGTCACCGTTTTCTCCGATATCCCCGCTGCCTTCCACAAATACGATCTCCGCATAAGAGATCTTATTGATCTCATGCGAAATATTGATAGACACTATTCCGAATTTCTCCTGGACGGCATTGCCATTAGCCGTCACCGTGAACCGGAGCGTAGGATCTGAAATATTAGTAACACTCTGAGCAGCCATTATCCTTTCTTTAATGGTGGAAAATACAGTTCATCTCCCGGCCTGATCGCATGCACGCTACTCAGTCCGTTGATCCTGGCGACTTCCATGTAATAGGAAGGATCGCCATAAATACGGTAGGCCATCATCGGCAACGTATCCCCGGCTTTTACGGTGCGTATATGCGTCATATCGGGCGAGTTCTTCTTCTCCTTCTGTTTCTTTGTTTTGAAGTCAAGGGATTTCGCTATCACCAGTTTTACTTCTGCCCTTAGCGCACTACCGTCCGGATTAAACAGTTTGTAGTTGGTCGTAACGCTGGTACACACGCCCCTGTATACAAAATCCCCCCAGGAGATCTTCAGGAAATTAGGCCTGTGTTTATCTCCCTGATAGGAAAACATCACGTCACGCAACTTGTTTATATAACCGTCTACCGTCTGTTTATCGGGTATCGGAATGATACCGGTGCCATCCACCAGCAGGTCGAGGTTCAGGTCGGAGTCGCCCATTCCTGTAAAGACCATGGTAGGATCAGAGGCGTTCGTTTCATCCGCCGATCCGTACTCCGCTTTGTAGGTCAGGGAATAAGTACTCGGGTTGATCATCGCGCTGATCTTACTCAGCAGTTTGTCAACACAGGCGGCATCCCCATAAGCTGCAATCTGTAATTTCTTGATCTCTCCCATAGCTATCTGTCAGCTTCAGTTTTCATCCTGCTCAGGATCTTGTCTACACATTCCCTGATAATACTTTCCTTCCACTGGCGCAGGGTTTTATCGTCCGGTAGCGCGGTGTTGGATTTGCCCGTATCTGTAGAGACGGTCACCTTAATCACTAATTCTCTTACTTCAAGTGGCATCGCTCATCAGTTAAACTTTTCAAAATACTTGTAGGCCAGCTCCAGGGTCTCTATCGCAATTTCTCCTTCTTTTGCCTTGATGCCTGAGACTTCCATCTTTACGGGATAGACGCCATAGAACTTCCAGACATAGAGCGGTTGGTGGAGTTCATCCAGCAGCATAACCACAACGGTTGTAGGCTTGAATGTAAAGGTGGATAAGGTAGTCCTTACCCAATCGGTAACGGCAGAGCCAATTAACAAGCCACGCTTCAGCACCAGGTTACTGTATTGAGGAGGGGAAGGCAGTTTGTAAACAAACTGATTCTCTCCCCCTTCCTTTACTGGTTCTGTGGCTATGTTAACGGACATGCCGCTTACCTCCTGGAAATTCCCTTCTTCCTTACCCAGGTAATTGATAAAGTTCACCTTGTAATGAAAGCCTGTCATTGGATATCCGGGATCCATACGCCTTATTCGCTGATGGTTAAACCTTCGTGCGCTACTTCCATAGTCTCAACGGCTATTTCGTTGGCGTCCGATTTCATATCTGTTACAGTGATCTTGCTTGGGAAGGCATTCTTCAGCGTCCAGCTCATAGCGATATCCTGTTTTTCGTCCAGGAGGCTCACTACAATGTTTACACGCTTGTAAGTGTTCATTGTGATGCCTTTGTATTTGTCCCACAGCGCCTTATCGCCCTTGAAGATGCCTTTCTTCAGGGTAACGTTGGAGAACTTCTGGATACCGGGCATTTTTACTGTAGAATATACAGGGCTGCTGCCACCGCGGTATTCGATAATCTGTGTTTCTGATGATAAACCAGTTACTTCCTGGAATATCAGTTCAGCGCCATCCCACATAACCTTGAAGGAAAATTTGACCAAAGGCCATGTGGTCTGGGCCTGGGTAGATCCGTCATCTGGCATAGTTGTAAGCTTTTAATGAGTGAGATAATAAAGTGAATGAGTTTGTTGTCTTTTAAGATTGTTGCATCATCTGCTGGAATGTGATCACGATGAACTCGGCAGGTCTTACGATCGCTACTCTCACGGTGATCAGCATTTTACCGTCCAGGATATCCTGCGGTGTCATCGTTGAGCCAAGGCCCAACTGTACTTCGAAAGCCTGTTCAGGAGCAGCTCCTGCCAGTGCGCCCTGTTTCCAGAGGTTGTTCAGGAAGTTGTCGATCATCGCTTTCACGGTTACCCAGGTGGTAGCGTCGTTAGGCTCGAATACGTAGGTACGTGCCGCCAGTTTGATAGATTGCTCGATCATGATGAGGGTACGGCGTACGTTCACATAACGCCAGTCCTGGCTGTTACCATCCAGTGTACGGCCACCCCATACCAGTGTACCGATACCTGGGAAAGGACGGATCACGTTGATGGATTTACCCGCCATTACATCCACGTTCAGTTGTTTCTGTTCGTCGTGGGAGATGTTTACAGATGGCGCATTCACCATGCTAACGGAAACGTTGGCTGGTGCTTTCCAAACACCACGGCTGCTGTCTACCATTGTGTAGATACCCGCCATAGCGCCACTTGGAGGCAGTTCATTCAGGTTAGACCTGATCTCTTCCAGGATGCTGTTATAAACAGGGCTGGAAGCCTTGAGTGACTGATGATAGTTCTTCTTCGCGTTGGCATCAGGCGTTGCGATCGCTTTGTAAGCGGTCACTACCTGCTGTGCCAGTGTTTCAGGCAGAATGGTTGCCAGGTCAACAGCCGGATCGATGTTTTCGAAATCGACCTCGCTGCTCTGTACGATGGCAGTTTTCAGCCAGGGATAATAGGCAGCACCATAGTTCAGGGCATTGATACCGATCTTGCTACGGAAGGCGGCAACGATAGCGTCCGTCGTATCGGTAGCACCTTGTTTTGCCAGATCGAAGATACCGAAGCGGCTCTGTGTCTTTGCGCAATGGTCCAGCACCTTTGTGTACATGGTGTTGTAAGCACCTTCGCCGAGAGCGATGATGTCGGGGATCACTACCAGGGTAGGTTCAAACTCCTTTTCCAGAGCGAGCAGGATATCGGGTTTGGTGGCCGAACCGGTGAAGTCTTCCAGAGCGATGTCCAGGCCGTCAGCCTTACCGCCATAGGTACCTACGGATACGATGTAGCAATTAGCGCCACCATTTGCGTAGAACAGGCGGATGCTGTTGTAGAGGTAGAAAGTGTTCTTAGGCATGATCGTCACTACCTTGGGAGCGCCATTCACGATGAATGTTTCTCCTTTGTAGTCTGCCGCCGGATCAGCGATCGTGAACTTTGATTGGAAGCCTGCGCCGAAGAGCTCTACGAACTCCGCGAAAGAGGTAACACGGGTTGGCTTATTCAGGAGTGATTTACCAAACCGCTCGGCTTTCTCTGTGTAGCCGATAAAGACAGGAACTGCTGTTTCGACGGCAACGGCAGAACTGGGGAAGGCGTTTTTTTCTTCAATATAAACGCCCGGTGTCATGAGTGTTGAAGCCATAGCTGTACGGGTTTGAGATTAGTATAAAAAGATTTCGGAATATGCTTGCGTGCGGTCATATCCAGGTATGCCCGCCGCTGAAATAGTCTGGATATCAGGCGATGGAAGCGCCGGAATGACGGTCCTGTGCAGGCCGCCTATACCCACTGAATCCACCAGTTGAAATGTATGTAAAGGTCTTTGCGCCAGGGCGATCGTTTCTTCCGAAACAAACACACTGGCGCGCGCGCCATCGGGCAGCGTTACTGCCTGAGGACCTGTAAAATGAAAGTTGCTGCTGGTATCGATAATTGCAGGTTCTGAGAGCGCGGCAAGATTGGCGCTCATCAGATAATAACACCAGCGGGTTGCCCTCGCGGCGAAACTGATCTCATAGCCGTTGGACAAGTCCGGCGTCAGCTGCAATATGATCCGTCCAAAAGGCCTGGCGGATATAACAGCTCCCTGATGCTCAAATGCCACTACCTCACTGGCAGTGACTACATCCTGTGCATGCAACTTTCCGGGTGCATGCACATCAGCATTACTGAACAATAAGATACTACCGGGAATGTCTGTCTGGGACAGTCCCGTATAATTATAAAAGAAAGGGTCTAACAGTTGCAGGTCAAACGTTAACGTCAGCCGCTCCTGCAGTAACACTCCTCGCTGATCCGCACTGCTGTTGTTAAAGAGCAGCACGAACCGGTCCGGCATTCTGCGGAAGAGTATCTCATAACGTCGCATGTCTAATGCGGTATCCTGTGGTATCAGCACGCGGATGTCCCTTAAACAATTGTCAGCAAAGAACCCGTGGCGGAAATAAATTTCCGTCAGCAAATCAAATCCCATTACTGTAATTCTGTTTACAGAAGTTTATCGTTTGTAGTAATGCCTGATACGGAAGGTCTGTATTCCCTGATGATACTGTCGTCAAATGATAGCATACGCATTTTGTACACAACGGAAGGCATATACTTGGCGCCAAGTGTAGCCCATACATTGTTTAAACGCTCCGTGCCCATACTCTCCATCTCAAATACCAGCTTGTCTATCCGCCGGTCAAGCGATGGCGTATCTGCCGGAGTGAATACATTGTGCGACTGAAAGAAAGCCATGACGAAGGATATGAAACGCAATGCTTCCGCATAGTTGTTTCCATTGAAGTATGCCGAAAATAACACGTACAGGTTAATGCACACCGGCGGCATAGATCGCGCCTGCATCAGCCCTGAATTACTACCAGCCACACCTTTCCCGATCGCTTCTTTCTCAATGTTGATCAGCGTTACAAGTACTTTATTCTCTCCCTGTATAGCAATACTACCGTCCTGATTTACGATTCCGGACAGCACTACTTTCTCCTCGTTGACATGCAATTGCCTGCCGAAGTGTTGATTGACCACTTCAGTGATGCATGATAGGGTTTCGTAAATCATATGGCTACTATTTTATCAGGAAGTACTCTGGCTGCTTATGTCTTCTCAGGAAGTACTCAGTAAGACTGGCGTTGCACAATGCTCTGCAGTGGCAGCTTACGATGTTATGTTGTATCTAAATACTTATCCGGCTTTTTTGTCCTCTTTAATTGTGTTGTGTTTATCCGACGAAAATCAAGGTATTAGGCGGCTCTAAAGAACTAAGATTTTCATATTCAGCACAAGATAGTAGTTAAATGAAAACAATAAAATTTTTATTTAAATGAATATTTACCTATTTTTTATTAATTATTATCATTACTCTTGCCTCAAACTTATGCCGTAAATTTTAGCGTTTATGTATTCCCTAATCAGGACCGTCGCCGGTTTCTTTTTTATCCTTATACTCTTTTTGTTTCTCAAAAATGACGTTCACGCCAACAATGTATATTCATCCCCGTATGATACAGGCAGCATTATAAAGACTATTAACCTCCCCGCTTTTCAGAAAGATACAACCGGAAAAGTTAAACTATTGCAAAAGATCATTGCTGCTTTAAAGTTCACCAAAAACGCAAGGGCAAGGGAACAACAGCGTGTGATCACCATCATCAGAACTGTCATGGCAGATTCTATGGTGGCCACTGCAGCAGACATTAAGAAGCTGAATGCGGAGTTGTCATTACAGCAGAACCAGCACTTCGACTCATTGCGTGCACTTATCAATAATATTATTGCCAGTCAGGCGAAAGATACCATCCTGCCGCCAGATGTAGAACCAGTAGTACCTCCTGCTCCGGTACCTGAAACAGATGTGGCCTCCCTCATCAGCAAGATCCTGCCCATCTTACAGCAAAAGGAGAAAGAAGAAAGGAACAGTGCAGCGCAGCAAAAACAATTACAGGCAGTCCGCGCACTGTACGGACGCCCTCCCGGTAAGATAGATACCCTACGACTCAGCGATACACTGGGTACAACCTATACCATTACCCTGGGACATAAGGCTGATGTAATAGGTATTCACCCCTATTGGATGACCGACAAATATCTCCAGTACAACTTTACCGCCCTGAGTGCGATCAGCTTCTATGGGTATACTACTGAAAAAGATATTAAGGCGAAGGACATTCCGCCGGCGCCGCTCAACATGTTCAACCTGGCAACATCGGCTGGTAAAAACCGGATGTTCACTTATTATGAAAATGATCCTACGCATATAGAGGAGCTGCTGAAAGATGAAGATGCCCAGTTCCGTTGTATTGATTCACTATTACCATTATTACAACAGTATCAGGCCGAGGGTATAAATATTTGGTTCAGTCAACTAAGCGCGAAAAGACGAGATGCCTTCTCCCGCTTTGTGACTTTGCTCGCCAATTATTTCCAGCATAACAGTCAGCAGAAATATGATATTGCCATTACCATACCGTCTTACGACGAGCAGTCTGCATATGACCTGAGAACACTTGATCCCCTGACGGATCATTTCCTGATAGACTTTACAAAGGCTAGTGGTGCCCGTGCCGGCGGACTAGCGCCTATGAAAGGAGATGCCCGCAGAGCGATCGAACCGGTAATGTCCCGTTTCCTGAACCTGCAGATCGCCCCCTCGAAGTTCATCCTGCTCCTATCCTATTATGGTACGCAGTGGAAAAAAAGTCTTACTGGCGGCAAAGACGTATTTACCCGTTATGTTCCTTTCAGTGAGATCAGGAACAAGTATCCTGCAGATAGTGCTGTCATCTATGATGAAGATGCTGTGGCGGCCTATGTGGAAGAGAAAGATGCCAACGGTGAAATCACTTCCGAAATATGGTTTGATGATGAGAACACCCTGGACGTGAAATATGATTATGTGCTGAACAATGGCCTGGGTGGTGTAGCTATCTGGCCCCTGGGTGCAGATGATGGTTACGGAGAACTGTGGGACGAACTGGGTTATAAATTCATTAGCATAGATACCACCTTTACCGACACCATCAGACTGGTACCTCCTGTAATAGCGACCGAGTCCTGGTGGACAAGGATGGTCAAAAAGGTCAGCCATGAGATACGAACCCTGACACTGCTATTCACCGATCCCTGTGAGCTGGAGGCGGAAAAAGACAGAGATGATAGTTTCTTCGGCTATGTCACATTACTCTTCTTTATCATCGCATTGCTGATCGGCTTCTTCTACGCCTATAACGTACGAATGGTTGGGATGGAGTGGCCCTGGAGAAAAGTAGTATTACGCATACTGATTGCCTGGATACTGATTACCACATTCTTTGGTATTGTCACGCTCTTTCTGAACCGGGATGTACCTTTTGGCATCACCCATGCAGACAGTGCCAATGCTAAATCGAAATGTGTGACCATTCCAATGCTCGACCTCCTGTTGATTTTTAGCATAGGATTGCTGCTGGGCATGCTGATCATGCGCATACTGATTCGGCCATTACTGTCGAAGAATGACAAGCCTTAGACTATTCTCCTTATAAAAAAGCGTATCAGGGGAACAGCTCTTTGGTTTTACCGATGATTTCCCTGATACGCTTCGTAAAAGTGTCACAACATGGTTTGCTGTAACTATAGAGAACCAACTCTCCCTCTTCCGATCTGGACTCAATATTCATTTCTACCAGGTGATCAGGATGATGGCTGCAGGACTCGTTACTGAACTGATGGGTGAGGTAAGCAGCGATTCTTTCGGCTTTTGAATTGTTGTACCTGTTGGGCAGATTCTGAATGTAGTCGGCCATAGTATTGTCCGGAACGAGCGACCTTTTTATAGCACGGAACTGGATCATAACAGTGAATTATTGTGGGGAAACGAATATCATAAAGGTACGGATAAGCTCCCAATCCGGATAGTATATTAATATTGTGTGGTTTCACGGAATTTATTGCTGATGTCCCCGATTTTTTCCCGGTTGCTGATACTTTCCGTAATTTTAAGTCCTCAATTAAAAAGCAAGTTCATGAAACATCTTATTTTATTTCTTTTACTGGGAACCGCCGTTAGTGCCTACGCACAGAAAGCTGATCAGCCGGTAAATGTACCTGCCGCAGTCACCAAAAGCTTCCAGCAACAGTATCCCAAGGCCACAGGTGTTAAATGGAAAATGAAGGACAGCCAGTACAAGGCTGAGTTTGAAAAACACGATATCTGGTACGATGCCACAGGCAAGGTGGTAAAACAGAAGGAAGACATCAAAGACGCAGATCTGCCTGGTACCATCAAGCTGGCGGTGCAGCAGCAGTTTGCCGGTTATAAGATACATGATGCAGACAAGCATACGGAGGGAACAACAGTTACCTACAAGCTGGAGCTGAAGAAAGAAACTGAAAAGAGAGACGTGACCTTCAGTCCGGATGGTAAGGTGCTGAAAAACGAGCTGGATAAAGATAAAAAAGAAGGTAAGAAGAAGAAGCAATAACCATTCAGCGGATAAATAAAAGCAGCTGTTCCGGAATGCCGGGCAGCTGCTTTTTTATTTATACAGATCTTCGTTCGTTTCAAAAAAAGACGACCGGGATAAACATCCCGGCCCTGTTAAACCTACAACTTTTAACTGTCATTCCGTAAACTTTACTACATTATACTGCTAAGATCATTTGTTTTGGTAATGCCTGCAGTTGAGATCCTGCTGAAACGGACAAAAAGCCTGTTGAAGTGTACATAGTCTGCTTTAGGTAGACTGACGGCCCCGGCCTATTCCTCCGGATTAAGAGAGCCTCCTGAATACATCTTAAAGAAGTCCTTTTTATACACCTCTCCTATTGGAATTTCCGACTCACCCACATACACATTGTGATGGTCAAATGAATCTACATAGTCTATGTTCACTACGTACGACTTACTTACCCGTATAAAAAGATGCTGCGGCATCTTCTGATGGATCGTCTTTAAATTCATCGCTGTGATGAGCTTCTGACTACCGGTGTATATGACCACATAATCTTTCAGTCCTTCTATATATCTGATATCATTAAAGTTCAGTCGGTGAAACCTGCGATCTGATTTGATGATTAGAAAATCGCTCGTATTCGACTGGACAATGTTCTTTTCTGTATCATCAGAAAGCAACCTTTTGTACGCTTCCGCTTTACTGATCGCTTTCTCCAGCCGGGCCTTGTCTATTGGCTTCAGCAGGTAGTCTATAGCATCCAGCTCATAACTTTTAAAAGCATATTGCGAATAAGCCGTTGTGAAAATAGTCAGGATCTGCTTCGGCAGCTGTGCCGCAAATTCCAGCCCTGTTACCATCGGCATTTCGATATCCAGGAAAATGAGGTCTGCCTGATGCTCTTTCAGGAATTCCATGGTGGTAAGTGCATTGGAGAATACACCCACTACTTCCATCTGGGACACCTCTTTGATCAGTTCCTGCATTTCTTCTCTTGCGAGTGGTTCATCATCTACAATAACACATCTCATAATGGTATAGCTAGTTTGATAGTATGTTCTTTCTCTGTGGAGTTAACCTCCAGCTTATAACGATCGCCGTATAACAGTTCCAGCCGTCTTGTGATGTTAGCCAGTCCGAGTCCGCTGTTCCTTTTATCTGAAGCTTTAAACTCAGGATCTTTTGAATTAGTACAACTGAAGTAAATTTTGTCTCCTCTTACCTCTATGTCAACGTTGATGTACGATTCCGCTCCATTGATATTGACACTATGCTTTACGGCGTTTTCCAGGAAGGTAGTAAACAGGTTAGGCGGTAAAGACACCCAATTGATTATCCGGGGAGGAGTCCCGCTGTGGATGTCAATGGAAAGATTATCCCTTCTTAGCTTTTCCAGGGCCAGGAAGTTGGATAGGAAATTGATCTCTGATCGTAACGAAGTCTTTTCAGCATTGTTCTCATACAGCTGGTAGCGGAGGAACTCAGACAGTTTCATGATCACAAGGTTTGCTTTCTCCGGATCTTTACGTATCAGGGCTTTAATGCCATTCAGCATATTAAAGAGGAAATGCGGATTGATCTGATTCCGTAGTTCGTTCAGCTCCATTGTCAACGTAAGATTCCTCAGCTCAGCCATTCTCTCATTATCTCTCATCCACCGTTGAAAGAGCTTTACCATAGTAGTGACCAATACAACAGCGATCAATATGATAGTTCCCTCATATATGCCCAATTTACCTTTGTTGTTTTGTAATTGGGTGGCAGCGTCGTACCTGCTCAAAAACCAGGACATGGCCACACGGCCGATCACGACCACTATCACTAAAAGCGCCAGATAAAACACGTACCGGCCCTTAAAGAAGAACCGCGGGACCAGCACATTCATATTGACATAACACATGATTATCAGAAAGACAGACACAGACAATAATCTGAGATACCTGCCTTCTGCTGAACCTCGGATCTCATCAGTAAAGGAAAGCATAGTCAGGATACCTAACACCACCAGGGAGTGGCGTAATATCCTGTACTTGTCATCAATGATCAGCTGTATGATCTTATCATCATGCTTATGCTTCATAGTACTTATTAAGAATTGAACTCAGCCCAAAGATAAAGCGATTACATGCCGTGGCCGTGGGAAATTATACGAAACCCCTTCTCTGTTATACCAAATTTCGTCCTCAAAATTTGGTATAAAATGTAAACCGTTTGGTATAAAAACGAAAACCCGGGGCGCTATTATCCATTCCTTTGTTCTGCATTTATTCAATATCTCCTCTGTGCCACTTATTTAATTGCCAGGAACAGACCTTATGAGATGAATGATTGCAGCCAACTTTTCCCCTTCTATCAACTGGACCTTTAAATATAGAATAATGGACATTAAACAGAAATTAGTAGTATCAGTATCCGGCATGCTGATCTTGTCGGTAGCATGTTTTTCGCAGAGCAGGGATAGCCTGAATCTGCCCAGACGTGTAGAAACTTACGCCGCCGACAAGTTTGCAGTCACCCGCCCACTGAATATAGAATTTACGTATTCAACTCCGTACAACTTCACTTCAGAGCAGCAGGGAAAATCTTTACCGGAGAGCAAAGTGACCGGTTATACGCAGCTCAAAATGAGTGCGAATTACAACTTTATAAAGAGAAAAAGCTGGATGCTGGGGCTTGCTGCTGGTTACAGGAGAACGTCTATAGAGGGTGATATCGCGCCACTTTCCGGCAGCATTAAAAACGTTAACGACGAGTTCCATTATCTTTATTCCTCCGTCAACCTCACTTATTTTTCTAAGCTGTTTAATAAACGGACGATCTATACGTCCAGCCTTTTAGTAGATGGTAGTGAACGGTATTTTGAACGAGTGAAAGGATTAGTGACCGCCTCCATGATACTGAAGGCTAACCAGCGCACCAAACTGATTGTTGGAGTACTCGTCAATATCGACCCGAGTGCACAGACACCTTTCATGCCGACTATCGCATATGAGCACAAATTCAATAATGGCTACATTGCCGATATCACCTTTCCCCGAAGCCTCTACCTCAGAAAACTGGTGCATACCAATGGTAGGTTGTCGCTGGGTACAGAGATCGACAGGCCCTCCTTCTATCTGTATAATTTAGACAGTACGGCGCAGAAGTATGAGTACAGACAATTTGATCTTAATTCTGGACTCGTATACGAGCATATCCTGACAAAGTACCTGTTGCTGACCGTTAAGACGGGCATGAAAATAACGCCCTCCGGAAGGATATTCAGGAAGGAAGATTCATTTGCAGATCCGGTATACGAAACCAAGCCTGACCCGGCTTTCTATTTCAACATAGGTGTATCGTTCAATCCGTTTACGCTGCTGGGAGCGAAAAACTAGATGTAATCAATTATGGTAAAAGTCTTTAAAACAGATGTCCTATATGCAGAAGAAGTGAGGGTTATTATCACTGATATCCTGCAGAGAAAACCAGACCTGAAGGTCACCTTCGACCTGGAAGATGAGGATAAGATCATGCGGATAGAAGGCGATTTCTTTAAGGCAGAAGATATATTCTTCTGCCTTAAAGAACAGGGACATTCCTGTATTGAATTACCTATAGATCTGCACTTAATTGGATAGGCTGGGGCCATCCATCGGAGTCCCAGGTTATTTCTTTGAGTAGCAGTTTAGAACGTCCCCTGTCATGTGCGTCATAGCCATGCAGGAGCAGATAGTCTTTGTCTGCGTCGGTGAAAACGGCGTTATGTCCGGCGCCATACCAATTAACGCCATCCCCTTGAATGACCAGGGTTCCCCCATCAGCTTCCAGGGGAACGCCCTGCCTGTCAAGGTAGGGCCCCTGGACTTTTTCACTTCTGCCTACCACCACCTTATAGGTGCTTTTCTCTGCACGGCAGCAATAGTCGCGGGACACAAAAAGGTAATAATACTTCCCTTTCCTGAAAATAAAAGGCGCTTCTATGGCGCCATTTCCTGCGGATGTATCGGGAGTAGTAAAATCCCTTGGCCTTCTGGCAATGGTATACCATTCCTGGGGTTCACTCACCGTTTGCAGGTCCCGGGTCATTTTTACCAGCTTGATCCCCTCCCAGAAAGAGCCGAAAGACAACCAGGGAGTCCCGTTTTCATCGAATATCAAGTTAGGATCAATGGCATTCCACATGTCGCGGCCAGGAACGGACTGTATTACCTTTCCTTTGTCCTCCCACTTGTAGTCAGGTGATGCAGGGTCCAGCGTCTTATTTACGGCCAGCCCGATACAGGAAGTATTCTTTCCGAATGCAGACACTGCATAGTACAGGTAATAACGTCCGTCATAATAGCTGATATCAGGCGCCCAGATATGCCCTTTAAAGCCTGGAACGGCCTTTACAGCCCACTCAGGAGGGCTGGCGAATACAGGATCTTCCTTACGCCAATGCAGCCTGTCACGGGAAGAAAAAACACTAATACCGTCACCTGTACAGAACAGGTAATACGTGTCCTTCTCCTTAATAATCACAGGATCGTGCACCGGCGTATTACGCGTCGTAAATTCCGTCCCGGTGGGCACAGATTGTGCCCACATCCGGAACGGTGCAACCAGTATCAACAAAAGAAAGAATATACGTTTCACTATCAGCTATTTTATGTGACCGCTATAAACGGATACGCAACACATTCAGGGAACGGGGAGCGACCTTCAGCGGGAAGCGTTTCCCAGGTAGCTTTATTTCCGTGTCTTCAGGCGATATACGGCCCGGCTGATCAAAGCTGTTCACACTGTTCACATCCTCACTTTGCAGCACTGTGAGCTTTGCTGATGCCGCAGGCTTGGCATCCAGTTCCACGGTATAGGCCTGCTCCTTGTCTGATACGTTCACCAGTTTAATGATCAGTTCATGACTTTTCTCATCTAATGCCGCAGCGGCGTATAAACTATCCTGTCCGGCTATCACTTCATTATGCATATGCACCGGTACAGTCGCTGTTCCCTTGTTCAGCGAGAACAATTGCTGTACGTAGTAATTCGGTGTACCATAAGAACGCAGGTTGTCTACCCAGATCAGGTCGGGCGTCCATTGCCAGCCGTCTGTATGGGCAAATAAGGGCGCATAGGATGCCATGTCTACGACGGCTGCATTCCTTTCCAACCCGGTCATGAACGCCGCTTCTGACAATGCAGTGAGCCAGTTATTCTTGTTATAGATGCTTACTGTTTTGTCGCTTTGCGCGGCATATTCTCCGGCGAATACTTTGGAACCATTCCGCGGGTAATTATCATAACGTCGCGCATTTTGCATAAACCATTGTGGCGGACGATAATAATGTTCGTCAATAATATCGGCATGCATATCACGCAGTTCCTTGTTCAGGTAGTCAAAACGTTCTCCGTCCGGATCGGTGCCTGAGCTATTCACCAGTTTTATCTCCGGGTACTTTTCTTTGATCGCTTTAGTGAAGCGCTTCAGGCGGTCCACGTATTGAGGCCCCCAGTTTTCATTACCTACGCCCATCATTTTCAGGTGAAAAGGAGCCGGATGCCCCATATTGGCGCGCACCTTACCCCAGGTGGTGTTGGTATCACCATTGGCGAATTCAATGAGGTCAAGGGCATCCTGTATATAAGGGTCCAGTTCATCCAGTGGTACCAGCTCCGCAGAATTGAACTGACAGGCCATACCACAGTTCAGTATAGGTAGCGGCTCTGCACCGATATCTTCCGCCAGCTGGAAGTATTCGAAGAAGCCCAATCCAAACGTCTGGAAATAATCTGGCGCCGGACGATGTGCAAACTCAAAATTCCAGCGGTTAATGATCAATTGCCTTTCCTCTACCGGCCCAATGGTCTTCTTCCACTGATAACGTTGTGACAAGTCAAATCCTTCCACAATACAGCCTCCAGGGAAGCGGATAAAGCCAGGCTTCATATCTGCGAGCAACTGTATCATATCAGCTCTCATACCACCCGGACGCCTTTTCCAGGTATCCTCCGGGAACAGGGAGATCATATCCAGGTCAATAGTGCCATTGCCTTCCAGCCATAACTGCAGGGTGGCTTTCTGCTCTGTCTCTGTTGCGTGGAAGCTAACCGCCTGTTTATGCCAGGCGGTGTCCTGCTGCGAAGGTGTCAGTACCGTATCGCCGATCACCTTACCGCCGCTGTTCAGCAACTGTATATGCAGACTGACACCCGGCTGTTGCTGCCTGTATAGTACCGAAAAATCATAACGCAATCCCTGTTTAATACCCATACCGCGGAAGCCTTCATTCTTCAACCCGGCCTCGCCTTGTGCGGTGTTCCTGACAGTAGCCCGCAGGAAACGTGGATTGGCAGTAGCCACCGGCGCCCTGTTCAGGATCAGCAGGTCGCCTTCTTTTACCTTTGCGCCGTTCACTGTCCATCCCATCAGGGGGCGGAAGAATTCAAAGGAACGGTTCTTCACCAACTCTGCATAGATACCACCATCAGCGCCCATATTGATGTCTTCAAAAAAGACACCCCACATCGTCGGTGCTATTTTCCCCGTGATGGTTTTTGTCTCAACATGGATGACGTTGTTCTTTTGTGCTTCTGTAATACCCGGCGACAACAACAAGCCAAGTGCGAGTACTTTTAATACCTTATTTTTCATTACGTCCTTTATCTTTTGTTGAGATCATTACTTACTTTTCTTGCCCCAGATGGCCACACCGTCATTATTCAGACCAGTGAATATCAGCGTGGCTGTTTTCTTCTCCCAATCCCGGCCACGCTGCACAAGTACCTTGTCGGTATAGCCATTGCTCCAGTGCAGTTCCAGCCAGGGAGCAGTATACACCCATTTACTGCCGGCATCATTGTTCAGTGTTCCATTGGCGGATATAGTCAACGGTACAGACACCTGGAAATCCGGAGATACCTGCTCATTGGCATAACCTGGCACCACCCGATAACCCAGTATGATCTGTTCCCAGCTACCCGTAATACTATCCTCCGGCACCATGGCATTGTCCTCCCAGGCATACCGTTCCGGCGATACTACCGGCCATCCGTCACTTGTCCAGAACATCTTCCGCAGATGCAGGTCCATAAAGTATTTGTTAATACCCGGCCTGCCCTGATGCGCCATGTAGTATTGTCCATTCCCATCGTCAAACACCGTACAGTGCGACACTCCCTGCCAGCCACCATGACCACTGAACTGATAAGGCGCCGTGATCATCGGACCATGATCGATATCTGTATTAGCGTCTGCACCTTTGAAATCATAGAATGGGCCATCTGGCTTGTCGCCACGCATCACACGGGTATTATACTTCGTCTCTAGCCAGTCGTACGCAATGAAGAGGAAGTATTTATGCTGCGCTGCGTTATAGACTACTTCCGGTCCTTCAATATTGCCGTTATACTTTCCACCTGTAAACCCACGGTTAGCGATACGCTTACCTTTGTCGCCGTTATTCAGCGCCAGTCCTGTAGAAGGATCCAGCTTCAGTACATAGATACCATCCCATGCAGAGCCGTAATACATCCAATGCTCTCCCGCAGGCGTCACCAATACACTCGGATCAATAGCATTTGTCTGTATGGTATTGTCATTGATAGAGGTCACCACCAGGCCTTTTTCCGTCCAGGGTCCTTCAGGTGAAGTCGCTGTTGCCAGGCCAATCACACTGAGGCGTCCCACATTGGAAGAAAGGGAATAATACAGGCGGTATTCACTGCCTACCTTGACCACACTGGGCGCCCAGAGACTGTTGTTCGGCGTACCTCTTTGTTGTATGAAGGATGCACCCTGGGAAGGGAGCTGGTCAAATACCCATCCTACAAAGGTCCACTGAACCAGGTCTTTCGACTTACGTATCTGGAGACCTGCCCTTACTGAAATGCCGAAACCGGCATCTGTGCTGTAACAGTAATAGGTGTCGCCAAACTTCCTGATAATTGGATCATGCACGTTATAAGAGCCCCATTTCGGATAATAGACAAAAGGTGCTACGTCTTCATAGGTATCGTTAATGCTGTTGATATCGAAAGCGACTATCGGCGGTTCCA
Source organism: Chitinophaga ginsengisoli (assembly GCF_003014595.1). GTDB lineage: Bacteria > Bacteroidota > Bacteroidia > Chitinophagales > Chitinophagaceae > Chitinophaga > Chitinophaga ginsengisoli. The sequence goes on along the minus strand of NZ_PYGK01000009.1, from coordinate 133,904 downwards.
CTTTGGTCGTATCTGTACGGGCCGGAGCCGCCGCATCTTTCTTACTGCAGGAACTGATTCCTGTCGTCAGTAAAAGCAGCAAGGCCGCGCTCCCTAAACGAAAATGGATCATATACTGTGTTGACATTAGTAAGAAGAGTTCTGTTTGAAGCCCGGGTTATTATCTATTTCTCCCTGTGGGATTGGATACAGTTCTTTACCGGCCTTGTAGTTATTAAACTCCGGATCGCGGGATTTCAGTAAGGCAAGTTTGCCCTCGTCTTCCAGCCACCCCCAGCGACGCAGATCATCAAAACGGTGACCTTCCAGGCAGAACTCCAGTAAGCGTTCGTGCGACAGCTGATCACGCATTTTTGCCTGTGTCATCGTTGCCAGTGTAGCCGTGATATCAGGCAGTTTGGCGCGGGTCCTTACCTGCTGGATATAAGGAGCCGCCTGCGCGGTCTGCGATTGCTCATTCAGGCACTCCGCATACATCAGCAGGATATCTGAATAACGCATCAGCCGCTCATTGATACCAGACTTCCAGTCGTATTCATTAGGCTTATTGCCGTCACCATTTTCGTACTTCCTGCAAAAAACATCATTGAGGAAAGAACTGTTGGCATACACCTGTGAAAAGGACTGTCCGTAGATCATTTCACCTGGCTTGTTATAAAAGATGGTAGCGTCCAGTCTGGGATCTGTATCACCATCCACTGTCTTCTCCTGCATGAATTCATTGAACACAAATACTGTCGGCTGTACATCGGTCCATCCGAAATTCGGCGCACCGTAAGTAATGGCTCTTGCAGAAGTCTTCGCCCAGGTGGAGGTAGGAATACCTTGCCATCCGAGGTCAGTTCCTCCAACGGTGGTGGAGAACTGTACCTCAAAGATGGATTCTGCATTATTCTCTTTGCTCTCGGTAAAATTGTCTTTATAATCCGGCATCAGTGAATACACGCCCAGGTCGATCACTTTTTTGAACTGTTCAGCAGCTTCCGGATACTTTTTGTTAAACAGGTAGGCTTTACCCAGATAGCCCATTGCTGCGCCTTTAGTAGCCCTTCCTACCTGGTTCACATCTGCGCCCACTACATTCTTGTAAGAAACCGGTAACAGGTCAGCAGCAGCCTTAAAATCGGATATCACCTGATCCCAGCCCTGCTGTGCAGTCATCTGCTTACCATAGAAATCTGCTTTTGACTGCGGAGACCTCGTAGGTAGTGCTACATTACCAAAGAGGTCCACCAGGTGGAAGAAATACAATCCTCTCAGGAAATAGGCCTGTCCAAGCACCCGGTTCTTCAGGTCTTCCGCCATATTGATCTTAGGTACATTGTCGAGCACCTGGTTACAACGGAAGATGCCTTCATAATATTCATCGAAAGCCCATCCATAGCCGTCGGCATTGCCGGTGCCCAGGGCGAACTTACCGACACCTGAAATAGCCGTCCAGGGACTGTTACTCCTGATATCATCGCCTCTCACATCCAGCAATATTGGTGTGAAGCGCATATAAGCGCCGTCGAGCAATAAAGGGGCATAAGCCGCATTGATACCCTGCACTGCATCATTAGCTGATGCCCAGAAAGTCTCGGAAGTCTGTGCATTCGGGTTCACCTGGTCCAGTCTTTTACCACAACCGGCAATCAATACACTGGCCGTCGCAATTGTTATTATATAATGAGATATAGTACGTTTCATTGTAATGCTGTTTAAAGATTAAAGGCCTAACTGTACACCAAACATCACGGTTCTCGGGTTCGGGAAGGAGCCGTAGTCGAAGCCCCTGTTAAACAAACCGTCGCTGATGAAATCCGGATCGTAGCCTTTGTATTTGGTGATAGTTACCAGGTTCAATCCTGAGAGATACACACGCAGGCTTCTGAATACATGTGTCCTGGTCAGTGTAGACTCAGGAATCGTATACCCGATCTGCGCATTCTGCAGTTTCACATAAGAGCCGCTTTGTACAAAACGATCGGAGAACCTGCTGTTATTGATATCGTTGATCAGTGGCCTTGGTACATTGGTATTGGTGTGAGTAGGCGTCCAGTAATTCAGTTCGTCAGTATGTGCATTACCATACTGGCCAGCCATCAGTGCGGAGTAAACACCGTTGTTCACTTTACTGCCCATGTTACCCTGCCAGAAGAAAGACACATCAAAGTTTTTGTAAGAAGCAGATACATTCAGGCCATAGTAGAATTTAGGGATCACTGAGCCCAGGTAAGTCCTGTCAGCATCGGTAATCGCGCCATCATTGTTGATGTCTTTGTATTTGATATCGCCTGGCTTGATACCACCTGACTGATCCTGGGTAGCGTGTTTGCTGATCTCGTCCTGGCTCTGGAAGATGCCATCTGTCTGATAGCCGAACAGTTCACCCACTTCACGACCTACCTCTGTTTTGCTGCCTGCGCCATATACCGGGTTGTTCTTTCCGCCCAGCTTTTCAACCTTGTTCTTCAGGGTATAAGCATTGGCATTGATGGAGTAGTTCAATGCGCCGATATTGTCCTTGTAAGTCAGCGTGAACTCGATACCGCTGTTCTTCAGAGATGCGGCGTTGGTAGTCAGCGTTTGTGGGAAAGAACCTACTGAATAAGGTATAGGAATAGCGGTAATGATATCTTTTGAAAGGCGGTTGTAATATTCCGCCGTAAAGGACAATTTCTCATGAAAAAGACCCAGATCCAGGGCTACGTTGGTGGTAGTGGTTGACTCCCATTTCAGGGTCGGGTCTGTTACAGACACAGTAGTGGAACCGGTGGCCAGTTGATCACCGAACAGGTAGTTGGTTGTATTGTTAATATACGATTGGTAGTCATACCAGCCCAGGGAAGTCTGATTACCCAATACACCATAACCACCTCTTAGTTTCATACTACTGATGAAGGAAGGCAAATGCAGGAATTTCTCATTACTGATATTCCAGGCGGCAGCAAAGCCAGCGAAATTACCATAGCGGTTAGCCGGTGCAAATTTAGAGGAGCCATCACGTCTGAAATTAGCCGTCAGCAGGTAACGGTCGTCATAGTTGTAATTGATCCTTCCCAACGTGGAGTACAGCGCAGCCATACCTTTCCAGCTGGTCACACCTTTGGCGCTTGCTCTTGCTACAGCCGCAAATGTGTGGAAGTTCAGGTCAGCCGTATCCTGTGCAGAAGCAGCCATCCATTCGTTCTTATCTTCCTGGTATGTCAAACCTGCCAGGAAATCAATTTTATGTTTGCCTTTCTGCAGCTGGTAGGTCAATGTATGCTCCAGCAGGCTGGTGCTCGCATGCCCCGTCTGCAGGTACATGTAATATTGTGTATTCAGGTAATAATATCCCATGTCGAACCGTGGCTCGAAGTGGGAATTCTCATAGTCAGTTCTGTCAAAACTGGCGTTCATCCTGTATTTGAGGTTTTTCACTATTTCCAGTTCGCCCCATGCATTTCCCAGGAAGCGGTTACGGTCGCTATAATCATTCACCAGGTTATTAATACCCACTACGTTAGCAGAGATAGCCCTGTTCTTTACCTGGTCGCTGCCGCCATATCCGCCCAGGCGGGAAGCATCGTATACAGGCATGGTAGGAATAGCCGTCAGCATACTGGTCACTACCCCTCCGAATACCGCATGACCATTGGTAGCGGCATAATTGCCTTTATGCGATTGTGTATAGGCCGCCTTTACACCATAGCTGAAACGGCCTTTTTTACCCTGCAGGTTACTATTCAGGGTATATCGGTCGTACTTCTGCGGCCCCACCTGTGTACCTGTCTGGTTGAAATAGCCCAATGAGGCATTGTAGGAGATGCTTTCGGTACCACCGGAAAGTCCTACATTGTGGTCCTGTATCACGCCCCGTTTCAGGCCTTCTTTCTGCCAGTCGGTATTGATATTGGACACATAGGATGGATTGGATGGATCATTGGCTGGCGCCAGGGTCAATCCCGCGTTCGTTTCTGCCGCAGATACGATCTGCTGGTATTGTGCCCTGTCAGTCAGCGAGATCTTCCTCGCTACTTCCTGTACGCCTGCATAACTGTTGAAGTTCACTCTCACAGGTCCCTGCTTTCCCTTCCTGGTGGTGATGATGATCACGCCGGTGGCGGCCCTGGAACCATATATTGCGGCTGCGGATGCATCTTTCAGTACCTGGATACTCTCGATGTCATTGGGGGAAAAATCATAAGGTGCATCTACCGGCACACCGTCTATTACAAACAGCGGACTGTTATTCCCGAAGGTGGTCGTACCGCGGATCTTGATCTGTACATAACCGCCCGGTTCTCCGGAGCCATGCACACTGATACCGGCTGCCTGTCCCTGTAACATTTTAGCCACATCGTAAGACGCATTCTTCTTCGCTTCGCCCACATTCACCAGTGCCACGGAACCGGTCAGGTCCTTTTTCTTTACGGTACCATAGCCCACTACCACAACATCCTCCAGGTTCCGGTACGACTTTTCCAGTCTTACGGCAACAGGTTCCTCCCCTTTCAGCACTACGACTTTGTTCTCGAAACCCATACTGCTGATGGTCAGGGAAGCGCCTTCTTCGGCCTCGATAGTAAAGTTTCCTGCAACATCTGTTACGGTGCCGGCGCCACCCTTTACACTTACAGAAGCGCCGATAACAGGTTCGTTCTCCCGGGTCATGACGGTTCCCCGGTATTTTTTCCTGACGGATTGCCGGGCAGATGCCGGCTCGATGAGCAGAAACAGTGCGCAGGCGAGTATAGGGAATACGCTGCTGTTTAGCAAAATGCGGATCAGTTTCATAAACGTGTAATTATTATTAATTCAAATAAAACTCTTTTATATGTCCGGAAATTCTTGTCCGGGATGTATATAATAGCTAATTTTATTAGTGTGACAGTTACAATTAAAGATGCTGTCTCCTTTTTCCGATCTGTGATTTGGATGATGGTATGAAGTTGCGATTAATAGTTTTCTTAAGCTCTACAATCTGTATCAAAACTTCAGCAAATCATCTCATTTTAGATTTTACGTTATGAGACGCTATGTGTAAACCGCGCTATAGTGAACAGGGACAATGGAATGCCACGCCACGTTTGTATTTTCAGATAAGCATATGCCTGCTGATCTGCCTTTTTATTGGTGCAACAGGCCCCGTATCGGGACAATCCTATTATTTCCGGCATTACCAGGTGGAGAACGGCCTGTCGAACAATGCTGTCATCTGCAGTCTGCAGGACAGCAGAGGTTTTATGTGGTTTGGTACCAAAGATGGATTGAACCGCTTTGACGGGTATACCTTCAAGGTTTTCCGCCACAATCCGCAAGACAGCACCAGCATTGGCAGCAACTTTATCCATGCCCTCTACGAAGGAGCTGACGGTACCCTCTGGGTAGGCACGGAAAATGGCCTTTATCAATATGACAATTCCACCGAGAGCTTTCGTTTGCTGGATGTAGCACCCAAGGGACAGGTAAGAGCCATACAGGGCGACAGCACAGGGAATATCTGGTTTGTGTCCGGCGTATCCCTGTTCCGCTATCACCAGGCATCCCGCCAGTTGCAGTATTTCAATACCAACAGTTTCTTTGAAGCCAGCTCCCTATGCCTTTCATCTGATGGTAACATCTGGGTGGCCACTACTGACGGCTATCTCCAGCAACACCATGCTGGTACTTTCACGGCCTACGACATGTTCAGCCACTCCACACGGTCGGTGTCCCGCTGGATAGAGAAAATAGCCAGCACCCGGGACGGCCGCATACTGGTTGGCACCTCCAACCAGGGCGCCAAACAGTTTGATATAGTCTCCGGTACCTATACAGATATTCTCTCTTATAATGATGACCATACCGAGATCTTCGTCCGCAACTTCCTACAGACGGCCGATCATGAATACTGGATCGCTACAGAGACAGGTATCTTCATTTATAACACCCTGACGGGGAAAGCCAAAAATCTCCGGAAGATGTATAATGATCCCTATTCCATCTCCGACAACGCGGTATATACCTTCTGCCGCGACAAGGAAGGCGGTATCTGGGCAGGCACCTATTTCGGCGGCGTTAACTACTATCCCACACAATACACCCCCTTCAGAAAGTACTTCCCTAAAACAGGGGAAAACTCCCTCAGCGGGAACGTGATTCGCGAGATCCATGCCGACAGGTACAACAACCTTTGGATCGGTACCGAAGATGCAGGCCTGAACAAACTCGATCCCACTACACAAACATTCACACACTTCCTGCCCGGTGCTGCTGGTAGTATCTCCTATACCAATATCCACGGTTTACTGCTGGATGGCGACGACCTCTGGATCGGTACTTTCGAGCATGGCCTGGATGTGCTGAACATCCGTACCGGTAAGGTGACACGCCGCTTCAACATGCAATCCGGCCTCACCGCTTTGCAGAGCAATTTCATCTATTGTATTTACCATCCCCCGGGAGGCGCTATTATGTTGGGCACTACCAGGGGCGCCTATCAATATGACAAGGTCCGGAACGATTTTGTTCTGTTTTCCGGCCTGCCGCTTGTGAACTGGTATTCCTGCCTGCTGCAGGACAGGTCCGGCGTATTCTGGGCAGGCACCTATGGCAGCGGGGTGCATTTTTATGATCCATCCACAGGAACGAAAGGAAACTTCCGCTATGCGGAGAACGATACACAGAGCCTCAGCAGCGATCGTGTCAATAGTATTTTTGAAGATTCCGGTGGCCACTTATGGTTTGCTACCGAAGGTGGTCTTTGCCGGTATAACAGCACACAAAAAAGTTTTACACGATATACCACGCAAGATGGATTCCCCAGCAATTTCATACTCAGCATACTGGAAGATAAACAGGCCAATCTGTGGATCAGCACCTCTCGTGGGTTAAGCTGTTTCAATCCCCGGAATGGCAGTGTGAAGACATACACCCGGGCGAATGGATTGCTGAGCGATCAGTTCAACTTCAACTCCGCCTACAAGGATGCAGAAGGCCGGATGTATTTCGGTAGTGGCAAAGGGTTTATCAGCTTCAATCCTGCCGAATTTGTGCAGAATACTTTTGCGGGTCCGGTGTACATTACCGGCTTCCAGGTTAACAACCGCGAGCTGGCCATCGCAGCAAAAGGTTCTCCTTTGCAACACTCTGTTACCTCTACTGATAAGATCACCCTGAGCTACCACCAGTCCACCTTCAGTATTGACTTCGCCTTGCTCAGTTATACCGCGCCGGAGATTGCGGAATACGCCTACAAAATGGAGAACCTGGATAAGAGCTGGACTTACCTGAAAACGAACCGTAAGGCTTATTTCACAGAACTGGCGCCAGGCACTTATATATTCAGGGTAAAGGCCCGTAATAGCGGCGGTGTGTGGCCAGCAACAGAAACAACCCTGGTCATTGAAATCATGCCGCCCTGGTGGCGTAGCTGGTGGGCATTGATACTGTATGCCGTATTAGCGATAGGCATCATCTGGTATATCATCCGGAACTATCACAAACGAATTGAAGCAAAGAACCGGCGGAAGATCGAGCTGTTTGAAGCGGCCAAAGAGAAAGAAGTGTTCAAAGCCAAGATCGAGTTCTTTACCAACGTCGCACATGAAATCAAGACACCACTGACACTCATCAAAGCACCGCTCGAAAAAGTGATCCGGAAAGCCGGTCACCTACCAGAGATCAAAGATAGCCTCTCCATCATGGAGCGCAATACCAACCGCCTGGTAGGCCTCACCACTCAGCTGCTGGACTTCCGCCAGACGGAGCTGAATGGCTATTCCCTCAGCTTTGTGAAGACCAATATCCGGGACTTGCTGGAAGAGATGTACACCGGGTTTAAAACACTGGCAGAACAAAAGCAACTGGAACTTTCCATTGAATTGCCGACGGAACTATATGCCTATGTAGATATCGAGGCATTCAACAAAATACTTGGCAACCTGATTGGAAATGCTATAAAATATGCCGCCACTGTTGCCAGTATACGCCTGCTGGTCTTCCCGGAAGAAGAGAATTATTTCATCATAGAGGTCAGTAATGATGGGCACCTCATCCCAGAGGATATGAAAGAAAAGATCTTCGAACCATTCTTCCGGCTCAAGGAAACGGAGATGCAGAAAGGTACAGGCATAGGCCTGGCACTTTCCCGTTCCTTAGCCACATTACATAAAGGATCACTGACATTACAACCAGGCCATCATCACCTGAATGTATTTGTATTGCGCATACCGGTACATCAGGAAATAGAGTTTAATCTGCAACCAGGCAGAACCAAAACAATCACCACTACAAACCAGACATCATGAAACCACTGCTACTGCTTGTTGATGATAATGAAGAAATCCTCGCCTTTCTTGGGGACGAGCTCAGTGAAAAGTATACGATACTGACTGCACAAAATGGCCGGGAGGCTTTAGCACTGTTAGGTACTGAACCGATACAGCTGGTCATCAGTGATGTCATGATGCCAGTAATGGATGGTTTTGAGCTGTGCCGCCTCGTCAAATCGACTTTTGACTATTGCCATATTCCCGTTATCCTGCTGACGGCTAAAAACACCTTACAGGCCAAAATAGCGGGATTGGAATTAGGCGCGGATGCTTATGTGGACAAACCTTTCTCTACAGAATTCCTGCTGGCGCAAATTGCTTCCTTGTTGGCCAACCGGTCTAAGATCAAAGATTACTTTGCACATTCGCCGCTGGTCAATATCAACACCATTGCCTCCAGCCGGCCCGATGAATTGTTCCTGGAACAACTGACGGCTATTATTCATGAGAACCTGGAAGACCCGGACCTCGATATAGAAAAACTCGCCAGGTTAATGAATATGAGCCGGCCTACGTTATACAGAAAGATCAAATCCATTTCTGATCTTACGCCTAATGAACTGGTAAACGTTACCCGCCTGAAAAAGGCGGCAGCTTTATTGGGACAAGGCACCTACAAGATATATGAAGTATCTGACATGGTGGGGTATCATTCGCAGACGAATTTCGGCAGGAATTTCCTGAAGCAGTTTGGGATGACGCCTACGGAATATCAGTCGTCGAAACAGGTGCGATAAGGTGTGTTGCTGCGGAAAATACCAACTACCTGGTATTTTTCAATGGTAATTGTTTAGATTTGTGTAGATTAACATAGATGAAATATAATGTATGAGTCAATTTGACCTGATAAAAGACATTGCCAAGTTCGGCCTGGAAAATGACCAGGATAGACTTTTATCTGTCCTCAACGAGTTGATTGAATACTCCAAGAAAACAAAGAAGATCAACTTCGCCCTGCAATTACAATCTATTCTAAAAGAAGGGTTGCGACAAAACACAAGTTCACTTACGAAAGTGGGATCTGATTCATATTACAACAGGTTAGAGGACAAGGAATTTAATGATTTGATCCTTGAAAAGTTAACCTCCGACTATACGCTGAATAATTTGGTTGCCAATGAGAATGTGAAAGAAGAATTAGCCTTGTTTATTAAAGAGCATAAGTCATCTGATATTCTACGCAAGTTTGATTTACCTATATCCAATAAGATTTTATTACATGGGCCTTCGGGTTGTGGCAAAACATTGGCTTCGTATGCAATTGCTGGTGAGTTGAAAAAGATGATGATCGTAGTAAACCTTGGTGCAATTGTGTCTTCTAAACTTGGCGAGACAAGCAAAAATCTGGCAAAGATCTTCAGAAAGGCAACTGCTGAAAATTGCATTGTATTTATCGACGAATTTGATTCATTGGGGAAAGTACGTGATTATAGTCAGGATCATGGTGAAATGAAGCGCGTTGTTAATACCATGTTGCAACTCTTTGATTATTTGCCACAGGATAGTATTTTAATTGCTGCAACTAACCAGAAAGACATGTTGGATGATGCATTATTACGAAGATTTGATGTTAATCTAAAGCTCGATTTGCCCAATGAACGACAAATTGGAGAACTAATTAATCTTACTTTAAAAAATGGTCATTTTAATTTGCCAGATAAGTCGACCATTAAATCAATCACAAAAGAAGCGCTGGGTCTGAGCTATTTTAGCATACAAAAAACACTGATCACCGCGATCAAACGCAGCATTTTTGAAGATGTAGAGAATCAAGTGCTGCGAGTACCGGTGGTTGATGTGAAAGTATGGAAAAGCCTTATTACCACCGAAAAGATAGCCCTACATATCCCATAATCAGAGGTCTACATCCACATCAATATCAACCTCATTAGTAGCGGCCGCTATATTCTTAATCTCATTACAGGCAAGTATTTGCTGATAAAGCGAATTGTTGACAGATTGCGTTTGTTGTTCTGTTATCCGGATCACCATAGAAAACCTATGAGCTATCCTTTTAGCCTGCCTGGAATATTCCTCGGGAATTTCATTTTTCAATAGACAACGAACAGCCAGCGCCACCGCATTATCAGCTGCGCTTATATCCCGTGGTTGCAATATGTAAGTGGCCGATTGAGAATTCGAAAATAGCCTGTTATCTAATCCAAAATGATCTTCACTCCATCGGAAGGAATTTTTTATACCATATACAACCTGCCCGGCGTTTGCGGCAACTTGCACATCAACAGACTTAATCAGATTAAATGAGATGTGCAATGGAAGGTAATTTAGGTGATTGTCTTTTACAGGTAAGAAGCTATAGCACAGGGTGATTTCAAATTTGAGTTTGTTACCAGCATCTTTAAGATACGGCGGAAGGTTAATGGGAATAGTAATTATCTCGCCAATCGCAATGACGTCTTCGATCAAAAATAATATTGAATTATCTTCAGTATTTAACAGTTTTTCCTTCTGCGGCTTTCCAAATCCCACCAGGTTTTTGAGGAGTGCCTCTGTGCTGTTGCGAAAGGCCGGCAGATTGTCTTTTTTGTAAAAAGTCGCAGCGTTAATTAAAATTGCTTTAACTGTTTGTGTACGTAGTTCCGGATATGCATTGAGTATCTGAGCTGCATAAGATGTGATAAGTGGTGTTGCCAGGCTTGTTCCCGCTGTACGGGCAAAATACCCACCTTCGGGATGGTTGTGTGCGCGTAGTATCTCCATTCCTGCTTCATAAACAAATAGATCCCCCCCATCAAATACGACATCTGGTTTAACAAGATGCTTATTCCGTTGATTTTTCCGTAGCGGGGTGGAGTTGATATTTACACTATAGTCGAAGTGAAATTTACGGGTATAATATGCAGGATACAGCGCATTAGGAGTCACATCACTCTGATCATTTTGCTCTAGATTACCAGCAAGAGCGCCAACAGAGATATTATTGAGTGATTCAGCGGGTTCGCAGATGTTGGTATTTTCGCATCTATGTCCGTCACTGGTGCTGTCAGGTTTGTAAAAGAATACAGGATACTTATGGTCAGGATGCAGCGGATCGGCTAAAGCATCACCCAAATAATCAGGATCTATATTGCCCACCGCAATAAATACTAATACATCAAGTTCATGGGCAAGTTTGTCAAGTTCATAAGCAAAGTGACTATAGGTGGAATTATACTCCTTAGCAGAGCTGATGTTAAGGGATAAATTAAAAAGCCGAACATTGTGTGTCTGCCGGGCGCTTCGGATATCGGCTAAAATTCTTGAGATATTTAGATTATCATTATTAAACTGCAACGCTTTTATCACCGCTATTCGGGCTTTCGCAGTATATACTTCATCCGTAGATGCATAAAATTCAGCGCCTAATGCCACAAGGCCTGCAACTGAAGTTCCGTGCCCGGATTCATCCCAGAATGCACCGTTGCCGGTATGATCATAAGAGAAATTTGTAAGAATATCCTGCAGTGGAGTAATTCGTGTAACACCGGTATCAATGACGCCAACTATAGTCAATTGTTCAGGCACTATAACGGTAAATCCGTAATCCCGTCTAAGCTCCCCATATTGTCCTGGTCGAACTCTAAGAGCCCGCGTACTTGTAATGGCTTTGACAATATCAAAATTATCTGCAATCTCGCGTAGCTGGTTCCGGTCATTGACAGCTACTTCAATCAAATCAGGTGCTTGCTGGTCGTAGCTAAAGGTCAGTTGACGTTCTTGCAGAAAACGAAACAGTGTGTTTTTCTGGATTGTATAAATGGGGTTTGCAGAGGATATCAATGTCAACAAACTGCCGCTTAGAGATGCAGAGACCCAACGAGCCCGGGTGTCAATAAATTCAAAATGCATTACAAGCGCGATAAGATTAAATGGTTGGTTGACGTAACCAGTTCCTTCCGGGCTGTTTATGATAGTATGGACATGCCTGAAAAAGTTTTGAGAGGTTATATCAGATACTACTTCAAAAGTAACAGTCTTATTAAATCGACTGAACTCCACGGAGCTCAGCCCATATCGTTCAAAAAATTTTCTTTTTAAATCATCATTAAAAGTTACATAAAATGAAATCTTTATCAGATCAATATTGGCATCAAAGTGTATTGCTCTGTTTTCATTCCTTACACGCTGTTTGGTAAAAAATTCAGCATAACTTGTGCGTAAGCGATCTTTTTGAAACTCCCGGATCGTTTTAGGCTCCGCATCTTCTTCCTCCCGCTCGTTTGAGGTAGTAAAACCACGCTGGCGCTTGAAGGATTCATTATTCTGCCATTGGTTGGAGAGATATACAAATCTATTATCGGGCATCTCTATTTTCTAACATTTAAAGATGAACTAAACTGTAGCAGCTATCGCCGTAATTGTATGCCCGCATTTGGAACATCTGGTATGACTTTGGCCTGGATACAGCATTATTTTAATATTGATTTAGGTTTCAATTTAAAAAATTCACCAGTCACACCAGTTAATGAGAAGTTAAGGAGAATCAATTCTATGTTGAAGACTCAGTGCGTTGTATCTATAAAAAGCGGGATTCCATAAAAAAACACCGGTGCACAACTGCAACCCTTTATTTAATGTAAACGATCCAGCGCTGCGCAAATGGCCTCACGCTCAGTGGTAAGCTTTGATAACTGGGTATTGATAAACTGCTCACTGCTGGCAGGCTTTGGGGCTTCTTTTAGAAAATGATCATGCTTTTTGTTTTTTTCTAACGCGGCATGCAACAGCCTGGCAGTGGTCACCAGGCAGGTAGCTGTAGCGCTGACCACATAAAAAAACACCAGTGCACGACTGCACCGGTGTATTGCTTAAACCTACAACTGTTACTCTTTGGTTTTGATAATCCGGGGAAGTATACGAACCCGGATCCGCCTATCAAAACACCAAAGAACTAATACTAAAACCGTGTCATACCTAAAGTTTTGTACAGATTGGCTTCACTGATCCGATACGCCGTCTTCGCATCAATGATATTACTGTTTGCCTGTTGCCAGATAGTTTGAGCCTCCAGCACATCCTGGCCTGTGATAGTTCCAGCCTTTAATCGGTCATTGCTCAGTCTTAGATTCTCTTCTGCCTGTTCCAGTGACGCGCCGGATAGCTCAATACGTTTAGCCGATTCATTCAGCAGTAAATACGCCTGCTGTACTTCGAGTGATATCTTCTCCTTTGTTTCCTGCAGCTGGTATTGCTGCGCGGAGATGTTATGCTGTTGCTGCTTAATCTTCTGTTTACGTTGCCCCCAGTCCAATATCGGCAGACTTACCTGAACGAGACCGTAGTAACTGGCGAAGGCGTTACTGGAAGGATTCCCCAGGTTGATCCCTTGTTTACCGAAACCAGCCAGTCCGGCGGCATTCAATCCAACGGTGGGTTTGAAGTCTGCTTTCAATAATTTCTCCTGGATCTTTTCTGCTTCGAGTGACTGCTGCAGGATCTTGATCTCAGGTCTGTCAGCTGTTATTTCCGCCATTGAACGGTGTAAGGTGGCATTATTGAAATCTCCCAGTACAGTATCCGGGAGCACGAAATCCGTACTATCTCCCAGACCGCTGATCTGTGCCAGGTTCAACTTCGCTAATACCAACGCATCGTTGGCCCGGAGCACATTGAGCTGGTTGTCGTTCTGTTGTACCTTCACCTGTAAGAGGTCATTCTTATAAGTCAGACCGGCAGTATAAGCGTTATTGAGTTCCTTATACAAACCATCCAGTTGTCGTGAATACTGTTCCGCCAGTTTGATCTTTTCCTTTGCGGCTACTACCTGCCAGTAAGCGCTTTCGGCGGACAATACCACTTCTGCTGTTGTCAGTGCCTTTTGCGTTTCCGCTATTTCAATGCCTTTGTCTGCCGCTTCCTTACCCAGTTTTATTTTACCCCCTGAATAGATCGCCTGTGAAGCAGATACCATTGGGCTTACTCCATATTCAGGCAATAGTTTATTCAGCGGAGTACCGAAGTAAAAGCCAGTTACAGAAGCATCTATAGTAGGTTTGTCCTTTGCTGCCGCTATGGCCTTTTGTGCCCGGGCAGCCCCTATCTTTTCCTGCGCAGCACGCAGGTTGTTATTCCTCGTCACCGCCAGCTTCCTTGCCTCTTCGAGTGTCAGCACCCGTTGCGCTGTCGCGTACTGCGATGCTAACAGTGCAGTACTGACAAGGAGCGGCGTTATGTATCGAACTATACTCATTTGCTTAATTAAATTGAACGGTTTGAAAACGCCTACGTTGCTTTACGCATGTACCGGTTTGTATTGTACAGGAGCATCCGCATCTGCCTGCGGCATCTCTGGTGTAACCGGTTGCGGTTTAATGAACTGGGCATAGAGCACCGGCACGACGAACAGCGTTAAGGCCATGGACACGATGAGGCCGAAAGCCAGTACACTACCCAGCGGCGCCCACATAGGCGATTTACTGATGATCATAGGCACTACCCCGACAGCGGCGGCAGAGGACGTCAGGAATATGGGACGCATCCTGCGCTTTGCTGCTGCGAGGGCGGCGGCTTTCAGTTTATACCCGTGATCATGTACCAGTTCATCCGCATAATCCACCAGGATGATCCCGTTCCGGACCACAATCCCTATCAGGCTGATGATACCCATAAAGGCGGTCATACCAAGTGGATTGCCTGTAAGATAGAGGCCAGAGAAGGCGCCCAACAGGCTAAGCGGGAAAGTGGCCAGTATGATCAGTGTTTTACCCAGATTCTTGAATTGGAATAATAATGTCAGGAAGATGAGAATCAGACTTACGCCCAGCGATACCATCATTGAAGGCTGGTTATCTGCGGATGATTCTGCATCACCACCGTAGGCAATACGAATACCAGGCGGCAGCTTCAACTGGTCTATCTGTGGCTGTACCTCTTTCAGGATGCGTGAAGGCTTCTGTCCCAGCTGTGCTTCGGATAACACAGACAATGTTCTCAGGCCGTTCCTGTGTGCAATCATGCCGGTATGCCAGGCAGGTGTCAATGATGCCACTTCCTTCAGTGGGATCTTATCGCCGTAGCGGGTGCTCACATGCAGGTTTTCCAGTGCCTGTGCATCCTTGCGACTCGCAGAATCCAGGCGAAGGAAGATGTCAACCGGTTTGTCACCTTCCCACATGGTAGACAGGGCATAGCCTTTCAATCCGGCGCCCAGGGTCTGTGTGATCGCCTGGTTAGAGATGCCCAGGCGATTGGCTTTATCTTCATTGATCTGTAAACGGATGCCAAAGTAGTCTTCCTCACAGTCCAGTCTCACCCAGTTGGTGCCTTTGGCATTCTCCAGTATTTTTTTGATCTGGGCTGCTACTTTTTGCTGGTCACTCGTGTTGTCGCCGATCACACGCACAGCAATGGGCGCTCCTTCCTGGAAACTCAGTTGTTTCAGCTTGATATTACCATCAGGCAGGAAGCCTTTTAAGGACTGCAGGTACTCATGTACCATCTCTTCACTGGCTTGACTGCTGACGGTCGTGATAAACACCTGCGCATAATTCCTGCGGGGTGTTTCCGGTGCGTAGGAGGTATGGAAACGAGGTGAGCTCATACCCATGAAACTGGTGATCTGTACGACGCGTTTATCTTTTTTAAGTACACCTTCCAGGCGTTTTACCGCTTCCTCTGTTTGCTGCAGGGAAGAACCGGAAGGCAGCCATACTTCCATGTTGAACTGATTCCGTTCGCTGATCGGGAAGAACTCAGGGTCTACCTTACCAGCAATGACAAGCGCCAGTAAAACCGCGGCTACTCCACTCATCATCGTCGCTTTCGGCCAGCGGAAACAGAACTCTACTCCCTTGTCAAATACATGTTGTAATCTGTCGAGCAGGTTCTTTTTCACAGGCCTGTCGCTGATACGGTGTTTAAGTCCTTTTTTGATGAACACATAGCAGGTGTAAGGCGTTAAGAGCAGTGCCACCAGCATGGAAGCGATCAACGCAATAGCGATCGTCACCGGCAATGATGCCATGAAATCTTTCGCGATACCATCCATAAACAACGCCAGCGGAGCGAAGGCGAAGATGATGGCCAGTGTAGCGGTAAATATCGGCAGAGTCAATTGTTTCGCCGCCTGCCATGCTGCCTGCCAGGGCGTGATGCCCTCATCCAGTTTTTCAATGTAATTGTCTACGACTACGATCGCATTGTCTACCACCATCCCCAGCACAATGATCAGCGCTGCGAGTGTTACCTGGTGTAATTCCAGGCCTACTATATTCATAATACCAAATGTGATCAGGATAGAGATCGGTGCCGCCACAGAGGCTACAGCTGCTACACGGAAAGGCAGCAATAGCATCACCACGATAATCACAGAGCCAATAGCCAGGCCAAATTCCACCATAAAATGACTGATGCTCTCTCCTACTACCTCCGGCTGATTCACTATGGTGGTTATTTTTATGTCCTCCGGAAAAGTGTGTTCTATCTCTTTGATCTTTGCCTCCACTTCCTTTCCAAACTGTACGATGTTACGTCCCGGCTGCATGTCGATCGACAATACCATCGCCTTGTTTTCACCCATGCGTACATAAGAAGACTGTTCTTCAAAGCGGCGCTCAATGGTGGCTACATCTTTCAGGCGTACAATGGTGCCATCAGGTTTGTTAAATACGATCTGGTTCGCCACTTCATTCTCCGTTTTATAGCGGCTGTTGGTGTAAACAGGCACGATATAATTGGAAGCCATGCTAAGCTCTCCGGTGTAATTTGTTACGTTCTGCTGCTGCAATACACCTACCAGGCTGCTGATATCAAAGCCATACTGACGCAGCTTTTCATCATTCACGTTAATATACAGCTGCCGTTGCTGCACACCAGAGCGATTGATCTTCGACACCACGGGGATCGTCTTCAATCCGTCTTCGAGTTTATCAAGATAAGATTCAATCTCTTCATAGCTACGGATGGGAGATGATACCCCAATGATCATAGCAGTCACATTACTGAAGTTGCTGTTCACGAAAGGACCGATCACACCTGCAGGTAACTGCGGCTTTAATCTGGCGTCCATATCGAGTTGCAGCGTATGCCAGAACTTCTTCCGGTCTTTCACCTCGGTAAATATCTCGGTAGTCACAAAGGTCTGTCCTTCGCGGGTTTCCGACTTGGTACTACGCTTCTTTACTTCTTCAAAAGAGAAGAGATACTGTTCTATCTTTTTTGTTACTTCCTGTTCTACCTGTTTCTCATCAGCACCTGGGTATATAGCATATACCAACGCTGTAGGCATATCTATTCGGGGATTCTCGCTGCGTGGCATATTCATGAGTGCCGATGCGCCGAGTATCAGTAGCAGACATGTTACGATAATCACTACCTGTTTATGCTTCATAGCGGCTTCCAGGTAATGCATTTTTCTTGGCTTGTTCATCTGTTTTGAATGATTTAATGGTGACAGAAATGGCTCAGAACTGAATGCTGCTACCGTCTTCAAGACGTGTTTGACCCTCAACTACGAGCCTGTCGCCTGCCTGCAATCCCTGCTGAACGATCACTTCATTATTACCCGTAACACCGGCAGCCGTAATACGCCTGCGGATGGCTTTATGCTGATCGTCGGCTATGAATACATAGGTAATATCATCGGCATCACGTACAATGGAAGCAGCGGGTATCACAATCTTTTCCTGCTCCCTGCCGGTGTATACCAACATTTCTGTCAGCATACCGGGTAACAGTTTTTCTGCCTTGTTGGTTAGTCTCACTTTTACGCCATAAGTCCGGGAACTGTTATCTGCCTGGGGATTGATAATTGTAACAGTGCCTTTTATACTATCATTCAACACAGGAATGATCACCAGTACTTCTTTGCCTACCGCCAGTTTGCTGATATCGCTTTCGGTAACAGGGGCCTTTGCATATACCTGGTCAGTCTTCAGTATGGTAAAGGCAGGTACGCCAGGAGATGCAGTAGCACCCTTATCTATCAGCTTTGCGGAGATGATACCTGTATAAGGCGCATACAGCTTCGTATCTGCCACTCTTTTGGCAGCCATGCGCACATTCGCTTCTGCCTGTGATAGTGAAGACCTGGCGGCGATATAGTCCCTTTCAGGCAAGCTACCTTTGTCATGCAGCTCCTTTAATCGTTTGAAATTGTCTGCAGCCTGGTCTTCCACGGCTTTCGCACTTTGTAAAGCGCTGACATAATCATCTGATTCGATACTGGCCAGTAGTTGTCCTTCGCGCACCTGTTGTCCTTCCTGTATGCTGACGGCCGTTACCCTTCCGGCAACAGAAAAGCCCAGTGTTACGGTATTGTCGGCTTCAATGGCCCCGGGATAATGCAATACTTCAGGTCTTGCATCGGCTGTTATTTTTTGTACCATTACTTTTACTGCATCCTGTCTGATGCTTCCCGGTTGTTTATGACCGCAGGAAGCCAGTACCGGCAAAGCCAGCACGAATGGAGCTCTTCCAAGAAAAAACTTCATGAGTTGGTATATTTAGAAATTGCTTACTCTCCTAACAATGATTAAAATGCTGGGGCAAAGTTGGTCATAAGTAACCGCTCAGAGAATGTCTGAAAGTAGAGAGTATATGTCTAAAACGACAGGTCGATGTCGGGAAGGTCAGGAAGACCTCCTGTATTCAGAGGGGGTGATACCGGTATTACGCTTAAAGAATTTACTGAAGAAGAACTGATCACTGAAATACAGCTGTTCTGCCACATGGGCGAGGGTTAAAGACATGTCATTCAGCAGGAGCTTGGCCTCCATGATTACCATTTCGTCTATCAACTCTCCGGCCGATCTGCCGGTCACCTCCTTCACGATCTGGGTCAGGTAACGGGGGGTAACATTCATTTTTCCGGCGTAGAACAATACACTGCGTTCCTCTTTGCAGCACTCATTTAACAACTTTATAAAGCGCATAGTGATCTCTTCTTTCCGGGTGAGCTGTATCTTTTTATCGCTGTTATTGCGCATGTACACTGATCGCAGCTCATATAAGAATGCCAGGAAGAGGTAAAAGATCACATACTGATCGGCAGGCAATCCATCGGTAGCCGTATATTTTTCCCGTAGCAGCAATAACATACTTAACAACCTGTCAAATTCAGCGGGTTTCAGCTCAAATCCAGGAAGACTGGCAGAGAAGAAGTCGAGCATTTCGGCATCTTTCTTACTGATACCACTTCTGGCCACAAAGTCGGCCGTAAATACCAGCCCTGCAAAGCGGTTTCCGGGCTTTATATCCTGGAACTGCCGTACGGCATTGGGTGGGATTAACAATACCTGCTTTTCGTGGATATTAAACTCCGTAGAATTAATACGTACCTGCGAGATTCCCTCCACCTGCATGATGATGATAAAATGATCGGAACGGAAAGGGTATTGCACCAGGTTCTTCATACGGACGTCATCCTCCTCGGTTACCATGAACAGCCCTTCGGTATGCTGGAGCCCATCCAGCATAGACAGCAGTTCAGCAAAGGTATGATAGGGAATACCGGCGCCCGTGGTAACGGATGTATTTTTCATTGTTTTACTTTAAGGAGAATAAGCATTCGCCGGCAAAGTAAAATATTTCTTTCATATTTCTAAGGGCGCCGGGCCCTGGAAAGTCACAAAAACAGCCGCCGGAATAATTCCAGACGACTGTTTATTTATAATTGAGTGGCGTAAGCCGGTATGTATTACTGCGCCAGTGCTAAGGTACGCTGATGTGCCATTCTCGCTCTTGTAAACAATGCAAATGCGCCCCACAGTGCCAGTGCCATTACGATGTATGCCTCTGCCAGTAATGCCTGTGTTTTAATAGTAAGCACATTCGCCATAGTATAACTGATGAAAGAAGTGATCACATACAGACTCCCCCCAGTAATACCACTTGCAATACCGGCATTCTTTTGAAAACGTCCCAGACAATAAGCAAACAGGTTATTGAAGATAAAACCAGACACCATATGAATGACAATAATAAACGCCATCAGGGTATACAGATTGGCGCTATATCCTGAAGTGCTCAGCATCCCTGCAATAGCCACACCCTGCACGACCAGCGCTGTAACGATCTTCTTGGAGAACGGCCGATTGATCAGTGATTTGGAAATGATGCCGCCTGCCATCAATGACAAGCCTGATAAGAGGGAACAATAACCGGTAACAACGGGCGATTGATGAAACACATGCTCAATAATGAAGGGGCTTGTCATGCCGTATACGATCACCATGGAATAACACAGCGCAATAATGACCAGTCCCAACACGAAGTCGGGTGTTCTGATCATCGATCCATATACTTTCAGGATCGGCTCCATTTTAAAGGGATGGAACGTTCTCAGTGATTCCCCGCCGTATTTTAGCTCCAGCACGAACAGGATCAAAGTGGCGATACCAAGGAAGTAGAAATTGGAAGACCATCCGAAGGCAGTCTGCAAATAACCGCCCAGGAAAGGCGCCGCAATGGGTGCAGTAGCCCAGATGATAGAAAACATGCTGGTATAATGCTTCAATTTTTCGCCGGAATAGATATCTACGAAATAAGCGCGCTTGCCCACTACGATCAGCGATACGCAGATCCCCTGTATAACACGCATCACATATATGAGCTGGATATTGTGCGACAAGCCAATGGACAAACTGGCGAGTGTAAATACCAGTAAAGCCGCCATACCCAGCCGGTAACGGCCGAAGCTATCCAGCAGGCTACCCACAAACCACTGGCTGCTGCCAGAGGCGATCATGAAGATCAGTAATGATAATTGCACTGCTGCATTGCTCACGTTCAGATCTGCCGCCATAGATGGTAGCGAGGGAATGTAAATATCTGTTGCAAATCCCGACAGGGGGATTAATGCAAATGCGAGAATGGTACTGATACCGTGATGGTTTTCCTTGATGAATTTCATGCCTGTGTAAAATTTTCCGTTGTGTAATTATTGTTGTTCTTCTGGCCAGTTCTCCGGAATAATAGACTACATAGTCTATTACTGTCTCATAAAAAAACAGCTGCGCTGTTCGGACTGGTTGAAGACTGATTAATCGAAAGATCGAATTTTATCGAACAAAATTAGACCGCGTAGTCTATTTCACCAAATAAATTTTGAACAGGTGTTTAAAAGGAAGGATTACCGTCGTGGCTGGTGTGGTGCTGCTGATCATATACCATCCGGCTCCTGCTTGTTGTTGCGGAATGCTCCGGGCGTAAGTCCTGTTTTAGTTTTGAATAATCTGCTGAAATGAGAAGCGTGCTCAAAACCCAGGTCATAAGAGATCTCACTGATAGACCTGTTGGTGCTCCAGAGCAGGTTCTTGGCTTCCTGAACAAGCCTGAGATGAATATGCTCCTGGGTCGATTTCCCGGTGAATTTCTGCAGCAGGTCGGCGAGGTACTTGGCAGACAGGTTCAACCTGGAAGCAAAGTATTTCACATCCGGCAGGCCGTCTTGTTGCAATATTTCCCGGGTAAAATACTCGTTCAGTAAAAATTCGAACTGCTGCACGATGTCATTGTTCACCTTCTCCCTTGTCAGGAATTGCCTGTCGTAGAAGCGTTCACAATAGCTGAGCAACAGTTCGATATTAGAGACGATCAGGTGTTGTGTATGTTTATCGATGCGTCCTGTGCACTCACGTTCAATCTTGTTGACGCAGTCGTACAGGACGGCTTTCTCTTCTTCAGAAACATGCAGGGCCTCATTGAGGTCATAGAGGAAAAAAGAGTATTGATGTATCAGCCGGCCGAGGTTGCCTGTGTTGATCAGATCAGGGTGAAAGAACAAGGCCCAACCCTCTTCCATCTTTACATCCTGCGCTACGCTAAGCACCTGTCCCGGGGCAGTGAACATCACAGATCCTTCTTCAAAGTCATATGGCGACCGGCCATACATGATCTCCCCTTTGAAACGTTTGCAGGAAACCAGGTAAAGGTCCATCTGGTAACCAACGCCTGGGTCCAGTACATTATGGTCGATAGTCCTAAGGTCCATGATGCTCACCAGCGGGTGCTTCGGCGCTCCGCACTGGTAAAGCCGGTGTAATTCACTGATTGTTCTGACATTGACTACTTTTCTTTCCATGTTGCTAATGTAGTGCTTTTTGCCTGCGTTTCCTGCTCACTCAAACGTTTACGTGTCGGCTCCTTACTGCTTGCCAAAAAATAACTGGTCAAACTGTTCTCTGAAAGCATCCGCGCCGATGCGGGTACGGGTGGCATAGAACTGTTTACCATCTTCGCCTGCAATATAACGCAGCTGGTCTTTCCTATCGGTAGCCGCTTCGTATACTGTTTCAGCAATGATTTCAGGAGGTGTCAGCTGCTCAGGCTTCATTACTTCGCTGAATGCCTCGTTGGCTTTATCAAGGATCGCTTGATACGGTGCTGTATTCAATGTCCCGAAAGCCATAGACCGGCCAACAAAGTCGGTACGGATACCACCGGGAAGTATATTCTTGATACCAATACCCAGCTTTGACAACTCAAAATGCAGACTTTCCGCCAGCCCTTCCAGTCCCCATTTTGCTGCATGGTACAACGCATTGAGTGGGAAGGTGATCATACCACCAATAGAGGAAGTATTGATAAACAATCCGGCTCCTTTCTCCCTGAAATGAGGCATAAAGGCTTTCGTTACCCTGATCACACCCAGCAGGTCTGTATTGAGCAAATTGGTGATCTGTTCGTCGGAAAGTGTTTCCAGTGGGCCTACCAGTCCATATCCCGCGTTGTTAAATACTACGTCAATAGTGAACTGACTGGTAGCAGTGCGTACGCATTCTTCTATACTGGAAAGACTGGTCACATCCAGGGGTAACAAGGTCACATTTTCCAGTAAGGACAGTTCCTTTTCTTCCTGTGGTTTACGCATGGTAGCTATTACATGCCAGCCTTTGCTTTGAAATAGTTTTGCAGTTGCTTTGCCCAATCCTGATGAGGCGCCTGTGATGAAAATTGTGTTAGACATTGTGTTGTTATTTTTTAACAAATTTCGGGCGGCGGGCGTGGAAGGAATTATACTTTTGGCGGCATGTCTTAACGATTTGGCAGATGGGGTACGGGCAACGCTGCCGCTACTTAAATAGCCAGGCGCTGACAAGATAAATTAACGATGATTCTCATTATAAAAGATCTGAGAATTTGCTGATATTTGGACTTCTTATGAACCGAAATCTCAACATTGCATCCGCTGACACACCACTAAGAACTGTCAAAAGCCGCCGTATAGAGTCTATTGATCTGCTCAGAGGCACTATCATGATCATTATGGCACTAGACCACGTACGCGACTATTTTCATGCGTA
This sequence comes from Chitinophaga ginsengisoli, assembly GCF_003014595.1. Classification (GTDB taxonomy): domain Bacteria; phylum Bacteroidota; class Bacteroidia; order Chitinophagales; family Chitinophagaceae; genus Chitinophaga; species Chitinophaga ginsengisoli. Next base: position 110,383 of record NZ_PYGK01000009.1, on the reverse strand, counting down.
TTCCTATATCAACGATCCGACGGACCTTCAGCATACCAGCCTTCCTATCTTTTTCACACGATGGATCACGCACTTTTGCGCGCCCACCTTTATGCTCCTGGCCGGTGTATCAGCTTGCCTGTATGGTGCGAAGAATGGCCGTAAAGCACTCTCCGGTTTCCTCTTTACCAGAGGTATCTGGCTGGTGTTTGTAGAATTATTCCTGATTACACTGTTCTGGACTTTTAATCCTCATTACCCGGCATTTATTCTCCAGGTGATCTGGGCATTCGGCCTTAGTATGATGGCGCTCTCACTCCTGATCCATTTACCACGGACCGCACTGCTGCCACTCGCTATTATCCTGGTAGCAGGACATAATGCGTTGGATAATGTACATGTTGCCGGCGATAGTCCTTCGGCATTTCTGTGGTATATATTACATCAGCCTAATTTTGCCGGATTTACTGCGGGGCCTTTCCATTTTGTAATAGGGTATCCTATTATTCCGTATATCGGCATCATTAGCTTAGGCTATTGCCTGGGGAGTCTCTATACACCGGATACGGCTCCTGAAACCCGCAAAAAGTCACTACGCAACATAGGCATCGGAGCTATTGTGCTCTTTATTATCCTCCGCGGAATAAATATCTATGGCGATGCGGCACATTGGTCCGCACAAAAGAACTTCCTGTTTACGGTACTCTCTTTTGTGAATGTGACAAAGTATCCGCCGTCCTTACTGTATATACTGATGACACTTGGGCCTTCGGTACTGTTCCTCGCCTATGCAGAACGCCCCTTGAACAAGTTCACTTCTAAAGTGGTTGTTTTTGGTAAGGTGCCCATGTTCTTTTACCTGCTGCATATCCCGCTCATCCATGGCCTGGGTGTGCTTGCAGCCAGCTTGTCGGGACACTCTCCTGCTGATATGGTTAATCTTACAACATGGGTGACGGCGAATCCGCAGTTACAGGGATATGGATTCTCCCTGCCTGTTGTATACCTGATATGGGTAGTAGTGATGCTGCTATTATATCCGGTAAGTCATTGGTTTAGCCAGTATAAGCAGGCGAATCAGGGACAGAAAAAGTGGTTGAGCTATTTCTGATGCTGACAAAATAAAATGTTTCTCAATACAATAGAAAGAGGCTGATTCTTCATGAACCAGCCTCTTTCTATTTCGGCTGCGATGGATTAACGCTGGATAGAAAAAGACACGTGGATGTTTTTTCAGCAGAAGTGGTACCTTTGCGCCCGAAATAAAGCCAACGCACTTGGGAGACAACAGTGGAAGTAAGGTGTCTTATTTTTTGGAGGAATCGATAAAACAGATAACATTACCTGAACGGTTTACCTTTCCATTTTATTACGAGCCACATCCTTTAACAAGCATAGCAGCCGCTGAGCTGCAACATTACCTGGAGACGCAGACTGACCTTGAGCACAACTTCGGACTGGATGCCAGCCAGGACGGGCTCGCTATTGGGAAAATGTTTGGTGTGCTGGTAATACGTTGTCCCGAAGGAAAACTGGGCTATCTGTCAGCTTTCTCAGGTAAACTGGCAGGTTCAAATGATCATCCGAAATTTGTACCGCCTGTCTTCGATATGCTGGTGGAAAACAGCTTCTTTCTCAAAGAAGTGGAGATCATCAACAACATTAATACCCAGGTGACTGCATTATCCTCCGATGAAAGCTATCAGCGCCTGCGTCAGGACATTGAAAGACTTTCGGCCGAATCGCTGCAGGAAATCGCCGCTTGCAGGAAACAACTGAAGCGCAATAAGGACAGCCGGAAACAGCTTCGTGAACAGCTGCAGCACAGCCTGAATCAGGGCGAATATGCTATAGCAGCAGCTGAACTTGTTAAACAGAGTTTGTATGACAAGCATCAGCTTAAAATGCTTACAAATAAATGGGAACAGCAGCTGGAAGAAATGCGGACAAGATTGGCGCAATATGACGCCGATATCGAAGCCTTAAAAAATGAACGTAAGGAAAAATCAGCCGCTTTACAACAACAGCTTTTTGATCAGTATGTATTTCTGAACAAAGACGGTAAAAGCAAGAGTTTACACGAAATTTTCAGCCTCACTCCCTTTGGTAAACCACCTTCCGCTGCAGGCGAATGTGCCATTCCCAAACTATTGCAATTTGCATTTACGCATGGCTATGAACCTATTGCCATGGGTGAATTCTGGTGGGGTGCTGCACCGAAATCTGAAATCAGAAAACATAAGCATTTTTATCCGGCATGTACAGGTAAGTGTAAACCTATTCTGGAACATATGCTTGAAGGAATGGCTGTGGACGAAAACCCGCTTTTATACGCGCCGAAAGAGGCCAGCAGGCTTGAAATAATTCATGAAGACGAGAGTCTTGTTGTAGTCAATAAACCATCCGGCTTACGTTCCGTTCCGGGAGTGAATGTGCAGGATTCCGTCTATACCAGGTTGAAAGACATCATGGGCGATACCGAGCCGCTTATTGTTCACCGCCTGGATATGGATACTTCAGGATTGCTGGTAGTAGCTAAAACGCAGGAGGCACACAAGCATATTCAGCGACAGTTTTTAAAGCGTACGGTCAGCAAACGTTATACGGCACTGCTGTCTAAAGTGATTGATCAGTCGGAAGGTGAGATCGATCTTCCGCTAGGCCCCGATTTGTTTAACCGGCCAAGACAACTGGTTTGTTTTACAAGCGGAAAGAAAAGCGTTACGAAGTGGAAAGTAGTTACACGATACGAATCGATGACCAGGGTTGATTTCTGGCCACTTACAGGCAGAACGCACCAGTTACGGATGCACTCCGCTCATGAACTTGGGTTGAATGCTCCGATTGTTGGCGACGATCTATACGGCACTGCAGCTGAAAGGATGTACCTGCATGCTGCCCATATTGAGTTTATACACCCCCAAAAGAAAGAAAAGGTCAGCTTTGAGGCAGCCGTAGCTTTTTAATGGGATATTAATTGTGCAATACCCCAAAACAGCTTACATTCATCTTGTTGCCGCCCTGGCCACACAATCCCAAAATCATTTTATATCAGTTTAAAATACTATAAACAGATAGACTATGAAAAACAGTATATGGCTGGATGATCCTGAAGAACATGATTACCCCGCAGCACAGGATTATCTGGAGTTGTTATTTGAGCCTGCCGAAGCCGCAAAGATCGTTGCCAGACTAAAACAAGCGAAGACCATCAGTAAGAAGTCAAAGGATATTCTCAGGGCCAGTAAATTGCCTTTACTGCCAAAAGAGAATGTACATGTGCAGATCGATCTGAAAAAATTCAGCAAAGAAAAGAGACTATCGCCCCTCCTGCTGGTACGACACGAGTCTGGTCTCATCATAGCAGACGGGTATCATCGTATGTGCGCCAGTTACTACCTGACGGAGGACCTGGATGTACTTTGCAGGCTGGTATAGATAAATTGTATACCAGACATTTATACTGATAGGGGGACTAATCATACATGGGTTTGCTAATTTAAGCAAGATGCCATAACTTGCTTAAAGGTCAGGATACTGGCTCCGTTTTAAACCCTAACCCTTATCTATGATACGTTTGTTTAGATGCCTTGTAGCAAAAAAGAACCTGCTCCTCTTTTCTTTTGCTATTTTAAGTGTATTACAATCTTCGGCTCAGGCGCCGGTTATTACCTCCTTTTCACCTTCGGCAGGTCCGGTGGGAACAGTAGTCACTATCACGGGGTCAAATTTTGGTTCAGTTGCCTCAGAAAATATTGTCAGCTTTGGTGCGGTCAGGGCGCAGGTGTTGAATGCCAGTAGCACACAGCTTTCCGTTAGCGTTCCTGGTGGCGCCACCTATCAGCCGATCGCTGTTGTGACAAATGGCCTTACCGCTTTTTCGGCACAGCCTTTCATGGCAACCTTTCCCTCTCACGCAAACGTTTTCTCGGCGATCTCATTTGCCCCGGCAGTCGATAACCCAACGGGGCCGATACCCTATTCAGTGGTGATTGCCGACTTTAACGGGGATGGACGTACGGATGTGGCTACGGCTAACTATGGTACCGGCGATGCTTCTTCGGTCACGATATTGCCGAATAGCGGTGGAAATGGCAAGCTGGCTTTTGCTGCTAAATTTAACTTACCGTTGCCCGCGAACTCGGGTGCCTATTCCATTACGGCTGCCGATCTTGACGGAGATGGAAAACCTGAGCTCATCGTCGCTAATAACTTAAGTTACACTGCTTCTGTATTCAGAAATACCAGCAGCGCCGGAGCGATATCCTTTGCAGCAGGTATTCAGTTTGCCACGGGAAACGGCGCATATAGCGTCAGCGTGGGCGATCTGGACGGAGACGGCAGGCCTGATCTGGCCGTCAGCAACTATTTGGCCGGTACTGTTTCGCTTTTAAGGAATACCAGTGTCTCCGGGTCGATTTCGTTTGCACCTGCGATCGATGTACGGACGGATGTTGGTCCAAAATTCGTGTCGATCGGTGACCTCGATGGAGACAATCGTCCCGATCTGGTGACTGCCAATGATTTAAGTAAGACCATTTCCATTCTACGAAATACCAGTAGCCAGGGTAGCCTGTCGTTTGCCACTATGCAAAATGTGAGTGTAAGCGGAGCGCCCGACAATGTCGCCATTGGCGATCTCGATGGAGACGGTAAAAATGACGTTGCCGTATCCGACAATACCAATAGTTTGCTTCACCTGTACCGAAGCACGGGCAATTCCGGAAGCATTGCTCTGGCGGATGGTATCGATCTTTATCAGCCTTATCCAACAAAATTCGTCAGCATAGGAGATCTCAGCGGCGACGGGAAGCCGGACCTGGTCAGTGCCACCCAATTCGGCGTTTATCTTTACCAGAACAATTCTACCAGCGGTACGATCTCATTTGTCAACCCCTACTTCTATTATGTGTATACTCCTGGCTCCATACAGATAGGAGACATGGACGGAGACAATCTACCCGATATCGTAGCAAGCAATATGGTTGCCAACGGCATATCTATCTTTAGGAACCGGATATCCTATCCTCATATCAGCTCGTTCTCTCCGGCTACGGCCGCCCAGGGACAAACCGTAGCGATCAAAGGATCGAATTTTACCGGAACGTCCCGGGTCGATTTCGGGGGAGTGCCTTGCACCTCGTTTGTTGTGGACAGTGACACAAACATAACAGCCGTTGTGGGAAGAGGGGTATCGGGGTATATTACGATTACTAACGGTGTGGGGGCGGATAGTGCCGCTAACTTTGTCTTTGCCGGCCCGCCCGTCATAAGTTCATTCACTCCCAATATAGGTTTTGTGGGTGCTTCTATAGCCATTACGGGCTATAATTTCACTGGCTGCACCGGTGTCAGTTTTGGTGGCCGGCCGGCAGCATCCTTCACTGTCGTGTCACCCACCAGCATCACAGCCCTTGTAGATAGCGGCGCCACGGGCGATGTTGCAGTGTCGACGCTTTATGGGACCGGAACAAAAGCAGGATTTATTTTCATCCCGCCACCGGTCATTTCGTCGTTTACACCTTCTTCTGCAAGGAATGGAGACACTGTAATGATTACAGGTGCGAATCTGGCGACCGCCACGAATGTTTCTTTCGGGCCTTTGCCGGCTGGCTCTTTTTCAGTGGTGTCGCCCACCTCGATCAGCGCCGTGGTCGCCGCAGGTTCAACCGGTGCGGTTACGGTCAGGACAATCGGCGGGTCGGCCAGTCTGAACGGTTTCAAATTTATAACCGGTCCTCCGCCTGTGATCAGTTCATTTAGCCCGGTTTCCGGTTCAGCAGGAACAACGGTTGTCGTTCACGGCTCGAATTTTAATACCACAGCGGCCGATAATGTCGTTTATTTTGGGGCTTACAAGGCTCAGGTGAGTGCTGCTTCAGCCAACTCTCTGACGGTGATTGTCCCTTCGGGTGCCCAATTCGGTCCGATAACGGTTATCAATATGGGTAATGGTCTTCAGGCTGTTTCTCCGGGATTTTTTACATCGCTGTATAGTAAGACAGTTGCCATTGACAGCAATACATTTGCGTCTATGGAGCATTTTAACGATGACTACGCATCCTGGAATAGCAGCCTGGCAGATTTTGACGGAGATGGGAAAATGGATGTGGCTGGAGAATCGCTCAACAGTACTGTTTCGATCAAGAGAAATACGAGCTCGCCAGGAGATCTCTCATTTGCTCCGGAGCAGCATTACCATATCACGTCTCCCTATGCCGGCGGCAGCTTTGTGGGGCCTTTAACCGCAGCGGATATAGACGGGGATGGACGGATGGATATCGTTGCAGTAGACTATATTGTGAATGACCTCTGTTATATCGGCGTGCTGCGGAATACGAGTACGCCCGGGCAGATCAGTTTTGAAGATGAGGTTAAATTCGAAGCGTTGTACAATGTCTTTGACCTGACCGTTGCGGATGTGGATGGAGACGGTCGGCCGGATATCCTTGTTCAGGGACAAGGCGCTTCCAGCGTTCTGCTGAACAACAGCAGCATCGGGGTAACATCCTTTTTACCCCAGCAGGATTTTCCTTTCGGGTCAATTGCCGCCTGTGGCGACTTTAATAACGACGGTAAAATCGATTTGGTAAACAACGGTAATTATTTTTCCAGCTATCCTTTTTCAATTCTGGAAAACACCAGTTCGGTCGGGATGCCCAGCTTTACAAGAATACCTCTTTTCACCCCTGAGTATGAGCATGATCCCATCCGGGTTTCCGTTGCTGATCTGGACGGCGATGAAAAGCTGGATCTATTGATCGCAAATGGGGATGGCGCTAACTTTGGTTTTAGGACTACCTGTCTTAATACAGGTACGGGCAATACTATTTCATTCGAGATAAAGGAGACTGCACTTCCAAAGGTCATTCAAGCTGGTATAGCCGGGGATATTGATGGGGATGGAAAACCGGATATGGTCGTAAGTAATGCCTATGATTTAACAGTCGGGGTTGCAAGGAACACCGGCACTCCCGGGAATACCTCCTTTGCCGATAATTTCTGGTATCCTTCAAGGATGTGGTCAGGTGTCCTGAATGCAGCGGATATGGACGGAGATGGAAAAGCGGACCTTGTTACGAGCGGCTATGGCAGCGCTTTAGGTTTTTCGGTGGCATTGAACAAAGGAGGCCAACGTCCTTCGATAAAGGCAGTTGGAGATGCCGCTTTTTGTAAGGGAGACAGCGTTCTATTGGTGTCTTCCCTGCCTTATTCCAATCAATGGTATGAAAATGGGATAGCCATTCCTGGCGCCAATAATGATTCGCTGATGGTGCGCAACGGAGGTACTTACACGAATGCTACCAGTACATCGGAACCATCGGATGCCTTGCTCGTGACGGTTCGTCCTGTTCCGGACAAGCCGTCCATTTCCTGGAGCGCCACGGCAGGTATGGTTTCATCCACAGGTGTGGGCAACCAATGGTATACAGATACCCCAAGGACTGTTATTAGCGGCGCTATCGCCCCGGCATATAAGCCAATTACGGAGGGTTACTATCTGGTACAGGTTACCCAGGACGGCTGCGTCAGTCCGTTCTCTGATACATATCATTATTTGTTCAATGGCCCCGCCGGTACGATGTCGAACGGTGCGGTGAAGGTTATCCCTAATCCGACCCTGGATTTTATTACAGTGATGATCCAGGCGGATACTACGGATGTATATACCGCAGAGTTGTATGGCATGGATGGACAGGTTAGGTTGACTGTCTCACCGGTCGTGAGTGGAAATAGGATTGATTTGTCCGGACTACCGGCAGGTATGTACTTTTTGAAGGTGACGGGAGCTAGTGGGAAATTTCGGCGTGTGGTTACGGTGATAAAACGATAGGATAAGGCGGCTCCTGCATCGATAAACTAAGCCAGGCTTGCTCACGTTGTGTGTGGGTTGAATATAGCATACGGAAATGCAGGCCAGGCAATAGTTTTAGCATAAAATATAAAGGGGATAACTACATATGTAGTTATCCCCTTTTGTGACTCCGTCTGGATTCAAACCAGAAACCTTCTGATCCGTAGTCAGATGCTCTATTCAGTTGAGCTACGGAGCCATTCCCGTGATTGGGATTGCAAATGTAGAGAAAAAATTGAAACGACCAAAAAGATTTTCAATCTATTTTGAGTCGTATGGAATGCCTTGAAAAGATCAGCTTACATGAGAAACATGACACATAAAAAAGAAAATCTTCATACGATCAAGTTCTAATTTCCCTACCCCTCGCATCTCAATCCTACACCGAATGGCTTTAACAATTCGGAATCCCATATATCAAAATGATAGACCACCCAGGCTTGGTTAATCCGTTCTCCTGTGCCGGAGTACTACCTATGGCTTACTATGAACTTACCAAAAGGGCGTTAAGAGGATACTAAAAGGATATAAAAAGGGTACCTATATATCAAATCGATATTGAGGTGACCTTTAAACACTATTTTAGTGTCCATTTAGTAAGTTATCTGTATATTAGAGGTAACGAGACAGTAAACTTGTAATCTATAACCTCAAAAAACCTTTTTTATGGCCATTGTTAAAGACAATATCCTCCTGAAACTTGTACGGGGTACCCTGGGCAAACAACTCACGATCTACGAACGGAATGGGCAGATTATTATGGCGACGAAACGCGGCCCTTCCAAGAAAAAGCCTACACAAAAGCAATTGGAAGCAAGGCTCAAGATGAGTATTGCTTCGGCACGTGCGCAGCGGGCGCTGGCCGATCCGGAGGTAAAAGCCTACTATGCGTCGCTGGCAGGACCAGGACAAAATGCCTATAATATAGCAGTGAAAGATGCTTACCGCAGTCCTGAAATCCAAAGTATCAGATTAGAAGAAGAGGAAGTTGTGGTGACTACCAAAAATGAGTTCCGTGTAGCAGAAGTGGAGGTAACGGTAGTAGACGCTGACGGTGTTGTTAAGGAGCGCGGGAAGGCCATTCTGGGCTGGAACGGAGTAGATTGGCATTATAAAGCAAAGACGCTGCCAGCAGGCGGTAAAGTCATCGTGGATGTGGTAAGTCTGCCACAGAGGCAAACGGTGAAGGAATTGCTGCTTACATGAGTCATAATAATAGGCGGAGCTAAGGCTTACTCAAAAAAAGGTATTCCGGGTATTGCATACTTTTTCATACCGGCTTCATTGATTTCAACACCAATGCCAGGTTTTTCTGAAACAGTGATAAAACTGTTGTTTACCCATTCGCCATCATAGGTTACGATTTCCCTGAACATGGTTTGCGTATGAAAATAACTCTGCCATTCAAGGATCATGAAATTTGGCACTGCAGCACAAACATGCGCCGACGCCATAGCGCCCAGGAAAGACGCCACCATATGTGGTGCAAACGGCACATAGTACAGGTTCGCCAGGTTGGCAATCCTTTGTCCCTCGCCCAGCCCACCACATTTTTGCAGGTCAGGCATAACAATGTCTACCGCACCTGTCTCCAGCATTCTTCTAAACCCATAAGCCAGGTATTGATTTTCCCCAACGCATATGGGGGTGGTGGTAGAATCGGCAATCAATTTATAGGCTTCCACATTTTCGGCCGGCACCGGTTCTTCCAGCCACATCAGGTTTAGGGGCTCCAGTCGTTTGGCAATGGCATGACCAGTTACTGTATCATACCGGCCGTGCATATCGGCGCAGATGTCAATGTCTGGACCCACTGCCTGCCGGGCAGCTGCCAATTGATCGTACATACGTTGCAGTTCGGCCGGACTGGCCGTCCAGTTATATTGATCATACTTATTGGGATCGTTCGCCTGATCGAGATCGAACTTGATGGCATTGAATCCCATTTTTTTGGCGTTGAGGGCTGCTTCTGAAAAATCAGCAGGCGTAGGCAGATTGCGCTGGTAGAGCGCCGTATCGCAATATACGCGTACCTTATCGCGGAACTTACCACCTAACAACTGGTATACGGGTAGTTGCAGGGCTTTACCAGCCAGGTCCCACAACGCTGTTTCTATAGCCGACAATACCGCTATATACATACCCGACTGAGCACCCTGAAAAAAGCCAGACTTACGAATGTCTTCAAACAAGCGATGCACATTCAGCGGACTTTTCCCTTTTATACGTTCCTCAAAATTCTTTACCAGGTGATAAGTGCCGGCAATAGCATCTACTCCTTCCCCACAACCCCAGATATCCTGGTTGGTGTAGACCTTTACAAACAGGCTGCCCCTGATATAACCACATTTTATCTCTGTGATCTTCAGATTGGAAGGAGACGAGGCTTTGGGCGCGCGGTCAATTGCTTTTTCATAACCTTGTCCGAAAGTGGATAAAGGAGCCAGAGCGGCTGCGATAGCGGTCTTGGTTATAAAGGACCGCCTTGAGTTATGGGTTGTCATATATAAGTGTTTTATTTGAATGAGCATACTTTTTCTGCAGATTCCCGATCGCTTCAAATTCATCAAACAGTTTGGTACTTAACTTTTCAAATATGCCGAAGTAATCAGCATATACGGCATGATGCTGTTTATTCGGTCTAAAAACATTAGGTAGTTCAACCGGTTGTGCGGCATCATCCAGTGATTTATAAATTCCCATTTCAGTAGCACTTAATAACCAGGCACCAAAGCTTACACTATGAAATTGTTGCCTTACCCACACTGGCTTATTGAATATATCAGCAATCAGCTGGCTGCAAAAAGGAATGGTGCCAAAACTACCATTTACCGAAAGGCTGTTGATGGAGCGCTGTTCGCCCAGCGTTTTACCAATGCTGTATATTTCATACAAAATGCCTTCTATTGTAGCCCGTATGAAATGCCTGCGTTCATGTTTAATGTTAAGGCCGAAATAAGCGCCACGGGCATTCGCATTCCAGATGGGCGCACGTTCACCCAACAGATAAGGCAGGAACAACAATCCATCTGATCCCGCTGGCACATTGTCCACTTCTTCCATCAGTTGCTGCATGCTGTTCTCCATATCGAATGGATTGGTGAATTCACCGAATTGCCGCGTAAACCATTCAAATATATTTCCGCCATTATTAGTAGGCCCGCCGGACACATAACAATTATCAGTAAGCAGGTAATTAAAGAAACGCATTTGTTCATCTTTCAATACAGTCGATCCCATTACCCTCACAGCGCCACTGTCTTCAATCGTAATGGAGGCCTTCTCCGCCCCTTTTATTATGCCGTCGCCTAATGTGGCCAGACAACCATCGCTGGAACCAATAAGGATCTTCGTTTCTGCCGGCAAGCGTAATGATTGTTGATACGCTTTTTTCAATTTGCCGGCCGCTGTAAACACAGGTGCCGGCACAGCTAATTGATTCGCAGTAATACCAGCGTATTGCAATGCGTCTTCTTCCCAGTTCACTGTATGAATGTTCATCAACCCTGTGGCGGAAGCAATGCTGTAATCTATTATATACTCACCGGTGAGCTGATGAATGATATAAGTTTTGATGGACAGGAACTTGCTGGTGAGCCTGAAGCGTTCTTTATTATTATGTCTGATCCACGCTATTTTTACCAGGGGCGACATAGGATGTATAGGCGTACCCGTTGCCTCATACAGCTTTTTCCCAAGGGACGAGTTACGTAACTCCTGCGCTTCTTTCTTGGCCCGGTTATCGGCCCAGGTAATAGCATAGCCGAGTGGATTCCCGTTCTTATCGACAGCCAGCACGCTGTGCATGGATGCGGAGAAACAGATACTGGCCACTTCATATTTTTTCGGGTGTATATATTCGTTCAGGATATTCTTCAGTACATATAATGTAGTAATAAAGATCTGTTCAGGGTCTTGCTCACTGTGGTCCGGTTCTGTATGAAATGTAGGATAGTGGCCCTTCATCGAGCCGATGATGCGGCCACTGAGGTCATAAGCAAACACCCGTATTCCATTTGTTCCTAACTCAATCGTTATGATGCATTTCATATCTATGACAATTATATATTACGCAAATGATTTTTTCTGAATTCACTGGGCCGGTAACCGGTTAGCTTTTTAAACGTGGTTGAAAAATGTTGCGATGAATAAAATCCCGTATCCAACGCTATATCAGTTAGCTTGATATCTGCCCGCTTCAATAATTTAATAGCTTCTGAAATGCGGATGTTGATCAGGTAATTAATAGGTGAAAACCCCGAATAGCTTTTTACCTTTTCCGTGAACAAAGTAGTACCCATACCTACCAGACCAGCCATTTCTTCCACCGTCCACTGATGCGCCAGGTCTTGACGTAATACCACTTCCAGCTGCGTAAAAGTTTTGGGGAAGTCGCGGATAGAATGAGTTTGTTGGGTCATTTTACGGGTAATCTGTATCAGCAATTCATCTATCTGGTGATTGACGCGTGCCTGGTAAGCCACTTCCATCCCAAATAATTCCGTGTGGATACATTTAATAATCTTGCCCACTTCGTTGAACCGGCTCAATGCAGGCAAATTGTTCAATAATAATATCTTCCCAATGGCGGTGGCCTCAGTCTCGGACAACCCGCTCCATTTACCTGGTTGTATATGCCCGTTATCCTGCTTCTGTACGGCCAGTTGTATCCAGGTAAAGGAACCGATCTTCAGCACGTCGTTATCACAGCCAAATGGGATACCTGGCATTATCAACGCTACATCGCCAGGATAAAAAACATGCGGTTGATAATTAATGCACCACTCGAACCGGCCCTCTGTTATATAATATATGCGCAATCCGTCCGTAACCGTAGTAGGAAAAGTATTGGGCTGAATAGAACCACTCTTCTTCATGCCCAACTCCAGGATATGCGGGAACAGTATTAGTTCTGGCGATTTACCATATTGTAACACAAATTGATTCATATAGGTTATAAACAAGTTGTCGCGGAATTTTACCCATCGCACAGGCTTGTATAAAGAAAAGAAATTTGTTCAACCTTTACGTACAAAATTCAACTCCGTTCTATTTTGGAAGTTTTTATATGTAAGACCCTATAATTTGTACTCCTAAGATTTCCTCATCACACGAACTAGCGTTATGAAAAAATATTTCCATCACAATGTATCCCGCATTGCGGGGCTCTGGCTGCTTATCAGTCTAAATTTAGCCGTGTCCTTTGCCCATGCTCAAACCGTTACAGGAATGGTTTCTGATGAGAAGGGTTCGAAATTACCGGGGGTTTCTGTAATAGTAAAAGGCAGCTCACTGGGAGCCACTTCTGATAGCGCCGGCAAATACAGTATTCATGCTTCTGCAGGCGTTGTTCTCATTTTCAGTTCGATAGGCTTTAAAACAACAGAAGTAAATGTCGGAGACCGCAAAGTGGTTAATGTATCAATGGTCACAGATAATCAGAACCTGGGCGAAGTGATCGTAACCGCCCTGGGTATAAAAAAGCAGTCCCGTAGCCTGGGCTATGCAGCCACCAGCGTTAAACCCGAAGAGTTAAGCGTAAATCGCAGCAGTAATGTAATGAATGCCCTGCAGGGCAAGGTAGCCGGGGTAAACATCTCTTCACTGGGCACTGGGCCGGGCGGTACTTCCAAGATCCGCATCCGTGGCCAGTCATCTATTTCAGGACAGAATAATCCGCTGATCGTTATTAACGGTGTTCCGGTTGACAATACCAACTTCAACGACAATACCACCGGCGTAAAAGGTGGTGGTGTATTTGCAGATGGTGGCGACGGATTGTCAAGCATCAATCCTGATGACATTGAAAACATGACCATATTAAAAGGTGCACCGGCATCCGCCCTCTATGGTTCCCGTGCCAAAGATGGGGTGATCATGATCACGACAAAAACGAAAGGGAAAACCAAAGGAATCGGTGTTACTTATAACCTGAATTATACCAACGATACCCCGCTTGACTTTACTGATTACCAGAACGAATACGGTCAGGGTGAAAACGGCGTTCGCCCCACAGCACCCAACCCAACTTCCGGCCAGTGGTCGTTTGGTGAAAAATTTGCACCAGGTATGACGCAAGTCCTCTTTAATAATTTAACAGTCCCCTATGCTCCACAAGGCAGTCGCATAAAAGAATTTTATCGCCATGGGCAAAATATTGCCAATACCATTGCCTTTGAAAGCAGCAACGACAAAGGTGGTTTCCGGATGTCATTAAACAACACCCGGAATCAGGGCATCATGCCTAACAATACATTTAACAGGAAATCAATGAACCTGGGTTTTAGCTATAATTTGTCAGAACAATTTTTGATATCAGGTAACGTAAATTATTCAAGGGAGATCAATAAAAACCCGCCTAATATTGCCAACCAGGACAATTCCATTCCCACTACGCTGATGGCAATGTCTACCTCCATGCCATTGCATGTGCTGGATGAGAACAAATACAATGCAGCAGGTAACGAATACGGTTGGTCAAGGTTCACCAACCGCACCAATCCATATTGGGTAATGGCCGAACAATTTCATAATATTAAACGAGACCGCATTTTCGGCAATGTAACCCTGAAATACAACTTACGCCCATGGCTAAGCGTGCAGGGCAGATTTGGGCAGGACTACTGGTCGCGGGATGAAGACGTAAACAACTTCCCTACCGGTCAGGCCTCCAGGGCGGCTGCACCTCCTGGTTTTGTAAATGGTTTATATACGCAGGAGTCCCGCCGTTTCCGGGAAACCAACCTGGACTTCCTCTTCAATGCAAATAAAAAGTTTGGTGTGGTGGAAGTGAATCTAAATGCCGGTGGCAACCGCATGCGCAAACGGACTGACGCCAACAATGTAGTCGTAACTGATTTTATTACCCGGGGAATTTATACCGTACAAAACGGACGTTCCAAAGATCCCGTTTATACACTTACAGAGCAGGGAGTCAACTCGCTGTATAGTTCTGCTGAATTGAACTTTAATCAAACGTTCTACCTCACAGGTACATTGCGTAACGACTGGTTCTCTACCCTGTCGCCCGAGAACAGAAGTATTTTGTATCCATCTGTTTCCGCCAGTTATATTTTTTCTGAACACCTGCCTCATACCAGCTGGCTGAATTTTGGCAAAGTCAGGTTAGGTTATGCCGAAGTGGGCAGCGATGGTGATGTAGCACCATATTCCAACCAGTTGTTCTATATTCCCAATGCCAATTTCATTAATAACCCCAATGGACAGGCAGTACCTGTTGGCACGAGTGCCATCAGTAATAATGTTACCGGCACTACCTTACCCAATGCTAAACTAAAGCCCAGCAGGGTATCCGAAGTAGAAGCTGGTTTGGAATTGCGTTTATTCAACAGCCGTGTAAATATTGATCTGGCAGCTTACCGCAAGGTCACCAGCGACCAGATCGTACTGGTACAGATCTCAGATGCATCCGGTTATCTGAACAGGCCAATCAACAGTGGTAAAAGCCGTAACCATGGGTTTGAAGCCATGCTGAACCTGGTACCCGTGCGAAGCGCTGACTGGAGCTGGGAATTCACGGCTAATACTTCTTACAATATTACCAAAGTACTCAGCATCATTACCGACAAACCAGGCGAACGTATCACCACCGCCACACACGTATTTAATGGAGAAACCAGGCATGTGGTGGGTGAAGAAATAGGACAGATTGCCGGCTATGGGTATGCATATAATGCCAAGGGCCAACAAATATTTCAGTCAAACGGTTTACCCCAGCGTACGCCCGACTTCATGTTATTCGGCAGTGCCCTGCCCAAATGGGTAGGCGGTTTTTTGAATACCGTTAATTACAAAGGATTCAGACTTAGTGTTTTTATAGATTATAAACTGGGTAATAAAATACTGTCGGGCACCAACTTCAATGCGGTGCGGCATGGACTACATAAAATGACACTGGAAGGGCGTGAGGGCGGTGTGAAAGGAGTGGGAGTAGATGCCAGTGGTAATCCCAACAATGCCGTGGCAGCGGTGCAAACCTATTGGGAACACCTTCGTTCACAACAGATCATTGCGCCTGTTATATACAACGGTGGTTACTGGAAATTGAGACAGGTGACACTGGGCTATGATCTTACTAAACATATTCCGGCCAAATGGCCCATCAAAGGCCTAAAGATCGACCTGGTAGCCAACAATGTATTGCTGTTAAAGAAGTGGGTTGATAATATCGATCCGGAAACATTTGGCTTTGGTTCTGACAACCAGATAGGGCTTGAATCTCCCGGATTACCGACCACCCGCAGCCTTGGATTGAATCTGAATATTAAACTCTAACAGCTCCCGTCATGAAAAAAATCTTCTTAGCAATCATACTGTTTTTCTTCGCTTCCTGCGAAAAGGGATTGAGCGATCTGAATGTAAACGAAACCAATTCCACTTCACTCGACCCGGCCCTGTTGCTGAACCAGGCCATTATCAATACTTCATTCCCCGTAAAATCGCTGGTGTTCGATGTGGGAGTTGTACAACAAATGGTTTCGCCGAATGGCGGTGTGCTGGCTGGCGCCAATTTTAACCAGGATAGCCGCGATATAACCACACAACCGTTGTGGACTGCTTACTATCAAAGCGTGATCAAAAATACCTATGATGCACTTACCCGTTCGAAAGACCTGCCGAACAGGAGCAACATGTATAACATGGTGCGCATTTACCAGACATATGTGTTTATGATCCTGACTGATGAATATGGTGACATCCCCTATCTGGAGGGTGGCGCTGGTTTGATTAAAGGCTCCCTGTTTCCCAAATACGACCGCCAGCAGGATATCTACCCATTGCTTATAAAGGAGCTCACAGAAGCCGCCGCAGCGCTCAATACCACTGCTGTTATTGAAACCGGTGATGTATTGTATGCCGGCAATGTGGCCCAATGGAAAAAATTTGCCTATTCATTGCTGCTGCGGGCGGGTATGCGATTGAGTAAAATAGATGCAGCCAAAGCGCAAAGCACCGTGCAGGCTGCTGTAGCAGGGGGTGTTATTACAGCGAATGCCGACAACGCATATATTCGGCATGATGCCAATTACACCCAGCCCATTGGCAGTACATTGAATGGAGGCGAGGCTGCCAATTTCTACCTTGCCAAACCATTTGCAGATCAGCTAAAAAACACGAATGACCCGCGATTATCAGCCATCGCCATCAGGTATGTAGGTGCCACCAGCGGGAACGGACAAACCGTAGCCGTCGGCACTACTGACCCTGCCAGACAAATTGGTATGCCCATAGGCAAAGATAACGGTACCATTGGCGCTGCTGCCACAGCTGATGGCCTGGCCAGCTTTTATGATTACAGCCAGGTTGACCGCCGCAGAATGCTTAAAACTTTTTCCCCGGTGTTCTTAGTAACTGCAGCACAAACCAACTTGCTGCTGGCAGAAGCCCGTTTCCGGGGTTGGATCACCACCGGCAGCGCTGCTCAATATTTTACTGATGGCATTAACGCCCATATGGACCAGATGGTGATCTATGATGTGAATTCCGCCGTTACTGCCGAAGCCCGTGATATTTACGTAGCCGCCAATCCGCTTACCGCTGGTAATGAGCTGGAACAGATCAATACCCAATACTGGATTGCCTCTTTTTTGAATGGTCCGGAGGCTTTTGCTAATTTTAGGAGAAGTGGTTTTCCTAACCTTATCCCAAACCCATACGGACAACCTAATAATCCCGATGTGCCCAATGGCACTTTTATCAGGCGGCTCACATATCCTACCTCGGAACTAAGCGTGAACAGCGAAAATGTGAACGAGGCCATATCCAGGCAGGGAGCAGATAAGTTGAGTACAAGGATCTGGTGGGATAAGCAATAAAAAATAATGGCAATGAAGTTAAGAAGCGCTGACTGGTTCGGCAAACAGGATAAAATGGGTTTTGTACACAGGTCCTGGTTTCGCACACAGGGTTATCCGGATGACTATTTCATAAACAGACCGGTGATCGGTATCTGTAATACCTGGAGTGAACTTACTCCCTGCAATGCCCACCTCCGTGAAATAGCGGAAGTGGTAAAGCGTGGAGTATTGGAAGCCGGAGGCGTCCCATTTGAATTCCCGGTTACTTCACTGGGTGAAACAGTCATGCGTCCAACGACCATGCTTTTTCGTAACCTGACGAGCATGGATGTGGAAGAAACGATCCGTGCCAATCCCCTCGATGGAGTTGTACTGCTTACAGGTTGCGATAAAACTACTCCGAGTACCATTATGGGCGCCTGCAGCGTGGACCTCCCGACTATTGTAGTACCCGGAGGGGCTATGCTAAATGGACATTTTCGTGGCGAATGCATTGGCAGTGGTTCATTTAACTGGGCTATAAAGGAAAAACAAGGTGTGGAAAATTACACGGAGCAGGACATTCATGAAGTGGAAGCAGGCATAGCGCGTAGTCAGGGCCATTGTATGACCATGGGTACTGCCAGTACAATGGCTTGCATGTCAGAAGCTCTTGGACTGA
Source organism: Chitinophaga ginsengisoli (assembly GCF_003014595.1). GTDB lineage: Bacteria > Bacteroidota > Bacteroidia > Chitinophagales > Chitinophagaceae > Chitinophaga > Chitinophaga ginsengisoli. Next base: position 92,070 of record NZ_PYGK01000009.1, on the reverse strand, counting down.
CATTACCCGGTGCTGCTGCAATTCCTGCAGTGGATGCACGTAAGAAACTGATAGCTCAGTTAAGTGGCCGCCGTATTGTAGAGATGGTAAAAGAAAACCTGAAACTCTCACATATACTTACCCGGAATGCTTTTGAAAATGCGATTGTTATTAATTCCGCCATCGGCGGTTCTACCAATTTTATTATTCATTTACTGGCCATAGCCGGCCGTATCGGTGTTCCGCTTTCACTGGAGGATTTTGACATCATCGGCAGCAGGATTCCCCTGTTAGTAAACCTGAAACCATCAGGCAAATTCCTTATGGAAGATTTTTATTATGCAGGCGGACTACCAGTTGTTATCCGCGAAATGGAACCGTATCTGCAAACGGATGTCTTAACTGTTAATGGGAAAAGCCTCAGCGCCAATTGTACTATTTCGCCCTGTTACAATACAGAGGTGATCACCACGTTGCAAGCCCCCTTACAGCCGGAAGCGGGTATCGTGGTGCTGAAAGGCAACTTATGCGAGCAGGGAGCTGTTATTAAACCTGCTGCTGCATCTGCTCATTTACTAAAGCATCGGGGCCGGGCGATCGTATTTGAAAGTATAGAAGATTATCTTGCCCGTATTGATGACCCGGATCTGGATATTGATGAACAATGTGTGATGGTTTTGAAAGGCGTTGGCCCTGTAGGCTACCCTGGTATGCCTGAAGTAGGAAATCTGGATTTGCCAATGAAACTCCTGCAAAAAGGCATCAAAGACATGGTACGCATTTCTGATGGCCGCATGAGTGGTACAGCAGGTGGTACAGTGGTGTTACATGTATCGCCCGAATCATCTGTAGGTGGCGTATTGGCGTTGGTACGGGATGGTGATATGATCGAGCTGGATGTAAATGCCAGAAAACTGCATCTTGACATTAGCGAAGAGGAACTGGTTGCACGCAAAGTACACTGGCAGGCACCCCTTCCTATGGCAACCCGTGGGTATGTAAAATTTTATATTGATCACGTACAACAGGCACACCTCGGAGCCGACCTGGATGTATTACGCAACGGTTCAGGGTCTGAAGTGCTCAGAGACCTTCATTAATTCTATAACACCTGCTACAACAACTTAGGTAATCAGCTGTACTACTACCGGAAGATAAAAAATGGTACCCGAATAGATATTTATAAAAATCCACTGTTGCAAAGGACTTTAAATGAAAAAAGGCTACGCTGTGCGTAGCCCTTGTGACCTCGTCTGGATTCAAACCAGAAACCTTCTGATCCGTAGTCAGATGCTCTATTCAGTTGAGCTACGAAGCCATTCCCTTGATTGGGATTGCAAAGGTAGGAATATTTCTGTAATGACCAAATATTTTAAATATTTTTTTTGTTTGATTCATAAGCAGCGGGTTACGTACATTTACGAGCCGCTTTGTGGACGGGGCATTTATCAAAAACAAGCCTGAAGGTGAAAATACAACTCTGGAGTATCGGAAAGGAAAACGACCCTTATATAAAGGATGGTATCGCTGTTTTTCAAAAGCGTTTGCAGCATTATGTAGATTTTGAGCTGAAACTGATCCCCACCGTAAAACAGGCTGCCAGCCTCTCTATCCCTGAATTAAAAAAACAGGAAGGAAAAATGATCCTGGACATGCTGCAACCGCAGGATTATCTTGTTGCGCTTGATGAATATGGTAAACTGCAGACAACACTGCAACTGGCAGATTTTCTTCAGCAACGGGCGAATGCCGCTACAAGACAGGTTATTTTCCTGATCGGAGGCGCCTTCGGACTGGATGCCAGTGTACTGGAAAGAGCGCAGTTCAAACTGTCCCTGTCCCCCCTCACCTTCCCACACCAACTGGTCCGGCTTATCATGACAGAACAACTTTACAGGGCGTATACAGTATTGAACAGGGAGAAATATCATCATCAGTAAAAAATCAGTATCATTACATTCTCATCAATTAAATTATCGTTTGGCATGGACATGACAATCAGCATAGCGATCATAATTCTCACCTGCATCATTTCTATTACATCCTTTAACAATCAGCGGCGTATAGATGATCTGAGCATGTGGCCTTACATGGTGAAAGAAAAAAAACAGTATTACCGGTTCATCACATCCGGATTTGTACACGGGGATTTTATGCACCTCGGCTTTAATATGCTGACGCTTTTTTTCTTCGGAAGACATATAGAAGAGGCGTTCCTGATGATCTTCCATAGTAAGCTGTACTACCTGCTGTTTTATACACTGGCACTGGTCTTATCAGATATTCCTACTTATCTCAAGCACAAAAATAATGATGGCTACAGGACCATCGGTGCATCAGGCGCTGTTTCTGCAGTAGTATTCGCGTTTATTCTATTCGCTCCCTGGACAAAGATCCTGGTATTCATCATTCCCATGCCTGCCATTCTTTATGGTATAGTATATCTCGGCTATACGATATATCTGTCCCGCCGCGGAAGTCATGACGGTATTAATCATGATGCGCATCTGTGGGGCGCTGTATTTGGCATTCTTTTCCCCCTGATATTTGAACCGAGGATCGGTTTATTTTTCCTTGATCAGCTGCTGCACGGTTACAGATAACAGCTTTATCCTTTTCCGGTTTGTTTTTTGCCAGATGCACCATGGACAATTCGTCCAAACACTGCAAAACAAGCCACGAGCATGAAGCTAGACACAGCTAAACTTTTACAGAAAAGGAAAAAGCAAATTCTCGAATTGTGGATGAAGAATCAATTAGTGGATTTTTCTCTACGAGAGGACCTTATGTCAAATGAGGAACTGACGGTACAGTCAGAAGAACTCGTAAATATTTTATTACAAAGCTTAAACAATGGCAACCTGGAGGATGTACAATCTGCATCCTTCGAGCCATTGTATGAGGTACTGGAAACTATTTCCCGCTCCAGGGCCAAAATGGGGTATTCTCCCCGGGAAACCGGCACATTTGTTTTTAGTCTGAAAGATGCCCTGCTTAACGTTCTCCAGCAAGAGTTCAAAAATGACCCTGTTCTGTTGCTGGAAGAAAGCCTGAAAGTGAGTAAACTGATTGATAGCCTTGGCATCGTTACCTTTGAAACTTTTATTAAAGGAAGAGAAGAAGTCATTCTGCGCCAGACTGATGAAATAGCGGAGATCTCAACCCCTGTTATCCGTGTATGGGATGGTATTGTAGCCTTGCCGATCATCGGCACACTGGACAGCTCCCGGACGCAGGTCGTAATGGAAAACCTGTTACAGGAGATTGTTGCCACATCCAGCAGTATCGCTATCCTGGATATATCAGGCGTACCTGCAGTAGATTCCCTTGTTGCCCAGCACCTCATAAAAACTGTAAGCGCTACGCGCCTGATGGGAGCAGAATGCATTATCAGCGGAATCCGGCCTGAAATAGCTCAAACTGTGGTACACCTCGGTATAGATCTCTCTGGTATCGTTACAAAAGCAACCCTTGCCAGCGCGTTAAGATATGCATTTTCGCTGCTACAGCTGGAAGTCAGGAAATTAAATCTAAAAACAAATCAATTGTAAAAATAAAAGCAGGCATTGATGGATAAAATACCGATTCTTAAAATTGGCCATTTTCTCATGGTGGCCATTCAGGTAGATCTGTATGACCGGCTTGCCCTTAGCCTGGAATCTGACCTGGTACAGGCGGTAAGTAAGACGGGCGCCAAAGGCGTATTAATAGATATTTCGTCGGTTTCAATAGTAGACTCCTTTATGGGGCGGATACTGGGGAATATCGCCGGGATGAGCAAGGTATTGGATGCAGAAACGGTGATAGTTGGCATGCAGCCTGCTGTAGCTATTACTTTAGTAGAACTGGGTTTGCCATTGAAAGGTGTGCAGACCGCACTAAATGTTGAAAAAGGCATGGAACTCCTGCAGAAAAAAATACAGTTCACGGAAGAAGAAGAAATTGATGATGATAGTACTCTCCAGTGATAGCATGCCTATAATGAAAGAACTGGACATGGTGGTTTTCAGAAATAGGTTGAAAGAGTTCGCCGTCAAAATAGGCATGAGCCTTGTGAATCAGACGAAATTGATCACTGCCGCCAGTGAACTTTCAAGGAATATGCTCCGTTACGCCGGAGGAGGTAATGTACTCATTGAGATAGTAAATGCTCAGCGACAAAATGGATTACGCCTCACTTTTTCAGATACAGGTCCCGGCATACCCGATATCGATAAAGCCATGAAAGACGGCTTTTCTACCGGTAAAAGTCTGGGACTGGGCCTGCCGGGAGCTAAACGCCTGGTGAGCGATTTTGACATTAAAAGCACTGTAGGCAAAGGAACTACCATCACAATCATCAAATGGAAGAATGGGTAACCGGACGGCATATTAGTTTTAATTTGGATGACAGAAGCTATCTGGCCATTCTGAAACGTGAAGTGCATCGTCTTTCTATACAATGCGGACTGACGGAAAAGAAGGTAGCAGAGATCGATATCGTTGTTGCCGAAATAGGATCCAATATCATCAAACATGCAGGAGGTGGAGAAGTGCTGGTCATGCTTACAGATAATCCCCAACCAGCTATTGAGATAATAGCGATAGACAGCGGCCCCGGAATTACAGACCTCGCGAGAATGATGCAGGATGGAATATCAACAAGCAGAACACTCGGCCACGGATTGGGAGCTGTAAAACGCCTCTCTGACTTCCTGCAGGTCTATTCTGTAAAAGGATGGGGCACGATACTCTTAGCAAGGTTCTTTATCAAACCAGCAGAACAGTATCCTCCCAAACCTGGCCCCGAGATCAGGACCTTGCTGGTACCAAAACCAGGTGAGAAGGTGTGCGGTGATGCCTTTTATGTCCACGCTGACAGAGCCGGCATAAGGATATTCCTGGGAGACGGACTCGGGCACGGCGTAGAAGCAAACAAAGCAGCTGCGGCTGCTGTCAATTCCTTTCGTTACTGTATGCTCTCCGACCTTGGCGAGGTATTACGGCAAATGCATGATGACGTAAAACGTACCCGTGGTCTGGTTGGCACTATAGCTGTATATAGTAATAAGGCCCAGACATGGAAGATCTGTGGCGTGGGAAATATACATACACGTATGCTGACAGCTTCCACTTCGAGGACCCATCTTCCATACAATGGGATTATCGGGCATAACATTCCCCGCACTATTAACGAGCAGGAAGTTGTACATGAAGCTGGGAAAGAACAGGTACTCATTTTATGCTCCGACGGCATAAAGACCCGTTGGGACATGATGAAGTATCCGGCCATTTTCAGGTATGATATGTCTGTATTGGCTGCCGCCATCTATAAAGATAATGCGCGTAAGACAGATGATATGTCGGTAGTAATTGTTAAAGTAAAATAGCCGCAATGCAGGAAATAACCCGGATCACGCTGGAAACTGATATGGACCTGGTACTGGTGCACAAACGTATTATGAAACTGGGAGAACTGGCAGAACTATCACTTGCATCACAGACCACCTTTGCAACAGCCGTGTCTGAGGTTTCGCGACATGTCCTAGAATATGGCTACAATGCCGTTCTTATACTCGCCGTCAGCACTGATATAAAGGAACCAGAGCAGTATCTCATTGCAAAAGTGCTGGACGGCAATCTTAACCTTACAGAGAAAATTAATGAGAACCTGGTATATGCCAGAAGACTCGTTGACCGCTTCTCACTCGAATGTGGAGATAAGGGGCTCGAAATTATGCTGGAATACAGGATCCCCGGCATTCAAAAGATCCATAGCAGCAAGATCCGGAAATGGATATCGTCTTTCAGCATGGAGCTGCCAGCCTCTCCGTATGATGAAATAAAACGTAAGAACAGACAGTTGCAGGAACTGGCGGAAAGGCTAAAGGAAAGTGAAACGCAATACAGGGAAGTAACCAATGCTCTGCCGCTGATGATATTCAGTGTGAACTATGAAGGTAAGGTCATCTACGCCAATAGCTGGATGAAATCATTTACCGGTTATGATATCCAGGAACTGAACGACAGCAAATGGCGCCCGGTGATCCGTAAAGAGCTCTTCACCAGCGCCTGGGAATACTGGCAACTACACCGGATAACAAACAGGCCCTTAAAAAAGGAACTGGAACTGAAGAGTCATGTCACGCAGGAATATATCTGGCACTTGCTTTCCCTGGCCCCTATCGTCAGTGAAAATGGAGAAACAACGCACTGGATAGGATCCCTGGTGGATATTCATGCACAAAAGGTCATGGAGCAGGCATTGAGGGACAACAAGGAATTGCATGAAACAAAGCTGCTGCTCGAGGAAAAGATCAAAGAGCTGAACCGCAGCAACCAGGAACTGGAGCAGTTTGCCTATGCGGCATCGCACGACTTACAGGAGCCATTGCGGAAGATCGTTTACTACAGTGACTATCTGAGCAGGTATTATATAGAAGAAATAGATGAAAAGGGTAAACTTTATTTCAACAATATGATAGGCGCCAGTCAGCGAATGACACAACTGATCCATGATCTGCTGAACTTTTCAACGATCTACCGTGACAACCTTCATCTCGTAAAAACAGACATGAATGCACTGGCGGAGGAAGCCATGAATGACCTGGAGATAGCAATAAAAGCGAAAAGCGTACATATAGATGTAGCACCGCTGCCGATGTTGTCCGTGTATCCGATGCAGATGCGGCAGTTGTTCCACAACCTGCTGTCCAACGCGATCAAGTTCTCTGATGAACAGCGGCCACCAGAAGTGAAGGTGTACGCAACAATGGAAGGAAAACAGATACAATTGATATTTGAAGATAATGGAGTGGGATTTGAAGAGAAATATCTGGATAAAATGTTCAGCTTATTCCAACGCCTGCATTCGCGCGAGAAATATGCCGGTACCGGTATAGGACTGGCGATGTGTAAGAAGATCGCTGATCTGCACAATGGATTCATTACCGCCAGCAGTGAACCGGGAAGAGGTGCAAAGTTCATTCTGACCTTACCATTGGTAGCGTAGCGGCAACATTAGTTTTTATCTAAAGGAAGAATTTATCAGTTATGAAGAATATTGTGAAGATATTACTGGCAGATGATGATATGGAAGACCGCTTCATCATGCAGGATGCCTTTGCTGCGATCAATCTCTCAGAGGTTCCTCTTCTGGTGGAAGATGGAGAAAAGGCACTGGAGTATCTTGCTGATACCCATGCAAGCGCAGGCGTTATGCCTTCTCTTGTGGTGCTTGATCTGAATATGCCACGACTCAGTGGCACGCAAACCTTGCGGGAACTGAAAAGCAAGGATGCTTATAAGGACATTCCGGTGATTATATTCTCGTCTTCTTTGAATGTAATAGAAATGCATGAGTGTAAACAGCTGGGCGCTTTATCATATATGGTAAAACCATTTACGTATGAGGAGTACCTCTTGTCAGCGCAGCATTTCTATGATTTCTGTCTAAAGAAACATTCCTTCCCGGAATTCAATAGTCTCATTAACAATTTCAAATAAAAAGAGAAGCCGTTATAAGGCCTCCCATTCTATCGTCAGCAATTCTTTTGTCTGATCGGTGATCTTAAACCTATCGTCTATCCGCAATCCTACTATCCATACTACCCGCTTTGCCGACTCCAAAACCCAGGTATGCTCTTTCTGGGGGAGTGATAATTTCTGGTCGATAAAAAAACGGCTCAGCTTCTTCTTCTTCCGCATACCTAAAGGATAGAAGTAATCACCCTGTTTCCATTTTCTGAGTATTAAAGGGTACTGCAGCGAATGCCTGTCCAGGCAGGCGATATTGGAAGCTGTGGGGATGCCCGCAGTCTCTTTTCTTTCGCCCGTCTTCAGCCTGAGTAAACCGTTTGCTGTAGCTACGGCAGTACGGTCTTTTTCGATCACAATGACCGACGCTTCTTCTTCTTCTGCCAACCGTGTAACGAGCAGCCATTGCCTGTCGCGTATAATACGGTGTGAACCTGTCTCCACCAGTTTTCCTGAGCTGCTTTGCAGCAGTTCCAGTACCTGTGGCAGTTGTGCGGGTGTGCAGCCATATTGCCTGAATATTTCCCAGGCAACGGTTTCCATAGGGATTGTTTTCTGTAGTTTCAGCACGGGTATCATGTACATGTTACCTTTTTGCTCTACCAGTCTTTTGATATGTTTTTCGACCGCCTGTGCATATAGTATCTCTGCTTCGCGAAAACGAATGATGCTGCCTGCGATGTTAGCTACCACACCAGGATAAGCTTCCTGTATGACGGGAATCACCTTATGCCTGAAAAAATTGCGTGTATATTTGACGGTAATATTCGAACTGTCTTCAACGAAGCTGATATCATGTTCGTCGGCATAGGCCTGCAGATCTGCTTTCTGGGCAAACAACAGGGGGCGCACCAGGTATGCCTGTTTAGGCAAAATACCGTGCAGGCCAGCGATACCGGTGCCTTTACTGAGGTTCATCAGTACCGTCTCTGCGCTGTCCTGCATATGGTGGGCTGTTACGATAAAGTCGCAGCCAGTCTTCACCATGGTCTGTTCCAGCCATTCATAACGCAGCTGACGGGCGGCTACCTGGATGGATACACGATGCGTCGTAGTGTGGGCCAGGGTATCAAAGCGTACTTTATAGAAGGGCACCTGCAGACGTGCTGCCAGGTCTTCTACAAAGGCTTCGTCCCGGAGGGACTCTTCTCCCCTCAGCTGAAAGTTACAATGAGCGATGGAGAAGGTAAAGCCCGCGGCCCTGAAAAGGTGGGCCATCACCACGGAGTCCACTCCCCCGCTGACGGCCAGCAGCATGGAATGATCGCGCGTAAACAGCTCTTCCTTTTCTATATATGCAGTAAAACCTGTGAGTAAATCCATGTACGGGTGGTTAAATGAGATCATCCAATGCAGCTTGTAATTCGTTATAGGCATGCCTGTCATTGGCTTCTTTCGCCATCTGCATGCCTTTCTCAAATACGGCAATGGCCTCCTGTGGAAGGCCCGCCCGTTCCAGCAGGCGGCCCAGGTGATAATAGGAGCCTACGTAGCCTGGTTCATATGCCAGCAGCTCTTCAAACAGCGACCTGGCGGCGCTGTCATCGCCGATCTTGATGTATTCAAGGGCCAGCGCATGCTTAAGAAAGCTGTCATTCGGGCTGTCTTTAAGAAATTCCTTTATCCTGGCTATTCTATCCATTATTTAAATATATTTGCTCATACCGCTTTTAAAAACCAAACAGTTTAGGCCATGAAGATTTTAGTTTGTATCAGTAAAACTCCGGACACGACTGCAAAAATAGCTTTCACAGACAACAACACGAAATTCAATGAAGCGGGTGTACAATTCATCATTAACCCCTACGATGAATGGTATGCCCTGGTCCGTGCTTTGGAATTGAAAGAAACCCTGGGAGCTACCGTACACCTGGTAACCGCCGGCGGAGCCGATACGGAGCCAATCATCCGCAAGGCACTGGCATTGGGCGGAGACGAAGCATTCCGTATCAATACAGATAGCCAGGATAGTTTCTATATCGCCACACAGATCGCGGAACATGCCCGCAAACAGGCCTATGACCTGATCTTTACAGGAAAGGAAACCATCGATTATAACGGCGCAGCCATCGGAGGTATGGTAGCTGAACTGCTGGATCTTCCCTATGTATCTATCGCAGCAAAATTCGAGCTGAATGGTACTGAAGCAACGATCAACCGTGAAATAGAAGGCGGAGAAGAGGTCGTAAAAGTAACACTGCCCGTTGTTGTATCCTGTCAGAAAGGAATGGCTGAGCAGCGCATTCCCGGTATGCGTGGTATCATGGCGGCCCGCACTAAACCGCTGGCAGTAGTAGAACCTGTTGCAGCTGATACACTGACTACCGTCAGCAGTTTTGAACTGCCACCGGCAAAAGCAGGCGTAAAGCTCATCAGCCCCGATAATGTGGATGAACTGGTAAAATTACTGCATGACGAAGCAAAAGTGATCTGATCGCTGAACCGCATGCAACAACCTTTCTTTTAAGCTCTATTTTTAAGTATTTAAATTCTACGTCAACACATGTCAGTTTTAATATTCGCAGATCAGGCTCACGGTAAGATAAAAAAAGTAGCATTCGAAGCAGTACAATATGGCGCGAAAGTAGCACAGCAACTGGGCACTACAGCTACTGCGCTGGTGCTGGGTACAGCAGCTAACGAAGAGTTGGAGGCATTGGGTAATTATGGCGCAGCCAAAGTATTACATGTTGCAGATGCCCGGCTGAATGAAGTGGAAGGAACCGTATTTACTAAGATCATCGCCGATGCAGTAGCACAGGAAGCTGCGCAGGTAGTGATATTCGGACATAATTTTGATGGCAAAGCGGTAGCACCTCGTGTGGCTGCACGCCTGAAGGCCGGCTTTGTATCCGGAGCAGTTTCACTGCCCGATACCAGCAACGGTTTTGTGGTAAAGAAAAGCGTATTTTCCGGCAAGGCATTTGCCAACGTCAGTATCAATACCGCAGTGAAGGTGATCGCTGTTATGCCCAACACCTTTGCACTGGAACCAACAGCTGCAAAAGCGGCAGTAGCAACCTTCTCCCCTGCTATCAGCGATGCTGATTTCAAGGTGAAAGTAAGCAGTGTGGAAACAGTAAGCGGCGAGGTGCCACTCACAGAAGCCGACATTGTAGTAAGCGGCGGCCGGGGCCTTAAAGGACCGGAAAACTGGGGACTGGTAGAAGACCTGGCAAAATCACTGGGTGCAGCTACCGCATGTTCCAGACCCGTTGCAGATACCGGCTGGCGCCCGCATCATGAACACGTAGGACAAACAGGGTTAACCGTACGCCCCAATCTATATATTGCGATCGGTATCTCCGGCGCTATCCAACACCTGGCTGGCGTAAACGGTAGTAAAGTGATCGTGGTCATCAATAAAGACCCCGAAGCGCCTTTCTTTAAAGCAGCTGATTATGGTATTGTAGGGGATGCCTTCGAGGTAGTTCCGAAATTAACTGCGGCCATAAAGCAAATGAAGTAAGTAAGGTGCTAACTAGCGCTTACTTATTATCTGTTTTTTAGATAAGGAATATTTTTTCTAACTTCACGTTCTTATAAAATATTCAGCGACAACGCAGGACAGATATGAGAAAAATAGAACTGGAAATAGTTGCTTTATCGCACAGCATTACGCAAACACATTCTTACGCCGTAGTATTAGGAGAGGTGAACGGTTTGCGCCGCCTCCCTATTGTAATTGGCGGGTTTGAAGCACAAGCCATCGCTGTGGCGTTAGAAAAAATGCAACCCAGCCGCCCACTTACACATGATCTGATGAAAAACTTTATGAATGCTTTTAATATAGAGCTGCATGAAGTGGTGATCAGTAACCTGCAGGAAGGAATTTTTTATTCTAAGTTGATCTGTTATAGTAATGAAGAAACCATAGAGATAGACTCCCGTACCTCCGATGCCCTCGCACTGGCTGTACGTTTTGGCTGTCCGATCTTTACTTACGAAAATATCCTTAACAGCGCAGGTATCCTGCTCGATGATCCTGCCGGTAAGAAGAGCGGTGTAAAGCCCGTTACTCCCACCATCTCAGAACATGAAAAAGGAGCGGAAGACGACCTCAAAGTTCTGAACCTGGACGAGCTTACACAGCTGTTGCAGGAAGTGCTGGAACAGGAAGATTACATCCGCGCCATCGCTATCCGCGACGAGATCAACAGCCGTAAGAGCCGCTGATAAATATTCTTGCATTTACTATTACAAAATAAACGATCCATAAACCATAGTGCTCCTATGGTTTATGGTTTTTTATACCATGATCGTCTTCCCGAACTGTAAGATCAACCTGGGCCTGCATGTAGTCAGCAAACGGCCTGACGGCTTCCATGAGCTGGAAACAGTGTTTTATCCGCTACCGCTGACAGATGCCCTGGAGGTGATCAGTCCCGGTAACCTGCAGTTTGCCACCAGCGGTATTGCAGTTCCCGGCAACAGTGCAGATAATCTCTGCCTGAAGGCCTGGCACCTGCTAAAACAGGACTTCCCTGCCCTTCCGGAGGTTGACATTCATCTGCATAAAGATATCCCTATCGGGGCTGGATTAGGCGGAGGATCTGCAGATGCTGCGTTTATGCTGCAATTGCTGAACAGCCGCTTTCAGCTGGGTATTACGGAGGAGCAGTTACTACGTTATGCCGCGCAGCTAGGAAGCGATTGTCCTTTCTTTATTCAGAACAAACCTTGTTACGCGACTGGCAGAGGTGAGATCATGACACCGATCGACCTGGATCTGTCCGGCTGGTCTTTTGTATTGGTATATCCGGGCGTCCACATCAATACGGGCTGGGCGTTTAGCCGTATTACACCGATGGTGCCGGCGTTATCTTTACGGGAAAACATACTACAACCGGTGGAAACATGGCGGCATACGATCACAAACGATTTTGAAGCGCCTGTGCTGGAGGCTCATCCTGAGCTGGCAGCCATTAAAGATAAATTATATGCAGAAGGTGCGGTATATGCGACCATGAGTGGAAGCGGGTCGGCATTTGTAGGGATCTTTCCTAAAAATAAAATTGCCGGCATTATATTCAACACCGGCTACAAAGTATTTATCTTATAATCGTTATGCCCCCATCTCACGGAAGCCCCTGACATTTGAATATTCATCTTCCAGTCGCGATAGAATTATTTTACGAAAGCTATAAGCGCTTCAATACGTACTATAGGACTAGAATATCATGCAATCATCATGACTAAATCACTCGCGTCAATAGGACTCCGTAGGAGTCCATTTGTTTGTAGCCTGGGGTGATAACCCCGGGATCATTTGTTTGTAGCCTGGGGTGATTCCTAAAAACAAGATAGCCGGCATTGCACTCAACACCGGCTACAAAGTATTTATCTTACAATCTTGATCGCTTATTTAACGGAAGCGATCAGGCTCTTGAAAGTTGCTGGTTCATTCATTGCCAGATCAGCCAATACCTTCCTGTTCAGGTCGATATTCTTCTCAGACAATTTATGGATAAACTCAGAGTAAGTCATACCTTCTGCTCTTGCAGCAGCGTTGATACGAGCGATCCACAGCTGACGGTAGTTTCTTTTCTTGAGTTTACGGCCTACATAGCTATATGTAAGACCTTTCTCCAATACGTTCTTGGCTACGGTATATACATTTTTCCTTTTACCGTAGAAGCCTTTGGCCTGCTTTAATATTTTCTTCCTGCGGGCCCGGGAAGCAACTGCATTTACTGAACGAGGCATTATAGTGCTTTTTGATCAGGTTAATAATTAATTACAACACCACATCTCATTATCTGAGAGCAAGCATTCTTTTTACCAGGTCCAGGTTAGCTGAACTAACAAGGCTGCTACCTCTCAGGTGGCGTTTTCTTTTGGTAGACTTCTTGGTCAACAGGTGACTTTTGAAGGCATTATACCGCTTAATCTGTCCGCTCCCGGTCACCTTAAAGGTTTTTTTCGCCCGGGAATGAGTCTTTACTTTGGGCATCTTACATCAAATTTGGTCTGCAAAGGTAGGTAATTATTTTAAACAACAAACGGCCGATATAAAATAATTATTAACGTCCTAAGGGTGTGGATAACTTTTATACGATTGATTAAACTTTTTTTTCACCCTGTTAAGATACTGAATATCAAATTCCCCCCACCCTCTTATTTCCAATTATTCTTCCAATTATCGCTTTAGAATATATACACATTTTTTATATTTCCTATATTAGTTCTAATTTTAATTTTAAAATAGTCTCATTTCTTAGCCATATCAAGTAAAAAAAATGATCAAGCCTATGGAAACACTTTACACTTCTCAAAAAGCCATTCCGGTGCAGGATTGGAAATCCTATCGATCGGTAAGACATTGTAAATCTGTCAGTTGGCGTGACGTCTGATCACCTCATTTCTGATACTCTTTTCACAAAACACCTACTGATGAAAAAGATTCTAATCCTATTATATATGATGATGTGCTGCGCTATCGGAATAGTGCAGGCGCAGACCATATATGTTAACACACCGGATACGGTCTGTATCTCAACCGCCAGTAGTACGGCGGGGCAGACCAAGTATCTCAGCGTCAACGCAATGGTCGTTACCTCTAATAGATATAAGGTAACGCAGCAAGCCTCGTGGGCCATAGCCGGCCCGACAGGTAGTGCAGCTGACTATGAAGTTCTTTATACAGGGAATTCGTCTGCAGTCTTGAAGTCGGATAAACTGACAAAGACCAAGTCGCTGACCTTGCAGTTTCTCGTACCGGGTACCTATACCCTTACGATCACCCTTCCTTACACGGATAACGGGGTCGCCAAAACCTCCACTCAGGTCAAGAAGATCGTTGCAATGGATTGTACTATTAGTACATGCGGTTCCAACGAAGCGAATGACAAACCGGGCTTTTTCGAGAACTTCGGAACAATGCCCGGCTCTGGTATTGTTCGTCAACCCTACCCAGTTAATGGCGTGGTGACCTACGCCTATCAGGGTACCGGAGACCTGGCGGATAACTATTATTCAATATCCAATAACACACAGCTCAAAGGCGACTGGGTCAACAACACGGACCACACCGGTAATACCCGGGGCGGTATGTTGGTGGCCAACTCCGCTTACCAGCCAAGCAAATTTTATCAAAAAACCGTTACCGGCCTTTGTAAAGGTTCGGTTTATAATTTTAGTGCGTGGTTGATAAATATCAACCCCATCGGCGTTTTTGAAAGTGGTTGCGTATCCGGTTATCAATATGCCGGGGTAACCTTCCAGGTGGTGAATGCCGCCAACCCAAGCCAGATTCTGGCCAACTTTCCTACTTATAACGTGTCAATGGACCTGAGTGTTCCTCAGTCGTCCTGGCAGAAATACGGAGGATCATTTACCGTTCCTCCCAGCATCGACTCAGTTAAAGTACTTATCATTAATAACAAGCCTGGTGGTTGTGGTAACGATATCGCGATTGACGATATCGAATTTGCATATTGTAGCCCGACTATCACAGCTTCCATTAAAGGTAAAACTGATAACCTGGCGGAGGTTGTCTGCGAAGGCGCTCCGATCACACTTACTTCCAATTATACTCCCGCCAACTACTTCGTAAATCCGAACTACCAGTGGGAGATGAGTGATGACGAAGGTCTCACATGGGTCAACGTACCTTTTGGTACTAATACTGCCAAAGATCTCGTAATCGGTCCGGGTCAGCTGAAAGGTACCAGGACCGTTCCTACGTCTTACCGTTTCCGTGTCCGAATTTACGAAGCGGGAAGTGACGCCGTCACGTGTGCCTCGCCCTCGGAATACGTCCGGTTGACGATACTACCGATGCCGACGCTGTACCTCACGAAGAGCCAGGTCTGCGCGGGAGCATTTGTTGAATTACAGGCATCCGGAGGTTTCGACAGGTTCACCTGGAGAGACTTGCCAGGATATGTAGGCGCTACCCGTACCATCCAGGTAACCGGTGACACCACTATTATGGTGTATGGTTATGTGGATTATGCGGACGGACATACGTGTGTGGACTCAAACAAAGCGTTTATCAGTTCTATTGATAAACCTGTTGTAGACGTAATTTCCACTTCACAGAATATCTGTGCCGGTTCTTCTGTTGATATCCGTATCAATGACGCACTGGCCGGACAGGTAATTAACTGGTACCAGGGTCCTGATGCGGGAGGTGTACTTACACCGCTGCCTCAGTACGATGGTATGACCGAGCTGACACAGGTACAGATCAACACACCTGCACAAGGCGTCTTTACTGTAATTGTAAAAGACCCAGGTAATGTCTGCCAGGTACAATCTGCTCCATTCATTGTTAATGTAACACCTGTGCCGGTTGCTAATGCCGGACCAGATCAACTGGCCTGCGCCAGCACGAACCCTTCCGGTCTCTTTACCATGGCTGCAACGCTGAATGCCGGCGAAAGCGGTGTATGGACGATAGATACCCTGTGGGGACCTGGTGCTGATCCGGCGCTTACTGCTGCTAACTTCAAAGATTATGCGACCATTCAGTTCCCGAACCTTGCGAAAACAAGGGTGACACTGAAAAAAGGTGGTATCACAGTAAGGTTCAAGTGGACTGTGAAGGCTACAGCCAACACTTCCTGCTCAAGCAGCGATTTTGTTGAAGTAACACTGCTGTATGATCCAACCTTCAGTGATGCAGGTCGCGATACTACAATGTGTGCCAGCAACGTCTTTACGATGAATGCCAGCAAACCGGATGGAACATTGACCGGCCCGTATGCGGAAACCGGTACATGGAAACTCATCTCCGGTAGTGCCACCATCGCAAACATTCATGCATATAATACAACTGTAACCTCTCTGGCAAATCCCCAGGATATCGTGCTGACATGGTCTATCACGAATGCTGCGAATTGTACGCCAAGTATAGATACTGTTGTACTGCATAAAACGGCTCGTCCGTCAGTCGTACTTAAGCCTGCCGTAGTTACCTGTAACTCATCCGGTACTTTCTCAATTGATACCGTGTCTACAACAGGTAACCCCGACACTTACAGTATTGCTGCCGGTACTCCTGCCCTTCCAGGATTTACTGCTGTTACCAACCAGCCAATCACTATATGGCCAATAGTAGTGAACTATCCTGTGGGTACTGCCGCTGGCGTATATAACTTCAACCTGAGCTACAAAAATAGCCTGAATGCAGGTTGTGATTCTACCGTTCCATTCTCTGTGAGCGTAGAAACGCCTCCTGTAGCTCCTACGGGAATAACAGTAGGTTCACCTAATATCTGTACTTCCGGTACAAGCACGCTGACTGTTGTGGGTGGAAGCCTGGGACAGAAAGCTGACGGTACACCAAACGGAACATGGGTATGGTATGCCGGAGGTTGTGGTGTAGGTGCCCCAATCGGTACCGGTACAACCATTACTGTAGCGGTGAGTGCTACCACTACTTATTATGTACGCGCGGAAACTACGGGATCATGTTCTAACACAACCTGTGCGAGCGCTACTGTAACCGTATACCAGGCACCTAATGCTGCCAATGCAGGTCCTGACCAGACCAAGTGTAACACCACGGCCTTCACCATGGCAGCTAATGCTGCTTCGGTAGGTACTGGTACCTGGACACTGCCTGGTGGTACTACTGCCACTATCACTGCAGGTCAGGCGAATAGCCCAACCGCAGTAATCAATGTGCCTGCCGGTGTAACGGTAACTGCTACATGGACCATCACCAATGGTGCTTGTACAACTTCCGATCAGGTAATACTGAAAAACGACGCACTGCCAACAGCTGCTGCTGGTCCTGACCAGACTAAGTGTAACACTACTGCCTTCACCATGGCAGCCAATACGCCGGCTGTAGGTACCGGTACATGGACACTGCCTGGTGGGTCAACAGCTACTATCACTGCTGGTCAGGCGAATAACCCAGCCGCAGTAATTAATGTACCTGCCGGTGTAACCGTAACAGCTACATGGACTGTGGTAAATGGTTCCTGCTCCGTTTCAGATGCCGTAGTGCTGAAAAACGATGCACTGCCAACGGCGAACGCTGGTCCTAACCAGACTAAGTGTAACACGACTACCTTCACCATGGCGGCTAACACGCCTGCTGCCGGTCAGACCGGTACATGGACACTGCCTGGTGGTACTACTGCCACCATCACTGCTGGTCAGGCGAACAGCCCGACCGCAGTAATTAATGTACCTGCCGGTATTTCCGTAGTAGCTACATGGACAGTGGTAAATGGTACTTGTAGCGTTTCTTCTACCGTAACTCTGAAGAACGATGCACCGCCAACTACGCCGAACGCTGGTGCAGACCAGACTAAATGTAATACATCTGCCTTCACACTGGCTGCTAACGCACCAACTGTAGGAACAGGTGCATGGAGCGTGGTGTCTTCTACTCCTGCAGGATTCACTTTCCCTGCGGCGAGCGTGAACAACCCGACTGCTGCCATCACTGTACCAGCTGGTACAACAGTAACACTGCGTTGGACCATCACTAACGGTACCTGTGTTTTAACAGACGATGTGGTACTGACAAATGATGCGCCGCCAACAACTGCTGCTGCTGGTGCTGATCAGGCTAAATGTAATACACCTTCCTTCACACTGGCTGCTAACGCGCCAACTGTTGGAACAGGTGCATGGAGCGTTGTTTCTTCTGCTCCTGCAGGATTTACTTTCCCTGCTGCGAGCGTAAGCAACCCAACCGCTACCATCACTGTGCCTGCCGGTACTACGGTAACACTCCGTTGGACTACCACAAACGGCACTTGTACTTCTACTGATGATGTTATTCTGACTAACAGCGCGCTGCCAACAACGCCGAACGCTGGTGCAGATCAGACTAAATGTAATACACCTTCCTTCACGCTGGCTGCTAACGCGCCGACTGTGGGAACTGGTGCATGGAGCGTTGTTTCTTCTGCTCCTGCAGGATTTACTTTCCCTGCGGCGAGCGTAAGCAACCCTACTGCTACCATCACCGTACCTGCCGGTACTACTGTGACGCTCCGCTGGACCATCACTAACGGTACCTGCGTATTAACTGACGATGTTGTATTAAAGAATGATGCTGCGCCAACTACAGCTGCTGCTGGTCCTGACCAGTCTCAGTGTAACACACCTGCCTTCACGCTGGCTGCTAACGCGCCAACTGTTGGAACCGGTGCATGGAGCGTAGTTTCTTCTACTCCTGCTGGCTTCACTTTCCCTGCGGCCAGTGTAAACAACCCAACCGCTGCTATCACTGTACCTGCCGGTACAACCGTAACACTGCGTTGGACCATCACTAACGGTACTTGTACTTCTACTGATGATGTTATTCTGACCAACTATGTAGCGCCAACTGCTGCCAATGCAGGTCCTAACCAGACCAAGTGTAATACTACCGCCTTCACAATGGCGGCTAATGCTGCTTCTGTAGGTACCGGTACATGGACGCTGCCTGGTGGTACTACCGCTACTATCACTGCCGGTCAGGCGAACAACCCTGCCGCAGTAATTAATGTGCCTGCCGGTGTAACTGTGGTAGCTACCTGGACCATCACCAATGGTGTTTGTACTACCTCATCTCAGGTAACGTTAACTAATAATGCACTGCCAATAGCTGCTGCTGGTCCTGACCAGACTAAGTGTAACACTACTGCCTTCACCATGGCAGCCAATACGCCGGCTGTAGGTACCGGTACCTGGACACTGCCTGGTGGGTCAACAGCTACTATTACTGCTGGTCAGGCGAACAACCCAGCCGCAGTAATTAATGTACCTGCCGGTGTAACCGTAACAGCTACATGGACTGTCGTAAATGGTACCTGCTCCGTTTCTGATGCTGTAGTGCTGAAGAACGATGCACTGCCAACTGCTACTGCTGGTCCTGACCAGACTAAGTGTAACACGACTACCTTCACCATGGCGGCTAACACGCCTGCTGCCGGTCAGACCGGTACATGGACACTGCCTGGTGGTTCTACTGCTACTATCACTGCCGGTCAGGCGAACAGCCCAACCGCAGTAATCAATGTACCAGTTGGTACTTCTGTAGTAGCTACATGGACAGTGGTTAATGGTACTTGTAGCGTTTCTGACGTCGTGACACTGAAGAACGATGCTCCGCCAACCACGCCAAACGCTGGTGCAGACCAGACGAAATGTAACACATCTGCCTTCACACTGGCTGCTAACGCACCAACTGTAGGAACAGGTGCATGGAGCGTGGTGTCTTCTACTCCTGCAGGATTCACTTTCCCTGCGGCGAGCGTGAACAACCCAACTGCTGCCATCACTGTACCTGCTGGTACAACAGTAACATTGCGTTGGACCATCACTAACGGTACCTGCTCTCTCACAGACGATGTGGTACTGACAAATGATGCGCCACCAACAACTGCTGCTGCTGGTGCTGATCAGACTAAATGTAATACACCTTCCTTCACACTGGCTGCTAACGCGCCAACTGTAGGCACAGGTGCATGGAGCGTAGTTTCTTCTGCTCCTGCCGGATTTACATTCCCTGCTGCTAGTGTAAACAACCCAACTGCTACCATCACTGTACCTGCCGGTACTACGGTAACACTGCGTTGGACTACTACTAACGGTACATGTACTTCTACTGACGATGTGGTACTGACAAACAATGCACTGCCAACGACGCCGAACGCTGGTGCTGATCAGACCAAGTGTAATACTCCATCCTTCACACTGGCTGCTAACGCGCCAACTGTGG
The DNA here is from genome assembly GCF_003014595.1 of Chitinophaga ginsengisoli. Lineage (GTDB taxonomy): Bacteria > Bacteroidota > Bacteroidia > Chitinophagales > Chitinophagaceae > Chitinophaga > Chitinophaga ginsengisoli. Next base: position 71,903 of record NZ_PYGK01000009.1, on the reverse strand, counting down.
GAACTGGTGCATGGAGCGTTGTTTCTTCTTCTCCTGCAGGATTTACTTTCCCTGCGGCGAGCGTAAGCAACCCAACTGCTACCATCACCGTACCTGCCGGTACTACTGTGACACTCCGCTGGACGATCACTAACGGTACCTGCGTATTGACTGACGATGTTGTATTAACAAATGATGCTCCTCCTACTACAGCTGCTGCTGGTCCTGACCAGTCTCAGTGTAACACACCTGCCTTCACACTGGCCGCTAATGCGCCAACAGTAGGAACAGGTGCATGGAGCGTAGTTTCTTCTTCTCCTGCTGGATTCACTTTCCCAGCTGCTAGTGTAAACAACCCAACAGCGGCTATCACCGTACCTGCTGGTACTACGGTAACATTGCGTTGGACCATCACTAACGGTAGCTGTACATCTACTGATGATGTAATACTCACCAACTATGTAGCGCCAACTGCAGCCAATGCAGGCCCTAACCAGACCAAGTGTAACACCACAGCCTTCACGATGGCGGCTAATGCTGCTTCCGTAGGTACCGGTACCTGGACACTGCCTGCTGGTTCTACCGCTACTATCACTGCCGGTCAGGCTAACAGCCCTACCGCAGTAATCAATGTTCCTGCCGGTACTTCCGTCGTGGCTACCTGGACCATCACCAATGGTGTTTGTACCACTTCATCTCAGGTAACATTAACTAATAATGCACTACCAACAGCTACAGCTGGTCCTAACCAGACCAAGTGTAATACCACTGCCTTCACAATGGCAGCTAATACACCTGCTGCTGGCCAGACTGGTACCTGGACATTACCTGGTGGTTCCACTGCTACAATCACTGCTGGTCAGCAGAACAGCCCAACCGCAGTAATTAACGTTCCTGCTGGTGTAACTGTAACTGCTACATGGACTGTCGTAAATGGTACCTGCTCCGTTTCTTCTGCTGTAGTGCTGAAGAACGACGCACTGCCAACCGCTACTGCTGGTCCTGACCAGGCTAAGTGTAACACGACTACCTTCACCATGGCGGCTAACACGCCTGCTGCCGGTCAGACCGGTACATGGACACTGCCTGCCGGTTCTACTGCTACCATCACCGCTGGTCAGGCTAACAGCCCAGCTGCTGTGATCAATGTACCTGTTGGTACTTCTGTAGTAGCTACATGGACGGTGGTAAATGGTACTTGTAGCGTTTCTTCTACTGTAACACTGACAAACGATGCGCCGCCAACAACTCCGAATGCTGGCGCTGATCAGACAAAATGTAACAACACTTCCTTCACACTGGCTGCTAATGCACCAACTGTAGGAACGGGCGCATGGAGCGTAGTATCTTCTACTCCTGCAGGATTTACTTTCCCTGCGGCGAGCGTGAACAACCCTACTGCTGCTATCACTGTTCCTGTTGGTTCAACAGTAACGCTGCGTTGGACTATCACTAATGGTACCTGCTCTCTCACAGACGATGTGGTACTGACAAATGATGCTCCGCCAACAACGGCTGCTGCTGGTGTTGACCAGGAAAACTGTAATAATCCTTCCTTCACGCTGGCTGCTAACGCACCAACTGTTGGAACCGGTGCATGGAGCGTGGTATCTTCTACTCCTGCAGGATTTACTTTCCCTGCTGCGAGCGTAAGCAACCCAACTGCTACCATCACCGTACCTGCCGGTACTACTGTGACCCTGCGCTGGACGATCACCAACGGAAGCTGTACTTCTACAGATGATGTTATCCTGATCAACAACGCGCAGCCAACTACTCCGGCTGCTGGTCCTGACCAGGAAAAATGTAATACACCTTCCTTCACACTGGCTGCTAACGCGCCAACTGTTGGAACAGGTGCATGGAGCGTTGTTTCTTCTTCTCCTGCAGGATTTACTTTCCCTGCGGCGAGCGTAAGCAACCCAACTGCTACCATCACCGTACCTGCCGGTACTACTGTGACACTCCGCTGGACGATCACTAACGGTACCTGCGTATTGACTGACGATGTTGTATTAACAAATGATGCTCCTCCTACTACAGCTGCTGCTGGTCCTGACCAGTCTCAGTGTAACACACCTGCCTTCACGCTGGCCGCTAATGCGCCAACAGTAGGAACAGGTGCATGGAGCGTAGTTTCTTCTTCTCCTGCTGGTTTCACTTTCCCTGCTGCTAGTGTAAACAACCCAACAGCGGCTATCACCGTACCTGCTGGTACTACGGTAACATTGCGTTGGACCATCACTAACGGTAGCTGTACATCTACTGATGATGTAATACTCACCAACTATGTAGCGCCAACTGCAGCCAATGCAGGCCCTAACCAGACCAAGTGTAACACCACAGCCTTCACGATGGCGGCTAATGCTGCTTCCGTAGGTACCGGTACCTGGACACTGCCTGCTGGTTCTACCGCTACTATCACTGCCGGTCAGGCTAACAGCCCTACCGCAGTAATCAATGTTCCTGCCGGTACTTCCGTCGTGGCTACCTGGACCATCACCAATGGTGTTTGTACCACTTCATCTCAGGTAACATTAACTAATAATGCACTACCAACAGCTACAGCTGGTCCTAACCAGACCAAGTGTAATACCACTGCCTTCACAATGGCAGCTAATACACCTGCTGCTGGCCAGACTGGTACCTGGACATTACCTGGTGGTTCCACTGCTACAATCACTGCTGGTCAGCAGAACAGCCCAACCGCAGTAATTAACGTTCCTGCTGGTGTAACTGTAACTGCTACATGGACTGTCGTAAATGGTACCTGCTCCGTTTCTTCTGCTGTAGTGCTGAAGAACGACGCACTGCCAACCGCTACTGCTGGTCCTGACCAGGCTAAGTGTAACACGACTACCTTCACCATGGCGGCTAACACGCCTGCTGCCGGTCAGACCGGTACATGGACACTGCCTGCCGGTTCTACTGCTACCATCACCGCTGGTCAGGCTAACAGCCCAGCTGCTGTGATCAATGTACCTGTTGGTACTTCTGTAGTAGCTACATGGACGGTGGTAAATGGTACTTGTAGCGTTTCTTCTACTGTAACACTGACAAACGATGCGCCGCCAACAACTCCGAATGCTGGCGCTGATCAGACAAAATGTAACAACACTTCCTTCACACTGGCTGCTAATGCACCAACTGTAGGAACGGGCGCATGGAGCGTAGTATCTTCTACTCCTGCAGGATTTACTTTCCCTGCGGCGAGCGTGAACAACCCTACTGCTGCTATCACTGTTCCTGTTGGTTCAACAGTAACGCTGCGTTGGACTATCACTAACGGTACCTGCTCTCTCACAGACGATGTGGTACTGACAAATGATGCTCCGCCAACAACGGCTGCTGCTGGTGTTGACCAGGAAAACTGTAATAATCCTTCCTTCACGCTGGCTGCTAACGCACCAACTGTTGGAACAGGTGCATGGAGCGTGGTATCTTCTACTCCTGCAGGATTTACTTTCCCTGCTGCGAGCGTAAGCAACCCTACTGCTACCATCACCGTACCTGCCGGTACTACTGTGACCCTGCGCTGGACGATCACCAACGGAAGCTGTACTTCTACAGATGATGTTATCCTGATCAACAACGCGCAGCCAACTACTCCGGCTGCTGGTCCTGACCAGGAAAAATGTAATACACCTTCCTTCACACTGGCTGCTAACGCGCCAACTGTTGGAACAGGTGCATGGAGCGTGGTATCTTCCACTCCTGCCGGATTTACTTTCCCTGCTGCCAGTGTGAGCAACCCAACCGCAACTATCAATGTACCTGCCGGTACAACGGTAACATTGCGCTGGACGATCACCAACGGTACCTGTACGTTAAGCGACGATGTGATATTGACTAACGATGCTGCTCCGGCTGCCGCTAATGCAGGTCCTGACCAACAGGAATGTAACAATACATCGACCTTTACCCTGGCGGCCAATGCTCCGTCTGTAGCTGGTGCAACCGGCACATGGACTGTAGTATCCCCTGCCAGCTTTACTTTCCCTGCAGCTCAGGTGAATAACCCTGCTGCAAGTCTCAGCATCCCTGCGGGTACTGTCCTGACACTGAGATGGACTATCACCAATGGGGTATGTACTACTAGCGATGATGTGGTGCTGACCAACTTCGCAGAACCTGATGTAGCTGATGCAGGTCCTGACCAGTCTAAATGTGCTGGTAGTGACTTCGTAACGGCTGCAAATACACCAACTGTGCCTGGAGCTGTAGGTACCTGGACCGTAATCAGCGGTGCAGCTACAATCAAGGCCGGTGAAGAGAACCTGGCTGCGGCGCATATCACTGTTGCAAACGGTGCTACTGCTGTCCTCCGCTGGACTATGAAAAACGGTCTGTGTGAGAACTTCGATGAAGTTACACTGACCAACTTCCTGACACCATCTCCTGCTAATGCAGGCCCTGATCAGCGTGATTGTAACATTCCTACATTCATTATGACAGCAAACGCTCCTGATGTTCCTGGTGCTACCGGTACCTGGACACTGGCTGCAGGATCTCCTGGTACTATCACTCCGGGTGATGAAAACAAACCAAATGCTGTGATCAATGTACCAACAGGTGCTACTGTAACAGCTATCTGGACCATCACCAATGGTACCTGTCCTTCTGTTGACACCGTGCTGCTGACAAATGATGAAATGCCATCACCTGCTGTTGCGGGTCCTGACCAGGAAAAATGTAATACGCCAGCCTTCACTATGGCGGCCAACGTACCATCTGTAGGCGTAGGTAAATGGAGCCTGACTGCAGGCACCACTGCTTCCTTCGCTGTGGCTGACAGTACTAATCCGAATGCAGTGATCAACGTACCTGCGGGTGTGACTGTAACTGCTACATGGACTATCACAAATGGTTCATGCGTAACTTCTGATGATGTAATACTGACTAACTACGTGGCGCCAGCTCCTGCTGCTGCTGGTCCTGACCAGGAAAACTGTAACACACCTGCCTTCACCATGGCTGCTGCTGCACCATCTGTAGGCGTGGGTAAATGGAGCCTGGTACCTGGATCTACAGCTTCCTTCGCTGTGGCTGACAGTACTAACAGAAATGCAGTGATCAACGTACCTGCGGGTCAATCAGCTCAGGCTATCTGGACGATTACCAACGGCGTATGTAGCACTGCCGACACTGTAAAACTGACCAACTATGTTGCGCCAGCTCCTGCTGCTGCCGGTCCTGACCAGGCACAGTGTAACACTACCACCTTCACTATGGCTGCCAACACGCCATCTGTAGGTGTAGGTAAATGGAGCCTGCCTGCTGGTTCTACTGCTTCTTTCGCGGTTGCAGACAGTACTAACCCGAATGCGGTAATAAATGTACCTGCCGGTGTAACCGTAACAGCTACATGGACGATCACAAACGGTGTTTGTACCACTTCTGATGCAGTGATATTAACTAACGATGCACTTCCAACTGCTAACGCAGGTGCAGACCAGACTAAGTGTAACACTACTGCCTTTACCATGTCGGCTAATACACCTGCCGTAGGTACTGGTACATGGACACTCCCTGCTGGTACTACTGCTACTATCACCGCTGGTCAGCAGAACAGCCCAACCGCTGTAATCAATGTTCCTGCCGGTGTAAACGTAACAGCTACATGGACAGTAGTAAATGGTACTTGTAGCGTTTCTGACCAGGTGATCCTGCAGAACGACGCACTGCCAACTGCTAATGCTGGTGCAGACCAGACCAAGTGTAACACACCTGCCTTCACCATGGCGGCCAATGTGCCTGCTGCTGGTCAGACAGGTACCTGGACACTGCCTGCTGGTTCTACTGCTACCATCACTGCTGGTCAGCAGAACAGCCCAACCGCAGTAATTAATGTTCCTGCCGGTGTAACTGTAACTGCTACATGGACAGTGGTAAATGGTACTTGTAGCGTTTCCGATGCGGTAATACTGAAGAATGATGCGACGCCAACCACTCCGAACGCTGGTGTTGATCAGACAAAATGTAACACTCCTGTCTTCACACTGGCTGCTAATGTGCCAACTGTAGGAACAGGTGCATGGAGCGTGGTGTCTTCTACTCCTGCCGGATTTACTTTCCCTGCGGCGAGCGTGAATAACCCAACTGCTGCCATCACTGTACCTGTTGGTGCAACAGTAACATTGCGCTGGACTATCACTAACGGTACCTGCTCTCTCTCTGACGATGTAGTACTGAAAAATGATGCGCCGCCAACAACTGCTGCTGCTGGTGCTGATCAGATAAAATGTAATACGCCTTCCTTCACACTGGCTGCTAACGCACCAACTGTTGGAACAGGTGCATGGAGCGTAGTTTCTTCTTCTCCTGCCGGATTTACATTCCCTGCTGCTAGTGTAAACAACCCGACTGCGACCATCACAGTACCTGCCGGTACTACGGTAACACTGCGTTGGACTACCACTAACGGTATATGTACTTCTACCGATGATGTTGTGCTGACTAACAATGCGCTGCCAACAACGCCGGCTGCCGGCCCGGATCAGGCAAAATGTAATACTCCTTCCTTCACGCTGGCTGCTAACGCGCCAACTGTAGGAACAGGTGCATGGAGCGTTGTTTCTTCTACTCCTGCAGGATTCACTTTCCCTGCGGCTGGTATAAACAACCCAAGCGCTACCATCACCATAAATGGCGGTACTACGGTAACACTCCGCTGGACTATCACAAATGGTACATGTGTGGCTACTGACGATGTAGTACTGACCAACTATGTAGCACCAGCTCCTGCTGCTGCTGGTCCTGACCAGGAAAAATGTGCCACACCAACCTTCACGATGGCTGCTGCTGCACCATCTGCAGGCGTGGGTAAATGGAGCCTGGTACCTGGATCTACAGCTTCCTTCGCTGTGGCTGACAGCACTAACAGAAATGCGGTGATCAACGTACCTGCGGGTCAATCAGCTCAGGCTATCTGGACGATTACCAACGGCGTATGTAGCACTGCTGATACTGTAAAACTGACCAACTACGTTGCACCAGCTCCTGCTGCTGCCGGTCCTGACCAGGCACAGTGTAACACTCCTACTTTCACCATGGCTGCCAACACGCCATCTGTAGGTGTAGGTAAATGGAGCCTGCCTGCTGGTTCTACTGCTTCCTTCGCGGTTGCAGACAGTACTAACCCGAATGCTGTAATAAATGTACCTGCCGGTGTAACCGTAGTAGCTACATGGACTATCCGCAACGGAGTATGTACAACCACCGATAACGTAACACTGACCAACTATCAGCAACCAACGGCTGCTGCTGCTGGTCCTGACCAGGAACAATGTAACACGCCAGCCTTCAGAATGGCTGCTAACGCACCATCTGTAGGTGTGGGTAAATGGAGCCTGTCTGCCGGAACTACTGCTTCATTCGCTGTATCCGACAGTACTAATCCAAATGCTGCGATCAATGTACCTGCCGGTGTAACGGTAATAGCTACCTGGACTATCAGAAATGGTACCTGTGTAACTTCCGATGATGTTGTGCTGACCAACTACGCACAGCCAACTGCTGCTAACGCTGGTGGTGACATGACACATTGTGATAACGACCGTTTCGTAATGGCTGCCAACACTCCTTCTGTTGGTACCGGTACATGGAGCCTGCCTGCAGGTACAACTGCAAGCATCGCTGCTACCGACTGGAACAATCCGAATGCTGTCATTACAGTACCTGCGGGTGTAACTGTAACAGCTACCTGGACTATCAAAAACGGTACTTGTACCACAACGGACAATGTGATACTGACCAACCACCAGATGCCGTCTAACGCGGCTGCAGGTGCAGATCAGACTCATTGTGACGATCCAAACTTTACAATGTCGGCTAATATGCCTTCTCCTGCTACCGCTACCGGTACATGGACCATTGTAAGTGGTACGGCTACTATCGCTGATATACACAGCGCATCTACGAAAGTGACAGTACCTGCCGGTGGTACAGTAACCCTCCGCTGGACGATCACTAACGGAACATGTACTTCAGTTCCTGATGATGTGGTGCTGACTAACCAGGGTGCAATCCTGGGTAACACCATCACCGCAGATCAGCTGCTTTGTGCTAACCAGACTCCTGCTACCCTGCAGGGCGCTACCCTGAGTGGTGGTAACGGTACCTTCACTTACCAATGGCAGGTAAGCACCACAAATGCTACTACCGGCTTCGTAAATGTGGCTACCAACGGCACAAATGCAACCTTTACTCCTCCAATGATCACACAGAATACCTGGTACAGACGTGTGGTAATGTCAGGTGCATGTACAGGCAACATCAGCAACGCAGTCATGCTGACCCTGATGAACGTTCCGCCTGTTGTGATATCCGTACCTGGTCCGCTGACAGTGGATTGCGTACAGGGTACTGACTACACTACCAAATTCGGTACGCCGGTATTCAGTCACGCTCCTTATAACAACGAGCCACTGAGCGTAACGCATAACGATGTAACTGTAACTGTTGACGCTTGTACGTTCACGATCATGCGTACATGGACAGCAACTGACCGTTGCGGTCTGACCACTCAGGCACAGCAGACCATCACAGTGGTAGACAGAACTGCACCTGTATTCACAAGTACAGCTCCTGCCAACGTCACTGTAGAATGTGATAAAGTACCTGTGGCAGTAAACCTGACAGCAAACGATGCTTGTACCGGTATACTGAATATCGTTCCGATCGAAGTAAGAGTTGATCAGCCAGGTGCATGTGCAAGCAATTATCAGCTGATCCGTAAATGGGTTGCTGTGGATGCATGCGGTAATGCCAGCGATACACTCAGACAGGTGATCACCGTAAGGGATATGACACCTCCTGTGTTCACCAACCCTGCTCCTGCCAATATCACGGTTGATTGTGATAAGGTACCTGCAGGCCAACCGCTGACCGCTACAGACAACTGTACGCCTGGTACTATCACTGTAACACCGGTTGATGTACGTAAGAATATCTCCGGTAGCAGATGTACTGACAACTACCAGATCATCCGTACCTGGACAGCAACTGACCTTTGCGGTAACAAAGCCGTACTGACGCAGACCATCACTGTACAGGATACGATCAAGCCTAGATTCTCTATGTCACTGCCTCCGGCTATCACTGTTGATTGCGATAAAGTACCAGCAGTAGCCGCTATAACAGCCACAGACAACTGTACTGTTTCCGTAGCAGTGAAGGTATCTGAGAAGAAAGAGTTCCTCTCTTCTGTATGTACCAGCAACTATAGATTAACACGTACCTGGACAGCCATCGACAATTGTGGTAACACTGCCACTATGCAACAGGTGATCACTGTACAGGATACAACAAGGCCGGTATTCACCGTAATACCTCCTGCCGATACCACAGTAAGCTGTGATGCAGTTCCTGCTCCGCCAACAAACCTGAAGGCTACAGACAATTGCAGCGCTGTGAAGATCTCTTACACCCAGACACGCGAAACCATCGCTGGTGCATGCGCAAGCAACTACCGCCTGATCCGCATCTGGACTGCTAAGGACCAATGTAACAATACCGCTACCATCCAGCAGGTAATAACAGTAACGGATACTACCAAACCAGTGATCGATCCTGCTCCGGCAAACGTAACACTGAATTGTGGTGATGCTGTCCCTGCTGCTGCTACCCTGTATGCACGTGACAACTGTGATGCTACCTTCCCTAAGAAGGCAACTATGACACAGGATCCGTTTACAGTTGACCTGTGTGCCGGTTATACCATCACAAGAAGATGGACCATCTCCGATGCATGTGGCAATGCGGCGATCGAGCGTGTGCAGACAATCACTGTGAATCCTTGTCCTAAACCGGCACTGGATCCTCAACTGCCTGCTAACTGTTCTAACAACACCAAGTTTGCCATCATGCTGCAGAACAAGGTGAGCAAGCCTAAATTCACCCTGGTGAGCGTAGTTCCTGCTACCGCAGTAAGCACACCGCTGACTCAAACCAGCAACGTGTTCGACCTGAACGGTGCTACACAGGCTACCTTCATCGTAACCGACGGTGTAACAGGTTGTGTTTCTGATCCGATCACTTACGACCTGCAGTATGTAACCAAACCAGTGGTTGATCTGGGTGCTGATGTCGCTATCTGTCAAGGAAGCAGCATTACCCTGGATGCTGGTATCGCCAACGCCGCTTACGGTATCCGCTGGTCAACAGGTGCAACTACCCAGACCATCGACGTAACAACGGCCGGCACTTATACCGTAACTGTTTCAAATGGTATCTGTACTACTTCAGATGCGATCAATGTAACAGTGAATATACCTCCTGTCGTGAACATCCCGGATACTGCGATCTGTGAAGGCCAGTCCGTGAAACTCAACGCTTACGTACAGGGTGCTACCTATGTATGGAGCACTGGTGAAACCACCGCTTCCATTGTGGTGAACATGTCGGGCACTTACAGTGTAGACGTTACACTGAAAGGCTGTACTACTCATGAAGAAGCAACTGTAACAGTAGGTACGCCTCCTGTGATCACGCTGACTGATGATACAGAGATTTGTCCGAATGAAACCCTGCTGCTGACCGTTGAACCAGACGGTGGTAGCGTACGCTGGAGCACTGGTGAAACCACTACTTCAATTGTTGTAACGAAAGCAGGCACCTATGACGTCACCGTAACACGCGATGGTTGTGTGGTGAACGATAAGGTGACTGTAACTGAAAGACCTGATCTGAATATTGATCTCGGACCAGACAGAGAGTTCTGTACCGGTGGACGCGTGGTAGTAGATGCCAGCAACCCTGATGCGATCTCTTACCTCTGGAATGATGGTGAAACCACTCCGATCAGAGAAATAGTAATGCCTGGTAAATATGTAGTGTCTGTTATGGACAGGTTCTGTTCAAGAATAACCATGGATAGTGTGAATGTAACTGTGGCTGGTATTCCTGACATACTCCTGGGTCGTGACACCACACTGTGTATCGGTGAAGACCTGACACTGAAAGTAAATGGCGGCGCTGGTAACACAATCCGCTGGCAGGATGGTTCTACTGGATCTACCTTCAAGGTAACCGGTCCCGGAACCTACACTGTAACAGTGTCTAACGAATGCGGATCCGTATCTGACCAGATTGTAGTAAGCTACAAACCATGTGAGGCTGAGCCACACTTCCCAACCGGCTTCACGCCGAATGGTGACGGACATAACGATGTCTTCAAACCAGTCGTGAGAGGTCCGATGTATGATTACGACTTACGTATCTTCAACCGTTGGGGTGAACTGATCTTCCTCAGTAAAGACCAGAAGAACGGATGGGATGGCCGATACAAAGGCGCCCTGGTTGAAAATGGTACTTACGTTTGGTTGCTGAGCTACAAGAAGGTACTCGGTGGTGCAGTGAATATCGTGAAAGGTGAAGTAACCGCTATCAGATAGTAGAAGTGTAAAGTACAATAGGCAAAGGCGTCCCGGTTATTCCGGGGCGCCTTTCTTTTTGTCTGATATGTTAATTTTAGTTAATTTGGACCTGATAGGTACCTATACCACCCTCGTAATAACTATTAAATTGTCCCTCATGACAACCTGCAATTTCCATTACAAGCGGGTAATGCGCATGTTCGCATTATTCGTCATGTTGCTGCTGTCTGCAGCATTCCACGTCCAGGCGCAAACGCCCCGTTTCAAGGTCATCGCGTTCTACCACGGTACCTATGATGCGGCTCACATTGCCTTCTGTAAAGAGGCAAACCAATGGTTTCCGGCTATCGCAGCCCAGTACAATTTCTCTTACGAAGCCACCACAAACTGGAGTAATCTGAACCCCAGTTTCCTGTCGCAGTACCAGGTAGTGCTCTTCCTGGATGATTCGCCTACCGATCCCGCACAGCGCTCCGCATTTCAGCAATACATGCAGAATGGCGGCGGCTGGATGGGCTTCCACGTTTCTGCGTACACAGACAATGCTGCCGGCTGGAGCTGGTATTACAACACCTTCCTGGGTAGCGGTAATTTCCAGACCAACACCTGGGGACCTACAAGCGCTACGCTGCGTGTAGAAGACAATACGCATCCCAGCACAAAGCGTCTGCCAACTACCTATACCTCCGCTGTCAGCGAATGGTATAGCTGGTCAAATGACTTGCGCAACAACAGCAACATTAAGATCCTCACATCTGTAGATCCTGTGAGCTTCCCGCTGGGAACAGATCCTAACCAGTCATGGTATAGCGGCTACTATCCCATCATGTGGACCAACAAGAACTACAAAATGCTGTATGCCAACTTCGGTCATGACGCGATGAACTATTCTACCAACACGGCTACGTCTTCTACGTTCGCCAGTGAGATGCAGAACAGGTTTATCATTGACGGATTGCTGTGGCTGGGCGGTGTTGATGCAGGCCCTGCTCCTGCCATTCCGATCCCTGGTACGGTACAGGCGGAGAACTACACCACCATGAGCGGTATCCAAACCGAGGCGACCACCGATGCAGGCGGCGGATTAAACATCGGCTACACCGATGCAGGCGACTGGCTTGATTACAAAGTGAATGTCCAGACTGCGGGCACTTACAATGTAGAATTCAGGGTAGCCAGCCAGACTGCCGGTGGCGCTATCGAACTGAGAAAAGACGGTGCTGTACTGGGCAATGTCACTGTACCGGTTACCGGTGCATGGCAGACCTGGACCACAGTGAATACCTCCGTTGACCTGGCAGCAGGTGAACAGACACTGCGTGTGCAGGTGGCCACTGCCGGTTTTAATCTGAACTGGATCCGTTTCACTTCTGCCAGCAATCCGCCATCAGTTATTCCTATCGGCCAGGTGATTACCCTGAAAGGTAGCAACGGCATGTATGTAAGTGGTGAGAACGGCACTAAGGCCATGACCTGCACCAGAACTGCTCCGCAGACCTGGGAACAGTTTTCCGTACTGGACGCCGGCAACGGTAAAGTAAATCTGCGCAGCATGGGTAAATTCGTTTCTTCCGAAAACGGTACCAAAGCAATGAACTGTAACCGCGCGACAGCGGCTACCTATGAGGCATTCGACTGGATCACCAATGCTGACGGCACCATTTCACTGAGAGGTAACAACAGCATGTATGTATCTTCTGAAAACGGAGAGCAGGCGATGAACTGTAACCGTCCTACCATTGACGGATGGGAGAAATTCAATTTCACTATTGTGGGTCCTGTGACCTCCGCTGCTACACTGGCAGTATCCGCTCCGGTGGAATCAGCACAGCCAACCGCAGGAATTGTGTATCCGAATCCTTTCGGCACACAGCTCAACTATACCCTGCCGGCTAAGATCACTTCCCACAGTGTTGCGATCTATGACCTTTCCGGAAGGCCAGTACTGCGTGCTGTGGTAAAGTCTAAACAATCTACCTATTCCCTGAACGTAAGCAGCCTGCCAAGAGGCATGTACATCCTGGACATTTCCAGCGGTACCTATCATCAACGAGTAAAAGTACAGAAGGCTGAATAAGTGAATCCTTAAACAGCATCAAAAAGAAAGGGTGTCTCGCCGAACAGCGGGACACCCTTATATTTTTTTAAGACGGTTCCGATTAGTACAACAGTCTCGTCTTGATCGTATGGTTCACTTCCTTCAGTAAGGAGAATGCTTCCTTAGACAATTTGCTGTCCACATCCAATACCACATAACCAATGGCATCGTTTGTTTTCAGGTACTGCCCCAGAATGTTGATCTTATTCTGAGATAACAGCGTATTGATCTCTGACAGTACCCCAGGCACGTTCTGGTGAATGTGCAGGATACGGTGTGTATGGTCAACAGCCGGTACACTGATAGCTGGAATGGTATGAGAACCGAAGCTGGCGCCTTTTTCCAGGTAGTTCAGCATTTTGGCGCTCACGTCCAGGCCGATATTGTGCTGTGCTTCTTCCGTACTACCACCGATATGCGGTGTCAGGATCACGTTAGGCAGCTTCTGCAGCGGCGTAGAGAAAGCAGCGCCATTCTTTTCCGGCTCCACCGGGAATACGTCAATGGCCGCACCTGACAGCTGTCCGCTGCTCAATGCATCTTTCAGGTCGTTCAGTTCCACCACTTCGCCGCGGGCGTAGTTAATGAAGATTGCGCCCTTCTTGGCATATTTCAGCGTCTCTTTATTGATCATATTGGCCGTGGTCTTGGTAGATGGCACGTGCAGGGAGATGATATCCGCCATTTCAAACAGTGCTTCCAGGGTACGGACCTGTACGGCATTACCCAGCGGCAGTTTGGTTTCCACGTCGTAGTAGAACACGTTCATACCCATCGCCTCTGCCAATACGCTTACCTGGCTGCCGATGTTCCCGTAGCCGACGATACCGAGCGACTTGCCGCGCAGTTCATAACTACCTTTCGCCTCTTTCATCCAGACACCTTCATGCGCTGCGGAGTTCTTATCCGGGATACGGCGTATCAGCATAATGGACAGGCCGATCACTAGTTCCGCTACAGAGCGGGTATTTGAATAAGGTGCGTTGAATACTGCCACGCCCATTTCACGGGCACTTTTCAGATCTACCTGGTTGGTGCCGATGCAAAAGCAGCCAATCGCCTGCAACTTCTGGGCGGCTGCGAGGACATTTTTGGTGACCTGGGTCTTGGAACGGATCCCCAGCAGATGAACATCTTTTATTTCACGGATCAGATCTTCTTCGCCCAATGCGCCCGATAGCCTTTTTACGTTAGCATATCCTGCCGATGTAAATTCCGCCACAGCGGCATCGCTGATATTTTCCAACAATAAAATATTGATCTTCTCCTTCGGATAACTTGTCAACTTTTGCTGATCCATGATTATATTTTATGTGTTACCAATTGCAATAAACAATTGGCTTAATAATTGTAATATCGCCAAACGAAGGCACAAACCTAAAAGATGTTCAGCAATTATCAAACAGTCTGTCCTTCAAATTTGATTTCGTCAAAAATTATAGCACATTTGGCCTTTTTTGACCGTTTTAGAGGATTAAAACTTAAAATACCTTTAAAATCGCTTATTCGGAACCATTTTTTTTGCGTAACAGCACATTAGGGCCTAATTTTAGTGCCTTTATAATTAAGCAGAAACAGAATCGAGACTAACTAGCAGAATGAAAGCAGCTTATATTGTATTGACTATCTCAGGGATTGCTTTATATGCCATTACCGCATGCCAGAGCAACGCGGCCAATAGTTATCGTAATACCAAAACAAAAGATACTCCCAGGACAGAAGAAATGAGCGAAGCAGCGCTCGCTGTCCTCAACTCACCGGTTACTAAATCACAGCAGACAGAACTGACCGCTTTTTACCAGGATATGGTGCATGCCGGTTTCAACGGTGCCATGCTGGTAGCCAAAAAAGGCGTAGTGATCTTTGAACGCTACCACGGCCTGGAGAACTACCGGAACAGGGCTTCTGCCATGAACGACAGCTCCTCTTTCCAGCTGGCCTCAGTGTCCAAGACCTTCACGGCTATGGGCATTCTCTGGTTGATGGAAAAGAAGCAGCTCAGCCTGACTGACTCCGTACAGAAATATTACCCGCAATTTCCATATAAAGGTATTACGCTCCAGATGTTACTGTCTCACCGCAGTGGCCTGCCGAACTACCTCTACTTTTGCGACAGCATCTGGCCAGACAAAGATAAGTTCCTTTCCAATGACGATGTGGTCCAGCTGATGGTAAAACACCGTCCGCGTATACAGCATGCACCGGGCACACATTTCCAGTATTGTAATACGAACTACATGTTGCTGGGTTCCATTATCGAAAAGGTAAGCGGACAGAAGTATGCCGAATTTATGCAGCACACCTTCTTTGGCCCGCTGGGCATGACCAATACTTTTGTGTATGCCCCCGCTACCGCCGTACGTCCTCATCAGACGGCCAGCCACAAATACAATGGCCAGTTAGAGCCGGATACATACTTTGATGGTGTCGTAGGCGATAAAGGCATCTACAGCTCCGCCAGGGATATGCTTAAATGGGACCAGGCCCTTTACAGTGGTCAGTTATTCAGCGACGAAACGATTAAGGCCGCTTACATGCCTTATAGTCATGAGAAACCGGGTATCCGGAATTACGGGCTGGGCTGGCGTTTAATGGTCTATCCAGACAGCAGCGAAATAGTGTATCACAATGGCTGGTGGCATGGCAACAATACCGTCTTCAACCGTATCATTAAAGATACTTCCACTATTATCATCCTGGGTAATAAATACAATCGTAATATTTATCGTGCAGTGAAGCCCATCAGCGCCATTCTGGGACATGGCACCGAAGACGGGGAGGAATAATCATTCCCCGTGTTTCCGGTTAGGCAGCACGTTCTCTCTCTTCCATGTGATCAGGCCTGTGAAACGGTCCTGTCTTACGGGGCATTCCGCCAGTTGACAATAATGACAGCAGAGCGGGATGCAGGGGTCTGTATGGATGAAGAATTCGACTTCTCCGGAGGAAAACTCCACATTGACCATCCGTTCCAACGCTTTCAGTTCGTCGTGCGCATCGCTGAGCTCCAGGTAATAAGGCAGGGTCAGGTGACAATCGATATGATAGTTGTTCCCATATTGCTGCACTCTCATGTTATGGATATCAATCCAGTTAGCGTGTCTATGAGCGCTCAGGATCTCTATCACCCTGTCCACTACACGCATATCCGTTTCATCCATCAGGCCGGAAATGGAAGTTCTCAATAACTGGTATCCTTTCCGTAAAATCAATACGCCCATCAGCAGGGATGCCAGCGGATCAATCCATTGAAAGCCGGTAAAGTGGATCAGTAACAAGGCGGCTATCAGTCCGAGGCTACTGTACACATCGGTCATAATATGCTGACCATTGCCCCTGATGGTCAGCGACGATAATTTTTTCGCCTCCCGCACCAGGAATAAGCCCAACAGCAGGTTGGCCAGCGTAGTGCCGCCAATCAGCCATACGCCTTTATCCAGTTTGTCCAGTAACGTTGGATGGAAAAAATACTGTGCTGTCTTGAAAAGAATAAGCACGCCCGCAATAAAAATCATAGCCCCCTCGAAACCGATGGAAAAGAACTCAACTTTTCCATGTCCATAAGGATGGTTCTCATCCTTTGGTTTACCCGTCAGATAGATACTGTAGCAGGCGAAAGCTCCGGCAACTACGTTAATAATGGATTCCAGTGCGTCAGATAAAATAGCGACAGAATTGGTCAGGTACCATGCCGCAAATTTGGTTCCCGTCAAAATAAAGCTGACAATCAGTGATACCAGTATAACGCGTAATTCTCTTCTCTGCAAAACGTGATGGATTGATCCACAAAGAAAAGGAAAATATTGCGTAAGTTAGTAGAGGGTTCTGTGACTGATAACTGTATGTAGAATTGCGTTGAATTATCCTTAATAAGCAAATAATCCTGAGTATCATAGTATAATCGTTTTTCTTTCAGCTCCTTTAATGAGCAACCAAAATCTGTAGTATGTACATTTTCAGCCCAAAAGCAAAGTGGTTATGCCTGCTTGTATGCAGCGCATTCTGCGGGATCCATGCAAATGCTTCACCCCTGACCAGTAAAGCCGTCTCCCCCGCTGCCTACGGACTATTTCAGCAGCAACAGCCTGCCCTGGAAACCGTTACAGGTATTGTCCGTGTCTATGGCAAGAACGGTCGACCGGAGGCCATTCCCGGTATCAATGTCATTGAAAAAGGTACTACCAACGGCACTGTCACGGATGCCGCAGGCGCCTATACGTTACGCGTAAAAAGAGGCGCTACCCTTACCTTTTCCATGGTCGGTTATAAATCCAGGGAACTGAAGGCTTCTGCCGCCACACCCATCAGTTTGATCCTGGATGAAGATATCAGCGCCCTGAAAGAGGTAGTTGTGACAGGTTACCAGACCATTGACCGTAAACTCTTCACCGGAGCCGCCGCCAGTGTCAAAGGCTCCGACGTTAAACGTGACGGTATTACAGATGCGAGCCGTATGCTGGAAGGCCAGGTAGCTGGCGTCAGCGTACAGAACGTATCCGGTACCTTCGGGGCAGCGCCGAAGATCCGTGTACGCGGCGCCACTTCCATTACCGGCGACAACAAACCCCTCTGGGTGGTGGATGGTGTTGTACTCGAAGATGTGATCAACGTCTCTAACGAGCAGCTCTCTACCGGTAACCCTGCTACCCTGCTGGGCTCTTCTGTGGCGGGCCTGAACCCGGACGATATCGAGAGTTTCCAGATCCTGAAAGATGCTGCAGCGACATCCCTCTATGGCGCCCGTGCGATGAACGGCGTTGTGGTGATCACAACCAAAAAGGGGAAAGTCGGTAAGCCCGTCATCTCGTATACCGGCAACTTCTCGTCATATCTGAAGCCGACTTACAACCAGTTTGACATCATGAAATCTGATGATCAAATGGCTTTCTATAACGAGCTTTCCCTAAAGGGCTGGCTGAACCACTCAGATGCCACCCGTGCAGAGAATGGCGGCGTCTATACCAAGATGTACAACCTCATTGATACCTATAACCCTGCTACTGGTAAGTTTGGACTGGAGAATACGCCGGAAGCCAAACGCCAGTTCCTCGAAAGGTATGCAAAGGCCAATACCAACTGGTTCGATGTACTGTTCCGCAATTCCTTTATGCAGGAACATTCCTTTAGCGTTTCATCCGGTACAGACAAATCACAGCTGTACGTTTCCACCAGCTTCCTGCAGGACCAGGGCTGGACAATAGCAGATAAGCTGAAGCGCTTTACCGGCAACGTAAGGGCCAATTACAACATCAGTGACAAAGTCTCTTTTGGTTTCATTACACAGGCTGTCATCCGCGACCAGCGGGTGCCCGGAAGCCTGAACAGGAACAGCAACCCGGTAACGGGGCAGTTTGACCGGGACTTTGACATCAATCCATATAGCTACGTACTTAATACCAGCCGTGCCCTCACCGCCTACGATGAAAGAGGCAAGCTGGAATACTTTACGCGCAACTTCGCCCCTTTTAATATCGTGAATGAGCTGCACAACAACTACATCGATCTCAGCCAGCTCGATATCAAACTACAGGGCGACTTCTCATATAAGATCCTCAAGAACCTGAAATATACTTTCCTGGGCAACATCCGGTATGTGAAGTCCTCCCAGGAACACAAGATCAAGGAGAACTCCAATATGCCCCAGGCCTACCGGGCGGCTGGTGATGCCACCATCCGGGACAGGAACCGCTTCCTCTACCGCAATCCTGATAATCCGGAGGCAGAACCAGTAGTAGTACTACCTTATGGCGGTATTTATACGACGGAGGATGATTACCTGGTCAGCTATTATTTCCGTAACACGGTAGAGTTCAGCAAAAACTGGAACGACATCCACATGATCAACCTCCTGGGAGCGCAGGAATTACGTTATGCCAACCGGCAGAACAGGCAGTTCGACGGTTACGGCTACCAGTTTGACAAAGGTGGCGTGCCTTTCATAGATCCTAATATCATCAAGCAGAATGTTGAAAATAACTTCAACTACTACAGCATGGCGATGAACTATGACCGCTACCTGGCATACCTCGCCAATGCCGCCTATTCCTATAAAGGGAAATACAATTTCAATGCGAGCATCCGGTATGACGGTTCCAACCTGCTGGGCGAATCCCGTACAGCGCGTTGGCTGCCCACCTGGAATGTGAGCGGTTCCTGGAACGTAGATACGGAAGACTTTATGCGTGGCCAGAACAACATTAACAGGCTGACGCTCCGCGCAACCTACGGTCTTACCGGTAGTATGGGTAATGCCCGGAACTCCAGCGTGGTATTACAGAACCGCAGCACCAACCGACCTTACCTATCAGAAATAGAATCATCCATCTATATCCAGAGCCTGGAAAACTCGGAGCTGACCTGGGAGAAGCAGTACGAGACCAACGTTGGTATTGACGCAGGCCTGTTCCAGGATAAACTGAGCATTACAGTAGATGGTTACATGCGCAAAGGCTTCGACCTGATAGGTCCTATCCGTACCTCCGGTATTGGCGGGGAAAGTATCAAGATCGCCAACTATGGCGACATGAAATCGCACGGGGTGGAAGCTACCATCGGCTATAATATCGTCAATAAAAGTAAATGGGGACTACGTACCCAGCTGACCCTGGGTTATAATAAGGGAAAGATCACCAACCTGCAGAACATTCCTATCATCTGGGACCTGGTGGTGGCAGAAGGTGGCGCTACGGTGGGACATCCTGTACGCGGCCTCTATTCCATACCGTTTGAAGGCCTGAACCCGAAAGACGGTACTCCGCTGTTCACCAACCAGGACGGTGCGAAAAGCGGCAATGTATACCTGCAGAGTGATAAGATACAGAACCTGGTGTATAACGGTCCTGTAGATCCAACGCTGACTGGCGGTTGGTACAATACCGTACGTTACAGCAATTTTGCCTTGTCGGCCCTGGTAACCTACAGTACAGGTAACAAGATCCGTCTGAATCCCGGTTTCAAACAAATTTACTCCGACCTGGACGCCAGTTCGAATGACTTCCTGAACCGCTGGACATTACCCGGTGATGAAAACCGTACAAATGTACCTTCCGTAATGGACAAGCTGAGTCAGTCGCAGCTGAATGGCGCCTCCCCTTACAATAACTACAACTACTCTACCGCCCGCGTAGCCAATGGGGATTTCGTAAGGTTGAAGCAGGTGTCGCTCTCCTACAATCTGCCGCCGAAAATGATACGCCATGCAGGCTTTAATAACCTGTCTGTCAGCCTGGTAGCCAATAACGTTTGGCTGATCTATTCAGACGACCGTCTGAATGGCCAGGATCCCGAATTCTTCAATTCAGGTGGTGTAGCCCTGCCTATACCAAGACAGTTCACATTCTCCCTGAAAGCAGGTTTATAACGCAAAATACTGACAGATGAAAAAGACAACCTACTATATACTTGCTGCCACCTTACTCCTCTCTGCGGGATGTAAAAAGTACCTGGAACAGGCCCCTGATCAGCGTACCCAGCTCAATACCGTGGAAAAGGTGGCCGAGTTGCTGGCCACCGCCTATCCACAGGCAGATTATGCCACCTTTACCGAAGCCGCTTCTGATAATGCAGCCGATAAAGGCATAGGCGGAACCCTCAGTGAAGAGGTCAACACGAACCCCTTCTTCTTTCGGGATGTAACCGAAAGAGAGCAGGGATCGCCCACCAACTACTGGAATGCCTGTTATCAGGCAATCGCAGCAGCCAACCAGGCGCTGGACGCCATCAGTAAGGCAGACAATCCTGCTGACTATAACGCCCAGAAAGGCGAGGCGCTGGTGGCAAGGGCATACAACCACTTCATGCTGGTGACGTTGTTCTCCAAAGTCTATGATGCCGCTACTGCCAGCCAGGACCCGGGTGTCCCTTATGTAACGACCCCTGAAAAGGTGGTAAATGGTAAATACGAAAGGAAGACCGTTGCCTACGTCTACGAACAGATAGAAAAGGACCTGCTGGAAGGTATGCCGCTCATTGACAATACCTCCTACAAGGTGCCTAAATACCATTTTAACAAAGCTGCAGCTAATGCATTTGCTGCCCGCTTCTACCTCTATAAAAAGGATTATCAGAAGGTGATCACATATGCGGACAATGTATTTCCCGGTGGAAATATCAAAGCCAACCTGCGCCCCTGGGTAACGGTGTACAGTCAGCTGACAGGTACAGAAATGCAAGCCATTTACACAAAGGCGACCGAAACGGCCAACCTGTTGCTAGTCGAAGCCCCTTCCAACTGGGCACGCTCCTATGGTTCGTACCGCTATGGCCTGAGAACAGACCTGGTATATTCCCTGTTCATCTTCCGGAATGTAACCGGCGCTACCTGGGTACAACCCCTGTATTACTCCGGTAACAATACGGAGAACTGGCTGGTACTGAAATTCCGCGAACACTTCGTACGTTCCAGCGCCAATGCAGACGTTGGTATTCCTTATACCATCTTCCCGCTCTTCACAGCAGAGGAAGCGCTGTTCAACCGAGCGGAAGCCAATATCTACCTGGGTAACTTAACGGCCGCCAAACAGGACCTGAACGATTATGCCAGCATGCGCATAGAAAACTACAGCACTGCTTACAGGATCACCGATACGAAGCTGACCAACTATTACGGCACCTCGGATATCAAGTCAGCCCTGATTGCTACTGTGCTGGATTTTAAACAGGCAGAATTCATCCAGGAAGGCGTGCGATGGTTTGATATACTCCGCTACAACATTCCTGTCAATCATACCAGTGTAGCCGGCGAATCTGAAACACTGACACCGACTGATCCCCGCCGGCTGTTCCAGCTTCCACAGGAAGTGAAACTGGCTGGTATTCAGCTGAATCCCCGTTAATCCGCTTAAACTAATTGACTATGAAACAAATGCATATAAAATTGTTACTGACCTTTATCTTTCTTGGCAGTCTTATGGCCTGCTCCAAGGATGATAAAATAAACAGTGTGAACATCCCCGGACTGGGTGGCGAGACCTGGGAAAAAGGGCCCATCGATTTCTGGATAGATTCGGCCTTTACCAAACCATATAACATAGAAGTGAAATACCGCTTCGAACGCTACGAACTGACATTGGATAAAACGCTGGTGCCTGTAAAGGAGGAGAAAGTAGAACCGGTGATGTCCACCATCCTGAAGACCTGGGCAGCGCCCTATATCGCGGAAGCAGGAGAAACCTTCTTCAAGACATATTGCCAGAAACAGTTTGTGCTGGTGGGTAGTCCGCAGTTCAATTCCAACAATACCATTACCCTCGGTACAGCCGAAGGTGGCCGTAAGATCGTGTTGTTCTGGCTCAATGACTTCAGTCTCACCGATAAGCCTTTTGTGCGGGAAATGCTCCATACCATTCACCACGAGTTTGCACACATCCTGCACCAGACCATCATGTATCCTGTGGAGTACAAACGTATTTCCACCGGTTATACCGGCAGCTGGAATGACTACACCCTGGATGAAGCACTGGCAAGAGGTTTCATTACACAATATGCCCGCAGTGCGCCGGATGAAGACTTTGTAGAAATGGTAGCTACTATGCTGGTGGAAGGCAAAACCGGATATCAGGCTATTGTTGCTTCCGCTCCGGCTGATGCGCAGGTCAAATTCCAGCAGAAAGAAGCGATCATCGTCCGTTACTTCAAAGAGAGCTGGAACATTGATTTTTATAATCTCCAGAGCCGGGTACAGGATGCAATTAATCATTTGTAAAACAGGAAACATGCTTCACAACAGACTATATATCATCCTGCTGGCGATCCTTTTTGCAGGATGTACAAAAGATAAAACCACATCGCTTTTGGGAGAGAAACCGGAAGAGCGGATGGAGAAAGCCCTGGCGGAATATAAGGCCACGCTCACAGGCAGTACCTATGGATGGAAAACAGTGGTGTATCCTTCCGCAGGCGGCGCTTACAGCTTCTATTTCCGGTTCGGTACGAATGACCGGGTTACTATGTACAGCGACGTGTCCCTGGATGCTGCAGGTACTGCTAAAGAAAGCACCTATCGCCTGAAAGCGGTGCAAAGACCATCCCTGTTATTTGATACTTATTCCTATCTCCACCTGCTGTCTGACCCGGATCCGAATGTGTACAACGGACAAACCGGAACAGGCTATTCAGTTGATTTTGAATACTCCATAGACAGTGTCTCTGCTGATACTATCAAGCTGACAGGCATCTCTTTCAGCACAAAGATGGTCCTCGTAAAAGCTACCCAGGCAGAAGCGGAAGCATATGCCGCCGGCAATTATGCGAACCTGATTTCTAGTATGGAAGACTATATGCTGCAGAACCCCTGGCTCTATCTGCAGTTTTCCGACGGGAAGAAACTGCAGGTAAGTGTCAATACTTTTACCAAGACCTTCACCCTCATTTATATCGATGATGCGAACCAGGTACAGTTGCTGTCCAGCCCTTACTACTATACGCTGAATGGCATCTACCTTCAACAACCCATCGTCTATGGGGGTAAAAGCTTCCATGAAGTGTTCTGGGATAATGCCCGGCAGGTCTTTTATGTGACAATAGATGGTCAACGGATAGAAGTAAAAGTCGCTCTCACATCGGTAGTGCCCATGCACAGATTGCTGGGAGTAGACTTTTCTTCCCTGATCGTGCCTCCACAGCAGATGGCGGGATGGTCTGACAGCTTTACCACCATCTATTCAAATATTGCGACATCATTAGTGAATGGGCCTTATGGGTTAACCCTGTATTATACAGAGTTTGCTTTTGACGTTAGTCAGCAGGTTATGAATGTGGATGTATATGTTATCCAGAATGGTTCACTTTACCTGGCACGCTATCCATTCACTTACACCAAGACCGCCAGTGGGGTATTTAAGTTCACAGGACAGGCCTTCCAGGGCAATGCCTCCCTGATTGCCACTGACATGAAACCACTATTGGATTACATCCGTAATGACCACTTTACGATGGATTTCATTGTGGATACGCAGGGAGGAAACGGAAAACTGGGGCAATTGAAAAGTGTAGAACATACTGATTTTTACTTTACAGGATTCCCGCAATAAAAGAATCAAGTCATATAAAAAAGCCGCGATGAATCATCGCGGCCTTTTTATGACGTCTGGTGATCTGCCGGTAGCATGACAGTAAATGTCGCCCCTTCATTCAGTCCTCCTTCAGCCTTTATTGCACCATGGTGATTTTCCACGATCTTCTTACAAAGGGTCAGTCCTATGCCTGTACCGGCATATTGTCTTCCTTCATTCAGTCGTTGGAAAATAGTAAAGATCTTTTCTGCGAATTTCTGTTCGAACCCTATACCATTGTCAGTGAATTCCAGTTTGACATAATCCATATCGTCCTGTAATCCGGGATAAGATAGCCTTTCAGATGGCTGCAAGGCCTCTCCTGTGATAGTGATAAGTGGTTGCTTTTCAGAGAACTTCAATGAGTTACCTATCAGGTTGGTGAACAATTGCACTAACTGCAGAGGAATACCTTTTACCGCCGGAAGACAGTTGCTCTTGATAAGGGCCTGCTTCTGTTCAATGAGCAGATCGAGATCCGTTTTTACCTGCTGGAGGATGGTATTGAGGTCTATAGAGATGAACTGTGAGTCAGTACGTGATAAGCGGGAATAATCCAGCACATCATTGATCAGCTGTGCCATCCGTGCAGCAGAGGACTGGATCTTTTCGAAATAGTTATTTACAGGCATACCTTTTTGCAACCCTTTCTGTAACATTTCAGAGAATGTCCTGATCTTACGCAGGGGTTCCTGCAGGTCATGACTGGCGATGTAGGCAAACTGTTCCAGTTCGGAGTTCTTACGCAGTAATTCGGCGGTACGTTCCTCCACTTTCTTTTCCAGTTCATCTGCACTATGTTGCAGGATGTCAATGGCCTGTTGATGTAAACGGGAGACCCTGATCTGTGCACGCACTCTCGCCAGCAATTCTTTTGCAGAAAAAGGCTTGATCAGATAATCATCTGCACCAATATCATACCCTTCAATTTTCGCTTCTTCCCCTGCCCTTGCAGACACCAATATAACTGGTACTGAACTGGTTGCGGGTCCGTGTTTGATATGGTTCAGGAGCTGGATACCATCCATCTCGGGCATCATGACATCACTGACCACGAGTTCTGGCGGATGCGCCATGATCTTTTCACATGCCTCTCTGCCATTAGCAGCTGTATCAACCCAATATTGTTTTTCGAGCAGGCGTTGCAGATAATCCCGCATGTCGGCATTGTCATCCACAATAAGTACACGGGCTTTTTCTTCACCGCCGGGAGTATGACCATTGATACCGGTCCCATTGTCACGGCCCAGGTGAAACGCTTCATTGACATAGGTCTCACTCAGGCCCGACGTATACACTTCATAATCATTCTTCATGATCCTGTCTTCAGGCAGATGGGCGCTGCCTAGTGGAATCGTGACAGTAAAGGAGGTTCCCATACCGTCCTCACTTTCTACGCTGATATCGCCACCATGCAGCAACACTAGTTCTTTCACGAGGGAGAGACCAATACCTGTTCCTTCATAGGTGCGTCCCCTTGTGTATTTAACACGATGAAAGCGTTCAAACATATGAGGGATCTCCTCTGCCGGAATGCCTACACCTGTATCTTTTACACGCAGTATGGCGTTGTCATCCTGCTGCTCGAGCGAGAGTGTGATGGTGCCCCGCAATGTGTATTTAAATGCATTGGATAACAGGTTAAGAATGATCTTTTCCAACATGTCTCTATCTACATAGGCCTCTATGGTCAAGGGACGACAGTTTACATGAAACTGTAGTCCTGCATGTTCTATTGCCGCCCTGAAGGTGCTGGCTACATCTTCTGTAAGTGTTGTAAGATTGACTGGGAAATAGTTTGCCTGCACCTTGTCTGCCTCAATGCGACTGAAGTCGAGTAATGTATTCACCAGGCGTAAAAGGCGTAAGGCGTTCCGGTGTGTTGCCATTACATGTGCTTCCTGCTCCAGGCTCAGGGTTCCTTCCTGTTGCGCCAGTAATTCCTCCAGTGGTCCCAGCATCAGTGTGAGTGGCGTCCTGAATTCGTGGCTGATGTTGCTGAAGAAGGCTGTTTTGGCCCGGTCTATTTCGATGAGCGCTTCGGCCTTTTTACGGGCTTCCTCCACCGTATGCACGTTTACAATGCTACTGGCCACCTGGTCGGCCACCAGCTGGAAAAAACTACGGTATTTTTCATCCAGTTGCCGGTAAGGACTCAATCCCACTATCAGCAGCGCAAAAGAACATGCCTGTCCGCTTTGCACAACGGGTATTACCAATGCCTGGTCGGGGCTAATGGTCCAGTTACCTGAAGGCAATTGGCCGTATTTATCCTTCAATCCATTAACAATCAGTGATTTATTTGTATGAATAACCTGATTGAATGTCCACTCGGCAGCCAGGGCAGATTCAATCTCCAAAGAAACCGGCAGCACATTATCGGCAATGGAAGCATCTGTTTTTCCTGCCATTTCAAGCATCCCAGTCTTCAGGTCTGTCTGGTAAATGCATGCAAAAGGAAAGTCGGCTGGATTTTCTTTTAAGATGGAGATCGTCCTGTCATAGACATCCTCGTCGCTGACACAGTCCGGAAGGTATTTACCCAGGTCTTTCAGGGTCATCAGCTGTCTTTCACCGACAATACGCTGGGTATCGTCTGTATTGGCGCAAATGATTCCGCCGATGCCACCAGCGCCGCCTGCGTCACCCGGCACGGGGCTATAGGAAAAGGTGTAATAGGTTTCCTCCGGGTATCCGTTACGTTCCATGATCAGTAAGAGGGACTCATCGTAAGTACCTTCATTTTCCTGCATGGCAGTAGCCGCACGGGGCCCTACCTGGTCCCATATTTCCTTCCATACTTCACTGGCGGGCATACCCAGTACCTCCGGGTGTTTGCCGCCCAGAATGCTTCTGTAAGCGTCGTTGTACAGATTGATCAGATCAGGTCCCCACCAGACGAACATGGGTTGCCGGGAAGTGAGAATAATCCGTATACAGGTCTTCAAACTTTGGGGCCACGTCTCCACGGATCCTAACGGCGTCTCAGACCAATCTCTGGAGCGTATAAGTTCCCCCATCTCTCCGCCGCCGTTGAGAAATTCGGGGATTGCAGTCTTCGTTAATTCCATAAATAAGTTAAATCAACACTATTCCTTTCTCAAAACTTGCTCCAATCTTTTTGTGAGTATTGATATGCTGGGGGGCTTTACGATGTAATCGGAGGCACCAAGGAGCATCGTTTCGGTAATATCCTTCTGCTCTGAGGAAGTGGAGTATATAATAACAGGGATGTCATTCAAATGTGGAATTTTCTTTATCTCTTTCAGGCATTCCCTGCCGCTCATGCGCAGCATATTGAGGTCGAGGAAGATAAAATCGGGAGTAAATCCCCGATCTCTACGCAATCTATTAATAGCATCTACGCCATCGTTGGCCGTGATACAGTCAATTTCTTCATCTATCGCATTGAGCGCCAACGAAAAAATTTCCTGATCATCGTGATCATCGTCAATCAGAAAGCATATAATCTTCTCCTGCATATTGTGTCAAAACTTACCCAATATAAATAATTTTGAGTACTGCTGTATTGGGAAATCCATAAAAAAACCCGGAACGCGAGGTTCCGGGTTCATTTTGATATAATTGCACCAAGTAAATAAAGCGTATCGGATTATGCGCCCTGTTCAGGCTTGCCTTCGGAAGACGCAGCTGCGGGACGAGGTTCCCTTGGTTGCTGCTGTGCACGTTCTGCACGCTCTTCTTTAGCTTCTTTGCTGTCCATCTTCTTTTTCGCGCTCTTAGGTGCGAAAATAGCGATCATACGCTTACCTTCCATGGTCGGCATTCCTTCGAGGGCGCCTACTTCTGCCAGCCTTTCAGCGAACTTCAGCAGGATCAGCTCACCACGTTCTTTAAACATGATAGCACGGCCCTTGAACTGCACGTATGTTTTTACTTTATTACCGTCTTTGAGGAATTTCTCAGCGTGTTTCGCTTTGAAGTCAAAGTCGTGATCGTCTGTATTGGGCGTAAACCTGATTTCCTTTACCTCGCTCTTGTGAGCTTTGGCCTTCATCTCTTTTTCCTTCTTCTTCTTCTCGTAAAGGAATTTATTATAATCGATGATACGGCATACCGGTGGTACAGCGTTCGGGGAAATTTCTACGAGATCCAGTCCCTGCTCTTCTGCCATACGCAGGGCTTCTTCTGTTCGGTATACCCCAACTTCTATATTTTCACCTACCAATCGTACTTCAGGTACACGTATCATTCTGTTTGTACGGTGTTCCTGTTGTTGTTCTCTTCTAAAATTGGGGTTTCTACCCCTGTTGTTGTTACTGTTAAAACTTGGTCTGGGTCCTTGTGGCATTAAAAAAAATAAAGTTACAAATTAATAATTGTCTGTAGTCGTCCATAGTCCATGAACAATGTCTTAATGATTTACCTTCCGTCGGGAGGATTGGATCTGCAGACAAGCATCTGTTGTCTATGGACTATAAAAGCAATTAACGTACCCGAAAATACAAAAGTTCAATTAGTTAAAAATATATTTTATGACCTTTTGTAGAGAAATGACTTATTCGAATGGTTTCCTGCTGACTACTTCCTCTTTTACCAGTGCCATGAACTGTTCCAGGTCCATTGCACCGAGGTCGCCTTTAGCTTGTCTGCGTACCGCAACTTTGCCTTCAGCAGTTTCCTTCTCACCCAACACGAGCATATAAGGAATTTTTGCAAGTTCAGTTTCCCTGATCTTTTTCCCTATCTTCTCGTTGCGGTCGTCTATTTCTGCGCGAATTTCCGCATTTTTTAGCAATTCTGCTACTTTTTCTGCATAAGCCTGGTTCTTGTCGCTGATAGGCAGGATCTTCACCTGTGTAGGTGTGAGCCACAGCGGGAATTTACCGGCGCAATGCTCTATCAGTACGGCGATGAAACGCTCCAGTGAGCCAAATGGCGCACGGTGGATCATTACCGGGCGATGCTTCTGGTTATCCGCTCCTACATACTCCAGTTCAAAACGCTCAGGGAGGTTGTAGTCCACCTGGATGGTACCGAGCTGCCATTTACGGCCGAGGGCGTCTTTTACCATGAAGTCCAGCTTCGGACCATAGAACGCTGCTTCGCCATATTCTACTACCGTTTTCAGGCCTTTTTCAGCGGCTGATTCGATAATAGCTTGCTCTGCCAGGTTCCAGTTTTCTTCCGACCCGATATATTTTGACCTGTCTTCCTGATCGCGCAGGGAGATCTGGGCAGTATAATCAGTAAAGTTCAGGCTGTTGAACACGTACAGTACCAGGTCGATCACCTTGATGAATTCAGCCTTTACCTGGTCAGGACGGCAGAAAAGGTGCGCATCATCCTGAGTAAAGCCACGTACACGGGTCAGACCATGCAGTTCACCATGCTGCTCGTAGCGGTACACGGTACCGAATTCCGCAAAGCGCACCGGCAGGTCTTTATAGCTTTTCGGGCTGGCCTTATAGATCTCACAGTGGTGCGGGCAGTTCATGGGTTTCAGCATGAATTCCTCACCTTCTTCCGGCGTATGGATAGGCTGGAAGCTGTCTTTTCCATATTTCTCGTAGTGACCTGAGGTTACATACAGGTTTTTGTTACCGATATGCGGTGTTACTACCGGCATATAACCACTTTCGATCTGTGCTTTCTGCAGGAAGTTCTGAAGGCGTTCGCGCAGCATGGCGCCTTTGGGCAGCCACAAAGGCAGACCCAGGCCTACCTTTTCTGAGAAGGTGAACAGTTCCAGTTCTTTACCCAGCTTACGGTGGTCACGTTTTTTGGCTTCCTCCAACAGGTGCAGGTATTCGTCCAGCTCTTTCTGCGTAGGGAAAGTGATACCATAAATGCGGGTCAGCATTTTGTTCTTTTCATTACCACGCCAGTAGGCGCCTGCAATGTTGGTCAGCTTGATCGCCTTGATAAAACCGGTGCTCGGAATGTGAGGTCCGCGGCAAAGGTCTGTAAAGTTACCCTGTGTATAGAAGGAGATGGTACCGTCTTGCAGGTCCCTGATCAGTTCCAGCTTATACTCATCGTTCTTTTCGGTGAAATATTTTTCTGCGTCGGCCTTGCTTACTTCACGGCGTTCGTAAGTGCTGTTCTGTTTTGCCAGTTCAGCCATCTTGTCGCTGATCTTTTGCAGATCTTCGTCGGAAATGCTGCGTCCTCCCAGGTCAATATCGTAATAGAACCCGTTTTCGATAGCGGGTCCGATACCAAATTTCACCCCCGGATACAGGGCTTCCAGCGCTTCCGCCATGAGGTGGGCGGAAGAGTGCCACATGGTAGCCTTACCATCCGTATCTGTCCACGTCAGTAACTGCAGCGTGCCATCCGTTGTAATTGGCCGGGACGCATCCGTCACCTGACCATTAAATTTTGCGGCCAAAACTTTTCGTGCCAATCCCTCGCTGATGGATTTGGCAACATCCATTGCAGTTACTCCTGCTTCATACTGACGAACTGCGCCATCCGGTAATGTAATGTTGATCATACGATTTGAGCTGTTAACCTACAGCTATTGCTGCGTTGCTTTTATATTGATTTTAAATAGCCTGTAAAATCGGCTTGCGAAGTTAAGAAAAATGACGGCATTTTTGTATATCAAATGTAATGGCCCTCACTGCATTCTTACCTCAGGTGGCTTTCTTAATACCGTAAACTGTCTGTAACCTCGACGCAGCCCAGCATTCCGTTACCAAAATAGGGATTTTGCTTCTTACTGCTCTTCGCCAGCCAGTACCCTCCCCGGTCATTAAATGCCATTGGGCAATACTGCCGGTAGACGGTCTTTCCTTTTAGTCCCGTGTTCTGGATAATGTCGTACAACATATCGGACACCGACTCGAAACCGGCTCTTTTCTCTTCCAGTTCCTTTTCCCCCAGCATGCCGGTCAGCTCAGCACTGATACTGCCGGTGGCAGTATGCAGGACACCCAGTTTTGCAGCATCCATCTGGAGCAGGCCCAGAGGAAGGCTGTCTATATGCTGCTTCAGGATAGCGGCCCATTTGTCGGTGTAGGTGATATTACCCTGTGACAGGCCATCGGTCAGATCATAATACGCATCCATGGTTATCTGCAGGGAATCATAGAACTCAGTGGCATAGGGCGCCTTCAGCGGAGCATTGTCCGCCTGGGTGGCAGCGGGTTGTTTTGCGGCTTCATTACAGGCAAAGAATGCGGTGATAACCAGAATTATAGCTGACCTCATGTTTTATTTTGCTTTTGCGTTCAAAGATAATCGAAACAGTCGATAGAACTGCTCACCAGGCTATGGACTCTCCCCGAAAAGCACTACCTTTGCACCTTCAATTTTATTTAGCAATGCTAATCGCACTACAGGATATCACTTTTGAGTTTGGCGCAAGGGCCATCGTGGAAAACGCTTCTTGGCATATTGTACCGGGCGACCGTGTAGGTCTTATCGGGATGAATGGTACCGGTAAATCTACCATTTTACGTGTGATCAACGGTGAGTACACTGTCTCTAAAGGAAGTGTTAACAAGATCAAAAACCTCTCTCTCGGCTTCTTCAACCAGGACCTGCTCAGCTTCGAATCTGACGAATCTATCCTGAATGTGGGCATGACTGCCTTTGAGCAGGCCCTACGCCTCGAAAAAGACCTGGAACGCATCACTAAAGAACTGGAAACCAATGAGGCAGAAGCCTTATTGATGGAATATGCTGACAAACTTCATGAGTTTGAAGTACTTGACGGTTACAATATGCGGCATAAAACCGCCCAGGTACTGGAAGGCCTTGGCTTCTCCACCGCCGACCTCGAACGTCCCTACAGCCAATTCTCCGGAGGCTGGCGTATGCGTGTGCTCCTGGCTAAACTGATCCTGCAGCAGCCGGATGTACTGATGCTCGATGAACCGACGAACCACCTTGACCTCCCTTCCATCGAATGGCTGGAGAAATATCTTCAGAGCTACAATGGCGCTGTGATCATCGTATCGCATGACCGTTATTTCCTGGACAGGATGGTTAATAAAATTGTAGAACTCTATCAGCAGCAGTTACACCACTACGCTGGTAATTACGAAGACTACGAAGTGGAAAAGGAACTGCGCCGGGAAATGCAGCAGAGTGCTTACGAAAATCAACAGGACTACATCCGTCAGCAGGAACGCTTTATCGAGCGTTTTAAGGCAAAGGCTTCCAAAGCGGCCCAGGCACAGAGTATTGCGAAACGCCTGGACAAACTGGAAAGAGTAGAACAGGTAGATAACGGCCCTTCCAAGATCCGTATCAACTTTACCCCTGATAAAATACCTGGTAAGATCATTACCACGCTGAATAATGTGACCAAACGTTTCGGTAACCTCACTATCCTGGAAAATGCCAGTGCTGAGATCAACCGTGGCGACAAGATAGCCCTGATCGGGGCCAACGGTAAGGGTAAATCCACCCTGCTCCGCGTAATAGCAGGCACAGAACCAATGGAAGGCGAGCGTATCGGCGGACATAACGTGGTGCCTAGTTTCTATGCCCAGCACCAGCTGGAAAGCCTGGACCTCAACAGCGAGATCCTGGATGAACTGAAGAACTTCGGTAGTGGTCGATCAGAGGTGGAACTCCGCTCCCTGCTGGGTTGTTTCCTCTTTACAGGCGATGACGTTTACAAAAGGATCAAGATCCTCTCCGGAGGAGAGAAAGCCCGTGTGGCGCTGGCCAAAACCATCATCAGCCAGGCCAACTTCCTGCTGCTGGATGAGCCGACGAACCACCTGGACATGAACTCCGTGCAGATGCTGATCGATGCATTGTCACAATATGACGGTACCTATGTACTGGTATCCCACGACCGTTACTTCGTGAGCCAGACAGCCAACAAGATCTGGGAGATCGTAGACGGTGAGATCAAGGAATTCAAGGGCACCTATGCAGAATGGGAAGAGTACAAAAAGCGCCAGGCTGAAAATGCTAAACTCCTCGCTGCCTCCGACAAAAACACCAACGACTCAAAAAAAAAAGAGTTAAAGACAGAGCGGCCAACGAATAACAACAACGCCAACAGCAATAACGGCAATAATAAAAACGGCGGTAATAATAACAATAACAGCAACAATCAGCAGAAAAACGGTCCGATAGACAAGGACAAACAGAAAGAGCTGCAGAAGCATAAACGTCAGTTCCAGCAACTGGAAGAGCAACTAGCGCGTCTTAATGAAAAGAAGACTGCCCTGGAAACTTCCATGAACGACCCTCAGACCTATTCAGATAAGAAGCGCTTCCAGCAGCTCGAAACTGAATACGCGCAACTGGGTAAGGAACTGAAACAGGTGAACGAGGAGTATGAGAAGGCTTTCGAAAAGCTGATGGAACTGGAGGGTTGATACAACAACCGCCCGAAATAGAACAACTTAATATATCAGCATAACTCGTACCTTCAACAAGCGAACTAACTGGGATAACATATGCAACGCATACTCGTAGTAGAAGACGAAATCAAAGTAGCTAATGCCGTCAAAAAGGGATTAGAAGAAAATGGCTTTGAAGTCGATGTTGCCTATGATGGCAGAATGGGTAAAAGCCTGGGCGCCAGCAATAATTATGACCTGGTGATCCTGGACCTGAACCTGCCCCATGCCAACGGCTACGAAGTATGTGAAGTGATCCGCCGGAAAAATAACGCCATACCCATCATCATGCTCACTGCCCTTGGCGGCATGGACGATAAAATGCAGGCCTTTGAGCTGGGAGCAGATGATTACCTGGTAAAACCCTTCGACTTCCGCGAACTGATGGCCCGTATCAGGGTATTCCTGAAAAGAGCAGGTTCCGAAGTACAGGAAAATACCCAGTATAAGATCGTGATCGGCGACCTGGAAATAGACCGTGAGAAAAAGGAAGTGACCAGGGCGGGTAAAAAGATCGCCCTCACTGCCAAGGAATACCAGCTCCTGGAATTCCTCGCCTTGCACAAAGGCAAAGTGATCTCCAAACTGGTCATTGCCGAAAAGGTATGGGATATCGACTTTGACACCGGTACCAATGTGATAGAGGTATACATGAATTTCCTCCGTAAGAAGATCGATAAAGACTTTGACAATAAGCTGCTCCACACAAAAACAGGAATGGGTTATTACCTTGCCGAAGAGTGAAGATCAAATATAAAATAGCGCTCTCCTACTCTATTTCAGCATTCGTACTGCTGAATACTTTCGCCATCCTGGCATACTATTTCTCTGCACAGTCCCGTAAAGCGGAATACCTTGAACGCCTGGAGTACCGCGCCCGTTCTATTGCCAATGTGATCATTGAAGACGACCGTGTAAAGGTAGACCTGCTGCGGAAGCTGGACAAAACCACTTTCCAGGACCTATACAAAGAGACCATTCTCGTTTACGATCCCACATACGACCTGCTTTATTCCAACGTAAAAGATACCGCTATCCGCACCTCCCGTCACCTGCTCGACTATATTAAAAAGTATGGCGAGTATAGTCATGAGCGTGATAATGGTGAGCTGGTAGGCGTATACTATACTGAAGGTAAAGTCTCCGTGATCGTGCTGGTCACTTCCTTTGATAAATATGGTCATCAGAACCTGCAGAACCTGCGGCAGATCCTCATTATTGAAATCATTGTGGCAGTCATCCTGCTGGTAGTGATCGGCTATGTCTTCGCAGGAGGAATGGTCAAGCCGATTGACAATCTGGTACGGCAGGTGCGTACCATCAATGCCAATAACCTCCAGGGTATGACTGTAGACGCTAAAGGAAGGGATGAGATATCCCAGCTGGGCGCCAATTTCAATACCATGCTGAAGCGCCTGAGCAATGCCTTTGACCTGCAGAAGAGCTTTGTGAGCAATGCCTCCCATGAGCTGAGAACGCCACTGGCATCCATTATCAGCCAGTTACAGGTGGCATTGTCCAAAGAAAGAAGTAAAGAAGTATACCAGGATACCCTGACCTCCGTACTGGAAGATGCACAGCACCTCTCAGACCTCAGCAACGGACTGCTACAGCTGGCGCAATCGGGCCTGGATGAACAGCAGTTTGTCTTCACAGAGGTCAGGATAGATGAGCTGCTGCTGGATATGGGCAACCTGATCAAACTGAAGCATGCACCGGCCAGCCCTGGCGCAGAACCGTTGAAATCTCCCCGGATCGACATCAGCTTTCTCAAAGTGCCGGAACTGGATGCAGAGCTGATCTGTGAAGGCAATGAAAGCCTCCTGAAGGTACTCTTCCTGAACCTGCTGGATAATGCCCTGAAGTTCTCCTCTGATAATACCACATTCGTCATCATTGACTTTACTACCAAGAATATCCAGGTACAGGTAAAAGATAATGGCGTAGGCATCGCCCCTGAAGACCTGGAGAAGATCTTCGAACCCTTTTACAGGGGCTCCAATTCACACCAGGTACGCGGCCATGGCTTAGGGCTTTCCATCTGTAAGAGGATCGTCCTGCTACATAGAGGCCAGATCATTGTCTCGTCTGTACAGGGACAAGGCACTACCTTCACTGTCACCCTGCCTCACCGCCATCAATAGCAGCCCGCTTCCCCTTACATTTTAATCACTTTTTAATTGTCCTTAAAGCCCTCTTTAAGTAGGATTGCAGAGCTTTGCACTAATTCTGAAATACGTCATGAAATGCATCTCCTTCATCCTCGTCTTATTTGTTACCAGCCTATGCCTGGTAGCATGTAAGCATCCGGAGATTGACGGAGGAGTCCAAAAAAAGACGTTTGTGCTGAGTGATACCATGCTGAAAACGATCAGGATAGATACCGCCAGTCTGAAGTCCGTACAAAAGGAGCTGCAGCTGCCGGGAAAAATACTCCGGAACAACCGGACTGCCCGCAAAACAGACGTACTGATAGATGTAGCAAAGGCCGATCTGAAAAACGTGAAAGAAGGTAATGAGGCAGAGATCATCACAGCAAGCCTTCCCGAGAAAGTGTTTTATGGAAAAGTAGAGACCATCTATCCGGCAAAAGATTCATCAGCAGGACGCCTGGATATATTGCTGACCATCCCCGAGGCATTGCTCAAACCGGATATGAAAGCAGCCGTCATTGTGCATTGCAACCAGGGAGATGATATGATCGCCATTCCGGAAACAGCAGTAATAGCTGATCACAGCAAGAATTTCGTGCTGGTGTTTAAAGACAAATATAATATCCAGGTAAGAGAGGTTGAAACATATACCACCACCGGTGATATTATCTATATCCTCAGGGGATTGACTGCCGGAGAAAACGTCATATCTGCACATCAGCAACAGATATACGAAGCACTGAGTGATAATTAACGCTGATCAATAAGGTTTTAGTTCGCATATAGGTTGATAGAATGGACATGCTAATGCAGCTCTTACAGGTGTTATCATTTGTTTGAACTGTTCTACATGCTCAATTACTCCGCCCCGCCGCAGAAGAAACAACGCGGGGCGGTTTTTTTATGTTTGTTTATAGCCCGGGGGTTCTAACCGTGGGGAAATTGCGCAAATCATAATAAACGCATTCGACAAAACAACAAGGGGCCCGCTACTAGCGGGCCCCTTGTTGTTTTGTTACGTTATCTATCTCCCAATCTGGGCCTTAATCTCTGTTTCGATTTATTGAAGAACATCGTCCCCTTTTCTACACCTTTTCTCAACTGTTCCTGTTCTTCGGGAGACATCTGTACTACCGTGTGACACTCGTCACTGCAGGTACCTGCATATTTAGCGGCACATTCATCGCACTGGATAAACAACAGGTGACAACCATCGTTCTTACAGTTGGTGTGGGTGTCACAGGGCTTACCACACTGGTGGCATTGGGCAATCACTTCATCTGTGATACGTTCTCCCAGCCTGTCGTCAAATACAAAGTTCTTACCTCTGAATTTCAGTGGAAGGCCCTGCGCCTTTGCCTTATTTGTATATTCAATGATGCCGCCTTCCAGGTGGAATACATTCCTGAAACCATTGTGTAGCATATATGCGGATGCTTTTTCACAACGGATACCACCCGTGCAGTACATCACGATATTCTTGTCTTTCTGGTCCTTCAGCATATCAACAGCCATGGGCAGCTGGTCGCGGAAGGTATCCGAAGGTACTTCTATCGCGTTCTCAAAATGTCCGACTTCAAACTCATAGTGATTGCGCATGTCTACCACGATGGTATCAGGATCGTCAGTGAGCTCGTTGAAACTTTTGGCATCCAGGTACTTACCTTTTACGGCCATGTCGAAGGCAGGGTCTTCGATACCATCTGCCACGATCTTCTCACGAACTTTAATCTTCAATACCCAGAAAGACTTACCATCGTCATCCACTGCGATATTCAGCCGGATGCCATTGAGGAATGAATAAGAATAGAGGGTGTCCCGGAAAGCGTCATAATTGTGTTCGGGAATGCTGATCTGTGCGTTGATACCTTCGTGAGCCACATAGATGCGGCCAAATACTTCCAGGGCATAGAGCCGCTGGTAAAGTTCATCTCGGAAAGCGTTGGGATCTTCGATCTTTGCGTACTGATAGAAGGAGACAGTGACGCGCCTGAATGTCTCAGCAGCCAGCCGTACTTTCAGCTCGGCGGCAGATACTCTGTTGTGTAAAGCCATTTTGCGTAAAGAAATTTTAAGAACACTTGCCTTGTGAGCAAAATTTCAGTGATCGCCTTACCAGCATTGAGTTTCAACAGACAGACACGAAAATTATGTCTAAAAGTATGTCTAAACTTCTAAAACTGGCTCAGCGCCGCAAAGGTAATAAAATTCTCAGAGTTCTCCCTGCCAGGTTTCCGTTTCCCGGGACCACTCGTACAGGATCGCTGTCAGATAATAGGCGGCAGCACTGATAATCAATACATAACCGGCAAACCCTACGGTAAGGTACTCAGGCAGACCATTCCAGTCATTCATTTCTGCCACATAGGCCAGGGTTGCCATTAAAATACCAAGAACAAATGCAATCATAGCAATTCTTTTCATGCGGGGATAGTTGAGTTAGATGATTCACATGAACGTTATACGATACACAGGTGTAAACTGGCTTAAAATATGTTTACTATTACTACAACGTGTAACAGGGAGAAAATGTTTAGACAATCCTGAACATATCCCATCCTTTATAACTATTTGATTATTATCGTATATAAAATAATGATAAGACCTTGGCATCCTTTTTGAAATAAAGGTACACGGACAAGCAAATCAGATTAACCCAAAAATGTGAATTATGAGTACAGTTTTTCTCTACATCCTTTATTTTATAGTAGGCTTATGGATCTACCGTTTACTGGCTTACTTCTACGATGATCGTAATCCCAAAGAAGGCTATAAAGCAAGAAAGGAAAGATTTTAGACAAGCAGGGGAAAGTCAATTGGCTTTCCCTTTCTTTATTGCACCGCCTCATCCTGTTGTGGTCTTACCAGGCCTCCAAACAATCCCCCAAAACCAACCCTTACGCCGATCCGGGTGTCGTCTTTACTCTGATATCCGGCAATTACATCAACGCGGATCACTTTCAGAATATTTTCCAGTCCCGCAAAAACTTCCACATAATTATTATCCCGGTTCACATAGAACGCATTTGATCCAGCCACCAGGTTCCATTTCAAACGATTGAAAAAGGGTATCTTGTTGGTAAGCAATCCATTAAAGTGATGTTCTACATTCGCCGTTCCATACAGGGAGGCGGTATTGCTGTAGCGATAATAAGGCGCCAGCTGAAAGCTGTTCAGGTATTTGATGTTATAAAAGGTCTGGTTACCATTAAAATGCTGGAAATCGGGTATGTCTACATGTTGACTATTGAGGAATCCGCCCGCCCCAAAACGATACTGAAATTCCCCGAAAAGTTTCAGGTTGACGTTATCCCGCACTTCAAAGTTCCATTTGTCGAAATTAGCATCGCTACCAGCAATGTCAGGAATTCCCTTGCTGTATCCTACCCGGAATACAGGGTATTTAGAACCAATGGCCACTTTCCGGTCCGGCAGTTCAATAAACCGTTGCCCCGGTTGGAAAGAAAAGGACACGTTCAGGACCAGCGCCTGGTTCCTGTTAAAAGGAATAGCTGCCAGTTCATAAGGATGATTGGGCAGGAAATGTTTGCCGCTGTCTTTCCGAAAACTATAATCTGTAGTATTCTCCACCGGGATCCTGTCTTCATAAGAGATACCTGCCGTAATGGTAGCACTGCTTTCAAACCTGCGTCTGAAACGCAGTTCACCAAACCAGTTCTCATACAGCTTCATATAGTTGTCTTTGAACAGCAGGGTATAAAAAATGTTGGCGATGGGCGCTATGGGATTGTCGCGGTTGAACTGGGAAATACGTTTCCCTCCTCCTATCGTCCAGGTGTTCTGTCCATACCTTCCTGCCAGTTTTGCCTCCTTCTCCCATGCGAGGTAGGTATACGCATTCAGATGCGTATTACTAAAGCCATATCTCACGCGGGGAATGATCCTCAGTTCCTGCTTTCGGGGCAGGTCGAGTGTCAGCTGTGGCTCCAGATTCACAGATATTCCTTCCACCGTATTATATTCAACCTGTGTCAGTAAGGACTTCATTTCCAGGGTGTGATAGTAAATACCGGTATCCCGTTTAAAGTAGTATTTGTGTTCCACTCCTCCCATGCTGTAGAAGAGTTTCAGCGGATTAATGGGTTTCTGCCTGGCCTTCAATGTATCCAGCCGCCAGATGGATTGCGCACTGTCTTTCCGGGCACGCGCCATACTGTCCTTTTTGTGGAAATCTGACACTTCTTCCGGTTCCAATGGTACCGGACGCACACTATCCCAATATGTCAGCTGTTTCCTGTCAAAAGCGGTATCATACCGCATGATAGTCCGGTCGAAATATTTCTTCTGGAAATTGGGCGTCACATTGTAATTAGAATAAACATTCACGAAGCTGCCCACTACATTGAAGCCAAACTGTTTAATCGTTACATTGATGACCTGGTCTTTTGTACGCCATACGTCTGCATTCACAGGTACGTGTATCTGGGTAATATGCAATGTATCCATGATCTCCAGCTGATATTCCTGTGTCACCATCATGTCTATACTGTGAATACGCCAGTCATCATTTGTGATAAAAATATAACCGGAGAACAGTGGTTCATATTTACGGCGGGGGATCACTTTGATCTTATTCACGGTTTTACCGTCGTCCTGGAAGACGCCTTCCAGTCTGTATTTATAGTAGAACAAAGCATTTTCGGCAATGGGTGAGATAAAGCCCCGTTTATTGAACTGTGAGATCATCGCCGTCACGTTATTCTCATAGAAGTCGATGAAGGCCGGGAAGCTGAACCCAAAACCACCACCGCTCTGACGGGCAGACAATACCTCGATCTTCACATCATCCGGTCTTTTAACTGCTACTTTGGTAACTGATTCCGACAGGAATAAAACGCCGCGCTTATTGGAATCGAGTCCCATGTCTTCCACGTCACCCTTGTCTATCTTCTGCCCCAGGAAACTATTGGGCATATCCCGCATCTTAAAGATGCCTTTAATATAGTCGTTGCAGGTATATTCTTTTACCTGATCCAGGTAGAAAGATCGTTTCTTAATAGCCTGACGGATAATAGCGTAGGCAGGGTCTTCTCCACCTGATTTTACTACCACCTCTTTGATCTGGAGACTGAGCGGGGCAAGGATAAAACTGATCTCCTGTTCTGCCTCCGTAACTGTTACCTGCTTTTCTTCCTTTTTATACCCCATATACTGGCAGACCAATATATACGTCCCTGATGGTACATCGAGATGAAACTGACCG
Organism: Chitinophaga ginsengisoli; assembly: GCF_003014595.1. Classification (GTDB taxonomy): domain Bacteria; phylum Bacteroidota; class Bacteroidia; order Chitinophagales; family Chitinophagaceae; genus Chitinophaga; species Chitinophaga ginsengisoli. The sequence continues at coordinate 30,688 of NZ_PYGK01000009.1, read as the reverse complement.
GCTGAATTGGTGGTAGTGCCATTGGTGGTTCCCTTAATGAATACGGAAGCAAAAGGTAAGGCTTCCTTTTTTTCATTGGTCACTTTGCCGCGTATAATACCGGCCTGTGTATGATAAGAAATGAAAAAGAAAATTAAGGCCAATAAGGCTTTGGCTCCCCTCATGCTGCTGCTTTTTTCTTATAGCGCAGATAACTGCCGGTCAGTCCTCCGAGACCAGCTACCAGGCCGCCAATGAATGCGCTCACTACTCCGATCAGGATCGGGTTCCTCACTTTAATAATCAGTTCACTCATCCTGTTAGCCAGGATATGGTCGTTCTGGATATCCTTAAAGAAAGCCAATGCCAGCCATAACAGGAATACGGCGATAAAACCATTCAGGAAAGAACGCAATGGAGGCAATGGTATCAGCACGGCTACCAGGAACGCAGCTACGGCCACGGTCCACCATGTAAAGAAGTAACCACCCAGGAAGCTGAGTACAATAATGAGGATGAAGCGAGGTACAGATTTCATATATGGAAAGATAAGAAATATTAGCGGATGATAATATTTCGGAGGCGGATCGGTTCGGGGGTCTATCAACGCAAGTCATCCCCGAAATTATAATCCCGGGAAGCATCAATGGCGCTTCCCGGGATTATAATTTCAATCAGATTATTTGCTGTTCTCCAGTGCCTGAAGAATATCTTCCAGGATGTCCTGTACATTTTCCAGTCCTACGGAAATGCGGATCATTCCAGGCGTGATACCTACTTTCGCACGTTCTGCATCAGTCAGTTTAGCATGGGTGGTGCTGGCCGGATGGGAAGCAATGCTTCTGCTGTCGCCCAGGTTAGCCGTGAGTGTCAGCATCTTCAGCGCATCCAGGAAGCGGGTACCGCTCTGCAGACCACCTTTCAGTTCGAAGCATACGATACCGCCGCCGCCGGACATCTGCTTTTTAGCGATAGCGTATTGCGGATGGCTTTCCAGCATCGGGTATTTCACCCAGGTGATGTTCGGGTTGCCTTCCAGTGCTTTGGCCAGGGTCAGGGCGCTTTCAGAGTGACGCGCCATACGGATATGTAATGTTTCCAGGCTTTTGCTCAATACCCAGGCATTGAACGGAGACATGGCAGGGCCAGTGCTGCGGCAGAAGGAATAGATCTCCTTGATCAGGTCCTTTCTACCCACTACAACGCCTCCCAATACACGTCCCTGTCCATCCATCCATTTGGTGGCAGAGTGAGTGACGATATGTGCACCATCAGCGATAGGGCGCTGCAGTACCGGAGTGGCAAAGCAGTTGTCTACGTTGAGGATGATATTATGCTTGTTGGCGATCTGCGCCAGCAGGCTCATATCCACTATTTCCAGACCAGGGTTGGAAGGTGTTTCCACGAAGATCATCTTCGTATTGGGCCTGATCAGTGCTTCTACGGTTTCCGGTTTATTGATATCGAAATAGCTATACTCAATACCCCATTTAGGGAGGAATTTAGTGATCACGGTATGCGTAGACCCAAAGATCGAACTGGCGGATACCAGATGATCTCCGGCGTTCATCAGCGCCATAAAGCTGGCAAATACCGCACTCATACCAGAGGCAGTGGCGTATCCAGCTTCAGCACCTTCCAGCGCGCATACTTTATGTACAAATTCATCCACGTTCGGGTTGCTGAAACGGGTATAAATGTTATTATCCGTTTCATCCGCGAAGGTGGCGCGCATTTCTTCCGCATTGTCATATGTGAAACTGGAAGTCAGAAAAAGCGGCGTAGAGTGTTCCATCTGCCAGGTTTTTTCTGTCTGTATCCTCACCGCATTCGTCTCCGGCCGGTATTGGTTTTTCTCCATCGGTTTACCTTGATATATTGGTTGAATAATCAGCCCTGCAGGTCATCATATACCTGTCAGGCGCCTGTTATCATTGTTATGATTATCCGTTCACCCTTGTTTCCCAGGTGAGGTCTCCTCCTGCCCTGCGCAGGGTTTCTGCTACGGAACAGTATTTTGTCATGGAAAGTTCCACAGCGCGGGCAGCTTTATCAGGGTCCAGGTCGCCGCTGAGGTGAAATATCACATGTACTTTCTCCCAGATGGAAGGCTCCTTGCCTTTTTCTCTTTCCCCGTCTATCTCTATACGGAAATCGGTCACTTCCTGACGTTGTTTCTTCAGGATCATGGCCACGTCAATGGCAGAACAACCGCCTAGTCCCATCAGCAGCATCTGCATGGGTCTTATGCCATTGTTCTTTCCCCCGTTCTCCACGGAAGAATCCATTAATACCTTGTGTCCGTTCTGATCAACTGCTTCCATGTTGAACGCATCATCTATTCTCTGTAGTGATATCTTCATTTCTAGCTGAATTATTTACCAAAGATACTTTTCCTCAAGGCAAATCCCAAATACCCCCTTATCTCAAGGTCATTATGCATTAAGCATTTTTTAACTTAGCTTTGCGCAAATTTTTCCGGGGCATTGACAGTACATAACTTCCATCATAAACAGCCATTTAGCTTAGAATCCGGCGCAGTCCTGCCGGAATTGCACGTTGCATATCATACTTATGGTACGCTGAACCCTGCGGGCAGCAATGTGGTATGGATCTGTCATGCCCTGACGGCCAACTCTGATGTGATGGACTGGTGGAAGGGACTGATTGGGCCCGGTCAGGCGATTGATCCTGCAAAAGACTTCATTGTCTGCGCCAATATCCTGGGGTCCTGTTATGGCACCTCGGGGCCACTTTCCAATAATCCTGCTACCGGTCAGCCTTACTTTCATTCCTTCCCGAAGGTCACCATACGCGACATGGTCAGTGCGCACGTATTGTTGCGTAAACACCTGGGCATACAGCAGGTAAAACTCCTCCTGGGGGGCTCCATGGGCGGTTACCAGGCCCTCGAATGGGCATTACTGGAGCCAGCCGTTATCCAGCGTCTTGGCCTGCTTTGCACCGGCGCTTCAGAGAGCCCCTGGAGTATTGCCATTCATACGGCCCAGCGGCTCGCGATAGAGGCTGATAACACCTGGCAGGATGATCACTATGCTGCAGGAGCTAAAGGCTTAAAAGCAGCCCGCGCCATCGGTATGCTGACCTACCGTAACTACCAGACCTTTGTACGTACACAGTCTGACCCTGACAATGAAAAAACCGATCATTTCAGGGCTTCTTCCTATATCGAATACCAGGGCGATAAACTGGTGAAACGCTTCAATGCCCAGTCTTACTGGGTACTCTCCAAGGCGATGGACAGCCACAATATATCCCGCGGACGTCATACCGACCTGGCAGGAGCGCTTGCCCTCATTTCCCAGCCGGCCCTGATCGTGGGTATCACGAGCGATATTCTTTGTCCGCCGGAAGAACAGCTGTTTCTCTCACAACACATCCCGCAGGCCACCTATCATGAGATAGATTCTACTTACGGCCATGACGGGTTCCTTATTGAATTTGAAAAGATCAACAGGATTTTAGGGGATTGGATGTGTTAGGTCTGACGGCATGTCGTGTTCCAAACACACCGGGGCTGTCACAACGTTCCGGGTTTCATCCTACCCGGGGGTATCACGCATTCCCGGGGTTGAAAACCCAGGCTGCAAACAACGGGATTCCTAAAGGAGTCCTATCGCAGCGACTGAATTCGTTATGCTATCTCGGGATTGAAACTAATCTTCGATTATCCTTACATGTGACTTGCATGTGACTTGCATATGACTAGGATATTCCTCCGTTAAAAACGGAAGAAGAACGGAGGAATATCCTGGTCATATGCAACTTTGATGCTGGTCAAATCCAACCGTTTCTACGGTACCAACAGCGTCCAGGCCATTGGTACCCTGTTGATACTAACAGAAATCCAGGGTGTTGTGAAGCTCCCATTTCCCCCTGCAACATCTCTGCCCTACAGTTAAAATCCGATTAAAATGGCCTTAAACTTCCTTAAGGCAGGGCATTATCTACATACTCAAATATATATTTGTATCAGAAATACTATGATCAGGCTTTTTGCATACATATTACTCTTTATTCACATCAACACGACGATGTTCATCCCGGTGACGGATGAGAAAGACGTATATGATGCCTGCGGACGACAGATCAACGACATCAATACTTTTTTCCAACTCATTAACGAGGTGATGCTGGGTAATACGGACATCACCCGTCAGGACGAAGACGATGACCTCGCCCATTACTTTACAGGCGCTGGTATTACCAGTTATGTCCCCAACGCGCAGGAGATCAGACTCGTCAGGGATGAACCCTCCGTCAATGATCTGGCAATAGCTTACCCCCGGGCGCTGGTACAGAAAATCAGCACGGTAGCCTACGATATCCTCACGCCTCCACCCAAGGCTTAGTACCCACATATCACTTTAAAAAGATCTCTACATGCGAGTACGTATGGCAGTCTACCATGACTGGCTATAAACCTTTATGTGCCTGTATTGTTGATCTCTTCATAAACCGTTTTATACAAAATATCATAATAAACGATTCTAATATGTCTAGTAAGGACTTTAATGTAGCATCACTTTACCGGATCCTTACCTGCTGTCTGTTACTTCTTGCCGCCGGTACTTCACTCAAGGCGCAGGATACCTTACATATCAACCTTCAGGATGCAGAAAAGCAGTTCCTCGACAGGAACCTGCAGCTGCTGGCGGAAAAGTATAATGTTTCTATCGCAAAGGCACAGATCATACAAGCACGGTTATACAACAATCCAAACCTTACCCTCAGTGGTAACCTGTACAATCCTGACCAAAAGAAATTCTTTGATATCAGCAATCAGACCGGTCAGTACGAGATCGGCATACAGCAAATGATCTCGCTGGCAGGGAAAAGAAATAAACAGGTAAAACTGGCACGTACCAGTGCAGATATGGCGGAGAATGCTTTCTTCGACCTCCTGCGCACGCTGCGGTTCACCCTGCGTAGTGACTTCTACCAGGCGTATTACCTCCAGAGTTCCATGAAAGCATACGAAACACAGATCGCTACGCTGGAAAAGATGGACGCCACTTACAAAGACCTGCAACAGAGAGGGCTTGTTACACTCAAGGATGCAGTACGTCTGCGCTCTTTGTTGTATAGTCTGCGGGCAGAACGTACCAGCTTGCAGAACCAGGTGAACGACCTGGAAGCGGAGCTGCAGTTACTACTACAGAATAATCATTCCTGGTTTGCACCTGATGTAGCTGACAACAGTGCTATTACCGGCATTCCTGAAGTACGGCAGACCAGCTTACAAAGCCTTGTGGACAGCGCCTATGCCAACCGGCAGGACCTGATACTGGCACAAAATAATCTGCTGTATAATCAACAGAATTATAGTCTGCAGAAAGCGATGGCAGTACCCGATCTTACACTGGGCGCCAGCTTTGACAAGAGAGGCAGTTTTGTGAACAATGCTTCCTTCCTGAATCTGGGTATAGACCTCCCCTTCTTTAACCGTAACCAGGGGAATATCAAGGCCGCCAAATTCAGTATTGACCAGACGAAAGTGCTGGTACAGCAACAGACACAGGCTGTAGAGAACGAAGTACAGACGGCCTATGTAAAAGCCATTAATACCGACAAGATGCTGGAGTCTGTGGACCCTGCTTTCCGCGGACAGTTCGAGCAACTGCTGCAAAGCATTACAGACAATTTTATGAAGAAGAATATCAGCCTGCTGGAATTGACAGACTTCTATGATTCCTATAAAGAAAACATCCTTCAGCTGAATCAGTTGCAGAATGATAGAATGCAGGCGATAGAGACACTCAACTTCGCGATCGGTAAAACTTTGTTCAATAAATAACAATAACAGAAAATAGTCATGAAACCTTTTATTATATATCTCCTTCCTGTTGCCTTTGTATGCATGCTGTCTGCCTGCGGCTCACATGAAACGGAAGTGAAAAAAGACGATCCTGCCATCTCCGACAGCCTGTTTAAACACGTGGAAACTGCAACGGCTAAGATGGAAGAACCATCAGAAAATATTAAACTGAATGGTAAGATCCAGCCCGATGAAAGTAAGGAGTCCAAGGTATATGCCCTGGTAAGCGGTAAGGTAAAAAATGTGCAGGTGGAAATGGGCGACTACGTAAAACAGGGGCAGGTGCTGGCCATCATGCAGAGCTCTGAAGTAGCCGGTATCTCCAACGATGTATCTATTGCAGAATCCAGCGTTGAAATGGCGAAGAAGAATATGGAGACACAGAAATCTCTCTTCGAAGGCAACCTGGCTACACAACAGGATTACCTGTCTGCGCAGATAGAATATAAGAAAGCACAATCAGAGCTGAACAGGGCCCGTCAGGTAGCGAATATCACAGGCGCCAGCAGTGCTGCCTATACGCTCAAAGCACCGATCAGCGGTTATGTTATAGAAAAGAACATCTCCAACAATTCTGAGGTACGCCAGGATAACAACAATACCCTGTTCACCATTGCTGATCTTTCTACTGTATGGATCATTGCCAATGTATATGAATCAGACATTGCGAATATCCGTCTGGGTGATCTGGTAACAGTGAAAACCCTGGCCAGTCCTGACAAGGAATATACAGGCAAAATAGATAAGGTGTACAATGTACTGGATCCTGCCAACCGCACCATGCAGGTACGTATCAGCATGCAGAATACCAATGGGGAACTGAAGCCTGAAATGTTTGCAACGGTGAGAGTGAGTGCGAAGCCTACCGGTGCTATCCTCAGCATTCCTGCCAAAGCAATGGTGATGGATAACAGCAAACAGTATGTGATCGTAAAGAAAGCAACGGGCCTGGAAATACGGGAGATCAACCTGATACGCAGGATCGAAGACCGGGCATTTATCTCCGGTCTGCAGGAAGGTGAACAGGTTGTGACCAGTTCACAGGTCTTTATCTATGATGCCCTTAACCTTAACTAGCCAAGCAGGATCTCATGCAGAAAATAATAAAAAAAGTCATTGCCTTTTCCCTCAAGAACAGGCTCTTCATAGGTTTTTCCACCGTTGTCCTTATCATATGGGGCATCATTTCATTCAGAAATATACCTATTGAAGCTTTTCCGGATGTAACGAATACACAGATCACCATCATCACACAATGGTCCGGCAGAAGTGCGGAGGAAGTAGAGAAGTTTGTGACCGTCCCCATTGAGGTGGCCATGAACCCTGTACAGAAAAAGACCTCTGTACGTTCTACTACGGTGTTTGGATTGTCGGTAGTGAAAGTGATCTTTGACGATAATGTAGATGATGCTTTTGCGCGTCAGCAGGTCAACAACATGCTGCGTGATGTGGTAATACCGGATGGAGCAGAACCAGATGTACAACCGCCTACAGGACCTACCGGCGAGATATTCCGTTATACGCTGGAAAGCAAAACTAAAACAGTAAAGGATCTCAAAACATTACAGGACTGGGTAATAGAACGCCGTTTGCTGAATGTGCCCGGCGTTGGTGATGTAGTGAGTTTTGGTGGTGAAGTGAAGACGTACGAGATCACTGTCAATCCACAGAAGCTTGCTTCTTATGATATTACGCCGCTGGACGTTTACAGTGCTATCTCCAAAAGTAATATCAATGTAGGTGGCGATGTGATCGTAGACAATTCGCAGGCTTATGTGGTACGTGGTATCGGTTTGCTGAACAATGAGGAAGAAATAGGTAATATCATTGTTGATAATATCAACAATACGCCGATACTGGTGAAAGATATTGCGCAGGTATCGGTATCCGCCCTACCCCGTCTCGGACAGGTAGGTCGTGATAAACAGAACGATGTGGTGGAAGGTATCATTGTGATGCGCAAGGGAGAGAACCCCAGTGAGGTGATCAAGCGGGTACAGGACAGGATTACCTATCTGAATGAAAAAGTATTGCCTTCAGATGTGAAAATCAATACGTTCTACAATCGCGACAACCTGATCGAGTTTGCTACGCACACAGTATTGCACAATATGCTGGAGGGGATCATCTTTGTAACGGTGATCGTATTCCTGTTCATGGCCGACTGGCGTACCACTGTTATTGTGGCTATTGTAATCCCTCTCGCACTGTTATTTGCCTTTATCTGTCTGACACTCAAAGGCATGTCGGCCAACCTGTTATCGATGGGGGCGATAGACTTCGGTATCATCATTGACGGTGCCGTCGTGATGGTGGAAGGGATCTTCGTGTTGCTGGACCATAAACAGCACCAGCTGGGCATGGAGCGCTTCAATAAGTTATCCAAACTGGGGATGATCAAGAATACCGGTGGAGAATTGGGTAAGGCTATTTTCTTCTCCAAGATGATCATCATTGCCGGTTTGCTGCCGATCTTCTCTTTTGAGAAAGTGGAAGGTAAAATGTTCTCTCCGCTGGCCTGGACGCTGGGTTTTGCATTACTGGGCGCATTACTGCTGACCTTAACACTGATACCATTGTTAAGTAGTATCCTATTACGTAAAAATGTACGGGAAAAACATAATATCTTTGTAGAAGGCATTACGAATGGCATCATGAAGGTCTTTTCACGGACCTATCGTCATAAGCGTATTACGCTCATTATAGCAACGGCGCTGGTGGCTGTTGGGCTTTTCATGTTCAAGTTTCTGGGTAGTGAATTCCTGCCGGAACTGGATGAAGGAGCCATCTACATCCGTGCTACCTGTCCGCTGAGTGTATCGCTTGATGAGTCTAAAGTATTGGCTAACAAGATGCGCCGCATCATCCTGGCGTTCCCTGAGGTGAAACAGGTGATGTCGCAAACGGGCCGTCCGAATGATGGTACAGATGCTACAGGCTTTTATAACATTGAATTTCACGTAGATATCTATCCTAAGAAAGAATGGAAGAGCGGACTGTCAAAAGAACAGCTGATCGATAAGATGCAGAAGCAGCTGGAAGTATATCCGGGCGTGAACCTGAACTTCTCCCAGCCTATTATGGATAACGTGGAGGAAGCAGTATCGGGGGTTAAAGGCTCCCTTTGTGTGAAGATATACGGGGATAGTCTCACCTATACTGAGGCCAAGGCGAACCAGGTATACGACATTATGAAGGACATAAAAGGGGTGGAAGATCTGGGTGTGATCAGGAATATCGGTCAACCGGAAATGAGAATTGACCTCGATGAAAATAAAATGGCCCTTTATGGCGTTACTACAGCGGACGCGAACGCTATCATTGAAATGGCGATTGGCGGTAAGGCTATCACGCAGATCTATGAAGGAGAGCGCAAATTCCAATTGCGTTTACGTTATGAAGAGCAATACCGCAACAATGCAGAAGCAATCAGTAATTTAATGGTCCCTACCCTACGCGGAGCGCGGGTACCTATTAAGAACATTGCCACAATACGTACACTGACAGGGCCGAGTATCATTTTCAGGGACGACAACAGAAGATATACCGCCGTTAAATTTTCCATAAGGGGACGTGACATGGGTAGCGTTATTGCAGAAGCCCAGGGCAAAGTGGATAAACAGGTAAAACTGGATAAGGGGTATGAAATGCAGTGGGCTGGCGACTTTGAAAACCAGCAGCGTGCTACGAAGCGTCTGACACAGGTGGTGCCTATCAGCCTTCTGATCATTTTCCTGATCCTGTTTGTGATGTTTGGCAATGTGAAAGATGCGGGCATGGTGTTGCTGAACGTACCATTTGCCATCATTGGGGGGATTGCGGCCTTACTGATTTCAGGGACGAACTTCAGTATCTCGGCCGGTATCGGATTCATTGCATTGTTCGGTATCTGTATACAAAACGGAGTAATACTGATATCGGTATTTAAGAACAACATGCAGTCGGTGAAGCGGCATGAATTTAATCATCACACTCTTGAAATAGCAATACGGGACGGGGTACGTACGAGAATACGCCCGGTGGTCATGACAGCGTTGATGGCGGCTATTGGCTTATTGCCAGCAGCGTTATCCAAAGGTATTGGTTCTGAGACTTCCAAACCCTTGGCGATAGTAGTAATTGGTGGCTTGATCACTGCCACCGTGCTCACGCTGCTGGTGTTTCCATTGTTCTTCTACCTGGGTTACAGGAAGGTTGGACAGAAAATGGATTGAGTGATTTGATTCTGTGCTTATGTAATTGAAGAAGTCTGCCGGTTGGCAGACTTCTTCTTTATGTAAAGGAGGCTACTGATAAATACTAAGAAGAGTGCCTTCGTGGCCTCTCTTCATCTATATCAGGAACGTTATATTTCTTGTTATAAGAAACCCCCAGGTTCACCAGATAATAGCCCATCCAAAGCAGCAGAAATACAATAGGCTATTTCAGGCCATACATGGTAAATTTACATAAAGAGAATGAGTACTGAATAACCAACAGGTTGTCAATCAGCAGCATTTATTTTTTAGAATGCAGTAGTAATATACAATGCAGTTTCAAAAACGTTCGTAAACAACTATTGTAACATATCAGAACATAATCACGTGTAGGTTGTTAACTATACGATGTCGCCTGTCGACTATTCAACTATTTTCCTTACATTCATCAAAACGTATACGTAATCCCAAGATCATCCTAAATCGCCACAGTATGAAGAACTATCTACAACTCACCTGTTTGTGCGCCCTTTTGTTGCTCATAAACTTATCTACAAGGGTTTATGGACAGCAACAACAGACAGTAACAGGTACTGTAACAGACAAGACAACAGGCAATCCCTTACCGGGGGTTACTGTCAGCGTCAAAGGCTCACTTGCCGGTACCATTACTGATGGTAGCGGAAATTTCAGATTCAACACGACCCGCCAGTTCCCGATCACACTGGTATTTTCCTCCGTGGGGTATAGCAGCGCCCCGGTGGTGGTGAACAGTGCGGGCAACATTACTGTGCAACTCGCTTCGACGGAGATCCTGGGAGAAGAGATCGTAGTTGCCGCCAGCCGTGTGTCTCAAAGTATACTGGAATCGCCGGTATCTATTGAGAAACTCAATGCAACGGCCATACGGGAATCTCCTACCCCTAGCTTCTATGACGCCCTGCCTTCTCTGAAAGGCGTTGAATCCAGCGTACAGAGCCTTACCTTCCGTACCATTACCACCAGGGGTTTTAATACAAATGGTAACACCCGCTTTAACCAGCTGATGGATGGCATGGACAACCAGGCGCCGGGCCTGAACTTCTCCGTAGGTAACATTGTCGGCATTTCCGAGCTGGACGTAGCCAGTGTGGAATTGCTGCCAGGCGCATCTTCTGCGCTGTATGGTGCAGGAGGTATGAACGGTACCTTACTGATGACCAGTAAAAGCCCCTTTGACTACCAGGGTCTCAGCCTGAAACTACAGGCAGGGATCAACCACGTAGGTCAAAAGCAACAGGACCATATCGGCTTCATTCCGGATATTACAGCCCGTTATGCCAAAGCCTTCGGTAAGTTCGCCTTTAAACTCAACTTCGGGTACATGAAGGCTGACGACTGGCAGGCGGTAGATTCTACGAATTTCGACCGTTTAAACCTGCATACTAAACCAGGTTTCTCTCATGCTACAGATCCTAATTACGACGGTGTCAACGTTTACGGTGATGAGATCACCACTACTTTCGGAGCTTCAGGCGGATTACTCAACGGACAGGCGGTATCCCGTACCGGTTACAGGGAAAAGGACCTGGTAGATTACAGCACAAGCAGCCTGAAGACAGGCGCTGCATTTCATTATAAGATCACAGATAATACGGAGGCCATTGTTCAGGGGAACTGGGGAACCGGTACCACTGTATACACTGGCTCTGACCGCTATTCACTCCGCAAGTTCAACCTGGGACAGTATAAGATCGAAATAAGGGGCAAACGCTTCTTTGTACGTGGTTATACCACGCAGGAACGTTCCGGTAAAGCCTACAATGCCACTGCATTAGGAACCCTGCTGAATGAGGCTTATAATCCAAGCGTAGTCAGGGATAACGATGGTAATGTAACCGGCGGATGGTTTGCAGAATATGCGACCGTTTACAACCAGGCCCGCGCAGGTGTTTTCCCCGGCGCTCCAGGTGTAAAGACAGATGCACAGGCGCATGCTATTGCCAGAGGAGTAGCTGACAGAAACAGATTAATGCCTGGCAGCGCAGCCTTCAACCAGGCTAAAGAGACTATCACCAGCAATTATATCGGCTTCGGCGCCGGCAGGAACGGAGCCAAGTTCAATGATAAAACGAACTTGTATCACTATGAAGGTTTCTATGACTTCACCGACCACATCAAAGTACTGGAAGTACAGGCAGGCGCGGCCTTCCGCAGGTACTCCCTCAACTCTGACGGTACCATCTTCGATGATGCTGACGGACGTATCAAGATCGATGAAGTAGGTGCTTATCTGCAGGTGGGTAAGAAACTGGTAAATGACAGGATCAAACTGACAGGTTCTATGCGTTATGACAAAAACGAAAATTTTGACGGCCGCTTCACACCTCGTATATCCGGCGTGTTTACTGTTGCCCCTCGTCATAATATCCGTTTGTCATTCCAGACAGCCTACCGTAATCCTACCAACCAGGACCAGTACATCGACCTGCCTATCCGCGCCAATACACGCCTCATAGGTGGATTACCTGAACTGCTGAACAAGTATAACCTCTACAACAATAAAGGTTATACGCAGGCCAGCGTACAACGCTATGCTGCCACTGGCGATCCTACCCAGCTGCAACAGTATACTTTCGGCAAGTTCAGGCCTGAAAGCGTAAGCGCTTATGAGATCGGATATAAGGGTCTGATCCAGAATCGCCTGCTGATCGACGCGTATTACTACTACAGCGCTTATAAGAACTTCCTGTCCTATACAGCACTGATACAGCCTACAGTACCACTGGCACAGGATCCTACCCTGAGCAGTGCCAAAATATTTGCTACCTACGTGAATAATCCTGAAACGGTGAAAGCACAGGGAGGTGCCATCGGCCTCGATTACCTGATCAATAGCTGGACCCTGTCAGGTAACTTCTCTTACAACGATCTTACGAACAACAAAGGGGAACTGGACAATGCATTTAACACGCCTAAATACCGTTTCAATATCGGTGTTGCGAGTAAGAGCATCGCCAAGAACCTTGGCTTTAACGTGATGTATCGCTGGCAGGATGCGTTTGTATGGAGTTCCAGTTTCGTGAGAGGTACCGTGTCTGCGTATAGTACAGTAGATGCACAGGTGAATTACAGAATACCGAAGATCAGGGCTACGATTAAAGTAGGTGGCTCTAATATTACGAACCATTACTTCCAGACTTCGTACGGTAATCCGAAAGCAGGAGCGATTTATTATACCGCGATCCTGTTTGATGATCTGTTGAAATAATCTGATGGTTCTTTGAATACTTATTTAACCCCGGGGATGTGTACCCCGGGGTTAATTTTTTCGGTACGTTATGTTTCCCGGAGGGCCAACCTCGGGATTGAAGACCCGCACTACAAACAAAAAGCCCCCTAAAGGGGGCTATTGACGCGGATTATCAGCGTTTGTTGTTTCCGTTTATTTACTTTTTTTCGGCCCATTCCCGTAACATGGTGATGGTGTCAAACAAGACGCCTGCTTCTCCTCTGAAATCGCCGGAGCCTTTGGGTTCGCCGGTACGTACGTCATACCATTCGTAGAAGCCTTTACGGGCGATAGTTCTTGCAACGATAGGCTGTAATTCTTCCCATGCTTCCTTTATCATTCCGTTGGCAATAAGGGCCTGAATCATTCGGCCGCCGAACCATGTCCAGTCACCACCGTTCTGGTAGATGTAAGGATGCATGTTGGGAAATTCCTCCGCAGGATAAGGAGGATATACGGTTATGCCGATTGTCGCGAATTTCTCTTTAGCAGCCGCGTCTACCATTTGTTGGTTGATAGCGGCTATTTCTTCCCGTTTGTGAAGGCCGGCCAGGATGGCGCAGGCGGAGCCACCGGTATACAGCATCTCGTTCTCATTGAATGATGCAGGAAAAGGGCTGCCGTTCAGGTAGAGATGAGGAATGTATTTCTGCTTCGCAGATTCCCAGAGATGTTTACGTACGTTTCCCTTTATCTGTTGGGCGATGACTGTCCAGTCTTCAGCAGATTGATAGGATGCTGGTTTCATCGCCAGGAAGTCCTGAATGGCGATCAGGTACATGGCGTTGTCGTAAATATCAGCAGCCCATTTGGTTTTATGGTTGATGACTACGCCCCAGCCAGTTTCTGGTTGTACATCGCCCCAATCGACAGTAGTAGCGCCTTTCACTAATCCGTACTCCTCTGCCCAGCGTTCGTTATGAACGTACGCAAGCGCGTCTTCCATTCTCTGGATGACGGTCTTCCCGTTTATTTTTTCCCCTAGAATGGATGTGTCGCCGGTTACGTCTATATACTTTCTGATGGCCTGGATCAAAGATGATTCCTGGTCTGTTTCTACGGTGTTTTTATGCGCTACCCAGTCGGGGGCTGTTGGAAAATAGCGGAATTCGTAGCCTACTGCCGCTTTTTTGATATCGATGAAACCATCGACGATATCACCTCCGTTCCCCTGCATTTTAAAGAACAGCAGGAGCATATCCTTTACTTTTTCAGGAGAATGGACTTTCAGGGAACCCTTAATAAAGGTGTTGAGGTCCCTGATCCAGACCTCTCCGTAAGAGGTGCCAGCATTAAAACCGGTGAGCAGACGCAGTGCCCGGGCCTGAATAGTGTCCAGACGATGGTCGTTACGAATGGCAAGTGACAATTTCCTGTTGTCCGTCTTTTGAGCAAGGACGGGCGTCCGGAAGGCTGCCAGGGAGAGTGAAATGACGAGGAAAGCAGTAAATATTCTCATATATCTGTTGTTAAGACCTGAGGCTAATGTACGAACATGTATTTAAATGTACAAACATTATAGACAAACCCAACAAAGTATAGGAATCCTATCTTTGCGGCATGCAAACTGTTTTCCCGACCCTGTATTCGACCCTTAGCCCTACTGCCCTAGCCGCTTACATCAGTCAGCAGTATACATTTGGCTCCGTTCAGTGCCAGTTTATCGTGCGCGGTGTAGGTGATACTTATCTTGTTACTTCCGCCAGTGAGCGGTTTATTCTACGCATTTACAGACCTTCTCACCGTACCCTGGGTAATATACAGGCGGAAGTGGAACTGCTGACGGCTTTACATACAGCCGAAGTATCTGTGTCCTACCCGCTGGTGGATAAAGATGGACACTACATCCAAGCCCTCCCCGGAGCCGAAGGCATCCGCCATGCGGTTTTGTTTAGTTATGCGGAAGGGCGTTCCCATAATATCCTGTCGGACGTTCAGCTTCGCCATTTTGGGCGGGAAATGGCACGGTTTCATAATATCTCGTCCCAGATACAACTGAGTGAAGACCGGTGGATATTTGACCTGGAAACCACCTTATTTCAACCACTGGCTGCGGTCAAAGAATACTTCACTGAAGATCCTGCCACTTATGAATGGCTGTTAGCGTCGGCAGATAAGGTGAAGGCCTTCCTGTCGCAGTTGGATACCTCCCGTTTTTCCTTTGGCTACTGTCATTTTGATTTCCTGCCGAAGAACTTCCACTTCGATGCACAGGATCATATAACCTTCTTTGACTTCGACTTCTTTGGAAAAGGCTGGCTGGCTAATGACCTGATGACTTTCCACCAGCAATTGCTCATTGATACACATCTAGGCCGCCTGACGGCAGAACAACGGGATAATACCTGGTCGCTTTTCGTGGAAGCTTATCGCAGCGAGCGTGCACTCAGCGAGGAGGAATTAGCAGCGATCCCTTATCTGGGATTAGGATTCTGGGTGTTTTATATGGGCTTTCATACTACGCATGATCAGTTTTATCCGATGATGCAATTGCATATGTTACAGGGTAGGTTTGCGGTTGTTCGTAAGCTGTTGGAGCAGGCGTGGAAGGTGGTGGAACACGGTTGAACGGTAATATTGTCAGGGGGTACATGGGGCAGTTTTGGCCAGGTTAGCATGCTTTATACATGCCTTTGATATGCCTTTAATGTGCCTTTGATATGGGGAAGGAATGGATAGGATGCAGGGGGGGATCGCATCATTATGTCAGTTATTATCGATTATAAATACCCTTTATATATTGGAAACAACATTCCAATCCTAGCCATTCTACAAGCTATTGGCTGCTCCTTTCATCTGGTGGGTTTGGAAAAGTATTAAATTGAAATATGGCTCCTGTAAAATCAGGTTTGAAGGCTGATAGAAATCTGGGCACGTGCGGGAGTTCGGACCCCTGTTTCTCGCAAGTATTAAAGCCTTCAGATAATCTGAAGGCTTTTTTGTGGATCGACAAATCGCGGTCGCACCGAAAATGATTTTTTATGTCCGATAGGGCATTGACGGAAAGCACGTCAATGAGACGGCTTTTCTTCTCTATTGCTTTAAAGGCTTTAAAGTTAGTAACACGCTTTTCTCTAGGAGATTTTCTTTTGTCTCCTCGCCCCAATTATTCACCTCTACGATAATGGCCTTTGAGGTTCGGCTGACTATAGCAACTTTATATTTTCGTTCGTTTGGATCTAAACTCGATAACCTCTCTCTGAAAGGACGAAAATTATCGATCATAATACTGTCCTCATTCCCACTCACATTGTAATATCCAATCTGCACACTATCCTTCTCCAGATATATCTCCCCTGGCTTGGCATAATAGCTAACTGTTACTCCCTTGGGATTTGTCAACTCTTTTTTGGAAACCGTCACGAGAACTTTTTTAATATCGTCTTTTAAGCCCTGAGCTTTAACAACTGTATATCGCATTTCGTTATTACGACTAGCTTCCTGGGCAACAGCATCTAATCCAAAAAGGCAGGTCATTATAAAAATAGTTAATAGTTTCATATAGACTTTATTTCTTCGTTTTATCATAATAAGGAGTTGTTGTTCCTTCTACCGGAGTAGGAACGTAAGGAATTTCATTGCCTACGTTTGCCATCTTATCAACAGTAAACATAAAATGTTGCTTCCCCGCTTTTTGTATAATATCCTGAATGTTCTGTCCGGTTTTATCTTTTAACACCACCACCGCAAAATGCCTTTCATGTTCCACCACGTCACATACAAAAGTAGTAAAACCCTCAACCCACTTAGGATTTGATATCCATGCCTGTATATCCGCATCTGACATTCCCGACGCCTTAAATTTGGCCACAGCCTTCTCCATAATCTGCTTCCTGAATCGTTCTTCGTTCACCCTGAAATGTACAACATTCCCTATTGATGTGTTCTTCTGATCTACAGCGGCATAGTCCCCCTTCAATGTACGGGAAAATATTTCAATATTATCTTCATAACCCTTAGAAGCCGGATGGTCCCATTGTGTTTGCAATCCCACAGTTCCACTTCCGGCAGCAGCAAAATTTGCACAGTTCCATGTATCCTGTATTACTGTATTCAATGCCGTATTTATCTGGTTTACAGCGTCCAGATCTTTCAAACTGAATGTTGCTCCCTCTTTGATAGTGGCTCCTTTTAATTCTGCATTTTGGCTAAGTTCATCTACTGCGACTCCTAATTGATCACTTAGTGTCTGGAGATTGTCTCCTGCTTCCGCAGTGAATTGTAAAGCATAAGTAGTTCTACCATCAGCCGCTTTTACCTGTTTGATATCGACAGTCCACATCCCATTGGGATCAATGGAAGCAATTGGATTGTTAGATACATAGTTATATGGAGACACTCCTGCGAAAGAGCTGGCAGCCGGATCAAGTGCATGCCATCTGCCTATCTGTGCGTCATACATTCTGGCGCCATAATCGTATAGGTCAAGACCTGGGCCATTTTCGAATTCCTTAGTCTGCAATTCCTTACCAGTATATAAATATTTATTGACAGGAACGGTGGCAGCTTGAGTAGAAATGCCGTTCATTGTCAAACCATATGGATAATAGTGTGTTTCTTCCAGTAAGGGGCCAGGTATTGCGTTAACTGCAACGTTGTCAAAATATACGTCTTGTGCAGTTTCGTTGCTGGTATACACATATAGCAGACCACTTTGTCGTATTACCATTCTATTCTGCGCCAGTGTCTGTAACTCATCTGGCATTTCCTGCACCTGCTTTACACTGCTATTCTCTTGCACAAGCTTTAACTGGTCGTTGAAAAGCGAAAAATTCAGGTAAGCTTTAGGACGTTTGGGTGATACAGGTTGATCATCTTCCGGCTCATTTGAATTACGTAACTGGCCCCTGAGATCTTTTGCATTTAGCAATGTCTTATTTACTTCCGTACCTGCTTTACCGTGTTTATCTATATATAGGCCACCAAATGCTTGTACAAGCGACGTGATCATTGCTTCGACTGGAACACTTTTGTTTTGTGTATTGGCAGGTGAGGTAGATTTATAGAAAGCATTAGCAGCAATCGTTATTGTATCGCCAGCCATTACTCTTAATACCAGGGAGGGGCCTATTCTTCTATTCTGGTCATCGCCATTAAGCCTGGCTACGTACTGGTTGGCTGTTGCCGTCTCACTTTGTGGATATCCTGCCGGCTTAGCTGTACGCGTATTTTCTATATTTGAAAACAGGGCCGTCTCTGTAGCTGCTCTTTCGGTTTCCATGCTCGCCATATACAATCCCTGCTGTGTGTTTTCTGTTAGTATGCTACGTATGTTACCCAGATGGTCCCTGACGAAATAGTCAAATGTATACTGCACTGGTTGGTTCGAAGGATAAGACAAGCGTATGCGGCCTTCCTCGTGCTTAACAAACTTCAGCACGTCCTGCTCGAATACCATTCCTCCTATATAGGCAGTGGTAGTTACTTTTGTCGAGCTTCCCGTTTTATCAGTGACTGTTTTACGGCATTTACCACCTGTAGCATCATATTCAAACAGGATAGTACCTTTCGTACCAAAGGTAATCAACTCTGGCAGGTTCATGTAATTATAGGTAACCTGGGTGATACCTTTGTTATTGTCACGTATGAAGTTGCCGTTACCATCATAGTCATAATCTTCTGCTTCCCCTTTTGTGATCTCTTTAAAATCTCCAAGCAGACTGCTGGGATTGTTACGATTATCAGTCACAGATTTTAGCTTATTACTAGCTTCATTTGTTTCCTTGTATTTATAGATCAGGTCATCAATCTGTCCACTGGTACCAGCACCTGTCAGCCCCCATTGCTGCATTCTCCTAATATTACCGTTGGCGTCATAGGCCTGCAAAGCGTCTTTACCATCACCCATTTTCACATCAAAATTCACACCTTCACTCTGATCCCAATTTCCACCAGTTGTTAACTGGGTAAAATCAGCTTTTAGCAATCTGCGGCTGGCGTCATAACTGTAGCCATATGCCCTCTGCACCATATCACCGCTGCTGCGCCATCTGATACCTGCTATACTACCAGTAAGCTGAGGTTCTGAGAATCCATAGTCATAGCTTATTTCTTCACCAAAATAATGGCTTTCTGATCCTTTCAGATACTGAGTATTGATGCCTTTCAACCAACCCCTTGAATTATAATCATAAGTAAGGCTTTCAAGTTCAGATCCATCACTCCTTTTGAAAATTTTCCTTTTCAGGTGAGCCAACTCATCATACTCATTAGTTGCTATATCCACCGCTGGTTTACCTTTCAGTTGTTTACTTATCTTCACTAATTTTCCCGCGTGGTTATATTCTCGCCTGGTCAATATTTCTACCTCTGGCGTCGCCGTACTGCGGGGATTCCGACGGATGACATTGTCATTCAATAACTGACCGCTGAAATTATAGAGGTTTGTTACAATATCGAGCCCCCCTTCCGCATTATCTGAAATGATCTGTCGGGTACGTGCTTTATTATCATAATAGTAAGTTGTAACCAGCCATTGGTTGCTCGCTCCCAACACCTTCACCTTCTGGCCTGTTATCAAGCCTTTAGTTTGTAAAGTTATCGGTAGTTCATCAACATACGGCGTACCTAAAGGTGCCGCCATCGCAGTTGAAACAGCCGCTTTTTTATCTTTGAAGTCATAATTGTCATAATAGGTATAGGTAAGGGGTTCAAGCTGCGAGTCGACAATGGCTGACGGAACATTATTAGCAGCGATGATTTCGGTATAGAGCGTAGTACCTGGACCTAATATTGTTTCCAAGGCGCCCATACTCTCGAATCCGGGAGCAAACACGATCTCCTCCGCTGCTTTGTATTGTGTTCTACCATCATCGATATTGACAACAAGGTTGGCCGGCGCAGACACATTATAAGGTATCTGGCGTCCGGAAGTCGCGGCACTGAAAATCGCCTGTAACTGTGCAGCCGACTCAGTTGATTTATAAAAGGCTGTCATGATGGGTCTGTCCATATCATCATAGAATGTAGCAAGCCACTTACCCTGCATCAACAAATTATTGTCCCTAACCATTACCTGTCTGTTACGTGAATCGTACACATACTCATAAGTCAAATTACCAGGTATCTGCCGACCAATCAATCGCTGCTGATTATCATAATTGTTGCTGAAGCATAACTCGGTGCGCAGTTTGGCATCTGCAAGTGTCCAGCCATTCCCGGACAATATTTCAACTGCGCGGGGAGGTATCTTGTAACGGAGGTTGCCATAAGCATCATACACATAATATGTACATAACCACCCGGTGTGATCGGTGCCAGGCGTCTCCGAAAGCTGTACTTTCTGCAGAACAGTTTGTCCTTCAGTGTTTCGGTACTCTATAAGCCGATGGCCGGCTTCGTCGGTTGTGGTCATTTTCGTCAACATGCCCGCGGCATAGTCCTGCGTACGGCTTACAGGATATCCCTGTGTACCCATATCCCATATTTTGACAGCATCTGCCAAGGTATTTACATCATAGGACTGACCCGTTCCAAGACCTTTACCTACCCAGCTGTTACCTACGGGCATCATTTTCAATGCACGACCCAATACTGAAGGCTCAAACTGGGTTTCATTATAGAAGAACGTCTCACCGGAATACTGGCTTTTCAAAAAAGTATTCTGTTCTGCGTAAGCATTGCTCCTGAATTCACCAGTAGCAGTTGAAGAAACGTAGGGTAAGTATTTAAACTGCTCACGTGCATATTCGTCAAATAAAAAAGGTACTACCAGATCTTTTTTACCTGTAGACGAAATACCTCTTGTCACTGTTTGAAGCGGTCGTCCCATACCATCAAAATACTGCGTACTTTGTACGACGTCCCTGGCATCAGTATAGGTACCCAACGATGCATCATCAGGGAGAGGCAACGAAGGTTCCCATGTACGGATATAATTATACTTCATATCTGCCGGATACGCGGTAGGAATATTCACAGTCCTGGTAGCTGCGGGGACACCACCACCCACTGGCTTATTTTGTGCATTCGCAAATGCGGGTATTATTAGTAGTAATATATTAGTTATGTGCTTTTTCATAGGAGAGTTAATTGCCATAATGATAGAAGAAACTCTTTATAACTTTACCGTTTGTATCCTTGATAGTCTTCAAGCGTTGGAAGTTGTCGTAATTATAATAGATCATCTGCCCTTTATTGTCCATTATAGCATTCACACCTACCAGGGGCGTATAAGTATATCGGGTAATAAACGCCCCCGGTACATTAGTCCTGACAGGGGCTATCAGCTGCTCTACCTTGACGTCATCCGGATTAAGACCACGAAAGCTTGTGAGTGCGGCAGATCCTATTACACTTTCCAGAGTGCTATAATCGCAATTCTCAATTTTGGCAACCGGATAAATTCCTTTATAGCTCCAGATATAATTAATGATCTTACCGTTATTTTCAGATAAGCTTAATATGTTGCCCATATCATCATATTTCAGGTACTTCAGGTTCGTCACTAAAGGATCACTACTAGCGGATTGCGTCTGTATAGATTGCGGCAAAAACAAACCCGTAAATGGCTGGAAGTAATTAGTACGGACCAAGCTTACCTGATTACCATCGCGATTATTCGCTACTTCGATCTCCGGGGCCACTATATGGTTATTGACCATTGCTGCATAAATACCCTGTGGATCTTTACCTGTTGTATTCATCATCTCATATGGTCTGGCGATATGTTTCAACAGCACCTCTCCCTTACTGCTAGTTGTTTCTTCTTCAGACTTCAGCTTGTCGCCAGCATACCTATAGAGCGTCTTATTGACACCTGTATTATATCCTCCCCCTGCGACAGGATAAAAATTAGTTTCCGTCATGGAATTCAGTTTTACATAGTGGGTGTAAACTGCTCCTGACTTTATCATATAAAAGCCAAGATTGGATCTCGGATCACTAAATCCCTGTATTACAGGCAAGAGTTGATATGCAGAATAAGTAAAGAACCACTTTTCATCCTGTAAATAATCCCAGTTTATGCGGCGATCTACATTGTACTTACCATCGATTTTCGCCCCATAATACCGGTTTAATTCAATACCATTGTTCCAGGAGGAATTATTCAGGGCAGGATATGTTATTTCCAGGCCAGTCCATTTCCCATCGTCAATTATTCGAACTTCACGTGTGTCGCGACTCACCGCCATTTCGCTGGAGATGAATGCCGTTTCCGACGCATCTTGAAACTCTGTAATGCAGCTATATGTATAAGGTACTCCTGCATATTCATTTAAGTTATAGTTGCTTTTACCCATTAATTTAAGCAGTGACAAGGTGGGTACACCATTAGTGGCGGTCTTTTCGCATAACCACAGTCCTTCCGTACGGAAATTGTTAAGCGGGGTGACATTCAAAGAACTTTCATTAGAAAGCGCCAGTTGATTACCTGTTACCTTAAAAGTGTTATAGTTATATGACTTAACAAGATCCGGTCCTGCCAACGGATGAGTAACTACATTTTTCACACGATATCCCATGTAAACCGAATCAACAGGGTCATTGGTAATAGAAGTGATGTATTCAAGTGTTGCTCTCAAAGTAGTATTCTTGCCATAAATATTGACGTTTAACCAGTATTCTTTATCGGGTTCCATCATCAGTTTTATTGGCTGCCCTTTGAGAATATTTGTAGAATTAAACGTTTTGTTTAGCTGCAACTGTATCCTGGTCTGTCCGCTGGGAAAAGTTACAATACCATCTGAACTCCAAAGTTCAAAATCTGCTTCATAATTTTCCACCGGCTTGGTCATTGGTTCATCAGACCCGTAATAACATTCTACAAATAAGGTAACAGGACCGGCCATCGGCACATTCATTGTAAAAAATCCACCTGAATAGGATGGCCATTCTTCACAAGAATACCAGTCCTTAACAGATGCTGTATGTATGTTTTCTACAATTGTATGGTATTTGTTCTGTTCATAAGTGATATCATCCTTTGCGCCTGTGGGGTATGTGATATTGCTCAGAAGTCCAGCACGACCAGCCAATGAGGGATCACGGTTACCGAAGGTAATACCACGTGTTGCATCAATAAAAAGCTGCGGCTCTCCTATTAACGATATTTTCGGCACTAAACTTACATTTATCTGACCGTTATAATAACCCAAATAGTCCTGCGACAGAGAATAGCGATGTGGCAAGTCTCCCGGATTAAAATATGTAAATTGATATAACTGCTCAGGTTTGCCCTTGCTATCTGAAATTTCAAGCGATTTCAGATAGTATCTCGTTTTCAGGCCTTTTTCCTCTACAGGATCGTTAGTCAAGCTATTCGCTATGATCAATTCCAACGTGGAAGTAGCGACTACCTCGTCATACTTCAGCGTAGCACTCCTTACCTCGCCATCATTATTCTTCAACGTGACCTTGCTAAGCAATTTCTCAGCATAGATATCATTACGTGTAATGTAGTCGAATGTCAAACTGAAGTTATCTGCAGTGACTGAAGACAACAGTTTAGTGTTCGATAGTTTCCTCCTTAAACAATAGCTACGGGTTCCACTAGGAGCTGAACCTTCACTACAGGGATCGTAAGGCAAATCATTTACCTCAGAGAAAATATATGATTCGTTAAAATCGTATAAATAATTAAACGATAAATCACTATAATAGAAATTCACAACACGGCCACCTGGAGATACCATCTTATCCACAAACCATGCAGTAGCCGTATAAGCAGTATTCGGGTTATCATTATCGCACGGGTTATCTGCATCAAACTTAGTCTTCTCAACAGATGAGGTGAAATAATATTTTGTCCCCCCTATGTCAGTAAGAATAAACTGATAAGTAGGACTTGTTGATATAATAGATACTTTAAACTCGTTATTGTCCTTCAGCAATACTGCCTGACCTTTCCGGATAATAAAACCTCCAGAAGTACCCATTATATTATAATGAAACTCGTCAAATATTCCATCCACCTTTGTCGTAGGAGATGACAATTGCCTTGCCTTAGCAAGCGCATTCTGCGCATTTACAGGGTCTGACGGATCCAGAAACTCATCGGGACCATCTCCAAATCTTGAAGTAGCTGTTTCATCCGGTATGTGTCTCACTGTACGGGTAATAACCGCAGTGATGTTATCCGTCCATCCCATACCAACACGGCTACCCCAGTCGTCTACTTTAATACCAGTGGAAAAATATTCAAGGGTAGGGCTGTAACTGATGTCTCCCTGCTTCACTTGAAACAGCGGAATACTCTTTTGGACACCACCGGTATTCTTCCTGATTTCTGTTCCTCCGAAAGTCCCCAGAGAAGCTATCATCGGCGACGGAGTTAATGTTTTTTCGAGGCTTGAAAGATAGTTTTGAGCGGACAACTGCTTGGCAAACAGCACGATTACTAGCAATATCGTACTTAGATATTTGATTCTTAGCATTAAATGATACGAACTTTTATAGGTATGTTGGGTTTATTAAATTGCATTAGTTCTTCTATTAATTCTTAGAAGAAATACCACATATAGGTTAAACTAATTTGAGTTTTCTACTGACAATTACAAGATGAAGATATAGTGTAAAAAATGAAACCAATGTTAATTTTTTATGCTGTCATTTATTCCGGCTGCCCTGGTGATGCACCAGTGCCAGAAATACGTTATCTGGAAATAATTATGGATAGTTACTATTGGAGTTTGTAATATCAGTTGAAAATTAGAACTAATTCCCAACACGACAATCGTAGAAACGCAAAAAGGGGAGAAATCCCCCCCCTAAAATTGGCGACGCCCCGGGGAAGGCCCCGGAGCGTCTTAGATTTGTTGTACCCCTCAGTGGATAAACCCTGAGTATTTTTATACGTTGAAACGGAAGTGCATTACATCACCATCGTTCACGATGTATTCTTTACCTTCTATGCGTAAGCGGCCATTATCGCGTGCTGCGGTTTCGGAGCCAAACTTAACGTAATCATCATAAGCGATCACCTCTGCCTTGATGAAACCTTTCTCGAAATCGGTATGGATCACACTGGCAGCCTGTGGTGCTTTCCATCCGGTGTGGATGGTCCATGCCCTTACTTCCTGTACGCCTGCTGTAAAGTAGGTGATCAGGTTCAGGAGGTTATATGCTTCGCGGATCAGGCGGTTCAGGCCTGGTTCGGTCAGGTTATATTCGGACAGGAACAATTCTTTATCCGCAGGATCTTCCATTTCGGAGATCTGGGCTTCGATACTGTTATTCATTACCACTACTGTTGCGTTTTCCGCTTTAACGGAAGCCTGCAGTTGCTCGGAAAATTTGTTGCCGGTCAGCATAGAGGCTTCGTCTACGTTGGCTACATAGAGTACTGGCTTTTCCGTCA
This sequence comes from Chitinophaga ginsengisoli, assembly GCF_003014595.1. GTDB lineage: Bacteria > Bacteroidota > Bacteroidia > Chitinophagales > Chitinophagaceae > Chitinophaga > Chitinophaga ginsengisoli. Next base: position 5,105 of record NZ_PYGK01000009.1, on the reverse strand, counting down.
GCAGGAACAGGTCGGCGATCGCTACGCGGTCTTCCTTGCTCAATCCCAGCTCACGGATATTCTTACCTTTTTCCAGGTGTTCCTGGCATTGTTTCAGGATTTCGTATTCTTTTTTCGCTTTCGGATCACCACCGGTTTTTGCCATTTTCTCGGTACGTGCGATCTTTTTCTCTACGCTTTCGAGGTCTTTCAGCTGTAACTCCGTGTCAATGATCTCTTTATCGCCTACAGGGTTGATGGCGCCTTCTTCCCTGAGGATGTTATCGTCTTCGAAGCAACGGATCACGTGTACGATCGCATCCACTTCACGGATATTGGCGAGGAACTTGTTACCAAGACCTTCCCCTTTACTGGCACCCTTTACAAGGCCTGCAATGTCCACAAACTCGATAGTAGTAGGAACTACCCGGTTTGGTTTTACCAATTCTTCCAGCTTTCTCAGCCTTTCATCCGGTACGTCTACAAGTCCTACGTTAGGCTCAATTGTACAGAAACGGTAATTGCTGGCCTGCGCCTTTGCGCTATTGCTTACCGCGTTAAATAAAGTCGACTTCCCTACATTCGGCAATCCAACAATTCCTACTTGTAACGCCATTTTTTTAAAAATTTGCGCGAAGATAATGCTTTTTTCGCTATCAATGGCAATTCGGCCGAAGTGACATGCTATAACACAGATTTATGTTTTTAATATTAAATTTTTGCCATTAGATTTGGCTTTCAATCATTTCACACCATATGGCATTAAACTACGTCTGGCTGGCCTTCTTCCTGATCTCTTTTGTTGTGGCCGTTTGTCGGCTGATCTTCCTCCAGGATACTGCCGTGTTCTCTACCGTCATGAATGGCATGTTTGAGAGTGCCAAAACCGGGGCAGAGATCTCGCTGGGGCTGGCAGGTATTATGACCTTCTGGCTGGGGATCATGAAAGTGGGGGAAAAAGGTGGAATGATCGGCATTCTGGCGAGGGCGGTGGACCCCTTCTTTTCCAAGCTCTTCCCTGGGATACCTAAAAAGCACCCTGCTATGGGGTCTATTCTCATGAACTTCAGCGCCAATGCTTTAGGACTGGACAATGCCGCCACTCCTGTAGGGCTGAAGGCCATGAAGCAGTTACAGGAGCTGAATCCTGAGCCGGATACTGCCACCAATGCCCAGATCATGTTCCTGGTATTGAACACAGCCGGCATCACCCTGATACCTACCTCCGTCATTGCCCTGCGTATTGCCGCGGGTTCCCATAATGCTGCTGAGATCTTTATTCCCACGCTGATAGGTACTATTATCTCTTTTGTGTCTGGTCTGATCGCCGTGGCCATCTACCAGCGGATTAACTTACTGAAGGCCCCTATCCTGCTGACCTTTGCCGTTTTCGGTCTGGCGCTGCTGGGGCTTTATTACGTAATGCCCTACCTCACGGCCGACCAGCTGGCACAATACACCGCTTTCGTCGGTGGGTTTACCATATTTGCCATTATTGTAGGCTTCCTGGCATTGGGGGTGGTCAAAAAGATCAATGTATATGATGTGTTCATAGAGGGGGCCAAAGAAGGTTTCCAGGTATCTGTTACCATCATCCCCTACCTGGTTACCATGCTCGTGGCTATCAGCGCATTCCGGAATACCGGTTGCATGGATTATGTGTTGGATGGCATTGCCAGCCTGTTTGCTGCTATGGGTATGAATACAGACTTTGTACCAGCCCTTCCTGTCGGCTTAATGAAACCCCTCAGCGGGGGCGCCGCCCGTGCTCTCATGGTGGATATCCTGAAAACACACGGGCCGGATTCCTTTGCGGGACGCCTGGCCAGTATCATACAGGGATCAACGGAGACAACGTTCTATGTACTCGCGGTATATTTTGGCTCTGTGAACATCAAAAAGACCAAATATGCGCTGACATGTGGGCTGATCGCTGATGTGGTAGGACTGGTGGCTGCTATTATTATAGGGTACATTTTCTTTCATAATAAATAAATTCTTTTACTAACTTGGGGCCCACCACCAATAGATCCGCTTCCACCAAGAGGTACTCTTAAACTATTAACGTCGCTTACTATCATGCCTAAGAAAACGCTGCACGAAGACTGGATTGCTGTTATTATTGCTTTTTTGACTATTGGCCTGGTGCTGTTGGGTCTTAAACCGGTATTCCCGAAGATCGCCGTCTGGAGTGATGCCTCCCTTGTGACGGCACAATTCGGAGGAGTTACCGTATGGGGACAGACGGGCCTTTTATTTCTCTGGGTATTTGCCAGTCTGCTACTGGCGAAGGCTTTTACAGGGAAAGTGGAAGTCGTGAAACTGCTGGTGTCCCTGTTATTCATCGTCTTTATTACCCTACTGGCACAATTCATTGCAAGTTATAAACCCATAAAGGAATATGGCATTGAGGTCGTGTTATTCAGCCTGATACTGGGATTGCTGATCAGCAACCTGGTAGGGATACCGGCCATTTTCAGGCCTGCTATACAGACGGAGCTGTATATCAAGATCGGCCTGGTATTACTGGGCGCCAACGTACTTTTCCAGGACATCCTGAAAGCTGGTGGACTGGGTATTTTACAGTCTGTGGCGGTAGTATTTACCGTATGGTATTTCAGCTTCTGGGTATGCCGCAAGTTTAAACTGGATGATGAATTCCGTATGATGATCTCCAGTGCCGTGTCTATCTGTGGGGTTTCTGCCGCCATTGCCACTGCGGGCGCTATTGAGGGGGACAATAAAAAATTATCACATGTTATTTCCCTGGTACTCATCGTCGCTATTCCCATGATGCTGTTCATGCCCTATATCGCTACCTGGGCGCATATGACGCCTGCCGTAGCCGGCGCCTGGCTGGGAGGTACGATCGATACTTCTGGCGCTGTGGTAGCCGCTGGCAGTGTGCTGGGAGAAGAAGCACTGAAATATGCCACGCTGGTGAAGTTCTCACAGAACGTGTTGCTTGGACTGGCAGCCTTCTTTATCTCTCTTTACTGGTCTTATTCGCGTAAGGAAGCAGGTTATGAAAAGCCTACACTGCGTACCATCTGGGACCGATTTCCCAAGTTCGTACTGGGTTTCGTATTGGCGTCCCTTCTGTTTTCCTTTGCATTATCCCCCGCAACGGTAGCCGCCAGTAAAGGTCCTTTGAAGGAATTGCAAACATATTGGTTCGCTATTGCGTTTACCTGTATAGGACTGGAGACTAAATTCACTGATATTTTTAAAATAGAGAATGGCCGTCCGGCAATGGCATTTATCATTGCGCAGCTCTTCAATATCATATTTACGCTGGTGATAGCTTACCTCGTGTTCGGTCGACAATAAAAGGAGATGATCCACAGACCGCAGGTGAGCAATACACTACGGTCTGTGGATCGTCTGCTACCGAACTATGAACATGCTACGCCCAAATTCACAAGAGAGATTATTATTGGCTTCCGGTATTGCCGGTTACCTGTTTCTGCTGGTCATTACACTTCTACACTGGCAAGGACCACTGTTTGACGAACCACTTTTTATTGCCAATATTCAGCTACTACATCAATATGGGCTGTCCCGTGCCTTCCTCTTAAATATAGATAACCAGGCGCCTGGGCCTTTGTATCAGTTGATACATTATGCACTGGAGCCGGTCACGCATTTACAGACGCCGGGCATCCGGCTGGTGAATACAACGATGCTGCTGCTGATCATCATCCTGCTGGCGGCCATTATACGGAAGATGCAACGAAAGGTAAAGAAAAGCGTATGGTTGCCTGCGTTACATATCATGGCAGTACCCATGATATGGCAGGTAGCAGGGATGGCATTAACGGAAATTCCTTCGATGCTATTTGCCACGCTATCTATCTGGCTCCTGCAGCATGCGCTCGATCATACCCATAAACGCGGTGGACTAGGCATATTCTTATCTCTGCTGGCGGGCTTGTGCCTGGGGCTGGCTATACTTGGCAGTTCGTCTTTCCTGGTGTTTATACCCGCTGCCCTTCTATTGCTGTTACAGTCGGCCGGAGAATGGAAGCGCTGGGTAAATGTCAGTATATACATGGGCGTGGCCCTGCTCTGTTGTATACCGGTATTTCTTATCTGGGGAGGTCTGATGCCGCCTAAGCAGGCTATCATCAATGCAGGGGACTTCGTGCCCTGGCATGGTATACTGGCATTTGCCTATGGGGCGATCATCGTATTCATCGTAGCACCGGGCTGGTTTATCTATCGGCGCCTGACACTGCCGGTATTGGTACTGCTATATATCATATTCCTGCCTGTTAACTACTACTGGCTGGACTTCACATATGCCCCGCTGAATGAAGCCATGAAGAAGATCTTTCCGGCAGCTGTCATACAGATATATCCTTATCTTATCTCTCCCCTGCTGATAGCTATCGCGCTGTACTTCCTGTACTGTTCTTTCCTCCAATGGATGGAACGGCGTACGGAACCTTTTTTCCTGTTCCTATTGCTGGCTACCTTCCTGATGCTGGCCACCAGTTTTAAGGTCGGCCACCTTTTCAGCTCCAGGTATGTAGCACAGACAGCGCCGCTGTTCATCATACTACTGGCACCTTATGTCCGCGCCAGTAAGGAACAGTGTATCCGATTTGCTGCCGGAATGATCATTGGTTTGTTATCGCTGGAAACAAATTTCCTTTTCAGATAAATATGGCTTAGTCGTATTTACCGGTCTTGTCTTCAATGCTGACGTCTGCATCTTTTTTGATCTGCATTTTTACGTATACCAGCAGCTGTGAGGCGCCGGCTTTGAAACAGACGTCCTGTGCCTTGCGGACTACTTCCATACATTCGTCGTAGGTGCCTTCTATGACCGTTTCGAAAGGGCATACCCTGTATTTCAGGCCGGAAGCCTGGATGACGGCGATAGCTTCGTCTACCACGGCGTATACCTGGTCGCTGGGTACGGAAGGGAGGATTTGTAATGCGAGATTGATCTTGTGTGCCATATTGATTTGTCGATTATTATTGAAATGTTATTACGAATCCCCGATCCCCGGGGTTGCATCCCGCGCTACAAGTGAGTAGGAGGCATGAGATTATTTCGCATGCCGTCCCCTCCAGCCACCGTACGTACGGGTCCGTATACGGCGGCACATCAAAATAGT
>NZ_PYGK01000008.1 GCF_003014595.1 Chitinophaga ginsengisoli | reverse complement strand
AAATAATACTCAAATATCTGCCCAATATCTATATAATACACTATACCGCATTCCAGCTAGATTTGTCCCAGATAAATAACAATCAATATATAGCAATCTATACTGCCGTATATAAAAATAAAGAGGGTGCCTCTTTATTTTTGAGACACCCTCTTTTTTTAGTGCCCAGTAGCGGTAGGTTATCGAACCAACTGGTACTAGTATTTAATAGGTTATGTTTATTGGAGCAAATAAAATAAAGATTATCTCATAATGGATGGTCGTTATTGAATTTGTAAATTAATGTTTTATAACGATATATGGAAAAAACTCTCATCTCTCATCCAATTGTCTCAAATTACCAAATCTTTATGATCTCAATCACTTAAGGATTTAAGTTCTTTTGAGATTTTAGTGCTTCCATACCGTCCCTTACTTTGATGATAGATTATTTCTACTTTTTTGCAGATCAGTTCATTGCTTGTTGCTGATAATGATGGTTTCCATTGAAGCTGGCTATAGTAAACACTATGGCTTACGTTGAATACCTTCTACATCGCCTCAAAATCAAATGCAGCTTGATGTTTTTTTATGAACCTAAATATTTGTTGTCTTCCTTGTAGAAGATGCCGACAGCCTTTTCAAGATTTTGTTTTACATTTCTGCCTGTTGCAGAGCTCTAATAATTCATCCAAATAATGAAATAAAAAATATGTATTAAGGTTTGGTTATTGTTGACAATTCATTTAGAATTGCTTTAACAAGTGTTTCCCCTTATCAAAGGCCTCGAAATAGTAACTTGACATAATTTCCTCAAATTCCTCATTTTATTTTAGTTTGGATGTACTACCTATTTAATTGTCTATATTTTTTATTGGCGCTGCGTATTGCATATTATCGGTAATTAAACCGTGATGATGCAATTGTATAAAATGATTTATACAATACTGTTTGTATTTATTCCTACAATATAAGCTCCAATTCGGATATTCCTTTCTTTAACTATAAATGCTATCCGCATGCCAAAAATTCTTGCTGTTCACGGTATTGGTCAACAATTCAAAGGAGATGCTGTTATTCATGATGAATGGTGGCCATACTTATTAAGTGGCGTACATAAGGCCGGGGGAGAACTCAATCCCTTAGATTTGGTATGCCCATTCTATGGAGATTTGTTTAGAAGGGGAGATCACTTAGGTCCTGATCCAATCTACCGTCCAGAAGATCTGAATGAAGAAGAAATCCACTTACTCGAAAACCTATGGGAAGAAGCAGCGAAAATAGAGCCTGGCAAGGTACCTTCCAAATCAGATTTTGAGGGAGAATATTTAAGCTCCACCCCACAATGGATACAACGAGCGTTAAATAGTCTGTCCAAAAGTAAATTTTTTGTCAGGTTATCTCAGAATATGATGATGGGCGATTTGAAACAAGTGATTAGTTATATGAATAACAAAGATATTCATGATGCTATAATCAATAGGGTATTAGAAAAATTAACCGCTGATGTCAAGATAGTTATAGGACATTCCCTTGGATCGGTGGTTGCTTATGAAAGTCTATTCAGAAACGATCATAATGTGGTGTGTTTTATTACAATGGGTTCTCCGCTTGGAATCCGGAACCTTATTTTTGACAAACTAAATCCCAGACCGACCAAGGGTCAAGGTCTGGTACCGCCAGTAGATTCCTGGTTGAATGTGGCAGATAAAGGGGATGTAGTAGCTTTGGATAAAACTTTGAGTGGCTTGTTCGGGAACAGGGTAAGGGATCTCATTGTTAATAACGGTTCGGACGCACATAGCGGTCAACATTATTTATCTACATCACAGATTGGCAAAATAATTACCAAAAATTTATGAGAAAGATATTAATTGCTTCTGGCACTTCTCAATATGATTTTCTTCTTCCCGATCAGCAACGCCCCCAGATTGTAGAAATTGTAAAAGACATCAAGACCACTTTTAGCAAACAATTGAAATATGACCTGGAGCTGGAAGAGATCAGTATTAACCCACTTTCTAATGACCTAAGAATGAAAATGGATGACTGGTTAGCTGACCCGGGTCGTTGTGCTGATGATTGGGTAGTATTTTATTATACTGGGCATGGGGAGATTGTTGGTGGTAATAGTTTGTATTTATTGACAAGAGATTATAAAACGGGGAGACATACTAATACAGCGGTTTCGGTTAGGCAAATTGGGGAAATGGTGGCAGGAATCACTGCGGGAGGAGCAAAACGAAACACCAGGAGAATGTTATTTATTTTGGATACATGTTTCTCAGGAACGGGAGTGGAAAATTTATCCGATGTTTTACAGAATACCTTTGAACGTGGGAATTACGGGAATATGTTTTATATTCTTGCAGCATCTTTTCCAGAGGAGGAAGCAAGAGCAGGTGGTTTGTCAAGGGCACTGATAGCAGCAGTGGATGAGGTTGGAAAAAAGTCTAAGGAGCAATCTTATATATATTTTGATCAGATCATTCCGGCGATATATAATAAACTATTAACACATAAGCCACTTTTTGTAACTGCGGCATCACCAGATACAGAGCAACAGTTTTTTCCTAATCCTCACTATATAGCTGGGATACAGTATACCACATCGACTACAACTACAACGACTACGAATCGGTCCATCTTAAGATCAGCAAATCCTGATGATTTCAAGTATTTCTGGGAACCGAATGCCAGAGGGGTATCTACGAATAGTGAATCGGGCTGGTATTTTACAGGGAGAACGAAAATGCTTTCAGCCATTGCGGGTTGGTTGAATGTGCGGAGTTCTCAAATGTTGATTGTTACAGGACCTCCCGGTTCTGGTAAATCTACTATGTTGTCGATGATCGTTTTGTTAGCACAACCTCAGGCAGAGGTTCCTGTTGATCTTAAGACTTATTTACCGATCTTTCAACAGTTAGATCTGGCTGTGTTGGCAAGAGGGAAAAACTTACAGGATATTGTTCAGATTGTGGCCCAGTCACTCAATATTGAGCCTTCCCTAAAAACCGTTATCCATGCGTTCGAAAGTGTCAGTCATTACTTTATGCTGTTGGATGGTTTGGACGAGTCGTTAGATAAAGAACGTATTTATAACCTGCTATTGGCACCTTTAAGTAAATTGCCGAATGTCAAATTGATCATAGGCTCGCGACCAGATACTATTTGGAAAACGCGTGCTGATTTTGAAATCATTAGTACAGATGATGGAGATTACATTAATCAAGCGGAATTTGAGCAATATGTATTAAAGCGGTTGGTTGGAATTTCTAGCGATAAAGAGCGGTTGCAGGCCGCAAGTATGATAACTGCTAAAGCTTATCCTAATTTTCTGATCGGACGTTTGGCGACTGCAGCCTTTTTAACGGGAGATGCAGATTTAGAGGTATTCAATAAACAGGCTTTTGAGTATCCTTCTACAGTGAACCAGGCATTTACCTTGTACTTAAAAAGTTTTAATGAGCAGGAGAAAAGAGTGAGAGACATTTTACTTCCATTGGCATGGGCTCAAGGAAATGGTATTCCCTGGGATCAGATCTGGCTTACATTGGTAAATGTATTTTCTGAGATACAATACAAGGATGAGGATATTCGCTGGGTGATAGAGAATGCAGGTGCATTCATCCTAGAAGTACTAGAGAACAATAGGTCAGTTTTTAAACTGTATCATGAAGCAATGAGGGAATACCTTAGGGGTGAAATAAGTGAAAGGAAAGCACACACGATAATTGTAAACGCGTTGATAAATACGGTTCCTTTGCTCCCTGCTCAAGAGAATAATCACGACTGGCGATTAGCTCATCCTTATTTGCTCAATTACTTACCCGATCATGCAGCTATTAGCGGCGACCTGGAACGCCTGGTTATAGATCCCCTTTTCTTGCTATATGCTAATCCTATCAAGCTGCATGCAATACTATTATCGCAAAGCAATCAGATTGATCCTATTCTAGCGAATGTGTATCAAAGTTCGATACATCATATCAGGAATAAAGATTTATCAGAGGCCGCGGTTTATCTAAAATTGAATTCCTGGAAATATGGACAGTGTGATTTAATAATTCATGATGCGTGGAAAGTATTAAAGACCCCATGGCGGGTAAATTGGGCGATATGGAATCCTCAATTTTCCAGTCATGAAATTGCGCATGGCAAATCCAATATTACTGCAATAGCTCATGGTAAATGGGAGGGACAAAATGTGGTGGCAGTTTGTCGTGAACGTGGGGTGGTGGAGATTTGGAACCTGGAGACTTATGACAAAACATATGAATGGGATACGAGTACAAACAAAGGTGCAAGAGCCCTTTGTTTCTCAGAACATGATTCTGGTTTGTTGTTGGTGCTTGCATGGTTGGATGGGCTTGTCAAGACCATTAATTTGAATTCCCAGTGGGTTAATACGACCCAAAGCGGTGGAAAGGTACGGTTAATGGAGGTTACTAAAAGGAAAGGAGAAAATGTTTGTATCCTTTACCAGGAACCCGCTAGTTTAGTTATGCGGACATTACCTGATTTAGCATTAGTAATGCAGCGGGATGAGATAATGGAAACCAAGGCTTATAATATGGATTGTGTGCAGTTAGGACAGGAGAAATTTTTGTTAACTGTTGGGGACCATCTCAACATTGAGAAAGATGGATCAAATTGTAATATATACTTGTTTTCGCTGGAAGATTTTTCTACAGTCTGGCATAATCCTTCTGATAATAGAGGTGTATTTCTAGACTTCCAGGTATTAAATATATACAATTCAACAATGGCTGTAGTGTCTCAGGATAGTTGGGGGCCAACAGAGATATGGGATCTTAAAGCCAGGAATGTATTATTTAGAGATGAATATACTACTGCATATTCATGGATATCTGCAAATGAAGGGAAATCTATTCTGTTGTCAATATATATGGGAGAATTGTATAGCTCTACGATTAATTACGATTCGGAATCGCGTAGCATTATAGCTAGCGATCGACAATGGTATCCTGGGATAAGAATATATGGTAATTCATATAGGGTTATTCAACTTTCAGGAAGAGAGAAGCTACTTACAAAAGATGACAATGGAACTTTTTTGCATCTTTGGGATATTGCTTCAATTCAGGGTAGCAAGATGGCTTTTTCATCCACGCAGCTTGAAGATGATAAAATCACAACTATTGCTGTTAAATTGAAAAGATTCTCAGTAGTTTATGGAGGTAGTCGCTCTAATGGTATAAATCTAATTGATGTATCTACAGGCTTGGTTTTAGAAAAATTTGCTATTCCCCTGGAAGGGCGGATAACATCATTAGCTATTACTACAAATGAGGAGAAATTAATTTGTGTGACAGACAACTCTCATTTAGGTCTAATAGATATTAATCAAGATAATGCTAAACTATCTAATTATAGGAAGTTGTTTCAAGCAGAATTTATACAAACTATTTTCATACTTAAAAGAGATGGGCAACAGATATTGCTTGCAGCTGTCAAGGAAAACCATGTCTGGTCTGTTCGCATATGGAATATTACAACCAGCGAAGAAATTCCGGCTAATGATCAATTTAGGTTAATTTCAGGTCAGGAGGACAAAACTATAGAAGGTCTTACAGGGATGGTTTTTAATAATAAACTTCGGATTGCGTTCTCAAGTAAATATGGAATGGTCAATGTTGGGGATTATGAGGATATCATTACGTTCGAATCATATTTAGCGTCATGGTATACATTTGGAAATGATGGTGAATATATTGAATGCCTGGTTTCTGGCGATTGGGGGAATAGGAAAATATTGGTTTCGGCTTCTGAATACGGCCATATAACTATTTTTAATTTTGAAACCGGACAAATAGTCTATGAGTTAGCTAATGCGCATCCGGTTAAAATTACAGCACTTTTATTTTTTGACCAGGGAGTTAACAGTTTTATTATCTCTGGAGATACCGCTGGTACACTAAAATTTTGGAGTGTAGAATTAGAAGGATTTTACACTATAGAACTGCGGTCAATTATTCTGAAAATTTTACAGGGTGTTAAGGGAGGATTGTTTATACATACTGTACAGGGAATAGTTATGATTAATGTAGCGGATTTGTTTCCTCGGAAGTGTTAGTTATAGTTTTACTGTACTGATCGCGCTAGCCTAAGAGGGATATATACATAAAAAAGCCGAAGAGAATTCTCTCCGGCTTTTCGCCAAGTGCCCAGTAGCGGAATGTTTGCGAACCAAATAATATTGATTATAAGCAGTTTAAATTGGTTATAAAACAATTTAAACTGCTTATAACATAAATTTTATATTCAAAATGCTTTTGTTTATGATGGGAATAAAGGTCTTGCTAGAAAAATTAAATAGATGAAAATCGAACCTATTTTGAATTGGATAAAAGAGAAGTGAAAAATACAAACTAGTTGGTATTGTTAATTGTTTAATGTTTGCGCAACTTCACCTCCAAGGACTAGTCTTCAAAAAGCATATTCTTATGTTGTTGTAGTTATTGATAATTGTCAATGAACACCTTGGTGGCCTTATACTACATATCTAGTATGCAATAGGGTTAAATATAATCTTCCAACTTAAATCTAATGTATGACCCCAACTACATTTATTCTGGTCGCGGCTTTTTATGAAAGCGGTATTTATAGCATTTTTAGCCATTCTGTTAATTGATTTTACATATGGGCAGAAATTAACTCTTTTTGATAGGCCCAATACAATTATGCTTCTCAGTATGCCTGCCAATGAAGAGGAGTTTTTTAATATTTTTAAAAGGAAACCGGGAATAGGTGAATTGGGTAACATTGTTACCTTATTGAATCAGCATGAAGACTTAAAGAATGTCTATATCATTAAGAAATCATCTGATTTAGGAATAATAATGAAATATATTATGAGCAAAGGAAATGAAGATAATTATGATGAGTATCTTCCGAGAATAGGTTTTACGATCATAGGCCATAATGATAGGGGCAACTTTTATTTTCCTGACGGAACTACTATGAAGCTGGAAAATATAGAGAAGGACCTCATGGGAATTCCAGGAATGTTTTTAAGTTGTAACGCAAAAAAAATATGGAGTTACAGGGGTTGATTATAAATTGACTTATACAGAAGCTTTAGAAATAGCGAGTGATCTAGATAATATTGTAACCGAAATTCACGATAGGAATTTATGCAATATTTATTTTGATACTCCCCGGCAGATTGCAATTACAATGTTAGAGTGTGTATTCCGGAGATGCTGACCAGCGGAACGGTATCTTGACCACCCGCTTTGACAAAACTTAATTCCTGCCGAAGGCAGGCCTCCCATACTTTTTGTGGAAGATGTATTATTTAAAACAAAAATAGGTAAAATCGGACTAGTTACTTTTCAGTTTCCTGTATCCCTACGTCCAAGTGCATCTTTCCGATAGTATTTATTGGTTGTAGTTTTGGAACATGGACCAATCAATATCAAGTGTCGGCAAGGGATCTCCCAAGCCCCGGATATCTGTTACTGAAAAGAAGCGATTGCTATCTGAGTGGCAACAGAGTTCTCTAAAGATGAAAGAGTTTTGCGAGCAAAAAGGTATATCGGTGTCTGGTTTGAAGACCTGGATTAAACAGTTTGACATGGGAAGAAAACGTAAATCCGGGATAGTTAAAGCACCATCGTTTGTTGCGCTTATTCCTGAGAAATCGACCTATTCGACCCCATTTGCAGAGTATCTGCTGCCAGATAACAGTGTAATGATTCGGAGCTGACCATTCCCGAAGTGAATTAAAAACGGCAGACTTTTGCAAAAAACAATTTTATGCAAAAGACCATTGTTAAAAGGAATGAACATCTCGCCACCAAGGCAGACAGAATGAAGGAGATTGTCAGCGGGTATCCTGCATCTGGCAAAACAGTTGCACAATATTGCGCAGCTAATAAGATCAAAGAGAAGACCTTTTACTACTGGCTTCGCAAATATAGAAAAACCGATACGGCGGTATTAAGCAAGCCATCCATTTTACCCATCAATATTGAATCGATCAGTATTCCAGGTGAGTGTCAACCTCTGTTTGCTGAACTGATGGGCATAAAGATCTACCAGCCTGTTCCTGCAGAATATTTACTCAAGCTGATAAATCGTTGATCCATGTTGTCTCTTGCAGGTTATAATTTTTATTTGTACACCCATCATACTGATATGCGGATGGGCATAAACGGATTATCCGGGATCGTGCGGAATATGATGGACCAGGATCCATTGAACCGTGGAGTGATCTATCTTTTCTTCAATGGTAGACGCACGCAGGTCAAAATGTTGGTTTTTGAAGGTGATGGCCACGCACTATATCATAAAAGATTAGCGCAGGGTACATTTGGGACACCGGTGTATGATCAGGCTACACGATCAGTTATACTGGAAAAGAAGGATGTAATGCTGATCCTGGAAGGTGTTGAAATCAGGTACAGGAAAAGATATGAGCGAAAAAATGTTGCTGTAACCAAACCATTATAATATCATCTGCGTTTATATAGCCGTAACCACGACTACAACGCAGTGCGCCCCGAATTAATTACCTCCATAACAGACGCTTTACAACAAATCTCCACATTGACAGGGGCAAACACCGAGCTGTCAGAATCGCTCATGCGGGAGCGGATTACCTTCGGAAAAATCATATATGACCTGACTAACCAGCTGGAAGCAAAGAAGGAAGAATGCATCAAATTGAACAGGTATCTTCATCAGGCGCATGAAATCATGCTGGACAGAGAGCAGGTAATCAAAGAACTGGAGGAGCGGATTTTGATCCTTGAGAAGGCCAATGCAGATATGAGAGATAAGGCGGAAGCAGGTCTGCGTAAGGAAGTTCAGTTGCAGGAGTTTTGCGATATGCTGATGGGAAAGAAATCGGAGAAATTTGTTCCTGAATCATCACTTATTAATGTTGCCATCCAACAAACTTTGGGTAGTGAGTTTGATACGCAGGAAATAGAGGAGATCATTAGCATTGCTGTAACTCCTGCGGATATACACCAGGCAAATCAGGAAATAATCAAAGGCAACCGGAAGAAGAAAAGATACAAGGCTCATATTGGAAGAAGAGTACAACCATCATGGCTGGAAGTTCAAACTGAAACTATTGATATCAGTGGTGATAAAACGGGTCTCAAGCCAATGGGTAAAAAGGTAACCACCTATTATGATTACCAACCAGGCAAAATTATTAAAGTACAGCAAGAGCACCTACAGTATATCAATGAGGAGAGTAAGATTATCTGTGAGCCCGTAAAACCACGGATGGTAGAAAAAGGTACTGTTGGGAACAGATTACTTGCTCACCTGCATAGCCGCCGTTTTGGATATGGAGATCCATATTACCGTCAACTGAGATTTATTAAAAACACCACAGGTGTAGACTTTGCAGCATCGACAGTCGACGGATGGGAAGAGGTCGCCTATAAGAAGTTACAACGGCTGTTGCGATGCCTGCGGAAAGTGATCATGCAGTCAACATATATCAAGGCTGATGAGACCAAGCTTAAATATTTAAGTGATGTAGGCAAAGGAAAACCCTCTAATGGCTGGTTATGGGTGTTCCTCTCCCCAGAACATAAGTTAGTATTGTTTGAATTTAACCCATCCCGAAGCCAACATATACCGGGAGAAGTGCTGAAAGATTTTAAAGGTATACTTCAGACTGATGGTCTGGGGTCATACACTGCTGCCTTCAAAAATAATGATCAGGTCACGATGATGAGTTGCCTGGTACATATCCGCCGTGGTTTTAAGAAGGCTGAAAAATATGATAAAAAACTCGTAGCTCCGGTATTGACATTATTCAATGTCATCTACCGGATAGAAGCTTATGCTGACAGGAATAAATTAACTCCTGACCAGCGCCTACAACTTCGGCGGAAATATACTGTTCCCTTCCTGGATAAAATCAAATCATGGCTATTGGAACAGAAAAACCAGGATCATTTGCCAGGAACTCCTATTTTTAAAGCAGTCAATTATGCACTAGGGCAATGGCCTCGCCTAAAAGCATTTGCCGAAAATGGATATATCGACCCTGACAACAATGGTGTGGAGAGAGTAATCCGTCCTGTAACCATCTTCCGCAAGAACTCAATGTTCGCAGGCAATGAACATGGAGCCGAGCGGGTTGCTTTATTTTATTCTCTGATTGAATCATGCCACCTTAATGACATTGATCCATTTACATACCTATGCGATATATACGATCGTCTGCATGACTGCCCTGCCAATCAGTTGATCCACTTACTACCTCACAACTGGAAGAAGAAATAACCGATGCAAAGGTAGGGTCTGGCTTGATTAGTTCATCGATGCCGAGAACCGAATCATTACATAACAGTCGACTTGTGATCAATCAGCAAGTGTCTTCCGCTTTCTTAAAAGAGTTGCTGGGGATATCAAAATGATTACACTAAGCCCCGATTGCCGATATTTCTTGTATCGTGAACCCATCAATATCAATAAAAGCTTCTATAAACTGGCTGCCATTGTCAAAGAACAAATAGGCACAGACCCGCTTTCCAGAGATGTGTTCATGTTTTTAAATAACCGGCGTAATCAAATTAAATTGCTGGTCTGGCAGGGAGATGGATTTGCTATATTCCATAAGCGCCTGGAGGCGGGTACCTTTGAATTGCCGGTGTTCCTCCACGACCAAAGACATGTGGTAATTACTTACAGTCAGCTGGTATTGATTCTACAGGGCATCAGTCTCCAAAAAGTTCATTATCGAAAGAGGTACGGCCAACAAACATCAGTACGTTAACATCGCGCTAACATTATTTACAAGAGTGTTTACTATCATTGCACTCGCAATGCAGTCAAACCCCAACATTGATTATAAGCAACGTTATGAACAGGCCGAACAAACTATCGGTCAGTTAAAGCATGAGTTGGCTGTATTGAAGAAAATGATTTTCGGAAGCCGTCATGAGAAGTTCATGTCTAATGATGTCCCACCGCAACAGCTGTCACTTGACATCCAACCTGAGCAGACATTTACCAGTAATGTTATTGCAGCTCAAAGAATCACATACACACGCTCCAAGGTCAATACCGAACCGTCTTCACATCCTGGCAGAAACAAATTGCCCGATCACCTGCGTAGGGAAGAAATCATTATTGAACCTGCTCATATTCCACCAGGAAGTAAGAAAATAGGGCAACTGGAAACAGAAGTATTGGAATATAAAGCAGCAGAACTGTACGTCAAAAAATATATTCGTTACAAATATCTGGCGCCGGAATCAGATGCCACAGCGTCTAACATTATCACAGCTCCGTTGCCCAATATGCCATTGCCTAAATGCATTGCAGGATCAAGCCTGTTAGCACAGATGATCATCGATAAGTTCGTGGATCACTTGCCTCTCCATCGTCAGATGCAGCGCTTCGAACGCGCTGGCGTAAAACTTCCATATTCTACTTTAACTGACTGGGTCAGTGCCGCTGCTAATCTGATCACGCCTCTTTACGAATCGTTAGTCAGTCATGTGTTGAGCGCTGATTATATCCAGTGTGATGAGACTCCAATGCCAGTTCTGGATAAAGACAAGAAGGGCAAGACTCACAGAGGCTTCTTTTGGGCATATCAGGATAGCATCAATAAACTTGTAGTTTTCGACTATCAGGAAGGGCGCAATAAAGAAGGTCCTGCTAAGATGTTAGCAACCTATAAAGGAACTATACAGACTGACGGATATCTTGTTTGTGCGACTTGAAGTCGTTAATTTAATTGTTCTGCTTTTAATTATTTAATTGACAGAACCTGATTTTCTGTAATCAGTAGCCTATCTCAGCATGCGTGGTTAGTAATGACCGGGTATGAAGCCTGAGAGACAATGCATCGAAAACCGCAAGGTTGTCTTCTGGTCAGCGATGATAAGAAGAACTGTGAAACTTCATTACAGATAGAGCTAGGCTGGTGGACATGGCGAACATATGTGAACTGTTGATAAACATCGTTAATCCGAAGGAGCCAAAGAAGTTGAGAGGCTTCGGCCAAAAGGCAAAGCAGATGGTCAATTTGCTAGACGTTCAAATTGCACAGACAATATATCTGCCGGTGAATAGACAGCGCCTACCTCCATACATTGTTGAATTAACGGAACAAGGTAAGCCCAATCACTTGCCTGCAAAGGCAGACGGATCGCAAGAGAAGTTGATAAGTGAGTGGGTAAAGGATCATGCAAAAAGCGAATGACGTTTTGTAATGAAACGTATAGGAGATGAAACGATCGCTCCGTGACGAAAGTCAGCAGACTTGCATATGTGGTAAATTATGGTGAGAGAACTTGTAGAATTTAATTAAAGAGAACAAGCAAATGACAATGTTTAACAACAATGGTGCGGTCTCTGCTGCAAAGAACTGGCAGTCCATTAACTGGAAGCGAGCTAATTGCGAAGTAATTAAACTGCAAGTGCGTATCGCCAAGGCAACAAAACAAGGTCGATGGAACAAAGTGAAATCATTGCAATGGTTGTTAACTCACTCTTACTATGCAAAATGCCTTGCAGTAAAAAGAGTAGTAACTAATCAGGGAAAACGAACACCGGGAGTTGATGGTATTGTATTAAAATCAGCGAAAGAGAAATATCAAATGATATTATCACTGAACCGGAGAAACTACAAACCTCAACCACTACGACGTATTTATATTCCAAAAGCTGGTGGTAAAAAACATCGCCCTCTTGGAATACCAACAATGAAAGATAGATCAATGCAGGCATTACATACTCTTGCACTAAATCCGGTAGCAGAAACATTGGCAGATCGGTACAGCTACGGCTTCAGATTAAAAAGATCGACAGCCGATGCAATAGAACGGATATACGGAAGTATAAATAGGAAAGCGGATCCTCAGTGGATACTGGAAGGAGATATAAAAGGATGTTTTGATAATATCAGTCATGAATGGTTAATAGAAAACGTCGTAACGGATAAAGTTATTCTACGCAAATGGCTCAAAGCAGGTTATGTTGAAAAAGCAGAACTTTTTCCTACAAATGATGGCACACCTCAAGGCGGAATTATCTCACCCATTTTGGCTAACGCAGTTCTTGACAAACTGGAACTGATATTAGATAAAGAATTTGGCAGTACAGCAAACAGAAGCTCACGTGTTCCATTTCATGCGCGGAAACTCGTGCATAGCAATGGTGTGAAACTATGCCGGTATGCCGATGATTTTATTGTAACAGGAACCAGCAAGACATTACTGGAAGAAAGGGTAAAACCTCTAATAGAATCATTTTTGAAAATAAGAGGACTTGAACTCTCAACAGAGAAAACAATCATCACTCATACAACAAAGGGGTTCAACTTCCTGGGACAAAATGTGCGGAGATATTTATTAAGAAATGGAGGCAGTAAACTTTTGATTAAACCATCAAAAGAAAACGTTCGCAACTTTCTCAAGTCAATTAGGTCAGCTATTAAGGAAATGTCCTCTGATAAACAGGAATTACTGATTAGAAGATTAAATCCTATGATAACGGGGTGGGCTAACTATCACAAGCATGTGGTATCAACCGAAACATTTAAGCATGTTGACTATCAAATCTGGATTGCATTATGGAAATGGGCCGCAAGGAGACATCCTAATAAAAACAGACACTGGATAAGTGCAAGATACTTCCATATGAACGGTGATATCAACAGGGATTTTAGTTGTATTGTTTATGATGATGATAGCAAAGCAAGAAATATAGTTCTTGCTCGTGCTCAAAATCTGAAAATAAGAAGACATACAGTCATACATCCAAAAGCTAATCCTTTTGATAAAGAATATGAGGCATATTACGAGAATAGGAAATCAGAAAGTATGCATCATAATAAAGCGGGAAGAGACATGCTGAACAGGTTACGCATTACACAAAAGGGCGTCTGCCCTGAATGTAATGAAACATTATCAGTAAGAGGTAAAAAGGGGGTGATACATTATAGGAAATCAAGATTAAATGGAGGACAATTAAATCTTCAAAATCTGATTCTTTTACATAATACCTGTCATAAGCATGTGATGGATCGAATTACGGCGAACAAGTTATTGCCGGTGAGTGCAAAGAGCGCACTTACTTAAATTTACTTGAGCCGAATGCTGGGAAACTCGCACGTTCGGTTCTTAGGAGGGTTGGGAGCAGTAATGCTCCCTGCCTATCCGACATGACACCATTGCGGAGAGTAGTGGTATCACCCTGGTACATTGCATGGCACATGCAAGAAGATATTTTATTGATGCACTAGAGGATGATCGTAACAGGGCAGAACATGCGCTGCAACAGATCCAGCTACTGTATGAGATTGAACAACACTGTACATCTCAGCAGTTCGACTACAACACTCGTAAAGATTACCGTCTTGAAAAGGCTGTCCCTGTCTTAAGCGCACTTGGAATATGGATGACCGATCAATATGCTCAGGTGCTACCGAAAAGTCCAATTGGACAGGCATTAGCCTACAGCATCAAAAGATGGGCTAAACTTAGCCTCTATGCCAGGACTGGAAATCTCTTGCCGGATAATAATCTGATAGAAAACTCTATCCGTCCGATAGCCCTTGGCCGCAAAAATCACCTCTTTGCAGGTTCACACGAAGCAGCAAAAAGGTCAGCAATGTTATACAGCTTACTTGGAACCTGCAAAATGCACAGGACTAATCCTACCGAGTGGCTGGCAGATGTACTTGCTATAGTCGCCGAGTATCCGGTTAATAAAATCAAAGATCTGCTACCTCACAACTGGAAACCTACACAAAACTAAGCCTAACATCCCGTCTTACTTATATGCAGTTGCCCGTGGGGATACCGGGCAATGGCTTCCAGGGCCATGCCATTCCTGCGATGCAAAAAGATCTGTTTTAGTTTAGTCATGCTGATAGTTTCTCCGGCCATCTTCCGTGGGGTTTTGTATCCCAAAGCAAACAATCCTGGAGGAACTAGGGGTGGTCAATATGCCGTTCCGGCATGTTGACCACCTACGTTAATTAAATTTATGTCGTTCCGGCATATTGACCAGCAGCATTGGCTGATTATCAATTGTTAATATGAGTAGGATCCGGAAAGGTGGTCAAGATGAGCGTTAGGGGTGGTCAACATCAAGCGTAATACACATTAGAGAACCTTAATTTTAAGTCCAAGGTTAAATATACTGCGAAGTTTCTTGGTGCCGCTGGTGGATTAACAGGTGGTTTTGTCTTATTAAAACAATTTGATACCCCTGATGTTCAACAACAATCTGACAGTACTGGAAACCAGCCATAACCGGAGATTGAAATGGTTATTATGGATCAAGCTGAATTCCTGAGTGCGTTAAAAAACATGTTGTTTGTGGTTCGAGATCGAACCAATAGGCAATTGTATATGAATTAATTAATTATGAAATAATTCGGATGACTTAAAATATAAAACCCAATACTAGGGCGGGTTTTATATTTTAAATCCAAATTGTGGTTATCTGAAGAATTGCTGATCCAATTTATCTTCCGATTTCATCTTCTCCTAAATGAATGTGATGATCATATGGAGAATTTTCAAGAGATCTGATGAAACCTCTTCTCGCACTTTCTAAACACTCATAATAACTTTTGAATGGTAATGAAAGCTGCGCTGCAAATTCCCTATTATCAGTATAAGGTATTTTAATTTCTAACATTCGATCTCCAACATCCTCTCTATTGGTTTGCATAAACACAATTCTCTCCCATTGTTTTCTTACAGCGGACAAGGACAGTGCCCACATTAAATAAAATTGGCTAAAAGGTGCATTCGCCGTTGCCCGTATAACAATTACTTCTTTTGTAAGAACAACCCTTTGCTGGCCAGGCATCAAAATGCAGAACTCTCCAATATTTTTTGAAGCTCTTTCTGGAGAGATTAAATCATATGGCTTCAATCCTGAATCTGCCCCACGCCAAAACTGTTGGGCTAAGGCCACAGGTATCATGTTGGTAGGGTTAATATTGACTGCGCCAGCTCTCAGATCCGATACTTTGATATATGGGACTTCTCCTAGTCTTTGATCAGAACTTGGACTACCGTGTCCATTAGTAATTTCAACTTCACCAGAATCAAGAAGTTCCCCCAAGGTCTTTAATGTAAAAAAATCGGAACTTTCAACGAGTCGCACAACTTCTGAATTGAAAGACCCATCATGATATTTCGGAACAAAAATATCTTTCTCAATTGCAGGTAGTTCAGGATAAAAAATAATATCTTGGTTATTAAAATCACCTGCTTTAATCTGCTCACAAGCTTCGGCTAGTTTGTCATTGATGCTATTAATAGATCGAACGCCTGTTTCCGGATCAACAATATATTGCTCATGACCATCTTTATTAATCCCACATGTTGCGGAATTAACAATTAGAATACTTCCCTCTTGATACCAACTAGGTCTATGCATTTTCTATTCTCCTTTTTTCCAAAATATAAAAGTTAGTTTTCGCTCGACAAAATCCCTGAAATGCTTCCATTGGGATATTAAGTATGGCTCTAAAAATAAAATGTTCAATAATCCACTGGCGTAACCATGAATATGATGGAGAGAACATATAAGTTTCGGGTAATATTATTCCCAATCTACCTCCAAAAGTTAGTAACTCGTAACATCGTTCCAAAAACAAAATACCCAATTCACGCTCTTCATATTTAGTCGCATGGTAAGAATATTTTCCATCACTTCCTTTAACTGCCTTTTTAGCTAAATTAATATTTGCGGCCCTAGCATCGGTAGTACTCATTTTAAGATTCTGTCCAAACGGTGGATTAGTCACAATACATGTGAAAGTTCCAGGGATCAGGGCAGTTTGCAAATCCTGAAAATTAGTGCTCCACAAATGTTTACGTAATGAATCGCCCAAAAAGGTATGAGTAGATCCATCTCCAATTGTTAACATAATAGCCTTTGTTAATTTCACGTTTATTCTGTCTTTGTCTACTCCAAACAAATGACGCTGTGCCCAACCTTTGGCATCGCCATCATCCATTGAAGGAAACGATTCCCTTAGCTGCCGATAACTTTCAAGTAAAAATCCTCCCGTACCACAAGCAGGATCAAGTACCTTATCACTTGGATGAATCTCCATTAATTTAACAACGCTTCTTATAACTGGATATGGAGTATAGTATTGACCCTCTGCAGATTTCAAACTAGCTGTTCTAAAAACCTGGAATGCTTGAGAAACCGCATTTAAAGACGCATCTCTTAATTTATACTTCGATAGTTCATAGACAGCTAAACTAATTGTATGGTTATCAAGTTGAATATCATTATCAGTGTCATTCAAAAAAATGTCACCATGCGCAATTTTCATACCTTGAAAAAGGGTCCTGATTTTCTGAGCTGTTTCAGATTCACTGTCCCAAACTTGAAAAGGAACAGATGCTTGCGGATTAAATTTAGCAATTTTATCGCCTTCTAGCTTCGCTAGTAGTACATTACACAAATTATTAAGCTGATCATCACGCCTAGTACTTCTACTGTCTTGTGCAACTACAACATTTAGCAATCGAGTAAATGTCTTTTTTAACTCGGCGGTAGTCGGTTCAACTAAATCATTCCATTTCAATTTAGAAGGTCCAGACTTTACAAGAGATTCGCCGGGCCTGGGTAAAGATCCATTTCGAACAACATGATACCCTCCTTCTGCAGTGCGATATACTAAACATATTGAACTTCCATTACTCCATATTCCAAGTAAAGCATGAGGTTCTAAACTAAGATAGATTTTTAACTGATTAATTCCCTCGTCAATAAGAGGAGCTTTTGTTTCAATAATTATTTGGATATTTTCATAATTCCCCAAATTTGATGCATTGTCGAATATTGCAATATCCACGGGAAATCCTTGAAAACTTTGCCCAGCTTCTCTTCTGCTAGCTTCGCTAGGGGTTCGAGGAACTTTCCATTCAGGCTGGAATTGAATTTGATTTTTATTCCAACCAAGGCGTTCAAGTTCGGCTAGTAGGGGTAATCTCACGTCTGTATGCTCGCTCATTAAATCTTTAATATTTATGTTTTATAGCTATATAATATTGAAATGTACTTAGTTTAAACTTTCCGAACAACATAAACATTCAAATAAATGAAAGACAGAAATATATGTATATGTTATATTTGTAAAATACAATAGGAAAAAATCATGTACGCGAAGTCTTATATTAGATAAACCTTATAATATCTTAAAAAAACGGCAAATTTCTCAAATCAAAAAATATCGAGTTCGAATATTGTCCTTTCCAGCCGCTAAGAATAAAGCCTTTGAGCAATCAAAGGCTTTTATTTGATAATTGAATCTAAATAAGTTCGCTAACGTGTAACGGAATATTTTGGGAATACGTCTTCCAATCATCTTAAGGGAATGTTCATTTGTCAAATTCCAAGTATTGGCATGCAATATCACTCAATTGATCTATAAAGTGTTTGTAACTTGGAGAATTGACATATATGCTTGATTGCTTTGCAGCTATAAAGTAATCTACACCGTCTGTTGTTTTATCATATGATTTTTTAACCTTTTTTATTATCGATGTACCATTACATCCGTCAGTTTTGGTAGGTCTATCGCTATTGCCTCCATTTAATACCTCCCAGTCCCCTAATATCCAATTTTCAATCATTCTATCAGCAACACCTATTCTTAAATCTTGGGTTGTCACCCCTTCTCTCACAAGTTCCTCTCTTATTTGTTCCACCATTTCCTCATGTTCAATATTTCTATTTTCTTTATCGACCAAAATAATTATTGGATAGTACCTATTGTTTAGTAATCTAATATGCGACGCGATTTTCTTCGCCATTACGGAAATTGACACGTCCTTTCCATTACAATCGGTTCGTTTAATTGGGCGCCCGGGACACAACTGCTGAACTATTTTTAATTCAGTATATCCGTCAACAATAAATGCTGGATTATTCATTTGATAACGCATTAGAAAAATAAAAGTGACCTAGACCACAGCCTGAATTCGCGATTTCATCTCTTATTATACTTAGGTTCGATATACGCTGACCTTTTGTCCTGCCATCATTTAGGTCTACAATGATTATCTCTTCTGGATTTGAATGATTCAATAAGGATTCGCTGTGAGTAGTCATCAACACAAATGATTGTGATGCTTTTTCTGAAAGATGATTCCGCATTATTTTCGCGATTTCTGCCTGCATCCAAGGGTGAAGAAAATTTTCAGGTTCTTCAATTGAGAATATTGTTTTAGATGTCAAAATTGCCGTAATTAGCGTTAACCACTTTATGGTTCCATCTGACATTGAGGACAGCGGTAACACTGCTTCGTAATTACCTGTGCTAATCGTAATTTTTACTATTAATTTATTATTAAATGGATCATTATCAACGTCTAGACTCTTAATCGTAGAGTTAGCTGCCCGTAAAAATTTGACTATTTTATCTAGCGTGCTTGGACTATACTCACGTTCATTTTCCTCGTAATAGAACCAGAATCTAGGTACTCTTTCATTTTGCTTCGTTTTACTTTTTTTCATCGCGTATAATGTAGTGGCTAGCCCTGATCCGTCCTTTTTGATACCAGGAGGGGTCGCTGAATCTTCTAACTCTCTCACCTTGCTAGGAACAACATTAAAGGTTTCACCGCCTACTAGATCTGTAAATATTTTATGCAAGAAGTCATTAATTGGAACTAAACACTTAACTATTGAATAGTACATAGGGTTTTGCCTCTTCAGAAAATCTTTAATCATATCTGAGTTATCATCTCCAACAAATCTTGAATTGAATTTTTTCTTATTATACTTCGCGACTTCAATTAAAACCTTCGACTCATCGGTTGTTTTATACAATATGTCCAAATCCCATTCCTTTTGGTAGTTGCTGCTATCAGGGTCATCCCAAAACTTTGTTGCAGTCCTAAGTTTTAAATCCTGATTAGAATAGTAAACATTATCTTTTTCAAAAGAAATCTTAATTGTAAATTGATATTCGTAAACAATGAACTTTCTTGAGTCTATTTGAAAAGCTCCATATATTTTTGAAACAATTTCGTCAGCATAGTCATCCCTACCAATTTTTTGAAAAATGCTTCCAGCTCCGCCAACATTACTTATTGCGGTGCCAACTTGTTGCCTGGCAATATTTGATAAGAATTCAAAAAATATAATAATATTCGTTTTTCCCGCACCGTTCGGGCCAACCAGAATATTTAATCCCTGTTTCAATTTCAAATCAAAACTCTTAAGGGATTTAAACCCGTTTACTTCTATTTTAGTTATCATTATTCATCTTTAAAATTTATTTATATGAACAATTTATAATTCGTAAATTAATATTTAGATCTCTAAAAAACAGGTTAACAACTTGGAGTTTGAATTGTTTAAATCTGATTGAAGATCGTCAAAATATAAGGTTATGATATTAAGTATTTGTTTTTGAAGTGATATTCCAAGAAGTTGAACTTTAGAGCAGATCCCTAGTATGTCAAATATTATAAGATTTATATAATGTGTATTGTGTCTAAAGAGATAGAATAACTAATCTTAACCTTGTCTAGACTTCTTCCACTTGATAAGTTCGATCACTGGCGGATCTTTTTCGGTTATAGGAATAATTGGGTTATCTGACTCTGAGATAGCAACCATGTCCAAGTCGTTAAGTCCTATCTGCCATGCGTCACGCACAGTTAAAGACTTCATAATAAATCCTAGATCGTCATACATTACAGGTTTGTTAGTGGTTACATCAAGGCAACAGGGGGCTAATACAAATGACCCAAAAACCGACAGACTTTTTAAGAAACCCTCTAGATTCATTGGGTTTTTAGGGGTCATGGTTGATACTTGGGACATTACTTGAACGAAATTGTTATTTGCTATTTTTTCGTTCTCAATGTTGGAGCTTATAATTCCCTTGTACCAAAATGGTTCATTCACATCTATCCCTTTAATTATGGAAATTCTTATGGCGTCACTTAATTTGGAACCGAATGTTTCTTTCCACTCTTGAAATATTCGTTTAACCTTTTGTTCATTGTCAAAAATCAAGTAAAGGGTAGGGGCGATTTGCGGAACGTGCCGAGGATCAATTGAGAATGCAAAGCCTCGCCATGCATGTCCCGACCAAAGTTTTTCATTAATGACTGACAAAGTTTTGATATTTTGATGTCCTCTCAATTCTGGTGTACTGTTATAACTATCATCACTGCCATTGGGCGTTAAGTACTTTTTTACTCTATCCACAATACCATCAAATTGGTACTGTTTATCATTATCCTCATACCATTGGGTTATTGAACTTCTTGGATTATGACCTAATACATTTCCTAGCATCACAAATGGGCTTAGGAAGTTAAACGCTCTTTTGTATACTTCTTGTTTTACTATTAACTGTTGAAAGGTTTTTTGTGCATCGGCAAATCCTATAGTTTCAGCAATGATTGTAATAACAATGTTTTGGACTTGCTCATTTATGGATTGTTGAATTATTACCGATAATTGGTGTGGATTGAAGGTTCTGTAGTAAATAGTTATCTCATTTTCTAGTGGATTTACTTTTTCGGATATAATTGTTTCTGATAGTGTTGAATCTTCTTTGACATTTATCTTAAATGTTTGTACTTTTCCAAATGCATCTAATTGTATGGCTGTGGCTAAAAATGCCTCCAACGCTCCTGCTATAGTTTCGCACAATTCGACGGCTGGTGAAGAGTTATCAGCGTAGAAAATATATTCTGTCCCTAAGACTCTCGTTGTAATTGTAACATCATTGCCTAAGTTATATTCAGGTAGTTCAGGAAGCTTTTGTTGGGCCGGTTGATCCAACCATTTATTGAAGAACATTGAGACTGAATCTCGACCAATATGTTGCAGAAGGTCATTGGGTAGATACTTATCTCCGCCCAACAAGTAGAGAATAGCCGTTTCCGCTGACCATAGGTGAAGCCTATCGAGGACATCGGGAAGTTTCTCTAGTCTTCCTAATTCATTGGGGGCAGTTTTTAATAAAAGGCAACCCATGACACCAGCAAAATTTTCGGACGCATCCAAAAGTGCTGAATCCCATTCATCCTGAGTTTTTACTAATTGTTGTAATATTGTCAAGTCAGTTTGGTGCCATTCAAGTGCATAGCTTATTCGTCCTAGCAATAATTCCAACCATTTAAGCCTCCTGCAACATTTGTATTGGAGGGAATCAATTTTTTGATGTTGTTTAAAATCACTAAATGCATATGATGACGCGTGAATTAATGAACCCCGTGCAGCCCAACGTAATCCGATTGCTTCATATGCATAAGCGATAAAGTATAAACTGTAAATGAACTCTTTTTTGCTCTCCTGCTTATATAATCCGAAAAGGCTGCGTCCTAAATATTCAATTGACTTATGGTATCGCTCTGATTCTAGGTGACTTATTCCAAAATTTTGGAGGGTGTGTGCCGCTGCTAAATCGCCTTTACGCTCCGTTTCAAGTTCTACTATATCATTCACAAGATTTTCATACTCCGGCTGATCGCTTAATATATCGCCATTTTCTAGTAGTATTTTGATAACTTGATCATATGGGAAGCCAAGTAAATGGGTGGAGACTTTGAGAATCTTAGCGATTGCGATTAAATCGTCTGCAATATCCTTTTCCTGCGCTAATTTTTTGAACATATTGTGAATAGTGAGCAGGATTTTAGCTTGAGCTGACGCTGAAGGTTTTGTATCATCATCAACAAATCGTTGCAACCATTGTTGTATCCGCCGTTCCTTTTGTTCTACAATGGCTTCTGAAACATTGTAAAGCTTTGCAGCCATTGGAAAAAGCGTAGTCAAGTTATGCTGTCGCTCTAATGTAGCTATGTTAATCGTTCTTTCTGCTATTAATTCAAGTTCTTCAAAAAGATCAAGAAAGCTCTTGTAGTCTTCAAACCAGAAAAATTGAGTCCAGGCCTGGTTGTATTTTACCGAGTAAATTAGCTCGTCAGATCCTATTTTTTCCGCAAGCCTTATTGCTCGATCGAAAAGCCCATTAACCCGCACTTTGGGTTTTCCCATACCGCGTGCCAATAGCGCAGAATTCAGTGCCTTATTAACGAGAGGAACTGATATCAATCCATTACTCAGTGATGATTCAATTTCAGAGTTTATTTCTTTAAAAGCTTCTTCTCGTTCCTTGTCATTTGGCCCAACTACTACTGTCTCTTCAAGTCCATCCCCTAATTCTAATTCATCAATTGCTAATTTTTCTCTCTTATTATCAAAAACTTTATCTAGGATCCACGTTCTGTCTAAAATAGTTATAGCAACGTTATATTCCCTTGTCAGCTCATCTTCGATTTGCGCCCTGCGTTTATCCCTTGCAAACTGATTGGTAACAAAGAAAATGCGCTTGTAATCTCTGTTTGTATTGATTATTCCCTTCACGTCACTTTTTACTTTCGTTGCCCAATCCTTTTTGGCACTGATTGCAAAAGCCCATCTCTCTCCCTTATCATTTGCAAGACCTTCCCAAAAATAGAGTGTATTGAATTCGGATACGGGGTATGTTTCTGAGTCAGCTTTGCTATCACCTCCCCCCGTAGGACCTGTCTGCATCCGTAAATTTGGAGCGATCTCTAGTTGCGCTAATTTGCAACAAAAAGTCTGAAAGCTCTGTTCCTGATTGTTATTAGTAATTACATCAAGTTTGTATTCGAGAAGCGATCTATTAAGGAGGGCTTTTGTTATTGTTGTGGTATCGGAAAAGCTCTCTGGCCTTCTCGATTTCATAAATTCTCTAGGTGATGCCATTGTTATCAAATTGTCGTTTTGATATATTTAGCGGTAAACATGAAGTTTTGCTTCTTATGTAATACTTTTCTGTTTACACTTTTCTAGTTCCCAAACTAAATTTTTAAAATCGGTTTTGTGATTTGCATCGTTGTCAGGTAATTTATGCGCACCGTCAGATGCTGGTATGATTATTTTTTTTTGGGGAGAATCCAATATATTCCGCCTCCTTAGCTAGGCCTGTCGGGTTTCAACTATCCGTAGATTTGATCATTATGCAAACAATATTGGTCGCCTTAATGCCAGTAGTTTGTGATTGTGGCATCATAGTTATATCGGTCTTTCAGGAATAAAATCTTTTATTGAACAGTTGAAGAATTTAGCAATAGAATTTAAATGCTGCAGATTATACTTTTCTCTTCTTTTAGGATTTTCACAATGACCGACAAACGCATCATTAAATCCAGCCCCCTGCGACAAATCGATCTGACTTACTTTCCTAGCAGTTCTCATTTCCTTTACCTTTTCAATCACATATTGGTCTAGCGGGGACTTAATGTTCATCTTTTTGCCGGCGAATAAAAGTATTCTAAAGGTATTTTACACATGTACTTGTCCATGTATTTTTTATTTCTTATCTTAGACTCACAATTATCAAATTAACTATATGAAACAGTATATACGTATAACTAATACGGATACAGGATAGTTTTGTACATTTACATCCTCAAAAATATTTTATTGAAGCTCGCTTCTTACTTAATCCAGCCCGTGGAAAGTCGAAATTCTCAGGTATGCTAGGATGATAAGGAGAGTGCTCACGTTATTGGCGTGGGCCTTCTTGTCTGCATACAGCCCTTCGACTGGCTCCACGGCGGCAAGATGTGCTTGCGCCTTTTTCTTTTAGAAAAGGTACAGCCCTCTTACGCCTATATACTTCCGAAATCATTCGAAACTTACAAGATTAACCAAACGGTAGCCAGGATATCCATCTTGGTCCAGGATTTTATTACCTAAAGCTGTAAATCTTAAAAATGAAGAAACAAATGACTTTCTCTGAAAAGAGTGGGACTAGCCAGTCATTGCTTACTAAAAGTGAAACAGAATATCCATTACAGGTATTCAATAAGGTTTTCGCAAAGTATGGATTAGAGTCAATTCTGCATAGTATCAAGGGCATTTTTACGGCATCATTCAATGTTGATCTTCAAAGAATAATTTAGGCTGGGCATATTCTGGCATGTTCATCACAAGAGCATCGGACAGATGAAGAATGTACCAACTGCATATATGCGAAGCTGTTGTTAGTAATAGTAGATATGATTGATGCTCAATTAGGGCTTGCTGAAGTCGCGATGAACAGGCTGATGGAGGAACACGAATTTCATCTATTTGCAACCAGGCCAGAAGTAGCCTGTTACATAAGCACATTTCGCCTGATTGTGGCCCGGAGCAGACATTTATTACAGGATATTAATCATAAAGTAAGGTTTGGTGGAGGTGACTTCAAGTTAAATCCCAATATGACCAAGTTCGATCTGGCAATCTTTGTTGACGAGATTACAGCTCCATTTAAATTATACGAAGATGCGACAGGCAAGGTGATTGAAATAAGGAACACAGTTGAATCAAGTCAGAACCTACTAACGGATAAGGTCATGCTGGACATTATAATTTCCAGTCTTATACATGTTGCATATGCCCACAGTAGAAAATCGACAAGGGTATTCATATTAGTCGAAGCAGCGGCTGAACGGCTTTCAATTAGCCTCAAAAGTGAGGGAAAGCAAATGTCTAATGCCGAGGTTGAAAATCTGTTTAAGCCGCTTAATGGTTCGATAACATTGGCCAATAATTGGGGCGCGAACTTATATATGGCTAAGAAATGTTTTGACGTATTAGGTGGCGTGATACGAGTACTTAGTGAGAAATATGAAACAGTCATTCAAGCAAGCCTACCATGCCTTTTGAGATAGCTGTGGCTGTAATGTACGCTCTGTGCACCGGATAGATAAAATGTTCCACTGAAATAGAGCTTAATGCTGACGTACAAACTATTGTTTAATAATTCCTAGGCATTATTCTTAGTACAGCCAAGGAGTAAAAATCCCACTATGATTCTCGTAAGAGCTAGAAAGAAGCTATCAATTTGTTTGGTTGATGATGACCGATTAGCCAGGCGGGACTTAGGGAATGTTCTGGACAATATGGACATCTATATACCAATCGTTTGTTCCGATTACTATGAGTTGATAGATGAATATTTATGTTATACACAAAAAGGGCCGCCCAATTTTATTATCTCGGAATGGTACAAAGACTTTTCTGATCCTGATTTCCTGATCATCTTCAGTGATAGTCCACTAGCTACAATTCCGATAATTATCCTAACGGATGCAAATAGGATCAAATCAGTTAAACCACAACATGACATAGACATCATTGGTACACTAACCAAGCCTGTCAATAGAAAAGATCTCAAAGAAATGCTAACCAATTACATAAGACATAAAAATGCAGAAGAAAATGACTGAAATACAACACTATTCTAACAATTTTTTAAATGACCTGATGACATCGCTCGAAAATGCACCGGATGAATTCACTAGTGCCGTTTGTAAGGGACTTAGATGGAGCAAAACAAGGTTTAAATCGAATACGGAAGAGGAGATTGATATAATTTCCCCAAGGGAGGGCGAGCATGTTTTAAGAGTATATCAGCATTCTATTGTCTTTCAGTTACTGTTGAAGCGATCCCTCAACTGGAAGAAAAGGTTTAACACATCGCAAAGGCCTATTCAGAATACGTTGAAGCCCTCGGAGACATGTTCAAGTACAATAATAAAAGATTTGGCAATCGCGTTGGAGAATGCACCGGCCTTGTTCAAAGAATGTGTTTGTTCGAACTTGAAGTGGCAACCTAATAAATTCGACTCGTATCGGCAGGCGCCTATAGCCAACGATCATGATACATATACTGTTTTTAACAAAAAGCAGGTAAGCATCATCATTCCAATCTATGAATCCCTTGTTATGTGCCACATACATGATCGGGCGTTCAAATGGGACAAGCACAAGTTAACTCAATAATGCTTCCAAGAAGGGATTGAAGTCAAACCCATATTATGAAAGAGGACTGATGTGAATGTTTGTGAATAATCGATAAATGAAATATACATAGGGTTTATCTTAAAGGAAACACCGGCAATGGATTCTTCCTCCGCCGGCTTCTATTACCAACCATAAAAATAACTATATCCATATGAGAAATTTACCTGATTGGCATGAGAAACCATTAGAGCTAACAGTGGAAGAGATTGCTGATCCGATGTCGGTCGTTTCAGATTTCTTTCATTCCTATCCGTTGCCGGAATTTAGGGAGCATTTGAGATCACTTCTTTTAATGGCATGTAGTGATCAGGATTGTAATGCATCATTCAATATTATTCTGTGTGAGGACATTGTTCGATTAGTGGAAGCATGTGGTATAATATTAAAGCGGAGATATGGAGAGCAAAATATCTAACGATTCACTATCCGATTGGTTCGATATCTACCATTTCCCGACTCTTTTTAAACTTGTTTCAATCTTTTTTAACTAAAAGTCAAATGGAATTCAACTCGCGGTCAAATGGAAGTCGACTATTATTCAACAAGGTTTGTAATCGACCGGGAATAAGTTTGCAAAGATTTCAATGATCCTGAAATTGATTTACGATTGAATGACGGAAAATAATCTGAACAAATTCGAACAATTTGGTTACGAAACATGACATTCTGTGCGAAAGAGGGAAAGTGAATTTTCGAGTGGTTGTACATTGGCTTCTTATTTAATCATATGAAACATGAAGTCCAACGCCAGTTACCCGCAAAGCCCTCAATTGAGGATGCAAAGAGAATCCTCCAGGCAGATCAATACGCTTATACAGATGAGGAAGTTACCATAATAATAGACTTTATACATCGTCTGGCTGCTATTGATTTGAATATCTATGAACAATCAAATCCACAAATCCATCACATTAAAGACTACAACAATGATCACGCAAAGAAAAGCATTTCTATATCCAAGAGTAAGTACAGACGAGCAGGTTGACGGTTATAGCTTGGCCCATCAGGAAGAAGTCTTAATACGGTATTGTGAGAAGGAGAATATCCAGGTGGTCGGCATTTACAGGGAAGACCATTCTGCCAAGACATTTGACCGGCCAGAGTTCCAAAAGATGTTACATGTAATCAATAAGAACAAGGGAATTGTTGACCTGATTCTGTTTTCTAAATGGGATCGCTTCTCGCGTAATGTCGCTGCTGCTTATGAAATGATCGGGAAACTGAAAAGGCTTTCTGTAGAACCTCAGTCCATCGAACAGCCTTTGGACATGGATATACCAGAGAGCAAGATCATGCTGGCTATCTATCTTACTACACCGGAGGTAGAAAATGACCGGAGAGCCTTAAATACGCTTCATGGTATGCGGCGAGCCAAGAAAGAGGGGAGATACCTGGGAATTGCCCCAATTGGCTATAAGAACGGGCGTGATGCTCAGAATAAGCCATTCCTTATTCCTAATGAGAAGGCAGAAATAGTCCGTTGGGCATTCGAAGAGCTATCCAGAGGCGTATGGGATATTGATACGCTCCGGCGTATGGCAAATAGAAAGGGACTAAAAATAGGCCGTAGCCAGTTCTGGAGTCTTGTCCGTAATCCAGTCTATTGCGGGAAGGTCTTTATAGCTGCCTATAAAAACGAACCTGCCCATTGCGTAAAGGGTATCCATGAGGCGATAATTCCTGAAAGTCTATTTGACGATGTTCAGGACGTTCTAAAAGGCAAGAAACGAAACGTCAGAGTCAACACTTTCACGGAAATTGATCAACAACTCCCATTAAGAGGCTTCCTAATCTGTCCGAGGTGTGGAAGATTATTAAGCGGGAGTGGATCAAAGGGTAATGGGGGCATCTATTATTATTACCATTGTCAATCAGTAAAGCTATGTAAAGAGCGTTTCCGGGCAGATACGGCAAATGAGGCATTTGTAAGGCAGTTAGGTCAGATAGCCGTCAATGCACCTATCATAGACTATTACTGCCAGATCATTAGTCAGTCATTGAAGAAGGATAACCAGGGAAAGGAGCAGGAGCTAAAGGAAACACAGGCTGAAATAGACAAGCTATATATAAGAATACAAAATGCTCGTTCTTTACGCTTAGACGATGAATTTACAGCAGAAGAGTTTAAAGAAATTAAGACAGACTTGACCAAGAAGATCGAAGAATTAGAAAAGAAGAAGACAAAGCTATTATCCATCAACGACAACTACCAGGAATACCTTTCCCAAGGCGGCGAAATCATGAAGAACATTGCCAATCGCTATATTACCGCTTCCCCAATCGGCAAAAAACAAATCATTGGTTCGATCTTCGCAGAAAAGCTGATTTTTTCAGATAATAAATTTCGAACCACGGAACCCAACGTCATCCTTGAGCTGATAAGCAGGCCCAGAGCAGATCTTGACCACCTTAAAAAGCAAAAGGTCGGAGATTTCTCCGACCTTTCCGCTTTTGTGCCCAGAACTGGATTCGAACCAGCACACCCTTGCGAGCGCTGCGACCTGAACACAGTGCGTCTACCAATTTCGCCATCTGGGCATCTGTTTTCCGTGTCAGGGAGTGCAAATGTAGAAACTTTTTTAAAACCAACAAATTTTTTTTCAAATTTCATTTGTCAGCAGTCCTATTGGAAAAGTTTTAAACACATCTGCCACTAATATCTGTCCCTTATTTTCTAACATTTCACGGGTGAAAATGTTCTGCCATACTATAGGTGCGCCTGTTGGTAAAAATACAAACGCTGTCGTATCCGGTTCTCCGGGAAGCGGGACAATGACGATCACCCATTGTTGCTTTTGTACCCTGGCATATGCCACGATCTTCCCCGAACTGGATTGTAAGGGAAGATAATCTCCTTCCAGGAAGAGGTCAGCATGTGCGCGGCGGAAGTTCAGTGCCTTCCATGTCACAAATAATTTTTCCAATCCCTCTTGCCGGTGTTCTGATAAGTAGTCAAAGAACCCTGGTGTCTTTTCTTTTGCAATGATCGTTTCGAGACATTGTTTACGAATAGTATAATCTACGGGTAGGCGATTATCCGGATCTACATAGCTGTAATCCCAAAGTTCGCAACCCTGGTAAATGTCCGGAATACCGGGAGCGGTTATTTTGATCAGCACCTGGGCCAGGGAGCTGGTAAAAGCATAATGATTGATCCTGTCAAGGAGACTGCGGACAGTTGCCAGGAAGCCAGCTTCATCTGTCAGTATTTGCCGAATAAAGGCGGTACCATCGTTTTCATATGCATCTTCTGGAGAAGCCCAGGACGAGGTTAGTTTCCCTTCCCGGACAGCTTTGATGAAGTACTGCTGTAACCGCTCAATGTAGACTGGTGTCACAATACCATCCGCAGGAAAACCTGCAATAATGGACTGATAAATGAAATACTCATCGTCTGGTGTAAGGGTATTGATATAAGGCCGGTTTAATTCCCTCCATTCTTGAACCTGTAGTCGCCAGTCATGTGGCATAAGAGAGAGCATATTCAGACGTATACGCGCGTCTTCACCGCGTTTGGTATCATGAGTAGAGGTGGCATTCAGGGAACAGGCAGTATGCTGTTGCCGGGCAAGCAATTGCTGGTGAAAGGTATTCACGGAAAAACCTTCTGTCGCCGGACTGTCGCCTACCTCATTATGCGAAAGCAGGGCATTGTATACATAGAAAGTGGTATCCTCTACGCCTTTGGCCATTATAGCACCTGTAAATTGCATTAACCGCTGTAGGTAAAGCACCCTATTGTGTGCTTTCTCTGTTTCAGTAATATCATCCCAGAGGGATTCCAGTAATGCTATCTCCGCTTCTGCGATGCGGTTAAAGGACCGGATTTTTGCAAAGGTGTCTTTGAGAACCTCCTGCGTATAATCGTTTAGCGGCCATTGGGAAGGGTAGAGGCGGTAAACCGGCAGACAGGCAATAAACAGGGCAAGCGCTTCTTTCAGTTGTTCGCGATTAGTGCGTGCATCTGCCAATTTTAAGGTATAACAGTAACGGACGAGGTTGTCCCATTCGCCACCCATATATCGCTCTAAAATCAGCCTTTTTTTCTCGTAAACAAGGTCATTATAATTAGCCATATCAGGCAGTAGCTCGTTGTAGAATGATACCAGCTGCTGCTCACCTGTGGAATTGGCCAGTAAATGATTCGTAAGGGATAGGAATTCATATCCACTTGTGCCCTGCAATGCCCAGTCGGATGGCAGTGTTTCCTGATTTTCCAGGATCTTTTCAGCAATGATATAACAATTACTTCCGAACAACATTCGCAGACGTTCAATATAAGCAGCGGGGTCACGTAGGCCGTCTATATGATCAATACGGAGTCCCTGTATCAGTTCCTCCCTGTAAAGACCGTGCAGGAATGTATGATATTCGTCAAAAACAGCGGGCAATTCCATCCTAAGCGTAATCAGCTCATTGACAGTAAAGAAGCGACGGTAATTGATTCGTTTGTCAGCTTCCTGCCAGTTGAATAAATAGTAGTACTGCTCTGTCATAAGTGTTGTCAGCAGTGCTTTATCATTATTCACCCGGGAGACAATTCCTTCCAGCAAGGCCCGATTAGTTTGTGCATATAATTGATGTTTCGCCTGCTGCCAGTTTTTCAGGCTTGCTCCTGAAGTGGCTTGCTGGTAAAGTGCATCCAGTAAAGTATGTGCCGGTATGGCATCGCTATCTGCCAATACAGATTGAAGTACATCATAGGCAGAGATAGACAGCGGATATACCTGTTCAAAATAGCTGATAGCATATCCCTGATCCGTTAATACCAGTTTGATTTCATCATCGGCGATACACGTTTCCAATGGCTTCCCTAAGAACGGGGCCATCACCTTACCCGATAGTTCAGGTGAGGGATGCTGCCAGTCTATATCGAAATACTCATAATATGGCGACAACGGACCTCTCTCCATTACATCATACAAACGGGTATTGAATGGATGAAAAGCCATATGATTAGGTACTATATCCTGCAGCCAGCTCATGCCCTTCTGCTGTAATATCTTCTTTATCTCACGCAACTGATCGATGGTACCAATAGCAGGATTGATCTGGTGAGGCTCCGTTACATCATAACCATGCATACTGCCAGGTGTAGCTGTAAATATAGGCGAGGCATACACAGTAGAAATGCCAAGCAGATGGAGATAATCCAGGATATCTTTTAACGCCTCAAATGTAAAGCCTGCGTGTAATTGCAAACGGTAAGTAGCAGAAGGCGGATTATTTGACTTCATATACAATAGCTGAGTATGGTTGTAATGAAATGGTTATTGGTGATGTTACCTGATCTGGAGCTTCACTGCCTGGCCCATTCCACACAGCTGCTGCGGAGTCGAATTTTTTCTCCAGTGATCCTTCCTGGTGATATACGTATTGCGCTGATTGTTCGCTGAAATTGAAAAGCAATAGCAGTGTATCTTTTGGGCCGGAACGTTTTACTACCAATAAATGTGTTGACGGTGTATACACCTTTACACTGTTGCGGGAAGTATACTGCATTGCCTGCCTTGTTCTTCTGAAAGCAATCAGAAAACGGTATAGCTCCGTTAATGGATTAGCTATTTCAGACGCCGCTTCCCAATTGAGTAGACAGCTGTTGAAAGTGTCGGCGGATTGTGGATCAG
The DNA here is from genome assembly GCF_003014595.1 of Chitinophaga ginsengisoli. Lineage (GTDB taxonomy): Bacteria > Bacteroidota > Bacteroidia > Chitinophagales > Chitinophagaceae > Chitinophaga > Chitinophaga ginsengisoli. Next base: position 305,437 of record NZ_PYGK01000008.1, on the reverse strand, counting down.
GTACTTCGCCTTCCCAGGCAAAGGAAGCAAACTCTTTTCTGCGGCCCTCTGTGACTGCTGCTATCAGATCTTTATCACTGTGGCTGGTGAAGAACTGAAAAGGCTTTGTTTCTCCATATTCCTCTCCCATGAACAGCATAGGGACATGGGGCGATAGCAGTAAAACAGCTGCTGCCAGCTTTTGTGCCTCGAAAGATATCAGGGTGTTCAACCGCTCACCCAGCATACGGTTACCGATTTGGTCATGGTTCTGCGCAAAAACAATAAATTGGTGGTAATCCCTTTCTGTAGGATAAACGCCGAAGTTCCTTTTACGTACGGTGGAATATTGTCCGGTGTATACATATGAATCACGAAATGACTTCGCTAATGGGGCCAGCCCGCCGAAGTCTGCATAATAGCCATTTAAATCACCTGTTAACATGCTACGTAATGCATGGTGAAACTCATCTATCCACTGCGCATGCATGCCATAGCCACCTTCCTGGCGGGGAGTGATATACCGCGGACTATTCAGATCTATTTCTGCAATAAGCAGTTTCTTTTTGTTCAGGATGGCTTGCAGTTCGTCCACTTTTTCAGATAACTCGGCCGTAAAGTGTTTTGCGCTACAATCCCAGATGGCATGTACTGCATCCATTCTTAATCCATCTATATGAAACTCGTCCAACCACATTAAGGCATTCTGTATGTAATAGCCTCTCACGGCATCGCACCAGGCGTCGTCAAAGTTGAGCGCCGGCCCCCAGGGTGTTTTGTATTTCTCTGTGAACCATGGACCATATTGTGAGAAATAATTACCCTCTGGTCCCAGATGATTATACACTACATCCAGTATCACAGCAATGCCATGCTGATGTGCTGTATTAACAAGTCGCTTTAACCCATTTACACCACCATATGAATGCTGTACAGCGAATGGATACACGCCATCATATCCCCAGTTACGACTACCAGGGAATTGTGCAACGGGCATGATCTCAATGGCTGTAATGCCCAGAGAACGCAGATATTCCAGGCGATCAATGATACCTTGGAAATCATGAGTCGGAGAGAAGGTCCCTGTATGAAGTTCATAAATAACCAGCTCATGCAAAGCCAGCCCTGTCCATGAATGGTCTGTCCATTCAAAATGGGTATCTATTACTTCGGATGGACCGTGCACTCCCTCGGGTTGAGAGCGGGAAGCAGGGTCAGGAAGTGGATGCCCATCGTCAGGTATATATTTATAATGTGTGCCTGCCTGTACATTATCTACCTCTACATGCCAGTAGCCATGATCATCACGTACCATAGGATACGATGCCTGTTGAGGCTGTAAAACAGATAATACCATTTGTTTCCTGAAGGGCGCCCAAACACTGAATTTACATATGCCACCAGGCAGCAAAGCAGCCCCGGCAAAAGTATAGTTACTTGTCAATGTAATTTTTTGCAGGTAAAGTGAAAATAATATGCCAGCATAAACAGCACCTGAACGCCCAGATAGGTATCGCCTATAATGTGGAAAGAATGCGACGGAATTTCTACAGTCTGGAGGTAAAAACTGATCTCTTTCAATATTCATGTGGCAGATTTGACCTGTGCAGGATTTTTGCAGAAAAGAAAAGCATTAACCCGAAATGTAGATCTATGTCAAATAAAGTAGTCAGGGATAAAAACTGGTGGAAGGAATCTATCATTTATCAGATCTATCCATGGAGTTTTAAAGATAGCAATGGTGATGGTATTGGAGATCTGCAGGGCATCATATCAAAACTGGACTATATAAAAAGTCTGGGTATAGATATGGTCTGGATAAATCCTATCTATAAATCACCCAATGATGATAATGGATATGATATCAGTGATTTTTACGATGTCATGAAGGAGATGGGTACAATGGAGGATTTGGATACACTGATAAAAGGATTGCACGATCGGAAGATCCGTCTGATGCTGGATCTTATCGTGAACCATACCAGTGATGAACACCCCTGGTTCACTGAGGCGAGGAAATCAAGGAAAAACCCTTACTATAAATATTATCACTGGTGGCCGGCCGAAAAAGGGAAGCCACCTCACAGGTATAGTCACTTTGATCCAAGAGGTGATGCATGGACCTATAATAAGGCTACCGACTCTTATTATCTTCATTATTTCTCAGAAAAAATGCCGGATCTCAACTGGGAGAATCCGGATGTGCGTAAAGCCATCTATGATGTAATGCGTTTCTGGTTTGATAAAGGAGTAGATGGATTCAGAATGGACGCCATCTGCTATATCTCAAAAGATACTTCCTGGCCTGAGGTGGACAAACTCGTAAAGGAGAAATATAAATCAGACTGGGCCAACTATTACGCACATGGGCCCCATCTGCATGAGTATCTGCAGGAAATGCACCGTGAGACACTTGAAAGACCCGATGTAGTAACACTTGCAGAAGCCTCCGGTATCAGCAAAGACGAAGCATTACAGTTTGTAAAAGAAGATCGTAAAGAGTTACATATGTTGTACCACTTTGAAGGTGTGCAACTGGGCTTTGCAAAGGAAGGGTATAAACGGCTGGAACCCGGAGGACTGAACCTGAAAAAATTCAAGCAACTATATACAGACTGGGATAAAGTATTCGAAGAGGAGGGCTGGGGAACAATCTATCTCGGTAATCATGATCAGCCACGTATGGTAAGCCGTTGGGGTAATGATGAGGAGCAATACCGTGAGATTTCTGCGAAGCTGCTGATTACTTTCCTGCTCACGATGAGAGCTACTCCTATTTTCTATTACGGTGATGAATTGGGCATGACCAATATCCGCTTTGAGAAAATCGAAGACTACAAGGATATTGAGACGATCAATATGTACAAGTATGTGAAAAGTCAGGGAGGAGATACTGAACATTTTCTAAAAGATGCTCAGATAACGGGCAGGGACAATGGCAGGACACCCTTTCAATGGGATGAATCTTCCAATGCTGGTTTTACTACCGGAAAGCCCTGGCTGAAGATCAATGATAACTATAAATTCATCAATGCTGCCCTCCAGGAGAAAGATGAACGATCCGTCCTTCAGTATTTTCGTCAACTGGTGTTGCTACGGAAACACAAGCCAGTGCTCACATATGGTGTATATGAACTATTGGATCCGGATCATCCGCAGGTATATACTTATACCCGTACACTGGATGAAGAAAAGCTGCTCGTCGTACTCAACTTTTCAAAAGAGGAAGTGTTGTACAAAATACCATTCGTGCTGGACATCGGTACCGAACCTCTGGTAAATAATATGCTCTCATTCAGGCTTGAGAATAACGAAGTAACACTGTCGCCTTATCAGGCGCTGATATTTGGTCCGCTGCCAACAGATCTGCCTCCACTGGCAGACGAAGCGCAGGCTAATAGTGAAGAACTGCCTGCCAGGAAAATAAAAGAAGAAAACTCAAGCATGGAATCAAATGAACTCGCTATCTGAAAATTTGATTAAGTAAATAACACTCCTGGCTTTCTCTTCCTGACAGCGGGAAGAGAAAGTGGGAGGCCAATCATCCATTATGAACCAAACTGTTGTTTATCCTGGAAGTCCTTATCCATTAGGCGCTACCTGGGACGGTAAAGGAGTGAATTTTGCCCTGTATGCGGATAATGCTACAGGAGTAGAATTATGTTTATTTAATTCCACTGATGATGAGGTGGAAGCGGTGAAGGTAATGATCAAAGAGCGGTCTCACCAGGTATGGCATTGTTATCTGCCGGACGTAAAACCAGGGCAGCTGTATGGATACCGTGTACATGGTCCATATGAACCACAGAACGGACATCGTTTCAATCCGAAGAAATTATTGATAGATCCTTATGCCAAAGCTATTGCCGGTACGATCAACTGGAGTGATGCTTTATTTGGCTATAAAATGGGCGATCCGGAGGAAGACCTGAGCTTCAGTGATGTAGATAGCGTACCGTTCATTCCCAAGTGTGTCGTAATAGATGATCATTTCGATTGGGAAGGAGATGAGCCGCCCAGGATACCTTATAACGAATCCATCATCTACGAAGCACATGTGAAAGGGTTTACCAAACAACATCCGGATATACCGGAAGAGATAAGAGGTACCTATGCCGGAATGGCGCATCCTGTTACTATCAATTATCTGAAAGAATTGGGTATTACAGCTGTTGAACTGATGCCGGTACACCACTTTGTAGCAGACAGGCACCTGGTGGATAAGGGATTGACCAATTACTGGGGATATAATACTATTGGCTTCTTTGCGCCTGACGCCAGATATGCGGCAAGCGGAGTACTGGGGCAACAGGTGACCGAATTCAAGCAGCTGGTAAAAGCACTACATCGGGCTGGCATAGAGGTGATCCTGGATGTGGTGTATAATCATACAGGAGAGGGCAATCACCTTGGGCCTACTTTATCCTTCCGGGGGATTGACAATGCATCTTATTACCGGCTTACGGAAGACAAACGCTTCTATATGGACTACACAGGCACCGGTAACACATTAAATGCCTACCTGCCTAACGTGTTAAGGTTGATGATGGACAGCTTGCGCTACTGGGTACTGGATATGCATGTGGATGGATTCCGTTTTGACCTGGCAGCTGCCCTGGCCCGGGAACTGCATGAGGTGAACCGCCTGAGTGCCTTCTTTGATATTATCTACCAGGATCCCATTATCTCACAGGTGAAACTGATAGCAGAGCCCTGGGACATTGGCGAAGATGGTTACCAGGTAGGTAAATTCCCGCCAGGATGGGCTGAATGGAATGGCAAGTACAGGGACTGTATCCGGGACTACTGGAGAGGGGCTGACAGTATGCTGGGTGAGTTTGCCGAAAGGTTTACCGGCAGTTCTGACCTTTACAAGAATGATTACCGTAGTCCAACCGCCAGTATCAACTTCGTCACAGCACACGATGGTTTTACACTACACGACCTGGTCTCTTACAATGATAAACATAATGAGGCTAACCTCGATGACAATAGAGATGGAGAGGACCATAACCGGTCCTGGAATTGTGGAGCAGAAGGGCCTACGCAGGATGAGGCCGTGCTGACCCTGAGACGCAGGCAACAACGCAATTTCTTCGCCACACTGTTATTGTCACAAGGTGTTCCCATGATCCTGGCGGGTGATGAATTTGGCCGTACCCAGCAGGGTAACAATAACGGGTATTGTCAGGATAATGAGCTGTCATGGCTTAACTGGAAAGAGAGGGATAATGATCTGTTGCAGTTTACCCGTCAGCTGATCGCACTGCGGAAAGCACATCCTGCCTTCTGTCGCCGGCGTTGGTTCCAGGGGCAGCCTATTAAGGGGATCGGCCTGGAGGATATTGCCTGGTTCCTGCCGGATGGAGCTGAAATGTCTGATGAACACTGGAGTCACGATTTCGCAAAGTCTATGGCCGTATTCTTTAACGGAAAAGGACTGCATGTTTCCGGTCCGAAAGGAGAGCAGATAGTGGATGATAGCTTCTATATTATTTTCAATGCACATTATGAACCACTTGACTTCAGGTTACCACATGAAAAATATGGTCATAACTGGAAGAAGATGCTGGATACAAAAGATCTGCAGGTAAAAGCCGGAGAAGAAGTATATGCCGGCGAGGGAGTGATAAATGTCGATGCCCGGTCGGTAGTTGTGCTACAGCATAAACTTAAGCACTGAGCCTAGTTAACGAAGTACATAAACTCGGTGTTATTTCCGGGTAACAGTACCATCTTCTCATGATGAAGGCCTATCTTTTCAAGAAGGTTGATTGCATGAATATTTTTCTCTGTTGTAATAGCTGCTACACGGGGCAGTTTCAGTGTTGCTAAAGCATGGTCCTTTATAGCACTGGCTGCCTCGAAAGCATATCCCTTGCCGGTGTATTCGGGAAGAAACGCAAACCCGATGTCTACTTCTTCCAATCCATTCCTTTTGATCAATCCTGTCATCCCAACTGGAGTATGTTCACCTTTCAGTGCTACGAGATACAGCCCAAAGCCAAAACGGTCGTAACTAGCCAATGGGCCATTTACCAGGTAGTTGCGGGCGTCATCCAATCCCCGGATGTTCCTGTCACCAATATAGGTGAGCCAGATTTCTGTGTTTAATAACCGGAAAATAAAAGGGGCATCGTCAATGGTAAACTGGCGGATAATCAATCTGGATGTTTCACAGACAAGCATAAGGTGATTTCTATAGTTATTAAAATTCGGAGCGATTAAGTAAGTTAGCAAAAAAAAGCAAGATGGTTAAGTATACTGCTACCATGTTGAAATTTGACAAGCAGGGGGAGAAAACAGGGTGGACATATATTGTTATTCCTGAGGATATTGCCCAACAGCTAAAACCTGGGAACAGGAAATCTTTCAGGGTAAAAGGAAAACTGGATAAACACCCGGTTGAGGCGATTGCATTGATGCCTATGGGGGATGGCTCGTTTATCATGGCTGTGAATGCAGAGATGCGCAAAGCTATTGCCAAAAGGGCAGGGGCCCAGCTGGTAGTGCAGATCGAAGAGGATGATAATCCGGACCCGGTTTCCTCGCCGGAACTGATGGAATGTCTGGAGGATGAGCCGGATGCACTTGCGTTCTTTAATAGCCTTGCGAAAGGGCACAGGAACTATTTTATGAAGTGGATCGAAAGTGCTAAAACTGAGCCTACAAAAGCCAAACGTATTGCACAGGCGGTAACTGCCCTCGCGCGAAAGCAGGATTACCCCACTATGATGAGAGCGAACAAGGGAAAGTAGTTGTACATTTGCGGTTAAATAAGAGATTACATGTATAAAGTAGGTGAATACAACCTGTTGCGGGTTAAGAAGGAGAGTGAGTATGGTTTGTTCCTGGATGGAGGCGAACAGGAGATCCTGATGCCTAAACGCTTCGTGCCTGCGGATGCAAAAAAGGGAGACGAATTGAGAGTATTCATTTATCACGATTCAGAGAACCGGCTGACGGCTACCAACCAGGAACCATATGGCATAGTAGGCGATATCGTCAACCTGAAAGCAACTGGTGTAACTGAACAGGGCGCCTTCCTGGACTGGGGACTAATGAAAGACCTGTTTGTCCCTGCTTCCAAACAGATCAGCAAAATGCATCCCGGGCAGGATTACCTGGTAAAGATCTACCTGGATGAACTGACCAACAGGGTGGCCGCGACAGAGAAAATAGATCCCTATCTGAGCAATGAAAACCTGACGGTAAAAGAGCTGGATGTTGTAGATATGATCGTATACCGCCGTTCCGAGATAGGTTTTGTTGTGATCATCAATAATCAGCATACAGGTATCCTGCATTACAGTGAAGTATTTGGTCCTGTAGATATAGGAGATAAACTAAAAGGCTTTATCAAATCCATTAAAGGTGATAAAATAGATGTAGTGACCGGCAAGCCCGGTTATGACAGGGTAGAGAGTGAAGCAGATAAGATACTGCGCTTACTGAAAGAAAATGATGGTTACCTGCCTTACCATGACAAGTCAGATCCGGAAGAGATCTACAACTTCTTCAGCATGAGTAAGAAAACCTTTAAAATGACTACCGGTGCCCTGTATAAACAACGTAAGATCATCTTCACACAGACAGGTATTAAGTTGATTGATGAAGATTAGTTGTTGCTGAAATTATCTCATTAAATGAAACAGCTCTTCCATGCCCGATTGGAGGAGCTGTTTCATTTGTAGATCCGCCTTCTAACAGAACTCCCGAACGAGGTGTTTCCCTCCCTCAATACCCGTTGCAACACTCGTGTTTTGCCCTGATGATTATACGTTGATCATCAGTTAATTATTCCTGCCTGTTAAAAAAAGCAATCGTTTGGGTAGTACCTAATCCTTTCTTGTGCGACAACTATGTTAACCTGGCTGTACGTAGCCGGTAGCCAAGCCATTTCTATGTTTTATATGAAAACCTTAAATACCCTCTATGAAGATCCATTACACAAGCCGGTTGTGCGTAATTCCACGAAATTTGCGTCAACTAAGATTATTTTGCTCACTGCTATTGCTCGCCCTGTGTCTTGGGGCCGGGCAGGCATATGCCCAGCTGACCCGCCTGCGGGCCGATGGGAAACGTATTGTCAATGCCAGTAACCAGGAAGTGATCCTTAAAGGGATCAACGTTGGTGGTTGGTTATTGCAGGAAGGTTATATGATGAGGCCCGATGGTGGTGGTACCCAATGGTCTATTAAAAAAGGCCTGTACGACCAGGGACAGAGTGATGCTGCCGTTGAAGCTTTTTATCAGAGCTGGCGCGACAACTTCATCACCAAAGCTGATGTTGACTACATGGCTTCCCTCGGTTTCAACAGTATCCGTCTGCCACTGCATTATGATCTGTTCCTTACATCTGCGCAACGTGCAGTCAGAAATGGCGTTGCTCGTAACCAGTCAAACTACAATAGTTATGTCAATTCACTGACATCCTGGTACAACAGCAACACCTTGTTCACTGATGCTAACCTGGAAGGTTTCCGCCTGACAGACAGTTTGCTGAAATGGGCTGCTGCTAACAAGATGTATGTTGTATTAGACCTGCACGCCGCTCCTGGTGCTGCCGGTACTGATGCTAATATTGCTGATGCATTTGTGGGTAATGACCTTTGGAACAAGTCTATCTATCAGGACATCACGGTACGTCTTTGGCAGCGTATCTCTGCCCGTTATATCAACGATGACAGGATCGCTTTTTATGACCTGATCAATGAGCCGAACCATGTACCTACGAATCAGCAGATCCATGCGCTGTTCGAAAGACTGATCAACGCTGTCCGTGCACAAGGTGACACACACCTGCTCATGATCGAAGGGAACGGCTGGGGTAACCAGTATAATTACCTGGAGCCATTTACATTCACCAACAAAAGTAACCTGGTGTACAATGCACACCGCTATGGTACTTCTACTTCTCCTACTACCACCAATGGCGATGCTAACCAGATCAATGAACTGGGTAACATCAACAATTTCCGTAACACCTATAACGTACCCGTAGTAGTAGGTGAAACCGGTGAGAACAGCGCTGACTGGCTGCGTGCGAATATCGCTGCCATGAATACTGCCGGAGTGGGTTGGTTCCACTGGACTTACAAACGTTTCGATGCTGGCGAGAATGCTGCGTTATTACGTATTCCTCCTCCTTACCTGGTGGATGGTGCTGGTAATATGAGCGCTGTACTAAACAATATCAAATTTGCCAATAACGTAAAGAACGTTAATACCATTGCAGCCGTTGCTCCTGGTAAAAGCTCTGCTAATGCGCCTATCGGTAAGACCGTATGGCTGCAGGGATTCAATGGCAAATACGTTACATCCAAGAATGGCGTGGGCGCTATGTGGTGTGATGCTAATGTACCTCAGGCATGGGAATTCTTCCAGGTAGTGGATGCCGGCGACGGTAAGATTGCGCTGAAAGGTAATACCGGCAACTATGTTTCTTCTGAAAACGGTGAACAGGCTATTACCTGTAACAGACCCACTATCCAGGGATGGGAGAAATTCGACTGGATAGAAACTGCTGATGGTAAAGTAGCACTTAGGGGCAACAACGGTTTATACGTTTCTTCTGAGAACGGTACACAGGCAATGACCTGTACAAGACCCACTGTACAGGGATGGGAGGCATTTGCTTTCGGTGTTGTTAGTGCGGCCACCGCTAAAACAATGGCAGCTGTACAACCGGCAGATAAAACAGACCTGAGCGTTGAAGCGAACGGTAGTCTCCTGGTATATCCTAATCCTGTTGCAAAAGGCAGCATACTGGTTGTAAATGTGAAAAAATACAATGCATCTGCTCCGGTAAATGTAGCGGTGGTTGATGTGAGCAAGAAGGTAGTGGCTTATAAGAAAGCCAATGCTGCTATTGTGAACATTCCTACAGGTAACATGGCCAGCGGATTCTATATACTGACAGTAACCAATGGTAAAAATACTTATACCAGCAAAGTACTGATCCAGTAAAATAATATATAGGAAGGACTATTTCATGGGGAGTCCTTCCCTTTGTAAGCTGTTTATTTTCCCTCATGATAACCATTAATAGAATGCGCAAATTCTACATGCTGGCAACAATCGCCGGTGGCCTCGGGCTCATCCCTCAAAGAGCAGAGGCACAATCTCCCGCCAGCTGCTGTGAACATCAGCAGCTGGCAGCGTACGAGGCTACTGCTCCGCTGAATATTTCTCTGGTGGATGTCAATAGGACCGCAGTGGTCTATAAGAAAGCAAATGCTTCCGGCGTTTCTATTAACACCGGTAATGTAGCCGGTGGCATTTATGTATTAGCAGTAACAAACGGTAAGAAGTATTACACAAGGAAAATAGTTATACAATAAGTCCTTTTTATTCATATAACGCTGCCGGACGGCTTGTCCGGCAGTTTTTTCTCACATTCAACCCGTTTTTTATGCGAAAGTTCTACGCATTGGTACTCCTGGCCAGCCTGGCATTTCCCGTTATCCAGGTAAAGGCACAAACACCTCCTGCAACATGGCAGGAGCACTGGTTTGAACACAACCAGATTGTTTCACGTGTTTTTTACGACAATGACCTGGCCCTTTATTTCGACAGTGACGTAAGTAGTTCCGTCACCTGGCCCCGTCAGTATCTTGGTGATGTATGGCGCTACACCAAGAAGACCTATGGTTCCTTCGGAACCGATCCGCACATGTTCGCTATTCTGCATACCGGCAAATATAGCGGAGGACATCCATCCACCTATTTTGATGCCAGTCATGACAACAGGAATGTGATCGATGCCGGCGCTGGTCCGTGGACGAGCGCTACTCAGGGCGATTACAACCTGCTTACACATGAAGTGGGCCATATCGTGGAGTTAGGAGGAAAGAACATGCATAACTCCCCTGCCTTTGGCATATGGGGCGATAGCAAGTGGGCGGAGATCTTCATCTATGATGTGTACAAAGGCTTAGGTCTGGAAAGCAGGGCAACATCTGCCTACAATGAGTTCATTGCCAACCGTGACGGTTTCCCGAGGGCTAATACCGCCTGGTTCAGGGACTGGTTCTATCCCATCTACAGCCAATATGGTGGCGCACAGGTACTGAACCGTTATTTTACCCAGTTGTCCCTCTATTTTTCAAGATCAGGTACTGACTACAACAGCATGAACATGGGTGAGTTCGTGCATTTCTGGAGCGCTGCTGCAGGCGTGAACCTGAAGTCACTGGCTACAAACGCTTTTGGCTGGACCAGCCAGTATGAATCGCAGTTTGTACAGGCCCAGCAAACCTATCCCTTTACTTATTCCACACCGCCACCTATAGCGGTGAGCCTGTTCCAGGACATTAACTATGGTGGCTATGGCGTATACCTGCCGGCAGGTACTTATAACCTGGCCCAGCTAAAGGCATATGGTGCGCGCAATGATGATATTACTTCCCTGAAAGTAGCATCCGGCTATAAGATCGTATTGTACGCGGATGATAACTTTTCCGGTGCAAGCACCACCGTTACCTCAGATGTGCCTTTACTGGATGTAGCTACCTGGAATGACAAGGTATCTTCTGTGATCATTTCAGCGCTTTCTCCGGCTGAAAAATCCCTGGCACATGAAGAAAGCACCGGTATCAGTGTATTCCCTAATCCATCTGTCAGCGGTGGTACCCTGACCGTACAGGTAGAGAAATACGATCCGTCAAAGCCGGTACAGGTGCAGCTACTGGATGTGAATAAGAAAGTAGCAGCTTATAAGAAAGCAAATACACAACGTGTATCTCTTGCAACCGGCAATATCGCCAGCGGTTTCTATATCCTGGTGGTAACAAACGGAGCAGCAGTTCATACGAAGAAAGTATTGATCCAATAGTATTCGGCTCCCTATATATATGTAAAAAGGCTGTCCACATGTGACAGCCTTTTTCGTTGATGTACATCCTTTCTTTACTTGCCTATTTTAACATGCTTCAGTTCTGCGCCATCTCTTAACTCTTCGGTGGCAGCAGCTACAATGGTGTCGCCCTCGTTGAGATCACTTCCGTATATTTCAATTTTTCCGTCTGCCTCGCGTCCGGTCTGCACCTGCACTCTTTCAGCTTTACCGTTTACTACCCTTACTACGAATATATTCACCGTGGAATTCACAACTGCCGTCTTTGGAACAAGGAATGTGCTGTCAGTACCGTTCATCGGAATGTTCACTTCTGCGATCATACCTGGAAGCAGTTTTTTATCGTTGTTGATCACATCCATCTCAATACGCTGTGAACGCAGTCTGGTATCCAGCGCACCGGAAAGGCGGTTTACCTTTGCGGTGAATGACTGACCGGTGAATGCCTTGACATTGAATTTCACCTCGCTGTTATTAGCCAGGTAACTGGTATATGCTTCCGGAACAGAGATCACAAGACGTAGTTTCTTTTGCTCCTGGAGGGTAAATAAAGGGAATTCAGAGCCTTTTCCGGTCGGGCCGACATAGGCACCCGCACTTACGTTTTTTGCGCTTATAATGCCTGAAAATGGTGCTCTGATCTCCAGGTAGTTCCTGTTATCGGTGATCTCCCTGTAAGAAGCTCTCGCGGCATCCAGTTGTGCCTTATCTGAATTCTGACGGGCCAGGGCAATATCCAGGTCATTCTTGGATACCGTACCTGGTGTCAGGCTGGTGTTGTACAAACGGTCGTAGTTCGCTTTGCTGGCCAGGTAGATCGCTTCCTGCGCCTTCAGCCTGGATTCTGCGCCAGCCAGCTGAGAAGTGATCTCAGGGGCTTCCATGGTAGCCAGTAGCTGACCGGTGCTTACTTCAGATCCTACATCCACGTGCAGCTTTTTAACGAAGCTGCTCACTTTTGCATAAATATCCACCTGCTGGTAAGCGATCAGCTCACCAGGTATCTGCAGGGAGGAAGACAATTTTCCCTTCTGCAGGGACAGGGCGGATACTGCCGCTTCTTCAGGTGCGGCTGCCTCGGTTGTTTCTGATTTACCTTCTGTATGGCCACAGCTGCTCAGCAGCATAGTAGCTGGCAAACTGCATATTATCGTGATAGCAAGTGCTTTTAAACTGTTCATATTATTCGTGTAAGGATGGTACATAGTTTTTACTTTCTTTATCTTCCGGATCCAGTGATACCGACCGTGTGGTAGCCTTACCCTGCGCCCATGCAAATACCAGTGGTAAAATGAATAGTGTGCTGAAGGTAGAAGCAATCAGACCACCTATTACCGCACGTCCCAGTGGAGATGTCTGGTCGCCGGATTCTCCCAGGCCGCTGGCCATCGGGATCATACCTGCCACCATCGCAAGACTGGTCATCAGGATAGGACGGAGACGTAATGCTACGGCTTCTTTCGCAGAAAGCAAAGCATTACCGTTGCCCTGGCGTAACTGTTCTGCATTGGTGATCAGCAGTACGGCGTTCGATATAGATACGCCCACCGACATGATGATACCCATGTATGACTGCAGATTCAGTGTGGATCCGGTGATAAGCAGTAAGGTCAGTGAACCGATTAATACCGCCGGTACCGATGCCAGTACTACTGCCGATACTTTGAATGACTGGAAGTTGGCTGCCAGCATCAGGAAGATCACTACCACTGCTACCAGCAATCCTGATTGCAGACTGTCCAGCGTTTCAGTAAGTGTGGAGCTCAGACCGATCAGTTCCACAGTCAGGCCACGTGGCAGTTCCCCGATGGAAGCAAGTGCTTTGTTCACATCGTCGGTGGCTGTACCAAGGTCAATATTGTTTGTATTGGCGGTAACAGAAAGTGAGGGAATAGCGCCCAGGTTGTCTGCTTCACCATAGGTGGTATCGCGGGTGATCGTCGCTACATCTCCCAATACCGGCCTGCTGGCATTCTTCAGCAGAGGAATTTCCGCAATATCCTCGATAGCGGTCATCTTGTTTTCCGGTACCTGTACCTGCACACTGTAACTGAGGTTGGCTTTCTCATCTATCCAGATATTTTTCTCGGTATAACGGGAAGACGATGTTGAAGCGATCAGTGAACGGGAAATATCACTCACGTCCACCCCCAGCTGTGCTGCACGCACACGGTCTATCGTGATCTTCAGGGAAGGATACTTGGTAGACTGTCCAAGCTGTACATCCCGGAGATAGGAGATCTTTTTCAGTTTTTCGATCACTTTCGCCGCATATTGCTCGTTGACTTGTTTATTCCTGCCGGAGAGCCTTACTTCTATCGGCGTAGGTGAACCCTGACTCAGGATCTTGTCCGTCAGTTCTATTGGCTCAAATGAAGGAGTAACACCCGGCAATTCTGCCCTCATCCTTTCCCTGATCTTGTCTTTCAGCTCATCCATGTTTACCTTGTAATCCTCTTTCAGCGCAACCTGTATTACTGCTTCCTGTGGTCCGGGCATGAACAGGTAAATCGGGCTGATGGAGAATTGTCCGGGGTGTTGTCCTACATAAGAAGATGAAATAGCTACATTCTCTGGTCCTACAATGCTTTTGATCGCGTTAACCGTTTTTATAGTGATCTCTTCTGTCCTTTCTGCGCGTGTACCCTGTGGTGCACGTATCCTTAACTGGAACTGGCTGCCGTTGCCACGGGGTAGTACGTCCCTTCCTATCGTGTTCAACAACAATACCGCCAGTCCGATACCTGCCAGCAGGTAAATGGATACGATCACTTTACGGGCAGGCATGACACGCTCCATGAAACGCATGAAGCGGTTACGTATTCTCTCAAAGAAAGAAAGCTTACCATTACTGTTTAAGTCTGCTCTTTCCGCCAGTTCCTTCTTACTGAGGATATGATCTGGCTCATGACCTGTATGTGGATGTGCCTTCATCAGCCAGTTGGCCATGATAGGTACGAAAGTCTGTGCCAGGAAGTAGGAGACGATCATCGCAAAGCCTATCGCTAATGCCAGCGGCAGGAATAATGATCCCGGGATACCACCCATGGTGAACGCCGGCGCAAATACTGCCAGGATACAGAACAGGATGAGCAGTTTAGGGAAAGCGATCTCCTTACACGCGTCCCAGATGGCCAGGCCTTTCGGTTTACCCATGTCGAGGTGCTGGTGTATATTCTCAATCGTCACCGTACTCTCATCCACCAGGATACCAATCGCCAGTGCCAGACCGCTTAATGTCATAATGTTGATGGTCTGTCCTGCTACCTTCAGACAAAGTACCGCGGCAATGATAGAGGTTGGAATGGTTAGTATCACGATCAGCGCACCTCTGGGGTCACCAAGGAATAACAGTACCATCAGCCCTGTGAGGATCGCACCAATGGTACCCTCACTGATCAGGCTCTTCACAGCGTTGATCACATATACTGACTGGTCAAATTCGTATGTAAGTTTTACATCTTCCGGAAGCAGTGCCTGGAACTTGGGCAAGGCTTTTTTCAGTTTCTGTACAACTTCCCAGGTAGATGCATCACCAGATTTGGCCACACTGAGGTATACAGAACGGCGTCCGTTTACCAGTGCGTAACCGGCTGTAATGTCCGCACCATCTTCTACAGTAGCTACATCACGCAGGTAGAGGTTTTGTACGCCGCCCTTGTAAAGGGGAATGTTCTCAAAATCTTTTACGGTGCGGATTGCAGTATTGGCGGGTGTGATGAAGTTAATATCACCGATACGTACGTTACCGGAAGGAGAAGTCTGGTTGTTGATACGCAGGGCTTCCACCAGCTGGTCCGGTGTCATATTGTGAGAACGGAGCAGCTCAGGATCTGCCTTGATCACCACGGTACGTAAGTTACCACCAAAGGGAGGTGCAGACACCAGACCCGGAATAGCCGTAAAAGAAGAACGTACATAAGTGTTGGCGAGGTCCAGCAGTTCGTTATTATTTCGTTTTTCACTGCTCAATACCAGCTCGCCTACGGGCAGGGTAGAAGCATCGAAACGGATAATGAAAGGTGGCTGTGAGCCTGGCGGGAAGATAGCCTGTATACGGTTACAGAAGGCGCTTAGCTCTGCCTGTGCCTGTGCCATGTTCGTGCCGGGATAAAAACTTACCTTGATGAGGGTAAGCCCCTGTATATTTTTAGTTTCAATGGTTTTGATACCATTTACATAAAGTAGGACGTTGATATATTGTTTACCGAAATATGCCTCCATCTGAGTGGGGGTATATCCACCAAATGGGTGCGCGATGTACATCACCGGCAGGTCCAGTTTTGGGAAGATGTCCACCTTGATCGTTCTTACGGCGCCTATGCCGAAGAAGAAGAGGGCAGCCACTATTACCAGTATGGATATTGGTTTGCGTAATGCTGATCTTATCAGGTTCATTTAATTAGAATTCATTGATGAATAGAGAAAAATTGCCGGTAGCGGCAGCTTTCAGTAACAGCGCCTGCCATACATTGGTATAGGCAATATCACGATCTGTTTCTGCACGGTTCAGTGTGTAAAAGACCTGTGTTACGTCTACGATCGTATTTAGCCCGTTCCGGTACAATACCGTCCTTTGCTGGTAAGCTTCCGTTGCCGCATTGACCTGTATAGGCGCTTCCGCATAGTTGGTCAGCGCATTTTTGATCCTTGTATCCGACAGGGTTAACTGTGCCACCAGTTGCTGACGTACCAGTTCATATTCATCCTGTAAGCCTTTTGATATGAATTTCTGGGAAGCTGCCTGGTGTTTTACTCTCAGCGGAGAAGTAATGTTCCAGGTTATGCCTACCCCCAGCAGGTAATTGCTGCGGTTAGGTTTTACACCATCCCAGTAACCTTTATTATATGCTGTCTGATCTGTTACATAACTGGCATCGAAACCGGAACCTCTGGTCTGCATCACCCCGAATACAGAGAATGCAGGGAAGTTCAGGGTATGTATGTAACGGGTCTGTTCATCACTCACCTTGATACGGTTTTCGTAGTATTTCAGTAGAGGATGCCCTTGTACCGCTCCATTGACGCTGTCTGTCAGTGCTGCGGGAATGCGGTTAATAAATACGGTATCCAGTATGAATTCGGTTGCAGGTACGCCCATGAGTACAGCCAGTTGATTAGCTTGTGTCTGTTCCACATCTATCGCTCTTGTTAAAGCGATCTTCGCATTGGATACTTCTGCATTCGCCAGTGTAGAGTCAACGCCGGGAATTAACCCGTTCTTTACTCTGGTTACCACTACTGAACGGAGGGTATCTGCGCGTTCCAGGTTGTTCTGCCATGACCTGGTGAGGCGTTGCGCCGCCAGCAGGTTAAGGTATGCTCCGGCAACCCTTACTGATTGCTGGAATTGCTCCTGTTCCCAGTCTGCCTGATCCCTGGCTACTGCTGCCTGTGCGGTCTTGATCTTCTCTTTGGCGCGGCCGAAAGCGAAGAAATCCCAGTTGATGTTGGCCAGATACAATCCGCCAAATGCAGCGTTCCAGTTCTGTGAGGGCAGGGTAGGACCCGATGAGGATACCGCAAGGCCATTCAGACCATAGGAAGGCCCGAATTGCCCGTTTATAGTACCATAGTCCTGCTGCGCAGAAAGGTTCAGATTCGGGAGATAATCCCGCTTCGCTTGTGTGGCGGTGGATTTAGAGGCATTCAGGTAGTTAGCCTTGGCCTTGATTGATCCATAGTTGGCGAGTGCTGTCTGTACGGCTTCTTTTAGCGTCAGTACCTGCTGTGCGTGTAATACTTCCATTGATCCGTGCCATAACAGCAGGAACAGGATCACGCTGATTCTTTTTGTTTGCATGATTAAACTTGAACATTAGACCATAAGCACTAATGTTGTCTTTCAGGAAATAATGCGTTGGCGTCTTCCTTCTGTAACATTGTGCTACCTGTTGATTCCTCGAAAATTATCTGCATGATATGCCATCCTCCGGCATAGTCATATTGAATTTTAAAATGGTTGACGTCACAGATCTGTTTTACTATAGCCAGACCTATCCCTATTGAATCGCTGTTCTTCCGGCCTTTCTTGAAACGTTTGAACAGCTCTGTGGTGGGCACTTCCGGCGGATTGCCCGTGTTGCCGATAACCAGCCTTGATTTTGACAAGCGTACGCTGATCTGGCCGCCGTGTATATTGTGCCGGATCGCATTGCTGAACAGGTTACCCAGCAGGATATCTGTCAGTGCGGGATGTAACTGTACTGATACACCTGCAGCGATCTTCGTATCGAGTGTGATGGCCTTCATGTCCATCAGTTCGGAAAAACTTTGCAATGCTTCTGTCGTCAGCTGGCTGAATGAAATGGACTGCTTATTGCCAAATTCATTGTTTTCCAGCCTGGCCAGTAAGGTCAGGGAACTATTGATCCTGGATAGTTTGTCAATGGCATTCTGCATGTCAGCTATGAGCCCTGTAACAGTATCCGGGTCTTTGCCGTGCAGATAAGATTCAGTCAGCAGTTCCAGCTTGTTGCGTAATATGGCCACCGGTGTCTGTAACTCATGAGAGGCATTTTCAGTGAACTCTTTCAGCGAGCGATAGTCGTCCAATGCCTTATCTGTCATGCCATTCAAAAAGCTGTTCAATGTCTTTAGCTCTGCTGCATTTGCTGTAGGCAGCTGTAATGACTTCTTATCCTTCAGGTTGAACGAACGCACCTTTTTTAATGTATGATGAAAAGGCGCCAGTATCAGCCGTGATACAAAGCGGGCAGACAATACTGTCAGCACCAGCAGGATGATAAAGATCCAGATGAAGGAGCTCATTAATCCCTTCAGGATCTCCTTTGCCTTGGTGATATAATTATATGAGGATATGCTGTAATACTGTCCGTTTATCTTATAAAAAGAAGTAACGGTCAGCCGGCACTCTTTGTGTTGCAGCATCGTGTTGTAGAAGGAATGTTCCAACACTTCATATTTTTTTGCCGGTACCTCATTCAGCAATAATTTGATCTCCGCCGGTCTGCCACGCATATAGGTGTCAGGGGATACGCCACGCTGCATCTGCCGTGCCATCTGATCATTATATACTTTCAACCTGTTGATCTCGGCCTCGTCAATGCCCGACTTTACTTTGTTATAAGCGATGGCAACTCCCACAAGCATTGCTGCCAGCGTGATGCAGAGATACCATAAAGTAAATTTGTTGATCAGTTTCATGATACGGCAGTATTAAATTTGTACCCTAATCCATATACTGTACTGATATAATCGCCACCTTCTGCTGCATGTATCTTCTTACGGAGATTCTTCACATGCTGGTACACGAAATCGAAATTGGCCAGGTTGTCAGTATAGTCGCCCCACAGATGTGCAGCAATCGACTGACGCGATAACACCCTGTTCTTGTTGACCAGGAAATAAAGCAAGAGGTCAAATTCTTTTGGTGTTACATCCAGTTTAATATCATTTACGATAGCTTCTAAAGTGTCTGTATTCAGCGTGATCTCATTGAATGTAATTATGTTGCTTCCCTGTAACTTCTTTCTTCTGTATATGGCTCTCAGTCGTGCATGTAACTCTGTAAGATGGAATGGCTTTGTCAGATAATCGTCCGCGCCACCTTCCAGTCCTGTTATCTTATCGTCCAATGAATTTCTGGCGGAAATGATCAGTATACAACTATCGATCTTCTCCAGGTGAATGAACTGAAGCAGTTCCAGTCCATTGCCATCGGGCAGTGTAATGTCCAGCAGCACACAGTCATATTGAAAGGATATCAATTTATCATGTGCCTCATTACTGGTATAACTCACTTCGCACAGATAACCTTCCTTTTCCAGAAAATTACTAATGCTGCCGGCCAACTCCATATTATCTTCAACGAGCAGTACTTTCATATCAACTGCATAATTCGTTTTAAAGTTTGAAGGAATCTTGAAGCAAAGACTTTTTATGATCGTTTATAAAAAAAGAACCACTCGTCATACGTGGTTCTTTTTTTACTGTCTTTTGTCCGTTGAGTACCTTCAAATTCGAATGTAAAGGTGAAAAGAATCCGGCTCGTTTTATTGTTTCATTCAAATGAATAGTTGTAAAATTCAAAGTTTTTTATAGCCGTGGCCGCCCGGGTCACAAATATTAAAAAGGGCTGAATAATAGCACAAGTGTCTATTAATCAGCCCTATACAAAATATGGCAGTTCTTTAGTGGCGCGATGGCCTCCTTTTATTTTATACCGTAGTGGTCATTCATCAGTTTTGTGAACAGCCTGCCGGGCAGGATAGCTTTCAGCGTCGGCACGATGGTCTGTCCCAGGGCACCTACCAGGTAGTTGTGAGCAGGGCTGGACTTGGAGATGATCTTAGCGATCTTCTGAGCTACAACATCCGGATGACTGCCGTTCTGCTCGTCCCTTCCCATGTTGGTAACGGCGGTATCAAAGTCTTTGTTCAGTTTCTCGTTCACGATCGGGAACGGTAATTTTTCGCGGTTGTCGGTAAATGCCGTCTTGAAGTCGCCCGGGTTTACAACAGCCACCTTTACACCAGTGTACAGTAATTCCATACGGAGGCTCTGTGAATAGCCTTCTACTGCAAATTTGGAAGCACAATACATACCCTGATAAGGCAGTCCAAACAGGCCACCCAATGAACTTACCTGCAGGATCAGACCGCTCTTGCGTTCGATCATTCCTGGGAGAACAGCGCTGTTCACCCGCACCATACCAAAGAAATTCACTTCGAATTGTCTTTTGGCTTGCTCCACAGGCACGGCATAAAGTGGTCCCACAATGCCATTACCTGCATTATTGACAACAACGTCGATATGCCCTTCATTTTTAATGATCTCTGCTATGGCACTATTTACTGAGGTGTCGTCAGTAATATCCATTTGCAGTGGTTTGAAGGGAACGTCCTGGAGACGTGTTATATTCCGGCTGGTGCCATAGACAGTGTGACCTTCTGCGGTAAGTGCCTTTGCGGTAGCTAAGCCCAGGCCTGTTGAGGCACCGGTTACGAGAATTACTTTTTTCATTGTTGAATCAGATTCGAAACTTTGATTGTTTAATTATGTGCGTTTTTAATGGTTTTTTAAATTTGATAGATGATGGAGACGGTGTCATAACTCTTCAAAATGTCCCTTGTGCCCCTCCTTATTTGTTGCGATGTCCCCTATCTGGTATCAGGATTGAATCTGACGGAGCAAAGATGGGCAGAAAAACGTTTACTCCGTAGTTAAATATTTGCTGTGTTAAATTTTTCCTGTGAAAAGTACTATCTTTTTTAGTAGTAATAAATGGGTATATAAAAGAAAGGGCATCCTTAAAGCAGTATTACTTTAAGGATGCCCGGATAAAACGGATCTATGGGAGGTTTATCGCAGTAGATTGATGGCCCCTTTTCTTGTCAGTTCGGTCTTATTGTTCAATGTAATCCTCACAGTATAAGTATATACACCCGTTGGCTGCAACTTACCATTATAGGTGCCATTCCAGCCTGTCAGCTGGTTGGTCTGGTAAATCAATTCTCCCCACTGGTTAAACACTTTCATGTCAATAGCAGAGATAGTAGTGCCTTCCGGTTTGAAATAGTCATTCTTACCGTCACCGTTAGGTGTAAATGCATTCGGGATGAATATTTCACCCGGTTTAGGTTTGGCCGCAGCAAGGCCGGGTAAACTGTTCTGACAGCTTATTGGACCGAGAGCAATCACTTTGATGGATATGGATTCCTGGTTGGTAATACCGGTCACCACGTGTGAAGTGCCTGTATTTCCGGAACTCGGTGTGATATAGGCGCCTCCATCCACAGAAACGATGTAACCGGTAGCTCCGGGTACAGGGTCCCAGGTGAAGGTGACTCCACTGGCAGTAATATTTCCTGCCTTTACCACCGGCGTAATGGCCCGCTCAAAAGGCGTAACAGTCACCGCGGTTCTATCACTGCTGCAGGGGCCATTTACGGCCTCCACGTACCAGGTGCTTTCAGTGCTTACCGCAGGTGTGGTATAAATGGCTCCCTGGCCTTCCACATCACCCCCGGAAGGGTAAGTGTACCACTTATAAGTGAATGGTGTGGTGGCGTTGTCTATTTTTAATACAGCGGTACTGTCCGGGCAGATGCTCTGTGCAGATACAAGCGGTGCGGCCGGCTTTTTGGTCACCGTTATTTTGATGCTATCTATTACATGGCAGCCGTTCTGATCTTCGGCGGTCAGTTTGAAAGTGGTGGTAGTATCTGGCGTAACGGTGAAACTGGAGTCAGTGACGTTGCCTGGTTCCCAGGTATAGCTCCTCATGCTGCCACCGGTAGGAATGGCATATAGCTTGGTCGTTGTACCCGAACAGATATTATCCGGTTTAGCCAGCGCTTTCAGGAGTATCATAGATTCCTCACTGATGTCTGCAGCAAAATCTGAAGGACAACCATTGGCATCTGTAACGGTACAGGTATAACTACCAGCCGGCAGGTCGGTAGCGGTTTCAGTGGTTTGTACCGGGGTAGTATTCCAGGAATAGGTGAGCGGAAATGCGCCACCGGTAGCAGTGATACTGATACTTCCGTCACTGTTGCCGCAGGTGGCCTTCGTTACGTCAGAAGTTACAGTAACAGGTACATAAGCCTGTCCTGATACTGCCAGGAAAACAGCTCTTGACACGTTGTTGAATGTGCCGCTTGTCAGGTATTCTATAGTGATGGATGCTATTTCTTTTGACTGGTTTTCGCAGGCAGGAGCAATATCAATGCTATAGATACGCGGATCGTTGCTGCTAAGCCCTTCCACGTTGTATGGACCTGCTGGCATCCTTTGAATACGGCCATAACTGTCGAACACAGGATTGATACCTCCAAACCAGTCAAGGATGCTGGCCACAATCTGCGCCGATGTTGTACCGTCTGTATAATTAAAAGTAATGCCTAATGTACTGCCCTGTTCCGTAGAGAAGCACAACAGGCTGATCTTACTGTATGCACCCGGTGTGGTAAATGTCAGTGTGCCGGTACTTACGGTATTGGCCACGCCCACGTTTCCCAGTTTAGACATATAAAGCACATTGTTGGCGGTATAATCATTCATCTGATAGGTACGCAGCCCTGTGGTAAAAAGACCATCATTCGGTATACCTGCCTGCAAGCCATTCGCGGCAGCAAAATCAAATGTGTAGAGTATTTTCTGCTGGATGTCAAGTCCGGTGGTGGTCACAGCCTGGGCATTGACGCCTGTTTCAGCTACTCCGTCATTGTTGAAACCTGTTACGGCAATGGGCGTATAGGTTTGAGCGTATAACCTGCAGGCGCATATTACCAGCATGGAGGCAACAATAAGAACACGTTTCATTCAATTGTATTTTTGGTTGATACTAAATTTTATTACCGTAGCAGTGCTACCCATCCTGTGTAGGGCTTTTCATCTGCCGCCGTTTTAATGACATAATAATAAGTACCTGTGGGCAACAGCCTGCCTCCGCGGGTGCCATCCCAGGGGGTATAACCGATACCTGTGAACACTATTTGTCCCCAGCGGTTATAGATCTCTGTCGTAGCGGCAGGTCTTGCTTTCAATCCGTCTATGCTCCAGCGGTCATTGATGCCATCTCCATTCGGACTGAAAGCATTGGGGATTTCTAACACCAGGTCTGGTACAATGATGTACCATGCATGACTGATACTGTCCGTACAGCCGATTTCATTCTTAGCATACAGTATTACTTTGTAGCTGCCGGGCAACTCATATTTATGCTGCGGATCTTCGATCTCAGAGATTGTACCATCTCCGAAATCCCAGTTATATGCTACTGCAGCCTGTGAAGTGTTGTTAAAAGTGAAAGTGCCGTTCTTGAATTCTACCGGCGTATTTGGCCCCGGCGCAGCACTGAATGCAGCGACAGGAGGGGACAGTATCTTGATCAAAGCCGTTTTGGTAACAGTTGTTGAACACTGGCCCTGTGCGATCGCCTTTAATGTAACGGTGTATGTGCCCGGTGTGTTGTAACTGTATACCGGATCAGTAGTACCTGTCTGGTAGCCGTCTCCGAGCGACCATTGATATGTATCTGCAAGTTGTGAAAGATTATCAAAACTGATCTCTGTTGGTGCACAACCTATGGTAAGATCTGTCTTGAAATCAGCTACCGGCATGGGAATAGCGGTTACCGTGACGGGAGTGGCCGTATCTGCACAGATATTATCCTGTACAATCAGGCTGATGGTGCCGCTGCGCTGATAGCTAACAGTATAAGGCCCGAAACCGCTACCGCTTTGCACTACGCCACCACCCCAGTTCCAGACAGGAGTAACGTTGCCGGCAGAGGTGCCTGTAAAATTGATGGTAGTGGTTTCTCCTGCACATACAGGTGTTTTACTGACAGAGAAGCTGGCCGTTGGTGGCTGTGACACGGTGATGTTATGTGTAGCCATATTGGAAATACAACCATCTTCCGTCACCTGTAATTGTACAGGATAAACACCTGCTGTATTGAAACGTATATCATACGGCCCTGCGCCAGTGCCGGTTTGTATGGTGGCGCCTGAGAAATTATGCCAGTCGTAGGTGGCCGCCGTTCCTGCCGTACCTGTAAATGTCAATGTATGGTTTGTACCCAGGCATACTACATCCGGTAGTACTGAGAAGTCGGCAACAGGTGTAGGTTTAACAGTAACCTCCACGGTATCTTTCAGCAGACAGCCGAATGCGTCTTGTGCAGTAACAATATAAGAGGTAGTATCTATTGGGTTAACGGAGATAGTATTGCCGGCAGCAGGTCCTGGTGTCCATGAATAATTACTGGCAGTACCGCCAGTGGCTGTAACAGAAAGTACGGATGTTTCTCCTGCGCAGATCTTTGCCGGGCTGGCTGCTGCTGTAAGTGTCACCAGTGATAACTTTTCTACGGTATCGGTAACAGTAGTGATACAATTGTTGCCATCTCTGATGGATAAGGTATAAAAGCCAGCTGCCAGTCCTGTGGCAGTAGGCGTGGTCTGTACAGGAACCGTATTCCAGGCGTAGGTCAGTGGTGCTGTACCGCCGCTTACAGTCACTGCAATGCTGCCGTTCGCGCCTCCACAGATGGCATCGGTAACATTGTGTGTATAGGTAAGTGGTACAGACTGTACACCGGAAAGCGCCATGATCAATGCCCTGGAACTGATATTGGGGCCTTGTACATAGAGAAAAGAAACAGACCTGATAAGTTTTGACTGATCAGCGCAGGGAATATTAAAGTCAAATGCGTACATCCGTGGATTAGAAGGAAGACCATCTACCGTAGGGAAAGTGGTAGTACGTGTCAGCCTGCCCATGCCACTGAAAATAAACGGTGTTCCGAAGAACCAGTCTTTGATCTGCAGGGTGCCCGCATTCGCAGATGTACCATCGGTATAATTCAATGTCACGGTGACGGTACTATTATTTTCTGTACCAAATGCCAGAATGCTCAATTTACTGAAACTGGCAGGTGTGGCCAGGGTAAGGGTGCCTGCAGGCAGGGAGTTGGCAACGTTTCCAGCGGCAGAAAGATACAAGGCATTCAGGCCGGTATATGGATTCATCTGGTAGGTACGGGTACCGCTGACGAAGGTACCGGAATTGATAATGCCTCCGCCGATCCCATTCGCTGCTGCAAAAGCCTGTGAGTGCAAAATATGATTACTGCCATCTATAACAGTGGAGGTAACAGCGACTGCGTTGGTGCCCGCTTCAGCTACAATGTCAGCATTGAACCCCGTAACAGGTACGGGTGTGTAGGTTTGTGCAGACAATAACTGTATGCCGGTATGGATGAAAAATAGGGTAGTTGTAAAGATGCGCTTCATGAACGGTCATTATAGATTTCGGTCTTTTATAGATTTTACTAAGCTCAATGAATTGGCAGGGTATAGGCTTATAGCCATGCACAATGCCGGAGGCTCCTGAAGGAAGCTTCCGCCAGCAACAGTTAACTTTCACCAGTAAATACTTATGGAGAAGAAAAAAGGGTGGTTACAGGGATATATATTTTTTATTTCAATAATTAAAATAGGTAAGGGATAGGCTGTTTTTACAGCTACCGGGTTCTAAAGAGGGGCATTTTTTATGGAGTAGGATTTTGAAAATAATCAGGTAACAGTTATTTCCAGTCGCCTGGCATTAATGGGCTGACCTTCTTTTTCCCAAATGCGCCTTTGTTCAAAGGTAACGCTTGCATGACCGGGGGCCTTTCCGTTAATGACAAAGGCCTCTTCATTGCTGGTACCTACGTCCTGCCGGAAGGTATCCACTGCATGGTCGTAGGGTCTTACTTCAACACAATTAGTATTGGTGCTCTGGTAGAACCATTGGAATCCTGCAGTTCCAAGACCAGGCAGTACAACAGTTAGGGATGTCCCTGCTTTTATTTCTTTAGCCTCGCTTTCCATAGTTTCAGGTTTTTAAACAAAATGCGAATTACAGTTACTACACCATACATCCGGCAATCATCGGGCCAGAAGAATAGATAGTTAACCGTAATTCGCAAGTATGAGTGCTATTTATACGTACCATTTATGATACATAGCGGAATCGGTGCCTTGCACGAAGCAGTCGAGTCGTCCGGATGCCCATGAAGATACGCCTACGTCGGAAGAGAGAATGCCTCCGAGGTTTTCGTCTCCACTCCAATGGGCGCCATCCCACCATTTATGCATCATGTTGTAGGTTTGTCCAGGGAAGAATACATCTATCCTGTTAGCCCCCCATGACACAGCAGCAGGACTGCCGAACATATTGGACTGCAGGTCTTCCCATCCGCTCCATTGGTTGTCAAACCATTTGTGCCACAGATGATTGTTCAGGCCGCGTGCAAAACAATCCAGTCTGCCTGGTGCCCATGAAGATACCGCAGGTGCTGAATTGATAACGCCTCCGAGATCTTCCCATCCATGCCATGCACCGTTCCACCAGAGATGCCACATAGAGGAGTTCATACCTCTGGCGAAGATGTCAATGCGGTTTGGTCCCCAGCTTACGCAGGCTGGTTCGGATGATAACAAACCTCCGAGATCTTCCCATCCGCTCCATCCGCCCTGATACCATTTATGATACAGATGATGGTTGAGGCCCAGTGCGAAGATGTCCAGTCGTCCGGATGCCCATGAGCAGATAGCAGGAGCTCCCTGGATTTGTCCGCCGAGAGATTCCCAGCCGTTCCAGGAAGTACCATTCCACCATTTGTGATAAACAGCGGAATCCATACCGCGTACGACAACGTCAATGCGGTTTGGTCCCCATGATACTGCATTTGGTCTGGATGATAATAAACCGCCGAGGTTTTCATATCCATGCCATCCATGTTGCGGTGTAGGAAGTTTAATACCACTGGCAGTCCAGAATGGGAATTCTGTATCTATACCAGCTTGTCCGTAAGCGATTTTAAAGAATCCGCCTTTACCCCATCCGGTGCCCCAGGAGTTCTTACAGATCCAGCAATGTTCTGTTTCTGAATAACCAATAACTGTTACACAGTGTAGACCGTAGTCTGCGCCGCTGACGTGTTTATACACGCCATCTGCATAAGAGAAAAAGTCTTCATACACATGCAAAACAGCGGAGCAGGGCCCGTTGTTGGAAAGATAATTTTTCCTTTCAGTGATATTTGCAATGGTAGTAGAGTTAGTGATCTTTACTGCTCTTGCATCCCGGTCAGGACCGACTTTGCATGTAGGAGGTTGTTTCCAGATATTGTTCTCAGGAAAAGCTGTTTCGTAAGGGAAGCATGCTTCATCCGGAATACCTCTTGATTTGATCTGGCTGAAAGCATCAGTAGGCCACCATCCTCCGCAATTAGCACCATGCGAAGAACAGAAGTGAAGATCTGCTTCAGAGAGATTGAGCAATTGTCCTTTTTCAATAGACGCCATTGCTTCGGTAACTGACGTTGTGCAAAATGAAACGCAGGAACCGCATCCACCCTGATCTTTCACAGGAGTGATATGGTTACCATTACGGTTGCGCCAGTCCACCTCCTGTGCAAAATTGGCCACTGGAGCAGCAGCAGCCTTCTTGTTCATAACGGAGGCAAGTTCCTCAGTGTTTACAATGACACCCAATAAAGCTTTTTGCTGTGGATCGGGCAGTTGGGAAACTGTTGTTTCTCTTGCCTGCCACTGGGTATCGGCCTTCTGAAGGTCGGCTACCAATTCTGAGATCTTGATCTTAGACATTTGAATGGTATTAGTTTTGGAGTGAACAGAATAACGATCCGAAATTCAATGCTGAATTTAGAAGTAAGTAAAAGTGCCGGAGAAATGCACGTGCAGGATTTACTGTTGATGTTGTTACATCATCATCTTCACAAAAGATACATTAAATGAGCTGCCAGTCTGATGGTCCCGATAGAGAAAGAAAATAAGGTTCTTGAGGTGCTTTTTTACGTAATAAAGTGGAATACTTCCATGCTTGCGAGGACAAATCTATATGATTGTCAGAAGTTTTAAAAATAAATTTTAATATGCTAACGATTGCAACAGAATAAAATTTATTCATTGTATAAATATGTGGTAGCGCACATAAAATCTATAGTAAACACGCTATATAAATCATGTGCATGAAGATGAAAAAAATAAATACTTATTAACCTCCAATTAACTAAATCCTGTAAATTGTTTTTTAAACTTGTGTACAATTACATCGTACTGATGCATAGTAATACCATTGTTTGTAAGATGAAAAACTGCTTAACCATTGTGCCCGTATTTCTTCTTACATCATTTATCATAATTATCTGAACAGCGCCTGTAGTGATCTTTAGCTGCGTTGGTCGTTCGTGAATGTGGAAATAAAAACTATACATATGGAAAATATATCCTTGAAAAAGAAACCAAAAGCACGTAAACGTACTAAAGCTTATCTTTTCTCACCCAAGGTGATAAATGGAAAAGACAGACAGTATGTATTTAATTTTCCCTTACTTTCTGTTATGAAAAGAGAAAATGGTCATTACATGATTGAGAATGACATGTTGTCTATCATTGGCGTTGGCAGAACCCGGGCAGAAGTGACGCAGGATTTTGCCGATGTATTTGATGATATCTATAAGTGGTACAACGAGCTTCCTGAAGAGGAACTCTCTCCCAAAATGCTAAGAACAAAAACAATATTGAACAATACAGTCAAAAGCGTCATTATTGCTCCGTGACATGCAGGAAGTAGCTGAAAACAGCCATTTTGATATTTATTGCTTGTTGATGTGAAGTTATTGTTATACTTTTTCGCATCATTTCAAATGTTATGGATATCGATTTGTTTGAACAACTTCAAAAAGAGGGGACTATCTCCGCTGCATCTGCAGAAAAAGTACGCACCATCACAGCAAGCAGGCTTTTCTCTGTACACTGGGAGCTTAAAACCATCCTGTACCTGGGCGTTTTATTGTTAAGCGGGGGCTTAGGGATACTGATATATAAGAACATTGATACCATAGGTCATCAGGTCATTCTACTGGCGATAGCATTAGCTTGTGGCGGTTGCTTTTATTATAGTTTCCGCCATAAGCTACCTTTTTCCAGGACGAAAGTACCTGCCCCCAACAGCTTTTTCGACTATATCCTGTTGCTCGGGTGTTTGCTGCTGGTGACCTTTATCACTTACCTGCAGGTACAGTATAATGTGTTTGGTACCAGATATGGCGCCGCTACCTTTATCCCGATGCTGGTATTATTTTTCTCAGCTTATTACTTTGATCATCTTGGAATACTGAGTATGGCTATTACCAATCTGGCGGCCTGGATGGGCGTAACGGTAACGCCGCTGCAGCTGTTGACCAACAATGATTTTTCCAGTTATACACTTATATATACCGGATTGGTATTGGGCGCCTTGCTGATAATAACAGCTTTGCTGAGTCACCGCCTACAGTTCAAAGCCCATTTTTCATTTACCTACAGCAACTTCGGTACGCATGTTTTTCTTATCGCGAACCTCGCAGGAATGTTTGCCGCATATGATGGCCCATATGGCTTATGGTTCCTGTTATTGGTTGTAGCAACCATTTTCTTTTACAGCCAGGCAATGAAGCAGCATTCCTTTTATTTTGTGTTGATTATTACATTATATGCTTACATCGGACTGAGTTTTATCGTAGTCAGATTGTTAATGAACGCGGGAAGTGAGGGCGGTATTTACGCCGGACTATTGTATTTCATTATGTCTGGCATAGGCGCTATTCTATTGTTGATTAACGTTAATAAAAAACTGAAAACAGCATGATCGCATATAACAGTCAGTCGTTAGATAACCTGTATATACAGGAACAAATAGAAATGGCAAAGGGGGCAGATTGCATTACGGCAGAAGAATATAATGCCGTGATTACGGCACATCCGGTGGATCTCTACACGCCAAACCCTTACATGCGTATCGGCATTTTTATATTGACCGTCGTTATCCTGATGTTTTCTTTCGGCTTTTTTTGCCTGTTGTCAATGTCTGGGGGAGAGGGGGCCTTTACCTTCCTGTGTTTCCTTTTCGGGGGAGGCTCGTATGGATTGGCTGAGTACATGGTACGTGAAAAGAGACACTATAAATCAGGCGCCGATGCTGCTTTGATATGGGGCGCCGGCATCTTTTTACTGTCAGCATTAGGTATTGCTACCAATGGTGATGCACCTGTATGGGTATGGAGTTTTGTGGCCTTGCTATTATCCGTCTTTTTTGTAATGCGCTTCGCGGATGTCAGTATGAGCGTTGTAGCGCATTTGTCTTTTCTGGGGCTGATCTTTTCAGGATGTGAGAAACTGGGCGCTATTGCGAAGCTGGTCGTCCCATTTGCTGTGATGCTGGCATCAGCAGGTATATATTTTCTTTCGGTAAAACTAATAGCCGTACATACATACCGGCATTACAAGAAATGTCTGCAGATGTTGCAGGTCTGTGCGCTGATCACGCTTTACCTGGCTGGCAACTATTTCGTGGTAAGGGAAGTAGGTAACGAAATGTTCCGCCTGGATCTGCAACCCGGTCAGGATATTCCTGGCGGATGGTTCTTCTGGATACTGACAGTAACATTACCGTTGATATACATTTATACCGGCATCCGGAAGAAAGACCGGATACTGATCTGTACAGGGCTGTTCCTGATTGCAGGCATTGTGTACACAATCCGCTATTATCACAGTGTGGCCCCGCTTGAAGTGGCCATGACCCTGGGCGGCCTGATGATGGTGGGTGTTGCCTATGCACTGATCCGCTATCTTAAAACGCCGCGTCACGGTTTTACGGAAGCGTCTTCAGATGAAAAGCATGCCATGGAGTCCTTACAGATAGAATCGTTGGTAATTGCACAAACCATGAGCCATGCTGCTACTCCACGGCCAGATCAGTTTGAATTGGGTGGTGGTTCAGGTGGTGGAGGTGGTGCGTCCGGCGATTATTAAGGGCCGACCGCCCGGCAATAGAGCGGCGACCTGATGTTTGCTGTTTTGTGGTGTATCGTCAGACCTACTACGGTCAGTCCCATATTTGTCTCTTCGCCTGCCTTATCGAAGATGTACCAGCCACCGGGATCGTCCCGGATCTGGGTTACTTCAAAGTTGCATATGACCAGGATATTCCTCCGTTCTTCCTCCGTTTTTAACGGAGGAAGAACGGAGGAATATCCTGGTCATATGCAACTTTGATCCTGGTCATAGGGACAGAATAGCCCTCATCCAGGCAGATAATGAGATAAAGAATAAGATCAGACTGCCATTGCGCGTACAGGTGCAGGCTGAGTTTTCAACTGTCTGATAGTGATCATTTTATTGACCTCCGGGCTCCAGATCTTCAGTTTCAGGCAGGCCATAATAGCCCTTGGAGACAGGGAAGTGGTTTTTGCCTGTTGTAATTCTGGAATAGCCGCCATTGCCTCAGGCAGACGATAAAAAGGTATACGGGAGTTCAGGTGGTGAATATGATGATAGCCGATATTGCCGGTTACCCATTTCCAGAAGGGGTTCATCAGCATATAACTCGAAGATGCCATGGCTGCATTGTCGTGACACCAGCCTTCTTTATCCCTGAAGGTCACACCGGGGAAATTATGTTGTGCGTAGAACAGGTAAGCGCCGATACCACAGGCGATGAAAAATGGTATGATCATCAGTAGTAGCAGACTAAGCCAGCCCATAAAAACAAAAAGTAGCGTGCCAGCTGCGAAATGTAACACCAGCGCCAGCAGGGAGTCCATGTGCCGGGAAGGGCTGCTGGTAAATGAACGGAAGCTCATCCCCACCATAAACATGCTGATATAACCGAAGAGGATGGTCACCGGGTGACGGGCAGCCAGGTAAGAACGCCTTTCCGCAGGCGTAGATTCCAGGAATTTCTGCTGTGTCATGATGGGAAAAGAGCCAATGCTGGCTGTGAACAGCTTGGAATTGTGCGCATGATGATAATCGTGCGAGCGTTTCCAGATGCTGGCCGGTGCCAGTATAAATACGCCAAAGGCGCTGAACAGCACTTTAGCCGCTTTGGATTGGTAAAGAATGGTATGATGCTGATAATCATGATAGATTACAAACATCCGGACAATCACTAACCCCGAAAGTATACTGCAAAGAATGCGTAAAAGCAGCCAGGGAAGGAGAGCAGTGCCTGCAAAAAGTCCAGCCAGTATCACCGCGGTGGAAAGGGTATAATACCAGCTTTTCCAACGGGTCTCTTTTGCATATGGCTTTGTGGCAAGGATCAGTTGTTTTCCTGTTAGCATTGGTTCTGTAAGTAATAATGTATGTAGGTGTAATTTTAATTAGGTATAGGATAGTTATTGTTGATCAGACGGCGGCTACCTGTCGGTCAGCTGGCTGTTTGGCAGCTTCCGGCCGTTTATGTTTCCATCTTCTGTGGCTCCAGAGCCAGAATTCAGGATGAGCGCAGATGTCCTGTTCCAGCGCCAGGGTATGAGCCGTGGTGATCTCCCCATCTTTAGTGGCTGCCGGTTCATCAAAGAGTGTACGGGCGGAAATCTCGTAATAGCCGCGTTTTACACGTTGTACCTGCACATATACTACCGGATAGTTCATTTTGCGGGCGATTTTCTCCGTTCCCTGGAATACAGGGGTATCCTGGTTCAGGAAGGTTGTCCAGTAAGCGTTGTTCGGTGCAGGTGTCTGGTCGGCAATGAAAGCAGTAGCATCCAGCTCGCTTTTATGCGCTACCATGTCACGGAAGGTATCTTTCATGCTGATAAGACCTGTACCAAAACGGGTACGCATACGGTACATCAGTCCATTGAAGTATTTATTGCTGAGTGGATGATATACTACATAAAGATGATGTTTCCCCTGCAGACTGAAAGTATTACCTGCCCATTCCCAATTGCCGTAATGCCCCATGACGATCATGATACTTCTGTTTTCGGCCGCATAACGGTCAAACAGGGTCTGTGCTTCCGGTGTGAGCTTGCAGCGCCTAACGGCCGCAGCGCGGGAAATGGTCAGTGTTTTGAACGTTTCCAACAGCAGATCACAGAAATAGCGATAGAAACGACGGCGGATCTGTTCGATCTCCTTCGCGGATTTATCAGGAAAAGCGTTTTGCAGGTTTTGAAGTACTACCTTTTTGCGATAACCAATTACATAGTACAGTAAAAGGAACATCACATCACAGACGCCGTAAAATAACGGGAACGGTAACAGGGATATAAGATAGATAAACGGTAATACGAAGTAATAAGTCAGCATTGGTTCAAAAATACAAATTAAAAATTAATATAAAACAATGCATTTTAGTTGTATATGCAGTAGAAATCTGTTTCAATTGTATCGAAACTGAGTTTCAATTGTATCATTGACGGATAATCCTGTCCTAACCCCTATCCGCTCCCCGGATTTTGCTTGTATTTGCTGGCATTTCTCTGTATTATTATTGCTCATGCAAATGTGAACCAAATATGTTGAGACGAATTTTACTGGCAGTTTCCTGCCTTGTCATGTGTATCAGTACCAGCGCACAAAAAACAGCCAATGATCCTGCGAAAGAAAAATGGTTTATGGACCTCGGACTGGGCATGTTCATTCACTGGAGTGTGGACGTACAGGTCGGCGCTGTCATCAGCCATTCCATGGCGGGCGCTTCTGACGATTACCTGGAACGTTTTACGACGGAATTGCCTAAAACATTCAATCCGCATAAGTTCAACCCGGACGATTGGGCAGTGTTGGCCAAGCTGGCAGGTATGAAGTATATCGTCTTCACGGCTAAACATCATTCGGGCTTCTGTATGTGGGATACCAAAACGACGCCGTTCAACATCATGAATACCCCTTTCAAAAAAGATGCTACCCGCGCCATCTTTGATGCTTTCCGTAAACAGGGGATCGCTATTGGTGTCTATTATTCTCCCGAAGACTTCTACTACCTCTATAAACATAAAGTGCCTATTGGCAGAATGCAGCTGCCACAGCATTTCCCGGAAAAGAATCCCGGTCTGATGGCTTATGATAAATCGCAGCTGAAAGAACTGCTGACAAACTATGGTAAGATCGATTTTATCTTCTTTGACGGGCCCGCCGAAGGACTGAAAGAATATGCCTGGGAGCTGCAGCCGGATATTGTGGTGACCCGCGGACAAATGAACACGCCTGAGCAGGAGCTGCCGGATGCCATCATGCCCGGTCCCTGGGAGGCCTGTTTTACAATGGGCACCGACTGGCAGTACAAGCCCACCAATGACCCGCAGAAATCAGGAACAGAGATGATCAATATGCTGATAGAGACCCGTGCCAAAGGAGGCAATCTTTTGCTGAATGTCGGTCCTAAACCAGACGGAGAGATCCAGATAGAGCAGGAGGCCCTGTTACGCGAACTGGCGCTTTGGAACCTGGCAAACGGAGAGTCCGTACAGGGTGTAAGGCCCTGGCATATCGCAAGGGAAGGAAATATATGGTTCACCCGCGGGAAAGATACCAGTACGGTATACGCATTCGTGCCCGGTGGAAAGGACTGGAAATATGGGGAGAGAAAAGACCTGGTGATCCGTACCCTGGAAGGTACCCCGCAGACCAAAGTATCTATCCTGGGTTATGCCAGCGAACTGGTGGAATATAAGGAAGGTTTTGATGCAGGTATCTATTCGCAATCGACGCCGGTGGGATTACTGATCAGTGCTGTGAACGGACAGCGTTTTTATACCGACAGGAAATGGCCTAACCCGGTGGTGATAAAGATCGAAAATGTCAAATACAAGCCGGTGACAGCCAGTTATAAACAGAGCACCATTGATGGTGCGAAGTAGCAATTACGTATTCCCGCAGGACGATATAGGCAGCTATACCATCCTGCGGGAATTTTTATGATACTATCAGTATAGTATATACGTTATAATATTTTGATGCTGATCAGCCTCTTCTGTTGATGCTGTATAATGGTATATTGAACACTAAATTTAAACAGTAGACGGCCGCATAAGTGAGTGATGACCTGTTGTTTATGGCAGCCTGGCTCCTGATACTAAAATATTTTTAGTTTAATCAAAGTTCCCTATTTTTGTCTCACATTCACATCTATCCTAGCTTCACATGTAACCGACCGTATTTCAGAAAAGCAATGTAGCCTGTTCCCCAAAGCAGCTATGTTGTCGTTACGCCGCAACAGAGTTATCTAAATGCTGCTGACATGGAAAATACAGACAAAGAGCTGTTCACGAACCGTCGTGACTTTCTGGGTAAGATGATGCTGGGTGCAACCGCATTGAGTCTACCCTCATTAGGATCGTTGCCGCTGTATGCCGCAACGCCAGTGGCCTCCGTTACTTCAGTTAGTGATGATCCTGAGGCCTGGATCAACAAGATCAAAGGAAAACATCGCCTCGTATTGGATGTGCCTGAGCCACATGAAATATTCCCATTTGCATGGGCAAAAGTATTCCTGTTGACAAATGAAGCAACAGGGGTGCCTGAAAAAGACTGTGGCGTGGTGGTTGTATTGCGGCATAATGCCATCCCTTACGCCATGAAAGATGAACTATGGGCGAAGTATAAGTTTGGCGAAGTATTCAAGGCGCCAGATCCTCTTACCAAGGCCCCTGCAACAAGAAACCCCTTCTGGCAGCCTAAAGCGGGCGATTTTAGTGTTCCGGGTATAGGGAATGTGGCCATTGGCATCAATGAGCTGCAGGACAGTGGCGTCATGTTCTGCGTCTGCAATATGGCGTTGACGGTTTATAGCGCTATTGTAGCCCAGCAGATGGGAGGACAGGCAGAGGATGTTAAAAAGGAATGGGTCGCAGGATTGTTACCTGGTATACAGGTAGTTCC
This sequence comes from Chitinophaga ginsengisoli, assembly GCF_003014595.1. Classification (GTDB taxonomy): domain Bacteria; phylum Bacteroidota; class Bacteroidia; order Chitinophagales; family Chitinophagaceae; genus Chitinophaga; species Chitinophaga ginsengisoli. The sequence goes on along the minus strand of NZ_PYGK01000008.1, from coordinate 269,401 downwards.
ATCCGGCATATGGGCTGTCAGCCGTGCACAGGAGAAGAACTGCGCTTATTGTTTTGCCGGTTGATCCGTTAATCACCGCTTATGCGACTTGTTATGATGATGCTGTTCGTGTGCTGGACAGTAATTGTGATTGTCATGCCTGTAGCCTGTGGGAAAGATAAGGCATATTGGATCCCCCCTGATACCGCTGATATTCCGGCTACCGCGGCTGGTGACCTGATCTTATATGGCCGGGAACTGATAGCGCATACAGCTGTTTACCTCGGGCCAGCAGGAAAGGTAGCCAATATCAGCAATGGTATGAATTGCCAGAATTGTCACCTGGAAGCAGGCACGAAATTCATGGGAAATAATTATGCTGCTACGGCAGCAAACTTCCCCCGCTTCAGGGCGCGTAGTGGTACTATAGAGTCGCTGGAAAAAAAGATTAATGATTGCCTCATCAGAAGTCTGAATGGTAGTCCGCTGGATAGCAACAGCCGGGAAATGAGGGCAATGATAGCCTATATAAATTGGCTGGGAAAGGATGTTACCAAAGGGCGTAAACCTCCCGGCAGTGGCATTAAGGAATTGCCTTACCTGGAAAGAGCGGCAGACACGCTAAAGGGCAGAATGGTCTTTGAACGTGAATGTGTGCAATGTCATGGTCATGATGGAAGTGGGAAATATGATTCATCGGGGATCAGTTATTTGTATCCTCCTTTGTGGGGTATGCACAGTTATAATACAGGTGCTGGTATTTTCAGATTGACGAGGTTAGCGGGGTTTGTAAAAGCGAATATGCCTTTCGGTAATGCATATCTTAGTGAAGAAGATGCGTGGGATGTAGCGGCGTTTGTTAATTCTCAGGCAAGACCTGTTAAGATATTTGAGGGAGATTGGCCTGTGTTATCCACCAAACCGGTGGATGTGGCGACAGGGCCTTTCCCTGATACGTTCTCTGTTATGCAGCATAAGTATGGGCCGTTTGGTCCGATTGTACAGAGTAGAAAGAAGAAATAACCGTTTAGGTACGGTTATTTCTTCTTCGTTCTTCCTGTTGTTCGAGTAAAATATCGATTATAGGTTTGGGTTGAAATTTGTCTGGTACAAAACCCCATAGATACATTTTTCCTCGTATACCCTCTACGGGTATCATATCTCTCACGTGTACGCCTCCCGGCAAACCATATTTTAGTTTTTCGACCAGGTTATCGTCGATCTCTTTGAATTTTGGTTTTTTCCACCACATATATGATTGGTTTTAGTAAATACCACTTAAAGTTTTAATGTTCCTTTTTAGGAAGTCTTAGATACGGTTATTCCTTTTTCGTTCTTCCTGTTGCTCTAATAGAATATCGACTATTTGCCTGGGTTGGTATTTATCTGGTACAAAACCCCAGAAGTATTGTTTGCCCCTAATCGAATTAACAGGCATGAGGTCTTTTGCATGCACTCCCGGAAGACCGTACTTCAGCGTTTTGACCAGGTTATCGTCGATCTCTTTGAATTTTGGTTTTCTCTTCCACATATATGATTGGTTTTAGTAAAACTACTTAAATTGTTGAATGAATCCTTCTTTAGTATGACTTTTTTTTCAATGCTTATCTGCATCCAAATGCAGTGTAGGTAAGGGATGCAGGATATAATTGCAAAATGAAAAGCACGTTTATAAAATGATATTTTTCGATGTACTTGAAGCCGGTTTTTAGAGACTGCTCCTTCAAGTTCTACTATATATGAGCCCTTAATTATAGTATCTGCCTGAGCAGGTGGAAAGCCTTCTGTTTCGTAAAACTGTTTGATGTTTTTGTAATAAACATCGGGTGCCAGCAGTATTTCGCGTATTTCTGGCGACAGAAGCAATACGGAATTAACAATAGAAATAATGAAAAGAATACAAAACGTATAAAATGAACAATAATACGACCAATGGCATTGTTCTTTTGTAAGAAACAATGTTTGAATAATTGGTACCAGAAAAATACATAATGCCGAGTAGATCACAAATAGCGTGGTGAATCGCTCTGTGTTCTTCTGTTGAGCATTTATATACTGCTCCAACCTTTGTTCGTTGATCTCAATAATATAATCAAGATCATAAAATGATTTATTCCCCATAGTTAATAGTTAACAAGTCAATAAATAATCATGTAGGGGAATTCAAGAGTAAGTGCATGCTAACAAACAGCTACCTCGAAAATAAGCATATTTTGTATACCAAAATGAATCCGCAGAAAACTATCTGAAAATTCTCTTAACATTTATATAATTTTAGTTTTCTCCTTTTAAATACCAACTTGCCTTGCATAACAGGAATATAATGAAACGTACTTTTCTTTTAGTAGCAATGATTGCAGCAACCGCATATGCTTCCGCCCAGCAGAAAACAGATGTACAGGCACATCGGGGAGGAAGAGGGCTGATGCCGGAGAATACAATCCCAGCCATGTTACATGCCGTTGATCTTGGTGTAAGAACACTGGAACTGGACTGTGTGATCTCTTCTGACAACAAGGTGGTGGTGTCCCATGATGTATATATGTCCTCAGTATTTGTCCGGAAACCTGATGGTTCAGACATTACAAAAGAAGAGGAAAAACAGTATGCACTGTACACAATGACCTACGACAGTATCCGTAAATTTGACGTGGGTACGAAACCTCATCCGCAGTTTCCGGAGCAGGTGAAGATGAAAGCATACAAGCCCCTGCTGGCGGATCTGATCGATAGCGTAGAAGCCTATGTGAAAAAACATCATCTGAAGCAGGTATATTACAACATCGAAACAAAATGTTCTCCTGACGGGGACGATAAATATCATCCAAAACCGGACGTATTTGCTAAGATGGTCATGGATGTGATAAAGAGAAAGAAGATCGCTGAAAGGGTAACAATACAGTCTTTCGACGTACGTACGTTGCAGGTGATCCACAAAACGGATCCTAAGCAAATATTGGCGCTGCTGATCATGAATAAGGAGAGTTTTACAGATAACCTGAAGACCCTCGGCTTCGCACCCGCTATTTACAGTCCTTACTATTTAATGGCGACACCGGAGCTGGTAAAGGAGGCACATGATAAAAAAGTGCAGGTTTTACCGTGGACGGTGAATGAAGTAAGTGATATGGAAAAGATGATGTCCCTCCATGTGGACGGGATCATTACGGACTATCCTGACAGATTGGTAAAAGTAGCAGGAAGCTATCAGGAGAAATAAGAAATTATCAGAAGAAATAAACTGAAAAGGGGCTTGATAAGCCCCTTTTTTGGTGTAGGTAAGTTGACTAAATGATTGATTTTCATTCGCAATATGGTGTTTAGGTGCAACTGACAGCTCCCCAATAGGCAATCGGGATAAGTTCTGTATAACTAAAGGAGGGGTTGGAGTAATATATATATCTTTAAGTTTATATATTTGTCATTAAATATTTTTTTAATGGCATTCCGTGGGTTTCTTCCTTATATCGGCATTGTTGTGTGTTTTGGCGTAATCTACTGGCTAACAATGATGATACCCAACAATATCTTATACCTTGGTTTCAAGAGCAGTCTGCTGGAGGCAGACAGGAAGACTATTTACCAGGAGCACATTTTTACTTATGGCCTCAGCCTGGTATTGCTGCTACTGAATCTTGTGGAGCTGTTATCCTCTAAAGAAGACCGTTACTGGTGGCGGATTATAAAATCCTTGCTGACAGTGATCTTTGCCTATGTAGCAGGCGCGGTGGTATTTTTACTGATGAATACCCAGGAATGGAATATGTACCTGTATGCCAGGGAGATCCCTGCCTGGATATTCTGTGGTGTTACCCTGGCCATGACGATTGGAATCCTGCTGGTTTTGCAGATATTAAGCCCGATACTCAGGGCAAAGGCCGGTGAGGCTTTCCTGGAGGCTTATCTCCCTTCGTGGCTCCGTTTTGACAGATAATGCCCGCCCAACAATGAATGTGCAGGATTAGCAGTACCTTTGCCGTTCATTTTTATCTGAATTATGACTTTTGAAGAATTAAACCTGAGCAGACCTTTACTGAATGCATTGAGTGATCTGGGATATACGACGCCCACTGTCATCCAGGAGAAGGTATTCTCAGTAGTGATGTCGGGAAAGGATGTATGCGGAATAGCCCAGACCGGTACAGGAAAGACTTTTGCCTACTTGTTGCCCTGTCTGCGACAGTTTAAATTTTCCAAAGAACGTTTTCCGCAACTCCTGGTCGTAGTACCTACCCGCGAACTGGTCGTGCAGGTGGTGGACGCCGTAAAACAGCTAACGCCCTATATGAGTGTGGAAGTTGCCGGCTTTTACGGAGGTGTGAATATGAATCCGCAGATGGACATTGCCGCAGGTAAGCTGGATGTGGTGGTAGCTACCCCAGGCCGCCTGGTAGATATTGTGTTGAGTGGCACACTGAAACTAAAGGCTATTAAAAGGGTCGTGATAGATGAAATGGATGAGATGCTGAACCTGGGCTTCCGTCCGCAGATCCAACATATTCTTGACCTGCTGCCGGCAAAGCGGCAGAATCTGCTCTTCTCAGCTACCATTACCGAAGAAGTGGAGCAGCTGATAGAGACACATTTTAACTTCCCGGTGACTGTGGAAGCAGCTCCTGTAGGAACACCGCTGAAAAATATCAGCCAGACAGGATACCACCTCCCTAATTTTTATACAAAAGTGAATCTGCTGGAACTGTTGCTGGAAAGGGACAGCTCCATGACGAAAGTCCTGATATTCGTAGCTACCAAAGAAATGGCCAACGAGTTGTATGAACAGCTGGAAGCTAAATATCCTGAAAAGGCAGGTGTGATCCACTCGAACAAAGAACAGAATCATCGCTTTAATACAGTGAAAAGGTTCAAAGATGGTACCTACAGGTTTATCATAGCCACAGATATCATCGCGAGGGGGCTTGATATCGCGGAAGTATCACACGTGATCAACTTTGATACGCCTGAAGTACCGGAAAACTATCTGCATCGTATAGGTAGAACAGGTCGTGCCGATAAAGATGGAAACTCCATCATCTTTATTGCAGACAGGGAAAGAGATCGTCAGGAAAAGATAGAGGAGCTGATGAATTACCAGATCCCTATAACACCCCTACCGGAAGACCTGGTGATCTCAGATGTATTGACAGATGATGAGAAGCCGGAAGTGAAGATGAAGAACTTCCTCATAAAATTGCCTTCCAGAGAAGAGGCCGGACCGGCATTCCATGAGAAATCGGCGAAGAATAAAAAGGTAAATGTGAAGATCTCTCACGCCGATAAAATGAAGAAAAAGTATGGTAAGCCCAAAACAAGAGGGGCGAAACCTAAAAGAAAAAGATAAAGGAAAAGGCGTTGCGCATTAGCGAACGCCTTTTTATTGTGAGCTGGTGTATGCTATGGCCAGGTGTTTTCGCCTCTCTGCATTTTATCCATCACTACCTGGTAGTCAGGTTGCTCGCTTTCCGGAGCCAATACAACTGCTTTGTCCATCCATTTCAAGGCCTCAACTTTATTTCCCAGTTTATATAACAGATTGGCATAAGTGCTCATTGTAAAGGAATTCCTTTCCATGTCTACCGCTTTTTCCATCCATTTTAAAGCCTGATGCAGTAAGGTCGTATCATTAGTTCCTTCAAAAACCTTCTTTGAAATGCTGCTGATCTTGGCCGGAGAGAAGCTGGTACCGCCATTGTGAAGGTAATCTGTCAGGGTATCAGTCAATGTTTTATAGTTCCCGGTCTTCTTTACGTCCGCATCCATTTCCAGCAATGCCAGGAATTGTCGGCGATGAGGATCGGGGATGGAGGTAGTATCTGCATTTTTTAATGCGAGGGTTGGTACCAGCATTTTACTACGTTCCTGGGCAGTGAATGGTGCATGGATCCGACGCAATGTCTCCAACGGTACTTTTACGACTTCCCTGTCATAGGTGATCAGGCCGTTTTCTTCTATTTCCACATCAAATGGTTCGGTGTAGATTGAACCTGATTGTCCGGCGGTTTCATATGTCTTCAGACGTTTCACCATAGAGGCGTATTTATCGATCATCTCCGAGGGCGTGATCTTGACATATCCCCATCCTGCAGCAGCATTCCACTGATGTCCTTTTACCGGAACGCCTACGCCTCCCCATTCTCCCAGTACCCTGGCCTTGCCAGGCAAGGCAGGCGCAATTCCCGGGCCGGGATAGTCGTGTATGTCAGCAAGATCACTGTTGGCCCATTTGCCTGCAAGGTCCTGCGGCCCATCCTTGCCATAGTTTTCACCGGTATGGCCATTGATCAGCCGCGTATGATCCCTTTCCTGTAACCACTGTGTGAGGCGGGGCTGATCGTAGGTATACCATCCTTCGTTGAACAACACCCAGCAGATAATAGAAGGATGATTGTACAGTTGGTCAACATTTGCTTCATTTTCAGCCTCAAAAGCTGCTTTGGCAGCTGGTTCCAGGCTGGCACAGGTTACCATGTCCTGCCATACCAGCATGCCCAGTTTATCTGCATGATAATACCAGCGGGCCGGTTCTATTTTGATATGCTTACGGATGGTATTGAATCCCATTCCTTTGATAGCCGCAATGTCAAACCGGAGGGCTTCATCGGTGGGAGCAGTATAAATTCCGTCCGGCCAAAACCCCTGGTCAAGTACCCCCAGATTATAGGTGTATTTGTTATTGAGGAATATACGTTCCTGTCCCTCGTCGTCCTTCCTGATCTCTATTTTGCGCATACCGAAATAGGAGGTTACTTTATCCTTTACGGCACCATTTTTTACCAGTTTCACAGAGAGGTCGTAAAGAAAAGGATCTTCCGGGCTCCAGAGATGGGCATTCCGCAAGGGAAGTTTCAATGGTTGATTGGCAGGTCCTTTTACAGAGCCAGCCATTTTGCCGTCAGTGCTGGCGATAGCCTCAATGGTATAATCTGTATTGTCTGAGGTATGAACAGTTAAAGACAGATAATCTTCATCTACTTCGGGTGTGACCACCAGGTCCCTAATGGCGATAGCGGGTACGGTTTCCAGCCATACCGTCTGCCAGATACCGGTGGTAGCGGTGTAGCGGATCCCTTTGGGAGCAAGCACCTGTTTCCCGTGTGGATTAGGCCCCTGATCTGTAGGATCATAGACATCGACCACCAGTTCATTGCTGCCATTGCGCAGGAGGGAGGTAATATCAAAAGAGAAGTTTTGATATCCGCCTGTATGCTGACCTGCTTCTTTACCATTCACATATACCTTCGTTTGCCAGTCTACGGCGCCGAAGTGTAACAATACCCTTTCGCCTTCCTTTGTATCCGGACGGTCAAAGCTGCGTTTATACCAGAGCCGTTGGGTGGGCAAAACGGGCTTTTTAACGCCCGATAAGGCTGACTCTACCGGATAGGGAACAAGGATCTCTCCATCAAAGGAAGAGGGCTGTTCTGCGGCTTTGTCAGTGATGGCATATTGCCATAATCCGTTTAGATTGACCCATTGCGCACGCATCATTTGAGGACGCGGATATTCAGGCAACACTTTGGCAGGGTTGACCTGTTTCGCCCAGCGGGTTTGTATGGCTACAGGCTGCATCTTCCAGGAGGACTGGCTATGGCTGTCGGCATAAAGTAAGCAGGAGAGGCCTGACAACAAAAGGGTTTTTGCAAAACGTTTCATTATAAAGTGCAGGTGGTTTAAGTCTGGCAATATAACTGACCGTGCAGCAATACTGTCGCAGTGCAGGAGTTATATCAGCCGGTTGGAAAATATTCCGTGGTTGCACTAGTAGTGAAATCGTAACATCATTTCCTTAAAAGATATTCATGCTGTAGCCCTTCAAAATGATGGATGGCTTAGAAGGATTTGATATGTTCACCGATGTCAGTGATGGCCAGATTATCTGGCAGGGCTGCTTCGAGAATGCTGCTGGCAGCAGCGCTACGGTATCCTCCTGCACAGTGAACGGCGATCGGTTTGTCCAGCGGTATTTCCTTCAGTCGCATGCGCAGTTCTGACAGGGGAATGCTGATCGCATGACGGAAGATCGGCTTCTTTTTTACTTCATCAGTATTACGGACATCAACGATCGTATATTCGTCGGTGTGCTGGTCAAAGTATTCTGCATCAAATGGCGTCTGTTTTTCAGAGCCGGTCTGCATAATAAGTCCTGCTTTGATAAATGGTTCATAACCGATCCTGGCAGTGCGTTCCATTGCCTGTTGTAAAGAACGGGTATCGGCAGCCAGCAGATAGAAGGGTTCCCGGGGCGGGAGTATGGCGCCTAGCCAGGTCTCAAATTTTCCGTCCAGCATCAGGTTAAAGGAGCCGGGCAGATGGCCTTCTTTAAAGTTTGCGGCAGGCCTTATATCTATCACGATCTCTCCGGGAATAAAGTTTACAGCTGGCTTTGTAATACGGATACCGGATAAAGCGGTTTTCAAAGCGGGTGCCCCCTGTCTGTTTATCTCCACATCATAAGGGAAATACTGTGGAATAAATGGTTGATCTTCCAGCAAGATGCTAACAAACTGGTCTACCGCTATTTCCTGTACTGACCAGTTGTTTTTCTTTTCTTCGCCGATGGTAGACTGATTGGCATCGCGGAGGTCTTTGCCGCATAAGGTGCCTGCACCGTGTCCGGGATAAACAATCACATCATCTGCCAGTACCATCAGTTTTTCGCGGAGAGAATAGTACATCTGTCTGGCCAGTTCTTTACGGAGCGCCTTTTGGCTGCCCGCATTTTCCCGCAGGTCAGGTCTGCCGCAGTCGCCGATAAAGAGTGTGTCGCCGGTGAATACAGCATGGTCCTTCCCATTATATGTAAGCAGAATGGAAATGCTGTCGGGCGAGTGGCCAGGCGTATTGATCGCTGTAAAAGAGAGTGCTCCAGAAGTAATGGTTTTTCCGTCATCAAAAGGCTGATGTGGATAGGCAGCGCCTGTTTGTACAGCGCAATAAATAGTAGCGCCGGTCAGTTCATGTAACTCCAGGTGACCGCTGACAAAATCAGCATGTGGATGTGTTTCTATCACTGCAGTGATCTTCGCGTTATTAGCGCTGGCATATTCTAAATAAGGGCGGATATCCCTCGCCGGATCAATCAGTATAACGGCTGATTGGTCTTCGTCGAGAATGGCATATGAATACTGTGAGAGTGCTTTATCTTCAAATTGTGTAATCTTCATGTTGTTGTTTTTAGAAACCCTTTAATGAGGAAGGCGATCTTTTATAACGCCATATGTATACGTACCCAATAATGCACCTGCGATGACGAGTAGCATAACAGGAAAACCCTGCCCCAGCAGTACAAATATTGGTCCGGGACAGGCACCGGTAAGTGCCCAGCCTAATCCAAAGATGATGCCACCGGTGAGATAGCGTTTCCATCCCCAGGCTTTATCGGAAAAAGTTATTGTTGCTCCCTTGATGTCTTTTAACTGGTAACGTTTGATCAATAGCGTGATAAGGATCCCGATAGCAACTGCTGAACCGATAAGACCGTACATGTGAAATGACTGGAATCGGAACATTTCCTGGATGCGGTACCAGGAAACCGCCTCCGATTTGCTCATAATAATACCAAACAGTATGCCTGTGAGAATATACTTAATACCTTTTATCATCTTACGAATATTAACGGGTAAAGAAGGTGTGTCATGATCAGTCCTCCGATGAAGAAACCGGCAACGGCTATCAGCGAGGGTAGCTGCAGGTTGGATAATCCACTGATGGCATGACCGGAAGTACAGCCACCGGCATAACGGGAGCCAAATCCCACCAGAAATCCGCCTATGCCAAGGATGATCCAGCCTTTGGCTGACAGCAGGGCAGCTGATCCAAACAACTGTGAGGGAGCGGTCAACCCGTCAAATTGGATGTGTAAGGCTTGCAGGTCCCGGACAGTGGCTGCAGAAAGCTGTAATGCTCCCGGAGAGGATAGCCAGTGACTGGCAATGAATCCGCCCGCAACAGTACCTGCGAGGAAGAGCAGGTTCCAATACTGGGCTTTATAGTCGAATTGAAAGAATGGCACCTTTTTACCTGCTCCGGCCAGGCTGCATATAGTGCGGAGGTTGGACGAAACCCCGAACGATCTCCCGAAAAAGATCAGCACTACCATAATAGCGGCAATGGCGGTACCGGAAACATACCAGGGCCATGGTTGGCGAATGTATTCAATGATTGTCATGAGCAACATTATATATTTATAATGCAAAGCTCAGGGATCAGTAAGATGATTTCGGTGACTAAGGTCACATAGGTAACATTTCTATATAATTTCTATGCAATTGCAGTTTGTTTTGCTGCTCCATCTTCTTGAGCAGGCGCGATATCACTTCCCGGGAGGAATTCAGATCGGTAGCAATCTCCTGGTGTGTGATGAATAGCTTACTGGTTTTCAGTGTCTTTTGCTGGTTCGCAAGGTAAACGACCAGTCTTTCATCCATGCCTTTGAACATGACCTGGTCTACTATGTTAAGTAGTTCTTCAAAGCGGCTGCGGTAGGTTTCCACGACAAAGCTATACCAGCTTTTAAACTCCTGCATCAGGTTTTCCATCATTTCCAGGGGCACCATAATAGCAATGCTGTCTTCTATAGCTTTGGCCATGATCTCGCTGGTTTGATGTGGTCTGGTAGCGCACACCATGGATAGGGCACAGGCATCGCCGGGAAGCAGGTAATACATAAAGAATTCATGACCTTCTTCGCCTTCCCGGTACAATTTCAGGCGCCCTTCCACTACCAGCATGGTAGAGCGGAAATACTGGCCGGTCTGGATTAAGGAATCACCGGCAGCAATGGATTTAATAACACTGTTAGCCGCGATCTGTTCTTTTAGGCCTTCTTCAAAGTGAGGAAAATATTTGTCGAGATATGCCCTGGTCTCCATGGTTGGTTGTTTACTGCAGGCAAGGTAAAGAATGTATTTAATAAGTGCAGGCTTATAAAGGAATTATATAATTTTGTGATGTAAACAATACACAGTGAGGTCCTTATTATTTATCCTTTGTACAACATTAGCCGCCTGTCATGCGGGAGTGCAGACGGAGCAACGGAAAGATTCATCAGCAACCGGCATTGTCGCGGATACATTGTATGAAGACCCTAAGGGACTGAAAGATGCCCCTGCGGATGCCTGGGAGCCGAATACGGACAGTCTGATGGATATCGTTTCTACAGAAGCGTTAAGTTATGCAGGTAAGCATTTACAGGATGGCGATTATCAGTATGAATTCGAGCTCTTTCCTGGTATGTATTCTATTAAAACGGCTATGGCTTTCGGACATCTGTTTGAAACAGGGAAATCTCATTTGCATATCAGAAGCAGTGCTGAAACAGGGAACGTACTTGATAATGTTTATTTACTGGAAAACAATCACTTTAAATTAATCTCAACCGATACGATCGCATATCTGGAGTTTACATCAGATAGTATTGGGGATGTAAACGGGGATAAACTCAGGGATTATATGGTTGTAACCTATTCTTCTTCGGGATGTTGCCTGCGATATGTATATAATGTATATACTTATAATGCATCAACAGGCGGATTTAGCCATCTGTATAATTTCTACAATCCTGACTTTTTCCCGGAGGAAAAAGTAGTTCGTGGTGTGGGGTATGGCCATCCCGGCGAAGTAGAATTGTATAAATTCAAGTGGAATGATACCGTTTTGGAAACTATAGAGCGTATCTACAGAGATCCGGAAAATGACAAGCAGTTTATCAGGATGCGTGGAGAAGATAGTGGTGAGCCTTCATCGCGAAATGGTGAAGTGCTGAATGCTGTTCCTAAAGAATATCGCAACATCGACGGATATGAATGGTTTATGTACGAGGAATAAGCTTTTCTAACAATATAATAATTACTCATGAAGACCATTATCCTGATTGTGTTTTTTCTAATTGTGCTTTTACGTCTTATCAGCAGTGTTATTTCCGGTATCAACGAGCGTAGGCTCAGGAAGATGGGTGCTGTGGAGTTTGGCAAGCGGAATTCCCTGTTGCTGATAGTTGCCCATGTACTGTTCTACCTGGCCTGTATTACGGAAGGTACGATGAAAGGCGCATTCTTTTATGACAATATCAGTTATATAGGATTGACGATCTTTGCAGCATCAGTCGCCATCTTGTATTATGTGATCTATTCTTTACGGCATATCTGGACGTTAAAACTGATCATTGCGCCGGCTGAATACCATACGATCAACAAATCAGCCTTATTCAGGCTGGTTAGACATCCTAATTACTATTTGAGTGTACTGCCGGAACTGGTAGGATTTGCATTGTTCTTTCATGCATGGATAACGCTGGTAGTCGGGATGGCCATTTATCTCATCCCGCTGATTACCCGGATAAGGGAAGAAGAAAAGGTAATGAAGTCGCAGTTTAACGATTATTAATATGAAGGCGCTAATACAAATAGCGCCTTTTTTATGTCTGTTTATGCCGAAATGATATTTGTCATAGTCGCCTGTTCTGTATTTAGTAGTTTTGAGGTGTAAATTGAATTTACGATGAATGATTTTATAGCTGCCAGATCGCAGATGGCGCTGTCATTGGGGTTTCATATTGTATTTTCCTGTATAGGTATGGTGATGCCCTTTTTTATGGCTGTTGCGCACTTTTACTGGCTTAGGACCAATGATGTTGTATACAGGAATATCACCAAAGCATGGAGTAAGGGAGTGGCGATCTTTTTTGCCACAGGAGCGGTATCAGGAACGGTGCTTTCCTTTGAACTGGGACTTTTATGGCCTGAGTTCATGAAGCATGCAGGGCCGATATTCGGTATGCCCTTTTCATTGGAGGGTACCGCATTTTTCATAGAGGCGATTGCGTTAGGATTCTTCCTGTATGGATGGGGGCGGTTTAATAAATGGTTTCACTGGTTCACCGGCGTGGTGGTAGGCGTAAGCGGACTGGTATCCGGTATACTGGTCGTGGCCGCTAACGCATGGATGAACAGTCCGGCGGGATTTGACTATGTAAACGGGCAATACCTGAATATAGACCCTATACATGCCATGTTTAACGATGCCTGGTTCTCACAGGCGCTGCACATGTGTATTGCAGCTTTTGCCGCAACAGGATTTGCAGTGGCAGGTATTCATGCGCTGATGATCCTTAAGAAAAAGAATGTGCGTTTTCATATGCAGTCATTCAGGATAGCAGCGGTCTTTGCCTGTGTAGCAGCCTTGCTGCAACCGTTAAGCGGAGATATTTCTGCGAAGGATGTAGCTAAAAGACAACCGGCAAAACTGGCAGCTATGGAAGCTCATTTTCATACCGAAGCAGCGGCACCGTTGATAGTAGGCGGTATACCGGATAGTAAGGCTAAAGAAGTAAAATATGCGCTTAAATTGCCTGGTATGTTGAGCTTCATGGTGCATAGCGACTTCCATACACCTGTAACGGGATTAGATAAAATACCAGAACAGGATCAGCCGCCGGTGGCCATCACCCACTATGCATTCCAGGTGATGGTGGGTTTAGGTATGCTGATGCTGGCAATTTCTCTGTGTTATTTTGTTGCGATCTGGAAGAAGCGAAGCTGGTTGCAGAATAACTGGCTGTTACGCTTGTTTGTACTGGCAACGCCGATGGGTTTTATTGCTGTGGAAGCAGGATGGACGGTCACGGAAGTAGGACGCCAGCCATGGATCATTAACGGGATCATGCGCACTGCAGATGCAGTTACACCAATGCCGGGGATCGTGTATTCCTTCTATATTTTCACAGCGGTATATATTTCTCTGTCGCTGATAGTAACGTTCCTGCTGTACCGGCAGATAAAAATGGTGGATAAGTTATATGATGTTTCACCCTCTTTTTAAAATTTCAATAGCATGATTTACGTAGTGATCGCATATTTATGGGCTGCCATTTTATTATACATATTGTTGGGTGGTGCAGATTTCGGGGCAGGTATCATAGAGCTATTTACATCCAGTAAGAACAAACAATATACGCGTACCACCATGTACCAGGCAATAGGCCCGGTATGGGAAGCCAATCATATGTGGCTGATCATTGCAATTGTGGTATTGTTTGTAGGTTTTCCCGAGATCTATACGACGATATCCACACATCTGCATATTCCGCTGGTGATCATGTTATTTGGTATTATCGCCCGGGGAACGGCCTTTACCTTCCGGCATTATGATGCAGTGGTAGACAATATGCAAAAGGTTTACAATAAGATCTTTGTGTATTCCAGTTTCGTGACACCCTTCTTCCTGGGGGTGATTGCAGCAAGCGCTGTTTCCGGCAGGATAGATACCGGAGCGGGGGATTTTCTTTCCGCATATATCTTCAGCTGGCTAAACTGGTTTTCGATAACAGTCGGCTTTTTTACAGTAGCGATCTGTGGTTACCTGGCGGCTATCTTTATTATCGGTGAGACAAAGGATAATAACAGTCGTATCCGTTTTATACGTAAGGCCAAACAGATGAATTTAGCAGCCGTGGTGTTCGGCGCGCTGGTATTCTGGGCGGCGCATTCGGAAGATATTCCGCTCGACGAATGGTTGTTTGGCAACGCGGTGGGGGTGATTGCACTGATAGCGGCATTGCTTTCACTGGTATTGTTGTGGTACCTGCTGTTAAAGAAAGGAAAGGTATATATCATCCGTGTGCTGGCGGGGTTCCAGGTAACGATGATCCTGTTGGCCATTACTTTGCGGCATTACCCTAATATAGTGATCCTGAAGGGTGGGCAGTATCTTTCCCTGATGGAACATGCCGGGCAGGAGAAAACAATCTGGTCACTGGCAGTCGCCTTATTATTAGGCAGCATTTTTATCCTGCCTGCCTTGTTTTACCTGATATATAGTTTCCAGAAGAATAAAGGACAATGGCATTAGTCTTCAGCCTTACATAAAACGAAGGTCTCACGTATTGTGAGGCCTTCGTTGTTATTACCGTCTTTTACTACCAGGTTACTGGTTTTCGATCTCAAATTTTATAGTACCAATAAAACTGAAGGGCAACTGCTGCCGGGGCTCGTTGGCCATGGAGAATATATGCTCGTTGATAGCGCCATATACATCCTGTTTGCCGTACAGGAATATAATGGTATTGTGTGCAGATAATGAATCATTATTGATCAATGGTGTAAGATGATGTTTAAAGTATTCACTAAAGGAAACGCCATTGATAATCTCTTCAGGGTCCATTGTATTGTTGAAAGAGGCGTGTTCCAGAAAGTCGCTGTCAAAATGTTCCAGGCCTACAGCATCGCCGAAGCCGGACTGGCTGTTGCCATCTTCATCATACGTTACTTCCAGGTAATTACGCAGTTCCTTCTCATGGTTAAAATTTGCCAGCCAAACTGCAACAACATATTGTGCTTTCGTCTTCATATTAGGTGTTTTGCCAATAAAGGTGTTTCAAAAAATAGCTTGCGCGCCGGTTATATTGTGGGGCTTGCAAAAACGGTTCCAGATATGTTATTTGTTTATTATCAGTGTTTTATGCTTTGTTTTAAATGGTATGTTGATTTGTTTTTGGCAATGGCCGGGCTGATGAGTGCACAATTTTGGCGTAAACATTTTTAGTGGTTGGTTCAGACAGTCGAGCAATTATTATCGGGAAAAACTACAACAAGGCATGTTTTCTTTCTGATTACAACCAGATGTATGTTATTGTTCAAAGCTGTTGCTGAGGCTAAAATAACGGAGGTTTGCCTATAAGAAACCGAATGAAATCTAAAGTATAATTATGTATTATATATTTCTATTGTATATTCCTGACCGTTAGAAGAAAGCATGGTGAAATACATACTTAGCCGTTAGAAAAGTGCTTATTTTTAATATATACTTTTCCGTTATAGACCGACTGGTCTTTACTCATCCCGCTGATTTTATTTTAGAAATAATTAACACATTAAGAAAATTTATGTATATTTATTTTGTATATTAGATATTGATAGTCTGGCTTTTGGAGCGAAAAAAAAGTTTTATTCCACGCATAATATTTTAACTTCGCTCTCGTTTTGGAAAAAGTACTTTTGCTTGTTTTTTGAAAACTTTTAAAAAAAAAGGGGGTATTGTTATAAGTTAAATGCATTGCAGAGAAATATTGCCAATTTTTAGAGAAAAATCAGAGTAAAACAACATTAGGGAAGTTTTTAATATTTAAACCATATCGCTTGGCCGCTTGCAGGGGGAAAAATGCAAGATGGCGGCCTGCATGAACCATAACATTATAGAAAAACCATGAAAATCAGACATGACTACCGCAGGCATGCGCTTATAGCCGCGGCCACACTCCTTTCGTTTATTGTAGGATGTAAGAAAGAGGCAGACGAAAGTATCGATAAGACGATCGGGAATTCAGCGACAAGTGTCACCACCACAACAGGAAGGACATTTACATTAGTACCGGATGCATACGGAAGATTGATCATAAATAATTCGGCCGGAACTTATAAACCAGGTGACGTAATCAATTTGAAGGGAACCTTTAAGGCGGTTTTCATTTCTAACATGAGCGGAACAGCTACAGCTCCTATCACTTTCCAGAATCCATCAGGTTCCATTTCCTATTTTGGGGATCCTACATGGGCAGGAGGAGGCTATCCATGCGCTCTTGATTTTTCTAATTGCCATTACATTAAACTGGGTAGCCCGAATGGTAAAGCTTATTTTGTGATCAATGGTTCTACCACGACTGCAAGAGAAGCCTATTTCAACATTCACCTGGGCAACCACACTGACAACTTCGAGATCTACAACCTGAGCATCAACAATGGTGGTACAGGTATCGTAGCGAAGACAGAACCAGTTAAAGGCGATGCAACTACTGCATATCCTAACTCGACCATGTATAACCTGAGCATCCATGGTATTTCCATCAACAATACCAGGAACGAAGCGATGTACTTAGGTCATACTGCTACCTATTGGGATCTCACCGCGGGTGTTCCTTATTATGGTACTACAGCTGGTATGACTGCAGGTCACCAATATGTACAACCAATCAAATGGAATGGTGTGAAGATTTACAGCAATATCGTATCTAACAGTGGTCTGGATGGTATTCAGACAGCTGCGATGGATAACGTGGAAATCTATTCCAACACCGTGACCAACTGGGCTACACAGAAGAATTCCGCTCACAATGGTGGTATCCTGATCGGTGGACGTACAATGGGCACCAATACACACGACAATATCGTTCGTAATGGCTGGGGAGAACTGTGCCAGTTCTATGGTTCAGGTACCAATCACATTATCAAGAACAACCTGTTCTGCGATAATGTGGGCGATGGCGTGAGCATGAGAGGTGCTGCTGGTGCTGCTGTACAGTTCCTGAATAACACAGTGGCCAATACAGGAGGAAACACCCTGCGTATTAACGGCTATACTGGTCAGACAGGTACGAACATTGTAAGGGGGAACGTGTTCATTGCTCCACTGAAAGGTGTTGGTACGATCTATTCCAAGTATTATATCTATCTCGAGAATGGTGCAGTAGTGTCTGAAGGTACAGGCTCACTGGCAAACTACAAGTTCGCTACAGTAGCGCTTTCCGGTACAACTGCTACCAACTATTACCAGATCACTAATAAGACGCTTACAGGTGGTTACACATTAGGGTATGTGAAATTGTTCTAAGAGCGTAATGAGTAAGGATTAGCATCATGATTGAAATACTGCCTGAATCACGGCATATGCAATTCATGATGCTAATCCTTAACTTTTAGTTTTATTACTGATTATCTACCTGGGCTTCCACAACTTGCTGAATGCCGGCAGGTACGTTAGATAAGAGATCATAGCCGGTTGCGGCTTCTATCGCATCTACACTGGTACGGTAGTTTTTCCAGTCAGTTCCTATACTATTGATGTTTGGTGTATTTACCGCAATCACCCGTGTAGACGAGGTAATGCGGCTAAGATCATTATTACCATTAGAGATAACAACAATTACTTTCCATACGTTGGATGGTACCGTAACATGACCATTGTCTATCGTGGTTGTAGTGCCTCCGTTACTTCCGGTGCCTCCGGTACCATAATTCCCCATTATTATATATACTTCATTGCCTGCTGTAACGAGCGAGCGTGTATACATTTCCAGGTTATTCCATGTCTGCTGATTGTTCTGCGGCGCTTGAGGAATCATGTTCGTCATCAGGAAGGTAGAAGAATTAGCTGTAACAGTTGACGTTCTATCTGCAGAAGGACAGTTATGTCCGCGGTCAAAACCGCTGCCGGAATAACTGGTGGCGCCTACCTGGTACCATCCTGAAGGCAGGCTGGTATTGGCCCTGAAATCATCCTGACGTGCTGCGCTTCCAAGGTCGGAACTGCTGATATGCCAGCTTACCCAATTGGGTGTTCCTCTGACATTATTGTAGGACAGCACGTAATACGTCTGATCCATTAGGTAATTGGTAGGGTAGGAGGTGCTGGCTACTGCGCCACTCGGATTGCCCAGCAGCAAATGGCTATTGTCTCCCGGTGTACCACCTCCGCCTGAAGTGCCGGTGCTGATGCTAATGTTATCAATGTTGATACGGTTACTACCACCGGATACCTTCCGGATAGACAAGCGGATGTTCCCCGTTACATTGACGGTGAAGGTGGCTGTTTGCAGGGTTGTGGAAGAAGTGGTAACCGTACTGCCGGTCTGCGTGTAAGTACTGCCACCATCGGTGGAGATCCAAAGTTGCCAGGTACTACTTCCGTCAGAGCCGAATACGCCATGCGAGATAGTAATGGTATTCGCACCGGTGGCATTGAAGTTCATAGTAATAGATCCTGTATTCCGGATGCGGGCAGAGGCCAGGCCCGTCTTCGCGTCTGTTGACAGATTGCCGATAAGTGCCTCATCGAAATACCAGCTGCCACTGCCAAGTGTAACGTTCGCAGCTGCGTAGGCGGCTTTAGTGCCTGATTCAAAATCTTCCGTCAGAGAAACAGCTGCTACACTTACCTCGCTTACCTCGGCTTTTACAGCGGGCGCAGGTTGTGGTGTGATCTCGTCTTTTGTACAGGAAGCAATAGTGAAAGAAATGACTGCGATCCAAAGCAGTCTTGGGGAAAGGGTTTTCATGGTGTTTTGAGTTTTGACTGTTCTAAAGGTATGGATACCGCCTGCAGAAAGGAATAGTTTTGTATTAGTTTTTAGTAAAATAATATTAATGGAAAAATGCTAAAACCGTTTACCGATTTCTTCTGAAAAAAAAAGTGCTCATAACAAAATATTAACATTTGTCCATGACGTTTAACTGCAGATTTATATAAATATATGTATATATGTAAGAGGTGTAGAAAGCCTGTAAAATGAGTACACATCCCCGTGAGTCTCAGCTTTACAACAGGTATTATCCGATGAGGTGGCCTTAATTGTTCCTGGCATATGCGATTAGCAAGCCGATGTGCTAATGGAGTCATCATGTTGTAAAAAATATCCTGGCTGATATAAATAAGAGAGGCTGTCTGCCGGAGCAGAACAGCCTCTTGCCATCAATCACAACAGATCGGTTATTGCGTTATTGTTATTTCAGTACCTGCGTTCCAGTGTTTGTATTCCGGCATATAGTACAGGTAGGTAGTACCGGCTTTTCCTCTGTACTTCCCGGCGATTTCCGCCTTCAGGTCAAGATTGACCTGCTTAGTTTCTCCTGCTGCAAATCCCATCCAATATAACACCAGGTAGTTGTCGAAGATCTCGTAGTAGGCAACCTGGTTCTTCTCCATGATCTCTTTTAATTGCCATGGCTGTACGGTTAACCCGGCCGGTATCCCGATCTTCGCGATGCTCATTGGTTGTAAATAGTTTTTGATGTTCTTCACTTCTACCTGCAATCGCACCGTCTCACCTACTTTTGTAGTATTCGTGGAGAGATGAGTTGACAATTTTAACTCTGCTTCCGGATTATCGGGCGGCAATAAGGTATAATAGGCCAGTTCCAGCTGATAGGGAATACCATCTTTTTCACTGGTATATTTTACAGAGAAAGTATTGTTTCCTTCTTTGATATTGCTAATGATGTTCTTTCCTGCAAGTGTAGGCTCATTGTTTACTTTTATTTCCATTTTTGATGCAGCGGCCATTTCACCTGCCAGTTTCCTGTATTCAACAATGGCCTGCAATGCAAGTATTGTAGCTTGTGTAGAGCCGTATCCGTAGTAGGTCTTTTCACCAAGTATAAGAGATATTACATTGGCGACAGCTGCCAGGTCCGGAGATTTTGCTCTTGTCAATGCAATGGCATACAGCGCCATTGTTTCTACTTTAAGCGATTGTGCCCTGGAGTTTGTTACACTTGTTTCTGATTGCATTTTGGTTTGCTGCAGCGCTTCCATCAGCTGAGTGTAATCCCTCTCATTCTTCATGTTGCTGGCAGCAATGGCCATCATCGCTAGCTGATATGCATCTTTGCTGTTTAGTGCCTGTTTAACGGCAGTTTCATATTCCAGTTGTATTTCACTGCCCACACCAGCCTGGGTAAGCGCATATACGATATAGATGTTAGCGATCTTATTAGGTACAGATGCAAAGGCATCATACCCGTTTTTAACAATATTGAATGTGCCTTTGCCATCCCTGCGATCCAACAGGAATTTTTTAGTACGGGCCAGCATGCGATCATCAACGTTAACGAACTCCTTCATGTCTGTAAATTCCAGCAGGCCGTAGGCTGTAAGCGCTTCATGTGCAGGTGTCTTACCGAACCATTCAAAACCATTTTCGGCTGTCTCAAATCCGATCAGTCGCTGATAACCATCCCTTATATATGTCAATGCCTTTTTTTCAACAGCCAGATTGCTCTTGTTGGTTGAACGAAGATATTTCAGGATGTAGATGTTAGGATAGGTGCTGGAGGATGTCTGCTCAAAGCAACCGTAAGGTTCTCTAAGCATGGATTCTATATCATTCAGCAATTGTCCTTCCAGGTTATTGAACACTTTCAGTTCCGTTGCCAGACTACCGGCCATCATATTACCTATAGTAAAGTTGGTAGCAGTTGCCTTATTACCTGAAATGGTTGTGATGACCGGGAAGCCATTACTGTTGACCGTAATTGGCAGTGATATCTTTTCAGTGGCTGCCTCTGTGGACACAACAAATTTGATATCACCCTTAACGGCAGCGTTGGCCTTTACAGGAATGAGTACCTGTGTGGCGCTGTCGGGTCCGATGTTTACGGTATTGTCATAGTTACCGGCAACCATATTGTCCGGGAGCTCTGCACTGATATTGGCAGCCATGGCTTTGCTACTGCTGTTCCTGATAACAAGCGGAATGAGCGCATCATCACCAATGGTCATATAGGGTGGTATCTTGGCATCTATACTCATAGGCGGTTGTACGGCATAGGTCATTTCCGTTCTGCCGAGTTTACCATTATAGCCAATACCCTCGGCAATGGCACGGAAAGTAGTAGTGGCGTCGGAGTTATAGAACTCTATCTTCGCATCCCCGTTTTTGTCAGTTTGTACTACAGGGTTCCAGTAGATGGTTTCCCGAAAGTCGTCTCTTTCTTTCGTTTCCGGGGAATGGTATTTAGGAGCGTAGAAGCGTCTTGCTACAGTATAGGCGTCATTCTTCAATTGTACCGATTTTGACGCATAATAGTAAGTGCGTTCAAGGTTAATAACAGTCCTGGGATATCGGATTGCATTTTTAGTTGTAATGATGATGACACCATTTGACCCCCGGCTGCCGTATATAGCGGTGGCGGCGGCATCTTTGAGTACAGTAATGCTTTCAACATCAGCCGGATTAAGGGCCTGCTCAAGATCGCTGACAGGAATGCCATTCAGGACGATCAGCGGCTGATCCAGTCCTGAAACAGACTTCATACCTCTGATCTGCACATGAGGGGCATTTCCCGCTGCTCCTGTTGCTGCCGTGATCTCCAATCCCGCAACTCTACCCTGCAGCGCAGCTAAGGGGGGAGTGGTCGCAATATCGTTTGTTTTCACAGCGGTGACGGCGCCTGTCAGCATTCTTTTTGTTGTTGCACCATAGCTTACTACTACCACTTCCTCGAGCCCTTTCACATCACCGTCGAGGAACCCTTTCAATTTTTCAATTTCATTTTCCTTAAGTGCTCCTTCCGGAGCAATATCCCGTTTTTTAGGTGCTTCGTTTAATGCCAGTATTGGAGGAGGCAGACGGTCGTCATCATCAAAAGGATCTCTTGTCGTCCTGGCCGGCATCGGCGCGTTGCCGGTGCCCTGCTCCAGTATCGTGATGGTGACAGGCTCCTTTTTACGTGTTGAGCGGGCGATGAGGTAATAGTTCAGCGCCGGACTAATATCTGTAAAGAAGAAAAGACCATCGTCGCCGGTAGTCTGCTGTACCGCATTCCCATTGGTATAGATACGCTTATCTGTGCTGCCGATGAGATATACCGCTGATTTTACAGGGTTACCATTCTTATCTGTGATCCTCCCACTCAGGATGTTATTCAGGTCAGGATTATATTTGGGCTTACCTGTTTTCTCGATATAATCAATGTAATCAAAGTAGCGGTAGCCATGTGTCAGCATCACCAGGTCGAGCGAAGGGATAGCGGCTTTTTCTTCCTGTTTGAAATAGAACTGAGGTTCTTCTATTTTACCATGTAATTCAGAACTCATCAATAACCAGGAGAGAATGTGGTCTTGTTTATCATCAGCAAGCGACCATAACTTGTCATCTATTACTGACAGTGAGAAATTGGAGGGGATAGGCTTCCCGTTTTCATCCAGTGTTTTAAGATGCAGGGTTACCTTTTCCCGGGGTTGATATTTGCTTTTATCTGCTGTCAATTTCACCTGTAAGATCCTGTTGGGATGCAGGAATACAAGCCTTTCTGCAAGCGGGACGCGTTGTGTGGTAGTAACCGTAAATCGTGCAATGCCGGCAGGAAAGTTTGCAGGGTCCAGGTCAATCAGTTGTTCACCCTTTTTAAGCGCAATCTCTTTGTTGTAATAAACATCGTTTTTACTTTGACCAGTCAGTCTTATTTTCATATCCTGCGTGCTGCTTATTTTAAACTGCAGCAGGTTATCCTTTCTGCTAATGTTCATCACGATGCCTTTTGAGGCAGCGGCAGGAAGGTCAAAGGCTTGTTTTATTCCCGAAGGCGAAATAATCCTTGTACTATAGATCTTTCCCTTTTCAGGTGTGAAAGAGAATCGCCCCATACCATCATGATAACTGGTAAAGGTAGTCACCACGTTTCCCTGGTTGTCAAGCACTTCACCACTGACGTCAGCAGGTTTACCATACTCGTTGACAGCCTTGAATGCAATGTTGGTTGGAATGCTTTCCACCAGTGTACCTCCTTCCGGCATAAATTGCAGGTCGATCTTATTCAGCGCAATGGGAATGCTTCTGGAGATTGCTTCTGTATAGGCGTCATAGTTGACGGTGATATTCAGCACACCGTCGTTTGTATTCAAATCAGGGGGTAATTTGAAGCTGATATTTGTCTTGCCATCTGCATCCGTCAGGGCCTTTCCGGTATTAACGCTTTTCCCGCCGAGAGAGACAGTATATTTTATTTCATAGTTTTTAATGGCTTTATTCGATAGACTACGGATGGAATAGGCGGCCACTACTTCATCTCCCGGACCATAACCTTTTTTAGGGAAATCCAGTTTCATCATTACCCTGGGGGTGATCACCTTTTGCACTGTCAATTCCCTGGTGAACCAGGCAGATTCCTTTTCATTCCTCATCCAGGTAGTGTAGGCCCTGATCTTATATAAACCGCCGGTAGCTTCCTTGCCAAATTGGTAATACCCTTCTGCATATCCTTCATCCGCCCTGTAGCTCATTTTCTCGAGCACACTGCCTGAAGGACCCAATATCTCCACAAATACCACATTGCTGATGGCAGAGATCTGCTGGTTCTTGGCATTGACGAGGTACAATTTGAAGAAGAGGTCTTCTCCAGGTTTGAAAAATACATGATTGGTGTGTATGTAGATCTTCTCTTTATTATCATTATACGCTGCCAGCTGTGCAGTGCCTTTGCCGGCGATAGCAAGCATGCATACTATCAGCAGGAAATAAGCTTTTATATAGTTCTTCATGGTCTTAGAATTGGAGTGAGACATTAAATCCATAGGTCTTTACGGCAGGCAGGTTGAAAAAGTCAAGGCCTGTGGTGTTAGGCTGATCGAACAGCAGCTGACCAGGATCTGCTCCTTTGTAGGCTGACCATAACAGGATATTGTCTACATGGGTAGATAGCGTTAGTTGCTGTTTCTTGTGGTTCAAGCCAAACTTGTAACTCAGCGAGACGCTGTTCAACCTGAGGTAATCAGCTTTTTGTACATATTCTT
This sequence comes from Chitinophaga ginsengisoli, assembly GCF_003014595.1. Taxonomy (GTDB): domain Bacteria; phylum Bacteroidota; class Bacteroidia; order Chitinophagales; family Chitinophagaceae; genus Chitinophaga; species Chitinophaga ginsengisoli. Next base: position 245,146 of record NZ_PYGK01000008.1, on the reverse strand, counting down.
CTGCTACGCCTGTCAGGCCATACCTTGTCCAACGATTGCTTGTTACAGGTTGAGAGGCATCGTAAAAGCTAACAGGTATATCATTCACGTGACCGTCCTGCTTTACGCCATTGAATACATAGTTGGTGACATTTCTTTGTGCTCCGGAAGTAGCAGATCTGCCATAGTAATCCAGCACTGCCTGTGTGCCATTCCATGTCTCACCTCCTTTCTTCCATTCCCAGTTTGCATCCAGTATGAAGTTTCGCCACCTGAGGGTGTTATTGAGTTTCATTGTGAAATCCGGGATCGGATTGCCAATGATCTGCGGTTTCGGATCTACCAGAGGAAAACCGTCATTACCGATCACTATATTGCCCGAAGCGTCTTTTAAGTAAGCATTGCCAACAATTACACCAAGCGGTTGTCCTTGTACCAAGGCCTTGTGAACATTGCTGAAGCCTGCAATAGGCGTAAAATTATCACCTTCATTTACCCGGGTTACCGTACTGCTATATGTAAAGAAGGATAGCATACCTGAAATGCCCATGTCTCTTGCAAGGCGCCGGTCGTAGACCTGTAATTCGAGCTCAATACCCTTGTTGTGGAGGTCTGCCATGTTCTTCAGGTGGAGTGCTCCGTCCTGATAAACAGGGAATACGTCATTACGTATGTTCTTAACATAAGCACTGGCACTTAGTTCAAATATCCATTGGTAGCTCAGCGCCAGTCGTCCGTCCCATTCCCTGTGATTGACAGGCGTAATCCCTTTATAGCTGCTTACTTCTGTGGTGGGGCGATAACGAAATACCCCGTCAGTGGAATATTGCAACAGATTGGTATATGCCATTGATTTATCAATGAATAATTCGCTGTTTATTTCATGATAAGAGGATGATATACTCAGGTTAAACCCGGAAAGTATGTCCCGTACGCCCAGTGCTACATCAACAGCGGGAAGGATGAAATTATTCTTCGAAGCAGTATTGGATAGATAGAACTTATTGCCTGCATTTATTTTTACTGCGATATTCCTTTTCTCGTATTCACCATTGATTGTAAAGAGGGCATCATGTGATGATCGCTGATAGTTATACAATTTTGCATCCGGATTATATCGTATGCGGGTATTTGCATTACCGTAGGTATAGAACAGTCTCAGTTTGGTCTTAAAGTAGTTATTGTTGTATTGTATGTCATAGGCGCCCTGTGTTTGTAAGAGATAATTAAGATCTTTTTTATTCCTGTCGGTATACATACCATTGGCCCATTCCACAGTGCCTGGTTTATAGCTTTCTAATGTGTTCTCCTGTACCTGCTGTAGCGACTGTGTAACTTTTATATTCAACCGGGAGGTGACCAGATCTAATATGAGAGAGGCATTCTGTTCAGTAAAATGGTAGTGGTTATCATTGTCTTTTAGCAAGAACCATGGATTGTCAGCCATATTACTATAACTGCGTTGTGCATCTCCGATCGTCGTACCTTGTATGTTGCTAAAGGATGCCGGTGTAAGCAGCGCATTTTGATAGGCCCTGTTTAGAAAACCGGTTCTGTTGCCGTTAGTTAGTTTATTATGATTATAGAGGTAGGAACCTTTAACGGATAGCCATTTCAGGCTGGTCCCTACATCTACTCCCAGTGTCTGTGAAATACTTTTGTTCTTTTTGATAATGGTATTCTCATCACGCTGTCCCAGTTTCAGTCCGAAGTTCCATTTGCGTTTACTATACCGGAACAGCTCTCCCAGTACTTTCAGTTGATGGGAATGGGCCACGGCGGTCCTGAAGATACTGTTGTCATATGCTATGGCAGATTTCCCATTTCCTGTACCCGATGGGGCCAGTCTTCCATTCTGGTCATAAGGATAATTACTACCATCAAATTCAAGTGCGTGGATATTGGGGCCATAACTAAACATTTCCCCTGTTTCAGGCCCTCTCCAGGTAAGCGCTCCATTCACAGCGCGGCCTTGCACATAATCCTGTTGTAGTGCTGGCAGCCGGTTATGCGTTTTGATCTCAATACTTCCGTTATAGGTAGTGGAAAGGGTCAGGTATCGGGTATACTGTGGAGATACCTGGATACTATTGCCCGATATTTTTATACGCCTGATGGTAAAGTCAGGGTAGAACTGACCTTTCAGCTTCAGGTGTGTATTTCTGCTGTTACTGACAGAATCTATGGGGTCGATGCTACCTCTCAGCTTTCTTACCTGCTCCATATAGTCCCCCGAGATAATGGGATCCACACTACTGCTTACCTGTGCGGCTGCGAGGGTGGGAAGTAAAAGAAGGAGTAAAGTTAATTTCAAGGTATCAGTTTTTAGGTGATATAAATATAGTGATTCCGGTGGTCCATGTTCCGGCTGTATGATGCAGCGGTTAACAAGATTCCATAAAATGAGAAAAAAAATATAAAGGGCGGGTTATTATGGGGCTAATTTGGGGGGAGGAGGGGGAACCGGCTGAAAGGTATATTGTCTTTCAGCCGGGTATTAGTTATTTATTTACGTGGGCCATGCAGTCGCAATACCCCTTCATTGCTTGTACCCGTAATGCCTCTTGCGTTAGCGCCTGTTTTTGGGAATTTATTGCTTTCTTATTAACCCTGGTTAAAAAGTCTGGCAATTGCAGCCCTGCAATCTGTTTCTGAATATCCTTTTCAGATACAGCGTCGAGTATTAGACTGATTGCCTGGCTCTTTGATGTAATAAAACTTGTAGCGCCATAGTATAGCTGTGGGTTGTTTTTATTCTCTCCGATAGCGATAATGTATGCCTTGACACCTTGAGGAAGAGGAGTGCCACCGTCTTCTTCATAAAATCCGTAGAGATCACTGTTTTTCAGGTATCCTCCTTCTGTCAGTATTTTATTGGAGGGAATTACCAGAAAGACGGAGATGCTCTGATCTTCTTTTTCAGCGATGCTGACTGTCAGTTTGCTTTGGCTCACATTATCGGCATTTTTCAATGCCATGTCTATATTATACCATCCGAAAGTATTGATGTCTACAGTGTAGTAAAATGATTTGTTGTATTTCGGCGTTACCAGGTTTTTGAACACTGTGACTGATGTAGTATCTATTATAACATCCCCGGTTAAAAGCTGATTGCCGGCATTTAGTATTGTACCTGTTACTTTGATAAAGTAATCATCATTTGTAACCTCGTTGGCCAGACCAGATATTGTATTATAATACTGACAGCTATCCAACAGGACGGAGGCATTTCGGGGAGTGTCACATAGTGAATGAGGAGAAATATCTTCTTCCAGGTATGAAAAAATATCACAGATGTCCTGGTTAGTCAGGCTAGGGAATGCAGGCATTGCCTGTTTATTAAACTGGCGAAACAAGTCTATAGAATACTTATGCCCACTGGCAATTAACTCACCACTATTGCGAATAAAGCGAAACAGTTTGGCTGTATCATAATTCCAGCGCTGCATCACATCACGTAATGCAGGACCGGTAACTTGTTTATATATATTATGGCAGGAGGCACAATTTTGCTGAAATAGTACTTTGCCATGATGGGGGTCGTAGGCCTCCGAAGCAGCATCTATGGGAGTTCCTTGCGGAGCGGCGGCTGGATCCGGCGTGTCCGCCTTTGCAGGCAAAGGTTGCGGATCAACCCAGTTAATACCATTCGCTTCCGTTTCTCCTTTATAAAGTTGCATGGCATCTACTGTTTTATTAGTAGGTATCTGTATCTGCAGGGGTTTAAGTATGCTCACCTTTGTATCTCTGGCAGCATTAATATAGATCATGCCACCACTCTGTAATGGACTCCCATTACTCTGGGTACGCAGGCCGGCCAGGAGCATCTGCTCTATGGTAATTGCTTCTTTTACTTCCAGCCGGGCTGTTTTACCATCTTCTGTCTTTAATGCATGTGCAGGAATAGTGACGATAGTGCCCCCATTAAGTGCCAATACAGTGTCCCTTTCTGTATTAATATCAAATAACTGTGATGGCAGTTTGGAGGGATTAAGCATCGCCGGCAAAGGTGGCATAGATGGTAATGAATTACAACTTGCTAATAGGAGCAGCAAGGCACAGGTACGGAATAAATTGTTCATGGTAATAGTTTACATGACATAAATGTAGGATCGTACCAGAGATCAGAATATGATGAAAGTCATCTTTACAAATTATACACGAAAAAGTGCCCTGTTCTTTACAGGACACTTACAATCATTAAAAACATCTTTAACTCTTTACAATCATTCTCCGATAACCAAACCATCCTGCAACCAACACTACTAGAAATGGCCAGCAGGATAGCAGGAATACAAAAAGATTACTCAGCGTTTCCGTACCTGATAGCAAAGCGGTTACTATTCTTGTACCAAAGCCCGCACGGGTAACTTTGTCAGGGTTGACGATCACCTGGATATCTGCCTGTTGCGGCTGAAACAATTGCACCGAGAAAGTAGCATAATGTACATCGTCGAGGATAGCCAGGTTAGCAATTCTGCGGTCCGTGCCTTCATCGTAACGTTGGTCCTGGTAAGTGGCTACATCCAGCGCTGTGCCTTTAGGCGTGGGTTTCAAAGCGGCTGGTGCAGGCGCATCGTTCTTTAAGGAATTGGAAAGATAAAGCAGCGTTTTGTCCTCCTCTTTCAAGGTGCGATAATCAATGAAGGTGGCCATAGACGTCAATGTATGTACGATAGAATCAAGACTGGCTACAGGTACACGTAAGGTGAGATTCGCCACGGGCGTGTACAGTTGTATACGCTTTAATGAATCTGCAGAATAAGGTACGTCCTGCGTCATCGCCACATCATTATGCATCGTGCTTTCTGCGATCATTCCTTCTACACCGATGACAGTGTGTTCCAGCACTGACAATGAATTGAATACATTGCTGACACGACATCGTACGTCGGCAGTCCGCACCCTTTTGCGGGAGGGAGAATTAAGCGCAGCAATGTCTTTTGATAGATTCGTGGAATCGGCTGTAGCTACAAAAGACTCCTCCTCTTTTGAAAGACCTGAGGGCGCGCTGGAGCATGCGGCAGCCAGCAGCACTGGTGCCATTAAATATAGGGGAATACGCATAAATGGTGTTTACATTTTATACTGCAAACAGGCAAAAGGTAACCCGTAAAAGAAATGTTAAAGTGAAGGGGTGAATTGGAATCCTTTTTGTGATAAATTTACCCAACCTCATAAGTTATATAAGCCAAAACAGGAAAAGACTAATATGGTGAGAGTATACTTTAATCCTGATTACACGTTGGGTTCTCCATGGACGGATGACGACGTGAAGATTGAAAATCTGCAGCATATCGCTGACGTAGACGTAAACGATCTGCGTGAGGCATTTGAGCTTTGCCAGAATACCGACCAGCCCTGGACGGGCAGAAGTGAGGTGACACCCGATGCTGCTGTTGCAGAGGGCACCCGGTCTGTGGCGCCGGGAGATGTATTGGAATTTGAAGGAGAATGGTACCTGGTAGGAGCAGCTGACTTCCAGCGGATCTGATCACATGGTTTGCAGCTCGATTAATTCTCCGATCTCCTTTGCCCGGGGCGTGAGCTGTTCCCCTTCGTACCAGTTCTCATTGCCATTCTCATCCGTCTTAATACTGACATTCAGATGTCCGTCTTCACCGCTTACATATACAAGGAATGTTCGCTGCCCATTGGTATCATCAACGTCTACCCGGGTGTCCTCCCCGTTATAGGGGATATAAAATGTTTTGCGGTTCATCGTTTTATGTTTTATTTAGTTGCCTGAAAAACTATGCCAGAACGGTAAGGAATCTTAGCTATTAGTATGAAGAAATTTATAAGGAACGTTATAGTACGGCTGTCAAACTCGGTATCTTCCAAACCGGATAAACAATTGGTATTCGATTCATTATCGCAGTTATATAAACAGATATGCGATGGAAAGAAGGACCGGGGATTGGTATTGACATGTGATTATGAAAAAACTTCTATTATCATTTTTTCCGATCAGCATAAGGGCGGAAAGGATGGATCAGATGATTTTATGCTGGCTGAAGCGTCTTATCTTACCGCGCTGCGTCACTACTACGAAAAGGGTTTTACTTTGGTAAACCTGGGCGATTGTGAGGAGCTGTGGGAGAATAAGCCCTCTGTAGTAATAGAAAGGAACAGGGAATCCCTGCTCGAGGAGGCCCGCTTCCTGCAACAGCAACGCTATTACAGGATAGTGGGCAACCATGACCTGGAATGGAACTACCAGGTGCCAAGAGATCAGTACCTGAAACCTTTGTTCGGGAAGGGATTTAAAATTTATGAAGGACTCGTCCTGAAGATGAAATATAAGGAAGCTGATGAAACGATCTTCCTGGCGCATGGTCATCAGGGAGATCTGAGAAGCGACGGGAATGCCTTCAGTAAATGGTTTGTAGCGGCTGTCTGGACACCTGTACAGCGTTGGTTTGACGTCAGGCTGGATACATTGTCTGATAATTTTGACCTGGTAGATGAACATAACATCATCATGTATGAATGGAGCCAGCAGTATAGGAAGACGCTACTGATATCAGGACATACACATAAGCCGGTATTTGCGTCTATGGACCACATAGACCGGCTCACCAAACAGCTCATAAAGGCAAGGGAGAAACATGATGAAGAACGCATAAAGGCATTACAGGATGCTTTGGAAAAGCGGAAGGCTGAATATGCAGGAAAGCAGTTTGTGAAGACAATGGTAAGCCCCAGTTATTTTAATACCGGCTGTTGTTGTTTCGGTGATGGCGATATTACGGGCATAGAGATCGCCGAAGGGTTTATCCGTCTTGTGAAATGGGAGCAGGAGGGGAAGAAGATCAACAGGATAGTATTGGAAGAAGCGCCGCTGGATTATCTGTTTGACCAGTTATAAGCAGCGGCGCTTTTGTTTAATTTTTATCCAGGAGTTTCTTATGTGATTCGTTGTACCTGTCGCCTACATTAGGATATTTCGCCAGCAGGTCTTCGATCGCTTGTTTATCAGCGGGTGAAAGGGTAATATCCACCGCCGCCGCATTTTCCTCCAGGTATTTCCTTCGTTTGGTGCCGGGGATCGGGATGATGTCCTCTCCCTGGTTCAGTACCCAGGCCAGTGCCAGTTGCGCAGCAGTACATTGTTTGCCGGCCGCCAGTTCGGCAAATGCTTCCGCCAGGTTCCTGTTGTTCTCGGCATACGCTCCCTGGTACCGTGGCAAAGTTTTTCTGAAATCATCTTCTTTTAGTGTATTTACATCCAGCGTATTGGTGACAAGGCCACGCGCCAGCGGACTGAATGGCACGAAAGAGATCTTCAACTCCTGGCAAACGGGAATGATCTGATCTTCTACGTCTCTTGTCAGCAGAGAGTACTCACTTTGCAAGGCTGAAATAGGATGTACCGCATGTGCCTTACGGATAGAATTTACACCTGCTTCAGATAATCCCAGGTAGCGCACCTTCCCTTCTTTTACCAGGTCGGCCATCGCTCCCACAGTTTCTTCAATGGGCACCTTCTGATCAACACGGTGTACGTAGTAAAGGTCGATCACATCTGTCTGTAATCTTCTGAGGCTGTCTGTCACCGCCTTTTTCATATAAGCCGGTGACCCATCGAAGCCTGAAGGCTGTCCATCAGTGAAGGTAAAGCCGAATTTGGTAGCGATGAATATTTTCGACCTGTTGGGCTTTAATACTTTGGCTACCAGTTCTTCATTTTTACCGTTGGCATAAATATCCGCTGTATCCCAGAAATTGATGCCCAGTTCAATCGCCCTTTCTAAGGTAGCGATGGATTCAACATCGTTTGCTTCGCCATAAGCATGGTTCATCCCCATGCATCCCAGCCCTATTGCAGATAATAGGACGTCTGTGTTACCTAGTTTCCTGAATTTCATGAGACCGTCGTTTGGGTTAAAGTGTTGCTGTTTACTCGATTGCTAAAGATACGAAGTAATGTGCAGAACAGTCCCAAGGAATCTTTCCCTGACTAGTTGCCGTCATCATTTTTGATGCCGCGTTTATTCTTTTGAATGCCCTGTCTGAGCTTGCCGAAATTATAATTGACACTCATATTCACGGTGCGGAAATATTCCTGTGTACGGTTATCTTGTGTGAAGAGGATGCCGTTCATTGTTATTCGGTTATTACGGTATTGTGTAAACGGATTATTGATGGTCCCGGAACAGGACAGCCTGTCTTTTATTAGTTCCTTGTTAAACCCGAAAGAGGTACTGATTATAGCGTTGGCATAGGCTTGTAATGACACCTGGTTGCGGCCGATGACATTCAGCGATGCATTCAGTTTCCACCCTTTGTTTAAACGTGCCGCAAGAGCGGTGTTCACCATATTTATCCATGTATTTAATCTGACAGCTGTTTCATTCTCCTCTCCCTTAACAGAGATGTAGACGGTATTGCCGTTAATGTTAAGGTTCAGCCAGCGCAGGAGAGGATAGTTGATACTGTAATTCAATGCAAGACCGCCTCCCTTTACATTGTTTTGAATGGTGGTGCGGGTGATATAACGGGTTGTATCAAAGGCTGCTATTTCCATGAACATGTTGTTGTTATAAGAATAGCTGATACCTGCATTGACAGACATCTTTCCAGACCAGCTGTAACTGAGCTGGAAATCGGTGATCGAGGTAGGCCGCAGTGCGGGATTGCCTGATGATTCGCTGGACGGATTTGACCGGTCTGTGAATGGATTGAGGCGGTAGATATTAGGCCGTTTCAGTCGTTGGCTAATGCCCAGGTTCAGTGAGCTGTTATTATTCAGTTTCCGGTTGATGATGAGGGAAGGGAGTAAATTAAGGAACTGCTTATGCAGGTGTGCTGAATCACTCTGATAGGCAGCGCTCATGAATGTTTGCTCAACGCGTACGCCTGCTTTTACGTCCCATTTTTTAGTGGAGAAAGTATATGAATTATATGCACTGAAAACGTCCTGACTACCATTAAAGCGGTCGGAAGAAGGATCCCGTTCAAACTTCCCGGAAGAAGACTGATAATATTCATAGCTGTAGTCGCTGGTATTATTGCGCCATATTCCTTTAACGCCGGCTTCCATGCTGAACTTTTTGAAGGTACGGACATAGTCTATCTGCGCAGCGTGTTCGCCGAAGGTCTCGTTGTTATACTGCCGGTAGCCGGGATTGAAGTAGTTGATGGTATCAGTAAAGGTTTGCTGATAGTTCAGGTCCTTGCCGTTGGTGGCGTAACGATAGGAAAAGGTGAGGAGATTATTCTTATTCTTCCTGGAGGTGATCTGGTAATTGATACCGGCGTCCATACTGTTACCTTTACCATCTTCAGTATTGTTAAGATAATAATGCTGCAGGGTGGTATGGTTGGTACTAAGGTCAGAAAGCAAATACCCTTTACCATCGGAATTATCTCTGCTGATGTTGAGCTGTGCGGCGAGCAGGTGCAGGCTATCGGCCTCATAACTAATCTCAGTGCCCAGGTAGGCCGATTTGCGGCCTGAACGCTTGTCGCCATCCTGTTCCAGGTAGGCGGGCGATTCTCCTCCTGAATGGCGCTGCATGTCATTTATAGTATGTGGCCTGTCAGACTTGCTGGCGCCACCGAAAGCAGATATGCCCAGTTTCCCGCTTTTAAGGGCGAAGGAGGCACCGGTGCCCGGTCCGTTGGCAGGAAACCTTTCACTGACATTAATAGTGCCGTTATAGCCATCTGTTTTCCTTTTAATAGTGATAATGTTGATGATACCACTCAACCCTTCACCATCATATTTGGATGGCGGTGTGGTGATCACTTCTATTTGCTGGATGGTGGATGCGGGAATGGTACGGAGTAATTGGGAAGGATCTTTTTCCAGCAGGGCAGAGGGCTTACCATTGACCAAAATGCGGAAGCTGGTATTGCCCTTGAGAAGAATATTGCCGGCCGCATCCACAGACAGGTAGGGGACTTTACGCATGATTTCGAGGACATTACTGCCTTTACTGTCAGGATCGGCCTGGAAGTCGTAAATAAGGCGGTCGATTTCCCGGCGGATGATCGGCTTTTGCGCGGTGACAGTCACTGTTTTCAGCCCTTTTATATGAGCTGAATCGGGTGTCTGCGCTACTACTGTCAGACTGCCTGCAAGCAGGAGGGCTGTGTATATTGATCGTAGTTGTTTTTTCATGGTAACTATTTTTTAGGCATAGCAATTCCCCTTAAAGCATTACAGGCTTTAAAAGCAGGGATTGCAATATGTGAATGATAATAGCCGGGAAGGTATAGGCAAGTGGTTGGCTCCGGCGAAGAGGGGGGAGAGATTAGTCCTGGTGCTGTTTGTTCTTCACAATGTAGAAATATACAAGGAACCCGATGGCAATGAATACGGTTTCAATACCATAAGGAAGTGTAGAGTGTTCTACGTTGTAGGGAATAAACTCCAGGACGATCAGACCCAGGCCGGCAAAAAGGAGAATAACACCCCATTTCAGCATTTCTGTGTTCAGTCGGGGAAAGGCCGGTACCAGTTTCAGTGCGTTTTCGTCTACCGGACCGTTGTCAAGAATGCGCTTTTTCAGCCGGTAATTGAGAATAGCGGTGATGACAGCGGCCATAATAGCAAAAACGGAGATGATCATGATAAAACTTCCGAGTGTTTCGACAATAGCAAACATAATTAGCGGTTTTTATCAGTAGACAAGACGAATTCCGGAAATGTTGCAAATCTCTCATAATTTTTGCAACATTTATTCCCAAACCGTTGTCTAATCTGACATGATTGATGAAAAGGAACTGCTCCCGCGTATCCTGCATGGAGACCTGAAAGCCTTTGAGGTATTGGTAAAACAATACCAGGGATTGGTGTTCCATGTAGTGAACAGGATCATCAATACAAAGGAGGACAAGGAGGATATCTGCCAGGAGGTCTTTATGAAGGTGCACCAGCACCTGCACCGGTTTGAGTATAAGTCGAAATTATCTACCTGGATTGCCCGTATTGCCTATGTAACGGCTATCAATTATTGTAAAAAGTACAGCAGCGATAATATTGTTGCGCATCCCGCCGATATTGAGAATTATAGTTTTACAGAAGAAAACCCGGGAAAGCTGCTGGATAAAAAGGACGTAACGGAGTATATTAACAGGCTGATTGCACAGATGCCGGAGCAATACAGGACGGTGTTGACATTATTCCATTTAAACGAGTTCTCGTACCAGGAGATAGCCGAAATAACGGGCATGCCGGAGGGAACGGTGAAAAGTTACCTGTTCCGCGGAAGGAAGCTATTGAAGGAGAAATTAAGTGTTTATCTTAAAAATGAGCTGTCATGAAGGAGATGGATGACAAAAAACTGCAGGAATTACTGGAGAAGGGACTGGCTGGTCAAAAGGCTGGGTTATCGTCGGAGGAGGCAGAAGAACTGGAGGTATACAGCATGTTATTTGAGGCGCTGGGCAATGAGCCTGTCCCGGATCTGCCCCATGATTTTGCCGTAAAGGTGACTGCTAAATTAAGGTCACGAAAGCAGCGTATGGCGGAAACGCGGTTTAACGGGATCGTTGTCTTCTGCTGCCTGTTCTTCGGTGGAAGTTCCATCGCAGCAATCATACATTTTGGCGGAGGAGAGGTGATCTTTGGTTTCATTTCCCGCTATGGGACCATATTTATCCTGGGTACCATCCTCCTGCTGCTGATACAATACCTTGACCAGAAGCTGGTGAAACAGGCACTCCTGAAAGGAAGATAAATGCGCTCCTGACTACAATTCGACACCGTTGAATTGATACAGGGCTTCATCCTGCTGTTTTATAGCGTTTTTGCTTGTGTAACCTTTGAATGTAATGTAACCTTTTGATGTAATTCTTTGTTGGAAAGGTATAGGGAAAATGGGTAGTGGCCGTCCCCTGATTTGGGGATATAGCCCCAGTGTATTTCAGTTTACTTTCGTGCTCTCTTAAATACACAACGCTCAACCTAAACCTAAACAGCATCAAATGAGAAATTTTATTATTCTGCTGATAGTACTCTTTGCGGCATGTAATCAACACCCCCAGGGTGTTAACTATCAACAGTATTTTCTGCCACACGATTCCGGTGTTCAGACTGGCGGTGTTAAAATGGTAGAAATAATAACACCGAAAGGTAAATTTCATGTATGGACAAAACGGATCGGCAACAACCCTAAGATGAAACTGTTGCTCCTGCATGGAGGCCCCGGTGCAACACATGAATTCTTTGAATGCTTCGAAAGCGTTATGCCTCAGGAAGGTATTGAACTGATCGAATACGACCAGCTGGAATCTTATTACAGTGAACAGCCCAACGACAGCAGCCTTTGGACGATGGAGCATTATGTGGAAGAAGTAGAGCAGGTACGTCAGGCATTACAACTTGACAGTACAAACTTCTACCTGCTGGGACACAGCTGGGGTGGTATGCTTGCGATAGATTATGCCTTGAAATACCAGCAGCATATAAAAGGGCTCATTATATCTGATATGATGTCCAGCATAACCAGTTATGCTGCGTACAATAAAGTGCTGAGGGCACAAATGAGAAAGTCGCTGGTCGATTCATTGGAAACATATGAAAACAATAACCAATACGGAGACAGCACCTATCAGGCACTTGTGATGAACGAATATTACAGGAAGCATATCTGTGTATTACCTGAATGGCCCGAGGCTGTCAACAGAACCTTCAAACACCTGAATGGCGCTGTTTATGTTACGATGCAGGGGCCCAGTGAATTCAAGCCCGGTGGCCGTCTCATTAACTGGGACCGTAGCGGCGACCTTCCTAAAATCAAGGTACCCACATTGACTATCGGTGCGAAGTTTGATACAATGGACCCGGAGCATATGAAGTGGATGAGCACACAGGTGCAGAATGGAAGTAATGTATATTGTCCGGAAGGCAGTCATTTCAGCTGCTGGGATGATCAGAAGCACTATTTTCCAGGGCTTATCGCGTTTATAAAGGGTGTGGATCAGGGTACATTCCGGAAGGGTTAAAGCAGTACCGTAAGGGGGCATCCTCAAAGTGATACTATTTTATCTTGGGAGTATAAGGGTGTGTTTTACAGGAGGGAAACCTGCCTTTTGCCAGTAGTATACATGCTTTAAACATGCTTTTGATATGGACTTGAGTTGGACTTGAGGTGGACTTGATCCAAATATAAGGAGGAGAAGATCATATTAGATGGGCTGACCAACGAGGCGAAAGATGCATTCGTGGGTCAGCCCTTTTTATTGTAATGATCATTGCAGAACGATCATTGTTATTTTGTTTGTTGCTGTGCCTGCGCGCTTCCGAATACTGTTTTCAGCAGGTCGGTTACACGGGCTGCAGGGTCCTGCCTGATCTTCTGCTCTTCGACTGCTACTTCCTGGAAGATACCGGCAATCGCTTTTTCGGTTACATAAGCGGTAAGGTCGGTATTTACCGGGGTGGAAGAGAATTTATTGTATACATTAAACACATCTGTCCAGTATTTGGTTGCATCTACTTTCTTCAGGGCGTCGCTGATAGCCGGTTTGAAAGCAGTGGTCAACGCAGCGGTGGTCTTATCCTTGAAGTAGTTGGTAGCGGCAGAGTTACCTCCTTTCAGGATGCCCAGGGCATCAGTAATGGTCATTTGTTTGATGGCGTTTACGAAGATAGGAGCGGCAGATTTAGCAGCTTCTTCTGCGCCTCTGTTCATGGACAGGATGGCCTTATCCACAACACTGCCCAAACCTACATTACGTAGGGTATTTTCCACCTTCTGAGCCTCAGGAGGCATCAGTATTTTAAGTGCGGCATTAGCGAAGAAACCGTTGGCAGCGGAAAGCTTATTTGCACTGTTCTGGGTACCGATAGTGAGTGCTTCCTTCAGCGCCGCAGCGATCTGTGCGGAACTCAGACCACCTGAAGTTGGAAGGTTATTCAGGATCTGTTGCGAAGTTTCACAACCAGTGCTCGTCAATAGGAGTGCGGCTAAAATACATGCAAAAAAGCCTTGTTTCATAATAGATTGTATTACATTGATAAATGGTAGAGATCACAAAGATAGATTTTTCTTTTTAATAGAATATTCCCTTTAAAAATGCGATATTGCATAAGGAGAAAAACAATGATCCCTAACGGTCAGGAACACTATTAAACACAGACACGGAGCATAATATTCTAAAGCCAGAGAGAAGAAAAACAGCTTTTAAACTGAGTCAGTAACCGAGCGCGCATGCCGGATTTTCATCTTCCAGTATGCGATATTTAAAGATTCCACATGAAAACGATCATCATTATCGTCGGCGTAACTGCCCTTTACATTCTATTTGTTATTGTCAAATTGATCAAACTGAATCGCAGGGCGAAAGAGATTGCGCTCAGAGCAACACAGGACCGCGCCATGCAACCTGCAGAGGAAGAAGATACGACGGACCTGCATGAAGATGGCACGCTGTCCCTGCATGACAGACAATATATTGCCTGTGGCGCCAACCTGGCCTATCTGCATGGCGACCGTATGGATACCCTGGAAACAGATAGCGACCAGGAGGAGATCAGGGGCATACTGAAAAGGGAATGGCACATCAATACCAGGGACAAACTACTGAATAACATCGACTGGCTGGTGAACCACGGCCATCGGGTATACTTCAAACCCATCTGGAATATACTGACCACCCTGCCTGTAAGGGAAAGGGCTGCAGAACTGGAAAAACTGCAACAGGAATTTACCGCGAAAGGCGACGAAATATCTGTAGATCTGTATGCTTCCAATATTTCCGAAGGTTACAAACATCTACGTGAGGAAGCGGGCTGTTTTGAAGGTAAAAAGTGTAAACTGGACGCCCTCACCTGGGACCTTGGCCGTGCTATTAATCTTTGTCGCTGGGGATATGATGCAGGCTTCCTGTCAAGGGACGAGGCCATCGGACATATCCGGAAATACGGTAAGGAGTTGCTACACAATTATACCACCTGGACTAACCTGGGCGAAAATTACCTGATGGGATTCGCTATGTGGAGCGGTGATCTTGAACAACTGGATGAACTGTACGGCGCTCATTGCGATCTGCTTTCCGAAGATAGCAGTCCCTGGGTACTGTTGGAAAGCCGCTAATGTAGTTTGTGACCGTTTTACGATACTTATAAACGATCCCGGGTATAACTTGGTTATACCTGGGATTTTTATTTTCCGTTGTGATCCTTATATACCAGCAACCTCAATGCATTAAATACTACCAATAGTGTAGATCCCTCATGTGCAATAATTGCCGGACCGATAGAAGCGATGCCCGATATGGTAAGCGGGATCAGTATCACCACCATCCCCATACTGAATACAAGGTTCTGGCGGATGATGTTTTTCGCCTGCCTGCTTAAGCGGATAGCAAAAGGCAGGAGGGACAGCTTGTCTCCCATCAATGCGATATCGGCTGTTTCAAGGGCTACATCACTGCCCGCAGCGCCCATTGCAATGCCAACGGTGCTGTTTGCCATGGCTGGGGCATCGTTGACCCCATCGCCTATCATGGCCACCTTATTTTCGTCCTGTTTTAACTTTTTGATGGCATCCACTTTCTCTTCAGGTAACAGGTCGCCCCAGGCTTCTGTCAGTCCCGTCTGCCGCGCCACCGCATCAGCCACCCGCTGGTTATCACCGGTCAGCATGATCATTCTCCGGATGCCCGCACTACGAAGTTCCTGCAATACCTGTCTCGCTTCTTCCCTTGGGGGGTCCATCACTGAGATAAGGCCGATGTAGTCATTGTTCTTTTTGACGATCATCGTGGTGTTCCCGCTTTCTTGCTGTGCAGCTACTTTTTCTGACAACTCCTGTGGTAGTTGCTCTTTTTCAAATAAGGCGGGATTGCCGATCACGATGGTGTCATTGCCAGTCCGGGCGCTGATACCCTTTCCTGCCACGGATTTGAGGTCGCTGACAGGCGGAAGTGAGGCATTTCCCAGTTTTGTTTTCCCGTCTTTTACGATCGCTTTACCCAGGGGATGATCACTCAGGGATTCTACCGCCACCGTTAGTTGCAGCAGCTCTTCTTCACTGGTGCCGTTCAGGGAAATGATATTGGTGAGTTTCGGTTTGCCTTCTGTGAGTGTGCCTGTTTTATCGAAGGCTAATGCCGTCAGCGTACCCAGATCTTCCAAGGGTCTTCCTCCTTTGATCAACACACCAGATCTGGCTGCCCTGGCTACACCGCTTAATACAGCGCTGGGAGTTGCTATCGCCAACGCACAGGGGCTGGCTGCTACCAGTACTGACATTGCACGGTAAAAGCTCTTACTGAAAGGCTCGTCTATTACGAGAAAGGCAAAGCATAATGAAGTCACCAGGATCAATACTGCTGGTACATAATATCGTTGTACCTTGTCTGTAAACCGTTGGGAGGGAGACTTTCCCGACTGCGCTTCATTCACCAGTTTTATCAGCCGGGCGATAGTAGAACCGGAAGATAAGCGGGAAACCTTTACTTCCAGCGAACCATTACCATTGATGGTACCCGCGAAGACCCTGTATTTCGCTTCCAGTTGATCGGCCTTGTCAATGTTAACCTCGGAATCGGCGACCGCCTGTTTCTCTGCAGGTATACTTTCTCCCGTAATTGGCGCCTGATTGACGCTGCTGCTACCTGCTACGATGATACCATCCGCAGGAATCTTCGTATCAGGTTTTATAACGATGATATCGCCTGTTTTCAGGGTTTCCACATCCACTTCTTCGCCCGACTTTAACAGCGCCGTTTTAGGCGTTAATTCCGCCAGTGCGGCAATAGATTTTTTTGCCTTGCCCATGGCATAATGTTCCAGTGCATGCCCAAGACTGAACAAGGATAATAGTAAGGCGCCCTCTGCCCAGTCGCCGAGTATGGCCGCTCCGGCAGCCGCTACGAGCATCAGGAAGTCAATTTCAAATTCACCCTTACTGATCGCTGTAACTGCTTCTTTAGCAGTAAAAAAACCTCCGAAGAAATAGGACCCTATATAAAACACCAGGGGTATACCCGATGGTAGCGTCTTTATAAACTGAAGCCCGAAGCCTATGCCCAGGCAAATACCGCATATAATGCTAAAGATCAGCTCCGTATTGTGACCGAAAATACCTCCATGATCGTGCGCATGCTCATGATCTTTATGTTGTTCCATAGGCGATAAATTAAGAAAATGATTTGAAACAATGCTACTTTAGTGAAAGGATATACCCCATCTGCAACTAATAAATCCACAAAAATATGGAACATCCTACTTACGGAAACGGCAAGATATGTTATCTCGAAATTCCTGCGAGAGATGTGAAAGCATCAGCAGCTTTCTACGAAAAAATATTTGGCTGGAAGATCAGGACACGTGGAGACGGTTCAAATGCGTTTGATGATGCGGTGGAAGAAGTGAGCGGTACTTTTGTAAGCGGACGTGAACCACATAGCGATAAAGGTCTTAGCATTCACCTGATGGTATCTGATATGCGCGCTACGCTGCAACTGATCACTGCAAACGGGGGAAAGATCGTAGAAAATATGAATGATGAAGCCAGAGAGATAACAGCAAAGTTCAGTGACCCTGCGGGTAATGTGTTCGGATTATACCAGCACTCGTAATTAAGGCAGACGCATGTGTGGGCGGATGGCATTGATATACTACACCATGCAGTTTATGCGGTTGCTGCAGGACTTGTTTATGATATGATCACCAGGAAAAAATAACTTACCAGTTTTGTTTCTTTTGTTGACCTGGTGCATAAGGCCTGGCCGATTTGGATCCTGTTAGCTTTTTCGCTTGTCCTGGTGGTAAACCATGAGGATTTCCGTGAGGAGGTGGTGGTGCAACACGATAAGTACACCCACTTATAGTACAGCAAATGAAAGAGGAAAATAGCAGCGACAGTATGAGTATCGGTCTTACGAACATGAAATAATGCTTTGTGGTGGTAAAAGTACAAATATGATACCATAATTTAATAACTGAGTACCAGATCTTAGCCCGGAAGCCATCAGCGCCAGGTTAAAATCTTGTAAACTATAGGGATATTGATGATATTCTAAATTTTCATATGTATATTTGTACTGTTAAAGCGGGGGATTTTATCTCTTGAGAGATGCCTATGATAGTGTTTGTGCCAACGAATGAAGCAGGCGGGTTGCAGCAGCTGCAACGATATTTGTATATCCCTTTCAAATTGTCATATGAAACAGCATTCAGGAAGGTTATTGTTGACGTTATTCTTTTTGTCATTCTCAATGACCGTTCTTTCCTGCGGAAAGATCAGAGGTAAAGGACATAGAGTATTCGGCAAATCTAAGGAAGTAGTAACAGATCCGACAGAAAGAGTGTTCCCCAAGTATAATGCTGACATAGCTGATACAAAGGATAATCAGAACCGTTTTAAGGAACATCTGCAGATCGAACTGACAAGTGATGTGAAAGATCTTTATACCTACGGAGACTTCATGGCGATTGATTATTCGGTACTGATGTCTTTTAGTTGTGATCAGTCGACGATCGACAAAATCATTGAAAAGAACGGGCTGCAATTGTCAACAGAAGACAGTATGCATGCTATTTCCTTCCCCGGAAAATTTGGCTGGTGGAAACAGGACATCATAGATCGACTCATCCCTTACAGCGCGGGAGAGGAAGATGAATTCTGGCAGTTCCTGTGGTACGATCCTGTTACCAAACAGGCTTTCTACGAGGAGTTTAGTATGTAGACCTTTTCGGGGTGGTATCTTTTTTCCGGAGTTCTGTGGGGTAAATACCGTACATATTTTTGAACGTACGTGAGAAATTATAATCGTTACTATATCCTAATTCTTCTGCTATATCTGCTACAGTCTTTTGTGTATTTTCCAGCAGGTACCTGGCCCGCTGCATCACCTGTTCCAATATAAAATCACTGATCTTTACCCCGAATGCTTTTGTAAATGCCCTGCTCAGCGTTTTTTCGTTAATGAAGTGTTTTTTAGCAAGTACCCGCAGGCTATGTTCGTGAATATTGGGGTTGAGCATGACTTCGTTCCGGATGAGCATCATGGTCGTTGACAGGGCGGTGTCTGTAGGTTCCTGGAGCGTCTGCTTTTCCTGGTATTCCGTTAGCAGTTCTACCCTGATATTACCCAGCTCATAGCCGTTTGTGCCGTTTTCATGCATCGTACCTGAAAGGTGATCGAGATAGCGCATCATACTGGGGGTGATGGCTATCTTTGGCATTTGTGGGGGAGAAGAACTACCTGCGTGGATCTGTAAGGGTTGCAGCCCTATACCCTGTTGGGATCTGATGAGGTCAAGCAATATCTGTAAAGGGGGGCTACCCGCCGCCGACTCTCCGGCAGACGGGGCATTTAGCTCAAAATGAAGTGCTGCGAATACTACCAGTTCCATTGCTAAGAGATTAACTCTTATCAAGTTACGCTATTTCACTGCAATCCGGAGCATTATCGGTTTATTTTATCTGAACATGGTAATGGTACCCTGCTGCCGCATCGCCTGTTTTTTACTGTCGGTATAGATGGCTACCCATATATAGGTACCTGGTGGCAGATCCAGACCTTTCTGCTTTCCATCCCATCCTGTCTCAGGGTCTGTAGTTTCAAAAATAAGCTGTCCCCAGCGGCCGTAAACAGACAATCTGAAGTCAGTGATATCATCCTGCAGCTTCGCCTTAAAAACGTCGTTTTTGCCGTCTCCGTTAGGACTGAATGCAGTAGGCATATATACGGCACAATCCCTCCACTCTTTTTCTATCGTTGCATTTCCTTCCAATGAGCAGTTATGACTATCTACGACAGTGTAGTGATAGTTGCCTGCATCCAGGTGACGGAACCTGTTCTCCAGCTGGAAAGTATCTGCAAGCCTGTACTGATAAGGCGGTGTGCCTCCGGCAGGTGTGAAGACAAGCTGACCGTCTCTTACACTGCTGCAGGATACTGGTTTGGCTATCGCATCTTTCATCTGTAGAAGACCCGGATTGACGATGTTGATCCCCTGCATTTTGTAACAGCCCATGCTGTCTGTTACCTTCAGCGTATAATAGTTGGCTGCAAGTTCATAGAAGCCGGGTGTATCCTGGTCGGGCGACTGGTTTACGAGTGCATATTTATAGGGACTTAAACTTCCGCTCGCATTTACATAGATGCTGGCATCTGATTCACCAGAACAACTGATGCCTGTTACTGTGGGATCGATCTTGATATCCCATTGTTTTACCTGGATGCTTTCCGATCGTGAATTACCCTTATTGTTGCTTGTTACGGTAACCGTGTATTTGCCTGCAGGAAGATGAGCTACTTCAGGCGTTGTATAACCACCCGGTTCCCAGCGGAAGCTGTAGGTATCTTTATCCAGGCTATGCATGGTAACAGTTACCTTACCATCATTTTCACCATAGCATGTATTTTCTGCACTCACATCAAAGTTGAGCGTTTCTTCGATCATCGAAATATTGTCGAGAAAGGTGACTACATAACAAGTATCATCGTAGTCTGTAACGTAGGGTTCAAAACGAAGGTGGGTGTAATTCTTCTTAGGTTTTAACACTGCTGTGAACCGGTTCCATTTTCTTTCGTAATAGATATCCGAGTACCAGATCCTTTCTCCTATATCTGTTTCGGAAGTGCTTCCCAGGATGGTTAATGCAGTAGATGTAGCAGCGGTATTATCACTGCGGTCTTCTTCCGGCATCAAGGCCATATCAAAAGAGATCAGGTATGCCTTTCCTGCTTCGATCTGGTTTGATAACTTTTGTCCGATGGATGTCCACACGGCATGTCCTGCAGATGTATTGTTTTCAGATGCAGCGAGTAAGGCTGCATATGTTTTTCCATCTGATGGAGGAATCTCGTTCGTGCTGCCAAGTGGTAAAGTATATGCGATCAGATTGACCGATCGCTGGTACCATGGGGCAGGAATTCCATTCATTGTTGGCTGTCCTTCAAAGGATGGATTTTCGAGATAAATAGGTATCGTTTGTGACCTGGCTGTGATTGGGAGCATGATCAATAAGGATACGGTCGTGGTTTTCAGTATGTTGAATAGTACACTGAAGGTTTTCATAGATTATATTACGGCTATAGGTAATACAAAGCTACGTAAATACCATGACAATACAGCTTGATCAGGCCATAAATCGGGGTTTTTCAGCAATAAAATAACCTATTTTTTTTATGGGTTCTTTTCCCATACTGTTACAAAACTTCCAGTCAGTTGATAAGGAAGGACTTCTGCAATTGCGCCATCCCACTTCTGCAGAATCTTGATCTTTTTAGTGAAGAAAGAAAATGGAAAAACATCGTCAATAAAGTTCGTTTTTCCGAAACGGATGATCTTAAACCGTGTTTTGCTGGCTAATCTTTCAAGCGAATGCTTGCTGAAGAACTGTACATGTGTCAGATCATCTGCATCTGATTGAACAGTAGTGCCTTTATAACCAAGCATGGATTTTATTTTCAGTACGGTGCGCCATACCCAGTTATCTTTCTTTTGCAGGGCAATGACAGGCTTTGTGATCAGTACTTCCCTGGGCCCCATGCCATTAGGTACAGTAACGATCAGTACACCATCATCAGCAAGCGACTGATACAATACATTCAGCAGCTTTTCTGGTTGATTAAGATGTTCCAGTACCTCACTGCAAATGATAGCATGATACTTCCTGCCATCAGCTACGAGTTGTTCCGCACTGATCACATCAAAATTGACATTAGGCATATCTGTAAGTGCTCTTGCTTTTTCTATTGCTTTGGCGCTGACGTCAATGCCATACACATTGAACCCTTCGCCACCGAGATGACGGGCAATAATACCATTACCACAACCCACGTCAAGTACAACGGAGCCGGTAGGGAGGTGTTTTGTCAAACTGTCTACGATAAATTGTAACCGCTTGATGTCTGCGATCCTGTTGTATTCCATCTGCATAGTACTTAATGATTATGTGTTCGCATCGGGGGGAGCAAAAGTTTGAGGCATAAATTTTATTAGTATCTAATTTCGTATGAGGACAGTAAACTACCACCTCATTTACGGAAATACTAACCCTCATTTGCGGACAAAATCAGTTTGCAGCAGGATACGGATGAGCTACATCGATAACAGGATGGCTACGAAGTGACAGATAGCTGCGGCAAGTACACAGGAGTGCCATACTGCATGTGCAAAGGTGCGCCTGTCCCTGATATAAAAATAAACGCCGAAGGTATACAGGACGCCTCCAATACAAAGCAGTATCAGTACAGATAAGGGTAATTCAGTAAAGAACCTGCGTCCGCCCACCACCAGTATCCAGCCCATCAGTAGATAAATGATAGTGGATATGATATCATATCTTCCCGCGAACCATGTTTTGAAAAGGATGCCTACTATTGTCAGTCCCCACAATACTGACAGCAGTGTGATACCAAAAGCATTGTTCATATATACCAACAGGAAAGGGGTATATGTTCCTGCTATCAGGAAGTAAATACTGATGTGATCGAGTATCAGAAATAATCGCTTGATAGCTGGTTCGAGAGAGATGTGATATATTGTCGAGCAGGTAAATAACAGCAGGAAACAAAAGCTGTAGATAGCGGCACCTACAATGCCCGCAGTATTGTTATGTGTTGCTGCGATACCTGTCAGCATCGGCAGTGCACTGATGCCAAACAATATGCCTGCACCATGAATAATTCCATTTACGATCTCCTGTCTGCGGTTGAACTTTGACTGATATACCTCTGGTGCCATCTGTTTACTTTTGGTATAAAAGTAACTACAATCTGCGGGCCGGATAAATCGAAAATCTCTATAATAGAATTTGTCTATAGGGGATAACTGAAATTTGCCATAGCATGGTATAAATGCCGGACCATTCAAGGAAACGGCCCGGCATGTTTACGCTATTTTATCTGTGCTACTTCAAAGTGCATTCCATCTTTACGGGAGAAATGTCCTCCCCAGTAAAAACCATTCAGATTGGCGATCTGCACAAGCTCTCTCACCGATCCTTTCTGACCTACCAATGCAGGTATTGCACCAAGCGGATTCCATGCTACATTGATGTCGAATGCGGAACCAAATGAATGATTACTTAAGGTAGTGCGACTACCTCTGATAAACCTCGGTACATAAGATCCGCCCCAGGTCAGCACCAATGGTAACAAGCCTGCTTTTTCCCAGTCAGCCCACAGTTTAACAAGCTGGCTGGCCGCTATTTTATGGAACTGTACTCTGTCAGATCCTTTGATGTTGACCAGCTGTGGAACAGTAGCTGTTACAATATTTTCGCCTACCCAGTTATCAGTCACCCTGATATTTTCCGGGTTGCCGGCAACAGGTTGGGATACATACGAGAACTTGCCGAATACTTTCGCCCTTTCTTCGTTCGAAACCAATGGCTGAAAGGAGGGTGGTTTGGGATAATCTGCGCCCGATTTATCGGTCCGGTCGTCAATGGTGCCATCAAATCCGAATTGCATGGCAACACCATATGTTTTGTTGCCTACAATACCATCGGGCTGGAGATTATTCCTGCGCTGGAATTCAATAGTTGCATTCAGCACATCTCTTGAGAAAATGCCATCAGCAACGCCGGCGTACAAATGCTGACCGATTAAAAAGAATTGCCAGCTTGTTACGAGAGGACCCTGGCTGTTGATCCTGATGAGTTTAAGTTCCATAAATGTTGGAAGGGTGATTTGGTTAAACAATTTGGAGTTGTGGGTTTATTGAGATGCTTTAACATGCGTATTTCGGGGTGATTGAGGTAAAAAACAATGGTACCGAAGATACATGCTTTTCCTGAAAGACCTATACAAAATGGGGGATATTTTGGCAACTTTTCATGTAAATTGACTGCGGAAGTATTGCTACCGGTCATGTTTATATTACTTCCTCTTAAACTCAATATTATGACCATTTACTCCGTACGTTCGTGGTGCATCTATCTCTTTATGATCCTTGTTATAGCCGCTTGTAGCAAGGAAGACCAGGCACCCCCCAAACCCACAATTGCTGCTGCCGAGTTAACTCCCCAAAGTAATGCAGCTGCTGCCATACCTGTTTCATGGTATGCGCTTGAATTTAAACTCATTAAGGAGACACCGGGATTCAGTCCGCCGGTGGCTGCCAGGGCGCTTGCCTATACAGGCGTTGCGCTGCATGAAGCCGTGATATGGAGTGACAGATATGGTCATTCCCTCAGCGGTCAGCTCGATGGACTGAGCAATGTACCCCGCCCTGAATGGGGAAAAAGATATAACTGGCAGCTGGTTGCCAACAGCGCCATGGCAGACATCATCAAAAGTCTGTATCCTAACGCCAGCGCTGCCAATCTTGCGCTGATCGCTACGCTTGACAGTACCAATAAGGCGTCAGCATCTGGTAGCTGTGGCGCCGATGAAATCAGCCGCTCTGTTAATTTTGGTAAACAGGTGGCGGCGGCTATTTATAGCTGGTCCACTACCGATGGTGGCAAAGACGGTTATCTGAATAACTTCCCTACCGATTACGTACCGCCGGTAGGTCCTGCTTTCTGGGTGCCTACGCCGCCTGCCTTCCAGCGTGCCATGCTGCCTTATTGGGGCAATAACCGCCTGATGGTGCGGCCACGTCAACCAGAGACTGCAGGGATTGCCCATCCTGCTTTCTCCACGGATACGGCTTCTGCGTTCTATAAGGCCGCTTATTTCGTGTATAACAAGGTGAATACCCTGACACCTGAAGAGAACCTTATTGCCCGTTATTGGGCTGATGGTGGCGGTACTTTCACGCCACCGGGACATATGCTGGCGATCACTTCCCAGTTGATTGCTGACAACGGGCTTAGTTTGACAGAGGCGGCGAAGCTTTTCGCACAAGTTGGCATTGGCGAGAATGATGCGGCTATTGTGTGCTGGAAGTATAAGTACAAATACAATCTGTTGCGACCTGTCACCTATATACAGACGTATATCGCTGCTGGCTGGACTTCGCTGATCGGTACGCCTCCGTTCCCTTCTTATACTTCAGGGCATGCTACGTTTACAGGTGCGGCAGGTAGTATCCTGGCGGATTATTTTGGTAACGGGTTTGCGTTTACTGATAATCAGAAAGTGGCGGAAGGATTTGCGCCGCGGTCTTTCAATGGTTTTCAGCAGATGGTGGATGAGGCGTCTATTTCGAGGATTTATGGTGGTATTCATTATCAGTTTGATAGCCAGATAGGGGCGCAGACGGGTGGGGATATTGCGACGCGGGTGCTATCATTGAGATATTGATGGTGTAATCTTTTGACCTCTTGTATACGCTAAGTAGCTTCGGTTTCAGTATGGGATGGCGGTCGGCGCCTCTCTGGATGTCGATTGAACGTTGTCAATCGAATAGCGCGGTTGGATATCTATTGGGCAGCACCGGTCGTGCCACCGGAGAGCCGAAGGCCCGCCATTCCCATCTGAAACCGCTTGCTACTTTCGCTTTCGCTGCTACTGTTGGAGCGCTACTTTAATTGGTGCTGATGTAAAAAGATCTTCCTGAAAAACAGTATATTTATTGCGTTAATCAGTCATGTAATCAATCTTATAATCAGCCCTGTTAATCAGTCATTATGCCACGTCAGAACTATAACAACATCTCCATCAATAGAAGGAAATTTATTGCACAGATAACTACAGCTGCAGGATCTGCTGTGGCGCTTGCATCTCCCCTGGGCGGTTTTGCCGCAGGTTTTATACCGATGCAGGAGTGGGGTACTGTGGGGGCTGTGGGGGCTGTGGGGGCTGTGGATACTGGGGTTACTGTGGGACAGATCATGGATATGTTCATTAAAGAGGCGCCAGGGGCTCCTTTTCCTAATACTGTTGATACCCTGAAGTCGGGGAGTAGAGATGTTGTGGTAACCGGCATTGTAACCACTATGTTTGCTACTGTGGAGGTGATCAGGAAGGCGATTGCACTGAATGCCAATTTTATTATCGCGCATGAGCCTACGTTCTATAATCATACGGATGAAACAGGCTGGTTGGAGAAAGATGATGTATACCGTTATAAGGCCGATCTGCTGAAGAAACATAATATTGTTGTATGGCGTAACCATGACTACATACATGGTGTAAGACCTGATGGTGTGCGTAAGGGCCTGGTGGACCAACTGGGATGGCAGCAGTATGAGGATAGTAGTCACGTTATTTATAATCTGGCAACGCCCATGACCTTAAAGGCGCTGATCGGCGATCTGAAACAGAAACTGAATATTGAGGCTGTACGTTATGTGGGTGATCCGGAGCAACAATGTAAGAAAGTGCTGCTGTTGCCCGGTGCTTATGGCGGTAAGAACCAGATACAAAGTATCAGTAATACGCAACCTGACGTATTGGTATGTGGTGAGATATCGGAATGGGAGACCGCTGAATATGTACGTGATGCCCGGTCGGCTGGTAAACAATTGTCGTTGATCGTACTGGGACATATCGTAAGTGAGGAGCCGGGATCTGAATTTATGGCGAAATGGTTGCAGACAAAATTCCCATCTATCAAAACTACACATATACCAACGGGTAGTTCCCTCTCATTTTTATAGCAGAACGTCTATATTTTTTAGAATAGTAACCTTATACGAATGGTTTGATTGTCATGGTGTTTGTGTCCTGATGTTTCCTGTTTCTTCTATATTTCCGGTATATTATTATGCCGGTTAACTGTGTGTGACTATTTTCGGCGCGGAAAAGCCATATCGTCATTCTCAAAAGAACCGTTTATTCATTTAATCATTTATTATTCATCAAATCTCCCTCAAAATGAGAACTCTATTATGGGCCTGTTGTGCCCTCTTCCTGTTTGCGTGTAACAAATCGTCGCTCGAGCCGCAAGAACATTTATCTGCTGATCTGAATACCAGGGCTGCGGTAGCGGTTAGTAAATCCACCAGTAAAAAGATCTTTATCCATTGGATGCCCTGGTTCGAGACACCGGCATCCAGGGGCGCCTGGGGCTATCACTGGAAAATGAATACCCAGAACCCGGACATCATCGTGAATGGTAAGAGACAGATCGCTGCCTATTTCTATCCTAAAACAGGACCTTACGCTTCCGGTGATCCGGATATCATCGAGTATCAACTGCTGTTGATGAAGTATGCTGGTGCAGATGGCGTGTTTATTGACTGGCCAGGCACCAGGCAGCGGTATGATTATCCTGATAATCTAAGCAATTCCAATGCATTGATCAACAAGTTGAATGCGGTAGGACTACAATTCTCTATTGTACATGAAGACCGCAACTGGGACCCTGGGATGGCTTCCAGCGCCAACGGCGATTTTGTATATATGCAGAACAACTACTTCAACCAGGGAAACTATCTGCGGAATGCTGCTAACGAGCCTGTTGTGCTGAACTTTGGTCCTATCACTTTCCATCAGCCTTCTGAGTGGAATACCATCCTGAATGGTATTAATCCGCGTCCGAAAATCATTCCGCTGTTTGGCTTTACCAATGAAGTAGGCACCAACAATGCCGGTGGTGAATTCCCATGGATATACCAGGAGCATCCGGGCGTGGTAGATCGCTACTATACACAGGCGGCTAATTTCCCGTTGTCTATAGGTGTGGTTTATCCTGGTTTCAAATCTTTCTATGCAGCTGGTGGCGCTGATGGTCCTACCTGGGAGATTCCATTTAATGGCACTGCTACTTTTTCTACTATGCTGGATAAAGCACTGAACTCCAGCGTAAAGATCATTCAGTTCGCTACCTGGAATGACTATGGTGAAGGCACGATCATCGAGCCGACCGAGGAATTTGGTTACTCCTTCCTGACCACTATGCAGCAGAAATTAGGCGTTCCCTATGGACAGCATGAGTTGGAACTGATTGCCCGTTTATATGGATTCAGAAAACAGTATGCAGGTAACGGGACCATACAGCAGCAGCTGAACCAGGTGTTCTCTTACCTCGCCAACCTGCAGGTGGCCAATGCGGAAAGCCTGTTAAACAGCATCGGTGGTGGCACTAATCCTCCTACAGGTACTGGTGTATTGATCAAAAACAAGTGGTTAAATACTTACCTGTACGAAGAGAACGGACAGGTGAAATATAATGGCAATAACAGCGGTAATCAATACAGGTGGGTACAGGAGCAGGTGAACGGACATATCCGGTTTAAAAACGTTGCAACAGGGCATTACCTGAACATTGAGCACCTGTATAGCTACGTGGAAAGTACAGACGTGCCCAATACTTTTTACAGCAGTTACTGGGTATTGGAAAGCTATAACGGTTATACCCGTTTGAAGAATGAATGGCAGAGTACTTATCTGAACCTGGAAAATCAGAGCGGATCAGCACAGTGTACAAACGTACCGGCTTACTTTGAAAGCAGTCAGTGGACCTTACAGAATTGAGCACTGATTATATGAGGATAAGGGCTGTCCGTCTACTATGACGGACGGCCCTTTTTTAATGATCATTCAGATCTTAGACTTTTTACAGGATTGACCAAAGCCGCCTTAATGGCTTTGAAACTGACGGTTACCATGGTAATGATCCCCATCAGGATAATGGATACTGCAAATAATGTCCAGCTGATATTGATACGATAGGCGAAGTTTTGCAGCCACTTATTCATGAGCAGCCAGGCCAGCGGAGTGGCAATCACTGCTGCCAGTGCGATCAGCTTCAGGAAATTGGCCGATAACATAGCAACAATACCTGATACGGATGCGCCTAATACCTTGCGGATGCCGATCTCTTTGGTACGCTGTTCTGCCGCATAGGTAATAAGGCCAAATACACCCAGGGATGCGATCAGGATCGCCAATACGGCGAAGGAGATAAAGATCTTACCCGTACGTTCTTCTGCCTGGTACAATTTGTTAAAACTATCGTCCATGAAGGCATACCTGAAGGGTTGTCCCTGCATGGCGGGCCTTGCATGATATAACTCACCGATCTTATTGATGATCTGCTGGATATTTTTTGTATTAATACGGAAAGCCATTTTGCCAGTATAGTCTCCTAAGGTAAATACAGCTGGCGCAATCTTGGTGCGTAAAGAACCTGAATTAAAATCTTTTACTATTCCGATGATCTTCATTTTCTGCTCGCCGCGGTAGAGATATTTGTCTGTGATATCCGTAAATCCCAGCAGCCGTGCGGCTGTTTCATTGATGATAAGCGCTGAACCGGTATCAGTAGGCATATCAGGAGAGAAATTCCTACCCTTCGCCATCTGCATGCCCAATGCGGGAATATAGTCGGCGTCCACATACCATTCGGGGATACCCACCACCTGTCCGGGACTTCGGGCAGCATCTTTGGAATAGATATTTGTGTCCATGTTAATCTCGGTAGGCAATGTATTTGTCATCGTACCTGCCGTTACTCCCGGGATCTTTAATACGTCCTCTTTGAACCCTTTGGCAAATATCCAGAGCGCCTGTGTATTTTCTACGACCAGCACCTGTTGCCGGTTATATCCCAATTGTTTATTGTGTATATATTTCAGCTGATTGTAGATAACCAGTGTTCCTACGACAAGCAGGATAGCGGCAGCAAACTGGAAAATAACCAGGCTGTTCCTGAGCCAGCTGCCTTTAAAACCGCTGGAGAGTTTACCTTTCAGCACCTTCACCGGTTCAAAGGAAGAAAGGAAGAAGGCAGGGTAACTGCCAGCCATCAGTCCGACGATGACCACTATCAGCAATAATAAAGGAAGTATCCAGGTAAGTGATGCAACAGTAATGCTGAGCGATTTTCCTGAAAGGTCATTCAGATAAGGCAGCATTAGTGCCGTCAGGACGATGGCAATGATCATGGCACAGCAGCTGGTGAGGACAGATTCAGCCAGGAACTGTATTATCAGGCTGCTTTTTTGCGATCCCATTACCTTACGTAACCCTACTTCCTTGGCCCTCCCTGCGGAGCGGGCGGTAGACAGGTTCATAAAGTTCACACAGGCAATCAGCAGAATGATAATGGCGGTAATGATGAAAATGTAGATGTATTGTATGTTCCCCGAAGGCTCCGCTTCATTGGTCAGATCGGAGTAGAGATGGATCTTTTTCAGCGGGATGGATTGATACCTGAAATGCCCTCCCTTTTTTTCGAGGTCTGCAAGGTCACTCCCTGTCATTTTCCGTAGGTCATTCTCCACGTATTTTTTAGTGGCCTGCTGCAGGTATCCGTCCAGTTGTGCCTGTGTGGTACCGGGGCGTAACTGCACATATGTTACGAAATTGTCGGCCATCCATTGTGTTTCCCTGCTCATTTCCATTTGTGACATCGCCCTGACGAAATCAAAGTGCAGGTGGGATTGTGATGGTACATCCCTGATCACTCCGGTCACGGTATATTGGTTGATATTATCGGTGTGTAATGTTTTGCCGACAACGTCTATACTGTTGAAGTATTTCTTCGCCATCCTTTCGGAAATGACCATTGAGAAAGGATTACGCAAGGCGGTTGCCGGATTGCCGGCGATCATGTGCAGGCTAAAGATGTCGAAGACAGTGGAATCAGCAAAGCAGACATTGCTCTCCAACAGGGTTTCTTCTCCCTTTTTTACCAGTATATGGTCCTGCTGAAGAAAGCGTACATATTTTTCAATCTGCGGATAGTCCTGCTGCAACATAGGCCCAAACATGGCAGGTGTGTTCCTTTCCTTAAATGCGCTGCCATTCACAAGGAAGTCCGCATTGATACGGTAAATGCGGTCGGCCTTATTGTTGAAGTACTCATACCTCAACTCATCCGTTACAAATAAGGTGATTAATAAACAGGTGGCCAGTCCGATGGCTAAACCAAAGATCGTAATGGCAGAAAAGCCTTTATTCCTCCAAAGGTTACGTATAGCGATCTTGTAATAATACCTGAACATTACATTGTATTTAGGTTGGTGGCAATACGGAAATATACGACAGTGCCGGCGCCAAGAGAATGCCAATTTGAATTCTATTGGTAATGAGTGACTTAAAGGGCTATATTTTTTTAAAGTGTCCGGTTTTGATATAGTGGTGTTCGCTTTTAGCCGGCGGACAAGGTATGAAAGTTGTGGTGTCACTTTTACACGAACGGGTTGCAGAAGCCCGTTTTTATGAATATCTTACCAGTACGCTCTAATTGTTGTATAAAACCCTTGTTATGAAGAATTCCAGAAGACACTTTTTACAAAATTTTACTGTCTCCGCATTAGCACTGACCGTTTTGCCCCGTCTGGGTATAGCTGCTAAATCTGACCTCTACGAACAGCCTTATGATGGTCCTGTATTACGGGTAGCTATTATGGGCCTGGGCGGCTATGGCACCCGGGTGGCAGAAGCCATGCAGTCCTGTAAGAAAGCTAAGTTGGTGGGTGTTATCAGTGGTACGCCTTCCAAGATCAAAGACTGGCAGGGGAAATATAATATTCCGGAGAAGAACTGTTACAACTACGAGAACTTTGATAAGATCAAAGACAACCCTGACATTGATGCGGTATATGTGATCACGCCGAATGCCCTGCATCATGACCAGGTGATCCGGGTGGCTAAGGCAGGTAAACATGTGATCTGCGAGAAGCCCATGGCTGTCAATGCAAAAGAAGGGCAGGAAATGGTGGATGCCTGTCGTAATGCAAAGGTGAAACTGCTGGTAGGTTATCGTATGCACTTCGAGCCACATACGCTGGAAGTGATCCGTATGCGGAATGCGGGTGAGTTTGGAAAGGTGCTTTTCTTCCAGGGATTGTGTGGCTTTAAGATAGGTGATCCTACACAGTGGCGGTTGAACAAACAACTGGCCGGTGGTGGCTCCCTGATGGATATCGGTATTTATGCGGTGAACGGGGCACGTTATATGGTGGGAGAGGATCCTGTCTGGGTGACCGCACAGGAAACCAAGACCGATCATGAGAAGTTCAAACCGGGCGTAGATGAAACTATCCAGTTCCAGCTGGGCTTCCCCAGCGGTGTTACTGCATCCTGCCTGTCTACCTACAGCATGAATAACCTGGATAAATTCTTCTTAAATGGTGAGAAAGGATTTGCAGAGATGCAGCCGTCTACCGGTTACGGGCCTATCAAAGGGCGTACGCATAAGGGGGATCTGAATCAACCTGTTGTGGTGCATCAGACGTTACAGATGGAGGAGATGTCTGATATTATTCTCAATGGCAAACAACCTGTGGTGCCTGTGAATGGTGAGGAAGCGGTGAAAGACCTGAAGGTCATGGATGCCATCTATCAGGCGGCGAAGACAGGTAATAAGGTAAACCTGAAACTCTGAATATAATCCGGCAGTCGAGAGACTGCCGGATGTTTTATTGTGATATATTTGTGATATGAAAATTGGAAGACAGTTTAAGACCCTAACCCTGAAAGAATATCTTTTCTTCATTGATAATCATAAGAAATATACTGATTTCAACACACTGGGACTATACAGATCAATTGTAGAGAATGAAAAATTGACGATAGAAGACAAGCTCGCAGTGAGGGACTATGCTCATCAGACCTTTAAGAAATCATTTGATTTTCTACAGATAAAAGATCCGCAGACGTATGTGGAGGTATCGACACTGGGGCAGGAGCTGACCAGGGTAGAGACAAAGAAACTTTGGGAGGATATCCGCAGATATCAACAAAAAACAATTACGGAAAAGCGTTTCGGACACAGGAACTTTGGGGTTTATTCCAAACATTCCTGTGGTTATGATACCTGTCATAAAAATGGTGTGATGATAAAGCAAGGGTCTTACATCTCCGAAGGGGAAATCTATTTCGGATCGGATAAGAACAGATTTGCAGCACAGCATAAATCTGAAATACGCAGACAGGCACGAAAGAAAGCACAACAGATGATCCGGAAGATGCTGGAGAGTGAGTGATCACTCCTGTTTTGGCGTTTCTTCCTCTTCTCTTTCTACTGTAATTGTACATTCCCCCACCAACGCTGCCAATGCGCCAACAGCAGCCAGTACTGGTGCTAACAATACGCCCACCAAGCCTATCGTCAATGGGAATGACATCAGTTCCTTGCCTGATTTATCCGTAATAGTGATCTTTCTTACATTACCCTCTGCAATGAGTTCTTTTACTTTTTTCAGCAGATGTTCGCCATTGAGAGAGAAGGATTCTTTAGTTGCCATGGGTGTAGGATTATAGGTGAATAATTTGGGTATGGGAAGTTACGATATTTTGAATAAAAAATATGTGATATGTTGTTGATTGTAGTATCTTGAAATTAATCTGAAACCTGTGGATGGGATTACGATCACTAAAACCAGACAACAGCTTCAAAGTTACCACCTCAAAAAAGGGAGCAGGAAACCAGCGGCAAATACGCAGGCAGAGCCGCGAAATGTATCCAGGTAAACGCAAAAGTGATTACAGATTTTATAAAAGAACTAGATACCTGATGGAAAATGAAAATTTAATAGCCTTCGAGAAAAGAAGTGGACTATTCTTAAATCCATTAACAATAGCTGTAACGATATTGATATTTGCACTTGGGGTTTGGGCAATGGGAAATAAATTCCATTTTGGGATGCTGGTTTTGCCAGTGTTACTTGTTGTGATTCTTCCGGGATTAGCAAAGAAAACTTTAACATCTGTTGTCCTTGACACGGTTAGCGGAGAATGTGTACTTGTTCTAAATAAATGGGGGCGTCTTCATAAACGTATCACAATTCCTGTCTCCGATCTCCGTGCATCGTACAAGGATGAATTGAGCATGAAAGGCATGAAAAGGAAAGTGTTGCGACTCTTCCATGAGAAACAGCTGATCGTAGCTGTTTTTAATGGAGAAGGATGGCATGAAGACACGCTGGAAAGAATAGCCGCTAGTATCAGTGAATTAAAAAGCAAAAGCTGAAAGATGCGAAAGAGAAAGTGATGTATATCTGGACAACTGAACTAATATTGATGGCTATAGCGTTAATATTTTTGTATCATTAGAGAAGTATATAATTTAAAACCTATGAAATTAGATCTTACTGCTTTGGAAAAGCAGGCGCTTACTTTCACCCCCAGCAGAATCCTGGCCATCATCGCTGTAATGATGCTTATTTGTCTGCTTATCCTGGCAGCAGTAGATGATGACGCAGGGAATCAATTGTATGTACTTTTGCTGTTGTTTCCTATCGCAATTTGTGCGTTGTTATTAGATGTCTTTCTACGGATATTGTTTCTAAAGGATATAAAGTATAAAGTGATTTATATCTGGGTGATAGAAATAGTGGCGATGGTGATAGGCATCAGGGCTTTCCTGCGAGCATAGTGAGTGTTGTTAATCTTTTTTATATTTAGTTTAAATCAATACCTGTGAACACTGACACTCCCGCTAAAAAGAACTGGGCATATATTTTTTCACCTTGCGTCATCCTAGCAATTTTTTTTGGGGTTATTGCATGCATTTATGCCATGGAACGGGGGGAACGTGGTGAGGCAAGAGCATATATGGTTTATGCAATTCTGCTCATGGTGCCTGCCTTAATTATTTCGTTATTAATAGATTTCGGTATCAGGTTTTGCCTGAAGAAGGCGAATGTGAAAAAGAAAGCGCTATACATCTGGCTGATAGAGATGATAGTGATAGTCTTTGCTTTTGGTCTTATTTGGGCATGGGCTTTAGCAGCAGTCCATTTTTAAAGAAGCTGGTTCATATAATCATATTTAACTAGCGTAAGGTGTCCTGCTCCAAAGTTAAATTTCCTTTAAGATAAAATGGAGTTGGTAAAATTATTATATTTACTACTGATTGCCTGTTATAAGGAGGCAGATATTGGAATGTGAACAGTTTAACCCACTTGTGTACCCGAGAGCGTCAATTTCATATTAACATAAAACAAGAACAGTGAAAAATTTAATCGCATCAATGATGGTGATACTTTGCGTACAAAGTATTGCTACTGCTCAAACCAAGACTTCAGTAAAAAAGGTAACCATTGATTCCGTAAAATGGAAAGCCGACCATTATATCGTAGACAGAGATACCGCCTTTAAAGACCCCCGGCTTGCTATTAAGAAACTGATGGGGGGTAATAAAAGATTCGTTGAGAACAAATCTATCCGGCCACGGCAGGATGCACAAACCATTAAGAAATTAGGGTTTGGTCAAAAGCCTTTTGCAACAATCGTCAGCTGTTCCGATTCCAGGGTGCCTAATGAATTGATCTTTGATCAGGGTCTGGGAGATTTGTTTATTATCAGAACGGCCGGACAGGTATCATCGGCTGCATCTTATGGAAGCATGGAGTACGCGGTGTTGAAATTGTATAGCAGATTAATAGTTGTTTTAGGGCATACAGAATGCGGCGCTGTGGCTGCGGCTGTAGAAAGGCCAGAAGATGTACCTGGTCATATTGTTACGTTAATTAATGACATTAAGCCAGCTGTAGCCAAAGTAGCCAATATGCCCGGCGATCCTGTTAATAATGCTGTAAGACAGAATGTAATTGACCAGGTAAATGCACTCAGGGATTTAGACCCCATTTTGCATAAAAAATATGTAAAAGGAGAGATCCTGATTGTAGGTGCTGTTTATGATATTCATACAGGAAAAGTAGAATTCCTGGATGAGACGATGAAAGATCTTCCTGAGAAAACTAAATAGTCCCTGGTATTTAAATAAACTATTCAATTCATAAAGAAGCCGGCTCCATTTACTGAGCCGGCTTTCTTCATTGTTGAGCAATGCTTAGTTTTTGATAACCTTTTTCGTCGTTATAATTCCATTATGGATCAGTTTAACAACATACATTCCCGCAGGCAGATGGCTTGCAGAGAATGACCTGTTGTAACTACCCGCAGAGAGGTTTTCTCTGAATATTGTCGCTACCTGTTTGCCATTGATATCGTATATCGCCAGTGCAGTTACACCTGCATCTTTCAATGTAAATGCAACATTGGCATTGGTGGAGAATGGTGCAGGGTAGATACTAAATTGCGAATTAGATGCCTTTTCAGGAGCCACAGCCGCTATTTTCGCTGCAGATTGACTGGTCCTTACCTTTATTTCTGTAATGCTGTTCCAGGCATTCACGGTGTTACCATGTCCCACAATCCTTACATATTTAGCAGAGCGGGCTGTGAAGGTAAAGGTTTCCAGTGCAGTAGTAGTACCACTGCTACGTAGACCCGTAGCTGCAGATGTAAACGTACTGCCGTCAGTGCTGGTCAGGATGTCAAATATGGCGCTTCTTGTATTGCCGCTATAGAAAGCAATATCCACACCACTTACGTTAGCTGCGGAACCAAGGCAAAGCGTTATATACTGACCATCGCCACTGGCTGACCAACGGGTGTTGAGGTTATTGTCCAGTACATTGGCCGCTACGTTACCATCATCGCTGCTGGCAGTTGCAGGTTCGCAGGTGGGTGGTGGCGGAGTAGTACCCGCTTCCGGTTTCCACCAGTTACCGGAGATGAACAGCTGACATAAGAGGCTGTAAGTGTCGCTATAATAGCCTGATTTAGCTGTTTTGAGGAAGTTCCAGCCGTTGTTTACAAATGCCTGGTTATTGCTGTTCACCACAGCTGCTGCAATAAA
Source organism: Chitinophaga ginsengisoli (assembly GCF_003014595.1). Classification (GTDB taxonomy): domain Bacteria; phylum Bacteroidota; class Bacteroidia; order Chitinophagales; family Chitinophagaceae; genus Chitinophaga; species Chitinophaga ginsengisoli. Next base: position 208,755 of record NZ_PYGK01000008.1, on the reverse strand, counting down.
TGGCGCTACGAATACTGCTTCAGGATCAGTACCGGAAACACTGCCATTCAGCTTGTAACCATCTTTCACATTCGCAGGATTACCACCTGTTTTGCCAATGATCCAGGTAGCGATCTTATTGGAGATGCTCTGTGCAGTTGTGTTGCCATACAGGGCATAGTCCATTACCACACGTAAAGGCACGCGGCAGGCATTATAGTTATATTCGTTTGTCTGCGGACCTTCATCAATAAAGTTTTTCGGTGCCGGCTCCGGAGGATTCTTCACTACGAAGTCAGAGATCAGACCTGTAGAAGGAGAATAGGTAGTGCTGAACTGATTGTATACCGCATACAGGTTGTTGATGAGGTTCAACCAGGTAGCATCGCCGGTCTCCTGGTAGAAGGCGCGGAGATGGCTCAGCATCCAGTCGGAAGGGCGGGTATTCAGTGCGCTTTTAGCGTCCCAGTCGCCCAGGTTCAGGCGGTTGGTAGAAGTCACGTTGGCTGCTTTTAAGCCATTGGTGATCATCTTCTTGGCTTCGGCGAGATAGTTGATAGTGCCATTGGACCCCCACTGATAATGCGCAAGGATCAGTGAATAGGCAATATCAATATCGCCGTCTGTAGCGGAGTCAAAATGTCCCTGGGCGCCTGAAGCATCAGCCACCACCCATCCCATCAGGTTGGTGTTGATACTGCTGTGGAATGCCCGGGCAGTTTTGTACAATCCGTCATAAATAGCATGTGCATTAGGATCATAACCAGCCATCAATGCCGTGATCACCATGCCATAACCATGTCCTTCAGAGGTGCCTAATGGTACAAAACCTTCAGCATCTCCACTGATCTCACCTTTTACATAATAGCCTCCCGGTAAGGATGCGAGATTGTTTTTCAGGTACTTTGATTTCCAGTAATCATAGTAGCTGGCTACACTGCTATTCATAGCTGCCTGTGTAACGTTGTTCGGTTTGATACAGTTTGGATAGGTGACTGCTTGTGGGAAAGGCTTGTTCTGCGCCTGCACAAGGAGGCTGGTAACACACAAGGTGCTGGTTACCAGTAATGAAGAGAATTTAGTCATATACGGTCAATTTTAAGGGTGCGGTTTTTCCTGCTACAGGTTATTTTGAGTCGTGTTTCTATGGTTTATGCAAACGATTGCTAAAATAAGAATAAGTACAATATAAATAAGCAAATTTATTTAAGTCTGGATTAGCTGACATGCAATTTCGCGACACTGTTTTATATTATGAGTAGGCTCTTGTTTTGCTAAGGTGTTGATAAAGACTAAATTTATCATTCGAAAGCTATCTTATTATTAATCCAATATTATGACTATGAGACTAGGAATATTGTCATTATGCTTTGCCGCTCTTACCGGGAGCGTAAACGCCCAGATCAGCGCGCCAGACACAATAAGAACTTCAAAAGGCCCCCTGGCGATACAGCCGGTGGAACATGCCAGCCTGGTACTCTCTGCTGCCGGTACAGTTATTTACACAGATCCTGCAGGTAAAACGGACAAGTTTAAAGGCCTGGCAGCACCGGATATTATTCTCATCACAGATATTCATGGCGACCATTTCGATTCAGCGGCTATTGCGGCGCTAAAGACCAGCAAGACCCGTCTGATCGTACCACCGGCAGTGGCCGATAAATTGCCGGCTTCGTATAAACCCATGGTGACCGTATTAAAGAACTTTGGGGTGACTACTGAAAATGGTATTACTATTAATGCTATTCCCATGTATAACCTCCCGGAAACACCCGATTCCAAACATCCAAAGGGCAGAGGGAACGGATATATAATATCTGTTGGCGGTGTACGTATCTATATATCCGGTGATACCCAGGGTATTCCGGAAATGCGCTCACTCAGAAATATCAACGTGGCCTTCGTTTGTATGAATCTGCCTTATACCATGGACGTGCCGGAAGCAGCAGACGCCGTACTGGCGTTTAAACCCAGGATCGTATATCCGTACCATTACCGTGGCGCCAAGGGTTTAAGTGATGTCAAAGCATTTAAAGAGAAAGTAAATGCAGGCAACAAGAATATAGAAGTACGCCTGCGCAACTGGTATCCCCAGATGTAGTGCGGAAATCATCCGAAGTAATTATATATATAGCCGGCAGCGTATGCCGGCTTTTTTTATGGGTGCCGGAAAATTATCCATGAGGTTGGGAAATACTGTCATTCTCCACGGTGCTGTTTTGAGTCATCTTTGTATCACAAAACAACACAAAAACAAAACACAAAATATACACACAATGAGAACGACATCCACTTCAAAATGGCAATTAAAGAGCGCTTTGTTTACAGCATTTGTATTACTCCTGAGCCTCTTTTCCGTATCCTCCTTTGCACAGAATAAGACCGCTAAAAATATTGTGCTTGTTCATGGTGCTTTCGTAGATGGTTCCGGCTGGAGAAAAGTGCATGATATACTGGTAAAGAAGGGATATAAGGTGACTATCGTGCAGTACCCGCTCACATCCCTGGCAGATGACGTGGCAGCTACCAAACGTATTCTTGACAGGCAGGATGGCCCCACAGTACTGGTAGGACATTCCTGGGGTGGTACGATCATCACAGAAGCTGGTGCCCATCCTAATGTAGCCTCCCTGGTATATGTAGCCGCTTTCCAGCCTGACAAAGGTGAGAATACACTTCAATGGGCTACATCATTGCCTGGTGCTCCTGAAGCCGGTATACTGCCTCCGGATGAAAAAGGATTTTTGTACTATGACTTAGCGAAGTTCCATGCTGGTTTTGCAGCAGATCTGAGCAAAGCAGAATCAGACTTTATGGCGGCATCACAGGCGCCCATCTTTGGTGCAAGTTTTACCACACCTGTAGCTGATGCTGCATGGAAAACAAAACCTGCCTATGCTGTTGTCGCTACTGAAGATAAGGCCATCGTTCCCGACATTCAGCGCAACATGTATAAACGCGGTGGTGATAAAATAACAGAAGTAAAGGGCAGTCACGCCGTGTTTATTTCACAACCGGAAGCTGTTGCGAAAGTGATCATTGCTGCGGCTGAAGGTAAATAGTTTTGGAAGACCAGACCGATGATAACTATTAGAGTGGACAACAACAAAACAGGGCCTTAACTGGCCCTGTTCTTTTTTACATTTAGCTCCATGCTTTTTTCAGCGAATTCCTGTAAGCCTGTGGCGGCGTATTGATAGCGTTTTTGAAATATCTGCTGAAATGATATTCATCTTTAAAGCCCAGATCATAGGCGATCTCTTTAATAGGTTTGGAGGTCAGGTACAACTCCCGTTTAGCTTCTACAATGATCCTCTCCGTGATCATATCAGTAGGTGTTCTGCCATAATAGTCCCTGACAATTCTTCCCAGGTTTTTAACCGTCATATTTAACAGATCAGCATACTCACCTGCACTATGTTTCTCGCGGAAATATTTATCAATATAGGCTTTGAATTGCTGCAATGCCTCCGATTCAACTGTTTGTTCCGTAGGCGCTGGTTTAACAACGTCCTGCGATACCTTTATCCTCGTTACATTGATCAGCAGGATCTTCAGGTAGGAGATCAGCAGGTCATGCTGGGCCAGCCCTGCTACCTGCAGTTCATTTTCCACCTGCGAGATCAGCATCCGGATCGTAGGCGCTTCATTGTCAGGAATATTGACCAGTGGTGTCTGGCTGATATTGTTGAAGAGAATGCCGTCGCAGGCTACTTCCTTGTGATGTTTGATAACACAGAAGAAGTCATGGTGAAAATTCAGCATCACGCCTTTTACATGTTCTCCCGTGATCATAAAAGGATGCCCCGGGGCAAAGAAAAGCATCGTTCCTTTAGAAATAGTATATTCAGTGAAATCTGCTTTCAGGAGCCCTTCTCCTTCGTAGAGCCATATAATGGAAAAGTGACCTACGCGTTGTAGGTCCTTAAACGGTGAGTTATCTTCAAAATGGACCATTCTGAAACCCATGCTGCCGTCAACCGGGTTCTTAATCTCAAAAGCGGGTGTTGTTGTCATATGCAGTAAGCTTACCTGTTCTCTAACCAGGACAGGAAGATCTGTACTTTTTCTTTATTGATCAATAATTTTTCAGGAGCGGGAATGATCAGGTTGACGAGCAGCTTCCTGGCAAAATAGTGTTCCACATCTTTTATTGCCTTAAAATTAACCAGGTATTGCCTGTTCAGACGAAAGAACTGATCCTGCGATAGCATGGCATAGATCTGGTCAAGCGACTGATTGATCGAATATTCCTCCTGGTCGAAGGTCTTGATAATAGTTGCTTCATGTTTGATGTAGAAGAACGCAATAGCATCTGTGGAGATGTTGATATACTTGTTGTTTTTGAACACCAGGAAGTTCTTCTTACCAGCCGGCGGCGATACTTTTGCCAGCAGATCATTCAGTTGCGGCAATGTATGTTGCTGGAAGAAGTTCTTTAGTTCATCTACTTTTTTGAGTGCGTTGACGATATCATCTTTGGAAAATGGTTTCAATACATAGTCAACGCCATTCGCTTTAAATGCATCCAATGTATAGTCCTCGAACGCAGTACAGAAAACTACCGGGCATGATATCTTTACTGATTTAAAGATATTAAAACAGAGCCCGTCTGAAAGCTGGATATCCATAAAGATCAGGTCCGGCTGTTCATTTTCGGAAAGATACTTAATGCTGGAGGAGACGCTTTGCAGCTGCGACACTATTTTAGCTTCTGGTCTGATCTTCGTTATCATAGTGGCCAGGGACGCTGCTGCTTTGATCTCGTCTTCAATAATGAGTATGTTCATGTATCACAGGAAGTTTTACCTTAAATATTTTTTCGTCTGATTCAATGATGATTTCCTTTTCCAGGAGGTGATTATATCTTTCACTGATATTGTTTAGTCCTACCTTCAGCGAAATACCCTGGTCCATTTTAAGCTGCACATTATTCTCCACAATAATAAAATCTTTTTCAGCATAAAGCCTGATCTCCAATGGCTGCTCCAGCGATACAATGTTATGTTTGATACAATTCTCGATCAGTAGTTGTAAGGTGAACGGGGGGACCAGCGACTGAAGATAGGCAGGATCAATCTTGTTGGTCAGTTGAATACCATCTTCAAACCGTGCCTTCAGCAGGAACATGTATGCATTCAGAATATTCAGCTCTTCCGACAGATGGATCAGGTCCAGCTTGCGACTCTCCAATGTAAAGCGATAAAACTCGGAAAGCTTCAGTACGAAATCGACAGATTGTTTATCGTCGGTTTCTATCATCGTTTTCAGTGTATTGAGACTGTTGAACAGGAAGTGAGGATTGATCTGTTGTTTGAGCAGTTCATACTGGGCGCCGAGATTGTCTGATTTGGAGCGTTCCAGTTCTATGCTTACCTGCTGGTTCTGATAGTTCTGATACAGCAGATGCAGGATCATATAAAATCCGAGATTGATCATGATACCTCTCACCTCCACCATCAGCATTACCGGGCCAAAATTCAGGTGTGAAAGTAACCACTGCTGGCAATAGGCCAGCAACAGCATGACGCCTATCCCGAATACAAGACTGGTGAACAGGCGGGATATTGACATGCCCCGGTTAATATCCCGCCTGGAATAGGTGGGCAGGGTGTAAATATTGTAATACCATACGATAACGGAAAAGGCGAATGTGATACCGGAATTGACCAGGGCTTCCGGTAAATTAAATGGCCGCTCCGCAATCTTGGGAATGGAGGCAATGATGCCGAGGAACAGTGAACTGCACCAAATGATCCAGGGAGATACTTTAAATGTTTTCTTGTTCATCACAGTTTGTGCTTTATGGAAATACCATGGCCATTTGGCCAAAGATATAGTTAATTCTTTCCGCTTGATTATAAATTATGGGCCCATTGATGTACTCAACCGTGTTTCTGTTGACACTTTTATGGTTGATAGCAGGGTAGGGCCGTTGGCCAAAATTATGACGATGCTGATTGCGGGAACAGGATGAGGAGGGGGAACTGGACAGATTAAGTTGGGAAGTGGACGTTTCCGTCCTTCAAAATACGGCGGACCTATACCTTTCTGCATTTCAGTTTCAGCACGCCGGCAGCATGGGTATATCCGCCTCCGGCGCCATCCACAAAGTGAATATGGTCGTCTTTCATATCGCGGACGTAGCAGGACATCACAGATTCTTTGCTGACATAGATGGCATAGAAGATCTCCCCGGCCTGTTCCAGCCTGTTCAGTTTTTCTTCCAGGAGTTGCCGCTGTTGTGGGGTGCCTGTAATAACGGTATTGATCTTACCATCTATTACGAGTGTGTCGGACATTTCCACCAGTCGTGTGAGATAGGTCCTGCCGGTTTTGGTCTGGAAATAGATGTAACCCAGGGTGGTGGTGAGCCAGGCCTGTATAAGTGAAAAGATCTTCATGCTGCCAAACCGGGCGCGTATTTCTGATCCCAGTTTGGTGAAGGAGGCTTTGAGCCGGAGCTTTGATATAGAAATAGGCTGCCTTTTCTCGGGCGTGCCATAGATCTCATCAATGTAGGAAATGACTTGCTGGAAGGTCTGTGATTGCTTTGCGTCATCAGTTGAAAGGACAATCAGGCTGACTACTTCATAATGATTTTCCGGAGGTTTGATCTTGTCCCAGCGGCATTGCATGCCACTCAGGTCTAATTCATTCCCGCCGGGAGCCTGACCGGGGAAGCGGTAATCATCTCCTTTGATCAGTTTTTCTGCATAACTGAGACCGTTTCCCAGCAGGATCGGAATGGTGAAATTGCCGGAGCTGGTGAATTTACAGATCCTCAGTGCATGTCCCCGGGCGTAGATCTCCTTTACGTCCACCACGCCTGTGCGTAGCTCGATATTGAAGTTTTCCCGGGTATTATTCCTGTAAAGTAAAAGTGCTGCCATAGCGGCGTCTTTCACGGCAGGAGGGACTATAAAAGAAGCACCGTCCCCTCCGAAGAAGAAAGGGACGGTGATATTTGCTTTAAAACAGATGTTTAGTACTGCAACAATGCTCCCGGTGGCAACCAGGTTGACGGTCTCGTGCAATCCTTTTTGTACGACAGCCGTGGAGCCTTTAATATCTGTTACAATAACATGCCAGCTGTCAGGTACCTGGTAGAATAAATGTTCTTCCGTCAGCAGCTCACTGAGAGGAATACGATTGACCGGTAATCTGGAGTAAAACAGATCAGAACTTGCTGACATAGCCCTTTATGCCCTTTTACAGGGATTAAAAATGCAGTCTGAATTCGATATTCAAGGCCGGACCAGACTTATTATCTTTCACTTTAGTGCCAGGGATCTCGCTGCCGTTTGAATGAAGCGTTGTTGTCTGCTGCAGGGAAGACACGAGGATCTGTGCACCAAAGCTTGCCTTTTCCGGTATCACCTCAAAGAAGGGGCCGATACCTGCCAGCTGACAGAAAGCATGCCCTTTTATTTTCACATATTCTTCCGGTGCACCTGGCTGGGATACCATCGATTTTACGCTGATAGGTCCCCAGGTGGCACCTACTATTGGCGCCAGGAAGAATGTTTTTGAAAGCGGGATCATGTATTGTACGATCGGGCCCACCAGCATACTGATACCACGGGTATAGATACCCTTGCTCTTTTTATCAGAGATGCTGATACCGGCGGTCAGGCTCACGCCGACAGACAGTTTGTCGATAATGTGATATCCCCCTTTGGCGGATAACTGGGCTGCGGTACCGATGTATTGCCCCATGGGCGCTACTGATCCGCTCAGACCAAGACCACCACCAATCCAGTAATCGCCTTTATTGATCTTCAATGTATAGGCTTTTTTGGATGGTGCTTTGGTGACATCAAGTGTTTGTGCGGAGCTTGTAATAAATGGCGTCAGGGCAAGCATCAGAGGTACTAGGACAAAAAGCAACACGGCTTTTGCAGGCATTAGTCGTTGTTTGTTTTTCATGAAGGAAATTTGTTTGGTTGTAAAAATGTGAGACATGTACCAGTCTTTGTCATAACAGGAAGTACTGTTGGTAAAGCAGTTGTATGTTTTCGCATCATAGCATATCATTCACGTATATCTTGATATTTGTTAATGTGAATAAGGTGGTGTTGTTGCCGGAAAAGGGACGTGAAAGCTTGTATTTCACATGAACTTGAGTATTTGGTTGATAACTGAAGGCCTGGGGCTTTAACTCCTTGCGTTGCTACATCGCTGTAAGCAAATGTAATAACTTCTTGGGAAAAGTAAAACGTTTTGAGTACAGATATTGGGAAATCGGTTGCAGGGTCTGGCAGGTTGGGAGGAGGAGGGGAGTTAACGTTGTGAGGGGGGATTGCTTTTGTGGACTCCCGGCTTGCTATGGTATTATAGAAAGTGCCTTGGGGGCTATCTTGTGGAGGACTTATAATAAGAGAAGCGTATATCTGTTTCAGTTGGTACATTCCTCCGCCTGTCTAAAATATTATCCATACAGCCAAATCAAATTTGAACTATTACAATTTATGCATGCGATATCAGATATCAATTTCTTGCTTTACAACCAATTCACCTTTAAAACCATATAAAACAGCAGCTTCGTGAAATTTTTCCTGAGAATGCATACAATTTTTGTGCAATGCGGGCTTTAATTTGTTACAGATACGACCTTCGACCCGGTTATATCCGACGAAACTGTGATTTTCCGCAAAAAGTTTGACAGAGTTTAGTATTTGCTTCGTTGATACGCCAATCCATTTGCCGTCGCTTGCCCAAACTTTTAATTCGACAAAGGCTAGATTGTCTCCATGTTTTAGCATCCCATCACAAAGACTTTCAATGTATTTGTTATCGGGGTTAGGCGGTGGGACAGGTATTTTCAGTGAATGATCCAAACCGTAAAAATCCGCATTGATTTTAGTTGGATTATTTACAATTCCTATCCAATCATGTTTGTCCTCTTCCATGATGTATGATGGCGCCCTTTCAGGATATGGTTTATCATACAATCCAAATGTTTCCTGGCTCGATTGTGTGTGGTGTGCATCGAAAAAGTTTACCTGCATTGATCTTCTATACGTAATAATTGTGAATACATGTTGTTTGATTCATCTAGCAAGTTGTTGAGGTAATTATCATCTGATGGTAAACCTTTATAGTCACCTAACTTTGACAAACCTCCTGACTCATTCAATTCATATATGATTAAATCGTCAGCGTTTATAATGGATTTAGAAGGTACTATCTCTTCTACAGATTTAAATAGTTCGCTTTTGCCACAATTATGTATTGTTTGGTAAACATTTCGGGCTTTTACAGCTAACATCAGAGCATTCATAACGTACGGGCTATGTGAGGTCATGATCAACCTGTTTCCCTCGCTCATGTTATTGAACTCAAGCAAGCTTTTTAAGATATTCCACTGTGATGAAGGGAATAAATTTTGTTCTGGCTCTTCTACAATATTTACAAAGGCAGTTTTATTATACTTCGCAGCAACAACAGAAAGTGCTGCCTTCTTTTGTTCATCTGTCAAGTCAGCGTTTGCGTGTATTGCCGCTACATCTGTTTTAAATCTTTCCAACTCTTCGCTGTTCATTGGCTGGCGAGACTCTGAGGACGATTGAACAGAATTAGCCAAATACAACGATATTAAAAAAAGCGGTACAACGGACTGGATACCGCTCGATGCAGCCAATAGATCTACCATGTAGTCCTGTCCTCTGATAATTAGAGTGTCCAGATTTTTATTGTACATAATATCGAGACCATTAATGGGCAGTTTTATTACTCCCCCGTTAATGCCTTTGATAATTTCTCTGTATAATACTTGCAGGTCAATTAATGTTTCAGGTACTCGTCTGGCGCGTCTATATTCATAGGTGAAATTGAGCAAATTGCGTTCTGCAGGTATATAAACAATTTGCGGGAGATGATAATTCTGCCCATTAGACTTTGCGACATCGATACGTGTTCCCCTAACGGTTATTTGATACGATTCGCCAACGTAATCTAACTCACTTGGCGGTTTAATAACATCGTCAGAAAAAAGTTCAACTTGTGCTTTTTGGAACCCCTGCAGATATGTATGGATATTGTGGTAACTAAGAAGTTCATAAAAGACTGCGATACGTTCAAAATGTACCAATGGATAATCACCACGGCTCAAAGCTTTTTCCATCCATGTAAACGTGGAAATGAGTTTCGCAAGGGTACTTTTGCCTGTGCCCTGATTTCCAATAAAGAGCGTCACCTTTTTAATGTCTATCCATCCATCATTATCGGTATATCCTTCTTTTATCGGCCCGAAGTTTTTGACCCTGATTTTACTCATTATCCATTAATCATTTTGATAATTCAACATGGGAACACTGGTAAGTGTAGGAACCCAACATGTAAAGTTAATGAAAATTGACCATTATCTTTTTAAGCAATTTGTTTATAATTCTTTATCAAATCTCATTGAGCATATCGTTAATCTTGGTAGCAGCCCGATATTAGGAGAGTATGGTGCATTAGGACCGGGGAAAGAAGCAGTATAGTATAACGAATTGTTAGGCTGTTTTTCTGTAATGGAATAGTATGAAAATGTGTAGGGCTTGGTAGCAGTAAAACAGCCCCAGGTTTGTACTAATTATTCTCCAGATAATCCCTAATCGCAGAATGATACACCGTACTACCAGGTCTTACTTTATAAGCAATCTTCTTCACGGGGTCGTTAATAATGCTCTTAGCATATGCCACCGCATGCATAAATCTATCCTTATACGCGAGCTGTAATGTTGATGGAACAACATTGCTCATATCAGGATACTTACTGATAAATGTTTTGTCTCCGCGTTTTTTCAATACGAAGTCTTTATTTATTTTTCCACGGCTTGTCTTTAAGCCGTTCAATAAATGATTGTTTGTTCTTGCCATAGTTTTTTTATTTAAAATTAACGCTTTTTTCATTGCGGGTTTTACGTAATCTGAACTTGAAACAACACCGAATTAGTACCGATTTAAGCAGGAATTAACGATGTTTCACCTATGTCTATCTTACGTTGATCCTACGTCTTGGAACGTAGGATTAACGTAAGATAGACATAGGTGAAACATCGTTTGTACAGCGTTATATCCTCGTAAAAAGGGGAAAAGATAGTAGCTTTTATTTGATCTGAAAAGGCCTGTTTCTCGTATATATAAACGACAAAAATAATGGCGAAAAAGAGGAGTTGCTATCAGTAAGTTTTATTGCTAAATGCCGCCACTATTCCAATTATTAATCTTTAAATGTATTCACTATGGCTTATGTAAAACAAAACATAATCATGAGCGGGGTATCTGGATCTATCAGCCAGATGACGCTTCGTGTAAGAAAAGGAAAAACAGTTGTAACTGCAAAATGTGGGCCTGCCACAAAGCCGCCGACGGATCGGCAGGTAGCAGCCCGGGAGAAATTCGCGGATGCGACAGCGTATGCAAAATATGCAATGACTGATGCTGTAACAAAGCTGATGTATGCAGCTGCTGCAAAGAAATGGCAGACTGCGTATAATGTAGCCTTTCAGGATGCAGCCCAGGCACCTGCTATCGTACTTATTAACACGGAAAAGTACACAGGAGAAGAGGGCGATATCATTACGATTGCCGTCAGGGATGTTGTTCGTGTAGCTGCTGTAAAAGTCCGTATCCTTTCTGCGGAAGGTGTTGAACTTGAACAGGGCGACGCTGTGCCGGCTGGAGGTATTTCATACTGGCAGTATACATCTGGTGTTGTCAACCCGGCGGTACGTGGTACGCATATACTGATTACAGCAACAGATCTGCCGGGTAATGTTGATGAAGCGGAAAAGGTACTTTAGGTATATGGAGAAAATATCCATCTTGATGCGTCCAAATGCCATTTTGCCGGTTCCCGCAGAACGTTATTTTTGTGCTGTTCAATAAGGCCCATGATATGAGCCACCTTATATTATCGAAGTTTAAATTAAACCGCATGAAAGTATTGATGTTATTCGTATCGCTGTTAATAAGCTCAGCAGTCTTTGCACAAACACCGGAGGAAAAGCTGGCAACATTAAAGATCACATTACCGGAAGTGCCACCTGCTATTGGCAGTTATGTGGATGTCCGGAGGGTAGGTAACCTGCTCTATTTATCAGGTAAAGGTCCTCGCAATGCCAATGGTGAATACACAACCGGCAAATTGGGACAGGAGCTGAGCGTGCAACAAGGCTATGATGCGGCAAAGCTAACAGCCATGAATCAACTCGCAGTGCTGAAAAAGGAACTGGGCAGCCTGAATAAGGTGAAGCAGATTGTGAAGGTAAATGGCTATGTGAATTGTACTGCCGCCTTTTCAGATCAGCCTAAAGTGATAAATGGCTTTTCTGATCTGTTGATACAGGTGTTTGGTGAGCAGGGCAGGCATGCACGTACTGCATTGGGTACCAATGCGCTGCCTATGAACATGGCCGTAGAGGTAGAGATGATCGTAGAAGTGGAGTAGACACCTGGCTGTTTATGAAGCAATAAGCCGGGTTTTATGAGTACAGTGTTGTGTAGACGGTAACTTACCGGATAAATTAAGTTAATTTTATATCACACTGTTAATATAAAACCCATAATCTATGAAGACCAGATCTTTCTTTTCCCTCGTCGGGACGTTATGTCTACGCATCACCCTCCTGCTGACATTAACATTTGCAACTGCAGACGCAGTGCAGGCTCAGGCCACAGTACCCTTCACATTACAAAACAACTCATCGTATGCCGATGGGAATATCTATGTAGCCGTTGTCGGAATTATCAACGGCAATCATGTATGGATCAATCCGAAAACCAGTGCCGTTAACTTGATGAGCGTGTCCAATAACACAGTACCCGGGCCGGTCATCAACGGTAATCAGGGACCGGGAAACAACGGATTATATGCTAATTGCTTTGCGAAGCTGAGCGAGATCCCTAACAAGATCATCAACATTCCCGGTATTGAAGGATGCCGTATTTTAATCTCCTTCAACTCACAGCTGTATCTCTATTTCTTTGGTGCTTCCGGCGCACCGAGTGGTTATGCAGCTCCCAACCTGGCCAATCCGACAGACCCTAACCAGGGTATCCGGTATGAGACAATCGAACTGACCAATGCCTCCAATGGTCTTTGGGTAAACACCACCCGTGTTGATAGTTATCAGTACCCAATGGGTCTGGAAGCCTGGGGTAATGGCGGCTTCTATCAGAAAGTAGGCGAGGTAATGACACACGCACAGATCCTTGCACAATGGCAGGCTACTGCACCAGCTGAATTTGCGGGTTGCTACGATGCTACGAATGGCATCATTAAGTTCCCGTCAAAAACAACGGCTTTCCAGCCAGGCGGCGCACAAGGGAACTACTTCGGTTCCTACATCGATGCCATCTGGTCTAAGTACAGCAGCGGCAACCTGGTATTCAATGCAGGCGATGCCGGTACCTGGAGCGGCCGCGTGTCAGGAAACGTATTCACCTTTACAAGATCGTCCGATGGACAGGTAGGCACTATCTCCAATAAGCCTACCAACATTGAGGTGATGGAAGGTAGCGGTGTAATGGCTTCCGGCGGACAATTTGATAAGGTGGTACAGGCGCAGATCTGTGCAGCCATCAACCGTCATGCGATTAACCTGAACCTGGCGACCGGCGCCACGCAGGATTTTGGTACTGCATCATCGTATTATCAGACTTCGCCCTACAACTGGTATTGCAAGTTCTGGCACCGCAGCGACATCAGTCTGAATAGCAAGACGTATGCATTCTGTTACGACGATGTATTTAACAATTCATCCACTATCAATGCACCATCACCACAGCGCGTAACTGTTGCTATCGGTGCTTATGCCGGCCAGACACCAACTGGTCCGGTTGTTACTTACAGAGACTGTAATTATACAGGTGCCGCTGTAGCGCTTAATCCGGGTTCGTATACACTCAGCCAGCTGATTGCACTGGGTATTCCGAATGATGCTATTTCTTCTATCAAAGTAGCTGCCGGATATAAAGTGACCCTTTACCAGGATGATAATTTCATTGGTTCAACACTGGTGCTGACCGGCGATGATGAATGCCTGGTGGACAATGGCTGGAATGATGTAGCGTCTTCCCTGAAAGTAGAATCCAATACTACTTCCACTTCAATCGTCATCCAGGCGGAGAGCTATAACTACATGTCAGGCGTCGATGTTGAAACAACAACTGATGCAGGCGGTGGACAAAATGTAGGATGGATCGATGCAAACGACTGGATGTCTTACGCAGTGAATATTCCTGCAACAGGCACTTACCGCGTAAGCTATCGCGTGGCTAGCCCTAATTCCAATATGTCTCTGCGACTGGAAAAAGATGCGGGTGCTACACAACTGGGTTCTGTTGTAATACCTAATACCGGTGGCTGGCAGAACTGGACGGATGTATCACATACTGTATCATTGCCTGCAGGAAGCTACAACATCGGTATTGCTACATCAACCGGTGGATTCAACCTCAATTACCTGACCATCACCAATGTTTCTTCCGCAAGAGTAGCGGTGCAGCAAAAGCTGGCAGTGGAGGAGCCTACAGTTACGCTGTCGCCTAACCCCGTGAAAGATCAGCTCTCCATCCGGGGTAGTGATAAAGTGAGCACACTGCGTGTCTATGATATCAGCGGACGTGAAGTGATGAGGGTGAAAAATCCTGGTAGTACAATTAGTGTTTCATCTCTTCAAGCCGGTGTGCATGTTGTTGTGATAGAGCGTAAGGATGGTAGCCAGAAGCAGGTGAAGATATTGAAGCAGTAGTGTAAATAAGATTTTCTGCATTAAGGAAAATACCCTGTATCTACGTTTAAAAGTGGATACAGGGTATTTTAATTTTGTATTCTTACGCTAAGTAGCTTCGGTTTCAGTATGGGATGGCGGTCGGCGCCTCTCTGGATGTCGATTGAACTTTGTCAAGCGAATAGGGGCTTGGGGATATATTAAGCAGCATCTGTCGTATCACCCGAGAGCCGAAGGCCCGCCATTCCCATCTGAAACCGCTTGCTACTTGCGCTTCCTACTTAATTATAAGAGAAAACATTTTAGAGGTTCATTTCTTATCGCCCGCTTTATTGGATACACACCCTACCCGATGATTGACCCTGACACACGCTATCCCTGAAATTTAATAGGAGGACGAAAATAATACCAATCCTAATACATGCTGTCCCTGAAATTCAATAGGAGGATGAAACAATACCAACCCTAATACACGCTATCCCTGAAATTCAATAGGAGGATGAAAATAATACCAACACCATACACGCTACCCCGAAATTCAATAGAGAAGCGAAAGTAGCAAGCGGTTTCAGATGGGAATGGCGGGCCTTCGGCTCTCGGGTGATACGACCGGTGCTGCCTGATCCATATTCAAAATCCCATTCGCTTGACAAAGCTCAATCGACATCCAGAGAGGCGCCGACCGCCATCCCATACTGAAACCGAAGCTACTTAGCGTAATATTCAGAGAGACATAGACCGCCATCAACATTGAAACCGAAGCTACTTAGCGTAATATTCAGAGAGACATAGACCGCCATCAACATTGAAACCGAAGCTACTTAGCGTAATATTCAGAGAGGCATAGACCACCATCAACATTGAAACCGAAGCTACTTAGCGTAATATTCAGAGAGGCATAGACCACCACCAACATTGAAACCGAAGCTACTTAGCGTGATATTCATAGAGACATCCCCGCAGCTACTTATCGCAAAAAGAAGACAGTTACTTTGTTTTAATCCGTATCACTGTAAATGAATAAGCCGGTAATTCACTACTAAACTTCTCAGCAACCGGATAGCTGGACACAACCGGTCTGGCATCTTTACTATCTGGACTGCCTTGCAACACCGTTTTTACAGCATTACTATCTGCTATACCGATGCCGCTGAGGTCGATGCTGGACTGAACAGCCTTCGGCAGCAGGTTCACCATTTTTATGATAACGGTGTTGGATTTAGTATCCTGTACGGCAGAAACAGCGATTCGTTCTTTTACGTCTTCGCGGTTCATGTCGTTGGAGATGGTGATAGTGCCTGGCAGGTATTTATCGCCTCCGTTGGAACCGTAGAGTTGTTGAACGAAGTAGTTGACTGTAGGTTTTACAGTGGTATTGTTGAAATAGATCAGGTCAGGCGTCCATTGCGTATGCTTGTCTTTGGCCAGGAGAGGGGCATAGGATGCCATGCTGACAATGTCGCCGTTCCGTTCCAGGGCGGTGAGATAGAGCGCTTCTGCCAGGGCGGTTTCGATGTTGCTGGGCCTTCCGGGAAGGTGGGCAGCGTATTCACCGAGGTATACCTTTGATTTGGAGCGGTCGTATTTATCGTAGAAGTCCTGATTGTGAATGAACCAGCCTGGTGATACGTAATAGTGTTCGTCGATCATGGGGACTTTCAGTTTATTGGCGATATCCCAGCCTTCTACGTAGTCGGTACCTTCAAAGAAAGGGCCTGCGGTACCTATGACGGTGATTTCCGGATGTTGCTTTTTAACGGCGTTGAAGAGCAGGGTGAAGCGTTCTTCGAAGATGTCGGTGATCAGGTCTTCATTGCCGATGCCGATATATTTCAGGTGGAAAGGTTCCGGGTGACCGGCTTCAGCGCGTTTCTTACCCCAGGTAGTGTGAATGTCGCCGTTGGCGTATTCTATGAGGTCGAGGATGTCCTGTACATATTCGTCCATTTCAGATATAGGGATACCGCCTTGTTGACCAGCGCCTTTGACAGTGGGACCGGAGTTCTGGCAGGGAACGCCTGCGGCGACAACCGGTACCGGTATGGCGCCAATGTCTTCACAGAAGCGGAAGTATTCGAAGTACCCAAGGCCGGCGGATTGGTGATAGCCCCAGAGATTGCGTTGTGGTTTGCGTGCTTCGAGTGGACCGATGGTGTTTTTCCAGCGGTAGATGTTATCAAGTCCGTCGCCATGAGATACGCAGCCACCGGGGAAGCGTACGAAGCGGGGATGTATGTCGGCGATTACCTGCGCGAGGTCTGCACGTAAGCCGTTCTTTCTGCCTTTGAATGTTTCCTGCGGAAAGAGGGAGATCATGTCAAGGGCAAGGCGACCTGCGGTAAGTGGTTGCAGTTCGAGTGTGGCGCTGTCTGCATCTGCAGTGGCGGTCAATACTGCCTGGGTTTTCTTCCAGGAATTGCCGGACACGGTGATAGTGGTTTGCGCCAGTACGTTGGGCGAGTTGGGACTCACGAGACGTACCAGTAGTTTCCCGCTTTTTCCGTCTGGCTGTCTGGTAAAGAGAGAAAGGTCATATTTCTTACCTTTCCTTACCGGAATGCCGTCGTAACCGCTGTTTACGAGTGCAGCGCCGGGTGTTTTTGTGTCGAGGATGGCGTAGTGTGAATTGTTGGGATGAACAGGCGAGGCCGCATCGATGGTAAAGGTGCTGTTGTCGCCGTGTAAGGTCCAGGAATGATAGCTGTTCCAGTTTGGATCGTGTCCTTCCTTGTCGCTTAATGCGTATTCAAAGTCGCGGTTCTGTATTAATTCGGCGTAGAGTCCTCCATCTGCGGCATAGTTAATGTCTTCAAAGAAGATACCGAGGAGAAGGTCGCTGATGGGTTTTGCTTTTTCAGGATGCAGGGTGACGCTTGCCTGCAATGGTTGCTGCAGCATGGAGAAACGCTCCTTGTCTTTAATGGAGGATTCCGCCTGCTGCTGCCAGTTGTATTGTGCCAGTTCACATGTTTTGATGAGCCGGTCCACTACTTCCCAGGGTACGCGGTGTACCTGTCCGGTGACTGCTCCCTCAGGGAGGGGGATCGTTACGCTGCCATCGGCGTAATGGGTGGTAGTGATGGCTGTGGCGGGACTGTATGTTTTAAAGTCGGCCGTGGTAGTTTGGAATTGTTTTCCGTTTGTATCGGTATAGGTGATGGTGTAGCTGCGTTTTGCGGCATTATAGCGTACGGCCGGTTGCAGAAAGTTACTGCCTCCGGTGATGTATGGGTAGCTTTGCCTTTTCCAGTTCACCAGGTCTGTAGATGCTGCATGAGCAAAAAGGCGGTCCCGGTCATTCAGGCTCCATATGCAATGCCATATACCATCGGGGCCTTGTATGAGCCAGGGGCTGAGCATGCGTTTGTCTGATCCCCAACGACCATAGTCGCTTTTCAGGAAGGTGAAACCGTTCCCGATCACATGCCATTGTTGTTTGTCCTCGCTCCAGGCAAACTGTAGTCCGCCGCGGTCGTTGTTCTTGTCTGAACTATAGGAAAAGAGGTAGGCGGAGTCCGGGGCATGGGAGGCATGGGTAGTATTAGTATTGTTGGCATAGGCCGCCGCAGCCGCCGGTTGCGCTGCCAGATATCCTGATATTAATAGAAATGACCAGTGCTTTATCATAGTGGAATTAATTATTAGTGATGTTATCCCTGATATCGTTCCCTAAAATAATAATAAAAGTGTGAAACTGACATTTAAAAATATTGGAATGGCTTGCGATTAATAGATTGCATATGTGTATGGCCTCCATTCGGAGTGAAAAATAGCCACTTCTTTCATGAGTAGTTGCCCCTGTTTCCTGGTGTAGGGATGGAAGATATTTACTAAAAATGGGACTGGCCGCACCGGCAGTCCCATTCTCTTTATCTGGCGGGCGCTTTAATAAACAATGATGTCTTTCTTATCAGACACCAACCTTTCATACGGATGGTCAAGAAAGTGTACCATGAAAGGTTGTAATTCTCTTCCTCCCACACCATGAGACCGATGTGTAAAGAGTAAACGCTGACTATTGGGCATATAGTGATGGATCCTATCGATATACAATGGTCTGCAGGCGTTGTCCATTTCGCCGTCAACTAGTAATGCCGGTTTAGGAGAGTAGAATGGCTGTTTGGTCGTGGGATTGATAGGCGTATAAGCCCAGCAATCACACATGGCGTTGTAGACATCATTGATATGATACCCTTCCATATAAGGATAGGCATTATATAGCTGCTTTAGTACATTCTTATCGTGATATGCAGCCTGGTCTGCACAGTATACAGAGATCCGCATACCGGAGGGGCCGCGGCGACCACTGAATATTCCGTCCAGCAATTGTGTTACATATTCACGATGGTTGCCTTTGATCAGTTCTTTGATAACATAAGGTGTTTCTGAAGGATTAGAAAAATGATTCTGGATGATTTCGAAGAGGTCATTCCGGGTATACTGTACACGGATAGAGTCTGTGGTGCCTTTTTCCAGGTAAGAAATGTAAAAGGGAGTACGCCCTATGGCCGTGAAGTATTGGATGAACTCGGATTTAAGGTTACCATATAGCGCTTTATCGGTGGAATCTTTTGCGCAGTGCTCAAATAAGATGTTCAGTGCTTCATTGAAGTTGGCCGGTTCATCTTCGTCGATGGGAACAAATGTTGGCAATGGAGAATCGAGTATGAGTGTTCTGATACGGGAAGGATCGCGCTGTAAAACGGCTTGCATGAGACCTCCGCTATAAGAGATGCCCATCAGGTTGACGGAGTCGATGTGCAGGGCAGACAGGAGATCATGGATATCGGACACGGTCTCGTCTGTATTATAACCTGAAAGATCGATACCTCGTGCTTCCAGTCCTTTCCGGAGCTGTTTCACACCTTCGATGACCATGCTGTCCTTATTGAGGTTCTTCTTATAGGACTCTTTGATGGCTGCGCCCAGTTCAGGTCCATCGAGGCCGGGAATGGAATAACCGGCGCCCCGCTGTTCGAAGGCAATGCAGTCTCTGTCCTTTATCACCATGCTTGCCGCAGCTCCTCTGGCCCATCCGATGGAGCCGGAACCAGGTCCTCCGCTGGTGAAAAGCACCGGGTCTTTCTTTTTATTGGGATTCTTGCTTTCAACAACGATAAAAGGCAGTTTAATGGTCTTACCGTTGTTCTTTTTCCTGTTCTCAGGCACTATGAGGTTGGCACAGCGGGTTTTAAAACTGCTGTCTACTTTAACAGGACATGCACATGGCTCTATAACTGGCTGATAGGTATGTTTCTCCTGCGAACGGGCGATAGCAGGCAGGAAAACGACAGTGGCGAAAGTTAATAAAATCGTTTTCTTCATGAATGGCTTTTTGTCAAAAATAGAATGGCAGGAATAACTAATCCAGGTAAAAAACGGACATTTTTACTGCTGTGCTGCCAGGCCCTGACCCGTGAAACGGATCACTTCCTTATAGAAATGACTCATGTCATGATAGCCGTGGTGGCAAGGAGAGAAAGTCTCCTTAGCGCTTACATAAGCCGTTAAAGCGGCTCTTGCCCGCAGGATGGAGAAGTACTTTTTAGGAGGAACGCCAACGATGTTATTAAAGTAGCGGTTGATGGTTTTGGAGGTGATAAACAACTTCTCTGCTATCTCGCTGGTATTATATTGCATCCGGTTTGCCACATACAGGTCAATGCTGTCCTTTACGAGGTGTATATAGTGGTCTTTCTTTTGTTGTCTGGAAAGCTGTAACAAAAAGAAGTCCTGCAATAGTACCATTCTTTCTCCGAAGGATCCGGCAGTTTTCACCTGGTGAATAAGCATAGCTGGCAGGATATCCTTTAACGGGACTATTCTGTTGATGAACTGTGCCTGGTTAATGCCCAGTACGGCTTCCAGTCCGCCGGGGAAAAACTTTACCGTAAAGATATAGTCCGCCGGCAGGTTGTGACGCTCTGTGATCGAGTCCCTTAAAATAAGCACGTCGTCAGCAGCGCTGACATGATAACTGTTCCAGGCTGTTATAAGGCGATAAGGAGCGCCCAGGTTAATCCAGATAGTAGGTGTCCAGCTTGGGAACATTTTGACGGTAAAAGGGCTGTTATTGGCGTGTAATGCAGTTTCTTCGAAAGAGGACTCTGAAATGAATTCGATATACTCCTCCAGTTCCCGCCAGGGAGCGCTGAAGTTGTAAAGCTGTCTAATATTGTCGAAGATTTCTACCATACAGGGACTAAGTTACGCAATTAATCCGGCCATATTGAACGGCGTTACAGGAAGAAAAATAACAGCCAGGCAATCCCCGGATTTTAATAGCTTTGGTAATGTCATTCATGCTGACATGAATGGGTAGATGTTTTATTAACCGCGAACTAAATTCGTTTCTGAAGCCTGCATTGATATGGATGTTATAACAAGAAGAGCCACATTGAATGATCTGCCTGTACTCGATGGTTTCCTGCAGCAATTGGTGAATGCAGAAAGACCTTTTGATGAAACCATCAAGGAGGGAATAGTTATCTACTACGACCTTAAAGCCCTGATAGAAAGCGATGATGCTGAATTGCTGGTATTGGAGAAGGATGGCGCGCTGGTAGGATGTGGTTATGCGCATATCCGAAAAGCAAAGTCATACTTAACGTACGAGGAATATGCTCATCTTGGCTTTATGTATGTGATGCCGGAATATAGAGGTATGGGACTAAACCAGCAGTTAATTGCAGCACTCAAGCAATGGGTATTGTCGAAGGGCGTTAGAGAGGTTCGCCTGGAGGTGTATGAAGAGAATATAGGAGCAGTAAAAGCCTATGAGAAAGCAGGTTTCAAAAAGCTGCTTTCAACGATGCGGTGCGAAATAGGATAGGAGAATCAGAGGCCATCCTTTATGGCTTTGATATACTTTTTATTGTTCGATTTTTTGATCGTGATCTCCCTGCACTGGTTGAATCGTGCGAATGCTTTAATGGCATCGGTAAGCTTTTCCAGCATTGCTTCGTTTAGTTCCACCTGTTCGAAGTGAAGATTATGAATGAGCAAGGTCTTTTGTTTCCGCTCAGCTTTTGAGTCCATCCGGGCTACGAATGTATCTCCGATTAGTATAGGTAATGAAAAGTATCCGTACTTCCGTTTAGGTTCAGGTACAAAACATTCGATCTGGTAGTCGAAGTTAAAGAAATCCCTCAGGCGATGCCTGAAAACGTTCAGTACATCAAATGGTGAAAGAATGAAAGCCTCACCGGACAGCTGGATCTTTTTGTTTTTGTAGCCGGATAACATGTAAAGGGGCGCGCTTTTAAGTCCTTCGATTGCCACCTGGATAATTTCACCTTCAGCCACGAGCTTTTGCAGTTCCTGTTTTACCAGGTTATCCTTGACCCGGCGGGCGCGCCAGGCTATTTCCTTTACATACGCGATACCCAGTGCCTGCAATGTACGCCGGATGATATGCCTGGCAAATTCCTCTTGTGTTGGCATTGTGGTATCAATGTCTGAGGGGATGATGTTGATGGGGAGGTCATATAGTTTGTGGAAATCCTTATTTCGTGTACACATCAGTCTTCCGTCCATGTACAGTCGTTCCAGCGCAATCTTGGATGGCCGCCAATCCCACCAGCCGGAACTGGCTTCCTGCCGGTCATTATCAAAGTCCTTTACCGTTTGTGGGCCATCGCGCTCAATTCTGTCCAGTATCTTTTTCATGAGACTGCCTTCGGCCTGTGTGAGCGGCTTTCCATTCACTGAAAAGCTTTCCTTTACAGGTAAGGAAAAGCGAAAGTCATGCATAGGCATATAGCCTGCATCAGAAATGAAGAATTCAAAGATCCTTCCATCTTCCTGCAGATCATTCAACCATTCCTGCTTGTAATCGGGTATACGCGATGCGAAGGTATGGTGATGGGCACGCTCCACGACGTAGTTTGTGTCGATCTGGACAAAGCCAAGGTGATCGATCACCTGATAGACGGCTTCGGGTCCCTTTCCAAATTGTGCCCTTTTAGCGAGGCCTGCTGCGTGGAGAATGATTTTCCTGGCTTGAGATGGCGTAAGGATATGTTGATTCATAGATGTGAAGTAAATAAAAAAGGACACGAAAATCAAAAGAAAAAAGCAGGCACGAGGCCTGCTTTTATTTTGTTCCCAGTATTTCCTTATGTTTCGGATCGGCCAGATTTTGCACAAACCAATGGGGGTATGAGATACCTGGTTGTGTCAGATCGTCCAGTGTTTTAATTTCGGTGTCGTTTAGTTCCATCTCCACGGCTTTCAGGTTATTTTCCAGCTGATGGAGCTTGCTGGCACCAACGAGGATGCTGGACACCACCGGTTTGCTTAGCAGCCATGACAGCGCTACCTGTGCAGGAGAAGCATTGTGTGTGGCTGCGATTTCCTTCAGTACGTCCACTACATCGTACCCTTTTTCCTTGTCGAAGGGCAGGATGTCAAATCCTGACAACCGGTTATCCTGATCTTTCGCGCCTTCGCGTGTATACTTACCGCTGAGGAAACCTCCTGCCAGGGGGCTCCAGATGGTCATTCCGATACCTGCGTGCTGCATGAAAGGAACGATATCATATTCTACATCCCGGCCTAGCAGAGAATAATACATCTGTCCATTACAGAAGGTAGCCCAGCCACGTTCTTTTTGCATCTGGTATGCGATAGCCGCTTTCCATACCGTCCAGTTGGAAAAGCCTATATAACGGACCTTGCCGGCACGTACCAGCATATCCAATGTTTCCAGTGTTTCTTCCAGTGGGGTATATGGGTCTTCCTTATGCACGATATACAGGTCTATGTAATCTGTGTTCAGTCTTTTGAGACTTTGTTCGCAGGAATAAAGGATATGCCGTCTTGAAAGTCCTGCCTGTGTAACCGGTTCGCCTGTTCTGAAGCCCACTTTTGTAGCGATCACTACATCCTGGCGACGTTTGGCGAGTGCTTTTCCTAACATGACTTCCGACTGACCAGCGGAATAACCATCCGCAGTATCGAAAAAATTAATGCCTGCATCGAGGGCTTTGTCGACCATTGTCTGTGCGTCTTCCTGGGTTACTTTATACACTGCGGTAATGGAGGGGTCGTTACCAAAGGTCATAGCGCCAAAAGAAAGCCTGGAAACTACCAGGCCGGTGTTGCCGAGTTTACTGTACTTCATAAATGATTTTTATAATGGCTAATAGATGTGAACAGGTTACAATCCTTTTCTGTTTCAAAGAAAAGTAAAGCTAATAGAATCCAATGTACAATCCAACTATACCTTTTTTATATCCAGCAGGGTGCCTTTATTACCATTCTTCTTTTCAAGGTGCTCGATCATTACTGTATCCCCGGGATAAAATGTAGCGATCTGATGTTGCTCCAGTGTTCCGTTTCCGAGCCTGTACCAGGTGTGCTTGGACATGGTTTTGCCAGACCTGGCCATTGCTTCGATCTTCTCGGTGATGGTAGTTGTAATACAGATTTTGTTGGTTCCCTTCATAATATTTATGAGCCGCGGTAATGATGTACTGGCAACGATGATAACAAGAAGTAACAGCATCAGCCCAAGAATGAACCAGACCTCTGTTCTGAATCCGGCGATCATCGCTATTATAAATCCTACAACCGCAAATACTATGAGGATAACTTTCACCTCTGCATTAAAGTTGTCAAGTTGTCGTTGTTTGTCGCTTTCTTCCAATGGCGGGACAGATGTTTTGTATGCGGATTGATTGTAGTGGCACTGCAACAGTAGTTCAATACCGGGTTCTATGGGTACCAGGTGCAATGCTATTTCTCTGTTGAGCAATGCAGTCGCTGAGACAAGCGGTCTTTTATATTCTGTTTTCGCAAGGTATACCGGTAAGGGGACATATACCGGGAAAGAAGCGCCTCCGACCGTATAGCGCAGGTTTTTTTTGTCTATTGTCTCTAATTGCTGCAACCTTCCGGTAACAATCCTTTTGGCCTGTATCTGGGCAAATTGTGCTTTTGTTTTACGGTGTATGCGAAAGCCTCTGTATAATAGGAATACTCCTAAACAGAGTAGTATCAGGAAAAAAGGTAGTAATACCTCTACGCCGGGGAAATAACCGTCGGACATCATAAGACCGGCAAGGCCACAGGAAAGAAGGGTCAGAACAATGCCAACACCAATGCCTATATAGCCCTCGACGTTAGCGGCTCTGCGGAGGGACTTTAGCAGTTGCTGATCCTCCGCAGATAATTGAACTTGTGTATACATGAATGTAAAAATAATACAGATAAGGACTTGTATCCAAATTTGTCCAATGCAGCTATCCGTTATTTTTCTACAAAAAAATACTTACATTCATTCTGCAAATGCGAACTAAAATAAAAATAACCAGCTTGTTGGTCCTATAATTCGTGAACCCTGATTCTCAAACTGTTTAACAATATGAATATTCATTAAGAGCATCCTGACGTGTTTTTAGGGATGCGGTCTCTTTATTATTCACTATAGGAGCCCTGTTAAGTATGTTTTCCCAAGTATAGTTTCACATTTATCGTTAACCATTTAAATCTATCACGAAATGAAAAAAACTGTTTTTTTCTTTCGCTACCTTGTCGTACTGTCGGTAGCATCATCTCTGTTATTTTCCTGTAAGAAAACTGATATCGCGCCTGAGCAGCCTGGTATCCATGAAAGCAATCCTGTTTTGAGTTACATTAAAAAGTTAGGGTACCGCGACAGTGAAATTAAAGATATCGGCGACGAATATCTTGTTGATGGCGATATCCTGTTTGCCAAGAAAAGCGAACCCGATGCTTCACTGCTGGATGGACCCAAAACCGAGCAATATGGAACGTCGAATTACGTGGGTTATAGTGTACAACCCAATATCTTCATTTATGTTGATGCATCGATGAATGCTTATCTGAATGAAATTAACGGCGCTATTGCTATGTGGAATAATGTGATCAATTGCAGGGTTAAATTTGGTATCACCACCCTCTCTGGCATCGCGCATATCCGCATTACCAATGCCAATCTGGGATCAGGTGTTTGCGGTGCCGCTTACTTCCCTATCAACGGGCAGCCTGGGGGACTGATAAGGATCAATATTAACCAGATTGCAGGTAATTCTTTTGCCCAGCGCCAACGTACCATTGCGCATGAAATGGGTCACTGTATCGGATTCAGACATACCAACTGGCAGTCTGGCGAACCACAATCCGGTGTGGCAAGCGACAATGGTGCTTATTTCGATGCCATGCATATACTGGGTACGCCTACCGGCGGGGATCCTAACTCTATCATGAATGGAGGGCAATGCGGTAGTGGTGCTACCACGCTTTCTAATTTTGATATACTGACTGTACAGTTCCTATATCCCGCCAATCCTCCAGTAGCAGGAACAGTGCCTGTATTCCGCTATTATGCCCGGTCTACATGGCAGGATCACTTCTATACCACCAGTCTCAATGAGCTGGGCAATGGTACGAACAGTGACTATATTTTTGAAGGCATTGGCTTCTTTGCATTTCAAAACCAGGTGGCTAATTCAGTACCAATTTATCGTTGGTATCTGCCTCAATCCGGCGATCATTTCTATACTGCCAATCCAAATGAAATTGCGCCGGGTAACCTTGAAGGAATAGCTTTCTATGCTTATCCATCGGCTATTAATGGTGCAGTACCGGTTCACAGGTATTACAATGGATCATTTGATGATCATTTATACACGAAGAATCAGAATGAGCTTTCATTTATACCGGGCTATACCTATGAAGGTATTGGCTGGTATGCGTATTAGTTGAAGTACGTTGCGATGGGAAACCGCAGCGATAAATACTCAGTAGTTTATTTAAATAGGCCGCCAGGTGCGGCCTATTTGATTTTCATTGGACCGGTCTGACTGTTGACAAATGGCAGGATCATTTCTTACTGGATTATTGGTATGCATACAATACGGTGCGTTGATTGCTTTAACGAGTATTACGCTTGATAAGCGTTTGTGTACTGCGCTGAGTACTTGAGATATATGTAAATTAAATTTACCTACATTTGATACCGTACCATTATTTATTCCCATGAAAAGAACTGAATGGTTCAAAAGAACATTTCCGGTAATCGAAGACAACGGATTGTTGCCTTCCATCATAGAACGTCTCAGTGGGACGCCGGCACGTGTAGAAGAGATAATTGGTCAGCTGGATCCGGACCTGTTAACGATCAAGCCTGATGGCAAATGGAGCATTAAAGAAGAGATTGGACATCTTGGTGACATTGAACCACTGTGGGCTGGCAGGATAGATGATTTTATAAACGGGTTGACAGACCTGAGACCTGCAGACCTGACGAACCAGGCTACGCATGATGCTGATCATAACGACACAAAAATAGTGACCCTGCTGCAACGGTTCAGAGAGCAGCGGCAGGCCCTGGTGAATAAGCTGCTTACATTGACAGATGAACAGCTGGAAAGAAAGGCCCTGCACCCAAGACTGAAAACGCCGATGCGGGTCGTTGACCTGGCGTATTTTACTGCGGAGCATGATGATCATCATCTGGCCTGCGTGAGGGCAATTATAAGGGAATATTCCGGTGAGTACCAGGACTAAACACTCCCCAATCAGATCCTATTTCATGAAGTAATACCTTGAATGTCCTGTTAGTAGCCGCAGTGTCAGATAAAACAATAGCGGACTTGTAATATTATTACAGAAAAATTATATTTGAGCAACGGAATAACCTTCATATTCATCCGGCTGTAATTTTAAGAGACGCTATACCACTACAAACAGGGCCAACATGGGTTTTAACATATCAGGGATTGCTATTAACAAGACTTTTAAGAACAATTTAAACGAGCTCCAGCAACAGCTGGGAATAACATTAGGTTTTACAGAGGAAATCAATTTTGAAAGTGCTTCAGAAAACTGGAAGAAAGAAGGGATTTGTGATATTTATTTTGGTGAGCAAGGCACCTTGCTTTTTTTAAATATGGATCTGTGTTCGGATCCCTGGAGCATTGAAAATGGTAATACCCTGACGTTCGCGTTGTCAGAGACATCTATGGCATTTAATGTAAACTATTGTGAGGGGCGTGAACTACGACGATCGTTTATGGAATTGAATGGAGACAGGATGCATGACGCAGGGGAGAAATTATCTGTTGAAGAAAATACTGAAGACGTTTCCACAATAGTCTGGGAACAACTCAAGATAGTGTTGGGACAAACATACTGGAGTATAGGTCTGGAAGAAACGGCCTACAGATATAAGGTGCTTTCAATAGACCGGAAATCCGTGGTGAATAATATAGCAGAGAAGAAAAGTGAAGAACATCACCGGAACGGTACTGTCAAGATTGATTTACAACCTGGTGTCAGCATCAGATCCATTAATAATGATCCGGATGAGTTGTCTGCCGCCGGGAGGATATTTGATATGTTGATAAGTGAAGATGATTCGTCTGTACTGGCGACGGTTAATAACCTGACCGAAAAGGATATCAATAACTTTGTACTGGCATACATACTGAATCTGACCTATTTTCACCGGGACGCTAAGGTAAGAAAGGCTGCCAGAAAGCAATTTGAGAAATATGCACCTGCAGATTTATTAGCGCAGTTAAATGAGCATTGGAAAGACAAATACCTGAAGAGCCAGGACTATTTTCATAAGACTTTATATGAGCATCCTGCCATTGATCCGGCAGAATACATCGTATTTTCCCAGGTTATAAGAAGGAATTATTTCCTGGTAAAACCCAAACCAGGAATGATCGCTTATCTTTCTATACCATATGGGGATGAAATTGAGAATATATATAGTGACGGTCAGGTTGAAACTGAAAGGGTTTCCGATAAAATAAGTAAGCTGAAACATATTACAGTCGCCATGTTTAGTCAACAGTCTAAACTTGACATCAGCGACACCATTGAAAAGCTTTCCCAACTGCCGAACCTGCAGTATTTGCAAATTGCAAGATCGCAATTAAAGGAATTGCCGGCATCGATAGCGCAATTGGGCCGGTTGAAAACGTTGGTGATTGATCATAATCCCATATCTGAAATTCCTAAGGATGTTATTTTTCCGAATGTAGAGAAGCTCAATATTACACGTACCAATATCAGTACAATTGACATTCATCAATTCCCGGCTCTAAAAGAATTGGTAGTTGATGGCAGGAAGGAATTCGAGGCCTTGACGTTTCAAAATATAAGTCATGATTTTCTGGTGACGAATGGAAGTGCCAGATTATTTAGTACAACGGTTCGAAAACCAGTCTAAAACTTCATTTTTCTATTCACTTAAATTATGGCATTAAATAGATAAAAATGGCTGCATCAAAACATCTGATGCAGCCATTTTTATGTTATCGCTAATAAGCGTATTAATTATCTGTTTTCTGTTCTGCCAAAAAGCTCACGACATCTCTTATCTCTTTCTTGGAGAGGATTTGTGTCATGTTCGGCATACTGGATTGCGCGTACTCTTTGTGCACTATTTGATCGGCAGCAATGGTGCGCTCGGTATCTCCTTCTTTGATCGTTAACCCTGCTTTAGTTTCACCTTTCAGAATGCCGCTTAGCTTTTTACCATCTTTCAGTTCCAGTGTCACCATACCAAATCCTGGTGCCAGGCGGGCGCTTGGGGTGATAAGTGCCTGTAATATCTGTTCCCTGGAAATACGACCGGCAACACCATTTAAGCGTGGGCCAGCGGTACCACCACGGTCATCGTAAGAGTGGCAGCGCATACACTGGGAATTCTCGTTATTGAAGAATATGTGTCTGCCTCGTCTTGGATCTCCACCCAACAGGCAGCTGCGGTAGGAGGCCATGACATCGTCGGAAGACAGTTTACCGTTCACCGCTTTATAACGAGTAGCCAGCTGTGTAGAGCGGCTGCTATCAATCGCCTCGCCCAGTTCAAGGTAGATGTCTGGGTCCAGCTTACCAGCGGCCATTTTATCCAGCAGGTCGTTCAGCGGCTTTTCTGTATACTGTGCTGGCAGTTTGCCGAGTGTCAGCAGGGCTGCCTGTTTTTCTTCCATTGTCTTGTTGGCAATAACCCCTGTGAGGAGGTTCACCATTACACTTTCGGATAAGTGCATTTTCCCCAGCAGGTCAAGACCAGTTACGCGTACTGACTTTTCCTTATCAGCCAATGCAGCGGTGATCCCTTGTTCCACACCGGCATCCTGCAAGGCTACCAATGCTTCCAAGGCAGTTGCCCGCATTTCTGCCTCCCGGTCTGCCTTCACAGCAGCCAGCAATTGAGGACCTGCCTGTTTGATCTGTAATTTGGCAATGGCTTTCGCAGCGCTGATGCGTACGGGCAACTCTTTGTCCTTTAACAGGGCAGTAAGTGGTGCTGTGGAAAGATTCACTACAGGTGCTGGGTTCCTTTTTACTTCTCCACGTAATCTACCGTCAACACGGTCCAGCACAGAAGGTTTAGCCCATACGCTTAAAGCGTCTATCGCTTCCGCCCGCATAGGGGCCGGACTGCCTGCTTTCTGTGAATAGGCTACCAGGTTGTGCATAGCGGCATCTGTACCTACCCGCAGGTTGGCATTGATAGCACGACGGATCAGGGCTTCATTTTTAAACGTTGTAGTACCCAGCAGGTTAGCCAGGGCTGGCAATGCCTCTTTAATGGAGAGGTCATCGTTGATAGCGCGGGCCGTCTCAGTGACTACAAATTCATCTTTATCGTTGAGGAATGCTGCAATACCGGGATGGCTCATTCTTCTCAGGGTCACTACAGCAGCAATGCGCAGTGCACGGGAAGGGCTGTTCGCCAAAGCGATCAATGGTTCCGCCTGACCTATGCGGGATAGTGCCAGGGTGCCTGCATGTCGCTGATAGGCATCTACGTCGTTATTCGCTTCGAGGAAGGCGATGAGTGGTTGTACCGCGGGAGCATATTGTATTCTGCCCAGGGCTTCTGCTGCAAAGAAACGTGCACGGCTGGCGGTATCTTTCAATACTGGCACCAGGGCTGCTCCGGCTTCCTTATAGCGGATATCGCCCAGCCATTTGGCTGCCTGGGCCCGTATTTCGGGATCATTGTCCTTTAACAGGGGCAGCAACGCTTTGGCGTATTGTTTATCCTGGCGGGCCAGCTGGCTGAGTCCCCATATAGCATGCACTCTCGCTAACTGGTTGTCTGTCTGTTTTAGTGCCTGCTCAAACAGCGGCGCTCCTTTTTCTTTACGTTTCACCAGTTCAAACTGGGCTTTCATGCGAACGCGCATATCCGGATTCTTCAGCAGGTCGGCCAGTGCTGTTTCCTTACGCTTGCTGAAATCTTCCGCCAGTAGAGATTTAGTAGTTTTTCGTTCTGCTGTAGCGGCGGCTGTTTTATCATCCAGCTTCCAGATGCGGCCGTAGTTATGTGTACCCCAGCCATCAATCCAGTCGGCTACATATAAAGCTCCATCTGGTCCGAAGTCAATACCGGTGGCCAATATACCGCCCAGCACTTTCTTATGTTCACCCAGCACAAAGGAAGCTCCTTTAGGGTTCAGTTTAAATGCATGTATGCCGGAGTTGGAAGGATTGCCCACAAATTCTGCTACGAAGAAGGTATTCTTATAAGCAGGGCCTAAAGCTGTACCTGGGTTGTAAACAAATCCTGCAGGTCCATTTACGAAGTTGCTGATACACGGAGTGATATAAGCCGCCTGACCTTCAAAACGCGGTGTGTACATCTTTTCATCCATCCATACTTTGTAAGTATTATTGTCCGGATCATGGTATTTACCGTATTGCCAGTTGCTGCGCCAGCCCTGATCACCGCCATTCACCAGATATACCAGTCGCTCGCTTTCACCGGGATGGTCGCCGTCATTGTCTTCGCTGATAATGTTACCATATTCATCAAAGGCAAATTCATGTGTATTACGGATGCCATAGGAATAGATCTCAAAATCGCTGCCATCTGGGTTGGAGCGGGCCAGTACCCCGCAGTTCGGGAAGGACCATTGTTTCCCGTCGGGACCTTTACCATTAAAACCAATATCACCTATCTGCCAGTAGATGCGCCCATCAGGGCCCATTTCTACGCCTGACATGCCATGACCACTAAAGCCTATGTGTACGGCATATCCATGGGATATAGACGTTTTTTCATCTGCTATGCCGTCGTGGTTCTTATCTTGTATACGCCAGAGGTCCGGTGCTACCGCTAGGAAGAGGTCATCGCCCTCAGCCAGCACGCCGCCGGCAACATCCGTTACCTCATCGTGGAAGTCGTCCACTACCAATTGCGTCTGATCGGCCACACCATCTCCGGATACATCATCCACGCGATATACGTGTTCCTTTTCTAAGGTCAGGTCACGCCAGTCGTGGGAGCTGTCGCCGTTCAGGTCATCCAGCCAGGTATTCCTTTTACTGTTTTCAGGAGATAACTCCTTATGCAGGAAGGCACGGCGATCTTCTACCGTTTGCAGACTGATAGATGGTATTTCCCAATCCCGGTGCCCGCGTATGTCAAATTCAGAATGCTTCTGCCGGTCGGTGGTGGTGTAATATACCCTTCCCTGGTCGTCCACATCAATAGCGATAGGAGATATTACCAGTGAATCGATGCCCCAGAGTGTAAGGGAAAGACTATCTGCCAGTTGAGGCTTCACTATGGAGCCAATCGAGTCTGCCAGATGAGCTGTAAGGGTGCTATCCATCCGTTTGATGCGCTTGTCAGCGGGCCCTGAATCCTGTTTACAGGCAGGAAGGCAGGCTGCGGCAAAGAGCAATGTTGCCAGAATTGGATCTTTTAAAGCATGCAGTTGTTTCATAAAAGGAAGCAATGATTGTCAGTTGTACACATTATTATTGATAGACCTGTGATCGATTAAGATATGGCAAAAAAAATGCAGAAGAGAATATTTTTTTTGAATGGAGAGACAGGGCTTAGAAGCAACAGTAATTATTTCTTTAGAGACCTGAGAATTCGTAAGGTTTGTTGCCTGGAATTCTCTATTTTGGAGTTGACATTGTTTTAGTCTGTCTACTGGCTGTAACAGCCTGCAAGAACAGCATAATGACCGTATCAGGGCCTTCAGGACAGTAAGAGGGGGATTTTAAGGCCAGGTAAAGACAACGGTGAATATTGTTATCCGGATACCATTAATAACCAAACTATACATCCCAATGAAAATTAGATTTGTCCTTTTCGTCATACTCATAGTGATAATCAGTAGTAAGCAGAACGTCGTAAAGGCACAGGACACCGTTCGAAGAGTGTTTGACATAGGAAGACTTGACTCGATAAATTCAGAGATATTAAAGGAGAAGCGTTTTTTACAGGTATTCGTGCCTCAGGGCTATAAGCCGGGAAGCACAGATAAGTATGATGTGCTGTATGTGCTTGATGGTGGTAACTGGAATACAGGCTTAATAAACAAGGTACAGCAATTTGTGGAAGGGGAGGGCTATATGCCTCCGACAATAATTGTAAGTGTCCTGGGGATCGATCGTATCAAAGATTTTACACCCACCCACATAAATGACTGGAAAACCTCAGGGGGAGCGGCTAATTTCCTTGGTTTTATCAAAGATGAACTGATACCCTATATTAATAAAACATATCCATCTAACGGAGATAATGCATTATGGGGGCATTCATTAGGTGGGTTGTTTGTTATCAATTCAATGTTAAATGAACCCAACACCTTCAAATCATACATTGCTGTTGATCCCAGTCTCTGGTGGGAGGATGGTTACATACAAAAGCTCGCACCGGCAAAATTACCTGCGTTAGCCGGTTTAAATATTACCCTGTTCATTAGTGGCAGAGAAGGACCGGCCGGTGAATCTATGAAGATCGCCTCAATGGATACCGTGCTGAATAAAATGGCGCCGGCAGGATTGACCTGGAAGCACATTAATTACCCTGATGAGACACATAGTTCAGTAAGGTTGAAAAGCATATATGATGGACTGAAGTTTTCTTATGGCTGGCATAATGGCCAGATCGAATTCCATCCGATGAATGGCATAGTGTCGAAAGATAAGCCTATTAAAGTATGGTACTTTGGGGATACGGCAAAAGCGTATTACACAATTGATGGAAGCCAGCCTACCATTTCATCTGCAAAGGTGCAGCCTGAAATCAATATAGATAATGCTACTAAGGTTACAGTGAAACAGTTTTCGAACCGGTCGCGCTATGATAAAATAAAAACGGGCGAGTTTACCCTTGAAAAAGCGTTAAGCCCTGTTTCAAAGCAAAAGAATATGCAAGCGGGTGGGTTTCATTATGCTTATTATGAAGGAGAGTGGGATAGCACTGCTAATTTTAAAACCCTGAAGCCGCAGCAGGAGGGGATCACTACTGCAGATTTCGATATAGATAAACTGCCCCGGAAGAATAATTACGCACTGGTAGTTGACGGGCTGCTGGAGGCAAAAGAAGATGGCTATTATATTTTCGTGCTGGATGCTGACAAAGGTTCAAAACTATACCTTAATAATCGGCTACTGATACAATGGGAGGGTTCTTACAGTAACCGGACGTATTCCTATATATTACCGCTGGAAAAGGGATTCCATCCTTTTCGCTTAGAATATTTACATAAGAATGAAGACTTCAAATTGAAGCTGTCTTATCTCACACCAGGTGCACTGAATGCTAAACAGCCGATTCCGATTCCTGCGGATCTTCAATATTCAGCACGGTAACAGATACGTTTCTGTGACAGCTTTTATTGTTTGTGTCATTCACAATGTAGCGTTTGTCATGACCTGGATTTGATGCGGCGGCGGGTACCCGGGGGCTCTGTTTCCCTGCCAGGGGCTAAATTTTTTTTTAAATTCATTTGGAAAAAATATTCACTTTATTTTAAATTTGAGCGCCTTTTTTAAAGGCGCTTTTGTTTTATTAATGAATTTAAGAATTTGTTAGTTTTATGTTAGCGCTAATTCGTCAATCCCGGCGAAACAAGGGCCGGGGATTCCGCCTTTACATCCCTTTCAGTCTTATTCTTGCGGTATTTTCTTTTGTTCCACTTTCATTTAAGGGTAGTCCCCCGGCGCGTGCCCGGACTTCGACATTCACCGCCCGCCTGATCAACCTGGAAGCAACCTCCCGGGAGACATTCAGGTACAATGCCTCCCTGTATAATGGAAGGAATCATGCTGCCATCTTTGAATTCAACGCCCAGATACCTGCCGGCTGGAACACGACATTCCGGGTAGACGGTATGCAGGTCACTTCCTTCAGGCTCGATTCAAACAGAACGCAGGACGTGTCTATTGAGATCGTACCCTCACCTGCGGTACAGCCAGGAAAGTATAATATTCCGGTTACCGCTATTGCCGAAGGAGATACGGTACTACTGGCACTGGAGGCCGTGGTCAAGGGGACATACACTGTAGAGCTGACAACTCCCGACGGGCGTCTGAGCGATGAAATTACTGAGGGGAGCCGTAAACCTATTCATCTGACAATAAAAAATACCGGCTCGCTGCCATTGGATGGGCTGGAGTTATCCGCCCAGTCGCCACCCAAATGGGACGCTACTTTCGAGCCCGCGAAAATTGAGCGGGTGGAGGCTGGCAAATCCGTGGACATTATAGCGACGCTGCATGTGCCGGACAAGACGATTGCCGGTGATTATGTGACGAATTTCTCTGTTAAAAATGCCAATGCAACCGGCAACGCCACTTTTCGCATGACCGTCACCACCTCATGGCTGGCAGGCTGGTTGGGCGTGTTGGTGATCCTGCTGGCTGTTGGCGTTATCTATTACCTGATCCGAAAATACGGCAGAAGATAAGCGTGTTTACATATGGAAAACGCAATTATTGAACTGGAAGGATTGACAAAATTCTATGGTTCTCTGAAAGCTGTAGACAACCTTCATCTGAGGATTAATGCCGGAGAAGTATTCGGTTTGCTGGGACCTAACGGTGCAGGCAAGACCACTACTATCCTGATGATGCTAGGACTTACAGAACCTTCCGGCGGCACAGCAAGGGTATGTGGTTTTAACGCTACCAGCGATCCTATTAGCGTAAAACGCAAGGTAGGTTATATGCCCGATAGTGTAGGCTTCTATGATGGCATGACGGCATTTGAGAACCTGTCATATATCGCCAGGTTGAATGGTATACCTGCACATGAAGTACATCATCGTGTGCAGGAAATGATGGAGTTGGTGGGGCTGGGCACTGCCATGCACAAAAAGACCAGTGCCTATTCCCGGGGCATGAAACAGCGACTGGGGTTAGCCGATGTATTGATCAGGCAACCGGAAGTGATCATCCTGGATGAGCCGACACTGGGTATTGATCCGACAGGTGTAAAGGAATTCCTTCATCTTATCCGGCAATTGAGCCGTCAGCAAGGTATTACCGTATTACTTTCTTCTCATCACCTGCATCAGGTGCAACAGGTGTGTGACCGTGTGGGGATTTTTGTCGGCGGTAAACTACTGGCAGAAGGGGATATTCATAAACTCTCCCAAAATCTGTTTGCCGAAGAGTTGTATCTGGTAACGATCACAGTAAAAGATACCCTGCCTGATACTACAGCCTGGGAAGCAACGCTGCTGCAAATGGACGCTGTCAGAAAGGTGACGGCATCTGGCAACACCATTGAAATATCCTGTGCTGAGAACATTACGCCCCGGTTAGTAAGATACTTTGTGGAGAAGGGTTTCGACATTATGGGCGTATATCAGAAAGAGTATGGATTAGAAGAAATTTATCAACGGTATTTTGACAATAATCTAACTGAAAACGTGTCTCATGGAAAGTCCAGTGGTTTATTTCAAAGATCTTTTTTCAGGAAGGCCGCGCATTAAAAAAGCAGGAGACCCAAGTGTATCGGATATAACATCACGCCAGCGTCCTTTTGGTGTAATGGTGCGTAAAGAAGTGGCTGATCACATTCGCAGCTGGCGGTTTATCGTATTACTTATACTCATAGTATTGACTTTTGTGGGAGCGATGTATGTTTCCCTAAGCAATTTAAAGGCGGCCGTTTCGAATGAAAACGATCCGGATCGTCTGTTCCTTTACCTGAAATTGCTGACCGCGACAGATGGGTCACTTCCTCCCTTTCATATTTTCATGAGCTTCCTGGGAGCTTTGCTGGGCATCAGCCTGGGATTTGATGCAATTAATGCAGAGCGGAACAATGGTACGCTGATCAGGCTACTGGCACAACCGGTGTACCGGGATAATCTGCTGCTTGCTAAATTCTTAAGCGCCCTCGTTATAGTTGCTGTTCTGTTTTTGTCACTTAGCCTGCTGATGATCGGTGGTGGACTGATTATCACTGGCGTCAGGATTGAAGGAGCTGAATTCTTCCGGATATTGGCTTTTGTTATACTTACTGTATTGTATGTTGGCTTTTGGTTAAGCCTGGCAATACTACTTTCTGTAAAATTCAGGCAAGCCACCACTTCTGCACTCACTGCCATAGGCATCTGGTTGTTCTTTACTATTTTTTACAGGATCGTCGTGAACATGATCGTAAGATCCGTCTTTCCGGACCCTAACTTCATGACACAGGGGGACATTGTTTTTTATAACAATGTAATACTCGATCTGCTTCGCCTGGCGCCCAGTCAGCTGTACACAGATGCCACGACAACCTTGCTGATGCCTTCAGTCAGGAGTCTCGGTCCTTTGACGATGGAACAGATGGCAGGAGCTATTCCGTCTCCTTTGTCAGTAAGAGAAAGTATATTGATCGTGTGGCCGCAGGTAAGCGGGTTGCTCGCTGCAACAGCGGTTTGTTTTGCATTGGCGTATTTCTGGTTTATGAGGAGGGAGATAAGGACCTGATGCAGCAGGCGTGCTTTTTATGATATGGCAAAATGCCCTATCATGCCTGGTTATCTTTTCGATGTATTATTCCTTTTGGAAAGCAGGATCAAAAGGAGAGCCTTCCATTTGGATACAATATGCTGCCAGTTTTTCCGCAAGATCCTGCATGCTTTGTGATAATTCAGCATGCAGATCTTCGGGGATTGGAGATTGCCCGTTATTCAGGAAACGGCAGGCAAAGAAGCACGATTTCTCGTCCAGTTTATTGAATACAAATTCATAGACCAGGGAAAGATCCAGCCTCGGAATGATACAGCTTTCGGCATAGAAGATCTGCTCGTCAGATAGTGTCATCCGTAGTGGAGATACAACGGCCTGGTAGTCTTCAAATGTACAGTAATGAATACTGCCAATAAACACCGCAGGGATGTCCTGCTCTACTTTACGCAATCCCGGTACCCATTCTGCCCGGCCTGGAATATTCATTACAATCATATACACATCGCGAAAGTTCGCAGGTATTGGTTTTTCTACGTAGCAGGTATTATCAACGCAATAATCATTTTGCAGGCGGGGGAGTTCCGGTACTTTTTCCCGGGCATTGTTAAGCAGGGCGAAACGATAGTTAACTGTACCAATAGAGGGATATTCTTCTGAAGAACTCACCCATTCCAGCTCATCCTGTACAGGGTTGTTGATCTCCTCTTCGAAAAGCTTTTCTGTGATCAGCAGGTACTCGTTGCTACCAATGCTATTTTTCAATAAACGATGTGCGATGATCATTTCCGGGCCTGATTGCTTTACAAAACGTCCGACTGTTATTTCTGCAACAGGTCCATGATGTACTACGAATTTCAATGTAAGATTAGTAATTGCCTGGCAGGCTCCGCAAGGGCAAACCATGTGTTGTTGCATCCATTTGCGCTGGTAGTGAAAAGCGTTGAAGATGTTCATGCAGGTATTCAATATTTCCTCCCGGGAAGGTGCGGATCCTTTCCTGACCAACAAAACGGCATCTCCTTCGATCTCCGCTACCTCATATTCGTCACCAATAGCTTTAATCATAGCATCAATAAGCATGTTAATGGCGAG
Organism: Chitinophaga ginsengisoli; assembly: GCF_003014595.1. Taxonomy (GTDB): domain Bacteria; phylum Bacteroidota; class Bacteroidia; order Chitinophagales; family Chitinophagaceae; genus Chitinophaga; species Chitinophaga ginsengisoli. The sequence continues at coordinate 170,254 of NZ_PYGK01000008.1, read as the reverse complement.
TGTGCTATGGTTGAGTTCAGTAGTTGTCATGAACTCAGTGAACCCGCTGATATCCGGGATCAGGATGGTTGCGTTGGTTGTTGCCATAGTTCGGGGTATATGTGTTATAAAGTTACGGAAGATTGGGGGTATGAACATTTAATAGTTTTGAGGGGCAAAGAAGGCGGGGTACAGACACAGGGCCAGATAGTATCTGAGAAAGGATTTTTTTTATGTTTTAGCTTATTTGTGCGTTACACTATCGTCATACATGGAATAGAAAACTTTACCTTCACTTGTAATAAGCAAGGCCTTCGTAAGTGTAACTTCTTCCGTCCGGATTTTGATGGCAGAACCTGATACCGGTAATCTACGCTCTGCAAGCTCCGATAGGATTCTTTCGGCTTTTTCGGCCGAGCTTCTATTGCCCCCCGCTACAAAGAATTGCATGTTTTGCAATTTATTAAAAGGAACCAACGGAGGAGAATTAGTATTAAATAACATTGTAATTGCATCAACAGCAGTGTGCCCGCCAGCAGATGGATCTAAACTATGTAAAAGCGCATTATAGCGCTTTTCATTATGCGTTGCTGTCATTGCAATCGTTATGCAGGGCTTCATACTGTCTGTCCATAGTCCTTCATTTATCATGGCCATGGGCTGGTTCCAGCGTTCAGCACCCACCTCAGCTACATCCTTGGTCAACTCTCTTAACTGATCGTAGGATAACTCTTTTATTGAGAATCTTTTTGTAAACCAATCATCCAACGCACCGCCATTTTCTCCACTCCAATTAGTCAGGCGATCTGTTGCTTCCAGCAATTCATCCAGGCTTGCATATTCACTGACGTTTTTCTGCTGAATTGCCAGTTCTATCCCATTGAATGAAGTGTTATTGTAGTGTTCATTTTCTGATCCTCCATACTTTTCCCTTAGCAACATAGCAACCTTTAAGGCAAGATCTCCGGAGAAGCGCTGTAAATCATCCGTCCAATGCGGAGCTGTAGTCTGAGTTTTTTCGCCGGAAAGTTGTTCATCTTTTTCAAACAGATCTAATTCGTGATACAGGAAACTTCTCTGGAAGAGATCATCTATAAAGCTAACAAAATAACCTTTCTCCTTTGTGTTGCCTGGATTAGTGTAAGGCATTAGTACCAGGGCAACCCGACCTTTATTACTACCGCTATTCACTTTAACCTTAGTATGCCAGTTCAATCCTTCCTGCACCATTCTTTGGACTACAGGTCTGGTAACTCCACTCTGTATAGCCGGCTGATCACTCTCCTGCTGAGTCACATGGGATGTTTGCTGTGGCAGCAAATCCTTATTGCCGGGTTTTAATTGAAATGGTGCAATGTGCTGAGCTTCAGTTTGAACGTTGGTATTAAAGGAAGGAAGGGAGAATGGCTTTACTTCAGTCGCATATTCATTATACATCTGAAAGACCTCATCAGTTTGGTTTTTCTTTTCTATTGACGTGTTTTGAAATGGATGTGGAGCCGGCCGGGATATTCCCATAGAGCCGTGGTTGTATGGTGCCGCCATAGAAGAGTTGTGTATTGTTTCAGCACCTCTGTTTTCGTGTGGCATAGAATTTAAAGCTATATCCTTAAAATAGGTAATAATTCTGAATTGGAGTTTTCCAAATTAGCATCTGGTCTCCGATGTAGCTGTAAACTTCATTCGAAATAGGGGGCTGGAGGAAGAATCTCGCGATAAAGAATAATTGAATAAAAATCTACATAGAAAAAGCCTCAGGCAGCATATCCCGGAGGCTTTTTCTATATAAATAAGATGAAAATTCCTATTCAAAAATGCAGGACATAAATCACACTTGCCACACTATTAATCATGCTCGAGCATCCGTTGCTTATAAATACCAAAGGTATGAATCGCTGCACATGCCTTGCCTTCCGTAATCCGTAACCGTACGTAAGAAGCTGTTACAGGTTTGAACTTAACAAGCCATTTATAACCAATGGACTGTTTTCCCGTTGCCTCCGGAATGGGTGTCCAGTTTTTACCATTCTTTGAATATTCTACAGACCAGCCGGTAGTGCGATGGCCCAGCTCAATAACTTCCTGTAACATCAGCACATCAAATGTTTTTGCTGTTCCAAGATTGAAGACTATTGTATCTGTCTTGGCATTATCTGTAGTAGCATAATAAGTCTGCTCAAGATTATCCACCATGTTAGACGGTTTATAATTTTCGCCGCGGGGGTGAAGCGTCTTAATGGTAGCGCCACTGGCGAGATTGGTTTTGAAAGTGCCACGGATCATTGCGCTCAGGCTATCACTTTTTTTGACGTCAGCCGAAGAGATCAATCCTTCTTTATTGGGTGGGTAGTTTAGAAGCAATACGCTGTTGTGTCCTACGGAGTTAAAATAAATATCCCATAGTGTAGCAAGACTTTTTACCCGTGTATCTTCTTCTGAATGGTAAAACCAGCTCGGACGAATGGATACATCCACTTCGGCAGGCACATAAGCTGTTCCATTGATCTCTCCGTGGTTTAATGCGGAAATGTTATCGGACTCATTTTTTATGGAGGATAAGTTAATCGTTGACCAGCATGGATCGCCGGATATCCCTGATTCATTTCCCATCCAGCGGCAGTCTGCAAAGGCATTGGAGTTTTTTGTTCCAAAAACAACACAATTGGGTTGTAAACGGCGAACAGAATCTGCCCATCGTGTATAATAAGCAGTAGTGAGTTTATCAGCACCTGCTCCATCCCACCATATTTCCCAGATCGGACCGTAGTTCCTTAACAGCTCTGATAGTTGATCAGCATAATAATTATTGTAATCATCTGTGCCGTACCTGGAGTCATGTCTGTCATGTGGTCCAAGATATATCCCGGCTTTAATACCGGCAGATTTGCAGGCATCAGTAAATTCTCTGACAACATCTCCTTTTCCATCTTTCCACGGACTATTTTTAACGGAATAGTTGGTGTGGGCAGTGGGCCAGTTACAAAAGCCATCCGCATGCTTTGCCACGAGGATAGCGCTCGTGATGCCGGCGCTTTTGAGTACACCTGTCCATTGATTACAATCTAATGCCGTAGGATTGAATAGTTGCGGACTTGCCGTTCCGTCGCCCTCATTATCATTCGTGAAAGTATTCATACCGAAATGAAAAAAGGCTATCATCTCACGGTGGTACCATTCAATCTGCCTGGCGTTGGGTACCGGACCTACCGGAGACGGTGCTGTTTGTGCATCCACGGGAGAGGGGAGAAAGCTACCTATAGCCGATATAAAAACCAGGGGCCTGGCTAATTGTAATATAATCTGCTTCAAGTTCATATTAAAAGCTATTAAGTTAATCTCGTTTTATTTACCATGTAATGGGGCATACGGTTGTATGCTGAATGACAATGTTGCCGGTTTAAAAGGAATATAATATTGCGGTAATGGAATAGGACCGCAACTGGCATTTCCAAGGCCCATTTGTGCCTTATCAAGGCTTAGAATGGTTTCTGGTCTCCTGTGCAATTCGTACAGGTGCTGTGCTGCCCATAGATCCTGGTCGGTGTAATGCAGTGCTGTAAAACTCAGCTGATCATCTGCTGTAAAGAGAATACCTTTATCATCTGCATCGGTTAGTTTTACCCAGCGCACATCTTCGCGATTGGCCATTCCCTGCGGACGTTCATATTGTTCCAGCATATTGTCTACCGTACGTTGATATTGTCCTATATCGGCAGCAGTCTTTCTATCTGCATAGTTTTCAAAAGGTCCACGGCCATACCATTCAACATTCTCCAGCCCCGGGTTCAACGCCATGCGTAATCCAAGACGGGGGATGGGCAGACCGCTGGTATCAGGTATAAAGTCGGCCTTCACGTGAACTAAACCGTTTCCATATATGGTATACTTCATTTGTGTAATGACTTTGAATCCTGAACGTGTAGCAGCGGTAGTCGCAGTTGTTACCTCGACTGATTTACTGCCAAGTGGTTTTACAGCAAAGCTGTTCAGGGTATACTGCAGGCTGTCATAACCAGCCTGCATCCATTCAATAGCAGGGCCTCTTTCTTTTGTGCGGTCATTATCCAGCCTTGCGCGATACAGGTTAAAGACAGGCCCGTTTTGTGCGCCGTTAATGATAACATGGTCACCATATTGGAGAGAACTGATATTGCCGTTTGATTTATCAAACGTGATAGCATAATCCTTCCCGTTTATCTGCACTGTAGTACCGTTCTGTTGCAGATCTACATCAGGCAACTCCGCCACGTTGATCGCTGCTTTGGTAATGGTATTAAAAGGGACTTTCATTTGTTCATGCGCTACCTCGGTCCCTTGCTTGGCCCACAGGGCATCCTCGCGCAGGTGGAAGGCCACTCTCAGCCAGTATTCAGCACCTGGTGCCAACACCGGCTTTTGCCAGGGGATCGTCACAACAGTAGAATCATTGGGCGCCAGCTGTACGGGTGCTAATGTGCCGGATTGTATCACGCTGCCATTTTCAGATAAGCTCCAGGTACAGTCAAAGGCATCGAGGTTGAGAAAATCATATTTATTCCTGATGGCAACACGCCCTGCTTGTCCGTCTGCCATGCTGATCTTTACATACTGGTATACTTTTCTGACATCTTCCATTTTAGGCGTGAACTGCCTGTCTGAAGTGGTGAGTCCTTTAATGCTGAAAGTACCATCATTCGGTTTATCGCCAAAATCACCACCATAAGCAATGAACGTTTTGCCAGTTGTATCGCCGGGGATCCGTTTATTAACACCCTGATCCACCCATTCCCAGATACAGCCGCCAATAAGACGTTTATGCGATTCAATAGCATCCCAGTATTCCTGCAGGTTGCCTCCTGAGTTGCCCATCACATGCTCATATTCGCACATAAAGAAGGGCTTGGCGGATGTTTTTTCTCCCTCAGCTATCAGGGTGTTCACAGAAGGATACATGGTAGACTCAATGTCTGCGATGTCGTTATATCCTTCATAATGGATCGGCCGGGAGCTATCTATAGCCCTTATTGCGACCTTGCCAGCTACAAAGTTCTCACCACCCCATGACTCGTTGCCCATAGACCAGATAATGACAGAAGGATGGTTCTTGTCTCGTTCTACGAGGCGTACCTGTCTGTCAACATACGCTTTTTTCCATGCAGGATCTTTCGTCAGCTGATCGCCCATACCATGTGTTTCCAGGTTCGCTTCATCTACCACATATAAACCGTATTCATCACAGAGTTGATACCACAGTGGATCATTTGGATAGTGGCAGGTACGTACGGTGTTGATATTACACTGTTTCATCAGGGTGATATCCCGGATCATGGTGGCCCTTGGTACTGCTTTACCATAAGCCGGATGCACCTCATGACGGTTCACGCCTTTCAGCAATACCGGTTCTCCATTCACCCAGAGGCGGCTGTCTTTTATTACTACTTTTCTGAAGCCAAACTTCGATGAAAGTGTTTCCAGCACCTGGTCTTGTTTATCTTTCAATGTCAGCAATACAGTGTAAAGATTAGGCGTCTCAGCTGTCCATAATGCAGGCTGCCTGATATCCGACTTTAATGTATATGTTTGGGCTGATAAGTTTTTCAACGTAGCTACAGGCTGATTGATAGTCGTGCATAATTTGCCTGCAGGGTCATATACGTCAACGCTGACTGTGGCTGCTGCAACGGCGGCACCATCATTCTTTATATCTGTTTTTGCATAAAAGACAGCTGATTTAAAATCAGCTGAGAGGTCTGATTGTAGGAAATAGTCCTGTATATGTATCTTAGGTTTCGCATAGAGGTATACGCTTCTGTGAATACCGCTGAAGCGGAACATATCCTGATCTTCCAGGTAACTGCCATCGCTCCATTTGTATACTTCCACGGCTACCAGGTTCTTTCCTGGTTTAATATATTTTGTGACATCAAACTCTGCCGGGTTGAAACTGCTCTCGCTATAACCTACCTTTTGCCCGTTTACCCACACATACATGGCGCTGATAACGCCGTCGAAATGGATAAATATTTCTTTCCCGTTCCAGTTGGCCGGAACTTCAACATACCTGCGGTAAGACCCTACGGGATTGGGCTCTTTCGCCGTTGTCCAGTCAGCGGGTACTGCACCCATTACCCTGGGAGGATCCACTTTAAAGGGATATTCAATGTTCGTATAAATGGGGGTACCATAGCCCTGCATTTCCATATTGGAAGGTACCGGGATGTTTGCCCACTGTGTGGCATCAAAATCCGCTTTATAGAAATCAAGCGGTCTCTCAGAAGGTTGTTTTACCCAATGAAATTTCCATGTTCCATCTAGTGTAACGTACCAGGGGGATGTGGATGGCACATCCTTTAATGCCTGTTCTTTGCCGGCGTAAGGAATACAGATGGTACGGGCTGGTTCCTTGTTGATACCTAATACCTGTTCATTCTCCCAGTCATGACTTTGCGCATGGATAGTGGCATGGCCTGCTGCCAGCAGGCATGCTGTAATACCAAATGTTTTGAGACCCATTTCCTGTTTTTATGTTTACAATTAATATTGCTTGGACATCTTGTCTGAAAATACCAGTCACACGAGACTGCTGCGAGACAACTGAATACCTCCACGATCAGGCTCGTCAGAAGCCCCGTGCTTGTGGTAGATTCTAACAACAACTATTTATTTCCCAGATTCGCTTTCACGAGTTTTACAAAAACATCCGGCGTTACTACGCGTACATTGGCATTTAAACCGTCTACAACCTTTTTGATACTGGCCAGATCTTTTGTCCAGGTGTGGACAAACACCAGTGTATAACCAGATGCGCTGGAAGGATTGGCAGGCCGGGAGTTTATATTGCTGATCGCGGTAGCCTCTTCTTCCAGTCCTGCCCAGAGATTGTCTCTTGCTTCGATCACAGGTTTACCGTTATCTGCAAACTGAATGCTTCCATTGGGCGCTTCTCCGTACCCTGTATAGATCAATCCGTCTATATTGCTTTGAGACAGATATTTATTCCAGATATCCATACGTCCGATGGCACCCTGGTCCAATATGTTGACAATATTGAGATCGGCCTTTCCCATGAATGTATTCAACCTGCTGAGGTATTTATCAAGTGCGGAAACCGGCATCTTACTGGGAAAGGTATAACCACTTCCACTGGGCCCGGCTACGAAGCGGTCTTTGGCAGATGCATTTTCATAATACCAACGTAATGCAGCGGGGGCAAGGTCCACCAGGGAAGGACTGATAGTATATCCCATATTAAAGGAACCACGAATCGGGTTACTAAAATAGTTCTGCATGGACCAGAGATCATATGCAATGTTATCGCCATCGCTTACCAGGAATGTTACATAATGCACATTATTTTCCGGAACAGGTGTTGCCGGTGTTTGCTGCCGGATGGCGCTGTTGTCGTATATGCTGCTTAACGGAGCAAGGTTAGCGGCAAGATCTGTCGGAAGCATTACAACCCCGGCTTCAGCAGCATTGGATACCATAGAGAATTCTTCCTGTCCGTATCCAAAGCAGAACGCTTCGGGGGCAAGGCCTTTCAACACTGTTTTGCGCCAGGGTGTTTCACCATCATAAAAAGTGAAGGCGTTGGTGAGCGTAATGTAATCCCGCAGGTGATGATTGATAGTCGGTGTCAGTTCAGCTGCGAGTACATTGCTAAAAGCCTTTGGATAGTTGCTATACACCCATTTCTCATCGCGTGTGCGTACATCCGCTTTGCGTGTGGAAATGCCTGCCGCAATTACGGCCGTTTCCAGGCTGGCATCCACAGCAATGGCGTTCATTGGGCCACATAGCGCCGTAGCTGCCGTCAGTGATCTTTGATTGCTCGTACGATTGTACAACACATATCCGCTTATTTTTGATTTGAAGTGAGTTACAAGATCTGCCCAGGAAGCGTAGTTAGTAAGTGTAATGCCGTACTTGCTGTTCATATAGCTTGTCCATACAGCAGAAGGCCCCCCTTCGTCAATGTATATCTGATCGGCGGAGGTTTTGGCAACAAGTCCCTGTAAGGTAGCCACCAGTACTTTCTGCTCAGCAGAAAGGTTGTTGCCACTGATCACACAAAGGGACTTCAATGCAGTTCCTTTCTGGTGCAGTACGCCCTGGCTGAGCACCTGGGTGTTTTTTATTGTATCGTTCTTTGACGCATCTACAGGGGTACCGGTAACTGCCGATGAATGATTGTCAGTTTTACTGCAGGCCAAACATCCGATACCAGCTGCAATCAGCAGCGTGCAAACAAGTTTTTTCTTCATGCCTGTTGGTTTAGAATATTTGTATTTCTGCAATATTGGTGCTGGATGTAGCGTATACTTTTGTGACGGTTATCTTCACATACCTCGCTTCTTTTAATGTAGACACAAAGTATCTGTACCATGGCTGGCCTGCATCATGAGGAATATCCTTAATACTGGCCACATCATTCCATGTAACATTATCAGCACTTACAGACACCGTAACATCCTGCGGTTGCCCATGACCTTCTGTTTGCCAGTCGCCTTCAAAATAACGGTCCATAATGCCGATACCATGTACTGGTTTCAGTTCCCCCATATCAATGATAATATAATGCGGAGGTCCAGGTTCACTGCCAGACCATTTTGAATTCCAGAAGGTACCAGGATCTCCGTCAATAGCTGCTTTAGCAAGGCCGTTGCCGCCGCCTTCTGCAGGTTCTTCGGTGGAGAAACCGGCAATACTCCAGCCACTTTCGTCATAGGGCTGCATGCTCGCCAGATCGGCTGTACCATTTACCACGAAATAAGTAGTTTGCTGATAGCCGCTTCCTGCTGCTCCCGTAATGCTTTCAATACTGATGGGAATCATATAATCCTGGAAGGGATTTATTTTGTCCTTGGCGATTATTTTAAGGGGCAGGTTGCCGGTGCTGACAGCTCCTTTTGCGATGATGGCACTTGCCTGCAACTCATAACTACCGGCGGGTAGTAAAGGGTAGCTGGTGCCGTTTTCTTCATTGAACTTCTCCACGAGAGAAGTGTCTGCCTTGAAATGTACTGTAATCTCACTGTTGGCGTTTATACCAGACACGGTAGCATAGTCTGTTCCAGTTATGACGGCACTGTAGGATACAACAAAAGGAGTATCTGCAATGGCGAATTCCTTTTTTACAATACCTTTTCCTGCTTCCGGCATGTAGACCGTTTCAGCGGAATGATCATCTTTTTTGCATGCGCAGATACAGGCAAGGGCTAAGAGAAATGTGTATATATGAAGTTGGGAGATCTTTGTTTTCATGACTGCGGTTTTATGTACGATTAATACCCTGGATTCTGTCCGTTTACCCATGCGTCCTTACCTCCGTTTTGTGCCCGGATCTTGTAATTACGATCCAGCACATTCTGCGGAATAGGCATGTAGTACATTTTGGGAAGGAATAAACGGGTGCTTACATTCGTGCGTGTATAAACGAGTGTTCCGTTATTGGATGTTATGACCATCCCAAGCTCTGGACGGTTTAATACACCCGGAGTGCCGTCAGCCATCTTATCAGCAATCTTCCAACGCAATACATCCCACCAGCGTTTGTCTTCAAATGCCAGTTCTACACGGCGTTCACGGCGAATGATCGCCCGCATTTTGTCCTTATCCACGGCACCATAGGTCGCCTCTACAGTAGGAAGGTTATTATTACGGGTCCGTACTTTGTTCACGGCGGCCAGTACATCAGCGGTAGGGCCATTCACTTCATTTTCGGCTTCTGCAAAACTGAGCAGTACTTCTGCATAGCGGAAGAACATATAATTCTGATAAGAAGTGCTGTTAGCCCTGTTATCGCTTCCCAGAATGCTTTCATCCAGCCTTTTGCAGGCATAATAACCTGTATGCGTAACATCGCTGCTATAACCCAGATCTATTTCATTTTCTGTACTTCTGCCCAGGCCCACTACTGTCCGGATGGTATCGCCCTGCCATGGAGATCCGTTAAACAGGATCGTCTGGTAGAAACGTTTTTCCCTGTTCACATATGGGTGCTGTGGATCATAACCGGAGCCGGATTCTCCGATGGCTTTTCCGTTGGCCATGGAGAATTCATCTACCAGTTCCTGTGTAGGTTGGAAGTTGCCCCATGCTACTTCGGTTCCATTAACAATGGTAGGACCTTCTTTTCCCTCCAGTTGTCCACCTTTACCAGGCATATATTGCCTGGCGAAAATCGACTCCCGACTATTGTTGGCTGTTTTCAGGAATAAAGTCCGGAAGTCAGGATACAGGTCATACACCCCAAGGTCCATCACGGCCTTGTTGGTGGCAGCTGCTTTTTTCCATTTTTCCAGGTCGCCACCGGGATTAGCCGCGTTGCCTGAATTGCGTAAGGGACTGGCTTCATAAAGTTCACACCATCCTTTCAGCGTAAGTGCAGCACCTTTCGTAGGTCTGCCGGGTTCCGACTGATTAGGCGGCAAGATGGTTGCTATTTCGGCCAGCTCATTTGTAACAAACTGGAAAGTTGCTTCTTCAGTGCTTCTTGGTACATAAATACTGTCGCCCTGTGTGATATTGTCCAGTGTTCTTGTGATAACAGGTACACCACCATAGGCCATCCACAGCCAGTGATAGAACATAGCGCGGAGAAAACGTGCTTCAGCAATCCTTTTTGTTTTATAGTCGTCAGGCAGGTTGGAAGCCGTTACTTTTTCTATGAACAGGTTACATTTCCTGATCTTTTCATAGTTGCCGGTTCTGCCATCATTGTTGTCTGTTTTTCCCCAATACCACATGTCCCAGGGGCCGCGGGGCAGGTTGGAGGGAGTTACGTTGCCCACACGTATATTGGCATATCCCTGCATCCAGGTAACGCCTACATCAGAGTTGTCGGTATACTGGTCGAGGTGTTCCGTTTCATTATTCATGTCCGGAAGCGAATTGTAAACATCATTCAGGAAGAGGTCTGCATTGGCCGCAGATGACCATACAATATCATCACCTACGCGATCTCTTGGTGATATTTCCAGGGAGTTTTTATTACAGGCTGTTAGCGATATACCCAGAAGGGCGATAAGGCCGCAATGTTTTATGGTGATCATTTTTCTTTCGATTAGTTGTTTAGAAGGTAACATTCAGACCTACGGAAGTGGTTTGTTGCTGAAAGTAGTATTGTCCGTTTGAAGAGCGTGCTTCAGGATCGATCTTCTCTTTCATATGTGGTGTCCATGTCCACAGGTTCTGTCCGGCAGCATATACGCGTAGCTGTTGTATGCCTATCCGTTTAGTCAGTTTTGAAGGCAGGGAATAGCCCAGCTCTGCGCTCCTGAGTTTGATATAGGACGCATCTCTTACCCACCAGGAAGAAAATCTTGTATTATAGTCTTTTGGTTGTGTGCTGACGCGCGGATATAGGGCATTGGTATTAGCCGGCGTCCAGTGATCTTTGTAATACAGTTCACTGGCGGAGCCTTGCTGATCAAAGGGGAATACCAGGTTACCGCCTATAGGAAGGCTGATCTGGGTAGCTGCCTGCAACAGGAGGTTAAGATCAAACCCTTTCCATGACAGGGCCGGAGAGAGGCCAAAGATCATCTGTGGGGTACCGTTCGGTCTGCCAATTACAGTCTGGTCATTATCGTCGATAATGCCATCCGGTTTACCGGAGGGACCACTCAGGTCTGCATATTTCAGATCGCCGGGATGTACCGGAGCATCAGGAATGGAAGCAACGCCTGCTTTCAGGGAACCATCTGTGTTAAAGTCGGCGGGCGTAAAATAACCAAGGGCTTTCAATCCGAATTGTGTGCCGTTTGCACGTCCGGTTTGGCGACGGTTAGGATTATTGTAGGTAGCATCCGTTTCAAATACCTGTAGCAGTTTATTTTGTGCATAGGTGAAATTCCCATTCAGGTCGAGCCGTAAGCCGTTGGAAAAAGTATGTGTGGTACCAATGCCCAGTTCAAACCCATGATTACTCATAATGGCTGCATTCTGCTCCGTAAGCCCCACACCATATTCTGCAGGGACAGTAACCGTAGGAGGCACCAGCATGTTGGAACGCTTTTCATAGAAGTAATCGGCTGTTACAGTGAGTTTACCTTTCCACAGAGAGGCATCCATACCCACATCGGTTTTTTTAGCCCTTTCCCAGGTAATAGCAGTGTTAGCCTGCAATACTTCACTGATACCTGCTGTTAACCTGCCATCAAGTACGGCAGCATTGTTATAGATGGAGTAGCCTGTGAGATATTGAAAAGGACCACCGGCGAGGTTACCGGATTCTCCGTAGGAAGCCCTGATCTTCAGTGCATCTACCCAGGCTACATTGTCTTTCATAAAGTTTTCACGTGCTATATTCCAGCCGAGTGAAAAAGCAGGGAAGAAACCGTATTTGTGACCGGGAGCAAAGTAATAGTGTCCGTCATACCTGCCGGATACTTCTGCCAGGTATTTACCGTCATAATTATAACTCAGGCGGTATACATAGCCTATCTGTCTTTGCTGAGATGATGATCCTCCATTGGAGAGTTCTCCCTGCGCAGTACCGCCGCGATCCAGTTCGTCAATATTAATAGGATAATTGATCCTGCCACCGGAAAGGTCCCAGTATTTCTGTGTCCGTGATTCCAGTACACCCAGGAAAGTAACATCGTGTTTACCAAAGGTATTGTGATAGTTAAGATATCCCTGATAGGTGAACGATTTGTTCTGACTGGTACCCAGGTTCAACGTTGGTTTGGAAGGCCCGATATAGGTGGGATTAAAGGTATATGGCGTTGTTGTAAAATCTGCGCTGTAAGTCAGAATAGGTGTTTTCCATGTTTTGGAATAGGTAGTATAGGGATCATAACTGGCCACACCTTTTATGCTCAGCCCTTTTATGAATGGCAGTTGCTGTTCAATGCTGAACGTAGTCATAATCTGTGTATTCTCATTACGGGAGTACCCGCTGTGTGCAATGGTACCCACCAGTGAATTGGTAATGTAGCTACCCCATAAACCGTTGGAATAATAGATGGCGGATGTAGGCGGTGTTCTGAACGCCTGGTACATGATGCCTCCACCTGCAGAAGCATAGCGGTTATTGGGGTCACCGCTGCCAGGATCTGAATATCCGGAATAGTTCTGGTCTTCCACCCAGCCACTGAGAGAGAGCGATACCCGGGTGTATTTAGTCGCCTCAATGTCCAGGTTGGCCAGTGCATTATATTTCTTAAGATTGGTCGTAGAGAATTGTCCTTCCTGACTGGTATACCCTAATGCCGCAAAATATTTCATCTTTTCACTACCTCCGGAAAGTTGCAGGTTATGGTTAGTCAGTATAGCATTTCGCTGGATCACATCCCGTAAGCCCCGGCTATTGGGATATCTGTCGCGGTCAGCATCAGCCGCGCCGTCCACTGTTTTCTTATACCCGGCTATTTGTGCATCGGTGAAAGAGAGATTGAAGTTATCATTCCGGTTAGCTTCATTGGTCAGCAATGCATACTGGTATGAGTTTACCATGCGGGGCATCCTGGTAGGATTCTGAAATCCTACGTAGCCATTATAGGAAAGTACAGGAGCACCGGTTTTTCCTTTTTTGGTCGTGACCAGGATCACTCCATTGGCGCCTGCAAGCCCATATGGCGCTACAGCGGCAGCATCTTTTAATATAGTAACGCTTTCAATGGTAGCGGGATCCAGCCTTGAAAAGTCCCTGTAGATACCATCTACTACCAGCAGCGGATTGGCATTGCCAATGGTGGAAGTACCCCTGATCCGTATTCTCGAACCATCCAGTCCTGGTTCGCCGCTTCCCTGATCTGCAATAAGACCAGGCATACGGCCTACGAGATTATTGGTTAGATTCACGACTGGTTTCTGTGCAAAGTCCTTTCCTTTCACAGCAGATACTGCCGCTATACTGGTGGCTTTCAGCTGTGTGCCATAACCAACGACTATTATTTCACCAAGGGCAGTCGTATTTTCTTCCAGTTGTACATTTATTGACGTACGTCCGGCTACCGGTACTTCTTTGGTGACGTAGCCGATAAAAGAGAAAACCAGTATACTTTGTTCATCAGTCACCCGGATAGAGAATTTCCCTTCCTGGTCTGTATTGGTGCCATTTAAAGCACCTTTTAACCGGATACTGACACCTGGTAGCTTTTCACCCTTAGCGGAGGTTACGGTACCTGTGACGACCAATTCCTGTTGCTGTAGTGTTTTTTCACCTGTGGGCGCGGGCGCTGGAATGGGAATAATGAAGATGTAATGATCTTTCTGTTCATACGTGAGGCCAGTACCAGAAAGCAGCAGGTCAAGCGTGGAAGCTACTGTGCGGATAGATGCCGGCAGCTGAATATGGGTAAACCTGCTTATTTCGGCTTTCCTGTAGCCGAAACGGAAATTGGTCTTTTGTTCAATCTCCTTTAATGCTGTTTCCAGGCTCTTTCCTGAAAGGCCTAGTGAAATGGTAGTCTCGCGGATGTCCTGGCCGCTTGTTTTAGCTGCTATCAGCATATTACAGCAGATCAATAATATCGCTACTACTAACGTGGAGCATCTCATAATCCAAATGATGGTTTTGAGCGGGACAGAACGTTCATAAGGAGGGAACGTGGAGCCCTGACTTACAAAAAAATGCATAGATTTGTTTGGTTTTAATCGGTTTGAACGCTGGTTTAAAATCTACCTGATTGCAGGTACTTGCCTGTACCTGTAATTATCTTTATTACCGCTGTGGTTGCCTCCGCAGCGGTTTTTTCTTGCTGATAGTAATGGTATCTCCCTCTATGTGGTAACTAAAGCCATTCAGTTGGCTGATCATATTCATAACTTCCCCTATATTTTCTTCATGCAGGAAGGAAAAGGAAAAACGGGATTTTTTCAACTCAGGATCAGCGAATACGATGGCTACATTGTACCATTTGCCTATGGTCACTGCAGCTTCTTCCATGGTCACATTGTCCAGTATTAACTCGCCCTTCGTCCAGGCTATCATATTGCCTGCTATGGTGTCTTTCAGGGCCACCTGCTTATTTTGCAGATGATATTCCAGGAGCTGATTGGCTACAATGACGCCCAGCTTTGTATCGCCTTCGGCTACGCTAACTTTACCGTTTACCACTGCCACTGTCAGTTGCTGGTCGTATGCCTGTATATTAAATGCGGTACCCAGCACCTTAGTTGTAACACCGCCAGTATGCACCAGGAAGGGCTGGTTGTCGCGGTGTGTTACATCAAAATATCCCTCACCGCTGAGGAATAACTCCCGTGTGTTGCCGGTAAAACTGACAGGATAACGAAGTGTACTGCCGGCTTTCAGCCATACGATAGAACTATCTGCCAGCTTCAGTTGGAGACGCTGTCCTGGAGGAACTGACACCTCCTTATAAGCAAGGGAAGTGGTCCGGGAGGACGCAAACCATAGGTAGGTACCTGCCCCGGTAGCCAGCAGCAATAAGATCACTGCTGCATAGCTTAACCAGCGGCGCTTGATATGTATAGGTTGTTGGACAAAACGCGGATTGTCTGTAATCTGCTGATATAGTGCATCTGATTCATCAGGGTTTAATTGCTGTGTGGGCGTCAATTCCGCCCAGATGCGATCTATTGTCGACTGGAGGGCCGGGTTTTCTGTTGCCTCCCCGAGGTACTGCATAAGTTCTTCATAATCTTCGGCATTGATGTTATTGTTGACCAGGTAGCCGAGCAGCTGATATATGCGTTCTTCATTCACGTGAATTACATTTAATATGCCCTTAAAAAGGTGATATAGTGCAATACACGCGAGCCTACCCATTCGGGTAGTCAGTTTTAAAAAAAATTAATAAAACATAGAAAGTAAGAGTACGGGAAGGAGAACTTCGGTCTTGTCAAAGCAGGACCGCAGGGTTTTTAATGCGCCTGTGAGATGGTATTTTACGGTGTGGACGGAGATTTGCATACGGGCGGCAATTTCCTCATAGGTAAGCCCTTCAAATCTGCTTAACCGGAAAACCATTTGTTGTTGCAACGGTAATTTATTCAAAATCTGTGTAGTAAGACGTTCGAGATCAGCATTGAGAATGGCTTCTTCTGTCTCATTATGCTCCGGGTGCATGGTTAGCCACAGTTTCTTACGGGCAGCCTCTGAGGTGGCTGTTTGCCGTAACATATTCAAGGTCACTCTTCTCGCTATTGTAAATAACCAGGGGGCCAGCGGATATTCACCATTCAATTGTAAGCGGTGCTCCCACAGTCGTAACAGGGTTTCCTGTACTACTTCCTTGCTTTGTTCCTTGTTTTTGAAAAACTGGTAAGCCAGGCCATAAATCCTTTGGCTGTATTGGTCAAATACTACCCGGAACGCGGATTCATCCCCCTCACGCAGGCGCATGATCAGATCCCAATCAAAAGATTTTATGACACTTTCCACTAACCAGGTAATTAATTTAGAAAAACGTGGTATTGACCCCAGAATATGCTGATGAGTCTAAGGTATGGAATTTAATATCGATTTTTTATCTTTTTTAGTTGTATGTAATTTTTGCAATGGCTGGAATGGCTGCTAAATCCTCCTCCCATGGACAGGCCGGCTATTGCCCTATGCTTGCTGTCAGTTAAAACAGGATACTTTTTTTCAATGAAATAAACAACGCCGGATATGATGAGTATTCCAGCTCTCTATTCAGCGTTGTTTATTTGATGATCTGTAATACAATAATAGCGTCAGTTAGATACCAGGGTCGTGATACTGGATGCGGGCAGGTTGATTCCAAAAGCATTATTTGAAATGCTAAAACTGCTTGATTCCAGATTGGAAGAACTGGTAGTTGCATAACGATTGAAACTGTTAACGGTTGTTCCGCTAATAGTAAAAGGCTGATACGTGATGGCAGTATTCGTGTTAATGGCAACGATCACGATTTTTGATCCGCTCTTGTAAGCCGTGGTGTATACACCCGTTGTCGGATTTGCTGAGCAGGCGATTTTGGTATAACCAGGCCGAACGTATCTGGCAAAGTGCGCCATGACATAACCTACTTTTGTGATACTGCTGTTCTCATCTATCGGGCCGTAGAAACGACGGATATACCACCACACATAAGCAGCCCAACCTGCTGTCATACAGTCATGAATCTCTTTAGCTGCATTCATTGCGTTGGGCCAGTCATTACCACTGATGGAAGAATTGGTATAGTGCTCAGTCATCCATACTGACTTACCGATATTGCCTAGATTATATGGTGTTTTGCCATAAATATGTCCGCTTACAAAAAGCGTTTTAGACTTTGCCGTGGCATTGCTCAGATATGTGTTGATGAAAGTCTGGTCCATATTAAAAGGCTCGGGGCACATAATCGGGGCGCCACAATTATCTCCCTGGGCAGCTACGAAATTGGCTATCTCCGCAGCCGAAGCATGCATCCATCCCGAAGCCATGTAGTTAGGTTCATTCCAGGGTGATAATGCGTATACACCACCTACTGCCTGCGTATAGGCTCTTAGATGCGCAGCATAATCACCCCATGCACTGCCTCTCAGATAAAGTCCATCCATCATAGCCGAAGGTGCGTTCCAGGCGGTGGCAATTACTTTCGCACCATAGCTTTTGGCAACATCAATCGTGGTTTTTTCTGCGGCAAACTGGCTGCTGGAGGTAGGAACCATCACACGGAGAATACTCATGCCAATGCCACTGCTGGTTGAGAAGGCTTTTGTTCTCTGGTCTGCTGTTAAGTCACCTATCCAGATTGGAACGCTCATGCCTCCAAATCCCTGTATGGTTTGTTGTACGGTATTGGCGTCAATTGTAGCAGTTGACATTATACTAACATCGGTTGCGTTTTCCGCATTAGTTGCTTTTTTGCTATCAGGAGTGATGTCTTCCAGATGCCGGGTGCAAGACGACATCATTAGACTGAGGGAAAGAAATGGCATTGCCAGGTGTCTGAGAAAAAAAGTTGTTTTCATGGTTAATCTGTTAAATAATTAAATAGGTTTTTACAAAACGGCTGATGATGTCGTATCAGCAATGTGAGCTTTGCATAGCGCTAAATCGGAGGGTTTTCCTTCATGGTTTTTATTTTGAGGGTGATAAATCAAAACGTGGGTCTCCATCTAAGCATTCGCATGCAGGCTATTGGTTGCCGGAAATCTTATTGTTAATGTGGAAGAAATCAAAATCGGCATACCCGCCTGCCTGCCTGGTTGCATAATTAAACAAGCCGAAGCGGTATCCCATAAAGTGTGGTATCGTGTAAGACATCTGTAACAGTGTGCCTATCTGCTTCCATGATTTTCCGTCGAGGCTGTAGTAAAAATATCCTTTATCAGATCTGTTACGGAAGTCACAATCCACTTTAAGGTACACGTGCTTTTGCCCGAGGGCAATGCGTTCAAGTTCCACAGGCGATCCTGATTCAGCGCTCACCATCACAACTGATCGGATATCTCCTGTTATCCTGACACCCACCCATCCCCATTTTTTTTGTAACAGCATTAATCCGGCACAATCGCCATCTTTCATCCCCGATACGTCAATAGCTGTTACGCCCGAACATACCGGTCCGAAAGTCCGCTGTGTGAGCATATTACGGGCAAGCAGCACAGTGGTGTCCACACGGCCGGTAGTAAGCCTTAGATATCCCGGGCGTTGTGTCAGAGACCAGTTGCTGTTGTCCGGATTGTGATTCCATTGCCATACAAGGGGAAGTGAGGCTGCGCCGGGTTTTCGGGAGAATTCATCGGAGGCTACGATCCCTGGATCATAGCCTTTGCCAGCCGGCAGATCCAATGTGTCTGAAACATGGCCATTTATACCAAGGACGGGCCATTCGTTCTCCCATGTAACAGGAACGAGATATGGTATCCTGCCTACCGCACCGAAATCCCGGAACAGGTAAGCATACCATTTTCCGGCGGGCGTACTGACCAGTCCTCCCTGTGCTACTCCTTTATCCTGCAAGGCCAGCCGGCCTTCATAAGGCCCTGTAATTTTATCTGCACGGTGAATTGTCACTGTACGCATTCCTCCTTTTGGCCAGCAAATATTAAAGAGATAATACTTCCCGTTGACCTTGAACAACTGTGAGCCTTCTGCCGGCAGCCCGATGTCAGGCCCGGCTGGTAAGCTTGCATTTTCTATGATCACCTTACTTTCTGTATTTTGTTTGAGTCCCGACAGGTCTTCGTTCAACTCGGCCAGCATGATCCTGCCACTGCCATAAACCATATATACCCGTCCGTCATCATCAAAGAACAGTGAATGATCATGTAAGGCGGGTTTGAAAGAAATAGCTTTCCATGGCCCTTTTTCAATATCTCTGGTAGAATAGATATATGTCTTTCCTGTGGTACCTGCAAAAGTGCTTACATAAAAGACGCCGTTATGATAACGGAAGCTGCTGGCCCAAGAGCCCTTTCCGTATGTGCTCTTCCCATTTTTCAGGTTCAACTCGTCAACATCATCGAGCGTATTGTATGCATAACTGATGATCTTCCAGTTAACAAGATCTGTTGATTGCATAACCGGAACACCAGGACTCATATGCATTGTTGTACTGCTCATATAGTAGGTATTTCCTACGCGCAGGATGGACATGTCCGGCACATCTGCATAAATAACAGGATTTCCGGCCTTTTGGGCCTGAAGGCCCGGCGTGGTGAGCACCATCGCCAGGGCCGTCAGGCATTGATTTACAAATTTATTTTTCATGATAAGGTTTGATGGTAGTTGCAGGTCGTTTCTATTGTTTCGGCCTGGTTAGTTTGCATACCATGGGTTCTGTGAAAACGCAGGGCCTTCAGTTACCAGGTCTATCTGTTGCTGCGGTATGGGCCTCAACATATGTTCCTGCACGATATTGGCCGCTGCTTCATCATTATATTGTTTAACTCTTGCAACAAGTGTTTTAGTACGTGAAAGGTCGTACCACCTGTTGCATTCGCCATACAGTTCTCTTGTCCGTTCGTCGAGAATAAAGTCCAGCGTTACCTGGGCTGCCGTAATAGTCTGGGCGGCCACCGCTGCGGTATACTGTTCCGGTGTTTGCCCTGGTTTTAGCGCGGCTCTTATTCTCAGTACATTTAACATATCGGCAGCTTGCTGTAATGTACCGCCTCCTTTCAGTGCTGCTTCCGCTGCGATCAGGTACACCTCCGAAAAGCGAAACAGGATATAAGGTCTGTCAGAATAATCGTTCATATCAGCCCTTGTGGAGTCATCCCATTTACGCAAAGATGGGTAAAGTAAACTGGTATAGGGCACTGTTGCACCTGGCAGATAATCGGGTTCGAAAATAATTCCCCTGAATGCGGCTCTTTCAGCGGATGTCACCACCCTGTCTGCCATCCAGATGGCTGTGTCAACACCATTGACAAGTGTACCCCGCGGCGTAGCTGCCCCGGGAGTGCCTTTCACGGCAGCTGGCGCACTGTTGGATAGCCAGATAGTCTGAAAGGTGCCATCATACCGGGAGTCAGTAGCTCTGTTAGCAAAAGCGACGTTGAGCACATACCGCATATTGGGCCTGATCCTTTGCCAGGGGCGTCCATTCTGCATATCTCTTACACAGACGTAGGCGCCTCCGGTGCCTGGATAGTTGGCATTTACGGTAGGATAGTTCGGCCGGAAAAAGAAGTTGGATTTATTTTCTTTCAGGTTGGAAGCGCCGGTGCCTGTCTGAGAGTTTTCGCCAAATTTCAGGTCTTTGGTATGGTCAATAACCATCAGTGTCTCGCGTCCGTATTCATTGCCTTCCAGGAAGCCCTGAGCAAAAACGGGCCATAGATCCAGGCCATATACACCTTTATTGTCGATAATGCTTTTAGCTGTATTAAAGGCGTCAGTGAAATCAGTCGGTTTTGCCGCAGCTGACCATCCCCGCCACAAATAGGTTTTCGCCAGCAGATAAAGGGCTGTGGCCTTATATGCGGGTTTACCCAGTCCGGGAGCCGGTTGATCAGGCAACACGGCTGCGGCATCCTGCAGGTCCTTTATGATCGCATCGTATACTTCGGCCATGGGGGTTCTTGCATCGGCAGTCGTTGCGTCGGTATTAAAAGTGAGGTGCAATGGAACATCACCAAAGGTTGTGACCAGGTAGAAATAACAAAATGCCCGGAGGAATTTAGCCTGTGCAAGCAGATGCGCTTTTTTACCTGCATCCATAGCAGCATCCGGTCCAAATTGAAGAATACCGTTGGCGGTGTTAATGTCTATATACATGGAATTCCAGAAGCCGCTGTAATCATTGGTATTGCTCTTCATCAGCGTTGAATAGGTGAAGTTATGCTGAACATCTGCAGCACCGCCTCTGATCATTTCATCGGTTCCACCATTGAACAGTTGTGTAAAGATCTGTGTGCCCCAGTGACCCCGAAAGGAGGAATATATGCCGGCCACACCTCCGTCCAGACCTTCCGGCGTTCTGAAATAAGCGGGATCGATCGTTGCCCGTGGCTGCTCTTCCAGCACTTTTTTACAAGACACTCCCGTTAACAACAATGCAGTTATCAACAGCCACGATATTTTTATATTCAGTTTCATATTGAGCGAAGTTTCAGGATTAAAATTTAACGTTTACACCAAACATATACTGCCTTGTCGGAGGCACACCCATACCTACGGTGATGGCCCTGCCGGTGACAGGTGTTCCTCCCGCTGTAGAACCGACAGCATTGCCATTGCCGTTACCTTCGGGATCAATTCCCAGCCCGTCATGTACTAGCGGAGCCCAGAGAATAAATGGATTCTGCGCAGCCAGGTAAACCCTCATGGAACTAATGCCAATCTTGCTCGTGATCTTCGAAGGCAGGTTATACCCGAGGTTGATAGATCTTATTTTTATAAATGAGCCGTCGCGGTAAGACAGGGTAGATGTATATTGTAAAGCATCCCTGCTGGCATCGGGTTGAGGAAAATCGTTGGTGGGATTATCAGGTGTCCAGTAATTCACCTTATATTGGTTGACGCGGCTGTTCATAAAAAATGGATAACCGGCAGCACCGCCATCAGCAGTCAGATAAGTAACAACTACTGTTTGCCCGATACGTCCAAACGTAACAATATTCAGATCAAAGTTTTTATAGGCAAAACGGTTACTGAATCCAAATACAAAGTCAGGCTGGAAGTTGCCGATCACCTGGCGGTCTTCAGCACCAATTGTTCCGTTACCATTAACGTCCTGTATCTTGATATCGCCTGGAGCAGCCCCGTATTTGCTTGCATTTTCTTTTTCACCAAGCTGCCATATACCAATCTTTTTTACATCATAAATTACGGTCAGCGGTTGTCCCACATACCAGCCATTGCCAACATCCTGAGTCAGCCCGGGTTGAAGCGCAACGATCTTTTCCCTGGCCATTGAAAAATTCAGATCCGTATTCCATGTAAAGCCGCTGCGGCTTTTTACATTCAGGCTGCTGAGCGTTATTTCCAGACCATGACCAGCCGTTTTTCCCTGGTTAACAAGTACGGAGTTAGCTCCTCTGCTTCGTGGTAGCTCCTTGCTCAGCAGGATATCCCTGGTATTGACGTTGTAGTATTCGATGGCGCCGCTTAAACGGTTGTTAAAGAGCCCAAAATCGAGTCCTATATTATACCCCCTGGTAGATTCCCAGGTGAGTTTAGGGTTAGGTAGTGTGTTGAGCAGGTAACCAGATACGAAGTTAACATTGGGAGATGTGCCGGGGCCATAATTATAGAAGTTGGAAGAGAGGCTTCCAATTGTAGTATAAGGCGCAATGGTTTGATTGGAACTTACGCCCCAGCCAACTCTCAGTTTGAGATGATCTACCCAGTTTACTTTGCGCATGAAACTTTCGTTGTTGAGGTTCCATCCCATAGACAAGGCAGGATAAGTAAACCATTGATTGCCGGGAGCCAGTACAGATGCACCGTCCGTCCTGACTGTGGCTGTTAACATATACCTGTCATCATAGGAATAAAAGACACGACCCATATAAGACAACAATCCGCGGTCACTGTAGCCGGATGGATTGGCTGTCAGTGAATTGGCCAGCTGAAAATTATAGTCCTGGATATAGTCAGCCGGAACTCCCTGTCCATTAAACTGCTGGCTCTGGTTAAAGTTTTTTACTACTTCATGCAATGCAATTGCCTGTATCTTATGTTTTTTGGCAAATGTCTTTTCGTAGGTAAGCGAGTTGTCTACGGTATAGCTCCATGTTTCATCGTTCGACTGACTCAGGGTGGCGCCGGCAGTAGTAGTGTTTGTATTAAAAACAGTTCCAGGCCCGGTGTAGTTATTGTTCATGGTCTGTATCCAGTCAAGCGCGAGGCTGGACCTGAATTTCAATCCCTTGATGATCTCAAGCTCTCCATACACATTCGTCAATGTTCTGAACCGGCGTGTACGCGCCTTTATCTTGTCGTTATTGCCGATGGAAGTGAGTGGACTTATTTGTTGCGCATCATTGGATTGCTGTATCGCTGGCTGAAAGTTGATGCTTCCGTCGGCATTATAAGGAAGATACAGCGGACTTAACCTGGTAGCAGCGCCGTAGGCATTTGTGTTAACACGATTAGCCCAATTCATCGTATTGGTAGTTGTCAGCCCGACTTTTATGCGTTCAGTCATCTTATGATCGATGGCGATATGCAATGAACCGCGGTCGAAGCGCTGATCTGGTATAATGCCTGTTTCGCGAAAGACGCCGAACCCGAAACTGTAGAGGGTTGTTTCATTACCACCAGCAACGCTGATGTTATGGTCAGTCCGGATCGCCGTTGTCAATAGAAGCTTCTGCCAGTTTGTATTAACACCATTGGCAAGGTTTTCCTGTTCAATTGGAGTAAGCGCGTTGGGATGAGGATTATTGGGATTGGGCTGTCCCTGTTTTGCAGCCTCCTTGAAGGCGGCATATTCCTGCCCGTTAAAGAGATCGTAGGTACCCATTGCCTGGGAAATACCGACGTAGCCATCATAACTGGTAACGGATTTGCCCTGCCTGCCTCTTTTGGTGGTAATGATAATAACACCACCTGATCCGCGTGACCCATATATGGCGGTAGCGGATGCATCTTTCAATACATCGATGGTTGCAATGTCATTGGGATTGATGTCATTGATGCTGCCGCCTGAAAGTGGTATGCCATCTACGACAAGTAAAGGGCCGTTCTGGGCGTTATTGGCGCCTGAACTGGATGCAAGGGAACGATTACCCCTGATCCTGATCTCACCGCCGGTGCCTATACTGGAGCCATTGTTTACAATGTCAATGCCGGCGGCCCGACCCTGTAACTGGTTATAGATATTAGGTGCGCCCACTTCTCTTAACGTTTCTCCCTTTACAGAAACCGTAGCACCTGTCACATCCTTCTTTTTTGCCGTGCCATAACCTATTACTACTACCTGTTCCAGGTCACTGACTGCCGATTTCAGTGTCACATTAATAGTTGTTTGCCGGTTAACGGCCATTTCCCGTGGTACGAATCCGACAGAAGAAATCACCAGAATGGCGGAAGGAGAGGTGGTAAGTCTGAAGAAACCTTCATTGTCGCTGTGTACACCGGTTTTGGCGCCTTTTACCGTAATACTTGCGCCGGGAATAGCTGTCCCATCGTCTCCCGTAATGCGCCCGGTAATAGAGATGTTTTGTGCGCTGGCATAGGGGAGCGCTAAAAAAATAAATAGAAAAGCGAGCATCATTCTCCCTAATTGGAATTTAAAGAAGGTCGACGCTTCGGGTAGGCTGTGCGTAACCGAAAATTTCATAATCGTGGTTTTATTTTTTCTTTAGTACTACGTAGGAGCTACGTCCTAAATCATTCAGGCGAATGTAACCGCACTGTTGCGGGAGTCATGGTTGATTTGTAAAAATGAATAGCACAAATGTTTAAATGGGTACATTTCGGAAAGGAAGTGCCAGGAATGATATGAAAAAAGCACGTAATAAATAAGGAATAGGTCCCATGTCAATAGTTGTATTGACTTATTTTTCGTGGCGAGCCAGAAAAATGAAAGGCGTTAATTCCATATAATCAGTGTAGGAAGGAACTTCCTGTAAAAGCGGGGTGGGGAGACGGCTAACGAAGGATGTATGTTAATTGACAGGCCGTTTTTTCAAAAGCTGGTATTCAGAAGGTAATAGGTTGAATTTCGCTTTGAAAGCCCGGGCAAAATAATTAGGTGTAGAAAATCCGACGGCATAGCCGATCTGGGCAATTTTCATATCGCTGTTTTCCAAAAGGTCCGCTGCCTTATTCAATTTAATGGAGCGGATAAATTCTACAGGCGTTTCACCTGTCAATTGTACTATTTTATTGTACAATGACGCGCGGCTCATATAAAGATGTTTACTTAAATCTTTCACTGTTAAAGTATCGCTGTTGATATTGTCCTCTATATATTGCGTAACCCTCACCAGGAACTTTTCGTCTTCCGATTCCACTTCGGCAGCAGGTATAACTACCTTTAGCTGGCGGGTATAAGTGTCTTTCAGACTTTTATTCAGCAATAACAGGTTGCTGATCTTAACATTTAATATATCAAAATTAAACGGTTTGGTCAGGTAGTCACTAGCGCCCGTTTTCAGGCCTTTTAGCTGGGAAGCGTCGCCTGTCATCGCCGTTAACAGAATGATCGGGATATGGCTGGTCCTTTTGTCTGACTTAATTTTCTGGCATAGCTGTATTCCATCCATATACGGCATACTGATGTCGCTCACAATTACCTGAGGATGAGCCGAAAGTACTTTTTGCCATCCCTCTTTACCGTCTGCCGCTTCTATTATTTTATAGAACGGTTTCAAGTTATCCTTCAGATAGTAGCGGAAATCGTCATTGTCTTCAATCAGCAACACTGTCAGTCTTTCTGTAGCAGGAACAGTCGCATCTTGCGCCGGTCGGATATCTGCTACGGATACGTCGCCCGGGTCAATATGTCCATCTGTACCTATTACCGGCTGATCCGTACCATCACCTGGGGCCTGCATTGGCTCCAGTGGTAATTGAACAGTGAAGCTGCTGCCTTTCCCAGGTATACTTTCAACATTTACCGTACCGCTGTGCATTTTCACAAATTCCAGCGCAATGGAGAGACCAATGCCGCTACCCTGATTCAGTATACCGGGGGGAACGTCTCCCTGGAAAAATCGGGTAAAAATCTTCTCCCGGACATCCTGCGCCATACCAACACCGGTATCTGTAACCATAATCCCGAGGCCCCGGGTGGGGTCATGATCAACATTAAGTGATATCTGACCGCCTTTAGGTGTGAATTTAAAAGCGTTCGACAAAAGATTAAACAGTATCCGCTCAATTTTATCACGATCAAAACTGGTGTAGAAGCTGCCTAGCGTACTTGTAAAAGAGAAATTGATATGCCTGCGATCGGAAATATCCTTAAATAATTCTACCACTTCTCCTATAAATGATATGATGTCGCCTTCTGTCAGATTAAGCTTTAGCTCTTGTGCCTCCAGCTTACGGAAATCCAGCAGCTGATTTACCATGTTTAAAAGTTTCCTGGCGTTCCGTTTTATCAGATTCAGCTGCTTTAGTTTGTTCTGGCAATCTTCTTCCTGGATCAGCCTTTCAACAGGGCCGACAATGAGAGACACCGGTGTCCGGAATTCATGGCTTAAGTTCGTAAGGTATTTGACTTTGACCTGCTCAAATTCGCGCTGTCGCTCGGCCTCTTTCCTTTCCAATTCCATGGTTTGCCTTATCTGAAGACGCTCCTGTTCCAGGGCAAACTTGTTTTTCAGTTTACGGATAGCTCGTTGTCGCAGCCCCCATAAGATAAGGCCTGCAGTGACCACATAAAAAATATAGGCATACACAGTGAGCCAGAAGGGAGGCCTTACCGATACGTGAATGACTGCCTGTTCTGTAATCCATGAACCGTCATCACTGCTTGCTTTTACCCGGAATAAATATTCGCCGGGCGGCAAATTGGAAAATACTGCTGTTCGGGAAGTACCCACATTATTCCAGGTCTTATCAAAGCCCTCCAGGATATATGAGTACTGGCTTTCCTGGGGAGCCGTATAATTCAGGGTTGTAAAGTCAATGGAAAAGTTTTGTTTGTAGTCCAGTTTCATTTCCTTAGCCACTGAAATGTGTTCTTTGATGGCAGCTTTATTGCCCGGTATTACAGAGCTGTTGGAAATCCGTAGATCTGTGAGCACGATCTTAGGTACATTCCTGTTGAAGTTCAATAGCTTAGGGTTGAAATAGTTAAATCCATCCAATCCGCCAAAGAACAGTTCTCCTTTGCTGGTTTTCAGGCCTGCTCCCAGGCAGAATGTACTTCGTTGTAAACCGTTATAGGGGAAATAGTTTTTGAATCTGCTGGTTGGCGGATCGAAACTGCTGATTCCCTTGTTGGTGCTAACCCACACTTTTCCTGCGTCATCTTCCAGTATTTTATAGATGACAGCATTAGATATACCTTCCTGTTCAGCGTACTGAACAAATTTTCCGGTTTTACCGTCAAACAGACATAATCCTTCACCTGGCGTACCGACCCAGATCCGTTCGTTCCTGCCGGCACAAATGGTCTGTATATCATTGGCTGGTAAGTTACTGTTGTCTCGATTAAATACCCTTATTTTATTCAGGGATGGATCAAGCATTATTATTCCTGCTCCCACAGCCCCAATCCAGATATTTCCGGATTCATCCTCCTCTATGGTCCTGATAAAGCCCCGGCTAAGCGCATTAATATCAGCCGGATATCCGCGATCCTTATCAAACCGACGGAATTGTCCCGATACAGGATCGTAAATATTCACACCATTCCCGTTCGTGCCGATCCAAATATTTCCTTTACTGTCTTTTTTCAGGCAGAAAACATCATTGCCGGAAAGATCATTTGGCCCATTACCTTTCATATAGTGCCGTACATTACCCGTTTTCATAGTAAGTACATATAGGCCCTGCATAAAAGTCCCGATCCAGAGTTCTCCGTTTAAATGCTCCAGTGCAAGTACTGCCGGTGGTTTCTCGCCGCCGGAGAATTGCAGATGGTCGAATAAACCGGTGCATCTATGATATAAATTGATGCCACCTCCGTCCGTTCCGACATAAATATCTCCATTTCCATCCTCAGAGAAAGAAGTTACAACCGGAGCGCTCAATCCCCTCGGATCAAAGGGATCGCTCTCCCGGAGATTGAAGAAAGCAAGGTTCTTATCGAATTTGCTAATGCCACCCTGGTATATTCCGATCCAGTAGATACCGTTCTTATCTATAAAGATGCTCCGGACTGACTTGCCGTGCAAACTATACTTATTTCTGGCATCATGCTCCACTCTGCGCGATGTCTTTTTTTGCAGATCGAAGATGTTCAGACCTTCCTCCGTGCCAACCCACAAGCTGTTGGGAGCCTCTGGCGTTATTGTCCAGATCCGGTTGCTGCTTAGTGTTTGCTTATCTGTTTTGCTATGTGTGTAAGTGCGAAACCCTTTCCCGTCAGGTAGCAACATACTTAAACCGCCATCGTCGCTACCAATCCATAAATTACCGTTATGATCTTCTGTTATTGCCTTAATGGAATTGTCGGGGAGCGACAGCGGGTCTGCAGGATTATGCCCAAAATATTTAAAATCGTCCGTGCTTCTTTGATAGAGGTACAATCCTGTATTTCCCCCTATCCATACCCTGTGCCTGCTATCTTCAATTATGCAGGTAATGACATTTGACACAAGCTGACCAGGCTTGCTGGCGTCAGCATGATAACGGGTTGTTTTCCCGGTTTGCGGATCAAATGTAAATAAGCCAACATAACTTCCAATCCACAGCTTGCCTGCATGATCGCGGAAGATTGTACGTACAGTATTATTTAAAGTGACCCTGTAGTTAGTAAAGCAATCCTTTTTGCGATTGTAAAGGGATAGTGTGGCATTTGTTCCCACCCAAAGATTGCCAGACCGGTCTTCATGCATTGCAAGTATTGAGTTAGCTCCGATGCTTGTAGTATCGCTCTGCCTATGCCTGTAAACAGAGAAGTTAACCCCGTCAAATTTGTTGAGACCATCGTCTGTACCAAACCACATATACCCGCACTTATCCTTTAGTATGGTAGTAACAGTATTGGAGGACAGGCCATCTTCACTGCTGAAATTGACAAAGTTAAGATCACTTTGCTGCGAAAAAGCTATCTGTGACCATAGCATCAGATAAAAAATATAAAGAATATATTTCACAACACATGGAATTATCAGATTTATATAGCCGTAGGAATCTTCCTTAAAAATAGGAGAATAAAGTAGAACTTTAATTGTTTTGTTGACAATTTATAAATTTTTGCTGCGGTATAGCGTGGTGCCAAATAAAACAGTCAGCAGTATTGGTTAAAAACCATACTTGCTGACTGTAGTTGTCAAGCCGTATTATCGCTGTTATAAAGACCAGACCGCCAGTTCATAGCCATCAGGATCTGTAAAATGGAATCGCCTGCCACCAGGAAAGCTAAAGATGTCTTTTGCTATGGTTCCTCCGGCTGCAATAACTTTTTGTTGGGTCAATTCGATGTCTTCTGAATAGAGGACGACTAAAACCGTACCTTTTACCGGTGTTCCGGTAGTGAATCCTCCATCTACATAATCTCCTTCAAACGCAGTATAATCCGGCCCGTAATCGGTAAACTTCCAGTCGAAACTCTTTGTATAAAATTCTTTTGCGCGGTTAACGTCTTTTGACAGGAACTCGATATACTGTACCTGCTCGTGTTTAAATTTGTTTTTAGAATGGGCGTCTGTCATAGATTTAATACATTTTTTTGCGAAGATATGAAAAGAAATCCTGCAGTTTTTTAATGATTCAATGTCGCTCGTATACCGACATGGGGGCAAGCAAAAGGCTTGCTGCGCAATCCCAATTTAACGATTCCGGCCATTCTTTAAAAAATAGCCAGCATAGTCTATCCACCTTTGGAAAGTTGATTACTTTTGAGGTAATATCTGCTGGCATGCGTGTTCCTATGGGCTACGCAGCATGATTAAATTCACGACGATGAGTGATATCAAAACATTTTCACTTTCAAGGCATAGCTGGCTTTTCTCTGTACCTGACAGTAACAAGGATTACCTGTTCGTAAATGAGGGAGAGCCTTATTATGATGAGCCCTACCGGGCAGAAAGCTATGCCATCGTCCTTGTCCGAGAAGGGGGGCTAAGGTTAAATACAGCGCTTGCCTCCTGGGATGTAGATGCGCCATCAATTATAACCCTGGGACCTTCGGTGATCAGATATTTTACCAAGCGCATGGAATCCCTGAAAATGGATGTTATTTTTTTCAAGGATACTTTTTTACTGGAGCAGCATGCGGATGTTTTTTTTCTTTCCAGGTATGATTTTTTTGAAAATAATGATCGTAATGTCCTCCCTTTAAAAGAACCTTTCGTCAATAAATTCAACAAGATATTCGAGTTACTTAAGTTAACCCAGGATACCACCAGTTTTCATTCGGGACCGATCATCCGCAGCTATGTCTTTGCATTGATATATGAGATAGATGCATACTACAGACATTATGCTGTTAATACTCCTCCACAGGCGGAGTCAGAACCTTTGTTTACAAAATTCAAGCATCTGCTTAGCCGCCATTACCTCCAGGAACATAAACTCGATTTTTACGCAAGCCAGCTTCACTTAACACCCAAATCGCTGTCGGCAGCTATAAAGAAACAAAGCGGAAGATCCGCCGGCAAATGGATCGACGACACCATTGTGCTGGAAGCAAAAGTGTTGTTGCAGAATAAGACGCTTACAGTATCGCAGATAAGCGCCATGCTTAACTTCTCCGAACAATCTGTGTTTGGAAAGTTCTTCCGGGCAAATACAGGTATGTCCCCAATTCAATATCGCAAGAAATTCAATTAGTCCAAGTCTTTTGATTTTCTGGTACTTGAGGTGTTTAGACGAATTCCCCATCTTTTTCTGTGCCCGCTTAGGCCATTTCGACGAACATTCAGGTGATTCGGCCCAATTTCTCCCATTGGCTGAAGTGAAATTTGCATTGTTAAACAGAGAGTTTTAAAACAACATAAGGCTACTGCTGCACCGATCCCGGAATAATAGGCCGGATGACGATGCGACGGATATATTGAAAGAATAGTAAGGAAAAGAAAGGAAAGAATTTTAATGAATCATTTATGGATAAATGTTTTTACAGGCGCGGTAAGGTGAGTTTATCAGGAACAATTGTAGCAGTAGGCATTTTTATGCTGATTGCAGTCAGGGGAATGGGTCAGACCGGCAATAATAGCGTTTACAGGCTAACGATAGCCGAGGCAATAGAATTTTCCAAAAGCCAGAATAAATGGGTGCAAACGGCAAACATGGAGGTAAACGCAGCTGACGAGGATAGGAAAGATGTTATCAGGGCAAAGTTGCCAATAGTGAATGTCAACGGATCTTATCAGCGCTTTTCCGGTCTTACACTTTTTACGGATGGACTTAGCCATGCAACTACCGGAGAGAGAAAGCCAACACCTAATTCCGCTGCTTTGGGTATTGATGCATTATTTAACATCTATGGAGGTGGGCGACAACATGCCTTAGAAGAAGAGCAGCACCTGCGGGTAAACCTGGCCCGCCTGAATGCACAGGATCAGTCAGGGAATATCGCCTTACAAACAGCTACACAATACTTAAACCTGGTAAAGCTGAATGATCTGGAGAAATTCCTGGCAGACCAGCTTAACAGGGCCCGGTTCAGACTAAACAATATCAACGCGCTTTACAGGAACCAGAAGGTTACAAGGAGTGACGTGCTACGTGCAGAGGTTAACCTTTCTAACGTGGAGCTTTCGCTCGAACAGAATGAAAATGATATCGCAATAGCAAATCAGCACCTTGACGTCTTGTTGAATGTGCCTGATTCTGTGATAATAATACCGGCAGATTCCGCGGGAATGACGAAACCGGAAGTCAGTTCGCTGCTGCAGCTTACGCAAAGTGCCGAGGTTTCGTCCTATACGGTACAAAAAGCGGCTACAAGCGTGGATGTACAAACTGCAAAGCTCAGGAGTATACGAAGTGCCAACCTGCCCAATGTCAGCTTTTATGCGGCATATGGTCTGAATTATCCCAATTATTTATTCTTTCCACCGGTGAACCAGGCTTATTCCGTTGGCTTCGTCGGTTTGAAAGCGCAGTATGGCATCTCCTCTCTTTATCACAACAAAAGTAAGATAGCTGCCGGCAAGATCCGTGTAAAGGAAGCCGCAATGCAGCGGGAGGCCTATGCCGATAATGTGAGACTGGACGTAAGGTCGCATTATGTAAAGTATGTGGAGGCGCTCAGACGGATTGAGGTGAATGAACATTCTGTTGAACAGGCAGAGGTAAACTACCGGATTATAAACAATAAATATTTGAATCAGCTGGCCTTACTGACCGACCTGTTAGATGCCGATAATCTCTACCAGGAATCGAGGTTTAACCTGATTAAAGCGCAGACGGATGCGCTCAGTATCTATTATCATATACGCTATGCAAGTGGAAATCTATAATCTAAATACTTAATAATGAAAGAAACCAATCATAGAACACATCCGGGCAATATTGTCATTACAGTGATTGCAGTCATCGTGGCAATCGCGGGTGCATGTTATTTCATTCACTACTGGCGATATAGCTTAAAGTACGAGGAAACAAATGATGCCCAGGTAGAATCTTACATCAATCCGATTTCCGCGAGGGCTGGTGGATATATTAAACGTGTTTGTTTTGAGGAGCATCAGCTGGTGAAACAGGGAGATACCCTGGTGATGCTGGACGACAGGGAGTACCGTGCACAGCTTGATGCTGCCGGGGCAGCTGTAGAGGATGCACAGGCACAGTTGACAGTACTTTCAGCTAACATTCATGCGGCGGAAATAAGTACCAGTGTAAACCATGATCAGATCAACGGCGCCAGGGCAAGATATATTCAACAGGAACAGGATATAAAACGGTACACCAACCTGGTAAAAGAAGAAGCGGTAACAGGGGCGGATCTGGAACTGGTGAAAGCGCGTTATGATGTGGCAGAAAGCGACTATAGTGCGGCGCAGAATGGCCTTAGGACCAGCGAAGCGCGGATAGCAGAATTGAAGACGCATTTCGGGTTGTTACAAGCAGATTTAAAGAAAAAAGAGGCAGCACTGGAACTGGCCAGGCTTAACCTTTCTTATACTGTTATCAGGGCTCCTTATTCAGGACGCTTAGGCCGGAAGAACATCCTCGAAGGACAGCAAATACAGCCAGGGCAACCATTGGTGAGCATCATTAATGAGCAGGAAAAATGGATTACCGCTAATTATAAAGAAACGCAGGTGGCTGGAATGTACATAGGTCAGTCAGTAGACATACGGGTTGATGCTATTAATGACAAGGTATTCAGAGGGAAAATAGTGGCTATTGCGGGATCTACCGGGGCGCGGTTCTCGCTGCTGCCACCGGATAATTCCACCGGGAATTTTGTCAAAATTATACAGCGGGTACCTGTCAAAATAGTGTTTGAAAGTAAGGACAGCAGAGATGTTATCCCCGGAATGAATGTTACTGTTGCAGTTAAAAAGAGGTCACAGTCATGAAGCCCGCATATTTTAAACCCTGGATAAAAGATTGGGACTGGGGTGTACGCATCGCATTGTTCCTGATACTGCTCTCTTCCCTGATGCAGCTGGGATTGTTCGCAATGACACAACACTACATTGTTGCCTATCTGGGTGCACAGCCGGAAGATGTCTGGTTCTGCCTGATGTCTACATATGCGGGCATCATTTCTATCCTGCCGGTGCAATTTCGTTTCCTACGGTATTTCGAGGTGAGGAGTTACCTGGCATGTAATCTTATGCTGGCAATACTGCTCAATTGTCTATGTCTATTATGCCATGATATTACACTGTTATTCCTTATAAGGTTTCTTCAGGGATTAGTGCTGGGCAGCCTCATTGTTTCCGTGCTGATCTTAATTTTTTCAAGGGTACCTGCTGACCGCGCACCGCTGATCGGTGCGGCGGTACTCTATCCGACAATACTTGGTAATATCACAGTAGTGGGGCTGTTTGCAGGCTTTGTCGCGGAATCTGCCAGTTGGGAAGTAATATATTATTACTTAATCACTATACAGCTGTCGATGTTAATCCTGACGCTCCTGATGTTGAAACGACATGCCGGGCATAGGCGCTTTCCATTGTATCAGATTGATTGGGCGGGTTTTATTTTGCTGGCCTGTAGTGCCCTGTCGCTCGCATATACCTTCATATATGGCTCGAAATACTATTGGTTTGCAGACGTAAGGATACGTTTTAGCGCCACCATAGCTGTTATAGCAATCCCACTGTTTCTGTACAGGCAGCACATAGTTAAACGCAAGTTGATTCATCCCGGCGTTTTTAAGTCCGTCCATTTCGTGACGGCGCTCTGTTTACTGGCTGTTTATTATGGCACTAAAGACAGTATTAACCTGATATACAACTATGCGTATGGTATACTCAAATGGAGCCCGGTGGAGGTAGGTTTGCTGGGTGTATGCAACCTCGCGGCAATGGCTGGCCTGACTGTATTTTCAGCGCGGGCTACGATTGCCAGAAAATATTCAATCCGCTTTTTTCTGGTAACAGGATTTTCATTACAGGCGATATTTAATATCTGGATGTGGCTTGTATTGACACCAGATATGTCATTTACAGACCTGTTATTGCCGGTATTGCTGCAGGGGGCCGCTTCGGGAATCTTATTTGTTCCGATCATGATCTATGTACTAAGGACAGCCCCGGGTTTCAGTGGTACTAGTGGTATCGTGTTGGCTGCATGTACGAGGTTCTTTGTGACATTGAACTCACTGGCCGGTCTTTACAATCTGCAGCTTTACTTCAACCAATATTTTAAGGAAGGATTTCTTAGTTCCGTGACTTTGGAAAACCCAAATGTAACAGGACGTCTGAATGCATATCGTTCATTGTACACTTCCAGGGGATTTTCGGTGGAGCAGGGAGCGGGTTTAGCGAATGGTGCGATATGGCAAAGCCTGTTGCAGCAAAGTCAGTTACTGACCAATAGGGCAGTGTTTATGACTTTTGCCATTATTCTGATCGCCGCTATGATTTTATGCCTGGTTGTTCCTGCAGTAAGGGAAACATTGCGGCATCGGGGAAAGCGATTGCTTGTGAAATAGCAGCAGTGACAAATATGAAGTATGCCGCAATAGTTCGCCACGGTATGTAAGTGAACTGTCTGCAGCGAATGTGAGATCTTGAAAATACGTGTAATAGAATAATAACTACGATGAGTCTTATAGCGTCTTTAGGAGAAATAGAACGGCACCCCGCGTCAATTTTTGTGATACATGAAAGGTGTGAAAAGCATATTCCTGCCCATATCCATTCCAAGGGACAGCTGTCTTACGTAGACGGTGGATTGGCTTATATCAGGCTTGCTGACAGGTTGCTTGTCATACCCTCGCGACATTATTGTTGGGTGCCGGCAGGCGTTTCACACAGTATGACTATCACACAAAGCGGCACTCATTTAAGGTCTATTCTGTTTGCGCCCGAAGGGGAGAATAAACATGAGTTCTTCAACCGGGTAGGAATTTATCCGATCAACGATTTACTCATTGAAATGATGAGGTTCACGGAGCAATGGCAGGGGCATGTTTTACCGGATGAGGAGCGTTTCGTTTTTCTGCAATCTATCCGGAATATCCTGCCACAAATAAGTGTTAACTATCTTCCGATTGCGCTGCCGTATACAGACAATAAGCGCATGCTGGAGATTATGGCATATATGGAAGGAAACCTGGCGGATAAGCACACATTGGAAGGTATTGGTAAAAGATTCGGTTTGAGTGACAGAACGCTTTCGAGGTTTTTCAGGCGCACATTGAAAATGTCGTTTCTGCAATACTTGAAGCTATTGCGAATGGTGAGAGCCCTGGAACTTATTCAGCAAAAGCAACACACATTAAGTGAGATTGCATATCTGACCGGCTATCAAAGCCTGGCATCCTTTAGTTATACATTTTATCAGATTACCGGAATGCGTCCTTCGGAATTTGCGCACTTAGATTACCGCCCCTGATGCGTTGGGTTGACGCCATTTTTAAGTATTGTATGTATAGTGAAACAATAAAAAAGGAATTTATGATAGACAATATTCAGACAGATATTAAATCGAAAGGTTTAGTTAAGGTAAACAGGATTGTTACCAATTCGTGCATTGGTACAGAACAGAATCTGAAGTTACTGATGCATATCGGTGCGGCAACAGCAAGGGAGAAGTATACAGGTAAAGTGCCTGTGGATCAACTTGAGGGATATATTCAAACTAATTTTAGTTATCAGGCCTTGCGTATCGAGGTAAATAGTATGGCAAACCAGTTTCTGGTCGTTTGGGTGAATGGAGAAGTGGCAGGATATGCCAGGGTGACGTCGAAAGGACAACGGCCAGAGATACTGCAGGGAAAAAGTGTTATAAGGATCGCGGATTTCCGGGTGCTGGAAAGATTCAATGAGATGGAGGTGAAAAATAACCTCTTTGAAAGGAGTCTCAGTCTCTGCCATGCGCAGCAGATCACCTGGATAAGCGAGTTTGCTGACGATGTTGATATAGCTTTTTGGGAAAGTTATGGCTTTGTGCATAATGCGGCGATGACAGGTATAAATGAGTTAGGCTTGCCAGTAGTTTGTCTGCTCAGGAACAGGGAAGAAGGAAAATAGCCCTGGCCGGAATCGTTCAATCTTTGGCGTGTTATCGTAAGAGAAGGTATGCTGTGTGTGCTATTTTTACGAAGATATTCAGATTGAAATACACATACAGTATACCACGCCAAATGATTTATAGTATGGAAATTCCAGATACAAAGACAAATGAAAAAGAAGACACCAGGAATGTGAGAAAGATATCCGGTGCACTGGCAGTTATAGAAGCACTTGTTGCCGAAGAAGCAGACGTAATTTTCGGTCTGCCGGGTGGGGCTAATCTAGCCATTTATGATGCATTGTTTGATTACGAACAGCAACTGAAACATATCCTGGTGAGGCATGAACAGGGTGGCATTCACGCAGCGCAGGGTTATGCGCGGACCTCCGGTAAGGTAGGTGTCGTCTTCGCCACCAGTGGTCCAGGTGCTACGAATCTTTTAACGGGTATCGCCGACGCGATGATAGACAGCACGCCGGTTGTCTGCATTACAGGACAAGTATTTGCGCATTTGTTAGGGTCTGATGCTTTTCAGGAAACGGACATTGTTAATATGTCAATGCCGGTAACAAAGTGGAATTATCAGATCACTAATGCTGAAGAAATTCCTTCAGTATTGGCAAAGGCTTTTTACATCGCACGTAGTGGACGTCCCGGACCTGTGTTGATTGATATCACCAAAAACGCGCAGCTGCAGGAGTTTGATTATCGGGGATATGAGAAATGTCATCATATCCGGAGCTATAGGCCCAGGCCAATTGTTCGTGAGCAATATATTCAACAGGCTGCCGATTTGATAAATACAGCGAAGAAACCGCTAATCGTTTGGGGACAGGGTGTAATATTAGGAGGTGCCGAGAATGAATTTAAAACCTTCCTTGAGAAAAGTGGCATTCCCGGAGCGTGGACATTGCTGGGCGCCGGGGCCATTCCTTCAGATCATGCGCTGAATGTAGGCATGCTTGGCATGCATGGCAACTATGCACCCAACGTGCTGACGAATGAATGTGATCTGCTGATCGCCATCGGGATGCGGTTTGATGACCGGGTGACTGGTCGCCTGGACCGGTATGCAAAACAAGCGAAAGTGATCCATCTGGATATCGATCCGGCTGAGATTGATAAGAATGTAAAGGCGACTGTACCTGTATGGGGCGACTGTAAGGAAACACTACCACTGCTTACATCTTTAATTGACAAGAGAGAACATAAAGAGTGGCTGAGACAATTCCATGCACTTTACAAAGAGGAATTTGAAACAGTCATCTATCCGGAGCTTAATCCTGTGTCCGGAGAAGTGACGATGGGTGAGGTGATCCGTATACTTAATGAGTGTACGAAAGGAGATGCAGTGATCGTGTCTGACGTAGGACAAAATCAGATGACGGCAAGCCGTTATGCGAAATTAAATCATACCCGGAGTAAGGTAACAAGTGGTGGTTTAGGAACAATGGGATTTGCCCTTCCCGCAGCGATAGGAGCCAAGTATGGTGCACCTGAGAGAACCGTGGTGGTTATAGCAGGTGATGGGGGATTTCAGATGAATATACAGGAGCTGGGAACTATCATGCAGAATTCCCTCGATGTCAAAATTATTATTTTGAACAACCGCTTTCTGGGAATGGTTCGCCAGTGGCAGGAGTTGTTTAACGACAGACGGTATTCATTTTCTGATATGGAGAACCCCGATTTTGTTGCAGTAGCTGCTGCTTACGGTATCAGCGGGCGATGTGTATCCGAGCGGAGTGAACTTGATGGGGCGATAAAAGATATGTTCAATAACAAGGGACCATATCTGCTGGAAGTAATGGTCGGAAAAGAGAATAATGTATTTCCAATGGTTCCTCAGGGAGCGGGTATCAGTGAAATAAGGCTTAGATAAATCACAAATATGATTAAACAGGATTCGCCCAGGAAAGAGTATAATCTTACCATCTATACAGAAAATAATGTTGGTTTACTAAGCAGGATATGTCTGATCTTTACCCGTCGTCAGATTAATGTTGAAAGCTTAAACGCATCTCCATCTGAAGTAGAGGGTATTCATCGCTTTAATATTCTGATCTATGAAACGGTGCAGGGAATGAGCAAACTCGCCCGGCATCTGGAAAAGTTGACAGAGGTGCTTAAAGTCTATTACCATACAAATGAGAACGTCATCTGGCAGGAGCTGGCAATGTACAAGGTGGCAACGAACGTCATTGAAGAACACGTCGATGTTGAACGCTTGCTGCGTCGCTATGGTGCCAGAACCGTCGCTATCAGAAAAGAGTATACTGTCTTTGAGGTTTCGGGTCAACGTGGAGAAACAGATGAACTGACAAGCGTACTTCAGCCCTATGGATTGATCGAATTCGTGAGAAGTGCCAGGTTGGCTATTATTAAGGACAGCGAAGGATTTAACCGAAAACTGAGAGAATTTGACGGGATAGTATAAAGGAATATTGAAAATTTTTGAGATAAAAGAATGTTTGTGTGTATGTACCCATTCCTATGGCTTGAATTAACTGCCTCCTCGTTGAGGCAGTTATTTTTTGGATATAGAAGGTCTGACATTGGTCTTATATAGATCTACCGTCGCTACTGTATGTTGCAATACATCTCTCCGTAATGATGTACCAGATCGTTCAATGAAAACCCGCGGTTTAGTCCGCTGGGGTTAGGTAACACCCACGCTTTTGCTCCACAGAAATCTTCAGACTGAAGCCCCCATGAAATACGCTTTTTCCCTGTAAATGCTATATAAGCAGGCTTTCCAAGGAATGCGATGTGTTTGGGCCGGAAATGTATCATTTTGCTTTTGAAAGCTTCAATGGAATGCTGAAACTCCTCATTTGAAAGCTCATCTGCACGTGCGGTCGCTCTTTCTACAGCTGTTGTCAGACCATAACCTAAATTCAGTATTGTCGTATCGTCTACAGCTTTGATTTCATAAGGAGTAAAGCCCGCCAGATGCAGCACTCTCCAGAAACGATTGCTTCGTCCGGAGAAATGATGACCTTCCGCAGCAGATTTCAACCCGGGATTAATACCACAGAAAATCACATGTAGGTCCTGGGCAATGAGATCAGTCAACATTAGTACTATGAATTACGTAGGTTTATATTCGAAGGCTGGCATGAAGTTAGTGCATCCTTTCCGTAAAATGGATATGGATCCAGCCAAAGTTGAATGATGCTATGCAGCCCGTTTTCACAGCGTGCTGCCCTGGAAAGCCACTTTCCGGAGATCAGCACTATCGTGCTAAGTTTCCTGAAACGAAGCATCACATGGAAACTAAAATGCCAGAAAAATGCCTTTCTTTAAAGCGGTGTCATACTTCCTTTTGTCAAACTTATAAAGGTAAGGAGACCGGTGTGCCCCGATACTCCTCGTTTCGTCCAGCTTTTTAACGATTCCGGTTGACATTAACTTTCTTGTGAAGTTCCGGTTATCAAGGGTCTTGTCTAAAATAGTCTCATACAGGCTGTGGATTTCAGGTAGTGTGAATTTTTCGGGCAATAGTTCATACCCGATGGGATAATGATAAATATGATGCTGTAATGCTTTTAGCGCTTCGGCTATAATTAATGCATGGTCAAACATCATGGGAGGCAACTGGGATACCGGCCACCAATCGATGGCCTCATCAAAAGGGGCCTTTTGTACAGTTACCCGGGAAAATTCAGTAAGCGTATAAAAAGCGATGGATACACTGTAATCTAAGATCCAGGAGTCAGCAGGCAATTCCATGCCTATGCTTTCAAAGAATTTCTTTACGATTTCCCTTTCACCTTTGGTTCTTGAAGGATTGCCAAATGACCTGAATTGTTTAAGGAAAAGATTTTTTAACCCCGTCCTCATACATGCAATATTATCTGCCGCTTCTTCAATTGACTCAGTTTTGCGTACATATCCGCCTGTCACTGTC
Organism: Chitinophaga ginsengisoli; assembly: GCF_003014595.1. Taxonomy (GTDB): domain Bacteria; phylum Bacteroidota; class Bacteroidia; order Chitinophagales; family Chitinophagaceae; genus Chitinophaga; species Chitinophaga ginsengisoli. The sequence continues at coordinate 129,800 of NZ_PYGK01000008.1, read as the reverse complement.
CATTTGGGAAACGAGGTAGGCCGCTGAAGCAATACTCTCAATTCTTTATCATGGTAACCAAAAATAACATTATCAACAGCGACATTCTTAACATAGATTTTGTCATCGAAATACGAGGATTCTAACTCTTTTATATCCATATCACCCTTTATTAGTGTCAGAACTACTCCTTATTTAATTCATTCACAATTGATTGTATGATGGTAGCCGTTTCCAAAGTTACATATTCTGTCATTTTGACGAAATAAATTTTGTTGATTGAGAAACTCCTCTTAGATTTATTCCGTCATTTACACGTTATGGAGAGCAATTGCACAATATATTAGATTGTGCAGTCGGGCGCCCACTATGACAAACCTGTCCCAATATTAACGAATATCATATGCATCTGGTGTTTAGCCCTGTTGATAACGGCAATATGAAAGAAGGCCGATAGCTATTTTAATGTTAAACATTGGCGTTAAGAAAGACAGTCATTAACCATTACCCACATAAATATTGACATCATGGCCCGGAAAAATCTATCGGCTTTTGTGCTGTTATTAGCCATTCTGACCTTCGGATTGAGTTATACTAATGCCCAATCGCTTCGTGTACTTGTGTTTTCCAAGACGGAAGGTTTCAGACACTCTTCAATTGCAGCAGGTAAAGCGGCGTTCACAAAAATGTCAGCCGAAAAAAACTTTGCGGTTGATTTCACTGAAGATGCTTCGCTCTTCAGAACATCGATTTTAAAGCAATACAATGCAGTTGTTTTTCTCAGCACCACTGGCGATGTATTAAATGATGCGCAGCAGCTGGAATTTGAACGATATGTCGAAGCAGGCGGTGGTTTTGTGGGTATTCATGCTGCTACAGATTGTGAATACGACTGGCCATGGTATGGAAGGCTGGCAGGTGCATGGTTTCTGGATCATCCGATGCCTAACAACGTTCAGACAGGTACATTCCACGTAGCAGAGAAAAATAGCTTTGCTACCAAAGATATGCCCGAAACATTCGAACGCACCGATGAATTCTATAGCTTCAAACAAATAGATCCCAGCATACACATACTGGTAACGATTGATGAAAAGAGTTATAAAGGCGGCAAGAACGGTGACAAGCATCCTATGAGCTGGTATCATGATTTTGACGGCGGCCGGTCGTTTTATACCAACATGGGGCATACTGATGAAACATTTAAAGAACCATTATTTCTGAATCACCTATGGGCTGGCCTTCAATATGCCATGAGTGCCACTGCTCCTGTTACGTTGGATTATTCAAAAGCAAAGCCCGAAGAAAACCGGTTTTCCAAAGTAGTACTGGCTGAGAAACTGAATGAACCAATGGAAATTACGGTGTTAAACGACGGACGCATCCTGTTCATTGAGCGGCATGGCGCTGTAAAGCTGTACAACCTTAAAACCAAACAACTGAAGACCATTGCTACGATTCCGGTAAGTACAAAGTATAAAGACAGGGAGGGTAAGGAGTCTGAAGCAGAGGATGGTTTATTGGGATTGAACAAGGACCCGGATTTTGCTTCGAACCATTGGATATATCTGTATTACTCCGATCCTGCTAAATCGCAAAATATCCTCACGAGGTATACATTAAACGGTGATATACTTGATTTAAAATCTAAAAAGGTACTGCTTGAAGTAACCACACAACGTGAGCAATGTTGCCATACGGGCGGTTCAATAAGCTGGGATGGCAAGGGGAACTTGTATCTGTCTACCGGAGATAATACAAGTCCTCGGGCGACTGCCTATGCGCCTATTGACGAACGCGAATTGAGATCACCCTGGGATGCGCAAAAGTCTTCCGCTAATACAAATGATTTAAGGGGCAAGATTATTCGTATCAAACCACAGGCAGACGGCTCTTATACTGTACCGGAAGGCAATCTTTTCCCGAAAGGAACGCCTAAGACCCGGCCGGAAATTTACATTATGGGCGACAGAAACCCATTCAGGATAGCTGTAGACAAGAAATCAGGATTTTTATATTGGGGTGAAGTAGGACCGGATGCAAATGACGCTGATTCATTGAAAGGCCCTGCAGGTTACGATGAAGTAAATCAGGCGAGAAGAGCAGGCAATTTTGGCTGGCCTTATTTTGTAGGGGATAATATAGCTTACGCAAGAGTGAACTTTGTCACCAATGCTGTTGCTGAAAAATTCAATCCCGCAAAGCCTGTCAATACATCTCCCAATAATACTGGCCTGAATGAGTTACCTCCGGCACAGAAAGCATTCATATGGTATCCTTATGGTGCATCGAAAGAATTCCCCCTGTTAGGCAGCGGTGGAAGAACCGCGATGGCCGGTCCTGTTTTTCATAGCGAGGATTTTAAGAATGCGGCACACGCTTTCCCTAAATATTATGATGGCAAATTATTGATATATGAATGGATGCGTGGATGGATCATGGCGGTAACGCTGGACAAGGACGGCAACTACCTATCAATGGAAAGGGTGATGCCCAGCTATAAATTCAGTAACCCGATGGATATGGAATTCGCGGATAATGGCGATCTCTATATGCTTGAATATGGCTCCGGTTGGTTCTCTGCAAATGACGACGCCAGGCTGGTACGCATTGAATACAATGCGGGCAACAGGAAGCCTGTGATCCAGATGTCGACGGATAAATCTGGCGGGGCTATGCCATTAAATATCAAATTGTCTGCAAATGGAACAACGGACCCGGATGGAGATACCCTGAAGTATACCTGGAAGATAACTTCTAAAAATGGCTTTGCGCAGACAATGGCAGGAATGGATGCCGCTATTACTTTTTCAAAACCGGGGCTATATAAGGCCAGCCTGACTGTATCTGATAATAAGGGTGGAGTATCCACACAGTCAATGGAATTAACAGCAGGGAATGAAGCACCGGATGTCAGGTTTGACATTGGTAAAATCAACAGGAGTTTTTATGTAGCTGGTAAATCTTATAAATACAAAGTTGATGTAAAGGATAGGGAAGATGGTACTTTATCTGGTGGTAAGATAAAGCCAGTGAATGTGATTGTAAATATGGATTATGTGATGCCAGACCAGGCGAATGCGATTGTTGAAACAGGTCATAACACACCCACTGCTGCATCCAATAATGCGAAAGGGTTGAAGTTGCTGAGCGCGAGCGATTGCAGATCCTGCCACAGTGATTATAAAAAGTCCATTGGTCCGGCTTATTTTGCTGTATCTAAGAAATACCAGGGCAATAGTAGTATAGTTGAAAAGCTGGTAAAGAAGACGATATCCGGAGGAAAGGGTGCCTGGGGGGATGTGCCAATGCCTGCACATCCGCAGCTGTCAGCAGATGATGCCGCCGAAATGATTAAATACATTCTGAGCTTATCCACGCCGAAACCTGCCGTTAAATCATTGGCGTCAGAAGGAACGTACACGGCAAAGATACCAGCGGGCGATAAAGGTAATGGTATTTTCGTCTTTAACGCAAGATATACCGACAGAGGCAATAATGGCTTACCAGGTATAACATCTATAGATTCTATCACGCTGCGTAATCCAAGTATTAATCCTACAAAATATGATATCGTAAAGGATGCTACCAAGATGAGCTATGGCGGTAACAGCTTTATTATTCCAACGCAGGGCAGCAGCTACATAGGACTGAAGCATACCGACCTGACTGGTATTACCGGTATAGAATTTATTGCGATGGCGCCCAAAGCACAGTTAAATGCTGCAGGTGGTATTATTGAACTTCACATAGATGATCCGAATGGTAAATTGCTGGGACAAACACCGTTTATCGGCGATGCACAGGGTGCTTCCATATTCAGCGGTAAACCAGTGCAATTACCTGTTACGGCGACAGAAGGTTATCATGATATATACCTTGTATTCAAAAATAAAGACGCAGCGCCCGGATCTTCTCTGATGGTGGTATTGAATACCACATTTAAAATGGCAGACTAATTAATACTTTTTAAACCCAATTTCCAAAGTTATGAAAACACTAAGATCAATTTTTATCGCATGCTTACTGGCCATCGCATTTTCATCCTGTGCTCAGGGACAAGCCAAAAGTGGCGCCGACTTTTTTAGTGGTAAATGGAATGTGCTGGTGAAAGGAACACCTCAGGGCGACTCTAAAATGCTCATGCATCTGGAAAGTAAAGAAGGAAAACTAGCTGGGAATATACAAGATACTACAGGTAAAGAGATAGCCAAAATTGATTCTACGCTGCTGGCAGGCGAGGAAGTGACTGTTTATTTCAATGCAAGTGGTTATGACGTCTATATGAAACTGAAAAAGAAAGACGACGATCATGCTGAAGGTGGTCTGCTGGATATGTTTGAAGCATTCGCAGACAGAGTAAAATAAATGGTGATAGGCTGTCTGGTGATTCCTGACGGCGGAGAAATGACCAATGATGGCTAACAAATGGATATGTTTTCCGTTCCCTTTGTTAGCTATCATTGGTCATTGCCATTATAGGCCATCCCGTGCATGTGGGGAATGAAGAATGCCTCTCAGAGCAGACTAAATGTTAGTAAAGTTTTTTAGGCTCGACTGAAAAAGTAACCGTTCCTGTAGATACTTTGTACGTAAGGTAAATAGTACGCATACCGATGAAAGGAATGTAGATCTGCCCGATGTTGGTGATGACCGGGTAACGAAAATCAAGCACACCTTCGGCCAGGTCCTGAGAGCCGGTAGTAGTTTTATACTGATATGATTCTGTGTGTGTGGTTGTCGCACTTGCCCCAAACTTACCACCTATCTTGAGTTTTTCTCCTGTGCTAACATTTATTTCAAAATTTGATCCATAGGTTGTCGTATTGGTAACTGTCCTCGTTATTTCTTCAGCCGGATCGTATTCAGATACAACGAATTTCCAGATGCTGCCGTATTGCTCAAGATCCCACGGCACGATCTCTATATTTGGATTATAAACCCGTGGGGTGGCCTGTGTGAAGTGGTACAAATAGATGTTGCCGATTGCTAATTTTGTACTGTCATACTCAAGTGTGAATAGTTCTGGCCCTGTTGCAGTAAAATACTTCCTGAGTTCCTGGCCCACTGCATTTTTTGAATTGAGAAATATGCTGATCCTGATCTCAAACCGCCCGTCAATCCAGTATGGACGCTGCAATACTTTATCGGTAACTGCTTTTGGGTCGTTTGCATGCGTAGAGATCAGTCCCAGGTGTTCCGGCTTAGTAAAAGAAAAGGAAGTGATAAATTCACTGTAGCGGTTGGTAAATTTTCCCACAGTATTTGTGGGTGTGATGCCGTAGTAAATATAATCCCTTTGCCATTCAGTGCCCGAGTTATAAGCGTCTATGAGTGTCTGATCTATACTCAGCGCTAGCCTTTCATTAGACGGTGCGGGCTTTTTAGGTTTGGAACCATCAAATGCATCATCCAGAAAGGCGAAGGAATAACGCGCATTAGCGTAAAAGACATTTTTCAGCTGCCGGGCATCTGAAGTAGCATTTGTGTTGATCACACGCTCATTACTTTTCACTACCAGCAGAGGGAATCCAGGGATATCACTGTTTCCCAGGACAGTTTCTTTTCCTGCTGCATCGTAAATGCTGGTTCCTGCTTTGTCAGCCTGTTTAATTGCTACTTGTGGGATCTCCGTTTCTGCATGCCATTTTTCTGCTGAGAAGTTAGGCAGCTCAGGTACGTAAATGGTCAACAATGGCAACTGCTCACTGGCTGTTCGAAAACCTTCTGCATCATCAGCGTATTTAAACAGTGTTTCTTGTAAAGTCCGGCCGTTAGCCAGTTTTTTGTCTTTTGCAGCCTGGTAGAGAATATCATAATCATTATCAAACATACGTGTAGCTTCTGTTTTGATGAAACTACGGACAGCCGGTTCGTCCTTTACTGCTTTAGCCAGTGTTTTCGAAAAGGCGATCCTGTAAACGTCATTCGGATCGGCAGCTACATGTGTTGGAGGAGGAGTGGCAGGTACCTGTTCTTTTTTACAGGCAACAAATGTCAGAGAAAAAGTTAGCAACAGCCAGAAGAACGCATAGGTTACATTCCCTTTTGGGAGGTTTAGGGTTGCAGTCATTTTGCGGTTATTTAGGTGAGTTAAGTTTGGTTATCAGGCAAATATGGAGAATATAGTGATAGGAAAGTTTTCCGTATTAGCTTTTGGGGTGTGTGATATTTATATTTCAGTTTGAGGTTTCATAAAAGCGGGTAAAAATGACCAATGAGGACGTACATGAAACTGAAGATGACTAGTTTCACGATCGGAAAGCAGTGGGAATAGCAATAAAAAATCAGCATATTCTTTTGTAAATTCAGTTATCTAAACCCAATACAATGACAAAACGTGAAATAACCCTTGTTTGTATTACTGTGCTGATCATGTGCATCCCAATGGCCATTATTGCACATAGAAATCAACAGCCTCCCTTATCGTCTACTATATACGACTGGAATGACATTAAAGTGGAACCTACGAAAACAGGAGAAAGACGCCAGTTCCTCCAGGCTCCTACACCAACACTGGATGAACTGGAGCTGCATGTAACCACATTGAATCCCGGGGAAGCGCCTCATCCGCCACATCAGCATCCTGACGAGGAGCTCATCATCATAAAGGAAGGAACGGTTGAATCGACTGTGAACGGCATCACAAAACGTGTAGGACCTGGGTCTGTTATTTTCCAGGCATCTAATCAATTACATGGCATTAGAAATGTAGGCACAACCAAAGCGGTATACCATGTCATAAAATGGAAAACACAAAAAACGCCGGAGATGATGTCTCCGGCGTTTTCCAATATACGTATCTAAAGGCGTATGCTTATTGCTGATAAGCCCCCATACTGCTCACATTATTCTTCACCAGTGGCAGACCGTCTTTATCCAGCTGTGTAGCGTCTTTAATTGCACTAACATCAGCTATATTACGGGACGGACTGCTGGCTTGCAGATGGAAATCACTTGTACTTACCAATAAAGGATCTTTATTAATAGAATGTGCATCCTGTTTAGCACCTGACTGATAGGTGGCAAAGCTGGAATAGCTTTTGCCGGCCCATTGTACACTCACAGTACCTGTAGGTGTAAACCAGGTGTTATAATCAAAACGGTTGTTCTGCTGAGGACTGATAGATTCTACATAAAAGAGCAATTTCGCATTGGTATAGAATACGTTATTCGAGATGACACAATTAGATGCTTTGGTCATGGCAATCTCTCCGGAGGAGGCGTTTGTGCTGTTCCTATAGAAAGTATTGTTGATAATGGTAGCGTTTAGTACCTGGCCGCTGGTACCTGAGTTATAACCGCCGAGCGCCAGCCCCGTTTCCCTGTTACCCTGTAGTACGTTTGCCACTACAGTGATATTGGAAGCAGATCCATTTTCCTCTGCGCCTACTTCGATGCCGTAGCCATTACCTTTGCACCAGTTCCTCTCAATTTTGATGTCACGCGCGCCATCTACATAAATGCCACCGCTGGTAGCATAGTCAGCCACGTTGTCATAGCAGTTATTCTGGCTAACAACACCATTACGGGCCTGGTCAAGAGACGCCGTGCTGCTTACACGATAGTTACCAATTAAAGCAATACCAATGTTAGTGTTGTTATACACTTCACAATGAGTGATGCGGAAACCATCGATGTTACCATCGAGAGAAATAGCCTCGCTGTAGCCGGTGATGTTGTCAAATACCTTACAGCTGTCAATACGGATGTTACTAACAGCATTCGCCTGTGCCTTGCCTTCTCCGTAAACGATAATACCTTGTGCATTATCATTGTCGCCGGGAGTTTTGGTGCGTGAAGTCGTCCATGCAACTTCAGATACGTTTACATGATTCAGCTCAATGTCTGTCACACTACCTGTTGAAGTAGCCGTGATCAGGATGCCCTGGGCATCTTTTTTAGTTACCTTACCAACGTTCAGGCCATAGAGACGGATATGGCTCTGGTTTTCAATCGTTACGATAGCATTATTGCTACCGCCCTGCTGGATGTAAGCAGGAGCATCCAGAGAACCTCTGAACGTAATAGGCTGATCGGCAGTTCCGGATACGTTGATTGCCAGTTGCTGCTGGTAAACGCCGCCAGCCAGATGTACTGTCGTTCCCGCTTTTGCAAGATTAGCCGCTTTTTGAATAGTTTTAAAAGCTTTTTCCGGTGATTTACCGTCATTGTTGTCACTGCCAGTAGGGCTTACATAATAATCTTGTACTGCGAGAACTTTCGCTTCGGATAAATTGGAATTGTTTTCCAGTTGCTCCAGGTTTTTCGAACAGGATGTGAGAACGATAGCGCAAGATGCTACAAAGAATAATGGTTTCATGTTGCTTAATGGTTAATTGTTAATTCAACACTAACGCGGGGAAGGTGGGATAAAGTATATCCGCTACGTGTTAAATTAATAAAAACATGGTTAGGGATAGCTATCCGGTAGGCAAGGGGACGCTAACGGCGTTACAATTCAACCAGCCCATGTTTTACAGCGTGCATCGCCAGCGTAACCCTTGTTTTCACATGTAACTTGCGGAACAGGGTTTCCCTATATCCATCAATTGTTTTTACACTCAGGTTCATCTGGTCAGCAATCTGCTGGTAGGTCATATCCGTAATGGCGAATTTGATGAATTCACGTTCTTTTTCGGAAAGCTGTACAGTTGTGTTGTTCAGACCATTCAGATTTTGCTGCATTACTTCGGTGGCGGCTTCTGAATAATAAATACCGTTAGCTGCAATTGACTCCAGGGCAGCATGCAGATCGGCTACCTCAATATCTTTGTGGATATATCCTTTTACGCCCATCCGGAGCATACGCAGTATGGCTGATTCCTTTTCCAGCATTGTCATCACCAATACCTTCACATCCCCATGTGTGCGTTGTAGCCACTCGACCGACTCAAACCCGTCTAATTCGGGCATGTCGATGTCCATCAGGATAATGTCCGGGAAGGGTGAGAGTTTCATTTTTTCCTTCATCTGGTTACCATTATCCGCTTCGAAGAGGATATTATAACGTTGGAGGGAGTCTCCCATATTGATTAGCCTGATGAGCCCTTTACGGAAAAGGTTGTGGTCATCAACTATGGCTATTTGTATCTTATTCATCGTGGAATCGTTTGAAGGATCTGTGGATGTGGAATGGTGATCATAACGACCGTACCAGCGCCATCATTGCTGGTAATGAGGAGTTCTGCATTGATCAGGGAAGCCCGTTTATTCATGTTAAGTAAGCCGGTACTTTGTTTTTCGCCGCTTTGGTCAAGCGCATTGGCTAAATTAAATCCTGTACCATTGTCCGTAATGATCAGGACAAACTGCTCTTTGGAGAAGTTAAGTGAAGCGGTTACGGCAGAAGCGTGCGCATATTTCACAACGTTGTTCAACACTTCCTGGCAGAGACGGAAGAGAATGATCTCATGCTCTGGCAGAATACGATATTCTTCACCGTGTTTGGTTGTAATGACTTCGTACTTCCTGGTCTTGGCCAGTCGGTTCAGTTCATTTTCCAGCGCTTTTACAAAGCCTATGTGAATAATGTGATCTGTATTCAGACTGGCGGAGAGCGCTTTCAGTTCGCTCATGAGCTGTTTGGCGAGAGATTTTGTTTCCAGTATGTTTTCCCGTTGGTCGCTGGGTGCCTGGGGGAGTATTTCCTGCAGATTAATATTGATCAGGGATACCAGATGGCTGAAGTTTGCATGTAACTCCTTGCTGATATGATCCAGTGTCTGTTCCTGAATGGCGAGTCTTGATTGAAGGAGGACCTGGTTGAAAGCCTCCCGCATTTCAATGATTTCCTGTTGATGTCGGAATTTTTTCTTCTGATACGTGAATAAAAAGTATACGACCGAGGCAGACAAGCTTAGGACCAGAAGAGTGGATATGATAATTGTCAGTGAGGTTGCGAGTGTTGAGGTTTCCATAAAAAGCTTATTAGATAACAGGAGCACAAGAAAAAGTTAAGGAATTCGTTAATCGGGAAAAAGAAGATGGCTAACTGAATGTTGTTTATATTAAAAATCCCTAACATAATCAGGAATGGCAATGTTACCGCGTGATACATAAAGATCCCTAAGGTCATCCAAACCATAGGTTCCTTATGAATGATGATAATACCTTTCTCCTGCAATAGTTGCTGGAAGTAGAGCAGGGACAATAGGATGATACAAACATGGGTGATGATCATACTATAAGTATTGTACTGGAGAGGACCATGAATAAGGGTGTAGTCCAGTACACCAATTATCAAAATTCCGATGGCGGCTGATGCTATTGTTTTTTTAATAATGGGTCGGGTTAATATCTCGTAAAAGATGGTGGACAGCAAACCAAAACGGATGATGATAAATAGGTTGTAGATCCAGAAATTATTCTGTGATGCACCAAATTGCTTATGCAGTTCGTATGGCCATGCTGTAGCAATCAGCTCAGTAAACAGTGTGATGATGATCATCCCGGCATACAGGCTGTAAGGCTTAGGCCATTTTTGTCTGAATGTTTTCAGGCAAAAAATGGCGCTAAGCGTTAGTGGAATAAAGTATAAATATTCGTGTAATGGGATATGCATTTATGCTTGATCTTTTGAGGTGTCTGCGGGGCAGAATGGTGGACAGGGAACACCCAGATTGAAATCCCGGATGATCGGATCTTCGCCTGGAAAGATGAGCGTTTCTCTGTCCTGGGCGGAGCGTTGTGGATAGTCTGGCTCTTCTTCCAGGATTACATTGGTATGGGTGGTCATTCTACCCACCATACTTTCCCTGGTTGTGTTGAAGAGCAGGCAGGTTTGTCCTGCATATTGGTGTCCTTCTTCGTACATCCCAAAGCTGATCCGGATGCCATCGCCCCCTGCAAATTCGATTTCTTCCAGCAATTTTACGAAATGTTCTTTTGAATACCATACGGAACAGGTATCTGGTTTACCCAGCGCCTGGGTTAAAAGTTTGTGTTTCTGCGTTTTGAACTGGTGAATGCGGTTGTTAGTAGTTGCCTGACCAACATAAAAGAAAGGTAGAGGTTTTACAGTCACATGTTGTTGCATAACAGATAATTTTTGGGTGTTAGGTGTTAAAGAAAAAAATTGTTTTGTAAACTGTTTACGGATGCGAAGCTATTGTTTCTCTGGCCTACAAAAATCACTGTAACGCAAATACAGGAAAAATCCTCCATCGATAAAGGGAATTACCCCTAATATAAGAAAAAAGGGATTTTTCCCCTATAGCTACAGGTTTTTTCCTATGCAAATGAATGTAATCTTCGTAATGATATTTTGATTCCCTAGGTCACAACAAACCCCTGCAACATATGAGAAGAGCATTGGTAGTCGGTATTGACGAATATCCGGGCGGCGCCAGATTAAATGGTTCTGTAAATGATGCAACCAGCATAGAACCAATGTTAAGTTTTAATGAGGATGGTTCTCCCAATTTTGAAGTCATGCTCATGTTAAATGAGAAGAAGAAGGGCACAATCATGTCGCGCATAAAGGAATTGTTCAAAGGCGACGATGAAGTACAATTGCTATATTTTTCCGGTCACGGTTATGTGAACGAAATCGGTGGCTGTATGGTAACGCCAGATTTTCAGAAGCATGACGAAGGCATCTCAATGGATGAAATATTGACTTTGGCTGGCGGATCGAATGCACGGCAGAAGGTGGTGATACTGGATTGTTGTCATGCAGGCGCAATGGGAACACCAGCTATTTTTGGTAATGGAACTGCCTTATTAGGGCCTGGTGTGGTGATACTGGCTGCCAGCAGAGATACGGAGGTATCAAGGGAGATTGGGGGGAAGGGCGTATTTACGAGTTTGTTACTGGAGGCCTTGAGTGGCGGTGCCGCCGATATAGCGGGAGAGGTGGCTGCGGGGAGTGTCTACAACTATATAAACCGGGGACTGGGAGCGTGGCAGCAAAGGCCAGTGTTTAAGGCAAATATTGTAAGATCTGTAAGTCTGAGAAAGACAAAGCCTCCGGTAGATTTGAGTGACCTCAGAAAGCTGACAGTGTATTTTCCGGAGGCAACATATGAAAAATCTTTAGATCCTAGTTATGAGAGTACGGTGGAAGGGGCGGATTCGGAGAATATAAGAGTATTTAAAGTGTTGAGGCGTTTGCAGGGTGTGGGGTTAGTCGAGCCTGTAGGTGAGGAGTATATGTATTGGGCGGCAATAAAGAGTGGTTCCTGTAGATTGACAGCATTAGGGATGTATTACTGGCAATTGGTAAAAGCCGGCAGAATATGACCAGGTATGATGTTGCCATTTCGGTCGCAGTAGAAGACAATGCAGTAGCAAGGGCGATTGTGGCCGAATTGGAGAAGCTAAGGGTGAAGTGCTATTATTATGAGTCGCAGGAAGACATCAGCTGGGGAGAACACCTCATACGCCTCACGATGGATGCATACGGTAAACACACCAGCTATGTGTTGTTGATAACGAGCCGGACTTTCGTGACTAAATACTGGTCGGATATAGAAAAGCAGATAGCGCTGACATGGGGGCAACAGGGGCGTATCCTGCAATTAAGATTAGATGATACACCTGTGGGAGGTATTCCAATACAGGTAGTGTATAAGGACTGGCAGAATAATCCTGAAGAAATCGCAAAGCTATTGCATCAGAAGATCAGGCGGAAGAAGCGGGTGGTCAGGCGTAAGTGGTTGCGGGTGTCACCGCTTTTCTCTGCATTGATAATTACGGGCTTCATCTGGGCATTGACACATAGACCGGTAAATTATATAAAAAGAGTGGAAGTCATCGCTCCTGGCGATACATTTTATATCAGCAGTGTAGAGGTAACAGTGGCTGCATATAGGAAGTATTGCATTGATAAGCATGTGGAATTTCCGGAGCAACCTGCCAATTCTCATGATGATGGTCCTGTCAGGAATGTGACATGGGAAGAAGCAAGGGCTTATTGCGAAGCAAATGGAGGACGGCTCCCTACAGAGATGGAGTGGGAGTATGCTGCTCTCGCGGGCGAAAGTACTATTTATAGCGGCGGTACTGCTGCCGTTAGTGTGGCTGTGTATGGCAAGACCAGACCAGCGAAGATTGCTTCCAGGAAGCCTAATGCATGGGGTATTTTTGACATGACAGGTAATGTAGCGGAATGGTGTTATGATTGGTCGGATACTACGCATACGACCAGGGTGGTAAAAGGAGGTGGATATAACAGTGTCATAAATCCCATTAATGAGCTGGCAGTAACGCATAGAAGAACAGAAAATCCTGAGCTGCGATTAAAAGATGTAGGCTTCAGGGTGGTATGGAACAAGAAAGACTAATTATCAACTATATGAAAACATTATTATGCAGCATAGCACTGCTGCTAACTATGTTGTCCTGCGATCTGCTGGACTGCACTTACAAGGGACATAAACTTTATCGCGGCAAAAGAGGCGGTTGTTATTACCTCAATAGCAATGGCAACAAGCAGTATGTGGATAGATCATACTGCGATTGTAAATCCTAAAAATATCCGAATGCCTATCTCACTATCGTTACTGTACCACTGAGTATAAACTTTCCTCCTTCTTCACAGACAGTCTCTATCGCATATACATAAGTCCCGATTGGTGCTATCTGATCCTTCCATGTTCCATCCCATCCCGAGGTTTGAGTATTGATCTGGAAATGGTGTCTCTCAAACACCAGGCTGCCCCATCTGTCATATACCCGCATCGATATTACTTCTTTTACGCCACGTCCCTTGGGATAGAACCATTCGTTCTTTCCATCTCTGTTAGGTGAAAAGGCAGTAGGAAGGAATATAGCATCCTGGTTGCAGAGTATCTTTACGGAGAATTCATCACTGGCCTTACAGCCATAATTGTTCTCCACCTCTACTTTATAAACCGTAGACAGGTTTGGCAGGGCTTCTGGTGTCTGGCAGGTGGTGCAATTCAGGTATTCCGGTGGACTCCAGGTCCATTTCACAATATCAGGACTACCTGTTGTGCGAAGTGTCATTGGCTTTCCGGCCGTTACAGTCCGGTCAGGACCGGCATCAATAGTAGGAGATGGGTTTACTGTTACGACCAGCGATGTGTCATGTGTGAAACAGCCCTCAGCATCGTAGCCGGTCACCTCGTAGGTATAATTACCCGCTGTTGCGATAGTGGCATTGGGATGAGGACTGTTAACATCATCCAGTCCCTGTCCCTTCCAAACATAATGATCTGCACCAGATACCCATAACGGGGCGATCTGTCCGGTGCATATTGTCGTATCCGGTGTAGCTTGTATGATGAAGGGTTGTACTACCCGGATGCTTACATCACCGGTGTCACTGCAACCGTTGGCATCCATCACAGCTACCTGGTAGGTCGTATTGACGGTGGGAGATGCCAAAGGAGACGACGTTTTCGGATTGCTGAGGTTTTCGGCCGGTGACCATTGATAAGTGACACCACCGCTCGCACTCAATGTAGTGCTTGTACCCAGACAGATGACATTAGACGCGGCAGTAGCATTGGCCACAGGTTTTGGTACTATATTGATACTGTGATACGCGGTGTCAGTACAGCCATTATCGCTGATAGCAATAAGGATTACATCTGAAGGGCCGGTCTTATTGTAGGTCTGATCAACAGGTTGCGGTATGTTGGCGGAGTTGCCATTGCCAAAGGACCAGTTCCAGGTAACAGGAGCGTTAGCCACTTTTCCGCTAAAGCTTACCGGTGCGTCCTGACAGGCTACTGAGGGACCGCTGATAGTCACTCCTGGTTTAGGATAAACAGTCACCGTTTTACTCACCGACTCTGTACAGCCATAAGCCGTTGTAGTAGTGAGCGTGAAATTATATGCCTGTACCTTATTCAGGTAGAAGCGAGGAGTCGCAGACGTATCATTTTCCGCAACAGTACCTGGCTCATAGGTCCATTTGTATTTCGCTTCTTTTTTCAGCTGGTCAATAGAGAAACTATTGAACTTCGGCGTAAAAGCCACCCAGCCTTCATCACATATAAATGGCGGTGATGATGCCATTTCCACTTCCAGTTTGTCTATCACGATAGGATCAGTCAGGAAGGCAGCTCCTTTACAACCTGCCTGATCGGAAAGTATGAGCCGTGGCTGATAAATACCTGGCTCTTTGAAGGTATGTTTAATGATAGAATCTGTTGTTTCGCTAACAATACCATCAGTAAAGTCCCATGCAAAATTAACAGCGGCGATGGCAGATACCTTGAATTCAATGTCTTTTGTGAGGCAACCTCCCTTGGATGAGGTAGTGATCTTGCCATAAGGGCCTTTTACCTCGATTTCCTGTTCATATATATCCTGGTTGCCGGCTTCGCCTATTGCTTTCAGTTTCACTTTATATTTCCCGGCAGCTGTGTAGGTATGAGAAGGATTATCAATGGTGGCAAAGCTGCCATCACCAAAAGACCAATAGGAACTGGTATAGTGAATGGAGGTATTGGTGAACCGGGCAATTACCGGTGGACATTCACTATTATTCACGAAGGAGGTCGTAAAAGTAAAGCTGGCGCTAACGGTGGATACCTTGATCTCCTTTTGGGCGCTGTCTGAACAGCCATTATTGTCTTTTACGAGCAGCTTCACCATATATACACCTTTATTCGGATAGTTTTTATCAGGGCTCTTTTCTGCGGAGGTCGTCTTATCTCCAAAGTCCCAACGATAGGTAGGCGTACCACCGGTTTCAGTCGTATAATTATAGAATTGTACCGTACTGCCTGGCGGTATCAGCGTTGCACTCGGTGTAAAGTCTGCGTTAGGACCATTCACCTGCACCCTGGGGCCGGAGGCCGTACTGGTACAGCCATCCTGATCTGTAACGGTCAGCTTTGGATAGTAATACCCCGACTTGTTGTATGTGTGTTTGAAAGGAGGTGATGTAAATACTTGCGCAGCGCTGGTATCTCCGAAATTCCATGACCATGTTGTGATAGGCTTGCTTTTGGAAGTATTCGTCTTGTCAGTAAATGTAAGCTCCGTACCCCGGCATTCAGGAGTAGCAGGAATAAGGAATTTAGCCACTGGTCCATGTACGTTCACAACGATCTTATTGCTGGTATCTGGGCATCCCTGCAGATTATACGCCACAAAGCGGATGGTATCTGCACCAGGTCGCAGGTTATTGAAAATGGCGTGCTGATAATCGTTGCTGCTCCCCTGGGCAGGCGTGCTGTCTGAGGACGTCCACGAATAGGACCAGACATTTAAGCCATAGATATCTTTGTTGATGGCTGTCACGTTGGCGTTAAGTGTATCACTGCCACACAGCGATGTTTTATCTGTGGTGACGGTAATAGGCGAGGGGGCATACACGTTGATGTTCAAAGAGTCTGAACTCGTACATGACCCATCTGCGACAGTCAGCTTCACTTTATATGTACCTGTTTTATCGTATTTATGTTTGACAATGCTTGTTTTGGTCGTGTAGGCGTCTTCCTTTCCATCGCCCCAGTTCCATGTCCAGCTGGTAATAGTGCCGGTCGAGTTATCTTTAAAATGCATCTCCGTTCTGTTATTACAGTCGATGGGCTGCAGGCTAAAGCGCGGGAAAGGATTCACTGCTGTGATATAGCCTATCTTTGTAACCTTTTCGCTGGCACAGGTATAATTTGAAACGGTCAGCGATATTGTGTAAGTGCCTGGCTTCTTATAGCTGTGCGTGGTATTTTTGTTACTGCCTGCATCTCCGGAGCTATCCCCGAAATCCCATGTCCATTTGTTACCCACATCTGTCGTAGCCTCAAAATGTGCCGTGTTATTGCCACAGATCTGAGGTGCTTCCGGAGAGGAGAAATCGGGTTTAGGCTGCTTATAAACGCGGATAGCATTAGATGATTCGAGCGCTACTCTTCCCTTACAGCCATTCTTCGTTGTATAATTAAGCGTTACAGGGTATGTGCCGTCTTTGTTGTACGTATGTGACGGAACAGGCTCTGTAGATTTTGGACTGCCGTCGCCGAAATCCCATTCATAACTCACCACCGAATCACCTGGTGTGATGTAGCTGGTGAATCTGGTAGTGATCCCTACACAGCCTTCGGGTATGTTCGCGTTGATGTCGACCCGCGTTTTTTCCAGCTTAACATCATGTGTTACTATGCTGGAGCAACTAGCTGTACTGGTGGCGGTGAGTTTTATACTGAAGGTTCCCAGGCTGCTGTAGGTAACGGTGGGGTTTTGTTGAGTAGATGATTGTCCATTGCCAAAATCCCAGCTCCAGTTGTTAGCGCCTTGCGAGTTGTTTATCAGTTTCACGGTAACGGGCGCATCGCATATCGGTTTTATATCACTGGTGAAGTCGGCCTGTGGTGCCGCTATCACTATAAGATCTTTGGTCACTGTTTCCTGGCATTTGCCATATTCGGCTATCATGGTCACTTTTACCGTGCCTGTACCTGCAGGCCGGTAAGTAGCCGTAATCCCATCTGTGGTGATGGTGCCTTTATCAACACTCCAGGTAATTCTGTCGGCCTGCGGCGTGTTGAGCGGGGTGATGGTAGCGGAGCTGTTCTCACAGACATTGGCCGGTAGCTGGAAATCTGATTTGAAAGTAGCGACATTGATATCTTCGGATGTTTTGGTATTAGTACATCCTTTGTCGCTGGTAACCGTGAGCTTGATCTTGTAGACGCCTTTACTGGCATAACTATGCGGACCGGGATTCGCATCTGTAGCAGTGCTGCCGTCACCAAAATCCCATTGATAGGACAGATTACCCGGGCCAGTGGTGGTATTATTGACGGTTAGTGCTGAAGGGGCGTTACATAAGAACTTATCAGACACAGTAAAATTGGGCTTCAGCGCTCCTGCCACTTCTACTAGCTTACTGATCTGTTTTGATGCCGTACACCCGTTGCTATTAGTAACGGTAAGGGTAACCGTGGGTGATAATACGTCATTATACGTATGCACGGGGTTGCTACCCGTGCTGATAACCCCATCTCCGAAATCCCAGCTGTAGGCCGTGATGGTACCGCTTACGGGATTTGATTTATTCTTGAAAGTAACCGCAAGAGGCATACAACCGCTGGCAGGGCTGGCAGTAAAATCCGGTTCAGGCTTTGCCCATACGGTAACCGTTTTTGTGATGGTACCGGTACTTCCAGCAGCATCTTTGACGGTCAGCGTTACGTTATAAGTGCCCGGAGCCGTATATGCTGCACTGGGACTTTGCTCTGTAGAAATATAGCCGTTACCCAGATCCCACCGCCAGGAAACGGGCGCCCCTGTAGACTTATCAATAAATTGCGTAATCAGACTTTCGCAATCACTGGTCTTCGCTGGCGTGAAATCTGCCTTTAATTGTGCATAAGTAACACTACTCAGTAAGAGCATGCTACAGAGCATAGCCAATGTGAGGACATTGCCTAAAGTTGTTTCGGTTTTAAGGGGCATAGCATATGGTTCGGATATGAAAATAAATAATTTCTATGTCAATGATTGTACCATGCAAGTGTTACATTATTAGTGAGTTGTGAGGGTGTTCTAACGGTAGAGCATGCTGGAAGAATAGTTAGTTGATTGCGTGTATACAAGAGATAATGTTATTATCATATTCTATTTAATCGCAGCATATGCAGGTGAAAATATTTTTTACCTACTTAGAAAAATGAGTGAAATATTGCTTCTGTGTATGTGATTAATGTGCCTGATAGCAGCCACAGCGATTTTTCTTGTGTGGGCTTCGTGGATATATTGCATCAATTGGGGATTGGGCTGGGAGCAGGTTGTAGTACTGCTCTCCTTCATCCTTACCAGCTAGTTTTCTGATCTTACAATACTAGGCATTGGACTTCTTGGCGCACCCGATGCCGGAGGCTGATTATTTTGATACATCGAAATGTTGAGCTTTGAGAGCCGTTGAATATACGGTTCCGATAAATTGGCAAAGTATTGTTTTACGGCCGGAGGAGGAGAGTACTTTTCATTAATGTGTGTATACGTCAAATATACGATCAGTGCCTTTCTATCCATCTTGTTCTTTATACTGCAGTCCATTAATTCTTTTAATGTCTTACAGGCAGCATTAACATCATTAGGATTTATATCAGAACAGGGGATTTGCGCAAAAACACAGCTACCCTTCAATACAAAGAACATTATAAATAAGAGAACTCTTTTCATGATACGTCAGTTTATCTAGTACTCAAAAGTGCTATTTGCCAGATTCAGAAGTTTGTGTGTTATGAGCGCCTTCTGTTTGCGGTTTGGCAAATTCGATGGAGTCTTTGCTATCAATAGATTGTGATATCAGGTAACAACCAAAAAGAATAGCGAAGAGACCGGGAGAAAAGGTGGTGAGCTTTGCAAAACCTGTCAGATCTACTTCTGTTGTTTTTTCTAATGCGTGAAAGGAAACTGCCAGGCCTATGAAAGTGATCGCTATCCCGGTGATAATCCCCAATGATCTTTTTAACATACTGAGATGGCTGCTATAAATAAAGATCAGGTAATTGGGATCTTTCATTAACTCCTTATCTTCAACAGCCGATTTTTTGAACCATTCTATGTTTACGTATAAGTAATATGAAACAAGCACCAATGCGAATGTAGATACTATCGTAATATACCAGGGTGCCAGTTTGGTCCATCTTGAAGATTCTGCCATTTTATTTTTTATTTATATTGATCAATAAATCTTTGATAATATGTCCGGTTGAGCCATTGGGCTCAGGAATATTTAAAATTGCCGATATGGTTGGCGCTATATCTGTAATGTTGATCTCTGAATAATCTTTCTGTGATTTTATACCACAGCCATACCATAGGAGCGGAATATGAGTGTCATAGGAGAAAAGAGAACCATGGGTGGTACCAGTTCTGGAGAACGTTTCATAATAGTTTGGCTTTAGTATTATAATCATGTCTCCGGATAATTTGCTGAAGATGCCATTTATTGTTTTAGTCTTCAGACTGGCTTCGAGAAGTTCGTCAGAGATACTTGTCAGATCAAGTACTTTCAGTACACCATCATACTGTTCAATATTTTTCTTGATCTGTTCGGTGATTGCTTTTCTATCTATTCCTGTGGTGATAATAGAGCTGTCATTCAGATGTATCATGGGATAATTGAATGTCCGGATCCAGTTCAGGTCACCGAATGTGGATTTAAGATACTTTTCGGTGTTGAGGATGATTTCATTCATCTTTACTTCTCCACTATTAATATTCATATCCTTCAGGTAGCCGAAATTGTTGGCAACCCCATGGTCAGAGGTTAGAAATACCAGGTATCCATCTTTTCCATATAGCTCATCGAGGTGGCGGAGAAAGGAGCCGATTTCTTTATCGAGGCGCAGGTAGGTATCTTCCAGTTCGATGCTATTGGGATTAAACGCATGACCGATATAGTCAGTTGAAGAAAATGCGATGGTAAGCAGATCCGGGGTGTCACCAGATCCGAGCTTTTCATTGCTGATCAGTTTTGTAGCGAAGTCTATCAGAATGGTATTACCGAAGGGCGTATAACTAAATACATTTCTTCTAACGCTGGCAAACGAACTCAGGTCATAGGGAAATGAAAGAGCGGTCTTGCCGAAAGGAGTTCCTTTATATAAAGAACCGCCATCATTGCTATAGATGTATGTACTCCTTGGGTATAACAGGTCCCAGCCGGCTTTGCATATTGAATCGACATACTGACGACTGTTGAAGGCTTCTACCCATGAAGGAAGTCGCGCCAGGTAAAATGTGCTGGATATAAAGTTGCCTGACCCACCGTCGAGCCAATATGCATTACCTGAGTGTCCTGCCGATAAAACGGCTGCGCGATCCATCAGGGAAATAGCGAATACCTTGCTTTGATGGTTGGTGAATAGTCGTAGCTCGTCCCCTATAGTATTTACCTCTAGCCTGCGTGGAGAGGAACCGGCAAAACGATCGCTGCCAATATTACGAACAGTTTCATCTTCAACGCAATAAACCTCGCTGCGGATATTTTTGTCGTACCAACTATTCGCCGGAATGCCATGTATAGAAGGAACTGTTCCTGTGAAGATAGATGCATAACCGGGCCCGTCATGAGATGGATAGAAATTCAGGTGGGTATTGTTGCAATTGAAACCACTGTCCATTAACCTTTTGAAGCCGTCAGGCCCAAAACGGCTGTTGAATTTATAAAGATATTCCCACCGCATCTGATCTACCACAAGACCAACAATTAATCTGGGTTTCAGGGATTGAGCGGAGGATATTGAGATTCCTGCAAACAGCGTGACAAGTAGTGGACGCAAAGACTTCATAATGCTATGGTAGTACTTTAAACTTTCCGGGGCAATTGGGGAACTTAGTGGGGCTTATGGCACTGTTAAGCGGCACTAAGGGAAAATAATTCTTTCATGATTTTTATATTAAACTGATCGTATATACTACGTGGTAACTAAAAATAAGGTTTTCCAATGCATAAAACAATACCAACTAGTTTGTATTTTTTGCCCTTATTGAACAGAATTTAATCATCCATTACAAGATCTTGCTAAAAGAAGAAGGTGCCTTCAAAGTAGTTGAGGCACCTTCCTGGTATTTTTACTTAACGGCAAATCTTAATTCACGCCTTTCCACCATTCCTTAAATACCTGCTTATCATTACGCAGATCCACCAGCTGACCTATCATAGGCGTCGCCAGCGGCATGTCTGCAATGGCCTTTAATCTTTGTAAAGGCTCATCCCAGGGATGGTTGCCCAGTGTGAATTTGGAAGAATGCACCGGCAGCAGTCTTTTTGCCTTCAGATCTTTTGCCGCCTGTAACACCTCTTCCGGCTGCATATGAATATACCTCCAGGCAAGGTCATACTGGCCATTTTCAAGAATGGCAAAATCTATCGGACCGAATTTCTTTCCTATTTCAGCAAAGTGGGTATCATAACCACTATCACCTCCTATATAGATCTTCATGGCCGGCGTTTGCAATACATAAGACTGCCATAGTGTGTTATTCCGGGAAAAGGTCCTGCCTGAAAAATGACGGGTAGGGGCTGTATGTACGACGAATCCTCCTCCCAACTCTACATCCTGCCACCAATCCGTCTCTATGATCTGGTCCGGTGCATAACCCCATCTTTCCAGGTGTTCTCCTACACCGAGCCCACAGATCACTTTGCCAACCTTTCCCTTTAGTGCCAGCATGGTCTTATAGTCCAGGTGATCATAATGGTCATGTGATATGAACAGGTAATCTATTGCCGGGAATTCGTCCACCGTGTAAATATCGGCACCTTTAAATGCCTTAGTCCCTCCGGGCAGTGGTGAGGCGCTGCCGGAAAACACGGGATCTGTGAGGAAGCGCTTTCCGCCTGTCTGTATAAAATAAGAGGAGTGGCCGAACCAGACCAGCACATCCTGTTCTGGCGCAAGTGCCAGCAGATTAGTTTTTACAGAGGGTAATGAATCTATCGGGCGTAAACGCAAACGTTTCTTGAACATGAAATCGTATAAAACGCCTCCCATACTGTATCCTTCTGACAGTTGCGGCGTATTGTGAATGTTCTGGAACTGCCCGTCTTTATAGTGAGGCGACTGTCTGATCAATTCTAGTCTCTTTCCCGAAGGTTTTTTTCCGAATAGTGGATGTCTCATATATATTAACACTGTGATTATCAATAGCACTAGTACAGCAAGTGCTATTTTCAGGCATTTGATAGTTATCCTGAATAATTTCTTCATATGTATTTAATGACGAATGAGGAGGATGGATATTTTAAGAGAGTGAAAATATTTTTGACAGAATGCCTGATCTGCACCAGGGTTACTTTTTTGCTGCAATTAGTTTGTCCAGAATATTTAAATACACATCAGTGGGCGTTTGTCTGCCGTAGTCATATTTTGTTTTAAAAGCTACTACCACATCAAGCTTAGGCAAAACAGTTATAAATTGCCCATACGCGCCCGTCGCAGAATAAGCCCCTTCATAGAAACCCTGATTATAAGGCGTATCCCAGATCCACCATAAATAACCATATCCAAAATGAAAATAGGCTGTTTTTGCTTCAACAGCCTTTTGGTAAGATGTGATTGCGGAAGTAGTTAATTTAACCCAATCAGCGGGAATTACCTGCTGGCCTTTCCACTTTCCGTTCCTGAGCATTAAATAGCCTATTCTTGCCATATCTCTTGTTGAAAACCACATATGATAAGCAAGGAATTTTGACCTTGTTGTGTCACCGGTTTTGCGTTGCTCTTTTATATTCCAGTCCTGCATTTGCAATGGTCTGGCAAGTATTGAATCGATCAGCTGATAAATAGTTCGCCCCGTCTGTTGTTCCAGGATGTAACCGGCAGCATTGAAATCCCAATTGTTGTATAACCAGAAACTTCCCGGTTCAACGCTACCTCTTTTGGGAGCCATGGCAGAGGCATCTCCCTCATTACTTGCCGGATGATAAACACCTGAGCGTGCAGTGAGTAAATCTTTGATAGTAGCCTTCTTTTCTATCGGCAATAAACCACCAACATCATCAATGTGTAACTGCTCCATGGTGGCTGAAAGATCTATTTTCTTATTTGCCACAAAAGGGCCATACAGCATGGACAGCAGACTTTTCCTGCAGGATGCCAAATAGCTGGTCTCTTTTGTATCACCATAATCAAATAAGATTTTTCCGGATTGTATGACCACCATACCCGTGGCATGGGTGCTGTCTATGATAAAACGCTTAAGGCTGTTAAGGTTGTCTTTGTTCCATCCTTCTTTGGATGCATCATTTGTGAATTGCCAGTCGCTATCAGGATAAATAGCGTTGACATTTATAGTATTGGATAGTTGACCAAAAGCTAAATATGGGAAAAGGAAAATTAATAATAGGAGTCTACGCATGTTGTATCAATTTTGGAAGTCAGCATCCTGCTGGCTACCAATGGGATAAAATTTGTGCCAACTGCATAATGTTTTAAAAATAAGTATTTTATACATTTTCTGACTGGTGTTCTGTTCGAAAACGTTACAGCAGCTGTGCGATTTTGTCGGGTATAGGCGGTCATTTACAATCTCCGACTTGTAAAAATTAATCCAAAATGGCTAAAACTTCAATTAGTGGTGATCTCCCAATTGTGACTATCTCCAGGATAAGACAGCAATAATTATTTTAACTAACGCTGATAATGCAGATGCCTATGGAATTGCATTTGGAGTGGCAGATTTATTGCAGTCAGAAGACAAACAAGTAAACGTTTCTATGCAGACCTTATACGTGATCTTTATTAAAGTCTTTTAGCACCTGGCGGTACCAAACCATTTTTAAAAGCTTTTTGCTGATCTTTATTGCCTAAGTCCATGGAGAAGTTCTCCCATTTTCCATCGGCGTTTAACACTGCACAGTTCCAGTCGCCATCTGCATCATCGGGGAACTGCCATAAAATATGATAGCCTTCTTCATTGGAAAATCCTTCCTCATCAGCCTGTAAAATGCCTTTTACCTTTTCCCAGATGAAGGATTGTGTGGTCGTGATAATAGGGTAATTATCCTCTTCCATTCCTATAGGCAACAGCCTGAAGGCATAAATGACCTGTACGCGGTCAAAGAAGTCGTTCAGCCATTTAGCGGCAGCAGCCGGTTGGAAATCAAGAATGCTGGCCTTGAATTCATCCAGCTCTTCCTTGCCAATTCCTTCGTTTGTAACGGCGTCCCTCTCAATTACAGCTAACAGTTTATTATTTTCATTATTTAATTCAATACGCGTCCATTTTTCCGGTGTCTCATTTTTAAGCGCACCCAATCTGGCACTGAGATCTTCCTGGTTCAATGCCTCTAAAATTTCGTCTAAATGAATATCCGGATTTTCTGTCCCGAGGACGCGTATATAATAACTCATATTTGCTAAAGTATAATGAAAGTTGTTTCCCGCCAAATAATAGTGCATAGGTTGGCCAAATCGTGGTATTATCGACGATCCGGAACTTCTCTACAAACATACATGTTTATAATGCTCACTATGAATCGATTAAAACCTGCTGATCGCCGTCATTGTTTATTAGATGCCTGCTTGTAAAGTCAGACGGGATTGAGATTTTGCAATTTTTTTTGTGCTGAAAAACGGGCGAAAGATGGCTGGAGAATCAGTTTTGACAGTATTTATTTTCGCACGCCCTGTTAACAAGTTTTGACACGCATGCTGAATTGATAAGGTACTTTCACAGCGAAAATTAAACATATCAAAACCACTGCTAACAATGAACTACGTTATCAAAAGACATGGTGCGTTCGAACCCTTTATGCCATTTAAAATAAAAGACGCAATAGAAAAAGGGTATTTAAGTGTAAATAAAAAGTCGGATGATGTGGTGTATCAGAAAGTGATTGCACTACTGCAGGAAAGGGATGTATGGTCGGTTGAGGAAATTCAGGATCTTATAGAAAAAGAACTGTTTGCGAACGGAGATTTTGAAGTCATGAGGGCCTTTATGTTATATAGACATACCCGTAAATTACAACGAGCGCATCTGCATGATGTAGCAGAAGATACAACCATGGTGGATAGTACCCATACGATAGAAGAGTATATATCACAAACAGACTGGCGTATCAATGCCAATGCGAATACTTCTTATTCTAATGCCGGCATGGTAAATAATGTGGCTGGTAAGATCATTGCCAATTATTGGCTGAACAAGGTATATTCGAGGGAAGAGGGATATGCACACCGTAATGGAGATATGCATATTCATGACCTTGACTGCCTGACAGGATACTGTGCGGGGTGGAGCCTCCGGGCATTGTTGAACGAGGGATTCAATGGTGTAAGGGGACGCGTCGAAAGCCGGCCTCCGAATCACTTCCGGGAGGCATTAGGGCAGATGGCCAATTTCCTCGGCATTTTGCAAAGTGAATGGGCCGGTGCGCAGGCATTCAGTTCTTTTGATACCTATCTGGCTCCCTATGTTTTCAAAGACAACCTTCGTTATGAAGATATCCTGAAAGCTGTAAGAAGCTTTGTATATAACCTGAATGTGCCGGCCCGCTGGGGACAATCGCCATTCACTAATATTACAATAGACTGGACTGTACCGGAAGACCTCAAGTTACAGTTTCCTACCCAGAAGGATATTCATCTCTTCAATGGTATTACTGATCCGGTTATTGTGCAGAAGGCAAAGGACAGAGGCATTAATGAGCTTTCTGAACTAACCTATATTCACTTTCAGCAGGAAATGAATATGATCAACAAAGCCTATTATACCGTGATGACAGAAGGTGACGCAAATGGTCAGCCATTTACTTTTCCGATTCCAACATTCAATATAACGGAGGATTTTGACTGGTATGGTGAGAATACGGATCTGTTGTTTGAAAACACTGCCCGCATCGGATCTTCCTATTTCCAGAACTTTATCGGTAGTCAATATATCTATGATGATAATGGCAACCGCGTAGAGAATCCGAATGCTTATAAACCCAACGCGGTGAGAAGTATGTGCTGCCGTCTGCAACTTGATCTGCGTGAATTACTGAAACGTGGAAATGGGCTGTTTGGCAGTGCTGAAATGACAGGTAGTATAGGTGTGGTGACAATTAACATGGCACGTTTAGGGTTCCTGCATAAGGGAGATAAACCAGCCTTGTACGCTAAGTTAGATAAGCTGCTGGACCTTGCTAAATCAACCCTGGAAAAGAAGAGAATATTCATTCAGGAGATGTACGATAGAGGACTGTTTCCTTATACCAAACGGTATCTGACACATTTTCGTAACCATTTTTCTACCATCGGTGTGAATGGCATCAATGAGATGATCAGAAACTTCACCGATGATAAGGAAGATATCATTTCCGATGCTGGTCGCAACATGGCTGCCGAAGTACTGGATCATATCCGTAAAAAGATGACGCAATATCAAACTGATACAGGCAATTTATACAATCTCGAAGCTACTCCTGCGGAAGGCACTACCTATCGTTTTGCGAAGGAAGATAAAAAGCGCTTCCCGGATATTATACAGGCTGGTATGGATGCCAACATTTACTACACAAACAGTTCCCAGATTCCAGTCGATCATACAGACGATCCATTTGAAGCTTTACTGCTGCAGGATGAACTACAATGTAAGTATACCGGAGGTACGGTATTGCATCTTTACATGAGGGAAAAGTTAAGTACGCCGGGGGCTTGTCGTAACCTGGTAAAAAAGGTGCTTTCTAATTTCAGGTTGCCTTATATCACTATCACACCTGTATTTAGTATTTGTCCTGAACATGGGTATCTTTCAGGTGAGCATGAATATTGCCCTACATGTGATGATAAATGTCTTGTTTATACACGTGTAATGGGATACCACCGGCCTGTTGAGAGTTTCAATATTGGTAAAAAGGGCGAGCATAAGCAACGTGTTCATTTTATTGAAACCGCTGACCGTGGCTAATCCAATCTATAATATTACACCTTTTACATTACTGGATTATCCTGATATTACAGCCTGCATACTTTGGTTTGCAGGCTGTAATATGAGATGCCTGTATTGCTACAATCCGGATATAGTTGATGGGAAGGGGAGATACAGTTATGAAGATGCCATTAGGTTCATCCGCACGCGTAAGCAATTGCTCGACGGCGTGGTATTAAGCGGTGGTGAATGTACATCACATAGGCAGTTGCTGACTTTTTGTAAACAGCTTAAAGAGGAAGGCATGATGATAAAGATAGACACGAATGGAACTAATCCCGACGTCATTCGTGATTTGCATACGGCGGGTTTAGTTGATTACATTGCATTAGACTATAAAGCACCTGCCAGCAAATCTGCCTTCATCACGCAATCTTTATTGTACCCGAAAATTGAAACTTCTCTGCGGATGTTATTAAAAAGTGACATCCCTTTTGAGATAAGAACAACCATTCATACAGACCTGCTGAATGAAGAAGACTTGCAGGAGATGATTGTTTTTCTGGAGAAAGAAGGATTTAGGGGGAAATTATTTATTCAACACTTTGTGAATGATTCACGGACGATTGGCCAACTGCCAAATATAGTATCAAGAATAGACCCGACGAAAGTTACATCCAGTGTTATAGAAACAGTATTTAGAAATTAGTTTATTCATTGCATATAGGTTTTTTGAAAAATGATCAAAAGAGATAATGTATAGACTGGCAATATAGGCAAATACGCTACACTAACTCCCCAACATTTCCCCGATTTTTCAACCACTCGCGAACAATCAGCTGCGAACATTTGTTTACAACCTTGATTTCAACGAATTGACAGACCGTCAAAATACCGACACCATATTCATGATACCAAAACAAATTTCCACAACAAGAAGCCTCTGAATAACCAGACTCCAAAACTCCATCATATGACAACACAACAAATGGCTCAGGCTGCACGCCAGACCAGTGAAGATGTGATCGAACACGCGTTCGACCAGACTACACGCTGGACACGCGACTATGTATTCGATATCCTCAAAGACCTGGGTATCCATTACATTTTCGGCGTACCAGGCACCAACGAAATCCCTATTATTGATGGTACTTCTTATCCGGAGAATGAAGTACGCTATATCGAGTGTCTTCATGAAAACATTGCCATTGGTGCGGCAATGGGATCTGCCCGGATGACAGGTAAACCAGGTGTACTGGTTGTACACGTTACCCCGGGTATTGCCCATAGCATAGGCAATCTTTTCAATGCCTGCCGTTCCCAGGTACCCCTGGTGATTCTTTGCTGCCAGCAACAGAATGAACTGGTCACCCAGGAACCATTACTGGCATCTAACCTGGTGGATCTTGCCAAACAGTACACTAAATGGGCGCACGAAGTGCGTACACCCGATGAAATTCCATTAGTATTACAACGGGCTTTCAAAGATGCCATGGCGCCACCTAATGGTCCTGTATTCGTATCAATACCATGGGACTTTACCATGGTGGCTATTGAAGATGAAGATAAGATCAAAGGAGTGACCCGTATATCTCCACATTTTACTGGAGATGATGCGTCTATCAGACAGGCAGCGGGTATTCTCGCCGCAGCTAAGAATCCTGTTATAGTAGCCGGCGATGCAGTTGGTTACGCAGATGCCTGGACGGAATTGGAGGAACTAGCAGAGCTGTTGGGCGCACCAGTGGTATTGCAATGCTTTAGCAGCCTGGCTAATTTCCCTAATAACGACTATCACTGGCAGGGAGAACTACCCGGTAGCCAGGCGGGTATCCAGGGAGTGTTCAAAGATCATGATGTGGCATTCCTGGTCGGATTTGGTGCACAGGCACAGCTGGCAGTATATAAATATTCCGACGGACCGCTATTCCCGCCTGAACTGAAACAGGTATACCTGACTAACAATACCTGGGATATTGCGAAGAACTATTACGGAGAATCAGCAATCTTCGGTGATATTAAAGCAACACTGCCTATTTTGAACGGCTATATTAAGCCGACTCCTCCGGCAGGTGCTGCTGCCAGAAATGAACAAATGCGGCTATTGTCTGTAAAAAGGGCGGCCGACTGGGATGCGTATCTGCTGGAAGCGATGCAGCAGGAAGATATATGGTCTGTTGTTATCGCCAATGCATTGAAAGAAGAGATTGTGGAGAGGAAACTGGAGAACAACTTCGTATATGTGCATGAAGCAGTATCCGATGGTGCTCCTTTTCAATATTACCTGCCATTTAATACCACTGGCGCTAAACCAGTAAGCTATTACTGTGTAGCCGGAGGTTCATTAGGCTGGTCAATGCCGGCCTCCCTGGGTATTAAACTGGAAAATGACTCATCACAGGGTACAGGTACAAAGCTGGTGATCAATGCCGTGGGAGATGGTTCTTCGCTGTTCTATCCGCAGACTTTCTGGACAGCAGCACATGAGCAACTGCCTATTCTGTATATCATTACCAACAACCAGGAGTATCATACCCTGCAACTGGGCTTACAACAGGTAGTCGGTGCTTACGGCAGTGCGCCCGGCTATGGCTGGAAACCCAAAACAATGGATCCTCCATATCTGCGTCTCGAACGACCAAAACTCGACTTCGTTTCACTGGCCAAAGCATTTGGTGGTGAGAACGGAGAAGTAGTGGAAACGCCGGGTGCGGTGAAGGAGGCGATCAGGCGAGGCATTGAGCATGTACTCACGCAAACTACTTCCTATATACTGGATATGAGAATAGCTGGCAATACACCAACAGCTCCTTCCACATCCGATACCATCACTGCATATTACAGCAAACAACCAGTATTGGATTATTTCCACCAGGATACAGTAAAAGCAAAACTGTTGTCTGCAGGTAATGGACACATACCATCCAACATTCCTTCAATCTTCTAAAAACCATTGTCATTATGGCAAACGAACAAATCGATATCGCCATCGTAGGTGGCGGTGTTTCCGGGGTGTATAGCGCCTGGAAACTGAAAAAGCAATTCCCTGATCAGAAGATCGTTGTATTCGAAGGCAGCGACCATATCGGCGGACGTTTACTATCAGTGAAACCACCTGAAATCCCTAACATGACAGCAGAACTGGGTGGTATGCGTATCCTGGAAAATAACCAGAAACTGATCGTAGGCCTGATTGACGCCCTCAATGCAGAACTACCACCTGCAGAGCAGATCATCCGCTATGATTTTCCTGTGGATGAGCCTCAGAACCTGGCCTATCTGCGTGGTGAATACCTGCGCCTGGTTGACTTTGTTACCAGACCAGATAAAGTACCCTACAATATGTCATTCCTCGAAAAAGGAAATGGTCCGGGTACTATCATTGTTAATGCCATTGAACAGATTGTACCAGGTATCACTAATCCTGATCTGACAGAGGAGCAACGTCGTGAAATGACCCGGGAAACCTCTTTTGATGGAATACCTTTATACCAATGGGGTTTCTGGAATCTGCTGTACAGGGTGATCAGCAGTGAAGGTTACCAGTTCAGTATGGATGCTGGTGGGTATGATTCCACCCTGGTAAACTGGAATGCCTGCGATGCTATTCCCTGGTACTTATCAGACTTTGGCATTTCTCCCCAATATCAGGGCTTTACCAACGGTTTTCAGCAGGTGCCTATTGCCCTGGCAGAGCTGTTTGAAAAAGATGGGGGAGAGGTTCGCCTGGAACATCGGCTCCATGGCTTTGATTATGCAAACGGCGCGTTTACACTCAATTTCGCTAACGGACAAACTATTATTGCAGGAAAACTGATCCTGGCTATGCCTCGTCGTGCGCTCGATCTGGTACTGCCTAATAGTCCTCAGTTACAACTGATCCGGCCGTTGATCAACAGTGTCACACCAAGACCGCTGTTCAAACTATTCACCACTTATGCGAATCCATGGTGGAGAATAGCTGGTTATACCGGTCCGGATGGACAATTCGTTCCGGTACAGTCAGGCCGTTCAGTCACTGACCTCCCGCTTAGACAAACATACTACTGGCCAAACAGTGATGGTACACCCGCTGTGAATGGCAGAGCGATGCTGCTGGCCAGTTATGATGATGGTAATAACACAGGCTTCTGGGATGGATTAAGACCTCAACGTGCTGAAGCCTGGAAGACAGGCCGCTCGCATGCAAGGATCGTTGATCCATTTATCGGAGATGATGATAAAAAGACAAATGGAAAGGCTGTGACAGCAGCGCAGGGTCAGCTGAACCAGACATGGGACGAATACCAGGCTCCCCGTCGTATGGTGGATGAAGTAGCCCGTCAGCTACAACAGATGCACGGACTGGATTATACGCCGCTCGTGAAGAGTGCTGCTTTCCGCGACTGGGGCGAAGATCCATATGGCGGCGGATGGAATAGCTGGAACATCGGTGTGAAGAGCTGGGAAGTAAGAGACCAGATCACCAACCCGATAGCTGGTACACCATTATACATTTGCGGAGAAGCATACTCCGATGCACAGGGATGGGTAGAAGGTGCCTTACAGACTGCGGAGATCATGTTGGGCAAATTCCTGACACCATCTACGAATGCGAAACAAACCAGTAATGTTAGTCAGCTGCAACCCAGCTGACAGGTATTACCCAAATAAAAGAGGCTGTATCAAAGTATGATACAGCCTCCCTGAACGATTATATCTGTTAGTTAGGATTTTGTTACGTGTTTCACTCTCACCGTAACCTGATAAGTGCCTTGCTGGTAGATATTAAACTGGAACCTTGGATTTGCACTATACACCTGTCTGTTATCTGGTGCGTAACCAGGATCAGCTTTCACAAACTGACTTGGAATACGGTAATAAATCAGGTAACCGTAAGTGCTCTGCTTCAAAGGAAACGGCGTTGTCTCGAAATTACAGGTCATTGTGGAATCTGTATACACGAGTGGGTGAAACTGCGCATAAGTTCCGAAATCACTACGGTCGCCTCTTCGGATGATCTGTCCAGCTGAAGGATTAAAAGCCTTACCATATTGGTCAGTGATCTTCAGAATAATATTAGTGCCCTCATCAGAAGTCCTTACGATGCTTACATCAGGCGCTCCGAGGTCATAACTGGTAGTTGTACCATCCAGGAACAAGGCCGCTCCACCTGCGCCGATTACAAAAGGCGCATCATCCACCAATGTAAAAGAGGCGATGTTCTTGAAGGTCTTGGTACCATTTTCGTTGCTGGCCTGGATATCAAAATCATACTTACCCAGCGGTACTTTTGTAGTAGTATTATAAAAAGTAAACGCACCTGTATGGATATTGAAATCGAAAGGAGGCTTGTTCACCAGCTGTCTTTTCTTATTCAGGAGTTCTACTGTGGTGTCAGTATCCGGGTTAAACTCACCGATCCATTCATAGCGGCTGTAGGAAGCAAAGAGTGAATCTGCATGATGTCCTGTACTGTCCCTGATATCAAGCAATTTGTATACAACCGGCGCACTTGAACCATCATTACTCACTGCAACGGTTTGCTCGATCTGTCCCCGCTTTATCTCCATTGGATTATCAACATACCGTATCTGGTTACTCAGATAGCCATTTTCTACCTTTTTACAGGCAGGCGAAAGCGCAATGGCTGCAAGCAATGTATAGGCGGTGGCTTTGAATTTATAAGTCATGATAATAGAAATAAAGTAATAATTAATTGTTTAAATCCGCGAAGTAAGTGAATGTGTGATTGTTGTTCAACACATGCAATACACCCGTTGTGGTGAGAATACCCGTCGTCTGACAAAGTGCTTGTAATTCCTGTCCTTCCTTCAGGCCTGGCAGACCAGTAGAATCAGTTGGAACAGGATAACCATGTTCAGTAGCGATTAATTTGGTCAGGTAGATGTACTTTGGTTTGGTGGTGAAAACCGTACCATCTGTATAGTCAGTGGTAGGGATCAGCTGTACCAGACGCAATTCCCCATCATTGGATTTAAAGAAGCGGCCAATTTCCGTAGTATTATCTCTTGTGATCTTATCTTTAAAAAGATAAGCCCTCAGGGAATCTTTCATCACTGCATAGTTAATAGAATCGAAGGTATACACGAGGTTTTCATCGTTCAGTTTCACCCTCAGGTCTTCCTGCTTTTTTGTGATATAATTCTTGATAGAATAATCAGTGATAGCGAAGAAAGTTCCTGATGCATTCACTTCATCTTTCAGTCCTGTTCTGTCAATTAACAATAACAGTGTATCGAATAACGGATTTGTTTTTAAATAATCGTAAGTCGTCATATTCACATGCGGATCTGTAATACTACCGCCGATCGTATAGTCTTTCTTACAGGAGAAGAAAACTATCGTCATTAATATGAGTGTTCCGGAAAATATCTTTTTCATACAGCTGGTTTGAATTTAATTAGAGTTTACCCTGCCAGTAAGGAGTCTGTGCAAGTGTGTAGTCGTCTTTGAACATGGCAGGGTCGATCGGCCATAACCATCCACCTTTATTGTACTGGTCCTGGTTGAAAGACTCATTATAAAGCGTCAGCTTATTATTTCTTACAAGGTCAAAATAAGATTGTCCTTCAAAGAATAATTCTCTCAGGCGTTCTTCCAGTATTTCGGTAGCCAGGGCTTCACCGGAGCCATTGTAATCCGGAACACCCGCTCTTTCACGTACCTTATTTAACAATACGACTGCTTCTCCATCACGGCCTAACTTATTCAGGGCTTCAGCTCTTAACAGCATGATATCAGCGAGTCTGAAGATATTCAGGTTATTATTTAATCTTGGATCTCCTTTCGTAGAACCATCAGCATAGCTGATATTAGCATATTTGATCACCTGTCCGTTAGACGACTGCGGCTGAAAGAAAAATTTTCTGTAACGGATATCTGTAGTACTATCTGCTTTATAAATATTGTTTACATAGATAGTGCTTAGTGGCCATTCCAGGCGTGATTTGCCATAAATGAAAGGTTGCATCAGTGTATTAGCAGAACCGTTACCACCACCATTGATAGCGATGCCTTCGTTTTGTCCTCCATTGATATTGATCTCGAAGATGCCTTCCGCTGATTTACCGATGAATACGGATTCGTAATTGGCAGAGTCTACCAGCTGGTAGCCACCCTCGGTGATCACGGTATTGGCAGCTGCTTCACAACCGGCATAGTCGCCTTTCCATGCCCTGATATGTGCTTCCAAAGCATAGGCACTTCCCTTGTTCGCTCTTACTGCACGTTGTCCTTCATCAGTATAACCAAAGGCCATATTCTTTTCAGCAATGGCTACATCGGCGAGGCATTGTGCCAGTACAGCATCCGCAGTACTTCTTGGGATATTTAAAGCGGCATTCGCATCATAGTCGGGTGTGAGTTTCAAAGGCACGCCGCCCCAAACCCTGCTCATAAAGAAGTAGGTGAAAGAGCGGAGGAAGTATGCTTCGCCGATGATATGAGACTTGGTGGCCGGATCCACAAATTTTGTGGAATCGATGCCCGGTACTTTGGCAATGATCAGGTTTACCTGCTGCAACAGTTTATAATACTTCTGCCAGTTCCAGTAACTGCCGCCATTGACGTTCAGGCCAGTAAAGAGACCTAAAGCAACGTTGCTGTTGCCTGAGTCGTAGTTGCCATTGATCAGTAATTCGCTGGCGGGAACGTCGCCATACACATGCCAGGTATTATCTGTGATGAGAATATTCCTCAACAATGCATAAGCACCGGCGATGGCAGTGTTTGCATCAGATTCATTGGAGAAATATGCTTCTGTGAAAGTAGAATTATGTGGCTCCAGGTCCAGTATTTTACTGCATGATGATACTATCATGATGGAAGCCAGTAATAAGATGTTATAACTATGTAAGAGTCGTTTGTTCATGATCCTGTGTTTTAAAAATTATAGGCTGACATCCAATCCAAACGTGAATTTCTTAGGAAGCGGATAACCACTGCCGCTATATACACCAAAAGCATCCACCTCTTCTGCATCAGGTACGTTCTTTGATTTCTGGAAGATCTTCAGGTTATCCACGAGACCATAGATGCGTACACGCTTCAGATGCACTCTTTCCAGTAATGCAGGATTTAAGCTATAACCCAGTGATATTTTCTTGATGCGCAGGTAAGCGCCGCTTTCTACCCACTGTGAACTCACCAGTGCATATTTATAACGGGTACCCGTTACAGAACTCAAAGAAGGATACTGTGCGTTATCACCTGGATTATACCAGTAATTGATACCACTCAGGTCAGGCAGGGAGTGTGTACTAATAGAGTGCAGGGGATTTGAATCACCATCATCTGTAGGCACCAGCTGAGACAATCTTCCCGCCAGGTAGTCATTGTAGATCTGACGGCCGGAAGTGAACGTACAGAAGATGTCCAGCGTAAATCTTTTATAGTTGAATGTGTTACTGAAACCACCTGTAAATTTAGGATTTGGATTGCCGGTAGGAACATAGTCTGTTGCATCCAGTACACCATCGCCGTTGGAATCCTGCCAGATCGGGTCACCACCTCTGAATGGATAACCATAGAAGTTAAGTACTGATCCTGTTACTGGATTCACAGGTACATCAGCATCGGTTTTATAGATACCGGTTGCTTTGAAAGTATTGTAGGTGTTAATTGGCTGACCTTGTCTCAATAAGTATTTATCGAGATAGATATCACGACCACCATTAGGTAATGAGGTAATGATGTTATCGTTATGCGCGATGTTTAACAGGAACTGCCACTGGAATGGTTTGCTGGGTTTAAAGATGTTGGCAATGAACTGCATTTCCACCCCTGTATTCCTGACGCCAATGGCATTGGCGGTGTTAGTGGAATAACCAGTGGTAATAGGCACTGCCAGTGTAAAGATTCCGCCATGTGTGGATTTTACATAAGCATCCGTTACCACGCTAAAACGTCCATTCAATAAAGTGATATCCAGACCTACGTTCGACTGGCTTGTTTTTTCCCAGCTGAGATTTGGATTGGAAAGGCCTTTATCAAAATTCAGAGAGATAGCAGGAACACCATTATACGTTAATGACTGGTTGGCGCCTGTAGAAGGGTTGGTACTACCGGGGAAACCACCTGCACCAATGTTGTAGGTGTTATAAGACAGGTAGTTATCACCACCATCTGGCTGACGACCGGTTTCACCATAACTTGCACGCAGTTTCAATAAGGTAAGCCAGTTGCTCTCGCTTTTCAGCCATGGCTCATCACTAACAACCCAACCGGCAGATACTGATGGGAAATAACCCCAGCGGTTGTTTCTACCAAAACGGGAAGAAGCATCCGCATTCATTACGGCAGATAATAAATAACGTCCTTTAAAGCCATAGTTCACGCGGAAGAAACCCGTCTGAATGCCGCTCTGTAAGAGGTCTGTGCTGGTTTCAGCCAGGTTCTTGTCCAGTACAGTAACAGTCCGGATCTGGTCATTTGGAATACCTACCGCCTTTGATATTGTAGCCCTGTATTCCATGTATTCAGTGTTCTGTCCCAACAACAGGTTCAGGGTATGATCCTTACCAAATCCGGTCGTGTATTGCAGGGCATTACTCATCAGGTAGTTGTTCCTGTTTTCCACAAAGCTGGAGGCAGCACCCGTTCCATCTCTTCTCACCGCACCAGGAGTGTATGAATCTGAACGAGCGGAATGCGCTGAGTAAGATATTACTGTGTTAAAGGTGAATTTCTTAGAAATCTTCCAGTCAATGACAGGACTGATAGACAGGTTATCATCTGAGTTACGGTCTGTCTGATTAGTGGTATTACCAAAAATGAAAGCCGAATTGGCAGGTGATAAATATAATGTGGATGATGGTAATGGGCTAGAAGCATAATAACCACCATTAAAAGGACCATAACCACCTGACAGATCATTGATCGACCTTGGTCTGTCCGATCTGGAATAACGGATAATGGTGCTGATATTTAGTTTGGGAGATAAATTCAGACCAGTAGTGCTGCTGAAGCTATATCTCTGGAAACCTGATTTCTTGATAATACCCTCTTCATCATAATAGTTAAGGGAGTACCTGTAGTTGATGAGGTTAGTACCTCCGCTTACAGAGAGATCATAGTTACCAACCTGTCCTGTTTGATAGAGCTTACCCTGATAGTCATTTGCGTTGTTAAATGAAGGGTTCAGGCTATCTGTCAGGATTTGAGGAATGTTCTGCAGGTTTAAGTATTGTCCATAATGCTCGATCAGCGCCATCTTTCCTCTGCGCTCTTCTGCACCGATCAGTACTTTATCGAGCGTGGGCATATCTGTGATACCGTGATAGGCAGAGAAATCAATTCTGGGTTTACCGGTAATACCACGCTTGGTAGTGATGATAATGACACCACCAGCACCTCTTGAACCATAGATGGCCGCAGCAGAGGCATCTTTTAAGATGTCAATACTCTGGATATCATTTACCGCGATGCCCGCCAATGCGTCCGTATTTGTACCGCTACCATAGTTGATAGCTGCGATATCTTCTGTACTCTGGGGCACACCATCAATTACATATAAGGGGCCACTCAATGCACGGGCAAGGCTTGCTTTACCCTGAGCAGTAGTGAAGTCACTGTTAATGTTTCTGCTCACTGCGGTGTTACCACGCATTACCACGTTACTTCTCACGCCTGGTTCACCAGAAAAGTTCTGAACATCCAGACCAGGAGCACGACCTTGTAAGAGCGCGTCCAGAGAGGGTGTAGGAACATCCAATAAGTTTTTAGGATTTACAGAAGTAACAGAAGCTGTTACACTTTTACGTGAGGCTTCCTGGTAACCAATTACAACTACATCTTTAAGGTCTGTTTTATCGCGTCTCAGCACGATAGCCACGTTGGCATCCGGGCCTTTCACTTTATAAGTAGAAGGCAGATACCCTACGATTGAAAACGTCAGCGTACTACCTACGTTGGCTTTAATAGTAAAAGCTCCATCTACATTTGAAACTGTACCTGCTTTGGATTCTGAGATACTGATAGATACACCGGGAAGGAACGTGCCGTCTCCTCCATCTTTAATCGCCCCGGAGACAGTCACACGCGCATCTGTTGCGCCTTGTGCACTGGCAAATAAGGACATAAGGATGAAGACGAGCGTTAATAGCACGTGACTACAGCCATAGCTGTATTTTGTAAAATTAACAGTCATGAAGTAAAATTTAGTACTTGTGGATTATTACGAATTGGTTGATTAAGCCCTATTGGCATTGGTTTTAATACGGGATTGACTACTGCTTGTTCCTGTATTGTGTTGTCACTGATTTTTGATTGATATAATAATAATTAGCCTGAATGATTGTAAAAAAAAACATAGAAATACCTAACTGTAAGATTGTCCCTACAGTGAAAAATTGCTCCTCGTCTTTGTCTGTTGCGTGCTGTCTGTTTTTAGCAGATTTCCTTTTGGCTGATATTAAATTGGGAACAAGATAATACGTAATAAGGTAATAAGTTGCCAATAAATATTAAATGGATTGTAAACAATTTTAAATGGAATTTAAACAGGTCTGGGCACACTAATGCAAATATGGGAAAGCATTTTTCAGTTGATGAATCAAGCCTGTCAGATTGATGTTAAAGTCACAAAGAATGCTTCAAATGCATTTATGAATTCAACGTAGGCATTGTATCTTAAGACTACGAAAGGCAACTTTCGTAAATGACAATGTCTCAGCGCCGGCGGTGACAGTAATGGCAAGGGGGATTGACGCAGCAAATATTTTCTTAATGTTGAAGAAATTATGAATGACGGGGTTATACCTAAGTTGAGTAATGGTCAAATGCTGTATAATAGTGGAGCCAATTCAATAACGTTTAACGAAGTCAAAATGCGCCTCTGTGGAGAGGTAATATAGAAAAAGGAAGAGCCGGTTAATGCCGGCTCTTTTTGAGTGTCTTTAAAAGAATGTCTGTTGATTTAACACTTGAATAGTGTTTTCAAACTGTCAGTTAATTGATCTTCACTAACTGCTCCTTCATTCCCTCATCAACATGTTTAACATCGATAATAGTCAGTGACGGTGCAGTTGCTCCCTGCGGCTTCAATGTTTTGTAGATCTGTTTATCTGCATTGCCAACTTTCCACATACCACCAGTTAAGGGGTCCACGATTAACATGCCAATAGCTCCGCCAATCAGGATGTTTCCAAAGTACCAGCCATTTAATTTAAAATGAATAGGCACTGTAAGTTCCTCAAATCCGGGCTTAGTAAACTTTACGGTATACTCTTCCGGAGAAAAGTAACCAGCACCGGATTTCAGTCGTACGTTAGCGGGTGTATTACCGTTAAAGACTTCCCGCCCTTTTTTGTTGGTGATCACCAATTTGGCATCCCCAGGATAAGAATTTACTGTGAAGGTGTGCCGGGTACCTCCAAAAATAGTAGCGCAGGAGGAAAAGGTGAGTGCAGCGACAATAGCCAGGCCGCACATCATAGATGCTTTTTTCATGTACAGGGATTTACTCCAGGTTAAGGGTTGAATTGTTGTTAACGCTGTCGAAGATATCAATCATTTTCCGGTTTTTCAAAACAAAAACGCCAGCAACAAGATTGTTAAGCACGCCTTAATTGATAGCCGTGTTGGTGGCCATTCTTATATAAAATAGAAAAAGGATAAGCCGCCTCGATAGTAATTGAGGCGGCTTATCCTTTTGTATGGTGCTGGTTACTTCAGCATATATCAACCATCTTCCGGTGTTTGAAAGTATCGGGTGACTGGACCAGTTACCTATTAAGCCTTCTTATAATGCATACATATTACCCCATTGGTAAAGGTCTTCGAGCTGACCAACGTGAGCGGTGTTCTTTCCGACACATTTTTGAAAAGAGGTATACCAACGCCCAGTAGAATAGGGTTGACAAACAGCCAGAATTCATCTACTAAATCATATTGCAACAATGAGTGTGTGGCTGAAGGACTTCCAAATATGAGTATCTCCTTACCAGGCTGTTGCTTTAATGCCTTTACATTGTGTTCTACATTTTCACTAATGAAAACAGTATTAGGAAATTGCTCGTCCTGCATGCTCTTAGACAACACAATTTTTTCTGCTTTCTTATACCAGGCTGCATGTTCAATGTCGTGCTTGCTCGCATTGGGTTGGTCTGCAGCGGTAGGCCAATAGCCTTCCATCATTTGCCAGGTTACGCGGCCATACATGGCGGTAGCACTTTCGTTGACACGGTCACCGACATGGTCAAAGATCTCTTCATCAACTTTTATCCAATCCATTTCGCCGTTAAGACCGGCTACATATCCATCCAAAGAAACATGAAAAAATGAAACGAGTTTACGCATACGCTGCTGGTTATTGATTAATTGTAATTGTTTACAAGCAAACTTACGACCTGCATCTGATTTGGACGATGGTCAATTGGGACAACCATAAGGGCTGTTTTTGTCATATTCCGTGCCGGACAGTTTATTTCAACTTTGCAACGACACTGCTTTCAAGGAAATCTATATATGCTTGCCCTGTTTGAAAGCCACACTCCCTCAGCCATTGCTCCACCCGGCTCGTTATGTTTTCAGGAGTGAACGGCTTCTCCACCTGGAAAGTTCTTGAATCAGGAATAACCGCAATAATAATATCGGAGCTGATGGACAACTTGAAAGTATCTTTTCTCTTTTTAGGGAAAGTAGTATCTCCCCGCAATTTCATATTCAGCAATACAGAACCTTCACCTAAATTATTCGGAGGCCCGAAATCATTAATGATGGCATACACAAGGTGCTTATTCGTTGGATTATAAGCGATCAACAAATCCCCCAGCTTTGCACCGAATTTCCTGACAATATTATTACTCCCCCCGACCAGCACCAGGGCTGGTATTTTCAAGGGATTTACCTGGTCATTGCAATCACATTCCCCTTTATCAGATGATAACCCATTTCTTAAAGAGGTGGCTGAGCCAAAATATCCTTCGTATTCCCCGGATTTGATCACGCAGGGTACTTTTTTCCCATCTACCATCTGCGGCACCAGTACATTTTCCCAGGTGATGGAGTATCCTGTTGGCAGCTTCAGGAAGCCGGAATCCCGGAATCGCGCAAATACCGACAAGGCCTCTTTATAGGTCTCTTTGGACAAACATAGGTTCTTATTTGATCCATCTTTACGCACAGCCACGGCATTGCAGATATTATTCAATGCTTTCTCGTCTCCGTTCAAATCAAACGGATGATAAGATAAAGGAGTACCATCTGTATTCACATGGAGGTTGGTCTTAAACAGGATTAATGACTTGTTCAGGGCGGTATCCTTTAGCAAGAGTACTTTCTTTTGCTGGGGAGTAAAAACGCCGGATTTAGCGACTGCAAAATGCTGACTAAATGCGAATCCTGAAATCACCGACAATAACTGCAGTAAAAAGAACTTCTTTTTCATATGGGGTATGAATTTAAAGGTACAGATTGAGGTTATTTTGAAATTAGTTGTTTATGATGAGATTCCCAAATATTCGATATCCCAGTTCCTGCAGGTATTCTTTGACGTATCCCATCCTATATCAGAGACTGCCTCCATATGGCCAGTTGCTCCAATGATTATTTGCACTTTTGGTCGGTTTGTAAAGAGAGCTGTCTCCTGATTCCAGTACTGCTGCAATCATCTGAAACGTCTCATTTTCGGAAGGCCTTTCCTCTCCAGCTATATCGGGATGGTACCACTCGTCCAGCTGCATGATCTTGGGCAGGTTCTGGCGAAAACAATCATATATTTCATCTTCGACTGCCAGAAATTCCGTCTTGTATTCGGGGAGGCTTGCGCGCATAAATTCATACACTCGTATAGAAGGCGGATTTTTCAACTCAACATTGCGTGCAGCATAGAATGCAGGATCTTTGGGTATGCTGATTTTTTGATCTCTGATCAACATGGAATGTACATCAGGATTAAGTGTACCCCATTGATCACCTACGAAGACAGCGCCTTCATCGCTATCGGCTGTTACCAGCAGGACGTTGTCATTGTTTATGCCAGGTTCAAAACCAAGGCTATTACCGTATATATAGAGGCAGTTCTCTACACCGCCGTGTCCGGAGAAGCGATAGTGGTAACCCACTACTTCTACGACTATCACCCACCTTTCAAGGTCGCCAAAAACGGACAATCTTGATGTTACGGGATAAATATATCCATTGTCCAGTACGGGAAAATTGAAATCTTTAGCGCAGGCATCTAATTGCGTCAGTATGTCGTTTTTAGAAAAAACTGCTTTGTCATTCGGCATAGGAGTCAAGTTGCTGGTTTGGCTTGCCGAAGGTAGTACAAAATCAGATTCTTTTACTATAACGGTTCAGTATGATGCAATACTGAGCCGTCTTTTTATATTAATTGGTTTATACGTGTTTTATGGTTGCGTAAAATGTTTTTACGATCGTTGACTTTGGCGCTCCATTTTTCGGCACCACATCAAATGCGATCCTGACTGCAATTGGCCAATACCAGTCAAAGTATCCTGCCGGGCCGAAAGTCACCGACCAGGCATACCCTGCAGTATGAGATCCTATTTGAAAATTTGCGGTAGCAGGATAAGGGGGATCTATCAATAATACCTCTGTCCTGACATTTTGAATGTTGGCAATACTCAGGACTTCAGGATTATATACAATCTGATAAGAGCCGGGCTCCAGGCTAAAACTGTGCGTAAAATAGGATGTATCAAGCACCTCTTCGGTTCTGGTAACATCTACGATCGGTTTACCTGTTATATAAAACACTCCCATTGGCTTGTTATAGAATGGAATAAGGCCTGGAGCACTTTGACTATTACTCGTGCCTGGCACGCCGAGGCCAAGCCCCGGATCTGGGATTAATGCACCATTACTAGAGATGGTACCATTGAGGGTGATATTGGCATT
Organism: Chitinophaga ginsengisoli; assembly: GCF_003014595.1. Taxonomy (GTDB): domain Bacteria; phylum Bacteroidota; class Bacteroidia; order Chitinophagales; family Chitinophagaceae; genus Chitinophaga; species Chitinophaga ginsengisoli. The sequence goes on along the minus strand of NZ_PYGK01000008.1, from coordinate 86,663 downwards.
CATAGTAAGGTTCACCTGTTGAGTAGTGGTAGTGCTGCCTCCGAATATTGCGCTGAATACGTTGGTGATGATTCCGGTTAAACCGTCTTTCATTCCTTTTTGTGCGGCTTCAAAAATGGAAGCAGGCAAACCAAGTTTGTTGCCATTACCTGGATGATTTGCATCATTACCTTTATTATTGTCGAAGACGCTTAATCCCGCTGCTTCGAGCGCACCTGTTCCAAGTGATCCGACATTGAAGCCGTTAGTTGTATTTGAGATAGTACCATTTAACGTACCGGTGGAAGTGCCGCCCAGTGATACGCCGGATATGTTTGTCCATTTCAATGTCCAGTTCAATCCGATCTGCTGATAAGTGCTGCTGGCTATTGAAGGATCGTAGGCGATTTCATACTGAGCAGCATACCACACTCCTGTCGCGATCTGTGTACTTTCTACTTTTGTGATAACCGTATGTTTCACACTAACATCTATCAGGTCCTGTCCGATATAGTTCAGCATATTGGAATTAATGTTATTCGGAGATAGGTTTAACCCTGAAGTCAGGTAACTTGAATTAACAAAGCCTGTTGTAGTCACATATTCATAGATACGTAGCACGCCTCTATATTTGTTATAAAGTACAAAAAATGGGTTAGCAGGTAATGACGATGCAGTAGGATTGAATTCATTATATACGAGTTCCCATCCATCAGCCGCTTTCATGTCATACCATATGTCCGAAGGGAAACCTTTCACCGAACCATTTGCCCAGGGCACAAAAATAGAGTAGCCGGGAGGAGTAGGCATATAGTCACTAACCTCCCAGTTAAAAGAATAAGCAGGTACGCCAAAGGGCTTTACGATAGCACTTATTTCAGAAGAAATGGGAAGCTTGTTTTCTTTTTTGCAACCGAAGGAAAGTAATGCGATGCAAACAGCAATACAGGTGGGTAAATGGCGCTTAAACATGGATGATGAGTTTTACTAAATTTAATTTTTTTTCCGCGAAGGGAAAATGGTAATCTTACACTGCTGTGGGGGATACAGTAAAAACAGCAGCAGGACATTAAGCGCGGTGAGCAAGCATAAAAATAAGATGGGTTTATGATGATACAGGCCCTGGCACATCCGGCTCACGGATATCAGTACAGTTAGCCATAAGAAGACGAAAGACAATTTATTTGCCCTGATTGAACTATACCTGCCAGCAAGATACAGGAGCAGATAGCCACTTATCATGTGAACAATGTACCAGATAAGAAACTGTTTGCCTGCTAAATGATATGGGAACCAGCTGGTCAGGAATAAGCTGCCATACAAACAAGGTAATAAGAGATAGCCAGCTGTGGTCAGCAGGTAGCCTGTTTTATCTATCGGTACTATATTTTGTTGTTTCATAAGTTTGTTTTTGATGTAATCAACTTCCACACCCTCCGCATCCACCACCGCATCCACTACCACACCCACTTCCGCAGCTACTACCGCAACTGCTTCCACAGCTCCCTCCGCTGCTGTCGTTGTTCTTTCTTTTTTCTCCGGTATTTCCTGAACCGGTCGCCATCAATCCGAAGAATATTATAAAACCTATGATAATGGGAGCAAACACGGCAGAGCTCTTGTTGCAGGAGGTAAGAAAGGGGAGTGGGAGTAAGAGTGGAAGGAGGAATATTCTTTTTAGGAACCGGGGGAGAAAGTTGGTAGGGGAATGTTTGTCTTCCCAGTGTTCCGGTGGTGGTTCTGTGTGAAACGTGTTGCGATAAAGATCAAGTGTATCTGCCCGCCAGTTTCTGTGTTTGTCCCTTTCCTGCGGTCCGCCTGCTGAAGGATGGTGGTGAATGTTGCGATTCAATGTTTTTCCGCAAAATTCTTCCCAGTAGCTCTGTGTGTAGATCAGGTGCAGATGCCATACCTCATCGATCACTTTGGAAGGAGAGGCTCCCTGTGGCGAGATACAACAGAGGAAGATGAACTTCCGGTATTCTTCTATGGCTTTCAACCCGAAATTATAGTCCCATTTGTTCTCCCGGGCAAGTCTACGTGAAAAGGGAAGCGGGGCATCAGGGGCATCAAAGGGAAAGGATAAGATTCTTTGCCATAGTAACTCCTGTTCTTGCCAGGTAAGCGTTGTTGTTTGATTCATAACTGTTGGTTTCATTTGTTTCTTTTTATATTAGTACAAAGCTCCCCCTGTTTGGGAAGATGGACGTATTGGAATTATCCTTTGGGGACTTATTTTCGTATTAAAATCGTATTATGACTGTAGACGAACTGGCGCATCTCGAACGGCTAATGAATTACATTGCCCACCATTTTATCAGGAAGAGCAGCTGGGAAGATGTGTCAAAAGCGGAATGGCTTTATATTTCAGGCGAATTCAACAAGTTGATGCAGAAGGGAAAGCAGCTGCAGGAAGAAGCTGCCTTCCTGGGTGATAATTACTTCTATGAACACCTCATTATCAAAAGGCTGAAAGCTGCAAAGACGGGAAAAGCGTTAGCCGGTATCAGCAGTCCAAATTTCGGGAAAATGAATACGATATCCGAAATACTGGGTTATGACAGCTATATGGATTTCCTCCGGAGTGTCGCTACCGTTTTCAGTTTCCATGAGCTCAAGATCAATATTCCATCAGGAGTGGTCAACACTGCATTGTTAGACCATCTAACAGGATACTGGTATTGCTATAACAGTAATCTGCCGCTGACTGGCCCCGGTGTTAAAGAGGAGAGAGTAAGGCGTTCCGCCATGGAGATCTATAAATCCGGCGATGAATACCTGGTGGAACGCAGTGGCAAGGACAATCATATGTACTACGGCAAGATCACCGCTTATGCCGACTACGTTTTCATCATCATGAATAGCACCACTTTCATCCGCCAAAGGCATTTTATTGGCCGGGTGAAAGATGCTACCCGTAAGCTGAAGCAAAAAGATTTCAGTGTGAACCAGATGAATTTTGTAAGTACCTGTGTCAGCTTCAGCGAAGATCCGGTAGCATTAAACGAAATATTTGACCGCGTACCTGCGGGGGACTTTGAGAAGCTATCGGTTGATTTACCTTTAAGCAGTCCTGAATTGCCAACTCATATCCTGCAGCAGCTTAGGGATAAAGGCTTGCACCAGATTACGGATTATTGATTATGCCTTTAAGAGATATAAGATTGAAGTTGAAACCGTCAGGGAAAACTTGTTCCTGAACAAGGCATTGATTTATTTGATAACCAGGCATAGAAAAATGAACATCCAGGATCTGAAAGATATATTTGATCTGGCAATTTATAACAGATTTAGAATGGGCAAGGCAATTGCCGCGGAGCTGGATCCAACGGCTGCACATCTGAGAAGATGGATAGTTATTTACCAGCCGGAAGACCGGTCTTTGAACATAAACATACCAGAACACGTCTATAATGTTCACGATTTTGAACTTGAGAAAGAGAAAATGACTGAATTCATCGGAGATGAAGATTTAATAATGTGCAATGAACGACGATATTATTTAAATACTGTGGAAGAGCTCATAAATTTGTTGCTTGATCTTCATATTAATCCGAAGCTGCTAACGTACCCGTGGCGATGCGATTGTCCCTTCTAAGCAGTCGGTATTATAGGAAAGAAGTTTATTTTTTCGGTTATGAGAGTATTATCACTTGTTCCATTACTCACACTACTGCTCAATGCATGTAAAACGGATAGTTTTTCAGTTATGTCAAAGAAAATGGAAGTATCCCGTTCGGTTAAAAACAGCGCGTGGAAAGGAAGAACTTTTCACGACATTCGTATGCAGGTATTTAAAAATGGGCACTTTAATGCCCTGATCAGGGACATTGATACGTTGCATGCACTCCAGTCATACGATATTCAGTCAGGGGCTTTTTATTGCATCAATAAAGACAAATTTTATTTTATCAGATACGGCCAAATATCCGGTTACTTTATCAGCAGATAACCATAGCTTGTATTTCCGCAGTGTCAAAAAAATCTTATTATTGCATATTATTCTTATTCCCTATGCTCCTTTACTATCCGGATGAAATTCTTTTAGCAATACCTCACAATACGGAATACTACGAAGGCTGGATTAATCATGAGACTGAATACCTGACAGTCAAGCGCCACAAAGAACATTATAAATTACCTGAAACACCTTTGAGTGCTCATGATCTCGCCGTCGGAGATATTGTGAATGTCGTGTATGAAAACGGTACTTATTTTTTTGACGGTGTTGTTGAAGAATCAGGCTATAGTGCAGTACGTTTAAATATCGCACAAAAGCAGAATCGTAAAGAGGTATATGATATGATAAGCAGTCTGCATGGCGAGATAAATGTTCTCTTCGGCCCGGATTATCTGAGAATAAATATTCCTCCACATGTAGACTATGGGCCCTTAAAAGAATATTTTCTTGCAGAAGACCGAAAAAGGAACATTTATTTCTGGGAGACATGTATCAGGAAAAAGCATCTTTTTGACCTCAAAGCAATCAATAAATTCAGCTTCTGGGACCTGATTGAGGAATCTTATAAACAGTCTCACGGAGACAAACATCAACAGGTAGTCATACTTACGGACTTATTACGGCAATTCAGCCCCGAAATAATAATTGAATTTGAGAAAATATTCCGTGAGCTGATCATAGAAGCAGATACTTATAAAGTAATGGCTGCACTCAAAATCATTGATGGAGTAGTAAGCGACGATTCATATCTCTATTTCAGATGCTGGTTAATATCACGGGGCAGAAGGCTATTCAATGAAGTAGTTGAGAATCCTGATTATCTCGCCAACTATGATATCAGCATTGCTAATGACATAGACCATGAGGCGCTAATGTATGTTGCTACAGATGCCTATAAACAGAAAACTGGAATCGGGAAAGAAAATGAATCATTCCCCAGGAGTATTGCTTATGCCGCGGGGCTGGATTATGACTATGGCGCTCCTTCTACAAAAGGGGCTGACTGGACAGAAGAAGAATTACCTATGCTTCTTCCCAGATTATGGCAGCACTACAACGGACCATCCATTTAATTTCTCTTTGTATTGATTCAGGGCAAAGTTCATTTTACCCTGTAACAGCCGAAACGACGAATAAAATCAATATATCTTTAACCTTTACGTTATTCAAAAATGCAAACGATAACGCGCATATTTAAAGCGAAAACTAAGTTTTTTCATCTCCTTGTGGTTTTCCTCCTCGCTTTTCTTACATGTACAATAATGTTTGCTCTAATTATCCCTCTGATATATTGGATGATACTTGGAGAAAGTGCGGAAGCAACAAAAATTGAGAGTTGCCCTTGAACGCATTTATAGCTAATTGGGGAGCTTTGATTGTAGTTTTAATTGTTAGTTTAATTCTAGGATTGAAGCATGCCAGTAAAGGAACCTTTGGTGATGCAAAGTCTTATTTTATTGCAATGTTGGTCCTTATAATACTTTATTTTTTCAGACTGTCGATAGGAAATCTCATACTTTCGTAATCCTTCTTTGAACTACTGATGGTGGCCCTTAGAACCTGATTGTGATTTGGCTTGTTGAAGGTAGTAGAAAGTTGTGTTACGGTATTATAGACTTTCTTCCATCTTTGTAACGTTGAAAGTTTTTTGAACAGACTGGAAATCTTTTTTGAACGAAAAGAATGAATTGAAATAGAATCTGCTATATAAAGATACAAAAGTTGTATCCTCCGGTACATAAGTAAGGTAAGTATATTTTTGAGCTATACCTGCATCAATGAATGTTTTATACCAACGTCGAGGGACCCAGACAATTCTATTCTCCGACTCAGGAGGTTCTGGGTTAACTTTCTCGGGATTAAATTTTTTAAGAAAAATCTGATAATTAATAAAATCGTCGCCATTTATTATTGGTTCATTCTTTTTCAATATTAAAATGTCCAAGAGAAAGTTTTTTATTATATGTCTAACTTGGCCTTTATTATGGACAGTAGCAATAGCCTCTATTAGTATTTTCGAATCCTGGCGTCCTACAACTCTTAAATCAATATCAAATTGAATCTTAGGTTTTCCATCTCCATTTAGGATAAATCGCCAGAATGTCCATACTCCACCAATCATTATGGCCAAACAGGTAAGTACATTTTCAAGGAATTGTGATTTTTCCAGTGTTGTCATAAGTGCAGGATTTTAAACTGAAATATTCCATGGCTTATTCTAAGAAGTCCATTACTCCCAATTTAAGCATCAATCTTGTTTTAGGCAATACCAACTAGTTTGTATATTATGTGTGCAATTTCCAAACTAATTTGGGCTTGTAGGTATGAAAGTCGTCCCTAATATACAGGCTGCTGATCCCAGGGCTGCCCGTATCTACCCCCACCATCATCGTGTTTTGTGAATATTTAGCCCATGTCCCAAAATGTATAATTAATGTCCTTTGAGACAAATGATCCCGTAGCTAATTTTGTGTCATGGATGTTAGTAAAAACAAAGGAGATATAGCAGGGCAGAAGAAACAGGTAGTGATCGTGGCGATGACCAGGCAGATGCTGCTTGATTTTACAGGACCTGCGGATGTGTTTACCAACGCTGACAGACTTTTACACGGAACCGGTGTAAACGAAGGATATGACGTAAAAGTAGTAGCACCCACCTATGATAGAAAGGTAATCACTTCCGCTGGAATTGACTTCAACTGCCGCTACTGTGCAATGGATGTAAAAACGCCAATTGACACCCTGATTATTGCGGGTGATGACCATTGGGAGCTCATGGCTGCCGAGCTGGTGCCATTTTATGAGTGGTTATCCGGTATAAATGAACACAATACGCGCCGTATAGGGTCTGTCTGTGCAGGCGCTTTTGCACTGGCAAAAGTGGGTCTGCTGAACGGACGCAAAGCGACCACACATTGGGAGATGTCAGAAAAATTGAAAGCACAATATCCGTCTATAGAAGTACACAGCAATGCATTCTTTATTCAGGATGGTCCTATGTATACGTCTGCAGGGGTGTCTTCAGGGATCGATCTTTCCCTGGCGCTTGTTGAAGAAGACTATGGAAAGGAGATTGCGGTCCGGGTGGCGCGACAAATGGTATTTTACCTGAGAAGGTCCGGCGTGCAGGCACAATTTGGCAACCTGTTGCCTGTTTATGACACCACCAACATCGGACAAAAACTGAAACTTTGGCTGGATGGACGACTTCATGAACCGGTAGATCTCAGTAAGATCGCGGAGCATTTCAACATGAGCGTCCGTAACCTGACGCGGGTACTGCAAAAGCATACAGGTATGCCTCCTGCGAAATTTATAGAAAAGCTCAGGGTGGAGAAGGCCCGCGCATATCTTGAGGATACAGATATGTCACTCGAAAGGATTGCCGAATATTGCGGACTTGGCAACCTGGTCACTATGCGACGCATATTTCTGCGGCAGCTTGCGATTACTCCGTCAGATTATCGCCGCGCTTTCCGTACTTCACTTAAAGACACTGGAGATCAGGACCTATATCCTGTTTAATACGCAACTAATGTAAGGCGGCAAGCCCTGCCTGTGATGATATGCGCAGCTACCTGTGTATGGAGGATGCTATTTGCCTTTTCTAAAATAAAATCTTAATACATGTATTTCGCTTTGTTAGTGCTGCATTCGCTGCTAAGGTGGCTGATGCTGGGAAGTCTTTGCTATGCCATTTACACCGCTTTCCGGGGCGTGTCTCAGAGGCTGCTTTTTACGGGAAAGGTGAATGCTATCCGCCACTGGACGACGACCATTGCCCATATTCAGTTGTTGGTTGGAATGACAATTTATATTCAGAGTCCGCTGGTAAATATGAAGGTCGCCGGTGTAGCATCTTTCAACCAGCATACTTTCTTCAAATACGTGCATATATCTCTTATGATGCTTGCCATTGTTCTAATAACAATCGGATCAGCCAGGGCAAAGAGAGTTACAGCAGACCAGGAGAAGTATAAGACGATGCTAACATGGTTTCTTATAGCATTAGTTGTCATATTGATTGCCATCCCATGGCCATTCTCTCCTCTTGCGCAAAGGCCCTGGCTGCGATTATTTTGAAGATCCTTCCGGTCAATATATGAAAAGTGATATCAGTTTTCACATTTAAGCAACACCTATGGAATCATTATTAAAAACATCTTTAGGCCGGCTGAGGCTTGTTAGTTATATGGAGGGGATCTCGTTGCTGGTATTGACCGGTATCGCTGTTCCGCTGAAATATTGGGGTGGCGATCCGGTTTTAGTCAGGATCATCGGGCCGGTACACGGCATATTGTTTCTCCTGTTTATTGTGCTGACCCTGAGTGTTGGGGTGGAGCGGCAATGGAGTTTCACAAGAACAACTGCTAAGATTTTAATCTCCTGTTTCATCCCTTTCGCAACATTCTACGTTGACAGACACATACTGAGAAAGGAAGCATCAAAAAGTAAATAAATGAAACCACATTGGTTAAAGCGAATAATGTTGACAGCAGCTGTGCTAATGGTCGGCATCTATTGTGCACAAGCGCAGTCAAAGGGGAAAGCTTTCTTTGCCATGAATTCCACAGCTGGCTTATGGACTTGCTGTTTATTACTCCTGGCGGTCATACTGCAATTGGCCTTGTATATGAAGTATCGTTTGCAAAGCATAATCAGATCCCGGCGGGTAAGACGTCGGCAGCCGCAGCTTGAAAACGTTACCGCACATATCCGCCAGTTGAATAATCGCCAGCTGACTGCATTGCTGCAGGTTAAACAGCAGACCAAAATGAAAATGCTGGTATTGATTGCGTTGGGATGTAGCCTGTCTGCGAAAGCGCAGGATATCAACCCCACTCCATTAATGAACCAGACAGGTATCATCATCACCATCATACTAATATTGATTCCGATGCTGGTGGGCATTGCCCTGATGATTTTCAAGTTAAGAAGAGTGATTGGTAATTACCGTCGTAAAGTATATCAGGAGGACTCCACGCAGCTGGCATCTTACCTGGATGATATAAATGATGCGGAGATACTGAATGAATTATCACAACGTAAAGCGGCGCTCGATTATTCACTTGGTCATGATGAACTGGCCGGTACGCAGGCTGCAGCGGATAAGAAGGGGCTGTTAAGTGACATCAGTAATGAGAATGACATCAATTTTATAACACGCAAAAAGCCATCTCCTGCTCGTCCACCTATTGATCCTGCACTGGGGAAACTGGTACTGTGGTTCCTGGGCACCGCCACCTTCTGGCTGTTGTTTGGAACAACGGTAGGCGAGTATGTAGGCATAAAATTCGTCAGCCCTGACGTAGATCATGTAAGCTGGCTAAGTTTTGGCAGATTACGGCCGGTGCATACCAATGCTGTTTTCTGGGGATGGGCCTCCCTGGCGATGCTGGGTTTGGGTTACTATATTGTTCCCAGAGTAAGTAATACGTCAATTGCCAGTCTGAAAGGAGGGTGGTATACGCTCATACTTGTAAACGCAGCGGTAGTATTAGGAACCATCTGCCTGATGGCGGGTATCAATAACGCCGGCGGAGAATACAGGGAATACGTATGGCCCGTGATGGCACTGTTCGCAATTGGGTTATGTATTACGCTTGGAAACTTTCTGCAGACTATCGCCAGAAGAACATCCAAAGAGATTTACATATCCAACTGGTATATTGTGTCAGCGGTCATATTCGCAATCGTCATTGTACTGGTGGCCTATTTACCTTTCTGGCAGGATGGTCTCGGAGAGACGATCATTCAGGGTTATTATATGCATCAGGGCGTCGGGATGTGGTTTATGCTCTTTATGCTGGGTGTTACTTATTACTTCCTGCCACAACAGCTCAATCGCCCCATCTATTCCTATAGCCTGGGTATACTGGCTTTCTGGTCTCAGATAGTTTTCTATACAGTCATCGGTACCCATCACTTTGTGTTCAGTTCCATACCCTGGTGGCTGCAGACGGTCGCCATCGTTGGTAGTGCAGGCATGCTGATCCCGGTAACGTCAGGGAGTACGAACTTTTTTATGACCTTCCGCAACGGCTGGCATAAACTGGCTGATAGTTATACGCTTCCTTTCTTCCTGGTGGGCCTCGTATTTTACTTCACCGGCTCCATGCAGGGTACTGCTGAGGCATTCCGTTACACTAACCTGATATGGCATTTTACGGACTTCACAGTTGCACATTCGCACATCACGATGTATGGTATCATTACGTTTTTGCTGTGGGCGGCTATTTATACGGTTGTACCAAGATTAACAGGTAAAGAACCTCCGCAGATCACTATAGGTATTCACTTCTGGTTAGCGCTGATAGGACTGTTATTCTATACCATCCCATTGATGTATGGCGCTACATACAGGGGAATCATGTGGCAATCCGGTAAACCATTTATAGACAGTGTGGTATTTATGGCGCCCTACTGGCTCTGGCGTGCAATAGGCGGTAGCCTCATGTGGACATCGCACATTGTATTCGCCTACAACATGTATAAAATGCTAGTGGCAAATTCAGCGCCCGATATAAAAGATGCCGCTTTGAAAAAATTAAGTGAGCAGTATTTAAAGGGCTCTATTTCATCTCCGATTTAATAAACGCTATGGAACTGTTCGATAATCATAAGACACTATACAGCACAGCATTGGGATTGTTTTTATTACTCACCCTGGGAGTGGCCATATTACCCGCTATCTCCAATGAACAGAATAATGCGCCTTTACCAGAAGCACCGGTGCTTAGCGAGGACGCTGTAAAAGGAAAGGCTTTGTTTGTTGCCAACGGATGTGTGGCATGCCATACGCAACAGGTGCGTAATGTGGAAATGGATAAAATATGGGGTGAGCGGCCAGGTATTGCCGCCGATTACGCTGACAATCATCGTACGGACTTGTTTCATAACACCGCTACATTAATGGGGACTGAGCGTACCGGACCTGATCTCACAAATGTGGGTAAGCGTCAGCCTTCGCGCGACTGGCAGCTTGTACATCTTTTTAATCCGAGAACGGTCGTTGAGCAATCGATTATGCCGGCTTATACCTGGTTGTTCGACATCAAAGACTCCCTGAAGGAAGGCGATGTAGTGGTGAATGTGCCGGAAGCATTTCTGGCTTCACCACATCAGAAAGTAGTGGCTTCCAGAGAAGCCTTGCAATTGGTCGCCTATCTGCAATCCTTGCAACAGGTGAAGCTGCCGGATGAAAAGAGCCCGCTGTTCCTCTATAAACGTGAAAAGCTGGCTGACAATGGCGGTGCGCCTGCAGCACTCAATGGTGCAGAGCTGTATGCAAACAATTGTCAGAGTTGCCATCAACCCAACGGTGAAGGACTGAAGGGGGCTTTCCCGCCCTTAAAAGGGAGCAAAATAGTTTTGAATGATGATCCGGAGTTAATGGTAGATATTATTATGAATGGCTATAGTGGACGGGTACAGGAAGGCTTTGGTGAAATGCCTGCCGTTGGCACATTGAATAAATTAAGTGCCGGCGAAGTAGCGGCCATCATGAACCATGAAAGAAGTTCATGGGGAAATAATAGCCGCAAAGTAACAGAGGAGCAGGTAAAAACGCTCATGGAAAAGGTGAAAAAGTAATAATACTGATATGAAAAGAATTTACCTCCTTATGCTGTTGTTGCTTCCTGCCTACGCGGCGCTGGCCTGTCCGGCATGCGAAAAACAACAACCGAAATTTTTACGGGGCATCACCCACGGAACGGGACCAGATAGTCAATGGGACTATGTGATTATTGTAGTGACGGTGGTGTTTGTATTAATCACCTTGTTTTTATCTGTAAAATGGCTGATCCGACCTGATGAGTCTATGCGGGACCATATTAAAACAAGCATCATAAATCATTGATCATATGAAGGATCACAGCACCGTCTACATCTTTATCGACGATGACAAAACACCGGCAGCACAGTTACAGACGCCTGTCCAGTTTAAACTTGATACCAATAAACTGACTGACGGCATGCATACCCTGAAGATTGTGAGTAAAGATCCTGCAGGTAAGGAAGGAATAAGGGTGATACCCTTCGAAGTACGCAATGGCCCTGCCGTAGCTGTAGAGGGAATCAAAGAGAATGCCGTCGTCGATGGTATAGTGCCGCTGATGATAAATGCTTATGGCAAAGGTGATCAGCAATCTTTTATCATTACAGGAAGCGAAACGCCACAAAGTATCCCTTTCTGGATATATGTGCTGATCATCAGCTTCAGCGCCTGGGCCATATATTATCTGATTACTTCTGTTGCAGTAAAGCTTGTGTAAAGAATGATAGCCTGGTGATGTCGCACCATGGTCAATATGTGGTCTAAGCTTGATAGATAAATTGAATGACTCAGCCCTCAACCGGGCAGGTTCTCCTGCCTGGTGCTATCTTCTATTTAGAACAGTGGACTAGTTATATTTATTGCCAACAATTTTTGCGTAACATATGAGCTATGAAGAAGTGTTTTTCGATGATCGCTGCAACAGCATTACTGATCTTTTCAATAATAGGCTGTAGCAGAAAAAATGGGCAGGATACACTGGCGCCTTTATCAATAGAGTTTGATAATATAGCCGGGGATCAAAATCTGCAATTAGGGACAGGTGTTTACAAAAATACCGCAGGAGAGACCTACTCGGTAGATGTTCTTCAGTACTACATCAGTAACATCAGCCTGACCCGTACCGATGGGTTTACCTACACCGTTCCGCAGGATAGTAGTTATTTTCTAATCAGGGAACAGGATGCGCAAACACGCTTTGCAAACGTGAGAGTGCCGGAGGGCGAGTATAACAGATTGGCATTTATGGTGGGCGTTGACAGTTTGCGCAATACCATGGATATTGCCAGGAGAACAGGTGTGCTTGATCCTGCTGGTGGCATGGAAGGTATGTACTGGGATTGGAATAGTGGTTATATCTTTTTTAAGATGGAAGGCACTTCCTTTGCTGTGCCGGCTACGATTGATGCTAAGCAGCGATTCCGGTTTCATATTGGCGGATTTGGTGGATATACTGCGCCGAGTATCAATAATAGCAGAATAGTCAGCATTGATCTCACAGCAGCAGGAACAGCTATCGTTAAAGAAGATACACATAGTAATATCCATCTGATGGTAGATGTTACGAAAGTCTTTGATGGCCCGTCCCAGGTGCGGTTAATGAATCATTCACAGGTGATGTTTAGTGACTATAGTATCAACATAGCGAATAACTATGCCACTATGTTCAGGCATGATCATACAGAAAATTGACGTGATGTGCAGAGTAGCCGGTGCGTGTACGACTTTATTAATGATGCTGTTGTTGGGGTGCTATGGTGGTAATCAGCAGGGGCAATTTCATTCTTTTTCGATACCAGCGAATTTTCCCCCTCCTTTATACCGCTTTAAAAATAACACCATCACACAGGCGGGATTTGTACTGGGAAGAAAGCTGTTTTATGAGCCACGCTTATCCAGGAACAGCACTATCAGCTGCGGCAGCTGTCATATCCAGTCGGCTGGTTTTACGCAACATGGGCATGATGTCAGTCATGGAATTGATGATCGCCTGGGCACAAGGAATTCACCGCCGATCATGAATCTGGCCTGGTCTGCTACATTCATGTGGGACGGTGGTATTACTGATCTTGATCTTCAGCCTTTGGCGCCTATCTCTAATCATGCAGAAATGGATAACAATATGGAGAATGTCATCCGCAAGCTGAAAAGTCATCCGCAGTATCCAGGGTTATTCAAAGGGGCTTTCGGAACAGAAGATATTACAAGTGCACGTGTCTTAAAGGCATTGTCACAATTCATGCTGATGTGCATAAGCAGTCATTCGAAATACGACAGCGTTATGCGTCGTGAAGGGGGCGTGACATTTAGCGTTGAAGAGCGGGAAGGTTATTTTATTTATCAGCAAAAATGTGCAGCCTGTCATGCCGAGCCTTTATTCACTGACCATTCATTCCGCAATAATGGCTTGAGTATTACTGCTGTAAATGATGTGGGCAGATATGCCGTTACACTGAAGCCTTCAGATCGGTATAGCTTCAGCGTGCCCAGCCTGCGTAACCTGGCATACACGGCTCCCTATATGCATGATGGACGGTATCTGACAGTGGCAGCCGTATTGAATCATTATACGGATTTAATGGAGCTAACGCCGGGGCTTGATTCTTTGTTTATACGCGAGGGTAGACCAGGACTAACAATGACGCAGGAAGATAAAATAAAACTAATGGCTTTTTTAAAGACGCTCAACGATATACAATTCGTGAGAGATCCACTGCTTTCACCACAATGATCCTGGCTTGTATAAATAGTCCGTCAGGTAGTCTCAGCGGATGTGTTGTTTTTTAGATAAATAAATATGATACGCCCGGCTTAACAACTGCCTGAAGAAACGATATGTCCAGGAAGTTGACAATAGACGGGTTGAACAGTGTCTATAGGTTTTTCCAAATAAGGTTTTAGCGATTGATTATGTTAAAGAAAGTCTTTTTTTCGACCAGGACAATGGGGTTGTTGCTGATTGTATTTGCCTTTGCAATGGGCTGGGCAACATTCATCGAAAATGATTTCGGTACGCCGGCAGCAAAGGAGCTGGTGTATAACTCCTGGTGGTTTGAGCTGGTGATGATCCTGTTAGTGGCTAACTTTTTGGGCAATATTGTGAGATATAAATTGTATAAAAGAAACAAATGGCCCTTGCTTGTTTTTCACATGGCCTTTTTATTCATTTTTCTGGGTGGTGCAGTTACCCGGTATCTGAGCTTTGAAGGTACGATGCATATCCGGGAGGGGCAGATGGAGAATAAAATCATCTCAGAAGCGACCTTCTTTAAGGTACAGATATCCAGAGGAAGTCAAGTACAGCAATATCCTCTTAAAAAAACAGCGTTTCTTCCCGCTAACACACCGAGCCTTCTCAGACTGTTTCAGCGACCTTTTACAGCAACCTACAACTTTTACGGTGAAGAAGTTACGACGCGTATGCTGCATTTCATCCCCAGGGCGCAGGATTCTCTGTTACCGGACGCCAGTGCGTCAATGGTGTTGCACCTGGTCACGATAGAAGATGGCAGCCGTAAGAATATCTATATACCAACTGGGGAGACAAGGTCGCTACAGGGCGTGGATGTAGGGTTTGAAAAGGCAGTCCCTGATGGTATAGAGATCAGTGTTGACAGTGGACGTTTATACGTCCGTTCTGCGCTGGCTGCACGCTATCGTGTAATGGCTACGGGACAAACTGATTCCATCAGCATGGTCAACGGAAAAGAGGCGTTTCAACTACGTGCCCTGTATAATTTTAGTACAGGATTGCTAGTTGTTGTACCCGAGCTGCCACGGAGGGGAAGGCTTGTATACTATGAGGGAGATCTGAAAAGGAATGCGTCTGATCCGGATCTGGCAATAATGGAAATTGCTACTGGGGGAGGTCGGGACACGGTATCATTTTATGGTGGCAGAGGATACACCGGTTTTCAGACAAGTGTTAGGTTGAAGGATATGCAGGTCGACCTGGGATACGGCTCCCGGTATTATTATACGCCGTTCCATCTTCATCTGGATCTATTCAGGCTAGGGAAATATCCTGGAAGTAATGCGCCTTCTTCGTTTTCATCGCAGGTGACGGTCAATGATGCCGGTAACCTGACGCCTTATAATATTTACATGAACCATACCCTTGATTACGGCGGATTCCGTTTTTTTCAGAGCAGTTATGATGTTGATGAAAAGGGGACTATATTATCTGTCAATCACGATGTGACTGGTACAAGCCTGACCTATATCGGCTATGTGATGTTGTTTGCAGGCATGTTCTTTACCCTGTTCTGGAAGGGTACACGCTTTCAGATTTTACGGCAACAGTTAAATACAGCTTCTTCGAAAAAAATAATTACCGTACTGGCGATATGTCTGCTATGTGGCATGTCCGGCTATGCCCAGCAGGTACCAGGAAATGTACCGGACAAGGAACATGCTACCGCCTTTGGATACATGCCTGTCCAGAACATTGATGGGAGGATCGAACCAGCGAACACCCTCGCGCTGGAGATACTCAGAAAGCTGTACCGTCATGACAGCTATTATACATTTGACGCTAACCAGTTCTTATTGGCCGTCACCACTGATCCTGCTGAATGGTTGAATGTGCCCCTGATAAAAGTAAATGACCGGGGTGGGAAAGCGTTGTTAAGTCGCACAAAAGCCAATGCGGAAGGACTGACCACCATTATGCATCTGCTGACGGTGGATACCGCCGGTGATGCACATTTTTTACTGGAGCAGGAATATAATAGTGCGTTCGCCAGAAGGGCCGCCGAGCAGGATAATTACGATAAGGAAGTCATTGAGCTGAACGATAAAATGCAGGTCGTTCAAATGCTATTAAATAGAAGGTATCTGCGGATTTTGCCCGTTCGCGGTGATAGTAACAACACCTGGACATCAGTAAGCCTGATGCAAGCACCACAGAACAGGGGAGAGGAGTTAGTAGTGGCTTACTTTCAGGCGGTACAACATGCGCGTAGCAATGGTAAATGGCAGAAGCCGGACCAGTTATTACAACAGCTTACATCATTACAGCGTTCAGAAGGGGCGGCTGTGATGCCTGCGCAGACGAAGCTGAACTGGGAAGTCAGGTTTAACTCCTGGAACCTGTTTTTCAAGTTGATGTTATTATATGCTGTCATCGGATCCCTGCTGTTGTTAATGGCGTTTGTTGCGATGTTTAACAGTAGCAAGGTGTTGCAATATATTATCCGGACGCTGATAACAATATTAGTGCTGGCTGCCTTATTGCAGACGTTCGGACTGGTTATACGATGGTATATTTCGGGGCATGCACCCTGGAGTAATGGTTATGAAGCGGTGATGTTTATCAGTCTTATCGGTCTTGTTTCGGGTCTGCTTCTATACCGTAATAGTAATGCCTACATTCCGGCTGCGGGCGCATTGATTGCTGTTATTTTGATGGGCTTTGCTCATGGTGGTGCTCAGATGAATCCACAGATAACACCACTGGTGCCAGTTCTTAAATCTTACTGGCTGATGATTCATGTGGCTATTATTACTGCCAGCTACGGATTTCTGGGCCTGAGCGCATTATTGGGCCTGTTTGTATTGCTGCTACATATTGTTAATAATCCCGCAAGGAGATGTTTTATAGAGAATTCATTACGGGAATTGACCATTGTCAATGAGCTGTCAATGATCATCGGTATATTTATGCTTACCTGTGGTACTTTTTTAGGCGGCATGTGGGCCAATGAAAGCTGGGGTCGTTACTGGAGCTGGGATCCTAAAGAAACCTGGGCCTTCATATCTGTCATAGTATATGCATTTGTGCTTCACCTGAGACTTATACCAGGTATGCAAAGTAAATTCCTGTTCAATTTCCTGTCGGTGGTATCATTCTCAACAGTGATCATGACATACTTTGGTGTGAACTACTATCTGTCAGGTTTGCATTCTTATGCAAAGGGTGACCCAATGCCGATACCTGCCTGGATATACATATCCCTTGTAACTGTAGCCGTTGTGTCGCTGGCAGCTTTGTTGAGGTATAGGAAGTTGGGGCGTATGCATGATGCTATAATCAGACATAAGCGTGGTGTTATAGGTGCTCATCGATAAATAGTGGATAGGAATAAGTGAGTGGTTAGTTTTCCAGGGATGTATGGCCTACTCTATGGGCTAATAAAAGCAACATCTGAAGGTGGATCAGTATAGCGTCTTTTTTATCGTCATGTGGTCCCTGTACTTCATCTTTTATCATTTGAAAAAGTACCCCTATTGTGGCCGCTTGTCCGCGTGGTAAGTTGCTGATAATTACCCTGAAGTTGAAAATTGGGTCTTGCTTGAACAATTTGATAATATAGGGGGATTGCTCAAAATATAGTGTCTGTACCTTGCAATAATGCAAAATTGATCCGCCAGACAAGCTCCAGACAGCCCTGCTGCCAGGCTTTAGAAAGATGAGGTCTCCTGCTGCAAGAAAGGAAAGGTGTTTTTCCAGTAAAACAAACCCTGATCCCGATACTACCTGAAAGATCTGATAAGCATCCTCAGTTACATGTTCCTGAATTAAATGTGCTCTTGTATAACAGCTGACGGTAAGTTCAATATTTTCCTGCATTGTAATGGCCGGATTTAGCTTATCCTTGCATTCGAGATCGTTTTTCGAAATGCCAGGGGGGAGATATTCTCCTTTTTCTTAAAAAAAGAAGTAAAGGCGGCCTGTCCTGAAAATCCAAGGCCATCACTAATTTCATTTATTCCCCAATCGGTATGAACGAGAAGAGACTTTGCTTCGTGAAGCAAACGTTCCTGAATGTGATCTCTAACGGTTTTACCTGTATGTTTTTTTACAAGTGAGTTTAGGTAGTTGGGATGCACATGCAGTTCATCTGCAAATTCAGCTGCTGTTTTTAGTTTGGTTAATGCGTTACGGTCCCGTACCTGAAAAGAAGACTCCAGCAATGACAGGAATTTATATATATGACCATAACTTTCCTGCACTTCCGTCTGAATACGATTTTTTCCTGCTCGCTGACTTTCCAGTAAAAGTAGTTGAAGCTGAAGCATGATGGCTTGTTTGCTGTCGTCACTATCGCTTTGGGCTTCTCTCAGCATAGTAGCAAAATATCCGTTTATAGCGGCTGATTGGTCTTCCTGAAGCTGTACAACTGCTTTGTCTGGTAAAAAATAAGGAAACTGCTTCAACCACTGGAGCACATGCTCTGCATCCCGGCCAAAGAAGTCAGGGTGTATTAAGCAAAAGTGGCCACCTGTTTCTTTTGATGTGGTTTGCCAGGATACAATCTCATCGGGGTGTAGAAATCCGATTTCATTGCGTCCCATTTCATACCGGTGGAGGCCTACCGTAAGTATGCCGGTTCCAGAGGTCATGTGAAATATCTTGTAGAATTTTCGACGGTGTGGTGAGATATAATCCTTAACGGGATAGGTTTCTCTATTCTGAATGATAAAATAGCTGGAATCGACCGGATAATGCTGCACATCGAACAATGGTATTTTATAACTTTCTGTAGCGAAAGTCTCAAGCTCTTTCCTTGGTATTGAAGAATTTTCCATACTACTAAGCTAAAATACTTAAGAAAATCAACAAAATGTACTTACTGGCGAAGCCATTACTGCTATACTAATTTACCAAAAATTACTCTTCTAAATATGCATGACCAGTTTTGTGAAAGCCCTGGTCATGCATATTAGCTATTGGTAAAGCTCCTAGAAATCGGTAGACCTGCTGATGCTTTCATATGTCTTCAAATCCGCCTGTAAGGCTTCAATTTTACTATTGGCCATACCGAAAGAATCAGATCCCAGGAAGAGGTGCAGCGGTTTGGTGTCCATTGCTGCTATCTGGATAAAAGCTGCCGCTGCTTTTTCGGGGCTCCCTGGCTGATTGCCGATGATCTGCTCGTTATGAATTACTTCCAGGTCACGTGCCTCTTTGTATTCACTAATAGGCGAGGCAGCGGTGCGGAGTGAACCCTGTAGTAAGAAATTGGTTTTGAAATAGCCCGGATATACAATGGTCGCAGACACGCCCATTGATTTAACTTCGGCAGACAGTGCTTCTGTTAATCCCGCTACTGCAAACTTCGTAGCATTATAGATACCCCATCCAGGGAAGGTGCCCAAAAAACCGGCAATAGAAGAGATATTGAAAAACGCTCCGGACTTCTTCTCACGGTAATGTGGCATCACATTACGAATCACGTTCAATGTACCGAAGACATTTACATCGAAGTTTTTACGAGCTTCTTCATCTGTCAATTCTTCCAGTGTGCCTAGTTGGCCATAACCGGCGTTGTTAACAACAACATCGATACCACCCAGTTTGGTGATAATTTGCTTCACTGCCTGCTGAACGCTCTCGTTGCTGTTTAGATCAACCTGAAGGGGCAGAAAGTTTTCGCCCGTATAGTTTACTTCCTTACTTAGCATACCAGCATCTCTTGAAGTTGCTGCTACTTTGTAGCCTTCTTTAAGTAAGCGTTGTACCAGTGCTAATCCTAAACCTTTTGAAGCACCTGTAATAAACCAAGTTTTTTCTGTAGCCATGATTTTAAGTATTTGTTTTGTGAAACAAAGGTGGTACATATTCACAAGGGGCTATTTACTCAGATAACAGGGAAATTTTCGATTTTCAAATATGGGAGAGGGGATTTAGCTTACTTAATTTCAGGGGGTTATTGCCTGGATAAATACTTGGTTAGACATTGCCAATTAATAATCACGCAATTTGACGGACAACTTATATAGCAAATCGTCCAACGCTCCAATGAATTTCTGCGAAGAAGTTTAAGGGTCCTGTCGTAGGTCTGTTAATACTTTTTTCAATAGAAAAAGTAATTGTGTCAGATCACAAAGAAAGATGGGTTAGATCATCCTTTCGTGCAAGCAGAAGCTGGTCCCGTTTTTTACTATCAGAAATGCTATCTGCCAAAAAGTATGCTTTTCAGGCATCCAGGTTTTTAAGCATAAAAAATGCCTATGCTGTCACAGATAGATACACGCCATGAAACTATGAAATGCCGTTCTTCGGATATACTGACGTAGTGACTATCAGATAGTCGCAGCTAAACCAATCTATCAGAATAAAATTTGAGTGAAGTTATATATAACTGTTATTAAAACAAATACCAACTACTTGGTATTTTTTACATCGGGGAAAGATGAAACACTGATTGCGTTGCTTACTGTTTTATCATCCATTATCCCATTAGTTAAGCCATGGTAGCCTTTTTTAGCTACAAAGCCGTTTGGGAATAAGCACCTGCAGAAGTCACGGAAAGCAAAAAAAAGATAATAAACGCATACAGTACTTTTTGCCGGAATTATATACTTAAGTCTAAAGAGAACATACGAATGACGATTAGCATCCGCAGGTCATGGTTCTCTTTGCATTGTTCCTTTCAGCATTTAACCACAAAAACTATTGCCAATGAAGTTCACTGAATATGCGGAAAAACTGGAAATTATAAAACATCTGGCAGAGCATAAACGTACTGGAACGCCAGATAACTTATCTAAAAAACTCCGTGTCTCTCCACGCACAATTGAAAGAATGGTACAACAATTACGTGATCAGGGATACCCCATTGTGTACAATCGATTTCGCTTCACTTATGAAATGCGCGAAAAGTTCTAGCAATCCGATTTTTCTCACCGCCACTTTTTGGCGGTGAGGTAAACTAATTTTATAACGTCGAGAGAGCCTGCAACAATATCAACGTGTAATCACCAAGTCCTATTCAACCAGAATCTTCATTACTAAATCTAATGGTATGCTAAGAACTAGCATTTACTTTTTTGCATTGGCGTTCCTGGGCAATGGCTGTAGCGCCACGGACGGTACTCATAAGAACATGGTATGGATCAAAGGTGGACAATACATGATGGGATCAGCGGATAAAGAAGGAAAGGCTGATGAATATCCATTGCACAAAGTCAGGTTAAGCGGATTTTGGATAGACGCAACTGAAGTGACAAACGCTGATTTTATGAAATTTGTAAAAGCAACTGGGTATGTGACTACCGCTCAGAAATCCGAAAATGGTCAATCCACCTGCCCGTCTGGCTCCTATGTTTTCAACGAGCCAATGCAACCTGTTTCATTGCGTGATAATTCGGCTTGGTGGGGCTGGACCGAAGGCGCCGATTGGCTTCATCCGGAAGGCCCTAAAAGCACTATTACGGGAAGAGAAAATTACCCTGTCGTAAATGTGTCATGGGATGATGCCTCAGCTTATGCTCGCTGGGCAGGAAAGGAATTGCCTACAGAAGCTCAATGGGAATTCGCCGCCCGGGGTGGACTGGTCAATCAATCTTATACATGGGGCAACGAACCGGTAGAGACAGGCAAGCCCAAGACAAATACCTGGCAGGGAAATTTCCCTTGTCATAACAATGGCTGGGATGGTTTTAAAGGCCTTGCACCTGTTGGCTCATTTCCACCTAACGCTTACGGGTTATATGATATGGCTGGAAACGTATGGGAATGGTGTAAAGATAATTATGACGCTAATTATTATCGTTCTTGCGCCGATCATTTAATGAGGGATCCACAGGGGCCGTCTACAAGTTTTGATCCTTACGGAATCGATCCTTCTGTTCTGGAAAAGGTACTAAGAGGCGGATCATTTTTATGTAACGCTGCTGTTTGTAAGGGTTATCGTGTTTCCTCCCGAATGTGTGCCAGTACTGTTTCCCGTTCTGAACATACCGGTTTCAGGTGTATTGCATATTAAGAACTAATTCCCAACATAACATGAAAAAGCTATATTCCCAAAACGCTCTCCCGGCGATTATCATCTGTATTATTATGGCCGGAGGCTGCAAGCCCCAGGACATACCAGTAATCGCAAAATCCTTACTCAGTGTATCAATGCAGCCGCTCATAAAAGATACGAGCAGGGAGAGTATCATATTTACCGCAGCATCAGGGCCAAGGATGCCTGGTACCTGGCGACCTAATCCTAGCTATCATGAACTTCGGCCCAAACCTAAGCTCACCCTTTTGTGGCGAGGACTGCCATTCATCCATCCAAGAGGAATTCTGCTTGATCCGGATAATGACGCTTTATGGATTGCCGATCCCGGTGAGTCGGAAGTGAATCCTATGAATAAACAAGCCCGCATTATTAGGGTTCCACTAAGTGGCGGATTGCCAGGTAAGCCCAAGCTCTTTTACTCGAAGCCTGGTTTTCTGTATAGTGCCGAATGGGTGTTCCCAACAAAAATCGGAGGCCAAAAAGTGCTGGTAGTAACAGATCAAGGAAAAGCAAATTCAGCAGGTACCTTTACTGGAGAAGGGGCTAAAGTTTTTATTCTGCCGGTATTACCGGATGGCTCTGCCGGCGAACCGGTTGTGTTATGGGAACAAAAGCCATTCAAATGTCCAACTGGGGTGGCAGTAGTCGGAGATTATATATATATAACTGATCCCTGTGCTGGCCCGGTAAGACAGGACCCAATGAATCCTGGTTATTCATTTCCAACCTCAGCGATATTCGCTATACCTCTTGCCGCAGAAAATATTAAAATGGTGGCAAAAGCACAACCCATCTTACTACGCCAAGGTGCGCCCTTTACTTCCCTTAGCGGGATCTGTTCAGTGATTCCTGGAGAGTTGACTATTAGCGATACCGACTCGGGCGTACCGGATAATGGGGAACCAAGAAAACCAGGCTTTTCACCACCAAGAACTTCAGACCAGTGGATTTTGAAGATACTTGATCCTAAAAAACCATTACTTTCAGAGCCGGTCAGAACTACCTTTACCGAACGGGGAGATGTAACACTGACCATCGATGGATTATCAGACGGAATTAATCTGGGATATATTAAAAGCGATGACAACGTTCGTGTGTATGGCGACAATGGTACTAAGATCATCACCGACGATGGGCCCACGGATGTGGCTACATTCCCAGTAGCCAGTTTTTCAAATGTGTATAGACCTGGATATCCAAGCAAAAAGGAAGTAAAATTGGAGGACATCATCATAGATCCCGGCCCGGGCACACGTGTGGAACCACCCAGATTCCACTGCGTTCTGCTCCCGCCTTACTTTTTTTCTTTACCTAAAGATATAGACCGCGGAATGATGTTAGCCGATAACAATTATGGAGGTGCAAGGGAAAGGGGATTATCTTCGGCTGTATCTGGACGGACAGCTGGTACTGGCAACAGGATATATGACCGGTTCACGCTGGACAACGCTAAAGGGCATGGGTCTGTCTGGATTTACCCGGATGGAGGCGGTAGTCCGGTGGCCATCGCAATCGGCGCACCTTTACTTAGGCCTTTTGCGGGCCAGCTAAGCCCTAACCAGGAACAACTGTGGTTTACAGATCAGGAAAATGGGTCGCTTTACTCCGTCCCTTTTCCTTCCCCGGCTGTATTTGACAGTTTATATGGTGTGAAAAAAATTATTCGATAGCGCCCCAACCATCGTGTATAATGAAATGGCCCCGGCTTATGTGCGGGGCTTTTCACTATCTCCTTTTCTTTTTGCGTTTGTTCTCCTTCAACGATTTTTCATGTTGCTCTATCAACAGCAAGTAGTTCTCATTGCTTATATCGTCCCAGAAGGCGATGGTGTCGCCCGTAATCTTTTTTGCCTGTCTTCATCACTCGTATCGCTTTCCCCAGCAAAGATTGGATCTATTCCAATATGCAAATGTCCTGTGGTTTTGAAGTTAACACTGGTGTGTTAGTAGCCAATTCCTGATCGACGTAAAGGCAAGTGGTGCTTGCACAATCACCCATCCCTGAGACGAAAAAATACCAAGTAGTTGGTATTTTTTATTTTATTGCAATTCACCACCTTTACTGAGAGATAAATTCTACCACAAGGCGTACGACTTTCAGAGAAATGCCATCATTTACAATAGCCCCAATCGTACAATATAATTAACCTTCCCAAAAGTACTGTACAATGAAAAAATTGCTGTTATCTTCTTTGTTGATTTTACTTACCCTCGCTGGTTGGAGTAAGGATCCACAACGTCTTGCCCTGTTGCCGATAAAATTAGTAGGCGATGGCATTAGTGAAGGAGGGCAATTGGCCAGTTTCTGTATTGATTTATTTAGAGATGCACCTGAAAATATCACTTATAAAGAATTAAACAATGCAAGTGCTGACTTATATGATGTAAAAGGATATAATGATGTAAATACTCGTGGCGCCAGATTGCCTGGTATAAAGTATCTCGGAACGCCAGATGAAACGACGGCTATACCGGCACATTACCAGGCATTTCTTGATGAACTACTAGGGAAATATAAGGATCGGGAATCAATTACATTAGCAGAACGAAGATTAATACAGGATGAAATTTGGGCATACAATGGGTTAGATGAGTTAGGCTATATAAACACATCTGCTCCAAATCGGATGGACGAATTTGAAAAGGCGGCAGAGGAATTTTTCTCGAAATATTGTGATACTAGAGATCCCGATCAAAAATACGCTGCAATACATGAGGCAGCGTGGAAAATGCATGGTGCCAGGTTGCGGGAGATTCCAGATATTTCAGAATGGAGTTTTAATGAAAATGGTATCGATATTTCAGTATCAGGAGAAAACGAACACATCGACATTAGTTATGAAGGTACCGACTTTTCGTTTATATCGGATCATGCTCAGGATATTCGAAATGGTTTCGATATGTATATAAATACATATCGTGACATTCCTGATTATGGAGTAATCACTTTAGCACCTCAATCAGAAAAACATCTGGCAAACTTTAGCTTATATGGTTATGACGATTATGGAGTGTTAAATGTAAGGATTCCAAACAACACTGGTACTGGATTTGAGATTCCGTTACATCCGCAGAAAGACACGCGGTTAGCCGGCAGTTATGAAACTAAGTAGACTTCTTCCAGAAGAGAGAAAATGCTGCGAGGTGTTAATAGATCAGGAAAGCGATGTATTGAGTACCATGCAACAAAAAGGATTCGGTGTATCGTTTGCCGTCCTAAAGTATATTTATTGCCCTGAAATCGACAATTTATGCTGTATTCTGGGAGATGGGAAGAAGATCACTATCGGAAAAGTTGAAATAAGCAGTGGTGAAAAAGTCGGAAAGCAATATTTGTTAGAATTATATAACGGGTATAGAAAAACATTTGATCCTAACTATCCGTCGACACACGGAGAGTTAGCAACAATACTAATATGGAAGGAACTATATGAGCTCTTTATTGGTTCACTTAGTGGATTAAGGCAGGGGCTTCCATTCAAGGAAGTTTTTTATAGCCAACATATCAAGGTCGAAGAAAGAGAACTACACTTTAATATTTCCTTAATCCATACGATGTCATTCGCATTTAATGAATTTCATCAAAATGAGCCTTTATATTTTACCGGCGTTAGCGGTCAAACTATTGCTTCCTTTTTTAAGGGCCGAAACAGCATTATTCCTCCTGCTCCCGGTGGAATTAAGTTATTAATAGGTTTAAACTTCCCGGTGGAGGGACTGGAAGAGGATGAGCATCTAACCTATAACAGCCAGCTTGAGAATGAGAATGATGTTTGCAGGCTAAACCAAACAATTGACTTGATCAAAAGGCGAGGGGGGCGGTGTATCAGGTTAAATAGCATCAAAGAAATCGACGAGGCGTTTACAGCCAGTGATGGCAGGCACGTAATTCAAATATTAGCTCATTTCCATAATAATTATCTGATCTCTGCTACTAATGAGGGAATTCATATCAGGGAATTGGTTTCTCTTGTGAAACGAAAACTGTCGACAGGAACACTTAATCCGAATTTGATCGTTGATGCTATTACCTGCGAGAATTTTGAGAATATGCTAAAGTTAAAAAATGCAGGTATTACATATACTCATAATAGTTTTCATCCTCTCACAACTTCTTTAGCGATATTCAATTTGTATGAAATGCACAGCAATAGCCTGGCGGAAAGCATAAATTGGGAATCGCCATACCTAAACCAGAGAAGAAGTTTACATACTATTTATACAGACATAACGAGAGCGGTAATCGTTCAAAATAAAATTAAAAATTTGAAAAAAGTTATTTATGAAAAATGAAATATTAATTGAAGGAAATGGCTTATCAAACCTTGAGGAGTTTTTACGTGATGAACAAGAGAATGGCGAAGATATTCACATTCAGGCGAAGTTTGCACCTAAGTCAAATCAGCAGCAACTTGGTGCAGAGCTCATTAGCATACTACTGTCTGGTGGAATTTCAATTATCACACAGATATTGATGAAATATTTCTCAAACAGAGCTGCCAATGATCTCAGCATAAGTTTTACCGATGAAAATGGTAAGGTGATAAAACTACAATTCAGTGGAAAAAGTATGGAGGAAATAAAAAGATTAATGGCTGATTTAAAAATTAAGGTATAGCGTGTTAATACCCACAAATCAACCACAACAATTGCTGCGTAGCGTGCAACCAATACCATCCGCTACTCTTCAGCTTTTACCTTCAGGTCTTTAAGCCATACTTGTAATGAACGTTCTAATCCTTTTTGAAATTTATTACGCAGTAGGGTTACCATCCAGCCTTCCATGCTTTCATCAACTTTTACCGTCGTTTGGCCGTTGTTCTCTATAAAGGACCAGTTATGGATTGCAAATGCTCCAAAAGCTTTGCCCGACCAGCCAATTTTTTGTCCAGGTATGGCGCTATGTAGCGTAGAGTGAATAGTCAAGCCTCCACTTTTCCAGTCGAAACTGTTCCCTTTTTCAAACGGCCCGGTTAGCCTTGGGGCTTCGGCCTCCGGATGCCAGGCGGCCCAATGATTTATATCACTCATCACCTCGTAAACTTCTTGCGCAGAAGCATTAATAGTAATTTCCTGGTGGGTGATAACCGGTGCATGCTTATTGATAAATGGTGTGACAATATAGGAACTGTTTAACTCCAGATAGGCGATGATCATTGCGGATATCCCAACTAATGTAAGTACGAAATAAATCAGTTTTTTCATTTCAGTTGTTTTAGTATGATTATAGTTTATTAACAGAAATACTGTTTGTAATCCAGGGCAAATTGCTCGAAATCAATGGCGCGTTGCCCAGTGATATCCTTGACGGTATTAAAGACATCGGCGGCTTCTCCTCTGGCATAATGTGCATAATCTTCAATCAAGCCACCAACCTGCCACCCCGGAAATCCGGCTACTGTAAGTGCACCTTGCAATTGTTCTGGTGTCAGGTCTACATATCTTATGTTAGTACCCAGAACATCAGAAAGTATTTCTGCCATTTGAAAATGGGTGATCGCCGCCGGCCCGGTTATTGGGTAAATTTTATTTTCATGACCGGGTTCTGTCAGGGCGGTTGCGGCAACTGCCGCGATATCCCGAACGTCTACCGCGCTGACAGCGGCATCTCCCAATGAACCATAGAACTGTCCTTCATATTTGATATAATGTGCAAAGGCCGTTAACCCCTGCATAAAGAGGTTGGCCCGAAGGAATGTATAGTCCATACCCAGTTCCCTGATCCTGTTCTCTACCACAGCATGATAACGAAGGAAACGTACAGGTGAATGCTCATCTGCTGCCAGCTGCGATAGCTTTACGATGTGTTTCACCCCGGCTTTGTGGGCTGCATTTACAAAGTTTAACTGAAGTTGTTCGGATTGTTCTAAAGAATTCGTCAGTAAAAACGCCTTTTCTATACCTTGTAGTGCCTGCTGAAGGCTATAAGCATCAGAAAGATCTCCAATGGCAACTTCCGCCTGTGGTAAATTGCTTATCAGAGCACCCTGATCGTTATTGCGGACAAGCGCCCGAAAAGGAGTATTTCTGCTTACCAGCATCTTAATCAATTGTGTGCCTACGGTGCCTGTTGCTCCTGTAATTAATACATTGTTATTCTTCATATACTGCATTTTATATTACAAAAGTAGGTTTGCTGCGAGCCCCAGGATTGTAAGAAAACGAAAGCTATTCATTGCGGTACCCTGGATATGCACATGGTTTACAGGCCATTGATAATGCAATTGGCACCTGGCGCGCATTTGCTGTGAGTGATGATAGAAGCGGTAACATATATCTGTTAATGGTCTGCGAAAGGAGAGAGCTGACCTACATAATAGCGTGATATATTACGGCATAGAAATGCGTAATTAGTATTTTGGGTTACAGATTGACTCCTGGAATTTGAGGTATTTAGAGGGGCTAAGATGTAAATAGTGATTAAAATCTTTAATAAGCTGGCTTTGATCATAATATCCGCACCGATCTATTATTTCAAACCAATCTATTTTGGTATTTTCAAGAGAAATTTCCTGTAAGATCTCAATAGCCTTAAGGAAGCGGCTGTAACGATACATTTCTTTTGAGGTATAGCCGAAATGCTTTTTGTGGTTGGTCTGTACAGATCTTTCGGACAATTTGTTCTTTTGGGATATCTCCTTAATAGGACTGAAAGCATTCCGATCAGATCCGGCAATTTGTTCTGCTATTTTATCACGTCTACGCAGGTAGGGTTTACTAAAGTCAAGTATTGTTTCGATGCGCTTTTCATTACCACTGATTTGTTTTAATTCAGACCAAAGAGTAGTAAAACAATTTTTATGAAGCAGTTCATCAGGATGCAGGGCCTCTTGCGTAATGTCTGCATTGCCAAAGAACCTGAAAAAAGCATCATCTTTAAAATTGCATACAAGTATCTCGGCTCCCGAGGGTAATAAATAGTTGAAGGCATGTTTTATTGGGCCAAGTACTATACACGTTTCCACGGTGATCTGATCACCGGTTCTGGAAATAAACGACGCCGGGACACCGAAATTAAAAATCATGATCGTTTGGTACGAAGGGAGAAGCGTCTTTTCAATTGCTACATCAGACTTGTTCTCTGCACAGTAAAAATGAGAAAAGACATCTTCGAATGCCTGTGGCACGGACACCCGATAACTATTATAACCTGTTATATCTTCCATTCTTTTAAAGGGAATAACTTCCACACATGCGAATATAATAAGACTTTGAATACATTGTTACGGTTCTTTATTGGAAATAGCTGTATGATTGGTTACTTACAATGATTTTACAACACGTCAGCTATCAATCATGTAGATCAAATAGCTGACGTGTTGTAAAAAACTGTTTACTGTTGAATCTCACAGCTATTTATGATGCAAATGTATAAGTGCTCGCCCAAGGAAAATTGTAAGGAAACGAAAGGAACGATTAGCAGATGGCAATTATTCATGCAATAACTTCTCCAATTTCTCCCTGGACTCCGGAATTTCTTTCAGTGCTAAAGCTTTTTTGAAACTGTCCTTGTCAATTATGCAAGCGGTGCATGCACAATTGATCCATTGTTAATGCAAAGCAAGAAGCGAAATATTATTTTCAGATTGTCTCAAAAGAAAGAAACTTATTCCTCAACAGGTTTTGTATGCGCAGGATTGTCCCGGCTTTGTCGGTCTCCAAAGCATCGGACAGTTCCCTGTCCATTCCCGACGGATGATATTTCGCGCCCCATAAAGCTATTTCCAGCACCACAGGCACTAATTCAATTCCCTTTTCAGTTAAGTGATATACAAACTTTGATTTTTTGTCAGCAGCTACTTTCTTAGTCACGAATCCGTAAGCTTCAAGCATGTTAAGCCGGTCTGCCAGGATATTTGTTGCAATCTTCTCATCTGAATTCAGAAACTCTCCATAGGTAGATTTATTGTTCAGCATCATGTCCCGCATGATCAGCAGGGACCATTTGTCTCCGAAAAAGTCAAGTGTATAACTCACCGGGCAGGTCGAACGCGGTTCTATTTCTTTCATAAAATAAAATTACCAAATTTACTTGCAAAATGCAAGTAAAGTGACTTATCTTTGTTTTACTTGCAAAACGCAAGTATTTTAAATGAACTTCAAATCAATTGAAATAATGACACCGTCAATAACAAAGAACGATGATAAATGTATCATTTTAGCGGAGATCCCGGTCGAGCCTGTATATCTGGACTACGTAAAATCGCTCGCTGCAGCTACGCTGAAACCAACCTTGGAAGAAGCTGGATGTGAAGCTTTTTACCAGACTGCCAGGTCTGATGATCCTAATTCGCTGGTATTTTTTGAGGTGTTCCGCTCAAAAGACGCCCATGATCTACACCTGAAGGCAGACTATACCAGGGCTTTTTTTGCAGGCGTACAGGATAAGACATCCGGTAAGCCCATCATTACTTTTTTAAATCAGCTATAATCTTCAGAACGCTAAAAGACGTTTTTTTTGAACTAAAATATACCATTCGGTATATTTCAATAACCAATACAATGAAACAACAAGAAACATTCCTGGTAACCGGTGCTACTGGTTACACAGCAGGATACGCCATTCCTGCCTTATTGGAGAAAGGTGTCAAAGTAAGGGCACTGGTACACACAATTGATGACCGTATTAAGAAGCTGGATCAGCCGGGAGTTGAAATTGTGCAAGGCGATTTACTGGACTTTCATTCCATCAGCAGGGCTATGAAAGGTATTACGGCCGTCTATTACATTTACCCGATATTAACTCCCGGCATACTGACCGGCACTGCCTATCTCATTCAGGCAGCCCGGGAAGAAGGTGTCCGGAATATTGTGAACATGTCTCAGATATCGGCCCGCAGGGAAGCAAAGAGTAATGCCGCACAAGACCACTGGATGGCCGAACGTATGCTTGATCTGTCAGGGATTACTGTAACGCATATCAGACCTACATTCTTTGCCGAATGGCTGATCTATAGCGATTCTATCAAGAAAAGTAATACGGTTGTATTACCATTTGGAGAAGGCAGATACGCGCCGATCGCGGCAGAAGATCAGGGCCGTGTGATTGCGTCCCTGCTTGTAAACCCTGAAGAACATGCTGGTAAAATATATCCGCTCTTCGGCCCTGTAGAATACAACGTCCATGACCTGGCTAATATCCTCTCAGAGGAACTTGAGAGAGAAATCACCTATCAGGACATCAGTATTGATACATACAAGGAGGAAGCTCCTAAACAGGGATATCACCCGCATTTCGTACAGCATATATCCAGTGTAGCGCAGGATTGTCGTGATGGTCTGTTTGCCGGTACCAATACCGCTGTAAAGGATATTACCGGTCGCGAACCTGTTGGCATCCGCGAATTTATCCGAAAACACCTTGCTTATTTTCAATAAAAAAAAAGAGCTGCCAGGCAAAACCGGCAGCTCTTTTTTTAAAAGAAGAACAGCTGTCAACGCTGAGTGATCATGGTTACTGATGTGCCTATTTCAGGCAGATGAATATTAACACCTGTCTTTTTGAAAGCAGCCAGTACACTTGTTTTGTCAATGGCAATAAATGGGAATGTATCATAATGTACGCCAATCACTTCTTTTACCTGAACAAGTGCGGCGGCTTCTATTGCATCTTCGGCGTCCATTGTCAGGCCACCGCCAATAGGGAAAACCGCAAAATCTAATTTTGCCCACTTAGCTACCAGTCCCATATCCAACGTCAATGCCGTGTCGCCACTATAGTAAAAATTACCATCCCTGGTTTTAAAGGCAAATCCCGCAGCCATACCGGCATAAGTGCCATCTTCCAGGCTACTGGAATGTTGGGCAGAAAAAGCTTTCACCGTTCCGAACTCAAATGTATATCTCCCACCGGGATTGATCGGCATCGCATTGGTAATACCTTCTTTACTAAAGTAACTATACAGCTCCCAGCCAGCTAATACCATTGCGCCTGTTCGTCTGGCAATAGCCACTACGTCCAGCATATGGTCAAAATGACCATGAGAAACAAAAATGTAGTCCGGATGAATATCGTCGATATTAATATGCTTTGCGAGGTCATTCCGTGATATGAAAGGATCGAACAGCAGGCTTTTGCCTGCTGTCGATACCGAAAAACACGAATGCCCGTAGTAAGTGACCTCCATTAGACTTCCGCATTTAAAAATAAGCGTACCTGTATTACAAAATGCTCATGGAACTGATACTGTGAACCATGGTTGGAATCAGGGTATAATAATAGCTGTGCATCAGGCAGATGTTGCTGTAGCAGATAAGAATTGACTGTTGGGAAGATAATATCTTTCTTCCCGGTCACCACAAGAACAGGATGTGTGATCTTATTCAGGTAGTCAAAAGATCCCGGTCTTTTTTTACCCCATTCGGCAATTGCTGCCAGTTGTGCAGGAACTACCTTGTCGCTGATAGCAATATCCCTGTCATCTTTGCGGGAGCGAATTCTGTCCAGGAAAAGCCGGCCCGCTGCCTGGCTGCTAGCTGTAGGTGCGAAGAAGGTATCCAGTAACAATTCATCCGGCTGTGCATATTGTTTTTCAAATAATGCCCATACTTCAGGCGAAAATGTTTCAAGCTCTTCTCCACCACGAGGGCCAGAGCCTACCAATATAATCCTGTTTACCAATGCTGGCCTATCCAGTGCTATTTGCTGCGCAACAAAACTCCCCATAGAGAAACCAAACAGATCGATTTTTGTTAATCCCAGTTTATCCATAAAGGCCTCCGCATCAGCAGCTATTGCTGCTATGGTATGGGGTGGCTCACCTTCAGAACGGGCGATACCTTTATTGTCAAAAATGATGATTTCTCTTTCCTGTGATAAAGGATCGAGTACTGCAGGATCCCAGTTATCCAATGTACCGGTAAAATGTTGGAAGAAAACCAGCGGTAAGTGCCGACCGGTTTTACCAAAGCGGCGATAGGCAAATTTATATCCGTTCACATCTACAAACTGAGTAGGTGCGGTATTATGTGTGAAGTAACTCATGATGTAATTGTTTTAAAAAATTTACGCTTCATTCAGGAACAACCTGGCTTGTTGCAGGAACATGGCAGGATATTGATAATGTGGCGCATGATTAGTATCAGGGTAGATGATCAGGTCAGCATCCGGCAGATGTTCTTTCAGGATAACGGCGTTAACAGTCGGGCAAATGATATCCTGGTCGCCATGCACAATCAGCGTTGGTTGTTTGATTTGTTTCAGGTAATCAAAACTGCCGTCATAGCGTTTGCCCCAGCCGAAGATCGCTGCCAGTTGCGCAGGCACTACCTTATCTGTGAGTGCAGGTTCTTTGCCAACACGCGCCCGGATTCTTTTGAGGTAATCCCATCCGGCAGACTGGCTTTTAGCCGTTTGTGTAAAGAAGGTATCCAGCAATAATTCGTCAGGATGAGGGTATTGCTTCTTAAAATACGCCCATACTTCTGGTGCATAATCATCCATCCGCTCGCCACCACGAGGACCGGTACCAATCAGTATGAGTCTGCGTATAAGCTCCGGACGATCAAATGTGAGTTGTTGCGCCACCATACCACCAATAGAGAACCCCAACAGGTCAATTTGCTTTAAACCCAATGCATCAATAAAGGCTGCTGCATCTTTTGCCATCGCTGCTATTGTATCAGGTGTTTTGCCGGTAGATGATGCTACTCCTGCGTTATCGAAGATGATTACCTCTCTCTCCCTGGCCAGACCGTCAATGACTGCCGGATCCCAGTTATCCATCGTCCCTGTCAGGTAGTTGGTAAATACCAGTGGTACGCCGGACTTTCGACCATACCGCCTGTACGCAAAGTCGATTCCTCCAGCCTGAACATGACTGGTAGCTACATCCCGAGCGGTAGTACCTTTTTCTGCTGCTGCCAATAACGTTTTCCCTGGCAGGAATGCGAGACCAGCTGATGCCAGCGTTCCGAGTTTTAAAAATTCCTTTCTTTCCATTTCTTTGAATTAGGCAGCTGACGACAATTGATCAGGTTGAGGTAGTCTGCCGTGTGATTAAACCATCGAACGATGAAGCAAAAGTAAAATGAACAATCGTTCATTTTGTTCTGTTTAGTACTTTTTACACTTGTTTGACAAAAATGAACGTTTGTTCATATTACTTTTGTTGTGCAATAATTGGTCATACCATGAAGAAGTCAGAAAAAACCAGGCAGTTCATTATCGAGCAGACAGCCCCCATTTTTAACACCAAAGGAGTAGCCGCTACCGTCGTAGCAGATGTCATGCAGGCGACCAATATGGCGAGAGGTGGGCTGTATGTGCACTTTAAAGACCTGGAGGAGTTGTCTCAATGCGCAGCGGAATGGAACCTGAAACAATTTGTTGAAAAGACCAGTGCAGAAGCAGCCAGATTTGTGACGGCCAAAGATAAATTCTTCGGTATGCTGGATTACCTGAGTGATCCACTGAATCCTCCTATACAGGGAGGCTGTCCGATGATGAACTTAGGTATGGAGGCTGATGATACAAGTCCTGTCATCCGTGAAATGGTAAACGAAACGATCTGCACTGTGCAACAGGGAATGATCGATATATTAAAACAGGGAGTTGATGATGGTGAGTTCCTCAAGGACTGGAATTATAAGGAGTTTGCGCTGAAAGCGTATGCAATGGTGGAAGGTGGTATTCTAGTATCCAGGGTGTCCCGGGATATCTCCCAGATGAAAATGCTCGTGAACCTGCTGAAAAAAGAAATCGAATCAGTAGTGGTCAGTACAAAAAAGAAAAAGAAATGACAAAACATCCGTTCAGACAATTCAGAGAATCAACAACAGCAACATTGGAAGGATTAAAAGAACTATTGTCAGAAGACGTGGT
This sequence comes from Chitinophaga ginsengisoli, assembly GCF_003014595.1. GTDB lineage: Bacteria > Bacteroidota > Bacteroidia > Chitinophagales > Chitinophagaceae > Chitinophaga > Chitinophaga ginsengisoli. Next base: position 51,606 of record NZ_PYGK01000008.1, on the reverse strand, counting down.
ATTTTCAAGCCCAATTTTCTCAAAAGAGGTGAAAGGCAGGGATCTGGTAGCCCGGATTATGTTTACCTCCAGTAAGGTCAGAAATGGACATTTTACGCATGAGTTCAAAGAAGGAGCGGAAACTGTTCTGATCTGGGAGGGACAAATAGACAGCCATAAACTGGTCAGTTTTGAGCTCATCCGGGATAATGACGAAGGAAAGATCAATTATCGTTCAGTGGCTTTTAAACCACTGCCCGTCGCTGAACTATTCAGAAATGCGATGTACGAACAACTGAAAGATGTTGTAGCTGCAGATATGTGGGTATTGCAGCCAACTCATTAATTTACTTTTGAACGAAATTATGTCGATGGATAATGTTTACATAGGCTCCGGCAGTCTTGCCGTGGCCTTTTATTTATCAGTGTTTTTTTGCAATCTTTTGCGGATCCTGCTGAGGGAAGGACCTTCAATACCAAGATAAGACGCGATATGATATAATGGAATACTTTGCACAAGATCAGGATGCTGTTGTAACATTGCTGCATATCGCTCTTCTGCTGTTCTGAATAATAATGCCTCCGTAGCATCCAGTAACTGCGTTAACACCAGTTCTGTATACACCCTGCCAAATCGCTCCCACTCATGAGAAGTTTTGTATAACTCCTGTAGCTTTTCATGATGAATATAAATCACTACAGATGCTGTCATCGCTTCTGTAAAGTATTCACAAGCCGTTTGTGTAAGAAAGCTTTTATACGAAGTCATTAACTGTCCCGATGAAAAGAATAACATGTTCTTCTCAGTCTGTGTACGCTCTTCATACCTGTATATACGAAAGATACCACTTACCACAAATCCAAGATATTTACAGATGTTCTTATACTCATTGTAAAATTCGCCTTTCCTGTAAAACTGAAGCCGCCAGTATGGTTCAGACAATGCAAAGGCCTCCTTGCTCATACCTGATATCACTGCAAGATGTTGTTGCAGCCGGTCAAAATCTATTAACGTTGACATATGAATGTTATCTGCTGTACGCAAATATACCAATTGGTATAAATATTAACCGATGTTAAAATCTTCCATGTGAGGCAGCGGTAGTTTTGTGCTATAAAAATTAAAATATGAAAACGAAAATGATGCTTTTAGGACTGATCATCGCTATCATGGCGCCGATGATCTCCTGCTCAAAAGATGACGAAGGTCAACCCGTTGCCGCAAAGACGTTTGTATTGGTGCATGGCGCCTGGCAGGCTCCTTTCGTTTGGGATTCAGTAAAGGCAGGGTTAGAGAAGACAGGTGCACACGTAGTCGTTGTACAGTTGCCCGGACATGGTAATGATATGACGACACCACAAACATTATCTATTGATGTTTACAGAGATGAAGTGATCAGTGCACTTTCCGGTATCCAGGGAAAGGTGATACTTGTCGGTCATAGCCTTGGTGGTGTTATCATATCGGCCGTTGCAGAAAAAGTACCATCCCGCATTGAGAAGCTGGTTTATATTGGTGCATTCCTTCCGGCATCTGGCCAGTCGCTCCTCGATCTTGCCAATACAGATGCCGACAGTCAACTAGGTGCTGCATTGGTACCCTCCGCTGATCAGCTGACGCTCGATGTTAAGCGTGACAAACTAATTGACATTTTCATTCCCGACGGAACGGATGCCGTTAAAGCGCTTACATTGACCAACTATCGTGCAGAACCAGCTATTCCCTTTACCAATAAGGTGACACTGACTGCTGAGCACTTCGGATCTGTACAAAAGGTCTACATCCAGACCTTACAGGACCACGCCATCTCTCCTGCACTACAAGACAGGATGATCCAGGCAGCAGGTATTAAAACTGTTTACAAATTAAATACGAGTCATACCGCTTCACTGGCGAAACCTGATTCAGTTCGCTTATTGCTCACAAACATTGCCCGTTAATCATACCGCTTTGCTATCTCAAAATAAAATAGTCTTATGAAAAAAGTCGTTCTTATTACGGGTTCCAGTACAGGCTTCGGCGCATTAATGGCGAAGACATTTGATCAGTCGGGCTTCCAGGTGATTGCCACTATGCGGGAGCCTGACGGAAAAAATGCTGCTGCCGCAGCCAGACTACGTGCGCTCCCCAATACCAAAGTCCTCGAAATGGATGTGACAAGCGAAGCCTCCATAAAGGCAGCCGTTGCTAATGTTCTGATCAACTATAACCGCATTGACGTATTGATCAATAATGCAGGTGTGTACAGCGGCGGTGTCCTGGAAGCGTTCTCCATACAACAGGTGCAAAAGGTTTTTGATACGAATGTTTATGGTGTGCTCCGCGTCAATCAGGAAGTACTTCCGGTGATGAGAGCAGCAGGTGAGGGGCTTATTATCACCATCTCCAGTAGTGTAGGTCGCTTATCTCTTCCGCTGCAGGCTCCTTACAATGCATCCAAGTTTGCAATAGAAGCATTGGTCGAAGCCTCTCACCGGGAACTTATACCTTACGGCATCGAAACAGTATTGATAGAGCCAGGAGCCTTCGTTACAGAGATCTGGGCGAAAGCTGGCATCAACGCAGACAGACCGGCAATTATCGCAGATTATGGTCAGCCACTCGCTGACCTCCAGCAACACCTGACCGCTGCCTATGGGAAGGTATTGCAGGGAAAATCTGCAGACCCCCAATTGGTGGCTGACGCAGCACTTTCACTTGTGATGATGGATAAAGGAAGACGCCCGCTGCGCACATCAGTAGATCCCAATGCCAATGGAGCAGATATCGCCTATAACGAAGCTACCATTAAAGCGGCAGCGCATTGGTTGGCTCAATATGGTATATAAAGATTGTTTCAGATCCACGGACATTGCAGGACAGGTGGAATAAAAGACTATCTGACATGAAAATGCTCCGGAAGCACATCGCTTTTGGAGCATTCCTGTTATTTCCGTCGTCTGAGTCACATTTGAATGAGTCCATAAACAAATAGACGAGAATAGAACCTATGAAAAATGCGGTCTCGTTTTACTATCAGCAATTCTATCTACCAATGTAAAATGTATCTCTCTGCTACTAGTAAACGATTTAAAATATATTATATATTAATTGTATTTGTTACAAAAAAAAATATTGACGCTTTGATTAATGATAATGACAAACTCACTAAATTGCATCTCGTTATAGTTTTAATAACATTAATCTCAGAATAACATTCTATGTACACAAAACTTCTTTTAAATAAGCCGTTGACCGATCTGGTCGACTTACCTGATCTCTCAGGTTTAAGCTCAAGTTTTTCTCATACTACCGACGCCTTCTCCCTACTACCCCTACTATCTCTACTACTACCGGTCCTACTATAATCTTCAGGACTCGTTACCCCAGTCTTTTCATAGCTTTTTAAAAACTTCTTACTATAAAATAATTCAACGCATGTACGTATGTGCGCAAAAGGTTTTTGCGTCTGCTTATTTGCTTTGAAGCTGTAATTATTATCATTAACCAAATCTAATAACATGCAGATGTTAAACCACATCGCGTTCCTCATCAATGAGGAAATTCCTAAGCAATTGAGAAGATCACCTGTTCTCAATCCGAGATTTGTCAGCCAGGTCATGTTTGGAAGATTTCACAAGCTGGAATCTTTAGACCGGAAGTTCCTGACATCACTGAAAAATTCAACAGAGGAAGAAACCATTCGTTCCGCTGTAAAGTCTTGCCAGTACAGCATTGTTCCATTGATGGACAAATTGATACAATGGCTTCCGGACAATGAAGTAAGGCGGATGGACATCCTTGATCCTGATGACGAAGGGAAACATTTATTTAAATTTCTTCATCAGTTGTTGTATGATCTGCACTTGTACCTGGAGAAAAATTTCTACCGGTATATGGATGATGAATACAACGTACCGGCTTACAGCAGGCATTTATTTCAGGGGTTTATTATGGAAACATTAGTGACTGTAAAAAGCTCGCCCCGTTTCCGCTCTCTCGACAGTCGCCTGCAGCGCATCGTAACCGCCCCACTGGAGCTGTCAGTTTCAACAGCAGGCAATGACTATCTCTCTTACGGTAATCGGGACTATGTTGCAGCGTTGGCCAATCAATTACTTGGATTTGTAAAGAGAGGCAATGATAATGTCTGGCGACTTTACAACCGGCTGCAGTACATTGATTTCAACAGTGTAGACTATGTCCGGTATTTAATCTTCCGGTTCAGGGAAGAATGTGCTGCTATCACCAATATCAGGGAGAAGTATCTGTGGCTCATCGCACGGCGGAAAAAGATCGCTCACCAGCTGGTGGAAGAAGGAACATCCTTTCATAACCGCCAGAAATCGCTGAAAGCAGTGCTGGACGAATGGCTGAAATGGGAAATTTATCACACCAAAAGAATGTTGGAACTCGAAACGATCGGCAAATAGATTGATCAACCATTATTTACTAAACATTTAAAAAAACAAAGTACATGAAGAACCAGTATCTCAACATCAATTTTATCAGACACCTAAACGCATTCTACGCACTTGTTCACGAGCATGAACGACTACGTGCGAACGATATTAGCCTCTATATGGCATTGTTTCAGTTATGGAATCTGGAGCATTTCCCGGTATCCTTAATGGTTAACAGGAGCTTAGTCGTGAGGCTTTGCGGAATAGGGTCGCTTCATACCTACATACAATGCCTGAAACGGTTGGATAGCTTTGGGTTACTGACTTACGAACCGTCAGAACGGCCTTTTCAGCAATCTGTGATAAAAATCGTTCCGCTGGAAAAAAGTGATCCACATAGAGCAGTCAAAAATGACCCACATATGTGGAGCAATAAGGACCCTGCTATGGGTAGCGATTCTGCCTCGCATACGGGGGCGATTTTGCATCACTTTAATAATAAACAAATAAACAATTTTATAAACGAGAGTAAAACAGCGCGCCCGCAAAAAAAAAGTAAGGATAAAATCAGGGCGCCGCAGGCGCCGGAATTGGAAGCGATATGTACCTATTTCCGTGCCGCCGCGCAATCGGATAAAGAAGCAGAGCTGTTTTATTTTCATTACAAAGCCATAGGCTGGACTATGAGCGGCGCACCGATCCTCGATTGGAAGGCTGCCGCGGAAAAATGGATCAGCCGTATTCCCTCATTTAAAAACAATACAATTGCAAATACAACATCAACAATCGGAGGGCTCCGATCACGAGGCGACGAACGTTACGATGAGCCGTTTTGATTACATCTATATGCTGAAACAGGTGGAAGAGAAAGGCAGGGAACTGTATCGCGGTGACTTCGCTATTGACGATATCGACCGGCCCATTGTAATGAAGCTGATCGCCTATTTTCTTCGCGACGGAGAGGTCGCGGCGAAAGAGAAACTTGACCTGCATAAAGGGCTGCTTTTAACAGGACCTATTGGTTGCGGGAAGACATCGATCATGCGCATCCTGTCGAATTTCAGCCTGCCCGACCATCGTCCGTTTCTTAAATCTTCGCAGGAGATAAGCCTTGAATTTGCAGATCTCGGTAGTGACTTGATCCTGAAATATAGCAGAAGGGCATTTAATCCTTACAAACGGATGCCATATGTTCATTGCTTTGATGATCTTGGCTTTGAACCCCTCGTCAACTATTGGGGAAATAAGATCAATCTCATGGCGGAGATCCTGTTCACCAGGTATAATCTGATGCATTCTCATGGGATGATCACACATGCCATAACACGATTGAATGCTGCGCAACTGGGGGCAATTTATGGTGATCACTTACGCAGCCGCATGCGTGAGATGTTTAACCTGATTGCCTTTCAGCCGGATTCGCGCGATAAAAGGAAGTAGTCGTAGTTTTCATAACTACAGAAACAACGGCCGGGCAATCTTGCCTGGCCTTCATCTGATTAAAGGGAAAATTGCGTAAAAGTCGCAATCCTGTTTTGATTAATTTTAAAGAAAATATTTACTTATGGCAAGAACAAAAAACGTCTTATTGACCGGTGTCAAGGTTAGTAAGGCAGTATTAGACAAGGAATTTGTCATTAAAACCAGGATGGGAAAGACCTTTCTGACCAGGTATCCTGATATGAGCAATGTGGTTCCATCTGCATCTCAACTGGAGGCAAAATCCAAATTTGCAGCGGCTGTGGAGCACGCCAGGGAGATTATTAATGACCCGGTACGGAAGGCGAATTATAAAGTGCATCCCGGAAGTACGGTGTATCACAGCGCTATTAAAGACTATTTGAAAAAAAGATCGTAATGCAGCAAAGCGCCCCGCTGCTTACGATTTTTTTTACCCCCTGTATTGTATTATTCCTTTATTTCCTGCTTTGAATAACCTTCGTATGGCAGTCTGCCATCGTTGAATGGCGCCTGTCTTTAATGAGTCTCGTAGATTTATCCTTTCTCTCTGTTGCCGTATTTTTTGTAAAGCTTAAATAACGCATCTGTAAAGCGCATAGTGAATTTACAAATCAACTGTAAAGTCAATGGTGAACGGCTACAATAAAACTGTAAAGTTTTTCTGCACTAATGCGAGATTTTTCGCACCAGGACAATACCTCTTTGATACCGCTTTAATACCGCTAATCCTACCTTAATCCTACGTTCATGAACGTAAGATTAAGGTAGGATTAGCGGTATTAAAGCGGTATCAAAGAGGAGAAAAGGTGCATTGAAACGTGTAAACAGGAATTACGATTTTGTGTAAAATTTGGGGAAAAAGTGTGTGTCAAAATTATCAATAAGTTGTTGCTTGCCAATAAATTTGTAAGAGAAAATGTGCGTATATCCCAACGGTAGACGTATTTAAAAATAAAAATAAATTTATACGTTATGAATTACTTAAGAAGTATTGGATCTGAAATAAAAACCAATGTAAGTTCATTAACCGGTCAATATCGACTATACTACTTATCTGTGCTATATACGCTACGTGTCCTGACAGGCCTACGTCTATACGCATCTTCAGTTTCTTATTACACTTATTTGACAACATTTAACTTAAACAATATATGGAACAACCATTCCTCATACTTGCAAAAGATACGACCAGGGAAATGATCGAAAGAGAGTCGATTGTTTACGTGACCGTTTTAGATAAATATATTCAGCTTAAGCTTATTGATAGCCGCACCCTTAGGGTAAGAACCAGCCTGCGGCAATTCGAGAAACATCTTCCCACCGACCTTTTTCTCCGCATACACAAAAGATATATCGTCTGCATCCGCCATATCAGGTTTGTAGATATGGATGTCACTATGAAGACCGGAGATGTATTGCCTATTAGTAAAGAGTTTAAGGCCTCGTTTTTAAGTCATTTCTGCATCTTTTGATAAGGTTCATGAATATCCGGAACCCACGTTTTGGCGTCCTGTAGACATCGCCGGAAATGCCTCGGATAATCGTGCTAATATTGTGTGAGATAGCTTCATGATTCTTTTGGGAAGTGATTTTTCGTTTTGAAGGTCTTTTCCTCTTGCTATAACATAAGTTATAATCTACTTCTCAAAAAATAAAAAGAGGATGTCTCTTTTAGTAGTTCATTTTGAGACAGCCCCTTTTTATTTTTTGGTAATATAATTCAGTATGCACTAAAAGTATATTACAGTACGATCCGTATCCCAGGATTGGTCAATTTTAATATTAAGCCCCGGTTTATTTGGTTGTGGAGCCTCAAATAGACGACCTGTTATAATTGTTTTCTTATTCGCGTGACACTTAACATGCTCAATAGTTTTTGTGAGCTCCACCGTTCCAGTGGTTTTATTATAGTATGTGATAATAACCTTCAGATCGGAATCACTACCAAATATATACTGCTGAAAATGAGTTTGGTCGATTCTATCTGAATTCGTACTAGTATTATGATCTTCCGGCTCATGCGCTGTTTCGGTATCCAGATAATAGGATGGTGGGGCATTGGTCACCTTAACAAAGATCTCAAAGTTAGAATCAGAGGCAGGCGGAGCATCGGTAATCTCTACCATTACTTCGCCAACAATACGATTGAGTGCCACCTCCAGTTTAGGTGGATTAGGAGTTGTATCTACCGTAAGCTGCATTTTCTTGACGAATATTTGCCCCAGAGGATCTGTTATGTAGCGCCTCGTAATAAAGCCGTAAATATTAGGTCCGCTGAAGAGAGGGAGGTCATGCAACAGCGTCTCTGAAGCTACCAGGATAATCGTATACGTTCCAGGTTGAAGAGAGTCGGATATTATCCCAAAGTCATTGGGATTTCTTTCAGGGGTCTGGGATCGGGAGCGCAGTTGGCGGCCAGCACTGTCATAGGCTATATAGTACAAATGCTCTATCGTGGCAGAATCTTCCCTGGCTCCTGTGTTCTGGTTCTCTCTTGCTTTTCTGAGATTTTCTTCACGACTCAGGAAATCAGTAACACTGATAGTAATTGGAACTTTAGCTATAGTGGACGGAGTCTCAGTTTGAACATCCGGTACTTCATTCCGTTTACAGGCAAACAAGGTGATTACAAATAAAGGGAGGTATAGCAGTCTTCGCATAACTAATTGAATATTTGATGAATGTATTGCAGAGATATTGTAAATACGGGATAAACAATGCTGCAATGATACAATTTTTTGGAATTCAACAGAAAACAGCTTAACACACATGTCTACATTCTTAAACGATAAGCGAGGGGCGGATGTACATTACTTTAAGACAAAACAACGAAGATATTACCTCTATTGTTCACTAGTAAAGAAAATGCGGCTATAGTTATCTTCGAATACATTGGGGGCTGGTATAACCGCAAAAGGCGACATTCTGCGTTAGAATACTTATCACCAGCGGACTTTGCCAAAAGGTTAGTCAACGAAAAATAGCAGCTTAACCGATTGTCCTTTTTTTTGTTGCAATTCCAGATGTCACTATGAAGACCAGCGATGTATTGCCCATTAGTAAGGAGTTTAAGGACTCCTTTTTAAGCCATTTCTGCATCTTTAATAAGGTTCATGAATTCCGGAACCCACGTTTTGGCGTCCTATGGACACGTTTTGGCGCCCTGTGGACATCGCCGGAAATGCCCCGGATAATCGTGCTAATATTGTGTCAGCAATCACGATCAACGGGGCTGCGCCTAAAGCAGGAGAGGGGCGCCTCCTGTTTGACCTGGTGATCACGATTGTGGTTAAACAACATTTTTTAATCACTAAAACTTATCACTATGGCATTCGTAAAAACAAACATCTTCACGAGAGGAGCATCCGGCACTGTCGGAGATATGATGAACTTTCGTGTAAGAAAAGGAAAAACGGTAATTGCCGTTAAACGCGGTCCCAGTAGTAAACCGCCTACTGAAGCGCAGCAGGAAACAAACGAGCGATTTATCAATGCATCGCTGTTTGCGCAGGACGCAATGAAGGATCCTGCTACCAAAGCGCTGTATCAGAAAGCAGCAAAAGGTGGTCAGACCGCATATAACGTAGCCTTGAGGGATGCAATGAATCCCCCTGTCATTGATGGTGTAGACATCAGTGGCTATAAAGGAACTGTAGGTGACCTGATCGCTGTCAAGGCAAGAGACGTCATTACCCCGGCATCAGTAAAAGTTGTCATCTTCTCGCAGGCTGGCACTGTATTGGAGCAGGGAGATGCTGTCATCAATTCAAAAGACAGACGTTTCTGGATGTATACGGTAACTGCTGCTAATGCGGCACTGACCGGTACCAGGGTAGTCGCTACCGCGACGGATTTGCCCGGTAACAAAATCGAGAAGACAGTCACGATTTCCTAAACGAGTAAACCTGCGCCCCGGTTATTAGCCGGGGCGTTTTTTTTAAATTTAAACTATGGGCTATGAAAATTTTAAAGCGTTTATTCATATCATCAACGGAGGGAAAATGGGCCTTGGAGCGACAGCCGGTTGCAGATGAAAAGTCTGGTGATGGGCTTCCAGATATCCGGATGGTAATTACTGACTGTTATAGAGGAGCTATCAACGACGTAATTTATATGATTATAAGAAATGTTGACCATGTTATGGTCAGCATCCTATCGGCTGAGGGAACGGAAGTGGAAAAGGGGGCTGCGATGAATAGCAGTGGGATCTGGAGCTACCGGACCGGCGTTGTGAATCCAGGATTTCCAGATGGGAAGGTTGTTGTGAGAGCCGGGAATATACGGGGAGATCAGGCAGAGGTAAGGGTTGCCGTTGTTTGATGTTTTTAAGGGATGGTGCTGCCCCAACGTTTAACATTTGAAAAATGGATAAGAATATTAACAAATACCATGGTTATGAAAAACAATGGAAGGTAGAGCGTGACCTCCCAATTGATCATCGTTTAATCGCCAATATACCTTTTGTCGCCGGTGGAGAATTTGTTCTAAGTAATATTATGTCTATAGCGTATTCGAAGCACCACTATCATAATGCTAATATTGCAAGGCAGCTTGTAGGCGTCCCGAATGGTACGAAAGTGAAAATCGTTGTGAAGAAAAATAGAGACGATCGTTTTATTTAGATGGTAATAAAGAGGCATATTTGTTACTTCTTACTTCGGGAAATAAAAACATTTCAAAAAGAGACCAGCACTAACTTCAAAATGACACTAATCGTTAATATCATCTTTTTGTCGCTAGCCTTCTGCCAGCTTGTCTTAGCAGGAACAAATCCTGACAAAACGAGAGCATCTATCAGACAAGATACCTCTAAACCCATTTTATACCTTGATACGGACAGAGTACCAAAATTTTATGCGTCATTATAAAGAAAGCGCCCGGTAGATAACAGATCTACCGGGCACTCTATATAACACTTGCTTTCTTATCTCGCAATGACCACCTGCTGAGCGTCAAATGTTTTTCCATTCCCCGTTTGCAGGATGTAAACATCCGGTTTCAGTCCTTCCACGTTAATCGTGGCGTGGGAAGTACCAGCAGGAAACAACTGTCTGCGCAGCAAATTTCCCATTTTATCGGTGATTCTTACTTCGCGGATATCCGATTCATCGCTGGCAGCTTGTTTTTTCGCAGTACCGGATGTGGATGTTGTACTTACTACCAGGGTACTGGAGGCTGGGTTTGGCGATACCACTACTTTATCGGAGCCTGATAAATTTGTAGCACACCGTATTATGTGGAAATCCAAAGTATCGCTGGCCGAGCCACAGCTATTCGAGATGGTAGCCGTGATCGTATATGACCCAACGGGGAATTTATTGGAGATCTCTGCCGTAGTAGCCGAAATAGTATGCCAGGTTCCATTGCCAGACGTCCAGGTCCAGGTATAGGACTCATCGCTGGCTGGAACTGCCGTGAAAGTACTCGGCTGAACAATGTTGCCCGGCTGACAAAATACCTCCTCAGCAATACCGAAAGGAGCCGGCGCTTTTCCGCTATACCCAACAGATTTGCTAACAGTCAGGTTGCCACAAGGGGCGTTGATATGGGCTGTAAGCGTTACATTTCCATTCACCGTAAGCGTAGTAGCGTCACCGGTAATACTGCCAAGGCTTCCGTTGTTCCCGCTATTGAGGCTCCAGGTAACGGTGGCGCCACAGGGTAAAGGCCCGTTAAAGCTATAATTTCCAACCACGCCGCTGCATAATTGCGCAGGACCTGAAATAGTAGCAGAAAGCGGAGACACCTGAACAGTAGCGGTATCTGTCTGATAACTCAATGCATCCCTGTATACCGTTACGCTTACAGGAGAGGGTGCTACACTGCTACAGGCATCGGCCGAAAGGGTAATGGCAGTCAGGTTTGTCACAGTGATGGAATCCGGCGCGGGTTGGCCGTTATACAACCATCCATTAGGCGTTGGCCCTAAATGCCATACATAAGACGTGATGCCACCAACTGAATTTACATCCGTAACTTGAAACAGCTGTGAAAGCGGCTGGCCACAATCTTTTGTCAGGCTGGTAGGCGACAGCGTAAACCGGGGCGCTATCTCCGTAATAGTGATCTCGCTGATGGCTGCCAGGGTATACATATTACTGGCCCCTCCCCAGGATAGTACGCTTAAATAATTGAAATCCTGATCTGCATTAAACTCGCAAAATACCTGTTCGTCCTGTGAGTCATTCAGGGGAACTGCACTCCTTGAATCAAGCAGCATTGATCCCCAGAACGACTGCCTGATCGCATCACAGGCCGTGGGTGTGCCGCTTACCGGCGTAGGTAAAGTGGTATAGGTAGTAAACGCAAGTTGCGGAATACCAGTAGTAGGCTGGCCTGCAGCTTTCCAGGCACGCCCGGTGATCCTGTACAGGTAGCCGCTTTTAAAAGGATATTCAATGGCATATGCTGCGCCTAACTTGGTAGCGGAGCTGGTACCATTCTGGCATTTCAGTAAGAGTGTATTATTGAATATGCCAGCGCCGCCGTACACCGGATAATGTTTATAGCCATCTATCGATACTGGTGTGCTGGTATTAAATACATTGCAATCATTAGTCAAGCCAGTATTGGCATAATGAATGGTATGTTGCGTGGTTTGGGAAAAGGTATGTAACGACAGTAACATAACTCCCACGAGGAAAAGGAACTTGGGTTTCATAATGAAATATAGGGTTTTGGATTAAATTGGGTACTGCATGGTATACAGTTGGATAAAGTGTCTGTTAATGTTATGCATAACGGGTAACATTCCAAATGTAGGATTAAATTTAATGCATTGCAAGGGGGCGATGAACAAGCGGGTATATCAAACAGTAAGACAATTACTTAACGCGGAAAATATTTTTATTCCTATCTTTCTGCATTGCCTCTTCAATGATATCTATTGGGCTCAGAATAAAACGCCCATCGACGAAAACGCATCGTAAGTATTAGTTTGCGAGCTATTTTTGTTGAAGCCGGTGTATCCCTCCGACCTATCTTCCGAATTAGAGTGATAATATCATTATTAAGTATGTTGTTCAAACGCTGTTCATTTTTGTCTACATCGAAAATCGAGAAATTTTTTCCTTAAGTTTGGAGTATATTATAACGACGAAATAAAGATCCACAATTCCACCTGAGCGAATACCCCCTAAAGAATTGTTAGAATATAGTCCTATTATTTATTTAATAAATCTCCCCAAAATAAAAAAAACGTTTCGAAAGATCGTGCTCGTTACTTTTACACTGACCTCAATTATCTCATGTTCGAAAGAATCCCAATTTAATGCAGCCCGAGATTACGAAAAAGAATTTTATGATCGTGTGTCTGCATATGCAGATTGCCATGATGACGGACTCGATTTTGTTTATGAGCAATTTACTGCGTCTGCTAATGGCAGAATAGTTAATGAGGATTTCAACGAGTTTGACATTATCCTGCAGCCGCCGAACCCCAATGGACCGCCTACATCAGCAGGACCTGTATTGCAATACATTGTCCAGTTTATGAAAACTAAACTTAATTTAAACATGGATAGCTTGTCAAAAGTTAGTCCTGGAATTATTGAAGACAGTTCGGACTTTAAGTTTTTTCTATTTGATCACAATCGTTACTGGATTTCAGATTATATGAAATATGTCTACAAGAGGGCTTTTAGTGCTCGGCTGGCTACTGGCATCAATAATTTTCAATTGACTATTGAAAACAATACAGATACCCTGAAAATTAATATGGAGGGCGAAGATATCATTAAATCTACATTGCCTTATTTGTCGGATACATTGGAAAAAGTTATATTAGTTACTATGATACGGATTGGTGTCAATTCTGCTGGATACTGGCAACGTAGTAAGATAAAGTGGGAGAATTTGGCAAACGGTTACTATGGGTATAATGCGCGTGGCCCAGGCATAGACTGGAAAGACGTTATTTTCTCTGATATAATTGGTGCCGGCGGAGGTGCAGTGAAAGGTGCCTGGGTTGGTTTTACGGGTGGCACCGTTGCAAATCCGGGTGTTGGAACTATTGGAGGTACAGCTGTAGGAGGCCTTATCGGAATGATGGGAGGCGCCGTTGTAGGTTCTGCCGGAGGGGTCTTTTGGAACTATGTTAAAAAGGCGATTGATTGGAACGCAACAAACATTCCTATAGACATGCAGATCGCTGGTATAGAAAGTGGTGATCCATACATTAAGCTAATGATTGCAGAAAGGCAATTACACCCCTTGTCTTCATTGCGCCCCTTAAACCATTGACCATATGTTTATGAGTAATGATAAAAAATCAGACATAATTTCTTTTATTTTCGGCACATTAACATATGCTATTCCGTTTATAATTTTATCTGTTATTTTTCGCAAAGACTGGGATATCTTTGTTGTATTAACAGCTATAACGGGAGGCATCTTGTTGGAAATATGGGATAGATATCGTGCTCGTAAGAGGAACTGATTTTTTATAATCGTTAATAGAAAACTTAGATATGTCTTTAAGGGGAGCTTTAGCTTATTCCTTTATAATAGCAATATTGATATAAACTACCAATGAGGCAGTTTATAAGAGCGCTCAAATAGAAACTACGAGGACATTATTCATTACTTTTCATATCTGACAGTTTTAAAGGGGGATTAATTAGAAGTGTGGTTACTTAAAGTTAATCGCTGACTAGCAGAATAAGTCTTGACTATTTCAAATTAATGGTACAAGGTAGTTTTCTCCTGTTATGTGACCAACTCCCCCTGAATTTTAGTAAATTGCATAAGGACGCTGGGGCTGGTAGATTGTGTTTCATTTGATTTAGGAATATTCTTATGAATCATCGTATCTTTTCTTTGCTCCTGTTTTTATTATCTCCACTGCTACTTGCAGCACAAACTGTTGTTTTAATAAAAATCGACGGTAGTATTAACCCGGTTACCGCTCAGTTTATTCACCGGGGAATTGAAACCGCCTTGCGCAGAAAGGCTGAATGTCTCCTTATCGAGCTCAACACACCGGGCGGTCTGTTAAAATCTACGCGTGTTATAGTCGGCGATATGCTGGAATCACCAATACCTATTGTGGTGTATGTTGCCCCGGCTGGTGCGCATGCCGGCTCTGCCGGGGTGTTTATCACCCTTGCCGCCCATGTTGCGGCCATGGCGCCTGGTACAAATATAGGCGCAGCGCACCCTGTTGGTTTACATACAGAGAGTGATACCATCATGAATGAGAAGGTTACCAACGACGCTGTGGCTTTTATCCGCACCATTGCGGAAAGGCGAAAGCGAAATGAGGAATGGGCAGAGGAGACGGTTCGCAAAAGTGTTTCTATTACGGCCAATCAGGCACTGGAAATGAAGGTAATCGACCTTATTGCTATTAATGCACAGGAGTTGCTCAGCCACATAGATGGGAAAAGTGTGGAAGTGGCATCCGGAGCAGCGATACTACACACAAAAAATGCCCGTATACAACCATTGGAGATGGGGGTAGATGAAAAAATACTGGATGTGCTTTGTGATCCCAATATCGCGTATATACTAATCCTGCTTGGATTATATGGCGTACTGTTCGAACTATACAATCCCGGAGCTATTCTTCCCGGTATTGTTGGTGTAATCAGCCTTATTCTTGCATTCTATTCGCTCCATACCTTACCAATCAATTTTGCCGGGTTGGCATTGATCCTTTTTGGGGTTGTTCTCTTTTTATTGGAGATAAAAATCACCAGCCACGGATTGCTGACGTTGGGAGGTGTTACGTCACTCTTTCTCGGTTCAATGATGCTGATCCGCGTTAGCCCCTCTGCCCCGGGGATCAGAATTTCTGAGAGTATTATTATCGTCTCCACGCTTGTTTCTGCACTGTTTTTCCTGTTCGTATTAGGGATGGGTTTGAAGGCGCAGCGACTGAAACGCGTGAGTGGTATCGACGGATTGATAGGTGAAAGCGGCGTGTCGCTGGAAGAGCTGAATCCTTATGGAACGGCGCGGGTACATGGTGAAATATGGAACACCAAGTCCGTCAGTGGAAGAATAGATAAGGATAAGAAAGTGCGGGTGGTAGGGATAAAAGGTCTTCAATTACAAGTTGAGCTTATCGAGAACTCATTTTAAACGCAATGATCATGCAAACAGTTCCTGTCGTATTTATTGTTGTTGCCTTTTTTACGATTATTATTCTCGCAAATGCTATCCGCATTTTGCGTGAATATGAGCGGGGCGTGGTGTTCCGGCTTGGTCGGCTGATGGGGAATGATGCCCGTGGCCCCGGACTCATTATCCTTATTCCACTTATAGATAAGATGGTGAAGGTGAGTCTGCGTACTGTAGTCATGGACGTACCGCCACAGGATGTAATTACACAAGATAATGTTTCCATTAAGGTAAACGCCGTGATCTATTTCCGCGTTATTCAGCCGGAAAAGGCAATTATAGAGGTGGAGAATTTCCTTATGGCTACTTCCCAGCTCTCGCAGACAACATTGCGAAGTGTATTGGGACAATCGGAACTGGACGATCTCCTTTCACAACGGGAGAAGATCAATCACCGGCTGCAGCAAATTATTGATGCTAATACGGAGCCATGGGGCATTAAAGTGTCTAATGTGGAAGTAAAACAGATCGACCTGCCGCAGGAAATGCAACGGGCTATGGCAAAACAGGCGGAGGCTGAGCGGGAACGTCGTTCAAAGGTTATTGCGGCGGAAGGTGAATTCCAGGCTTCACAACGATTAGCGGATGCTGCACAAATTTTAAGTAATCAGCCGAGTGCTATTACATTGCGTTACCTTCAAACACTGCGGGAAATTGCCACTGAAAAAAATTCAACTACTATTTTCCCTATCCCTATCGACCTGCTTAAACCATTTTTAGATGGGCATGAGAAAAAAGAGTAGGAGTGCAACAATGATTTCACAAGTTCAACCGATTTAATTGTTGTCCTGGCCCTATCATAAGCAAGATAAATGATATGTGGTTGGTGTGCTACCTGGTCAGGTAGGATCTATAGCTGCAGTGAGTGGCTAAGTTAACTATTTAGTAACGCTGCGAGTTGGTTTCTTAAAACTTTAATTGAATGTGGTTTTATCCAGTAATCATCGGCTCCCATATCGGCAGCTTTGGTTACCTCGTATGAATGATTGGAAGTCGAATACATAATAACAGATACTTGTTGTAATAGAATCTGCTGTTTTATTACTATAAGACAATCCCACCCAGTTATAAAAGGCATATTTATATCGAGAAAAATAATGTCTGGAATTTCCAGTTCTTGTTGCATTATCTTTCTAATCGCTTCGCGGCCATCATGAATGTATTCAAAGATGACAGTTTGATCGACGCCGTGCAATGCGTCTTCGAAAAACTCTGCATCATCTTTGTCATCATCAATTAAGAGTATACGTTTTTTCAATGAGGTAAAATTTAAACATATTCTTGCATTTGTCGTAATGGCAAAATAATTATGAATGTTGCACCTTGTGAAGTTACTCCTTTAGCATAAATCTTTCCTTTGTGACGTTGTACGATCTTCTTGCATAAAGACAATCCCAGCCCGGTGCCTTCATATTTATCTTTTGGGTTTAATCTTGCGAAGGTATTAAATATAAACGCAGCTTCTTCATGATTAAACCCAATTCCATTGTCAGACAATTCAATATGAACATATTGTTGGTCATTATCATGAATTAGCGTTGATTTAATTATTATAACAGGATAGATATCGGCATGGCAGAATTTTAATGAATTGGAAATTAGGTTGTAAAAAAGCTGGTAAATTAGTACAGATGCCCCTTCTATGTTTGGTAATTCCTTATAATGGATAACTGCCCGTTTCTGGGTAATCAGTATTTCCAGGTCGTTTACAATGTCGTTGATAATCCTGTTTAAATCAATATTTTGAATTTCTTGTTTTGACCCATTTATCATAGAGTACGCGAGCACACCGTCTATCATGGAATACATGCGGTCAGCCGCCAAATACATCTTACTTATATACGTTGTGCTTTCGGCAGAAAGTGGGGTATTAATATCCTCCTCCAGGCGGCTAATGTAAGTTTTGATCTTCCGAAGGGGTTCTTTAAGGTCATGACTGGCTACATGTGCAAATTGTTGAAGATCTTCATTAGACTGCTTCAATTCTCTATTAAGCTCGGCTAATTCTTCGTTTTTAGCATTCAATTCGTCATTCGATGCTTTTAATTCTTCGTTGGAAATATCAAGTTCTGCGGTGTGTTTTTGGATTTCCTGTTCCAGCGTCGATTGCAATGAACTCAATAGTATTGCATCCTGGGCCATATCATTTAAGTTAATGGAGATGGCGTTTTCTTTCATTAAGAGCTTATCAATCCTTTGAGCGGTACTACTGGACGAGGCCGTTATGTCCTGGGCTATTCCAATAAACCTTGTTGCCTGGCCATCTTCATTGAAATAGGCCTGTCCGCTAAGCTGCACCCAACGTAATTTTCCATCTTCTGCGCCGATAGTGCGATAACGAATGCTATATTTTCCATCGTGTCGTCCACCGAGGGCATTTTCGACAGCAGCCTTAACGGCGGCGATATCATTGGGATGTATATGTGTCATGATCTGGTCGCAAGAGATAGCGTTGCCTGTGAACACTCCGAAAAGCTCGCGGCAACGCTTGTCCCAGGATATTGTATTGGTCTCAAGCTGAACTTCCCAGGCACCCACTCCTGCAGCCTCCATTGCCGATTCACGCAGTCTGCAATCCTCTTCTGAAGTTTTATCCAAATTACATTGGGAAATCTCTTTTCGTTCCATAACGTAAGTTTTATCTACCTTTCGGACGTAAACCGGATTGTTGAATAGCATGAGGTTTAGCGAGCTGTGGTATTTATTTGAGCGTTATAAGCATATGAAATGGGATAATTATCAGTATTTAAAGTAACACAAATGCTGCAAGAAGAAAAATTATTTCTAGGCTCCAGCTCAGTTTAGGCAAATAATACCTGCATTTGCGAAAGGTGGATTTTTAATTAATGTATTGCACTTCTGTTGAGCATGCTGTAATGCAATACTATGATAGTATAATTTCTTACAGTATAGTACGGCATGGCATAATATTGGAAACGTTATTTATAACTAAATTATGCCAGGTAATAGTGCTGGATTCATTCAATACGTTTTTAATCGGATAGTTATGGACACAACCGAACCAAGGTATGTTATTGCGATAGGGGCATCTGCCGGTGGAATGGAGGATATTAATTCTTTTTTCGATTACACTCAGCTAGACTCAGTGTCCTATGTGATCGTGCAACATTTATCAGCGGATTTTAAGAGCAGAATGGTTGAACTGCTTGCCAAGCATAGCAAATTAGTTGTAAAGGAGGCCGAAAATGAAATGATAATAAAAGCCAATGAGGTATATCTTATACCCAATGATAAGTTTATGACCGTGAGCGGTAGAAAATTGTGCCTAACGCCCAAAGAACTTTCGCATGCGCCATATCTTACCATCAATAGGTTTTTATCTTCTCTGGCGGTAGATTATGGTGAAAAGAGTATAGGCGTTATCCTTTCCGGTTTGGGAACAGATGGAACTGAAGGGGCGATTGCTATAAAAAAGGCAGGCGGTATGGTAATCGCTCGTAACCCTGAAACCTCCGATTATGGCAGTATGCCTTCCAGCGCAATTGCTACTGGCATGGTCGACTTTATCCTGGAGCCACCTTTAATCCCGGGCATGATAGAACAATATGTAATGAATGGGCTTAACACCATAGCGGAATATAAAGAGGATAAAAAAAGCGTAGCGATAATACTGGATATTATTAGAGAACAGTCTCCATTGGACTTCTCTGATTATAAAGAAAGTACTATTCTCAGAAGAATTAAAAGAAGATCTGCGTCTAAGAATTTTAATACTCTCGACAAGTATATAAATTTCCTAAGAGAGACCCCTGATGAAATTGAGGCATTGACCAAGGAATTTTTAATAAGTGTTACTTCGTTTTTCCGGGATGAAGCTGCTTTTAATTTTATCCAGCATAGTATTTTGCCAGACATACTTCTGAAAATCAATCCCGGGGACGAATTGAAGTTATGGGTTGCCGGTTGTGCAACTGGGGAAGAGGCCTATTCACTGGCTATTCTTATACATGAACAGCTTATTGATGATTTAAAGGATTTGGCAGTAAAAATATTTGCTACGGATATAGATACAGAAGCGCTACTTTATGCCAGAATTGGCCTGTATAAAGATGATATTGAGAAAGATATAACACCTGAAAGAATAAAGAGATATTTCTCTAAAGAACAAACTGGTTATAGAGTAAAACCAGACATACGAAGAATGGTAGTATTTGCCCAGCATGACTTGGTTAAGAACCCCCCATATTGCAATATGGACATTATCAGCTGCCGAAATGTGCTAATCTATATGGCTCCTACATTGCAAAAGAAGATCTTTTCGATGTTGTTATTTGGCTTGAAGATAGATGGACATTTATTCTTAGGTATCAGCGAAAACCCAATGCCTATTATTCAAAACCTGGACGTAGTAAATAAAAAATATAAGATTTATAAAAATATAGGAACAAAACAAACTGTACGTTTTGATGCATTTTCGCTTCCCCAACTGTTAGATGTGGGACATAAAACATCGCATACTTTATATGAAGCCCCTACAGTAAATGTAAGTACGTCAATAGGAGAAAATGTAAGCGATAACCTCGCAAAAGAACTAGGTTGCCTGACAATTTGTATAGATGAAAATAATAGGGTGGTTAAATCCTATGGGGATACGAGTAAATATCTATTGCAAAAAAACTTCACATTGCATTTGCCAGAATTACTCCCACGGCCGTTAGCGGTGGCTTTTAACACTGCCTCCCGTGAAGTAATAGTGACTGGGAAGAAACATACAATTAGCGGTATAAGAATAGCCCCATCATCCTCAATAACAGTTAGCATTTCTGTATATCCTTTGAACTTTAAGAAAGGCGCGCCCAGATTGCTGATGGTAACAATTATAGAGGATAAGGTGCTGGCACTTTCGCCTGAGCAGCACGTGGCATTTGACGAAAGAAAGCATCTTGATCAGTACATTTTCAATCTGGAAGAGGAAATGAGGGAGATGAAAGATAAGCTAAACGCTGCCTATGAGAAACTAGATGCATCCAATGAGAATATGCAATCTTTTAATGAAGAACTTGTATCTGCCAATGAAGAGCTCCAAAGTACAAATGAAGAAATGCAATCAGTAAATGAGGAATTGCATACCATAAATTCGGATTATCAGCTTAAAAATAAGGAGCTGGGAGAGATAAATGATGATCTTAATAATTATTTTCGAAGCAATATTAATGGGCAACTTTTTATCAGTAAAAATTTATTACTGATGAAGTTTTCGCCGGTTACAGCAACTCTTATTAATTTAAGAGATACGGACATTGGTAGACCAATTGGCAATATATCTACTAACTTTAAATTTAATACGATCATTGTCGATATAGAGAAGGTACTAGAGGATGGTGTTACAATAAAAAAAGAAATTGAAACCAATGACGGGAAATGGTATCAAGTAACTACTATGCCCTATATACGGCAAACGGAGTATGGTAATAGTGGGGCTGTGATTACTTTTTCCGATATCACGGAATTAAAAGCTGCCCAGGAGGAACTTCAGCAAAAGAATAATAGCCTCTTACAAATTAACAGCAATCTGGATTATTTTATTAATACTATAAGCCGTGACCTTTTGGAACCGCTGGGCGGTATTGCAAATGATTTTAGTTCAATAGATAATTTAGATTCTCAGAATCCAGAATTGAAGGCGGTTTTGAATGTAATAAACACATCGATTGAAAAGGTTCGCTTATTAATTGGTGATATTGCAACCATTCGTAGGACGGAAAGCGGCATGTAATTGCTAGTGTGTATATCAATTACAACGGTCGCATATGCCCCTATTGCCAAAATGAGATATCGTAATGCTCGTCGGCTTGACTTTGCATGTATAGCAGTCGCTGGTGGCTCCCCGGATATTTGGATTTAGTAAATATTCCCTTGAGAGATGGGAGCAACTATCCTATTATAATGACATCAGTTATTCTTCTTCCCATTTTAGTGATGGTGAACGGTCGCCGTGCTTAACGTAGTATGTCAATGCCTGTTCTGCAAGTGCCAGTGGCACACAGTTTTTTTTGGGGAAGCCGCCTGCTTGACCACCGGTTACGAGGCTGATTTCTTCCTCATCAGAAACATACTCCGGGTTAATCAGGTTGAAGAATGCTTCATCCTCGCCAACCACTTGGGTGACAACAAATAGTTCAGGGCCACCGCCTATCAGGATAAATCCATTAATATCACCAACGATTAACTGTGTTACGTTTTTCCCGTTCAGCGTCCGGAGGGCGGTAACGGCTTCATAGCTTTCCTTGATATCTTTGTCGTTGCTATAATTACGATTTTCTATCCAGCTATCAATGCTAAGTTTCATATGTATAAACCGATAAGACTTTAAAAACAAAAAATGATCGGAGCTATGACTGTTTTAACGTATGCTAACAGTGCGTTCCGTGGGAGTTTCCTTTACTGATTTGACGCTCATCCAACCTTTGTCGTTATATTCATATCCATACTCTATTTGAAACCCTTTCATCTGGAGCGTCTCATTGTCAATCCATGTAACGATCTCCTCGTCGTTACCAATCAGGTCAATCTCTTTTAGCTCAGGTAATGGTAGCGTCATTGGATTCCTAAAGTCAAATATCTTCATAAAAAATGGTCCGGCCAAGATACAACCTATTGCGGCTAATATTTTCCCGTTAGGTGACAGATGGAAATTCGTCCAGATATAGTCTTCAGTTTTGGGAGAATAGTTTACCATTTTTTTATTAGTCAGATCGATGACGGTTTGTCCTCCAAACAGGTCTTCTGCGCAGACCATGTACTCTATGTTGTTTGTTTCCAGCCAAGAGTAAAGGATCCTGTCTTCGTTAACCAGGAAGTAAAATATTTTTTAATTGGTTGATTGCTGATAGATCTGAGCTCTTGTTGAATAAGAAGGGATTATGGTAAGAAGAGATTATGCTAAAAACAGAAAATCCGCAACTAGAGCGGATTTTCTGTTTTACGTGCCTAGTAACGATTCATTTTCGAACCAGTTGGTGGCTATTTTCAGAAAGCTATTTTATTTATTATCTGATCTCTACGGTTTAACAAGGTGCCGTTAACTTCAATAGTTTTTATATCCAGGTCCCATATCCAATCATTAAGTATATCATTTACCCTGTATCTAAGTTTAGGTAAATCTGATTTCTGGCAGGATATTAAATCTGGTTCTTCTATAGGAACGAACACAAGGAGATCTATTGCAGTGATTACTGTTTGAGCGGTTTCAAATAATTGTTCAATATTCCTGGCTTCATCAATAGCATGGACATATGCCAGAATATCAATTGGACATCTATCAAATATTATATTTTCTCCGGATTTTGAGATTTGTTTTACCGAACATTCAAATTGTTTAATGAAGTCATGAACATCGGGTATTTCAGAAAATACGTATCCTGATTCTTCGAGTGCATGATACGGTTCTATATTAAGGGTGTATCCGGGAAGATACTCCAGGAGCTCTTCAGCTAATGTCGTTTTACCAACCTTATGGGCACCTATCACAGCTATCTTCATGTATATTGAATTTTGGATTCAAGGTTATTGTAATTTACGATTGATGAATTTATAAAAATAATCATTGCCAGTATACTTTTGGTTATACTAATGCCAATAAAAACAAACCATATTCAATTTACAGCGTTTCTTTAAATAATAAATTTCGAACCACAGTGCCAAACGTTATCCTCAAGTTGATGATGGTGCGCCGAGCGGGCACAGAAGTATATGCAAAAAACACCAGATAGATTTTATCTTCGGTGTTAGCCAAGTGCCCAATAAATGTTTGAACGACAATAGTTGCTGGAAAGCAGAACTTGACTATTTAGTTTGGGAAAGAGATAACGAATGACGTACATGCAGGCAACAACAAAGGCTTATCGCTAACGTTACGCATCCGACGAAGTCAGATATTATTAAGCAGATACAAAACGGAAAGCTCAAATTGGCAGTAAATCGCTAATAACACTAAATTGGGCTGCAGAATGAAAGGAAGAATAACCTGTGACAATTATTATGGCAACAGACCTATATCAAACCAGAAATCATATAGCGAGTCAAAAACTACATAGAATAATGGTTAGTGAAAAATGAAAGATTAGTCAAAGTGAACGCATAATACCCCAAGTTACTCCGATAAACATATATGAAAATACAGATGCTCCAAAAAGAATAGCAATTAAATGCGTCCAGATATTATATTTTCTGAAATTAAAAATAACATTAAGTGCAAGTAGCAATGATATAAAAGTCAGTCCAAGCTGAGTAAATATGCAAATAGTGCTGCCATAAGAATAGATAAATCTATATTTAACTGAGCCCCGGAAATGGTGTTCAAGATAATTGTTCAAAAACATAAATAAGATAAAGGCAATAGGAACTATAAAAGACGTAGTTATAACACAGGATGCCATACGGATGCCTACCAGATTTTATTTTCTCATCTGCAATATAGTCAAGCATATCGCCTTTTGTACTTGGATGATACAAAGAATTATTTAAATTGAGATCATAGAGATATCGAATTCTTCCTGTTTAGATTATCAAAACTGTATAAAGCTATTTTTGAAAATACAGTAAACGTCCCGGTTGTCTAAAACGGAGGTCATTGGGCCACCCTTAACGGAGCATAGCGGGCCAGTCAAAACGGTGATATTGGGCCAAAAAACAAGAATATCTATCCGCCTAAAACGGATTAATGAACCGGTTTTTAAGTTTTACACACGAAAACGGAGGTTATTGGGCCAAAATAATGTTGTCAACCGCTAATAACGGAGGTCATCGGGCCAAGTTAATCAATAACCAATCTGTAAAACGGAGGTCATTGGGCCACTTTCCATGATTTGCAATAGTCTTGTACCTAAAAAGCGATAGGTATATGGCGGGTCAAAGAATCAATGTCATGGAAGTACGTACATTAATTTCACTGAAACAGAAGGGCTGGAGTAATCGCAAGATTGCCGATTACATTAAGATCAACCGTAAGACAGTAGACAGTTACATGGCCCGCTTTAAAGCATTGGATCTGTCATGGGATGCTTTATTACAGTTAGAAGATGGCGAACTCGCAGAATTGTTTACAGAGGATAGTCAGACTGAGAAAGAACGCTATGAGACACTGGCAGGCTACTTCAGCTACTTTGAACAGGAATTACTGAAGCCAGGTTGTACACTTGGAGCATTGCATCAGGAATACGTGCTCAAGCATCCCGATGGTTATCGTTATACACAATTTTGCTGGCATATACGACAGTGGAATAAAAGAACCGCGCCAGGAGGAAAACTATTACATAAGGCAGGCGACAAGCTGTATGTAGACTTTTGTGGTGATAAGCTCTCCTATGTTGATAAAACTACAGGAGAACTGATAGCGGTGGAAGTATTCGTTGCAGTGCTGCCTTGTAGCCAATATACTTTTGTAAAGGCAGTGTACTCGCAGAAACGGGAAGACCTGATCAGTTGTTTATCTTCCTGCCTGCAGTGGCTGGGAGGTGTTCCTCAGGCCATCGTATCAGACAATCTCAAAAGCGCGGTGAGCAAAGCACATAAATATGCACCACTGATCAATAAGACATTGGCCGATTTTGCACTTTTCTATGGTTGCGCAGTAGACCCTGCCCGCCCGTATCACCCGCAAGATAAGGCATTAGTTGAACGCGCAGTGGAGCTGGTATACCAGCGTATTTATTATCCGCTATCCCGTCACACCTTCTTTTCTCTCGAAGAGCTCAATGCTGAGATCAGCAATATGCTGATCACTTATAATGACTACCTGTTTGCTCATGGAGGTACTACTCGTCGACAACAATTTATTGATACTGAAAAAGAATGGTTGCAACCGCTACCACAGGGGCGCTACCATCTAAGGCAATACAGACGAGCCAAGGTGCAGAAAACAAGTTATATCTATTTAAGTGAGAGTCGTAACTACTATAGCGTACCCTATCGTTATCAGGGATTACATGTGGAAGTACAATATAATCAGGTGGCAGTAGAGATCTTCTATAATCATACCCGCATAGCCAGTCATCGTCGTTGTTTTACACCTGGACACTATACCACCGTCAGCGATCATATGCCCTCTACTCATCAGGTTTATAATGGCTGGAGTCCTCAGTTTTTTGAGGATAAAGCAGCTTTGGCCGGGAATAATACGCGTCTCTATATCCAAAGGTTATTAGGTCAGTATAGCTATCCGGAAATCGCTTATAAGCAATGTCAGGGTATACTAGCCTTGGGAAAGGATTATACCATACAGCGCCTTGAACAAGCCTGTCATCGGGCACTGGAATATCATAAAGCCGGCTATCATACTGTTGAGCGCATTTTAAAGGCTGGGCTATCTTAATGAAATAGATCCGTTTACATACCTCTGCGATATCTATGATCGTCTGCATGACTGCCCTGCTAATCAGCTGATCAATTTATTACCTCACAACTGGAAGAAGAAAGGATAACCGATGCAAAGGTAATGCCCCCGGCGATTAGTTCCTCAATGCCGAGGACCGAATCATTACGCTGCAAAAGGTGGTCAGACCGCATATAACGTAGCCTTGAGGGATGCAATGAATCCCCCTGTCATTGATGGTGTAGACATCAGTGGCTATAAAGGAACTGTAGGTGACCTGATCGCTGTCAAGGCAAGAGACGTCATTACCCCGGCATCGGTAAAAGTTGTCATCTTCTCGCAGGCTGGCACTGTATTGGATCAGGGAGATGCTGTCATCAATACAAGAGACAGACGTTTCTGGATGTATACGGTAACTGCTGCTAATGCGGCACTCACGGGTACTCGCGTGGTTGTTACTGCGACGGATTTGCCTAGTAATACAACCAAAAAGGAATCCACGATTTCGTAGAAACGTGAATTGGCGCCCCGGTTAACCGGGGCGTTTTTTTCATTGAAACTTATGTATCAATGAAGATTCTTGTGTTATAGTGTTTCCCTTTCTCCCAGGTCATTCAGCCTGAAATATTGGCCATTTTCAATGAGTAGTGCTTGATGGTTGCCTTGATGGTGGTTGACATCGACTCCAACTACCCTGCCCTTGTATAGCTTTTGTATATTATCTACTATGGTATGACCTACTACGACCTGTCTGCAGCCGTATAATGCAAGTGTTTCATCAATTTGTGATTCCGGAATATTCCCTGTAAAATAACCCCTGTACCAAAAGGGGCTTTGGGGACCGAAAAATATTTGCAGAGAATCGGGAATAGCCTGGCGAGGTTGGTCATAAAAGGGTCTGCACAAGTTGTTGATGGCTTCAAGGCTCATCTTTTTGCTATTGACCTCCTGGGAAATCCCAGCATGCATAAACAATATGTCCCCGATCTTTTCTACTATATTCTTTGATCGCAGCCACCTGCCAAGTTCGGTATTAGCAGCGTAAAGTTCCTTATAAGGAATTTGTAGGGTACGAGCAACAGTGAAGTACTTGCAGTCTACATATCGGTAATCTCCTGACAAGTTCATAATGTCATGGTTTCCCAGAATTACATGCACGTATCCTCCCGCTTTTTGTGCCTGTTTTTCCAGGCGATATAATAACCATAGATATGCAGTCACATCGTTACCCCTATCAAACAAATCCCCACAGATGACTAAGTGGCCTGGCCCAAATGTCCAGGAATATCCACTGTCCATCACCTTGCAGGCTGTCATAAGTTTGACAAATGCGGAAAATTCTCCTTCGATGTCGGAAACCACTAAAAGCTTGCTGGGGGAGGGATATTGATACGGTTGGTTGACTTCTTTAGTGTGTAATTTGAGGGAGAAATTCACAGGATATTGAGCAGGTAGTATTGTTATTTGTTGCCGCCTTCTGTTTTTCAATTTAAACGAATCTATCGTAACACGATTGTGGATTAATGAATAACTGACCCCGTGGTTTCTGGCGTATATGATATATGCTCCGTCGGTTCCAACAGGTTTATTCAATTCCTTGATCAGATCGGTTTCCTTACTATTGAATGGACTACCGTCCTGACGGAATATATCATGATACCAAAGGGAAGGTTCCGGTTCTCCACCTTTATTTCCCTGTGGGAAGTTTGTTTGGCTTTTTCCAGCTACGAGCCCCCAGTTAATCGCTCCCACATGCTCTCGCTTAAAGATTGGCAAATGTGTGCTGAAAAGGCTGCCATTAGGGCGCTTCATATATTCCGTGCAGATGACTGGCCGCCCAAATCTTTTTAAACTGTCGATTGCCGCTATTAATGAAACGGTATCTCTGTAGTTATGAAAACTAATAATGTCAGAATTAGCAATTTGATATTGATTGAATTTATCAAAACTTTGGTTCCAGACACCAATAGTAATGGGCTGACAGGGATTGATCTCACGAGCCCACCTAACAACATTTTTAAGAAGAGGCCAACTTTTCTCCTTATGACCGAAGTGTCCCGGTTCGTTATACAAATCCCATATTGCAACGCGTTCATCATCTTTAAATTTAGTTAGCACTTCTTTTACGTACATTTCAAGCGTGTCCATCAATGCTGGGACATCATCAATCCGACTACCAGGGTCTTTTAGCCATTGACTGTTATGTACACTTGGGATCAGTGCTGGCTGGGTTCCCGGAGCATATAAATCATTCCAGCAATCGTCAAAAAAGACAAACATTGTCTTTATGTGATGCCGGTTCGAAATGGCCAAATATTGACGCATTCGTCCTACAAAACCATTGGGATCTTCCTGCCAGGCAACGTGATGAAGAAATACCCGCATAATAGTTAGGCCGATTTTTTCAGCGTACCCTAACTCTTTGTTAAGAGTCGTTGTGTCAAAAGTTAACTCCTGCCACATTTCTAGTTGATTAACTGCGGTAGAGGGAATAAAATTACAACCGGTTAGCCAGCCGCCATGGGCACTCCAGGTATTGGCCTTTTCTATAGACCATGTTCCTTGAGCTTGTATCTCCGTTGGAAGGGCAACTAGGAATAAAATGGAAATTCTAAAAAAAATGTTCATTGGAAATCGATCAGTTTTGAACTCACTATTATAGCGTGTTATCCAGAGAAATGGCTGACACAAGAACGATTTTTATTTCTCAATATTTTTTATTAAAGTCAGAAAAACTTAATCGATTATCATTTTAATACCTGTATTATTCATTTTGTTGATCCAATCTATTGGATAACAACATTGTGAAAGAAAACAAGACTATCATTGGAAAAACCTGATAACGAAGCACTATTGGGGACGCAAGAATACCAAAAGCAGCATTTATTATGACAAAAAACGAAATTAAGATTATGCATGATTTAAAATTTGCTTCTTCCTTAGCAATTCTATTGCTTCTCAACCACAAAATTACATTTAATGAAAACAGCACATTTAAAAGAAGAAAAATACTGGGAAATAGGAAGAGAATTAATTTTTGAATGGTTATACTAGCCACTTTAACATTGGAATGTCTGTAACCAAACCACTGCTGAGCAATACTACTAACATGAAGAGATCCTAAATTATACTCTTCTAGTTTTTCTAACGGCGGGAGAAAATAGTTATAGGAGTTTGGGACAATAAAATACCTAAAATAGCCGAAAGGGTAGTGAATAATCATGTACTTCCCATACTTATAATATATCGGTGCTACTGCGCCCCAGGACTGGATGCCTCCGCTAGTATCCTTATCTTGATCAACACGATCTGCCAGGTATTTTTTTAGAGGTGCCTGTGGATATTTAATATAGAATGCTCCTTCAAGTGGCGAAACATCTTTATATTCTATCGGTATTTCCTTAAAATACTTCTCAACAACTAAATGAAATTCTTCACATCCTGTAGGTGGATTTTTTTGAATTTCAATGTGAGGGAACATATATAGTGCGTTATTCGCTAACTGCCATCCGGAAAAAACTGAGAATTGATTTGTTCCTGTTATTTCTTGAGTTTTTTGTTTTGTAAATAGTACAAAGAGTGTAATTAACAGTAACGGAAGTGAGATGCCAGACAATTTTACAAATAACCGCTGTTTTGAAATTAATAAAGCTAGCGTAGTTATAATAGGGTAGTACATTGCGTTATAACGTATTGTAAAGGCAATAGCAACCACCAATGCTGTAACAATTACATGATACCATTGAGGCCTGTTTATTATCCACAGAAGCTGAGAGATCCAGATTAAGCTCAATCCTAAGAAAATTGCGTCGCTTGATATGTAATTACTTAGATACAGCAGAAGTGGGTTAAGAAATAAAAAGCTCCAGATTACATTCTTTATCAACCTGCTAATCGGGAAAAAATGAACTATTGTAAGGAATAGATAAAGTTCCGATAGGATAATCAGGAAGTACTGTGTTGTCACCAAAGCCGTATCGGATATACTGACTTTATGAAACAGCCATAGAAACTTGGAATAACCGATGGGCCAGATATTAACGTCAGCATGTATTGCGGCCGCATATATATAGCTATATGAGTCCGAGAAGTAATCTGCAAATGGATAGAAAAACTTAAATAATGTAATCTGAATGAAGGTCACAAGTATCGTTATCAAAAAGTAACGCCTGTTATCTTGCAATGTGGAAAGAAAGGAATTAGACGGAGCCATATTATTTCATATAGGAAGGTTAACTGATCTCTCAATTTAGTGAAAATATGCTTCGATTGTTTTTCCATTATAGCACAATATATTGATTAGCCGGCTATAGGAACTGAGAGTCCTTAGTAAAGGGCTTTTTTAGCTTTCTCCGAAATATTTCCCCGCCTTAACACGTAGTTAACTCTTTAGTGGATATAATTTATTATTATGCAGTCCTTTATGAATGAGGGCAATAAGGGGGAGCTTAATATCGTATCGATATATCTTAGTTTGATAGCTTAACTTGATAGCGTTGTTAACAATTTTTTTACATGATGATTGTCAGCCAAAACTTGTTCTTGTTCGCTTATATAAGTGACAAGGAATAAAACTAACCAGTACCTGCATTATTATTTAACTTTTTAAATGACTCGTAATGAGAACATCTCTTTGTGCTATGATCTTATTGTGCCTTTTTATGCACTTTTCGACAAATAGCCAATCAAAAGATTTACCATCTGATAAGCTGGTTACAATCTCTGGCACTTACACTTTTAAAGAAGTATTTGATTTTATTTTCAGCAAAACCGGGAAACAAATCCTTTTCTCAGATAAGGTGTTGGATAGTGGCGAAAAAATTAAAGTTAGTTTTCAAAATGCAACGATTGAGGACGTACTCTCCACTTTGTTTAAAAACAAAAACTTGACCTGGTCATCAACAGATGATTATATAACAGTGCATAAAAAAGCGTATAAAAACTCAACTACTCCTGTAATAGATAGCGCAAACGTTATGGGATTCAACGTTTCAGGCAAAGTCACAGACGAAAAAGGTGGGCCATTATACGGTGCTTTTATTAGGATAAAAGGGACAGGCAAAGGGACTGCAACCAATGAACAAGGCTTGTTCACTTTGAAGGGGGTAATACCCAATCAAACGCTGACAGTCAGTTACACTGGATATACAACCAGAGAAGTTGAAGCTAAAACGGCTGAGATAGTTGACGTGCAGCTCGATATTTCTGACAATAAATTGGACGAAGCCGTTGTGATAGCATACGGCAAAACAACAAGACGGTTTAATACTGGAAGTATAAATTCGATTAACAGTCAAACGATTGATAACCAGCCAGTGTCTGATCCCTTAATGGCTCTCGAGGGGCGTATCCCTGGATTATTTATTACGCAGACCAGTGGTAATCCTGGAAGTGCTCTTACCGTTCGCCTTCGGGGGCAAAACAGCATCGCAAATGGTAATAGTCCTTTATTTATTGTAGATGGAGTGCCTTACCCATCGCAAAGTCTCACAAGCAAATTTTTTAGTGGTGGTGCTGTTGGCACACCCAGCAATGACGTGCTTTTCGGAACAACGAGTGGATTGAGCCCATTCAATAATCTGGCCACGTCCGACATCGAGAGTATCGAAGTTTTAAAGGATGCTGATGCTACCGCTATTTACGGCTCAAGGGGTGCAAATGGTGTTATAATTATAACAACCAGGCGAGGAAAATCCGGACAAAAAAAGGTTATAGTGGATTTTTCAACAGGGTATAGCAAGGTACCCCATAAAATTAAAATGCTCAATACGCCGGAATATCTTTCGATGAGACATGAAGCATTTTCCAATGATGGGATAACGCCAGGAACGAGAGATTATGATATTAATGGTTCCTGGGATACTACAAGGTATACAGACTGGCAAAAAGTTTTAATCGGGGGAACTGCAAAATATACAAATGCTCATGCATCAATTTCCGGTGGAAACACAAGTACTCAATTTCTAATTGGGGGGGCATATAATAAACAAACTACGGTATATTCAGGGTCATATTACAGCCAAAAAGCATCAGTGAATCTAAACTTAAATCACACTTCTCCTGATCAGCGGTTTAAAACAGACTTGTCAGCAAGTTATTCTAACAATAATAGTGACCTCCCATTAACGGATTTTACTCAAAGTATCACATTAGCTCCAACGACTCCAAAACTTTATGATTCCTTCGGAAATCTTAATTGGCAGAATAATACCTTTACTAATCCGCTCGGCGCAATCAACAGACATGCCGGTGCTATAACTGATAATTTAATCGGAAATTTAATGCTCAGCTATGAGTTGTTACCTGGTTTATCTGCAAAAGCAACTATGGGCTATACGCATTTGCAAATGAATCAGTCTAATCAGACGCCTCTCAGCGCATATTTTCCATCTTATTCGGATTTCACATTTTTACGAACCAATTCATTTGGTAGCAACGATTTAAAAACCTGGATTGTTGAGCCACAAATCAACTACATACGGAACATTTCAAAAGGCAAGCTAGATTTCTTAGTCGGTGGTACGCTCCAGAATAATAAGCAAAGCACGATAGGGCAGCTAGCTTCGGATTTCTCAACCGATGCGCTTATTGGCAACATTGCTGCGGCGAGCTCCATACGGACCTACGGTTATACATATACACAGTACAAATATTGCGGCGCCTTTACAAGGATTAACTTTACCTGGGATGATAAATATCTTTTAAATCTAACAGCAAGGAGGGACGGTAGTAGCAGATTTGGACCAGGAAAACAATTCGGTAATTTCGGCGCAATTGGAGCTGGTTGGATCTTCTCTCAGGAAAGCTTTATGAAGGATAGAATGCAATTTATCAGTTTTGGAAAACTAAGGGCTAGCTTCGGAACGACCGGCAATGATCAAATACAGGACTATCAGTATTTGAGTACATATAGTCCTGTTTCATATCCTTATCAAGGGCTTGGAGGACTATATCCTACAAAAATTGCAAATCCTTATTTTGGCTGGGAGGTCGTTAGAAAAATTGAAGTTGGTTTGGAAATGGCTTTTCTTAAAGACAGAATTTCAATGAACTTCGATTATTACAGGAATCGAACAAGTAATCAGCTTGTGGGTTACCCTTTACCCAATTTCGCAGGGTTTAATACCGTTCAGTACAACCTTCCGGCGGTAGTGCAGAATAATGGTTTCGAGTTAGAGGTGAGTAGTGTAAATATAAAAAGTAAAGAAGTTTCCTGGAATTCAACGGTGAATATATCTATTCCTAAAAATAAACTTATATCATATCCTGATTTAGGATCTTCTACATACAAGAATCAATATATCATTGGGCAATCTTTATACATTCAGAAGCTTTTGCACTTTACTGGTATTGATACTAAAACAGGCACATATACGTTTGAAGACATCAACAAAGACAATCAACTTGCATATCCTGACGATTACCGGACAATTAAACAGGTTTATCAAAAATACTATGGTGGACTGCAGAATACAATCAGTTATAAAGGGCTACACATCGACTTTTATATTCAATTTGTTAAACAGACAGGGTTAAACTCCTTAAATTTTTTCAAAATGGCCGGAGTATATAACCAAAACCAGCCGGTGGCTGTATTGAATCAATGGTCCCAGATGTTGGATCACCCGACCGCATCAGTACAAAAATACTCAACAGGCACGGATAACACTTATGCATCTCAAAGTTATTACGGGCAAAGTGATCAAAACATGGTTGATGCATCATTCATTAGATTAAAAAATGCATCAATATCTTACGCTATTTCAAATAATTGGGTTAGGAAACTTCATATGAAGGATCTGAGAGTTTTCGTTCTGGGACAAAACCTCCTAACGTTTACCGGTTACAAAGGACTTGATCCTGAAGTTCAGGGCCTACGGCTACCAACACTCCGTACGGTATCGGCTGGAGTGAAACTGGAATTATAGCAGTTAAGGATAGCTATCATAGGGATGATCCCCTCAATAGATCAAAAATGATGAAAGAAACCTTTATCCATAAATATCTGATGACTTCAGATGTATCATTAAACCTTGACCATGGCGATTCAAAAATACCTCCACTTAATTGTTCTATATTCTATTTGTGTTTGTGGAACTGCATGTAAAAAACTAGTAGAAGTTGCACCCCCAAAAACGCAGTTAGTTACTACAAACGTATTTGAAAATAACTCTACTGCAACGGCCGCATTAACTTCTATCTATGGTCAAATTTCATCCCTTTCCGACTTATCATGGTTAACAGGGATGTCATCTGATGAATTTTTAAATTACAGCACCACCCAGTCATGTATTAATGTCTATGGAAATTCCCTGATTGAAAGCGACGCGTCTTTGTTGTCAAATTTCTCCTGGAATCCACAATACCAGTTCATTTACCAGGCGAATGCCGTTATTGAAGGCCTTCAGCGCTCAACTGGCGTGAGTGACCAAATAAAAAATCAATTACGTGGTGAGGCGCTGTTTATTAGAGCATTAATGCACTTCTATTTAGCAAATTTGTACGGTCCGATCCCTGTGGTTACAACAACAGACTATTCAAACAACTTAAAACTGTCCAAAACGAATGTAGCGGATGTTTACAAGTTCATTATTACCGATTTGACGGAGTCAGTAGATTTATTAAGTGACAACTTTGTAAATGCTGCTAACAATCCAACCACGGATAGAGTAAGGCCAACAAAGTGGGCTGCCTATGCCTTACTTGCACGAGTATATCTTCACAATAAAGACTATGCAAATGCAAAAATTCAAGCGACAAAGGTTATTGACAACTCTATTACATTTATGATCGTCAAAGATCTCAATTCGGTTTTCACGATGAATAGTCAGGAGACAATATGGTCAATAATGCCTCCACCAGGTAGGGGATATGATACAGACGAAGCACGTAAATATATTCTTACGTCAGCTCCGAATCAGACGACCGGTGTATCACTAAGTTATCTACTTCTGTCCAGTTTTGAGCCAGGAGACAAACGTATGAATAGCTGGGTTGGAGAATACGTTGATAACACCTCGAATGTCACCTATTGCTTTCCATATAAATACAAAATACTTACCGATGCTTCAATTTCAGAATACAGTATAGTGCTGCGATTGGCAGAGCAATATCTCATAAGAGCGGAAGCTGAAGCTCAACTGGAAGAGTTTGCAAATTCGGTTGCAGATATAAATGTTATAAGAGCGAGGGCTGGATTATCCGATCTGCCCATAATGTCAAAACAAGACTTATTAAATTCAGTTTTACATGAAAGACAGATTGAGCTTTTCTCGGAAGGTTTCAGGTGGTTTGATTTAAAGCGTAGAGACGATTTTGAATTACTTATGAACAAGATAGCTGTGAAGAAAGGAGTAGTCTGGAATGATTATCAACAACTATATCCAATTCCTGCAAGTGATGTAAAGAGTAGTAATATAGTGCAGAACAACGGGTACTAATCTGTTCTAGCTGGCTATCTTATTTTTTTTCTTTAATAAAATGTTCAAATTATTTTTTGATGAAATATAAGGTATTATCATTTATGTTTAGTCTGTTTTGCTTTTTTGGCGTAATTGGACACGTGCTTGCAGACAACGGCTTTCCGGAGATAGGAAAGAAAATCGAAACATTCAATTTTAAGAATATTAAATATTACAAGCATAGATCCATACCAATTGACTCGTTTAAAGGAAAATGGCTTATTCTGGATGTGTGGGATAAACATTGCACCACTTGTATAGCAAGCCTACCTAAAATGGATAGTCTTCAGAATAAATTCTCGGATGAGATTCAAATAGTAATGGTAGCACCCCCGGACGTAGAAAATGAGAAGATATATGACAGATTTAGAGAAAAAATGAAATTGAATCTTCCTGGTGCATTTGAGGACAGTATCTATGAGCGATTTGACATTGCAGCACTTCCATTTATCATCGTAGTCGATCCTGGTGGAATTGTTAAAGCAGTTACCTATAGGGTAAATTTTGACGATATAAATGATTTCCTACAAGGAAGAACACCTGTTCTTCCAAGAATTTATGGAAAGACTGAGCAAGATAAAATTCATAGTAGATACGATAGTAAAATTCCCTATTTAATAAACGGGAATGGGGGGGCGGAAGACCACATTTTATATAGATCTCTTTTAACAATCACCGACAAACCGACAGAGGGTTTTCCCTCGCGTATAGGACTTGATAAATATGGGAAATTTGAACTATTAGGTGTCGATTTGAATTTTCTATATATGTATGCTTTCATCGGGCGATATCCTCATTGGGGACCTCGAGATTCACTTTATGGGAAATTCTCACCACGGGTAGAATGGCAACCAGTTGATCCGTCCTACTCCAGTCAAAATGAAAAGGGCGGAGAAAAATTCTATTGCTACAGTCTAATTGCCCCTAAAGAAAAGGGCGATAAAGCATACCTAATGAGAGTAATGCAAAATGACCTAATGAATTATTTTGGATATAGTGCTTACATTGAAAAAAAGAAAATGCCATATTGGCGACTTGTGGCATCCAAAGATGCACCTTCAAAACTTAAAGCTACAGGTGGGGCATATTATGTTACACCAGGCAAGGTTGCTACTGGAGTAACGGTTCGGAATTATCCGATGAAAAACTTTATCATATTACTTCCCAATGACGGTACTCCTATTATTGATGAAACCGACATTTCAGGAAATATTGATATAACATTAGATTGCATAATGACAGACTTCAACCAGGTCAAGAAAGAACTTAATATCCACGGACTAGATCTCATAAGGGGCGAAAGAGAGATGGAGGTGTTAATCGTCAAATGCTCTAACTGACCAATATAATTTGTTTATTCAATATTCGATTCGCGTCAAAAACGCGGAAAGAGGCGCCTTGGGTTTCTGAGGCGCCTCTTTAATTCATAAAAGCGTTAATCGATTCTAGGATGTATGGCTTCACAGTTTAGGCTATTTATTGTATAAACGGTGCGGTGTAAAGCTGTACCAGTAGTACAAAGACCAGTCCTGTTTCCGCACCAAGTCGTAAACAATGTACATTGTAATAGGTGAAGTGCAGTTTTAACGCGAGAATTAGCGACAAACTTATTATGGCCCATGGTTGATATTGCGCCAACTATGCCTAAAACGAGAGAAGAAACGCCAAAGATTACAGATGAATTTTTCATAGCAGTGCTGCTTTTTAATCCCAAAAACAGCAAAAACTTTTAACAATTAAAAAAGAACCTACTCTTTCCTCAGGTTTTCGGTTTCCCCTGGTTGCCTTGTCGGTGTCGACAACGAGATTTATTTTTATATAGATCTCTTTTAACAATCACCGACAAACCGAAAAAGGTTAATTGAATCTACCATGTATGTTTGTACAGTTTAGGCTGTTTATTGTATAAACGATGCGGTGTAAAGCTGTACCAGTTGTACAAATACCTGGCCCGTTTCCGCATGTAGTTGTAAACAATGTACATTTTATTAGGTGAAGTGCAGTCTTAACGCGAGCATTAGCGACAAACTTATTATGGCCCATGGTTGATATTGCGCCAACTACACCTAAAACGAGAGAAGAAACGGCAAAGATTACAGATGAATTTTTCATAGCAATGCTGCTTTTTAATCCAAAAACAGCGAAAACTTTTAACAATAAAAAAAAGAACCTACTCGCGTATGAGACTTGATAAATATGGGAAATTTTAACTATTAAGTGTCGATTTGAATTTTATATATATCTATGCTTTCATCTTGCGATATCCTTATTGGAGATCGCAAGATTCACTTTATGAAAAATTCTCACCACAGGTAGAATGGCAATCAATGGATTCAAATATTCGATTTGCGCCAAAAGCGCTGAAAAATATCGCAGAAAGAGGTGCCCTGGATTTCCGGGGCGCCTCTTTAAATCATAAAAGTGTTAATTGAATCTAGGACTTAGGATGTACCTTTGAACAGTCTAGGCTGTTTAGTGTGAAAACAGTGCGATGTGTAAGAGTAGTACAAACACCAGTGCCGTTTCCGCAGGTAGTTGTAAACAATGTACATTGCAAGTTGTGAAGTTTAGTAATAATGCGAGCATTAGCGGTAAACTTATTATGGCCCATGGTTGATATTGCGCCAACTACACCTAAAACGAGAGAAGAAACGCCAAAGATTACAGATGAATTTTTCATAATAATGCTGTCTTTTAATCCAAAAAACAGCGAAAACTTTTAACAATTAAAAAAGAACCTACTCTTTCCTCAGGTTTTCGGTTTCCCCTGGTTGCCTTGCCGGTGTCGGCAACGAGATTTAATATGCATATAATCTTTACATAGTTTTAAAAAATTAGCATGGCTTTATATTGATACAAAGGCTATTGATAGTATAAAGAATTCTATGGTGAGCTGTTCCAGTTGTTGCAGGTCTTCCGCCTCCATGTCCACCACATGTGGTGGTAAATAGTGTACATGTTAAATTATTATAAGTCCACACTCTTGCATTCGGTGCAGCAGGCCTTCGCGCTCTAATATTGATTGTTGCCGCTACAATAGCAAGAATGAATGAAAGCCCATTATAGTAAAGCAATTTATTTTTCACGCGTTTCAGTTTTGATGGGAGACTATAGCGGTAATAAAGGGTAATTGATTTTTTCTATGTTGAGTCTGCGTATCAAAAAATGTATAATTCCACATGCACCATACATTAAGTTGGAAACGGCTTCAGGATGTGCATCCATCGCCCAGTAACCTGAACCACTTCTGTGGTGAATGCAAGTGCGCTTAAAAAGCTCAACTATCCAGTCGGCCCTGGCTATCCATTCTGTGTTTTTAAATACTTTAGAAGCTTCTAAATAAAGATGTCCAAGTCCGGAAAGTCCATCTAATACAGAGAAGTTTACATGTATGATTCTACCAGGCAAAATGTCTAAAGAACTTATTGCAATGGATTTGTAATTAGGATCATTCAGCACTTGAAATGCCTTGATATATAAAAATATGATGCCAGGTACGCCCTTTTCAAAAGACACCAAATCTAGATTTTTACTATTAATTGATGTTGTCCACAAATAGGCATTTCCTTTTCTCTTAGCATTTCTGGTCAACCATTTCATCCCTTTTATTACGGCATCTTTTATTCTATTGTCATTTGGAAATCTATTAACAGCAATTAACAGAAAGTATAAAACTCCGGGAATACCTGATGCAAATCCTAAATCAGTTCCCTGAGATCGAATGTTGCTCGGTATATTCCAGGCACCATTCGTTAATTGCTTGCCCAATATTATATTTATATATTCGAATAATTTTCGGTCAATAAACTCGTTTGGTAAACTACCTTGACATTGAATTAACGCTATTCCCTGACCAGCCAAGCCAGAATCAATCGAAATTAAATTTGAATTATTTTCAAAACATCTAGTTAGCAAATTAAGAATAATTGGGTCAGCTGGCAGCAACTCAGCTCGTACGCCATAGGCTATTGCTACAGCGATACCTGCCATTCCTTCAAATAATCCTAAATGTTCTCCCTCAGGTGCATCAGTAATTACTTTTTGTACATGTGCCCAGCTATTCTGATAGCTAACTAAGCACTTACTTACATCAAATCCATTCATCTTTGCGATGGACAGCAAATATATAATTCCACTAATACCCTGTTTGCAACCTGTTAATAAGGCTGTCTCCATTTGATTATTACCAATTAACGGATCACTTGAAAGCAATGTAAACCATATATTGCTGTCCGTGATAAGAAATGGGTGAACTAGTCCATCAACTGAACACTGTATTGTTTCTTCAATAGAGGGATAATTATTTAGTTCTGAAGACACTTGTGACTCAATTTCTCTTTCATTCAGTTCGCTTTTGTTTTTTAAGGACTTAGCTAATCGAGAGACACTTTGCGTTATTTCAAGGACATTTGGCCTTTCATTTGCATCGTCAGTTAAACACCTACTAATAATCTCACAGATTTGTATGTCATTTATTAAATAAAAAAGATTAGAAGATAGATACTTAGTCCTTATATCGAATTTAACCGGGGGGAGCCCTGTACATAAAAAAGCAAGGAGTGCACCAAGTGCATAGCTATCTTCTGCATACGTGGGCTCCTTTTGCAAACTTTGTTCTTCCGACATGTACCCAACAGTTCCCAATTTAAACGGTGGTAATCCTGTGGATTCCCTTATACAATATGCTAGTTCCATATCGATCAAATAAATTTGCCCCTTTTTTTGTACTAGGAAATTATTGGGTGTTATGTCACGATGTACATATCCTTTTTTGTGCAATATTTGAATTACGTTAGTTATCGACAAATAGAGATTTAGTAAGGCTATTTTCGTTTCATTGGGCATATCAGACCAGGTGCTCATATCATGGCGCTCTAAAATCACATCCTCCAGCGGTTGTCCCTTAACAAATTCCATTACTAAGTAACTGGCATTATTCTCCCGGAAGTGATCAATGATTTTGGGTAATGGAATGTGGCTATGCAGATCCATACTTAGTTGGTATTGCCATTTGAGGCGGTCCTCCATATCTCTACCTTGCTCATCAGTCCACATGTCCTTTTTCCCCTCTTTAAGTATGCAACTTTTGACATTAAATAGCCCCTTCATATAAATTCCCTTTAGAACCTGACCTTTTGCATCGGCTTTCAAAATGAATAAGGGCTTATACCTTTTATTCAGCAGTTTTGGAAGAAAATTGTAAACGGGTTCTGTTATTTCTCTAAATGGCCAGTCTGTTTTACCGGATTTTTTAGTGTTATCATGATTTTTCCTTAATACACTGTCAAAGCTGCCCGACGACTTTTTATTTGGATTATTGAACGCTGTGTCAAGTGTGAACTCATTTGGGTCTTCGTAAGCTGTATACACAAGATGTCCCAGATGTGCCGCTGTTGGTATTACCGGACCTCTAAAGTTTGATGTCAGGGAAATCAGAATTTTTGCCAATTCTAAAGCCTGTTTACTGCAACCTGGATATATCTGTAGAATTTTGGCGAGGTTGCTATATCCTAAATTTCCATCGAGAATATATTTGGCTATATTCCGGTCTTTGACAATTGCAAAAGAAATCTCCTGCGATTTTAATACCGGTAATACTAAGCTTAATACCATATGGATATCGGATCGGATAATCGATAGATAAATTACCCAGCCATACGTTTTCGGAACTTCGCCAACCAGGTAATAATTTTTATGCTCAGAATAAATAAAGCTATTTTTCATCAAAACGTCTGAATAGTCACCGTTCATTGAATAATTATTTTCTGATTGAACAGGCATATTCACGTTTCCTGGATTCATATTCATTTAATATATCGGTTTAGAATTTTATCTCTACTTCTTTAATTCCTCTAAAACCTCATCGGCATTAAATCCTCCCTTTAAAATTAACTTCAGCTTCCTTTCCCGATTAAAGATCGCGATAAACGGAATCTTGTTTGCGTCCTCGAAAAATTTGGGGAACGAAAACATGTTATCCTTTCCCACCACTATGTTGGAATACTTTGTCAAACCAAATTGCTCTTTAAAGCTTTTGATATCCTTAAAGGATGCGACACTTATAAAGTAAAAATTTATTTTTTTTAATTTATCAATGTTATTTATAATGTCCCGTGTTTCGTTTTGGCATTCATCACACTCAGGATGAAAAAAAACAAAGGCTACTGGATTCCCTTGTGGAATGGAGCTTGTTTTAAAATTGGAGCTATCAGTCAGCAGTATATTAAAATCTGGAATTTCGTTTGTATTCGTTGCGGTGCTATTGCAAGAGATGAGCAATATTAGAATTATCAAAAGTCTTGTTTGCATATTTTGTAGTTTGTGTACGGGTTCAATATTTGGCAATTGATGTTTTATTATATGTCCACAGACCTAATAGGGCTATGATCGTAAACAAAATATTAAAATACAAATGTTGCGTCCAGTTCATTTCTTTTATAATACCTCCGCAAGAGCATGGTAATTGGCTATGAGGAACAAATATTACCATGTAGGCTACATAAAGGGTAAACATCAGCATCAAACCAAGGGAACCGTAAATCCCAAATCTTTTCATACGATTTGTTAATAAAAATAGCGCAATCAATAACTCAGCAATTGGTAAAATAATTGCTAATGATATAGCAAAGTTTGATGTCAAAGGTTGCCGCTCTAACTGCATCTTGAATGTACTATATACAAGCAGCTTACTGATTCCCGTATAAGTAAATAGAAGTATTAATAGTTGTGTGGCAACATTAAAAAGGAGTTTCTTATTCATAAAAAGAAGTATATGGGTATTGTAATTTTGAATGGATATAAAAGAGTACTAACAACTCTCCTATAGCCTTAGTAGCTTCAGCTAATATATTCTATTAGACAAAGGGGGTATCTGATTATCTTCAATTGATATCTACTGGTTAACTGCCAATTTATAATTCAAGTAAGCGGAAAGTATATAGCTGTGTATACGAAATTTTATTCAGGGTATACTAATAAATGCATAGACA
The DNA here is from genome assembly GCF_003014595.1 of Chitinophaga ginsengisoli. GTDB lineage: Bacteria > Bacteroidota > Bacteroidia > Chitinophagales > Chitinophagaceae > Chitinophaga > Chitinophaga ginsengisoli. The sequence continues at coordinate 8,878 of NZ_PYGK01000008.1, read as the reverse complement.
TTTTCATAAGTTGTTACACGCCAAATTTCAGAAATTAAATTTAAAATCAGCTATCATTTGAAATTTTTCAATTATCATTTAGTTATTTTTTTTAGTTTTCCTGTTTCCTATTTTTCCGTTTAATCTAACATCTGCTGGATATTCATTATGTATTTCATAGAAGGCCCGGACAAAATTGGAGCTTGCAGAATAGCCGAGTTCTGCTGCGATTTCTTTAATAGGAATCGAAGTAGTGGTTAGCATTAAAACTGCTTTTTCCATTATTTGACTGGATAAAAATTCAGAGATGTGTATATTAAATAACTGGTAAAAAAGTTGGCCAATCATTTGTTTACTTAATAGAAATTCTTTCGACAGATTCTCAAGTCGGCATGTTTGCAAATTAGGATGTGATCTTATAGTATCTCGTATGTTCATTATTTTTTCTCTATGAGGAATATCTGGCAATGATGCGTTTAACTCTGACTTATCTTGCCTACTTTGCAGAAAATGCGATAAAAAAGAATAAATTATTGATTTAAATGTGATATTTCTGTTTCCATGTGTATAATTATATTCGATTGCTTGCTCAAAGTTGTATATAAGTAAATCCTCCAGATATTCCGTCGCAATCACATCAAAGAGTATTTCATTAGAATATAGTAGCTTGTTCAGTGCTCTTTGAAATATCTCTGCCTCCGCAGAGAGCTCATTCAATAGATCAAATCCCAGTTCAATGTAGATTAATTTCACTTTATCTTTTTTGACTCTTAACCGCGTAGTTCCCTTTGGAACTATAATGAGTGTTGCCGTTAATCGCTTTATTCCCTCGTATAACCTCTCATTAATCTCAATCGTGTTATTGGCCTCTAACAAGATTTGCAATACAACCTTCGGTTCCATGGACTTAATAATCAGGTGCATTGTTTGTTTCGCATCGATGCTATAAAGATATATGGAGCAAAAATTGTTAAGTAGTTTTTGAGTAATTATAGTTCCAGATGAGTACTTTGCATATTCCGTAACTGGCAAACGCTTACTGCTTCTTCTTATTCGTCCAGGTACAGGTGGGTGGGCGCTCTCTTCAAGCAGCGCATAGGGCTCAACAACAAGGCGCATTTTCTAAATTTATTAGGTTAGCAAAACGAGCGAGGGCTCCAGTATCTATGATGAATTTACATAAAATTAACCTTAAAGATCTCCACCAGCAGTTAGATTTAACATGACTGCATACCAATCGCATTTTGTTTATCATGTTTTTATATAGAGCTGATCAGTATTTGAAAAAATGCTGAATTATTAAGCATTGGGAACCATGGGTGTTTATGCTAAAAATTATATTACGAAATCTTTTTTTTTTGTTAATTTTAGCTCTTATATGTCGTGTGATTCTGACTTCATAGTTAAAGCCCTTATTGAGGGGCATAATAGTGCCTACGAGCTTTTTTTCGAAAGGTATTACAATAGACTCTACTATAGAGCTCTTGAATTGGTACTTCTTGATCATGTCGCAGAGGATATGGTCCAGGATACCTTCATGGAGGTATGGGAGAAAAAATTGTATATTCAACCGGAAGACAATAATCTAGATCGAATCCTTTTCGTCGTACTCAAGCATAATTGTATAGATTATTTACGTAGGCATAAAAGTCAAAAAAAATTTCAGGATAATCTTTCTAAAGATTCCCTTGCTTACCAAACAGAAGACTCATTTAAGCACCAGATGGACGAAGCCTTCTACTCCCGTAGATTATCAATGGCTATATCTAAACTTACAGATCAACAAAGGCAAGCCCTGGATAGCGTATATATGCAGGAGAAAACCTATCGGGAAGGAGCATCGACAATGCGTATTGCTTTGAGCAGTTTCAAAAAACACCTGGAGAGGGCAATATTTAAACTTCGCAGAGAATATAGCCAGTTATAGAATAAAATGTACATATCACTCATTGTAACCACATTCGGAGAATGGACGAGGCTTTGAAAATACACGCTGAGATACTTTTTACAAAAGAGTATGTAAATGAAATTACTGAACAAGAAAAGGTTGAGCTGCGAACCCTTGTTAGTGGGAACCCTGAAATCCGGTTAATGTACGATAGGCATATAGCAAGAATAGAAAGCGGGTTGCTTCCCAAAAATCCACCGAAGCGAGATGTTTCAGCAGCATTAGTTATGTTTAATCAAAGGAAGCAGTCGCATTTGAACCGACGGAGGAATTTCCGTTATCTGGTTGCAGCTTCCATTATCTTACTAATTACAGCGCCGTTATTTTTTTTATTGAGAAAAAGTGACTTTGGTGCGAAGTTAGACAACAATGAAAGCATCAAATTTTCAAATTCTATTAAACTGAAAGCTGCAGACGGTATCGTCTATTTACTTGGTAGTAATAACGGTAAGAAAATTGAGCGTGATGGTATCGCTATAAACGATAGTAGTCATACTTTGACTTTTAATTCAAGGAAAAATAACGATTATCGTTTAAACGACTTATTTGTACCTTCTAAATTGGACTATACCTTGGTTCTTTCAGACGGCTCCTCTATTCATCTAAATTCTTCTACAACTCTCAAGTTTCCTTTCAACTTCCCCGAAACCGCCAGAGAGATTTATGTTGATGGGGAGGCATACATTACAGTTAAAACAGATCCTAATAGGCCTTTTATTGTTCATACAGAGATGGGGGATATTAAAGTATTAGGAACCAATTTTAATATAAATACATACAAACCAGGTATAATGATAGCCTCGTTGGTGTCAGGTAGTATAATTATCAATAGGAAGAATGAGGAAATAATAGCTAAACCAGGGTTTGAGGTAGTGAGTACTCTGAACCATCCGGCAGTTACAAGGACATTTGAACCCAAAATGACGCTTTCCTGGATGGATGGTATATTTTTCTTTAATCATTCTTCGATGCGTGAAATTGCTGATGTGATTCCCAGGTGGTTCGATGTCTCGAAAATTGTAATAGATGATAATGAGTTGGCTGCCGCCACATTTACCGGAAGTATTAATAAAAAGAAACCCCTTGACATATTTTTGAAGGCTTTGGAGAAAACCTCAGCCCTTCGATATTATTATGTAGGATCAGAACTTCATTTAAAAAGTGTAAAGTAGCTAAGTATAAAGCCACTGATATGCTATTTCAGTAGGAATAAAGAACTTCATGTTCACTCGCTTGCCTTTAAAATTTTTTTTAATGAGGTTCTATATAGTTAATGATTCACTAGATATTTTAAGAGGAGTCAATGTAATCCCATTGCAGTATTGTAATTTCATTCATACTTTCTCGACACGGCCTCCTCTTTTTTTCACAACGCCGAGTTTAGATATCTTGTATCAGGATTATTCTTTTAACGCTTGTACGATAAGATCTATCATTTTTTTTGTACGCGAAAAAACAATACTACAAGCAAAAAGCAGCAGTATAAGAACAGTTATAAAAAGTGTTGTTTCCGGAGGTATTGGTGTTCAGTTCGACGGTGGAATTGCGGCTGATATAGGCCAGGGAGAATACTTGCTTAGTACGGTAGGAACAGATTCCTGCTTACATTATTTAAATGCCGGTACTCATATCACAGCCCAATTCGAATATCCGTCAAATTATTTTGAGTTGTTGATGCCATCAAATCACAGTCCTGAAAATTGGGTCTATAAAGGCAGTATAAGTAAAAGGCAGGAAATTCTTCAAAGGGATATCGTGAACCACCACATTGTATCAAATGAAAGGGAACAACAGTTCTTTAGGAGCATGAGAGAATTTATGGAAGATGTTGTGAGAGACTACGACCAGCAAATGGGTTTTCAACTTGATCCGAATTCAACTTGATCCTCCTTTATATGTAGTGGGATTATATTAAAAACAAAAACGCCGAAGACATAATCTCCGGCGTTTGCCATTTACGTGCCCAGTAGCGGTAGGGGTCGAACCAAATATGTTTGATTATCAGTAAATTATTCGTGTTTCAGTAAAACTGGCAAGGACATATTGTTAAAAATACCCACCGATCGTAGAGGAGTCTTAAATGTTCGTTATAGACATTGTGAATCACCTAATAAGTCGTTGATATCATTACTTAATGCTGCTTTCAGAAGCCTGATTATTTCGCAGCACATCATTTTCAAATTCGCTTAGAGCCTTATCCAGTTGTTGGAGCTTCTGACGCTTCAGATTAGGTTGTAAAAAGCTAAATGCAATACTGTTTCTAACGATTTTTTTGATTTCAATATAAGGCAGGGAGGGATACCTAGTAGCCAATAAGATATATTGCTGCGTCAAATCAGTACGTAGCACTCCTGCATCATCAGTACTGATAATAATCGGCACCTTGTGCGAGTGATACAACATGATAGGATGTTTCTCATTTTTTACATGCAAGATGAATTCATTACTGCTTAAGTTGATTTCCACCGGTATTTTACGTTTACTCATTGTATTCAGTAGCTCAACACAATGTGCCTCATGAGCGATATCGACACCATGGCCAATGCGTTGCGCACCTGCCACAAAGATTGCCTGTCGGATGTGGTAACGTAGCAGCTCCGGTTGTACCATTCCTGATGCCAGCTCACCGGCATGTAGCGCATATTTGATATTAGGATAGTGCCGGTGTAGGTGAGCAAACATTAACATATGCAGGCTATAGTCCCGCATTGACACTTCCCCATCTTCCGGTGAAACCAGATTAACCCCTACAACCAGTGAGTCTAAGCTGGCTGAGTGAAAGGCGATTAAAAGCTTTCTATATACACTAAGTGGCGGTGCACTCCTGTTGGCATGCAACTGATAACGCATCATGAATGCGCTATCGTCAATAGTTGCCTTTTGATGGAGCAGGTCTAGCTTGTGACAGAATTTTGTAGCAGTATTAGTGACGCCCGCTGTTATAAGAGCAGCATATACCTTATTGAGTGTATCCAATACCGATGTGCTATCAGATAACAGGGCTCCAGTCATTGACTGTTCCCAAGCCGGTCCCGTAGACAGTTGTATAGCGGTATCTGGAGATCCCAGCATAGTTTCAATATAATGTACATTTTCAGCAACGGCTCGTTTTTTGAGTTCCTGCAAACACTTTTGCATATCATAACTTTCCACAGCAGTAAGTCTGGCAAAGGTCGAGAAGAAGTGCTGATCAGTTGGACCGATCAATTCATCATAGTTTTTGACAGACACTTTACGCAAAAAAGCCTGTTTAAGAGAGTCGAACCACATCTCTGAGCGTAGCGCATTAAAATGCTTCCATGGAGGCTTGTGTCGTGCACCTACAGTGTCTACCTCGAGGCTGTACGGGTTCATCCAACCATCGCTGTCAGTTAACATGTTCCAGTAGGTTTCCCCATATATTGACCCAGAATAATGATGATGCAGATCTCCGCCTTTGGGCATGGCTGTTAAAAATGCTGTCAGTATAACATGATCATCACGGATTTTCTCAAAATAATCATTTACCTGTTGGGAGGTCTGGTATTGTTGGGGACGAGATGTGAAGACAATGATAGCAAATAACAGCCATAAGAATAGAAATCCGATACAGCAGATCACGCTTACAAAGACACTTGGACGTTGGGTAAAATCCACAGCGAGGTTTCCGACAGCTTGTGGGGCTTTGGCTCGGACAACAAAGTACAGTTGTGCCGCCCAAATCAGTGTAACAATAAACCCTGTAATCGGTATACTAATAGGAGACCATGACCATGATAAGTCTTTTTTTAGCAATGCTGTAAGCAATAAGACTTCTATAAAAGCCAATACGCCGGAGAATAAATAATTATATTTGCGCATCGTTTTCATTTCAAAGGGTAGGTGTGTAAATATCTCTCTGATTTAGGTGAAATAAAAGCAGTGTAATTGTTGCTAATATGGCTAGTAGCAGCAACCACAGGACGGAATACTCCTGTAATTTGCCATCGATTAACGCCAAGTCCGCTTTGTAGTCACGGTCATTATTTAATATTTTTGTAATGTCTTCTTTAGTAAGTAGATCCTCATTACGGCATTTCATATTGTTATAACTTTCTGTATATCGCAGACGCTGCTGCCGGACTTCCCAACGACTAATAAAAAAATACACAAAAGATATTAGTAGAAATGCAAGGGATAACATTGTAGCCTCCAATGTGAAGGCGCCTTTTACATCTTTGGCAGATAACACACGGACAACAATCATAGAAGCGTACAACGAAACCACTGCCAATGCAGATTTTTGAAAGCTGTTAGCGAAAGTCTCCACGATCTTGCCGGCTTTCTCATTGAATCCCATTAATTGATCGTACATCTTATTACGTAATTCGATATACTGTTTGATGTTTTGGCGCTCATAAACCTTAAATCCGGAAAGTATAGAATGATAGACCGCATCGGGTAGGGTATAGAGATCATTAGAATCAACATTTAGTGAGATTAGATTACGTACAATGCCAATTTTATCCTGGAGGTTGCCACCTGTAAGCAACCATAAATAAATTTTATAGTATGTGTCAATTGAGGCAGTACTTAATTGGGGAATGTCAAAGTCTAGATTGAATGTTTTATACCCATTCAGCTTACCAATCAGCTTATTTTCCCGGATGGTCATAAAATCAGCCACAATGGATAGTAATAATACTAGGGCACACTTTTCAAATTTTTCGATCAATTTTGGTGGCAAGGCACCCTTCGATTCCAGCTTTAAGTCAGATGGCAGTAAAATAGAGTCTTCAACTCCAGAGAACTGACAAACGCTTTTGAGTCGCTCCCATGTTTTTGTATGATCAACGTCTGAACTAGGTTTGGTGCCAATTGGCGGAATGTTTTCTAAAAAATGTACGGTATTGGATCCTGCGCGTTTTGATAAGCTCGCTACTACAAAAATGGCCATTCCCTTACATTTTATCAGATGCCGGGAAAAGACACCAATAAAATCGATCGCTTTAATCTGCGTCAGGTAATGCATGAAAGCGTCATGATCATAAACAAAGGTCATGTTAATATCATGAACCGCTTTATGCACAGTAACAGTCACCTTGCATTCATCCTCTTCATCATAGTTATTCAACAAGTGTTCCCAGCGTTCAAGGAAGGAAGATAGATCTTCTACCCAATTATCAAAGGTAAAAGGGTCATCTCCATCTTCAATTGCCACCTGCCAGTGATCCGTGTATAGATGTTGAAAAAAAGTGGATAATGTATTTACCACGTTATTCTTAGGATTCTTGCATATTGACTTGAGCTCAAGTAGCTCAACAGTTTCTTTGATCTCATTTACTTGATGATGTTCAAAGAATAGGGGTAATAAATTGGATAGTACTAACACAATTTACGATGGTTTAAAATGGTCATAACCGGCATCGGTTCTAATAAGAATATGTTTTAGGTTATCTACTACTACCGACTTTACTGTACGATCCCAATTGATATTTTCTTTTATCACCAGTTCCAGCTGTGGAGTAAGAGGTAGATGCTTAATAATTCGTTTCTTTATCTTGTTGGTGATCACCCGGAAGCGACCATCAAATTCTTGTTTTTCCGGTAAAGCACGGACTCTGTCGGCTACCTTATCCATTTCAAGTGTTTCATCCTCCGGAATATAAGGTGCTATTATACTTTGTACATAATCTTCAAGTACGAATTCTTCTTTAGAACGATAATATTGCACTGTGGCATTACGTAGGTACATGTAATCCCTTGGATGTTTTTCTTTCATTGGATTAAAAATCTTGCGTTCTAGCGCCTCAAAACTTTTTATCGTGTTATATTCATCTGTATATTCTTCTTTTAACTCTAAAAAATCTTGCCACCAATAGGTTGATATTACGGTGCGATAGTCACTTACCTTGGCATGGGTTGGTGCGTCATCTTCACCTAGGTGAGCGCAAAAGGCTTTAAATATCTTCTTTTTTATCGGAAGGCCGGTGGATTTGAGCGTACTACTCTCGTCAATGAAGTCAAAATGTTCTGCTTTGATGATCAGAAAATAACGTAGCTCTCCCATAGTTACCACTGCCTGTATCATCATACCTCTTTGTACTTCTTTATTCAAATGTTCTATGCGCCCTTGTACTCTTGCCTCTGCAGTCATAAGGCGACGGGCAAATCTTCTGGCAGCTACGTCACTGTGATCGTCTGCGAGAATTTTTGCCATATCAGCCATAGTTGTAGTCTCATCAGCAGGGAACAAATATTTTTTACTACGGGCATCTGCTACAACGTCTATAATTAATCCGCCGATGTATTCACCGAAATCAGTTTCTCCTTCAGGTGTAGGTACTTCTAATACGCGGTTAGTATCAAGGTCGAATTTGAAAGCCTTTTGGAAGTCAATCGTCATAATGTTAGTTTGGGGGTCAGTATAGCGGTTTAAGTTTTGTTTGGCGACTAATAATAGATCAACAATATCTAAATTAGGCCATCTTTTAATGGTCTAATTTAGATATACATATAAATATAAATACCTGTATAACCGCTATAAAGCTCAGTCATTATGAAAACTTTCAGTTATCAGGTATTAATATACTAATTTTTTTAGTATTATCGCCCTATTATGATAAAGTTCCATTAGCCTTTTGCTACTGGTTGCTGCAGCGAATTTAGATAATCCCGTAATAAAGGTCCGAGGGGAAAATTCCGGTTATTATTGTTCTTCACCAAAAGTTAGCGAGAGGTATTAATTATAGTAAACTACACTACCTGCCAATTTTCTAAGTGATATTGCATGGTTGCGTTAAGCATCTAACGGTAACATATAACTCTCCTCTTTCGCAGAAAAGCTGATTTTTTCAGATAATAAATTTCGAACCACGGCACCAAACGTCATCCTCTAGGATCAAGGCCAAAAGTTGTGAAGCGAGACGAATTTTTCTAATTTTGCGTTAGGATGAAAGGACCCATACAGGACGGCTATTTCGCATTAGTGGA
>NZ_PYGK01000007.1 GCF_003014595.1 Chitinophaga ginsengisoli | reverse complement strand
GACCTTGTCGGACAGGATTGGCTACCTGTCGGGTAATTTCGAGGTGTTTCATCTAAAAAAAATCCCCACCTCACGGACTTTGCACAGCGCAATCGAAATCGTTCCATTACTGGGCACTTAAAATGCAAGACCCGCTCTAAGAGCGGGTCTTGCATTTTAAGCTATTTGACACTATTTCATAAGTATCTCATATTCAATTCAAACCTGGTTCGATTAAGTGCTAATGAACAAAGTTTGAATTGAATATGACTTTACTGTTGCTCAGGACAATTGGTAAACAGACTCACATAATCAACGTTATTTATTACCTGCCGGCATTGCCTTCTCAAATGGACTTTTAAGAGCATTCGGTACATCCGTCAATTCAATAATCTTATACTCGAACACAAGTTTCTCTAATTCGCTGATGATATAACTATCGAGGTTAGATGGAATGTTGCCCTTATAGTCTTCAGCCGTATCTTCAATATATTGTTTTATCGTACGTTCTCCTGTCGCATTTAGGAAAATTGTTTCTGGCCAAGGATCCATTGTAATCATCCGCGGTTCATGTGGATCGATCACCGTAATAGTGCATTGATTAAAATCAAGCTCCATAAATCGGGCTACTCGTACAAAATATTTGTCCTTATTTGCATAGGAGTCTAATGCTGCCAGTGGATGTACGTCTGGCCTGTTTTTTTTCTAAAGAAGTTGAACATGCCTAAATATAAAAATAAGGCTCCATATGTCAAACACAGAAACTAGGGTAGAGCCTTAGTTTTTTAACTTATCAGCTCGAGGATGACATTGGGTTCAGTGGTTCGAAATTAATCATAGTATTGTGCGTAAAGAAATAGTTCCTGCCTTGAAGCGTAACAGACACTATTTACGCCGAAATAACATGGAAATTACTGGATATAATGGAAACTTACCCATTGTAAGGCAAAGGCCCGGACCTAACAATGCTCTCGGCAGGGTGAAATTTCTGTTTCCTAATAATTACAATATTTATTTTCATGATACCCCAGCCCAATCGTTATTTTCAAAAAACAGACGCGCTTTCAGTCATGGTTGTATCAGATTAGAAAGTCCGTTTTTACTGGCAAAATATTTACTGGAGCAAGACACTGTTTGGACAGATGCTGCAATTAAAAAACTAATGATCCGTAAAGATGAAAAATGGATAAAATTGAATAAAAAATGGCCGGTGTTTATAACCTATTTTACTTCGTGGGCAGATGATGACGGATCTGTTCATTTTCTCGAAGATGTCTATAATCATGACCAACAACTCGCCGCAAGATTATTTGAAGATTGATTTCTTGTGGCTCATTTGTAATACAATTTAATGTGATTAATACCTGCCAATTGTCATGAGTAACCTGATGTAGATTACACGATTTCGTTGCATCCAGGACGCTAGGGGCTCCTGGATCATTCTCTCAACCATTTTGTCATGTGAGGATATCCCCTTTTATCCGGAACTGCTGGCTTAGCATTCTTATCTATAGTCATACCTACACTCTGCAACATAAACATTCCCAAATATTCATTATTAAGACAACTATCAATTATAGAATTACTACCTCCTCTATAACCATCCTCATGAAAAACAAACGAAGGATCGATTACCAAATGTATACATGCAGCATAGGACCAGGCGATAGCCATAATCTCTTCAGCTTCCCGGTCTTTCCTTTTAATAACATCCTTTCCCATCAAATATTTGCGATCAGCGGAGGGAACTACTGCAATATGACCGGCTTCATGCAGAAGGTCCCCGGGATATTGCAATCTGGTTTTGTCAATAACAATAGTTCCATTTTCAATCAGTAAACCTGGTAAAAAACTCATATCCTCTACATTACCCTCCAATGTCTGGATACCCACTTCATTAAGAAAAGTAATACATCTATCCAGTGTAAGCATTTCGTTGTGCTTGATATTGTTCATATACCTGTAAGGTACGAATACATAATTACAATCATGTTTTATTTACTATTTCCAAAATGGTAGTGTCTCGGTTTGCATACTTCCCAGGAAACGAAAATGAGACACTACTTCCAAAATAGCTAATACCAGGTATCTATTATGTCTGAGTCTTACTTTGGGCAGAATAAAGTTTATTAGGTGAGTAATGTTATAAAGCATATCTTCATCACCATATAATATTTGAGTTCTCGGCAACTAGTCAGAAAGTTTTCTTTTCCAACCTTCTTTTTACCGCCACCGTTACCTCATTCTCTTAATTTTCAACATATTAATTTTAAAGAAATGGATATTTATGTATCTAATCTGAGTCCTTATATAGTAAGTGAGGATTTGAAAAATCACTTTTCAAAGTATGGAGCTGTCACTTCAGCTAACATCATTATTGACAAATACACCAATCGCAGCAGGGGATTCGGTTTCGTGACCATGCCTGATGATACCGAAGCGGAAAAGGCTATTCAGGAAATGGACGGTGCTACTATCGAAGGAAATAGAATAACAGCTAATAAAGCGAAACCGAGAGAAGAAAGACCTGCCAGATCTTTTAATAATAATAATCGCTGGTAAATTTATAATAGACGGTGTCTCAAAAGTAAATGGGGCACCGTCTCTATTTTAGGTGGTTTCTATAATAAAAGACACGTTCTGGCAACCATATGATTATTATTCTGTTATAGAAAGTACGGCAAGAGGCAAAACGTTATCAGTCGTATTTAAGAGCAATCACCAAAACCAGGGGATGCTATTACCACCAGATTTGAATGATCTGATTCCAGCTAATCATCCAGTCAGAACAGTCAACGACATTTTGGATAAAGTTGATATTACAAAGTTAATCCAGCAATATAAGCCAGGGGGGACAAGTAGCTACCACCCACGGATGCTGTTAAAAATCCTGGTTTACTCCTACATTAATATATATATATAGCAGTCGTAAAATAGAAGACGGCTTCTTTGCTTTTTAAGGTCGCCTGGGGCCTCAATGTCTTGATAAAACATCCAAAGGCAATTGCTATGAAAATATTCCAGAGATTAGGAATAGTCTGCTCCTCTCGCTATGTGGTTAGCAATTCGGGGGCAAAAGGTCAGTGATGATCGATCATAGAGCAACCTGCAGAATGAGCTATTTGATTATAAGTTTTACTTGCATAGTTTTCTGAAAAATTGCAGCAAATGGTTCTATAATAGTCCACTCGGGCCCTTAACTGGCCAAACGGTTTAAAAACACTGTTTGGCCAGTTTTGTTTTAGGGATGACTCAAAAACTGTATAAATAAAAAAAATCGGTATATTACGACTCCAATTTTTTAATCTCCTCCGGCGTTACCCGTTGCATCGAACGGGTTAGTACATCTAGATGAAACTTTGAAAGGACGGTTAACCAAACTCAGAAAGAACGGAAAGTTTGACGGACATTTTCTGAAAACGTTTTACACCGACCTTCCAAAAGAGACAATTCCTGAAAAAAAATTACTATTGATTGGTTTAGAAAACAGAGATAACTTTAATGAAGACATTATTACGGCTGCTGGCAGGATTGCCAGACGCGAAGCATTGAAATTGGGTGTGGGAAACTTCGCCTTTGCCAGCGACCTGAAAGATGCAGGGATAGTCTCCAGAACAGCATTGGTTACAGGAAATGTTATGAAAGGAATTGTGAGCGAATACAGGTGCCACACCTTTTAAAATCGCAAGGTCTTATAAAATTCAAACCTTTAAAAAAAGTTTATCAGCTGGCTGGCCCAGCATTCTTTGAAGTTGCGGGCGAAGGGATAATAAAAGCAATAACCTCCTTTATTCATTGATGGCGGAAAAAGTACCATTTAATTATTTTATAATTTAAAATTAATCAAAAATGAGCAGCATCACACCCATTAGAGATCCCAAAACAGATCATCTGATTTCCCCGGAGAATTCAGCGCTTATCCTTATCGACTACCAGCCATTGCAGGTAAATTCCGTAAAATCTATGGACCATGAGGAACTGGTCAGGAATATTGTAAATGTTGCTAAACTCGCCAAAGGGTTTAATATTCCCACCATTCTTACCACGGTTAATGTAGAAAGTGGAATCAATAAACCCACTATCGGGCATCTTAAAGCGGTTTTACCGGATGTAAGGGAAATCGATAGAACGACTGTAAACTCATGGGAAGACAAAGAGTTTCAAGATGCCGTAAAAGCGCTTGGAAAAAAGAAGCTTGTCATCTGCGCATTGTGGACGGAAGTTTGTTTGAGTTTCCCTGCACTGGATCTTCTAAAAGAGGGGTACGAGGTGTATACAATTGTAGATGCGGTTGGTGGTACCTCGAATATCGCCCACGAAACCGCACTAAGAAGAATGGAACAAGCCGGTATACAGTTATCTTCCGTTACACAGTATGCATGTGAACTGCAAAGAGATTGGAACAGACTGGAGACCAAACCCGTATTCTTTAACGCATTGATGGACAACGGATCATTTTTTGTGGAGACGTTGCGGTGGTAATTCGCCTGGTGAAAATCCAGTTTCAATTAATAGGGAAAATTATGAGCAAATAATCCGGCGTTTGAAAAGGTTAGAGTGATTGGTAAAGGAGTTATTAATATTCTTGAAAATACTAGCGAAGGCACTTCAGAACGACTAAAAAAATTTAGACAACAAATGAAGCCAAAACGGTACTACGATATAATTGGACTATCTCTTGAAAAAGTTCGCCAATCAAAGAGAAGTCCTTTTGATCTTATAAAATTCTTATCCATTTTTGAAAAATGAATTATCGATAGATTGTGACAATCTCTTCAAAATTTGCAGCATTTGGTTCGATAATAGTCCACTTGGGGGCACAAAATGGCAAATCCAGCACTAAGAGCGGGATTTGCCATTTTGTGGGCTATACAGCCCTCTTTAAGTTGCTTATAATTATCTGTAATAAATTTCACTTAACTTATTAATAGTCAACATAAGTTGGTTCGTAAGCCTACCACTACTGGGCACAAAAAACACTAGACCTGCTCTACGAGCGGGTCTAGTGTTTTTAACCGATTCCAATTCTTTTATAACTCTTTCACACAACTTCTAGCAGGTTGGATTCTTGAAATGTTTTAGTTCTTCGATGAGACTTTCGCTGATAATTACCTTTTACGGTAACTGAAGTTGGCTCTAATTTTTACAGCAGTTAACCTCTTTACTTCGATGTTTCAAACGCGATCACATTTCGGATTCTGAGATTATAAAAGCGTCTATAAGATCGTCGTGCATTAGAGTAAATTAGTCCTATTACATATTTTCCCCATTATTTTTGTAAAATTGAATTTACTATCACCCGGCTTTCGTTAAGATGGGCGCACCCATCCCTTACCCAGTTTCCTGAGCATAACCATATGTGCCCACATTGCTTTGAGAAAGGTGCGGTGTTCATGATATACCAGTCCGAATTCATTGGCAGTCTCTTTTACAATAGGCGCTAATTTACGGTAATGTACATGGCAGATGTTCGTAAACAGGTGGTGTTCGATCTGGAAGTTGAGCCCTCCGGCAAACCATGAAAGAAAAAGGTTACGCGGGGCAAAATTAGTGGTGTTATCCAGTTCATGTGTGACCCAGGAATTTTCCATATGATTTGCCATTTTCTCCTGTAGTGGTGCCGCAAAACCGGATGTTTCCACAATATGAGAAGGTTGAAAAATGCAGGATAAAATCAGCCCGGCAGTAAAATGCATAAGTATAAAGCCGGTGATTACAAAATACCACGGCATTCCGGAAAAGAGTATCGGTAAAACAATAATGTACCCGTAGTAAAAGACTTTATACAAGACAATCCGCCATATGGTTTGTTTAAGGGAGAGCTTTGCCTTTACGAGAAGCCCCAGTTTTTTATAGCGTACTGCCTGAACAAAATCTTTTGCGGTCATCCAGTATAAAGTCATGATCATATAAAAGAACCAGGCATACAGGTGCTGGTAACGATGGAACCACTTGACAGGCTGGTTAGGCGACAGGCGGATCAATCCCATGGTATCAATATCTTCGTCTAGTCCTGATATATTAGTATAGGTATGATGCAGAATATTATGCTGTATTTTCCAGTTAGCTGTATAACCTCCTATTATCTCCAGGATATAGCCAATGAGGTGATTAATCTTGTTATTAGCTGAATAAGTGCCGTGGTTGGCGTCATGCATTATGGCCGTTCCTATACCACTCATCCCAAAAGCCATCAGGAACCACAGGCCGAAGAATATCCAGGCGTTGCCAGCACCCAGGCCAGTTACTATCAGAACATAGGGCACAAAGTACAGCAGCAGCATTACCGCTGTTTTGGTCCACATGTGGACGTTTGCATATGATGAGATGTTGTTACGCTCAAAATAAGCCCGTACTTTGGCCTTCACCGTATCATAGAAGCCATCATTCTCTTTGGGTGCAAAGCGAACAATATCCAGTTTCCTTGTTCTCATATGGTATTGATATAAAGTCTCACAATTATGTTAGCAAGAATCTTGCAAAGAATTAATTATTTGGTTATCAATTGGAAAAATAAAAATATTATTTCTATATTATATTTCTGCGGAAACATTTCCACATATACCCAAGTACCTTAATCTCAGATAATCTGTTTATAGCTTTAAATACCCGGCAGATATTAAAAACAGAACCATATAATATGAAAAGTACTGGCGCTAATAAGGGGCTGGTCTTGCTATTTTTGTGCATTTCTGCGTTCAATCTGGGTTCCTATTATTCAATTCAAAACGGCTTCGACTCCTCAAACTAACTTTCATAAGCACATCATCCCAAAGACAGGGCAGACAAATTTAAGGAGCTACCAACACCCTAAACTTTACTATACTACCTAGAACCTACGCAGACCGAGGACTTAAAACGCCCTTTGAGAATTTGCATAACAATAGTGTCACTATTGTTTTCCCTGGAATGGAATCGATCAAAGAAAAAATCAACGCTTCAACGCTTCAGTTCCAGCATGTATACCACACCTCCTGCAATATAAAAAATAGAGTTCGCTTGAGGTATATGGCGTGGTCCAGCCGCGTTATAAATTATATCTTCATTGAAAGCTTATAACGCGGCTGCTACCACGCGGTATTTTCGGGTATATCAGCGTCTTCACTCATGATCTAACTGGGGAAGAGATAACTACTGATTAGCTTGGTATATTGAAACAAATCCTTACTAATCCATTTTAATAGTGTACCTTACATGTAATCAATAGGGCCAGTAACCACTCAGACTTCTCCCACACAGTAGTTTCAATTCTCACTATTGCCTTCCCTAATCTTAAAATAGCGTACAAAATAATCTTTACATCGAAAGGCTGTGCTTATTCCTTTCATTATAGCAATATCATGCCTATAAGGCATGGTAGCGAGTCGACTTAAAAAATAGAAATGACAATTAATTAAAGGGATACAGGACGGTGCCGAATTGCAAAGAATTTAATTTTTAATTCTAAAAAAATATTAAACAATGAAACACACAAAGGGTTTTCTAATCGCCAGCTTACTGATTTTTTCTGCCTTATCAGGTTTTTCACAAAAGTATAAAACGGCTGCAGATACTGTTAAGCTAAACAAAGAATATGTATCAGTAAGTAATGCTATTGCCGAGCTTACTTCTAAACTTACTATCGCTCAAAATAACCTGCCCGGTTATCAAAACAAATCTGGAGATGCAAATTCTGATGCGCATAGCAGTGCTGTTGCAAGCAGTGAACAGGCATCGAGGGCTACAAATGGTAACATAGGTGATGTTAAAAGCGCAAAAAAGAAAGCAAACAAAGCTTACAATAATGCCCAGGATGCCAGGGATGCAGACAATAAGGTAAAAAGCCAGGGAAAAAAAATAGTGAACCTTAATTCTCAACTAGAGAAAAAACAAGCGCGGCTTAGGGAATTAGATGATATGAAATTAGCCATACTGAATAAGTCTCTGTAGAAATATACTTTTCAAAAGTATGCCACTTCCCTTCGTATCTATTATTATAATAACTTCTTAATAGTCGTTCTTATTTGGTTTGAGCACTTACCACTACTGAGCACTAAAAAAGGTTGTAAGTCAAATACTTACAACCTTTTTTGTTTTTAGTCATTGTCGATTTTAAGCGCTTTTTTTTGGTTACAACCCGATCTGGCAAATTGTCTCATCACATTTTTCCATTTGTCAAAAACAAAGACATTTCCGTTTTTATCCGCAGCAATAGCTCCAGGTTCCTCTATGGTAGCTTGTAACAACGGTCCATCGTTCATCATTAACAATAATATTTCGCTGGCTATCCATAACCATGGTCAAAGGGCAATTAAACTTAGCCGAAGCGCCATTTGACAGATATATTATGCTTTTCTGCATAAGACTTGCCAAGCATCGTGAGTTTGCTAAATAATTCTTCAAACCTGGCATTGTATTTATCATGAATAGCCTGTCCTTTTGCCTGTATCTGTTCTTGAGGAGCACCCTCATCATACATCTTGGCAAGTTCACGGTATTCATTTTTATAGATAGCCAGTACATATTCATGTAAAGACGTTGAAGTTTGGATCATTTCTTTTGTTTCCGCCGTCTCTGACAGCTCACTCAGTTTTTTAAGATTGTCTTCTATGACTAATATTTTCAGATCAATAGTCTCCTTTCTGGTCATAGGCACGACATCACTTTTGCTGCCTTCTTTGAGCTTTACAGACGGAGACTCCAGCTCGTTCATCAGGCCATCACCCGAAATACCGGTGATCGAATTACTGTTTAATACGGTTACGTCAAAATACCTTTCAGGGCTTGTCAGATTACAGGATGTAAGTATCTGGCAGGTAAGAAGCGCCAGCATAAAAACTTTCTTAACAGACATAGATATACTTTTTTTCTGACGTTAAAGATAACATATATCCGACAATTCTAATAGTTGCTGTTAATTATTCAGATATGTGCGGAAAAGTCTTTGAATGATTCAGCTTACTGATTATGAACTCCATTTTTGAGTTTGGCCATTTTTGCCCATCTAAATGTTGATTGTATTTTACATCAGGGAAGTTTGATAAAATAATGGGAAAGAAATGTACTGTGTTACGTCTGCCTGGTGCAGCTGGTGATTAAAGATACAAAAGCTCATTGTTTATTCTACTGTTCAGGAACTGATGCCGGCCGGGTTGGAATGTATTTATGTCTTTCCATACAACCGCTTTAATACAGCCCTAAACTGTATCACTATTTTTTGTTGATAATCCGGAGACATGGTAGCATGATAAAAACTGGTGATCTGGCTTAGCTGTTCCGACCATCCGGGATAAGCATCCAGTTCCTTTTCTGTTACTGTTTGAATGGCTGCTGAAAACCTGTTTATAAAAACGGTATGCCAGTATTCATTTTTTTCCGCAGTAAATTCCAGTATCTGAAAACAATACCCCAATAGCGAATGCCATTCTTCACCTGAAAAGTGAGCGATCACCTTTTCAAAATGACAGAACAACACAGCTAATTGCTCATCAGTAAACGTAGCCTGGTTAATGAGATACGCCTTGCTCAAAAATAGATCAATCATTCTACTGTTTAATATACAGGATGATGGATCTGCTTTTAACCCCTGCGAAATTTCTTTAATGGCTTTTTCTATATATACATCCTTCTCTTTCTTTTTTGTTTTTACCCCGGCCCACTCCTGGTAACAGCGGGACCTTTCATTATAATAAATTACGGGCGTATTAATTTTCTCAGCCTCAGTTAAAAGGTATAACAGCCAGGTGAAAAAAGCATCTACTCCGTTCTCCATTTTTGCCTTACCATAAAGCCGTTCATAATACCAAAATTCGTAGATCGAATACCAGGCTTCGGTTAATGCTGTTTTGTATTGTTGAAGTTCTGCTGCAGAAAGATTATACACCAGCACACTCAACCTTTTGTCGTCCAACGCCGACATTATTTCCTGTAACTCCAGTTCCAGTGTTTCTTGTTCCATTGCCATTGCTATTGTATTTACCAGATCATTGGTTCATGGCCTTTCAGGAACAGGTATCGTTTTACATCTTTATAAGCAGTATTGATTTACGCCATATCATCGGGCCTTTTTTCATGCCTGTTCTCATTGTCGCGCACCATTCGACCTTCTTCAAAGCGGTTACTGCTATCGTAAACAATAACTTGCCCCTGGGCGCTTGCGGCTACCAGGGTTCCTGTCCGGTAATCAAAATCCAGACTCATGACGGCACCAGTGCTTCGTTCACCTGCATATCAATTATATTTCTTGTTCGTCAAATACAGCTGCTTCGGGAACGTTTGCAGGCCTTTCCATTTGATAAAGGTTTTGATTTTAGTCTCAAAAATGCACATTTACTATGAAAGGAGTAAGTATCGAACTACTACAAACAATCTACATCACATTAATAGTATTTACAACATTATTTTATGAAGGCCCACTGTTGTAGTACACCTGTAGTAAACAGGTAAAACAGGTGTAGATTATTTGTAGTAGTTCCATTTTCTGCATTAATTGGAGGCCCATGTACTTTTGTGCACCTGCCAATAGCTTATTTATTTAATATAAACACAAAAACTCGAACTATGGGATTACAAGAAAAAAGAGCCGTGAAAACATTTCAGGACGGCAGTTACCAAGCATTAACAAACGAGATCAATACCCTGGCTGGTTACCCTATTGAATTTGAGGTAAACTGGGATGCCCTTGCTCTTGACGAATATGCGCATCTGTATGAAGAATGCTTCCCTAAGGTGTATTTTACCCCATTGATCAATGCGGTAAAAGAAATAGCAGCCGATGATATGGGCAAAGAAGCGCTGAAGGGAGCCCTGAAAAAAGTAATTATTAAAAATGAAGGCGGTTTTTATTACGCTTCCAGTGCATATTCGTTCAATGACGGTGTTTTAACAATCGATCATCAGCCATTCAATAATGTTGATAATATTACTGAACGGTCAACAGTGCTTAGCGAGCTTTTAATGAAACATCTATAGAGATAAAATGAATAAATTAAATACTGCTTTAAAAACAGTTCCTGCCATTACTAAGCAGGAACTGTTATTGCATATTGCTGAACATTTTCCGGCTGAACCTGTAAAAATAACAATTGATGCAGGGCCTTCTTATGAAGGGTTATTACTCACTATTGGTAAAGTGAAAAATGAAGAGGTATTTTTGGTATTACAAATTACCGACGAAAGAAAACAGGTAACCAACAGGTTCGTACACCTTTCTTTACATAAGATAGCGTCCATTGAGTTGATAGAGCCGGCAGACCTGATCAATATTTTATCGCTGGGCAAAAAGACCAAAGGTGAGCAGTATGAAGTATCGGGGAAGTTAGCGGTGCAAAGGGGATTTCAATCTTTTTCTGAGACCATATTTAACACCCATGCTGTAGCTGTTGGTGTGCCCACTATGGAACTTCCTGCAGACGGCCTGCAACTAAACAGGGTATTAAAACTTACGCAAAAAATACAGAATGTAATTATCGAGCTGCTGAAAGAAGAGGATGCAAGAAACAGCTGGAAAGACCGTTATAACAAAATAGTATTTATTAATAACGATACACTTACTGTAAAAGGCGTAAATGATTCAGTAGAAATACATTTTGCCTTTGATAATATCAATGCACCTGAAATTTCAGCTGATGCGCTAACCAGCCTGTTAATGGGTATATTATAATTAAGGTAGGTAATGAATAATACGCGATATCGTCCTAAGGTCCTACAATGCTTTTATTCTGATTATTTTCAGAAAAAGCGTCCGGTAGATAGCAGATCTACCGGACGCTTCTATCGATAGCACTTGCTTTCTTATTTCGCTATGACCACCTGCTGGGCGTCAAATGTTTTTCCATTTCCCGTTTGCAGGATGTAAACATCTGGTTTCAGCCCTTCCACATTAATCGTGATGCGGGAAGTACCGGCAGGGAACAACTGTTTACGCACCAAATTCCCCATTTCATCGCTAAGCCTCACTTCACGGATATCCCATCCATCGCTGGCAGCTTGTTTTCTTGCAGCGCCAGATGTAGCGGCTGTACTTTACATTAAGATCATTTTATGCCCTTAGCCAGTCCCCCTCTTCCGAAGCCTTCATAACGCCATCGGGCCATCTGCCAGCTTCCGAAGTTTATAAGAATCATGTGGCAGATTAAAGCTTTCAAAGATCTCCTTATGATTCAACAAATTCTTATGCTGGTCCGCCACTTCAGCAGCCGCCAGTAACGCTTTTTTACGAATGGGCGTAATGCTTTTAAGTGCTGATCTTTTCTGGAATAAAACGGAGAAAACAGCGCGTAACAGCGTTTCCTGCTTCAGCATGCCAACAGAAGGCATTATCTCAATAATGGGTTCTATATTCTTTTGCAGTACATCCGGATTGGCATAACCCAGGACCATCAGCAAATATTCCTGCACATCGAAGTCACCGATAAACGGCTGCAGCTTATAAAAGTTTTCATCAACGGCCTCCGGATCAGTAAGCGCCCCAATCAGTTCGGCCAGCCATATTGCATCGGCTTCCTTTTTGGCGGCGGTCACCAGTTGAATAGCAAGGACTAACCGTACCAGGGTATTGGTTTCTGCAGCAAATGCTTCTGTAAATACAGTGATCCCTTTTGGGTGCTGCTTTGTCTGAATGTACAGGTCGCCCAAAGCAAATGCGGCATAGGCTCTTCGCAAGGTGGTATTATCTGTGCGTTGCCATTCCCGAATAAAGAACGCTTCCGTTTCAGGTGTGTTACGTCCGGCTTCCAATAGTAAGTATTGTGATGCCAGGGCGACGCCATCATCTGCATCATTTGCGTTTTGCATAATCGTTGGCAGTGATGGCTGAACAGCATTGATCAGTTCCTTATATAGTTTTTTACTTTCGCTTATATAGGCCAGTCCAAATACTTCAAATAAGAACTGAAATAAACGACGTTGAATGATTTCACTATGCGTGTAATAAGGCATCATTCGTGCAAGAACAGTGGCCACCTTATAAGTAGCTTCATAAATGGTCCCCTGATGTTCGATCTCGTACCAGATGCGGCTTTCGCATTTAGTGGCAATAGCTGAATCTTCAGCAAGCATCCCATTGATCGCCGGGGGAAGCGTCTCCCCTCCTGTCATAGCCGAGTCTGTATTCTTCCAGTCTACCTTAGCCAGCTCAGATGCAAGATGAGGCGGCACTTCCAGGTTTTCAATCTTTGCAGCTACTATAATGTTAAGATGCTTGTTTTTAAATTTCCCAATCACCGCATCCCAATAATTCAACATTTTTTCGGGTTCATCATCATCCCAGTAAGGCGTAAAAACATCCCATTTATTACGTTCGTCTCTATCGGTCTCTTTCACTTCGGGGAGGCTTAGTGTTTCATGTCCATCCTTGTCATACATCCGCCATTGACCGGTGCCATCACCGTTAGAAGTATAATTTATTAAAGTGGTTCCTTCCGGGTAATAATAGATAAAGCTGGAAGGAGTTTTTTCCTTGTCTTTGCTTTGAATTCCTTCATAAACCAGGACACCATTGTAATATTTTCTTTGATGAAGGTCACTGATCTCTTCGGATCGGAAAACGAAGAGCTCTTTACCGCTTGTATCAAAATAAGTTTTCTGATGATCCTTACGGTTGTTATGGTAAAGTGTGCTATGGCTGACAACAGGTGGCTCGATGCCCTCGTGATAGAAACTTTGCGTTTGGGAGTCAGCCGTGAATACATTGGACTTCCATAACCTCCCATTTATATAGGAGTGTTCTTCAATGACTGATCCTGTTTGCCGGTCGTAGAGACGTTTTACGATGGGAGCGCCATTCAGGTCCCATTCCAAATACTCTCCGATAAATGCGTTCAGGCGCGCGTTGGCCAGCCCCATCACCCAACAGGCATAGCCGGTTGCGGAGGATCCTTCATCAATAAAATGCGCTATTTCCGGAACTGATGCAGGCCGCGCCGGCAACGAAATGCCGTGTACATTAACAGGACGATCTTTTATATCATAAAAACGTTGTGCATGATAGACGCCTTCTTCTACATAATCGAACTCAACCCTCCAGATGTTTTTTCCTTGCCTGGGATATCCTGATGGAAACCCTTCGGGGGTAGAATTTTTACTTTTGATCCAACGATAGGTGCCCAGCCATTTGTTACCGCCATACCAGTTACCTTCCTGGGCCAGAGTGCCATCTGGATGGAAGCGCCTGAAAAGAAAAGGCGGCGTACCGTCTCCATAGTCGGTGGTACCGCAGTAATATCCTTCTGTGTGCCACATTTCCCAAATGCCGATTTCCCTTCCCTGTTCATCTTTCTGTCCAAGCTCCCACTGGTTATCTGCTGCATTCCAGGTGGCTGCTTCAGGAATGTTCTTATGTTTTTCCATATACAGTGATTTCATTTTTTCTTTTAATTCAATAAGATCTGGTTCACTTACCAACGTTTTATTAACCATCTCCAAAGCTTCTCGTCACGTCCTTCATTTTCATAGATACACGCCAGCACAAAGTACGGATGGTAAAAGTCAGGCTTAACCGAAATGGACCGCTTACCCTCCACATTATCCCCGCATTCCCGTTCGCGGCTCATAGGTATATTACCCTGCTATCTCAGCCAACGAGGGTAGTTGCTGATAGTATTTTTCTATGGCAGCGGTTCTCCCGGTCATGAAGTCAAGCTCCATTGTTTCGGCCAGCGCTATAGCTTTCCGGGCACAATTCGCAGCTTCTTCTTTTTTCCCTAAGCGGTAACATACATGCGCCAATTGCTCATAATAGTAGTGTTCTTCATAATCCCAACTCAGGCTTCCTCCTGTGTTTGGATAATTATGGATCAATTGGTATGCTTCATCCAACCGGTCACTGGCCTTACTAAGCAGAATAATTTCAGCCAATATGAGATCGGCCCTGCCAACCACACCGACGCGTTTATGTTCTTTATAAAACTGGAGAACCGGTAACAGGTATATTTCCGCCCTTTCAAAATTCGCCAGTTTGTAATAATATTCACCGAGCATCTCCTGAACCGTTGCTACCTCATATATCTCCTGTGCATATTCAGTGAGTAGCTTTTCCAATAACGCGATTCCCGCCTGTTGTGTAACCACATCGCGGCTTCCTAACCAGTTATCGCCCTGAATTTTCAGGGCTGTCATTCGAAATCCGGCATTCGCCTGTTGTAAATGATTTTCAAAGTCAACTGCTATTGCTTCAGTCCATGTTTTGTTTCTGAACCATTCATTTGCCATTGCATACTGTTTAAATCAAAAATACACTACGGCAGCCGGTTTTAAAATTGTCCCCCTACTACAAACTATCTACACATGATAATAAATCACACGAAGAGGGCATACCTGGGCAGTCTGGTTTGTTCTTATAAAAAATTCTCCCATTTACCAGATATCCCGTTTCTTTGTAGCATGCTACAAATTCAGGAACTTATCCAGGCCGGACAAATTGAAACTGCGATCCGGGAAACGGAAACGATGCTCGGCCAACTGTCACCATCTGACTTTCATTACGTGATCGGCAAAGACCTGTTGCACCTAAAGGGGCCGTTGACGGCATATTTCAACTATTTTTATACCCTCATGACGGAAGACGAGGAACTGGACATTAAGGCCCTCTACCTGGAAATGAACAGTTTTACCATACAATACGACCAGTGGTTCCTACATTTACTGGCTTACGAGTCGCCTGTCAACCGCAGCACCCTCGACTGGCTGGCGGATTTTAGCGGAGAATCTCCCAAAACACTTACCGTCACGGGATATGAAGCATTGCAGGAAGCCAACAAAAAGTACATGGAAACCGAAGGTTACCGCAACGATCAATTGCGTCAGGCATGCGAATTCCAGGAATATCTCGTCATACTCCGCGTGCAGGAACTCGTGATACAAACCATCAACGATAACAAAGGAAAAGCTCCCTGGGCCGAAATCCCTGTTTTCGTAGGGGCACATGATTATGAAGATCTGATCTTTATGATCCAATAGTACTCCTACCCTTTCTCTCCTCTTGAGGATGCCTTTTCCCAGACATATGATTTAGTTAAAACTATTTCCAATCTGTTTGCGGGAACGACGTCTTCCTGCCGTCAACCTCATAAGATGCTCTCATTTAAAGAATTATTACCTTTGCAAAATGTCACACAGTGTATATTTAGGCAATACCAACTCTCCTTCAGGAAAAGACAGGAATGATATAATGATGATGGAATGGGGGTATGAGATGCCACTATTATTACAACCTTTGTTAATAAGTGGAGGCTTTATTGAAAATGACATTTTATACTATGATGCCAAATCCGGTATCGAAAACCTGAAAAAGTTTTACAACTTTTTGGATGCTACCAAGTCTCTTATTAACAATAGAAGCATTTTTACAGAATGCAAGAATAAGCTATTTAAATACCTGGACGGTCTGGAACATGCTTATTTTAGCATGAATGCCCGTGACGTATTCAACATGGATGAGGCACCCCATAACGAACAGGCGGCTATCTGGCTGGCAGATATTGCGTATAACAATGCTATGATCACCCGTGCCATGGACAACAACGACATTTCCCTGTTGTCTTACGACAAGCTCAAACATGTAAGCATGGCTTTTCACTCATTTGCTGAACTGCTGAACTACGCGGACTATTCTTATGGATGGAAACATATCAATCAAGATGTGGGAAAGGAAGAAATTTACTATGAAAATGGATTATGGGGATTAAAAAGTGCTGAAGGAGAAATATTGCTGAGTCCTCAATTTGATGACTTTTATGCATTCAGTGAGCAGGATATTGCGGTGGTAATGAAGGCTCAGAAATATGGCTATGTGCACAGATCAGGTAAGGTCATAGCTCCCGCGGAATGGGATGAGGCCTATGATTTTGATCATTCTTATCTGGCGATTGTTCAGCGCAATGGTCTTTTAGCACTAATCAATCCCTCGGGAAAAATTGTTGTAGCACCAACATATGAAAACCTTAACAGGGTCGGGTACGATGGTCATTATATTGCACAGAAGAATGGAAAATGGGGTGTACTCGGGGAAGATGCAAAAGTGATCGTCGGTTTTAAATATGAAAAAATAGAACTGTTGCATGACAATGTATTCATGCTACTGAAAGATGGTTTTTACAGTCTTACGGAAGATGGTGAGCAGTTCGACCTAATAGTACGTAAAGCCCCTCATCAGGGCTTTGCCTGGGCAATCAAGGGGGAGAAAGTCTACCTGATTGATAAATATGGGATATCAAGAGCAAATAAAGACCTGGTACAACAGGATGCCGAAAGTGATGGCTACAGTTTTTATTATGATGAGGTAGTGCGTGACAGGCTATTGGCATATGCAAAAACGCCTGATGAGGAAACTACTATAGATGTCTACACGCCTGTTGAAGAATTGTATAATATTGGCGTAGATGCTTATAATAGACAGGATTACGCGTCAGCAATTTATCACTACACACTTGCTGCTGAAAAAGGATATGGCTATGCGATGAACAATCTCGCGCATATTTATTACATGATAGATGGATATGTAGATAATGACAGCGCATTTTACTGGTATGAGAAAGGAGCTGCCGCCCGCAATACAAATGCACTCAATGGCTTGAGCCTGTGTTACCAGAATGGCATAGGAACTATCCCTGACATAGAAAAAGCCATTAACCTGTTGCAGCAAGCAGCAGAGGATGGTCTGGCTGTGGCACATAATAACTTAGGATTTCTACTTAGTGATACAGATCCTGAGCAGGCACTATACCACTTTCATCAGGCAGAGGAACTTGGAGAACCGGACTACGGTTGCCTGGGATACCTGTATGAAGAAAAAGGGGATTTTGAAATCGCTCTCCGGTATTACCAGAAAGATGAGTCTGAAATTGGCGCGTTTAACCAGGGAGTTTTTCATCAGAGAGGATTAGGTACAGCAAAAGACTTAAAAGCGGCAATAGGATACTTTAAAACAGCGATAGCCGGTGGTTATGATTGGGGACATATTGAACTGGCCCGAATATACCTGTTTGAAGAGGGTTTTATCGATAAGGATCGGGCAAAGGCACATATTGCGGCGGCAGAAAAAGCAGGACTTGAAATCCCTGATGAATTATTAATGTAATACAAGGGTAATAGTGAAGCAAAGAACCTATTACGACCATGGGGTTGCTGGCAAGGGCTTTATGCTTGCCTTAACTATGTAGAGTCCCAATGAAATAACAGGTTTTGAAAATTGAGTGCTTCGAGGTCTTTTCTCTTTATAAAGAATTGTGCACTTCCACCATCGCCCCAGCTCAGGTTTCCATAATCCTGAAACTGTACTAATAAAATACTATCCTGCCACTCAGGCTGTGCTGTCCTCGGGTCCTGGCCGTTTTGAGAATAATGATACCCACCTATCTTATTTCTTCCGTAACCGGGTTCTTTATCCTGTTTCGAATATCGAAGATCGGTAATATTCAGATAATCTTTCCATAGATGATTGTTTCCGGTACTGCCAAAATCCTGTAGTAACTGATTGAACCTAAAATCTGAATTAGTTATGTATTCCGTTTCCTTTTGAAAGGAAATGGAGCACTCCTGTACCCGGTATCTATCCGGCCTGTTATCAAAATCTGAAAACAGCAATTTCTCTTCCCGTACAACGTAGGGATGATAAATAACCCGTAGCTGTTCTTCGAGGTTATGCCAGTTTTTATCATCTACAAACAATTGTAATATCCCGGTGCGCGGAAAGGAAGGCAGAGCAGGCATCTCTTCAAAATTGAGCTGTAACAGCAACATCAGTTCAGTGCCCGTTTTCCAGTGCTTGGGCCAGGGCGAAATTGAACCCGCACCATTAAGAACTTCCAGCGGATGGTCATAAGGAAAATAAGGCTCCCCACCTATTTTACTTTGATACAATGCCGTTTTTTCCTGCTTGAATGATAACAGTACAGCCGGTTTTGCCGTTGATTCTATGATATGCTGATAGGATTGCAATGATCTTGGAAACACACAGGATGCTTTTGATTAAAAATACTCAACAATTTCCGTAAAACCGCTACTCTATGCAATAACAATCTTATTATTCCCATCTATAGTCTTTATTCTTCCAGTTTATTCGTTACTATTTTGATCAGTTTCAATTTATCTACATTGACCTGTCTTTCCAGGCTTCGGATAATATCTATTATTATATCCATCAATAAGAGGTGATTTACCTGATTTCACGATTTCTATGAATTTCTCTTCATCTACATTCCCCTCGCCATCAAAGGCTGCAGGAATGATAACATCCGCTAATACCTCCCTTGTATAATCGTAGTTGATGACGTCACTTTTATCGGCGTAAGCCAGGCTGACCAAAACAGCCCCTTCCGCTTTTATTGGTACACTATAGGCATTAGTCAATACGTAGGGAACAGTAACTGTTCCATCAACTTCAATATAACCGTGGTTATAATAACCATAGAACACGTATTTGATATGCGCATTGCCGGTAATGTGAATATAGTCGTAGCTGTTCACCAGCACATCGCAATGCACATTACCCATTACAAGTAAAAACAATTGATGATCATTCAAACGAATATCACCTTCCACCGTAAGGTTCCCATTTATCAAAATTAAAACGGTATCCGGTGCGGCATCTGCATTAAACTGCTCCAGTATGGCTGTTACCCAGGCTGTATCAAGATTACCTTTAGCGGTGATATCTCCATCGAAGAAGATAACCCTGGTAATCAGGGGATATGCAAGATCAAAGTAGAGATAGTAACGCATAAAATAGTTGGTATAATAGCGTTCCAGATTAAAACGTTGATCAATATCCCCCGGGGTGAGAAGCTGCGGACTAATCATATTATTTATACCCGTCAAAATTACAACTTGAAAGATGATTCCCTAACTATCCGGCTACTACAAATGATCTACAGGTCAGCTATAATCACTATTCCGGGTTTCATGTTAATCTATCCTTGTCCATTCAACACCATCAAAACTCATCACATCTTTTTCTCCAATGGACCACCTGAGGGCTTTTTCCTGTTGCCAGGTCCCGTTTATACAGTGCCATCGTGTTGTATAACAAGCGGGTGTTATGGATTTAGGAACTAAGTCGTTCTGTTTTATCAATCCGTTCTTTTACCTCAAAACGGCCGGCTATTACCCGGTGTTCACTGATAATCAAAGTATCCGCCTGCAGGGTTTGTTTAACTTCAAGGGCATAGTCGTTGTAATGTGCTTGTACTTTTATGGCTTTTAAATTACCGCCAATGATCACTGGCCCTTCGGTATACATAGTTTCACATTCAAAATTGCCACCAACAAATAATTGGCGGCCCTGTACGTTGGAAACGTGTCCCGCAACTATAAGATCTCCTGTTACCATCAATGAATGGATGTCCTGATCACCTGTAATTCTCAGATCGCCATGATGTATATTGGTCTTTCCGGAAATAGTCTTCGATGTCTTGTTTGTAGGATCCAATGTGATGGCTTTTTTAATAAGCTCTAAACAAGCAAAAATTATTTCAGGATCCTGCTCTTCTATTGTATAATAAAAATCAGTCAGCTTTATCGAGTGCTCTTCAATAAAAAGGCTCTCAATAATGTCTTGAAATTTTTTCCTTTTGTGTTCCGAAATGGATATCTGCGGTAACCATCTCAGCATATTTTCTTCAGTAAGTTCATGTAGCTTTTTCGGCGCGGGTAACCGTTCTGATTTTGTTTTCAGCATTATTTCTATGAGGTATGGAAGCACGTCTTTGCTAAAGCGTGATGAGCGGGCTGCTGCCAGAGCGGAAAAATCACGCTTTGATCTTCGCCTGGGATTAACGCCTTTTTCTTCAATAAGAAATCGAACTACATTTTCTGCGCCCTGCTCTGCTCCATAATACAATAGCATCTTTCCGTTCTCTTCAGTAATGGGAAAGCCGGCTGCAATAAACATTTCAACCAATTCAACACTGTCGGTAACAACTGCCCGTTCAAGTACCGATTTTTGTTTAAAATTAAGATCAACGCCACCATCGATCAGCGTTTTAATGGCTGCCAGTAACTGGCGTTTCTCTTCATTTACTTTATTCAGCTTGCTGAGGCGTATTTCTTCATCCTTTTCGTATTTATCAAATTGATGTCCGATGAATATACGCCCTATCTGCTCAATCAGTCTTACTACTTCCCATTGTTTATGTATCATTTCCTGCTCTGTCATATATGTCGTTTTTATTATTCTCCTTTTTCAAACCATCCTTTTAAATAAACCCAGGCAGGGTAATCCAATTTGTGCCATCACCTGTTGATGCCACCTGACGGGTACCAAAAGACCAAAGCGTGCCATCAGCAACATGCAAATGGCCAAAACTGTTAATGCCATCTACAACCACAGCTTCCAGTTGCTGGTCATTTTGCAACCGGTACAGGGCCTTGTCAGTTGCTATATACAAAGTATTGTCATACCACGCAGCATCCCACAGATCCCCAATGGCGGCATTGTTATGAATTACCTGCCAGCTGTTGCCACCATATTTTAACACCTGCCCTTTTTGCCCTACGCAATATACCTGGTTGGATTGAACCGCCACTACTTTATGCAAATTCAACCTGGTTCCGCTCTCCTGCTTTTTCCATGCTGCGCCATTGTAATGCCAGATCTCTCCCAGGAAACCTGCGGCCCAGCAATCGTTTTCATTTACCCCGTCTATTGAGTTAAATCCGGCCACCTCAATTACGCCCCGTGCTAAACCAACACCTTCATCTATCCTTGTCCATTTGCCAGCTGCACTTCGCCGGTATACCTGGCGGCCCATACCGGTTGCATATACCTGCCCATCGATAACCCGGAGCTCACGAAGCGGCCCCCTGCTTTTGGGGCCTTCATCAGAACTATCAATTTGCTCTTCTTTATAGTCACCATATCCAAAACCAATTGTACCATCCGTACTTAACGTAAAAACGCAAGGATTGGGTGCAGGCAACACCACCACACTCACCGGTATCCATTTCATGGGGACCATCGACCATTTCTCCTTTGGACCGCCCCATTTGGCTAGCGCGGGTTGAACATACGGTTCATCACCGATATGGCATATTACTCTTGCCGTTTGAGCATTTTCAGCAAAGCCATTGCTATATCTTATTGTTATTTTCATAGTCATTATTCCATTTTTAGCGACCTTCTGGCAGCAATGTTGCTGATGTTTGTACGGCCATAACCAGTTCTTATACTGCTTTTTATCATAAATCAGCCTCAATGACCTCGCTCCATGCTTTGTTTCTGAGCCAGTCGTTTTGGGTTATATGCAGTATAATTTTATGAGCTAGCTGTCAAACTAATTATACCCGGTTACCATTATTCATAGGTTTTCAAATTGTTATTACCAGGCCTCAAAAATGCACATTTAAAGCGAAACGAATAACTTTCAACCTACTACAAACGATCTACATATACCAATATTTCACACAACAATACGCGACAACGACAAACTTCATGATTATGAACATGGAATGCACTAAATTACTTAGCTTAAACATCACCGGTACCTCTCTCCATTGACGGCTTTATTTCCCCCTTTCCTTCTCCTTTTCTTTCTTTCCAAAAATTGCCTTTAATCTCAAAAATTTATACTTTTAGTGACAAGGAGATACTAACAGGGTATGGACATTATATAATGAATGCCAAACATTTTTCCACTATTTATCGGGACCTTTATTCCCCTCTATGCTACTTTGCCGAAAAGATCCTGAAAGATCGCTTTAAGGCAGAGGAAGTTGTAGCAGACGTTTTTGAAAAATTATGGAATATGAAGACGGCGGAAGATATTGAAAATATAAAGGCCTTCCTGTACACCGCCACCCGTAATCAATGCCTTGACCAGCTGGAACAACGCCAGATAAGGCAGAAGCACCATAAAGTATTATTACAGCTATCCCCCCTCGCCGAAGATGAAATTCTGAAAGAAATCTACTTCACAGAAGCACTAAGGGAAATTTCCCAGGCTGTTCATACGTTACCGGAACAATGCCGAAAGGTAATTACGATGACTTATGAAAATGGATTATCCACGAAAGAAATAGCCGACCAGTTAGGGGTAACCGTAAGTACTGTAAAGACCCAACGCGCCCGCGGTATATCTATTATCAGGAAACTACTTTCCAGCAGGGCCTTATCAATCGCCATCTCTTTGTTATTAAATTAACACAAGCTGATACTTTCTTGCGAATTCAGCTTTTTTTTAAAAAATCTTGTAGACCAAATCATCTACTCATCCGTCTCATTTCACGTACACTGGCAAATATTGTATGCAGAACCAGGATCAACAAATATCATCACTTTTGCGCGCAGCAGAACTCACCGCCCGGTATTACACTGGTGTGATCACTGCTGCTGAGCAGGAAGAACTGCAGCAATGGATCAATGCTGGTGAAGCGCATAAAAAATGGTTTGAGGCTTTTGGGAATAACGCACACAGCGAAAACGCTCTCAAAACCATACAGTCATACGATACGGAAAGGCAGTTACAGGCATTCCTTGATCGGATGAAAGAGAAACGCACGCTACGCATCAGGCGGACGATCTTTTGGGCTGCTGCCTGCATTACGCTGCTATTGGGCAGCCTTTTGTGGATACTACAACCACCGGCCCAGGAGAAAACGAATATAGCTGCAGCGCCTTTGAAGGACAGGGAGCCTGGCAATAAAAAAGCAACACTGATATTGGCCAATGGCAACCACATACTATTGAATGCACAGGGAGACAGCTCCTTTACACAAGGCAATGGTACCCATATTAAATTAGCGAATGGCAGGATCAGTTACCAGGGCGGCAACAATAATGCCCTGCTGGCTTATAATCAGCTGTTAACACCGGCAGGTGGAAAATACCATATTGTACTGGAAGATGGTACCCAGGTATGGTTGAATGCCGCTTCTTCACTACGTTATCCCGTCCATTTCTCCGGTAAAGAACGGCGCATACAGCTAAGCGGGGAAGCGTACCTGGAAGTGGCACAAAATGCAAACCGTTCTTTTATTGTAGCAACAGATTCCACCGAAGTGATCGTATTAGGCACCACATTTAATATCAGAACTTATCCACGGTATGATAAAA
Organism: Chitinophaga ginsengisoli; assembly: GCF_003014595.1. Lineage (GTDB taxonomy): Bacteria > Bacteroidota > Bacteroidia > Chitinophagales > Chitinophagaceae > Chitinophaga > Chitinophaga ginsengisoli. The sequence goes on along the minus strand of NZ_PYGK01000007.1, from coordinate 338,578 downwards.
CTAAAACCTGTAACATACAAACCACGCTTGTTTCCGGAGCTGTAAAAGTACAGCATGCAGGCACCAACAGACTCCTGCAGCCCGGACAAACAGCTATCGCTACCGGCGACGCCATCACGGTAAAACCAGCAGATATCCCGGCTGTTACGGCCTGGAAAAACGACCTGTTTGTTTTCCGGGATGTAGATCTTCCGGTATTGATGGAAGAAATAAGCCGTTGGTATGATGTAGATGTAGCCTATGCACAGGACTATAAACCTACGCACATCACCTTAAAGGTCAGCCGGCAGGTATCTCTTTCCAAGCTATTGGAAATGGTGGAGCTTTCGGGTGCGGCCAAATTCAAATGGAATGATGGACGTATAACGGTTTTACCATATCATCAACGATAAAGGAAGAACAGACAAGAAAAGCAGATCAACCAAAAGTTAGTCAATCACCGTCATGTAAAGCGGGCATTAGCCACGCTATTCATTAATGTGCTCATTATGAAATTACTGTACACTCTCAAAAAGGGGGTCAGGGCATTCTATGCATTATTGCCCTCCCTGTGCCGCCTGGAATATGCGGGCTGCCTGCTATTGCTGCTGCTCAGTATATCTCCTTCATCTGCATCGGATATACAGGACCAACGGCTCAATTTCAGCCTGAAGAACGTCCCACTTGAAACAGTATTTAAGGAAATAGAAACGCAAACAACCTTTGGCGTTATCTATACAAGGGAATTACTGCAGCACACAAAAAAAGTAAGCATTCTGGCCGACAACATGCCGCTGGAAACGGTACTGAAAATCTGTTTTAAAGATCAGCCGGTCAGCTACCGCATCATTGATCAGTCTATCATTGTTACGGCCGAAAAAACGCTTCCCGGAGACGTTAAACCAGAACATCCCGTACCGGCAGCTGATACCATCATCTCCGGCATCATAAAACTGAAAGGCAGAAACGATGCCCCGGATGAACTGGCGCCCGGTGTTACTGTCGTGGTAAAAGGTACCAGTACGGGCGTTAAAACAGATATGAACGGTAACTACAGCATTCGCGCGAAAAAAGACGCTGTACTGCTGTTTTCCATGGTTGGCTTCCTGACACAGGAGATACCGGTCAACGGCCGCACCACTGTCAACGTAGTGCTACTCCCCCACGACAAAACCCTCGAAGAAGTAACCATTGTGGCCTATGGTACACAAAAGAAACAAACCATGGTCAGCGCAGTAACCACTATCAATCCTAAAGAATTGAAAGGCCCTACAGGCAACCTTACAACCATGCTGGCGGGAAGATTGTCGGGCGTTATCTCTTATCAAAGAACCGGCGAACCCGGTAAGGATAATGCCAGCTTCTTCATCAGAGGGATTACCACCTTCGGCACGGGTAAAGTAGACCCGCTGATCCTGATCGATGGCATGGAATCGACCGCAACAGATCTCGCCCGTCTACAGCCGGATGATATCGCCGGCTTCTCTATTTTAAAAGACGCTACCGCTTCCTCTCTGTATGGGGCAAGAGGCGCCAATGGCGTAGTATTGGTAAACACCAAATCAGGCACAGAGGGAAAAACAAAGTTTAACATCCGCATGGAAAACTCACTGTCCACCAATACGCGCAATTTCAAATTTGCCGACAACATTACCTACATGAAACTGGCTAATGAGGCGGTTATGACAAGGAACCCGCTGGGTATTACACAGTATTCGCCTTCCAAGATAGATCATACTGCTGCCGGAGATGATCCTTACCTGTATCCAAACAATAACTGGATCCAACAACTGATTAAGGACTATACCATCAACCAACGGCTCAACGTCAACCTTACCGGCGGAGGTAAAGCAGCACAGTATTACATTGCAGGCACCTACAATGTAGATAACGGCGTATTGAACGTAGACAAACTCAATAATTTCAATAGTAACATCAAACTGAAGAACTACTCCGTACGCTCTAATGTAAACATCAATCTTACCCCTACTACGCAGGCCATCGTGCGTACCTACGGACAGTTTGACGATTATAACGGACCGGTAGGCGGAGGCGCAACCATTTTCAAACAGGCGATATGGGCCAATCCCGTAATGTTCCCGACTGTTTTCCCTTCCAGTTATGCGCCCCAGTTAAAGCATCCCTTGTTCGGAAATGCTATAAAGCCAGGCTCCAGCCAAACACCGGGAGACGGCAGTAACCTGTATACCAATCCATATGCAAATGCCGTATCAGGATATCAGCAATATAACACATCTACCTTGCTGGCACAGCTGGAACTAAAGCAGGACTTCAGCTTCCTTATTCCAGGCCTGAATGCCCGTATGATGGCCTACACAGAACGTTATTCCTACTTTGATGTATCCCGCCAGTACACGCCCTTTTATTATACACTGACATACGACCTTCAGACCAAAACACCGAAACTAACGTCTTTAAATACCAATGGCACTGAGTATCTCAACTACAGAGAGGGCAGTAAGATCGTAAATACAACCACATATCTGGAAGCGGCCCTGAACTATAACCGTGTGTTCGCAGAGAAACATGCATTATCAGGTATGCTCATTACATTGTTCCGTAATTATCTGACCGCCAATGCCGGCGACCTCCAAAGCTCTCTTCCACACCGCAACCAGGGCCTGTCCGGACGCTTTACCTATGCATACGACAACCGTTATATGATGGAGTTCAACTTCGGTTACAACGGGTCTGAACGTTTTGCGAAAAATCACCGGTTTGGTTTCTTTCCTTCTGTTGGGGTAGCATGGAATATCGCAAATGAAGCATTCTTCTCTCCGCTTGCAAATACAGTCAATAAATTAAAAGTAAGGGCCACCTATGGGCTGGTTGGTAATGACCAGATTGGTAATGACCAGGAACGCTTTTTCTATTTATCGAATGTCAATATGAGTGACGACACCCGTGGCGCCAGCTTCGGAGAAAGATATAACTATTACCGTCCCGGCGTGTCTGTAGGACGTTATGAGAACCGGGACATTTCCTGGGAGAAATCCTACAAGACAAACCTCGGTCTTGAACTGGGCCTGTTCAATGCGGTGAATATACTGGTGGACGTTTACAAGGAACGGCGCAGTAATATCCTCATGACCAGGAATACCATACCCAGCACCATGGGGCTGAATGCCAGCGTACAGGCCAATGTAGGCGAAGCAGAAGGTAAGGGTGTAGATCTCTCGCTGGATTACACAAAAACATTTCCACATAAAATGTGGCTGCAGATACGTGGCAATTTCACCTATGCCACCAGCAAATTGCTGGTGAACGAAGAACCCCGTTATCCTGAGCCATCCCGCTACCGGGTAGGCCATTCACTCTCCCAGACATTTGGCCTCATCGCAGAAAGATTATTTGTGGATGATAAAGAAGTAGCCAACTCCCCGGAACAGAACTTCGGCCAGCAGGTAATGGGCGGCGATATTAAATACCGTGATGTCAACGGAGACGGAAAGATCACTGATGCTGATAATGTGCCCATAGGCCTGCCTACCACGCCTGAAATTACATACGGAATTGGTTTCTCATTCGGTTACCACCAATGGGACCTTAGTTGCTTCTTCCAGGGCTCTGCCCGTTCTTCATTCTGGGTAGCGCCTGAAAGCATCTCTCCGTTTGTATTGAACGGCGGCGGTCAGCATGGATTGCTGTCGGCCATTGCAGAAGATCACTGGAGCGAAGAAGACCGTAACCTGTATGCCTTCTGGCCCCGGTTAAGCGATTACTTCGTCAACAATAACAACCAGTCCTCTACCTGGTGGATGCGCAGCGGCGATTTCCTGCGACTGAAAACACTGGAGCTGGGATATACCTTCCCACAAGGCTTACTACGCAGGCTGCATCTCAACAATACAAGGATGTATGCCAATGCCATGAACCTGTTTGTATTGAGCAAATTTACCACCTGGGATCCTGAAATGGGAGGCGATGGCCTGGGGTATCCTATACAGAGGGTCTATAACATCGGTATCAACTTTGGCTTTTAAAACTTAACGCAATGAACTTAAAAATTCCACTGATCATAATAGTTGCCTGCGTATTACTCACCATTCCTTCCTGCAAAAGTTACCTCGATGTAGTGCCTGACAATGTGCCTACCATTGATAATGCATTCGCATTACGGCAGGAGGCAGAAAAATACCTGTTCACCTGTTATTCCTACCTTCCATTGGATGGCGATATCGAAAGCAACCCTGCATTCTGCGCGGGTGATGAGTTCTGGATGATACGTCCTTATAGTATGGGTGAAGCTCCCTGGCAGATAGCTATGGGTTACCAGAGCGCCAATAATATTTACATGTCTATCTGGAGCAGCATGTTCAAAGGCCTGCGCGACTGCAACATCTTCCTGGACAATATCGATAAGGTGGTAGATATGCCAGCTTTTGAGAAAACAAGATGGCGTGCAGAAGTCAAATTCCTGAAAGCATACTATCATTGGTGCCTGTTCCGCCGGTATGGTCCCATTCCGCTCATAGATAAGAACCTGCCTATTTCAAGCACCTCCGATGAAGTACAAATACCTCGTCAGTCGGCCGATTCGGTAGTAAATTATATAGCCGGATTACTGGATGAAGCCGCCAGGGATCTTCCGGCTGAAATCACCAACAGTTCTTCTGAACTGGGGCGTATTACACAACCCATTGCACTTGCTATAAAGGCCCGCCTGCTGGTGACAGCTGCCAGTCCTTTATTCAATGGCAATACAGACTACAGCAATGTTAAAAGTTATGATGGTTCCCTCCTCTTTAACCCCGTCTATGATGAGACAAAATGGGAAAAGGCGGCCGCCGCATGCAAAACGGCAATAGATGCCTGCCATGCAGTCGGCATGCGGTTATACACTTTCAATAAACTAGGTACCAGTCTGTCCGAGAAGCTGGTCACACAAATGAGCATACGTAACAGCGTCTGTGAAGAATGGAACCAGGAAGTGATATGGAATAATCCCAATAGCAGGACCTACACTTTACAACGTTACGCCATGCCCAGGCTTGATCCCGCTAAACTGGCAAATGAGTTGAACCTTGGGAGCCTGGCTCCCACCCTTAAAATGGCTGAGTTATTCTATACGGCCAATGGTGTACCGATCAACGAAGATAAAACCTGGGATTACGCGAACAGGTATACATTGAAGACGGCTACCGCCCAGGAGAGCGAATACCTGACGGAAGGATATCAGACAGCAGCATTGCACTTTAACCGCGAGCCACGTTTCTATGCTGATATCGCTTTTGACGGTGCACGTTGGTTTATGGAAAACGGCACTTTCAATGTACAGGCTAAATCTGGTCAATGGCAGTCCCGTAAAGGCATCTACAATTATTCAGCTACAGGCTACTTTACAAAAAAGCTGGTCAACTGGAAATATGTGATACTGGACGGACTGGGCTTATCTATTGAATCTTATCCCTGGCCGGAAATGCGCCTGGCCGACCTGTACCTGCTCTATGCAGAAGCACTGAACGAAGCCAGGGGTCCGGTTGAAGAAACGTTCACTTATATTAACCAGGTACGCCAGCGTGCGGCACTACCCACGGTACAAACATCCTGGACAAGCTATTCCCGTCAACCGGGAAAGTTTCAGACAAAAGAAGGTCTAAGGCAGATCATTCAACAGGAGCGCCTTATAGAACTTGCTTTTGAAGGCAGCCGCTTCTGGGACCTGCGCCGTTGGAAAAGGGCCTTTGAGGAATTAAATAAACAGGTCATGGGATGGGATATAGAACAGGCAGATCCGGCTTACTATTATCGTCCGAAGATGCTGTATAAGCAGGTATTCCAGACGCGTGATTATCTGTGGCCGCTCGATGTATGGGATCTGCTGGGCAATAAAAGACTGGTACAAAACCCTGGCTGGTAATTCTTTCATGTGCTAAAAACGATTCATCAGATGCAACCACATAAACTACTGCTTTTTTTTACTGCCCTGCTGGCAACGGGCCTGGTCGCCTGTCAGAAAGAGGTGCATAGTCCCCTGTCTGACGACGGACCAATACCCGACACATTAAAGAACATAAGCGTTGCTGCTTTACCGGGAGCCGCCAGGATCACCTATACGCTACCCGATAATGCAGGTATACTATACGTAAGGGCCGACTATGAAAACAGGCCTGGCATAAAAAGGGAAATAAAAGCATCCTTCTATAATAACTCTTTAGTCGTCGATGGCTTTGGTGATACATTGGCACATACCATCAACCTATATGTGGTCAGCCGGAGTGAACATGCATCCCGTCCGGTCACCATCAGCGTGAAACCACTGGAACCTGCTGTGATAACGGTGTTCCGCAGCCTGGCTGTGCGCGAAGATTTTGGCGGTGTGAATATCACTTTCAAAAACGAGAGTAAGGCAGATATTGCCATTGTAACACTTACAGATGATTCTCTGGGTATATTCGGACAAACAGACATCCACTATACATCGTCGCCCGGATCGGCCTATTCCCTCCGCGGGTTTACAGCTACTAAAAGAGCTTTCGGATTTTTTGTAAAAGACCGCTGGGGAAATCAATCAGACACGCTTAGAGGGGAATATACCCCACTCTATGAAAAACTGATGGACAAAAGCAAATTCAGGGAAGTAGATCTGCCGGGCGATATCGGTTATGGCTGGGGCCTGCCGATGCCTAACTTATGGAATGGCATATTCAGCGGTTATGATATGTGGCATTCTGCAGACAAACTGGATGGCATGCCGATGTGGATCACCTTTGACATGGGCGTTACAGCACAGCTAAGCCGCATCGGACTATGGCAACGCCAGCAGGAAGGATATTTATATGCACAGAATAATCTGAAGCAATTTGAGATATGGGGCGCTGTAAACCCTCCTTCCGACGGCAGTTGGAATAACTGGACCAAACTGGCGGAACATACCGTTGTGAAACCATCCAATCTTCCTATAGGGCAGGTCAGCCAGGAAGACCTGGATGCTGCGGCAACCGGAGAGCAGATGGATATACCGCTGACGGCTCCCCGTGTCAGATACATACGGGTGAAAATATTGAAAACATGGACAGACGGTGGCTATGCAGCCAATATTGCAGAAATGTCCTTCTGGGGCAATGATCAGTAATTGAATAAAACAGCTCTTATGCACGTAATGAGAAATACCATCTGGCTTCTGCTGGCCCTGGCAGGCATCATATCCTGCCGCAAGCAGGACGATTATAAAAGCTACCTGACCGGTGGAGAGATACTATACACCGGTAGGGCAGATTCAGTCCAGGTACATCCCGGCCGCAACCGGGTGGAACTTTACTGGTTGCTGATATCAGACCCTACTATCGTCAGATCCAAAGTTTACTGGAATAACCACGCTGACTCCACCGAAGTGACTATCAAGCGTACGGCGGGTATCGATACTATTCGCCTGCTGATCAGCAACCTTGCAGAAAGAACCTACGACTTCGAGATCATCAATTATGATAAAGTGGGCCACGCTTCTATGAAAGCACATACCATAGGTACCGTCTATGGAAGAACCTACGAGTCTGCACTGCTGAACAGGAGTATTAACAATGCAGAATGGACGGACAACGAAGCCCATATCAGCTGGTCAGATATAGATTCAACCACTGGTGTACTGGGTATGGAGTTAAAATATACAGATGCAGGCAACAAACTGCATGATACACTGATACCGGCGGTCATGGAAAGTCAGATCAGCATCTGGGCTAATTATCCCTCCAACACACCTTTCCAGTATCGTACCATGTACCGGCCGGATACACTGGCAATAGATACGTTTTACACCGACTGGGAAACCAAAACGCTGAAAGAAGATATAACCCTGGCTTACCTGCGGAATCCTGGCGGCCCTTTTTTACTGGATCCTTCCAAGCCGTCCGACTGGCGCTGGGGGCAGCTGGCAGACTGGAGTTACAACGCGGCAGCTGGTCAGCGGTATACGTATGACGCCATCAATGGCACCGCTAATGCCTGTCTGACGCTCTGGATCTATTGGGATGGCTCCCTTACCAACGGTAAAATATACCAGACGGTTACCCTGCCTGCAGGCGAATACAGGTTCAACGCAACAATATCCAATATCGACGCTACATTAGAAGCGACATATGTAGCCGTGGCGGAAGGCAGCTCACTACCCGATGTAGAAAATATCGCTACCGCAGCGGGCTATTACAAGCTAAAAGATAACAACGATAAGCAGGCTAACGTACCTTTTACTTTAACACAGGCCACCACCGTTACGCTGGGTTTTGTAGCCACGATGATATCGCCATCCGATCAGTCCCTCAGGGTAAGCAGGGTCAACCTGATCAGATATAAATAGACACATATCCGGAAGTTGTTGCAATTATCCATCATTGCAGTACAAAACCAGATAGGTGTTGTGTACCTTAGAATACCAGAATTAATTCCTGTAAAGCAATAAAATATATGTTTCGTAAAAAATTCGTCCCGGTCCTCATCTTCCTCTGTGGTGTGTTATGTGTGCCAGCTATTACTACTGCGCAAAAACACAAAGAATTTCCCTGGAATAAACTGCCCGTCAAAGGCCTCCTTTTAAGTGTGCCAACACCGGCTGAAGTACCTGTACTATGCGATTTCATCCGCAATGCATTGCCAAAAGAAGGCGTGAACACGCTGGCCCTGCGGATCGAATATTCCTACCAGTTTAAAAGCACTCCGGAGCTGGCAGAGAAAAACGCCCTCTCCGAGCAGGATCTTAAAAGCATTGTAAAGGCCTGTAAAGACGCAAATATCCGCTTTGTCCCCACCGTCAACCTGTTGGCCCACCAATCAGAAAAAACGGAAATAGGGCCCTTATTAAAGCAATATCCGCAATTCGATGAGTCGCCGGATTATAATCCCCCTGTTCCGTGGAAAGATGGTGGACAATTCGACTTCTATACCAAGTGCCTTTGTCCGACGCATCCCGACCTGTTCAAGGTGCTGTTCCCTATGATAGATGAACTGGTAGCTGTTTGCGAAGCAGATGTGCTGCATGTGGGGCTGGATGAGGCCTGGATCATTGCTTACAATAAATGTCCCCGTTGCGGTGGTGGCGACCGTTCGGAGATCTTCGCTGATTACGTAACAAAATTGCACGATCATCTGAAAGAAAAGAATTGTGAAATGTGGATGTGGAGCGACCGCCTGCTGGATGGCAAAACAACAAACCTGCTGGGATGGCAGGCCAGCATGAATGATACACACAGGGCCATTGACAGGATACCAAAAGATATTGTCATCTGCGACTGGAAGTACGAGGATGCGCCACCTACACCCGCCTATTTTGCAATGAAGGGGTTTAATGTATTAGCCAGTCCCTGTTACAAAGCAGATGTTGCCGTAGATCAGGTAACCCAGGTATACGCTGCCAGAAAGAATGGCACCAGGGAGGACTTCTCACTAACCCTGGCAGAAAGAATGAAGGGAGTGTTTGAAACCTCCTGGATGGGGCCTGGCGATTTCATAAAAGCCTATTACGGAAAATCGGATTACAAACTGGCAGTGGATAATGTCAATGCTTTCAAAAAATTATTCGCGGAGATCAGAAAGGTAGAGCAAAGTAAATAGTAAATAATGCGGAAATACTCTTTTTTATGGTTACTACTGCTGTCCTTCCAGTTACGCGCGGGCGATTTTGACGGCGTAAAATCCCTGGCCGCACGTAGAACGCCCTGGTTAAGCCAACAGCTTGTATTTGAAAAATTAAATGTCCCAGGTAAGGATGTATTTGAGCTGCAGACCCGTAATGGTAAGCTCGTTATTGGTGCTACCGGTCCCAATGCCGCAGCGGTAGGGCTGAACTGGTACCTGAAATATTACTGTAGCCGTTCTTTGTCGCATATGGGAGACAACCTCTCACCCGTATCTCCACTTCCTGTTGTACAAACAGCGCTCAGGCAGGAAGCATCAGCCCAATACCGGTACGCACTCAACTACTGTACCTACAATTACACCATGAGCTTCTACGATTGGAAAGCCTGGGAGCATGAACTGGACTGGATGGCATTGAACGGTGTAAACGCCATGCTGGTAGCAAATGGAGAAGAAGCAGTATGGCAGAATGTATTGAGAAGAATAGGCTACACGCAAAAGGAGATTGACGATTATATCACCGGTCCTGCTTTCAATGCCTGGTGGCTAATGGGAAACTTAGAGGGCTGGGGAGGTCCCATGCCCCAAAGCCAGATAGACAGCCGGAAAGTACTGGTGCAAAAAATGATCGCACGTATGCAGTCGCTGGGCATCGCACCGGTAATGCCCGGTTTTTATGGCATGGTTCCCTCCTCGCTGAAAAACAAAACATCCGCACATATCATTCCCCAGGGCAACTGGGGTGCTTTTACACGGCCGGATATACTGGATCCTACAGATACAGCATTCAGCCGTGTTGCAGGTATCTTTTATGAGGAAACGAAAAAGCTCTATGGCAGCAACATCCACCTGTTTTCAGGTGATCCGTTTCATGAAGGCGGTATCACCACCGGCGTTGACCTGGCCAAAGCCGGTGTGAATATTCAGAAAAGCATGCAGCAGTATTTCCCCGGCGCTATCTGGGTATTACAGGGCTGGCAGGATAATCCTCGCAAGGAAATGCTGGCGCAGGTGGATAAATCGACCATCCTTGTGCAGGAACTGTTTGGCGAAACTACCAACAACTGGGAAAAAAGGAACGGCTATGAAGGCACGCCCTTTATCTGGTGCATGGTAAATAATTTCGGCGAGCGACCAGGGTTATACGGCAAGTTACAACGCTATGCGGACGAGACTCACCGGGCCCGTACAGGTGCCTTCGGGCAGTACATGAAAGGCGTGGGTATTATGCCTGAAGGGATTGACAACAACCCTGTTTCCTATGAATTACTGATGGAGCTGGCCTGGCATCAGGAGCATGTGAATGTGGACGAATGGATCAAAACTTACGTAAAATCCCGTTACGGAAAGTCGGATGAACACCTGTTGCAGGCCTGGCAATTGCTGTTGCAAACAGCCTACAACAGCGTTCCCGGTTACCAGGAAGGCCCGCCTGAAAATATCCTGTGCGCAAGACCTGCCCTTGAAATCAAATCCGTATCCAGCTGGGGTACATTAAAGAAGAACTATGACACGGCCAGGTTTGCAGCCGCTGTCCGTCTATTTACTGAAGCCGCTCCCCGGTTCAGGAACAGCGAAACTTACCTCCTTGACCATATCAACTTCAGCCGGCAGGTGTTGTCCAATCAGGCTGATTACGCATTTGCTGAACTTGTAAAAGCGTACAACAGCAAAGACAGCGTATCTTTTGATGTGGCGGCCAACGGCTTCTTACAACTATGCACACGGCTGAATAACCTGTTAAATATACATCCATTTTACAGGCTGTCAACATATCAGCAACAGGCCTGGCGCGCAGGCAATACATCTGCAGAAAAAGAAAACAACCTGCATAATGCCATGGTGCTGATCACCTACTGGGGTGCTAACAACCGGAAAGAGGATTATCTTCATGAATATGCCTACAAAGAATGGGGCGGTATGATGGATACTTTCTACAAAAAACGCTGGGAGATATATTTCGGCTATCTGCGTAAGCTGATGAAAGGAGCCACTGCCCCCGCGCCAGACTACTTCGCCTGGGAACGTGACTGGGTAAAAACAAACGAGCGATTAAAATAATGACATACTCAACTAAACTCCTATCATGAAAAAAAACTTGTATCGATTCGGCGTTCTTCTCCTGCTGGCAATTACGATGTTACAGGCACAGGCACAGGAAAAGAAACGTATTGGCAATGAAACACCGGCTCAAAAACAAAAACGCATGGAATGGTGGACGCACGACCGTTTCGGCATGTTCATACACTGGGGCTTGTATGCACAGGCAGCCAGGCATGAATGGGTAAAACGCTGGGAACGTTTGACAAATGACCAGTATCAGCCCTATTTTGATATGTTCAATCCGGATATGTTTGATCCTAAAGCCTGGGCAAAGTCAGCCAAAGCAGCAGGGATGAAATACGCAGTACTGACCACCAAACACCATGAGGGCTTCTGCCTTTTTGATTCAAAATATACAGACTATAAGGCTACCAATACGGCTGCCAAAAGAGACCTTGTAAAAGAATTCGTGGATGCGTTCAGAGCGGAGGGTATTAAAATAGGTTTTTATTATTCCCTGCTGGACTGGCATCATCCAGACTTTCCTATTGACGCGTATCATCCCCAACAGCCGGCTGGTGATGCAGATACTGCCTATGCCCGCCTGAATAAAGGCAGGGACATCGCCAAATACCGGCAGTACATGAAGAACCAGATCACCGAGCTGCTGACTAAGTACGGAAAGATAGACATCATGTGGCTTGACTTTTCCTATCCTGGCAATAACGGCCATGGTAAAAGCAGTGAAGACTGGGGCTCAGTAGAATTGCTGAAGCTCATTCGCAAGCTGCAGCCAGGCATACTGGTGGATAATCGCCTGGGCCTCGAAGCGTATGAAGACGGAGCAGATTTCCTCACACCGGAACAGGTAAAGCCGGAGGAACTGGAAAAATTCAGGGGACAAACCTGGGAAACCTGTCAGACCTTTTCCGGCTCATGGGGTTATTTCAGGGATGAGAATACCTGGAAAAGCACCCACGATCTGCTCGCGTTGCTAATAACCTCCGTTAGTCAGGGTGGCAACCTGATACTGAACGTTGGCCCCACTGCACGTGGTGTTTTCGACGACCGTGCACAGCTCGCGTTAACTAATATCAGCAACTGGATGAAATTCAACAACCGTTCTATTTATGGCTGTACTTATGCGCCCGATACATATAAGGCGCCGCCAAACACACTGCTCACCTATAACCCGCTTACAAAACGCCTGTATGTCCACTTAATGGAATATCCGGGGAGCACGCTGACCTTGCCGGGTTATAAGGGCAAAGTGAAATACTGCCAGTTTACGCATGATAATTCAGAAATACTGCGCGATAAAACGGATGCTGCTGGTAACGATCTTATCCTGAAATTGCCGGCCCAAAAACCAAACGTAGAAGTACCCGTTATTGAGCTGGTATTAAATTAATTACCCATTCCCTCTAGTAGTTTTCCATTGCCTGCAGATATCAATCTGCGGGCATTTTTGTTATATAAGCTGATACCTGAAACGGCTGTTCCCAGCCAGAGCAAAGAGTGAATTACCATCTCCCGCCTTTTTGTATTCCCGATTCTCAGATCAGCGCAATATCACAGAAAGTTGTATATTACTCTTCAACCACACAGTTCTGGTTTCAACGCCCGATCCCATGCCACATTTTGATAAGCATAAACCCGCTGTTCAACCTTCCAGCCGCGCCGTTGCAAATGGCCCCTCCTCTGCCGGTGTATCCAGGCCCGCAGTAAATTCCATACAAAAAATGCAAGCTACTGCGGTCCCCACAACAGATGTCAGTATACAAACGCATGACTTGTCATCGGAAACAATACCCGACGAACCGGGTCCTGTTATACAGCGGCAGGCGCTTACAAAAATTATCGGGGAATGGAATGCATCAGAATATGAGATAGACGACGTGATCATCGGCGGCCGCACCGTTTCGCCATTCAGCAATACGATGGGGGCGCACTCAACGGCATGGGTAGCACATATCGACGCAGTAAGAAGACACCTTGTAGGCACTACGCTCAGTCAAGGTATTACCTGGTTATTAGACACCATCAATGAAGATCTGGATTCGCCCCTGCGTAAACTGGATGGCTACATCGCCAAAGAACAATGGCAAAAACTGGATTACGCTGCATTCCAATTGACGGTATCCCGTGACGATCTTCAAAAGGCAGCAGCGAATATCACCGCACAAAATTACAGCAACGCACTACAGGTGTTACGGATTGCCATTAACGCCTACCTTACCTATGTGAACCTGCTTCCCATGTCCACAGTAGCTGGCGGTGATCCCTCGGGCCACGGAGAAGGAGTAGCCAGAGGGGAGATAAACTATTTCGAATTCGCCGCTTCACAGAAGTTCCAGAAAAACGAAGAGACGCCCTCCGGCAACAACCGCCTGGAATCCTATACTCCCCTGGACGACGAAGCACTGAAACATGAGAACTTTACGGGCATGGATACAGAACTGCGGAAGCTGTTGAAAGGTGAACTGCAGAACGAAGAGCTGGAAGTCTACAAAAAAACAGTCCGTGGAACCCTCTGGACCATGTTCGCCGCCGAAACGCCGGAAGTATTTGCGCAAGGTAACCAGCATACACAGAAAAAGGAAGTGCGGGAAGAGATCTGGGCTTTATCCCTGCAGAATTTCCTGCGTACTATCAGGGTGGCCTATCCTTTTGCATACGATTTCAGTCAAATGCATGATACTGCACTCCTCACAACAGACGTAACACTAAAGGCCCCTGCGCTGAATGCTGCACATATCGTGAAACTCGTGAATGGAGAAGAAAAGTTTACCAACATCGCCGGGACTTATACCTTCAAAGACGCGAACGATAAGGTAAAAGTGGAGTCAGAACTAGGCGGATCGGATAAACTGGACGAATCGAGTGTACGGGGTGGCGCCTTTGGCTATTCAGATATTGCCGGCGGTGGATCCGGCTTCCAGGCGACCATACTATTGAATAACCGGGATGATATCGGCGATATTATCACCACAGGACGTACCAAGAGTCCTTTCAGCGGTACCATGGGAGCTCATACCACCGCCTGGGCCGTTCACCAGGATGCTGTCATCAATTCTCTCCGCGGCCTGCCCCTCTCAACGGCGCTGCTGCAACTGTCACTCATGACCCAGGAAGCCATGAAAAGTCCGCAACTTGAATTTGCCGGTGTGATCGATGAAAAGCACCAGATCTTCCTGGTAGGGGCATTTAACAACGCAAAGAAATTTACAGGTATGGTGGGCGAAGTATTTAAGCAGGATATCGCGAAAAAGACTGCCTTCCTGGAGGTTTTTATTGCTGTTTATCTCCACCTCCTAAATGTCACTCCCCTGGCAACCATCTCCAAAGGAGGCGTTCCTGGTGGCCGTCAGGAAGGGATGCACCGCCAGTTCCTGAAAAAGTACGAGACTGACGGCGACGCTGTCTTTAGTCCTGATCAACTGGCCGGTAAAGAGAATATTATTACGGATCACCTGATCGGCATGTTTGATGCCAGTGGATTGGCACATTTTCCCCCGAGCCTGGGCCAAAGGGAAAAGACAACGATCAGTGAATATGTCGAAGGAGGTTTTGACGAAGAGCATGAATTGTGGAACTTCATTAAGGATAGAGGAACCGATAAGGCTAATCAGAAAAAGAAAAAGTACGCACTTGATCAATTCCTGCACACCACCGCAGAAGCCTATCCACGCTCGCTTAAAAATAGCAATGTGGTAAAGGCCCTGTCTGTCAAATATGATATCAGCTTGCAGTCGCCGGAACGTCCCAGGAATATCATCGGCCAACAGGTAATGGTCATCGGCAATAAGCAGGATCAAAACGCACAGTTGTACAAAGGCTATGCAGGCACTATAAAACAAATCAACGCCTATGGCATCTCCGTATCACTGGATGCCATTTTTAAAACCATCGTGCTGCAGCCGGAATCTATAAAATTCGTTTTGCGATAAGGCTACGTCTATGGCTCGGTTTCTTCCCAAAACAGATTGCATCGTAAACTCAAAGTCAATCGCGATTTCCCTCTTTCCGGCTTCTGAAAACCTGTCCTTCCTTCCTGGTAAATTTGTAACTAAAGCTAAGCCTGAACCTTGCAGCATTAAGATTGTCGGTTTGGTCTATGAGGTAATTTTCCCCGGTAACCACTGACCTTATCTTACGGGAGTTCAAAACATTAGTTCCGTCCAGGATTAGCGTACCCTTATCTCTGAGCACGTTTTTGCTTAACCCTGACGAGAGGTAGTGGTAAGCGCTTGTATGTCTTTGTGCATTGTTGCCGGGGCCCTGCAAATCATACCTGGCCTGAAACGCGGATCTCCAGGGTAGCTTAACACGTATATTGATCCTGCCATTCCAGGAAGTGTATGTAAAATCAAAATCAGTTTCTCTATAGTAACCCGTCTGCCTGAATCCATAAACGCCGAACTGGCCATTAAGGGTTAAGCATTTTACAGGATCATAAATAGCGGACAACTCAACACCGTAACGGCTTTCCTTGTCCAGATTGAACGGCATCGTTATAAAGGTGCCTTTATCGTTATGATAGGTATACTGCTCAATGGGCGCCGTTGTGAAATGTGCATATACCGTCGGATTAAAAGTAAACTTATCCCATTCCCGCAACAATGCCAGTTCAATGACATTCGTGTAAGAAGGGTTTAAGTCAGGGTTCCCGACAAATTGTGCATTGAAATCCGTTAGTTCATTGAAGGGGTATAAATACCATAATTCAGGCCGGTTGATCCGCTTTGCATAACTCATTTGAAGCGTCGATCCTTTACCCATTGTATAGCTCAGATTTATGGTTGGGAATATCCTGCCATAGTACTTCTCTTTATTAAAGCTACCTCCCCTGTCCCGGATACCGATTTGCGTCCATTCGTATCTTAAGCCCAAAAGGTAATTGAACCCGCCAGGTTTGCTCCGGTATTGTGCATAGGCGCTCCAGATGCGTTCATTATAATTTAGCTTATTGTCGATGTTATCAAATGTTACCCAATCCTTGTCAGGACGTTGCTCCGCCTTGAAATCGCTTGACACAGATCTGTTTTCCCCTTTAAGGCCTGATTCCAAAATCGATCTATTTTTAAAAGGGTTGACTATATCCGACTGTATGGCCAGGTCTTTGCTGGCCCCGATAGAAGTAGTTCTGATGGGATACAGATCGCTAACCAGGGGAAATGTTTTTTGGGTCAACAGGTCCCAGGTTTTATCACTGTTCCAGAAATCGTATTGCAAATCAATTGTGAACTTTTTGCCCTCTCTATCAAAAGTCCTCGTATAGTTCGATTCCAGTTGATTATAACTGCGGACTTCCCTGGATCTCCCCTTCCGGGTGATACTGCTGTCGCTGCCTATACTCCCAAAATCATAATCCAGGGTCGTCCCGTCTATGTCTTTTGTGGCATTTCTAAAAAATGCCAATGTAAACGTGTTCCGTGGATTAATGCAGTAGTCCCCTCCGAAATAAACAAGCCTGCCATCATCATGCCTGTTTTCATGTTGCACCTTGCTGAGCGAAGCAGCCGTAATACCTGCTGTCGTTTGTTTCGTAGTATACAACCCGACATAATCAGAATAGCGGCCGCCTAGGGTAGCAAACAGGTTCAGTTTGCCTGTTTTGTAGTTCAGGTTAGCATTCAGGTTATAATCGTTGGGAACACCCAATACCAACCTCGCCTGGCCGCTGAGTCCTTCTCTTATATTTTTTTTTTGCACAATATTGATAATCCCGGCAGAACCGGCAGCATCATAACGGGCAGAGGGGCTGGTTATAATTTCTATCTTTGCAATACTGGCAGCTGGAATTTGTGTCATCACATTGCCGAGCGTGAGCCCCGAGCGCCTCCCGTTTATCAGGACAGTGACGTTGCTGTTGCCCCTCAGCCTGACAGCGCCGCCTGGTTCAACCGCAACTGAAGGTATGCCGTTCAAAATGTCACCAGCCGAGCCACCCTGGGACAATATGTCTTTACCGATCAAATATACTTTCTTGTCAGGCTTCAGCTCCAGGTCGGATTTTTCCCCCGTCACCACCACCTCGTTGAGAGACGCAGTACCTTCTTTCATAGCTAGCGTGCCCAATTCCAACATTACCGTTATGCCAGTCACCGTTAGTGATTGGGTATACGCCTGGTACCCCATGTAAGTAATTTCCAATACATAATTGGCCGGCGGCAATGAATCGATCTTAAAATACCCGTTCTGGTCGGTCAACGAGGCCGCCATTGTTTTTCCCGCACCGTCTTTAATTATCACCGTTGCATAAATGACAGGCGCGCTCCTCTTTTCGTTCATCACTTTGCCTGAAATGGTACTCTTACTCAGGTGGCCCTGGCCGGCAGTTGATGGCTGCTGCCCATAAAGGGCAAAAGGGTAAATGTATGTGATCATACCTATCATCAAAAAGAACGTCTGAATTGTCTTTCCGGGTATAATTGCAGGGAGCAGCAACGATGGATAAAGCCTTTGCCCGATCCGGGAACACTTGTTTGCAGGGTATAGTGTGGACATTGTTGTTCTGAAATGTTTCATTGCAAATGAACACCATTAAAACAGCCGCTTCACAGCATTTCGCCAAACAACAAATTGCAAACTCTATAAAGCCTGGTTGAATCGCTTTGCTGAATACAGTATGAAAATGTGCCGAAAATGGTTCAAAAAAGGTTGTTCGTCGAAAAGTTGCCGTGTAAAATGTCAAAACACTAATTTTGGTCTGATAAAAAAGTTACGCGAACAGGCTAATAACAGTTAATGACGAAACGTTTTTATATAGCGGGGAACCGGTTACTTACTCATCTCCTTTTCTGGCTTGGCTATCTTTTGGTGTACACCGGCGTACATGCAGATGGGGAAGACGGCCTTTTCAAATATTTCCTGGACGAATTACAAAGGTTACCGGCAGCAATGCTGGTAACTTATATTAACATCTATGTATTGTTTCCCCTCCTCTTTAGGCAAAAACGATATATCGCCTATGCTACATCTGCCATAACGCTCCTGTTTGTGGCTTCTCTGCTGGACCGCATATTACTGGAACGGTTTATCGAGCCCACCTTTTTTCCGGATACCACCTACTATGAGGCCATATTTGTATGGTATCTGATTTTCAAAGTGATGCTTTGGTTTCTGGCGCCCGTACTGTTGTTTACGCTGCTGGTTAAAGTACTGGAACATTGGTTTGACCAGGAACGGATCCACCAGGATACGCTACATGAAAAATTAGAAGCAGAACTGAATTATTTGAAAGCCCAGGTACATCCACATTTTCTGTTTAATACCCTGAACAATCTTTATGCCCTTACACTCCAATCTTCCTCCGATGCGCCAAAAGTAGTGCTGAAGTTATCGGGGCTGATGAGCTATATGCTTTATGATTCACAATCGGAAGGCATCTCGCTTGATAAAGAAATAGCACATATCAGCAATTATATCGAGCTCGAAAAACTTCGATACGGCAACAGGCTTGATGTTTCATTGAATGTATCCGGTGAAATTGAAGGTAAAAAAATAGCACCTTTGCTCCTGATCCCGTTCGTGGAAAATGCCTTTAAGCATGGCGTAAGCCAAGAAACAGACAACGTATGGGTTACTATTGACCTCAAAGTAAAGGATGAGTGGTTAAGCGTAAAGGTCGAGAACAGTCATACAGGGGCGGATAGCGGCCCGGCCGATAATCTTACCCATGGAGGTGGGATTGGCCTGCATAATGTAAAGCGAAGGCTTGACCTGCTGTATCCGGACACGCATAGATTGATCTTACAAAAGGAACCGGAATATTATACTGTTGACCTAAAAATAAAATTGCAATAATTCGATGGCAGCAAGCAAAATCAGGTGCCTGGTTGTAGATGACGAACCGCTGGCAATAGCTATCCTGGAGGATTATATTGGCCAATTGGAAACTTTGACCCTGGTGGGCAAATGCGACAATGCCATTGAGGCATTGCTATTTTTGCAAAAGAATAAAGTGGACTTATTGTTCCTTGATATACAGATGCCGAAACTGACAGGTATCGATTTCCTGAAAACACTCTCCAACAGGCCGAAAGTAATTTTCACCACGGCATTCCGGGAGTATGCGCTGGAAGGTTTTGAACTCAATGTTCTGGATTATCTGCTCAAACCTATTCCTTTCGAACGGTTCCTGGCAGCAATTAATAAATACCATCCCGCAAATGAGCCATCAAATCCTTTACCGCCAATTTTAATTCCCCAGGATACCGGAATACCTGGGGAACAGTTCATTTATCTGAAGTCAGATAAGAAGATGGTGAAGGTCTTTTTGAAAGATATCCTTTACATCGAAAGCTTGAAAGATTATATTAAAGTAAAAACATCCACCCAGGAAATAATTACCTACCAGCGCATCGGTTACCTGGAGGAAAAGTTACCTGATATACAATTCCTGCGTATCCATCGGGCATATATCATTGCAACAGATAAAATCAAATCATTTAGTACGGCTGTCATTGAAGTGGGTGACCTGGAGCTTCCGATTGGCCGCCAATATAAGGCTGAGGTCATGAAAGCCCTGGGATTGCGGGAATGACTGCGTGATGTCAATCTTAACAAGACAAATAACACTACCACCTGATCGAAAAGACACTAATAAGGTATATTTCCTTTCTTTAGTCTAAGTACCACATGCTGGATCTGTGGGACCAATAACAACACCACAATGACACAGACTACTCCAACAAACATCAAATCATAATAATCCCGCGTAGTACGGGCTAGTATTTGCTGCCCCACCAGTCGATTAAAATAAGCTCCTGATACTCCTCTTGCTGTATAGATATCGTTGCCTGCATTTATATACTTGTTTTGGATATCCATTAAAACAACAGGCAATTGTGGGTTAATGTCCACCAGTGTTTCCCGCATCTTCTCCCTAACTGCGGATTTGAAAATTAATTGAAGTTCGGTATTAAGCACCAGACTGGCTGTAAAGCCAGTGAACCTCGCAAGAATCCCGATAAGTGATGCATTTACCGCAATCTTTGGCGGCGCTGCGGAGGTGGTGAACAATACAATTGGAACAAATAAAACGCCTGTTGCAGCACCATAGATAAACATGGGCAGGATGAAGTCAACTGTTTCTCCCTGTACGGAGACAAAAAGTATCATATAAGCATAATAGAGCGCCATAAGCCCAAAACCTGCTATGATAATCCTTATCAGGTTATAGCCCATCAGGACAAACCGGGAGGTAACAAACATACTCAGAACAGTCCCCGCAATTACTGCGATCCATATCGGAATAGTACTGATTGGATCATTGCCCAAAATAACTTCAAGATACCCGTAAGCAAGTCCGGTACTTCCTTTGAAAATGTAAAAGGTAAAAAGCAGCAGCAGACCGATGACAAAATTCCTCACCTTGAATATCTGTAAGTTGATCAACGGTCGTTTAAGCTTCAACTCTCTGATCACAAATAGCGTAAAGATGATTAAACTGATAAAGCAAAGGCGAACGATTAACGGACTGTCAAACCAGCCCAACTGCCGTCCGTAAATTAACATGTATCCTACCATCAAAATAAAGGACACATAAAACAGATATCCCAACCAGTCCACCTGATACAGCGGTATCTTTTTCGTAAATCGTGCCTTACCGTTCATTGTCAGCAACACAATAAATGTCAGGATGATGAGCATTATATTGAGTCCATAAAATAGCCAGTTGAAGTCATAAAAATAAAGTACCACACTGGCATAGATCGAATAAAACTGAACGGAGATCTGTATACTTCCATACAGGAGACTATACGCAATCACGCGGGCACGTGTGGACTCCAATCTTGGAAACGTGAGTTGTAAAACTATGCCTGACATCAACGCACAGATAATCCCTTGCACAAACTGGCAAATGACAAATAGGCTCCAACTTTTGACATGAAAGCAGATGATGGAACATGTCGCATTGACGGCAAGTGCCATGATCAGGTATTTCCTCGGAGCAAAATACTTCACAATGCGAAAATCCAGGGCCAAAAAAGCTACGGTCGAGCCATAAACAACTACCATGGCATATTGAACATCGGCAGGCTGTATGCCATAAAAACCCATTGCCGCAACCGGACTACTGTAAAAGGCGAAACTAAACAGGCAAGTCATGAGAATGGCAAATATCACGGATCTTGCCATCCATTCGGATACCCATGGTTTGAAAACCGGAATTTTATGTACTTGCATGATTAATCTTTTAAAACGTAAACATTGGCATTCATTCCAGCAGAGAGATTGGCTACTCTTTCCGGCTTGTCTGTGAGCCTGATCCTGACAGGAATACGTTGTATAACTTTAACAAAGTTACCAGTAGCATTGTCCGGCGGAAGTAATGAATACCGGGAACCTGTGGTCGGGGAAAGCGATTCAATGGCCCCGCTGAATTTTTCATTTGGAAAAGCGTCTACTTCTATTGATACTACCTGCCCTATTCTGAAATTGCCAATCTGTGTTTCCTTGAAGTTGGCAATCACCCATTTTTCTTCGGACTTGTTCACCAAAAATGCCAATGTTTGTCCTGGCTGTATCAATTGCCCTTCCTGAATGTTCTTCTTACCTATCTGCCCATCGAAAGGCGCAGTGATTACCGTATATTTAATATCCAGTTCCTGCCGTTCGAGTAACGCTTCCTTGATGTTAATTTCAGCCTTTATCATATTACGCTGTGCGCTGAGATCGTTTAATTTGGATTCCGCGACCTTCAGGGAAGCCTTTATCTGATCATAATCAGATTGGGTAATAGCCAAAGCCGCCCCGATGTTTTCAAATTTTTGCCGCGTAGTAGATTCATCTGCTAATAGATTCCTGTATCGGTCAAATTCTCTTTGCTGTTGGTTTAATTTCGCTTTTGCACCTGAGAGCTGTGCTTTTATTACCTCAATACTCTTGGTCTGTGTTTCTTCATTAGCAGCCAAAATCGGCAACTTGGCATGCGCACTCATTAGTTCTGCTGATGCGGCATTCTTTTTTAGTCCGTATTCGTCAAGCTCAATAACCACAAGCGTATCTCCTTTTTTAACCAGTTGATTATCCTTGTAATAAATCTTGCTGATATAGCCACCCACTTTTGCATTTATTGGCGATAAATAGGCATCTACCTGTGCATCATTTGTTTGTTCATAACGGTATCCCTTTAAAAAATACACGGCTGCCCAAATGATAATCGCGGTAAATAAGGCGATCCCAAACCATTTTGTTAGCGTCACGATTATTATATCTGTTCTGTTCTTGCTCATATTGTTTGTATTAAAGAATTCCAACGATTGCCAGTAGCTGGATATGACTGAGTTTTAAATTGGTCTGTGCGGTTGCCAGGTTAAACTTTGCCTCCAGCAAGGCATTTTCTGCCTCCAAAAGATCTGTCAACAGTGACTCCTGATTGAGATAACTGTTTCTGATGACTCTGACTGCCTCGGTCGTTTTAGTGATATTTTTCTCCGCCGTTTCTACGCTTTCCAAAGCCTGTTGCTGTTGTAAAAACGCCTCTTTTACCTGAATGGAAATTGCATCCCTCTTAATATTGGCCATTTCTTTTGCCTGATCATTTACAACCTGAGCACGTGCAATGGAATGCCTGCTTTTATATAAATTATCGATCGAAAACTGCACCTTGATTCCTGTTTGCCCAAATCCCCATAAATCATTCGAGTAAGGATAAAATGAGAGCTGCGGATAGGTATAATTATAATTGGAATACAAGGAAACTTTAGGTAACAGGGCTGCCTTAATTTGCCTGATATTCATCTCGCTCAATCTAAGATCGCTGGCGACCATTTTATACTCGGGCGATTGGTTCAGTGCGATATCTACGTAATCAGCATAACCAGCACCTGCGTTGGAGTCCGTTTCAAAACCACTTCTATAAGTGATATTTAATTCCTCTTCATTATTTCGCCCCATTAATATATTCAGACGTTGTTTGGTGATGTCGATCTTCTTTTCAATATCTGAAAGGCTTAATTCCAACTGTGACAATTTCACCGAGGTTCTCAGCACATCACTCTTAAGCACAATACCGTTTCTGTGTAAGCTTTCGATGAGTAATAGCTGTTTTCTCTCCGCAGCAATTTCTGCAGCAAGAAAATCACGGAAGTTCAGCAACTTATATAGACCAAAATAGGCATCCGCAACATTGTATTTTACGCCGTGTTTTTGCCTATCAACTTCATATTGACGCCGAGTCTCTTCTTCCTGCTTCATCCTGACATTCCTTTTTTCCTTACCACCGTTAAAGAGGGTGAAATTCAAGTTGTAGCCTGCTCCGTAGCCATAGCCTTTTACAGGTACATCTTGTGGAGATGAGAATAATCCATTATCATAAATAAGAAATTTTGAATTGGCTTTTACATCTCCACCTATTGAAAGTTCCGGTAGCAGGCGATCTTTTGCTTCAAGGACTTCCAGCTTGCTTTGTTGAAGATTTAAATCTGATAGTTTTAGCTGACGGTTATTCGTTTCGGCGATCTTCCATATTTCTTCCAAACTAAATACCCGGGTAGTTTCTACATCCTGCGCATGGAGAGGTGCTGCGAATAGCAGCAGTATAACCCCCAAAATTGACATTGATTTGTATGGTTTCATGCACCTCTCTTTTTATTGATTGTACGTTCACTTTTACTTAAGAACCAGCCATTTACCATCTTTTTTAATTCATCAAAGACAAAGGTTAAATCCAAGACAGGCATAAAAGGATCAGAATAACCAGGCAAGTAAATATTTGGTGCATCAATTTCATCTGCTGAATGCAATACTGCATCATCAGAAGGCTTGTCTTGTTCCACAGGCTCAATGCCTTTATTCGGGTTGATGATTTTCTGTTTCATAATGACTCGCTATTATTATTTATGCAGCAAAATTATCCCCTCAGGAAACTTGTCCTTTTATATAATTAGCCTAATATTTGTTAATTTTGGCCATATGGATATTCTTAAGCAACTTATAAATAGTGTTGACCAAAATCCCAAATCAATCCTGGTCATGCGCCAGCAAACCGAACAGCGTTTGCCTTCACACCAACACGATAAGGCCCAGTTGTTATTGGTCTTTGGGGGAATTGCTTACCTGCAGACAGATGAAAAGGATTTCTATATTCCGTCCAATCACTATATCTGGATCCCAAAAAAATATCCCCACAACCTGATGTTTAATACGCAGGATCTATTTATCATCAACATCTATTTTCCAGGAAAAAGTATGGGCGGTTTTTACGACGAAATGGGAATTTATCCGGTGAGTAAACTTTTATCTGAAATGCTTTCTTTCACCGAAAAATGGCAGGGTGATTATCACAAAGGTTCATGGGAATTTGAGTTTTTAACAACACTGAGAAACCTGCTATCCAAAGAAAACCTTAAAAAGTTTTCGATCCAACTGCCCACTACTGACGATCAGCGGCTCCAGGCTATCGTTGGTCAGCTTCGAAGTCGACTCAATGAAAATCTTACCCTGGAAGAAACGGCCATGCAATCGGGAATGAGCGTGAGAAGTCTGACAAGATTATTTCAAACGAAACTTCACATCACCTTTGTTCAGTATGTAAAAATGTTGCGGATTATCCGGGCGATGGAACTGATGAAAGACACCGATCTGAACATGACCGAAATTGCCTATGAGATTGGATACTCCAATATATCGGCATTCAGCAATAATTTTCACCAATTGACAAACATGAGACCTACTGAATTTAAGGCAATTTCTTCATAATAGTCAAGGGGCCCATCAATACATCTGTCAGTAAAACAATGACTGACAAATGTACGATGTGCCCCATTTATTGACTGATAAACTCATAGCTCAGAGATGCCGAAATAAGCATCTGCTACTAAACCCAGCATGATAATTATGAATTTTTTTTGTTAGTTACCGCTAATTAATAATGAATTTTTTTTGTTCTGCTGTCAGGATAAGCTGGTCTGTCATCATCTTACTCACCTCGGAATCTGAAGCAGTTTTAAATAGTTCCGAGAACCTTGAGAGATCGGCTTCACTTTTGGGTATAAATGAGCGGGCGTTGTTCCTGGCATTCTCCTGAAACTTTTTTATTATTGGCTTCATTAGTTTATCATAGTTAACCAATGAAGTTGAAATGTCATTTGATGATTGTGAAAGAAAATGTGCTAGTGCCTTCGCTCCATATATCGACAGTGAGGCTCCCATACCCGACAATGCTGTCGGACAATAACCGGCGTCTCCCAATAAAACGACATTACCATTAAAAAGATCTGGTGCATGTACCATACCCATCTTGTCTACAAACGGTTGCCCACTCTCTGTTATTCCGTCAATTAATTGACGTACCTCTGCATTATAGGATTTGAAGTTGTCTTTCAGTATTTCTTTTATATTGGAATGTACCTTTGCCAATTCGTCAGTTGTATAAATATAACATTGAACGGCAACCTCATTGCTACTGATCGGATAAATAGATAGCATTTTATTAACGTCTAAGTAAATGCTTACTGTTCCTATATTATCTGAATGTTTTCCCATAAGTCTGCCGCCCATGTACAACAAGTTAAAGTCTTCCAGCTGGCTTTCGGGAAAGTACTTCGATCTTGTTAATGAACGCAGCCCTTCTGATACAATGACCATATCGGCGACCGCTGTTATACCATTGGAAAGTTTAACGTGCACCTTTCCACCATCTTGTTCCAGGTGGTCAATCGTGGTTTTAAATAAGATTTCCACTTTGTCTCTTATATCTTCGTATAGTACGTTATGCAATCCGCCGCGGGTAATTAAAATTGACTGGCTGGTATTTTTGTTAACTTCTTTATAACTTATATTACGAATCATACCCCCGTTTGCATCGAGCCAATGCATGAATTCAGATGGCGTTGATTCCGCTATCAAATGGTGCTTAAGTCCAATTTCATCCATTATTTCAACACCAAAGCTTTTGAGTGAGACCAAAAATCCTGATTTATTGAACTGCTTACTCTTATCTATTACAATGATCTCATGCCCCATGTTATGCAACAACTTTGCTGCTGTTAGTCCAGCAATACCACCTCCTGAAATAATAATCCTTTTTTTCATCTTCTTCCGGTTTGTTTTACACAAAAGTATTTATAGCTTCATGCATAAAATAGCCCGATAACGAGTAAAAATAGTCCACTTAAATGAAGCAGGAGAATCCCAAAGAACTGATGTTTAATCTTGCCTCCAGGATTGGTACACCGCTTAACATGAGCGCTGCAGCACTGGATAGCCTGGGTTTGCGTAACATTAAAGTGATAGATCTGTTGCCAGACATGTTAATCATGATCCGTTCCGTATTAGCAAAAGAGGATCTTAGTTTTGAACGCAATCCAATTACAATTATCAAAAATGGATTGATGATTTCATTTCAGAACGTCTTCGATGACAGACAAGCTGCAGCCAATAATGGTCTTCAGCCCGAACGCGCTCATGTGCGTATTACGCCATTACACCTGGGGAGTACTGTAAGGTTCTCTAAAGAAATGCAGTTAAGGCAAATCACGATTCTCATAGACATGAATTTTTTGAAACAATTTCTTGGTAAGGACGAATCAAGGTTCCATTATCTTTTTGACCTCGAACGAACTTTCTGGATCGAAGAATTTATGTCGCCCGAAATTGCAGCCCTGGTTGATGAAGTATTAAGCGTTAATGAAGCGATTTTGTTGCCGGATTTCTTTTATAAGCTCAACTGTATGGGGATGATTTATTATTTATTCAGAAATCTTTCCAGAAGAGAGGCTATTTCACATCAGCATATGAATGTGGTTGAGATCGATGGTATTTACAGGATCAGGAATGCAATGGCCAGCTCTTTAGACAAATCAATACCCATCGCTCATCTTGTAAAGTTAAGTGGGATGAATGAGCAAAAACTCCGTAAACTTTTTATGCAGGTATTTGGTAAAGGTCTTTCTGATTATCATCAGCATATTCGCATAATAGAGGCGGCCAGGCTCCTCAAAGAGGAAAATTTATCGGTTTCAGAAGCAGGTTACCGCCTTGGATTTACCAATCTTAGTTATTTTGGACGACTATTTGAAAAACATATGGGCATGAAGCCCAAGAAATGGAGTGGTAAAGTCGATCAACTACCCAAATAAAAATGCCCCCAAAAGTGTCTAACTTTTTGGGGGCATATCACAAGATGACAGGGGATTAAAGAAACAGATTTCAAAAGTATGTCAAATTCATCCTACAGTCGCATCAAATCGGAGCTTTTACCCATAAGGTAGGCCAATGCTTCTGTTAAAGCCTGCTCGGTATTTTTGGGGTTAAAACCTAACTCATGTCTTGACTTGGAAATATCAAAGTCCTGTTGTAGTCCGGAAAACATGGCAATATCTTTCATGGTGAGGACCGGCGCTTTCCCTCTTAGTTTTGCAGAAAATTCCATCAATCCGGCAATTGCATACAACATAAATTTAGGTACCGAACCGGGTACTTTGAGTTTCAGTTCGGGATAGAGTTTTTGAGCCAGTCTGGTGGTATCTGTGATGGTCATACATTTTTCGTTGGCAAGAATGTAGCGTTCTCCCGAACGCCCCCTTGTTGCCGCCAGGTAGCAGCCTTCAGCCACATCCTTTACATCAATCCAGTTCAACGTGATTTTGGTATCCATCGGAATTTGTTTATTCAAAATCAGTTTCAATACACCATAAGAGACATTGAGGGGAAGAAATGCTTCACTTCCAATCATGGCTCCCGGCATAACGGACACCAATTCTATTCCCAATTTTTTGGCCATTGTGAAAGCCAGTTTCTCACCATCATTTTTGGAATTGTAATACATATCCCTACGGTCAGGATTGTAGCCATTACTCTCTTTTGTGGGCAGCGTAGTATAATCTAACGCTGCAATGGAGCTGACATAGACTATTCTCTTTACACCTGCTTCCGCAGCAGCTTCTATCGTATTTCGCGTTCCCTCCATGTTCACATCATAGATTTCTTTTTTGGGATCCTTCGCCCATAATTTGAAAGAAGCTCCTACAGCATAAAATGTATTCACACCTTGCAGGGATCTTACAAAAGAGGCCTTGTCTGTAATGTCAGCCTGCACAACCTCGCAGTCCAAGCCATTGAAAGGCGTTTTGTTTTTAATGTTACGTACGGAAGCCCGTACAGGGATACCTTTTTTCAGTAGTAGTCTGACTAAATTATTTCCTAAATGTCCGTTGGCGCCGGATACCAGTGCTAATTTTTTTTGTTCCATATCCAATAATTTTAAATGACAAGGCAAAGGTCAACCTTGCGCATTCAAAACCACTTCACAAATGTTACTTAATGATCTGTTTGCGGATACGACTCAAACTTTTAGGGTTCATGCCAAGAAAAGAAGCAATGTATTGCATTGGAACATGCTGAAGAACTTCGGGATGTTCATTCATCAATTTCAGGTAGCGTTGTTCAGCACTAAGCGTAGCCAGCTCTTTGGAACGCCTTTCATTGTAGGATAATGATTGTTGAAACACCAACAAACTGAAGTCTTTAAAAGCCGGGCTTTGACTGATCAACAAATCGAGGTCAGGTTTTGTAATTCTTAATAATTCGCACGCCGTTATACATTCCAGATTCTCATCCGACTTGCTTTGACCCGCAAAATTGGAGTAGGAAGTAATGAAGCCGGGGGGACAATTGATGTGTGTTGTCACCTCTTCACCTTTGTCGTTGTAATGGAATAAACGTACGAAACCCGAAACTACAAAATACAGATAACAAGGAATCTTTCCTTCTTCCTCGATAACACGATTTTTAGGGTACAATACTGGTTCGAAGTATTGCACACACAAACCCTTTTCTACATCGGAAAGCGCTATGTTTTGTGTAATAAGACGAACAAGTTGGTCATGCATACTACAAAGATAAAAAAAATATGGTGCCGATATCACTACCAGGCACCATACCAAATACCGGAGACAATCAAAGCTTCTCAACAACACTTAATCCGGTAAAAACAGAAATTACAACTGAGTTATTCCGCCATCAACAGGAATATCGGCTCCTGTGGTAAAACTGCTGTCTGAAGAGGCCAGGAACAAGATTGCATTCGCTACTTCTTCTGCCTCCCCCATCCTGCCCATTGGCGTCATCTCGGAAAACGTCTTTCTCATGGCGTCGGAATTTTCCTTTGTCCCGAACTGCAGGTCAATAATAGGTGTCTCGATAGGCCCGGGGCTCACTGTGTTGACCCGAATTTTGCGTGGCATAAGGTCTACCGCCCATGTTCTCACATAGGATCTTTCAGCCGCTTTGGTGGCGGAGTAAGTCGGATAAATGGCGATACCTTTTTGATGCGCCCCTGACGAAACCACAACAATAGCCCCCCCGTCCACAAGAATAGGGAGCGCCTTTTGTACTGTGAAAAAAGACCCTTTTGCGTTCGTGTCAAATGTCTTGTCAAAGTGCGCTGGTGTTACTGCTGCGGTAGGAACTGCTTCAACAAATGCAGCATTGGCGACCACGATATCAAGACGCCCTTTTTCCTTTTTTATCACAGAATACAGATGGTCAAGGTCATCCAGGTTGGCGATGTCGCCTTGTACTGTTGTTACATTGCTACCAATCTCTTTCGCCGCCTTCTCCAGTTCCGCCAGACGCCGGCCTGTGATAAATACATAAGCGCCCTCGTCTACGAATTTTTTGGCTGTGGCCAAACCGATACCGCTGCTACCGCCAGTTATAACGGCAACTTTATTTGCTAGTTTCTTCATTGTCTTGTTTGAATAATTTGTCAATAGAAATACGATGAACTGTTCCGTGGTGCATGTTATATCTGTGCTGCACCGCCGTCAACAACCACCTCTGTACCTGTGATATAGCTGGAATCATCTGACGCCAGGAACAAGGCTGCTTTGGCAATTTCTTCGGGCTTACCCATTCTTGCCAGTGGCACTGATTTCGCAAGTCCGTCCAATACTTCCTGGGGAAAACCGGCAAATACATTGGTGTCTGTGTGTCCGGGTGCGACGACGTTTACCCTGATCTTACGAGCTTGCAGGTCTACAGTCCATGTTCTTGCCAGTGATCGGATGGCAGCCTTACTGGCACTGTAAACGCCCATTCCCGCAAAGCCTTTCACGCCCGCTATCGAACCAGTCATAATGATCGAACCACCATCTCTAAGCAAGGGAAGCGCTTTTTGAACGGTGAATATGGTTCCTTTAACGTTTACGTCGAAAGTTTTCTGATATACTTCTTCTGTAACGGTACCAATAGGAACACCAAAATCACCTATCCCCGCGCTAACATACAACACATCGATCCTTCCTTTCTCTTTGCCTACCGTATCCATCAGCCTGTCGAGGTCTTCCAGTTTTCCGGAATCCGCCTGAACACCGGTAACATTGTGTCCGATTGTTTTAACCGCTTCGTCGAGTTCTTTTTTCCTCCGGCCTGTAATAAAAACATATGCGCCTTCAGCAACAAACAGTTGCGCTGTTGCAAGCGCCAATCCGCTGGTAGCTCCCGTTATCACTGCTACCTTGTTTTCTAACTTTTTCATTCTAATTTTCTTTTTGATTAGTCGATAACACAAAGCTCTTCTAAACGGGCGCCATTAAAAATCAACTATCGGAAGAAATAAGGGTAAACTAGTTTAACTTGTTTGCAGGGGGCTGTAAATACAAAACCCGGATCTCTCCGGGCTTTATTGTCAATACGCGAAAAGGCAATGAAAAACCTATTCCCCTATTTTCCGGTTTCTTATCCGTGAGAGGAACTGGGTTGTCATTCCCAGGTAAGAGGCGATCACATACTGAGGGAAACGCTGTAGAAACTGCGGGTATTTCTTCTGCAATTCTTCATACCGTTCTTCAGCCGTCTTGCTGATACTCCATAGCATCCTTTTTTGGATAGCGGCAGCACCTCGTTGTGAATGTATGCGGAAGAACCGTTCAAATTTGGGCACCTGCTCATAAAGCGTTTGCTCGTTCTGGTAACTGATCTGTATAAGCGTTGAATGTTCCACCGCTTCTACGAAAAGCGTAGCGGGTTCCTGGTTAATATAACTGGTAAAATCTGAAATCCACCAATCGTCTATAGCCAGTGCAATCGTATATTCCTGTCCATCATTACCAACAAAATAACTACGCAATGCACCTGTACTGATATAGGTTCTGTACTGGCAAACGTATTCAGGTTGAACAACAAACTGTTTTTTTCTGACTTTATGGGTACGTAACAAAGAGGTAAAAAGCTGCTCTTCCTCTTTTGTCAAGGTGATGAATCGAGATACATTTTGTATAATAGCGCTAAATTCACTCATATTGTAAAGTTAGCAATTTTAACAAAACCCCTTCTATGAGGATTACTGGCTATCGCTCCAGGCCTTCAAAGATGCTTGTAGTTCTTCTTCCGTTTCCGGCAATTGAACTTTTAAACTATAAGTAACGCGTGCCTGAATGCGCTCAACAAAAGGTTTAAATAGTTCGTTATATCTTGCAAAAGCGGTTTGATGATCCTCATTGGCGTGCAGTTCCTTAGCGAGCAAGGTTGCTCCCTGCATAGCCAGGCTGGTACCCATACCTGTGAAAAAGCTCGGTGCGTAGGCGGCGTCACCTATCAGGCCTACACGGCCTTTTGTCCAAACCGGCATCTGGATCTGGCATGCTTCATCGAAATAAAGATCATCGGCGCCAAGCATCGAATCCAGTATCTCAGGGATTTTCCAATTGGTATTACCGCCAAAATATTGTCTTAGAATCTGCTTCGGTTGTTCGCGATCCCGGTAATTCCAATCCAGTTTAGGCGCCCGGAAAACAAGGATGGTGTTCACTCCATTCAGGAACTGATAAATCACCGCCTGTTTGCCCAGCTCGCGATACACTATACCTGTAGATTTTGGTCTGCCTGTTTGTATTTGATCTGTGCCGGCAAATGCGAAGTAAACACCCAAAAACTTCTTAAACGCTTCCTCAGGTCCGAAAGTAAGTTTTCTAACAATAGAATGGGTGCCGTCCGCTCCGAACACCAAATCATACGTTTTGCGTTCGCCTTTTTCGAAGCAGACTTCCACATGATCTTCATGCTCGACCAATGTGGATATACTATTATCAAAGACAATTTCAACCTCATCTTTGGGTATAGCCTCATAGATGATTTTTATCAGATCTCCACGGTGAATTTCAATATCACCCAGATATTCCGGCAAAGTATTTATTGCAAATGTAGCCAGCGTTTGATCCTCCGCCCCCACAATCTCATCGGTATGAACAAATTCACTGGCTTTGATCTGATCAAGTATGCCCATTTCCCGGGCAATATCCAATGCTTCCCCACGCACATCAATAGGTGAGCCGCTTGTTCTCAGATCCTTACCAAGTTCCACTACTGTCACCCGGTAACCAAATTTATTCAGCCAGTATGCCAAGGTTAATCCTGCAAAGCTGGCTCCGGATATCAGCACTTGTTTTTCCATCTCTTTGAATTTTTATTTTATTGTATGCATTGTTTATACCGCAAAACTAATTGTAGCTTTACAAGTAAAATATTCGATTAACTACTATTTTTGGTCGAAAAAATGAACGAACAAGGCAATAAATATATTGACAGCAGAATTTTTCAATTCACCAACAAGCTCGGTTTAGTTTTAGAAAGGGAGCTGGAACATTTTCAGGTCAACTTCTTTAAAGGATTTACATTCTTACCCGACATGGCCATGCACTTTGGGTCATTTTTCACCACAAGTGACTTCACCCGCGTAACCGGGAAGTCGCATATAACCGATGGTATCGGTTTTGTATTTCACAACATCTTTGAGGATAACGCGGACGATGAAACGGACGTGCGTAAAACGAACGCCACTACTGAACCGCCTTATGTGCGTATTTTTCCTTATGCTATCAGCCAAAAGATGCATTTTAAGAAAAACACCCGGGTAACACATGTTTCCATCAGCATCAGTGCTGAGTATTTGAAAAACTTTTTGAAGGAAGAGTCTGAACACTTTCTGTTCCTTTTTGATAGTGCTAATAATTTTTGGATAGAGGAACTGATGACCGATGATATTTTACGCACCGTAAACGACATCGTCAAAAAGGAAGAGCCAGGCACGATGAGTAGTTTTTACTACAAAATCAAGGCAATGGAACTGCTTTACCATCTTTTCAAGAGTTTGCGAAATCGCCAAAATGCTGTGGGTCAGAAATTGAACAAGAAGGAAATTGAAGCTGTTTACCTGGTACGGGACAAAATCATTTCATCATTGAGCCAGCCCAGCACCATAGCGGAATTAAAACTAATTGCGGGCATGAACGAGCTAAAACTCCGCCGCCTTTTTAAGCAGGTATTTGGCATGGGGATCTACGACTACTATCAACACTTACGCATGAAAGAGGCTGCACGACTTTTGCGTGAGGAAAAGCTAACGGTATCGGAAGCAGGCTATCAAATGGGATTCGAGAACCTGGGGCACTTTACGAAAGTATTTGAAAAGCACATCGGTAAGAAACCCAAAAAATATGTTCAATGTTTTAACGTTACAGGTACTCGCAGCAATGCGAAATGACGATAAAAGCGGCCCGACGCTGCTATGATGCGTGTTGTGGCATGAGTGTTAAAACCACTTTATAGCCCGTTTTTTTCTCCCAGCGTGCTATTAGCCATGCTGTGCGATTGCCCTTTCTGGATTCGACTATATACAATTGGCATACCTGTCAATATATTAAATATTTTCCATACATTTGCACCCTCAAAATCCCTAACCCAATGAGACAATTATTATTTCTGGTAGCAATCCTCTTTTTCTTTGCCTGTAAAAAAGACGAAACGACAACAACAACAACAGAGAGGCCTTTCGAAGACGATATCAAGATCCGTGTAGACACCGCCTCCGCATCTAAAATAAGCCTGCAACTCTTCAGCGCCGATGGCATTATCAGCATTACCGAGGGGTATACATTATCCCTGACATATAACAAAACCACAGGCACCGCATGGCAGGCGCCTAAAAATGTCCCCATCACTTATGGGAAGATCACGCTCTCGGATGGTATTGTAAAAGGCACTACCTATAGCATAAAGCTAACTGCCACCCACGGGGCTTCTTCCATAACGCTCGACGAAAAAACAGTTACTACATCATACCTCACATTTAAAGAAGCCCCGCTAACCGCAGAAGATTCTATTTCTCTGACAGACCACAATTTTGTTTACTCACTAGAAGGTGCCACGCATAAGGTCTTTGGAACAGGATTTTCAAAAGAAAACATTGCCGGCCAGCTGGTAGCATCCTCCGATACCTCTAAGAAAGTCGATGTAACGATCAAGATCATTAGCGATAGTTTGCTCACCTTTCAGATCCCAAATGTATTATCACATAATCCGTTTGAATACCAGCAGCAATTCTATCTGAAATTGAACAATCAGTATGTCGAATACGATGACGCCGATCCTGCCAGAAACGATATAATGACCTACAATGTAGTCAATACCGACGTCCACATTGACAGCCTCCATTATTATCCAAATACTACCGGAGGCTGTGGTTTCATCATTGCCGATGGCCGTTTCGGTGTTGCTCACAGCAATACCTACGCCGACTATATTTATGGTGTTTCTGTCAAAGTAGTAACCACCCACTTGAGTATCAGCACTGCAGCAGGTGTGATCGTAGGCTCCTATGATATAGACCTCGACAACAATTCAAACGAATGTGGCGGCACAGGCACCAGTTGGAAACGGAGCCACTGGGATGCTGTTTTCCAGTTAGGTGTGAACCTAAACCTGTCTCCCGGAACATATACCGTAACGGCATACAACGTCTTAGTAGATAATAGCCGAAAAATCTCCAACCAGGTCACAATTACAATAAAATAAAAACAAGCGGGGCGTCTACGAACAAGGCGCCCCTCCTGTCTTCTACAGTATCAGATAACCCCGGACCACCAATCCCAATTCCACCTGCCAATGTTATATACCTGTATTCTTTGCATGCAACTTATTCCTATGTTGCAAGCCTGTTAATATCTCGAAGCCGGCTTTCCTGTCTGCGTCGCGCCAAACAGCTTCATTCTTGCCTGCTCATAATCCTGGAATAACTGATAATCCTCCACAGAAGGCAATATCACTGTCTCTCCCTTAGCAACCCCACTCAATATGGCATCTACACAATTGTCAATCGTCATCATCAGCGCCGGATCAAAAGATGATATGGACACCCCGGCTTTTTCATAGATCTCCGTTGCCACCCCTGCGGGTGCTGCCAATATGATCTTTACGTTGGTACCTTTGAATTCCTCCTGTAAGCCTTGTGAGAACTTGTCTAAAAATGCTTTGGTACCACTGTATACACTCGTAAAAGCGAGTGAATTAAAACCTATTGCTGACCCAATATTAATGATGGTCCCCTGGTTGCGTTGTTTGAATCCTTGCGCTACTGCATGGGATAATTGTACGGGTGCAACGAGGTTCAGGTTGATCTGCTCCAGTTGTTTTGCCAATGAACCCTCTGTAAAAGTGGATAAAACTGATGTACCTGCGTTATTGATCAGCATAGAAATAGAAGTATCCGTAGTGAGTACATTCGCTACCCTCTCTACATCTGCGGTATTAGTCA
Source organism: Chitinophaga ginsengisoli (assembly GCF_003014595.1). GTDB lineage: Bacteria > Bacteroidota > Bacteroidia > Chitinophagales > Chitinophagaceae > Chitinophaga > Chitinophaga ginsengisoli. The sequence goes on along the minus strand of NZ_PYGK01000007.1, from coordinate 302,424 downwards.
GATCCGCTATGATGATCTTCACATCCCCCTTTAATTGTGCTGCCAGTTGTTCCAGTTCAGCCTGACGCCTTGCCACCAGAATGAGATTGTACCCCTGTTCTGCCAGGCGTATTGCAAATGTCTTTCCTAATCCTGAAGATGCGCCTGTTATTACCGCTGTTTGCATAGTATTAATTATTTTGATGTGACAAAGGTAAATTGAGTAACTTCACAAAAGATACTTGTTTCCTAAAGGGAACTTGTTCCCTCGAGGAAACCAAACCTACTTATTATGGACGATGTAAATTGCAGCGAACGCCACACCCTCTCGCAATGCACCAGGGAACTGAAAGCCATCCAGGACACCATGGATGTGCTCAATGGTAAATGGAAGATCAGTATCATCAGTGACCTGAGATTTGGTAAGAAACGCTTTTCTGACCTCAAGCGCGAGGTCGTAGGCATCGGCTCCAAAATGCTCTCCAAGGAGCTACAGGAACTGGAAATTAACGGCCTTATCAGGAGAAATGTCATCAGCGGCCGTCCCGTAATCATTGAATACGAGATCACCGATTATGGAGAAACCCTAAACCCTATTATTGACGAATTATCCAAATGGGGAAAGCTACACCGACACAAGATCCTCGGTACATAAAAACAACTATCATGTATGAATCTGGTCATCAGATGCCTGATTTCTCCGCGTAGGAAATAATTCTCATTGGTTAGATAGTATCAATCTGCCATTAACAAAAACGCCTCGTAAAATAATATTTACGAGGCGTTTTTGTTAATGAGTATTTTATGCTGAACCCAATGGATATCATTGAAGAGGGAGTGTTCATCTTTTATTTCCCACTACTCAGTAAGAAACATGACTGTTGATCGCAGATGAAAAAGACTATTGAATTAATTTGTCAGATTAAAAAATGTTTCTACCTTTAGTGTACAACATATCTACTACACTATGATACTTCTCGATAAGTTTTGCTTTGGGTACAAAGCAAACAGCTTGTTATACCAGAACCTACAGCTTTCCCTTGAAAGAGGGAGGATCTATGGATTACTCGGAAAAAACGGAGCAGGCAAGTCAACACTGCTGAAAAACCTGATAGGACTGCTTTATCCTACATCTGGTACTGTTTCTGTGAATGGGTTTAATCCTTCCGGCCGCCAGCCATCCTTTTTAAGGACTATCTACTTTATTCCGGAAGAAGTATATGTACCTGCATTGACAATTAACAATTATGTAAAAATTTTCGCCCCATTCTATCCTGCTTTTGACCGCACAATGCTCAATACATACCTTGAAAAGCTGGATATACAAACTGATAAGAAACTAAATACACTATCCTTCGGGCAGCAAAAGAAATTCATTATTGCCTTTGCACTGGCCTGTAATACAAGTGTATTGATTATGGACGAACCCACGAATGGCCTCGATATCCCTTCCAAGAAAAGGTTTCGGAAACTAATATCTTCTTCCATGCATGATGACAGGATCATTTTTATATCTACTCATCAAACACGTGATCTTGAAAATCTTATCGATCAGGTTGTTATTGTAGATAATGGCGAGTTGGTGCTGAATGCGCCGGTAGAGGTTATTGGCCAAAAACTGTCATTTAAAATAGTGGAAGAAAATTATAACGAGCAACCGGTCTTTTATGAAGAAGAATTATTGAAGGGACGCGCTGTTATTATAGAAAATACCAATGGTCTGGAAAGCCAGATCAATCTTGAACAACTCTTTAATGCAGCAACAGAAAACCCTGTAATGGTAAAAGCTGTTTTTAATAAATAACACATTTCGATCTTATGAATGACATACTTAGCTTAAGCCGTTTTGGATGGCTTATACGGAAAATTTTCATTGAAAAAACCGCATCGGTTTTCGGATCCATGCTATTGTGCTTCATTGTCACTTTGGTATTCTATGGTATGGTGATGCTTTTGCAGGGAATAGCTGAAGCACAAAATGATGCCTTCCTGGTTGGGCTTACTTTGGGGGGAGCGCTGATGGCATCTGTTGTATTTGGCTATTTCAGTAATGACGCAACAGGTGTCTCTTTCCTCACCTTACCAGCTTCCGTGTTAGAAAAATGGTTATCTGGCATCCTGATTATTGGGCTTTATTTCTTTCTTTTCCTTGTATATTTTCGTCTGATAGATTTAGCATTTGTTGCACAATATCATCACAATTTAAATACTCATTCTCCTTATTACAAAGAACAATACGAACTGGTAAACATCTTACGCTTTACAGATTCTACAGCCGCTCAAAACTTTACGATGTTTTTTAATTTTACAGGCATCATGATGCTGGGTGCCTTGTTCTTCAATAAAGCGGCTTTTATTAAAACTGCCCTGGTGATCTGTTCAATTTTAGTCGCAGGCTTTTTACTGAATCTGTTCATTATAAACTTACTTATTAAGAATGTGCAAACCGCATTCCCCTTTTCTATAGTATGGTTATGGGTAGGAAAAGAACGTGCCCGGCTGGACCTTTCTTCTGAAAATGCAGATATAGTAAAAATCGCTTTTCGATTTGTACTTCCTGCTATACTTTGGGTACTTTCTTTACTCAGATTAAAAGAAAAAGAATTTTAAAACATTATAATGGTTTTTAAAGACAGTCCTGCAATATATATCCAGATTGCATTGTACATGTGCGAACAGATTCTGCTGAAAAAATGGAAGTCAGAAGAAAAAATTATAAGCATCCGTGACTTAGGAGAAATGATTGAGATAAGTCCTAATACAGTACAGCGGGCATATGATTTTTTACAGCAACGAAATATCATCGTTAATAAACGGGGTGTTGGTTTCTTTATTGATCCGGCAGCAGAAGAAAATATCCTGTCCTTTCGCCGGGAGCAATTTTTGGAATATGAACTTCCTGACATGTTACGCAACATGTACTTGTTAAAAATTGATATAAAGCAGGTAGAAAAATTATACGAAAAATTTGTAAAGACTAACTTTCTAAACAAGAAATAATGAAATGGACTAAAAAAATCCTTATTGGGATACTGCTGATATTATGCTGTAGCATGGTGGTTTCTGCCTTCATGTTTAAAAAGGAATACGACAAAAATGATAAAGGAGAAATATATTTCCTTTACGGAACAGTACTCGAAAAACCATTCAGGCATCTTGTAATTACGGGAGGTAATATTTCTAATATTGTCTATGAGCCATCCACAAAGCCTTCTGTGCGCGTATTCAAGAGATGGTGGGGTTATCATGATAAAAGAATAACTACGTTTGTGCGAAATGATACGCTATATCTGAATTTTCCCGACAAGTACAAAGACGTGTATGAAAAGAATCAAATTAAATATGGGAATATGGTGCGCATTTTCTCTCCGGAATTAATATCCGTTACCGGTTTCAATACTAACTTAAAATTGTTGAAACTAAAGCAACAAGACCTAACCGTCAATATTTCAGGAAAATCAAATTTTGAAGTAGAGAGCTTGTCCTATAATTTCGATAAGATTTCAATCAAAGCTTCGGATACAACAGCGGTAGTTTTTGAAATTTCACCGATCTTAAAAAAGGGAGGAGCAGAAGATAAAAATGAAATTCCTGCTGATGTAAAAGGATGGGATGCTTTTCATATTAAAAATCTCCATGCCGAAATATCCGGCAATTCGTTTATAGATGTCGGACATGCACAGATCGATTCAATTGATTTCAAAGTTTCCGATACTTCGGCAATTGTTCTTTCAGGTGGTACGATTAAAAAACATTTTCCCGGTAACAAATAAATCAGGTTTAACTTTGACCCATGCAATCGAACCTTCAGCAACTTTATGGAAATATAGATATATACCTCTTCGACCAACTGCTTAAAGGCACATATGATAATTGTAAAAAAGTGCTCGACGCAGGCTGTGGGGGCGGCCGTAACCTGGTTTATTTCCTGAGAAACGGCTATGAGGTATATGGCATTGACCCTAATCCTGATGCGGTATCAGCAGTTAAGCAATTATCTCAAACACTGAGCCCTGCTAACCCGATAGAGAACTTTGCAATTGCTTCGGCTGAAAACCTACCTTTTGATGATAATTACTTTGACCTGGTGATCAGCAGTGCGGTATTGCACTTCGCCAACAATCCTGATCATTTTGATAATATGATCCATTCAATGTGGCGGGTGCTGAAGCCCGGAGGCTATCTATTTGCGAGACTGGCGTCGGATATCGGGATTGAAACACTGGTGCAGCACCTGGGTAATGGTCGCTATCTTCTGCCTGATGGCAGCGAACGTTTTCTGGTGAACGAACAATTACTGCTTCAGTATACAGAAAGCCTCAACGCCCGGCTCCACGAACCAATAAAAACCACCAATGTACAAAACCTGCGGTGCATGACCACCTGGTGTTTGCAGAAAGTGTAATGCTATCTCCCTCCTAAAGCGCCCTTGATGTATAAACGACTCGCCGGCCTCTAAAAAAGGACATCAGCGGAAGAAGTATAGCCTAATCGAATAATTATGAAAATAAAAAATAACACGTAAATTTATTGCTTTTTATGCCCTAATACCTCAATATTGAATACTTTTATATCTCCAATTAAGAAAGAGAACCCTATTATATGGGTCAAATTCCTGCTGATTCTCCTTGCCATTTTCTATGCATGGTCTATTGCCGGAACACTTGGTATACTGGTCGATTATGTACAATGTAAAAGTTGTCACCTTGGCCTCTACTTATTCCTGAAATTCTCTTCGCTGTTTTACATACCCTGGGCCTTCTATAAGCTGTCTAAACCAAAGAAGCTATGGGGCTGGATCTACATTTATGCGGAACAGCTGTTCTCTCTGGTTATTCACGTAGGAATGGCATACAGTTACTTCAAAGGTAAAGGGAGCATCAACGGTTTTCTGATACCATTGATGATAAGGGGATTCTTTGTGTATTGCTTATGCATAGATCCGCTAGCGGAATATTTTGGCGCCTATGTGGGGTATAGACAAATAGCCAGAACGGTAATAATTCCCTTTGCAGTGATCTATATTTTAATAATGTACCTCTTCTGACACTATTAAGAGCCCTCATTTGATACAAAGTTAATTTTCTCCATCATCATCACCGGGCCCTGCTTAAGAAGGAACCCGGTATGTTATTGCGTTCATATTAACTCCTGCACCCACAGCGGCAAAGACGACAGTCGTCCCTTTGGTGATCTGCTGATTAACAAACTCACCTTTAGACATCAAATCAAAAAGTGTAGGAAGAGTTGCCACAGAGCTGTTGCCCAGCCAGGAAATCGTCATTGGCATGATATCCGTAGGCACCACGTGTTCTCTTCCATACATATTGAACAGCTCCCTGAGGATGGCTTCGTCCATTTTCTCGTTTGCCTGGTGGATAAGCAACTTATCAATGTCCAAAATCGAAAGCGAGGCCTTTTCAATACAATCCTTAATTGTCAATGGAACAGTTTTCAAGGCATTTTCATACAATTTCCGTCCATTCATTTTTAAGAATAATGCATCCCCTCCAAAATTAGGATTGTAAGAGCACCCCATTCCCAAAACGTAAGCCAGATCATCCGCATAGGATTTTGCCACATGGGAAAGAATTCCAATAGGCACACTGCTATGCCGTGCTTCCAGTATAACAGCGCCGGCTCCATCCGCATAGATCATGCTATCCCTATCATGAGGATCGCAGACCCGGGATAAAGTTTCAGTACCGATGACCATCACTCTTTTTGCGCTTCCGGACTTTATGAAATAGTCAGCCTGAATTATCCCCTGAAGCCATCCGGCACAGCCCCATGTCAAATCATAAGCTACAGTGAGAGGATTAATAATCCCCAGATGATGCTTTACTCTTGACGCCAATGCAGGAACGAAGTCGCTACGCCTGTTTTCCGCCTTGATGTCTCCAAAATTATGGGCAACAATAATATAATCGAGCGTTTCCGGATCAATGCCAGTTGATTTTAACGCATCTTCTGCCGCCAGTCCTGCGATATCAGAAGCAACCAGATCATCTGAGACATATCGGCGTTCCCGTATGCCGGTAATTTTACAGAACTGCTGGATGATATCTTTATTCACCTTCGATAAGACCGTACCATCTTTGTCGTAGAAAACATGATTTAAGAAATGATCATTGGAGATCCTTAAAGTTGGAATATAACTCCCGCTACCGATGATGACCGTAAAGAAATTTGTATCCATAAATTATCCTTGATATTTATGAGCCTGGTTACTCACTGTCAATACTGCTAATTTACTATGGCAGTTTAAACAAATGTAATACATTAGAATCTATTCTCTTATATATCAGCCTATTTTTCTGTTCTTGCTGATCTCTAAAGCTTCTCGCCGATTGGATTTAAACAAAAGATCCTGTTTTTCTGCAATTGGAAGATGCTAACAAAAGAGGAAAAGAAATCTACAGGACTACATTTACTGACATAAACCAGATCTTAAACGGATTATTTGACAGCTCCATTGTTCGTTCTTATCGTTGGAGACATAGCCTGGCACTTTCTTCGTGGTAGCGGGTTTTATTGCAACTCTACCTGAGCTATCGGTATTGGTGTGGGCTAATTGCAATCAAGGTAGCCGGCTCTACGAATAGAGCCGGCTACCGGTCTCAATGGAAATCGCCATCAGGTCGACCGCACAATCGTCTAAGCTTTCCGGTCTATCACCTTGTCCAAATTTTCTGGATACCGGCCCCCCTTGGCTTCGATGCTATCTGCGCCCTCGGTGATGGTGTTTAGCTCCGTGGGAGAAAGCTCCAGAGCCGCCGCGCCGATATTTTCCTTCAGTCGTTCCGATTTCGTCGTACCCGGAATCGGAACAATCCATGGCTTCTGTGCCAGGATCCAGGCGAGCGCTACCTGCGCAATGGAGGCTCCCTTCTGCGTTGCAACGCGGGCGAGAATATCCACAAAGGCTTGATTAGCTTCCATGTTTTCTTTCTGAAAACGTGGAAAGTAACTCCGGCCATCCTCTTTCTCAAAGAGTGTGTCAGCATTCATTTTGCCGGTCAGAAAGCCCCTGCCGAGTGGGCTGAAGGGTACAAAACCGATCCCGAGCTCCTCAAGCACGGGAAAGACCTTTTCTTCGGGTTCACGCCACCAAAGGGAGTACTCGCTCTGCAGTACCGTCACAGGTTGCTCGGCGTGGGCTTTACGGAGGTTTACGACCCCAGCCTCTGATAGCCCGAAGTGTTTCACCTTACCCGAGGCAATGAGATCCTTCACGGTGCCAGCCACATCCTCAATGGGAACGGTCGGATCCACACGGTGCTGGTAGAGTAGATCGATCGAATCGATGCGCAGGCGCTTGAGTGATGCGTCCACCACTTTTCGGATTGTCTCAGGGCGACTGTCGAGTTCAGCGTTCGATCCATTCTTAAATCCAAATTTGGTGGCGATCACCACCTTGCCCTTGAACGGCTCCAGCGCCTCTCCCACGATGTCCTCGTTGGTGTAAGGGCCATAAACCTCTGCAGTGTCAAAGAAGGTGATACCCTGTTCTACGGCGTCGCGTAACACGCGAATGGCTTCATTCCGGTCCGGCTGGTTAGCGTAACCATGGCTTAATCCCATGCAGCCGAAACCAAGTTCGGACACTTCTAGTCCTGAGGTTCCTAATTGTCGTGTTTTCATTTTGTATGTTTTCTGCTGCAAAATTGTGGAGGAAGGGCGAGCCGTTTTGTACACAGATTACGGGGTTTCCTACCAATATTACTGAATGGGAAGGCCGATATCAAAAGGGATTGCGGAACCTGTAATTTTGTAGCGATAAAAGAAATCGCATAATCCGGAATGACAGGATGTGAACCTTAAAAATCTTCAAAAACCAAAGTGAATTACTTTATACGCCACAGACTTGGCGCGAATAGTCCATTAAACCTAAGCGCTATATGATACACGGGCCTTATTGAAACGTGTTTAATTTTAAGCAATGTGCTTTCTTTTCCAAAATCGGGGATGCTTGCACTATTCAGATCAGCCAGATAAGTAGCATTCTTATATAAGGGACGAAAATAAAAGTTCATTGTAACTGTTAATAATAATAGAGCCCAGAGGTTGATAATGCGGAATAAGAAAGGCATGCTGACTTATTTTAGATTTCATTTGTACAATAGCATCCAGATGATTACTTCCTGGCTATTATATTGCGGATTTGAAATATGTTCATCATGTGGAATTTCTTCTTCGCAAATAAAGTTTTTTCTCTCTAATAAAGAGTGACATTATGATTATTCTTGTGGACATTCTTATTTCAAAACCATTATTGTCCGATTATCCTTACCCACAAACTCCTCTTAAAAAAAACAGGAGTTAGACTCCCGGACAAATTGAATTATTAAAATGTCTACGATGCGGAAATTATTTAAGACCACATGTGCTTATGCTTGGTGCAAGATTCGGCGAGGGATATTTCACATTAAAATATTTTTCCTATTTTCGCGCAGTCAAAATGTTAGCTTAAGATCCCTGTAAATATTCAACCTATTCTATAACCCATATAACCCGCACCATGAAAAAGCACTACTTTTCAGCCATTTTATTGCTTATTGGCGTTGGCGTAAGAGCTAATACCTTTCCGGTTACCGACAACAGTCCGGGACCTAAGATTGGCCTTAACGCGAGCTATACCCCTAATGAAATGCGTATTATGCCGCAGGACGCGGAACAGCAATGGACTTTTAGTCTGGCGATAAAAGCCGTAAACGGACACAAACCTGTGCCTGAGCCTCTTGTTACCAGGCAAAAGAACGCGGTACAATTCGATCATGATCATCACTTCAAGGTGGAATACACCAATGATGAACAGAGTATCCGGCAACGTTTCATCATCCGGGAACCCGGCGAAGCCGATGGTAAACTGACAGTACAACTTCAGCCGGAGAACAGCTGGCAGGCCATGTATGGTAGCGCCAATAGCCTTACGTTCAAGAACAAGGATCAAATACTTAATTACAGCGATCTTGAAGTACAGGATGCAACAGGTAAAAAGCTTCCCGCGCATTTTACTGTGCAACAAAACCAGGTAGAGATAGCTGTAGATGCCGGGCAGGCAGCTTACCCGGTTTCCGTTCAAACTATCGTAGGCCCGTTGACGGAAAGGCACGCCAGAACCGTACTTGAACGTAATCAGGCAGGTATTCAATTTGGAACAGCAACAACAACTGCGGGCGACATAAATGGCGATGGATTTATAGATGTTCTTGTTGGTGCGCCGTACTATAGCAATGGTCAAACAGCGGAAGGCGCAGTATTTGTTTACTATGGTGCAGCCAATGGTATCGCCCCGAATGCTGTTTTTACTGTGCTTGAGCGGAATGTTGCAAACGGGCATTTTGGCGAGGTTATAGCCGGCGGCGGAGACGTTAATGGCGATGGCTATGATGACGTGGTAGTAGGAGCTCCCTATAAAGCGGGTATGCCGGGCAGTGATACGGGGTATGTATATGTCTATTATGGTTCGGCAGCGGGCATAAATCCTACGCCCTACATTATACGTTCCGCAAGGCAGGGCGACAATTTTGGTGTCAGTGTGTTCGTTGCAAAGCTCAATTATGATAAGCCTGCAGACATTGTTATCGGAGCAAATAATGGTGCCGGATATGTGACCATTTATTACGGCTCTGTCTGGGGAATAAATAACTCATTGATCATCGAAGTCACTGCAAGCGGCACCACAGGTTTTGGTACAAAAGTACTTATCAGCGGAAACCTGGATGGGATGAGTGGAAACTATCTGTTGGCGACAGCGGGAGAAGACCTCCATGTATTCAATCATACGGGCCAAGAAATAGATCCTTCCTATCACGAGATCATACACAGCCCTGTTCCTGGGATATCATTTGGTAGTTCTATAGCAGCTCAGCATGACATAGACGGCGACGGATATAATGATATAATCGTGGGAGCAAAAGACTATACAAATGGAAGCCTCAACCACGCAGGAGCAGTATATGTATTTCGCGGAGGTAATGATGCTACAGGTACTGTCCCAAACTTTTTGACGCCCTGGCGGACAATAAAGGGTGATAAGGATTCTGCGCTTTTAGGGGCACAGGTGGCATTTGCGGGAGATGTAAATAACGATGGACATGCGGACGTAATTGTTTCATCCCCTGGGTGGGAAAGTATTCCGGCACAACCGAATCTGGGAAAAGTATGGCTCTATTATGGCAAATCATCAGGATTAGATTCTCTCGCCGGAGCAACCATACAGTCCACCCAGGCAAATTCCTGGTTAGGGAGTTCAGTAGCCGGCGCAGGAGATGTAGATAACGACGGGTATGATGATATCATAGTAGGCGCACCACTATATGACAAAGGACAGGTTGATGAAGGAGTAGCACTCATCTACCTGGGTGGCGCATATAGTCTGGCCCGTATGGCCAATACTAAACCAGATGATGTCGTGGAAACAAAAACACCGGCAGTTGTGAAAACCTTCCCTAACCCCGTACTGAACAATCTGTCGGTTCAGTTTGAAGGATTGGATGTGGGGGCCGACACGTATATCCAGATATCAGATGTAATGGGTTCAGTTGTAAAAACAGTCAGGCTAGGAAAAGTGGATAGTGGAAATCAGGCTATTGATGTAAGCACACTTGCTCCAGGTACCTACTTTATGATCATTAATAATGGAAGTAAAGTGATCCGGGAAAAGATTATTAAGCAATAGCCATGTATGCTTCTACCCGGATAGCAGATCCGGGCAGTTAACTCACCCTAATGTATAACCTATAATTCTCCTCACCATGAAAAAGCACTATTTTTCAGGTTTTCTGTTTTTGACGGCGCTGACTGTACAAGCAAATACCGCCACTTACCGCAGCTTTGATCCAATAAATGGACTACACGCAACTTACACGGGAAATGAATTAAATATCACATCCGGAGATGCGGGTCAGCAACTGGCGTTTAAACTCATAATAAAAAAGGTAGGCGGATATAAACCAGTAGCCCAGCCCCTTATGTCCATGCATGAAAATATTGTGGCATTTGATCATGATCATCATTTCAAAGTGGAATACTTAAATGACGAATGGGGTATCCGGCAGAAATTTGTCATCCAGGAGGCGCCTGCTGCAGGCAAACTAACCGTTCAGTTACAGGCGGAAAAAGACTGGGATGCGCAATATAGCAGTGCGACCAGTATCACATTTCGTAATAAAGGGCAACAGCTTAACTATGGCAGTCTGAAAGTATCAGATGCAAATGGTCAAAGCCTGCCGGCACATTTTACTGTACATCAGAACAACGTAGAGATCTCTGTAGATGCCAGGCATGCAGCATACCCGCTTGCTATTTTGACAATCGGTGGTGGGTCGACACTTCTGGGTGCCAGTACCCTGATGCAATCAGACCAGGTGGGAGCCCGAATGGGCACTGCAGCTGCAGGCGCGGGGGATATAAACGGCGATGGTTATGCCGACGTGATAGTTGGAGCCCCCTATTATAGTCATGGTGAATCCCATGAAGGAGCCGTATTTGTTTACTATGGAAGTGCCCCCTATGGCATCAATCCTAACTATTACACCCTGTTGGAAAAAAATGTAGCAGAGGGCCATTTTGGAGAATATCTGGCCGGCGGAGGCGATGTAAATGGTGATGGGTACGATGACGTTGTAGTGGGCGCACCTTATAACTCAGGTACCTTTAATAACGACACAGGGAAGGTGTATGTTTATTACGGCTCATCAACGGGTTTGGGCACTACCCCGGAAATAATCCGCTCTTCAAGACAGGGAGATCATTTTGGGATCAGTGTGGCTATTGCACCGGACATTGATGGTGACGGGAATGATGATATCCTGATAGGTGCAAATAACGGTGAAGGATATGTTACAGTTGTATATGGAAGCGGCTGGGGATTGGAAAATCCATTCACCACTGAAATAGCTATCAGCGGAACAACCGGGTTTGGCACAAAAGTATCAGATGCAGGGAATATCAAGGGCGCGGGTTCACGTGCGGTGATGGTGGCCTCAAATGAAGGAGTATATATTTATTACTCGGATTTTGCAGGTGTCGAAACGACTCCTTCTCAAACAATACTGCGTCCTGTTAATGCAGGTTCTTTTGGCTGTGCAATAACCGGCGGAGGGGATGTGAACGGTGATGGATTTGATGACATCGTAATAGGTGCAAAAGACTATGCTGATGTGGAGCATAATCGCCTGCAGGCCGGAGCCTTTTATCTGTTCACCGGCAGTAATACGGGACTCGTCACTACACCTAAGCTGGTAGTTGTAGGGAGTATGGATTCGACACTTTTTGCATCACAGCTGTCATTAGCCGGAGACTTAAACAAGGATGGCTATGATGATCTTGTAGTGGGCCTGCCTAAAGGCGAACTAATAAGGAATGAAAACGACCAGCCGGATGAAGGAGGCTCGTCGATATATCTCGGACATCCCTACGGAGGACTAAACTTTTGGCCCGGAGGCGGCCAACGTAGCGCCAAGGCCAATAGTTTGATGGGAACTTCAGTTGCAGGTGCAGGAGACGTAAATGGAGACGGGTATCCTGATCTGTTGGTAGGAGCTCCGGGATACTCCAATCTACAGCTGAATGAGGGTATCTGCGCGATCTTCCTTGGACATTCATACGTACCAGCCCGTATGGCAGCTCCCGGAACAAAAAAATAGGCTGCATGTAAAAGCGTCGCTGGCCGGAATAGAAGCCTGGCTGGGATAATACATACCGGGCACTAAAAATGCAAAAACCGCTCTGCGAGCGGTTTTTGCATTTTATACCATTTAATATACAGCAATACTACCTACGGCTCACGATGAACTTACCAAAAGGGCATTAAAAGGGTACTAAAAGGATATAAAAAGGGTATCTATATATCAATTCGATATTGAAGTGACCTTTAAATAACATTTTAGTACCCATTTAGTAAGTTCTTCGTATATTCGAGATACTGAGACTGTAAACTTGTAATCTATAACCTCAAAAAACCTTTTTTATGGCCATTGTTAAAGACAATATCCTCCTGAAACTTGTACGGGGTACACTCGGCAAACAACTCACGATCTACGAACGGAATGGGCAGATTATTATGGCGACGAAACGCGGCCCTTCCAAGAAAAAGCCTACACAAAAGCAGTTAGAAGCAAGGCTCAAGATGAGCATCGCTTCGGCACGTGCACAGCGGGCATTGGCCGATCCGGAGGTAAAAGCCTACTATGCGTCGCTGGCAGGACCAGGACAAAATGCCTATAATATAGCAGTCAAGGATGCTTACCGCAGTCCTGAGATCCAAAGTATCAGATTAGAGGAAGAGGAAGTGGTGGTGACTGCTAAAAATGAGTTCCGTGTAGCAGAAGTAGAGGTAACGGTGGTAGACGCCGACGGTGTTGTTAAGGAGCGCGGGAAGGCTATTCTGGGCTGGAACGGAGTAGATTGGCATTATAAAGCAAAGACGCTGCCTGCAGGTGGTAAAGTCATCGTGGATGTGGTAAGTCTGCCACAGAGGCAAACGGTGAAGGAATTGCTGCTTACATAAAAAACGTCTTCACTATTTACGAATTGGCTCTTTCCTGGCTGGAGAGCCTTGACATATATTGTTCCCTCATTTAAAGTGGGTAGGCACAGCTGTGCCTAAAGGGCTTCAACCTGATCCCAGGTGGATCAAGTTGAAACGCTCTCTATACTAATATTTCTACCTCCTCCGGAACAACAAACAGCAACGTACAACCTGTTGTTGTTGTAACGGCATGTTTGAAGCCGGGCGGAGTATATAAATAATCCCCTTCCGATAATACAACATTTTCAAAAATAGCCTCTCCACTTAATACATACACTTCCTCCCCTGCCGGGTGGTTATGATACGGATAAGAAGCTCCTGGCTCAAATCTTAACAGAATAGTCGTTGATCGTTCCTTCTGTTGATCATAATGAAGGGATATTACCGAGATACCCGTATAATGTATCCCCTTTTCCACCAACGGTTGCCATTCCTTTTGTGCTTTTCTCACAACATAATCGTTAATATCAGTACTAATAACAGTATTTTTCATAATTGGATGTTTATTTGATTAGTAATTGGTCAATGCTGAACCTGTAATATGGAATAGTTGCCAGCAGAAATGCACTTGCGCTACATACAAATACGGAATAATCCAGCGGTTCTTTTATACCATATGACAAGGTCATAGCAACTGCAAATAAGAGCGTTAATACAGCGGCGCCCAATGCGGCATAATTTGTTTTAAAGCCAATGAGCAGCATGATACCCAACGTGAGTTCCAAAATGGTACTTGTAATTGCAAGTAGTGGTATCAGGCTGTGAGGTACAAAAGCGTTCACCTGTGCTGTATATTCTAAAAACTTATTCCAGCCAGAGGAATACCTGCCCCACAAACCGAGCCTGCTTGTAACCGCCGACAAAAAGCCAACCGATAATGCACATCGTAACAATAAGGATGCAATGTCTTGTAGTTTGTTCATGATGAATAATTTAACACTACAAAGATGGCACCCGGAGGAGGACTAAAGAATAGAGAATCCTGAGAAAAGCATGTAATATTTATATAGGGTACTGGCTGGGAGATGTACCCGTCTGTTTTTTAAAAAAGTTCGAGAAATAAAACGGGTCATTGAAGCCAAGTTTATAGGCGACCTCCTTTACTGACAGGTCTTCATATATCAGGAGTCTTTTGGCTTCAGAAGTGATCAGGCCATAAATAACATTCTGGGCCGTCTTACCGGCATGGATTTTTGAAAGCTCATTCAGTTTCATTTCAGTAGTGCCGAGCATTTGCGCAAATTTCGAAACAGGGTAATTATGTTCGAAATTATCTCTTACGGCTTCCAGGAATTTCAGGAACAAGGCATTAGGTTTCCAGATTTCGTCACCCCGGTCAACCTTCGCCCTGTTGATAGATACCAGTATTAATTTAATACGCGCATGAACTGAAATAAGATATTGATAGGGTTGTTCACTTAACTCCGCTTGTATAAGACGGAGTTCTTGCCCGACAACATTACTGTCGACCGTAATGACCTCATTCATAGCGAAATGACAGAATAGTCCATTATGGAAAATGAGTTCAATGTCATTATCGTCTTTCCCAAAATAATCTAACGTAAACTCAAGTATGAAGCCTTCTGCTGACGAGGCCTCTTTAAACCTGTGAATCTGTCCGGAGGTTACCGTAATAATCTGACCGCTATGTAATGAAAAATCCTTTTCATCAACTGTCATGCTTACGCTCCCAGTCTTACAATACACGAGCAAATACTTCATGACGCGTCTTGGATTTTGCAGATCGGGAATACTGTCGAAATCCTTTATATCAACCATCAGGAATTGTTTATAGTTAGCGTTAGCGTGCCGATAGTGGCCTGTCACAGGGGCACGACCAGCTTCGCTCAAATATAATATAATATTATCGGTTTGGAATGCCAGTAGAAGTTTCTTGATATTGAAGAAAAAAATGTATTTTGTTTCAGGTGTAACATTGACCTAATATATTCTATAATGACGGTAAAAAACTGCCTGCTTTTCGGGGGACTCATACTGTTCCACTGTATCATTGCTAAAACGTCCTTAGCGCAGCAACCCAAACTACCTACCCAATGGACTAAGGATGCAATGGCATCTGCAGCTCCTTTTCCGGAATATCCCCGTCCACAGTTGGAACGCAAGGAATGGATGAATCTAAATGGAAAATGGGATTATATCGGCGGTAAACATGTTGCCAGTGCTTTAGCTCCCCTCAAGCCGGTGAGTTTTACTGATAAAACTGAAAAGATACTGGTTCCTTATTGTCCGGAGTCAGTCCTTTCAGGCATCGAGCGTAACCAGGAGATAAATATGTGGTACCGCCGGACATTTGACATTCCTACTGCATGGAATGGCAAACAGATCATTATAAATTTCGACGCAGTTGATCATGATGCAACCTTATTCGTCAATGGCGAAAAAGCCGGATCACATTCCGGTGGCTATAGTTCCTTTCACATAAATATCACAAAATTTTTAAAAGCAGGCACCAATACAATCGTCGTTGCGGCACATGATGCCAATGATGGCAGGCCCCCCTCCGGTAAGAATGGTCCACGGGGAGACTATACTTTTACTTCAGGTATCTGGCAAAGTGTATGGCTGGAGCCGGTAAATGAACATTATATTAAGAACATCCGGCTATTGCCTGATCTGGCAAACGACAGACTTGAAGTATTTGTAGATGCTGATGCGGCGCAGGTGCGGGCTGCTGCATTTGATGAGAAAGAAAAGGTGTCTGAGGTCTCAGGGCGGTCAGGAACCAAATTATACATTCCAATAAAAGACCCCAGGTTATGGTCGCCAGATAATCCATTCCTGTATGATCTCAACATCACCCTGATGGATAACAAGGGCAATGTCACTGATGAGATCAAGAGCTATTTTGGTATGCGTGATATTAAACTTGGTAATGTGAATGGGGTGATAAGACCGCTGTTAAATAATAAGTTTGTGATGCAGGTGGGATTACTCGATCAGGGATATTGGCCTGACGGCATTCTCACGGCACCTACGGAGGAAGCCTTAAAATACGACATAGCATTTACGAAAAAAGCGGGGTTCAATTTAATCAGAAAACACATGAAGACTGAGCCCAAACGCTTTTATTATTGGGCGGATAAACTTGGTCTGCTGGTATGGCAGGATATGCCGGCTATCTGGTATCAGCATGAAGACACTGCAAAGGTAAGAAGCGCTTTCCGGACCGAATTACATGCCCTGATAGATGATCTTTATAATTCCCCTTCTATCATTACCTGGGTGCCCTTCAATGAGAACTGGGGCGCTTTTGATGTAAAAGAGATCACTGACTGGGTGAAACAGCTCGATCCGTCAAGGCTGGTAAACGGTAATTCAGGATTTAATAATAATCCTGGTTATCAAAAGGCAGCGGGAGATCCCGGGAATGGGGATTTTGTAGATACGCACATCTATATCGGACCGAATGATGCATCAAAACCCGACGGAAAACGCGCTGCATCACTTGGCGAGTTCGGCGGCGTCGGCTTGTTTGTACGGGGACATATGTGGCCTGTAGAGAATAACGCCTATGCGTATGAGGCTACCAGAGACAGACTAACCGACAGGTATATACTTCTCCTGGATCAGGTTGAACAGTTGATGCGATATCAGGGCTTAAGTATTGCAGTATACACGCAGACGACTGATGTAGAGCATGAAGTGAATGGTATACTGACCTATGACAGGGCAGTAGAGAAAATGGATATAAAAAGGGTGAAAGCAGTGAATGAGGCAGTGATAAATGCAGGGAATGAGTTAAATCGGAAATGATTGACAAATGATTTTCATTATTATAACATTGGCCGCTATCCGACTGATGATGGTTGATGCAGAAATAATTCTTTGGTCAAATTAATGTCCGTTGTGTTGTCGGCTTTAATTTCTACAAAGTATTTTCTTTGCCAGCTTTGAGTTTTCTCTGCTTGTTTGTTCGTCACAGTGTCCCAGGTTGGATACACTCTGATACCACGTTTTCCGTCCTTCCCATTTTGTGTAATAATTCCTTTGTCTGCCAAAACAGATTTCGGAAAAATAAACTGTCCGACGCTGTCGCCTCTTATTGCTGTTATTGCGATAAAATCAATGTCGTCCAAAGTGTCAAACGGTTCAGTTACGCCATTTTTATTTCGCTTCCAGATAGTTACAAACTGTCCTGTTTTTGTCGGTGTAATTTTAGACGCCCGATACTCAATTTTCTTTCGGTCAAGATAAAATGAACAAGCACTATATTCTACACTTTCAGCATTCAGATTTAGGTCTGTCAGCCTGAAGCCGCATTTGTCATAAAGCAGTTCTTTCACAACTTTCAGGTCGGAATAAAGTACGTTTTCATTTGTCATAGTCTATGTCTCTTCTTTTTTGTTGAGTTTCGCGCCAGGGTGACGTCAACACCTAAATATATGCCGTTTCCCCAAAGCTGATGAAAAAAAAACTTATATGCAACATTCTACAACGTTAATTGTAACATTCAAGAGGCTCGTTCAAAAGAAATATAGATAGTTTTACAACATACGAAATTTGTATGCAAAAATAAATTCCATGAAAAGATCTCTTTTAATGCTGTCGCTATTTATCATCACACTCAATTCCTTTGGGCAGGTAGTTGTTGATTCTTCTCTATTGCTTTCGCAAAAAGACATGCAATGGTGGGAAGATTCCAAGTTTGGATTGTTCATTCATTTTGGATTGTATGCTGTTTTAGGCGAGGGCGAATGGGCGATGTTCAATAAACGGATGGACACATCTGAATACGGAAAACTAAAAGACTCATTCGCTGTTGCAAAATTCTCCGGGAAAAATTGGGTAGATGTTGCAAAGCAGGCTGGATGTAAGTACATGGTGGTAACTTCAAGACATCATGATGGCTTTAGTTTGTTTAATACCAGTGTTGGCGATTACAATTCAATGAACAGTCCTGCAAAAAAGGATCTGATCAAAGAATATATTGATGCAGCTCATGATGCCGGAATGAAAGCCGGCATTTACTATTCTCCACTGGACTGGCGGTATCCGGGTTTCTTTTTTCCTGACTTATACTATTCCAATGCCCTTGAAATGAAAAAGCAAACCTACACACAGGTGCATGAGCTGTTAAGCAATTACGGCAAGATTGATATTTTATGGTATGACGGAGGAGAAGATAACTGGCTTGGTTTTGCAGGTCTGATGTGGGATGGAGGCAAAGGTTGGTACACACGTGGTTTTGAAAAACCTTATACCGGAAAATTCAGCTGGCAGCCTATTAAGCTCAATTCAATGGTAAGAGCACTGCAACCAAAGATTGTGATCAATCCCCGCAGCGGATGGATGGGCGACTTTAATACACAGGAAGTAACATTGAGAGGAAGAGAAAGCAGGCCCTGGGAATTGTGTACCAACCTCAGTCAAACGGCGTGGGGGTGGACGCCTCATGCAGCAGATCGTATGATGTCCCTTGATAGTTGCATCCGTTTATTAGTGTCTGTTGTATGCCAGGGTGGGAATTTATTATTGAACGTCGGGCCAAAAGCAGATGGAGAAATTGAGCCTGCACAGGTGCAACGATTGAAAGAGATTGGTAATTTCCTTTCAATATATGGAGAAAGTATTTACAGCACAAAGGGAGGAGTCTGGGATGAAAAATGGGGTGGAACAACTTTCACAGAAAAAGCGGTTTACGTTCATATCTTGAACGTTCCTCCAGAAGGAAAAATCATGCTGCCATCTGTTTCAAAAAAAATTACTGCTGCAAAATATCTGGGAACAAATGTAAAGGTTAGCTTCACACAAAGTGAGGGTGCAATTGTATTAAATGGGATTACTAATAAAGAACACAAAACAGATATGATTGTGAAGCTAAATTTGAAATAGCCTGGCTCCATTGGGGCCGGCGACAGTTGTCACCGGCCCGTCCTGAAGAGGCTTCATAGTTTAACCCTTTAAACACTAAATTTTCATCTAAGGTGTGATCAGCAAGTTATCAGTACGGAAAGGGACAACAGGTAATCCTTCCGAAGAAAAAATATTACCGATAGCAGTATTGGAGAAGCCGTATCTCACCGATTCAGGCTTCTCTACTTTTTTACTCCAAACGATCAGTGCATCTTTTTCCACCTTCGCAGATGCTTCATAGAAAACATTGTCTGCTCCCGCTATATACAAGGCGGCAGGCGCTTTACCATTGATCCTGAGAGAAGTGGGGACGTTGGAAAAACGGAGCACTGCTTTGTTTTTGCTGATGCTCATTTCTTTGAATACCGGACTTTTCCAGGCAAATCCGGTTTTACCATAATTCTCTCCAAGTGCCCAACTAGCAAGCCTGTTGCCCACTGTTCTCTTATCCTGGGGATGAATATCTTTCACATTTTCTGTAACATCGGCTATTACCACCATACCAGTTCCCGCAAGGGCACTGCTGCGTGCCTGTGCCTCGCGAAGCAATGCAGCCTGATATTCCTTTTCGTAGGAGAACGGTGCTATCTGGACATAGTAAAAAGGCAGCGGTTTATGCCATGCATCACGCCATGCCTGTATCATGCCGGTGAACAATGGTGTATAGGTATCCGCAGTGTTCACGTTGGCTTCTCCCTGGTACCAGATAACCCCTTTTATGTTGAAATTGATAAGAGGAGCTATCATAGCGTTATAAGCATAACCTGGTTTATACGGCCACCAGGCAGACGGTGCTAACTTAGCGGCAGCTGCACTAAGCCGGGGTTCGCCAGCCACAAGCCGTTCCGGCGCCCATACTTCTGCCGGTGTTCCTCCCCAGCTGGCATTGATCAGTCCAACCGGTACTCCCAACGATTGCTGCAGTTTCGCTCCGAAAAAATATCCCACCGCACTGAAAGGCTTCAGGCTGTTACTGTCGCATACTTCCCAGCTTCCCAGACAGTTGTCCTGGGGATATCCTGCCGTAGTTTTGGGTATGTTAAAGAACCGGATGTTATTGTTACTACAAACAGGCAGCTCGGCTGCTATCTGCCGGATGCCGTTGTAGTAGCAGTATTCCATGTTAGATTGCCCCGAACACAGCCATACCTCGCCGATCAGGATGTTTTTCAGTACAATCTCATTGGATCCTTTCAGTCTTATTTCATAAGGTCCTCCTGCTGCTGGTGTATGTACTTTCAAAGTCCACTTTGCATCGCCGCTGGTGGTGACCGTCATTGTTTTGTTATCCCAGCCCGTAAATACCGTGACTTTCTCCGAAGGATTTGCCCATCCCCAGATACTTACACTGTCGTTTTGCTGTAACACCATGTTGTTTCCTACCAGTGCCGGCAACCTGATGGCTGCATGAAGTACCGTGGGCAATAGCAGTGTAATGCCATAAAGGAATAGTTTTTTCATAATCGTGCTTAATACTTTAGTAATTAAATATAACATCCATACCCAACAAATGAAAGTACGGTGACTGCCGTCTGCGAAATATTCACTTCCGGAGTTAACCCGTTAAAATTACTCAAGCACCATTACAAATCCGCTATTTGCATTCAAGGTAAGATCGAATTTCTTTTGTACTGTTGCGTTCAGGACTGCTTTTGAAAACAGTTCACCTTTTGTACCATCAGTAAACAGGGTTGCCTTGCTTTTCTTAAATGAGGTAAGGTCAAGATTCACTTTCTTTTCACTTTTATCTCCATTAATACCGGTAAGATACCAGCGTTTGCCACTTCGCCTGGCTATGACAGCATATTTCCCGGGGTATCCTTCCAAAAATTTCACATCATCCCAGTTGTCAGGAAGCTTACTTAAAAACGCTTTCACGTCAACGGGTACCTGCTCCATTCCTTCCGGCGATTGTGCATAATGCTGTATGCCCGATAAGAATAAAACCGAAAGAGCCAGTTCGAATGCGGGAGTAGTTCTTCTGATACAATTAGATGACGTAAGCCCGGTGAGATTCATGGGTGTAAAATCCATCGGGTCGAATGCGTTTCTGGTGAACGGCAGCATAGCGCAATGGTTGGCTTGCTTATCGGCTGCATGCTGATCAAATGTTACCATCTCCATTCCATAAATTGCTTCGGCTGTCATAAGATGAGGATAGGTTTTTTGCCAGCCTCTTGGCAATGTAGCGCCGTGAAAGTTAACGAGCAGCTTATATTTTGCAGCGTCATTCAAAATGTCAATGTAGTACTGAATCATGCTCTGTCCATCTCCTCCGAAGAAATCAATCTTTACGCCTTTAATGCCCATTGCCTGCAAACGACTAAATTCTTTTTCCCGTCCTTCCTTCGTCAGCAGTTTATCTTTAGGATGATATTTGATCGTGTTCCAGTCTCCTGCAGAATTGTACCATAATAACAATCCAACATTTTTTTGTTTTGCATACGCTGAGAGTTCAGCTACCTTATCATATCCGATCTTAGTATCCCAGTCTGCATCTATCAGGCAATATTGCCAGTGCATATCACAAGCATAGTCAATATATTTTTTCTGTTCATTGAAAGTGATGTTATCGTCTTTGCTATTGATCCAACTCCAACTAGCCTTTCCGGGTTTCGTAAAAGATGTATCCTGTAATACTGCTGCCGGCGCCAAATCGGTGCCCAATGTTGATTCAGCAATTGTTTTCAGACTTCCAATTGCAATAATACGCCAGGGTGTAAGCCACGGCTTATTATTCTCCGGCAAATAGCCCCCACCTGTAAATACCTCTCTTGGATCGGCAAAACCGATTGAATAGACAGACGAGGCAGAATCATTGATCAATCTTGTGCCACAATAAGTACCGTCAAGTGCCGCTTCAGTGATTAATACCCATGTTTCATTTGTTTTAAACAAAGCGGGGTATACCCACCCGGACTTTAACGGCGATACCGTGCCAACAGCAATGTCCTGCAAATAATGTTCTTCATAAGATGGATGACAGTGCTCGAAACCTGTCTTTGCTTCACTCATGGGTTGCAGCCAGGCCCTTGTTTCTTTGTCAAATGCAAATGAGGACTGCTCTTTAACTATTGTTTCATTATTTTTTATCCAGGGAAACCGGTACCGGAAAGCAACCCCGTCATTGGATAACCGGAAAATGATATCCATTTCTTGCTTTTCTTCATTAGCAAAAGACATCACCAATTGATTCGCCTGGTAAAGAATGCTGCTTTTTTTTGCATTCTTCGTTTGATAGCCCTCTGTTATACGTTCCGGCTTTGATGTCGTGACCAGTTTCATCCCTCGTGTAAAATCATGCCCCTTCATCGTCACACCTAAAGCTGAAGGGTGGATGATGTTAACACCGGATCTTTGTATACTGTATTGAACTTCACCTGAAGCTGACAAGGATACATGTAGTACAATGGACTTGTCGGGGCTTTGTAACTGAGCAACCTGCTGTGCCTGTGCCTGATTCATGGTTCCGTCCCCCCAGGCATTCATCCCAATAAGGAGCCAAACTAAAAGAATTGTGTTTTTAATACTCATTTTCATAACGATAACGACTTACAATTTTATCAAATCCAAAAAGAAAATATCGATCTCCAAAACGGTTCAAATAGACTATTCTGACTACTACCAGGTGAAGTTAAAGGCATCCTTCAGGTGCAAACGGGCATGATTACAGAAAATATTGGGAATGCTTCCTGCGAAGCATTCCCAATAACTGGTGAAAGATTATCAGGGAACGATGATCTTCTTAGTGAAACTTCCCACCTTCGAATCTATCGTCACGATGTACAACCCTGCATTAAGCCTCGAATCGATCTCTATCTTGTTGTTGCCTTGAGTTTTCTTTTCGTAAAGCTTTCTGCCCTGGTTATCATAAATTCTTATGACCGCATTTTCTGAAACTTCCTGAAGAAGGATCGTAAACCTTCCGGCACTGGCGGGATTCGGATATATGCTAACTGCATCTTCATTAATGTTGACCTTCGATGCTACTCTGGCAGCAGAAGTACCGCCTGTTCCCTGAACGAACGGGGATAGATAATTTCCAGCAATCACCTGTTGTGAAATACCGGGCCCCTGCCAGGCTACCGCTAGATTATCACCACCACTGGCTTCTTTATGAAGTATTTCAATGTAGTATTTTTGTCCGGCAGCCAGGTTAATGGTAGTGGACTGCTGTGTGCTGTATTTATTCCATTCTCTCGAATTCGTCCAGCCATTCACATAAGCTATCCTTGAGCTATTGGCGGGCTTGTCGCTGGTGCTCAGGTATAAATCCGTATTATCATCTCCAGCTACCCAGAAAGTGTAGCTTCCGCTTGCAGGAGGATAGATATATCCACGGATCCTGGTTCCATAGTTATCCGCCCAGTTTGTCGGGCCTTCCAGGCTGGTGAGCTGATCCCTGCCTGTAGGATTGTCTGGATAATTGGCATTGGAGGTCAGGCTACTAATAGTAGCTCCGCTAATCCCCGTCCAGGATTCTCTCAGTATGGAGCCCGTCATGGTGACGTTAAAGGTTTGCGTACTTTGGCATCCTCCGCTATTAGTGTAGGTGGCCACATAGTTCCCTGCCTGGTTGGCCTGGATATTTGAAATGGTTACTTCGCGCGTAGCAGCACTAAAGTTATTCGGCCCGCTCCAACTCCACGATCCTCCTTGAATAGGCTGAGGGCCAAACTTTACGCTACCACCTGCAGTTACAGCAGCATTGGCCATCTGCTGCCAGGTCCCACCATTAAGCTGCACGTACGGAGTGATGGCAGTAGGTGTACAAGCGGCAGGGTCCCAGTAAATTAAGCCTCTTCCGCCGCCGGAACTCATATATACTCTTCCGGCAACATTCATGTCTCCCACGAGCAATGGCGCGCCCGCAAACTCATGGTCGTCGTCATTCAATCTGGCCCAGGTAGCACCCTGGTCTGTTGATCTGAACAGACCCGTAATGCCTGACACTGTTCCCCAGATGAAAATAGTAGGATAGCTGGATCCGGGCATCGTCTTTCCTATTCCCACCGTTTTGCAATAAGTTACATTTGAAACGGCTGTATAAGTCGCTCCGGCATCGGTTGAATATTTCAATCCGTTGCGGCCAAGAGGTACCCAAATATGCCCTTCAAGACCCGGCACTGTCCGGATTTGGGCGGCTTCCCACGGATAATTTGCGGTTGACGCGCCCGGCGTACCTGCTACTGAAAAGCTGACGCCTTTATTGGAGCTCCGGAGCATTTGTCCGTTGCCAGGAATGTATATATAAAAATAATTCGGATTTACCTGATCAGCCACCGGAGCAGCGCTTCCGAGTGATACACCCGAACAGGCCGACCAACCAGCTCCGTTGTTCGTAGTATAGTAGGTCGTTGTGGAACCTCCGGGGCAATGTAATATAGTGCCTCCATCTGCACTGATGGCAACCTTTCCGTCTGTCCCCATGTTGGTGGTGGCTCCCGTCCATGTGGCACCCATATCGTTGGAATAGTAAACAACGTTTCCTCCGTTGGAAGCCCTTACTACTCTGCTTGTGTTGGCACCAGCATAAGCAATGCTCTGGTTATTCCCATCTGTAGGGGAAAGTTTTTTTGTTGGATAAGAAGTCAACGGCTGGTGCACAAAGCCTGTTACGTCGCCGAAAGAAGAGATAACCGGCCCTCCGGGAATGCTTGTCACGTCGAGCAATGCTGTTTCTTCAATTCCTATCACATCATATTTCCAGGAAGGGTTCGTGGCTGTGATATCGGAACAGGTATATATGCCGCCTCCGCCGATTACCCTCACTTTTGAAAGATTGGATTGATCAAACTCGATACAGTCCATCCAGTTAACGGCGCCTCCGTCAGACCATCCCATGCCATTACTATCATATGTAGCATTCTTCCCGTTTTTAAGTGTCCACGTCGATCCGCCATCGGTAGTGAGGAAAATAAAGTCTCCCCAGCCGGTACCAAACTGGTTGTTCCAATACATGCCACAGGTAGATACTATTACCCGATTAACATTAGTCGGGTCTATACTCACGCCTCCGTATGGATAATCCTTTGAAGAAACGGGGGTAACGTTTGTCCACACACCGGTAGCCGTGTTGAGCTTATATAACTTCCCATCTCCTCCACCTGATTGCGGACCTGCATCATCTGAATAGGTAACATACATGGTAGTTCCCTGCAGTGCCGCGCGATGCGGCATAAAACCGGTAGTGGCGGAAATGTCGGTAAAGCTGGCGCCTCCGTCTGTGCTCTTATAAATATTCGCGCTTCCGGTGCGGGAAACGCCTATGTACATGGTTTGAGTAGCCCCACCCACTACGGCGCTTGACGGATCATACACTACAAAACATATTCCGTTCTCGTTGGAGGTGGTAGTTACACCGTTCCAGGCAAGGTTCCAGGTAGTGCCACCATCCGTACTCTTCCACAATCCGTTAGCCCTGGTTCCGCAGAATAATATGTTACTGTTTTTGGGATCTACTGCAAGACGTTCTCCGTTACCGCGTCCGCTCCCATTTCCATGCGCTTTAAATTTAGCGGTAACATCTGTATAAGTAAAAGTATTTCCTTTGTCTGTAGATTTTAATATAGCCGTTCTTCCATTGTTGATATAGGAGGTTCCACAGAGCATATAAACATTATTGGGATTCTGCGGATCCAGCGCGAGGGCTTCCACTCCAATAAATCCATTTTCTGACTCGTCAAGCCAGTCGAGTAGTTGAACCCATTTATTGTTCGCAGCATCCCAACGGTAAGCCCCGCCTACGTCTGTGCGACAATACCTATCGCCGGATGTCTTATGGGTAATGATCCCTGTCACAAATCCGCCACCACCAATTGGTGCGTTCTTCCAGACATAGCCGGCGGTGGTCTGTGCCATCACTTTATAGCCCGGAAACACAAGGCTTAGGAGGAGTAAACAGAGAATGGCAAGTTTTTTTTGCCTGCATTGAGGGAATGTAAAAGGTCCGAAGACGAAAAGTAGCATGCCCTTTTGTTTAAATGGTGTCAGTAATTTGGTTTTCATAGAGTTTATGGTCGTTTGTTTGGTTTTCTAACGAAAGTTCCGACAACTTGGCATCACAACGGGATGCTCCCGGGAAGCTTAGCAGCAGCAGACGCATTTTCATAACGGCAATTATTCTCTTAACTGAATGTTGTAAAACTACGGAGATGTTCTTTGAGGCGGGGTTCTCAAAAGTTGCAGACTATGGTAGGAAATGTTTCAAATGCTGATTTTTCATAGGAATTCTGCAGGTTTAACTTCTTTAGGGGCCCTTTCTTTTAGTATCGACATACTGTGACTACCGCGAAATTCCACTTTGCTCCGGGACAGAAGATGACTGCTATTCTGTCATATTCGATTATCGAATATAGTGTTTACAAGTCCGGCATCCATCCCGTTGTATTAACCACTTCCAGGAAGTGGCCCATCATATCGGTACAGATGATTCTTTACTTTTAGCAGCGGCTTTCGCCTGCCAGCGCAAAAAATACATCTGTACCGAATACAATGGATAAGGCTTAGCGTGGGCTAATTGTAATGTCCCATCGCCTGGAACACCTTCCCATCCTGATCGAATACGAAAAATTCCGCCGCTTTCTTTCCCTTAACACTCGTATAATAGATGATCACAGTATTCATGCACGATAAAACTTCGTGCAGATCGAAATGAAGATCAGGATATTTCACCAGCGCCTTTTCCCAATAATTCCGTACGTTTTCCTTTCCTTTGAGACAGCCATCCGGGTTGATGCCCATCTGCAGTATAAAGGGACTGCTCATTTCAAAATCTTCCGTATAGTGTGCGAGTACCGCATCAAGGTCGTGCGCGTTCCATGCGGCTACCCATTCGTCTGCAAATTGCAGGGCCTGTTCGCGTGAGATCATATTTTTTTTTAATAAAAGTACGGCGCAGGAATATGAGGAAATAGGACAAAAAGGTCAAATTGCTGTCTGACCTGGTGTATGGCCGAATGCCTGTTTGTACCTGCGGATAAAATAGGATATATCTTCAAATCCGCTTGCATAACAGGCTTCCTTCACCGATTGCTGCTTGTGTTGCAGAAGGTATTTTGCGTGTTGTAAACGTTTCCCGATCATCCATTGGCCGGGGCTACTGCCCACTTCTTTTTTGAACCATCGTTTAAAAGTGCTCAGGCTCATGTTGTGCATGCTGGCATAATACTGGAGCTGCATACGGTCTGTAATGTGGCAGGCCATAGGACTGAGCAACGTATCCTCCTCCCCAAGCAGTAGGTTCAGGCTTACGAAGGGTTCCCGCTTTACGATGATATCAGAATATAAAATAGAATTCTTTGGAATAAGGAGCGCATCACCGCCTTTCATATCATAACATTCACCGTTCAGGAAAACCACCTTCCTGCCTTCGCGTACATAGGTAAGTGTAGTGTAAGGCATAAAGAAGGCATCTTCTGAAGAGCGGCGGTACTCGCAGAAGGCCATATTCATGACATCATCCGCATACAGCAGTTCCACCTTTGCCTTGCATTGGTTAAAGTTTTCATACAGCCGGATCATAGACCCGAAATTACAAAGTCTTATTGAAAAAGCAGCTGCGCAAAATTAAACAGGTTATTCCGCCATACCGGCCAGGTATGGCCACCCGGATATTCGCTATAAGTGTGTTTGATATTCAATTCATCCAATTTTGCCAGCATCAGCTGGCAGTTCCCGTAGGCAATATCCTCCTTTCCTCCCATAGCAATCCATAGTGATTTCAGGTGGTTGTTGATAGTGGCCGCATTGGTTTTCATAAAATTGTACTGAGCCTCCGCAATACTACTCTGCCTGGATTGTATCCAGCCCGAACTGAATACGCCGAGGTAAGAAAACAGATCGGTGTTTTTAATACCGGTATAAAGCGTGTGAATGCCGCCCATGGATAAACCGGCTAATGCCCGTTTTTTGGGATCTGTTTCCGCACGATAGTTTTTTTCTACCAGGGGTATAATAACATCCTTTAGTTCTGATTCAAATGTCTTCAGTGCAGATTCATCAAAGGCAACACCACCTACATTTGCATCGGGCATAACGATCAGCATGGGCACCGCTTTTTTTGAGGCGATCAGATTATCCATGATCAGATCCGTTTTACCTTGCCTGGCCCAGCCGGTTTCGTCTTCACCGCCACCGTGTAAAATGTAGAGTACAGGATATCTTTCGTTTATATTTGCATCATAACCAGGCGGGGTGTAGATATACAACTGGCGCCATGAACCGGTAACCTTTGAATAATATTTCCTGACCCGGATATCTCCATGCGGTACATCTTTTAATGCATAATAGCCGCCACCCGTAAAGGGTATTTCAATACCACTGGCCATTCTTCCCATACCATAAAAAGTTTCACTGGCAGGGTCGGCAACGGCCACGCCATCTATAAGCAGGGAATAATAATGAAATCCTTCACCAATAGAATCTGTTGTTGCCGTCCATAAACCACCTGTGTCTTTCACCATATCATACTTGCGGCCCAGATCAACCTGTACCTTCTGCGCTTCCGGCGCCTTCACACGAAAAACAACACGGTGGTCAGCCAATATCTGCGGATACTTTGCATTGCGCGTATTGGTTGCAGCAGGCGCGCCCACTACAGGATATTTGGAGAACGTGGTAGTATCCACCGGTTTAAAGATCAGCTGGGAGAACATATACAACCCGTTCTTCCATACTTTGAAATCGTGCACGCCCGGCTCAATGTAATAGATATGCGGCACATTATTCTTCTGCAGGTAATCATGCGTGCGTTTACTGAATGTAATCAATCCGTCGCTGGCGCCGCAGGAGATCCAGAGTAATTTTATTTTCTGCCTTGCTTCCGCGGGATCCGGTACCAGCTGTTCCGGTATTTTAGTATTTGGCGCAGATGAAAAACCGCCGATCCATGCAAACTTGTCCAGGTTACCCAGGCCAAAATTCAGTGACTGCCCACCTCCCATCGACAGGCCGGCAATGGCCCGGTGATCCCGGTCCGTGTAAACAGGATACTTCTTTTGTATATGGGGAATGAGATCGTTCAACAGATCTTTTTCAAAAGTAGCAAACGCCTGTACCTTATCAGGAGCCATAATATTGCCAATGGCCCGGTCATCTTTCATGGCCCTGCCGTTAGGCATAACAACAATCATCGGCTCAATTTTTCCTTCGGCATACAGGTTGTCCAGCACTACCTGAGGGGTACCGCCATTCAGCCATTCCTTTTCATCGCCGCCTATGCCATGTAACAAGTATAACACCGGGTATTTACTCTTTTTGGAAAATCCCGGCGGCGTATATACCAGCGCTTTACGGGGATTACCTACCGTTACCGAGTTATAGCTAATGGTATCAATCCGTCCATGTGGTATACCAGCACGTAGGGAATCAAAACCGGAAGGCGCGTGTTCAATGACGCCTTGTGCAAAAGCGGGCATGGTAAACAACAGAAGAATGGGTAGATTAAAAACTAACTTTTTCATGCTGGATGATTTTTCTATTATAAATACCGTCTTGCAGTGGCATACGTGGGTTACTGAGCTTCGGGTTTCATTAAACGTGGTATTGCCATAGGTGCTGCTACCGGCAGTCTGAAGTATTGCAAAGAAAAGGAATTTAGCGGTTCAAAAAGTTTAAAAATAACCGCCTTTTTTTAGATGTAATTAAAGTATAAGCTTCCTCAATATGTCAATCATTCCAGTTCTATAACAGCTTTAATTACCCCATTGGATGGATCCGGCAAACTTTCAAACTCACTTGTAACGTTCTCAAACGCAATACGGTGAGTAATGTAAGCACCAGGTTGTACCAACCCACTTTTTATGGATCCAATGACGTGATAAAAATCTTCCCGGGTTGCATTACGGCTACTCATTAACGTAGCTTCACGTTTGTGAAACTCCGGATGGCTCATACAAATATCCCCTTTTTGCAAACCAACCAGTACATATCTGCCGCCATGTGCCATGTATTGAAAGCCGTTATTTATTGCCTTTAAATTGCCCGTGGCATCTATTACTACTGTAGGCATCTCCCCTTTTGTTATAGCAGAAAGCTGATCCAGCACATTGTCGGTTGACGCATTGATAACATGCGCTACTTTCAAGTTATCCCTGCTAAATGCTAGTCTTTTTGCATTAACATCCAGGGCAATTACGTTGCCACCTGCAATACGGGCAAATTCCATTACCCCTAATCCTATGGGGCCCGCGCCAATGACCAATACAAATTCACCCGGTTTTACAGCTGCCCGCCTGATACTGTGTGCGCCGATAGCCAGGGGTTCCACCAGCGCCAGGTCATCATAGCTCAGGCCATCCCCATGTACCAATGCACTGATCGGCACATTCAGGTATTCGGTCATTCCTCCATCAACGTGCACACCACAGACATTGATCTTAACACAGCAATTAGGCTTTCCTGATTTGCAGGCAATACAGGCACCGCAGTTAAAATATGGGATAAATGTTACAATGTCACCGTTTTTAAAGCCTGGTGCGCCATTACATTCAACCAACTCTCCTGAAAGCTCATGTCCTAAAATACGTGGGTAGCTAAAATAGGGTTGTGTGCCTTCAAACGCATGCAGATCGGTACCACAAACGCCTATTCTCCTGATCCTGATCTGGGCGTAACCTTCTCCAGGCGCCAGTCTTTCTTTCTGTTTAAGCACTAATTTTCCTGGCTCTTCACAAATTATTGTTCGCATGTCATTTTATTAAAGCTGAAAGATCTGTTCCATCATTACCCACTTCTCTCCTTCTTTTGCCCAGGGTAAAGGCTGCTGGAACTTCCACATTAACTGTTCCCATTCCTGCACTTTAGGATTGCCGGCATCAGCAGCCGCTTTTGCGGTTGCGTTAAACTGGTCATTGGTTTCCATAATCATCATTAAACGATTACCCGTTCTGTAGATCTGCATTTCCGTAATCCCCGCATCAAGTATGCTCCTCTTAACTTCGGGCCAGCCATTTTCTGCCTGGTGCCAATATTCATATTCCGCTATCAACTGAGGATCATCCTTCAGATCAAGGGCTAAACAGTATCTTTTCATATTCTTTTTTAGTGTTTATAAGTAGCTGGCAGCATAAACCCTGTCAATCAATCCTTGCCCTACCATTTCCTTCCAAAATCCTTCCGGGATTATTGACTGGGGCAATGCAACATTCTGTGCTACCCTTTCTGCCTGGGTAGTATTCAGTGCGATGCTCGTAACCCCCGGTGCATTCAGGCCAAAAATTACACATGCCTGTACCGGTTCTATCTTATGATTGAGGCACAACTGATAAAACTGCTGCCGCCACTGATATAAATTTTTGTCTTTTGCCGGATCTGTCAACTGGTAATTATAATAAGCTGATCCCGTTAAAAATCCACCATTAAAAACAGAAGAATTTATAACTGCGGTCCCCTGCTGCTGAAGCTTTAGCATAAATTCCGCCAACTCCGCGGGATGACTATGAACAGTCATACTATTAGCAATCATTACCCAATCCAGCATTACATCATCCGCTATTTTTTTTATGATCCGCCAATTTTTTGCGCCCACTCCAATCGCTTTGACCTTGCCTGCCTTCTTTAATTCATTTAAAGCCTGGTAAGCATCCAGGATATCCTGGTAGCGCTGTGTTTGTTCCCGTTCGCTCTTTGATGCTGCAAGATATTCGTCGGGATCATGCACAGACACCAACTCCGCATGATAACTGCCAAGCAGCTCATTTCCCTGTTCATAACATTCCAGGATGCCTTCATAACTTATTTTTTGAACTGCATCGTACTTCAGGTCCCGCCATATTCCGGGTTCGAAAGTGGGTTCGGCCGTTTTTAACTCCGTACGTAACCAACCCAGTTTATTACTGATCAGCACATCCGAAGGGCTGACATTTAGTTGTTTTAAGGACCTGCCCAGCACTTCCAATGCCAGCCCGGCGCCATATTTACCTGCTGAATCAAATACAACAGGTTTGGCGGAGCATTTTATGCTTTCATTCACAATAGATAGCTTCACCTCATCCGGGAGCGCTACATATAAATTTCCTAATCCGCTGGTGCCAAAAATTACTTTCGGCAATGTGATTTCCTGCATATTATAGAGCACTAATAAATACTTATACGATCGCGCCTTCAATTTTCAGTACAAGTGCATTTTTGCACACCGGCCGTTCCGGCAGCTGCACCTTTAGTCCTTCAGATGTTTGCTCAAAGGTCAGGCTGTCATTTCCCAGCAGGCTAACCCGGGCAACTTTTCCTGTCCGATCATTTGCAGTCAGTGTTTTAACCAATGCCGTTTTATCCGGTGGACAGCCTAACATAATTGCGTAAAGTGTTTTCCCCTTCGTAGTAAAACGAATATCTTCTGCTCCAAATGGTTTGCCTTTCCCTTCGTTAAAACCCTGTGCGCTCAAAGCTACAACTGATTCCATGGCCGGCCCTTCACCAAATGTTTTCCAGGGGCGCGTGCCGTAAATAGCTTCACCGTTGACCTGCATCCATGCTGCCACTTCCTCCACTACTGCGCGTTCTTCACTATCAATGCTACCATCGCCACGTACCGGCACGTTCAGTAGAAGATTACCGTTCTTACTCACCACATCGGCCAATGTATGTATTACTGTTTTAGCACTTTTATAACTTTTGTTATCAAACACGCGACGGTCGTAATGCCAGTTACCAATACAGGTATCGGTTTGCCAAGGCAGGGGTTCTATCTGGTTACTTTGTCCACGCTCGATATCCCATATCATACACTTGCGTTGCTGCTCGTCCAACATCTTACCAAACAAAGCAGCCTGCAGTTTTCCGTGTTTTTTAATACTGGTATTGTAGAAATGCGCTGCTATTTTTAACCCGACGTCGCTTACCGGCCAAAGCGGCAATGCATTGTCATCAAAATAAACAAGCTCAGGGCTATATTTATCTATGAGCTCAAGCGTACGGTTTAAAAATTTATCGCAATAAGCTTTGTCTGGCACGCTTGCGCCGTTCCCCCAGTACCAATGTTCTCCCATGCTATTGTCATCAAGACTGTCCTTACTCAAAGTATGGTTTTGTGCATACAATTCCTGTGGATCATAACCATTCCACCATTTGTTGTGCCCGTCAGCTTTAGTCAGCTTTCCATCATAAGGGACACCCGCATAAGGTCCATTTTTGTCAGAGCGCTGGGCCGTCTCATACCAGGTCCAGGCATGTGAGGCGTGTACCGTTACACCAAAGGGCAGCCCCTGTTCTTTAGCTGCTTTTGCCCAGCCGCCAATGAGATCTTTTTTAGGTCCCAGCTTAGTAGCATTCCAGCGGTGGTATTTGCTATCGTACAGATCAAAATTATCGTGGTGGTTGGCCATGGCCATAAAATACCTGGCGCCGGCTTTTTTGTATAAAGCAACTAATTCCTGCGGATCCCAGTTCTCCGCCTTCCATTCGTTGATCACATCTTTAAAACCAAATTTTGAAGGGTGACCATATTTTTCCAAATGATATTTATATTGATCGCCACCTTCCTGGTACATACCGCGGCCATACCAGTCACCACGTTCGGGCTGACATTGCGGGCCCCAATGCGCCCAGATGCCAAATTTCGCATCACGGAACCAGTCAGGTACCTGGTACTGCCCCAGCGATTCCCAGGTGGGCTGAAACGGGCCTGCAGCCATAAGATGATCTGCCTGGGAAGCAAACAGGTTGCGTGCATAAAGATTAGAAAGATATAAGGATGACAGACCCGTGGCTAAGCCTTTTATCAATGTTCTTCTTTTCATGGAATTTAGTTTTATTAGTTTCAATATAAGCCGGCAGATATTCTCCAGCTTAAATTGCGACTGATAAGCAATAAATCAAACTTACTGTTAAATGCCCACTCAACATTTAGCTTAACAGGACTTTTTTTTATACAAAACCGACTATTTGTTTATTTTGCTGTGGTAGAAAAAGGCATTTCAGCTAATCTCATTCATTTATTACACCGTATGATAAAAAGGGCGCTAAAACATACTTTCACGTTATTAAACGTCGATCATGTAGATCTTGATTCAAAGTGGAATTATAAAAACGTTATCAGCCCATATTTCAGACTATACTATATTGATGCCGGGGCGGGCGAAATATGGGATGTGTCGACGAAGATCAAACTTGAGCCGGGGTTCCTATATATCATCCCCAGCTTCACCTTATGTAATCTTTTCTGTAAGAGCTATCTCAGTCAGTATTTTGTCCAGTTTTTTGAGGAGTCGTCGGATGGTATTTCCTTATTTGCCAATAACAGGTCTATCCTTAAGGTGAAAGCAACAGAAATTGATATCATGAACTTCGCCCGTTTGCTGGAAATAAACCCAGGCAGGGGCATCAATCGCTCAGATAATCCAAGAATCTACGAAAAGAACATTTTTTATAAGGAGTACC
Source organism: Chitinophaga ginsengisoli (assembly GCF_003014595.1). GTDB lineage: Bacteria > Bacteroidota > Bacteroidia > Chitinophagales > Chitinophagaceae > Chitinophaga > Chitinophaga ginsengisoli. The sequence continues at coordinate 267,656 of NZ_PYGK01000007.1, read as the reverse complement.
AGGAGCTTAATAACCGGCAAAGCATGGCAACGTTCACAGAAACACATGGCATACTTTTACAATTGGTCTCACGATTTCTGGCACCGGATATATTTGAGAATAAGGATGCTGGCCCTGTGCCGGTAAAGATCCTGAGCGCTATCAGCTATATTCAGTTAAACCTGCACCGCGATCTTTCGGTAACCTACCTGGCAAAAAGGGCGAACCTGCATACAGATTATTTTTCACGCCTTTTTCAACAACACACCGGGGAAAGGCCTGTAAGATATATACATGAAAAAAGGATCGAGCGGGCTCAATACCTGATGGTCACAACCCAGATGACCTATGCTGAAATTGCTACACAGACCGGTTTTGAAAATGTATTTTACTTCTCTAAAATATTTAAAAAAATCACTGGCCTGTCTCCGGGGAATTATAAAAAACAAATGGACCTTGTCAACTTTTAGATGCTATAACCAGCTCCCCTCTTCTACCCGGACTAAATAGGTACCAGGTTTCAGGGAAGCTGGTTTTTCATAACATCAGCGATTTTCGGGGTGATTAAAGTTTTATTATATTCAGAAAATAAACATCATTCTCCCGGATCTCCAGCTCCGTTGAAAAAGAAAGCCCTTCTTTCACTTTTATGATATCTTTTGAAACCGGCATACCGTCATTTTTCGATTTAATTTGCGCTACCTGCTGTCTTGTAAGCTGTGCCGGTTTTCCCATGGAGAGATAAGTGGAATAAGCATCGTTGCAGCGATATCCTACTTTATATACTTCAAGTGCGTAGGTTCCGGCAGGTACGTTTGCAATATTGACCTTCAATTTTCCCTTCGGTTTTGAAGGAAGATCACGGATATAATATTGTTGATTGTGTACGGAATCTCCCGGATGTGTATTGGTAAAATCCCAGGCTAATACCTGTATATTTCCGGATGAATCCCTGCAAACCCATGATGTGGAATCTGCATTTGCCAATTCAATATCTCCCAGCCTGTTCATAAACTGGTATGCGTAGAATACCGGCTTATTGATGCCCTGGATGTTCAGCATGCCGAAGCCGCCGTGAAAAGGCGTAAAGCGGGGGCCGGGTTCTTCGAAAATATCGGTAAAGACCCAGTACGACATTGAGTTGGCAGCCTTACCAACCTGCTTCAGTTTTTGCAGCACGTATGCGGCTTCGTGATAGCTGTCATGAATAGGATCAGCCGGAGTATAGGATGCACTCCATTCGGTGTAATGGAGCTCCAGATCAGGCATTGACGAACCGGCAATCTCCTTTCTGGATTGAAGCACATCACCGCTCACACTCATGGGTTTTTTATCGAGCACGGTACCTGAATTGCCAAATTCATCGAGATATCCCTGCTTGACCCCATAGGCATGAGTGCTTATAAAATCTATGGGTACATTATTCTTCTGGCAGTATGCAATCATTTCCGGTTCCCAGGCCGCGCCGGCAGTGCCCGGTCCTCCAACGCGATATGATGAGTTGACACTTTTAATAGCTTTAACACTATAGGTGTATAATTTGAAGTAGTCTTCCTGTGTCCCCGCCCAGAAACCATCCAGGTTAGGCTCATTCCAAACTTCAAAATACCAGGTCTTTACCTCGCTTGCTCCGTAACGTTCTGTAAAATGCCGGGTAAGATCTTTCACCAATGCGCCCCATTTTTCGTAATCCTTCGGAGGAGTTACGTTACCCCGCCACCAAAAGATCGTTTTAGAACCACTTGCCAGTGCTGAAGGCATAAAGCCCAGCTCAACAAAGGGTTTCATGCCAATGCTTTGTAAAAAATCAACTAAAGCGTCAATGTACATATAATTGTAAACCGGGTTACCTTTACTATCCTCTGTATATACAGCCATGTCATCTGTTAAAAGACCATGCATGCGGATATATCTGAAACCACATTCTTTTCTTACATATGCAAGCTGCTGTTGCCAGTCGGCCCGGAGCCCCTCATTGGCGCGGCCTGCACCAACACACTCATTGAACATGGTATTCAATTTGCCGGCTGTTTTATTGAAGTCCATATTGATGATCCGTTCAGGAGCAGCTGGTTTCTTCTCTTTTATCCCTTGTGCGACCAATGTCTCTGCAATGGCAGAAAGCAGGATTAGCAAAAAAATGACTACTTTTTTCATCTCTAATTATATTTACCTTTCTTATAACCGTTTAAAAAGATATTGGGAAAATTGATAGAGGTTGTGATCCCACTCAATATTGTCATGCCCGTTAGTGTCTACATTCCAAACGTGGGGAACACCAATTTCTGTAAGGTACTGATGGACCCTTTCACTGATTCCGAAAAGACCATCTTTATTACCACATCCCAACCATAGCAGTTTCAACTTTTCCCGGGCGCCCTTAATATCCGGAACCAATTGAACATCTGTATACATATTACCAAACTTATTCGTATTAGGTGCCGAAGAAAAGCCACCTATATAGGCAAACGTTGCCAGATGATGCAAACCTATATTTAACGACTGTCCGCCACCCATTGACAAACCCGCCAATGCGCGATGTTCACAGTCACTGATAGTGGAATAATGCGAATCGATGTAAGGAATTATATCTTTCAATAAATCCTCTTCAAATGATTTTCCATAACCTTCAAAATTATCTGCTCTTCCGGAACGGCTGGCTGACGATGTATCTGTTACGGTCAACCTGGTATCACAATTAGGAAAAACCATCACCACAGGCCGAATTTTACCATCGGCAATCAGGTTATCTATAATGTTATCTGCCTGGCACCATTCAGTCCATTGACGATAGTCTTGTCCCAATCCATGTAACAGATATAACACGGGATATTTCTTATCAGCGGCATATCCCGGAGGCGTATACACACTCATTTCCCGTAGTTTTCCGAGTGTTTTTGAGTGGTACTGAACCACTGCTAATTTCCCATGAGGCATATTATTACGCTGCACATTAAACCCGGCAGGCGGATCAGGAAAAGTGGGTACAGTGTCCCCTTTATCACTCCAAACCAACACCCCTCCTGGTTCCAATACCTTTCCTCCGATCAATATGCTGGCTGATGCAGGCATTTTCATTTCATAATTATCTGAGGAATAATTTACCGCTACATAAAAGCCATCCCGCCAGTAAACATATACGCCAGGCGGATAATTCTCGGTGGTAGCTCCTGCACCGGTATAAATGCCACGCAGCACGTCCTGTTCCAGTTTTGAATCATCTGTATCCACGCCGATATAGGTTACTGTGCCTTTACCAACCTTATGTTTTACTACCGCTGCTTTTCCTTTATAAAACTGGTTGTTAAATGCGGCAAGTGTTTCTGTGTTTTTATCAGGCTCCAGCAGATCTGCCCAGTTGTTCCAGCTGTAATGCTCCGATCTCATAAGGATCTCTCCATTGCCGTTATTTGAAAGCATATCAGTTGCTTTCACCTGTGCCCCTATAAGCGCGGATATGGGAGCAGCCCATTCTGCCTCCCAGAAGTGTCCCATACGATCTTTGGTTGCCGTCCGGCAGGTAATGATCAAATGTCCTCCGTTAGCGGCATATTCGCTCCATTTCTTTACCAAAGCACTATCGGCCATTTCGTATGCGGGGACAATCACAAATCTGTATTTTGACAGATCAGCCGTTTCCTGGATCACATCTACCGGTGCACCGAATGATTTTGCTATTTCCAGGAATTTAATCGGGTAATTCCAGGCATCCCACTGCCAGGTCTGTTTTTGCCGGTCGATAGTCCAGTAATTTTCCACGTTCCAGAGGATGGCCGTTGACCTTGCGGCCAGTGCTGCCGGCATGGTAACACCTGGCTGGTATTGTTTCCGCAGCGTTTTCATTTCTTCCATGAATTGCATATACTCTTCGCCGCCCCGCGAAGGTGTTATACCGTCCGGCTGTATTACACCGGCGTGATATTGCTCTGCAGAATAGTTGATCTGCCGGAACCGGTAGGAACAGGCTACCTTTCCGCCTGCAGCAAAAGTGTGATACAGCCACATACGTACGGTACCGGGCAAAAGAAGCGGGTTATAGCTGCCCCAGTTCACCGGGCCGGGCTGAATTTCCATTACGCCGGAGACACCACCTACTGTTTTATAATATTCAGCGGCAAAGAGGATCACCTTACTATTTCCCAAACGAAAACCCAGCTCCCCGATATTGTTGGTACCACCATTCGGGTACGCGGTATAAGTAGCAAAATCAAGCTTATTGGTGCGCCGCGGATCAGCACCTGTAGAAACCGCTGTATAATTAGTGGTCACAAACTGGTCCTTTGAAATGTGGCTCCGTAATGTCGCTGCCTGAAAATCCAGGAATTCGGCCTGGGCATCTGCAGCATACCTTTTAAAGTCAAGCAAGGCATGGGGGTTATTGCCCCACCAGCCTACCAGGGTGGTATTAGGAATAATGATCTGATCGAAATCATCGTACCACTGACTCCAAAAAGCAGTGCCCCAGGCGGCATTCAATGCCTCAATAGTTTTGTATTTGTTCTTTAACCACTGCCTGAAGGCTTCCTGTGAAGAAGGGCTATAATCAGGCTTAGCATCAGGCTCATTATCGAGTTGCCAGCCAATCACATTTTTATTCTGACCATAATGCCTGGCCATCGCTGTTACAATGGTTGCTACAAATTTGCGATAGGCAGGGTTAACGATTGACCCTAAGCCACGTGTGCCATGCTCAGCCCGAATGTAATGACCATCCATGACAAAAGTTTCGGGATAACGAGTCCTCATCCACGCCGGCGTCGCCGCAGAAGGAGTACACATCAGCACTTTCACATTATATTTGGCGCAGAGATCTATCACCTTATCCAGCCAGTCAAATTCAAATTTACCCTCTTGTGGTTCCATTTTGAACCAGGCAAATTCCGCCAGGTGCACAAACTCATAGCCCATACCCGAAATCTTTTTAATATCCCGTTCCCATTGATTTTCGTTCCAATGCTCGGGATAATAATAGATGCCGGTTGTAATGAGATCTTTCTCAGGGAAAAAGCGGCTGCCCACCTGCGCAGTTGCGTTTAATCCTGAGATCAAAACAGTTATAATAAAGAGTATCGGGTATTTATTCATATTAATCAATGCAGCTACTACTCCTGTATACTTTTTCATGTGTTACAATCCTTGTGAATGCTACTTAACCGAAATTTTCACCGCTCCTGAAATATTGCGTGATGAATTGCCGATGTGTAAGACAAATTCGCCTGTTTCTACATTCCAGGCTTTTTTTGTTTCATCATAGAATGCCAGATCCGCAACTTTCACATTCAGCTCAACTGTTTTTGTTTCGCCTGGACGTAGAAAAACCTTTTCAAAAGCCCTGAGCTCTTTTTCAGGGCGCAGAACGGAACAAACCGGGTCGCTGACATACAATTGCGCGACTTCCGCCCCATACCGTGCCCCTGTATTCTTTATGATACATTTTGCATGGATGGTGTCTCCTTTCCCATAGCTGGTTTTGTTTGTAGAAAAATGGCTTATCGAAAAAGCGGTATAAGAAAGACCATAACCAAATGGGTATTGCGGAACGATTTTCTTTGTATCAAACCAACGATACCCTACTAAAATATCTTCTTCATAATTTACACGAAGGTTTCTCCCGGGGAAATTACCTAATGCATGGGCGGGTGATTGATCCAGCGATACTGGCAATGTAAAGGGGAGCTTACCAGAGGGATTTATTTTACCACTCAGCAGATCAGCAACGGCATTTCCTGCTTCCATTCCACCGAACCAGGACCATAGTATAGCAGGTACACGTTGAACAATCCCTGCTAATTTTACCGGCGAACCGGCAATGATAACAACCACGGTATTAGGATTTGCTTTTGCCACTTCACGGATCAAAACATCTTGTCCATAAGGCAGATCCATATTCTGCTTGTCGGAAGATTCAGTATCGAAATCATGGTTCAATCCCCCGAAAATGAGCACTACTTCCGATTCCTTTGCCACTTCAACAGCATCATCAATCAATTTCCAATTCACCTTATCTGTGCTGGTTTGCCCGATGTTGCTGCCTTCTTTAAAAGTGGATTGCTTTTCATAACCCTGTGCAAAATTTATTTTAACAGCAGATCCAAACTTTTTCCGGATAGCGTCAAGCGGTGTAATTTCATACAGGGTCTTTATTTCGGAGCTAAGGCCGCCGCCACAATGCTTACGTGTCGCATTATCCCCAATAACCGCAATGGATCTGATCTTATTGAAATTCAGCGGAAGTATGTTCCCGTTGTTCCGCAATAGCACTGCCGCCTCGGCTGCATCGTTATATGCGGCCTGCTGATGCTGCGGTGTGTTCATCTTTCCTTTTTCCCGGTTTTCTTCCTCAAACATTTTTGTCTTTACCATCACCCGCAGCACATTCTTTACTTTTTCATCGACAATGGTAACAGGCACCTTTCCTTCTTCCACTGCTTTGATCAATGGATTGGCGAAATACCATTCGTTGTAATCTTGTTTATCCGTCCCCATTTCCAGGTCAAGTCCGGTTAAGGCAGCTTTTACTGTTGAATGTGCAGCAGCCCAATCGGTCATTAACACGCCATTAAAACCAAGCTCTTTACGAAGAATGTTCCTGTCCAGGTATTCATTCTCAGAACACCAGTCTCCTCTGAATTTATTGTAGGCCGCCATTACAGTGTATGCACCACCTTCTGTTATGGAAGCCTTAAATCCCGGCAAATAGATTTCACGCAGTGCCCTTTCGCTCATATACACATCAATAGAATCTCTGTGTTCCTCCTGGTTATTAGCCAGCCAGTGTTTTACACTTACAGCCACATCTTTGGACTGTAAAGCTTTGATATAAGCAACTGACATTTTGGAAATAAGGAGTGGATCTTCGCTCATGTACTCGAAATTTCTTCCACAAAGCGGCGAACGGATAATATTGATACCGGGTCCAAGTAAAATATCCTTCTTCCGAAAGCGGGCTTCTTCCCCCAATACAACTCCCCGCTCGTAAGCCAGCCTGGGATTCCAGGTAGCAGCAAGCGCTGTACCGGGAGGGAAGCAGGTTGCGGAGTCATTCGTCCATCCGGCATACCCCCAGTCGTGCCGGTTTATCTCTGCACGTACGCCATGAGGTCCATCGCTTAAAGCCCATTCAGGGATTCCCAGTCTTTTTATTCCCGGCACATAAAACTTTGAGTTTGCATGCAGGAGGCTCACTTTTTCCTCCAGCGTCATTTGGCTGACTAATGAGCGGATCATTTCCTCCTGCCTGTTGTCGTTTGCCACATGCTGTGCATTGGCTATACCTGCCATTATTATTCCTGCAAAACTGAATACAAATTGCCTTACTATTTTTTTCACTTACGTCAACTTTTATATTTCAATACATGGGTTTCAACACCGCCACAACGCCACCACGGCGAAGCATGTTAATTTCAACTGAGCTGGAGCTATCCACTGTTAAATATTGAACGGCAAGATCTTTGTCATGCCGTCCATCGGAGATCAGCGTCAGTTTATATTTAACGCCTTCCGGCAGAAAACTGAAGGTGATAGTCTTTTTCTTTTCCAGTATTTCGGCATTAATTCCACCGATAAACCATGCGCTATTTTTACGACGGGCAATCATAACATCTTTACCTGGATATCCACCCAGCAACCTGGTATCATCCCATGCAGCCGGCACTTCTTTCAGAAATGTTTTGGCTGCATCAGGCAATAGACGATAACCTTCCGGACGGTCAGCCAAATGCTGAATACCGGATTCAAATACAATGCTCAGTGCCAGTTCATGTCCATAAGATGTAATATGCGGATATTGAGAATTGGTAAACGTAACCGGTGTATAATCCATAGGGCCCACCACATTACGGGTGAAAGGAAGAATGGCATTATGCGCTGGCGCTGCCATTGTGAAATCGGGACCATTATTATACCACTCAGCTCCACGTACTGCTTCATGTGTCATCAGGTTTGGATACGTTCTTGTCCAGCCGCGTGGCACAAGACAACCGTGGAAATAAACCATCATTTCAAATTGAGCTGCATCCATAAGAATATCCAGGTAGTATTTGATCATATCCTGCTTCTCACTTTCAAAGAAGTCAACTTTCACGCCGGCAACACCCAGCTTTTTTAGTTTCATAAATTCCTCAACCCTTTTTTCATGCGTCAGCATCCTATCGCGGGGAGTGGAATTAACATATGTATGAGGACCTCCGGAGTTATACCACATCAATGGCTGCACGCCTTTTGAATGAATGTATTGGAGCGCATCTTCCAGATTACCACCATTGCTCATTTCATCCCATTCCCAGTCCAGCAGGGTATAAGGCCAGTTCATTTCCGCCGCCAGGTCGGCAAACTCACAAACAATCTTATAATCCTTTGTGCCGTGATTGCTGGACCAGTAATTCCAGGAGGCGATCCCCGGTTTAATCCAGCCAGTGTTCTTTACAACAGACGAGGCAGATACATCGTCCACTAATGTAGATGCTACAATATCTGCGAGCGTACCTATGATCATCACACGCCAGGGCGACTGCCAGGGAAGTGTTACCGTAGGTTGTGATGCACCCAGTCCTCTTCCATCTCCGGGATCAGGAAACGTAAGCTTGTAGCTCGATCCATCATTTGTATTACTGAGCTTAGTACCGCAATAAGTCCTGTTCACATCGGCTTCATGCAGCAGGAACCAACAGGAACTATCTTTTAATCTAAAAAGCGCCGGGTAGCACCATTGCTCTCTTTGAATGCTACTATCGCTCATTGAAACATACAATCCTTCATTGGCTGTATTCCATTTTTCCATCCAGCGCACTGTTTCTTTGGGAATGGCGTACGCAGTCAGCTCATCTTTTATAGTAAACGTCCCCTGCTTCTCCGGAAAACCGTAGCGGAAAGCAATGCCATCATTGTATGCCCTGATAATAATGTCCAGCTTAGCTTTGGAAGGATTCTCAAAAGAGAGGATCACTTCATTCGCTGAATTGGTGCAAACAGCTCTCTTACCATGCAATGCAGTGTATTGCTCATTGATTAAAATGGGTTTACCGGCTTTGAGGAATTTCAGTTCCTTTGAAAAGTCCTGATCGCTACGTAACAGCCCTAAATCAATACGCGGAGTAACTTCAGAAATTTTTCCATTGTTATTATAAGCTGCTTTGATATACCACTCTCCAACATCGTTATTGTTGTCTGAGAATAGCGCAATACTGATCTTCTTATCTGGTGATTGTACTGTTACTTTCTGCGCAAAGGATAATGAGGAGCCAAGTGCCCAAAAAACAACCGCAACAAATGCAGTCTTCATATTTACCATATTCATGTTTAACTATTTACCGCCCGCAACAATGGCGTCAATAGTGCGTTTATCAAGCACGGTATTATTCCGCCTGTCCAAAGCACCGCCCGTATCCCAGTAAAAGGGTTTCAGACCATTAGCAATGGCCTGTTTAGTTACATAGGTCAACCAATAATCCACCGCATCGTTGTGGGTGGCCAGGTCTTTAGGAACATACTTACTGTTGTCACGCCTGTAAGCGCCATATTCGCCCATTATAACAGGGATCTGTTTATCGATGAATTTCGTTTTCATTCTGGCCATAGAGCTGTTTACATCACTCTCCTCTCCCCAGGTGGCATTCCGGTCAGGCTCAATGGTAGAATGATGCCCTGCGCCCCAGTAATAAAACATTTTACCCCAGGAAGCGTCGCCATCCATCAGCAAGCAGAACTGGGAGGGGGAATAGTAATGCACCTCCACCATCATCCGGTCTTTCACGGGATCTGTGGGGAGGACATTCATCAGGTCATTAGTTTTTTCAATATTCGTTGATGGTCCCTGCACCACCAGCACCCGGTAGCTGTTACGCCCACCGGTGGACCGCACTGCATTAACGAAGGTTTGATGATAGCTGCTGAGCACTGCCATTTGATCGGCATTGTCGGCAGCGGGTTCATTGGCGCTTCCAAAAATCAGGTGCTCATCAAAATCGCGCATGGTGGTAGCAATCTGTTCCCAGAAAGCCTGTTGTTTGGCATTGACAGAATCCTTCTTCTGGCTGTTAATATTGTTTTCCAGCCAACCACCATCCCAGTGGATATTAAGCAAAACATACATATCGTTGTTGACGCAATATTGAACCACCTGTTTTACCCGGCTTAGCCAGGCATCCTGGATCTTAGCGGTAGCTTTGTCGGAATGCTTGTCCCATGAACAGGGCAGGCGGATGGCATTAAATCCCTGCTGCTTTACAGATTGGATGTAACTCTCGGTAATTAAAGGATTACCCCAGGCTGTTTCTCCACCAATTGCGTCCAGCGTGTTTCCTATGTTCCAGCCCAGCTTAAATTTGGCAGCCAACTGCACGGCCGTACTTCCCATGCCTGTTGCATCAGCTGGTGCGGGCGATACGTTATAGCCCGGATATAAACTGCTGGCCTGTGATATGTTAATCCTGCGCACCTGGCTGTTGCCCGCGTTAACCTCCAGTACTGCCGAACGGGTAGCGCCGGTGGTATTAGCCGTTGCGGTCAGCCGGATGGGGACTTTGCTACCATTACCGCTTGTCTGGCTTAATTGCAACCAGGAAGAAGCCGGATTACTGATATTCCATTGCACGTTACTGGTGATCGTAACATCCGATGTGCCCCCGTTCGCCTGAAAAGTAATTTCAGATAAAGAAACCGACAATTCAGGTGTAATAACACTCTTTTTACTGCAGTATGCAGACATTACAGCCAAAATTATAAGGCCTGTAAACACGCACCAACTCCTGGTTTTCATATTGTGTATTTAGTTTAAAAATTGGCATCATTTAATCTTCACCACCCTGATATTATCAATAGCTGCCTGCAGGCCGGAAGCAGATGGTAAAGCGGAAAAGTTTTTGGTCTGGATATTTACCGCTCCGGTGGCAGTAGCGCCCAGCAAACCGGTCAGGTTTGCTGGTGCTGAACCTTTACCGTCATTGCTCCTGAACATCGACAATGGAATGGTTACCGTACGCCAGCCCTTTGTGACAAAGGGAGAGACAGTGCCATTGGCACCTTGCCACGGCTCATAGCGGGCCATATAGTCAAATGAATAACCTTTTATGATATAAATGGAAGTGCCAGTCCATGTGCTGGGTACGTTGATCTCAAACTTAATGGCGTAATCATCAAGGGGAAGACTTAAACTGTCTGCAGGGATCCACTGTACATCGTTGGTATTTATGCTGCGTTGCCAGCCCCACCAGGTACCATCGCCGGCAGGTAGAACATCATTGCTCAGCACCGCGTAATTACCTCTGTTGCCGGGAAAGGTGGCGCTGCTGTTATCAATGCCGGTGCCCCAGCTGAAAGTATTTATCTTATCGAAATCGCAGAGAACACCTGTTGTAGCATCGTTTACATTGAAGGGAGTGGTGGCCCTACCGGATTTTGTACTCACCGCCACCGGGCCGCCCTGTGTGAGCGCCGGCAACACAAACCCGATGGCAGTACCATCACCGGCTGTAGTATAATCGGTAATCGACGTACCGGCAAAAGTGAGCTCGCTTATAAAAAACAAGTTCAACCCGTAGATATAAACGGAATCTCCCTCATTGGCATTTTCGTTGGAAATGCTTGTGATGGTGGGTGGCGGGGCCACAATATCAAATGTAAAGGTAGTAGCCCCCTGTCGGGTAACGTAACGGATCGTGTTCAGATCTGCTGGCGACACCGAGGGAAACGGTATCACCGCAGGGACCAGCACGGTAGCGCTGGTATCAGAGAACATGGTACTGTTGATGGTGGCAGGTATGCCATTGAAGGAGATCTGTACAGCATTTTTCAGGTTATGTCCGATCAGTACCACCCATTGACCGGTGGTAATGTCATTCACAAGCGTATCTGCAGGTGATGCTGCATAATTCCTGACGCTGGTTATAACAGGAGCGCCTTCCGTCACCTCTTTCTTACAGGCGGATTGCATCCACACAAAAGCCGTAGCAAGTGCCAGGAACAGTAGTCTGCTATAATGCTGGTTGAATATTACTTTATTCACGGTATAATGTTTTTAGTATGGCTTAATAATATGATACCGGAGGTTCCGACAATTTCGGATTGGCAGTAACCTCAGAAGAAGGTAGCGGGAAAGTGAAGCTTTGAATGCTGGCCGGTGTAATAACACCATATGGCGCTGCAGGTGTTAAAACACCATTTGACAATGTGAATGTTACGCGCTTTTCCCCGTTTAATTTACTGATGGCCTTTGCCGGATTGTAATAAGACAACCTGACCAGGTCTATCCAATATTGTCCCTCTCCTGCCAGTTCAATGCGTCTTTCATTAATCAGGGTATCAATATCTATTTTAGTAGTTGGGTCAATGCCGGCCCTTGAGCGAACTTTGTTAAAGTAAAGAAGCGCATCACCGTCTGCGGTGGAGCCGTTGTTACCAAGTATAGCTTCCGCATAAATGAGGTAGACATCTGCCAATCTTAATAATGCATTATGTTCTGCAGAGGAGGTCAGGTTCATGGTGGGGGCATTATTATCCTTGTTTGTGCCTATAATATGCTTCTTCAATCCACAGTTGCCTGTATATTTATATCCGCCACCCGCTGCGTTCAGCTCGGAGTAATAATCACCATTGATCATAAACGTAGCCTTACGCCTTACAGAATCACTTGTGGTGTAAAGCTGGTACATATCTACAGTTGGACTGATGGCAAACCAGCCTGCGGATCCGTTGGCTGATATTTCTGTTCCTCCGGGAGAATAGATCTGCAGCATATTCCCTTCCAGCCATCCTCCACCAGGGGCCCACTGCAATGCGAACAATGACTCGGGGTTATCGTTAAACTGCGTCTTAAAAAGGTCGGCATAGTTAGCTACCAGCGCCAAGCCACTGTTCTTACACACATTCCCTGCATATTTCCTTGCACTATCCAGGTACGCCTGATCCCTGGTACCGCCCGCCTGGTTTAATCCTGCTGCTGTTAAATAAACCTTACTTAACATGCCTTGTGCCGACCAGGTAGTGACTCTTCCTGCTGCGTCTGCAGTCGGAAGATTTTCTGCTGCAAAAGTCAGGTCTTTAATGGCGAATTTATATACGTCCTCCGTTTTTACACGGTTGATGAGTGGAGATATAATCAGCTTACTGTTGTCTTCAATAACAGGTACAGCGCCCCATAACACGGCCAGGTTATAATAGGCAAAGCCACGTATAAAACGGGCTTCAGCAATAGCAGCGTTCTTGTCTTTGTCGGGAATGGAAGCGGGCGCCTTTTGTGCGATGGCATTGATAGTAACATTACAGTGTGCAATGACACTATACATTCCTTTCCAGTTGGAGATCATGATACCATTCAAGCCGGTAACCGTAAAAGTGTTAAGCTGCACGGCATCTCCCCAGTAACCAACCGCCATGTTGCCACTCAGCACATCCCCAACAGGTAAATAACAGGTGTAATTCCAGTCTGCCCATTGTGAACCGGCATATAGTGCGGCGGTTGCCAATCTAAGATCATTGGAAGTCTGATAAAAGTTATCGGCACTTATCTGCGACATGGGTGGACGATCTAAAAAGCCTTTGGAGCATCCTGTCATAACCATTGCAGTTAACAGGAAAGCAATTATTTTCTTAAATATCGTTTTCATAACTATTTATATTAAACAGATGAATATTTACTTAGTCAATTTGATGTTGGCACCAATGGTATACACCCGGGGCTGCGGATAATAACCGCCATCAACACCTGCGCTTAGTGGATCCCACGATCCGATCTCCGGATCCATACCCTTGTACTTTGTAATAATGAAAGCATTTGAAACATTGAAATAAACTCTCACATACTTAATACTGGCTTTCTCAATAAGCCTTTCAGGGAGCGTATATCCTAGTGAAATATTCTTGCATCGTACGAATGTGCCGTTTTCTACAAACTTGTCAGAGTTCCTGTTGTTATCATTGGTATTGTCATTTCTGATTCCGGGGATCATGGTACCGGGGTTTGTCACCTGTATATTATTAATATCGGTAGCAGATTTGTTCGGGTCAATCAAAGTCAGTTTTGCGTAGTTCATCAGTGCTCTGAGATAGCCAAAACTTGTCCCCGGGTATTCTCCATTCACGCGCAACTGATTATATACTTTATTGCCGACGTTTGCAGTAAAGAATATATTCAGATCAAAATTCCTATAAGAGAAGGTATTATTTAGACCCAGCTGGTACTTAGGTATGGGAGAGCCGAGGAAGGTTTGATCATGTTCATCAATAATGCCATCACCATTAAAGTCTTTGAACTTCAGATCACCATACCAGATGCTACCACCGGCGGCGCCTACCGGCAAGGCCACACCATTTTTAGTGGGTAATGCGTGCGTTTCCAAATCTTTTTTCGTTGCAAATACACCTCCGTCAATGACATATCCATAGAACTCACCAATAGACCTGCCCACAATAGTTTTGCTGCGCGGCCGGTCCAGTGAAGCGCCATCCGTATTGAGCTTCAGCACCTCATTAATATTGCGCGAAACGGTTACATCCGTTTTCCAGGTGAAGCTTTTGCTTTTAACATTGGTTGAACTGATCCGGAAGTCAAAACCCTTGTTATTCACTGTACCTACATTAACATAGGGGGCATCCAGCGAGCCGGGTGAATAGCCAATGGCCGTACCCGAATACAATGGTAATGGGATCTGTAATACAAGACCATCGGTTCTGCGATTGTAAAAGTCAACAGAGAAGTTTAATCTCCAGTTTAAAAGTGTACCATCCAGCCCTATGTTTGCATATTTTGTTTTTTCCCATTGTACATATGGATTTCCTACATTCTGTGTAAGCTGCGCAATGCCCGTGAGCCCGGTGGCTACAGTAGCCAATGTAGAGGTATAGGCATAATCCCGGATATTTTGATTGTTCGTTAAACCATAGCCCAGGCGCAGCTTTAATTCGTTAATATTTTTTGCAGACTGCAGAAATCCTTCTTTATTGATCTTCCACGCAAATGCTCCGGAGTAGGTATTCACCCAACGGTTTTCGGGAGCGAACTTTGAAGATCCGTCCGCCCGGAGATTGGCGGTAAACAGGTATTTGTCATTGATCCCCAGATTGATACGGCCAAAGTATGATTCCTGGGCGCTTTGTGCCTTGCTGCCTGAGTTAGTAGCGGTAGTTGGATCTCCGCTACTGATCACCTGCACATTGTTGGACGGAAAGTTCGATCTTCCCGCAGAACTATTTTCACTGGTGCTTAGCTGCGCTTCATGCCCCAGCAATACGTTTACATTGTATTTATCCTTGAACAGGTGTGAATAGGTAAAATAGTTTCTTATAGTTGTAAACAGGCTCTGCGAAAAATTATAAGAGGCACTGTTCGTATTATTTTTTACCAGGCCGAAGGTATAGGAAGGGTTAAACCGGTCTTCCGTTGCCATTGAAAAGCTGGCCGTTGCCTCATTTCGGAGCGCCAGATCTTTGGTAAAGGCAATTTCTGCATATAAATTACCAAACAGCTGTTTCCTGTTTGCCTGGTCTTTATTAATGAGGGCTATCGCATACGGGTTCACCGTACTATTGACCCATCCATTCGGATTATAGGCACCTCCCCAACTACCATCCTCATTTTTTACAGCTATATCCGGCGTCTGACTTAATGCGGTGCTGATTACGTTTGAACTGGTTGAATTCACATTTTCTTTGATACTAACAAGTTGCAGGCTGGTGCCGACCTTTAGCCAATCGGTCGTTTTATTGTCAAGGTTCAGCCTTAGTGAGATCCTGCGGAAGTCGGACCCCAGAGCAATCCCTTCCTGTTTAAAATAAGAACTGGACAATAGGTACTGTGTTCTTACATCTCCCCCACTGATGGTCAGCGTATGATTGGACATTGGCGCATTTCTAAAGAGCTCTTTTTGCCAATCAGTACCTTCACCCAGATACTTAGGATTTACAAACTCCGGCCGGGTATCAAATCCCCAGCCTAAACCTGTATTTCTTTCGTTTATAAAGGCCGCATACTCTCTTAAATTCATTACAGGTAGCTTTTTTGCTATTTGCTGATAGCCTGTATACATATCATAAGAAATGCTTGGCGGAGCCACCTTTCCCCTCCTGGTTGTTATTACTATTACACCATTTGTTGCCTGAGATCCATAGATGGCCGTTGCAGATGCGTCTTTCAAAACATCAATGGATTCAATTTCAGAAGGATTGATACCGGCTAATGGATTGACACCTGAGCCCAATGTGGCCGTGCCGCCGATAATAACCCCATCTATTACATACATAGGCGAGCCTCCGCTGAAAGAAGACAAGCCCCGGATCTGAACGGACACTGCTCCACCCGGCTGACCTGATATTTGTTGAGCTACCAGCCCCGGAACCTTTCCTTGCAAGGCCTGATCAAAGGTTACAGGTTGTGTTTTACGGATCTCATCACCGGAAACAGAAGATATCGCACCAGTAACGTCCGGCCGTTTTATTTTACCATACCCGATTACCACCACGTCCTCCAGCTGTGAAACATTTTCAGCCAGTTTCACCTGAATGGAAGTGCTTTTAGCAACAACCACTTCTTTTTTCTGGTAACCTATCATTGTAATCACTAATACGTCTCCGGTTGACGCGTCGATCGTAAACTTTCCCGCTTCATCGGTGATCGCGAAGCGGTGGGTACTCTTTACACTAACTGTTGCTCCCGGAACCGGCGTTGAGTTCCCCTGATTAATGATGTTACCACTGATCTTTATTGTCTGTGCAGAGAGGTTTATGCTGAACAGGGATCCCAAAAGAATACCCAATAGTGGCAGTATTCGCGAGCGAATCATTTTGGTTGAATTCATACTTAATAATTTTAACTTGACTGGATTATTGTCCCCCGGCAAGGAATTCTTAGCGGGGATGGCGCTTTATTTGGCGCGGCACTAGGTCTACTGTTTGAAACGAGCCGGCTGGTATAGGTACCGGAGTTGTAGGCTGACGGTCGGGATCTTCTGTATGAACAGGAAAACCTGTCGATAAAGCCTTGAATAAGGCGTAGGCAGACAGACAAAGCTGTAGCAGTTGTAATTTCATATGCGTGGATTAATTGTTATAAAGATATTCATGTGCTCTTTGGAATCGGGGCGTCGAATGATTCAATCAGGGGGGCAGAATGATACAAATGGCTCCGCGCAAACGATCCCAATAAGTTCACATAGTCTTGTAAATATTACCGGCCATCACTTCCTGTTTAACGACATGAGGTGAGCCCTTAAGCAGAGGGGCTGTATAAAGTATTACGCCATCAGGAAGTTTTGTATAGGCAGGTGGCACTGCCAATAAGTCATCTGAAAACGTAGAAGCCAACAGGCTAAACAGCAGCAATCTCCATTTCATACACGTGGATTAAATGCTGTAAAGCTATGACGAGACTATCTGGAAGCAGGCGGTCGAATGTTTCAAATGGGGGGGCTAAATGTTACAAATGGCTGGTTTTCATCGCCATCCCTTGGAAAAAAAAGGAATTAATTACTTTTATTCTTAATGTTTGTTATATATTGTGAGGGTAGCATATTAAACTCTTCCTTGAAAAATTTGGAAAAGGTCTTGGGATCATTGAATCCTACCTCGTATGCAATTTCGGCAATTGACCTTCCGCTTTTATCTAATAATTGAGCTGCTCTTTTCAAACGGATGGAACGGATAAATTCTAATGGCGACCTCCCGGTAAGTGACACTATCTTTCTATAAAAGGTCACACGGCTCATGCACATTTCCCGGCTGAGATCTTCCACCGAAAAATCCGGGTTATCTATTTGCTTTTCAACAGTGTCCAAAGCCTGTTTCAGGAATTTTT
Source organism: Chitinophaga ginsengisoli (assembly GCF_003014595.1). Classification (GTDB taxonomy): domain Bacteria; phylum Bacteroidota; class Bacteroidia; order Chitinophagales; family Chitinophagaceae; genus Chitinophaga; species Chitinophaga ginsengisoli. Next base: position 249,895 of record NZ_PYGK01000007.1, on the reverse strand, counting down.
CATCGACAGGGGTGATAGTAACCTCCCCGGGGTTGACCTCAATCTGCTTCTGGAATCTTTTTCGCAATAATTTTTGCTGTACCAGCAGGTTGTTGATGCGGGAAGCCAGGATCTCAAAAGTGAACGGTTTTGTAATGTAGTCGTTCACACCGGCTTTCAACCCCTCCAGCTGTTTCTCTTCACTGCCCATGGCGGTAAGTAAAACAACGGGAATATGAGCGGTGAGCGTTTCCGCCTTGATTTTCTTAGCCAGCTCAACCCCGTCCATTAAAGGCATCATAATGTCGCTCACTACCAGATCAGGGTTTAGCAGCTTTATTTTTTCCCAGCCTTCTTTTCCGTTGGTAGCTTCTTCTATATGATATTGCCCTTTCAGGTTGTCCTTTAAATAAAAGCGCAGGTCCTCATTGTCTTCCACTATGAGTATAGTTTTCTTCTTATCACCCTTTTTACCTTCTTCTAATACGATTGGTTCCTCATTTTCTGCTGTTAAAGGGGTCGTTACAGCCCGGACCGAAGATTCATATATTTTCTTTGCAGGAAGCAGCACGGTAAAGCAGGTACCGTGATTGGGCTCACTTTTTACGGTAATGACCCCATTATGGAGTTTTACAAACTCTTTTGTAATAGCCAGCCCGATCCCGGTTCCCTGGTTTACCATGCTTTCCGGGACCTCCGTTTGAAAGAACCGTTCGAAGATCTTTTCATGCTGGCCAACCGGGATTCCGATACCGGTATCTTTCACTTCAATGGCCAGTGTTCCATCCCCTTCATTATTCACCGGCGACTGATAAACGAGGTTAATGCTCACAGCGCCATTATCATGTGTATATTTAAACGCATTCGAAAGCAGGTTGAATAGGATCTTTTCGATTTTATCCTTGTCAAAATAAATTTCCAGACTTTCAATGTTAGCAGAGAATGAAAATTGAATCTTTTTCTTTTCTGCGATATCAGTAAAAGAGTAACTGGTATCCTTGCAAAACCTCACAATATCGCCTATGGAAGGATGTAATCTTACTTCCTGTACTTCCATCTTTCTGAAATCCAGCAGCTGGTTTACCAGGTTCAATAAGCGTTTTGCATTACGCTGTACCAGGTTTAATTGCTTTATCTGTTCCTCGTCCCTGGTATGCTTTATGATCTTGTCCAATGGAGCAATGATAAGACTTAACGGCGTACGGAATTCATGGCTTACATTGGTAAAGAATTTTGTCTTTAACTGTTCCAGCGCATGTGCCCTTTCCGCTTCCCTCCGTTGTTGCTGTACCTCAAAGCGCATGCGTATCCGGTCTAAAGTAATACGCCGGGCCAGCAAAAATAATCCCGCAGCAATCAACATATAAATAATATAGGCAACAGGCGTTCGCCAAAATGGCGGCTCAATATTGATCTGCAAAGTCTTAACACCGCTCCAGGAACCATCCCGGTCTAAGACTTTTACTTTAAAAATATAATGACCAGGATTAAGATTGGTATAAGTAACCCTTCTTTCACTGCCATCGGTATAAAACCAATCGGTATTAAACCCTTCCAGCATGTATGCATACTTATCATAAGTATTACCACCAAAATCAAGTGAAGCAAATTCAATAGAGAATACGTTCTCCTTATGTTTCAGGTCAACATGTTGCAGCTTCGACAAAGATTGTGGCAACAGGATCCTGTTATTGATCCGATCACCGGGTGCTACGTATTTATTTAAGATCTGCAGGCCCGTAAACACAATTTTAGGATGGTAGGCCGGCTTTTTTATACTAGCCGGATCAATAATATTAAAACCAAAAGGACCTCCGAAGATCAATTCACCTGCCCGTGTTTTGAGTGCTGCATTGTCATTAAATTCACGGTTTTGCAGATTATTCGTTTCATCATAGCTGATAATAGAGAAAGTAATTCCGCTATTATTTTGTTTTGGAATGGCATTACATAACCCACTGGGGGTAGAAAGCCAGAATGTCTGATGATCATCTTCAAGAATATCCAGGATCATATTATCCGGTAAGCCATCTGAGGTAGTGAATACTTGAAATTCTTTTGTCTGCTCATTAAACAAATTCAAACCTTCTGACGTCCCCACCCAGATACGTCCCTTGCTGTCTTCCAGCAGACAGGAAACGATATCACTGCTTAACCTGTTTTTGTTATTTGCATGCTGATAAAAGACCGGCATGCTTCTATTTTTTTCAAAAACGACCACCCCGGCGTTTGTACCGATCCATAAATTACCCTTTTCATCCTCCAGGACGTTGAAAATGTAATCGGGAAGTGCTACTCCTGCCCTGCTTTTGTAATGGTCAAACTTGTTTGTACTCCTGTTAAAACGATTCAGGCCGCCGCCCAATGTACCTATCCATAAATTCAGGTCCCGGTCCTCATATATCTCCCATACCTTGTCATCCCCCAGGCTGGAAGAATCACGGTCGTCATGCCGGTAGTGCGTAAACTTCTTTCCGTCGAAACTGTCAAGACCACCCAGGTAAGTTCCAATCCAGAGTACACCCGTATGATCGATCCACAAGCTTACAACTACATTAGCGCTCAGGCTGTTTTGATTATTTGGATCGTGCAGATACTGCCTGAAAGTGTTGTTCTTTCTATCAAAATAAATGAGCCCTCCGCCATTCGTCCCGATCCAGATATTACCAGCCTTATCTTCAACAAAACGATTTACATCATCGTATTGCAGGCTCTTTGCATTCATTTCCTGGCGATGATAATGTGGAAATTGTACGATGCTGCTGTTCAAATAATTTACCCCCTGCTTGTATGTTCCCAGCCAGATAATGCCATTATCATCTTTATAAATGGTGTTGATGCTGTTCTGGCTCAGGCTTTTGGGATCTTCTGCATCATTCAGCAGGTATTTGGTTTGAAAGTTGTTTTTTTTATCGATCAGGGTTACTCCGCCATGGTCCGTTCCTACCCAGATAATCCCATTATTATCCTGAACGATCTGGCTTACCAGTTCTGAACTCAGCCTGGCTGGTGAGGAATTTTTATTAAATGGTTTAATCGTATTGTTCTGTGGATGAAAAAGAAAAACGCCATACGTGTAACACCAGATCCAAACATCTCCATCACTATCTATAAAAAGGCTATTGAAATTATTTCCTTTATGCAGGTCCTGTAAAGCAGTGCTGGAAAATATAACTTTGTCTGATGCGATGTCATATTTCTGCAAAAAACCATTTTGGTATACAATCCACAACTTTCCGTCATTTGTTTCTTTAACGGAAGTGATCTTTTCAGGAGGATGTAGCGTGTCCTGCCGAAAGATTGGCCTTGCCCTTCTATCAGTAGCCGAATATAGATATAAACCTCTATCGTTGTAAAGAAACCAGTATCTGCCATTGTTCCCTTTTACGATACCTGCAATCGTACCAGGAGGTAAACCCAGGAGCTGCAAATATTTAAAATAATCCGGGTCAAATCCTTCTATATCCGGATTATAAATGCATGAACCTCCCATTGTTGATACCCACATCTTTCTATCAGGAAGCTCATAAAGGGCCAGCACATTGTTATCCTTCAGCGATGAGGTATCTTTGAGATCCCTTCGGAATATCTTACAGGTATATCTATCATAGCGATTCAGCCCTGCCACGGTGCCAAACCATAAAAACCCATCAGGATCCTTCAACACGGCATTCACACGGTTCTGTGAAAGGCCGTTGTGCATATCAAGTCTGGAGAAATTATAGCGGTCCCTCTGAGCGAAAACCCAAACCGGCAGCAGCAAAAAAACAACTGCGACAAAGACTAATCTAACATAATGTGGAGCAGACTGTGCCATTTTACGTTCATTGTTCAAAAACTCCCATGATAGGGAAAGGACTGATGTCAGTCCGTTTATAGCTGGTAATTTCAGCCTGGTTCCAAATATAACTGATAACCGGGAAAATATAAATCCGCAGTTCTCAAAGGAGCCAGACGACACCGAAAGTCAATATTTGGGGCACATTAACAAAAAGTTACATTATTTATCGGATTTACTTTATTAATCTCATAAGTAAACCATCGAATACTACCTTATCCTTCACTACATCTTTAAAAAACACATCATCCACTTCTTTAACAATACGATACGCCGCTCTTAGTGCCTGTTCACCGTTATCGGTAATTTTTAATTGCTTCGCACGACTATCTTCTGGATCTTTTATTCTTTCTATGATCTGTTTTTCTTCTAAAACTGCCAACACTTTAGAAGTCATCATTTTATCGGTATTAGCGTAATCCGCCAATTGCTGCTGGGTAACTGCTCCTTTCTTTTTATTCAACCAATATAGGCCTGCCATTAAAGAGAATTGAGTTAGCGTGAGCCCCATTTTTCCGAGTGCTCTATTCATGCTTAACTGCCATTGCATTGTCACTTGCCAAAGCAAGTACCCGCTGTTTTCCTCTGGTTCTATATAGGAGAATATCTGATCTTGTGTATCCATCTCATTTGCGCATATACGATTCAATCAAATCGAAATCATGTTTATTGATCTCAAAATAACCAGTTCTAGAGATATAACCCCACTTTTCTTGCCTTTAATAAATTCAAGATTGTCAATTAATGGTCTGATTTCAGCCTGCACTATGAAGGGTGTGGTCACGCGATGTGACCACTACCCAAAATTTTGTTGCTATCAATCTGCCTTGGTTTCCTGTAAAGTAATTGCGTAACCGTCAGGATCGGATATCACCAGGATTCTTCCAAACGGCGTTGGATGGATATCCTTGACAATAGAAATTTTTTCTCTATTTTTCTCCAGAAATGCATCCAGGTCGCCTATTCCAAACCAAACGGCTACTCCCCAACCTAGCAAATTTGCTTTGGAAAGTTCAATCATTGGCTTTCTGATAGCGAAAGCCGCCCCATTTTTTTGCTCAAAGACGATAGCATCGGGTGGCGATTTTAAAACCGGTTTAAAATCCAGAATTTCGGTATAAAATTTTCCGGATGCTTCAAGATCAGTCACTTGGAGTGAAACAAAGCTAAGTTGTGTTGGATTTGACATAGTTCTTATTTAGTTGTCGCGACTACTAAATTAAAGACTATTTTTACAATAAAAAATCTTTTTTAGGCCTGGATGGATTTGCCCGAACGTTAGCGGTAATAGAAAATTACAATGAGAATTCGCCTGTTTCAATATCTACGCGGGTAGCGAAAGGTGCTTTCTTCCGGATATATGGAACATTCTCTACCAAAGGAATACCTCCTGTCGTTGAGGCAGCTCCGGAAGCGCCTAAAATAGCCCCTCCAACAAGTCCTCCTGCAAGCCCTCCTGCAAATCCTGCGCCTACGGCTCTCCAGGCAATTGCAGTATTATTACGGCGTGAGATAGCAAGATAATTTACCAGATAGATACTAGTCTGATTTTGATCTATAGGAATGAACAGATTATAATACTGTTTAAGCAACATACCGTCTTTCCGCACTCCCCAGAATTTATCAATATAGGTTTTGTTTCCTGTGCTATCTGTATAAAAGAAGCGTACTACTTTTTTATCAAGATCATATGCGATATTAGTAATGGACGGTTTGTCGTTAATAAACTCCTGGAAAGTCAAATAAATGCCATCTGTATGCTCTTTTGCCTGCAAAGCAGGTACATTGTAGCGTGCTAATGCTTTTTCCCTTATTTCGGATATTGTATATCCAGTGTCGTTAGCTTGTGATGCTGAAGAAGATCTGGCGAATAATAGCTGTAATGCATCTGCTATGTTATCGCCATGTTTGTGCGTGACGTCCATGCCGCCTCTTATAAGTATGGTATCCAGTACTGCAACCTGTCTGAATTTGCCATTACTATCGCCGATATAGGAGATTGCTTTGAAATGCAGGAAGCCGCGCTCACTCATACTAAATGTTCGCTCACCTATACGTACCTCTTGTATAACCCAGAGGAGTTTTGTTGCACCCACTTTATATATGGGAGTATACCGTTTGTCTACAAAAGATTGCAGATATTCAGTAAGGGGCTTGTCTGCAGCTGCTGGCTTCCATTTATTGAACATGCCTGTTTGTATGTAACCTAATATGGAGGAGTCGCTTACTGCATTCATTATTTCTATGCGTGATATATCTATCCCGCTTGCAGCTACATTATTGGATGTTTCAGTATTGAAGTCTGGCAGGTAAATTTTAGTGAGTTTGCTACTGTCAATATCTATGGATTTGCTATCTGTCTTAAATGGGTCTTTGGCTTTACGATGATCGGATGTAGTCACGTTATCATCAGTATATTGTGCATTTGCAATAGTTGCAGAGAGCGTGAACATGGATACAAATAGCCAGCTAATATTTTTCATCAGGGATAATTTACAGTAATAGGTATAACGTATTTGGATACAGTCTATGGGTGGCTGTAATGACTAGCAAATCAACAGTTTTTTTATCTTTTTGCCAAACATTCAATATAAATCGGCTTTCGCTGCATAGATAATGGTAATCTCTATGTCTTTCCCCTTGTAAACCAACACGCTTTGAACATGATAAAGAGAATTGTGCCATAAGCTGTGGCACAAATTCCCTATCGCCCAACTTAATCTGAAAGAGTTCGATGATCTGAAGATTCTTTGGGGTCGAAGTAACCTTACATTACACTTACTATTCCTTAGCTTATAAATTATCTGCTAGCTGCCCCGTACTTTGGGCTGCGGGTTATCTAAAAATGCCTCAAAGTAGCTTAGCATGGATCCCATTTGAGAATGGTATCATACTTGCCATAGGTAATAGTATTGCAAATACAATGTTCTGAACCAAGGCAATGTTAGTAAGCAACTATCAAAAATGCTTGTCAGACAAGAAGTGAAGAAATCTATGACGCCAAGTGTGAAAATGATTTTTTGGGGATTATTTATGTTCAGTAGCCTTGTAGTGGGCGCTCGAACACCACCGGATACAGCTAAAAGCGAACAGAAAACTGTTTATCTTTTTAGTGGCCTTGGGGCAGACTCTAGTATATTTAAGAACCTTAAACTTCCGGGGTATCACAAAGTTTACATCACCTGGATCCCCGCGTTGCCAAATGAATCATTAAGCCAGTATGCAGGTAGGATAAAGAGCCAGATCACTGTTGAAAATCCAGACATCATCGGTCTTTCTTTCGGAGGGATAGTCGCCGTGGAAGTATCCAAGCAGGTAAAGGTAGATAAAATGGTGTTGATCTCTTCAGTCAAAACAAAGAATGAACTGAACAAGGTACAATTCTTCTTTATGAAACTGGGTTTATATAGAATCATTCCTGGTCCGTTAATACGACGTGCTAACTTTCTCACCTATCGGTATTTTGGCGCCCATTCAGAAAAAGATAAAAAGACATTGACGACATTATTGGAGCATACAGATGTTTCTTTTTTTCGTTGGGCACTGAAAAGTATTGCCTATTGGGATAATAAAGTTCCACCGGAGAGAACCATTCAAATACATGGCACAGCTGATAGAGTAATAACCGACAGGCATGTGCATCCCGATTATCGCATTAAGGGTGGAGGACATCTCATGGTTTTTAACAAAGCAGATACTATTAGTAAAATTATTAGACGTTACTTCCGTGAATAATATATGCTTCATCCTCAATGCAAGCCGAGAACAAGAAGACTATTAAACATCCACTTCCTTCAACATCATCCGAAGTTGTTTTACTGCACTTTTTTCATAGGCATCTTTTAACGAAACAATGGTAGTAGCTCTTATCACATTTTTATCTTTAATGGGTATCGCCACAAACTCTTTCTCTGGCACAACGGTTTCAATATGGATCGTATGCCAGTTTCCTGTTCTCACCAGATCCAGCATAGTAGGAATATCATTTACTTCAATAGCAAATTCGGGTTCCTGACCTTTAAACATTTTACGAATAAAATGTTTAGTGTTATAGCCTTGTGTGGCCAGCACCAGGGGTAGCCGGATAATCTCCTTCAACGTAACCGAAGTTTTACGGGCTATTCCGGATTTCGCTGACGTGATCAGTCGCATTGGAGAACTAAATAATTCTTCCGATTTAAACTGCTGTGAAAGGGTAAAATCCTTGAATATTAATACCATGTCAAGCTCAAACCGACCCAGCATTTCCAGTAATCCGTCCGATACTCCGTAGATAATCCTCACCTTAATTGCCGGGAACTTATTGGTAAACCGTATCAATGCCTGCGTAAAAATATTCCGGAGGCCATAGCTGACGCCAATGAACATAGTGCCTGTACTAAGGGCATTTAAATCGGCTATCAGCTGCAGACCGTCGTTTGCCTGTTTTATACTTTGGGATGCATAATCAGCAAATAATTCACCAGCCTCGGTAAGTACAATCCTGTTACCGACCCGGTTAAATAAAGGTGTTCCTAATTCGATCTCCAGCTGCTTTATTTGTTGTGAAAGTGTACTCTGACTGATATGCAAGCTCTGAGCAGCTTCCGTAAAGTTCAGCAGCTCCTTTGCCTTCAGGAAATATTTCAGTTGTCTCAACTCCATGGAGAATCGATTTTATCGATGGGTTGCATCGAAAAATAATGTTTTGACAATGTAGACATTTCTTTAAACTTTGCATCTTAAAATGTGAAAATCATAACTAAACAGACTAAAAATGGCATACGAATTCAGGAAAGCTCTTGTAACAGAACAATCCAGGATATGGGAAATCCTGGAACAGGCTATTATCCGCAGAAAAGAAGATGGCAGTAAACAATGGCAGGACGGATACCCTAATCCAGATGTCGTACGGAAAGACCTTGAGGCTGGGATAGGTTTTGTATTGACAGAAGGCGATACAATTGTCGGATATGCTGCCGTCCTGATTAACGATGAACCCACATATGCTGACATTGAAGGGAAATGGTTGACAAATGATGATTTTGTGGTCGTTCACAGAGTGGCTGTTGCACAAAACTATCTGGGGAAAGGTCTATCTGGTAAGATGCTCGGGTTTATCGAGGACTACGCCATTAATAATAATGTATATAGCGTTAAAGTGGATACCAATTTTGATAATATCGCGATGATGACGATCTTCGAAAAACTGGGGTATGTCTATTGCGGAGAAGTTTATTTCAGAGGTTCTCCAAGGAGGGCATATGAAAAAGTGCTATCGAAAACAAGGTAACCTTGGAGAAAATAGAAACTGTCATCATTCTACCCACAATACATTTTCAATCATCTTTCAAAAACAATAATAAAGTTCCGGTGTTATATGTCATGTGCTTTTGCCCAAAAAATAACCAAAACAACATATCAGATGGAACACCGACACCACCATTCCTGCACACATTGTGCCTGTAACAATCCCATTCTTACACTCCTTAAAGATGAGCTATTCAGCCCTGAGAACTTTGCTGCCCTCCCAACCACAAAGATTGCTGCGAAAAAGGAACAAGCACAGGCGTTTATGGTCACTGGTGGAACCATACGGCCAATGATCAACGGATCAGTGGAAACAGTACCCGCCATCGGCTTTGCAGATGGTTATGTCGTAGCTACCGGTACCGAAGAGCAGGTATACGCATTCATGCAGGAAAATCATCCGGGGTTTCTTTCCAGAGAACTGCAGGAAGGAAACACATTATTGCCAGGGCTGATAGAACCACACGTCCATCTTGTACCTACAGCGATGTTAATGGGCTGGACTGATCTGGGCGGATTTGATAACCAGGATTTGCGCCAGGACTATGACATCGCCTCGGTGAGCAGTATCATCAAAAAAGCAGTTGCTAATTTAAAACCGGACCAATGGTTCCTGGGAGCAGGTCTTGATCCTGCGTTAATGCCATTGCAGAAAGATAATACGGAGTTAATCACTATCGACATAGACCTTTTAGACAGTATTACCGTAGCTGCGCCTGTATTGATCATCAGCGCATCCATGCATACACTTTACCTGAACACACCTGCGCTGCAGTTAGTATGGAACTTTCCGGGAAACCTCGAATTGTTAAACACTTATTCCTCCTTCAACGATTACAGAAGCAAGACAAAAGGACAATTGCAACAGGCTGCGGAGATGAATCCAGCGCTTAAGACAATTCCGCCACCACAGAAAGCCGCCATGTTCCTGGAAGCATTTGTCAATCTGAAAACCATCTTTGATACCGCAAATGCCAGAGGAGTCACCTTTATGTACGATGCCGGTATGAATAACACACTAAAAGCCATGCTGGAGGCATATTTAGCGGTAAATACGGGTACTGTACGCATCGGAGCGGCCCAGGTATGTGATACGATAGATGATGCAAAGAAATTACCAAAGTTTCAAATTAAGCCTGGCTATGAAGACATATATCTGAGCCACGTAAAAGTAATTACCGATGGCTCTAATCAGGGATTGACAGCTTATCAGTCAGAACCTTATTTATGTAAGCCAGACAACAACTACGGTATATACAATTATGGGGGAAAGTATGATCAAATGCCGCAGCATCCGCCACTGGATTTCAAAGCGCTGATGGAGATTATCATCAGAGAGAAAGGCTGGCCTGTAATGATCCATGCCAATGGCAACCTTGCTGTCCAATTTGCCATTCAGGCACTTAAGGACTCTATTCCTGCACCTGCAGAGGGAATACGGCACAGAATTGAGCATTGTTCTTTAACAACCCAGGATGATTTAAACACGATGAAACAACTGGAGGTATCTCCAAGTTTCCTGATTGGTCACGTGGGTTATTGGGGATATGCTTTCCAGGAAGCGATCTTCGGGGAAAAATCAAGTATGCTTGATCTATGTAATAGTGCGCTGCAAAAAGGTATGCGGATAACACTGCATAGTGATAATCAGGTAAGTCCGCTGGGACCTTTGAGAATGATGGAGCAATCTATTACCCGCAGAATGGAGGCGGATCCTGAACGCGGTATCCTGAATGTGGCAGAATGTATCACTGCTGAACAGGGCTTGACTGCAATCACCTATGATGCTGCATGGCAGTGCTATGCAGAACAGTGGACGGGCTCCCTGAAAGTAGGCAACTTTGCAGATTTTGTTGTGCTGGAGCAAGACCCTCTCACAATGAAAAGACCATACATGAATATGCGGAATATCGGGGTGCTGGAAACCTGGGTTGCCGGTTCGCTGGTATATGGCAGTACGGTAAGTGAGGAAGTCAGTATCGTGTAAAAACTACCGCCACTGAGTACAAAGGCTCTGCAAATCAAATTTGCAGGGCCTTTTTTTGATTCCAGATCTGCCTTATACGTGTTAAGCAGACTCTTATGACTTATTGCTGAGTAATACACCTGTTCCGGACAATACCGTAAAGCAGATGTTAAAAACAATGTGTACAGGATAGGGCATTTTCCCAAGGATACCGCCGCAGGAGCAAGGGATATTGGTAAAAAAGAAATAAAGGGTGGACAGATAAAGACTGAAGATCGCCATCACAAAAAAGGATAAAAAGAAACCTAATTTTCTTGTGGCTGAAAAGTTCAGTAATATAACGATCAGCAGCTCCGTACCTATTACTCCTGGCGCCAGCAGATTCTTATCATATTTAACCAGCAGCGGGGATTTACTCATATCTGCCAGGAAGAGGGAGTAATCCATGCCTTTGAAAATAGCTGCATAGGTAAACAACATTGAGATGAGGATCACAATGACAGTAATGATATGCTTTTTCATTTGTTTGTGAGCTTAAAAAGAAGAATGTTATTTTCGTAAGCAGCGATCAGTGTATCTGCAGATTTAGCTAATTGCAGTATGGGTTTTCCCTGATAAGCAGGGAACCTGAAACTACGTTCATACTGCCCGCTCTGAATACTATATACATCTACTACCGGCCCTTTGTAGTTGCTCTTCACAGCATCCTGAGATATGACATAGGAAAGGACATACAAATGGTCGTCATCGGCTGCAGCAGTGGAATTGACAATCACAGATTTACTGGACCGCGTGTATATATTACCTGTTGGTACCGCGATATTAGAAGGAGGCGTATGATCAATGGTATATATCAGCTGCGTACTCTTATGTGTCTCATCATATTGTATAATCGTCGAGTTATAAAAGGAGATATAATATTGCTGTTGATGATGGCTGATATAAAAGCCATCCGCAGAGAGTCCGCCATCTTCAAAACGGGGGAATTCATATATCGTACTATCCAGTGTGGTGCTAAACTCCCTTAGCTTTAGCTGTGTGATCTTTTTACTGGTATCGAACCTTGTTTTCAGATAATAGCTTGTGTTTTTTCCCGGCCCATAGGTAGTAAGGCTGTCTTCCCTATCATCAAAGATATAGAAGGTATTCGCATCAATTTCCAGTCGTGTGACTATTCCATTGTTACTATAGAATGAGTCTATATGATGCGAATCAGTATTATATCTGAAGATTGTTTTTTTGCTATATACATATCCATAGATATTACCCAGAGCAGCTTTCATGATACTTACTCTTCCGGGAAACAGTACCGTATCTATGGGTTGTAACGTTAAGCTATCATAATTCCTTTTGTAGTTTGTAAATATTCTATCGGGTTCAGCTTCTTTGGCAAGGATATATGTGGTGATGATGGCGCAGGACAGCAGCGCTGATAGTATCAGTAGATCTCTTTTCATAAAGATAAGGCTGCAAGGGCAGCCTTAAACCTTTTAAATTTAGCGGAATAGTAATTTACTCAGGGGCAGATCTGTGTTTTGATGCCCCATGCGCCGGTAGAATTACATTTTATGTCTGGCTCGCAATGGCAGTATGCAATTGCTTTGGATTGACTTGCCTTAACGGCAACGGCTACAGTAGTGCCAACAGCGAGCACCAGCAGCAGAAAAGCTAACTTTTTCATGGCTTTCATTTTGGGTTAAAAAATTGTAACAGTGAATACTACAGGGTTACTAAGTGAAGCTAAGAAATACTTTTTGATTTTACAATAGGTCAAAATTTTTTCTATCTTTAATGCATTAAACGCACTTGTTGATCATATGCCATTTCGGCCACTCCGGCCACTTTTGCTTACTGTTCCAGTAGGCCTATGATTATTTTATCCAATTATCAACAAGTTTCATGAAAACACATACTACTATCGCCGTTGTAGGCGGCACAGGTAAATCCGGCCAATACCTCGTCAAACAATTACTCCAACAAAACTTTGCCCTTCGCCTGCTCGTCCGCGACCACGCCCCTATTTATCTGAATGATCCTAAAATCACGGTTATACGGGGAGATGCAAGAGACATAACTGCAGTCAAAGCGCTTGTAGCCGGCGCAGATGCTGTTATCAGTACCATCGGACAACGGGGCAATGATCTGCCTATATTCAGCGCAGCCACAGCAAATATTATCCGGGCGATGCAGGAGCAACATATTCAACGCTATCTTGTTACTACAGGGCTGAGCGTGAATACATTGATGGATCAAAAGAGTCCCTGGGTGATGCAGGCAACGGATTGGATGTACGCTCATTACCCCCAAACCACCAACGATAAACAAGCAGAATATGAATTATTGCAAAACACGGGGTTGGACTGGACACTCATTCGCCTACCCCTGATTGAATTGACAAATGATGCCCCCAACGTGACCGCCAGCCTGATTGACTGCCCGTCTAATAAGATCAGTGCAGCCAGCCTGGCCACGTTTCTGATTGGGCAACTGAGTGACAATACATTCAGTAGGGCCGCACCATTCATCGCGAGTGTAGCGTAACATAAAAACAAAAGGAGGTGTATCAGCGGTAATTGATACACCTCCTTGTTTTTATACTTTCAAGTGTTTCTATGCACTATTTCTTCATTGAATGGCCGGTAATACCAAACAAATGTTCCCCTCCCCCACAATGACATTACCGTGGCGTCAATCTTTGAAAAGCTATTTTCATCAATTAATGATGAGTTTGCGGATGCAACAGCTTAAAAAGCTCCTGTTGAAGATCTTCGTTTTTGAATCTATTCAATTTCTCTGTTTCAATCTCATACCAACCTTTCTTCGTACCTAAGGTTCCAATAACGAAGGAATGTCCGGCTTGTGCGGGTTCGCCGGTTTGGGGGTGCTTTTTTGAGAGCGTTACAATAACATCTTTGGATTTTGACATAATGTGAATATAACATAAAATCTGACATGCCGCTTGATTTACAACGTTTTATTTAAAACTAAACACTCTTTCGTATGCGCCATCTGTTTTTTGACCTGAGATATCTGATTCATAGCTACCTATGGTCGGGCGACTTTGTAGTTAAAAGATATTCTCTATCTTGTAGTATAATCTGACCCAATGTCCCTATTTAGCAAATTCTTCAAAAAGAAAGAAGATAAACCCGCTCCCCCTCCTCAGGAAGAAAATCCATTACCCTGGATCGCACCCGAAAACAATCCCTGGCGTCTGCATTTACTGGATCTGCGACCTGTTGCCGACAGAATGCTCTCCACGTCGAAAGATGAACGGATGGCGCAAAATGCGGTTTCTTATGGCTCAGAAGATGGACTTGTATTTCTCGGGCAGGCACCGGTAATACCAGTGGAAATGACAGCAAATCTTACATTCCCGGTAGACGGACAATTATATCCGGGCGTATTATTTACTCCGGAGGCCATGGAACACAAATGGGCGATATACTTCCATGACGACAAGCTGATATTTGTGAGAAGCTGGATGCGGCAGGTATACGTAGTGGCCCAAACCAGACAGGAAAACGGTATGCTCATTGTGGAAAGCGTCCAGGGCAGCTTTGGCGAAGAAAATCCTGCACATACCCTGTCGATCCTGCAATTCCTGATGACGGGCTATGTGCGAAATCAGATAGTACCCGTTCCTTTGCCGGAGGAAATTAAAAATGATACGCGGACAGCAGCCATGTGGAGCTTCTCTATGTTTGGCAAGCTGGCGAAAGTGGGTGTATTTGATGAGCAATTCAAGGCACAATCGGATATACCTGTACGTTCACACACACTGCTACATATCGCCGCTGCAAAGGGAGATCTGGCAGCTATTACAAGTCTGCATCAGAAAGGTTACAATCTGGATGCACGTGCCGGTGATGGTTTGACCGTGCTGCAATGGAGTATAAGTGTGGAGGGTACGGCTGTCCTGGAACATTTACTGGCATTAGGCGCCCATCCTGATGCGCGTTCCACAGAAGGCGCTACGGCATTGATGAATGCCGTGCAATCCAACAGATCTGATGCGTTACAACTATTGATAAAAGCGGGTGCAGATGTGAATGCAAAGGATGACCGTGGATTCACCGCTTTACACCGTGCAGCTGAAATGGGACATCTGGAATTAGCTAAAGTGTTGCTGGCAGCAGGTGCTGATAAGCATGTTGTCGCACAGGGGCATACACCTGTTTCACTGGCAGAAGCCCGTCAGGAGGCTGCAATGATACAGTTACTGCAATAAATTCCTCCGATGTTCTTCAACGTCGGAGGCGGCTAAACGATTTCCCTAATCAACACCAATTGGCTCGAAAAATTACTACCACGGTAAATGCCGGAGCTAATATCTCTGGCGTTTTTATTGTAACCTCTACTCAAAAACAACCCCGAAAATTAAAACCGCTCTGCATCATTACTTATTTACGAGAACCACATATCAGCCAGCCCCATATTAAAATTTGCTTAATTTCTCAGCAAGCCGGATGTATATCAATACTCATATATTACTTTTATTGCAATATATTTACCTTTTAGTATTATTTAGCCTATTTGTTTCCAGAAAATAAGGGACAACAAGCACACACACAACATATTAGGTAGAGCACCTATGTTATTGCCCAATGCAAATGAGATTTAAAACTATGCCCAAAAACTTCAAAAGGATACTACTGACAATAGTATCTATGCTGTCGATTCATTACAGTTTTTCAGCCGTTATTTATGTGAATATCAATAATCCGACACCCGGCACAGGTACCTCCTGGGCAACGGCATATAATGATCTGAATGCGGCAATTGCAGCCGCCCCAGCTTATAGTGAAATATGGGTGGCCCAGGGAACATATAAACCAACAACGGGTACAGACAGAACGATAGCCTTTACTTTACCGATATACATGACTGTATACGGAGGTTTTAACGGTACAGAAGTGAATCGTACCGATCGTAATCCTGTTGCATATCCTACTATCTTAAGCGGTGATATTGGCGTTCCCGGCGATTTAAGCGACAACTCTTATAACGTTGTACGTGCAACCCCTTCTGCTGTAAACGGTACAATTGTCGATGGTTTTACTATCAGAGATGGCAATGCTAACCAGGGATATCCGGGCAGTACTGCCATTCAACCTTATAATCAGGGTGGAGGTGTTACGTGTATATCATACAACCCAAACTGGACCGCTATTGACGCAGTAATAATCATTCAAAACTGCCATTTTACCAACAACTTTGCAGTATATGGTGGAGCTGTTTGTAACTTCACTTATGGCACCAGTGCTATGGCTCAAACATCTATGTTGAACTGTGTGTTCGATAACAACACCGCTGTAATGGGCGGTGGCGCCATGGCGCTTGTCTCCATAAATGCAGAAGTTGTATATAATTACATGCTGAACTGCGTATTTGTAAATAATAACAGCGGACCAGGTACAGCGTCCTGTATTGCAGCGATAGAGGATAATAACTCTTCTGCCGGCGCTATAAGCAGCTTCGTTTACAACAGCGTATTCTACAATGAAGCCGCTCCTGTTGCGACAAATGAAGAAAGGAACGGAGGAGTGGGTTATACCCGTTTTTATTATGACATATTATGGGGAACTACACCATATCCGGATAATACCTTTAACAGCGTCGGACATCTCACTTACGGTACCTGCGACTTTAACATCAATACACCACCTGCGGGGAACACCAATCTTGATCCTCAGTTCGTGGATGCAGCAAATGGCAATTATCACGTCGCACCATGTTCTCCTGTAATAGACTATGGTGGGTTTGCATTTTTTACGCCATGGAATGTAGACTACGATGGCAACGCACGTGTACAGAACAGCAGTGTAGACCTGGGTATTTATGAAACAAGTAAAACTGTTTCCTCTACGCCATTTGCAGCACCGGCTACTTATTGCCAGGGACAGGTTGTGACAGCCGATCTATCAAATAAAATAGCATTAGCAACCGGTACATTGAACTGGTATAGTAACAGTAACCTTTCAGCTTCAAGTTTACTGCCGGGCGCGCCAACAGCTTCAACAGCTGCCACGGGAGTGACTTATTACTATGTCACGCAAACAGTTGCGGGAACCTGTGAAAGTAAGGCCGCCAAACTTACAGTCACCGTAAATCCATCACCCGGTGCACCGGCCACCTCTCCAGTTGGTTATTGCCAGAATGCTGCATCTGTACCGCTAACAGCAACAATGACTACCGGCACCTACCTGAGATGGTATGTAGATAATACCACTCCTACCTGGCTGCCCGGAGCCCCTAGTCCATCTACAGCCACTACAGGCAATCAGACATGGTACGTAAGCCAGATAGGTACGAATGG
This sequence comes from Chitinophaga ginsengisoli, assembly GCF_003014595.1. Classification (GTDB taxonomy): domain Bacteria; phylum Bacteroidota; class Bacteroidia; order Chitinophagales; family Chitinophagaceae; genus Chitinophaga; species Chitinophaga ginsengisoli. The sequence goes on along the minus strand of NZ_PYGK01000007.1, from coordinate 232,504 downwards.
TTGTGAAAGTCCCCGTGCAGTTATTACAGTGAGCACAGGTAGTGCGCCGCTGGCACCTGTAACAGCCCCCATCTCCTATTGTCAGAATGCCACTGCTGTTGCTCTGGATGCCACCGGCGATGCAGGAGCTACACTCAACTGGTATTCAACAGCGACCAGCACACCTGCCCTATCAGCTGCACCTGTTCCTGTTACCAACGTGGCAGCAACGACTGCCTATTACGTAAGCCAGACATCCTCCGGATGTGAGAGTCCGCGTGTGCCCCTGGCAGTCACCGTCAATGCAGCCCCTGCCGCACCAACCAGTACAAACACCTCCTATACATATTGCCAGTTTCAAAATGCTCAGGCACTGAATGCTACCGGTACAGGTCTTCAATGGTATAATCTCGCAGCGGGAGGAACGCCGTCTTCTTCAACACCGGTGGTACTTACTACCGGCACAGGCACTACGGATTATTATGTGAGCCAGACAGTTAATGGTTGCGAAAGCCCTCGTCTGGATATCAGTGTTACCGTGAATGCGGCTCCTGCGGCTCCCACCAGCACTAATGCTACGCCAGGCTATTGTCTGAATGCCACGCCTGCGGCGTTGCAGGCTACAGGAACTTCTCTCATATGGTATGATGCTGCTACAAATGGTAATGTTTATCCTGTTGCACCAACGCCATCTACTTCGAGCAGCGGTATCACGGATTATTATGTCAGTCAGACGGTCGGCGGTTGTGAAAGTCCACGGCTGAATATCAGTGTTACTGTGACTGATGCGCCAACTGCCCCCGTTACAACAGATGCTACTTATTGTCAGAATATGACAGCGACTCCCCTGACTGCTACAGGTAGCAATCTTTTATGGTATGATGCGGGGGGCACTGTATACCCTTCTGTTCCAACACCATCTACTTCCAGCACTGGCACCACAGATTATTATGTGAGCCAGACGGTTGCAGGTTGTGAGAGTCCACGCGCCACTATTGTCATTAATGTAAATGCAATACCATCAGCACCTGTAACCAGTGCTTTAACCTATTGTCAGAATACAAATGCAGCTGCGCTAACCGCTCTAGGAACTTCTCTGACATGGTATGATGCGCAAACAGGCGGTACTGCCTATGCTAGTGCGCCACAACCATCTACCGCCACTATTGGTGCTCAAAGCTTTTATGTAAGTCAGACGGTAAACGGTTGTGAAAGTCCACGCGCTCCCCTTGCCGTAACTGTTCAAAGTCAGCCGGCCGGACCAGCAACTTCAGACATCACTTATTGTCAGAATGCTCCTGCAACCGCCTTGACAGCAACAGGAAGTAGCTTACGCTGGTACTATAATGCGACTGGTGGCACAGGTTATCTTAATGCACCTACACCATCTACAACAGAAAGCGGAATCACTACTTATTACGTAAGTGAGTCAGGCGCTGCTTCCTGTGAAAGTGTACGCAGCCCGTTGACCGTCACAGTAAATCCATCTCCATCTGTAACTATCGCAGCTGTAAACAGGAGCTATTGTAAGAATACCGCTGTGCCATTAACTGCATCAGGTGCCAGCAGTTATTCATGGACGCCCACATTGTATCTTTCAGATCCTGCGATCAGCAATCCAACTGCTACGCTTACGCAATCCATCAACTACACTGTAACTGGTACGGACGACAACGGTTGCACCGGTACCGCACAGGTAGCATTAAACATCAGCGATAATTGTGGTGCGTATACAATGCCTACAGCATTCTCACCGAACGGAGACGGACAAAATGACCTCTTCCGTGTAGCGACTGAAAACAATCCTCAGGCATTCCACATGGAGGTCTATAATCGTTATGGAGGAAAGGTTTTTGAGACAAGTGATATCACTATAGGATGGGATGGTACGCAAAAAGGACTGCAGGTCCCAGTCGGTACTTATGCATATTTCATCACGATTAAAACAAGTGATGGATCGGTCACGAATAAAACAGGATCTGTTACATTGATAAGATAAAAAAGAAGAGGTTGTCTTAATGAAGGAATATAAGACAACCTCTTCTTTTTATGTTCAATAGCACTTTAGATTACCATCGTCTTTACCATCTTTTGCGCCGCTTCATCCAGCAGATTGGTCGCTCCCCAATCAAATATTTTATCAATAAGTTCCCTCAGGGAAATGCCAGAGGCGGTCAGATCATAAACGACTTCCTGAGGGTGTTTACTCTTCCTTATATCGCGGCTGATAAGTCCGTGTTTTTCTAAGTCCCGCAGCTGTTCTGTCAACACTTTCTTACTGATCTTCGGCATTTTCTTCTGCAACAATCCAAACCGGTTTACCCCGTGTTGAATCAAATAAAGGATAATAGGTTTCCATCTGCCGCTAATCAATTCAACTGTCTTTCCGACAGGGCAGGAATATGTATCGTATCCGATTGTATCCATCATGTCAATGAAGAATTATAATTTGATAGTTACCATCTGGTAACTTATTGATCGTCTTGTTCCAGCATTTTAATTTCGCTTTATAAAGATAAATTTATTATGCCGGATACATCAAATAGCCAACAGCAAAAAGTAACGCTTTTCAGTATTCTGTTAATGATGCTGACTTCTATTCATCACGTTTATGGAGCAATTGTTTATCATACTCCCTGGCGCCTGCATTTACTGTTTCTCAGTATTCCTGTGATTGCTCTTACACTGGTCTTAGACAGATTGCTTACCCCTACTCATAATAGGCCATGGATATTCAGGTCATATTTGGTACTTACCTTACTTGCTTCCATCATCCTGATCGGGGTATTTGAAGGACTATACAATCATGTTCTGAAGAATATTCTTTTTGCCGCGGGGCTTCCCGAAAATGCAATGGGAAAGCTATACCCACCTGGGATCTATGAAATGCCAGACAACCTGTTTTTCGAGATAACGGGAGTTTTGCAGGGGGGGATTGCAATTGTGCTGATTATTTACTTTATCAGGTTAATCCGAAACACGCATTATCAACACTAAAATATAAAACCTATGAAGGAATACCTTATTCTCCGGATATTATTAGCCTTTCATTTAGCTGGCCTTACAATTATGGCAGGTACAACTATTATTGACTTTGTCACATTTAAGACGTTCTGCCGCTTAACGGCTGAGGATACTAACAAAGCATCCGGCCTTCTGCCATTAATGTCCGTTTATGGTAGCCTCCTCAGAGTCGGGGCCGTGATACTGATGCTTACGGGAGCCAGTATGTTTATACTATTAAATGGCATCTGGTGGCAACAGTTATGGTTTAAGATAAAAATGGGGCTGGTTGTTTTGCTTATATTGAATGGAATGCTTGTGGGTAATAAAAACGGTATCAAGCTACGAAGTATGGCATATGAAGGCCTGCCGGACCTTGTTCGACGAACAGCGGATGTAAGAGATAATTTAAACAGGTTCTATATTACCCAGCTGGTGATTCTTTCCCTGATCATTTTATTGAGCGCTATTAAATTCGACAGGAACTGAATGTAGAAGCGGGAAATAATCTTATACAAGATAAGAAGGATCAATGGCTGTCCATTTATAATGACTTCTTGTACACTGTATTTCCCCTTTTCCGGGGATTGTTCTTTGTACTGATATAAGTTATATTAGTAAGGACAGCATATGCCTCATCAAAACAAAACGATTATGAAAAAAGAAACTAAGAAATTAAAGCTGAATAAAATAATTATTGGGAAACTGAGTGGAAATGTACAAACAGAGAAAAAAGCGCCCACAATAGGTGACTGGACTTGTGCTCTTACCGTCAGGACTTGTGCATCTTTTGAGTTTACATGCTGACCTTGTCCCTTAAGAACACTCCCTCATTGCAGTGCGGCTGACCGTAAAGCCAGCCGCGCTGTTTTTTACAGTGGGTCTGGTGAGCTAAATCCATGATCTTATGCCAACACCACCGTCTCAAACCAATATTTGAAAAAGTTGTGGATCTTTTCACTAGTGCCACTAAGTGCATCAGGTTTCTGTATAAATGAACTGGCGCCCAGTGCATAACATTCCCTGGCGAGTTTCTGATCTTTTGACTCCGACAATATAACCACAGGCAAATGCCGGTAATCCGCATTCGCTTTCAATTGTTTTAATACTTCCCGTCCATCCAGAGGAGTGATGTTAAGGTTGATAAGTATCACGGCAGGGTACGGCAGATTTGAACGCCGGCACTCATCCAGGTAACTAAATAAACCCTTGCTATTATTTAAGAATTCGAGATGCACTTGATATTGCTGTTCTTCAAATACAGTACTGGTTAGAAACCGATCGTCCGGATCGTGCTCCAGCATCAAAATCACAGGTAGAAAGATGTCTGACATTGGCTAAAAAATTGTAATGAATATTAACGCAAGTTACTACCCTTTGTATTATCAGAAGCCGGCAACTAAAATGGGAAATTTAGGATTATATTTTTTGTCATTATGAAAAAAAATGCTAGCTTAAAGCATTAGAAATCAATTGCCCAGGTGGCGAAATTGGTAGACGCACTGTGTTTAGGTCTCAGCGCTCGCAAGGGTGTGCTGGTTCGAATCCAGTTCCGGGCACGTAAAAGCTCTGTAAGTATTTGATTTACAGAGCTTTTTTATAGCTTCAATGTCAATAATTCACTGATTTTAACGCATTCTACCACTATTGACACATAATTGACACACCGAATTTGTGGCTGCACTCTACCTGGCAACCCGTCCCAAAACTCTTGAAAAGAATCTCAAGAACATTTCAAATCGACGTACAAACATCCTCAACCGCTTTGCGGCCCAACTGCCGTTTAAAATGTTCAATTGGCAGACTAAAACTTGCTAATCTGTCAGGTGCTGGCAGGAATTCCGATAGAAAAACTAACAGTTTCTTTCTACCTCTAGTTCCCCTTAATTCACTTATCCATTGGCGTCCCTTCCAAACCACTTACTATTCTGCAACATCCTTCTGGCACGGCACATACATTGATGTCTACCATCTATACGCCCAAAGCTATAACGATATGAGTAGATGAATGCTTAAACAGAAAAGGTGACAAAAAAACTTCTTCTATGACTATGGTCGTAAGCCGGACCTGGGTTAACAATAAAAAATTCTATCCGATTTTCATTTTATTAATACTGGCTTGTTTTGTTTTATCAATCAGCCAGATAATCGACAAAAATTTGACAATATTATATTTTGTATTAATTTGCATAATTTTTTTTTACAAAATGGCTTATGCGTTTATTAAAAGATAATATAAAAATCGTTCACTTTTCTTTATTACTAAGTTGTCTTAACTTCTTATTCTTTCATTTTCCCTTTTTCAAATTTATTTTTAATAATATTGATTATAAAAGTTTTAACGGCATTACCATTATTATTTGTTTTATTATTCTAATGCTGGTCGCAAATGCTTTTGCCTTTTTTTTGATGTTCTTTCTATTACGCTTTGTAGGAAAAATTATCCTGGCATTATGCTTTATTGTCAACGCAATTGCAGTTTACTTTATTAATACTTACAGTGTTATAATAGATGGTGGCATGGTCGGCAATGTGCTAAATACCAATTATGCTGAGGCGGCTGGTTTTTTTTCCATAAAATTACTACTCTATGTAATTCTGCTTGGTGTTATTCCTGCCATTATTATCATTAAGGCCAAAATAGCATATGTAACATTCAAGCGATTTTTAGTCATCGCTTCAGCTACTTTATTATTTATGTTAATTGTAGTATTTGCCAATGCCAAAAATTGGTTGTGGGTTGATAAAAATTCGCCAGTATTAGGTGGGCTTGCAATGCCGTGGAGTTACACAGTAAATCTTTCTCTGCATTTTATACATAAACACCAGGAAAATGAAAAAGAAATATTATTGCCAGATGCTACCATAAAAGATAACCGGAAATCGGTTGTAGTCTTAGTGATAGGAGAATCCGCCAGAAGTGAAAATTTTTCTTTATACGGGTACAGTAAAAATACGAATCCGTTTCTTTCAAAAACCCCTGGTGTATTTCATTTTAATGCTACCTCTTGCGCCACCTACACTACTGCAGGTGTAAAGTGTATTTTAGAACACAAAAATACCGGCGATTTGTATGAGATTTTGCCCAATTATTTATATAGAAATGGCGTAGAGGTTGTCTGGAGAACCACAAACTGGGGAGAACCACCCGTTCATATAAAAAACTACCAGGGCAGAGAAGCGCTGATGAAAGATTGTAAAGGCGACGGATGCAATTACGATGAAGTTCTTTTGAGTAACCTGAAAGAGCAAATAGCGGCAAGTACAAAAAATAAGGTATTGATAATATTGCACACAAGTACAAGTCATGGACCTGAGTATAGCAAAAAATATCCGCCCCGGTTCGAGACTTTTAAGCCAGTGTGTAATAGCGTTGAATTAGCAAAATGTTCTAGTACAGAACTGGTCAATGCTTATGACAATACGATTGGTTATACCGATTATATTTTATACAATGTAATTGAAGATTTAAAACAATTAAAGGAATATAAAAGTGCAATGATTTTTGTTTCCGACCATGGAGAATCTTTAGGAGAAAAAAATCTATACATGCATGGTATGCCTTTAAGCCTGGCGCCGAAACAACAATATGACATTCCTTTTATAGTTTGGACATCTGATAACAGTTTAAAACAACTGAAAACAGAAAATTCATTGTCACAAGACTATGTATTTCACAGTGTTTTAAATTTTTTGGGCATACAAAGTCCTGTTTATAATGAAGAATTGAACATTTTTAAATAGCGGACGACTATGATGAATTCCGGTTGACGTGGAAGATAACCTGTCCGCTTCTCCCAAATACTGTGCTAGACATTCCAAAGTATGGGAAAGCTTTGGCACGGAGCGAATGAGTGAGGACGATGCTCTGTCCATATAATATCGGATTTGACCGTTTCCATTATTTACGAACTTTCACATGATAGCCAAACAAGTGTTCTCAGTTGAATTCGAACCTCCTTTAACCTATTGAAAAAATGCCCCCTCAAATCCAACGATCTGAGGGGGCATTTTTTCGTCGGGCCGGCCCGCTCTGGACATGAAATCCATAAATGTTAACCTGAATTTTTCAACATCCTCCCCTACTGGGTATGGCATAGATCACGTTGCCTGAAACAAATAAATTAAAGCCCTTATGTTCTACAGAAGGAAGTAATAATTTCCATGTTTTTCCTTTGTCTGATGATTTGAAAATGCCGTCAGGGTGAGTACAAAAGAAGTCTTCACCAACCTGGATAATTGAAGTCGTGAAAGCTTGCACATGAGGGCGATCATTCCAGGTCCGCCATATTGAATCAATAACAACTTTGTCCTGAAGGCCGGAATGAATGGACTGCCAGGTTTTACCGCCGTCGTAGGATGTACTTAGCCTCCTGGGATTCGACGCTGAACTAGAAGTGATAGCAGCGAATCCACCTTTGATCCGTTTTACATCGAAAGCCACACCGTCCTCACTGCTCACCGCCGACCAGTTTTCGCCATTATCGGTCGATCTAATTATCCCGCCCGTACTGATCGCCACCAGTACACCATTCGACTCTGCCAAATGCCCTACCAAGCTTCCATTATGGACATGCTTCCAGGTTTTTCCATTGTCATTAGTTTTAAAAAAGCCTCGGTCGATGCCGACGAAAATTGTACCTCCGGCGGTCTCAAAAACGCTGCGTATTCGTGGCTCCTGAAATTTTTCGAACATCGGCGACCATATACTCGTTCCGTTTGTTTTTTTCAAATTTATACCCCAGTAACTGTAGGGAAATATCCAGGAATTACCGCGGACAATGCTGCTATGTTCGTCAGGGAAGTTCCCTTTGGTCCAAAAAGGAGCTGTGGCGTTTGGTGCACTGCGATAGAGCCCGCTTCCAACCCTCAAAAACAACCCTTTCTCATTTGCAAAAAAGCTATTTCCCTTGATATCACCTTCCCTCAAATTTTCGGGCAGCCCTTTGCTGATGTCCTGCCAGGTTTGTCCGCCATCTGTAGATTTAAAAACGATCTTTGCAGTTCCAGCCTTCTCTGTTTTTGGGTCTGAATGGTTATCCGGGACAAGAGAAGATGAGAAAACCGTGAAAAGGAGCAAAAAAGCAAGGATATAAAAATTCATGGCTCTGATTTTTTTTTTGTGAAACAATAAACCAAAGCTATCAGGTCTTAACTAGACCAAAGCTTTTTAGCAGTAAAAAGTTGTAAAAGACACGTAAAACGTTTGTAAAACCAACTAAAACCGGGGGTTAATGGTGTATTTTGCACGCATGAAGCCATTTATTCTATTAGGATCTTCCACCATAATAATTTTCATTTTAATTTCTGCTGTTGCTTCTATCAATAAAAAGGATGAAATTTCTGAGAAGCATTTAGAAGTTGTGTTACGTAATATAGGACATCAGCTTCTGCTCTCAGCTAACGATTCTTCGTCCCGGGTGCTGCCGGTTAAGAAAGTAAACGAGAACACCTACCAGCTTTCCTTTCAGAATGAGTTTAGATTTGTTTCAGATTCTCTCATCAACCTGGTGCAGCGTGAATTTCAAAAAACCGCCCTGGCCACCAATTATATAGTGAACCTGAAGAATTGTCAAAAAAAGGAAACCGTCCTTGCATTTGAAATAAATGGCAAGGCAGGCAATTTAACACCTTGCCGGGGTCGCAGGCTGGCGGTTAGTTGTTATATTATTGAGATTGAACTGTTGAAGGCTAATAACTTTAATTCCATTTGGTTGTTGCTGGTGCTTATTCCTTTGGGTTTTATTGGTTTTTACGTAAAAAATAAGTTCCGGAAAAAAGAAGAGAAAGAATCAATCGTCAATAATAATGATTACATACAATTAGGAAGCTTCCAATTCTACGCAGATAATAATGTGCTGAAAACGGGTGATAAAAGTATTTTGCTATCGGAAAAAGAAACAAAAGCACTGAAAATATTTGCAGAAAATATAAACCAAATCGTAGAAAGGGAAACGCTGATGAAAGAGATTTGGGAAGATAAAGGCATCGTGGTCATCAGCAGAAATGTGGATGTACTGGTGTCTAAATTACGCAAGAGATTAACCGACGATAATGCCATTAAATTTATCAACGTACCAGGCAGGGGTTACAAATTTATTATTGAATAGGGGCCAACGTTGTCCATTTTTTTTGAGTTGCCTGACTTAAATTACGCGATTTCGTGTCAGCCAATTGCAAGACGAAAGAGGTTGATAATCTGTGCATAGCACTTAAATATATGCTGTTAACCGGCCTCCCCTAAAAGAATCAGTATTGATAATGCAGCCTGGTTCTTGAAATCACTATGATAATGGCATATAAAAAAATCTATATATTGATATCCTTATTACTCTATTACTCACCAGGCCAGCTATTGAAATAAATTGTAATTCCGATTTATTCGGTTATATTAGTTAAGTTATGCCACGTTAGCGATTGTTGTTATACCTATTACGAATCCTTTAGGCCCTTATTGCTGTAGCTGATATTCAACATACTTTTTATTCTGCATATTTTTTAACCCTCAATGAATATTCCACTTATGAAGAGCAAATTTATACTCCTCGCATGCCTCATGCTATTACAGACAAGTTTATGGGCGCAACAGGTGATCCTGCAAACGGATACCGCCGGTAACGGTAAGGTGAAATTTATGCGCCTGGACACAAAACAACGCCCTCAACCAGTTGCCAATGCACAGGGTTTTATGAAACAAACCCTGAAGATGTCATTAGACGACAGTCTGCGACTGGATAAGGTGATTACAGATAAAGACCGTGATCATCGCCTCTATCAGCAGTATTATAAGGGGTACAAGGTACCCGCCGGTACCTATGCTGTACATTCACAGAATGGTATCATTGAATCTGCTAATGGCTTCTTTCAGGACATTGGCAAACCGTCAGTGCAGGTGAAAGTGGATGAAAAAACTGCCCTGAAAAAAGCACTTGGTTTTATTCATGCCAGGACTTACGGATGGGAAGATGAATTCACTCAAAAAAGGTATCAGGAAGTCGCTAAAGATCCCAAAGCGACCCTTTACCCTAAAGGAGAACTGGTAATCAGCAGAGATGACAGCATCACTCACTCTTTCCGGCTGGCTTACAAATTTCACATCTATGCGGTAATGCCATTGAGTGATAACAACGTATATGTAGATGCTATCACCGGAAATGTGATTGGAAAGGAGCAACTAATCATGGACGCGAATACCCCCGGATTTGTCACAACGTTGTACAATGGTTGGCAAAGCGTTACCCTCGACTCCTACACCGGAGGTTACCGTCTTAGAGAAACCAGGTCTGTTGGTTCACTCAGTGCACAGATACAGACACTGGACATGCAAAACGGAAGCAACTATTCGGCAGCGGTAGACTTTAGTAATGCAGGTACCGGCTGGACCACCGCCAATGCCGGTCATGATGTCCACTGGGGTACGGAGAAAGTGTTTGACTACTGGGCCTCTGTGAGAGGCCGGAATAGTTATGATAATCTGGGCGCTACATTATTTGGTTATGTACATGCAAATCTGCACGGAATAAACTCCCAGTATCCCGATAATGATAATGCATTCTGGGACCCTACCATGCATAGTATGACTTACGGGGATGGAACTACTCAGTTTAAAGCACTCACCTCCCTCGATGTAATCGCCCATGAAATAGGACATGGTATCTGTCAGTATACCGCCGCTCTTCCAGGTGGTTACAGCGAACAGGGAGCAATGAATGAAGGCCTCAGCGACATATGGGGTGCGGTAATAGAATACTACGCAACACCTTATAAACAAACCTGGCTGATAGGAGATGAAATCATGAAAAACGGACAACCCTGCCTTCGCTCCATGATTGATCCCAATTCATTATCTTATCCCGATACCTACCATGGCACCTACTGGGACTATAATAATGAACCACATAAAAACAGTACCGTACTCAGTCACTGGTTTTATCTTTTAAGTCAGGGCGGCAGTGGCACCAATGACCTTGGGAATAGTTATTCCGTAACAGGTCAGGGAATCTCAATTGCTGCCGATATTATATGGAATGCAGAATCTACTGGTAAACTCCAGTCGCAAAGCCAGTATGCTGACGCACGAACAGCTACCATCAATGCCGCTACCGAGCTATATGGCGCCGGTAGTTGTCAGGTCAAAGCAGTGACCGATGCCTGGTATGCTGTTGGTATAGGTGCCGCACCACCTAATGCGAATCTGGTAATTTCCGGTGTGGCAGCCTTCTGTTCATCTTCCACCTATACAGTAAGCGGTGTACCAGCCGGACAAACAGTTACATGGACTGCCACACCTGCCGGGTACGTTACCCTCAATGCTTCAGGTAATTCCGTAACCTTAACGAAGGCTTCCGCAGGCAATTTTACACTTACCGCCAGTTTGCCGAACTGTATTTTTGCTACAAAAGCTGTAAGTACAGTATCAAAGATGAATCTTACCTCTAGCCAGAGCGGACCATGTAATGGTGCATGGCAGGGCTGGATGGTCAACAGCGCCCCCAATATGCCCCTTAGTAATTATGCCTGGACTTCCACACCTACATCCGGCAGCTCAATTAATATATATAGTAGCAGCTCTTCATCCTCCTATGTGAGTGTATATGGTGGCGGTGGTGTCAATATTACAGCTACGAATGCCTGTGGTGAGGTAGTGCATGATGGTGTAACAGTTTACAGTTCTTGTCCGCGTACCTTGGTTTTTACAGTATCACCTAACCCTGCTGTCAGTACCGTGAATATACAGCCGAAATCGAATACAGACCCAATGGCTCAAAAAACAACAGTGGCTCCGCACATCACTAACATCAGTATTTACGATCAAATGGGGAATTTGTTAAGGAAACAGAAATACGCTAATGTAAGTAATGCTCAGCTTAAGGTAGATGGACTCAGAATAGGCGTTTATTTTTTAGAAATAGATTACGATAAAACTAAAGAAAGACAGCAGCTAATTATTGGTCAGCAATAGTGTCTGAGCTATTGATTGAAGAGCTTCAGGAATATCTTCCTGGATACACCCTTAACATAGAAATGATTCGAAAACATTCTATTACTAGCCAAAGAGGGACTTCCAATTTTAACCTGGAAGTTCCTCTTTGCTTTTCGAGTTTAATTAAAACCCGGGGTCAAACTCTACAATCCATTCAATACCATATTTATCCCTGAACATTCCAGCATAGGTACCCCATGGACTGTCTCCAATGGGCCCTTCCACTTCTCCGCCTGCTGATAATCCGTTAAATATTTTATCTGCTTCTTCACGGCTTTCCGCATTCACGTATATTTTAGAGCGGTTTTCATTTTCGCTTACCCGGCCCAAAAACCCAGGAACATCGTTGGCTATTAACACATTGTTCTTGCCAAGCGGCAAGCCGATGTACATTATCTTATCTGCCTCATCTTCGGCTACCTGAAACTCGGGGCCTGATAAATCTTTAAAACGGGTGACTTTTGTAAACTCGCCGCCAAAAACTGATTTGTAGAAAGTGAACGCTTCTTCGGCATTGCCATTGAAGTTGATCCAGGGATTAATTGCTCTCATAGTTTTTATTTTTGGTTTGTTTATACCTACAATGAATTTAACTCAGGAAACGATCATTAAATCATAGCAGAGTCCCTTAAGTTACGAACTATCCTTATGCCTCCATTATGGAATCAATTAATTCTGTAATTTACTACTGTATTCAAACCAAAAAAATAACTACGTTGCAATATACTCCCTGCGACATATTAAAACCGTTTATAAGGAATTATTCCGTGATTACTATCGACAAGGACATAAAAAATGAAATTTTTTATCCAAGTGGATACGTAGATTTTATTGTCAAAATATCAGATGGTAACGCTGCCACCATTATCCACGGGCTGTACCGGGACACGCCTGCATTTGAATTATTGGGACATCTGACAGTTCCTACCAGACTGAATGCGACGAAGGGTACTACGATACTGATAGCCAGGATGTACCCCTATGCTTGCTCTATATTTTTCCCGAATCCGATCACAGATTTCACTAATTCAGCTACCAATCTTTTAGATGTGTATACAAAAGAGTTGCAGGATCTCTATGAAGTAATAATGAGTAAAATCTCAATTATTCAGCAAATAGATCTGATCGAATCTTTTTTTATTGAGAAATTAAAAAAGCATGAGAAAAAACGGCAAAAGATTCAACAGCTATCTTCGATTTGTCGGCATATACTAACCACTGGTGAAGGCTTTGACCTTAATCAGTTGTCATCTACACTTGGGCTTTCCAAAAGATATATTCAGAAACAATTTTTTGAAATGGTGGGCCTGACGCCAGGTACACTGTATGCATCTTACCGTTTTAACAGAAGTTTACGGCAAATACTTAATACAGACGTATCACTTACCTCGATTGCTTATGAATGCGGTTACTATGATCAGGCCCATTTTATTAAAGAATTTAGAAAGTTCACAGGCACAACGCCGTTTCAAGTCAGGAGTACACTTATTAAAAATGGAGATGGCTTTCAAAAAGCAGTAAATATTGGATTGTAAATCTATTTTGCTACTGGCTTATTACTGCTAAACATATCTCTATGCATTTTCAAGCCAACTGCCGTGTTTTTCCAAATCACAATCACTTTACCTTCATCCAATTTATTTCCGTCAAGATCAGTCATTTCATAAAAGCTTTCTTCAGTAATGAATGTTCTGGCATCACCATACAAATGTTGTATAGTAAATTTAACATGTACTTTAGGACCGTCTTTAAAGAACTTTGCGATATTTTCTTTCCCACAGATAGGGCCGGAATTGGGTGGTAACAGACAGGCATCTTCCGTATATCTGGTCAGGATAGAACCATCATTTTTATTTGCCAGGTCGGCATAGATGGCGTTGCTGGCTTCGATCGTCTTACGGGCTTGCTGCAAAAGATCGCTGTTCGTTTGGGCTTTAGAAATTAGGGATAGTACCATCAGCATCGCCAGGGTGAGGATTTTCTTCATAAATTTATTATTTATAACAAAGGAAGGGCGTTCGCGAAAGTTAAAATTGTAAAAAAGCGCCCAAGGCCATCTCTAATCGATTTTGATCCAAGCTCATTTAAAATCACTTTTTAAAGAGGATAATTTTTTAGAAATCAAACCCACTTGGTTCGAAATTGTTCCAACACTGAATACTAAAAACAGAAAATCCGCTCTGTGAGAACGGATTTTCTGTTTTACAATATTTACTTTGTAGGGCCAAGGGATTGGTCCGTAAACAATTTGATTTGAACACTTAATTGCAAAAAGGATAAAGAGGGCAGAGTTTCAACTTAGCTTTTTTGATAGATTCAATGCTAACTTCATACTCTTCGGTATTGTTGGTTTTAGGCGTCTGTGCACCTTTGATTTCTGTTAACAATGTCCGGTAGCGTTCAAGGATCTTCGCCAGATTTTTATTTGATCCATCCTGCTGGTACGCCTCTGTTGCTTTCTGCGTTAAGACATCAAACGCCTTATTCGCGTTGTCGTTAATAACGACGTTCGCCAATACCTCACGTTTGGCTTCTGCCAGCTTTACATTCAATGAGTCTTTGGATTGTGCTTTGGTTTGCAAGCAGAAAAGCAGCAGGAATCCACATAATAGTTTGTACATCTTCATAAGATTTAGTTAAAAAGGAATTAAATGAGTACTGTGCAAACAGACTAAATAGTAGCGTCTGGTGTTTTACTTTTGCCAGGCATTTAATCCCTAAAGTTGTAAAAATACCAACTACTTGGTAGTTTTACAAACTCCCCTGCCTGATCGGGTCCAAATTTTAGGATTTGGTTAGCGGTGTATTTTCATGCATGCTTCAAGTTAGGTCTAATCTATATGAGGGCTGAACCCTTATCTTTGACTGGAAAACGTATTGTAATGCGGCACAAATCCGGGACAATTCCTGTAAATAAATTCAGTGGCGAGTCTGGCGAAGGTGTTACCATTGAGCGGATCGCCTTTGAGAATTTACCTGATCTTGGCGAATGGCAACAACCTGAGCGCCATGATAGTCATTCCTTCTTTCTGCTTGAAAGAGGGAGCGTGACCATGGAAATTGATTTTAGACAGTATGAGATAAATGCTCCATCCGTCATATATATGCATCCCAATCAGGTACACCGTATTATTGCATTCGAGAACGTTATTGTCAATGCCTGGGCCGTCAACAATGAAAATCTGAATCCGAAATACCTGAATCTGCTGGAAGATATTACACCGGCAGCCCCAATGCCTCTAAAACATGAAACGTTTGTGCTCTTTATAGAAGCTGTATCACTTTGTATCAGATTTACAGAACGGAAAAAGGACCAGCTTTATCATTCCTTGTTAAATGACCACATCAATGCACTTGGCGGATTAGTCATCTCGTCTTACTTAGAGCAACGGACACCGATCGACAAATTATCCAGAGCAGAGCTTGTCACCAAAGCTTTTAGGGAAGCCCTGGACCTTCATTTTACTTCATTTAAGCGGCCAGCCGAATATGCGCAACAGCTTAATTTATCCACCCCTTATCTGAACCAATGCGTTAAAAACATCACCGGTTATTCTGTCTCTTATCATATTCAACAGCGTGTTGTATTGGAGGCTAAACGTTTACTTTATCATTCCGGACAGTCGCTTAAAGAAGTTGCCGCTACATTGGGATATGACGATTACCCTTATTTTTCCAGGCTGTTTACTAAAGTTTCAGGTATGGCCCCTATCGCCTTTCGCAACAAAAACTTCGATTAGTCCAAGGCTTACTCCCTTTAGGTCTATAAGGCCTGACAGGCATGCTGTTCCTTTGCATAAAAAAGGAATAGCGTTAAAATGAAAACATCAGCTCAAAAGAAAGTACTCATTTCCGGTGCAAGTTTCGCCGGGCTCTCCACTGCATACTGGATGAACAGGTTTGGTTACAAAGTAAGTATTGTTGAAATTGCCCCTGGCCTTAAAAAAGGAGGCACACCGGTAAATATTCTCGGCAATACCATTGATATTGTAAAGCGGATGGGACTATACGAAGAGATCCTATCGAACAGACTTCTAATGAAATCTATGGAATTCAGGAATACGGATGACGTTACAGAAAGGATCGATTTTATCCAACAAAACCAGAAGGCTCCAGAATACGAGATAGAACGGGATGTATTGCTGAATATGCTGTATGAAGCGGTCAAAGCTGACGTGGAGTTCATTTATGATGAAAGTATCACTGGCCTGCAGGAAATAGATAACCGTATGTATGTTACCTTTAAAAAGGGATCACCGCAGACCTATGATCTTGTATTTGGCTGTGATGGCATCCATTCGGCTGTTCGGAGATATTGGTTTGGTCCAGAAGCCACCTTTTCTCACTTTCTGCAAACATATTTCTCCATTACAATTGTAAATAAATTACTTGTCCCGGAGTATACGATGCAAATGTACAGTGAACCTGGTAAGACGGTCATGCTCAATGCTTACAACGGGAAAACCGATATATGCCTGGCTTTTTTCGCGGAACAGGAAATTCCTTATGACTATAGGAATGAACAACAACAACGAAATATCATTATCGAACGGTTCAAAGGGACCGGCTGGAGAACTGCTGAATTGTTGGCAGAAGTGCAGCAGTTCGGAAATTTTTACTTTGATAAACTCTGTCAGGTAAAAATGCCGTCATGGACCAAAGGTAGAGTAGCGCTGGTAGGAGATGCAGGCTATTGCGCCTCGCCTGCTGCCGGCAGAGGTGGATCACTGGCTATAGATGGCGCAGCTGCTTTAGCTGATGCATTCCAGGCTTGCAACGGCAATTATGAGTTAGCCTTCAAAGAGTATAACAAGACCTTCCGTCCCTTCATTGAAGAGATACAGGCAGAGGTGGTCAACTTTGGCGTTGAAATGCTAATTCCAAGAACTGAAGAAGCTATTATCAAAAGAAACAGGGACGGATTTGGCTCCTAGCATTGGTACTGTATTAAAAAGGCAAGACCCGCTTTTCATACATCGGGTCTTGCCTTTTTTGCCATTTTACTCAATTTGGTAAGCGCTTCATATCCAAACCCAAATTGGTTCGATAACTGGTTTTTTGCCTACCGCTTACCGAAATGCTTTTTGTCGTTATCTTCATGAAAAGTTTTCAATCAGTATTTGTACCGGCCTGACCGGCTGCTGTTCGGCTACTACGTTGTCAAATGATTTATCATGATAGATTTATCTCACGCTGAGAATCAAATTCACTGTGTCACTAATTTTCAGGACCTAGTTGCTACGCCATTCAAAGGAAAAATGAATGCGATCTGCTGGACGCGCGAACTAACAGGCGATTTTTCTGAGATCGTTAAAAAGGTAAGGCTAAGCGGCAATATAACGGTCATTGAAGAGGAGGAACTGCTTAAACTTCAGCTGAGTGAACAAGGGCAGCTTGCCCGTGAAATCCTTTTAAATGACTTTAAGCTATTGAAAGCTCATGGCGCATCGCCAAACCTTAATGTGATCAAATACTATGACCGGGACGACACCTACCCTTTTTTTCCCACCGATGTGTACTCTTTTCATGTAGATCGCTCTCCTATACCTACCGATACCTTTTTATGCACTTACTATGGTGAGTCAAGTGAAATATTGCCAAATTCACAAGGTGAAAAGAAAGTACTTATTCCAGAAATACGTGATGCACTTAAAAAGCTATATCATGGAGCTGATGATGAAGATTTTGAATCATTTCTAAGTGAAAATTTCTTTGATCTGCACTACCAGGCTAAACCCAACGCCCATCCAATAAGCTTAGGCCTTGGTAATTTATGGCGACTGGCAGTTGATCATCCTGAAAGCCAGGTCCCTCCCTGTCTGCACCGTGCACCAGCCGAAAAACCTGGACAACATAGATTATTAATGATCTGTTGATCATTCCACATAGCAACATAAAATGGCTAAAGCTACGGGAATGCTTTAGCCATTTTCATAGTATGAAGATAAAAAAAGACCTAATAACTATAACTGGCCGGACCAGTATTTGCCGTGGTTAACGGCGTACCGGGCATACCCGGATTTGAGCCACTGGTTGTATTGTTAGTGAATACAGTATTACCAGGATGTGATAAATTAATCAGTGGAGAAACACTCCCTCTGAGCGCATTATTACCAAATGTGCAGCCTTCCGGAGAAACAGTGCCGTCACCACCATGACCTATGATAACACCTCTCGTATTCAGATTGATCCAGATATTGTTGGAAACATTGGCGTTAAACACCTGGGCATGACCAAAACTGGGATTTGTATAACTATCGCCGGCACCCAGCACAAATCCGTAATCTTGTGGATTGTCGATATAATTACCCGTTACAGTGTGGTTCTTCTCATAAATTTTAATTCCGCCAGTACCGGTTTTTCCTTCCTGTAGCATCAGGTTGCCACTAACGGTACAGTTATTACCAGATCTAAGAGAGATCATACCGATGGATGTGCGGATGGTATTATTCCGGATAATATTGTTGGATGATTTATTCTCAATGATTTCGGCATCACCATCGCAGTTCACCAACAGATTTTTCTCAAAAATAGTGTTGGTCTGCTGATAATCACCGGCCAGGCCGATTCCGCCCATTGTAATAGCCGCACTCGCAGCGGTGGTCTGATCATGAAAATAATTGTAATCAATTGTAGTATTTCTGGCGACATTGGGATTATTCGGACCATTGCCATTGGCCCAGTCAGTACGGTCTGAAGGAACTGATATACCTGTACGGTTACCCCTTACAAAAATATAATGACCTTCTATATTGTTAGCGCCAAATTCATTATGATCAATGCGGTTATTGTTGCTGTTACCACTTAACATAATCCAGTCGGTCGTCTTCGAATGACCACTTAATACAATTGTACATCCGGCGAGCCGGCAATCATCAGATGCTTCAAACCAGACAGCCAGCTTGAAGGATTCACCGTCAACTGTTTTACTGGCGCCACTGGTCGTGATTTTAAGCCCTTGAATGGTAACACCGGATATCTGCTGATACCTGATAATACCTGATGTAATGATCGCTTTACCTTTATTAGCGGCCTGTATTGTAATGTTGTTTTTTGTAACAGTAAAGCCACTGTAAGAGCCATCGGCAAGCACAATAATATCACCGTCGGTCGCATTGGACAACGCCGTGTTCAGTGCTGCGGAAGTTGATACATTGATGATACTGGTGACCAGGCTAGTTTTTTGTTCCCTGAGTGCTGGTCCGGCAATGCCTGTATCTGTTTTCTGGCAGGCGGTGATAATAACAGCCAGTAATGAAAAAAGTAACAGCGGGATTTTTCTAACGTAACTATGGGGCTGAAGGGTTATCATAATAATTCATTTTAAGGTTTTAACAATGATCTTTATGATGTCACACTTCCGGAGTTAGGAGGGATTACATAGATGATATAATTATCAGCTTAATAGAATGACACCCTCCTTTATACGAAAGGATGCTGCAGAATTAGTTCCAGTCAACGTGGTTACAGGCCTGTTTATTGAAATTATGCAAACGTTTGAAATTTCATACATACTATTTTATCATTTATGCATATCATTTGGGCCAATGTTTGTCATTTTCAGATAATGGTATCCTACCGAACACCTACCCTTTTTGTATAATCTACCATCAGTTTTTATCAATTCACTATCAGATTAATTCCAATCTTTTCGATACTTTGGTAATCATTACCCTGAATTCCAGTTATTGATTAACGCAACAGACTTCCACGATGAAAAAGGACTCCTGAAAGGATTGTCCGCCGGCGATCAGGCAGCCTTTAAAGCGCTGTATGATAAATACCATCATGCGCTGTACCGTAAGACTTTCCAACTATTGCAATCCGCTTCAGAAACAGAAGATATTATCCAGGAGGCATTTATCACGCTCTGGGAAAAACGTATAGAGATTGATACAGCAAGACCACTAGGCCCCTGGCTTTTTACCATTACATTTAACCGTGCTATTAATCATCTCAAAAAGGAGTTGCGTGAAAAAAGCAAAGCGGCAGCAGCCACCCTGCAACCTGTCGTCGATAACGATTTCCTGGCTGTCGAAAAACAGTGGAAGCTATTGGAAACCGCTATCAGCCAGTTATCCCCGCAAAAGCGACGCGTATTTCAGCTCTGTAAGATGGAAGGCCGTACATATGAAGAAACCTCACAGCTGATGGGTATTTCCAGGTATACCGTAAAGGAATACCTGGGAGAAGCCATGTATACCCTAAGGGAGTATATACGTAAGCATGTGAGTCGTGATACCGCACTAATTCTTTTCCTGCTGATGCATATTCTTTAAAAAAAACGCCTCTTCTCCCCCCCATTTGTTATTACCGGTTGTATATAATATAAATAAAGATACCCTGGCATTGAAAAGCGATCAAGAAAAATTAAAAGAGATCCTGTCGTCTTCTCACCGCAGTGCGGAAGATGAACAATGGCTGCAATCATACCTGGAATCTACAGATGCTGCGGAACTCCGGGGACAGGCAGCAGACATTTTCAGGGAAAACCTGCAACAGGGTACCCGTTTACCACAGGATACGTCCATGCGTATGTGGGATAAGATCCAACAGCGGGTTGACGCGATAGAAACACCCATATTACGCCCTTACCGTAAATACCAGTGGCTCGCGGCAGCAGTGCTTGTCCTGGCAGCGATAGCTTATCCACTGTTTCGGAAACAGTCGCCCAAACCCCTGGCGGTGGTCACACCTATCATAAAGCCTGGTGGCAACAAAGCAGTGCTGACACTGGCTGACGGATCCAAAGTGACATTAACCGACACTGGTAACCAGGTGATTAAGACCGGTAGCATGGCTATTCAGCAAAAGCAGGGAGAGTTGCAATATGAAAACCAGGGCAATGAGGCCAACGCTTTTAATGAGCTGACGACGCCCCCCGGCGCCGTGTTCCAGGTAAGCTTTCCTGATGGCAGTCATGCATGGCTCAACGCAGCCTCCTCTCTTAAATACCCGTTAAAGTTTAAGGACAACCGGACAGTAATACTGAACGGACAGGCATACTTTGAAATTGCACCCAACGCTAAACAACCGTTCATCGTAAAAGTAGGTGAAATGGAAGTACAGGTATTAGGCACCAGCTTTGACATCATGGCCTACAAAGACGAAGAGATAGTAAACACCACGCTGGTAGAAGGAGGGGTAAAAGTATCACAGGGAAGTACTTCCGCCTTACTACACCCGGGACAACAATCAACACTGGATCCCGCCACCGGAAAAATGGAAGTACAAGCTGCCGACCTGGAAAATGTATTGGCCTGGCGTAATGGAAAATTTGAACTGGAAAATACCGGCTTGCCCGCCTTCCTGCGGCAACTGGCCCGATGGTATGACATAGAGATCGCCATTGAGGCGCCGGCAAAGGAAGTAGCCGTTAAGAAGTTTGGGGGCCAGATAGGCAGAGATATGAATCTGCAGGATGTACTGAAAATATTGGAACTGTACGGCATTGAGTGCAAACTTGAAAATAGAAAATTGAGGGTGATATCCGTTCATGCTTAATCAACCAAAATTATTAACAGCCGATGTAAAATCAACTATAACCCGTTACTAAATTCCACTAATCTATGCATTACTACACCAGAGTACCGCGTACAGCGGCACTCAAGACATTGCCATGCCATAGTCGGCGATCGACTGCTGATGGACATGGCCACACAACACGTACAAAGTTATCCAGGATGATGCGCACTATTCTCTTGCTGTTGGCAATGATGAATGTCTATGCAAGCAGCATTGCCCAGAACATCAGTATTAAAGCGAACAATCAGCCATTAAAAACAGTACTGAAAAAAATTGCCCAACAGGCTAACGTATACGTTGTGTATGAAGAAAACGAGCTGGTTAACATTGCACCTGTATCGTTACATATAAAAGAGGCCTCATTAAAACAGGTGCTGGACCTATGCCTTAAAGATCTGCCACTGAGCTATAGTATCGTCGATAAAACCGTGGTGGTAAAGAAGAAAGAACTTATCAAAGACAACCTTTCCGCCGCAACGCTCCAACAGAAAAAGCTGCTCAGGGTGCTGGGACGTGTTCTGGAAGCCAAAGATCCTCCGGGGCCCCTGGTAGGTGCTACCATTAAAGTGAAAGACGCTGCCAAAGGCGTCACCGCAGATGCGGATGGTGTCTTTGAACTACATGTACCCAAAGGCAGTACCCTCGTGATCTCCATGATTGGCTATAAGCCGCAGGAATACATTGTGAACGACGAACAGGCCAACCTGATCATCTCCCTGAGAGAAGATCTTAAAACCCTGGAACAGGTGGTAGTAACTGGCTTCGGCACACAGAAAGTAAAAAATATAGCCAGCTCTGTTAGTATCGTCAATATGGAAAATGTGAAGAACAAACCTGTTGTGCAACTCTCCCAGGCATTGCAGGGTAGCGCTACCGGTATTATGGTGTCCCAAACAACCGGACTTGTAGGTGGCGACCAGGCAGACATCCGGATACGTGGTGTAGGCACACTCCTGAATGCGGCGCCACTCGTGCTCGTGGACGGTGTACCTTTTGATATGAATAACCTGGACCCTAATACTGTTGAAAGTATCACCGTATTGAAAGATGCCGCTTCCGCTTCTATGTATGGTGCCAGGGCCGCCAATGGCGTTATTATCATCACCACCAAACGTGGCGTTGCCGGGGTTCCCAATATTGAATACAACGGATATTACGGTATCCAACGGCCCCAGTACATGCCCGACTTCGTAGACGCTGCCACCTGGATGGAAATGAACAATGAAGCGATGAAAAATTCAGGCGGAAATCCAATCTACAGCGATTCGACCATACTCATGACGCGCAACGGCAGCGATCCCGTTAAATACCCTAATACCAACTGGCCTGATCTGGTATTACGCAAGGCCATCCCCATACAGCAACATTCCATCCTGGTGTCCGGTGGTAATACGGCAGCCCGGTTCTCCCTTTCCATCAACCAGACATGGCAGCAGGGACATGTGAAAAACTCCGATTACAGCCGTACTACGGTACGTGCCAATACAACCGTAGACCTGATGAAGAACTTCTTCATTTATATGGACCTTTTTGCTTCACGTAACGTACAAAATCAGCCGTATGCGACTAACAGATATACTACTGATATCTACAGGCGCATCTACACCGTACCACCAAATATCATTTCTAAATATCCTGCTAGGGGGGAAAATCCTGGATACACATACTATGGCATTTACGGCGAAAGCTGGAATCCGGTAGCCATGCTGGAGAAAGGTGGTACCCTGAGCAAAACACGCGATGAAGCTTTACTCAACATACGCCCGCAATGGAATATACTGCCGGGATTGAGCCTGAAAGGACAGGCCAGCTACCGCGTCGCCTCTGGTCTTGACAAGGCAGATCAGGAATCTTATATCTTCTTTGACTACTATACCAATCGCACTGCCGGTGTCAACTATCCGACGGTTAAAACGGCTACGCTTACAGCCCGGGAAAGCTACCTGTATTTTGGGGGCAACCTGGACTATAACCACGATTTTGGCAAACACAATGTAAACGCGATCGCTGGTTATACACAGGAACTACGTACTTATGATTCATGGAAAGATGTGGCGCTGCGCTCCATATTTGCAAAAGCATTTTACACCTACGATGGTCGTTATCTGCTTGAAGCCGGCTTGCGCCGCGATGGTTCCTCCCTCTTTGGTGATGGTAAAAAATGGGGCATATTCCCTTCTGTTGCTGCCGGCTGGAACATTGACAAGGAAAGCTTTTTCAATGCAAAATTCATTGACGCCTGGAAACTCAGAGGCTCCTGGGGAGTGCTGGGTAATAACAACGTAGATCCATATCTCTATCAGTCAACGATCGACCCGAATAATGGTACAGAAACCGCCATCGGCAACCCTAACCTGAGCTGGGAAAAAGTGAAAGAACTGAATATCGGAACAGACATACATTTCAAAACAGGGATCAGTATCACAGCTGAATGGTACGACAAACTGACTACCGATATGATCATCACACCACAGCCTAACTATACAGGTGGTACCGGTATCGGCTCCGGCAACAACGGAGCGCCGGTTAATATAGGTAGCGTGAGAAACCGCGGACAGGAGATCAAGCTCTCCTATCACAAATCATTTGGCAATGACCTCATCTTTGATGCAGGCGTAGGTTACAGCAGGAACAAAAGCCGGATCGTACGTCTTAACAGCAATGGTCAGCCAATCGTCAGCGGCAATACCATCATGTATGAGGGGGGCGCCTTAAAAGAGTATTATGGTTATGCTACACAGGGACTACTGCAGCAAGCTGATATCGACAATACAAAGATCCTTAAAATGAATGGCCAGGCTGCGGGGGATGTCCACTTTATCAATACCAATGGAGATACCCTCATCAACAATCTCGACCGGGTACCACTGGGTAATACAGAACCTACGGATATCTTCTTCTTCAACCTCGGTCTAAATTTTAAAAATATAGACTTCCAGACTTCATTATCGGGCGAATCCGGCGCTCCCCTGTTTTACAGTGGCAACTTTGCCATACCATTGAATATCGGCGGAGAAAGCGGCACGCCACAAAAGTCACAGTTGGATTACTGGACGCCACAGCACACAGGCGCCTCACGTCCGCGGCTGACACCCACACCAGGTACCAACGCCAACTTCTCCGATTTCTGGCGCGTAAGCGGCAAATACGTACGCGTTCGCTATATACAACTGGGTTATACACTGCCTGTACCTTTATCCAGAAAAATAAGGGCTAAAATGCTGCGCGTGTATTTCAATGCACAAAATGCATTCACCTTCTCGAAAGTAAAAATGTTTGACCCCGAAAGTGGCGGCGATCAGAATACAGTGCCATTACTGAAGACATACACGTTCGGTCTCAACCTTAAATTCTAAAAAACAGACTTATGAAACATACTCATAAAAAAATATTCCCCTATCTGCTGGTGCTGGTCCTGCTTTGGGGCTGTTCCAAAGATTACCTCAACAGGGACAATCCCACAGCTACCACCGATGAAAAATGGTGGAGGCTGGAGTCCGACCTTTTCAATTACCTGGAAGTGATCTACAATAATCAGATGTCGCCCGGTGCTTTGCTCACTTCTTCTTCTTACCAGGCAAACTGCCGCATACATATGAGCGGTATAACAGACGAATCAGTATTCCGGGCCAATTTCGGTAGCTGGAACAGTTATCCGCTGGGAGCAGTTACAGCGACGGATGGTTATCTTTCTGATACTTATCGTCAGAATTATAAAGACATACGTAATGCTTCCCGTATCCTGGAAAACTACTCACGCGTCTACATGGAAAATGCAGTGGTCAAAGAACAACGTGCTGCAGAGGCAAGGGCATTGCGGGCAAGGGCACACCTGAACCTGTTTCTTTTCTTTGGTCCCATACCTATTGTGCGTAAAAGCCTGGATCCCCAGGAAGGCACGGCGGTACCACGTAATACACAGGAAGAAGTCGTAAATTTCATTGCTGCCGAATTAGATTCTGCCGCGGAAATACTACCTGCCTCCTATCCCAGCAGTGATGCTTACCGCATTTCAAAAGGCGCCTGTTATGCCATGCAGGTGCAATTATTCCTCAGCATAAAAAATTATCCGAAGGTGATCGAATACGCCAGGAAGCTGATTAGCCTGGGTGTATATGACCTGCACTACAGTACCACGCCTGGCGTAAACAGTTATGCGCAACTATTCACCTATGATGCATTGGAAAATAAGGAACGTATTCTCTTCCGCCGTACCGGTAACTCCGGTGCCTTTTTCAGACTGGCGCCTAAAAGTCTGTCCGGGCAAGCCTGTAACGGTCCTACCGCCGCTATGGTAAATACTTATGAAACACTGCAAGGCAAGACACTGCAGGAGCTGGGAGCCGACAGTCTGACCTGGTACTGGAAAAATCCCCTGTACAAAAACAACCGGGATCCGAGGCTGGCGGCTAGTGTGCTTTTCCCCGGACAAACATTTGTCAACCGTCTGCTGGACCCTTTCACTGCAGGATCAGTAGACCAGCTCGGAGCAACACAATCTACACAAACTGGTTTCTGGGTAAAGAAATACCTCGACGCCAAAGACGTGTCCCGCAATAATGCCGGTACACTAAACTTTGTGATCACCCGCTATGCTGAAATATTGCTCAGTTATGTAGAAGCACTGGTGGAATCAGACGATTGGCAAAATCCGGATGTGCTGCTGTATCTCAACAAGATCCGCAACAGGGCAGGCATGCCTGAGGTAAATACTGCTGTGTATAATACACAGGCAAAAATGCGCGAATTATACCGCCGGGAAAGAAAAGTAGAGCTGGCATTTGAAGGCACCCGCCTCTTTGATATACGCCGTTGGAAAATAGGTGAAGAAGTGTTGAAAGGACCGGCAATGGGTGCTATCAATCCCAACACCAACCAGCCGGTTATCGTGGAGAACAGAATATTCGATCCGGAACGCGACTACCTCTGGCCTATTCCTTTAGTAGAAATCAATGGTAATCCGGCAATGAAGCAGAATCCGAAATGGTAATAATACCGTACTGAACATATGATATGGATGCCATTATTCTGACCATATTGTTCTGTATGCTACCATTTTGTTAAGACTGATTGCTGGCCTTGTACAAATAACATTTTCCGTTACATTTATGTGTCCATTAAGTCTTGTCTAAAAAATTCAAAAGTGCAAGCCATCACAGAAATAAGGGAAAACACGCAACTATTTGATTATGCCTACTGGAATAACCAGCTTCCATCATTGAGCGACGAATACCAGGGTGCCAGTCCTTATCCGCATATTGTATTAGAGAATTTCCTGAACCCGGACGTATTGGAAGCATGCGGTCAGGAGTTTGATAAATTGAATGAGGATGATGGATGGATCAATTATGTTCATTATAACGAAAACAAGGCTGGGCTGAATAAGCTCGATCTGTTACCGGCGTCCATCAAGCGGACCATTAATGAATTAAACTCTCCGGAATTTCTTAAGTTCCTCAGCACGCTGACCGGCATAAAAGGTCTTATTAAAGATGATCTTCTTGAAGGAGGCGGTATACACCAATCCAAAAAAGATGGCTATCTTAATATCCATGCCGATTTCACGGTACATCCGCACCATCGTCACTGGCAACGGCGCGTAAATGTACTCGTGTACCTCAACAAAGACTGGCCGGAAGAATATGGTGGTAACCTGGAACTGTGGGACACGAAAATGCAGGCTTGCGAGAGGAAAGTATTACCTGTGTTTAATCGCTGTGTTATCTTCAATACAGATGCTGACTCTTACCATGGCCATCCGGTGCCGACTACCTGCCCTGAAGAT
Source organism: Chitinophaga ginsengisoli (assembly GCF_003014595.1). GTDB lineage: Bacteria > Bacteroidota > Bacteroidia > Chitinophagales > Chitinophagaceae > Chitinophaga > Chitinophaga ginsengisoli. The sequence continues at coordinate 205,229 of NZ_PYGK01000007.1, read as the reverse complement.
CGCTACAGAAGATCCATCGCTTTGTATTATTATACCGAAGAAGCCCAGCCTTTCCGCAGAGCTACCCACTATATGGTACGCCCCGGAGAAGAAAAGAAGAAATTCAGGGTGAAGCTGGATAATTTCATGGTGGCCACTTATACAGATATCAAAGGCATGCTTGGCGCAAACGATAAAATTGTGAGTAAAGTGCTGCGGTTCTTTTCCCGTAAAAAGTAAAAAGAATACCGGTTTAAAATAATAATGAAAAAGGCGTTGAGATTTACTTCAACGCCTTTTTCATTATTATTTTAAACCGGACTCCGCGATTATTTAGCCCCTACTTCTCTCTTCAAAAACACAAATCCATTCTTGCGATACAGCTCTTTCAACGAGCTATACTGTTTATAGCTATCTACCCTGTCTACTTTTGTTACAAAATAAACGGGTTTATCAATATCTCCTGTCAGCAACCATGCTTCTCTATAAGAATTCGGATTCGTTGGTTTTTCTTTATGCGTATAAAAGAAAGGTGCATAGCTCCAATAACCTAATGCGGCTACATAACAATCCTCCCCTTGTCTTTGCTCAAAAAATTCAATAGCCGCAGCCTGTGAATATTGTTCCACTTTAGGAACGATGATCGCCGCCGCCAGAAAAATAACAAGGCCTGTTCCCACAAAATAAGTGGTCGCAGCCTTCATGAATGCATGCCTGCGCAACTGCCTTACTCCTACTATAACAATTACCACCATTAAGATGCCCACAATACCTTCCCAACCACTCCAGTGTACATCAGCGGCCATATTTGCCTGCGCAAATGTATCGTGCACATAGGGGATCAGTTGTTTGATATTTAATGCGATCACCGTAACAGCCAGCAATACCAATGCAATGATGCTACCCATTATCGTTGTCAATACGCCTACATATCTCTTGTAGTTCATCTCCTTTCTGTCCCATTTATAAAATGAATAGGCTGCCAGGAAAGTAACCGGGAACCAGGCTAAAGAGGAATAATGAATAATGCGCGATTGTACGATCGTAAATAAAATCGTCACTACCCAGAACAGCAGTAACATCCAGATCTTAAAATCCCTTTCATACCTGCTGTTGTAGCGTGCTTTAAAGAAAGCAGGAATAGCAAAAAGAGAAGCCGGAAAACATCCGATAAGCAGCACCACATAATGATATCCGAAGAAACCTGCCTGCCCCGCATCGTGAGTGGAAAAGAGGCGGTATTGGTACTTTAAAAACTCTGTAATAAACCAGGGCCCGTTCTTGGCTGTTTCATATCCATACCACGACGAGGTAACCAGAAATGCGACTATCAGAAATAGAAGCGCATGCCACCCGTTAAAAAAGAACCTGAACTTATTATAAATAAGATAGACGCCCAGCACCAACAGGAAAACCATCAAAGCTACCTGTCCCTTTGTGAGAATGGCTAATCCCATAAAGATACCCGACCAGACAGCATAATACATCGGCTTTTTATTCAGCCCTTCTTTATCAAATCCATTCTTCTTCCAGTTATACAAAACAAAGTAGTACAGCGACAGAAAGGTAAACAGATTAAACCACGGATCAATAATACCGGATTTGAAATACATATTAGGAAAAAGCGAGCCCCCAAATGCAAGTGCCCAGAGGAGGCCAAACTTTCTATCGTACAATCTCGTACCACAAAGGTACAGCACAACAAGGGTAACGATCCCGCAGATGGCATTAGGAAAACGTGCTGCAAATTCATTGATCCCAAATATCTTCATGGCGATACTTTGCATCCAGAAGAACATCGGCGGTTTCTCCCAGAATGGCTTAAAGTTGACATAGATCCTGCTATAATCGTCCAACTTCAACATCTCCCTGGAACACTCGGCAAAGTTTATCTCATCCCAATCAAACAAATGAACCCACCCCAGGAAAGGAATGAAAAAGAGCGCAGCAAACGCTGCTAATAATAGAATAGTAGATAGCTTGGGTGTGCGCATGTACGTAAATGATTGTATCGAACAAATATATGTTCCAATGCCAGCATTTACAAATTAGCAAATCATTAAATCTGTTACATCCCTACCGTGCAATGGGTACGCAGATATAACTATCATTCTGCCAGTGTATCTGCAAAGGAGCGCCAGCGTCTGCTATTGTCTCCCGGCTAACATCCTTTCCTGTACCGTAATTGATCTCAGCAAATGGATTCTTATCAACATCCAGCATCACCAGTAAACGGCTGCCCTTACTAAGCTGGCGGCTCACCAGTCTGGTTTCTGTAAAAGGAATATCTTCTACCCTACCCGGCTGCAACAACTGCCGGTGTGTAGGGTCTTTTGCATAGCTCGCACATCCTAAGAAATAGGACAACTCAAAATACTGCCCATCAGGTGTCACCTCATACAAAGTAACGCCTATATGCATGTCCTTTTTATTGATCACCGACCTGAGCTTCCCATAAAAAGCACCATTCACGGTTACAGGCGCATCAAACGGCTCGCTGATATAATACAAGCCAGTCTGTCGCCGAAGCTGCTTGCGGATGATCGGGTCAGGATAGTAGTCATTATTAAAACTTCCTCTGTCCGCCAGATCTACGGTCTGTAACAAAGATTCCCGGCGCACGGGCTTCTTATTCACCAGCTGATGATTGTCAGATAAATAAAATGTCAATGTCGTATCACTCATTTCCTCCAGCGAGGGTGCATGTCTCCATTTATTGGCACCCATCACTTCATAGTTGACTTTGTCTTTCAGTATAGCAGGTTTAAGACCTCCCCGCAATATATAATCGAGCCATTGGAACGTGATTTCCCGCGTATCTATCAGCGCAACAGTATCTACTGTATAATCGCGCAGCACGGCCTTCCCGCCCGTCTGTGTGCTAAAATGATCATATGGCCCGATGATCAGGTAATGCACTGCATGCTTATTGTATTTAAGATGCTCGCGCATATACCGCAGACCCGATATTTGTCCATCATCATAATAGCCCTCTATCGTCAGCACAGGAATATTGATCCGGGCAAAGTCTTCTTTATAAGGCACCATTGCCTGCCAGTATGCATCATAAGCAGGATGTTGCAGCCAACGTTGCAGCAATGGATTAGGCTCACCGTCAATGCTATCGATACTACGATAAGCTGCACCTGTCGCGAACCAGGTATTGCGCATTCTTTGCCACCGCTGCCAATCATTATTAACCGCCGTATCCAGATACTTATTATGGGTCACATAGAACGCCCACTGATAATTAGCATTCAGGAAAACATTATTCTCCATCGGCAAACCCTGTCCTGGTATTGCTGCCACATAAGGCACGATCGTCTTCAATGCAGGATGTAAATGCTTCGTAGCTGCCCATTGTGCAAAACCGGTATAACTACCGCCATACATCCCTACGCTCCCATTGCACCATCGCTGTTTACTGATCCAGTCTATCACCACGTTTACATCCCTGGCCTCATGTTCATAAGGAGCAACGGCATCCGGACTCAGACGTTTGCCCCTTGCCTCTGCCGTTACGCTGACATAACCTCGCTCTGCAACCAGCTTTGCCTCTTTCAGGTATCGCGCAGGGTTACTATAAATAGTAAAATATAACACGGCAGGTAGTGGCTCCTTCACATCTTTCTTTCTGACCACCATCACCGATAATGTTGCACCATCTGGTGTTCTAAGCAGGATGCTATCCTGAATTAAATACTGTGCCCATGCCGCATGACTGAGCAACAGCCATGGCAGTACCAGCCGAAAAATTCTTTTCATATTTGTTGTTGATTAGAAGCGGCCGCTGTTCCTGAATTTGACAGATTGCCTGTCAGACAGCTCCAGCTGCTCGCCGGTGTGAAGTGTGATCTTTATCCTGCCATTCACCGGCGGATAAACGTGTTGTATATAATCGGTGTTGACCAGTTGTGTACGGTTGATCCGGAAGAGCCCAAACTTTTCTTCCAGTTGGCTGAGGGAATGTTTCATCAATACTTTCTTATCTTCAAAATACAGGCAGACGTAATTGCCCGCAGACTCAATCAAACGCAATTTCCCAACCTCAATGAAATAGCATTTATTCCCATCTCTGATAAAGACACGCCGGTCTGCCACCTTTATCTTATTCAACGCCTTCTCAATCGCTCTGGTAAAACGCTCTTCACGAACAGGCTTCATCAGGTAATCCAATGCGTTGAGGTCAAAAGCCTGCACGGCATAGGTATCGTAGGCCGTCATAAAAATAACCTCCGGCACCTCGCTCAATGATTCCAGCAGATCAAAGCCTGATGCACCCGGCATACGGATATCTAAAAAGATCAGATCCGGCCGATGCAGTTCTATTTGTACTTTGGCTGCTGCCGCATCCTTTGCCTCTCCCACCACCTCCAGCTCCGTATAAGGCGCCAGCAACCTTTTCATTTCATTGCGCGCTGCACGCTCATCATCGATAATGATCACACGGATCCTATTCATACACAAGGAATTAAAAGGGTGGCTAAAATGATTCCATTGCTATGCTCATTGATAGCAAAAACACCCTGCCCCGGATACTGTAACTGCATCCTTTCCCGTAGGTTCTTCAAGCCCAGTCCTGTTGAAGACTTTCCTGTATCCAACTTTCCGGGATTCTGCACCCGGACAGCAATACACTCTCCCTTTCTGCTTATTTCTATCACAATCGTTCCTCCCCCATGTTTGATCGCGTTCTCTACCAATGTCTGAATACATAACCTTGGCACCTGTTGATCCAACAAAGTTTCATCTATAGACAACTGTGCCTCCAAACGTTCTTCCAGTCTCAGTTTCTCCAACTCCAGGTAGTCTTTCACCAGGTCCATTTCTTCCCCTAATGTCACCAGCATCTTATCCCTGCCATAGAGTGATGACCGCAACAAATCTGCCAGCAAATCCACGGCACGCCTTGCAGCCATGGGGTTTTCAATGATCAATGACTTGATATTATTAAGGGAATTAAAAAAGAAATGCGGATTTAACTGCGCAGATAAACTGTTAAGCTGCGCTTCTTTAGAGATCACTTCCAAACGCGCGTTCTCCTTTGCAATGGTGATCTCCCGCTGTGCGTAATGATATAAATGATATGCCAATACCCAGATCGTCATCAACCGCAACCCTGCCATTAAAACAGCCAGCCAGTTCTCTTCAAAGAATACCGGGAAAGGGGGTACAAATCCCGTCACCCACTCCCGTAACAGATAGATCTTACCGATAGTGGTGATCATAAAAAGAACTCCCAACAGCAGATCCGCGGGAATAATCCTTGGCAACAATTGTCGCAATGACAAACGGTGCCATCCCTGCCGTAGCACCATATTACGGTAAGTATGCGTCAGTAAAATATACAACACGACATCCGATATAAAGTATAATATCCCCAGCGACCACAGAAACCCTTGTCCCCGCCATCCGGTGTACGCCCAGTATAACGAAGCTGCTGACCATCCAGCCAGTTGACATTTCCAATATAATGAGAGTCGTTTCATGCTGTATTCAAAGGAAATACATTTCTGGCATATGTCAGCCGGCAAAGTACATAAGCGAAGCAAACCGGGTGATGAACGAGGTAGCCGCGCCAGATAAAATTCACCAACTGCATGCGGTATGACATATCTTTGCCAGGAACACTGACAATTGATGACCAATGCAAGAAACCAAAGGACTACTGAGTAAGTTTAAGCATCACAATAAATTACCGCTTACATTGAACGAAAACTGTAAAATTGCCATCCCTGAAGACGTTTTGCAGATCTTACTTCAACCACATAAGCTGGCATTCTATTACTTTGTTTTTATGGATCAGGGGACAGCCACCTATCATGCGGATTCACAGGATATCACGCTGTCCGATAGTCAGATGGTCTGCGGCTTTCCTAATCAGATTTTCGACAATTCACCGAAAAACAAGAACAACCGGTATAATAACTTCGGATTTGATGAAAGCCTATTGGCACTCCTGCCGCAATCCTACCCTTTCCTGCACAATCCATTGAATTCAAGCCTCATCGCTTTCGATCCGGCTTCCAAACAAAGAGTAAAAGCCATCTTTAATATTCTATTTCAACTGGTTCATTCTCCTGAAAAGCAAAAAAATGTAGAAGTCATTCTAACCTATTTAAATATCCTGTTATTCGAATTTAATAAGGCCTACTTCCAACATACAGACCACGAAATTATCTCCGGCTCAAGGCTTTCAAAATATATAGAATTTAAACTCGCCGTGGAAACGCATCTGACAGAGCAACACGATGTACATACCATCGCTGCAAAGTTGTCGATGACTACAAGCAGCCTTTATAATATTGTAAAAGAGTTCTCAGGTCTTTCTCCCAAAGAATGGATCATTAACCGGCTAATACAGGAAGCGCAACGGAAGCTGCAATACTCCGATGTTTCGGTAAAAGAGCTGGCCTATGACCTGGGCTTTAATGATCCGGGCTATTTCTCCAGGCTTTTCAAAAAAAGTACTGGCAAGAGTGTCAGCACATATCTGACAGATCTACGCGATTTGTCCCATAAATAAAATGATTTGTCCCTGCCCGCCGTTTTTCTGACTGCTAGTTTTGCTTCAAATAATAACAACAATGAAGTCAGCATTAGTAACGGGCGCCAATAAAGGCATTGGCTTAGAAGTAGCGAAACAACTTGCACAAAACGGCTATTTTGTTTATATGGGTAGCCGTAACCTGGAAAAAGGTTTATCTGCAGCCCAGCATCTCCAATCGCAGGGAATCAATAACATCACAGCCATACAGCTGGATGTCACTAATCCGGAATCGGTTGCTGCAGCCCATAAGGTAATAAGTGAAAAAACAGCTGTACTGGATGTACTGGTGAACAATGCAGGCATTTCAGGCGCATTTCAGCAATCTGCCATCGAGTCCACTGTCGGTCAATTTCAGGAAGTATATGAAACCAACCTGTTCGGGGTCATCCGCGTTACACAGGCATTTATTGGTTTACTGAAAAACGCAACAGCACCCCGCATTGTGAATGTAAGCACCAGTATGGCATCACTCACATTGGCGGCAGACCTGACCAATAGCAACTATCCAACGAGATATGCTATGTACCAGTCGTCCAAGTCTGCCTTGAATATGTACACTATTCACCTTGCTTACGAACTCAGGGATACCTCGTTTAAGGTGAATGCAGTCTGTCCGGGATGGACGCAAACCGACTTTACCAACCACCAGGGCACAAGTACCGCAGCAGAAGCAGGAGAAAGAATTGCTAAATATGCAATGATAGGGAATGATGGGCCAACAGGAGGATTTTTTAGTGAGGAATATTTTCCTGCACCTCAGCAATGTCCCTGGTAAAAATCAACGCTGCCGGAAACATCATCTCCGGCAGTGTTTTATAAAACATATGTCATAAAAAATACGATACTCATATATCCAAATAACAGCGAAAACACAATATGTACAATAGTTTCAAATCTTTCCCCTTTCCAGAGAGCCGATGAATATCCAAAGAACTGAATAAAAAGCCTGATTATCCAGAATACTCCCATACCCAGGGATATCCTCCTTCCAAAGCGAGTATTAATAAGCTCATTGCCGGAAGTCAGGCACAACAAGCCCAAAAGAAAGACAGCAAGTGCAATAAAGAATGTATGGATAGTCATTATCTGTCGATTGATCAAACTCAGTGGCTTGAGTTCTTCACGCCAGTTGAAATATCCAGGGAATACCACATGACTAAATGCCAATACGATCAAAAGGGATCCTATTATTCTAAAATGAATTATCATCCTTTGAAAATATAAAAGTCGAAATAAAAGGGGTAAGCTTCATCTCCTGCTTAAGCCGCAGGTCAGCTTTACTGAAAAGTTCCAACCATGATTTCTTTGTGTAGAAATGTAAAAAGCCAATATTATAAGCGATGAAATTCGCTGTATCTCTCAGATGCTCTGTCAGATATATTTCTCCTCCGGGCTTTATGCTCCTGGCAAGTTCTTTAATAAAATCTGCTCTTTCTACCTCGTCTCGTATTTCATGTGCAGAAAAAATAACGAATATCTTGTCTGCTGAGGCATCCTCAATTGGCAGTTTATCTGCGTCAGCGGGTATCGTCTGCGGAAGAAGCGGATAAGCTTTTCTCGCCCGTTTGATTGAAACTTCTGTATGTTTCTGTGGATCATAGAAATCAATTATCCGCAGTTCCGCATGTTTATACTTGTTTCCAAGTAAGAGACTTGTTTCATCAAAACCTGCATGGATATTTACAATCAGGCGTTCTGCTGTTGTATTATTTATCCAATTTAAATGATACAGACCAGAAAGATCATAGATATAGAATGATATCAACAAAGAAGTGATAATAGGCGCCAGTAGCAAACCAGGTATTAAATAAAGTACAGGAAACCCCTTAAAATAAGCAGCTGCCATAGTGGTAAGTATGACTGCAATTAAGGATATTACATAGAAATGCCAGTTGAACCTGATAATGTTGAGCACACCCTGACACGGAGTTCTTCTTATTGCCATGTTTCCAGTTTACCTTTTTTCCAATAGTAAGGAACGTTACTGATAATGAAAGCATTGGCAAGTACAGCACCTTCAATCCGGAGAGACTCAAAAAATGAAAAACGATAGTCCAGCACCTTTATCGGTCTGGGTGTCCAGTTTTGTCTCACGCCTTCAATGATCAGGACATCTTTCCGTTCTGCATCAAATCTGAACGTAAACGGAAGCGGGCCTGCAAATCGCCGTGCCTCTTTCCAATCAGCAAATGGTGATGCTGCCGGCAATGGTACCTCTCCTTCAGCAATATCCAGGGATACTTTGAAATTCGACTTAACAGACTCAAATAATCTTATATCCCCTGACTCTACCTGCTTAATATCAGTGGTTGTATAGTTATAGTGAGTAAAGATATTTCCAAGGATTTCCATCTTTCTTTTATTCGTTTCGGACTTGAGGATGTACAAGCCACGCAGATGCTTACCTGCTTTATTAGTATACCTGACAAATACCCTGTATCCGATTAAAAAGAAGCTATTGCCCATAAATCCGGGGAAACCCTTCGGGCGAAGTTGCTTTGTCTGCACCATAGCCACTGCGATAAATCCATATTTATCATCAAATGTATCAAGCTCCAGGCAAGCAGGAATCAGCGGTTTTAATTGTTCTTTTGCCACAGCAAAAGTCAATACTATTGAATGCTCGAAAAATGCCTCAACAGCAAAGGGATGATTTTTAAGACCAGAGAACATATAGCTATTTATGTCTGATGTGGATTTAGCTTAAATTCGGTATAATAGATAGTCAGGACAAACAAGCATGCGAAAAGGGCATTTAATCTGCCCCAAAGCAGCAAATCCGGGACAAGAAAAAACTCAAGGATATTCATTGTCCCCACAACGGTCATCTGCAGTATTGCATTATACCTTGATTTTATCCCGCTCAGTGCCCAAACGGCCATTCCGATCTCCGACAATCCAATCGCTACTGTCAATGTCCTTGAATACCTGCCACCCAATATCCGGGCTACAATCTGTTCGTGCCGGGGAACCAGGTTAAGGACTTTACATACCAGGCCGTTTACCAGCCAGATTAGTCCAATAAAGTAAGTCAGTATCTTATGAGTGTAAATGCTCCGCATGTTGACAGTGGGATTTCATAGGCCATGAAGATACATAATAAGACTTTGCACAAAACATATTATTTTATATGTTTATGCAAAAATCAGCATCCCTATATCATCTCGTAAACGATTTTGAATGAGTAAAGTAAAATACTGTCTCCTGCTACTAGCGGGACTAATAAGCCTGCACCTACATGCCCAACACACTATTCAGGGAATTGTGATGGATAGCTCCCGGGATCCTATTGTAGGAGGCCCTGTGAAGATCAAGGGCACGATAAAAAAGACGCCGGTGATATGGGCGTTGGCCATACCATAACAGCATTATATGAAATCATCCCCACTGGCAGTAAACCCGGTGAAAGCAAACCTGCCGTTGATGCGCTGAAGTATCAGCAGAAAACTCTCTCTGCCGGCTACGATGGCGAAGCGCTTACAGTGAAATTGCGTTATAAACAGCCTAAGGCTGGTAGTAGTAAACTGCTGACTAACGTGATGCCATGGGAAATAAAAGACATCCGGCAGGCGACTGAAGACTTCAGGATGGCAGCAGCTGTAGCGACATTTGGATTGTTGCTTAGAAATTCCGCACATAAAGGCCAGGCGACCTATGGGAGTGCGCTATTACTGGCACAGGAAGCAAAAGGCGATGATACTGAAGGATATAGAGCAGAGTTTATACAGATGATTAAAAAAGCGATGCTGCTTAGTATCGACAACACTTCAACATCTGATCATAAAAGTGAGTAAATAGGAAAACTGATACTTATCTACTGAGTGATAAAACAGGAAGCCGTCTCCACGCTATGGAGACGGCTTCCTCTATTCCCGGCTATTCCAATGCCAGCATAAAATCTTATCCCTCTTGCGACTGCTCACCCTCTTTTCCCTCCTTTGCAAGATCATCCATCTTCACGACAGTATCCTTCACCTTTTCAATAGAAGCCGGCAGATTTTTACCATGGCACTGGCTATATGGTTTCAGACTTCCGCAATAACAGGGACTTCCCAGCTTCCCTCCTTCTCTGAAAAAGAGCACTGCATTATTGAACAAAGTATCATAATGCGTGTAGATATTCCCGTTAAATGTATTGAAATGATGCTGTTCGTTGCCCACACGAGTCGCAAACCGCAGCAGGTAATCCTTCATTTCAGCCAATAGAATAATATGGTCTACCAACGGATTATCTACAATACTGCTCCTGATACTCCCGATATGCTTTCCCTCGTATGCAAATCTGTCATCAGGAATAAACAATAGCTTGTCGATCGGTACACGCGGCGGTGTAACATCAACCAGGTTCCCGTCCTCGTCTTCCCATACCGCATGGTGTTCGCCTTCACATATGAAATCGCTTAACCAGACAGCCCATCCATAGACGAGGTTTCCACCGTCTTTAGCCACTTTATCCTGTACATTAAAATAACAGTTCCCTGGAGTAGCCGCAGGATCTGGCTTAATGGGGACAATTTCATGTTCATATTCTGACCCGATTTTGTCGATCAGTCGCTGGACCGGACCGGTAATCTCAATTGGACTTATCATACTCGTTCAACAACCTTAAAGTGATATAAAAGTGCCGCATAAGCCTGACTGGCCTCTTCGGCGCTGTAATAGAGGGCAAAATTAGTGAAGTCGGGGGAATATTGGGCAAACAAAAAAACAGCTGTATAAACTGTATCTTTGCCATGCAAACGGCATCATATGGAAGCAGGGAATACATCAAAAGATCCATTACATGGAATAACACTGGAAAAGATCCTTATACAACTTGTAGATAGCTACGGATGGGATGAACTGGGATACCAGATCCGGATCAATTGTTTTATCAGCAACCCTTCCATACAATCCAGTTTAAAATTCCTTCGTAAAACACCCTGGGCAAGGACCAAAGTAGAAGATTTCTATAAAGCCGCTTTACGGGAGGGAAAGTTTAAATAGCTATTGAGCCGCAGTCTGCACCTATAAAATCCCGCTGATGCGATAATACCCGAAATAATCTCATAAAATATTTCTACTTTAGAATCGAAACACTATTATTCTTGTGATTTTACACAACTAAGAATATGGTCCCTATAACCCTCTGATAAACACGTTTATATGTGCAGGAAAAGAAAAAGAACAACATCAGAACAGGATCCCCCTGCAAGAAGCGGAAAAAGACTGAAAGCCGATCTGACTACCAAAGGCCCTCTACCAGCAACATCTCCACTTCCATTAAGTGAACGTATTACAACTTTGAAGAGTTATCTGGCTCAGTGGAAGGCCGAACTTTTGTTTATTGGTACCCTTGCAAGAGGAGACAATCCTTTTTCGCCCGAGTATGTGATAAGAACTGCTACTACCGCAATAACAGCCGTCCAAACGCAGTTAGGAATGCAACTTAAACTGTTCGACGATGAACTTAAACGTGAAGAAAACAGGGCAGCTGCCAATATTGTTCCTCTGGGCCGGGGCAAACAGGCCGGTGATGGTAATCTGTACGTCCAGTTTGTCAATATAGGGTTGGGCGACTGTACCCTCGTCACCAGCCCTCAGGGTACCAGAATTATGATAGACTGTGGTAGTGACGGAGGCACAGATGATATCGTTTTAGACCCATCCCTTCAGGGTACTGCCCCATTTGATCATGTACGCAACCAGGTAAAGAATAAAATGTTTCTGAACGGCCGCAATAAAATAGACATGCTATTGCTGACGCATATCGATAGGGATCACCACAATAAAATAGAAGATATTCTACAACCATTGAGTGGCATCAGCGTAGACATAACCTATTATGGCGGCACTGAAGACTTTAACCAATATTTCACATCGGGAACATATGTAAAAACAATCAGCGGAGACACGCCCGCTTATATAAAAAAAGCTATCATACGGGAAGAAAAAGCCAACGCCAATACATTCACCCAATCTATTAACGATGTACCCGTAACCGCCACCTCCGGACAATCAAAGGCACTGGGAAAAGAATTTATTGACAGTAATAATGCCATGGTTTTATACTATGAAGAAAATACAATAGGGCAGAAAAATTCAGATTTCAAAATATCATTACTCGCCGCAAATGTAACCGGAGCCTGGAAAAAAAATACTTTTTATAAAAACGATGCCAAATTAAAGACGGCCGGAGAAAAAAAAGGAAATGGTACTATACAGAACAAACGAAGTTTAATAATACTAATAGAATGCTTTAACAGGAAAGTATTGGTATGTGGAGATGCCACAGTCGTTGCTGAATATGTAGCCATGAATCACTACAGAAAGTCGCTTCTGTCAAAAGTAAATTATCTGCGTATAGGGCACCATGGTAGTCCGACCTCTTCTTCCAGGGCCTTTGCTAATTCGCTTAAAAGAAGAAAAATGGCCATTGCCAGTGTAGGAGGGCAAAGCCTGGAGAAGCACCATCTGCCGCAAAAAACTATTTTAGAGAACTTTTTTCCTTTCCCCGTCATAAAAAAGCCCATTCCGAACACGCATACGATCTACGCCTGGGAAGATCTTGTCCGTGAGAATATATCAAATATTACCGATAACATCTGGGCTACCGGATCAAATGACTCGTACCAGCTTGCGCTGAAGCCTCCGGCAAGTACAATTGACGAGACATCTCCTGCCATCAATCCAGCACGTCTTCAACAATCTGAACTATGACCATTGCCGACATTAACGCATCACTACAGGCGCAACTGCCCAATATAACACTCTCCCCGGCCCTGTTCGAAAATGATGCAGCATTAACGCCATTGCTTCAGATGTATTTCTTTGAAGACAATGGCGCTATCCATATAAAAGCAGATGCAGGAAGCTATAACTTTGATCAGACGAATGGCACTATCCGATTCAGTGGTATTGGCCAGAGCGGCCCTTTCCGAGGCCTCACAATGCCAAAAGTACTGATCAAAATGGTAGATGGTGCTCCGCAGCTGGCCATCAGATCTACACCGCCGGATGATAGTACTATCACAGCCCTCTTTCCCAGCCTTAATGCCCCGGTATTACAGGAATTGCCCTGCAAAGAGATTTCCTTTTACTGGGATAGCTATGATAGCGAAACTGATAACACCTTACAGGGATTTTACTTCGAGGGTAACCTGGATTTTAGTATAGCGCCCCTCAATGTACTATCCTTTATATTTCCCGCTACAGATCCTCCTTCGACGCTCTGGGGACAAATAAAAATGCGGGGAACCTCCTCAGCAAAGGCAACGCAATATGTGCCGGATATGATGTTGATCATGGACAGTACCGCCGACCAAGCCACACTCGGTCCCTTCACACTGGAAGGTCCCAGGCTGCAGATCAATTCAAATCCTTATTTCAATACTTCAGATCTCCGCTGGCAAACAGACAGTAAGATTCATGTAAGTATGCTTGTCGCCTTCAAAGACACCTGGTTTGAACTCGTCCTGAGTCTCAACGATGCCAGTGGTAATATCATTTTCAACGCCAGACTCGATACACCACTGGGAGGTGCATTAGCAGATATTGTTCAGTTAACAGGTGGTACACCACTACACATTCCCGGGTTTACCATCTCCAAACCAAATGACCTGCTGCTAAAAGATATATTAATCAACTATGATACAATAGGTAAAAAAATCAATCTCCTCTCAGTTGAGGTAGGGATGTCTGATGGTGAAAAGTGGCAACTATGGGACCAGGTATACCTGGAGCAGATCGATGTCAAATTCCTCCTCACGCCCAAAAGCACTGGAAACGGTTATGATATAGGCGGTATGATCTCTGGTGTTATAAGCGGCTGGCTTAGCCTGAGTGCTGGTTTTAGCACGAATGGGAACTACAGCTTTTACGGCAGGCTTGCAAATCCTGATAAGCCGCTCACCATGCAGGAGTTATACACCTTTTTTACTGGCGATACACAAGCGCAGGATTTTCCGGACATTGAAATTGATGCCTTCTATTTTGAACTCAACCGCACACCCGATGGTAAAGGTGGCAGCAACTACAGCTTTCAGGGCAATATCGTGCTTGAAGGGGATTGGGACCTGCTCAATACCCCCACGAAGATCAGCCTCAACGGACTGAATTTCTACCTCGACAGACAAGAAGATGCCAGCATAAATTTTAAAGCAGGCGGTATACTCGACATTGCAGACTATAGCCTGTCACTGGAAGCAGCCTACAGTACCGATCAGAAATGGGTGTTCACCGGTGAGCTGGACTTGTCAGATGAAAAACCAGGTATAGGCGATATGAATACAAGGGTAGACACGGCATACCCAAACAAGCCTTCAAAACCTGTGGGTATCCCGCCTTTCTTACGCAGTTGGTATGTACAAAGTTTGTATGTGCAATATGCCACCCTAAAGAAAAATCTCGATCTTACCATGTCCATCAAAAACGGCGCTTATGCCTGGCTGGAAATGGACTTTGGTATTCATCTTATACATAGTGATGCTGCCTTTGATAAAGTGCTGGATGGTGCCATAAAGATTGATACAACCATCAAATCTAAAAACATACAGGCGGAGTTTGACCTGGTTTTCGAAGAATCCGCCACCACCACGCAACCGCCTGTAAAAACCTATACTATGCGCGGTAACTATGTTACCGCTCCGCAAACAGCGCCTTCCCTGTCAGACCTGTTGCTCTACCTGGCAAAAAATAATCCCATCGATAGTAAGCTGCCTGCAGAACTCAATTTTGACGCTGCTATTGAAGGATTATCCATTGAAGTGCAAAAATCCGGAGAAGCGCAAACGAAGCTGCAATTGGCCGGTACCTTCAGTTTTGAAATAGCAAACACCACCTGGGACCTGTATTTGGCCTATACAAATGATGTCAGGTTCGATACAGGACAGCCCACATCTACCGCCGATCCTGCTGCTACACCTTATGTATTTGGCGTGGCGATTGATGGACTCATCGATCTTTCACACCTGCCGCTGGTAGGAAAAGCACCGGGAGTAGATAAGCTGAGACTCGATAAGCTGGGTTTCTTCTATACCAACGCGACATTCTCTCAGCAAGATCAAAAGCTCTTTTTTAATATTCCTGCAATAGGAGATCCCGGGCGACTGGCGCCAGACCCTACCTCCGCTTTCCTGACGCATAGTGGTTTTTCTGTGATAGCCGTTTTTGGTAATGAGCAGGATGGGGCGGTAAACAACACCGGTACAATGCCCCTGCCTATCGATACAGGTATGTCTGTCCCCGGACACACGGCTTTTGCTCCCAATATGGCGGCCCCTAAAGATCCCGTGAGCTGGCTGGAGCTGAACAAAACATTGGGACCTGTCAGTCTGCAGAAAATAGGGATGGCGTATACCAAAGCGTCCAAACCGGATATACAGCTGGGTACGATCGCTTTCTATGTAGATGGTGGCTTTAAGATCGGTGGTTTAGAAATGGCGCTCGACAGGCTTGGTCTTAGTTTCAATATACCCAAACCCGGTAAGAAGGGCGCCTCCTTTAATCCTATACACGACATTGCATTTCGCTTAGGTGGCCTTTTTGTCAATTACCAGGCGCCCGATATGCAGATAGCAGGTGGGTTTGTAAGCCTGCCCGACGACAAAGGCGTAAACTTCATCGGAGAATTCATCGTACAGGCAGGCCCGTTCGGATTACAGGCATATGGAGGATTTTCTAATGACATGGGGCATCCTTCCCTTTTTGTTTTCCTGCACCTGAATGTGCCTATCGGCGGACCTCCTTTCTTTTTTATCAACGGTCTTGCAGGTGGGTTTGGCGTGAACCGTGCTTTTGTATTGCCGACCTTCAATCAACTCGCCAACTATCCCTTTCTGCCTGCGAGCAACACTATTCCAACAGCTGCCAACTTAGGCACGGATGCGGCAACAAAGCTGGATACAATGTCCATGGCGCTCACCAATCTGGCCAGGTATCTGCCTGTACAGGAAGGCGAATACTGGTTCGCCCTGGGGCTGGATGCCAGCTCCTTTGAGATGATTGAAATATCAGCCGTGCTGTCTGTTGCCTTTGGTGTAAAATTCCAGGTAGGCCTTGTTGGCAGTGCTGCCATGACCATACCGGTAAAAGAACCGGAACCAATCGCTTATATCCAGATCGATTTTGAGGTCAACTTCTCCCCTTCAGATGGTCTGTTGGCCAGCTTAGGTACCATCACGCCGGCTTCTTATCTATATGCAGGTTTTGTACATCTCTCCGGAGGCTTTGCATTTTATACCTGGTTCAGCGGTACGCATAAAGGCGACTTTGTAGTAACCATCGGTGGTTATAACCCTCATTACCAGCGCCCCGCCTATTACCCTGATGTACCGCGTCTCCGGATGGGTTTTGCTATGGATAGCCTCAATATAGCAGGCCTGTCTTACTTTGCGCTCACGGGCAACGCTATCATGGCGGGCATTGCCTTTCATGCTACATGGACGAGGGGGCCACTGAACGCCTGGTTTGATGTAGGCATGGATTTCCTCATTGGCTGGAAACCTTACCACTATGAGGCCGATGCCTATATAGGGATAGACATATCCCTCGTAATAAATGTCTTATTTGTACATACCCGCATCAATATATCCGCAGCGGTAATGCTGGATATCTGGGGACCATCCTTTGGCGGTAAAGCAAGGGTGGAATTGCATATCATTTCCTTTACCATCCATTTTGGTGCTGAGGAGCAATTGCCACCAGCGGTCGACTGGACACAGTTCCGGGAATTTCTGCCCAACATCAATAACAAAGCAACGCTGCCTAAGGAAGCGGCAGCTGGTAATCCTCCGCTGGTAAACCTGACAGTCACCAAAGGTTTGATGAAGACCTATTCACCAAGTGAAGATCCGGATGGATTGGACTGGCTGATAGATGCCAACAATTTTGAGATACATAGCCAGACAATTGCCGCTACTACAGATGCCATCTTTAACAATGGCGCTTCGCTGAAATCATATACAGCATATGTTGATCCGGCTAACCTTGACGCCAGTATCAAAAATGCGATCAACAATCATCAGGACGCTCCGTTCTTCGCCTATAAGCCGGAACAGGATAACCCTGCATGGAATACCCTGTCTTTTGGCATTCCTCCTATGGCATTAACCAATATACAGGCTATACACAACGTTACCATACAAGCACTGGATGATAATGGCCAACCTGGCAGGTATGTCACTGAATTGGTGTTGGTACTACAGACCAACAGCGTTCAAACAGCACTTTGGGGAAATGCAGGCGCCAAAACGATCAGCTTAAAAGGAAGCGATGCAGTGATCAAAGGTGCGCTGAACGGGTTTACAATGATGCCAATGCGCTGGTTCCCTGCCAGAACGGCTTTTATTGCCTACTACTACCTTGTATTTGATACGAACAATCTCTTCCTTGAACAGGATATACTGCCAACATTTAATACTTCGCCTGTCAATAATCCTGATGCTGTATATACCAGCATGGATAATGGCAATGCATTCAGTAACACCGTCACACAGCGGGCCAGTGTACTGGACCTGTTGCAACAGCAAGGTTTCGGCTATCTGGATCTTAAGAACGATGGTCTGCTGAATACAGATCAATATACCGCTGAACCAATACTCGCGCATTTCTCTTAAAACATTGATTATGGCTAATAATAGCGACCAACAGCTACTAAAAAAGCAAGCCTCATTTATACAACACAGTCTTCCTGGTCTCGAAGCCGGCACCTATCAGGTAGAAGTACAGCAGATATTGAAACACAGTGATGGAACAGATATTACTGGTGAAGGACTGCCTTCTCTCACACGTAAATTCAGCGTAGCAGGTGCCCGCTATACTTTAGACCGGAACGCCATACACTCGGTGTTCCCTCCTGCCGGAGCCGTAGGCGAATTTTCCAATAGTTTGGCACATGTGGTACTGAATGCTGAAAAGCTGCCCTGGCTGCGCTCTCCCTATATACCAAAGAACAGGCCTGAACCGAAGGTATTGACATATGAAACTACGATCAATGGAAAATCTGTTACCGTCGATTATGATCAGGACATACCCTCCTGGTTGTCGGTGATGTTGCTGAGCCCATCAGATCTTGATGGCGCCAACCTGCTGAATGTAGTAAAACAAGGTACGGTACAGAACCTGGTACCGGCTACTATGCAGATAAAGAATGGGAATAGTGCTTTGCTGGCAGGAACAATGCCCGCCAATGGTTACAGCATTTTCTCCTATCTCCTGGATGACAACAATACCGCACCAGTAGATCCGGGAGCGGGTTTTACACCTGCCACAGTCGTCAAATATATAGATGTGCCCTTCACGCTTTTTAACGCTATTGCTCCCAGTATGGCGGACCTCAGTATGATGGCGCACGTACGGGCAGTAGAAATGGCTAACAAACCTATCGCACACGGGCAAACGGTAAACCCTGTGGAACAATATAGTCTTGTCATCGGCAACCGCTTACCCGAATCGCAGCCGACAGTGGTACCCGGTGCGCCTACAGCCGTGCCACCATTGGGTAGCAATCTGGCCCTGCTGATATCACTGGAGTCTATGGAGTTGGCCCTGCGTAACCACAGTGGCACTACGTTCTATGACACCAATATTGCGAATCAGCCAGATGGCTTTGTACGTTTGCCTGTACTCCACCAATGGTCTTTTACCTCCTTGCAAAACACAGGTTTTGCTTTTGAAACGATGCTGAAAAGCCTGAACGGACGTAAGGCGGACGCTAACAATACCGTGACTGTACCCAACCCACAGCTAAGGGTACCAGATCCTCCCGTGTATAACCAGCCTACTCAGGAACAGACGGTGGTGCAAAAGATGCTGGCATCCGGTTACTATCCCATGAACCACCTGGCGCGCATTCCGGATGCGGAAGGCAAGCCGATCCAAACGCTTTCCTGGTACAGAGGCCCATTAGTACCTGACGGCGCATATACGCCTGCTATTGCATTTCTTGCGGATGATAATGTTCCTGCTATCTATGCTGCAGATCAACTGCTACGTTTTGATCCGGAGGTAGGCATGTATGATGTTGCCTATGCGCTGGCCTGGGAACTGGGTCGCCTGCTGGCACTGCAAAACAAAGATTTCTCTGTGGCATTATTCCAATGGAAAAAGAAAGTAGCACAGCAATACCGTATGCTGTTAGATGCTGATGTGCTGGATAATATGTTTGCAGACCTCCTGCAAGTATACAATGAGGATACAAGCATACAATCCGATCCTCTTGTGTTGCAGAAAATGGCTTTATCTCATCTCCAAAAAATAGCATCGGCTCTATGATAAATCCCTTATCTGCACTCTCTCAATCTGCTATTCCACCCGATCTGGTAGCCTGGCTGGCGCAGTTTAAAAACCTGCAGGGTGTTCCTTTTAATTATCTGGTGACGGACGAGCGTTTGCTGCCTCCGGAAACTATCCGGTTTTTCCAGGTAGATGCTACCTGGTCAGATGCATTGGTGGATGGTGCAATGAGTATTGGCAGACAGTATACAACAGCCACACAACCCTCACCGGACCTGATGGCAGAGCAGGCGCATCGCATCAGCATGGATAAATTAGTGAATACTACCCAAGCCAATATCAGGCGTTTGCAATTCAAAGGCGCAGTACCTGCGGATGTTTCTGCGGCAACAGTCATCACTGGCTTTTTACTGCGCTCCGTTGCAGTAAGCAGCTGGCCGGGTATGGAAGTAGCGGGATATGCTAAAAATGCGTCTCCCTATGACAATGAAAAGGGTATTATCACACCAGATCAGATCCAGGCACTTGATATATTGCGCCTGGAAAACCTATCGTCCACCGTACTGATAGGTCTGTTCAACGGACCGCTATACGAATTGGTATTACATCAGCCTCCCGAAGCAATACATTTCGGCTTTACAGCCATCGACCCGGTAAACAATTCGGTAAGTAAATCATTGCGGGTACCAGCCCCCGGCTGGGATGACGCCATATCATACAAGGAGGATAAAAATGTATCCTTTGACGCATTTACAGATGCCACCCACCGCGTGCTGGACCTACAGAAAATGTCTCAGCTAATGGGGCAAACCTTTCATAAAATGGGCATAGCGCCCGGTTATTTTCCTCAACAACAAGCAATGCTATCCTCCGATTTTGGATTGCAGATGGTACAAGGCGTAGGCCTGGTAAGCTTTATCAATGATGTTGCCGGAGAATCAATATAAAACGATCATTATGAATATCATAGTTCCGATAAATGTTGAGGTACTGCGTGTTTCGCCTTCTCCCGCCGCCAGTGCAACACCACAGAGCGTGAAATCGGCCCTGTACGATTTTTCACAAGCGGGCGCACATGCGCTTGCAGGTACCGGCAGCCTGATAGCAGCGAATAATTTTGAACATGCGGAAGAACTGATCAATAATAAACCGGGCCTGCATGTACATTGGTCGCTTCCTGCCGCATATACACACGGCGTGCAGGACAATGCAAGTGGCGCCTTGCGGTTTCCGGCGCTGCCCAACAGGTGGCTGGTCATCCGTTTCTTCAAAAACAGGAACGGACAGGAAAACACAGATTGTATAAAAGATCCGGCGAATTTTAGTCCTTCACTACAGATCTGGATACTGGAAAGTGATGCCCACGCAGCACCCGGCACAACCGGCTTTGACAATGGTACAGATATCCCCTGGATGAATGATACCCAAAACCTGTCAGCGGTCTCTTATCGGAAGACCGGGAGAAAAATAACCCTGGGGAACGGCTGGACAGAACCATCCGGTAATAACGGGCCTGGCATAGCATTTCTGGGAGATCTATTGCAAGCTCCTATGGCCTATGGCGAAACGTTTACCGCCTATTACCAGAATTGTGGCAATATCTTCGGTATTTATGACGATTTATCCGATCTGTTCCAGTCGCCCGCATGCCTGGAAATGAATAGCAATTTTTCTGTTTCCTATGCAGTCATGGGTTGGGTATCGCCCCTTGAAAATGATACCTGTAGTAAAATACTGGATAATGCCCTTACTGCATATCATCAGATGCCTGTTGATAAACAGCCCGTTTTTACCGACTATATACAACAGATATTTGAGCAACAGTTAAAATGGAACCTCAGCGACTACACCACCTTCACAGCAGATAATACGTCGCAGACACAAGGTATTCTAAGCGGTATTGCTGCAAACATTAACTGGAATATCACGCAGCCGGGCGCACCTTCCTATCCGGATGTACTACCGGATACCAGTAACGTGCGGACTGCTATTGGCAACAATAACGTAGAAGCCTTGTCTGCCTATCTGAATGCACTTAGCCAAAACAAAGCAACTAATGACCCGGACGATGTAACCACCAATACGGAGTGGCTACTCAATGCCCTTCAGTTTGGTCAGTTGCCCAATATAGGCAGAGGAGAGCTTGGGGTAGGACAACTGGACGAATACCTGCATGCAAAAACTTTTGGCTCTCATCCCGGAGGTTTTATCTGGACCGTACGTAATATCATGACCAGCAAGGCCGCTCCCCGACAGGATGTGGAAGTGACGCTGCTCTTGCCGCTGGCAAAGATGCTCAGTCAACTTAACAGCAGTCAATATACCTACGACAACCGCCTTGATGAGATCAGTGGACGCCGGAAAAAATTGTTCCTTGACTGGTGTTACCATATCAATGCGATTGAAAACAACGTCATCAATGCAAGTGGAAATATCAATGATGATTTGAGCGGCGCTTTCCTCATCGAGGGACTGATGCATCTTTTCCCGGTCATGTTACAAGCCGGGGCAGCATCCGAAATTGCCGGTCCTCATGCATCTTCTCCCTATAACTATAAACCTGCCGCGTTTACCATACAGGCGCCGGAAGATATAGACCCACATTTACAGGATTATGTCTTTAATGAAGGGGCTAACCTGGTGGCAGCAACTACCATCAAACAACTCCTCGATCTTTCTTACAGCCTCGAAGGGTTAATACCTGATCATATCAGGGCATTGCAGCAGTCGCTTGAAACCACGCTGCTATCACTTAACGCGGCGCAACCAGGTGGATCTGACGCAGGCTCTTACCTGGCGCAGGCTATCAGCGCCCTGCAAAGTGCGTTAAGCACTGCACAACTGTTACATGGCGAATTTGCTAAAACAGCCAATATGCCACCGCTGCAGAATGCTATCAGCAATGATCTCAAATCCCTGAATGATCTCATCGATCCTAATACTGGCATCTTCTCACAGATAAAGATCACAAATGCTATCCAGCCAGTTCCCTTGCCGGCGGGTATGGTGTATACAGGAGAAATGGCATCCCTGGCTGACTATGCCAATGCCGGATCATGGACACCCCAGGATCAGTTCCCCGGCATGAAAGTGCTCATTGACACCTGTTCAGGACAGGAAGACGCTAGCTATCATATCAGCGACATACAGGCTTCGGGTGTATACCTTGCCACCGCCTATTTCTGGCGCATATCGGGTCAGACTGCCAACCACACAACAGCCTATTACATCCAAATGGCGCAGCAGGAAATCGCTGATGCCATCCAGAATGGAGAGAATGCCAGCACGGCTCTGCAAAATGCTATTTCCTTGGTTGCTGTCAATAATGGGACTGTTCAGCAGGTCGGTCAGGCTATTTTAACGATACTGGATACTACCATCCCTACGCTCCTGAATTTTCTGCAGGCAAAAGAACCAGATATTACCAGTGCCATTGCGCTTTTGCAACAGTTGAATATAAATGGGCTGCAGGCGGCATGTAAAACACCAGACTGGCTCAATTTTGTAAGCAGTATAGAACAGGCATGGCTATTACTATTGTCGCGCCTTCCTGACGCGCAGCAGGTAGACATACTGAGCAACTATCTATATAAGCAGGTCAATACACATTAT
This sequence comes from Chitinophaga ginsengisoli, assembly GCF_003014595.1. Lineage (GTDB taxonomy): Bacteria > Bacteroidota > Bacteroidia > Chitinophagales > Chitinophagaceae > Chitinophaga > Chitinophaga ginsengisoli. The sequence continues at coordinate 181,876 of NZ_PYGK01000007.1, read as the reverse complement.
GTATTAGGCACAACACCTGCCGGTAATTTCTGGCATCCGCACGAACCTGTCATATTGTTGGCAGAAAATGGGAACACCGGCAACGTCATTAAGTCTATTAACCGTAACGGACCATCGTCCTTGCTGCCCTGCCGTTTGGAAAACGAACTGGTGAACACTAACACTACTTATCCGGCCACTATCAGCAAACTGGCGAATACTGTCAATCCCGGTATTACCGGATTAAGCAGCCTGCTACAGCAACTGGCAGCAGAAGCAGTACTGCTTTGTCCTGAACTGGAAACCGTAGTAGGTGCAGATGTATTGGCAACCGCCGCCGTGCAGAATGAAACACTCCATTACAACAAACAACACCAGGTTACACTGAACCCTGCGCCAACAGGCTTCAATGGCAAACTGCCTTATTATATTGGCTGGAACTGGTCAGACGGAAAGGACCCTTTCCTGCCACTCTATATTTTCTGGTCAGCGGAATACGTATACTCGCAGCAGTTAAACTTTGATACAGCACAATTACCGCCAGATTACCTCCAATCGGAATTCACCCTGGATCAATACCTGACCGATAACCAGCTGCAGGCAACAGCTGCAGATAACTTCAAAAAGAACACCAGTAAACCAAACTTCTTCAGCATGAGCGGCGTGATCAGCCTTTCCGGGGCTGCCACGGCTAATCTCTGCGAGCAGATAAGAAATTATTGCGTGCAAAACTTAGACTACGACCCTGCAAAGGGCGCTCCGGATAGCAATGATCCTTTTATCAGGCAGGAAGAAGAACGTTTTTATAAAGCATATAGCGAGTATAAAACCATGCATGTGCTATCGCAGGGATTGAGTGGTTTTAATGCCGCTATGTTTCAACGTGCACAGGAACTACAACTGCCGCTAAATATCCCTGCCAGCTGGACCACAAACAATAAAATGCCGGTCTCCGATTTCTGGCCTACACAAATGTTGTTTACGCAATCGCAGGACTGGCCACTTCAATGGGCTGCCGATTCCATTAATAACAATGCCTTTAGCCAGGGAGCCGCTGCTGTTTATTTTAATCCCCTGCGTGCAGGCTTGTTAAATATCGGAACAGTAACGCTGGTGGATGTTTTTGGTCGTTTTGTCAATATCATCAGTAATAATATTGGCCAGCAACCCATCGTCGCGGAAGCACTCCAGGTACAGATAGAAAATCCTTTACCTGATCATCCCATTTACCTCCCGCCCCGTTTAGTGCAGCCCTCCAGGCTGCTGTTCAAATGGATTGCTGCCGGCTCACCAGATACCATGCAGCATTTCACAGAATGGAATCCTCATCCCGCCGCTTCTCCTGTTTGTGGCTGGATGTTGCCCGATCACCTGGACCAATCCCTGGCATTGTATAACAGTGATGGTGCACCACTCGGCGCTTTACGTAGTATAGATACAGGAATGCATTGGTTTACCGTACCGGGAGAATCTTATCCCGCAGGTATACCCAACAGGCAATTGATGATAAACGATTTACAGGACAGAGGCGCTAATCCGTTATTGCAATCTTTCCTGGAAACCTTCGCATTCCCTGATGTTACTGCTCCTGCTGCAACTGACTTCACCCGCTTCCTGCAGGTGCTGGATGCCGCTCAGCAGTTCATCATTACACCTTCCATGCAACAGGATCGGGCACTGGCTGTATTAACCGGTCAGCCGCTGGCATTAGTACAGGCAGTGATCCGGCTTGAAACAATGGGCTTAGCAGATACAAGTGCCGACGATAAAAGTTATATACCCTGGAATACACCAGGTGCCCAGTTTCAGTTAGATCAGAACGGGTTCATTCCATACAACTTCAACAATTTTAATAACGCCGCATTGAATGACCTGGCCATACCACTTAAACTGGGTGTACTGGAATATGAAAAGAACGGACAGCTTTCCCCTTATTTTGACGACGGACTGGTAGGATTCTTCCTGGGGAATGACTTTTCCGTATTTTATACGCCTGTGAAGTTAAGCGACAACACCATGAGGATTACTTCCACCAGCTTACCTGGCGCCACCCCTGCGGTGTTACAACCCGATGGTAAACCAGTAACGATCACCATGATCATTGATCCGCGTGCTGCTGTACATGCTACCACCGGCGTCCTTCCCATACAGGATCTCAAGGTTCCGGATGACCAGTATAGCCGCGCGATATCATCATTGCGACTTACTTTCCTCACAGGCCCCGTATTGCGTACAGCTGCGCCGATCCGTATACCGGCACCTGCTGAAACAGGGTATAGCTGGAGCTGGCAACAGGTGGGTACCACCAATGAGCCACTTCAACCGGCACAATTGAATACGGATGCCGTATTTCCTGCCTCTCCTCAATTTATTGTTGATGGATGGATGAACCTGAAACACAGTAAATAAAAACAACCTGATATGAGTAAAGCTTTCACGCTCCAACTAATAAATCCTGCTGCTACTGGTCCTGTAACGAATGTAATTTATACAGGCCTCAGTGGTGGTAATGCGCTTAACCTGATCATAGGTAATAATTCCGGTTTTGATATGACGATAGGCGGCAGTTCGACCGGGAAATTTCTCGACGTCCTCATCTCCGATAATATACTCAATGCAGAAGCAGCGGCAGCACTGCATGTAAAGGCTCCCTGGTCTATCGCCTCTTTTATTCCTCCGTCTAAGTCCGGCGAGGCTTATACGTTTAAGCTCGCGCCTCCTGCCGGTGGCGTACCGCTACCCAACAATGGAACTATCACAATTGAACTGAATACCCTGGAGCCCGATGCAAAAGGCACTGCCCAGCTGCAAGTACAATACCAGTTCGATACGCAGGGAGATAGCCTTCACCTTTCGGCATCGCTTTCGGTCATTGGTGGTATCAATCCTAAATTAGCGCAGTTGTTCGGAGATAATGCGCCATTGCGTTTTTCCTATTATGTCAATAACAGCGATAGTGAAGCACCCATTATGGTGTCTTCCAGTCCTGTTACACCAGCAAATGAACTGGAAAACCGTCTTCACCTGAACGTGGTGTTTCAGGAAACGATGCGTCCGGCATTTCGCTTGGATGACAACAATGGTTATCTCGTTAACGGCTGGGATGCGAACAACCCGCCCGCCTTCCGGGTCTTCTTCCCCTATTTTTCAGTCAACGAAAAACTGCCGGCCATGCTTGATCTGACGGATGCACTGCAACCGGCAGATCCTCATTATAATGTCATCACTTCTGCCTGGAATATTGCTGGCGCACTCGATGCTGAAAATGCTAAAATCACGAAGAACGACTTCTGGCAAATTGGCCTGGATCCGCTTTCTCCTGAGCCGGTGTGGGCCGCACAGCCCATGCCCGGTAATACACACCTGTTTACCGCTGTAATGGGTGCCAGCGGACAACCCGGACCTTTTTTAGATCTCTTTTTCAGCCACATATTTTCCTGTTTGCCTATAGATCCTGCAAACCCGGCGACAGTCCTATATTTCCAATGGCTGAATTTTCCCGGCTTTAACGATGGCATAGCCGCATTTGCGCTTGAGAAACGCGATAAACTGGTTATTCCGGAATTTAATTGTGAGATAGTAAGGTCAGCGGCAGGTACATACTTACAGATGACATGGACAGCCAACAATGCCGCCTATTGTCTCGTGAATGGCGATGACAACCATCTTCCGGCCAGCCGTGATTTCAATCATCCGTATAAAAGAGCTGTCACAGCAGCACAACCGCTGCTTTCATCTTATACGTTAACAGCAGTAGCGGCGGATGGTCTTACAACCATCACCCGCACCGTCAAATTAAAATGGCAGCTGAATAATGCTTTGCAATCGCCGGCACTGGACGCAGCCGGCCTGTTTCAAATTACCCCCGACGGGAAAAAGCTGTTTTACGGGGATGCCAATGGTATCAAATGTTTTGATCCCAATACCCTGCAGCCCTTACCATTTGAAGCACCTGCTTCCGTGGCAGCAAATGTGGTCATAACACCTGATAGCAAAACCTTCTTTTTCACAACGATGGACGGTAAAGTGAATGGCTATAATATTCAAACGCAGCAGCTAACACCTGGTTCGGGATACGACTTTTCCGGCGGAAGTGTAGCCCCTTTTTCGATCATTGCGCTTTCCAAAGACAATAAAAAACTGATCCTGGGTACCCAGCTGGCGAGCGTGAATAATAAGAACGAGGGCGCTAACACGCTGGTGATCGTAGATACAAACAATCTTCGTCCGGTGATGCCGACCATTACGCTTCCTGAAACGCCCCTGCAAGTCGCCGTCGGACCCAATACCGGCAATGTATATGTTGCGCTATCAGACGAAAACAGCAATGGATCAGTGATAGTACTCGATGGTGAAACGTTTGCGCGCCTGCCCTTCTCTCCCATTGCGCTTCGTTACCCCGGCATGTTAGCACTTTCTCCGGACGAATCCATGCTCTATGTAATTTCGATCAGCGATGTTGAACTGACATACTTTGTATTATCACAGATAGATACGCAAACAATGCAGTTGGTAAACCAATTGAATATAGATTATGGATTCTTTCCGTTAACAGAAGCATTCCTCGGATTTCCCCTGGCGTCTTTATATGTCTCTCCCGACAACACGACCCTTTTCATAAGTGGCATGACAATAGAAGCGATGAAGAATAAAGATCCAAATGAGGCAACTATCGGTATATTCGCGGCTTTGCATACAGATTCACTACAGGAACGAAGCTGGTCGCCATTGGCAAAAGGGAATATACTATTTTCGAATGTCACACTATTACCTGATGGCTCCCGCATGATCGCAGCTGGTTCGCTAAACCTCATGCAAGGCAACAAGCCACCAATTTATTTAAACGCATTTGATCCGGTTTTTCAATAACACAATCATTCGCAGCGATAGGCTCCATTAGCCTTATTGTTTGTATCCCGGGGTGACAACCCGGTATACCATGTGCAGCAAACGTCATTAACAAACCATAATAGGACTCCGTCAGGAGTCCCATTGTTTGTAGCGCGGGGTTTTAACCCCGGGAACGCCCCCCGCGGGACCGAATCAACACAATCATCAAAACCACAGCCGCTACAACATTCAACATCCCAAACCAATCGCCCAATACACTATAAACCGTTTTATAATACTGCGGAACAACTGTAGCTACCAGCCTTACAGGCGCTCCTTCATCACTATGCGCCTCAAATAGCACTTTCCCCCGGTAATCATTGATCGTCAGTCTTCCCTGACGGGCATTCCTGGCCATACTATATCCGCCTTCCACACTCCGCATGATCGCCATACGGGAGTGCATCCATCCATCGCGGACAAAATCCCAGGCAGGTACATATAACATACGCCTCTCTGCCTTTCCATACCCCAGGATGTACTGCTGAAAATCCAGGTCCTTACAAATAGCAACACCCTCTTCAGCACCTCCCCGGCTAAACAACCCTATTTGCTTACCTGGTCTGACGGAATCAAGCACCTCTCCTTCGAACAGATGCACTTTCTGATAGTCAGCAATTACCCGTCCCTCATCCGAAATCACCCAGGCCCGGTTTTCATAATAATCGTTTTTCTTTTGGTCAACACAGACGATAATAAATAAATGATACGCCAGCGCGGTATCTTTAAATCTTTGCAGGATACCGGATTGCTCAGCTTCATTGTATCTGAATATCTTCTCCGGCATTAAGATAACCTGCGCACCCTGTCTTGCCAATACAGATACTTCATTCAGATAAAGATCTGCCAGGTGTAGCTGTTTTTCGGTACTTGTCGCGTAAGTACTATGATGCGCTTTTTCATCAATAGTTGCCATACCTATACGTACAGGTGATTCCTTCCCGGTTACATGATCCCTGAGTCTCCATGCACCGAATATCATTGTTATACCTACAATGCCAATAGTGATAAATAACAACGGCTTTACAGCATGCTGCCGCTTATAGTTGAAGTAGATCAAAACGATGGCCGAAGGAATGAATGTCAACAGGAAGGTAATCCCTTCTATACCAGCTATTGAAGCAATTTGTATGACAGGCAGATAATTGACCTGGGTGTAGGCGATGCTGCCTGCCGTTCCATCTCTTGAAAAAAGGAAGGATAAATATTCAAACGAGGTGAATAACACGGGCAAAGCAAATACAGCAGACCAATGTGAGAAGCGAAGGATAATACTCCTGGCAGCTATCACAATCAATGCAAATATCAGCGGCAATAAAACGGTAAACAGGATAGCCAGTGGCACAGGCAATACGCTTAGCAGGTAAGGTAGCCAGCTTAAACGTCCTAACAGATAGCTGATAAAGGCAATAAGAAAAGCCCATCTCTGCTTTAAAAATAACGAGCAATATAACACAGGGATAGGTGCCACCCATAAAAGATATCCGAAATCCCCCGAAAGACTAAAGGCGAAATACCAGCAAATGGCAGAAAAAAGAACACTGATAGCAATGAAAGTGTTAGACGCTGTCCGTGATACAGGCATGTTGCAATGTTTAAATAAACATGAAGTTATGAAGCCTGGTCCGACAGGAATTGTATATTTTAGACAGATTGATGTTTTATCAGAATGTCAGCGATTTTGTTGTCTCCTCTTTTAAACTGACCAGGGGTGGTACCTGTAAATTGCCGGAAATCCCTGATAAAATGAGCCTGGTCAAAGTAGTTACAGGCATAACAAATGCTGGTCAGCGCATCTGCTGTATCCATGAGTCTTATAGCCTTATTGAAGCGTAAGATCTTATGATAGTATTTGGGCGTATAACCGGTATTCCTGATAAAAACCCGTTCCAGCTTCTTGTAGTTATAGCCGGTCTGATGACAGACAGTTGCAATAGAAGTGTCTTCATTACCACTGCGCAGCGCGGCTATCGCGATGTTCATTAACAGGTTATCCCGGGGAACAGCTTTCAGGGCCTTTATCATCAAGGTATCCAGCATACGCAGCATGGCCATAGTATCCTGCTGTTCATATAAAAGTGCCTCCCAGTCGTTGACCTGTGTGCCTAAGATAAACGCTGCAGGAACCATAGCATTTGACAGCCCGGACACCGGCATATTGGTAAAAGCCGCAAGTCCTCCCGGTTTAAACCGTAGTCCCAACATATCCACTTTGCCCGTCGCTGCAACATAAAACACTTTGTTACGTTGCCCCATGAAAATGGGTCCGGGAAAACTGATTCCTCCAGGATTATCTTTAGCAATCAACCAATTTACAGGACTGGCAAAATTGAAGATCATTTCAATCCGGCCGCCAGGAACAAGCGGATCTGGCGAATTAAGAAAACAAGCCTCCGCACGCAATATCCAGTAGCATTCAATGTAATCTGCTAACTGCGCTGACGGCTGGTATTGTTGATATTCAAACATGATTTTCGGACGAAGGGTGTTGGCCTTACTTAAATATAAGCATTTTCAGGTGATATAAACCTCGTTACCCATCTTAATTTATTGATCCCTTTCCTCACTATACATTAACTTTAGCTAACTTCCAGCCTGAATTAAAATTATAAACCATAGTTTTAATAGCCACCATGAAACACAGCTTCCTCATCATATGTCTTGTAACCACTATGGCCCAGGACATGCTCGCCCAGCACCACAGTAATACTTCTAATCACAAACAGGAAAAGACTACCATCCCGGACTTCAATCATGCTTTACTCCTCGAAACAAGATTAGACACAACGGCCAATGTAAGTGTAGGCGATCTTGACGGCGACGGCCATCTTGATATCCTGTTAGTCAAAGGAAGACATTGGCCAATTGCTGACAGGGTATTGCTCGGCGACGGAGCCGGCGGCATCAGGAAAGCGTATAACCTCAGTAATATATCAGACCGTTCATACGCTGGCGGCCTGGCTGACTTCGACGGAGATGGTTTTCTGGATGTTGCTGTCAGCAATGATGCTCCTGATAAGAAACTGATATATCTTAATGACAGGAAAGGCAATTTTACAATCGGGTCCGAATTTGGTCAGCCTGAATGGTCAACCCGTAATCTGTCAATCGCCGATATCAACGGTGATGGATTTCCGGATATCATCCTCGCAAACAGAGGTGATGTAGGGAGAACGGCCAATAATATCTGCTTAAACAACGGAAAAGGACAGTTTGGTGCTGATTGCATCTCATTTGCACCTTATCCTGCCACCACAATCGCTACTGCTGATTTTAACAAGGATGGTTTTGTTGACCTCATTGTACCGCACCGTGATAGCGGCCAGAGCTACATTTACATCGGCAGTCAGGATCACGCTTATACAGACAACTATCGTATTCCATTCGGCCCTGCCGATGCGACAATCCGTGTGGCAGCAGCAGCCGATTTCAATGGAGATAATTTACCCGACATTGTAACAGTAGACGAATACAAAGGCGTACATCTCTATTTTGGGCAAAAAGACCAAAGCTTTTCCGCCGGAATCTCTCTGGCCGACGCAAAAGTTGTTCCCTATGCGCTGACAATAGCGGATCTTAATAACGACCATAAACCTGACATCATCGTAGGCCATATAAAGGCGTCGTCCACAATATTTTTTAACGATGGAACTGGCCGGAACTTCAAAGCGGTCTCGTTTGGTGATGCAAAGGGCACGGTGTATGGTTTCGGAATTGGCGATTTCAATGAAGATGGAATACCCGACATTGCCGTAGCACGCTCAGAGGCAGAGAATGTTTTATATTTTGGTCATACAAAAGCAAAGAACAAAAAATAATCAGGCTAATTTAACAGGATGATACTGTTCATTCAACGCTGGTCATAACGATTGCTACTCCCCGCAATAATCCCTATCTTTAAAACGCAATCCGCCGTTATGACCTTTGCTGAATTTTTTCATATCCTCATCCTCTTAGGCTTTCTGCAGGGCCTTATTATGAGCACACTTCTTTTCTTCTCAAAGAAGCGGTCGCGCCCCAACCGCTTACTGGGTACGCTCATATTACTCATAGCGCTGGCTTGTCTGAACCTATACCTCTTCGAATCAGCCTGGTTTACCAACGATCCTGTTCTGAACCTGGTGGGTAATCTCATTCCGCTGGTGATTATCATGCCCGTTGGCCCACTGCTATATTTTTATGTCAGGAGCACGATGGATGCCTCCTTCAGGATTTCCCGGAAGCAGTGGATACATTTCCTGCCAGTGATAATAGACTGTGGTACACAGCTGAGTGTTATAATATATCTTACAGGCGCCGTTTTAGGCTTTTCTGTACCGGCTCCCGCTTCCTGGGGGCGTTTTATTGACGACTATAACGTTTATGCCGACATACCCCGCTGGGCCTCTGTTACGACATATCTCTGGCTATCCGCCAGGTACCTTGCCGGGGTCAACACAGAAAAGAGTCCTCATTATCAATGGATGCGGCAGTTTGTCCGGCTTTTCCTCGGATTTCAGATTATATGGTTCATCTACCTGGTCCCTTATGTGATTCCATCGCTAACTGACAGGGTGCTGAATACCGTCGACTGGTACCCTGTATATATTCCCCTGGTAGCCCTGATCTACTGTCTGGGAATAAAAGGCTACATGATGATACCCGAGGAAACACCGGTGGCAAAGAAAGTGGTCATGCCTCCCCCAGTAAAGTTGGTAGAGGAGGCTGAACCATTACTGAAGAAGGCAATGGAGCAGGATCGCCTATACCTCGATCCCGAGCTTAACCTCGCCCTGTTATCCAGGCATACCGGCTTGCCCCAGAAAACCATTTCCTTGGTACTGAACCAGCACCTGCAGAAAAGCTTCAATGAATTTGTGAACGGATACCGGGTAGAGGCGTTTAAGCAAAATATCGGGCAACTCCAGCAGGACAATATGACTATCCTGGCCATGGCTTTTGATGCCGGCTTTAACTCCCAGGCAACTTTCCAACGGGCTTTCCGAAACCATACCGGGATGTCGCCCAGGGAATATATGACCCTGCACCTGGAAAAGCAGCCAAAAGCGGAAAATGAGTAGGAAAATGTTATTCAATTCCGGATTTGAGTAGATATAACAGCCTGAAATGGCTTGCTTTACCGAAAAAAAGGAAATGAAACATTACATCGGTCTTTGTCTGTTATTATTGGTGTTGGCCACCAATCAGGTTGTTGCCCAGGAAAAATTCATTACGCTTTCCGGCAAGATCACCGATGCCGGTAGTCACCAACCCGTTATTTATGCCAATATCCAGTTAAAGAGTGGCAGCATCGGTACAGTGGCCAATACAGCGGGAGACTTCATTTTTAAAGTAGCCGAAAAATTCTGGCAGGACACTTTGCTGATTTCCTGCATCGGTTATAAAACAGTTACCCTGCCCCTGCCTTCCGCCAGCTTACAGGATATGGATATCCAACTTGAACCCTCCGTTTACCTACTCCCGGCAGTATCGGTAAATGTGCGCGACGGTTTCGGTCTCCTGAGAAAAATGATCAGCAGTATACCAGCCAATTATGATACAGCCGATGTACGACTGACCGCCTTTTACAGGGAAAATATCCGCCTGATGGCAGACACGATCAATTTCAATGAATCGGTGCTGGATATTTACAAAACCTATCACACCGGCCGGGACCACAAAGATCAGATCCATATTATCAAAGGCCGCAAAAAGAAGGTGGACTGGAGTAAAGATCCCCAGTTGTATGGCTGGATCAGCAATATCACAAATACAGCTTACTCCTCTCTTAATGAAGACCTCCAGAAATACCTCGACGCAAAGAATAACATACTGAATGAGCGCAATTTCCGCTATTATACCTGCGACTATAAGGAAACAATCCGGGAAGGCGACCACAATCTCCTCGTACTAACTCTTCAGCCCAAAGATGATAGTCGCAAGGCACTGGTACAGGCAAAGATCTATATCGACGAAGCCACCATGGCACTGGTCAGGTGTGAGCTGAAGACAACCCCGGCGGGGAATGACTATCTGAACCGCCATCAGAAAGGAGGTATCGGCTATACCATTATGTCTAAGATCGTAAAAGCTACTATTGATTTCACAAACATCTCACTCGTGATCACCTATAAGCAATACGGCAATAAAACTTATCTCAGTACTGTACAGCGTCACTGGGACTGGGTAGTGAACAGCAAAAAACGGGGAATGAAGGATGTTCCATGGACCGGTGATTTCTATCTGCTCGTCACCGATATGACGAAAGATAGTTTGCAACGCTTTGCCACGGGTATCAGTAACGACAAGGCATCCATGAATAATGAAGTAGGGAATAACTATGATCCCTCCTTCTGGGAAAATTACAACATCCTGCTGCCTGAACTGCAGGACTCAGTTAAACCAAAGAAAGATGCCGCCCGGCCGGCTGGCAAAGTAACACATGTCTCTAACCGCCAGAACGGCTTTACCCGGGCAGATACATTACGCGGCGCTTTGTCGCCGCTTCGTTCCTGCTATGATGTTAGTTTTTATCACCTCGATGTGGACCTGAACATGGAAACCCGTTCCATAGCAGGCAGTAATCAGATCCGTTTTAAAGTAGTGGCCCCCTTCAACCGGATGCAGATAGACCTTTACGCCAACATGCACATCCAAAAGATCCTGTATGAGGACCAGCCACTATCCTTTATCCGCGAAGAAGATGCGGTATTTGTTAGCTTCCCGGCTACACTGTCTGCCGGCAGCGAAGAAACGATAACAGTCTATTATGATGGAATACCCCAGGTACCTGACTTTAAAATCCCCATGCACGGCGGTATATTATGGGATAAAGACGAGAAAGGTAATCCCTGGGTACAGGTAGTCTGCCAGGGCTCAGGCGCCAGCTTATGGTGGCCCAACAAAGACCATTTGTCTGATGAACCGGACAGCATGCGCATCTCAATCACCATACCCAACGGCTTCACAGAGATCTCCAACGGTCGCTTGCAAAGGAAAACGCCGGCGGGTAGCGATAAAACCCGGTATGAATGGCTGGTAACTTACCCGATCAATAACTATAACGCTACCTTTTGCATAGGCAAATACACCAATTTTAAAGACACCTATGTCAGTGGTCACGATACACTAACGCTGGACTATTATGTGATGCCCTATAATGTGGAGCGTGCCAGAACGATGTTTGCCCAGGTAAAACCCATGCTGGCATGCTACGAACAACATTTTGGTAAATACCCCTTTCCCCGTGATGGCTTCACACTGCTCGAGGGCCTTTACCCGATGGAGCATCAGAGCAGTGTATGCATAGGAAAGATCAAAGCCGGTATGCAGCTGGACTATACGCCATTGCTCTGGCATGAATCCGCGCACGAATGGTGGGGGAATGCCATCAGCTGTAAAGATATTGCCGACATGTGGATACACGAAGCATTTGCCACCTATGCAGAAAGTCTCATGATGGAATGCAGCGACGGCAAAGACGCTGGTGTAGCATATCTGAATGCACAGAAAGATGGGGTGAAAAACCGCGAGCCTGTAGTGGGCGTGTACAATGTAAATCACATACATTATGATATCGGCGACATGTATACTAAAGGAAGCCTGCTATTGAATACGTTCCGCTTTGTACTGAATAACGATACTCAATGGTTTACCCTGTTAAAAGATATACAGCAGCATTTCCGTTATCAGACACTTTCTTCTGATGATCTGGTAAACTACATCTCGCTACGTACAGGAAAGGATTACACGTGGTTCTTTGACCAGTATCTGAAATACACCCATATACCGAAGCTGGAAATATCCCTGAAAGAAAAAGGCAATAATCTACAGTTGACGTACCGCTGGCTGGCAGATGTATCCGGGTTTAAGATGCCGGTAAAAGTAACCCTTGCTCCCGAGCGGTTTGGTTTCATTTATCCAACTACCCAATGGCAGACAATCACCTTGAAGCAAATGAGAGAAGATGATTTTGAGGTAGATGAAGATCATTTCTATATACAGGTAACAGAGGTCTGAAGCAATACCCCGTCACTGGCCACCAAACCAACGGTATTACACAGCTGGCCTATGACAGAAATGCCTGAAATATGTTTTTAATATCATTTTTTTTAGTTAAATTCACTTGAGCAATCACATATATAACCACCGGTAGCCCATATATGAAGTCGTGGATGATGTACACCGCTTCGTCCATATAACTCAATTATTCTACAACCCATAGTGCACGGATACGATTCGTCACTATAATTACGACTGCAGCGACTTAAATTATTTTTATAACGAAAGCCACTATTCACCCTAAAACCAAATCTGAACCTAAATCTGAATTCAAACCCAAATCTAAATCTAAATTACATGAGCAAAGTTTTACTATTCGCAACAGCATTGTTGTTTAGTACAATGTCGTATGCGCAGAATTACTGGCAGCCACACACCGCCAATGCCAGAATTACCACAGACAAGGCCGTAGCCCGGCTTGCATTCCCGGCTGACTTCAAATTGTTCGACCTGAATCTGGCCCCTTTACGGAGCGAAGTATTCAAAACCGTAGGCAATGCATCAGCCCATTCAACCATCATTTCCCTGCCTAACGCAGACGGACAGATTGAACAATTCGAAATTATAGAAGCTTCCAATTTCGAGCCTGCATTACAGGCTAAATTCCCAGAAATAAGAGCATTTTCAGGAAAAGGTATTACCGACAAAACAGCTACACTAAAACTGAGCGTTTCTCCGCAGGGAATACAAACAATGGTATTCCGTACAGGAAAGGAAAATGAGTTTATTGAACCTTATTCTGCTGACCACACGGTTTACACGGTCTTCAAAAAACAGCCGAAGACCTTACCATGGAAATGCTTTACGCCAGAGCAAAAACTGGCAACTGGTATAAGCAACCAGTTACCTAATGCCAGGTCGACCGGCGATGTAAAAACAATGCGACTGGCGCAATCAGTGACCGCCGAATACTCCAACTATTTCGGCGCCACCAGCGCTTCACAGGTATCTTTGGTATTGGCCGCTGTCAATGCCACACTTACCCGTTGCAATGGCGTTTATGAAAAAGACCTGGCTATCCATCTTAACCTGATCGCAGCCACCACCAATGTATTCTATTATAACGCTTCAACAGATCCATACTCCGATGCCAGCAGTGGCGCTGGTGGTGCATGGAACAGCGAACTACAGAGCACACTGACCTCTGTGATCGGTGCTGCAAATTACGATATCGGCCACCTCTTCGGTGCATCCGGCGGTGGTGGTAACGCAGGTTGTATCGGTTGTATCTGTGTCGACAATTCAAAAGGAAGTGGCTTTACCTCTCCTGCTGATAATATTCCCCAGGGAGATAATTTTGATATCGACTATGTAGTACATGAAGTAGGTCACCAGTTGGGCGCGAACCATACATTCTCTATGAGCAATGAAGGTACAGGCGTTAACGTAGAACCAGGTTCAGGTATCACCATTATGGGTTATGCCGGTATTACCAGCCAGGACCTCGCGCCACATTCTATTGACATCTATCATGCAGCTTCTATTTCACAGATCCAGTCTAACCTTACCAGCAAGACCTGTCCGATAACAACCAGTGTATCTGCCAATAACGCAACACCTGTTGTAAATGCCGGTGGTAACTTCACCATTCCTATCAGCACACCGTTTGCACTGACCGGTTCAGCCACTGACGCAAATGCCGGTGATGTGCTGACTTACTGCTGGGAACAGAATGACAATGCCTCCTCTTCACAAACAGGCTCCAGCAGCGTGGCCAGCGCTACCAAAGCATCCGGTCCTAACTGGATCTCATTTGCCCCTACTACGTCACCAACAAGATATTTCCCTAAATTGGCAACCATTCTTGCGGGTGCTCTAGTGTCAGGTCCTTTGTCAGGTGGTGATGCCGGCGCCAATACAGAAGCATTAAGTTCCGTTGCAAGAACTTTACACTTCCGCTTAACGGTAAGGGACAATGCACCTTATAGTTCTACAGCACCGGTAACCATCGGACAAACCAACTTTGCAGACATGACAGTGACTGTCAGCAGCGCTGCCGGTCCTTTCTCAGTGACTGCTCCTAATACAGCAGTATCATGGGCTGGCAATTCCGCACAAACAGTAACCTGGAACGTAGCAAGTACAACCGCTTCTCCCGTTAGTTGTGCCAACGTAAAAATATCCATCTCTACAGACGGAGGTAACACGTTCAGCACATTAGTGGCAAGCACACCTAATGATGGTAGTGAGGTGGTAACTATTCCCAATACCGCTACTACAACAGCAAGGATAAAAGTAGAAGCGGTAGGAAACATCTTCTTTGACATTTCCAATACCAACTTCACGATCACATCCGGCTCATCCTGTGCTTCTCCTGCCGGATTAGCTGCTTCTGCTATTACCAACACTTCCGCTACAGTAGGATGGACAGTCGCAAGTGGTGCTGTATCATATGATGTGGATTACAAATCTACCGCCTCTTCTACCTGGATCAATGCGGCTACAGCAACTACGGCTACTTCTGTGGGCTTAACAGGCCTCACTGCAGGCGTTACCTACGATTACAGGGTAAGAACCAACTGCTCCAGCGGCAGCAGCGCTTATTCCGCTGCACAGTTTACAACCACAGGAGGTACTTGTAATGCACCTGCTGGTTTAACCAGTTCAGCTGTCACGGCTACCGGCGCTACCGTTGCATGGACAGCCGTAAGCGGTGCCTCAAGCTATGATGTAGACTATAAACTTAATACCTCTTCCACATGGACCAATGCCGCAACCGGCACTACTTCCACATCTGTTAACCTGAGCGGTTTAACATCAGCTTCATTATATGACTGGAGAGTGAGAACAAATTGTGCAAGCGGCACCAGCGCATATACAGCTGCACAATTCACGACCTTAACCGTATCAGGTTGTGCCAATACATTGGACAACTCCACTAATGGAACAACTTCCGGTGCTGCCACTATTCCATTCAATACCGATGTTACTGGTCTTATCAGTCCAAGTGGTGATATCGATCATTATAAGTTCGTGATCAGTACCCGTGGTACTATTACGATCACATTGGGCACATTGCCTGGCGACTATGACCTGAAACTGCTGAACAGCTCAGGCTCACAGCTCAATATTTCACAGGCTGGTGGTACCACCAGTGAAAGTATCAGCAGGACCGTTAGTCCAGGTACTTATTATGCACAGGTATACGGTTACAACGGTGCGAATAGCGCAACCTCCTGTTATACATTACGCGTACAACTAGGTACTGCCAGTCGTGAAAGTGATGTTAACACCGGCGATGTACCAAAATTGGCCGTATTCCCGAACCCTGCTAACAATGTCGTGAACATTGACCTCTCAGCTTACAAAGGAAAATCAGAAGTGAGCATGTTTGATGTGAATGGCCGTCAGGTATTGCGTCGCGAAGTGAACTCAGCGAAAGCGCAGCTTGATATTTCTACATTGCCTGCAGGTGTGTATATGATAAGGATTAAGAACGGATCAAAAGATGTAAATATGACCAAGATCATTAAACAATAAAGATCATATAGAACGTGACACAGAAAAGCCAGTGCCTTTCGGGGCGCTGGCTTTTCTTATTAAGCAACACAATAAGCTTATAAGACTTATCCCCCGGATTTGGCTACAACCTGACCGGATTTGATTACGTCTGGCTATAGCAGCACAGGTACCTTTGGAACATGAAAATAGTAGTCACAGGTTCTTTAGGGAACATCAGCAAACCGCTTAGCATAGCGTTGATAAAGCAAGGTCATTCCGTAACGGTTATCAGCAGTAATCCTGCAAAGCAGCGGGAGATTGAACAACTGGGAGCAAAAGCCAGTATTGGTTCGCTGACTGATGCGCAGTTTGTTACAGCTGCCTTTACAGGGGCAGATGCCGCTTATTGTATGGTGCCGTTCGATTTCTCAATAGCAGATCAGGATGCACACATGAAGCAGATCATGGCGAATTATGTACAGGCCATTCGACACGCAGGCATCAAAAGAGTGATATTCCTGACCGGATGGGCAGCAGAAGTGGCTGGCCATAGTATGACGGAAGTCTATAAACAGCTGGCGGGTGTGCATGTATCTGAATTGCGTCCCGCCATCTTTTATACCAACTTTTATCAGATGATGGATATGATGCGTGGGAAGGGAATGATAGGACTGATAATGGGATGGCAGGCCTATGGCATCAGGGCATTATTCGGCAGAAGAGGTTCGCTGGTGGGAAACTATGGCGGAAATGACAGGATTGTGCTGGTGGCGCCGGAAGATATTGCTGCCGCCGCGGCAGAAGAGTTTTCAACACCGGTTAACGGCGTAAAAATAAGGTATGTCGGAAGTGAAGAACTGACCTGTAATGAAGTGGCAGCCATACTAGGATCAGCTATAGGTAAGCCCTGGATGAAATGGATCAGGATCTCAGACAAACAGATGCTGCAGGGATATAAGATGGCTGGCTTGCCTGAAGGGCTGGCAGAAAGCCTGGTGCAAATGCAGGCGGCTATTCATGATGGAACTATACTGGCTGAATACGATCGCCACAGGCCTGTGTTGGGAAAGGTAAAGCTAAAGGATTTTGTGAGGGAATTTGCAAAGAAGTATATTTAAGCATGCAACCATACAGGGTCAAGACAATCACTGAATTTCTGCAGCTGCGGGGACTGCCCAAAGCTTTGCATCCTTTAATCAGTGTGATAGATATCAGCAGCATTACAGAGATCCCGAAAGGACCTAAATTGCTGGTGCCGAATTTTTATATGATCGCGTTGAAGAAGGGCTTTTCCGGACTTATTAAAGTGAAGTATGGTCAGCAGGATTTCGACTTTGATGAAGGGGTCCTATCTTTTATGGCGCCCGGACAACTGGTAGGGTTTGAACTGGAAGGCCCGATAGAAGGACAGCCTTCGGGCTGGATGTTACTGATACACCCCGATTTCCTGTGGAACACATCACTGGCGAAGAAGATCAGGCAGTATGAGTTTTTTGACTACGCAGTAAATGAGGCCTTATTCCTGTCAGAAAAAGAAGAAGTAACGATCAATCAGATCATTGCTAATATTGAGCAGGAGTACCGGGCGAATATTGACCAGTTCAGTCATAATATTATCATCGGACATCTTGAGTCGCTATTCAATTACTCCGAGCGATTTTACCAGCGACAGTTCCTGACCAGGCGAATCACAAATCATCAGTTGCTGGGACAACTGGAGGATGTCCTGGAAGCTTATTTTGAGAGAGAACAGGGATTGCCAACTGTGACCTATATAGCAGAGGCGCTGCACGTCTCACCTGATTATTTGAGCAGCATGCTGAAAGCACTAACGGGATTGAATACGCAGCAACATATCCATCAGAAGCTGATCGAAAAGGCCAAAGAGCAATTGTCTACTACTACGCTATCAGTCAGTGAAATTGCCTATCAGCTCGGATTTGAGCATCCGCAGTCATTCAGTAAATTATTTAAGACGAAAACGAATCTTTCCCCTGTGGCGTTCAGAAAGTCCTTTCAATAACTACCAGGCAGGGAACCATAAAACTAATATAGCACGGAATAAAGAAAAGCCAGCACCCCGAAAGGCGCTGGCTTTTTATATTGGCGGTCAAACCCGTCTTTTACTATTATGCTTTTATCAAGCTGGCAGGGCTGATTCCTGAACGGGATCTTCTCTGTATTCGAGTATGTCGCCGGGCTGACAATCCAGCACTTTGCAAATAGATGCCAGCGTTTCAAACCGCACACCTTTTGCTTTTCCGTTTTTTAAAATGGAGAGATTCACATTGGTAAGCCCTACTTCCTTCGACAACTCATTTAATGAGATCTTCCGTTTCGCCATCATCACATCTAAATTGACGACTATTGCCATAACTAAATGATTAATTCATTTTCTCTTTTGACATTCAAAGCCTGAGATACAAATTGCTTAATTCCCCATACAATAGCAGCAAGCAGGAGATACATCGTTTGCGGCTCTCTCAGCACAATTAAATGGGTAAAGAATCGCCACAAACTATTTACAACAGCCCATAAAGAAGTCCACTGATTGATATGAAGTGCATCAGCATTTTCACAGATCGTTTGAACGAAACCTATAAAAGCAAGTGCTAAGCATGCAACAATCACTTTATTCAATATGTCAGCGCTCCCCTTTTCAAAATAACCCGATCTGCGGTATTTGCTATATAGTCTGAGCAGGAGCACCCCGACCCATAAAAAGATGGCATTGCTGGCAATCTTTCCGATAAACCATAATTCGGGAATGTTGACAGGAGGCGCTACGAAAGAATGGTGCCCTGTCACCAAAGGGATAAACCATCTGGTATAGTATATCAAAGCTTCAGCTGACAGGAGAACTGCCCCCCAGCCAATAAGAGCAATGAGAAAATTGCCCTGCATCAATTTCTTCATAGTTGTTTTTTTCCAAAAGTACTGAACAATTAATTTAAAACAATACAAATTTATCGTTTTATTTTAATTATTTAAAACAGACCGATTCAGGGCAAGGTATATAAAAAGCTGTAGTTAAGTCAGGTTACCAACGGATCTACTTGCCAGGTCTCCCCTCCTGTCAATCCTTCGTATCCTGGTCCTCCCGTTCCCCCTGTCTGGGGTTTCGACAACAAGTTTTCCCGATTAAGTCCAGGTCAAGTCCTATACAACTCCTGTTAAAGCTTAGTCATACTTACTCTTTAATGGCTCATTATAAGTGCATTACAATACCCTATAGGGATATACAAGTGTACTTTTAATAACCTCATTATGTAAGGCAAGAATAAAAGAATACTGCTAACAATAGGCTAACTATCAACTTGTTAAAACGCTGATTTTTCTGTAAATTGATAAATAAACGATTACATCCATGGCCCAAAACCGTAATATTATTACACAGGGACTCTCCGGCCACGTCGGGGACCTTATCTTTTATGAACGGAACGGCAGGAAATTCTGCCGTAAAATGCCCGAGTATGGTCCGGACAGTATGTCTGTCGCCAGCAAACAAAGCAGCCGCGAGTTCGCGAAGGCCAGTAAGGCCGCAAAATCGATCCGCGCTGCCCTGAACGGTATATGGCAACCTGCAAAGGACGAAACGACTGTATACAGGCTAAATAAGGCCGTTTATGCGGCACTGCGGGAGGATACTATGCATACCCGTGGTAAACGTGTATTCAGTCCCGCGGCCTTACATCAGCATCTCAAAGATTTCCGCTATAACAAAAAGGCCGTCATGATCATTGGCGGTATAGACACCATCCGCCAGGAAAATGGCAGCATAATGGTGCAATTGCCCACCAACTGGCAACACTGGCTGACGCCGCCTAAAGATGCCCGTTATATACAGCTCCAGGCCGTAGCACTGGACATGGACTTTGAGCAGAACACCTGCCTCCGGACGACCACCGCAGCCAGCTGCGTTCCACTTGGAGCCAAACAACATGCCTTGCTCTTGCCTGTTACACCTGTCAGCGCAACTGCTACCATCGTTCTTTTACAACTGCGCTTCCTCCGTACCAATACCGGTATTCAGAGCGCCAGCACAGCCAGCAGCGAACAGGCATTTGTAACCGCAGTCCTGCCGCCTGTTTTACCATTGGCAGACAAGCAAGAAGATCCGCAGCAACCTGCCAAAACATCCAGGATTACAAGGAAAACCCGCTCTGCAGCGGATATGTTACAGGCTGTAAGTCAGCAAAACGACATACCTGCAAGCGCCCGCGGAAAGGAAATCGGAGACGCTGTTCAAAGGAAAGGAATCAGTATACCAGAAGAAAATCTTTCACTAACGGCCTTTCATCATTACGACTATGATCAGTTCCTGGTGTGATAAGCTGTCTTTCACAGGCTGAATACAATCCTCATATCTAAGTGGCGCATTCGTGTGTGCGCCATGCTAACCTGTTAGTACATACGCCGGAAAAATTCTCAATATGAATTTTGTCTGACCACTTCATGCCTTTCCGCAGAAAACCGTACATTAGTCTGAAGCACTTAAATCCCATAACACAAGAAAACACCATGGAACCAATAACTTCAACTTCCGGCACAAAATTCAAGATAAGATCAAAACGTAACAACGGCGCGATTGCCGACGACGACGCTCCCTACCTCCTCCTGGAATTCGCCGGCGGCACTGGTAGCGCTTATTCCTTTAGCCAGATATGGAATGACCTGGGCAGTGATGCTGAATATGACGTAAGCATATATCGTTTGCAGTCGGTCCCTGACGGCTATTTTATGATTGGTGATTATGCACAAAACAATTACAGCGCTGTAACAGGTTATTCACCTATTGTCAGTCCTGTAAATGACGATCCTAATGACCCTATACTTGCCGCACCAACGGGTTATGTGTTCATGTGGTCTACAGATGGCTCCGATACTGATACAACAGGTTCCATCTGGATGCCGCAGGCGCCGGTGGGTTATGTTGCTATGGGATGGGTAGCTCAACTCGGTGATAGTCCCATAACTCCCCCCAACATAAGCGAATATAGATGTGTACGTGCCGATTTTGTTGAATTAGTTCAGTCTGCGCCGACATTGATTTGGGATGATCACCACTCCGATGCATATAAGAGCATTGCCCTTTACACGCCCCCTAATGGATCTGGGTTTGAGACACAGCTACAGGGTATTTTTGTCGGCCAGCCAAATTACGATACTTTCGACGGCCTTATTTATGTTTTCAATAGCAGAGTAGAATATAATCAGCAATCGCAATCTTAGTACACAAGTACCTTAATTCAAAACTAACTAACGCAGAAGATCCGCTCCTGCAAAGGGTCTTCTGCTCTTCACACAGATAAGGTCCAGCAGGAATGCCGGACCACAAGCTTAAACCTCAACCTTTACACTGTTTGTGTAAGTTATTTTCAGTGCCACTTAAACAAGCGGGCACACTATCATATCTTACTCATGTTGCATTTCTGTATCCGATCAGCAATCATGACACAAATATGGAATCGAAAAAGTCGACCTGGAAATTTTTGAGAAAAAGTGAAGGAGTTATGCGAAAAACGTAATGTTACATCCCTGTAAATACGCCATTACTTATCTGTCCAACCACAATTTGAAATCCGGTACTCTGTCTCTGCTGACAATCACCTCCTCCTGGGAAGCAGGTTTCAGGGAAAGCTTTAGCCTGTTTCCAAAATATAGGTTTATCTGCTGAATAGATGCCCTTGAGATTAAGAATTGCCGGTTAATCCTGAAAAATTTAGTCGGTTCTACTTCATTTTCCAAACTGTCCAAAGTGGCATTTACAATATGCGCTTCTTTTTTAAACCCGACCAGGTGAGTGGTCTTCTGTGACAGCCAGAAATAAGCTACTTCAGTGAGTGGTATTGATTGCAACTGGTCACGCCATTCTACCAACACATTTGTTTTGTATACGGTCTGATGGTTCGCAATGTTCTTCAATATCTCCTGCAAGTTCGGGAGGAAGGGCTGGGGATTGTATCGCTGGAACTTCTTAAAAGCTTTCTCAAGTTCTTCCTTAACAATAGGCTTTAGTAAATAGTCAATACCATTCACCCTAAAAGCTTTTATTGCATATTCATCATAGGCAGTTGTAAAAATAATAGGTTTGCTAATGTTGAACCCTGAAAAAATATCGAAGCTCAGACCGTCCGAAAGCTGGATGTCCATAAAATACAGATCCGGTTCATTGTTTACAGCAAGCCAGTCCAATGATTCCTTTACCGTTTGCAAAACGGTAACTATTTCAACATCACCCTGCACCTCCTCAATCAATCTTTTCAATCTATTGGCGGTAAATGGCTCATCTTCGATAATGATAGCTTTAATCATACTTTGTTTTCTAAAAGAGGAATTTTCACCACAAAACTGGACGGTGTTTGTTCAATGACAATTTCCTGATTACATAATAACAGATACCGCTCAGCAATATTCTTCAGGCCCAATCCTGTGCTTTCAACCCGTTTTACTGTCTGATTGATATTATTCTTTACTACGAGATATGCTCCTTCCGCATGGATATTAATTGTCAGCGGATTTTGCTTGCTGATGGAGTTATGCTTGATAGCATTTTCCACCAGTAATTGTAACGTAGCCGTAGCAATTCCCTTATCCATCAGAGATCCGGGAATATCCACTTCAACGAGCAGACTATCCTGGTAACGGGTCTTATACAAAAAAAGATAAGCGTTAATAAACTCCAGCTCCTCTTCCAACCGCACTACCTGTTGTTCCTGTTCTTTCAGCACATGCCGGTAGATAGCCGACAATCGTTGTAAATATTCCACTGCAAGCCGGGGATCTTCCTCAATCAGGGATGTCAGTGTACTGAAATTATTGAACAGAAAATGTGGATCTACCTGCATCTTCAGAAATTCCAGTTGAGCCTTTGTTGCCTGTTGCTCATATTTTGTTGCTTCTAGTACAGATTGGTTCCACTGTGTAAAGAATAATTCAGCGGTGACTATTGCCGTTATCAGAATAGATAAAATAATTCCCATTACCATCGCTTGCCGAAAATCTATTTCCTCAGTAAGCAAGGTGGGAAATACCATCTTGATACAAGCGATGATTAAGCTCACTAAAATTATTTGTACTCCCAGCTGAACAACAATTCTTTTCTTTATAGACTTCCGCCATGGAAGCCAGTTGTCTAAACGCTTTGTTATCCAGAATCCCAGTTCGACTACAAGCACTACGCCTGTAATGGTCACCGCTATTTCCATCAAGGTGTCAATCAGTATCTCCCTGCTCCATTCATCGTAGTCCCAGGGATTGATCAGGTGCAATAGAAAATAAAATAACACCCCCATGAGAAAATAACCAACTATTTTGAACTTTCTATGTCGAACAGCCATCATTAATGCAATTTACCGAAATTACCAGGGAAAAAAACAATGGCCTCCCAGCCATCGGTTATCCGATTACAATGGCGTTTTAAAACCTAATATCAGGCTGACACCCTGTAATCGTTGATCATCCAATACCGATTTAAAGGCGGTAGATGAATACATCGCTTCGAGGTATAAAATGAAATAACGGGATATCTTATAATCGACGCCTATAGCACCTCTATATTGGAAGAAGGCATTCGTTTTTGTACCGAAAACAATGTCGTTTGCAGCACTCCCTGGTTTGATAAAGGGCGTATCCATGAAAGATAATCCCAGGCCTGCATAGATATATGGTGAGACCTTTTTCATCGGTAATGTGTACCCGATATCCAGTCCGACATTATTTGCATTTAGTTTATAGTCAAAATTTGAAGCGACATTGTTAACGACAGTATTCTCCTTACTATAATTAATGACAGCCATGTCAAAGTAAAGATGCGTAAAGTAACGATCTCTATAATTACACTGAAAATTAAACGCATACGCGGCCCCTCTGTCAGCAAGCCATTTGCTCGATTCAAAAGGCAGGTAATACCCGATGCCCGAGTTGAAATAGTATTTGAATCTTTTGGGCTCCCGGGTCCCCCTGGCTTTGTCCTGACCGGATGATCTGATGGCGATGCATAATACCAAAATGCAAATAGCGGCTTTTCTCATTGTTGTTCATTGAGCTTGTGATAATCATTTTCCTGCGCCAAGCGCCTTATTCTTTGACGCCAAAGCAATACAGGCATCATAAAAGGCCTTATTATAACCGTTTTTAGCCTGAATAGCACCGAACTGGCTATCCAACACATCCTGATAACGCGCCAGGCCTTTTTGATACCTGCTATTTATCAACTCAAGGCTCTTTTCGGCGGCACTGACTATCTCCTGCTGCATCTGCATCCTTGTTATCGCCTCTTTATAATCACCCTGTGCTTTACGGTACTCCAACTGTGCCTTGCTAACAAGCTGCTCTTCCGTGATCTTCAGTTCCTGTAATGCAATGGCAGATTGCCGGGCTTTATAATCATTCTTAAAGCCGCTGAAAATGGGAATGCTCACCTGAACACCGACATAAAAACTCTGCGGCCACTTGTACTGATTAAACCTGAAATCGTCAGATTGGGTTTGTACCTGGTATTGGCTGATGAAATCAATTGATGGCAGCTTCCTGCTCTTATCCAGCTGGATCTGCTGTGTAAGCAACTGTTGCTGCAAAAAGTTCTTCTTAAAGTCTGGCCGCTCCCTAAATGATTGTCTTGCCTCGTCATTGAGTGCTCCAGAGTAAAGGGTACCTGCGTCCACATCACTAACAAGGGCAAGACCGGTTTCCAGGGGAACGCCCAAAAGATCCTTCAGATAGTCTGTTGCCTGCGCTATCTGGTTATCGGCCATATACATATTCGACTTATAGCCTTGTACGTTGATATATACATTGAGCGTATCAGATACCAGTAACATCTTATTCCGAAATAATATCCTCGTGTCGTTCAGTGTTTGCACGGCTCTCTGATATGCCTGTGCCGCCAGTTCCCTGTTAAGCCTCGCCAGCATAATATTGTAGCATGCTTTCCGGATCTCTGCGGCTAATTCCCATACGGTGACCTTCTGCTCTGCTTCCGCCAATGCCGTCCCCAGCTTCGAAACCTTTACGCCTTGCTGCAATTCGGCATTAAACAAAGGCAGGCGCATATCAATCACACCATCAAAGTGATTCTTTGCTGAGCCATTTACAGCCATCATCTTTGAATTATCGATGGTTAAGTCACCGTTGGAACTAACACCTATCCCTGGGAAAAAGAAAACAGTAGGGCTGATATTACGAATATAAGAGGTCATCCCACTAATCTGAGGATATCGACCGGCCTCAATCTCCTTCGTTGCGTACCGGGATTTTAAGGTTATTAGTTCCCCGGACCTGATCGTTCTGTTCCGGGATAGGCCCATCTCTAAGGCCTGGTCTACCGTAAGGGACAATCCCTGCCTGTCGGTTGTATCTGCAGTTTGTGCCTGCGTATTAAAACCTGCAAAAAGAAGCAGTATCATCACACCAATACCAGCCTTGCTCAATTTCATTTTCTTCCTTTCTCCAGCGCGTTGCAACAAGCGTGTAATACCATAATGAACTACAGGAACGAGGACCAGTGTCAGGAACATTGAACTCGTCAATCCGCCTATCAGTACCCACGCCAGACTGCTTATCATCTCTGACGATGCTCCCGTTGATAATGCCAGCGGTAACATCCCTATCACCATGGCCAGTGTTGTCATAAGGATCGGTCTTAACCTGGTCTTACCTGCATCCATTAAAGCGTCATGTAAGGAATCGCCTTCTGACAGGCGTTCATTGGCCCTATCTACCAGCAGGATAGCATTCTTCGCAACCAACCCCATCATCATAATTAATCCGAATATGGAGAATATATTCAGTGACCTGCCAGAAAGCGCCAATGCGATAATAGCACCACCTACGCCAACAGGGATAGAAAAGAGTACCACAAAAGGATATGCCCAGTTGTCATAGAGCGCCACCATAATGAGATAAATAAGGCATAGCGACATGGCGAGGGCAATACCCAGGTTGCCAAATGCATCATCCTGCAGATCCAGATCACCTTCATATGCAAGTGAAACCGCCGGTGATATTGGTTTCTGTTTCACCAGCGACTTTATATCTTCTCCTACATCACCAGTTGGTCTGCCAGTCACTTTGGCAAGCAGCATGACTGATGCCTGCTTGTTCCTTCTTTCCAGCATGGCCGGAGCGCTGGCCAGTCTGACTGCTGCAAACTGTTTTAAATAGACACGTTGTCCTTTATCATTAACAAATGGGAAGTCTTCAAGATCAGCTAATGTCGCCCTATCTTCTTTGCGTAGCACAATACGCATATCCATGTCTGTACCCCCGTGTCTGTATTTTAATTCATCATAGCCATTGATAGCAATACGTAAGGATGTACTGATCCCTTCAATTGTCAGTCCCAGGTCGCTTAATTTCCGCCTGTCTATGTTTACCTGGAACGAAGGCCTGCTTTCTTCTACAGACAGCTTGGGAGCCACTATACCAGGGATGCCTTTCACATCGTTCAGCAACCTGCGTGCAGCAGCATAAACGCTGTCTCTGTTTTCTCCATATAACAACAGTTGAATAGGGGCTGCATTCGTTCCGAACAACCCAACTGCGGATACATCGACCTTCATTCCAGCTTCCTGCAAGCCGATCCTTTTAAGTTCCCTCCCGATTTCCGTAAGAGATCTCTTACGTTTAGAAGCATCGACCAGCGAGATATTAATGCCGGCTACATTGCTACTCTTCGTTTCGCTGAATCCATCACTCTGATAGCCAACCAGGGTAAACTGTTTGGTGACTTCCGGCAGTTTGCCAACACGTTTCTCAATGGCATTTACCGCCTTATCCATATCTTCCAGACGTGTTCCCGAAGGAGCCGTTATCATCAGTGACAATTCGCCTTTATCGGTTGCAGGCACAAACTCAGCACCTACATCTCCCGTAAACATCAGGCTGGCCGATGCAATTAAAAAGCCGCCGGCGATAAGTATAGTTGTCCATTTATGCTCCAGTGCCCATGAAAGCACCTTTGTATAAGTAAGGATGAGGCGATCGATCTGTCTTTCAAAATACAATGCGATCCTTGAGAAGAAGCTTTTACCGTCCAGGTGTTCCAGCTTTGAAAAGCGGGATGAGATCATCGGCGTCAAGGTAAAAGAAACCATCAGGCTGGAAAGAGTAGATATGACTATCACCAGGGCAAATTCTTTAACAAGGCTTCCGACTAATCCTGGCACAAACGCCAGCGGAAGGAATACGACCACATCTACAAGCGTGATAGACATTGCAGCGAAGCCGATCTCATTCCTGCCGTCAAGGGATGCTTTCATTCTGTCTGCCCCCATCTCCATATGACGGTAGATATTCTCCAGCACGACAATAGAATCATCTACCAGTATTCCAATCACTAATGACATAGCAAGCAACGTCATTAAGTTAAGCGAATAATCCAGAGCATACATCATAATGAAAGCGGTCACCAATGAAGTGGGAATGGCGACTAACACGGTTAATGCGTTTCTAAGGCTGTGCAGGAAAAAGAGCATGACCAGTGCCACTAAGGCCACTGCTATAAGAAAATCCTTATATACAGCATGCGCCGCTTTCAACGTGAACTCCGACGAATCCTGTATAATAGAGAACTTCAACCCGATATTGCTATGGTTTTTCTCCAGTTGGACCAGTTGCGCTCTGACCAGCCTCGCTGCTTCCACTGCGTTCGAACCAGCTTGCTTATCTACAAGAATACCTATGGATGTCTGCTGATTAACTCTGTTCACAACGGCGACATCCTTCTTTCCTTCTTTAATCGTCGCAATATCTTTCACATAGATCACACTCCCATCCTCCATGACACGCACTGCCTGCATACGCAATTGTTCCAGGTCAGTTACTTTTCCTGTCGGCCGTATATCAAATTCTCCATCACCGGATTTTAAAGCACCAATTGGAATCTCTACGTTACTCCGGCTGATGGCTGCCGCTACCTCATCAATCGCAATGCCATAGCTTTTCATCTTATTCAGGTCTACCAATACCTTGAGCTCACGTGGAGAGCCTCCCAGTAATGTAACCCGGCCTACGTTCTTCAATTGCGAAATACCTGGTCTGATTTGTTTATCAAGCAATTCAAACAATTGCTCCTCCGGAATATTTGCCGTAGCACCAATCCTGAGCACAGGTTCTGCATTGATGCTATAACTTTCAATTGTTGGGAATTTCACAGCAGTGGGCAATTCCGGCAATACCTTATTCACTGCCCGCTGAACATCCTGTATAGCTTTCTCCGAATTTGCATCCGCAGTGAATTCAATAGATATAACCGCAGAATTCTCTGCAGAAAATGTGCTTACTCTTTTGATCTTATTTACACCAGCTATTGCATCCTCTAGTTTTTTTGAAACGGTACTTTCCACTTCCGATGGTGATGCACCAGGATATACAGCCGTAATGGTGACTATCGGCGTCGCCAGTTCCGGAAGTAGCTCATACCTGAGCTTACTGTAGCTCATTATCCCAAGCCCGGCAATGATCAGATAAAAAACGATAAATAGTATCGGGCGTTTGATCGCCAATTCCGTAATTTTCATTGTGTAATCGGGTTGAGATTTTAATGTTTACTTAGGGTATTTCCTCCTGACAATTTCAGGGACTCCAATTTCAATCCTTCTGCAATATTCGACTGCCCCTTGGTGATGACAACCTCCCCGGGGTTTAAGCCAGATATCACTTCTACATACTCTTCCATTTGCCGTCCCATCTGAAATGGGCGGCGGACAGCTCTTTTGTCCTTGTCAATACTCCAGACATAAGGTGAATTGATATCCCCGCGAATGGCAGTACGTGGGATCGCTAGTGGAGATGTGGTTTCCTGATTCTTAAAGTTTACATTGGCAGTCATACCTGCCATTAGCATAATACCGTGTTGTTTGTTTGCAGCCCTGACCACAATGGGAAATGCCTTTGCCTGGGTAGCTTGCGGTACGATCGCCGTAATGCTGCCCCTAAACTGGTACCCTGTATAAGCGTCTACCGTAAACCCCACTTGCTGACCAACCTGTACTTTCGATATTTCACTTTCCGGTACGTATACCCTTAATTCGATATGCTGCAATGATACGATGGTGGCAACCTGACCGCCGTCAGAGAGGATGTCTCCTACGTTGACAAATTTCTCAGTTACGATACCCGTAATTGGCGCCCGCACTGTTTCGTAGCCTACATCCGTTTGGGAAATACCCAGCTGTTTTTCAGCTGTTTTCAAAGCATGCTGCGCTCCCTCCAATTCAACCCCGGTAGCATTGTTTTCTTTATACAGGGATTGAATACGTTCGTAATCAAGCTTTGCTTTATCGTAGTTAATCCGATTGATCTGATGAGATTGTGTTTTCAGATCATTCCGCATCGTAGCAATGATCTGCCCTTCCTGAACCCCACTACCTTTAGCAACATTTACGTTCGTCACTTTGCCATTCGTCTGAGTTAACACGTTGACAGTTCTCGACGGTTCTATAGTACCGGGATAATTATCTGATGCAGAAGCATCCACTGTCCGAACAGTAGTAGCTTCAACGGCAAAGGGAATGAGGGCTTTCTCAGCCTTAATTTCTTTATCTGATGCTTCTTTGTTAAGAAACAGCTTAAGCGCTATCAGCCCGATGGCGACTAATACACCCAGTAGAAGAAAAAACTTATTTCGCATGATCTTATTTTGTTCTGCGAAATTATCTTCCCGTGTATGAATACAGCAGGTCAAAAACACCGGGTCGTTATTATTGAGGGTTGAGTCGTTATATGCCGGGGTGAGTTGTAAGGGGCTATAGTAGAGGAATTAAGCTTAAGCGGGGTAAAAAGCAAATAAGCTGCCTTAGGGGCAGCTTATACATATTGATATTGATAATAAAATACTAGTTTTTCCGGGCGGCTAATAACGTACTACAAATATACTATTGTACCTGTGTCGGCATTGGCTGGAATAACTTCTTATAGAAACTGGCATCACCTGTATGTCCATTCATCTGCCGTTCTATATCTGCTCTAACCATAGGTTGATGGGCCATAATTAAATTCCATTGTTTAATCAGGCCATTCTTTTCTTCAATCCTGCGCGCCAGTGTGGCATCAGTCCTACTATTCTTATCCCGTCTGATAAGACATTGCTCATATTCAGCTTTTGCGATACTGAGTAGGCTGTCCTGAGTAAATTTACCAGCCTTCAGATGACTATTTTCCAGGACTAGCTTACGAATATGTTGACGGAAATAGTTTATGCTGTCGACTCCAACGGAATGTACAGGAGCTGATTCTAATACCGACAAAGATTTAGCCGCAGCCATAGTATCTCTTATTTGATGCAACTGTAACGATTTGCGCAATGCTGCGTTATTTGCTTGCAGCGAGTCGTTTTGTACGGTAACTTTCTCCACCTGTTTTGTAAGCCTGTAATCTGGCATCCACGGAGTCTGTTGAGTAAGAAAATAAAAGAGCGCTGAAAAACCTGCTTCTTTCACCTGGGCCACAACCATTTGTTTTTGTTCTGCATATGCACGTGTTGCCAGTTCTTTTGTAGCAACCTGGAATCCCAATGCATGCACATAGATCAACATAGCGTTAGGGATGATAAGTATCCAAAGAGCTTTTGTTCTCTTTCCTCGCATGCTAAATACCTTATACAAAGCCAGGGCCAGGCAACTCATGGTGCTTACCAGTAAGACCAGCAACGCAGCCAGCTCACGATTAGCAATCGTTTTGAAAAATATCAGGTCAAAAAAAATAGTGGTCATCCAGCAACACAGGGCTGCTCCACTAACAGTTTTGAGGGCTTTGGTGGTAATCCAGTCGCTGGGTATAGTGGCGACGGATTCCTTAGTAGCTTCAGACATAGGGACTTGGGTTCTTTTCTACTAAGATAACAGAAAATTGGGAAACTCTTTATTCATATAGTCTTGGACAAGACCGTTAAATACCGGATCTTGTACGCATGACTATAGCCTTCGATACAATCTCAGTGGCAGACGCAATTGCAAACTACAGCATCGATGAGAACATTTATGAAAGCAGCGGGATGTTTGAGGACATTGTAAAAGCGGATGGCCGCTTCTACCTGTATAAAGGTGATCTGACATTGAATGATCATTTCATACTGGATACTGATAGTCTTCAGGAGGGAATTGAGGGTTACATCATTGATGGTAACCTGCAAGTGAAAGGCAATATTATAAATGAGGAAGGCGATTATGGACCAATCTTATACGTAACAGGTAATGTCGAATGCCGTAGCCTGTTGGTAGGTGGAGCACCGGTGCACATCAACGGGAACATCACTGCAGAAGAGGTGATCATGTTATACTACAACCATGGCTGGATGAAATGTCCGGGTATATTTATAGCCCCGGTAATGATTGTGGAAGACTATCATTTTGTCCCGGATCGAATGAATATCAGCGAATTCTATCACAATGACAATGATCCGAAAAGCCCGGAGGAGAATAATTGTTTTGAGGATGATAATGAGGATCAACATATATCGGAAAATTTGCAGGCTTCGCTGGATAATAAGCTCACCACCAATTTCGAAGAGCTACGTTGCGATCTGGCAGCTGGCGAATACGTATTACGACCTGTTAAACGTGACATTCGTTATTGGCAACAAAAGATCAGCCGAAACCACCATGATCTGAAAAGAGTGCCGCCAGAACTCCGTAACCAGGAACTATGCATGCAGGCACTTGATAAATCAGTGTCAGCGATACAACATTTCCCATTGACACTTATTACCCCGGAACTGGCACAGCAGGCGGTAAATATAAGTGGAATGGCACTGCGCTATCTCCCCGAAATATTTATTACCAGGGAGCTATGTTACATGGCAGCTGCCAAAGGAGCTATTGTCGATCTGGACATACCAGAACATTTTTATGACGATGAACTATTACAAATTCTGATCCGGCATAGCGATTCCCAGATGGAACGTATACCAGAAGCCTATATTACAGAAGATTTGTTGGTAACATACGTGAAAACCGGCCGCGGCGCATGGCTCGACAAATACTGTAATGCCGCTGGCGTATCCAAAAAACACATACTGAAAAGGGTTATTGATGACGGCATTCAATACCTTGAAAACATCTTTGGTTGGCACTTTTCTGCGGATACCTACAGCTATGCCAGGTCTATTTATGATAATGAAACGTATAAAGAAGAATGGGCAGAGATTACACAGAAATATAAACGCAAACTGGAGAGACTTTAGTAGCTCCCGGTTGCAGATTAAGTCACGCTACAACAGCTCCCAGGTAGAGCGGTTCGTCACCTCCCCGCTCTCCTACAGATCTGTACAAGCCAATGCACACCGGTTTTGCTAATCAATATATGGCTGATGCAGTTATCTAATTCTCCTTAGTTCCCTTTTGCAATGAAACCAGGCACGCCTGTATTCACCACCTGATTGAACCGTTGTCTGGTCTGAATGCGATTGATCTCCTCAAATGCATCTTCCGGCAGCGGAGAGATATCAAAATTCTCTTTCGCACGGGCGGTAGTCTTTGGGGTGGTAAGCACAGCTGTGCCACGCTGAATCGCCCAGGCTAACAGTACCTGCGCAGGTGTCTTTCCTACCCGTGCAGCAATATCCAGCACAACCGGATCTTCAAGTGGTCCGGGCTTTATGCCGTGGCCTAAGGGCGCAAAGGCTAAAAAGACGATGTTCTTCTCTTTACAAAACTCCAGTAGCTCCGTTTCCGGCAGATAGGGATGCGCTTCAACCTGGATTACAGCTGGCTTGATGCAGGCGGCTTCATACAAGGGCGCCAGGTCTTTCAGGGTAATATCAGATAATCCGATGGCGCGACATTTCCCACCATCCACAAGGTCTTCCATCGCTCTCCACGTGTCGAGTAAAGTTATCTCACGGTCGTAAATGACGTTCCCGTTCTGGTCCCTCGGATCTTGCTCCTCTCCCGGTTGAAACGCATAGGGTGTGTGAATAAGGTAGAGGTCCAGATAATCGAGTCCAAGTCTTTTCAGACTCGCCTCAAATGCAGGTTCGACGCGGTCAGGCCGATGATTGGTGTTCCATAACTTTGTGGTGACAAAGATATCCTTGCGGTCAATATTTCCTGCCGCCAATCCAGCTTGCAACGCCATACCTACTTCCCTTTCATTCCTGTACCGTTCCGCACAATCGAAGTGCCGGAATCCTGCTTCCAGCGCATCTCTGGTAGCGCTTATTGTCAGAGCCGCATCAGGTATCAGTGTACCAAATCCCAATAAGGGCATATGGAGACTGTCGTTTGTCGTCTTCGTGTTCATAACATTATTTATTTTGTCCCCTCCTTTTGCTGACCAATCAGTTGATATAGCGCTGGGGCCTGAATTGCTGAGTTGTCCTGTTACTAGATATAGTCCCAATTCCCGGAGCAAAGTACGGTAGAAATTCGCGGGCACAGCGTGACCTACATCACATTTTTCATATGATTCTAGCTACCTGTTTCTTTCCAGGCAAATTGTTTCTTAGTTATTACAATGACTGCCCTAATGGCAACGTGAAGAAGGTGATCAGCAATATCAAGTGTCGGACGTTTCGGATAAGATCATTTTTAATCAATATCCAACCTCCGGGCATTTAAGCGATCAGTTAAAATAAACAGGGAATAAGGGTTGGCAGCTGCTACTGCACGTGAGAATTAACCGGAGCATAAACAGGAGAATAACCAGGGTAGCTACTGCTGCTTACACTGATACTACCGGAAATAGAAAATGTTCTTTCGTTATTCATATACATTACACCTATTCTGGCGGCAGGGTTAACACCAAAATTGTTCGTCCGCATTAAACCATAGTTCTTGCCGATCGCAGGTTGATAAAACGTACTATTGTTTTGAAAAAGATAAGGTGTGGCCGATACACCGCCGAACGCAATAACATTATTGGTAAGCTGCCGGTTGACCTGCAATTCCATAGGCGCCGACAGGAAATTGGTACTTCCCCCCTTATAGGCAATAAAACCGGTGGAAATACCGGCGTACCTTGTGACAAACCATTTCTTCCGAAGGTAATTAGTATCGGTTGCCTGACCAGGGTTTCTGAACACAGGCTGCATGCCGCTCTGAGCCCCGGAAAACAGAGGGGACTGAGCCTTTGTAGCCATAGCCGACATTACAATTGCGATAAAAATGATGACACGTATCATAGTATGAAGATAACCATCCTTTTTGTTAATATTGCTAAGAAAATCATAATATTTCTTCCGGAAGCCGGTGACCTACAAACTCCCAAATAGCCAGAATATTAAAATACCACTTATGGACAGTTCCAACACACAAGATCAGCGTATCGCAAAAATGACCTTTGCCTTGGTCTATCCGATGTATCTCGCAAAAGTGGAGAAGAAAGGCAGAACAAAAGAAGAATTAGACCAGGTAATAACCTGGCTGACTGGCTTTGACAACAAAAAGCTACAGGAACTGATAAAAGAAATGGTCACTTTTGAAACATTCTTCCAGGAGGCTTCACTACACCCCAATGCACATCTCATTACCGGGGTGATCTGCGGGTATCGCGTAGAGGAAATCGCAAATCCTTTGACCCAGCGGGTACGATACCTGGATAAGTTAGTGGATGAGTTGGCAAAGGGACGGAAAATGGATAAGATTTTGCGCGGATAATCTGTAAAATACCAGCAATACAACAAAATAAATCTCATATGCTGAGAGGGCGCATCCACTCTTGATAAATTGGGTATATTTAGCACAGTACAGTGAATACCAAAGTACGGAAACTATCATGAATCAGTCCTGATGCGAACCCTTTTTTAACTATCAATCTTAACCCTCAAAGTATGAAAAATCTATTAAGTGTATTTCCGCGACAACTGTTGTCCGTAGCCATTATGACAACGTTAATGCTAGGCTGTAAAACAGATGAAGATAACCTGATAAACAAGACACCAGCCAAGGCCCTGGCTGCCGCTCCTCAGATATCACTGACATCAGTTATTTCTTCCGGTTTAAATGCACCTATGCAATTTGTGAACGCCGGCGACGGTAGTAAACGCATTTTTATTCCGCAGAAAGCTGGTACCATCAGAGTGTATGATTCTGCATTTAATTTTATTGCTGTATTCGGCACCGTATCAAACCTGAGCACCAGCGGAGAAAGAGGGCTGCTCAGTATGGTCTTTCACCCAAATTATGCAACGAATGGGTTTGTATACGTCTATTATACCAATACAGCCGGCAACCTTGAACTGGCCAGGTATCATGTAAATAGCGGTACGCCGAACACCATGGATGCTGCATCAAAAGTGATCGTGTTAACCATTCCGCATCCCACTAATGCAAACCATAACGGCGGAGAATTGCACTTCGGTACGGATGGCTACCTGTATCTATCCACCGGTGACGGTGGCGGAGCAGGCGACGTTCCCAATAATGCGCAGAACACAGCTGTGTTGCTGGGTAAAATATTACGTCTCAACGTCAATACTTCTGCCACTGCGCCCTACTATACTATTCCTCCGGGCAACCCTTTTTCAAATGCAGTATATGCATACGGACTACGTAACCCTTACCGCTGGAGTTTTGACAAAGCGACGCAGGATATGTGGATAGGCGATGTAGGACAGGACTCCTGGGAGGAAATTAATTTCCGTGCAGCCGCTGTTACCGCAGGCACCAATTACGGCTGGCGCTGTTATGAAGGTAATGCTGTCTATAATTCCTCCGGATGTAATGGAACAAATTATACCTTC
This sequence comes from Chitinophaga ginsengisoli, assembly GCF_003014595.1. Taxonomy (GTDB): domain Bacteria; phylum Bacteroidota; class Bacteroidia; order Chitinophagales; family Chitinophagaceae; genus Chitinophaga; species Chitinophaga ginsengisoli. The sequence goes on along the minus strand of NZ_PYGK01000007.1, from coordinate 145,845 downwards.
CCGGTGCATGCTTATGCTACACAAAATCCTGCAGCAAGTATCACAGGAGGAGTCGTTTACAGGGGCACCGCCTACCCTGCCCTGCAGGGCTGTTACCTGAGTGCCGATTTCTATTCCGGCATCTTTTATAAGATTGTCCCCAATGGTTCCAGCGGATGGACTGTTACTACGCAAACACTTTCTCCGACAGGCATCGTGGATTTCGGAGAAACTGAAAGCGGAGAAGTATATGTTGTATCCAATACCGGGAACAGCGTATACCGTGTTACGGCGAACTAAATATTGCATTTGATACATCAGGACTGTATTCAAAAAGGGCTGGCCATAGGGTCAGCCTTTTCTGCAAACGTCAGACGGTACCATTTTACCTGAAAAAGGGATATCTTGAGCAGGCAAAATCTTCATGAACAGGAGGACATCCTACAAGTTGAAGCAACTGGTATCATCAAAAGAGATATCACCTACTCCAGCGATGTATTGAACACGACTTCCCGCATACAGAATATGCGCAGGGAATTCAATCAGGAGGTGATCGTCTCTGGCGATCTGGCGGCATCTTTACGCCTGGCTGGCAACTTCGTTACACAAACTTTAGGCTCGATCAAACTGAAAGGCAAACAAAAAGAGATGCTGCTGATTGCATTGAAATCAGGTATCACTGAGTAGTTTATTATTGACCACTAATATATCTATGAAACAGTATTTATTATGCTGCTCTTATCTGTTATTTATACAGGTAAGACGTACGCACAACAGCCCCCAAACGGATCTTATGTTTACCAGGTCGCCTTTGCTGAATGGCAGAGAAAATCCAGGACACCCATTTTTCTACACCAACATTCCCCAGGTATTAATGGCTGATCACTATTTTACCGAAATACTTTCCTTCCTGCAGATATTCAAAAGCGGTAGCAGCTTCTTCGAAGGAAAATACCTTGTCGATAACAGGACGTAATTGATTTGCTTCAATCGCCTTATTCATAGTAATGAACTGCGCGCAACTACCCACAGCCACTACACGAACAGATGCACAACTCTGGAAGAGCATATTGATATTGATGGTTTGCGCACCCGCCTCCAGACGACCCACAAAGTTGATCTGTCCTTCGATGGCGATGGACTGAATAGATTGCTCCAGCGTACCACCTGTCACCTCCACTATCTGATCTACGCCGTAGCCATTCGTTAATTCCCGGACAGCGCGATGCCAGTCGGGTGTTATACGATAGTTGATCACTTCATCTGCACCCATTGCTTTTAAACGTTGTGCTTTTTCTTCAGAGGATGTAGTGGCAATAACTCGCGCGCCCATCATTTTCGCAAACTGGATAGCAAAAAGTGATACACCGCCTGAGCCCAGTGTTAATACTGTCTGACCTGTCTGCAGCGCCTTACCTCCTGTTAATGCATTCCAGGCAGTAAGGGCAGCACAGGGCAAAGTGGCTGCTTCTTCGTACGAAAGATGTGCAGGCATATGTACGATCGCATCTTCACTTACGAGCGCATATTCTGTTAATAGTCCATCCAGCGAACCGCCTATCTGCGCTGCATGTTCCAGGGCGAAAGGACCATCGATCCAATGCGGGAACATCTGCACCATTACACGGTCGCCCGGCTTGGTACGTGTAACATCTTCGCCAATAGCCACCACCTCACCGGCGCCATCAGATACCGGCACCACATCCGGCTTCACGGGCAAAGGATAATTGCCTCTGAGAATCATCAGGTCGCGGTAACTAAGCGAGTTGGCATGTATGCGTACCAATACCTCTTTCCGTCCCGGCTGGGGTATTGCGTGTTCTTTCACAGTAAGTGATGCAAGGCCTCCGCCATACTGCACATGATAACTTTTCATGCCGGCTGATTGCTTGTCCCTGGATGACGCAGTAGACTGTTTTTGCATTGTCTCCATAAAAAATATTTAGGCAACAAATCTAGGTCAGTCAGTATATTTGAGTCAAGTATGCACCTTTTAGTAGCCTAGGTACCAACTGTATACTATTGTTGATATTCAGCACCAAAATATTTTGTAAATGACAAAAATAAACGTGACGCCTCAGCCAAAATGCCCGGTCGATTATGCTTTTCAACGTATCGGTGGCAAATACAAGGGCCGCATTTTATGGTGTTTGAGAAATGATGTGAAGCGTTACGGACAGCTACGCCGTCTCATATCGGGTATTACACCCAAGATGCTCACACAGGTATTGCGTGAGCTGGAAGAGGATGCGCTGATCACACGAAAAGTATACCTGGAAGTACCCCCACGTGTTGAATACGCCCTCACCCAAAATGGCAACAAGCTTATCCCCTCCATTGAGATGATCAGCCTCTGGGGCCAGGCGCAGATGCAGGAGCACGGAATACCAGGCATGGAGCCGGCAGAGGAGGAAGAAGGCGTCATAAACGATATCGATGAATGATCTTTAATTGCAGTTACAGGATCGGATGCTGATACACTGACTTTTTATGTACCTTTAGGCCTATGCTTACTGTTAGCGACTTATATATTTATCCTGTGAAGTCATTAGGCGGCTTTTCCCTGCCATCGGCTACACTAACCGATCGTGGTTTTACATACGATAGAAGATGGATGCTGATAGATGACAACAATCGTTTTCTCTCTCAACGGGAAATACCTGCCATGGCATTGTTACAGGCCACTATCCAGGACGAAAATCTGCTCATCACCAATAAGAAAACAACAGATCTTATCGTGATCGCTTTTGAACCGCAGACATCAGAAACTATGATGGTATCTGTGTGGGATGACAACTGTATAGCGCAGCGCGTCAGCGATGAAGCGGATGCCTGGTTTAGTCGCCAGCTGGAGATGTCCTGCAGGCTGGTATATATGCCTGACGGCACACAAAGAAAAGTCGATCAGAAATATGCCCACAATGACGAAATTACCAGTCTTTCTGATGGATATCCATTGCTGATCATTGGGCAGTCATCTCTTGATGATCTGAATAGCAGACTGGCTTCACCTTTACCCATGAATCGATTCAGACCGAATATTGTTTTTACAGGAGGACTTCCTTTCCAGGAAGACGACATGCAACAATTCAGTATCGGAGATATACAATTCTTCGGTGTAAAGCCCTGCGCCCGCTGCGTCATTACTACCATCGATCAGGAAAGTGGTGTAAAGGCAAAAGAGCCGTTGAAAACGCTCAGTACCTATCGTGCGAAAAATCAGAAGATATACTTTGGTCAGAATCTGTTGTTTCAGGGAAGTGGCACTATCCACGTTGGCGACAAGATTACCCTGCCATAGTTTTTACCGGTCATGGCCACTTATTTTCAGAGGGAGTATCTGCTGACAAAATCCATCGTTTAACGTAACTTTAAAGTAGCATTAACAACTGCTTCCCAAATGACAGACTTCCGCTTCATGCCGGTCACTCCGCATCCGCTGCTGAGCCCATATATCGCAAAGATATGGGTATTCGAAAGCAGCGGCCGCCTTCCGGCACAGGAAAAGAAGTTGATTGTTCCTAATACAAATCTCAAATTAACACTGACCTATCGCAACGGCATTTCCGCTCATGTGGGGAACAAGCCTTTCCTGCAGCGTGAAAATGAACTGACGCTGACCGGCCTGATCGACACACCAGTCACCCTGGATCCCTATGAGGATGCACAGACCGGAACCATCATCATTGAATTCAATCCGCTCGGCGCCTACCGTTTCTTTCATTTACAGTATACGGAAGTCAAAAACGAAATCGCAGACCTGGCAGATCTGAGCAGTAACCTCACACGCGCACTTCGCACGCAATTAGCTGACGCGGAAGATGTCTCCCTGAAATTGCAGCTACTGCAAAACTTCCTCCTCAAACAACTCGAAAGATCTACAGCTGATGCTATTTATGACCATTGTATCCAACGTATTACAGTAACCCAGGGGCTGATCACCGTGGCACAACTTGAAAAGGAAACCGGTTATAGCAGCCGCTGGCTTCACCGGAAATTCTCAGCGCATCTGGGTACCGGCGCTAAGAACCTCGCAGAAATTGTCCGTTTCAAACATTTCTACCAGGCCTATTCGGCTGATGCCTCCCCCGAACATTTAAAACAACACCTCTACCACTATTATTACGACCAGTCCCACTTCCTCAGGGCCTTTAAGCGCTTTACCGGCACCACTCCCACTGAACTACAAAACAGCATGAACGAACTCAGTACCAGGAATTTCCGGAGCTAGTTCCGATTCGTACAATACTTCCCACTGCCATCATCCGACCTTTGCTTAAAAAAGCAATACCATGGAAAACAATCACTTCAACAGCAGCATTGCGGCAAAGATCAGCGCAGGTGAGGCCACAAAAAAAATCAGCAATTTACCAGGGTGGTGGGGAGTTACCTTTAGCGGAAACTCCGAAAAACAAGATGATAAGTTTGTAATCAGGATGGGGGAAGATGCCTTCTTCAACTTTACAGTAACAGAACTGATCCCCGGCAAAAGGGTGGTCTGGTTAGTTACAGATTGTTATATGCCCTGGTATTCCGATAAAAAGGAATGGGCCAATACGAAATTGGTTTTTGATCTCAGGGAGAGTGATGGCATTACAGAACTGAATTTCAAACATGAAGGTCTTACGCCGGATGTTGAATGTTACAAGGACTGTGAAAAAGGCTGGACGCACTGGATCCAGACAAGTCTGTTCTCTTATTTCACCACCGGTAAAGGCGATTTTGATAAGTCACGTAAAGCAGGCAACTGACATATAACCGGCCAGGCAGGAGAAAAAATCAAATCTAAACTTTAGCTTTGCCATATAAAGATTTCCCTTATATGGCTTTACGTATCAATCCCTTTTCCAGGGCCAATGACGACACCGGTTTTGGCAGCAACTCCAACAGTTATGTGGGTCGCTTTATAAACCGGGATGGCACCTTTAACCTGCGCAAGGAAGGCATACCGGTATGGGAACGTGTGAGTATTTATCATACCTTGCTCAACCTGCCTGGCTGGAAATTTTTCCTTGCCATCATCGTCTTTTTCGTATCTGTTAACCTGATGTATACGTTGATCTACCTGGCACTTGGTGCACATCAGTTCCAGGGCATCGTAGGTACATCGGAGTGGCAGGTGTTCAAAGAGATCTATTTCTTCAGCACAGAGACATTTACCACGGTAGGTTATGGGCGTGTGAACCCCATCGGGGATGGCGCCAACCTGGTAGCCTCTGTAGAAGCACTGAACGGTTTCCTCTATCTCGCAGTTTTCACGGGTTTGATCTATGGACGTTTTTCCAAGCCCAAAGCCTTCCTGAAATTCAGTGACATAGCCGTAATAGCTCCTTACAAGGAGAAAATGGGCCTGATGTTCCGCTTTGCCTCCTACAAAAACATGCATACCCTCACTGATGTGACTGTCCAGGCTAACATCGCCTTACTGGTGCAAGAGGATGGTAAGACAGCATACCGGTTCTTCGAGCTGGCCCTGGAACGCAGTCGTATCCAGAACCTGCCTATGAACTGGACCGTAGTACATGCCATTGATGCAGACAGTCCCCTGCTGGGCCTTAACGAAGAGGATATAAAAACAGCCGATGTTGAGATCTATGTAACGGTGCGGGGATTTGACGATGTATTCTCCAATTCTGTACTAAAACGGACCTCTTATACCTGGGAAGAAATACAGTTCAACCGGCGCTTTGTACCAATGTACCGGGAAACAGGTAATACGACGATATTGGAGCTCCAGAAGCTGAATATGACTGTATCGGGAGATGTGAAGAAAGAAGCGGAGCGCCTGGGATGAATCTTCGATGTAATAAGGTACAAAACCCGTACAAACAAGGTTTCACCTAGGTTCATCTTACGTTCATCCTACGTTCTGGAACCTGGGATGAACGTAAGATGAACATAGATGAAACCTTGTTAAGACGGTATCAAAGCGGTATCAAGACGGCAAACCACACCTCAACTACTCTCCAGTCCACAATATACATTCGAGAAATTCTTCTTCTCCAGGTCACTCTTATGAATCACAAAGTAAATCTCCCCCGCGTCCCAGAACTGAAAACCGGTTTTATGATCCGAACTTACCCTCAACAGTACCATCCATTCCTCCGGTTTACCTCTTTTCGCATTTACAGCCTCCATTTCGGGCGTATCATGCTGTTTGAATACATAAGCGTTCATGCTATGTACCGGATCAACAGAACGGCTCTTTAAGCCCTTTTTCAAGTGTTCCGTTTCCTCATACATATCTTCCATATCTGCCAGTTCGGGATAAAGGCTACGGGTATCGTACATAACAGGCATGTCGGGGTACTTTCCGGTCTTCACCTGGAAGGGGGTGTATCAGCGTCAAGTATACTATTTTTCATACGGATATTCAATAAAAAGAAGCGGCAATCAGCCATTCATTCCACACTTGTCATCGTCAACAACTAAGCCAGCTATGAAATCAGGTATATTGTTATAAATTTGCCCGAAATAAATGAAATGGAAGATTTTGTAATTGTAGTGAATCGTATCGAAGAATTACAGTTAACCCAGGACCGCCAGGAATTGGAGCTGATATTTGAAAAAGCAAAACGAACGATAGTCGGAGGCATGGACGTCATACTGATGAGAGAAAGTAGTAACGGCAGCCGGGAGAAATTTCAGACTTTTTCCAATGAACATGATTTTGAGGAATACAGGAAGCAGGTTTTCCGGTTTCTCTGAAATGATCTATAAATTTAACCACTACCGGGCCGGAGAATTGTCTGGCCCGTTTCTTTTCTCCGGCATATATTATCCTGCCTATTTTGACTACTTTTAGGTCATGCAAAGCCTCGGACCATTTCTTCAGCACTTTAAACAAAACAAGCAACTACCTATCCGCCTTGTATCACCGACGTTTGGCCATCTTTCTCCCGAAACGCTCGGTATCACCGGTCTTGCCCACCGCACACCTCATTACTTTTTCCTCTTTATGATAGAAGGTCTCACCAGCCATGGCGTTGATCTTGAAAGATTCGACGTAAAGAACAACGAGCTACTCTTTATTCTTCCCCACCAGATCCACCATCTTCCGGCTACCAAACAGGGAACTAATTATTATAAACTGGGGTTTGATGAAGAGTGTTTGTCGCTGCTGCCAAGGCAATATCCCTTTCTCATAAACCCATTCAACAATCAGAAAATCGCGTTCACCCCATCTGACGCGGCAAGACTGCAATCCATCTTTGGAATGCTACTGGGATTATTGAGAAAAATGGATACCAATCCGGAACTCATCCTTGCTCATCTCAATACCCTGTTGACTGAAATTAATGCCGCGTATTTTTCTGCTGATAAATACCTGGCAGACGACAACTTATCCAAATACATCCGGTTTAAACTGATCGTAGAGAATCATCTGACCGACCATCCCACTATTATAGAGATTGCTGAAAAGCTTGCCATCAATACCAATAGCCTGTATAATATTGTAAAACACTATTCCGGATTATCTCCCAAAGAATTTATCACTAACCGCCTCATACTTGAAGCGAAACGCAAGCTCTACTATTCCAAAAGCTCCATTAAGGAACTAGCTTACGATCTCGGCTTTAATGATCCTGAATACTTTTCCCGTTTGTTCAAAAAAGTAACAGGCAAAACGATCACTACCTTCGTTCAGGATTTGTCAGGGAATTAATATGTTTTGTCCGGCTCCTGTTCTTGATGTCTCCTGAACTTTGTTCATGAAATAAAAAACGAATCATGAACAGACAATTAGGAATAAACGGACCGCTGGTATCGGCGATAGGTTTAGGGTGTATGGGGATGTCAGGCGCCTATGGACAATCCGATGATAACACCTCCATCGCCACCATTGAGAGAGCGCTTGAACTGGGACATAACTTTTTAGATACGGCTGACTATTACCTCTCTGGGCATAATGAAGCACTGATCTCACAGGCCATAAAAGGTAAACGGGACAAAGCATTCCTTTCTGTAAAGACAGGCCAGCTGTTTGCCCCGGGGCCTAACGGATCAAGAATGATCGGGCCGGTAAATGGCCATCCTGATTATATCCGCAATGCGGTGCTCTTTAGCCTTCAACGCCTTAAAACAGACTATATAGATCTTTATACACTTGCGCGGATAGATCCGAATGTACCAATCGAAGATAGTATAGGCGCACTCGCCGATCTTGTTCAGAAAGGCGTCGTTCGTTACATCGGCCTTTCCGAGGCAGCTGCAGACACTATCCGGAAAGCCGCTGCTGTTCATACCATTACAGCGTTGCAAATAGAGTACTCCCTCTGGACCCGGGACATTGAAGCGGAAGTACTTCCAACGATCCGTGCACTCGGAATAGGACTGGTTGCATACTCGCCTCTCAGCCGGGGCTTTCTTAGTGGAGAGATCAGAACCCCTGAAGACCTGCAGGGAAGCAGGGCACACTTACCACGTTTCCAGGGAGAAAACTTTCAAAAGAATCTCACACTGGTAGAAAAGATCAGTATGCTGGCCGCGGAAAAAGGCTGTACACCTTCTCAGTTAGCCATTGCATGGGTACTGGCCCAGGGTAAGGATATTATTACTATTCCCGGTACTAAACGAATAAAGTACCTGGAAGAAAATATAGCAGCGGAAAATGTACATCTTTCAGCAGAAGATCTACAACGCATTAACGCGGATATACCCATAGGAAGTGTATCGGGTACACGCTATCCTGAAATGTTTATGAGTGCCTTAAATAAATAATTAACCATCCTCAATGCTTTTTTAAAGCCGGAGAAAGCTATCTCCGGCTTTTTCTTTGATAGAATAACAACATTAAATCCAATGAATTACCTACCTTTGACGCAACCAACTTTTTGCTTTTTGTGTTTAAAAGACAGAGGAGAATGCTTTCCTCTACGCCAACGAAATATGACTACAATACGGTAAAAAGATTGTTCATGTAGCAGGCAATGCCGTTGTTCTTCTCCTGTATGCGTTCAATACCCCATTTCCCGTTTACACCAATTGCTGGTTCATTTATTCTATTGTACAGACTGATACTATTGCATGGCACTATTCCACGACCTCCTTGTGGCGATTGGTTACAGCTTGATATACCGTTTTATCACATTTAAAAGCCAACAAAATGTCAAAACGATCTACCTTAAAGAAGAACATTCTTTTAACAAAGGAATTTGCACTCGTCTGTGCCCTCTTTATGCTTGTTGCAGGATGCAAGAAGAATCCACATGACTTCATCCTGGATAATTACCAGCAAACCAACCTTGTTGCTGATGTTACTGGTTATGGCGCTGCACAGATTGACCCCAACCTTGTGAACGCCTGGGGTATCGCAGCAGCACCCAGTGGTCCTATCTGGCTGTCGTCGAATGAGCCGGGATTAAGTACAATTTATGATAAAACAGGCGCTACGCTACGCCCTCCTGTAACTATTCCGGGTCCGGGAAATACGGGCAAAGGAGCGCCTACAGGTGTTGTATTTAATGGCACGACCGATTTTGCTATCATGTGGGGAAAAACCGTAACTGCCAGCCGGTTCATCTTTGCAACCGAAGATGGGACACTTGCTGCCTGGGGGCCCGGCACCGGCAACGTGGCTGTAATTGCAGCCGACAGATCGCCGTGGAATGCATTGTATAAAGGGCTAACAATGGCAAATGATGGCGGCAATAATTTCATCTATGCAGCTAATTTCAGAGGCGGAACAATAGATGTTTTTGATAAGAACTTTCAGTACGTTACAACCAAACCATTCCATGATCCTGCTATCCCTCCCGGTTTTGCACCTTTCAATATCCGGCTGATAGGTGATAAGCTATTTGTTACTTATGCTAAACAGAAACTACCGGAAAAAAAAGATGATGATGCTGGTCCAGGTAATGGATATGTAGACATTTATCGCACCGATGGTGTACTTGTAAAACGTTTTGCATCCAAAGGAGCGCTTAACTCCCCCTGGGGAATGGTGGAATCTGGTAGTCCTTTCTGCAACCTTAATCATGCTATCTTAATCGGCAATTTTGGTGATGGCCGCATCAACATGTATGATGACAACGGAAAGTTTGTAGGACCATTAAGCAGCTGGGGCAAACCTATTACTATTGAAGGTTTATGGGCACTGGAAAATAATGTTCCCAAGGCCGATCCTAAACAGCTATTTTTTACGGCAGGTCCCGCTGACGAATCACATGGCCTGTTTGGTTACCTGATGAAATCCCATTAATAACGTATATACTAATACCATTCTGCAACAGTGGCCAAACGTTATAGCCTGGAATAGCAGCATATTCCAGGCTACTCTTCCGCCCCTTTTTAATATAGTTACATCACATATTCAGCAGAGAATCCGGGAATCTGTCGACCTTGTTGCATAAATTATGCAAAATCGCTACTATTCTTCCAGCTCAATATTGAATACTTCCCTAAGAGTTTTAACACCTATGACAGCATGGGCGACTATTACAGGGAGACGCGCGATTCCGCAAAGGCAGTCGCTTACTGGAAGAGATCGCTCGCTATTAAATTCGTGTCGCACATACAGGAAAAAGTCGACCACCTTACAACGGCTACTAGATAATTATCATATAATAAAACGAGGTGCTATTAAATAAAAGCCCTAAATTAGGGTAGACCCGTAATACGTAACTGATGCCATAGCCTGTATATGACCTGTAATAGAAACCCACAAACTCCTTATAATTCATCAATTTCCAACAAGGGATAGCTGAAAACCTTCAGAAAAGAGTAGGCATTTTTTTACCTCCTAAATGACCGTTTATGAAAAAGAAAAACAAGAAAAAACTGAACATCAGTAAAATGAAGATCGCAAGACTGAGTGAAACAGCAGAAAAGAAAATGCAGGCTGCGACCATTCCCCCTAACACATTCTGGTGTACTACAACAGGGTTGTAATACCACCAATATATTCACATTAGCCCAATAAGCCAGCAGTGATCATGCTGGCTTATTGATTTGTATGCTGTCTGTGTTTCTGTTTATCATCACCACCCTGTCGAACCTTTCAGGACGCAGATAATAAACGCTAAGTCCGGCGCTTTCATATTACACGAAAACAACATAACACAGTATATTCACATGCGTTGTAACCTGCAGGTATGCACTCCAAAGTCCTAAAGCCCTGAAATCGGTGGTATCACCGAGGCCCCTATAACATTCGCTTAACAACCGGATCAGATTTTTTGCTTAAATTTCCGGCGCCAACTCTTAGATATGTCCTCAATTATCAAAACAACCCGGGGCGTTGTTTTCACCTATGTCGTACTTTTTACCATGCTTTTACTAAGCGTTACTGTTCATGCGCAGGTAAAAGCGGATTTTAACCCAAGCAAAGCAAGCGATTGTGAAAGTCTGATCACCAAATTCAATGATAATTCTACTGGTAACCCTGTTTCCTGGCAGTGGAACTTCGGTAATGGTTTTACCTCTACACAACGAAGTCCGAGCGCTTCCTATACGTCGCCTGGCACTTATACCGTAACGCTGACTGTGAAGGATGCTGCCGGCAACACAAGTACCGCACAAAAGACTGTGACCGTATGGGAAAAGCCTAAACCGGATTTTACCGCCAGTCCTGCGAAAGGTTGTATACCCTTTGACGTTACCTTCACAGATAAATCGGACCCGGTAAACGGCACCATCTCTACCTATAGCTGGGATTTTGGTGATGGCGCTGTTAGTTCCAGCAATCCGGCTGTACATACTTATAATAATGTTTCGTCGCCCACCGTTACCCTTACCGTCACCAATAGTAACGGTTGTACGGCATCAAAACAGATCAACAATATTGTGGAGGCTGCAGCCTCACTGGTTGCCGGCTTTAACGTGTCGAGCAACTTCCTGTGCACCACTTCCAGCCCACTGACCGTTACCAATACATCTACGGGTCCTGGTAACCTTACCTATCAATGGGATTTCGGCGATGGCGGCAGCGCTTCAGGTGCGAGCCCTGGTCCGCATACTTATACGACCAAAGGCGCCTACAAGATAAAGCTCACTGTTACCAGTGACAAAGGGTGTACTGCTACTCAAACATCCGGAGATATCAATGTGGCCAACCAGAATGTTGATTTACAGGTACCCACAAGTGTCTGCGAGAACGGTGGAGCCGCTCTTACAGCCATCACCAGTCCGCAGCCAAGCAACATTACCTGGAGCGTTGATAAAGGTGAGGTCTATGGCTATGATAACATTGCTTCTTATTATCCGGCAGGCACCGGTACTATAACAGTGACCATGACGGCAGACTATGGTGCTTGTCAGAAATCGGTGACCAAGAACTTTGTAGTCAATCCGGCACCACAGGCCGAATTTGACTTCGATCAGAAAATCATTTGTGATGTACCCGCCACGGTGAAAATGATCGATAAATCGTCGGGCGCCACCAGCTGGAAGTGGGATTTTGGCTCCGGACAAACGTCCACCCTGCCAAATCCATCCTTCACCTACAATCAGCTGGGGTATTATGGCGTAACGCTCACTGTTAGCAATAATTTTGGCTGTAGCAGCGACGTTCAACATTTCCTGGACGTAGTAAAAACAGACATCTATGCGTATGCAAGTGTTACTGAGGGCTGCGAAGGATTGACACCGACCTTTACCAGCTCCATCAGCAATGGCGACGCTATTGCCACCTATGAATGGGATTTCGGTGATGGCAGCACCAAATCGACAGAAGCTACACCTTCACATACCTATAATAAGGAAGGCACCTACCCGGTAAAGCTGACCTATACGACTACCAATGGTTGTAAAGGAACGGTAAACATCTATCCTGGTGGTGTTATACAGGTACGTAAAAAACCGATACCTGATTTTTCATCACCTGAGGCGCCCCAGATTTGTGGCAATAACTGGGTAAATTTCAACAGCACCACAAATGTGGGTACTTCCTGGTCATGGAGTTTCGGAGATGGCACCTACAGTTCCGGACAGAATACGGTGCATAGCTATAGAGATCCTGGTACCTATACAGTAACGCTGATCGTTTCAAACTATGGTTGTGCCGAAACAGTTACCAAAAAGGCGTATATCACAGCTGTAAACCCTTTCCCACGTTTTAGCAGGCAGCCTATTGACTGTGATCACCGGACGGAGATGATCTTTGATGACCGCTCTATTGGCACTATTACCAGCTGGAAATGGAACTGGGGAGATGGGAAGGAGAATACGTATACCACACAAACAACTCCTGTTAAGCACAAATATGCCCAGACAGGTACGTACATGGCAAAACTGACTGTTTCAGACGGCACCTGTACCAGTACTGACTCCCTGAACATTAATGTGTATGCGCCGACGCCCATTACCATTACGACCGACAAAACAACGCTGTGCGGCAACGAAGCGCTCACGTCCACAATAACGTCCATAGATGCGCCTATATATAACACGTTATATGGGTGGTTCTCTTCAGACGGCACTCCTTTCAATTGGAATACCGATTATAAGAGCGCTACCTTTATCAACCTGCAACCCGGCAGGGACACCATCCAATACGCAGCATATAACCTGCAGGGATGCCCCGATAGCAGCAATAAGGTTGTGGTGAACGTACATGGGCCGGTAGCTAAGTTTCAATCACCGGATGTACTCGAATGCCGGGGTACACCGCTAACCTTCACTGACCAGACAGACGTTTCCAAAGGGAAGCCTATAAAGAGCTGGTCATGGGATTTCGGCGATGGCACCGCTGCGCAGGTATTTACGGCTCCACCTTTCAAACATACTTACAGCAAGTCTGGCTATTACTATCCAAAGCTGAAGGTGACAGACCAGGATGGCTGTACCAGTACAGCTAACGGTAACTACCTACAGGTGAACGGTCCCAATGCAGATTTTGTACCCAGTGCTACGCTGGTACCACCAGGCACTGGTGTATCGTTCTATAACTACACCTCCGAAACAGGCGGCGCTGCTACTTACTTCTGGGACTTCGGCGATAACACTTCCTCCACGGAGTCCAGTCCGTATAAGGTCTATCCCGATAAAGGCATATATAACATAAAACTGCTGGTAAAGGATGACAACGGCTGTTCGGACAGCACCGAGAAAAAGATCAAGGTATCGAGTGTTGGTGCGGCCTTTACATACACTACCGCGTTTGTGAATAACAGTGGTTGTCCGCCGGTAATAGCCCGTTTCAACAATAAATCCATTAACTACGGCACTTCCTATTGGGATTTTGGCGATGGTAGCTTTTCCACCCTCGACAATCCCTCTCACACATATACCTATGCTGGCAAGTATAAAGTGAAACTGAAGGTGACAGGCGATGCCGATACAGAAGACGAGTATGAAGAGGAAGTAGTGGTAAAAGGACCTTTTGCTGCGATCCTGACTTCATCTGACGGCGGATGTCTCACCAAAGAGATTGAGTTCCAGGTAAAGGCAAACGCTGTTGTTAATTTTGCATGGGACTTTACAGATGGTAATGTGTTGGAAACAACGGATTCTACTATCAAGCATACCTTCAAAGAACCGGGTATTTACAAACCGCGCCTCATCCTCTCAGACCAGGCAGGTTGTAAGGGTACTGCTTTCCTCCAGGATCCTATCGTCATAGATAAACTGGAGGTAGCGCTGACGCCTGAGCCGGCCTTTGTGTGTGATGAAGGCTGGATCACCTTTACACCTAAATTCAACAGTTACTCCATTGACGAGCTGAAAAAAGAAGCGAAATACAAATGGACATATGAATCCGGCTTAACGGCGGAGAATGATACCACTGCTACTCCCCGTTTCTACCTGGATAAAACAAAGGAATATAATTTCACCCTTACTACCACCACCGCTTATGGCTGTACAGAAACGGTAAGCAAAACAGTACATGCCTACCCGAAACCGGTATTAGCTATCAGTGGCCCACCACAAGCCTGTCAGGATGCGCCTGTAAGCTTCAGTGGAACGGTGAGTAAGGTGAATGACGTCGCCTGGAAATGGGATTTTGGCAATGGCACAACCGGCAATGTACAGCAGGCTCCCGATCAGACGTACAGTAAAACTGGTCCCGCGGAAGTGGTGCTTACCGTTGTCAGCACCGATGGCTGTAGCGATACGGCACGGCACGATATTACTGTACTGCCTAAGCCTGTGATCAATGCTACAGCGGGGGCTGACTTTATATGTCTGGGCAAGAGCACTACGCTGAGTGCCGGTGGGGGAACTACTTATCAATGGTCGCCTGCCTTGGGCCTGAGCAATCCGCAGGCACCAGATCCCGTCGCTGCCCCTGATGTAAGCACTACCTACCAGGTGACTGTGACCGACGATAACAACTGTACCAATACCGATGATGTGAGCATCCGTGTGGCACTGCCATTCAGGATACAGGCTACACCCGATACGATACTATGTCTCGGACAGGTACTGCCGCTATGGGCATCCGGTGCAGATCGTTATGTATGGAAAGGAGAAGGACTCGATAATGTTAACAATCCCTACCCACACGCTACTATCAAAGCGACAGGCGACTATACCTACGAGGTGACCGGTTACGACGCTGACAACTGCTTTACACATGATACATCGCTGATGGTAAGTGTACACCCAGCACCTACTATCGACGCAGGGCCTGACCGTATCTCAATGGCGGGCGACCCGGTAACACTCCGCGGACAGGGCAGCCCCGATATTATCAACTGGAACTGGTCACCATCAGAATACCTGAGTTGTCCTACCTGCCCCGCACCAGTAGCTTTACCTAATCTATCCACCACCTATACCGTAGAAGTAGAAAACGGCTATGGCTGTAAGGCTACGGATGAAGTGTTCGTTAAGATAACCTGCGACAAAGGCGCTGTGTTCATGCCTAATGCTATTACACCTAATAAGGATGGAAAGAATGACTGGTTCTATCCCAAAGGACGCGGCGTAAAAGAAGTGAAGTGGATGCGCATTTATGACAGATGGGGCAGCCTGGTGTTCGAAAGAACACATTTCCAGATCAATAACTCCGCAGCAGGTTGGGATGGCACCTGGAAGAATGAAATAGCGCCTATCGGAACTTATGCTTATGCCATGGAGACGGTGTGTGAAGATGGGACTACGTTTTTGTTCAGGGGTGTGGTGACGATAGTGAGGTAAATGTTTTTGATTATACAAGTGCTTTTTACATTTTACCTCCCATCCTCATCAGCGATGGATATATTCTCAAATACACTTCCAATGCCATAGGATTCTTACCATATAAAGCATTAAGGGACTCCGGCGCATGATAAATACTCCATTGTGCACCAGCAGCTACCCTCGTATGCAACAGTCTGAAGAGATCATAGTTAGCACCCAATGTAAGTGCATGAATATTGAACCTATCGTGGGCTTCAAACATCGGTTCCAGTACCAGCTCTTCTCCGGACTTTTCGGTGAATTCATATCTCGTATACACCGCTAAACGATTTCTCCGCCAGGCACCTTCCGCCATAAAGGCATTCTCGCCTTTGTGTTCCTTTTCTTTATTCATTCCCCAGAGTACTGTTGCGTTGATCCGGTTTTCATTCCCCATATCAATACTGTATATAGCGGAAGCGGTGGTCTTATGAACATTCTCTTCAGGATGCAACTCCTCAGGACTTTTCAGATAACCATGAGACACCTGTAAGGCCCAGTTATCTGATGGATTAAAGGAAAGTCTTCCGCTCCATGAATTAAACTTTGGCTTGTCGAAACCGTACCGTTCTTCATTTGGTTCCCTGCCAGTGAAGGAAGAACCTTCCAGTTTAAACTTGTCCAGCCGGACACCTACCGTTACGACGCCAAAAGTAATATGAGTAGCATCCACCCAATGGTGTGAGATAGGTGAATTAGGGTTATCGAGCGCTGAAGGGCGGTGCATAAACGTAACTGGCCCCAGGGCAGGTTCACCCGGGTAAGCGACATAAATAAATGCGTCTATTTTCCTGGAGAATGCATGAGAATAGCTTACAGATAATTCATCAAAAAGATCGTGCGGATGCTGGCGGTCAATCAGGGGTCGTCCCTTATAACTTTCCCCTGTCTGAAATAACAGCGGATAACCTCTTCCTCCTTCTATAATTGGATCAAGAGAAAGCATGGTACTAAAATGAAAAAGGCCTTTCTGACCTATTTTCCGCTGTCCCATCAACATGAACCAGGAGGGTGCATCAAACTTTGAATCACCTCTTGATCCTTTATCAGTAAAGTCCTGGTCATTGTACCGGATGAAGATGCTGCCATGCACCATATACATCCACTTTTTAGCATGTATCATATATCCATACATGGGCGATGCATCAGGTAGCCATCCGGTACCAGAACCGTTTCTGTTCATCGGTAAGTTTAGTGAGAAAGCATGGCTCATGGGAACATCCATCTGCATATTCATGCCAGCCCCATGTTGCATGTGATGCATATCGCCGTCCATATTCATCTGCGACCCGGGCTTTGTTGTGTCTTTCTTCGCCGGCATGTGGTGTTCATGTTGGGAAAAGGCGGGCTGCCACAGATAACACATGACGAGTAGCATGAATATCTTTTGCATACTGAGCTATTTAGGATGATTTTCTATGTTCCCGTACTCACACCTGTCTTTCGCACATGCAGTAGTTCCATAAATATTATGCCATAGCTGGTTGCCACTCCTTATGCATGCGGTGCTGAGCGTCAGGGTAACTTCGCCACCAGGCGTTCCGGCATCCACTTCAGTGCGGTATAGATGATCTTCCATTTAAATCCCGGTACTATTACGAACCCGTTGCCTGCTTCTACCACTGCCTTTGCGATAAAGTCCGGCTCCAGCATCAGAGATTCCGGCAGGTCCAGTCCGGCAGTCATCTTACTACGGATGTAACCGGCTACGATCACATTCACCGTGATCCGTCTACCGAACAGGTACTGCCTCAAACCGGCCAGGTATTGTGTGAAGGCTGACTTCGTGCTTCCATAGATAAAATTGCTTTTCCTACCCCGTACGCCGGAAAGGGACGATAGTCCTACAATTCGCTCGAGACGTGCATTCTCCCTGTCCATGGCAATGATATTCAGAATGGATACAGCGCCGGCATAGTGTACCTGCATCATCCGGAAACTACCCGGAAAGTCCAGCAGGGCCTCTTCATTATTTCTGAGATAACCGGCGGCGTACACTACAATATGGGGTTTCTGTGGCAGCTGCTCATAAAAACCTGCATGACTGTCGAAATCTGCTGCATCAAAATAAAGCACCGTTACCCGGTCTTTAAACGATGGATGCTGGTCAACAAGCGCATAAAGCGCATCGGTGCTCCGCGAGGCAGCTATCACCTGATGACCTTTGGCTGCATACCGCAGTATAGCAGCCTTTGCCACATCCGAATTAGCACCAAGCAGGAGAACAGTTTTTCTTTGCATGGACTAAATATAGGAACTCTTCATTGATTCGCCGGTGGAATGTTGCCTCATGGCGCAGATGGGAGATGTAACAGTTATATTCATCATATTATATCCGCAGTCAATATGCAGTAATAGCCCCATTACTAATTGGTTAACAGTTCATTAACCAATTGAGCAAAAACTATAAGATAACTTTGTTAACGGAAGATAAGGGAGAGCCTAATGCCAGGCCCCCCCGATCGTGCCTTTGACTATTGCAGCCAAATCCCCATATACAAATTCCACCTCATTTTGACACTACAAAACGTAGTTCCACACGTTCAAAAACTATTAAGATGCAAACCAGACAATTTTACCTGTTGAGAGCGAAGCAATATTTCCTGCTTGCCATTATACTGACGTTCTCTTCTCCCCTCTATGCCCAACTCCCGAAAGTATTGAAAGATGCCAATGACATGCTCAAAAGTGGTACAGAAACAATGAGGACTCTCGGGGGATTCATAGATGCGACCAAGAGAACCACAGCGCAGTTTAATAAATCTGTAAAGGTTGTGAAGAGTAATACGCCACAACCTTCCGTGCCTGCCGATCAGACGACAAAACCCAAATATAAAAAGGGTGATTTCACCAATTTCAGATGGGAGCCTATTGCCTATTTCGACGGACAGATCTTCCCTTCTATGGTGATCAGTATGGCCAATTATAATGGCAATATTGATAACGCCTTCATGAACTCTGTAAAGAGCAGTGCTTTAGGGTTCAGATTCATCAGTAACAACTCCTACATCCCTGTAAAATGGGAAATTGAAAGCGTTGATAAATCATACTTCGATAAGGTGAGCGGAGACTTTATGTTTCAGCAGGCAGGCCAGGAGGTGTACTTCATGCCAAACGTTCCATGGAATATGTCAACGCTGGCAAAACAAGTGTCGAGTTCTCCAATCAATATCATCTTCAGAATTTATGACGAAGATGGCAATAAAGCAGAAAAATCAATGCCCTTATTTATGCGTAGCATTAATGACTGCATTTATCGCTATCATGAACAGAACTTCGACTTTCTGTTTACTGCCTTCATCCAGGAGCAACATCCGGAGATCGATAAAATATTAAAACAAGCCTTGAATACAAAACTGATCTCTTCCATCAGTGGATACCAGGGTGATGATGTCAATACCATCCTGCAGGTAGCTGCCATCTGGAAAGTGCTACATGACAGAGGTTTTCAATATAGCAGCGTGACCACGACATCCACCAACAGCACCGACGCTTTAGTCAGTCAGGCGGTACGTACCTTCGACAATTCCATGAAAACAAACCAGGCGAATTGCGTGGATGGCACAGTGGTATTTGCTTCCCTGCTAAGGGCCATTCATATCTCTACCGTGATGGTACTGACACATGATCACTGCTTCCTCGGATTTTATACCAGCAGGAAAAAAGACAAGATCCTCTACCTGGAAACAACGATGCTTTCTGCTTCTGACATCATTGATCAGGCAAAGACGCCGGCTAAAAAGAACCAGGCTTATGTCGATCAGTTTATGCAGGCAGTGAAGTATGCATCTAATAAAGAGTATCCGGAGTATAAAGCAGCGAAGGATCTCGAAGAGATTGATGTTGACTACTACAGGAGCTTTGTAAGACCGCTGCCATTTCAGTAGTTGTAGTATTATTAATATCAGTGGCTCTGCCAGATTTTAATTTATCCGGCAGGATTTTCTGTATGAGATCGTCATCCGAAATGCCCTCTCACATAATTGGCAGTTAGTTCTTTCTGCGGATTATTGAAGATATCACTGGTGTTTCCTGCTTCCACTACTTCTCCCAAATACATAAAAATAGTACTGTCTGCAACACGCTGTGCCTGCTGCATATTGTGTGTCACGATTACAATGGTATATTGCTCACGCAGTTTTTCAATCAGCTCTTCTACTTTGCTAGTACTAATAGGATCTAAAGCAGAACAAGGCTCATCCATCAGGATTACTTCCGGACGCAATGCTACTGTCCGCGCGATACATAACCTTTGCTGCTGACCACCGGATAGGCGGGTGGCAGGCTTTTTCAGATCATCTTTTACTTCATCCCAGAGGAAGCTTTCTTTCAGGGCGTTTTCAATGATGCCTTGCCTTTCGCCTGCAGGTACGTCATTGATCTTCAGACCGTAATTAATATTTTCATAGATACTTTTCGGGAAAGGATTCGCTTTCTGAAATACCATGCCTATTCTCTTGCGCACCTGTGTTACAGAGATGGCGCGATCGTAGAGATCTTGTTTTTCCAGTGCCAGTTTCCCTTCTATTCTGACGTCCGGCGCGAGGTCATGCATGCGATTAAAACAGCGTAACAACGTACTCTTACCACAACCGGAAGGACCGATCAGCGCTGTTACTTTCTTCTCCGAAAAACTAACGCCAACATTCTTCAATACGTGTTTGTTGCCAAACCAGAGATTAACACCGGCTGCCGACAGCTTTGTTTTCTCTTTGATCATTATTGCTACATCCTCAGTCATTGTTGCTATGTTTATAACGAATATAAAATGCAGTTAAGTTGAGCAGGAACACCACTATTATCAGTACCAGCGCTGTTCCATATGCCAGCGGCCGCACCTCTTCTATTGACTGGTGCTGGGTTGACAACATGTACAGATGGTAAGGCAGTGCCATAAATTCCTGGTTAAGGAACCCTGAAGAACCGGTAATATAAAAAGCTACTCCGGTAAACAGTATCGGTGCTGTTTCTCCGGCAGCCCTGGATAAGGTCAATACCACACCGGTTAAGATGCCGGGTAAAGCAGATGGTAATACTACATCGCGGATAGATTCAAACTGCGTGGCGCCTATTCCCAACGCAGCTTCACGCGTGCTGGCAGGAATGCGTCGCAATGCTTCTTCTGTCGTGGAAATAATGTAGGGAAGAGATAAAAGTCCGAGGGTTAGTCCTGCTGCTATCATCGAAGTGCCCATGCCCATACCCTGTACAAACAAAGCAAGGCCGAACAGTCCGTAGATAATAGATGGTACGCCAGACAAATTACGGATAGAGCCCCTGATCAGTCTCGTCATCCAGTTGTCCGGTGCATATTCATTCAGGTAAACGGCGCAACCAATGCCCAGTGGTACCGCCACCAAAGCCGTGACCAGCGTAAGTGTAATGGTACCTGTGATGGCAGGTAAAATACCTCCCCTGGTCATCCCCTGCGTAGGCAGTGCCGTAATGAACCGCCAGGATAAGGTAGACCAGCCTTTTACAACCAGGTCGTACAGGATCACTACCAGGAAAGACAGCACGGTACCTGTACAAAACAGGAGTGTAAACCATTCTATGACGGGTGATAACTTCTTCATCATGCAACCTGGTATTTTCTATAACGGTTTACAAAATATTCACCAGCCAGATTCACCAGCAGCGTTATCAGGAATAATACTGCTGCGATGGCAAACAATGCATAATAGTGTGTAGTCTGATAAGGCACCTCTCCCATTTCAATAGCAATGGTAGCGGTGATGGTACGTACCGAGTGAAAGAATCCTTTGGGAAAAGCGGATGCATTGCCTGTGGCCATTAATACCGTCATTGTTTCGCCAATGGCGCGTCCTGCACCTAACATAACGGCAGCAATAATCCCCGGTGCTGCGGCGGGTATTACTACTTTACGCACTGTTTGCCATCTGCTGGCGCCTACACCATAACTGGCTTCACGATATGTTTGTGGTAATGCCTGTAATGCATCTTCCGTTACTGTAATAATGGTAGGCAAGGCCATAATAGCCAGGAGTATAGCCCCATTCAGTGCATTCAATCCGTTGGCCTGATTGGTGATACTGGCAATGCCAGGACCTACGATCACGATACCTAAAAAGCCGATCGCTACAGAAGGTACCGCCGCAAGCATTTCAATCAGCGGTTTTAATATGTTCCTCAATTTCTTTCCTGCATACTCAGAAATAAAAGCGGCTGTACCAATCCCGAGCGGAATGGCAATGGCCATAGCTCCCAGGGTCACGAGCGCAGTGCTGACGAGCAAAGGTAGCATCCCATAACGTGCCTTATGGCCAACAGGGTTCCATTGTGTACCCGTGACAAAATCAACCGGTTTTACGTGTAGGAAAAAGGCGAAGGTGTTCCAGAGCAACATTACCAGAATGCCTCCCAGGATCATAATCACTAGTAAACCCGTGGTCCGGAAGACCAACTTTACCAGCTTGTCTAATCTTTCTCTAGCGGCTAACTTCATTAGGCTTGCTTTAATCAATGATATAATACCCTGAGTTTCGGATGATCTGTTGGCCTTCGGGACTTTTCTCAAAGTTGATAAATGGTACCACTTTTCCCCAGGAACTGCTTCTGACGAACTGATACAAGGGACGCTGGAAGAAATAGCGGCCTTCTGTGATAGCTTTGGCATCTAAAGGAGAAATAGCCTGTCTGCCGGCACTATCGATGACCCGCAGCACCTTTACACCTTGTTTTCCATTGTCGTGCATAATATATCCTGCGCCCACATATCCTATTCCTGACTCATCCGTCTTGATTCCTTCCATGATCTGCGCATTCCCGTTCATTTCCTTAGCTTCCGTGCTGAACTGAATACCTAGCTTCTTTTGTACAAAAGAATAGGTACCGGAATTGCTTTGCCTGCCATAGATATTTACAGGCACTGGTTTGCCCGTTATCTGCTGCCAGGTTTTGGATTTACCGCTTAATAAGGCAGCCAACGCATCCACGCTGATGGAATCGACAGGGAAGTTTTTATGTACAATAAAGGCAGTGGCATCTTCCGCAAACACGACCGTTTTCAGGGCAATACCCCGTTTCTCGAATAATGCTTTTTCCTCTGCCGTGAGAGGCCTGCTGGAGTTGGCCATATCTGCCTCGTTATTTAACAGGGAGGCAATACCTAAGCCCGAACCTCCACCGGAGATGGCAAGGCGGTAATGTCTGTTAAGTTTGTAAAAGTGCTCGGCTAAGACCACGGCAAGGTTTACTTCTGTGTCAGAGCCTTTTACTTTAACAGCTTTCTGCTTATTGCTGCAGGAGAGCAATAGGATGAGGAAAAAACAAAGGCTATATTTCATGCAAACACCAGTGCTATGATAGTAATATACGAGTTCAATGTTAACTGAATGTGAAGTAATTGCGGGGCGGCTAGAGGAAACCGGGGTTAAAAGTAAATCAGCCAGGCAAACTCATTAAGGCCAAACTTATATGACGTGATCCCTGCCATAAATAAAGCTCTTACCTCCATGATATGCTTTCTTTCCCGCCCCAAGGCTATACGGCCACCAATGTTGAAGGCCGGTCCCGTAGTGCTTCTGGTATGGGGCTCACTAAAATCATATCCCGGTCTGTCAGGCCAGGCTTCATACACAGAACCAACCTGATAAGCATAACCTGCCCCAACGAAGTAGCCGTATTTTTCTTTACAGCTACGGGCAGAACCCGCGCCAATGTTAAAATTGAACATCAGGGGAACAGTGATCATGTAGCCACGCGTATTCGGACGATTCTTACCTTCAGACAGATCATCAAATACATTAGCAATACCAGCAGTCAATGGAATACCTATAGATAGTGAGGTTCTCTTTTTTTCCGCAAAACTGTAGCGGGGAGAATAGGTCCATGACAAACCGCCAGCATCATACAATGCATTCGAAGGTCTTCCGAAAAAACCGCCGCCTACGGCGTGCATGAGACGTTGCGCCTTTGACGATTGTATACCTATCAGGCAAATTACGGCTAACAAAAAAATTCTTTTCATCGGTAACGGGTATGAGATAAACAGTACATAATAGGTTCTGTCAAATATATATTCCGGCATTTAACTACTGTGGTCCGGGCTACATTTTATCCAGGTTGCTTTTGGCAATATCCTCCCTCCTGCCAACTTTGCAATATGAAATTCTTCAGAACCCTCAAAACGATCTATAGTAAAGCCTAATTTGACTATCTTGGCATAAAATTTCTGTCAGCAAGACAACGGATGTCTGTTATCACATACAGCACATCATTTAAAATCCATATAAACTTTAGAAGGATCATATATGTCATATTGCACCGCGATCGAGTTCATGTCTGAAGAAAAAAAGGCGATACACCAAATTTACCACGACCAGCACTACGGCTTTCCCATTCATGACGACAACGAATTATTCTGTCGCCTGATAATGGAAATCAATCAGGCAGGATTGAGCTGGGAAACCATTCTGAGAAAGGAAGCCAGTTTCAGGAAGGCATATCACAATTTCAATATCAAAAAGGTAGCCGCCTATACGGAGGCTGACAGGGAAAGATTGATGGCAGATCCCGGCATCATCAGAAACCGTTTAAAGATCAATGCGGCAATAGAAAACGCCAAAACCATCCTGCAGCTGCAAAAAGAACATGGTTCTTTTGAGAAATGGATAACGTTCCATCATCCAAAAACAAAAGAGGAATGGGTGAAGATCTTTAAGAAGACATTTAAGTTTACAGGCGGGGAAATAGTGAATGAATTCCTGATGAGTATTGGCTGTCTGCCGGGCGCTCATGATGCCACTTGCAAGGTGTATAAGAAAGTACAACAGGCAAAGCCATTGTGGTTAGCAAAACAATAAAAAAAGAAGGTAATTTCCTGCTCATTGCATCACCCGAAGGTAGCACAATGAGCAGGGAATAATGCGCTTAAAAAGCAGGCTCTTTCTTCTCCAGGAAGACCAACTGCCCCATATGATAGCTGATATGTCCAGCACGGCTAACCAGTACATTCAACTTATTCCGGTGAGGCTCTTTGGCAAAGTCTTCTTCTGATACCTTCGTATGCCTGGACAACCAATCTGATGGTTCCATTTTGCTGAAATGATCTGCCAGTGTACTGCTCACTTTCTTCCAGTATTCTCTTAATTCCGCCGGTGATGGATATTCATTAAAAGCTTTGTCCGGGTTGGTAAGGAACAGCTCCTCCAGCTGTGGATACAATTTTTCACTGATGCCGAATAATGACAGCAAACCATCATTTGATGCCACCAGGTGGCCCAACAGGTATATGGCCCTGCTACGACCCGGCGCTACTTCCTGCAGGTAAAAATCATCTTCATATTTGTTGAAGAAAGCGGTGACCCGGTTGGTATTTGTGTTCCAGGTGGTCAGGAGCTGTGAGATGATCTGTTTAGTCTGTGCTATTGCAATGTTTTCTGTTTGAGTACTCATGATACCTTGTTTTGCGTTGTGTACAATGATGCAATTTGGTGGTATAGCAGCAGATATGCTCATCCACTGCCTGGTTATAATGTAATTTCCGCGGCAAATATAGGATATTTATTGATCGAGCTAAATATTTCGATAGGTACCTTCCGGGCATAAAAAAAGGGGCTTAATGCCCCTTCTCCACTTTCTCCAGATCAATATTCTGCTTCTTTTTAAACTCGTAGTTCATAAAGGAACCATCGTCCGGAACCGTCATATGGAAATCCCTCAGTTCCGCCACTTCTACTTTCAGATCGTTACCTGAGAAGTTCAGCATATGTCCTCCCTGGGTACGGTCGTCTGACAGGAAATGAAAATGGTATCCTTCTATACTGATACCGTTGATATAGGTCGGCAGCTTATACCCAATCAGCACACCTTTCGTATTTTTTATATCAAAGAATTGCTGGGTATTCAGCAAAGTGGCCAGCGGCGCATAAGGCTGCTTCGGAGGGGGAAATGCCCTTGTTTTCAGCTGATTAAAGCTGCCGGAGATCCTGATGGCGTACATGCCGTTCTTCTTTTTCACATAGTTATCGATCTGTTTAAAAGCGGCTGTATTATCCTGGGTACCACTGATCACGAAAGTAGTATCTGCCCTGAAGAAGGTAACGAAAGCCAGCGAGGTCTTAAAGCTGTCTGTTACCTGTATAGTTTTACCGGTGGATAGTGTCTGATAGCCTTTCCCATCGCAGATGGTCAGCTCACCGTCCAGCTGATCCGGAGCACCCAGGCCGAAGTCGCCCTGTTCCTTTAACTCGCGCCAGGTGTAATTGCCATCGAATACGCCTCCGATAAAGGCATCGGCAACACCGTATTGGAAAAGCGTGTTAAACGTGAAGTCAGTGGGCACGGATAGTCTTCTGCTTCTCCAATACCTGGACGACTTTTTAGCGGTGGTGGTATTTTTACTTCCACTGATTTGTTTTTGTGCCTGTAAGGAAGAGAGTGATCCGAACAGTATAAGCATCAGTAATGCTCCGGTCCTGCTGTAATTAAATGCTTGTGTCATATCGTTTATGATTGGATAATGGTAATTCAATAAAAAGTCGTCCCGTTTGAACCGGGACGACCATTAAGCGGAAAGATCCCCCATCAGATCTTCACTTAAACCTAGACATTTAACATGGCTATTCATATGCAAATGTCTGTCAACTAATGCGATATTAAAATCCCCAAAGGTGGGGATCGTTTTAAATGCCGGGAACAAAGGTAATTAACCAGCCTTATCTTTCATTACAAATAACGCCTATCACAAATGACCAATGCTATTGAAATGCTGATCGCAGAAAATATTCCCGCTGGTTCACAAATCCGTTTATACAAACAAAGAAGCCCACTGACATCAGCAAAATACTCCGCTGGAAAACTTTAAATAGATTTAAAATACAAAGGGTTGACCTTTCGCATTGCTATTTTTAACTTCGCCCACCTCCTGGTCAGGAACAGGAGAACCGGAAGCCCACTATCTTTTCGAATAGTAATATCAAGTATAAGCATATGGATACCCGCAGAGATTTTCTAAAAAAGGCAGCGCTATTGTCAGGCAGCGCCGCTATTGCCAGTACAATGCCACCAGCCATACAGCGTGCATTGGCTATTAACCCGGAGCCGGGCAGCACCTTTTATGATGCTGAACATGTTGTATTCCTCATGCAGGAGAACCGCTCCTTTGATCACCTGTTTGGTACAATGCAGGGCGTCAGAGGATTTAACGATCCAAGGGCTATCCGCCAGAGCAACAGCAACAAGGTATGGCTGCAATCCAACAAGGAAGGCCAGACCTATGCGCCTTTCCGCCTGAATGCCATGGACACCAAAGTACCCTGGATGGGATCTACACCGCATGGCTGGTCGGATCAGACGGATGCACGCAATGAAGGCAAATACGATCGCTGGCTGGATGTGAAGAAGACTTCCAGGAAGGAATATGCGCATGTACCGCTGACAATGGGATATTGTGATCGTGCGGATTTTCCGTTCTATTACTCGCTGGCGGATGCTTTTACGATCTGTGATCAGAACTTTTGTTCCAGCATTACCGGTACACATCCAAACCGTTATTACTGGATGACCGGTACTGTACGTGAAAAGAATGAACCGGCGGGTATCGCGCATCTGTGGAATATCACCAACTATGCCACTCCGGAACTGACATGGAAAACATATCCTGAGCGCCTGGAAGAGAACGGCATTTCCTGGAAAGTATACCAGAACGAGGTGACCATGGGATTTGGCCTGAACGGAGAAGAGAATGACTGGCTCAGCAACTTCGGCTGTAACATACTGGAGTATTACAAGCAATTCAATATCCGCTTACACCCGGGTAGTATTGCCAATCTTAATCTCAAGAAAGCTAATATCCTCAAAGAGATAGAACGCCTGGAAAAAGAGCCTGCATCAGATGCCATCAGCCTCAAGCTGGCGGCAGCAAAGAAGGTGCTGGCGAAAATAGAAGAAGATAAGCGGCAGTATACTATGGAGGCGTACAATAACCTTCCTCAAGCAGAAAGGCAACTAAATGCCAATGCCTTTACGGTAAATAAAAACGATCCGCATTACCATGAGCTGACTACTATCAAATATGAGGATGATGGTGCCGGCAGAGAACTGAATGTGCCTAAAGGAGACGTCCTTCACCAGTTCAGGGAAGATGTGAAAAACGGTACGCTGCCAACAGTGTCCTGGCTGATGTCGCCCGCCAATTTCTCAGACCATCCGGGAGAGCCCTGGTTTGGTCCCTGGTATGTGAATGAAGTGATGGAGATCCTGTTGCAGAATCCGGAGGTATGGAAGAAAACGATCTTTGTACTTACCTATGATGAGAATGATGGTTTCTTTGATCATGTGGTGCCGTACGCAGTTCCCAATCCTTATAAAGAGAATACCGGCAAGGTATCATCCGGCATAGATCCCAGGATGGATTTTGCAACGAAAGCGCAGCAGACCAATCCTTCCGCTAATCCGGACAGGATCAGGGAGAGCTCTATTGGCCTGGGTTACCGGGTGCCAATGATCATCGCATCTCCGTGGACGAGAGGCGGGTATGTTTGTTCAGAACTGTTTGATCATACATCCTCTCTGCAATTCCTGGAAAACTTTATCGCGAAGAAGTTTAACAAACAGGTGAAGGAAGAAAACATCACACAGTGGAGAAGAACTATCTGCGGAGATCTGACTTCTGCATTCAGGCCGTATAACGGAGAGCAGATTGAAAGTCCGCAGTTCCTGCAGAAACAGGCGTTTATCGAAAAGATATATAATGCAAAGTTCAAGCAGGCGCCTGATAACTTCAAGGCGCTGACTGAATCGGAGATTGAGCAGATCAATAAAGATCATCTACGGTCGCCGTACTTCCCTAAACAGGAAAAAGGTACGCGGCAGGCTTGTGCTGCGCCTTATGAGCTGCTGGTAAATGGGCAATTCAATAAAGAGAAGAACAGCTACGGCATCAGCTTTAAAGCGGCGAAGACTGCTTTCGGTGAACGTGCTGCAGGTGCTCCTTTTATGGTATATGCCATGCAGCCTTACAAAATGGAAACATTACGTACATGGCAATACGCCGCAGCTCCTGGAGATACGCTTGTGGACGAATGGGCACTGAATGATTTTGATAAGGGTCGATATAACCTGAGGGTATATGCCCCTAATGGCTTCTATCGTGAGTTTGCAGGCGACAGGAATAATCCGCAAATAAAGATAGAAACGCTTTATGAAAAGAGTAAAAAGAATGCGGCAGAGTTGAGCGGCAACATCATCGTTAGCATCACTAACTATGATGTTAAAGCATACACTGTTGAGATAAAAGACAACAGTTATAAGAATGGCGCTGTAACGCGCACAATAGCTCCGCAGGAAACGGTGAAGGTTGTGCTAAATTTAGCCAGAAGTCATCAGTGGTATGATTATACTGTCAGTGTGCCGGGAACAGATATGTTTGAGGGATTTGCAGGCCATGTGGAGACGGGGAAGGTTAGTCATACAGATCCGTTGATGGGGAATGTTGTGTAAATATTTGAGTGTTAAAAACCGGAGAGATTATCTCCGGTTTTTATTATGCCATTTTAAACATCTCACGTCTTACGGTGTAACCGTCGTCAGTTTTCTGAATACTGAATTCGCCTACATAACCAGATGGTTCTCCACGGTAAATGAAATCAGCCCATACATAGCTGTCGTTGATCCATTCCATTTCTGGTTTAATAGTCAGGTCTTTTAACCAGGTCAGGTCATTCAGCCATTCCTTACCTTCAAAAGATGAATCCTTAGGGATTTCATGGATCAGGTAATGGTCCTCCCACACTACGAAAATAGCGTCTAACCAATCGTCGTATGCACCACCGATCATGTCGTTTGCTTCGTTTAATTTTCCGTTTTGCAGGAGTTGGAAATATTCAGTGATTAATGCTTCAGCTTCCTGTTTACTTGGTTCGTTTGTCCAAAGTTTCATTTTTCCTTTTTGTAGATTATTTATTCGAATATAGGTATCTGATTGTCAGATGTGTCCCGGGTTTTAATTCGTATAGGGGTGATGGTTCACGGTTAAAAATAGTAATAAAAATGAATTTGTGGGATACAATTTCCGCGGGAATCGTAATTCGCGGATTTTACATCCCGGGTTGCCATCCAGTAAACAAATAAGGCGCCGCGCCGTAGGCGGGCGATTGATGTTTTGTTCCGTTCGCGTTTTATAAGACCATTGATATAGAGCAGGTTCGTTAGCCGGGCATCAATGATCATTCAATGGAAGACCCCTACGCTGAAATTCTTTCCAGTTGAGGTATTCGTCACCTTTTCGGTGTTCCTCCATTGTGATGCAATTATCTACAGGGCATACCAGTTTGCATAGGTTACAACCTACACATTCTTCTTCTTTGACGGTATAGGTGTTATATGGGTTGCCGTATGACAGGTTAATAGCCTGATGTGAGCCGTCTTCACAGCTGATATAACACAGCCCACAGTGAATACACTTGTCCTGGTTAATTTTTGCGATGATATGATAATTGATGTCCAGCTCTTCCCAGTTGGTGAGTGTAGGTACCGAGCGACCGATGAAGTCATCAATGGTTTTGAAGCCTTTCTCATCCATCCAGTTATTCAGGCCATCACAGAGATCTTCGATGATGCGGAAGCCATAATGCATGGCAGCAGTACATACCTGTACAGTCGTGGCCCCCAGGAGCATGAACTCGGCGGCGTCTTTCCAGGTGCTGATGCCTCCGATACCGGATATAGGCACTTTAGCAGTGACAGCGTCCTGGCTGATAGTCGTGAGCATCTTCAGGGCGATAGGTTTTACAGCAGGACCGCAGTAGCCGCCAAAGGTGGATTGTCCGCCGACATTGGGATTGGGGACGAACGTATCGAGGTCCACGCCGGTGACGGACTGGATAGTGTTGATGAGTGACAAGGCATTCGTACCGGCATTTACGGCTGCACGACCGGTGGGCACGACGGAATGGACGTTGGGTGTCAGCTTGGTGATAACGGGCGTAGTAGCGGCCTCCATTACCCATTCTACAACACGGGCAGCAATGTCAGGGTCTTGTCCGACGGCGGCACCCATACCGCGTTCTGTCATACCATGCGGACAACCGAAGTTCAGTTCTAAACCATGAGCACCGGTATCTTCTACTTTTTTGATCAGTTCATGCCAGCTTTGGCGATTGTTGTCTGCCATGAGAGATACGATCATTGCACGGTCAGGAAAGAGCCTGACACATTCTGCAATCTCCCTGAGGTTGAGGTCAAGAGGACGATCGCTGATCAGTTCAATATTGTTAAAACCCATTACGCGACTACCGTTGTAGTCTACGGAGGAATAACGGGAGGATACGTTTTTTATCTGGCTGCCTAAGGTCTTCCATACTACGCCACCCCAACCTGCTTCAAAAGCGCGCAGCACGTTCAGTTTCTTATCTGTGGGAGGAGCGCTCGCCAGCCAGAAAGGATTGGGGGATTTAATGCCAAGGAAGTTTGCTGAGATGTCTGCCATGATTAACGTATTTAAAAGCTGTTAGCAGCGTGAAATGTTTATTACTTAGTCTGGATCTTATAGCAACATTTATAAGTGGTTGCCGTCATTATTACCGTTCCTATGCTGCAGGTATTCCAGTATTGCTTTAGCACCGTCTTTTCCTGCCTGCACTGCATCCACTACTTCTTTGCCGCCGTTTACACAATCGCCGCCAGCGAAAACGCCGGCTATACTGGTAACGCCGTTGCTGGTAGTGGCGATCTTTCCGTGATCATTGTTCAATTGGTGGCTGTGTACTAATTCTTCAAAAGGCATTTGTCCGGCGGCCTTAATGACCATATCTACCGGCAGGATGATCTGCTCGTCGGTGATTACCGGCTGACGGCGGCCATTGGCGGCGTCTTCGAGTTTGACTATGTTGCAGACCAGTTGTGTTACTTTGCCATCTTCACCCAATATCTCTGTTGGTGCAGCCAGCCAGATGATTTTGCAGCCATCCAGTAGTGCGATATTCATCTCTGCTTCGGTGCACGGCATTTCCTGCTGGGTTCTCCGGTAGACGAGGGTCACATCCTTTGCACCTAGTCGCTTCGCCTGCGTAGCGGCGTCGATGGCGGTCATGCCCATACCGATTACTGCCACCTGATCGCCGACAGGAACGGCAGGAAAACCACTGTTGCGGATGTCGTAAATGAAACTGATAGCATCTACTACCCCATCCAGTTGTTCTCCGGGGATATATAACTGACGCGCAAGGCCCACGCCGAAGGCGAGATAAACAGCATCGTATTGCTGCTGCAGCTCGTCGAGGGTGATGTCTTTCCCGAATGTTGTATTATAACGGATCTCTATTCCGCCGATAGCAATGATATAATCTACTTCCTCCTGACAGAATTGCGGCGTGACTTTATAAGCAGCGATACCGTAGGTCATGAGGCCACCACCTTTACTTTCCTTTTCGTAGATAGTTACGTCGACGCCCTCCCTTGACAGGGCGTGCGCACAACTCAGCCCAGCCGGGCCTGCGCCAATGACGGCTACCTTTTTCCCGGTGGATGGTTTTCTTTCGAACAAAGGCCATTTCTCTGTTATTGCCCGTTCTGTGGCATAACGCTGCAGGCGGGCAATAGCGATCGGCTCTTCCTCCATGAAGTTGTATACGCAGGATCCTTCACAGAGTTTTTCTACAGGACAGACCTTTGCACAACCGCCGCCCATGATATTGGAAGAGAAAATAGTATACGCAGATCCTTTGAGATTGTCTGTTGTGATCTGCTTGATGAATTTCGGGACGTTAATGCTGGTGGGGCAGCTTTTGGTACAGGGTGCATCATAGCAGAAGAGGCAGCGGTTTGCTTCTACCAGTGCCGCATCGCGCGTTTCAAAAGGCGGATGAATGTCACTGAAGTGCTGCTGGTATTCTTCAGCAGATAATCGGTTATTACGTACTGCCATAATATTGATTTTATCGTTTCATCGGGTTCCCGCGGTTCGGGGTTCCCGCCCCCCGGATTTTCGTCCCCGCGGGTTATCGGCCCCCCGGGTTATCGGCCCCCCGGGTTATCGGTCCCCCGGGTTATCGGTCCCCCGGGTTTGCAACCCGGGGCTACAAACAACGAGACTCCTACGGAGTCTGAATGCAGCGAATTTAAAACCTTCGGCATTCAGCTAAATATGACTATCTACAGTTCTGTGAGCTTACCATATGTTTCAGGCCTTCTGTCACGGAAGAACTGCCATACATTTCTTACTTCGTCGATCATGTCAAGATCGAAGGTGGCAATGAGCAGTTCATCTTTATCTTCAGAAGCACTGGCAAAGATCTGTCCACGGGGATCAACGAAATAAGATGATCCGTAGAACTTACCCAGGTTCCAGGGCTTTTCCACTCCTACCCTGTTGATACAGCCCATGAAATATCCGTTGGCCGCAGCGTGTGCAGGTTGTTCCAGTTTCCAGAGATACTGCGACAGACCAGCCACTGTTGCGGAAGGATTATATACGATCTCAGCTCCATTCAGGCCTAATACCCTGGCGCCATCGGGAAAGTGACGATCATAACAGATGTAGATACCGACCTTTGCATACCTGGTCTGGAAGACAGGATAACCCAGGTTACCGGGCTTGAAAAAGAACTTCTCCCAGAAACCGGAGGTATGCGGAATGTGATTCTTCCGGTACTTCCCAAGGTATGTGCCATCGGCATCAATAATAGCTGCCGTATTGTATAGTACACCTGCCTGTTCTTTCTCATAGACAGGCACGATGATGACCATGCTGTACTTCTTTGCATAGGCAGCGATCCTCTCTGTAGTAGGCCCGGGAACAGTTTCGGCGGAAGCATACCACCTCGTGTCCTGACCAGGGCAGAAATAGGGCGTGTTGAAGATCTCCTGCAGGCAGAGGATCTGTACACCTTTCTCTCCTGCTTCTTCGATCAGCGGGATATGCTTCTGGAACATGGCCTCCTTGATCTCATCGATCGTTCCCTCCCCTTCTGTTTTAGGCAAGCTCATTTGAATAAGTCCTGATTTGATAATACGCGACATGAGGATCTATTTTAGGGTAATGAATTTTTCAGATCTTTCCGCTGACCTTATTACGTTTGATGAATTGTCCGTAGCCTTTGGGGACCAGGCATTCGTTGTTGTCAATCGCTATTCTGCCTCTTAAGAGCACCGTCTTTACCTTACCAGTCAACTCCCATCCTTCATAGGCAGAGTAGTCTACATTCATGTGATGGGTGGCTGCGCTGATCGTATGTTTCTGTTCCGGATCAAGGATGATGATATCTGCATCACTGCCGATGGCGATAGTACCTTTACGGGGGAACATACCAAAGATCTTCGCGGGGTTGGTACAGGCCACTTCAACATATTTATTGAGGGTGATCCTGTTCTTCTTCACCCCTTCACTGAACAGCAGTTCCATCCTGTTCTCGATGGCGGGATGACCGTTGGGGATCTTTGCGAAGTTGTCTTCCCCCATCATCTTTTGCTTCCACATAAAGGGGCAGTGATCGGTAGCGACAATATTGACCAATCCCTGGTTGATACCCGCCCATAGTGTTTCCTGGTCTTTCAATTCACGGAGAGGCGGACTCATGACCC
The DNA here is from genome assembly GCF_003014595.1 of Chitinophaga ginsengisoli. GTDB lineage: Bacteria > Bacteroidota > Bacteroidia > Chitinophagales > Chitinophagaceae > Chitinophaga > Chitinophaga ginsengisoli. Next base: position 111,219 of record NZ_PYGK01000007.1, on the reverse strand, counting down.
ATTTCGCGCTCTCGAAGCCTTTGTCGTATTTCGAAGCATCGAGCGTGAGATACTGGATACAGGTTTCAACGTAAACCTTCTGATTACGACGGGTGGCGTTGCGTACCGCATTGAGGGCGCCCTCGCAGGTAAGGTGTACGATGTAGGCCGGACAACCGGTATAATTTGCCAGATCAGTAAAGCGGGCGGAAGCTTCTGCCTCTGTTACTTCCGGTTGAGAAAGGTAATGGTATAGTGGCGATGTTTTTCCTTCTGCGAGATGTTTTGCAACGAGATAGTCGATGACATCGCCGTTAGTAGCGTGTACGGTGACCATACCTCCCTGTTGTTTTACTTCCTGCATGAGTGCTGTCATCTGCCGGTCGTCGATCATCAGGGCGCCTTTATAGGCCATGAACGTCTTAAAGGAAGTGATCCCTTCTTCTTCTACCATGGTCTTTATTTCCGCTTTGGTGCCGGGGTTAAAATCGGTCACTGCCATGTGGAAGCTGTAGTCGCCCACGGTAGTGCCACGTGCCCTGCTGTTCCACTCATCCAGTGCTTCACGCAGGCTGTGTCCCTGTTTCTGCAGCACAAAATCTATCACCATCGTAGTGCCGCCAAAGAGGGCAGCCCGGGTACCTGTTTCATGTGTATCGCTGGAAAATGTGCCCATAAAAGGCATGTCGAGGTGTACATGCGGATCGATCCCTCCGGGCATGACCAGCATACCGGTAGCATCGATCGTTTGTTCGGCATCTGCGATCAGGTCTTTACCGATAGCAGCTACCTGTTCGCCCTCCACCAATATATCCGCCAGGTAATCATCCGTGGCGGTAATGATCCTTCCGTTTTTAATCAGCAGTGACATAATTGATTTCGTTGTTTTTTCCGGTAGTGGTAATGATACTATAAGAACGCATAATGAGGTAGTAACTGATGCCGGACACAAAGAATCCTACGAACCATGCGTAACTGTATAATTGATTGATCCAGCCGGGGACAGCATCCGGGGATATGACTTTGATCGTTGTCAGGAAGCCGGGAATGTTTGGGATAATCCCCAGCAACAATGCGACCATGGCATATCGGTTGAAGCCATTGGAGAAACTGTAGGCTCCCTGCGGATCATATAATTCATCTACTACCAGTTGCTGCCTGCGTATCAGGTAGTAATCGGCGATCATAATGCCACCTACGGGGCCTAATAAGCTCGAATAACCCACCAGCCAGGTGAAGATGTAACCCGTAGGGTCAGCGACCAATTTCCAGGGGAAAATGAGTATTCCGATGATGCCGGTAATATAACCGCCGGTGCGGAAGTTGATCTTCTTAGGGGCGAGGTTGGCAAAGTCGTTGGCAGGGCTGATGATATTCGCCGCAATGTTAGTGGCCAGGGTGGAAATTGCCACTGCGATCATCGCTATGCTGACGAGGATCTTGTTATCGAATTTACCAGCCAGCACCACAGGGTCCCAGATCGTTGTGCCGTATACGATAGTCGTAGCGGAGGTCACGACCACCCCAATGAAAGAGAATAAGGTCATGGATGGCGGAAGTCCTAAGGCCTGTCCTTTGATCTGTGCTTTCTGGCTGACCGCATAACGGGTAAAGTCGGGGATATTGAGTGAAAGCGTTGCCCAAAAGCCTACCATACCTGTGAGACCTGGAATGAAGAAGGCCCAGAAGGCAGCATTGGAGCTGAACTTTGAAGGTTGTGTCAGGATAGGACCAAGGCCTCCCTCTACGGCGTTTATGGCCCAAAACAGCAGCGCCAGTACCGCTACCGGCAGGAAGATGGCTTTAAAGACCAGCAGTTTCCGGATGCTTTCAATCCCCAAATAAACGATGTACATATTCAGCAACCAGAATAACAGGAAACAGATGGCTGGACCAGTGGCGAGGCCAAAAGCAGCCGGGAATACCGGAGGTAAGGTTGCAAGACTGGGGATCCACAGCTGTAACATCTGATACAGGGCAAATCCGCCGATCCAGGTCTGGATACCGAACCATCCGCAGGCAACAATAGCGCGCAGCATCGCGGGGATATTGGCGCCCCTGGTACCGAAGCTCGCGCGGGCGAATACCGGAAAGGGAATACCGTATTTGGCGCCCGCATGGCCGTTCAGGATCATGGGGATCAGGACGACGGTATTACCGGCGAAGATCGTAAGGATCGCCTGCCACCAGTTCATCCCTCCTTCTATCAGGGAGCTCGCCAGCATGTAAGTAGGGATGCATAAGCTCATGCTGATCCAGAGACTGGCGTAGTTCCAGGTGTTCCAGGTACGCCGGGATGGAGGTACAGGGGCGAGGTCCTCGCTGTAGAGCGTCGTGTGGGGGATGTTTTGGTTGATGTGGACGTCCATATTTATTAGTTTAGCTCCCCGGGTTATCACCCGGGGTTACAAACAAGACGGCACCTACGGAGCCGATTGATGTTTTGTTCCATTGCGTTTTGTTCCTGGTATATCTGGTATATCAGACAACATATTCATCGGCGATTGAGAGGGCGTCGCTGATCATTGCGAGTCCTTCGTCAATCTGTGCCTTTGTGATGCTTAAAGGTGGTGCAATAAATACATAGTTCCAGCGAACAAATGCATACATTCCCAATTGCCTGAGACGGGCCGCTACCCTATTCATAACCGCCATTTCCTCTGGCTTTGCATTGAAGGGCGCCATCGGCTCTTTTGTGTCGCGGTTCTTTACGAGCTCTATACATCCCAGCAGGCCCGTGTTACGGAAATCGCCGATGCAGGGATGATGCTGTTTCATGACGGTTACTTCCTGTTCTATGTAGGCACCCATTTCGGCGGCGTTCTCAATGAGGTGTTCATCTTCATAGATATTCAGCACTTCTACAGCCGCTGCACAGGCCACAGGGTGTGCGGAATAGGTCAATCCCAGCCAGAGTGTTTTATCATCGAAATGGGCCGCTATTTTGTCACTAACGATTAAAGCGCCCAGGGGGATGTATCCGGCTGTAATTCCCTTCGCGGTAGCGATCATATCGGGTACTACACCATGGAGATCGCAGGCGAACCATTTTCCTGTTCTGCCGAAACCACTCATGACTTCGTCAGCAATCAGCAGGATGCCGTATTTGTCGCAGAGCGCCCGGACCTTCTGCAGATAATCCGGAGGGTATTTAATACAACCGGAGGAACCGCTTTCGCCTTCCATCAGGATAGCTGCTACGGTTTCTGGGCCTTCAAACTCGATGATCCTTTCTATGTGGCTGACGCATTCACGGTGACAGGTCGTTATTTCTTTTCCCCAGGGACAGCGGTAGCAGTAAGGATCTTCCACGTGTACGAAGTTCGGCGCCTGTTGCCCGTCGTTTGGTAGTTTGCGGGGATCGCCACCGGCAGTCATGGCGGCGTAGGAAGCCCCATGAAAAGCCCTGTAGCGGGCGATGATCTTATGTCGGCCGGTATATAAGCGTGCCAGCTTGATCGCGTTCTCTATGGCGCTGGCACCGCAAACGGTGAACAAGGTCTTTTTCAGATTGCCTGGTGTGATCTCTGCCAGTTTATGTCCCAGTTTACCACGGGCTTCTGTTACACATCCGGGGGTGACATAACTGACTTCCTGCATCTGTTTCATGACGGCGGCAGCGACGCGTGGATGGCCATGGCCGATGTTGACGTTGATCAGTCCTGAGGAAAAATCGAGGTAACGTTTGTCATCATAGTCATAGAGATAAACGCCTGCGGCATATTTTACGGCGATGGGGGCAATGCCCTTTTGCTTACTCCATGAGAATAAGGTATAGTCCAGGTTTTCCTGGATAATCTCCTGTGCATGGGATATAGTCCCTTTTTCTGACATAATAGTCAATTTGGGTGAACAATAGTGCTAACTCATCCAGTTTACGCCTTCTTCGGGATTCCACTTGGTAGTACTCTTCTTTAGCTTTGTCCAGAATTCTATGGAGCTTCTGCCGGTGATATCGCCTACGCCGAATTTGCTTTCGTTCCAACCTCCGAAGGAAAAGGGTTCACGGGGTACAGGCACACCTACGTTAACACCGATCATGCCAGCGCTGGCCCTTTCTGCGATGTAACGCGCCATACCACCATTCTGCGTGAATACGGAAGCCGCATTGCCATAAGGATTGGCGTTTTCAATGACCAATGCTTCATCCACCGTATTCGTACGCATAATACTGATAACGGGACCGAAAATCTCTTCTTTCGCCACAGCCATATCAGCAGTGACATGGTCGATGACAGTGGGTCCTACATAGGTACCGTTTTCTTTACCACTCACTTTTGCACCACGGCCATCGACGAGGATCTTAGCGCCCTGGGCTTCGGCTTCGGTGATATATTTTTCTATTCTTTCTTTTGATTCTTTGCTGATGACAGCGCCGAGGTTTTGTCCGGGGATGATCTTCTTCACCTCTTCACAGACGAGGTCTATGATATGATCTACCTCTCCGACGCCTATCATGGCCGATGCGGCCATACAACGTTGTCCTGCGCAACCACTCATAGATGCGGCCACGTTCTGTGCTGTCATACCGGGTTTGGCGTCGGGTAATACGACGAGGTGGTTCTTTGCACCTCCCAGGGCGAGGCAGCGTTTCAGTGTCTGGGTAGCGCGCTGATAGACGATTTTCGCCACCTTAGTAGAGCCTACAAAAGATACTGCTTCTATGTCGGGATGATCGCAGATGGCGTTCACTACTTCGCTGTCGCCATTGACGATGTTCAGCACACCATCGGGGAGGCCGGCTTCTTTCAGGAGTCGCGCGAGTACTCCCAGGCTGAGCGGCACTTTCTCAGATGGCTTTATGATCATACAATTGCCCAGGGCAATAGCGTTCGGAATCGTCCAGTTGGGCACCATTGCCGGGAAATTAAATGGTACGATAGAGGCGACAACTCCCAGCGGTACGTGGGCGGTGCGGCATTCTACTCCGGCACTGACTTCCAGCACTTCTCCGCTGATCAGCTGGGGCAATGAGGTAGCGAATTCTGTCAGTTCAATGCATTTTTCTACTTCTGCTATGGCTTCGCTCATCGTCTTACCATTCTCTTCACTGATCAGTTCTGCGAGCTCCTGCAGGTATTGTTCCAGCAGGTATTTATATCTGAAGAAGACCTGTACTCTTTCTTTAATGGGTGTCTTACTCCATTTTGGGAAAGCGGCTTTTGCGGCCTGCACGGCGTCTGCTACGTCTGCTGCTGTAGAGCAGGGCATTTCTGCTAAAAGACTACCGTCTGTCGGAGAGATAACAGGGAGTGTGCGTTGCGAGGCGACATCTTTAAAACTTCCATTAATGAAATTCCTGACCCTTTCGTATTTCATTGCCTTGGGGAATTTGGGTTATGAATGCATTTTTTATACGATACCCTTAATTTACTGAAAAAAATGTACATTTAGTATGTACTTTCTGACATTTCTGCACATTTCATTTAACTCCTATATTCGAACAGGAAATGGCAAAGACTAAATCCACTGACAAGCTTCCCCTGGATGACCTTGATTTTTCAATCTTAACCTACCTGCAACAGGATGGCAGGGTCTCTTTTACTATCATCGCTGAAAAGCTGAATGTCTCTATTGGTACTGTACGTACAAGGTTCAACAGGCTGATTGAGGATGGGACGATCAGTATTATTGGCAGGGTTGATCCGGAGAAAGTCGGTTTCCGGTCTTATGCGCATATTGCTGTGTATGTTCGCCCGGCGACGTTGAAGGAAGCTGTGGCGAAGCGGATTGCGGTGTTGCCGGAGGTGAGTTTTCTGGCGATGACGTCGGGGGCGTATGATCTTGAGGTGAATGTGATGTGCAGGGATAATGATCATTTGCTGGCGTTCGTGGATAGGTTGTCGACGTTTGAGGGGGTGTATCAGACGAATACGACGATATATTTTAAGGTGTATAAATATGCGCAGCCGGATTTGATGTTGCTGAAGAGGTGACGTATTGCTGATGTTTTGTTGGATGATGTTTTGTTGACGTTTTGGGGATGACGCGATTTTTTTGGGGTGTGGGGAGGGAAGTGTGGCGCGGTTTGAGTGTGGGACTGCGGGCTGTACCCTTTTCGAGCCCTTGCTATCAGGCTTTGTCAAGCGTAGGGGCTTTGGAATGTCGATTAAATCCCTGTCAAGCGTGTGAACACTCTCAAAGGCTAAGGCCCTTTGTCTCCACCTCAAACCGGCTTATACTTTGGGAGTGGTTGCTGGGTTGTGGAGGTCCTATTTTAATTGCGTTCTTCTTAGCTTGTGCTGTTTTAATTCTTCCGGTTTCTATTTGATTATATCTATATCTATATCTATATCTATTTCTATTTCTGTTTCTATTTCTAATTGATTCTTTTTGATCCCGTCTCCGTCTGGTTCCATTTGATTCCATCTGATCTTTTGATATGGACCAAACTTTTCGTTATATTCTATTATTCCATTTTATTGTTTTATTCCACTATGCTGTTCCATGATTCCATTGTTTCATTGTTTCATTCATTATTCCATTATATTCATATTGTTTCATTCTGTTATGCCATTCTATCCATTAGTGACTGCCCGCTATAGTTCCTGTTTCTGTTCACTTGGAGATACAACGACGGATTGGGAGGGAGAGAAATTGATGCTGATGTTCATGGCTTCAACGACGTCGGCAATGTGGTTGGCAAGGGTGATCTGGGGTCTTGCGTTACCGTTGCTGGCGAAGAGGAGTCCGATGATGTTGTTGTGGATGTCGATGATGACGGAACCGGAGTCGCCTTTTTCAGAGAAGTGCATGTCTTTGCTGAGGGGCTGAATGGCGATCTGGCCGGTAAAGGTGCGGTTGACACCTTCAATCGGGAAGGTTGTTACGGGATAATTGATATCTACTATCCTGCCTTCTGTGCGACCGGAGACCTCTCCTACCTTGAAGACTGTTTGTCCGGCGATGGCGGTGGCCTGTCCGACGATTACATTTTGCTCAGGTATGCCGTTCAGGCAAAGTCCGTTGATTTCGTTGATATGCTGGGCGTCGCCGTTGATGCGGGGATAATCAATGACTGCGATACCTGCATCTATTTTGCTGCTGATGGTAGCTTTCACGATCGTGCCCACTGCATTGACGTTATCTTTTGGATGGTAAGGTAATTCCGAGAAGTTCAGGTCGGGTACCGCGGGAGCTGGCTGGTATATTCTGTCGCCCACTTTTGCGTTGTTGGCCATCAGTACATGCCAGTTGCTTAACAGTACGGTTTTGCCGGTTTCGTTATCTGTAGCCAGGCAACCCAGGGTACCATGGGCGATTTCATTACCGAAGTTCTCCGGGTCCTGGACGACGATGCGATTCGTTATTTGAATACCTCCGCGGAGAGGGCGATAGAGATTTTCATCCATAGAGGCTCTAAAGTTGGGAATGACATTTACATCAGTAGGGATGCCATTGATCTCTGAGGGCAGCACTTCATGGGAAGGTAACTGGCTGTTGTCCTTTTTCTCCACGACGTAAATCCTGATACATAGGGTGTCTGTGATATGTCCGTTTACTTCTTTTAATCCAATGCTGACGTGACGTACACCGGGAATTTTGAGCAATAGGTCTTCTACCCCGCTTTTCAGCATGTCCTGGATTATTTCGTTTTCCCGTTGCAGTTGTTCTCTCGATTTCATACTTTATTGATTTTGTCTAAAGATCGGTATTCGTTGATTGTGTTGCAAGTGTGTGTGGTGAATGTGTTGTTAAACTCGTATTAAAATTCTGTGAGACGTATACCTTTTTACATACCGGAGGATATATACCGGGTTATAAACGTGGGGTCCAGGTATAAATCCGGAATAATAAACCCGGAATTCTATGCGCGGCAGCCGGGGATAAACCGGATCGTACGATTAGAGATTGTGAATGCATGCACCCCAATGCGAACGGGCGCTGCGGGTAGTGGTATGTTTTCAACAATTGTTTTTCCGGCGTCGTTATAACGCATCTTCAAAGGTGAAGAGGAGGAAATATTCATGGAAGTAATTTTTGGGGTACTAACTTTCGTAGAAAGGATGCTGTTCTATTCAAAAAATATACTGTTCACTATCTTAAAATATTGGGGGCATTTTCAGTATCCTCTCTTTAGCAAACTACGACATTTTCGGCAGAAATCAAATCGGTCGGATTGGGGTTAAGTGTCATTTATGGGTAAAACATAATTGGCATTTCGGAAATCTCCGATATATTTGCCTGGAAATTCTTTTATCCCCTATTGGGTTGACATACACACAAACGTAAATAGAATGAGTAATCTGAGCTTATTTAAGCCGTTCAGCCTGAAGTCGCTGAATATAAAGAACAGGATTGTAATGGCTCCTATGACGAGGTCATTTTCCCCAAATGGCGTTCCTGGAGATAATGTGGCCGCCTACTACCGCCGTCGTGCGGAGGGTGAGGTAGGATTGATCCTTTCGGAGGGTACGGTGATCAACCGTCCGGCATCTTCTGCTGATCCTAACATTCCCCGTTTTCATGGGGAGAGTGCCCTGCAAGGCTGGCAGCAGGTCATTAATGGGGTGCATGCTGCCGGTGGTAGCATGGGGCCGCAGATATGGCACCAGGGTGTAATGGACAATCACCATTCCGGCTGGCTGCCCCTCACTCCTTTTGAGGGTCCTTCGGGTATTAACAGGCCTGACAATACAAATGGTATCGCGATGTCTGAAAAGAGTATTGCAGATACGATCAAGGCATTTGGCGATGCGGCTGCGGATGCTAAAAGTCTGGGGTTTGACTGTGTTGAGATACATGGTGCGCATAACTACCTGATTGACCAGTTCTTCTCTGAAAATACCAATCTGCGTACAGATGCTTATGGCGGTAAGACACTGGCAGCGCGGACGAGATTTGCGGTAGAAGTGATTAAAGAAGTACGGAGGCGTGTGGGAGATGATTTTGCTATCATCATCCGTTTATCGCAGTGGAAACCTTATGCTTACGATAGCAAAATGGCTGCTACTCCGGCAGAAATGGAATCCTGGCTACAGCCAATGGCAGATGCGGGCGTGGACATCTTCCATTGTTCACAGCGCCGTTTCTGGGAGCCAGAATTTGAAGGATCTGATCTGAACTTTGCCGGATGGGCGAAGAAACTCACTGGTAAGGCCACTATTACTGTTGGTTCTGTGGGATTGAGCGGAGAGTTTCTTGCTGCGTTTAAAGGTGAGAGTTCTGAGCCAAGTTCATTGGAGGAACTGATACGCAGGTTTGACCGGGGAGATTTTGATTTAGTAGCGGTGGGAAGACCTATTCTTGCGGATCCGAACTGGGTGAAGAAGATTAAGGAAGGAAGGACTGAGGAGCTGAAAGGATTTTCGAAAGAAGCATTAATGGAATTGTTGTAGTTGTAATTGTTAGTATAAAGAAGCGCCCCGGTGGATACCGGGGCGCTGTTGTAACATGAACTATTAAACCCTCTGCTCTAAATTATGTTGGCATAGTTATCGCCCTTCTCAAACTACAATTCCTTGATTTTCCATTGCCGGAACTAATTTCTTTATGACATTACGCACAGATACAAATTCCGGCAGCTCCCGCAACTTCTGGAGACGATTTATTATGGGGCCGACCGGCATATCACGGACAGAAAAAGTGCCTATACACGCAGCGAAGTTTGTCTCTCCCAGGAGATGTAACAACAAAAGATTTGCTGCATCATAGAGGTCTTCCGACTGCATTGTTTTTTTAGATGCTTTTATATACAAACAGAGATCCAATAAGCCGTAACGTTTGTTGTTCCGCCTTGCTGTAAAGTAAATATTGTCAGGATGCAATAACACGCCCTGATAAGAGAATCCATAGGGCACCTCCGTTTGAGATATAAAATTGATAAAGTTCCAGTTATCTGTTAAAGGCGCGTGGTGTGTAAGGAACATCACGTCCTCCAACAAGTCTGCATTTCCTTTTGCAGTTATTGTCAGTTGCGGGCGGGGCCCGCGTTTGAAGTTCAATAAAAACCCCAATTCTTTAGAGTAGTTCTGTAACTCGGCGAATAACCCATCCAACAATTTCTCCTTTTCATCTTGTTCTGCATTGCGGAAATTCAGGTAGACATCCTCGTTAGACATAAACCACTCCCAAAATGATTTTGCTTCTTTTATTTTAGACATTGTTTTTTATTTTTTTTGTGATCAACAATTACTTCTTTACGCCGGCGAATTCAGTTGTGTTAACAGTTTCAAAGTTAGATAAGGCATTGATAAGAGAGATAAAAAAACGCGTCGTAATATCCACAGAAAAAGAAGAGTTGTTCATATTACATGGTTCATTTTTGGTCTTGTGATGTGCTTACACGGGCCAAAATTGGTCTACATGACCATGCCTTTCACATCCCTTTACCAGGCTGTCCTTGTGCTGCTAGCGGGTTTATACAATATCTTCAAAGAAGGACTATACTGAAACACCTGGGATGTTGACTCGTCTGAGATTCGTTTGAGATTCGCCTGAGATTCGTTTGAGATAGCTTAATCCTCCCTTAATCCTCCCTTTTAAAGGGAAGATTAAGGGAGGATTAAGCTATCTCAAACGAATCTGTATGATATCTCAACCGGAGAAGAATCATATTAAACAACTTACAACCTACATATAAGGCGCCAGGTGGGATAAAGGCATCCTGTTGACCAGTGCGGGAAAATTTTCCATGAGGATCCCATCTCGTAATCTGTTACCACCTGCGAGTATTCGTGTTGTAAGAGCTCCTGCAAGTGGTGTTCTTGTGTAATAAAAAGCCCGGCAAAATACCGGGCCTCCTTAATTTCCAAATCAAAAAAACAAATTTAAAATCACTATCTCTTATCCCGTGATTCCGGATGAAATGCGATGAGATTAAACATTGCACGCATACGGCTTCTCACCTGCGGGCCATATATCGCTTCCAATTCTTCAGCGTTCTTGTTTGTAGTAGCATATGTGAGCATCCTGCAATTCACCATCAGATCATACCGGGACAGTAATACTTCTGCCATGACGTTGAAGTTATTTCCCCAATAATTGATCAACGATTCCATGCCGAGGTCGTCAAAGCAATAAGCACGTGGCGTTGAGGTACTAGGCTCAAAGGACCTATTGCTATATTTCTGTAGGATTTCAAATCCGAAATTGCCATATTCGAAGCAGACCTCCCGACAGGATTTAATGACCGGCTTGTAAGCTGGTAAAGCTAGCAGTCTCAGAATTCTGATCAGGGAGGTTTTACCGCAACCAATGGGGCCAGTAAGTAAAAGTCCTTTATTCAGATCCAGCCCTTCTGCTGCAGCGACATCATCATCACGCAGGAAATACGCCAATAACTTAGTGATCACCGGCCTGTCAATATCATCAACCTCAAACCTGCTGCCATAGTATTCTCTTCCTTTTGCAGCTACATGTTTGATCATATCGTAGTAATCATAATGGCTGACTGTAATCTTTGGTTGCTGAGTTTGTGGATTGTTGTTCTGTGCTGATTGATAGTTTCGCATTTTTAACGAGATTTATTGAGGGAGTATTTTCTATCCATTTGTTAGCGGCTGCTTTCCAATCGAGAATTGGATTACCACCCATCAACCAGCCTATAGCCTGGTTGTGGTAGAAGAACTTGATTGCCTCGGTACGGGGTTGTCCGGCGGCAACAAAAAATGCAATTGCTTCTTCTATATCTGGAATAATTTTTTTGGGTGCTGTGTCCCCTGTTTGACTCCCTGTTTTATTACTGTTTAATTGTTTAATTATATAGTGGCCCAGAATTGGGTCATTATAGGAGGCAGAATTGCCATCTGTATGTGGACTGATTTCGGTATATGTAGAGGAACAATTTTGGTCGGGGTTATGTGTCCCATTTCTCGCCAGGGGCAACATGGTAACAGCGCTTGGGGTAAAGGGGGTTTTCGAAGGCCTGTAGATGATGTAATTTAAATCGTGTAAATCCCTGAGGCACTTGGTGTAGGTAGTTTTGGAGCCGATCCCGCACAATCGCAAGACTTCTTCTTTTCTGATCTGGATAGGGTTTTCGAATTCGTGTTTGTTCCAGATCCTAAATAACGCATGATAGAGACTGATATGATTCGCATGAAGGCGATCGCTCTCGTGTGAGCTATAGAAATCATTCAGATGGCGGATATAATTGACTGAGCTTTTCATTTGCATTTACCGGTTTTGGTGAACGATGAGATACTTGTCCGCGTGATGATTGTAGACGTAGTAGTAGTGGTAGGACCGGTAGTCGTAGTGCTAGTAGAAGCGATAGATTTTTCATAATTTTTAGTTTTATTTAGTTTATACGTGATTGATAATGACGCGAATTTAAGGGTTTAGGTGATTCGGAGATGATTGTTTTGATAATTTTTTTTTGGGGGTGACAGGGGTATAAATTAAAAATGATTTTAATTTTATTAAAATTGACAATTTATTTGCCTGCTCTATAAATTCCTATATCCTAGTATCTATTGAACAATCACTGTAAGTTTAAATATATATATTTACGTTAGCTATTAAATTTAGAAATTTTAAAAAAGGATCAATGTTAATTAAGGAGTTGCAGATTTTATCGGAGGCATTGTGGGAAGCAGTTAAGCGTGACGCTGACTTCTTCTCTTCAATAACTTCATTCGTAAAGAAGTTATCGGAATTCAACTACTCAAACTTAAAAAAAGATAACTTAACCGAAATAAAAATTTATACTGACAATATTGAAGCTTTTTTTACGCGTTACCGACCAACAGGAAAAGAACTTTATTTACCCCCGGCAGCGGCATCAAATGCTTATGTTCAAAGAGAAAAAGGGTATAAAAAAGTACCTAAAATAGTGCTTAGCGGTTTATGGCTTAAAGTTGCCTATTTCAATTGCAGAGAAAAGGTCCATGTCGACGTGACTACGAAGGGAATAACTATTGAAAAGCTATCTCTCAAATCATCTAAAGCAGTATTAATACATCTTTACCAAGCACCACACAATATATTCACAATGCATGAGTATCCCGCTTTTATCTGCTGATCTTACAGTCTAATCATCTATTATCTGCTTCAATTTACTTTAAGATGGAGAGCCCCCCGCTGAAGATAGTTCATCTTTTATTTTCTGCCGATGTTGAAGTCCCCATTCAGTTAGTGCTGCGACAACCTTTTCGAGGGTATGGCTATAGGGTGTAAGTTCATACTCAATAAGTACCGGATAGCCTACCGACACTTTTTTTACAATGAAACCATTGAGCTCCATTTCTTTCAGTTCACTAGAGAGTACTCTTGCTGAAATCCCTTTCACTCGTCTTTGCAATTCAGTAAATCTATTGTTACCTCGTGCAATGGCAATAATAATCATCAGCTTCCATTTACCCCCGATAGCATATAACGCATCGCCTACTGCTCCTATTAAAACTTCACATTCCTCTGTAAACTCTTTGTTTGCCTGTTGCGTTGCTTTTCCTTCCTTCATGACCTCAATTTTAAAAAGTTAGTCGCTAACCTTTAGGTAACAGCTAATAAATTGTAATCAAATATAGGCTAATATTGCCCCTGAGAAAGGAAATATATTTAGCTTCTCTACAAACATCATCCAGTACAAAATGAATAGTACAACATTTGGCGGAACAGGCTCGGCAGGGCTTCTTCCGATAGGGGAAGGCTTTGCATAGTGAGCACAAGGTTACGACAAAACTTATCTGCATAAGGCACCGATGGTCAGCAATTGACGACCTACTTTAAACCATAATAATTTCTTAAATATTAAATAAAAAATCATGACATTGGAAATCTTAAGAACCAAAGAAGAACTAAGGAATTTAATAGACGCTTATGCATCTTTAGGCGATGAAAAGAAAATTTCGGAACAAATGGGCATATTTACACCGGATGCTGTGTATAAGGTTTATATGAACAATTCTTTAGTAGCCAATATTTCAGGAACAGAAAACCTGGAAAAAGAATTTAATGGACATGCTTCCCTGGTAAAAACTTATTTTACAATGAATGGACAGCATACTGTAAAAATAGATGGCGATACAGCGACAGGTATTTCTTTTTCTCAGCTCAAAATGATAAGAGCGTCTGAAGGGAAGGATATTATTACAGACTATAGCGTCAAATATGATGACAAATATGTTTTTCAAAATGGAAAATGGTTAATAAAAGAACGTACCGGTCACTTCCTGATTATAGAGGCAAGGCCATTAAACAGTTAGGATAACTAATAAGTAACAGCAGATATAGCTAATTCCATACAGTGGAACTAGCTATATCACCATTGAAAGGGATTTCAATCTATGGCAAGAATATTCATTACGGGATCATCAGATGGCCTTGGGCTATTATCGGCGAAAGCCTTGATAGAAAATGGGCATCAGGTCGTTTTGCACGCACGTAACAAAGAAAGGAAAAGCGAAGCGCTTAAAAAAGTACCAGATGCAGAAAGCATTTTAACAGGCGATTTGTCGGATATTGAAGAAACAAAAAGGCTTGCTCATGAAGTCAATGAGTTGGGAATGTTTGATGCTGTGATCCATAATGCGGGAGTATACAATGTTTCATCAAAGCAGATTTTCCATATCAATATCTTAGCCCCTTATATCCTTACTTGCCTAATTCAAAAGCCCAAGCGACTGATTTACTTAAGTTCAGGCATGCACTTTCAAGGAACTGCCAATCCTGATCTTTTTAAAAGTGATATTAACCGCATTACTTATTCTGATTCAAAATTACTTTTGCTAATGCTTTCTATAGCGGTGTCGCGCAAATGGACTGATGTCTATTCCAATGCTGTTGACCCGGGATGGGTGCCAACAAAGATGGGCGGACGAGGCGCGCCGGATAGCTTGCAAAAGGGCTATGAAACGCAGGTATGGCTTGCTGTAAGCAACGATGATAAAGCTAAAGTCAGCGGCCGCTATTTCTTTCATCAGATGGAAAAATCGTACAAACCGGAAGCCAACAATATCATACTGCAGGAAAGATTTCTGGACGCTTGCAGAGAGGCTACAGGGATTTCGTTCCCTGACTAGCATGTACTGACATAGCGTACTTTTAATCATCAATTGATTGTCCAATGAATATTAAAAGTCAGTACCCTGTGAGAAAAAACATAAATATTTCACTCTTATCTGCTAATATTACATCCTAATCATCAACAATATCATGTTTCAATCAGCAGCCGTTTTCTGTGGTTCAAAACCAGGAAGTGATCCTCTCTTTTCACAGCATGCAGCAACACTTGGCGCTTTACTTGCACAGCACAAAATCACACTCGTGTATGGAGGTGGCAATAGTGGACTTATGGGTATTGTCGCGAATGCGGCATTGGAAAATGAGGGGAACGTCATAGGTGTTATGCCTAAATCGCTGGTCGAAAGAGAATTCAAACATGATAGACTAACGCAGCTCCACATTGTGGAAGACATGCATACGAGGAAGAAGATGATGTACAGTCTTTGTGATGCTGCTATCATTCTTCCGGGCGGTTATGGTACGCTGGATGAAGTGATTGAAATGATGGCATGGAACAGCCTGAGTATTCATGATAAAAAAATCATTCTGCTTAACTCGGCGGGATTCTACGATCCATTGGTACAACAGTTCTTCATTATGAAAGAAAAAGGATTTCTGTATGCTGATCCCGCAAGTGCCTTTACCGTAGTCGATTCACCGGAAGCTATCTTTGGCACCAGATTATCCTGAGAAATATTTCTTCTTTTTTTTTGGGTATTTAGCACTATCATCGTAATATTGCGATATGGGAGCCAGTAAAACAGACCTTTTCACCGAACAGCAAAATGAGCTTGCCAGTATGGCGAAGGCACTTGCACACCCTGCACGTATTGCCATTCTGCAGTACCTGGTGAAGACAAATGCCTGTGTTTGCGGGGACCTGGTGGAGGAATTAGGGCTTGCCCAGGCAACGACTTCCCAACATCTGAAGGAATTAAAGAACGCAGGGATCATTCAGGGGACTATTGAAGGCGCCAGTGTATGTTATTGTATCAATCCGGCAGTGTGGAAGCAGTATAAACAATTGTTTAACAGCTTCTTCGGAGAGGTAAGCCTGGGGAATAAATGCTGTTGATTTTTTTTGCCCCTATTCATCGTAATATTACAATAATACTTTAAACTCCATTTTATGTCAAACGATCAGCAAATCAAAGACATGGTGAAACAGAAGTACAGTGAGATCGCTTTACAGGATAAAGCCGACAACCAGGCATCCTGTTGCGGTTCCGGCTGCTGCTCCACAGAAGTATATAACATCATGAGTGATGATTATAGTGCGCTGGAAGGGTATCATGCAGATGCGGACCTGGGGCTGGGGTGTGGCCTGCCTACCCAGTTTGCCCAGATCAAAAAGGGTGATACTGTGATAGACCTTGGCAGCGGTGCAGGGAATGATTGCTTTATAGCCCGACACGAAACAGGTGAAACGGGTAAAGTGATCGGCATAGACTTTACGCCTGCCATGATAGAAAGAGCGCGTACCAATGCGGCAATACGTGGGTTCAATAACGTCGAATTCCGGCAGGGGGATATTGAAAACATGCCGGTTTCAGCTAATGTAGCTGATGTAGTGGTCAGCAATTGTGTGTTGAACCTTGTTCCCAATAAAGATGCTGTCATAAAAGAAATTTACCGGGTGTTAAAACCTGGTGGTCACTTCAGTATTTCCGATATTGTACTGGAGGGAGATCTTCCACCAGCGATACAGGAGGCGGCGGAGATGTATGCAGGCTGTGTATCAGGCGCCATACAGCAACAGGCTTATCTTGGTTTAATCCGTGACAATGGGTTTGCCAATGTTACCGTACAGAAAGAGAAAGCTATTATTATACCGGATGATATCCTGTCCGGATATCTATCTGCAGATGAGATAAAAGATTTCAGAAACGGTCAGACGGGTATATATAGCATCACCGTATATGCAGAGAAACCCTCAGCGGAGGCGCCCTGTTGCGCTCCGGGCTGCTGTAATTAACGCTAAATAGTAAAACAATGTCAGCTAATAATTGCGCGCCGGCGCATGAACGGAAAAAGCTAAGTTTTTTGGACCGTTATCTTACCCTTTGGATATTTCTCGCAATGGCACTAGGTGTAGGCATGGGGTATTTCATGCCAGGTGTTCCTGCTTATATTAATCAAATGTCCAGCGGCACCACCAATATTCCCCTTGCCATTGGCCTTATCCTGATGATGTACCCGCCTCTGGCAAAGGTACGTTATGAGAAAATGGGAGAAGTGTTTAACAACACCAGGGTACTAGGTGCTTCGCTGTTGCTGAACTGGATTATAGGTCCCATACTTATGTTTATACTGGCGATAGTTTTCCTGCATGGTTACCCGGAATATATGGTCGGGCTTATTCTGATTGGCCTGGCCCGCTGCATTGCAATGGTGATTGTATGGAATGAACTTGCGGAAGGTAGCCGGGAGTACGCCGCAGGATTAGTGGCCTTAAACAGTATTTTCCAGGTGTTGCTGTACAGTGTGTATGCTTACGTATTCATCACGGTATTACCCCCTTTATTCGGCATGAAAGGGTTGACTGTAAACATTACCATTGGTGAAATTGCCAAAAGTGTAGCTATTTACCTGGGGATACCTTTTGCCGCCGGTCTTATCAGCCGATATGCACTTATAAGTATTAAAAGCGAAGAATGGCTGACTAAAAAGTTCATTCCCTTTATCTCTCCTATTACTTTGATCGCATTATTGTTCACCATCGTTGTCATGTTCAGCCTCAAGGGACAGTTAATCGTACAAATCCCCATGGACGTTGTACGCATAGCGATACCACTGGTGCTATACTTTGCAATTATGTTCCTGCTGAGCTTTTTTATTGGCAAAGCGTTGGGAGCTGACTATGCGCGCAATGCGTCCATCGCCTTCACTGCTACCGGCAACAACTTTGAACTGGCAATAGCCGTTGCTATCGGTGTATTTGGCATCAATAGCGGTGAGGCATTTGCAGGCGTGATCGGACCATTGGTAGAAGTACCTGCCCTCATTGCCTTAGTAAATGTCGCCTTTGCGTTAAGAAGGAAGTATTATTTAAACAATCAGATTCAAAACGCCTAAACCTATTCATATGAAAATTGCATTATTTAGTGACATACATGCCAACCTGCCTGCCCTGGAAGCATTCTTTAAAGATGTGGAAGCCCGTCGTCCGGACGCCATTTATTGTCTGGGTGACCTTGTAGGATACAATATCTGGCCTAATGAAGTGATTAACGAGGTGCGCAGACGCGGCATTCCGACTATTGCAGGCAATTATGATTTTGGTATTGGCAGGAAAAGCAACGATTGCGGCTGCGCCTATAAAACAGATGATGAAAAGGCCAATGGCGCTGTGTCCATTTCCTTTACCAATGAGATCATAAAGGACGAGGAGCGCAGATACCTGCGCACCTTACCAGCACACATCAAAGTGGAATTTCAGTTAAATCAGGATAAGCTGAACCTCCTGCTGGTGCATGGCAGTCCGCGAAAGATAAACGAATACCTGTTTGAAGACAGGGACGAAAAAAGCCTGCTGCGCATTATGCAGGATGCAGACGCAGATATTATGTGCTTCGGTCATACCCATAAACCCTACCATCGTGTTTTACCTGCGATACCGGAAGAAAACCAGCATTACAGGCATGCAATAAACATCGGCTCTGTTGGCAAACCTAAAGATGGCGACTCCCGCGGTGGATATGTACTGCTACATATCAATGAGGATAGCAGTATTTTTAACAAAGACACCGTGCAGGTGGAATTTGTACGTTTTGAGTACGATGTAGAAAAAGCCGCCAAAGCTGTAGAAAGCAGTCCGCTACCCAACGCATATGCCGAAAGCCTGCGTAAAGGCGTTTAACATTCCATTTAAAGCCAATATAAGCCGGAGAAATCCGGCTTTTTATTTGAGCGTTAAGCCTCGCTCCTGCTTTTTTGGGTAATTAAAACTATCATTGTAATATCGCGATACGAGGTAAACAGATCTTTCATCAACAGTCTATGCAGAAAATCTAATGCCACTATTTGCTGCAGGCCAGACTGCTGCACAAAATAAGTATTACGTATGCAGATCATTTCCATGCAACCTGCACATTGGGAGCAGGTAAAAACTATCTATGAAAGCGGCATTGCCACCGGTAATGCAACATTCCAGACCAGCGCTCCTTCCTGGGATGAATGGGACAAAGCCCATACGCAACACTGCCGGCTGGTAGCTGTTGAAGATGATACCGTTCTGGGATGGGCTGCTCTCACACCTGTATCCGGCCGTTGTGTATACGCTGGTGTGGCAGAGGTTAGCGTATATATCGGGGAAGCTGCCAGAGGGAAAGGAATCGGTAGTAAGCTGTTGCAGGCGCTGATCAATGAAAGCGAGGGGCATGGGTTCTGGACTTTACAGGCGGGTATATTTCCGGAGAATGTGGCGAGTATCAGGCTGCACGAACAACAGGGGTTCAGACAGGTAGGCTATCGGGAAAAGATAGGACAGATGAATGGCATCTGGAGAAATACTGTACTGATGGAAAGAAGAAGTAAGATTGTGGGGTTAGAATAATTCCGTACTGGGCGTGAGCAGATCAAAGCGTATTCCAGGCAGTTTGTCGAAAATAATCTCTAAGCAGGTAAATTAGCAGGTAAGAACTTCAGGTAATGAGTCAGGAAAACTTTTATGATGTAATTGTTATTGGAGGAGGTCAAAGTGCGCTGGCAACAGCTTATTATTTAAGAAGGACGAATCTTCGCTATGTTTTGCTTGACAAGGAAAACGAAGCGGGAGGATCCTGGCAGCATGGATGGGATTCTCTCACCCTATTTTCTCCCGCACAATGGAGCTCATTGCCCGGCGTTATCATGACAGGAGGAAGTGACAAATATCCTACAAGAGATGAAGCGCTTACCTACCTGCGGCAGTATGAAAGCAGGTATCAGTTTCCTGTAATACGGCCTGTTGAAGTAACCCGCGTTATCAAAGAAGACGGTTTGTTTATTTTATCCACCAATCGGGGCACCTATACTTCGCGGGCTGTGATAAGTGCTACCGGAAGTTATTCGAATCCCATCATTCCTGATATCCCCGGCAATTCTCTTTTTAAAGGCACGGTCATTCATTCTGCTGATTACCGTAGTCCGGCGCCATTTACAGGCAAGCGTGTAGTAGTGGCCGGTGAAGGTAATTCCGGTGCCCAGATACTGGCGGAAGTATCTAAGGTTGCTGAGGTATTATGGACCACCAGGAATGCGCCTTCATTCCTTCCTGATCATGTAGATGGCCGCTATCTCTTTGATGCCGCTACGGCGCTTTATAAAGCCCGGCAGGAAGGCAACAATTATCAACCGCCCTCGCTTGGTCATATTGTACAGGTGCCACTTGTGCGCGAGGCAATTGAAAGAGATGTTTATCATGCACTACCCTCTTTTGATTATTTCTATGAGGAGGGTATCGGCTGGCATGACGGCCGGCGGGAAGCCGTTGATGCCGTTATTTTCTGCACCGGTTTTCGGTCTGCGTTACAGCATCTGGCATCATTAAATATCTTTCAGCCAGATGGCAAGATCCATACACATGAAACGAGAGCCATCAATCTTGCAGGGCTCTGGCTGGTGGGATACGGCTCCTGGACAGGGTTCGCGTCTGCCACATTGATCGGAGTCGGGCGTACCGCTAAAAAGACAATAGATGAAGTAGTGTTCTTTTTGAAGGGTCACTTTCATTGATCCTACCGGAGCGGGAAACAAATAGCACTATTATCAAAAGATAGAAAGCCGTATATTAGGTACACTACCGATGAGCGTATGTTACACTATCCATCTGTAGTGGATATACTATTTATTTCACCAGTAAATCTGAATGATGTACTCCCGCTTCGTGCTTACAATTTGCCTTCTTGTATCAGCTACAACTTCTTTCGGACAGGATAAATGGAAGATCAATGCCGAAAAGATTGACGCATCCAATTACTATGGTTTAACCGCTGCCAATGGGATGATCGGTATTGTATCTTCACCGGAACCTTTTAAAGTGAAAGATGTAGTGCTTGCAGGTGCTTATGACCTGTATGGCCGTGGCAGGGTGAGTAACTTCCTGAAGAGCTTCAACCTGCTGAATATGTATCTTGAAGTGGATGGCAAAAGAGTAGATGCGAAGTCTGTAAGTAACTTTCGACAGTCGCTCGATATGCAGCATGGAGGTTTTAGCACCTCATTTGATTATACAGATAAAGCGGCTGTCACAACAAGCTATTATGCCTTACGCCATTTGCCTTTTACGGTGCTGATGGATGTAGCAATAACCGCTAAAAAAGATATCGCTATTACCGGTGCAAGCGTCATGGAAGCACCGGATGCACTACGTGATGTTCAGAATTACTACAATGAAATAGACAGGCCGCATGTAACAATATCGCTGCTTACTTCTACCGCCAAAAGTCCTACGGGTAAATTGCTCATGTGTGCTTCCAATACTTTTTTATTTACGGAGCCGCATGGTAAAGAACCTAAGGTCATTCATGAGATGTGGGACAACAACATGCACCTGATGAAGTTTACACGCCTCATTAAGGCGGGTGAAACTTACCATTATTCTATTGCTGGTTCTTCCATTACATCTGCACAGCATGATGATCCTTTGAATGAAGCGGAACGTATGACACTCTATGCAAAGCTCGAAGGCCGGGAAAGGCTGATCAGCTTTCATAACAAGGCCTGGGATGATTTATGGAAGAGCGATATTACTATTGATGGCGATGCACAGGCGCAACAGGACGTACATAGCATGCTATATCATTTGTATGCGTTCAGCAGGGAAGGTATAGGCTATTCTTTATCGCCCATGGGATTGTCTGGCCTGGGTTACAACGGCCATGTTTTCTGGGATGCGGATCTATGGATGTACCCCGCTTTATTAGTGCTTCATCCGGAGCTGGCAAAGAACATGGTGGAGTATCGTTATAAAAGACTTGATGCAGCAAAGCGCAATGCATTTTCTCACGGCTTTAAAGGCGCCATGTATCCATGGGAAAGTGCAGAAAGTGGTGTGGAAGAAACACCTGTATGGGCATTAAGCGGTCCGTTTGAACATCATATCACTGCTGACGTAGCCATGGCTGCATTCCAGTATTACAACGTAACACAGGACAAAGAATGGCTGAAAGAAAGAGGCTGGCCGATACTTTCAGCCACAGCAGACTTCTGGGCAAGTCGCGTGGAGCGTAATGGCCCTGGCAAATATGATATTAAAAATGTAGTAGCCGCAGATGAATGGGCTGAGAACGTTGATAATAATGCATTCACCAATGCTGCAGCAAAAGCCAATCTTTATGCTGCTATTGAAGCCGCGAAATTGTTGGGTATTACACCTGATGCGGACTGGAAAAATGTTGCCGACAATATTCCTGTTTTAAAGCTCGACAATGGAATAACGAAAGAGCATGCGGCATATAACGGAGAAGGCATCAAACAGGCGGATGTAAACCTGCTGGCGTATCCTTTAAAAGAAATTGCAGACGCTTCACAGATAAAAAAGGACCTGGACTATTATTCCACGCGCGTACCCAATGAAGGTACTCCTGCCATGACACAGGCCATTTTTGCATTGTTGTATGCAAGACTTGGGGATGTAGACAAAGCCACTCACTTCTTTAAAGATTCCTACGAACCTAACCTGAATCCGCCATTCAGGGTGATTGCGGAAACAAAGGGCGGTACCAATCCCTATTTTGCCACTGGTGCCGGTGGTATTCTGCAATGTGTGATGATGGGCTTTGGCGGACTAGACATCACCTCTCAGGGGATCAGACAGGTAAAATCTGTTTTACCTGCCGGCTGGAAAAGTCTGACTATAACAGGTGTCGGACCAGATAAGAAAACTTATACTATAAAAAAGTAGGTATAATAAATCTGAACTTTATAACAAACTAAATTGAACTTTGCAACAAACCTGGGCCATTTCTAACGCTGTAATTTTGGGTAAAATTTAAAACAAAAGATTATGGCTAGAGTTTGGTTTATTACGGGCAGTTCGAGGGGATTAGGAAGAAGTCTGACCACTGCCGTACTGGCAAAAGGAGACCTGGTAGCAGCTACGGCAAGGAATCCTGCACAGCTGGATGACCTGGTACAGAAATATGGCGACAATATCCTGCCTGTTCAACTGGATGTAACAGATTATAAGCAGGTATATAAAGCGGTAGAAGATACTATTGCACATTTCGGCCGTATTGATGTGCTGGTAAACAATGCGGGTTTCGGCATCGTTGGTGCAGCTGAGGCATTCACAGATGAACAGGTACGCAGTCAGTTTGAAACAAACCTGTATGCGCCTGTAGAAATTACAAGAGCAGTACTTCCTCATATGAGAAAACAACGTTCCGGCAGGATATTGCAGGTGAGTTCTGTAGGTGGGCGCATCACCAGCATAGGATTAAGCATATACCAGAGTGCCAAATGGGGATTATCCGGCTTCAGTGAGGCACTGGCAAAGGAAGTGGGACCACTGGGTATAAAGGTGACATCCGTAGAACCAGGCGGATTCCGTACAGACTGGGCAGGCACTTCCATGAGTGTAGCACCGCATGTGGAAGGTTATGAATCTACCGTTGATAGCAGGGCGGAGATCTTTAAGAACAATCAATTCATCCCTAAAGGAAATCCTGACAAGGCAGCAAAGGTACTGGTTGAGCTGGCAGATCATCCGGAGCCACCTGTACACCTCGTTTTAGGGAGTGACGCCACTAATCTGCTGAAACAGGCAGATGCTGTAAGACGGGAAGAGCTGGATAAATGGCTTACGGTAAGTGAATCTACAGACGAGGATAATACTAAATAATAATTTCTAGCTTTGTTATACCTGGCTGTCAGGGGGCAGCCAGGTCATTTACTCTGGATATGAACGAGCAAAAACCACTGAAACAGATCACTTATTCCTGTTATTACAATCAGACGAGAGAAGGTGAACAATTTGTGCCTGAACATGTGTTCAGTTACCAGATAGCTGGTACACTTACGATGTCGGATGGGGATAAACAGTATACTTTCCATGAAGATTGTTTCAGATTAACCAGAAGAAACAGCCTGATAAAATTCACCAAGCAGCCGCCTGCAAATGGTGAATATAAAAACATCTCCGTTTACCTCGATCAGCAGACACTCAGGAGTTTTGGTATGGAGTATGGGTATACTTCGGAGAAGCATCTGCAAACGCCGCCGGTCATGTTGTTACACGCCCATCCTCTTCTGAAGAGTTATATAGATTCCCTGCAGCCCTATGACGCATTGATGCATGGTAACAATGAAGTGCTGTTGTCATTAAAGGTAAAAGAAGCGATTGCCATAGTGCTGCAAACCAATCCGGCGTTAAAAGACATACTATTTGACCTGACAGAACCCGGGAAGATCGACCTGGAAGCCTTTATGAACAGGAATTTTCATTTTAATGTGCCGCTGGACAGGTTTGCTTATTTAACCGGGCGGAGTTTGTCGACCTTTAAGCGGGATTTTGAAAAGACATTTAATGCCACTCCGGGCAAATGGCTGCAGCACAGAAGATTACAGGAAGCGCATTACCGGATTAAAGAAAAAGGCGAAGCCCCATCTGATGTGTATATTGATGTAGGATTTGAAGATCTCTCCCACTTCTCTTTTGCGTTCAAGAAAATGTATGGACTAGCGCCCAGTAAGATCTGATATTATCAGCAGGCAGCCAACTCTCTCTGCGCAGAACCCTGTTTAATTCACTGATAATCTTTCTGTAAGCAACTGCACTGTAAAAGGTGTAAAAAAACACCTTTTAGAATACTAATATTATTAGTAATATTGCTAAACAAATTAGTTGTTCGTATTCATTCAGTAATCAGGTATGCCAGCAGTAAAAGCAGATATTATTTCACAATTGCAGCAAGACATCCTTCGCATGCAAGGGTTCAGGTCAAAGCTGACCGATACGGTGCCAGATATAGATCTGGGGCCTGTGAACACTGCTTTTCCGAATGCTATTTTCCCGACAGGCGCTGTACATGAATTTCTCTGTGCCTTCAGGGAGCATGCTGCTGCAGCTACTGGTTTTGTAAGCGCCCTGGCTGGCAATCTGATGCAACGCGGAGGCGCCTGTATCTGGATAAGTGTAGCCAGGACGCTCTTCCCTCCTTCCCTGAAGACCTTTGGTATAGAGCCTGACAAGGTCATTTTTATAGATCTGCAACGGATAAAAGACGCACTCTGGGCATTGGAGGAAGCGCTTAAATGTGACGGTATTGCAGCGGTGATTGCAGAGATACCGGAGATCAGCTTTACACAATCGCGGCGCCTGCAACTGGTAGTTGAACAAAGTAAGGTGACGGGTTTTATTCTCCGTACATCTACCAGGGCGGCCAGTACAACAGCCTGTGTAACGCGGTGGAAGATCACTCCATTGTCCAGTGAGCTGGAAGATGGTATACCGGGTGTTGGCGCTCCCCGCTGGCATGTAGAACTGCTAAAGGTACGCAATGGGCGTCCCGGGGCCTGGAAGATGGAATGGACAGATGGGAAATGTGTAGTTATTCCGGACAATGCTACTCCTGTTATTGTACAGGAACAGCAATTAAAGGCAGGGTGATATGTCGAAGCGTTTTATGTCGATATGGTTCCGTCATCTGCTGACTGACTGGCATGTACGCAGGCAACCTGCCCTGCAGCACATGCCCTTTGTGCTGGCAGCACCTGTTCATGGCAGAATGATCATCACTTCGGCCAGTCCGGCGGCTGAAGCACAAGGTATCAGGACTTCCATGCCGCTGGCAGATGCCAAAGCGATCGTTTCTTCCCTGCAGGCATTTGATGATGAACCTGAACGGGGCGCTCAATTGCTGAAAGCACTGGGTGAGTGGTGCATCCGTTATACACCTGTAGTAGGAATAGACCTGCCAGATAGCCTTATCCTGGATGTAAGCGGTTGTACGCATCTCTGGGGAGGAGAACGACCTTACCTGAAAGAGCTCATTACGAAACTCCGCGCCATTGGTTATGATGTGCGCGGCGCGATGGCTGACACCATCGGCACAGCCTGGGCAGTAGCCCGTTACGGAAAAATCACCCCTATTATCGATAGCGGAGAACAGGCAGATGCATTGATGCGACTGCCTCCTGCTGCTTTACGACTTGAAGAAGACATACTCGCCCGTTTGCAGAAACTGGGATTGTACCAGATCGGCAGTTTCATGAATATGCCCCAATCTGTATTACGCAGGCGTTTTGGTCAGCCATTGTTAATACGGCTTGGCCAGGCACTGGGATATGAGACAGAGGCTATTGCCCCTCTTTACCCGGTACCTCCCTATGAAGAACGCCTACCCTGCCTGGAACCCATCCGTACAGCTCCAGGTATTGAAATAGCCCTGAAAGTATTACTGGAACAACTCTGCCTCCGTTTACAGAAAGAGGGCAAAGGGCTGCGTACGGCTGTCCTTAAAGGGTATCGCGTAGATAACAGGATGGTACAGACAGAAATCGGTACCAGTCGCGCGTCCCATCATCCGGAGCATCTTTTCCGGCTATTTGAGTTGAAAATCCCGACGATAGAGCCTGCTCTGGGTATTGAACTGTTTACACTGGAAGCATCAAAGGTAGAAGACGTAGCCTCGGAACAGGAAGTATTGTGGATAGGTAATCCTGGTTTAAAAGCACCAGCGGTTGCAGAACTACTGGACAGGCTGGCGGGCAAGATCGGGGAAGACAGCATCCGCCGTTATCTGCCGGCGGAACATTACTGGCCTGAACGGTCTATACAACAAGCTACTTCCCTGGAAGAAAAACCTGCTACTGCATGGCGTACTGATAAACCCCGTCCGGTGCAGTTATTATCAAAACCTGAACCTGTTGAAGTGACCGCACCGATACCGGATTATCCGCCTATGTTATTCCGCTATAAAGGTAAACTGCACGAGATCAGGAAAGCGGACGGGCCGGAACGGATAGAACGGGAATGGTGGCTGGAGAAAGATGGTGGGGAACACAGAGATTATTATACAGTAGAAGATACGGAAGGACAACGTTACTGGTTGTTCAGATCGGGGCATTATTCGGGAAATCAGTCCCAATGGTTTATTCATGGCTTTTTTGCATAGATAAAGGGATGTTGTATGGGTTATATTGATCTGCAGGTGACTAGCAATTTCAGCTTCCTACGGGGAGCATCTCATCCGGAGGAACTGGTGGAACAGGCAGCGGCTTATGGATATAAGGAGATCGCTATTACTGACAGGAACACACTGGCGGGTATTGTGCGTGCGCATGTTGCCGCCAAAAAGAAGGAGATGCGTATCATTGTTGGATGCAGGCTGGATCTGATGGATGGCCCCAGCCTGTTGGCTTATCCTACTGATAAAGCAGCGTATAGCAGACTTTGCAGACTATTGACAACAGGGAATCTGCGGGCAGAAAAGGGAGAATGCCATCTGTACAAAAAAGACGTGTATGAACATGCAGACGGGATAAAATTTATCGCCGTTCCGCCGGAACAACTGACAACATCTTTTGATTTTGATCCCCTCTTTAAAGAGGCATTGAAGGAGTACCGCAAGCATTTAGGTACACAGGTTTATCTGGCAGCGACCCGTACTTATCTGGGGGATGATCAGAAGAAACTATACCAGCTTTCACAATTGTCTTCGACATTTCATATTCCACTGGTGGCGACCAATGACGTACATTATCATCAATCAGAGCGACGACAACTGCAGGATATACTGACCTGTGTACGTGAAAAATGCACGATCTACAATGCAGGATTCCGGTTACATCAGAATGCGGAAAGATATGTGAAACCTATTCCTGAAATGCATCGCCTGTTCCGTCAGTATCCTGATGCAGTCAGGCATACACAGGAAATTGCCCAGGCCTGCCAGTTTTCATTGGACAGTCTGAAATATGTTTATCCCCATGAGCTTACGACAGAAGGCCGTACGCCACAGGAAGAACTTACACATCTTGCCTGGCGGGGCGCCAAAGAGCGTTTTGGAGAGAATATCCCTGAAAAGATCTCGTCTGCCATCCGGTATGAACTGGCGTTTATGGAAGAGATGAATTATGCATCTTATTTCCTCACGGTATATGACATTGTACGTTTTGCCAGAGATAAGCAGATCCTTTGCCAGGGACGCGGTTCTGCGGCTAATTCCACGGTGTGTTATTGTCTTGGTATTACATCAGTAGACCCGACACAAATAGACTTGTTGTTTGAACGCTTCATTTCTTCTGCACGTAATGAGCCACCCGATATTGATGTTGACTTTGAGCATGAACGCAGAGAGGAAGTCATGCAATACATCTATAACAAGTATGGCCGGGACCGCGCTGCTATCGTCGCCACTGTCACTCAGCAACACCACAAAGGGGCTATCAGGGACGTAGGAAAAGCGATGGGATTATCCGTAGATACTATCAATCGATTATCTTCCTCTATCTGGCATCATTCAGATGAAGAGTTCAGTGAACAGCGTGTCGCAGAACAGGGATTAGATACGAATGACCCTCACCTCAAAAAAGTCATGGAACTGACGGAACAGATGGTAGGTTTCCCCCGGCAGCTGGGACAACATACAGGAGGTTTTGTTATTACTGAGGATAAACTTTCCGACCTCTGTCCTATTCTGAATGCGCGTATGGAGAACAGGACATGTATTGAGTGGAATAAGGATGATATTGATGCACTGGGATTTCTTAAGATAGATGTACTTGCGCTGGGGATGCTGACTTGTATACGAAAAGCGTTTGATCTGGCGAAAGTGCACCATCATAAGGATTTCACATTGGCCAATATACCACCAGAGGAGAAAGAAGTATATAAGATGATTAGCCGTGCGGATACTATTGGCGTGTTTCAGATCGAAAGTCGTGCGCAACAGTCTATGCTGCCGCGTTTGAGACCTGAAAGATTTTATGATCTCGTGATTGAAGTAGCCATCGTACGACCGGGGCCTATACAGGGAGGAATGGTGCATCCTTATCTGCGCAGGCGTAATGGAGAAGAAGATCCGGATTATCCTTCAGAAGAATTGAAAGGGATACTGAGCAAAACAATGGGTGTTCCACTCTTCCAGGAACAGGCCATGCAGATCGCTATGGTAGCGGCAGGGTTTACAGCAGCAGAAGCAGATGAATTGCGCCGTAGTATGGCAACATTCAAGGCAAAGGGGATTGTCAGCAAATTCGAAAAGAAACTGATCGAGGGGATGAAAGCAAAAAATTACAGTGAAGAATTTGCCCGCCGTATTTTCAAACAGCTGGAAGGGTTTGGTAGTTATGGATTCCCGGAGAGCCATGCGGCCAGTTTTGCGTTACTGGTATATGTATCCTCTTATCTCAAGTGTTTCCATCCTGATGTATTTGCCTGTGCTTTACTGAATAGTATGCCTATGGGATTTTATCAGCCGGCGCAGATCGTGATCGATGCCCGAGAACATGGTGTGGTAGTGAGGCCGGTGGATGTTAATCACTCTGACTGGGATAATACTTTAGAGGAAATAGTAGATGCTAAATGCTGCGCTTTACGGCTCGGATTCCGTCAGATAAGGAGTTTACAGCAGGATGAGATCAAAGTGCTCGTATCTGCCAGAAAAACACCCTTTACAACGATCCTGGCCATCCGGGAGGCAGGTATCTCACAGACTACTCTTGAAAAACTGGCTGACGCTGATGCGTTCCGGTCATTAGGATTAGACCGGCGACAGGCATTATGGGAAATATCTGCCCTGGGCGACCGTCCTATTGGCATGTTTACCGGCGGACAATCAGAAAGTGCTATTGAAAAGCCGGTAGATCTTCCGAAGATGACAGATGCAGAACATGTAGTACATGATTATAGTGCGCTGTCCCTGTCTTTAAAAGCGCATCCGGTAAGCTTTGTGAGGGAGAAACTCAGTATGCTGCATATCAGCTCCGTCAAGGAACTGGAAAACATGACTGATGGTATGCCGGTGAGGGTAGCAGGTCTTGTGCTGGTGCGGCAACGACCGGGAACAGCCAGTGGTATCTGTTTTATTACTATTGAGGATGAGACAGGACATGCTAACCTGGTGGTATTTCAGAAGCTCTATCAGCAATTCAGGAAAGAGATCCTGCAATCCAAACTACTGATGGTGGAAGGGAAAGTACAACGTGAAGGGGAAGTGATCCATGTTATTGTAAAACGCTGCTATAACCTGACGAAGTTATTGCATCAGCTGACAGCGGTCAAAGAAGAAAATATGTCAGGGGTGTTGCCATCAGCGGAAATGGAGAAAGGTATGCTCTTTACGGAAGACAAACCTACAGAGATTCAAGGAGATACGCAGGAGATCAGGATCCCGGGGGCAAGGAATTTCAGATAGCCCTGGCAGGGTGTAGGAACTGGCAGGATATATGCAGATATAATGGTATCTTTTGTTAAAACGACATCAATGAAAAAGTATTTTGCCCTGTTGTTAGCTTCCCTATCTGGTATGATGACGCAGGGTTATGCCCAATATGATAATCCTGCCACTTTTGCTGATATGATCTCCAAAGAATGGAAATTAGCATTCTACGGAGACAGTGCTAAAAAGCAGGCACCTTCTTCCAAACAGCTGGAAGACAGAATGATCTTTTATAAAGACAATCGCGTGTTGTCTATTGAAAACGGGAAAAAAGAGAACGGCAACTGGCAATATGATCCCAGCAAAAAGCTGTTAACGATCACAGACAACCAAACCAGGGAACAGACCCAATTCCAGGTAATAAAACTGAACCAGGCGCAGTTTGTAATTGGTTATAAAGACCCGGAAGGCGTCCTGCTGGAAATACATATGCTGCCGGTTAAAAAATAGGCTATTTGCCCGCTACTTCGATCCATACAGGCGCATGATCACTTGACTTTTCCCAGCCGCGCACATCACGGTCAACACCCGCTGCTTTGAGGCGTTTATCGAAATGATGACTCAGCAGGAAATGGTCAATACGTAAACCGGCATCACGACCGTACGCATTCCTGAAATAATCCCAGAAGGTATAAATCTTTTGATCCGGATATAGTTTGCGGATAGCATCTGTCCAGCCCTGTGACATTAACTCCTGAAAAGCAGCCCGTGTTTCTGGTCTGAACAGGGCATCGTCCACCCAACGTTCCGGTTTATATACATCGTGTTCCGTGGGAATGACGTTATAATCGCCGGTGAGTATGACAGGAAAATCTTTGGACAGCAGTTCTTTTGAATGGGCTATCAGGCGTTTGAACCAATTGAGCTTATAATCAAATTTAAGTCCCGGTGCTGGATTACCATTAGGCAGGTACAGACAACCCAGCACAAAGTCGCCGTTGATCACCGCTTCAATATATCGGCTATGGGTATCTTCCTCATCTCCGGGCAAAGCACGTCTCACCTCTTCTACAGACATATTGCGGCTTAAGATGGCCACTCCATTCCAACTTTTCTGTCCATGCCAGATGGCATTGTAACCAGCGTCTTTTATGGCGGCTTCAGGGAATTTCTCCTGCGGCGCTTTCAGCTCCTGTAAACAGACAACGTCCGGCTGCTTCTCTTCCAGCCAGCGAAGTAAGACAGGTAAGCGTCCGTTGACGCCATTGACATTATAAGTAGCTATCTTCATAATAATCGTCTTGGTTCAATTGCGTATTTACTTCCTTAGCGAAGATAAGGCTTATGCAAGATCATACCGCCAAGCTGGGCTTTGTTTATAACTTGCGATTGAAAAAGGCCATAAATTTGCAGGATGGAACATTTGCTGAAACATTTCTTTTCGAAGACGATAGGATGCGTGGATTTTGACACCACGACGGTTGATGACATCAGATATGACGATTACAACCCCTTCATTAAGATCCTTTTTATTGAAGCGGGTGCTGAGGTAATGGTGGATTTTCGGGAATATACGCTGGAGCAGGATGCGCTGTTCTTTATAAAGGATGGGCAATGGTATAAATTCTCCGGCAAGGGAACCTTACTATATTATAACCGCGATTTCTACTGTATACAGATCCATGATAAGGAAGTGGCCTGCGACGGTCTCTTATATAATAATGTGTATGAAATACCTGTGGTATTCCTGGATGCAGAAGCCTCCCGGCAAACCAGACAGCTGATACAGGAAATAAAACAGGAAGCGCTTCATGAGGAAAGTAGTATGGAAGAAATGATCCGTATTTACCTGAAGCAGCTCATTATACGTTCCACCCGTATGTGGAAGAAAACCCATGACCTGGCAGATAGTAATATAGCGCAGGAGGTAGAGTTTATCAGGAAATTCAGCCAGCTGGTAGAAGCTCATTATACTACGCATCATAATGTGGCCGACTATGCCAACCTGTTAAACATCACTCCCAAAGCGCTGAGTAAAAGAATTTCAAGGCATAGTTCCAAAAGTCCCAATGATATCATCAAGGAGCGTATTATCCTGGAGGCGAAAAGACTGTTGATACATACAGATCTTAGCGTAAAAGAGATCGGTTATAAGCTGGGATATGAAGATCCCGCCTATTTTGTGCGTCTTTTTACCAACCAGGCAGATACATCCCCTCTCCTTTTCCGAAAAAAATACACGGAGGGGGAAAAAGTACAATAAGTGTCGTCATTCGTGCATTGTTCCCCTTTGCCTGCTGCCGTAGTTTTGTGTTATCAAATTAAAACAATCACATTCAACGACACACAAAATGAAAAAGCAAGTACTTTCTCTCGTGGCTTCAACTTTAATAAGTATAGGCGCAATAGCACAGAATGTTAATCCTGACAATGATCCTAATATTGACAGTCATACCAAGGCGTTCCTCCACGCTTTAAATAATAGTGGTGGAGCACCGCTGGAAACATTGTCTCCTAAAGATGCCCGTGCAGTATTAATTGGCGCACAATCGAGCGTGAAAGTGGATATTTCCGGTATTACAGTAAGTGAAAAGACGATCACACAGGATGGACAGACTGTAAAACTGCACATCGTCCGTCCCGAAGGCGCTAAAGGTGTATTGCCGGTATTTATGTTCTTCCATGGCGGCGGATGGGTATTAGGTGATTTCCCTACTCACCAGCGCCTGGTACGTGACCTGGTAGTAACATCAGGTGCTGCAGCGGTATTTGTTGATTATACACCTTCTCCTGAAGCGCATTATCCGGTAGCTATCAATCAGGCTTATGCAGCCACTAAATGGGTAGCCGCTAATGGTAAAGAAATTAATGTAGATGGAAAGCGCCTGGCAGTAGCTGGTAACAGCGTTGGTGGTAATATGGCGGCTGTAGTAGCGCTGATGGCGAAAGATAAAAATGGTCCTGCCATTAAATTACAGGTACTCCTGTGGCCTGTGACAGACGCTAACTTTGAGACCGGTTCTTACAACCAGTTTGCAGAACAGCGTTTCCTGACTAAAAACATGATGAAATGGTTCTGGGATAATTATACTACCGACCTGGCAGCAAGAAAAGAAATTTATGCTTCACCGTTACAGGCAACGCTGGAACAACTGAAAGGCTTACCTCCTGCACTGGTGCAGACTGCCGAAAACGATGTATTGCGTGATGAAGGCGAAGCATATGCCCGCAAAATGGACGCTGCAGGTGTGACAGTTACAATGGTGAGACACAATGGCGCCATCCATGACTATGGTCTGCTGAATCCTATTGCAAACACACCGACTACACGCTCAGCAATGTTGCAGGCAGGCAATGAATTGAAAGTTTACCTGAGATAAGCGACGGTTCACTAAAAAAAGGGCAACCCCTGACGGTATTTCGAATACCGTCAGGGGTTGCCGCTGTTTTATATATCCCTATCCATGAAAATAATCCAGACAACCGTAACAATCCA
This sequence comes from Chitinophaga ginsengisoli, assembly GCF_003014595.1. Taxonomy (GTDB): domain Bacteria; phylum Bacteroidota; class Bacteroidia; order Chitinophagales; family Chitinophagaceae; genus Chitinophaga; species Chitinophaga ginsengisoli. The sequence goes on along the minus strand of NZ_PYGK01000007.1, from coordinate 77,493 downwards.
CTTAATGTGGAATTATTACAGGGCGGATTCCTCTCCATGCACCTTCGCAGCAGCCAGTAAGATCGAACACGAATAAGTATTATATTTGGCTACACCAAAACCCGGATATGTTACACATCGGTCTTATAAGAGAGGAGAAACAACCACATGATAACAGGGTAGCATTTACGCCACAGCAATGTCAGTGGATCATCAAACACAACCCACAGGTAAGTTTTACTGTTCAGCCATCTGCCTGGCGATGTTTTACCGATGATGAATATACAGCTGCCGGTATTCCTCTTTCTGAAGACCTTTCCCATTGTGAGGTGTTGTTAGGAATCAAGGAAGTTCCTGCAGAAAAACTGTTAGCCGGTAAAAAATACCTATTCTTTTCCCATACACGTAAAAAACAGCCGCATAACAAGCATATGTTGCAGACCATCCTGCAACGGGATATTACCCTGATCGATTATGAATGCCTGGTGCATGAAGACGGTCAGCGGATATTGGGATTCGGGTTCTTTGCCGGGGTGGTGGGTGCACATAATGGACTGCTGACCTATGGGAAAAAGACCGGCCTGTATAACCTTGTACCGGTACATCGGTGTCATGATTTTAAAGAGCTGATCAATCATTATTTTGGAGCCAAGCTGCCCCCGTTGAAGATCGTTATTACGGGCTCAGGCCGCGTGGCTGCCGGTACACTGGAAGTGATGGGATTATTGGGCATCAAATACATTCCACCGGAGGAGTTCCTGATCAATACCTATGCTTACCCGGTATATACACAACTCAAGGCAGGGGAACTATACCTCCGGAAAACAGATAAAACATATAGCAGGGAGGACTTCCATCTCCATCCCGAGCAATATGATTGTCGCTTCCTGCCATTTGTGACGGCTACAGATATTCTTATGAACGGTATTTACTGGGATCACCGCATTCCGCCATTGTTCACCTGGAATGACCTGGCAAAAGATAATTTCCGCATTAAGGTCATCGCAGATATCACAGATGACACGAATGGCTCTATTCCTTCCAATCTGGGAGATTCCAGTATTGATGATCCTGTATATGGCGTAGACAGGCATACAAGACAGCAGACAGCTCCTTACCTGCCGGATACACTGGATATGATGTGCGTCAGCAATCTACCTAATGAACTTCCGCGGGATGCGTCGCAGTACTTTGGCGACCAGCTGATGAAGTATGTGTTTGATGAATTACAGCGGCCTGATAGCGCGGTTGTTTATAATGCTACTATTGCGCATAATGGTGACCTGACAGAGCGGTTTGAGTATCTGAGGGACTATGTAGAGGAATGAGGAAAACTACAGGTATAAATAATACGGCTGCAACAATGAAACAAATGCCGGTGTATAAACCTGCTGGTCTGCTTCTCTGATAGCCATAGATGCCACTTGGGGTTTGTTTTGTTCCCGGCCAAAGATGCCTATGCTGCGGAAATACGCATGCCGTTCACTCTGTTTCACATGTACTACTTCCTTTAAATAAAATCCTGCAGCACCGGCCAGCGTCACAAATTCGCCAAAAGGACGATAGGGTAATAAAATAGAGAACTCCCCTCCTTCCGCCAATTGCCTGTCAATTACCGTCAACAGGTCATTATAGTCCAGCGTAGTGGCATGCATCGCCTGGTTACGCAGGTGATTGCCGCTTTTCAGATCTGATTCGTAAAAAGGAGGATTAGTGATGATGAAATCGTATTGTACATCCCCAGCCATCTCCCTGGCATCCGTTTCTATCACCTGCAGTCGCTCGCTCCAGGGAGAAGCAATAAAGTTTGACCTCGCCTGACCAGCAGCGGCAGCATCCAATTCTATAGCGGTGATGGTTGCGGACGATAGTTGCTGCGCCAGCATCAGGGATAATAAGCCGGTACCTGTGCCGATATCAAGTATACGCTGTATCCCTGGCTTATTTGTCTGTAGATATGCGGCTGTACTAGCGCCCTGCAAACACGCATCTGTACAGACCTTCATAGCGCAGGCCTCCTGGTGTACCGTGAATTGTTTAAAACGGAAATAGTGATTCGCCATCGTCTTTACTAATGATCAAAACCTGCTCTTGCTCCAGGTACAGCATCCAGTCCGACAAACTCTCCTGCCTGATACTTATACCACGCTGTTATAGCTATCATGGCGGCATTATCGGTACAGTATTCGAATTTGGGGATGTAAGTCTGCCAGCCATACTTTTCACCATACTGCTGTAAGGCTGTCCGCAGACCGGAATTAGCACTTACGCCTCCGGCGATGCCGATCTGTTTAATACCAGTTTCCTTAGAGGCTTTTGCCAGCTTGTTCAGCAGGATGCTGACAATACGATGCTGGATAGACGCACAGATATCCGCCATATTGTTCTCTGTGAACTGCGGATCTTTCTGCTGCTGCTCCTGCAGGAAATAAAGGATGGATGTTTTTAAGCCGCTGAAGCTGAAGTTCAGCCCCGGGATCTGGGGTTCCGGAAATTTGAACCTGTTGGGGTCTCCCTCCCGGGCATATTTATCGATAAGAGGACCTCCCGGATAGGGTAAGCCCAGTAATTTAGCACTTTTGTCAAAGGCCTCACCTGCAGCATCGTCCAGTGTTTCCCCGATGACCTTCATACTAAGAGGTCCATCGCAGCGTACGATCTGGGTATGCCCACCGGAAACGGTCAGACAAAGAAAAGGGAAAGAAGGTTTCTCCTTACCAATGAAGTTGGCCAACACATGCGCCTGCATATGATGTACCGCAATCAACGGGATATCCAGTGCCAGTGCCATGGACTTGGCAAAACAACTGCCTACCAGCAGGGAGCCTATCAGCCCGGGCGCCTGGGTGAAGGCGATCGCATTCAGTTCCTCTTTACGGACACCGGCAGCTTTTAGGGCCTGGTCCACCACGGGAACAATATTTTCCTGGTGAGCGCGGGATGCCAGCTCCGGCACTACCCCACCATATTGCTCATGAATAGTTTGATTGGCAATAAAATTAGACAGGATCTCCCCGTCGGCCAGCACGGAAGCGCTCGTTTCATCGCACGAAGACTCTATGGCCAGTATTTTTACAGACATGCCCGCAAAGGTAGGAAATTATAGCCTTTATCAGTTGCTCCTGATGGCTACAACCGGATCCAGCTTAGATGCCAGGTAAGCAGGGATAAATCCTGCGATAACACCGACGATCGACGAGATGGAAAGTCCTAAAATAACGTTGCTTAAAGTGAGTGTAAATTCGAAGAAGTGAAAACTATTGACAATAATCGTGATGATGTATACGAAGAAGAGCCCAAGCAATCCACCCATCAGGCAAAGAATAATGGATTCCAGCAGGAATTCCATGAGGATCACTTTCTTACGTGCGCCGATCGCTTTTTTCAGTCCGATGATATTCGTACGCTCCTTCACCGTTACGAACATGATATTCGCAATTCCGAAGCCTCCTACTACCAGGGCGAAAAAGGCAATGAAGCCTCCTCCCAGGTTCACCATGCCGAACATCTTGTTGAGGTCTCCGCTTACGGCGGTGATCTCATTCAGGGAGAAATCGTCCTCTTCCTTGGGTCTCAGGCGGTGAACACTCCGCATCACCCCTCTTAGCTCATCTTTCAGTTGCAACAGTGTAGCGCCCGGAGCCGCTTTTATAATCAGGAAAGGATCTGCAAAGCGGCGCTCGTCTACAATGGTACGGCCATAGAGGTAAGGAACAACAACACAGTTATCGTAGTTGATACCATCTACCAGGCTGGCACCCTTCTTTTTCAAGGTGCCAATAACACGGCAGGGACGGCCGGCGATAGTAATTGTTTTTCCCAGGGCCTTTTCCGGGGTGCCAAACAGCCCTTCCCAGATATTAGCTCCCAGAATGCCTACATTGACGCCATTTTCATTTTCCTTGCCGGCAAAGAAACGGCCACTGACAAACTTCATGGCCTGAATTTTCTCGTAATCACCACTTACGGCAAACAATTCAGTACCTTCCATGTAGTCGTCCTTGTATTCCACCCGCTTACCGTTGGAGGAGAAAGCAAAGGCAGACAGTCCTGCACTATGGACCTTTTCCCTGATCGGCCCCAATTCCTGGAATTTAGGCAGCGGACGGTTCACAAACTTCCACCAGGGGAAATCAGGACCACCGTCCCAAGGCCATTTCTGGATGTAGATCACGTCGCTTCCCAGGGATTCCACCTCGCTACGGACGTTCTTTTCCAGGCTGTTCGTAGCGGTCAACACAGCGATAATACAGAATATACCAATGGTGATACCCAGGAGGGATAAGAAGGTGCGAAGTTTATTGACCCGCAGCTCGAGGATAGCCATTCTAAGGCTATTCCACAAAATTTTGATCGTGGCAATCATAGATACATGTAAATTAAAGATTAAACGTGACAATTCCGTACCTTTGCACACATTTTTGGTTATAAAGTAATATGAAGTACGCAAGCGAGATCAATAAAAGGAAGACATTTGCCATTATCGCCCACCCGGATGCCGGTAAAACAACCCTGACGGAGAAGTTCCTCCTTTTTGGTGGCGCCATCCAGACGGCCGGTGCGGTAAAGTCCAATAAGATCAAAAAACATACTACCTCCGACTTCATGGAGATAGAGCGGCAGCGTGGTATCTCCGTTGCGACTTCCGTAATGACTTTTGAGTACCGCGATATGCTGATCAACCTCCTGGATACTCCCGGTCACAAGGACTTTGCTGAAGACACCTACCGTACCCTGACGGCGGTGGACAGCGTAGTACTTGTAATAGACTGCGTAAAAGGGGTGGAAGAACAAACCGGTAAACTGATGGATGTATGCCGTATGCGCGATACCCCGGTGATCATCTTTGTGAACAAACTGGACCGTGACGGTAAAAATCCCTTTGACCTGCTTGATGAACTGGAAGAGAAACTGAACATACGCGTACGCCCGCTGAGCTGGCCTATCAATATGGGTACAGACTTCAAGGGAGTATATAACCTGTACAACAAGAGCTTCGTATCCTTCGCTCCCAACAAAAAGGCGACTGACGATGATATCGTTCAACTGAGTGACCTGAGCAGCAGCTATGTTGATCAGCATTTCAGTGCCCAGGATGCTGCCCAGCTGCGTAACGACGTCGAACTTATCGAAGGCGTTTACGACACCTTTGACAATAAAGACTACCTGGAAGGCAAAATGGCCCCCGTATTCTTCGGTAGCGCAGTAAACAACTTCGGTGTAAAAGACCTGCTGGATACCTTCGTCGAAATTGCGCCCGTTCCCCGCGACCGTGAGTCCAGTACCCGTGAGGTAAAGGTAAGCGACGATAAATTCAGTGGTTTTATCTTCAAGATACACGCCAACCTGGATCCCCGTCACCGTGACCGTATCGCGTTCCTCCGTGTATGTTCCGGCCGTTTCGAACGTAATAAGTTCTATAAACATGTCCGCCTGGATAAGGACATGCGTTTCAGCAACCCATATAGCTTCCTGGCCCGTGAAAAGAATATCGTGGATGATGCTTATCCCGGCGACGTAGTAGGTCTCTTCGATACCGGTAACTTCAAGATCGGTGATACCCTCACTGAAGGAGAAAAATTCTATTTCACCGGTATCCCCAGCTTTTCTCCGGAACTGTTTAAGGAAGTGGTGAATAAAGATCCAATGAAGACCAAACAGCTGGAGAAAGGATTACGTCAGCTGACCGATGAAGGTGTCGCCCAGCTGTTCACACAACACAACGGTAACCGTAAGATCATTGGCTGCGTAGGTGACCTCCAGTTTGAAGTGATACAATACCGCCTGTTACAGGAATATGGCGCTTCCTGCCAGTTCAATACCCTGCCTTTCTATAAAGCCTGCTGGATCACAGGGGAAAAACAAAAAATAGAAGAGTTTATCCGTTTCAAACAGGCAAATATTACGGAAGATAAAGACGGGCATCTCGTATATCTGGCACAGTCAGAATGGTACCTGAATACAGAAAGAGCCAACAATCCGGATATCCAGTTTCATTTTACATCAGAAATTCATAAATAAAAAAGCCACATCCTGGGATCAGGGGTGGCGTATTCGTAGCATTGTACGACCAACTCAAATTGAAGTACAATTGCAGACTGTCCTTATGTATGTAAAACAATAACGCAAAGCTATGTCAGCTTTGCGTTATTCATTTATACAATCGGGAAATTGATTTACGCAATTGGGAATTCAAAATGATTGCGGGTTTGTCATCCCCCGGGTTGCATGTCACCCGGGGCCCCATTCGTTTTCCCGGAGATGCACCCCATTCCGTTTTCCCGGGTTGCACCCCAGGCGCACAACAAGGGGACTCCTACGGAGTCCTATTATGGTTTGTTAATGATGTTTTGTTGATTGCCGCGACCTTGTCTTATCGCTTCGTGTATTGCAAAATAATCTCACGGGTGGTTTTCTCTTCCTTACCTTCGAAATGAGCATCCATATGTTCCTCATCTTTCCAGCGATATACTATCTTCTGAGGATAAGGACTCTGCAGGTTTTCAGCTACAAAGCCGATAGCTTTCAGTACACGTAGTCTGAATCTTATGGGTTCTCCTGTTTGTTTGTCCTTTACTGCTGCTATTGTAAAATAAATGGCGTCGCCATCGAGGAACAGGAACATATCATCCAGTTTGGTACTGTCTCCCCCTTCGATGCGCATCGTTCTCCCCTTCCAGGTATGATCGTCTACCCGTTTCCACTTCTCAGCATAGACGCCCAGGCGGGTTTTCATTGTCCAGTAACCTTCCATCCGGTCGAGGTAATGAAAATCGGTCAGTTGGACCTGTGCGCTTGCTATATGGCAGGCGCACAGGCAACATATCAGTAACAGGCTATTGCGGAACCACGGCTTCTTCTCCATACATCTGAGATTTATATTTATGGGATGGAGAAGCTATGAATGAGCCAATGTTCAGCGATTCCCATTTTTCATCTATTTTTTTGATAGTAGCATCATCTGCAACAATGATATTAGGCCAGTCACGTTCGAAATTATCCAGCAGGCGTGTTTTCAGTGTTCCATCCATACCAATGCCGGCGCCCATTTTATCAGGGTGGCCCGGTAATGGCGGACGAACAACGAAGCTGTCACGACGCGGATCCAGGTTATTGCAGAAACGCCACAATGCAGAAGGCAGGTCATTGACATCAACAGTATGTTCTACATACAATACCATCTTCACAGAAGTCATTTCCGGCAGACAATAGATCTGTTCATTCAGTTCTTTGATATGTAAAGGACGGGATTTCTGCACAGCCACCAGGATACAGGGAATGTCCTCCTTCAGCAGGGAATCATTGATCTCCTTTACTTCCGGGAAACGTTTCAGGATCTCCTGTTTATTGAAGGGATAGTTACTGGTGAGCTTTTCGACACTACCTTCTATCTCCTCTTCATACTTGCGGGTACCGTCGATGCACATCTTACCGCCGAAGCCCATTTTAGAGCAGGAATGATCCAGCACATCCATCGGCCCCTGGCTGAAATATATATCTGTAGCGGGATTGAGGTTTTGAAACATATACCGGGCCAGCGCTTTGTAGTCCTGAATGTTGGTTCCTTCGTCTGCTACGGCCAGGATTTTGTTGAACATCATTTGTCCGGCGCCCCACATCGCATTCATTACCTTCTGCGCCTGTCCGGGGTAGTCTTTTTTGATCTGTGCGATCACCAGGTTGTGGAATACCCCTTCCACCGGCATTTCCATGTCAATGATCTCAGGCACCATGGTCATCTTGATAGGCGCCAGGAAGATCCTCTCTGTCGCCTTTCCGATCCAGGCGTCTTCCTGAGGAGGAATACCTACTATCGTAGATGGATAAACTGCGTCTTTGCGGTGCGTGATGGCCGTCACGTGGAAGCGTGGATACCAGTCGGCCAATGAGTAATAACCGGTATGATCTCCGAATGGTCCTTCCCAGATCAGTTCTTCCTCCGGATCTACATAACCTTCTATCACAAAGTCGGCATCAGCAGGAACTTCTATTTCCGGCTGCGTGATACATCTTACCAGTTCTACTTTCTGCTTCCGCAGGAAGCCGGCCAGCATGTATTCATCCACATTTTCCGGCAGCGGCGCTGTAGCAGAATAGGTGTATGCCGGGTCTCCTCCCAGGATGACGGCTACAGGCATGCGTTTCTTCAGCTTTTTATATTCCATGAAGTGCTTGGCGGACACCTTATGTTTGTGCCAGTGCATGCCTGTCATGGTTTTATCGAATACCTGCATACGGTACATGCCCACATTGCGGGTACCGGTATTCGGGTCTTTCGTATGAATGACGGGAAGTGTAATGAACGGGCCACCATCTTTAGGCCAGCATTGCATTACGGGAATTTTGGTCAGGTCCGGGTCTGCCATGATCACTTCCTGGCAGGCGCCTTTGCCGCTCACTACTTTCGGCATCCAAGAAGCGAACTGCCCCAGTTTGGGCAGCATTGCCAGCTTATCCAGCAGGCCTTCCTTGGGTTTTGACAATAATTTTATCAGTGCCTCGATCTCATTCGCCACGTCATCCAGCTCCTGTACACCCAGCGCCATACACATGCGTTTGTAGCTACCCATGGAATTGATCAGTACGGGAAAATCGTATCCTGTATTTTCAAACAGCAGCGCTTTCCCTCCGTTGGGCGACTTACTCACCCTGTCGGTGATCTCTGCTATTTCCAGCCTGGGATCTACATAAGTTTTAATCCTTACCAGCTCTCCTGCCTTTTCTAATGTATCTATGAAGTGTTTCAGGTGCTTATATGCCATATTTCTAATTGCGATAAATGCGAATGACGAATTACAATCGGTGCAAAGATACACACAATCATAATTCGTCATTCGTAATTCCGCTGGCCGGTGCCGACCGGAGGACTATCCGGTACCGGAAAATTTGCTTTCCGGGCCACTGTTTTGCTTACTGCGGCAGTTAGCTGCTTTCCTGCAGGAAACCGACGCTGGTAAAACATACCTGATCACGGGTTCCGGTGTCTGGAATATTTATAAACCGACTACAATAGGACCAGTAGCGATCACCACTCTCGGAGAACGTTGATATACGACCCTCGGGCGTGGCGGTGGTGGCGCTGGTACATATACTACCGGTGCTGGCTCCACATAAACAACCTGAGGAGGTGGTGGCGCCGGACGACAACTGTAGTAAGCACCTCTATAATAATCACGGTTGCAATCTTCCCAACGGCCATGGTGTACTCTGTAATTTCTTCCCCGGCAATTGTCATCTTCGTAATCACGGTAATGTCCATGACCTCTTTTCTGCGCCTGTGCACTGAGTATACCTCCCCCTATCAGCAGTAATAATAATACTATCTGTTTCATACTGTTGTCGTTTAATTGTTGGAAAAAATAGATTGGAATAGTTCTCTCTGTTAAGAAATAATAATTTGATGATAAAGATGATGGTGTTCGGTTCGCTTTCTTATTAACGGTATTTTTTAATGTATAGTATTTGGATTCGGTTCTGACAGTTGTTTTGTTCTGTCTGGTGAATAAAATTCAAGAAGTATGCCAAAAAATAATTTCCTGTTTCAGAGAGATGAGTATTAAGTACTTGCCGCGTATTTTAAAAACTAAAACGAGAAAGACTGTATAAAAAAAGGAGCGATGATTATCTCATCGCTCCTTTTTTTATACATAATAAATTAAAATCTCGGACAATTAGAAACCTTCTGTTTTCCCCAACGATTAGGCCCATATCCACCGCCACCGCCAAAACGATAGCTGAGAGTAAAGCCTGTAAATACATACCAGTCATTATACTTGGCAGATCCACGTTGTGTACCATCGGCCGGATAAGTGCCAGGAGTAACATGTCCGCCAGTCACCTCATCGCCACGGTAAGCAAAATTTACAGCTTTAGAACCGCGGGATCTTAATAAGGTGTTCCTGTCAACATAAGTAAGGCTCACGTCATCCAAATAGTCGGTAAACGTTTTACGGAAACCAATTTCAAAGCCTGCCACCCAGTTGTCGGTAAGTAATACTTTAACACCGGCTCCAAATGGAATGGAGATCTGACGGAGATTATACTGCTTACGGGTAGGATATGCCGCCAGTCCCTGTCCTTCCGTACTAAGCGCCCGGAGTTTAACCGTATTGCCCTGTGCATCTTTGGTGGTCGGATAGAAACTGAAAAGCGCCACACTTCCGAAAACATACGGCGTGATGCGTTTTTCATCAAGGTCCAGGAAGTTAAACTCCACTCCCAGCTGCGCCTCCAGGATGGGTGAACGGAAACTCAGGTTACGTCTCAGCAGCATGGTATCGGTGTTGGTACTGTCAGCACCGGCAATCCTGCCATAAGTTAAACCCGCCCGGACAGTGATATAGCGGTTCACATCCCGCTTTACATGAGCGCCGATGGAATACCGCGTATACTTCAGGTCAACCCGCTGTTGTACCAGGTCTCCGCTATAGTTGGATATACCGAGAAAACCTCCGGCCTGCCAGTATTGGCTAAAGCCTTTAAACGGGGCACAGATCAATAAAACAACAACTACTCTCTTCCATACAGCACCAGGCAGGCAATTTTTCAATAAACTTAGATTTGGCATCAATAAAGGGGATTTATTAAAGATCATGTTTATTCAGCCGGAGGATCATCCGGAGGTATTTCAGCAGGCATAAGGGGTAAACAGGGACAGGGAATATAATTGCAATAATTATACTAATAATAACTCTAACGCCGGAAATAGATAAAAATTGTTAAATATTCTCTAAACAGGCGGCCGCAAATCTAATACTTTTCCTGTCTTCTACACAAAATGTACTCAATAAACCGTTAGACCTTCAAACGTTTTTTTATTATCTACCATCAAAATCTTAAATTCGATAACTATCACTTAATTAATTATTTAATATGTGAATTATTGATCAAGTAATACGCTTACAGAAACGTCAGGAAAACCGTCGTAAACCCATTTAACACCTCAAACTAGCATTTACTATGAACCACAACCCTGCAGCTCATGAAATGGAGCTAATGGCGATCAAAGCACTCGGTTTCGCAGATGACCATATATCTGAATCGTTCGAGATGAAGGATGTTTCAGAATGGTTGGGAATCTCCTACTCTTACTTCTATCACAGCTTTACCACCGTGACAGGAGAGCCCTACTGGCAGTATGTTAAACGTCACCGCCTGGAATTATCAGCCGGTCTGCTGAGGCATAGCGGCTTTAACATCAGTGAGATCGGTGACCGTACCGGCTATGCTACCGTTGCGGCCTACACTAAGGCGTTCACCCAGTATTTCAACAGGAGTCCCCGGAGTTTCAGGAAGATTGACATCCTCCCGAACGAAAAACGTACCCTCGAACTGGTAGATCTCATTGTACAGGCCTTTGATAAAAAGGGACACGCCATTACTCCCCTGTTCAGCTTCGACATGACCGAGACGGATCAGTTGCCCGAAAGCACACTGTTTTACACGCTGTTGTCCCGCGGCCAGGATCCTATTGCCCAGATGATCATGAAAATGACCCGGGAGGAACAACGTTTGCGTAGTATCATTTCGGCACTGAACCTTCCCAATGCGAAAATCATCACCAGCACACTGGATTCTGTACCCGTGACTGACTACGAACGTATGAGCATGTATGTCGGTATTCTGATCCCCAATAAGGATATTACCACACTGTTCCTGCAAATGGCGATTGCGGATAAACTCATGACCAAACGCATTCCGGGAGGGCATTACATTACACTGCCGGTGCCGACGGATTTTGCGACAGCAGGTATTCCGATGTATGAATTTATAGACAGGTACGTAAAAGAAGGTGTGTTTAAAATGAGCGGTACCCACTTCTTTATTTCACTGGTGGCACCAAACTCCTGTGTAATCTATATTCCACATCTCAAGCAGTTGTTGTAACTCTCATTCTCCTTTTCCCTCTTTAAAATATATATTTGAGGGAAATACGACTGTCCATGAATGAAGTGAAATTGCCATTCAATGCCAGACTGGCATTTACCCTACTATGTATCATACTGATCATTTATATTGCCCGCCTGGGTCATACGCTGATCATTCCTCTTGCCTTTGCCACACTTGTTGCTATTATGCTGCTGCCTATTGCCAGTCAGCTGGAGCAATGGCGTTTTCCACGGGGAATAGCCGCATTTACTGTTGTCATGCTTTTTGTGGTAGTACTGGTAGGTGTGCTGATGTTATTGGGTACTCAGATGGGCGCTTTTGTGGCAGACTTCCCGCAACTGCAGAAGCAATTGTTGACGCAGCTTAACTCCTTACAGACATGGATAAACGTCCGGTTTCATATTGATTCCGCCCAGCAGATGGATTACCTGGAACAAATGGCTATGGGCACACTGGGCACTGCCACCTCCTTTATCAGCAGCACCCTGCTATCTTTATCTTCTCTTCTGATTTTCATCATCTTTGTACTGCTATATTCCTTTTTCCTCCTGTTATACCGCTCCCTGATCATTACGTTCCTGATAAAACTTTTCAAGGGAAAACACCGGGATAAACTCCTCGCTGTAGTTGTACAGACCCGCTACATCATCAAAGGATACGTAACCGGTTTAATGATAGAAACCATCGTAGTCGCTATTGTGAACTGCACCATGTTCTGGATACTGGGCATCAAATACGCCCCCCTGCTGGGTATTATGGCGGCGCTGTTCAATCTCATTCCTTACCTGGGTATTTATATTGCGACCGTCATCTGTATGGTACTGACTTTGACCAACAGTTCGCTGGCTACTACTATAGAGGTCGGGGTCGGCCTCCTGATCGTGCATTTCCTGGATAGTAATATCCTCCTGCCCCGGATTATGGGCTCAAAAGTGAAGATCAATGCCCTGGTAACCATCCTGGGCGTGGTAGCAGGTAATCTCATCTGGGGTGTTCCCGGTATGTTCCTCGCTATTCCTTTTATTGCCATCCTGAAGATCATTTTTGAACATATAGAATATATGCATCCCTGGGCGATTCTGCTGGGTGATGTAACAATGAAAAGGAAAGCTAAGCCGGCAATCCCTAAAGGACCGGATCCTGTCAGCGAATAAAGCATCAAGATGGAAATACCCATACTTACGACCGGCAATATCAGTCTCCGGGCCATAGATGAAAGGGATATTGCCGCACTATTCAGCCTGTTCTCTCAAGAGAAAGTAGTGCGCTTTATGGATATTGAACGTTTCGCCAACGTCTCGGAGGCGGTACAACTTATCGCTTTCTTCCGCGATAAGCTGGCCAGCGGACAAGGTATGCGATGGGCCATCACCATCAACGGGCATCATGAACTGATCGGTACCTGTGGCTTTCATCATATCAACAGGACACATTACAAAATGGAAATGGGTTATGACCTGTTGCCTGCTTACTGGGGCAAAGGTATTATGACCAACACTATACACCGCCTCCTGCAATATGGATTTGAGGACTTACAGATGAACAGGATCGAAGCATATGTCGATCCTGCCAATACTCATTCCCGTAAATTGCTCAAGAGACTGGGATTTGAACAGGAAGGTAAGGTGAGACAGGGTTTCTTTCAGAAGGGAAAGTTTGTGGATGCGTTTATTTATAGTTTGTTGCAGAAGGATTACAGGTATGATATGCAATTTTGAGTAGTCTGGTTATTTACATGATAAAAATGGGATAAAATACTATTTAGATCAACCCCGTAACAATATAATTTATTTTAATATTTGAACTGAGTATTATCTTCGCGTTTCCTTATACCTACGTCTATTATTATGCAGTTTCGTATCACTCTGATGGCATTGTTATGCTTGTCATTCTCATTATCTGTTCAAGCGCAAACAGATTCATCAGCCACTAAAAACGTTTCTTTTAAATCTAGAAAAACGTTGAATTTTACCAGGCTGGAGCTGGTGTATCAAAAAGAAACGGTGGCCACTACCGGCCCAAGCTATTCCAGCTCGGGCTACCGTCTTGCCGGAGCAAATCCCAGTCTGCCGGGCTACCAGTCCCCGACCTACTCTAATGTCAAAGTGCCTTATATCCGCATAAATGGGGGTGAACTCAAACGGCTGGATAAACGTGCTAATATGCTCAGGCCCTATTATGTAAAAGCGCCATTGGCAAACGAACAGTTGACACTAATGAATCAACAGCGAAGACGTGGAAACGTTCAAGGCTGGTCATTAGTTGGCATTGGCACAGTTGCCGCAGGAGTCGGATTGTATTCCGCGGCCACCAAAAGCGATAATGAAGATTCTGGCTATTCAACGTCTCTATTACAAGGGATTGCACGTGTACTGCCTGGTCTGGCTATTGCTTATGCTGGTTACGCGCTTCATCGCTACCATACTGAAAAAGCTAAAAAACATCTGGAGCAATCCCTGGAGATCTATAACAAACAGTATTATAAACCACTCAAAACCGACAGTACATTAAACAGAGCGGGGAATGCCGATAGCACTGCGCTTAAGTCCCTAGTGCCTAAAAACTAATCTTCAAATGAAAAAAATTCTACACGTCGTTATATTGCTATTGTCATTACAACAGTTAGCATCCGCACAATTTAAAATATTAGCCGAAGGTCCGGCCTTCAAAGTGATGTCGCTGTGTCAACATTTAACAGGGATGGCGTCATGAAAACGTCTGCTCTTATTCCCAAAGACCAACTATTAAGTCCCTCCTGGCTGGAACCTTTTTATCATTCCGGAGAGACTATACCGGTAATCAGCTGTTTGAGGGCCAACAGTTCAAATCGTTCTGTTATCTCAACACCGGCAATAAAAACTATATACTCCTGAACGATACAGAACGTAATATCGACGAACTGAAGTCCGGCAAAAAAATCAGTATTATAGGAGTGAGCAAATGTGACGCCTTCTACTACTCTATAGATGGAACGAATTCCCTTCCCGACCGCCAGTATCTGTTTGAAAATGGAAAAAAGAGCTACAAACTTGCAGCTTTCACGATTTCAGATTACGACCAGACAAACAATATATATGTCACTATGCAAGTCGAGACAAAAAAAGGGGGAAAAATACAAAGATCCTGTGGCTACAGCCATAAGAGTTACTACATAACAAACAGGAGGCCGCTCATCTTCAAAGCTGGCCTCCTGTTTATTTTATGATGTCGTTATTACCGGTTTTCACTACGTTTGTAACCTTATAATCATTCTCCATACAATGACTTACCGGAACGCAACACTGCAAGACCTGCCAGCAATCGTCGCTATTTACAACACTACTATTGCGGGCCGCATGGTAACCGCTGATACTGAACCCGTTACCGTTGAAAGCCGTATTCACTGGTTCAATGTACACTCTCCCGAAAAACGTCCTTTGTGGATGGTAGAAGACAATGGCGTCACTGTAGGATGGGCCAGTTTTCAGTCCTTCTATGGCCGGCCGGCATATGACGGCACCTGCGAGATCAGCATTTACCTGCATGAGGACCAGCGTGGCAAGGGATATGGTAAAACGATCCTGCGTTACGCCATGGAGCAATGTCCGTCTATCGGGGTACATACGCTGCTCGGGTTCATCTTCGCACACAATCTTCCCAGCCTTCGTTTATTTGAACAACTGGGATTTACAGAATGGGCGCACCTGCCAAATATCGCCGTACTGGACGGCGTGGAAAGGAGCCTGAATATTCTCGGCAAACGGATCTATTAAATCGCATCATATGTGGTGGTTATATGCATTGCTCTCAGCTTTCTTCGCTTCCCTGACGGCTATCTTTGCCAAGATCGGAGTATCCAACGTCAATTCCGACCTGGCAACCGCCATTCGGACGATCATCATCCTGATCATGGCCTGGGGCATCGTATTTTTCAGGGGCGAGAATAAGGGGCTTCAACATCTGTCAAAGTTCAGCCTGATCTTCCTGATCCTATCAGGAATGGCGACAGGTCTGTCCTGGATCTTTTACTTTAAGGCATTGCAAATGGGTAAGGTATCGCAGGTCGCCCCGGTTGACAAGCTGAGTGTTGCACTCACCATTATATTATCTGTCGTGTTTCTGGGAGAAGCCCTGACCCTCAAGACAGCGATCGGTGCAATACTGATCATTTCCGGGACACTGGTATTGATTTTGTGACAGTTGACATTGTCAATCACTCAAAAAAGGGTGTCATACACACCTGTCTCATCCATATATCAAAAAATTGATTATAAGTCAATTATGGATAGTTGACACAATCAAAAATTCAATTCTTTCATAACAATCCGCAGCGGTATGCAACTCGCTGCGGATTGTTTCTTTTCGGGGGAAGAGTTAGCCTCGTTTTCCATCTGTCTTCGGTCAATCTTCGCTTTGATCCCTATATCTCCATATCGCTATACCGTCATCTGGATATCACTTTACCGGCATGTGTATATCGATTCGATATAGAGATGTCGGTGAAATGATATAGAAATGACGGTAAAGCGATATGGAAGTATCGAAGCCAGAGCGAGATCAGAGCGAGACCTAATAAATGAGAAGAGATAGATAGTTATGAGTGAAAGAGATTTAGCTGGAAATTGACAGTCTTAATGACATTAATTATCAAATCAATACGGAAGGCATTTTCGAATTTTTCTTTTTTATAATGCGCGCGCACGAGGGTTTTACCCCGCGCATTACGACCCCGGGGTTATCACCCCGCGCTACAAACAACGGGACTCCTATAGGAGTCCTATTATAGCGACCCCAATATTCTCGTTAGGGCAGCGGAAGTAGCAGCGGTTTCAGATGGGAATGGCGGGCCTTCGGCTCTCCGGTGACACGACAGATGCAGCCTAATAGATATCCCACCCCAAATTCGCTTGACAACGTGAAATAGCATTCCAGAGAGGCGCCGACCGACATCCCATACTGAAACCGGAGCTACTTAGCGTGAATTGAAGCCGCCTCGCGTGAATTGGAGAGCTACTTAGCGTGAATTAAAGCCACAAAAAAAGAGGTGCGTCAAAGACGCACCTCTTTAAATATATTCACTTACTACCCTTTACCTACTGATAACCAATTCCTTAATCTCATACACACAACGCCTATCCCCTGCAATAATATGGTCAACCCGTTTCACCTCTGCACCATCTCCCATAATCGCCCGGAAGGTATTCAACTCCGAAGTGCAGATATTCGCACACTGTGTAGCCGCACAACAAATAGGACAATGGTTCTCTATAAAGATGAACCCGTCCTCTTCCTCCCGCCATTCCGCCAAGTACCCTTCGGAGGAGCGAATAGTAGCAAATTGTGCCAGTCGCTCTGCCAGGCCGTTAATACCCGCCAAAGCCTTGATATATTTTTCCTGCTGCTGGAACTCCCGGGCAGCCACTACTTTTTCGAGCGCCTCTTCCCCTAATTCCTTGCGGATGGTTTCTATTATTTGTAGCGTCAGCTCCACATGCGTATCCGGAAAGTGAGCGTGGCCCAGCGGTGTAAGGTCCCAGATTTGAACGGGCCGGCCTACTCCCCTGGATGCTGTAGCCGACACCACAAGCCCTTCCTCTGCCAGCTTTAAGAGCTGCAGGCGGGCGCCCTCTCCTGTCATACGTAATGCGGCTGCCAGATTAGCGGCCGATTGAGGCCCCTTCGTCTTCAGTAACTGCAGAAACTTGTCGGCAGTTGCTTTTGTGATGGGTCTATAATTTTCCAAGTTATTACTTGTTTTATTCTCAAATGTCGTAATTTTGTAGGAGTTAAAAAAATTTGTTGCCAGAACAACAGCTTAAAACAGAGAAACACTAAATGAACGTATTGATCTTCAACGGCACAATGGACAGTAGCCCCTATACCACTGCAAACCAGTTAACGGGCTATTTCGCAGAACAGTTCCGGCAAAAGGGATTTTCTACGGAAGTGTTCAGTCCTGTTGACGGTCATATTCCGTTCTTTGCATATCCTAAGGGTGAGGCACCTGACTCCGTTAAACATATGTGTGAAGTATTCCTGAAAGCGGATGTCCATGTATGGCTTACCCCACTTTATCATGGGAGTATGACCGGTGTGATGAAGAATACACTGGATTGGCTGGAAATGACCAGCAAGCTCAGTAATCCTTATTTAACGGGAAAGGTTGTAGCTTTGGTATGCTGGGGAGACGGTTCCCACGCCATGCAGGGCATCAACGCAATGGATTCGGTAGCAAAAGCCCTCCGGGCATGGGTGCTGCCTTTTTCAGTGCCAATCATGAAAGAACACTTGTATGATGCTGAAACCAAAACATTTACAGCATCTTATAAAAAGAAATTCGACAGGATGATCTCCCTGCTGGGAGACTCCAGGATCGGGGACAAAAAGCATGTAAAAGATACCAGCGGAAATCCCTGACCACAAGAAAAAGATCGGAGAATAAGGGTGACAGGATTGAAAAGAACCGATAACAAACACCATAACACTCCGGTCAATTAATAATAACTAAGGTGAATCTCGTATAAAAGGAAGCATTATGATAACAGTATCAGAAAAAGCAGGCGAATATATAAAGGACCTTATGGTTAAGGAGAATCATGTTCCCGGCACCTTCGTACGCGTTGGCGTAAAAGGCGGCGGTTGCTCAGGACTGGAATATGTATTGAAATTTGAAGCGGACAGCCAACAGGAAGGTGATCAGACCTTCGAAGATAAAGGTGTAAAGATCGTGGTGCAGATGAAAAGCCTCCTGTACCTGTATGGCACAGAGCTGGACTATTCAGATGGTCTTAATGGTAAAGGACTCTACTTTAACAACCCGAACGCTACCCGTACCTGTAGCTGTGGGGAAAGCTTCGCGGTATAATCCTTTATCACCCGGACTTCTGCATTACTTAATTAACTCGGAAAATGAGAAACAGCAACGAAATAATAGATGATATAGCCAACCGGGAATATGAGTTTGGCTTTACTACCGACATCGAAATGGAGATGGCGCCGGTGGGTCTGAACGAAGACACCATCCGCTT
This sequence comes from Chitinophaga ginsengisoli, assembly GCF_003014595.1. Taxonomy (GTDB): domain Bacteria; phylum Bacteroidota; class Bacteroidia; order Chitinophagales; family Chitinophagaceae; genus Chitinophaga; species Chitinophaga ginsengisoli. Next base: position 58,618 of record NZ_PYGK01000007.1, on the reverse strand, counting down.
TATCTCTGCTAAAAAGGAAGAACCAGAATGGATGCTGGAGTGGCGCCTGAAAGGTTTCCAGGCCTTTAAAAAGATGCAGTTCCCTAAATGGCAGCACTTTGAAATGCCCGAACTGGACCTTCAGAAGCTTTCCTACTATGCAGCACCTAAGAAAAAGAAACAACTCAACAGCCTGGATGAAGTAGATCCTGAGCTGCTGGCTACTTTCGAAAAACTGGGTATTCCTATCAACGAACAGAAAGCACTGGCTGGCGTTGCTGTAGACGTTGTTTTTGACAGCGTTTCCGTTGCCACTACTTTCAAGGAAAAATTAAACGAACTGGGCATCATCTTCTGCTCATTCGGTGAAGCAGTAAGGACCCATCCTGAACTGGTTAAGAAATACCTGGGTACCGTAGTACCTCACTCCGATAATATATTTGCCGCCCTGAATGCTGCAGTATTCTCCGACGGCTCTTTTGTATATATTCCCAAAGGTGTACGCTGCCCAATGGAACTGAGCACCTACTTCCGTATCAACGCGGAAAATACCGGCCAGTTCGAGCGTACCCTGATCATTGCCGACGACAATGCTTACGTAAGCTACCTGGAAGGTTGTACAGCGCCTAAGCGTGATGAGAACCAGCTGCACGCTGCAGTAGTGGAACTGATCGCCATGGACCATTCGGAGATCAAATACTCCACTGTACAGAACTGGTATCCGGGCGATAAAGACGGTAACGGCGGTATCTACAACTTCGTGACCAAACGTGGTATCTGCAAAGGCAACAGCAGCAAGATATCCTGGACACAGGTAGAAACCGGTTCTGCCATCACCTGGAAATATCCAAGTGTGATACTGCAGGGCGACGATGCTGAAGGCGAATTCTACTCTGTAGCGGTAACCCGTAACAAGCAGATCGCTGACACCGGTACCAAGATGTATCACCTGGGCCGTAATACCCGCAGCCGTATCATTTCAAAAGGTATCTCTGCAGGTCATAGCGATAACACCTATCGCGGTCTGGTACAGGTAGGACCTCGTGCCGCTAACGCACGTAACTTCACCCAGTGTGACTCCCTCCTGATAGGTGACCGCTGTGGTGCGCATACCTTCCCTTACATTGAATCGAGGAACAGTACTGCTACGGTAGAACACGAAGCAACTACTTCCAAGATCGGTGAAGACCAGATCTTCTATCTGAACCAGCGTGGTATTGATACAGAAAAAGCAGTAGCACTGATCGTAAATGGTTATGCACAGGAAGTGCTGAATCAGCTCCCGATGGAGTTTGCGGTGGAAGCGCGTAAACTGCTTTCTATCACACTGGAAGGAAGCGTAGGATAATAAAACAATTTACAAAGCAAAAACAACAGAGAAACATACAATCATGCTGACGATTAAAAATCTGCACGCAGAAGTAGACGGTAAACAAATCCTGAAGGGAATTAACCTGGAAATCAGGAAAGGAGAAATGCATGCTATCATGGGCCCTAACGGCTCAGGAAAAAGCTCACTGTCTTCTGTGCTGGCGGGTCGTGAAAATTATACTGTAACACAAGGTGAAGTGATCTTCGAAGGGAAAAATCTGCTGGATATGTCTCCCGAAGACCGTGCCCGCGAAGGCCTCTTCATGGCGTTCCAGTATCCCGTTGAAATTCCGGGTGTATCGAACCTGCATTTCCTCAAGACTGCATTAAACGAGATCAGGGCTTACCATAGTCTGCCTGCGCTGGAATCCAAAGAATTCCTGAAGCTGACCAAAGAAAAACAGCAGCTGGTAGATTTTAACGCTAACCTGATGAACCGTTCTCTGAACGAAGGTTTCTCCGGCGGTGAGAAAAAGAGGAATGAAGTGTTCCAGCTGGCTATGCTCGATCCGAAATTAGCCATCCTGGATGAAACTGATTCGGGTCTCGATATTGACGCCCTCCGCATCGTAGCTGCCGGCGTGAATAAGCTGCGCAGTGCAGATAAGGCTTTTATGGTTATTACCCACTACCAGCGTTTGCTGGAATACATCGTGCCTGATTTCGTGCACGTACTGTACAATGGTCAGATCGTTAAGACCGGTACCAAAGAACTGGCACTGGAGCTGGAAGAAAAAGGCTACGACTGGCTGAAAGAAGAGGTACACCAGAAAGAATCTGTATAACGCAAAAAGAACCATGACGAGCGATAAATCATTTTACGAATTTATATCCAACGGGGTACCTGGTCCCGAGCAGAAAGTAGGTGCAGACAATGCGATCCTTCCTGCCCGTAAGCTGGCTTTCAGCCGCTTCAAGGAACTGGGTCTGCCTACGATCAAAACTGAAGAGTGGCGCTATACTAACATCCAGCGTTATCTCAAAGACGCCTTCACCCTGGCACAGGAAGAACAAGGTACTGTAACGGCAGATCAGCTGAAAGCTGCCAGCATCCCTCAACTGGACAGCTATCGCGCTGTACTCGTGAACGGACGCCTGCAGGCCGACCTCTCCGTTCTGCCTTCTGAAGGTAAGATCACCGTCTCTAAACTGAGCGACGCTGCCGGCAATCCACAGCTGCAGGCATGGTTTGATAAACACCCTCACCTGCAGTCACAGCCTTTCGCAGCACTGAACGCTGCCTTGTTTGCCGATGGCCTCTTCATCGAAGCAGGTACAAACGCAACCCTGGATAAACCATTGCACATCATTCACGTGTATACCGCTTCCACAAACGCTTTCATTCAGCCTCGCCACCTGGTAATACTGCATAAAAGCGCCACACTGGAAGTAATAGAAAGCGCTGTTGGCATCAACGATAATGCCATCACTTTCGTTAACGCTGTAACAGAAGTCGTACTGGAAGAAAACGCGGAACTCTGGCATTATAACATCCAGAACACTGTGAAGAACAGCCGTCACATCCACAATACTTCTGCTACCCAGAAAGCTGACAGCCGCTATCATCATTTTAACTTTACCCTGCCATCTGCAGAACTGACCCGTAACAACCTCAGCGTAGCGCTGACAGGCAGCAATACGGAAACCAATCTGCACGGCCTCTACCTGGCTACAGGTACCCAGCACGTAGACAACCACACCTTTGTGGACCACCTCGTGCCTAACTGTAACAGTAATGAGCTGTACAAAGGAGTACTGCTGGATGACGCCAATGGCGTATTCACTGGCAGGATCCATGTAAACGTGGATGCGCAGAAAACAAATGCTTTCCAGCAGAACAACAACCTGCTGATGAGCGAAAAGGCGAACATCAACTCACAACCTCAGCTGGAAATATTTGCTGATGATGTGAAATGTAGCCACGGCTTTACCGTAGGACGCTTCAGCGAAGAAGCACTGTTCTACCTGCGCTCCCGTGGTATTGGTGCAGAAGCCGCTAAATCACTGCTGGTAAATGCATTTGCATTTGATATTACCGACCAGGTACATATCCCGGCTTTACAGGATTTCCTCGCAGAAAAGATTCGCCAGTATGTAGCCGGCGCTATCAATAATTAATTCGATCAGAAATTCCGATCTTTGCACGAGGTCATCCAGGTTCATCCCGGATGACCTCTGATGCTTCAGAGAAGAACGATAAACTATTAGAGTATTATGCAAAACGTACCAGACATCACTGTTCCGGCAATAGATATAGAAAAGATCAGAAAGGACTTCCCGCTGTTACAGGAAAAAGTATATGGATTACCACTCGTATATCTCGACAATGCAGCGACTACCCAGAAGCCGCAGATCGTGCTGGATACGTTGATGCACTACTATATCCATCTCAACAGCAACGTACACCGTGGAGTACATCACCTCAGCCAGGAAGCGACTGCTGCTTACGAAAACTCCCGTAAGACCGTAGCGACCTTCCTCAATGCCCGTAAATCCGAAGAAATTATCTTCACCAAAGGTACTACCGACAGTATCAACCTGGTGGCTTATTCCTTCGGCCGTGGTGAGATCAAGCCCGGCGATGTGGTACTGGTATCCGCTATGGAACACCACTCCAACATCGTTCCCTGGCAGATGATGTGCGAAGACAGGGGCGCTGAGCTGAAAGTCATCCCGATGGATGAAAACGGAGAACTGATCATGTCAGCCTTCTCTGAACTGCTGACCGATAAAGTGAAGATCATTGCGGTAACATACGTATCCAATTCCCTGGGTACTGTGAATCCCGTTCGCGATATTATAGCACAGGCACATGCCCGTAACATCCCTGTACTGCTCGATGCGGCGCAGGCGGTACAGCATATGGCTGTGGATGTACAGGAACTGGACGTAGACTTCCTCGTATTCTCCGGTCATAAAATATATGGTCCTACCGGCACCGGTGTACTCTATGGTAAGGAAGAATGGCTGGACAGACTGCCTCCCTACCAGGGTGGTGGCGATATGATCAAGACCGTGACCTTCGCCAAAACTATCTACAACGTACTACCGTACAAGTTTGAAGCGGGTACGCCCGATATCAGCGGCGCTATTGCGCTGGAGGCTGCGATTAAATACGTACAACAGATAGGTGTTGAAAATATCCAGGCATGGGAAGAACAACTGGTAGAGTATGCAGTACAACAGTTACAGCAGATCGAAGGACTGCGCTTCATCGGTAAGCCAACGCATCGCTCTGGCGCCATCTCCTTCCTGGTAGATGAGATTCATCCCTATGATCTCGGCGAACTGCTGGACAAACAGGGTATTGCTATCCGTACCGGCCATCACTGTGCCGAACCTGTAATGGGCTTCTTCTGCATCCCTGGTACCGTACGTGCCTCCTTTGCAGTGTATACTACTTTTGAAGATATAGACAGACTAGTAGCGGGCATTAAAAAAGCAGCCGCTATGTTAAGATAACAGGATTATGACTATCAAAGAAAAACAGGACGAACTGATATCAGACTTCTCTTTCATGGAGAACTGGATGGATAAATACGAGCACATTATTCAACTGGGTAAGGAACTTCCGCTGATAGACGAAAAATATAAAACGCCCGATCACCTGATCAAAGGTTGTCAGTCGCAGGTATGGCTGCACACTGACATGCAGGACGGGAAACTGATCTTCACCGCCGACAGTGACGCTGTGATCACCAAAGGACTGGTAAGCCTGATGATCACCGTATTCTCAGGACACACGCCTAAAGAGATCGCGGAATCTGAAATATACTTTATCGACGCGATCGGATTGAGCAGTCACCTCTCTCCTACCCGTTCCAACGGGTTACTGAGTATGCTCAAGCAGGTCAAATTATACGCAGTTGCCTATGAGGCAAAATCTCAATCACAAAAAAACGGCAAAGAGCTATGAGTGAAAATACATTGACACTACGCGACAGGATTGAAGAGGTGCTGCGCACAGTATATGATCCGGAAATACCGGTGAATATCTTTGAGCTGGGCCTTGTATACGAAATCAGGATAGGCGATAATAACCGCGTTGCCATTACGATGACGCTGACAGCACCGGGGTGTCCGGTAGCAGGCGACATCATACGTGAAGTAGATGAGAAAGTGAGGGCTATTGAGGATGTATCTGATGTGGATGTAACCCTGACCTTCGATCCACCCTGGAATAAAGATATGATGAGCGAGGAAGCTAAACTGGAATTGGGCTTCATGTAATTAGTGTAAGAAATTCTACAAAAGCCGGTGTTGTCGTAACAATACCGGCTTTTTTATGCTGATAACGGCCGTTGATAATCACCTGTCCCCTATTTTCCCCGCTTCTGCTAAACATTCCTACTGGTCGGGTTGTTATAAGGTTTCACTACCTTTACCTTTATTACCTTATAAAACTCAGTTATGTTCGAACAATTAACGCAACTCATTCAGCAGAGCGGTCTGCAATCTGTCATCAACAATCCCGAAGTACCTAACGAGCACAATGACGCTGTGATCGCTGAAGCACAAAATTCAATCCTCTCCACTTTCAGTCAGCTGAATGCGAATGGTGAAACACAACAGGTAAATGAAGCACTCGAATCTGCTGATCATCCGGTTACGCAGAACATCCAGCAGAACTTTGCCGGCAACATCATGGAAAAGTTTGGCATCAATAGTGCTACTGCTACAAGCATTGCTGCAACCTTAATCCCGACAGTGCTGAACGCTATCAAAGGTGGTGGCGGTGCATCCGGTGCCAGTGGTGGTTTCAACATCCAGGACATTTTATCTTCCCTGGGCGGTAACAGTGGTTTTGGCAGCGGCAATATCCAGAGCTCCATCAATAACATTGGCGGTAAACTGGGACTGGACAAAGATGGAGACGGCGACGTCGATCTGAACGATATTACAAAGATGTTCAGGTAATTATCAGATGGAATTTTCTCACCATTCCAATCCATAATTATGAGCAAAAAACAATTGAGCATTACTATCCTCTGCATGGCATTTGCGGCCATGGTAGCCTGTAAGGCGAAACCCAGCGACACGCAGATCCAGGCAAAAGTTTCGGAACAACTCAGCACCATGCCGGAAGTGACGGCTGACGTTAAAAACGGTGTGGTTACCCTGGCTGGTAATGTAGCTGATGACGCTACCAAAGCTTCCGCTGAAGCGACGGTCAAATCCACTGAAGGTGTAAAAAGCGTCGTTAACAACATTATGGTGACGCCTGCTGCTCCGCCCCAGGCGCCAGCAGCTGACACTGCCACCACCGCCACCACTAATCCTGCTGATGATGCGCTCCGTACCGGTGTTGCGAACATCTCTAAAGATTTCCCCGGTGCTGACGTCAAAGTCGATGCAGGCGTTATCACGGTGACGGGCCAACTCTCAGCCCCTAAATGGAAGACGCTGAAACAGGCATTGGATGCTTTACATCCGAAGAAAGTAGATGCTTCAGGTCTTAATGTAAAATAACCTTCTAAATCACTGTTTATGTCATTACAGGACAAATACAAGGAACTGATAGACACCGCTAAATCTGCGGGGACCAGTAATCTCCAGGTGAATGAACAGGAAGGCGTGTTACACATTAGTGGCGAGGCGCCTAGTGGTGCTGTAAAGGACAATCTGTGGAATATCTACGGAAAGATTGATCCTAATTTCCTCAGCGGCGATGTTGTCATGGATATCAAAGTGGCGACGGCTGTTGAAGGGGCGAAACTCGAAGTTGTGACTCAATCGTCGAATCTCAATGTGCGGAAGGGACCGGGGATAGATCAGCCGATTGTTGGCAAGGCCGCGCATGCGGAGACTGTTACACTGGTGAGTAAGCATAGTGATGAATGGTGGCTGATCCGTACTAAAGACGGCGAGGAGGGGTATGCGCATGCGCAGTATCTCCGGCCGGTTGAATGATAATTACTTATTTTCTTTTGGGAGACGAATGGCGTAAGCTGTTCGTCTTTTTTTTGTTTTGCTTGATTTGAGCGAGTGATTTAAGCGAATGATTGGTGTTTGTGGGAGAGTCGCGATTCGGTTTCAGTAAGGGACTACGGGCTGTACCCCTTTTCGAGACTTGCTATTGAGCTTTATCAAGCATAGGGGCTTGGGAATGCTATTAAACCCCTGTCAATCGTATAGGGCTCTGAAACCTTCCGCTGTTCAGGAGTGTAGGCTTAATAAGGGAGTCCTGCCGATTTATGTGAATTGATTGTAGCGCTTCTTTTAAGAATTATTTGGCTTCCCGCAGGATGAAGCCGTTTGCCTGCTTCTGCAAAGTATATTTGATAGTATGCTTGCCGCCAGAGGGCTTGCTGTCGATGTCGCCTTCTTTATAAAGGGGATATTGACGCACGATCTCGTGTTGTTGAATATAAAAGGAGTCCCTGCCGCGGTATCCTTCTTTGTCGGGATTGTCGAAATCGCCGGAGAAGATGCGGACGGGCTTGTTGTTGATATAAGTGATGCCATAGACACTGCCAGTTGCATCGGTGCCGGCGGCGGCGGTGAACAGGTAGACTTCAGGGTTTCTATCATTATTGAGATCTTCTACTGTGGCTTTCTGTAGCATTCCTTTCACATCCCTGATCACAGTACTATCTGCTTTTGATGAATCGCCTTTAAGATTTGTAGCTGCGATCGTTATTGTACGGAGTGACCCATCGCCTTTGGAGACGATAGCATATTTGTAATTCTTAAACCGGATCGTGTTAGAGACCGGTTCCGTTCCTCCCTTCACAACATTCGACTGCTCCTCTCCAGGCGCAGGAGCACTGCCGGCATTGGCGGTACCACCAGCTGCATTCTGACTGGGATTGTCGCTGGCACTCTGGGAAGCTCCTTCCTGTATACTGCGGGAAGAGTCTGCCATCTCCTTCTTACTTTTTAGGGGCGAATTGCACGCGATGCCAAAAATCAGCAGGAAATAAATGATGGGTCTCATGCTTTCTCTTTTTAAATTTTCTTAGGATGAATTTAAATCTGCGCTGGATGAATTTTAAATATCTCATAACATTTACCTGCTAAAACGAAACAAGGAACATGCCGAACAAAAGGATGAAGGTGTATGATGGGGATGTGGAGTACGGGGTACAGGGTATATGTGCGCCCGAGATGTTAAACAGATGATAAATTTTTACCGTTCGTCCTATCGGGGTTTGCTTTAGCAAGCATCGTTTTTTATCTTTGGACCTTCAACTTACGTGCGCGCCTTATTATGGTAAAAACAGAGAAGCATATATTCCGCAGGTTTTTACTGTACATCATGCTGATATCCGGCCTGATGACAGGGCATCCAGCTATTTTACAGGCCAGATCACCATTGAAGGCGGGTAAGACCGTTTGCGTTGAGCGCCTCTTCGATCATGAAAAGATCCAACTTCCGTATATTGACAACGGTAATAACCAGGTAGAAGAGGAGAATGATCTGCAACCCGTTCTGGCTACCAAAAAAGTGCCGCGGAAGAAACGGTATTATATCAATAGTACCTATCAGTCTTCCAGTTATACTACCCGCTTACAGCAATTCCAATATAACCACGAATTTTATATACCTGTCAGAGAAAACAAGACCGGCGTGTATACCCAGCAACATGCCTTTCTGCCGGCCTATTATAGTTTCCTGTCGAGGTATACCCCCTTCTGAATAGTTTAACAGTAGCGGTTATTTAAGCAGTTTAAGCCTGAGCTGTTTAAGCTACTTAGCTCCATAGTCACACCCGTTTTTTTACATACAACATGTGGCAGCAAGCGCTGACGGTAGTTTATTGTCCGTTAGCCGCTGTTGCATGTATCTAACAAAAAAGGACCGTATATGTACGGCCCTGTTAAACTATTCACACCTATCATGCGAACGTTTTCAAAGATTTATATACTGGCAATGAGCATTGCCCTGGGCGGATGTATCACCCGGGGAGAAAAAATCAGCGATCAGAATGAATTACAGACATTTCCTGTTGTGCAACTCTCCCTTTGTGATACGGTACTGCACCGGAATTATGTGGCGGATATAGAAGCCGTACGCAACGTGGAGATCCGTGCCCGGGTGAATGGATTTCTCAATAAGATCTATGTGGATGAAGGACAACACGTGCAGCAGGGACAACTGCTTTTTACACTCAATGATGAAGAGTACCGTTCCGAGCTGGCAAAAGCGAAAGCAACCCTCAGTAGCGCTATTGCGGAGGCCAAAGGCTCACAACTGGAACTGACCCGCGTAGAGCTGCTGGTGGAGAAAAAAGTGATCGCCAAAAGTGAGCTGGAAGTGGCAAAAGCCAGACTGGCTGCCGCAGAAGCCAGGATCGAAGAGGCAAGGTCTGCCGAGAGTAATGCGCAGACCAGACTGTCTTATACGGTTATCCGTGCTCCTTTTGATGGTTACATCGACAGGATCCCCTCAAAGGCCGGAAGCCTCATCGGAGAAGGCGCCCTACTGACTTCTGTATCAGACATCAAGGAGGTGTATGCCTATTTTAATGTGTCTGAAACCGAATATCTACAGCATAAAAAAGTCAACGCCACTAAAGAACATCCGGAGGTACACCTGGTACTGGCGGATGGAACTGACTATCCCTATGCGGGAAAAGTAGAAACCATTGAAAGTGAATTTGAAGAAACAACCGGCTCTATTGCTTTCAGGGCCAGGTTCCCCAATCCGAAGGGCTTACTGAAACATGGGGCCAGCGGAAAAGTACAGCTGAGCAATGACCTGCAGGACGCTATGCTGCTTCCGCAGAAAGCGGTATTCGAGATGCAGGACAAGAATTATGTATTTATCCTGGATGCCTCCAACCAGGTAAAGATGAGAAACTTTAAGCCCGGCGCGCGCCTGGCCAACTGCTATGTAGTAGAGTCAGGTCTGAAGGCCGGCGATAGGGTTGTATACGAAGGTGTACGCAACCTGCGCGATGGTATGAGGATTATTCCGGCTCCTGTAACGCTCGACAGCATTAAAGGGCTGTAGGATTATGAGGGGGCGGGTCGCGAAGGCCCGCCGGTTTATAGTGCCCGGGGAGTGCAGGTCTGTGTTTTTGCAGGCTTGCTGACCAGTTTTTTCATCATTTATTACATTTTTATGTTTGATACCTTTATAAAGCGACCGGTGCTGTCGCTGGTCATTTCATTGATCATTGTGCTGCTTGGGTTGCTGGCTTTATTTACATTACCTGTTACACAATTTCCCGACATCGTTCCTCCTTCCGTAACGGTGACGGCCAAATATACCGGCGCCAATGCAGAAGTCTGTGCCAAAGCAGTGGCTACTCCGCTGGAACGCGCTATTAACGGTGTGCCTGGTATGACGTATATGTCGTCTGTATCCAGTAATAACGGTATGACCCTGATACAGGTATTCTTCCAGGTAGGTACTGATCCCGATCAGGCGGCCGTGAATGTACAGAACCGTGTGGCCACTATCATCGACGAATTACCTGAAGAGGTGATCAAGGCAGGTGTGACCACTGAAAAAGAGGTGAACAGTATGTTGTTATACCTCAACATTATGAGTGAAGACAGCACACTGAATGAACAGTTCATCTATAATTTCGCCGACATTAACGTATTGCAGGAGCTGAAAAGGATTGACGGGGTGGGCTTTGCAGAGATCATGGGTGCCAAGGAATACGCGATGCGCGTATGGCTGAAGCCCGACCGTATGCTGGCCTATCAGTTGTCGGCCGATGAAGTGATCAACGATATCCGCAAACAGAATATTGAGACGGCTCCTGGTAAGACAGGAGAAAGCGCGGATAACGATCCGCAGGTATTGCAATATGTGTTGCGGTACACGGGTAAATTCTTTGAACCATCACAATATGAAAATATTATCCTGAGAGCCAATCCGGATGGCTCTGTGCTGAAACTGAAAGATGTGGCAGATGTGACTTTCGGATCGCTGAGTTACGGCATGGTATCGAAGACAGATGGGAAACCGTCGGCATCCATTATGTTGAAGCAGCGACCCGGCTCCAATGCCCAGGAGGTGATCACGAACGTGAAAAAAAGGATGGCAGAGTTAAAAGCCACCTCTTTTCCGCCGGGGATGAGCTACAACTTTAACTATGATGTATCCCGCTTCCTGGATGCTTCTATTCATGAAGTATTGAGAACACTGGTGGAAGCTTTTTTACTGGTGTTTGTTGTTGTGTTCCTTTTCCTGCAGGATTTCAGGTCTACACTCATCCCGGCACTGGCCGTGCCTGTGGCCCTGATAGGTACATTGTGTTTTATGCAGATGCTGGGTTTCTCTATTAACCTGCTGACATTGTTTGCCCTGGTACTCGCCATTGGTATAGTGGTGGACAATGCGATTGTCGTCGTGGAGGCCGTCCACGTAAAAATGCAGGAAACACACCTGCCGCCTTTACAGGCTACGCTGGCGGCAATGAAGGAGATCAGTGGTGCGATCGTAGCTATTACGCTGGTGATGTCGGCGGTGTTCATTCCGGTGGCATTCCTTTCTGGTCCGGTGGGGGTATTTTACCGGCAGTTCTCGCTGACGCTAGCCATTGCAATTGTGATATCGGGTATCAATGCGGTGACGCTTACGCCTGCGCTTTGCGCCATTATGCTGCGCCATACGCATGATGCCGGTAAGCCACGGAATATGCTGCAGCGCTTCTTTGACAAGTTCAATTACAGATACAATAAGACAGAACGCGGCTATCAGCGGCTGATCGGGTATATAGCAGGCAGGCGGATGATCACGATCCTGCTGCTGATCATATTCTTTGTGGCCACCTGGGGAGCGAGTGCGGTATTGCCAGGAGGTTTCATTCCTTCGGAAGATCAGGGGATGATCTATGTAAACGTGACTACGCCCGCAGGGGCTACAGTCGCACGTACAGAGGCAGTGTTGGATGAAGTACAGAAGATAGCAGCACAACTGGAGGAAGCAGAGTCGGTTTCCACACTGGCGGGCTTTAGCCTGGTGAATGATGTGGCAGGCGCCTCTTATGGCATGGGAATGATCAACCTGAAACCCTGGGAGGAAAGGAAACGTTCTGTGAAGGAGATCATTGCTGCGCTGGAGAGGGACTGTAAGATCATTGCGGATGCCAGTATCGAATTCTTCCCTCCTCCTACCGTACCGGGCTTTGGTAACTCCAGCGGGTTTGAATTGCGCGTACTGGACAAGACAGGCGCTGGCGACCTGCAGCAGACGGCACATGTGACCAACCAGTTCATCAATGCGCTGAAACAACGTCCGGAAATAGGAAGTGCTTTCACCAGTTTCGATCCTGAGTTCCCTCAGTATATGATACACGTAGATCAGGCTATGGCTGCCCAAAAAGGCGTTAGTATCGACAATGCAATGTCGACCCTTCAAACACTACTCGGCAGCTTCTATGCGTCTAATTTCATCCGTTTTGGACAGATGTATAAAGTGATGGTCCAGGCTTCACCCCGCTATCGTACTAAACCGGAGGATGTCATGCATTTATATGTGAAGAATGATGCGGGAGAAATGGTGCCCTTTTCCAATTTCATCAGGATGGAACGTGTATACGGACCGGAACAGCTGACCCGGTATAACATGTATACCGCCGCCATGATCAATGGGGATGCGGCGCCAGGCTTCAGTAGTGGCGACGCGATTGATGCCATCAGTGAAGTGGCGAAGAAGTCTTTGCCCAGGGGGTATAGTTTTGAGTGGAGCGGGATGACGCGGGAGCAGATACTGTCAGGTAATCAGGCCATTTATATTTTCGGGCTCTGTCTACTGTTTGTGTACCTGCTGCTGGCCGCTCAGTATGAAAGTTTCCTGTTGCCGCTACCGGTGATCCTTTCCCTGCCTGCGGGGATATTCGGGGCATTCCTGACCCTGAAACTGGCCGGACTGGAAAACAATATTTATGCGCAGGTGGCGCTGGTGATGTTGATAGGATTGCTGGGCAAGAACGCCATCCTGATCGTAGAGTTTGCGATACAACGGAATAAACAGGGGCTGTCGATACTGGAAGCCGCCAAAGAAGGGGCGGTATCCCGTTTGCGACCTATCCTGATGACGTCTTTTGCCTTCATCGCAGGATTGATACCCCTTTGCGTAGCCAGTGGTGCGGGCGCTATGGGTAACCGCTCCATCGGGACAGCAGCTGCCGGGGGGATGCTGATAGGTACTATTTTCGGAGTGCTGATCATCCCTGGACTGTATGTGCTGTTTGCATCCATAGGTAAAAAGAAGGCAAAGCCGAAGAGCGCCAAACATGCGGTAGGTGCGCTGACGGTACTTGTGGTTGGATTGCTGACAGTGGGGCTGCAGGGATGTTATACGCCGGCAAAACTCACCTTACCAGCAGGGCCTGAAGCACCCGCTACATTTGGAGATACATCACGAACAGCTGATGAGCGTCCTTCAGACAGCAATACTATCGTTAGCAACGGTATAGATAGCAGTGGCATCGGGGCATTGTCTTACAAACAGTTCTTTACGGATACCCTGTTGCTGCAGTTGCTTGACTCCGCCCTGCTACATAACACAGATATGCTGATGGCCACCCAGCGGATGGAGACTGCCCGTGCACAATTAATGGCCGCCAGCCGTGCATGGCTGCCGGAGGTGAACGTTGCGCTCAGCGCAGGGATAGATCGTTGGGGCGACTATACCCTGAACGGCGTGGGTAATTATGATACCAATCTATCACCGAATATCAGCGATAAACAACGCATACCTGGACCTACACCTGATTACTTTGCAGGGCTGCGCAGCTCGTGGGAAATTGATCTCTGGGGAAAACTGCGCAGCCGCAAACAGGCCGCCTATATGCGTTTCCTGTCGAGTGAACAGGGACGCCGGCTGGTTACCACACAACTGGTATCACAAGTGGCAGGCATGTACTACCAGCTGATGGTACTGGACTATGAGCAGGAGGTCATCCAACGCAATATCGGGCTGCAGGAAACTGCGCTGGCTACTGTTCAGATACAACAGGAAGCCGGCAGGGCCACATTGCTGGCCGTTCAACAGTTCTCCGCCCAGTTGCTGAATACACGCAGCCTGGCATTGGGGCTTAAACAGCAATCGCTGGAACTCGAGAATCAGCTGAATGCCTTACTGGGGCGTTTTCCTCAATCTATCAGAAGAGATAGCTCACTGCTCGATGCTGCCTTGCCTCCGTTTGCGCAAACCGGCGTACCGGCTACCATGTTATCCCGCAGGCCAGATATTCAACAGGCAGCCCTGGAACTGGAAGCGGCCAAAGCAGACGTAAAGGCAGCACGGGCGGCATTCCTGCCTTCCCTGAACATTACGCCATATGTGGGATTCAACTCGTTTAATGCCGGCCTGCTGTTTAATACGCCTGCCTCCGTGGCTTATGGCGTATTGGGAGGAATCACTGCTCCCCTGCTCAATAAAAAACAGCTAGAGTCGCAGTACAACATTACAACAGCGGCGGGCATGTCGGCTTTCTATCAATACCGTCAGATGATCATCAACGGATACCAGGAAGTGATCACTGCCCTGGGACAACTGCAGAACAGTCAGGAGGCCTATGCCTTAAAATCGGCGGAGGTACAGATGCTAAAGGATGGTGTGTCTACTGCTAATGATCTCTATGCTACCGGCTATGCCAATTACCTGGAAGTGATCACCGCCCAGAAAAGCGTATTGGAAGCTGAACTGGCGCTGGCAGGCAATAAAAAGGATCTTTTCCTGGGAACGATTACACTATACCGCGCGCTGGGCGGTGGGCAACAATAACATTGTCCATTATACAGTCGACTGTTGTACGGATGCAGGGATATACGAATATCCCGAGGGGTATTCATACGTCCCTGTGTCCGTATTTTTTTTGCCAAAAGTCCGGGCGGAACGATTTTTGAGGTTACGAAGATGTCAATTGTATTAGAAAGAATGATATTAATCGTAGATGATAAACCAGAGAACATCCTATCACTCAGGAAGATTTTAGAGCTGCACGATTTAGAGGTTGATACCGCATCTTCCGGCGAAGAAGCCCTAAAGAAGATCCTACGGAACAACTATGCGCTGATCATACTGGATGTACAGATGCCCAGTATGGACGGTTTCGAGGTGGCAGAGACAATCTCCGGCTACAGCAAAGCGAAAGACGTACCCATCCTGTTCTTGTCGGCTGTCAACACAGATAAAAAATTCATTGCGAAAGGATATGCGTCCGGAGGACTGGACTACATTACCAAACCTGTTGATCCGGACATCCTGCTGATGAAGGTAAAAACCTTTATCAGGCTTTATGAACAAAACAGGCAGCTGCAGGAGATGCATGCCTCCCTGCAGAAAGAAGTGGAAGTACGTAAAAATGCGCAGGCCGCATTAAATGCCAAAGTGCAGGAACAACACTCCATACTGGAATCGCTGCCCCAGGTAGCATTTACTGCCGGTGCAGATGGCTTCATTGAATATGCCAACCGTCACTGGTTCCAATACTCTCCTTCCCTGGCGCAGTTTCCGCTCACCTTCGATCACGAACATCAGCAGATGCCTGTATGGGAGAATGCTATGAAGGCAGGCCAGCCCCTGGAAAAGGAGGTCTATCTCCATGACCGGCAGCATAATTATTACCGTTGTCACCTGCTGAGGGCTATTCCCCTGGAAGAAGGCGGACGCATCGTCAAATGGGTAGGTACCTTTACAGATATTGCCCATCAGAAACAGGCCAACGAGATACTGGAACAACGAGTGGTGGAACGTACACGCGAACTACAGGAAATGAACGAGGCACTGGAAGCCAGTAATCACGAGTTACAGCAGTTCGCCTCTGTAGCATCGCACGACCTCAAGGAGCCGCTGCGTAAGATCCAGTTGTTTGGTACCATTCTGCGGGATCGTCATCTGGGCTCCAATACGGAAGCACTGCAATATATGCAGCGCATTGTCAGCTCGTCAGAACGTATGACCCGTCTGATCAATGACCTGCTACAGTATTCAAGACTATCCGCAGATGTTCCTTTTGAGGAAGTGGACATCAATGCTATCATCCGGGAGATACTGGCCGACCTGGAGCTCTCCGTCAGGGATGCCTGTGCAGAGATAACCACAAGCGCCTTTCCTATCGTGGAAGCTATTCCCGGTCAGATCAGGCAGGCATTGCAGAACATCATCAGTAATGCATTAAAATTCACACGGCCCGGTGTGGCGCCCTGTATTCATATTCATGCAGAACGGGTACAGGAAAAGGAATTCCATAGCCCGACAGCTGACGACGGACCTTATTGCAGGATCACTATCAATGACAACGGGATCGGATTTAATGAGGTGTACCTGCCAAAGATCTTTACACTGTTTCAACGACTGCATGGCACGGAGGTATACGACGGAACCGGTATAGGACTAGCCATTGCCAAGAAGGTGATAGAACGGCACCAGGGGATTATCAGGGCCACCAGCAAGGAGAATGAGGGCGCTACCTTTATCATGGTATTACCTGTAGAACAGCCGAACTAGGCCGGGAGGTTTTTCAGGTCTTTTACAAAATCGATCATCTCCCGGAGGTTTAATACTTTATTCACCGTAACCGTTTTAATAGCGTACTTCGGCATAAAAGGCGCTTCTGCGGTCTCAGGGTCCTGCACAGCGGTAAAACCGTCTAACGCATGCACCATCTGTAAGCCCTCTGCTCCATCCATATTAGCTCCTGACAGCAACAGACAATATAAACGGCTGCCACATACTTCAGCGGCCGACATGAATGTCACATCAATACTGGGACGGCTGTAATGTACCTTCTCTGAGGCGTCCAATGTAAGAGAACCATCCGGCTCTATTAACAGGTGATAATCTGCCGGTGCCACGTATATACGGCCTGGCAACAGCATATCTTTGTCTTCTGCCTCCTTCACAAAAAGGCATGTTTTGGTAGCTAAAAGATCCGACAGCAGCGTTTCACTGTCGGCCTTGCGGTGCAGTACGATAATCATTGCCAGCGGCCAATCTGGTTGCAGTTCAGGTAATAGCTGCATCAGTATATCCAGGCTGCCTGCAGAGCCACCGATGACCAGCAGTGTGGGGAGAGATCTCATGATGTTATTTTTCGCCAGATCTTTTCTTTATGAGCGACGGGTTTAAATAAAGGTGCTACAGTCGTAAAGCGTAATGTTTCTTTTGCGCCCAGGGCTAGGAAGCCCAGTTGTTCCAGGCTGTCGCTGAACAGGTGCAGGACTTTATCCTGCAGGTCCTTATTGAAGTAAATCAGTACATTCCGGCAAATGATCAGCTGGAACTCATTGAACGAACGGTCAGTCACCAGGTTATGCGCAGCGAAGATGATCTTCTCTCTCAATATATCTGAGAACTTGGCGTGCTCATAATTAGCGGCATAATACCTGGAAAATTCCTGCTGTCCGCCCGACAACTGGTAATTCTGCGAATACTGCTGCATATACTGTAAGGGAAAGATCCCTTTACGGGCAGTTTCCAGCACACTTTCGTTAATGTCCGTGGCGTAAATGATGGATTTATGCAGCAGGTTGAGTTCATGCAGCAGGATAGCCACAGAATAGGCTTCCTCACCACTCGAACAGCCGGCGTGCCAGATGCGGATCAGCGGGTAGGTGGCCAGCACCGGGAGGACCTGTTTGCGAAGCTCCTGGAAGAAACCAGGGTCCCGGAACATCTCCGTCACATTTACCGTGATCTGTTCCATCAGATGAACCAGGTAGCCAGGATCTGTTTTGACCTTATACCTGAACTCAGCAAAACTGGGGAAACGGTCTGCAATATATACACGTTGTAACCTGCGCTTCACAGATGCGAATGAATAATCGGTAAAATCATATCCATATTGCTCCAGTAAGTCATTTAGCAGTAGTAAGACGTCCTCATCCTTCAAATGGCGCAGGTGATCCATCATTAAGTATTCATACTGTTTTGCAGTTGTAAGTTCGCAAAGTTTTCCGGCATTTCAATATCACATGTCAAACTCCCTTCATATTTCGGGATAACGTCAAACGTAATGCCAATAGCAGCTCAGCAATTAAAATCCAACGTAAATAGTACGCTACATTTTCTCTATTGTTATTACCTTTAGCATAGACCTTGTCATAATAAGATTCGTAAATATTTAAAGCGTTTATTCCGTACCTAGCCAATGCCAGTTTATGCCAATCTTTAGCACTAAAAGCCGTCTTTGCACGGCTCTGCTACTGGTAACGATCGTTGCCAGCGCCTTTCAACCGGTTTATAACGACAAAGGCAAGATGCGTTTGCGGGGTATCAGTTCTGCTACCAACAAAACAGTGATTACCTATCATGCGGACAAAACCATTGCGGAACTGCTTACTATTTACCAGACTGCGGAGAGCAGCTATAGCACTACCCGCATTCCTGTTTATAAAGATGGCAGGCTTATCAGCATATTCGTAACAGATGAGGAGTCTTCACAGGCGCCTGCGTTATTCTCTTCCTTTGAGTATTCCCCAAAGGGAAAGATCAGGAGGATCATCTATTACCTGGATGGAGCGGTACATGGATATGACTCGCTTGCTTATAACAATAATGGTCTGATCGTTGCACGTTATTTCTTTAACGATACACAGGATGGAGTAGCTTTCGAAAATAACAGTTGCCAGTTATTCAGATGGGACAATAAGGGCAACATTGTGAGGATAGAGAATATGGGGCGTGTGAACCGGAAACTACCGTTCACGTTAAGTTCTACAACGACTTATACGTACGACGATCATCCTAACGCACAGCAAAGCATCCCCTCTCTGTGTTACCTGACGGACATTACTGCAGAGAACATCTCTGCAAATAATATAGTAACTGAAACCATCACGGGCGCTGCTGGCGACAACAGTATCGTGAAACATTATTCATACACATACAATGCTGCAAGATATCCGTCAAGGATCACGGCCCGGTATGCGGTGAATGATGAAATGGTGGTGACAGATCTGGAGTGGGATTAACAAAACCGGTCATTATATTGGACATATTGTGCTGGAAATACGTGACTCCTGCGGAGCCAGTTATGTGATAGATTGATATTGCTTGCCATCAATATGATCATATAGCTGTCCGCGGGAGTCACGTATTCTTTTTTCAACGTTTACTGTTCTCCTTTCCGTTATTGTGGATAGAGGATCTGCGTAGCGCGAACATCACCGGAAGTAAAACCGGCCCAGTTCAGTACGAATGAATTCATCACAGAGTTGGCATCTACACTTGGTGTACCGGTGATGAATATACCCTGGGTCTGGTCGGTGTGATAAAAACCGATGGTGTGACCCAGTTCATGGGTGATGGCAAACAGTTTCTGGCTGGCAGGAAGACTGTTGAAGTTACTGTTGATCTCAACGCTTACACCTGGTCTGCCATTGGAAGTAGGCAGATAAGCGCGGGCGATCCAGTTGGCAGATTCAAAGCCCATAAATACCCTGGTGTATACACCTGATGCAGAGGTAATGATGGACATACCCAGTCTCGTACCGTTTACCGCATTCCAGTTGTTTACAGCACCCTGAATAGCTGTTCTCCAGGCAGCAGGTACTGCAGGATCAATGTACAGCCTTACATTTGTGTTGTAAGTGTTGCTTACCAGGTAAGCGCCTCTCCAATGCTCACCTGAAGGAATGCGGTCAGGATTTGCATCGTTGGCAACACGTTTTTCTACTTCTTCTTTTGAAATGATCACATCGCCATCGAGGATGAAGTTATCTCCCTTCAGAACGATCTTGTCCTTTTTGAATCCCTGTGTTTCCAGGTAGCTTACCAGTTTTTCAGTGTTGTCTTCAGATTTGACATCTGCAGTTACATTGTCTTTACTGCAGGCAAACAGAAACATTGACAGCGCGAGGAAAAGGAAATGAATTTGATGCACATAGATTGACTTGGTTTTCATACAAACGGGTTTTATTTTGAGGGTAAAAAAAAGAGCGCTACAGTGTAGGTTGAATTTACAATAAAAATACAATGCAAAAACAATTATTACTATCACTGCTAAACGTAGTCAGCCGCTGAAGATCTGTCCTGAAAACAAGACAGGACAAGCCTTTCAGACTTGTCCTGCTGCAAATATATGGCGGCGTTAGCAGTGCTTAATTAGCACCCTGCTGCTCTTTAATAAATGCATTTAATTTTTTACCGCTACCGGCTATCCATACAATATCTCCTTCTTCCAGGTACATATTTGACGCTGGATTCAGGATCCTTCTTCCCTTCCTTTCCACGCCCAGCACGATTCCGCGGGTGCGTTCCCGTATGCCCAACTCGCGGATGGTCTTGTTTGAGAGATGTGAATGCTTACCGATAAGGAACTGTTTCAAAGCAATTGGATCTGTGTCCAACGGCTGTGGTTCAGCATCTGCAGTCACTGGCTCAAGGAAACGGTTGAACTTTTCCAGTTGTTCATCGGTCCCGATTCCCGTGATAACATCACCAGGAAACAGGCGTTCATTTTTATCAGGTGCATAGATCTTCTGTCCGCTTCTGTTGATTAACGCAATATTAATCCCGAAGTTTTCGCGTAGCGCTAATTCCAACAAAGTTTTGCCTGCCACGGGCGACAAGGGCCGCACTTCAGCAACAGCCAGATGCGCATCCCAGGGAGCAAGAACAGACTTATTGATCCCTCCTACCTTGGCATCACGTGCATTGAAATTGGAGAAGAACCTTTCTTCTATGGTGGTATAGAAGGTCTGCACCCTATGCCGTAATACAAAGATCAGTACAACAATGGCCAACGTGACCATCAATGCAATAGAGGGAGAAAAGAACCTGTCCATAAAAAAGCCGATCAGGAACACGGCCAGCACTACTCTGGACAAACGCACTAACAACAAGGGACCACGGTACTTTTTTTGTTCCCATATATTGGCAGATGCCTTACTGCTGATATTCCTGAAAGCCAGTGCCCAGAGGAAGGGCATTAGTAGCGCCAGTGTGATCACTGCACTGGCTACACGGCCCCAGTTATAACCATTGATCTGGATCGTCACCAGTGGCAGCAGATAGTAGTAAGACAAGAGTGTGATAGCGAGTATGACCACTGCATAGATGGTCATATTGACAAAGTAAGACCTCAGTAATTGCTTCCAATCGCTTACTACAGATATCGTCTGCGCTGCAGCGCTGTACCGGTTTAAAGCCGTCTTCCAGCGATGAGGCAATACCGCTGCTATCTTCTCGTAAAACGGTGCAGACAGGCGGATCATGTATGGTGTGGTAAACGTAGTAACTGCTGATACTGCCACCGCAACGGGATAGAGGAAATCACTCGTCACTTTCAGTGAAAGCCCCAGCTGTGCGATAATAAAAGAGAACTCCCCTATCTGTGCAAGGCTCATCCCCGCTTGTACAGAAGTTTTGAGTGGCTGTCCGGAAAGCAGTGCGCCGGTACAGGTGCTGATCGTTTTACCTGCCAGTGTGACCAATGTAATAATTGCCACAGGACCGGCGTATTTTACCAGCATGGCAGGATCGATCAACATCCCTACAGAGATGAAGAACACAGCGCCAAAGAGCTCCTTTACAGGTTTTATCAGATGTTCTATCTTCTCTGCCTGCGTCGTTTCTGCCAGTATCGATCCCATAATAAAAGCGCCCAGTGCCGGAGAGAATCCCGCCTGTGTAGCCAGTACGACCATCAGCAGACAAAGACCTATTGCGGTCACCAGCAAGGTCTCTTCATTCATCAGCTTCTTTGTTTTCCGTAGTAGTGTGGGAATAAAAAAGATGCCTGTTACAAACCAGGCGATGAGAAAGAAGACAAGTTTGATGACAGAGCCCAGCATCTCGCCACCGGCAAACTGTTGGCTGACAGCCAGCGTGGAGAGGAGTACCAACAGTACAATCGCTACCAGGTCTTCCACTACAAGGATACCGAACACCAGTCCTGCAAACTGTTGTCCTTTGACACCCAGTTCTTCAAAGGCGCGGATAATGATCGTGGTGGAAGAAATAGATAAGATACCGCCGAGGAAGATGCTATCCATGGAAGACCATCCCATGAGTTGCCCGATGAGATAACCCAGCGCCAGCATAAATACTACTTCTACGATAGCGGTAATAGAAGATGAACCTCCTACTTTGATCAGTTTCTTAAAACTGAATTCCAGTCCGAGGCTAAACAAAAGGAATATGACGCCTATTTCAGACCATACCCTGATATTGGCTTCATCAGAAACTGTGGGGAACAAGGACACATGTTGTCCCACCAGGAGGCCGGCCACAATATATCCCAGCACCAATGGCTGCTTCAATTTCTTGAAGATCAATGTTGTAATAGCTGCCGCAATTAATATCAAAGCCAGGTCGGCAATCAAAGGTGGTAAATGTATCATCCGGTATTCCAGTTTTGAATGAGTTAATGATAATAACAGAGAAGCGCCTACGGATGTTAAATCGTAGCGCCCGGTAACAAACAAGTGTATGCGTTGTAACTCACCAAAAAATGTGCTGGGGGAAAATCAGCGAGCGGATGATCGCCTGGAGATCGGGTAATAGGCGTACCGCCTGCACTTTACAGGAAAACAAATTGACTCCTGCCAGGAAATGTGCCCTGGCAGCAGTTGCGCCGTCGCGTGAATCTGTTTTAACGGAAGCGACGATGGATCGCTGTGGAGTAGAGATGATGGTTTCGGGGGAGGGAGGCATTCCGTAGCGCCTCAGCTCCCTGTCACATGACAATAACTGCAGAAACGGCCGGGTGGCGGAAGAGGCTGTGCTGGCTTTGTTGCATCCTGTTTTGGCTGCATTGACACTTCGTCCGCAGCAAAACAACATGATCAGCAGGCACAGATAAGAAAGACTCCGCATAGGGGGCAAAGATATTTCTTTATCCCCGTATTTTGTCGAGCAGATCGCTCAGTGTGGCGGCTTCTTCCTCTGTAATCCTTTCTGCCAGATCTTCATAAAAGGTGTCCATCAGTATATCCACGTCCGACAGGAGTTTCAGTCCCTGAGGTGTGATACTGATATCCATTTTCCGTCTGTTATGCGGACAGAGCCGGCGTTGCACATATTCCAGCTTCTCCAGTTTGTCCAGCAAACGGGTCACATCACTCGCCTTATCCAGCATAACATCTTTGATGTCGCCGGCTGATACAGGCTCCGGATGGCGCCCTTTTATGATCCGCAACGCGTTGTAATGTTGCGGCAACAATCCATGTTCTTTCAGGTTCGCTCCAAGGGCGTCACGCAGCCAGTTACCTGTAAATAACAGGTTAACTACGATCTTGTGATAGTCGTCCTTGAACTTGCGCTGATTAATAGCTTGTTCGATTCTCATATGCCAAAGATAAATAAAAATGAGTGTTGCAACATATTTGCGTTAATGTATTCTTTTAACAGCCTGTGGATATTTAAAATATATGCTATTGTTATATTTGTAAAGCATCTTATCTGTGTTGTCTCACCCCTTACCTGTTTTTCAATAAACCTGCAAACAATATGTTTATGAATATTTTGACCAGCCCCTGGCCCTGGTATGTTGCCGGTCCGCTGATTGGCCTGATGGTCCCGCTACTATTGTTGCTGGGCAACCGTTCCTTTGGGATCTCTTCCAACCTCCGGCATATCTGCGCAGCCTGCCTGCCGGGTAAAATTCCTTTCTTTTCATATGACTGGAAGAGAGAATCCTGGAACCTCTTTTTTGCCGGCGGCATTGTGATTGGTGGCCTGATAGCCGGTACTTTACTACCCAATACAGGACCATCGTCCATACACCCTCAATTAGCGGC
This sequence comes from Chitinophaga ginsengisoli, assembly GCF_003014595.1. Lineage (GTDB taxonomy): Bacteria > Bacteroidota > Bacteroidia > Chitinophagales > Chitinophagaceae > Chitinophaga > Chitinophaga ginsengisoli. The sequence continues at coordinate 34,615 of NZ_PYGK01000007.1, read as the reverse complement.
TGAAATGGCAGGATATGGCGTTACCTATGCGCACGCACCCCTTCCCGCTGAATTGTTTAACTGGCCTGCCCTGTTTACGCTGAAAGGCTTTCTGCTGATGATTGCTGGCGGCTTCCTGGTAGGCTTTGGCACCCGTTATGCAGGCGGTTGTACCTCAGGACACGCCATTATGGGTCTTTCCACCTTACAGTGGCCTTCCCTGGTGGCTACCTGCTGTTTTATGGCAGGAGGTTTTATCATGGCCAACCTGGTATTGCCTTTTATCCTTCATCTTTAAACAAGTTTTGTATGTCATTACCTTCCAATACAGATTTTGAGGTAGAAAGCCCCGATATATCCGCTGATACTACTGCAAAAAAAGCACCATGGTGGCGTCAGCTGCAATACCTGGCCGCAGGCATCATTTTCGGTATTATCCTGATCAGGTCTGAAGTGATATCCTGGTTCAGGATACAGGAGATGTTCCGCTTACAGTCCTTCCATATGTATGGAGTGATAGGGTCTGCGGTGCTTATAGGAATTATTCCAGTGGCGATCATCAAGAAAACAGGTGCAAAAACTTTTTATGGAGAGCCTATCACTTTTCATCCCAGGTCTTTCAATAAAGGACAGATCTTCGGCGGATTGCTGTTCGGTTTTGGCTGGGCACTGACAGGCGCTTGTCCGGGACCATTATTTGCGCAGATAGGGGCAGGATTTACTGTAACACTGGCAACACTGGCCAGTTCAATACTGGGTACGTGGGTGTATGGACTGCTCAGAGATAAACTACCGCATTAGGACCGCATTCTTCTTTTCTGATTATTTTCTGCAATTGTGACTTCCTCCTTGAAACTACTTGTTTCAATAGGTGTAAAGACGACGCATTGCAATACTGGCAGGCAACAGGAAGGATCAAACGATTACATGGATGTTAATTTTTGGTTAACGGTACGCGATTTCATACGTTAACCAGAAAAAATATACCCTTTACCAAAATGAGACAGTAGGGTCAATTGTCTCTATTATCTTTGGTACAGGTTTTTCATAGGATATGGTTAAAAAATTAAGGGCGGTATTCTTACCGCCCTTCCTCTATTATATACCCTACATATCGCCCCTTCCATTTTATATGTTTATATTTACCGGCCTATATCGTAATTCAGGATGACATATGCACTTATAACGGGGGCCAGTAAAGGAATTGGACGCTCCATGGCACACGCACTCGCTTCCAGGAAATATAATCTGTTATTGGTAGCCAGGTCTGAAGAGGAACTGGCAACGGTTGCCGCTGAGTTATCAGCCAGATGGCAGGTAAAAGTTGCCTATCTGGCGCTGGATCTATCTCTCCCTGAAGCGACAGCCAAAGTATATGAATGGTGTAAGACAGGTAATTATGCAGTATCTGTACTGATCAACAACGCCGGTTATGCCGTATGGGGTAATTTCGCCTCCCGCAGCCTGGAAGAACAGCAACAGATGGTGCGGGTGAATGCAGAAACACCTGTTGCCCTGTGTCATTATATGCTGCCTATGCTGCAACAACAGCGGCAGTCTTATATATTGAATGTGTCGAGTACCGCTGCATATCAGGCAGTTCCCACCCTGTCCTTATACGCGGCCAGCAAATCGTTTCTATTGCTGTTTTCCCGCGCATTACGACAGGAATTGAAGTCTTCCAATGTCTCGGTAAGTTGTCTTTGCCCCGGGCCTGTAAAGACTAATTTTATCAACCGTGCAAGTATGCAGGCCATTCAGGCAACAGCCGATAAATACGGTATGATGCCCGATGCAGTGGCAGCCGTTGCCATTAAGGGTATGTTCAGCAAGAAAGCAGAAATTATCCCCGGTGCATTGAATGTCGTTTCTGCTTTCCTTACCCGCCTGGTTCCCAAGTCATTAGTAGAAAAGATTGCAGCTAACCTGTACAAGACCGAGAGATAAACAGTATTATTTTTTTTGTGTGAATAATTTAATTATCTTTAATCTACAAAACAAGTAGACTAATAATGATCACTAAATTATTTACGCTTCACTTCTCCCCCTCCTGCTTCCCCATCAGCAAGGAATGTCCTTACTGTTGTTGCTGATCCCTTTATTCTCTGTTCAGAGAATTATTTACTGTAGTTTACTTATATTCAGTAATTAACAACCTACAATTATTTTAAACTTAGTACACTATGTCAGCAGCTTATCGCACGTTTACACTTGGCAATACGCTTACAGATGAACAAAAGGCATTTTTTGAAGAGCATGGATACATACACTTTTCCGGTTTTCTTTCTCCGGATGAAGTACAGGAGATTGTTACCGCTTCCGAAGAAGTACAGGAAAAATGGCTTGCCAATAAAGTAGAAAAAGTAAATGGGGTTCCTGTTAAATACGGGAAAGACCTTGACGGACGCCCCATCGTACAACGTTTCGCATTTTTAAACCAGCAAACAAAAGTGCTTTCTGAGCTCCTGAGGGATGCCAGAATACAGGCTTTGCTGCAGCTTATAGGGCCCGGCGCCCGCATCGGGGAGAATGAAAAAGATGGAATGGTGCTGAATCATTACGTGAACGGCCCCGAAAGTACCTTCACTAAAATGGGATGGCATACAGACGGCCTACGGGATGTTTTCCTAAGTGGTAAACTGAATCCGATGTTGAATGTAGGCATACATCTCAGCAACCTGGCACCCGAAAATGGCGGTCTCCGGATTATACCGGGCACGCATAAACAGGGTATTCTCAGTATGTTATTCCGCAAGAGATATTTCGTAAGTCATAAACCCGACAAAAATGAACTGGCTATTGCTCCCAAAGCGGGAGATCTGACGGTACATGACGGAAGATTATGGCATCGTGTGGCGAAGTCCTCTATTATTGGCGAAGAAAGCCGCAGAAGAGTGATCTATGTGCCGATCATCGCCGGCAAATATGAGCCGAAACATGAGAACAGTCCTACTTTACTCTATCAACGTCTGGCAGGTGTTATTCTTAAATAACCTCCTGATATATATTATGCTAAAAATGGCGGATCTCTTGGTCCGTCATTTTTTCGTTACATCAATAAGCAGTCTTACCCTGCTTTTGCTGTTTCTCCTCAAACCGCTTCCTGTTTTCCAGAATGGTATCCATATGGGTCTGTCCCCAGGCAGACAGTTGCTGGATATGTGGCACCAGGCTCTTTCCCAGCTCAGAAAGCTCATATTCTACCCTTGGCGGTATCTCAGGAAAGAACTGCCTTATAACCAGTCCGTCCGATTCGAGCGACCGCAATGTAACTGTCAGCATCTTCTGGGAAATGTCCCCTATTGTATGCGCAATCTCGCTGAAACGGAGCTTTCCCTCATGGGACAACAGCTCTACGATCAAAATAGACCATTTATCGCCAAACCTGTCCAACACCTGCCGGATGGGACAAGTGCTGCCTATCCAGATGTTTTGGCCACTTTTCCTACTCATAACATATTGATTTCTACGATCGTTACTAAAAGGTTAGTAAGTTGCAATGGCGAAAGGTTCTTGTTTTACACAAACACTCCCCATACCTTTGGCTTTCTAAAAGAAAGTAACTCTCTACTAGGAGTAAAATTATCACAAATATTTAAGAATATGATAAAACGTAAATAGAGTGAATTATTAACCTAGTTTAAGATTTTCCTTCACGATATATGTTGAAACATCTATTGTCTAAAAAAAGATATACTTTTGAATTCTAAACAAGAGCAAACATGAAAAAAATCACAATCATCGCCTCTTTATTGGCCCTTTCAGCAACTACATTTGCACAGACTACCTGGACTGTAGACAAAGCTCACTCAAGAGTTGGTTACAGCGTATCTCACATGACCATCTCCGAGCAGGAAGGTAACTTTAAAGGTTACGATGTGAAGATCACCACTACTAAAGATGATTTCTCCGATGCTTCTTTCGATGTAACTATCGATGTAAACACCATCGCTACTGAAAACGAAATGCGTGACAAGCACCTGAAAAGCGCAGACTTCTTCGATGCTGAGAAATTCCCTACCATCACTTTTAAGAGCACTTCCTTCAAGAAAGTAAGCGGTAAACAATACAAACTGACTGGCGATCTGACCCTGCACGGCGTAACTAAACCAGTTACTTTAACTGCTGTTTACAACGGTACTGTTGAGAACCCAATGAGCAAAAAACCAGTTGCTGGTTTCACTATCACCGGTGCTATCAAACGTGCTGATTTCGGTTTTGCAAGCGCAATGCCTGCAGCTATGCTGGGTGAGACTATCAACCTGAGAGCTAGCGGTGAATTCTCTAAATAATAAAAAAGGCAATGAAAAGATTAATTATATTTTCATCAACACTGCTGCTCACAGCAGCAGTGTTTGCCTACGCAGTCGTAGCGCAGGCATGGAACATCAGTGGTAAATACAATATCAGCTTCTCCAGCAGTGCAGCAGGTGGTATTTTCAAAACCTTCAAAGGTACCATTGCGTTCGACGAACAGAATCTGGCAGCTTCCAATTTCAACGTTACTGTAGATGTTGCCTCTATCAATACCGGTAACGCCCTGCAGAACAAACATGCTAAAAGCGACGAATGGTTTGACGCTGCCAAATACCCTGAGATCAAATACACCTCCAAAAAGATCGTGAAGGCAGGTGCTGGTTACCAGGTAACCGGTGATCTTGAGATCCACGGCGTTAAGAAGGAATTCACTATTCCTTTCACCTTTAAGAAAGCTGGCAACGCAGCTACTTTCAATGGTACATTCAAAGTGAACCGCAATGATTTCCATATTGGCACACCAGGCGGCGACGTTCCCGATGTGATCGATGTTACAGTAGCTGTTCCTGTTGTTAAAGCCTAATTATCAAATAGCATTTATGGGTAAAAAAATATCGCTGCTTGTACTGCTTGCAGTATTGGTAGGTGTTCTGTCAGGCATAGCTGGTGTTGTTTACCAGAAAGTGTACATTGAAACTGTGGGTGAAGGATTTATCAATATCGCCACCGTAAAGAATATCATGACAGGTTGTATCCTGGGAACGCTGGTAGCCGCCATCGGTTACTTCCTCCTCAGCCTCGTCCTGAAAGGCAAAACAGATATGGTGTTTAACATCCTGTTTGTCATCCTGTCCATTGCAAGTATACTGGGACCAATCGGTGCCAAATTACCGCTGGATCAGGAGTCGCCTGAGTTATTCCCCGGACTGACAGTGCCAATGCACTTCTTCCCGGCACTCGGATGGTTTGCATTAAGACCATTCTTCGGTAAATCAATCTAAACTGTTCACAGATACGTTATAAAGAAAACGCCCCTGACGGAGCGTTTTTTTTATACCTGTGAATACCTGTTCTTATATAAATGAGCTGAATCCTGTTATAGCCCGCCCCACAATCAATGTATTGATCTCTTTCGTACCCTCGTAAGAATAGATCGCTTCCGCATCTGCTACAAAACGGGCTACGTTGTACTCCAGCAATATGCCATTACCGCCCATTACTTCCCTGGCGCCCCTTACCACATCGCGTGTTCTGAGGGAACAGAATACCTTCGCAATAGACGCATGTTCATCGGCCAGCAATCCCTGGTCCTGCAATTCTGACAAACGGTACACCATGGTCTGCATAGCCGTCAGGTTGGACAACATTTCTACCAGGTGGTTCTGTATCAACTGGAAAGACGCGATCGGTTTACCAAACTGTTTCCTTTTCAGCGTATATGCCAGTGCGTTTTCATATGCCCCCCGGGCGCATCCTACCGCCAGCCAGGCCACGCCTGCACGGGTCATACGTAATACCTTGGCGGTATCTTTAAAGGAATTAGCGTGCTCCAGGCGGTCTTTCTCTTCCACTACACAGTCTTTCAATGTGATCAGTCCATTCTGCACTATACGGAGCGCCATTTTACCGTGCATCTTCTCCACCGTGAAACCGGGGGTACCTTTCCGCAGCAGGAAGCCTTTTACCTGGTTATCGTCTACATCCCTCGCCCAGATCACTACCACATCCGCAAAGGTGGCGTTGCCGATCCATTTCTTCTCCCCGTTCAATACCCAGGTATCTCCCACCCGCTTTACCGTGGTGGTAAGTCCGCCGGCAGCCCCGGAACCTACTTCCGGCTCCGTAAGACCGAAAGCTCCGATCTTTTTCAATTGCTGCATGTCGGGCAGCCATTCCTTTTTCTGGGCTTCTGATCCCAGCAGGTAAATGGAGCCCATAGCCAATCCGCTCTGTACACCAAAAAAAGTGGCCATAGAGCAGTCTACCCGGGCTATTTCCATGGTAACAATGCCTTCCATCAGGAAAGACTTATTGGGGCCCCCATATCCTTCGTAGGTAGAGCCGCAGATATTCAGGGCTGCCAGTTTTGGAAGCAGTTCGAACGGGAACTCCGCCTTCATCCAGTATTCATTAACTACTGGCTGGATCTCCTGTTCCATAAATTCCCTTACCCGCAACTGAAGTGCCTTATCCTCCGGGGATAACAGGCTGCTGAGGTCATAAAAATCCCCGTTTACTGGTGGTAACTCCTTTTTTTGCCCCCCACCACTACTTTGTAACATCCTCATTAAACCAGACAACTGCTGATCATTCATCTTACCAACAGTGGCCATAACCTTAGGCAGATCTATCTTCTCTGATAAACGTCCTAATTGTTCAAAATCAATGCTCTTCAGCATGTGGAAAGCCTGTCTTATGGTGGATAATTTAACTGCCATGGGATAGATTTAGTGCATTAAATTACCCAAAACTGTTAAATGTTTACTCCACCTGGAATATTAATTTGGAGGAATCGGTAGACAATCGGATATGGGACATTTCATGTTCCACCTTTTCCGTTACTTCCTTGCGGGCGAACAAATTATAAGGGAAGCGTAACCAGATCTTGAATTTAATGGCAGGTTCTTCATTATCAAGCCTGTAACCAAATCTTATTTCTCTGATCTTTTTCCTTCCCAGGGTGTTAGTAAGGTGACGGACTACTTCCGTCGGATTTTCCAAAGTTGTGTATTCTTGCATGACGGTGGCTTAGGTTTAAATTCCTAAAAGGCTCTTTCAATAAATATATATATATATCGTTAACAACCGATTCACAGGGACTTGGGGGAACAGGACCTCAGGCTCTACTATAAAATTTCAGTTCTAAACAGGTATCTTTGGGCGAACACCTTCCATTATGTAAACGCTAATGAAACTATACCTATTCTCTCCCATTGAAAAAAAATACCGGGAGGAATTCGATCACCATACGATGCAGCAGAACCTGAAAGTCGCCGCATTTATCGCGCTCACAGTTACCATTGCGGCAACAACGATGCGTGTCATATCCTATTTTGTCCCTTACCAGGCAATGGTTTCATCCGGGCAGTTTAACGAATACCGGATCATTAATAACTATACAATCAGCTCTTCCACCCTTTTCACTATCCTTCTTTTTTTTATCTGGAAAAAGTCCGCCCCAAAACAGCAAAATCAATACCATTTTATCAGCATTCTCTACTCACTCTCATTTATCGGTACTTGTATGGCCCTCACTTTTGTGGCGCAGCACAACCCGAAAAACACCATGACAATGTTGCTGTTAGGTATGATAACCATAGGCGTACTGCTGGTTTTCTCGATCCGGAATCTGCTGCTGATAGCCGGTTCTGCCATCGTTACCTTTATGTTGTTCTTCCAGATGTTCCAGGTATCTGCCGATACACGTTCACTTAATTATGTGGTTTTCTGGCTGATTATCACCTGCTTTCTGTTTATTTCACGCCTCATATATTCATATCATGCGAACTACTTTATCAAGATCAAAACTATTGAGGACAAAAACAGGGAAATTGAAAAAGCCAACCAGTTGAAAAATAAAATACTGGCCATTGTGGCGCATGATCTACGGAACCCCATTTCTGGGATACGATCTGTTACACACCTGATGCAGGAATACCCCTATACGAAAGAACAGGAAGAAAAATATCTCTACTGGATTACGGATGCCTGTAAAACGGCCGACCAGATCATCGAGGAATTACTGATGGCGGCAAAACAACGGGAAACAGATCTCCTGCAAACAGACTATGTATCGCTCAATGAATGGCTGAAACATGTGCGGGACAACTGGTTACAGAAATCAAACTATAACAGGGATATCGGGCTGGAATTGCCGTCGCAGGAGCTCAAAGCCCGTATCCATACGGGAAAGATGCAACGTGTGGTGGACAACCTGCTGCATAATGCCGCGAAGTTTACGCCGGCAGAAGGCAATATTACGCTGGGTATGCAACAGCTCAGGGGTGGTGTGCGTATATCCATAACGGATACGGGAATCGGCATTCCGGAGGATTTGATGCCCACCCTCTTCGACCAGTTTACTGCTTCCAGCCGCCCCGGATTAAATAATGAACCCTCCAATGGCCTGGGCCTGCATATCTGCAGACAACTGGTGCAGGAACATGGCGGCAATATCTATGTCAGCTCCCGGGAAAACCAGGGAACTATTTTTAATATAGACCTCCCCTTTACGCTCCTATAGGGGCATCACCGTTACAACGTTTATTTCCCCTCCCCAAACAACTGTAATGCTTCCTTATCATCATATTGTACAATAAGGGCCTTTAAGCGCTTTTTCAGGTCGGCTATGTTTCGCGCCTGGGATTTCTCTCCGTAGATATTTTTTAGTTCCTGCGGATCTTTCTGCAGATCATATAACTCCCAATAGTCTGCAGGGCCATAAAAACGCACCAGTTTATAACGTTGTGTGCGGATCCCGAAATGTGGCGACACATGATGAGGTTCGGGGTATTCGTAATAGTGGTAATACATTTCCTTTCGCCAGGTCGACGTATCACCCTTACCGTTCACCAGGGGCATAAATGATGTTCCCTGCATATCCGCAGGCGTCTTTACACCGGCAATATCCAGTAAGGTAGGCGCCCAGTCAATGTTCAGCATAAAACCATTGGTAACGGAGCCCGGAGTTATAACGCCCGGATAACGCATCACGAAAGGTGTGTGGAGGGACTGTTCGTAAATGAAACGTTTGTCAAACCAGCCATGTTCACCCATGTAAAATCCCTGGTCAGAGCCATAGATCAGGACAGTATTTTCTGCAAGGCCGGTGCTGTCCAGGTATCGTAACAGGCGACCTATATTCCTGTCAAGTGAGCGGGCGGTAGCCAGGTAGTCTTTGACATAACGCTGGTATTTCCAGGCGCTCAGTGCTTCACCGCTGAGGTGCAGGGAATCAAATTCACGGCTTACCTTGTTTTCATAATATTGATAGAAGGGCGCATACTGTTCAGGCGTAAAACGGCTGTATTCACCATACGCGTTTTTGCCATAATTGAGGTGGACTTTCAGGTCTTCTTTCAGACGCATTGTTTTGGCAACGGTCATATCCTGGTGCGCGGCAGCCAGCCTGCCCGGGTAGTTATCGTCGAAGGTTGCTGGCAAGGGGAAATGGATGCTGTCATAAACGCCCAGATCGGGAATATCGGGCAGCCATTCCCGGTGGGTGGCTTTTTCACCTACGATCAGCATAAAAGGACGGGTAGTATCCCGGCTATTAAGCCAGGATACTGACAGGTCCGTAATAAGATTGGTGACATATCCGTTCATCCGCACCGTATCGTTCGGTGTAGCAATGAAGTCCGGATTATAGTATTTGCCTTGTCCCGGCAGGATGTTGAAATAGTCAAAACCTCTGGGCAATGTACCGAGATGCATTTTGCCTATCCAGGCCGTCTGGTAACCGTTTTGCTGCAAAATACCGGGGAAGGTCCGCTGGGTGTTGTCAAACTGCTTTTCGTTCAACGGGTAGCCATTCTTATGACTGTATTTACCTGTCAGCAGGGTAGCTCTGCTGGGGCCACAAATGGAGTTTGTGACCATGGCATGATTGAACAAAACCCCTTCGCGGGCAATCCGGTCTATATTCGGCGTTTGCACATACCTGTTACCATAGGCACTAATAGCCTGGGAAGTGTGATCATCCGAGAGAATGAAGATGATATTTGGTCGTTTCGACTGTCCGCTCAGTACAGCGGGCGCAAGAAGTACAATTAGTGCGACAAATACAGATCTGATACTGACATTTTTCCACATAGACTTAAAGATACTCAATCAACATTAGTATCCAAACGTCTTAAACATACTCAGGGATATGATGTGGCGCCATTTCCACGATCTTCCACATGTACGACCTGGAGTATACGTGTGGCAATTGCATTCACTAACTGAGGATCCGCTGCATAGTCTGCATTAGGTTGCAGATCACCATTGCCCTGTAACAGATAATCGATAGAGTGGTCCTCGTCGAGTACAGCTTTGTAGTGCTCTATCCCCCTTGATTCATGAGGTTGTACAACAACTACATAGTTGTCTCCTTTCAAATCAAAATCCAATGTAAAATCTTTCATACGGCATTTTGTTTAGGAAGAACAGTTGTATGTAATCTAAATATAACAAAATTAAGGCCATGTGGTTGCAAAAATATTTCATTGCGGCCTAATCTTCTTTTGCCCCTTTTTCTCCTGTAAACCAGTGCTCTTTTTGCTTAAACAATACATTAAAGGTAGTAAGTGATCCATATACTCTGGTAATATATTGCTGCAGATTTATTTTGTCTTCATCACTTAGTTGCTTGTGACTATTGATCTGTTGTTCCAACACACGTAGGCGGTCACGGACCATCACTATTTTATGAAAAAACGCTTCAATGGGTATCTCCTTGGGCTTCAATGAGGGATCTTTAGGTTGCAATGTCATAACGCCGCCCTCCCATCTTTCACCGATAGGAACAACCTCTGTCATACCTCCCCAGAGCCGCAATATTTTCAGTAGCGATGTTTCAACAGCTGATACTGTTTCCAGTTCAATACTCTGATTTTCCACATGCAATATTTCAAAAAGAGGATCTGTTTTATCCACCTCGATAATGCCCTGATCCATAAACGTGACAACATACTGGGCATACTTTACACCGATGATCACTCCCGGGCCATAACGTGCGTGTTGTACCCTCGATCCTTTACCGGCAGTTAATTCTTCCATTAATGTGAAATTTACCTGACAATATAATACAAGTTATTGAAAAACCGCATCTTATAAAAAGATCATTCCATATTTACGATGGCTTTTATAACGCCGTTGGCCGGATTCAGCCAGCTTTCAAATTCGTCTTTTACTTCCCCGAAATTAACCCGGTGGGTAATGTAAGTAGTAGGATCTACCTCGCCGCTTTTCATACAGCGGATCACATGCTCAAAATCTTGCCTGGTGGCATTCCGGCTGCTCATCAGGGTAGCTTCCCTTTTGTGGAATTCCGGATGACTGACAGCTATCTCCCCTTTCTGAAGTCCCACCAGTACATAACGGGCGCCATGCGCCATATAGGCAAAGCCATTATTGATAGCCTGCTGGCTCCCTGTAGCGTCGATCACTACCGTCGGCATGTCATTTCCCGTAATCTGCATTAAAGTGGCCATAACGTCCTTCGTTTTCGCATTGATAGTATGCGCTACTTTCAGTTTCTCTTTGCAAAAATCAAGACGGGACTGGTTAATATCCATCGCAATCACCTGCGCACCGGCAATCCGTGCAAATTCCATAATACCCAGCCCAATAGGACCAGCCCCTATCACCAGTACAAATTCACCGGGTGTCACACCAGCACGACGTACCCCATGTGCCCCAATAGCCAATGGCTCCACCAGGGCCAGTGCATCCATGCTCAAACCCCCTCCATGTACCAGCGAGGCAGATGGCACGGAGAGATATTCCACCATACCGCCGTCTATATGCACACCACACACTTTGATATTTGTGCAGCAATTGGGCTTCCCATTACGGCAGGCCACACAGGTCCCACAATTAAAATAGGGAATAAAAGTTACCGGCTCACCGGCAGTAAAGCCGGGCGCATTATCAAAAGAGACCAGTTCCCCCGCCAGCTCATGGCCCAGGATGCGGGGATAAGAAAAATAAGGCTGCGTTCCTTCAAATGCATGCAGATCAGTACCACAAATACCTATTCTTTTGATCCTGATGATAGCATGATCAGCAGTGAGTACAGGCATATCCGTTTCTCCATATTCAAACTTACCGGGCGTGGTACAGGTGAGTATTTTCATAAAGTGTTCGTGTTGTACCGACTAAAATAGTAATAAAAAGTTAACCGCCCGGTATAAAAACCGGGCGGCTATCATATGCAAAAACCGATCTGTGTAACTTATTCTTTCTGTACCTTAAGGCTGGATGAATCCTTACCGGCCTTTTTCCCCCGCTCTGCTGCTTTCTTTTGCTCCTCCGCTTCCTTTTTAGCAGCCTTTTCTTTTTTCTTGTAATAACCTCTCAACAGGAAATTATGTTTTAAGGCCTCCATATTTTCGCTAAACCCCTCCGAGCCTTTCCTGATAGACTTCACTGTTGTCCTGGCTTCTGTCACAGTGCCCTCCAGGCTGGTCGCCAGACTATCACTATACAATAGCCGACCGATACTTCCCTTTCCCTGGTTGATCTGCGTGGCGATGCCCGCCAGCTGTTCAGTGATCACTTCCGCATTTTCAGCCACACCGGAAAGCCTGTCCAGCACCCTGTCATAATTCATCGGATCCACCGTCCGAATAGTATCTTTATCCTTTACGGGGGTGCCATTTTCCGTGCCAGAACTGATAGTGATCAGTTTATCTCCCATCAGACCATCCGTGCTGATACCTGCTATTGCTCCCCTTTTTATAAAAGGCTTCACTTTCTCCTTAATACGCAGCGCAACACGGGCTGTTGTATCAGATAATATATCAATACTTTCCACGGTTCCTACATCTATCCCAACAAAACGGACATTATTCCCTGCCTGCAAACCTCCAACATTCTTAAAGGTCCCGTAAAGCACAAAAGTCCTTTGAAACAGACTTCTATTTCTCCCGATCAGGAAAATACCCACTAATAATAATCCCAGTGTAACTGTAGCAAAGATGCCTACCTTGATCTTTTGTTGTCTTTTCTGCTGCATACTTTACTATTTAAAAAAGTTATTAATGAGTTCATCCGGCGATTTACTCAGTTCATCGTATGTACCCGTCGCAATAAATGCGCCCTCATTCATCACGGCAATACGGTCTGCCACTATACGGGCGCAGGCCATATCATGTGTGATGATAATGGAAGATGTTTTATATTTCTCCTGTAGCTTCACAATCAGTTCACTTATCTCCCGGGAAGTGATAGGATCAAGTCCCGTTGTGGGTTCATCATACAATATGATCTCCGGCCTGAGTATCAGCGTACGTGCCAGTCCTACTCTCTTACGCATACCGCCCGATAGATCGGCGGGATATTTATCTATCGCTTCTTCCAGGCCAACGCTTTCCAGTACGTCCGTCACCCACTTTTCCATCTCCGCTTCATCTTTCATTTTCAGCACACGGGTAAGTGGAAACATCAGATTTTCCCGCACGGTCATCGAGTCATACAAGGCGCCACTCTGAAAGAGAAAACCCAGTTTGCTCCGCAGCTCCTTCAGCTCATCCTCAGAGAGTTCTTTTACTTCTTTGCCCAGTACCTCTAAATTGCCCTCGTCCGGCTCCAGTAGCCCTGCTACACATTGAATGGTAACGGATTTACCCTGACCAGAACGTCCCAGCACCACAATATTTTCTCCCCTATGCAGTTCAAGGCTGATATCCTTTAGCACTTCATTGTCGCCGAACGCTTTCTTCAGATGTTCAATACGTATAACAACATCATCACCTGCGACCGGCGGTCTTGCTTTTTCCTGTACAAGTGTATCATTCATGTTTATCTGCTTAAATATTCAATAATAGACCAGGTTCGTGATCTGCACTGCAATAGCATCTATCAATATGATCCACAACGAGGCACTTACCACGGCAGAATTGGCAGCGCGGCCCACACTTTCCGTTCCCCGGGAAGCGTGATAACCTTTATAGCATCCCACAAAACCAATCGCATATCCAAAGAAAAAAGTCTTTATAACAGAAGGAATCAGGTCGCTGAAATGCAGTGCATTGAAAGACTTCCGGAAGAAGAGTACGATACTGACATGATCCTGTATATTCACACCGACCCAGCCGCCCAACAAGGCCAGTGCATCGGCCATAATTGTTAGTAAAGGTACCATCACAGTACAGGCCAGGACGCGCGTCACCACCAGGTATTGCACCGGGTTGGCGCTGGATACCTCCATAGCCGCTATCTGTTCTGTCACTTTCATACTTCCCAGTTCAGCGCCGATACTGGAAGCTACTTTACCGGTACAGATCAGGGCAATGATGACAGGCCCGATCTCGCGGACGATGGAAATAGACACCATACCTGGCACGTAACTTTCGGCGCCAAAATCTTTTAGTGTAGGCTGTGTCTGTAGTGTCAGTACGAAACCAATAATAAAACCCGTAATGGCCACCAGGCTGATAGAGCGGTAGCCTACAATGAAACATTGGCGAAGGAATTCTCCCCATTCAAATCCGTCACGGAAAATATTACGGGCAAACTGGCCGGTGAAAACTACCTGTTCTCCAACCATTTCCAGGTATTTATTAAAAGCAGATGTAAGCGCACTAGCCATAACAGTAAGCATTGGGTTAAATGATAGTGGAAATGATCATCTCTCATATAAAGAGTAGAATTTTCATGCCATGGCGGGAAACGATGATTTTCAGGCAGAAACAGCAATAACTTCTGTTCTGAATGGGTAATATTTTACACAACCTGTATAGGACGATAGCATTTCCAGCTACTGTTTATTACTTTTGAAAAGAATATGTACAATTCTATAGTTCATATGAAAAGATATCACCTATATTGGCTGTTGCTATTGTTTACCCTTGCCTGTGGCAAAAAGAAAGACGCAGGCTTTTCAATAGAAAAGATTCCCGACCCCATGCAGCACAGTGGTTACGTCAGTAATCCCGATCACCTTATCACCACCGAAACCGAAGCCGCCCTCAATGAACAGATGCGGCAGCTCGAGCAGTCGGGCCGCGCACAGGTAGCTATTGTACTGCTGAATACCATTGGCGATAAAGTGCCGAAAGACGTAGCGCACGATCTTTTCAGACTATGGAGACCGGGACAGAAAGAAAAGGAAAATGGTCTTGTCGTATTACTCGTGAATGACCAGCACAGGATAGAATTTGAAACCGGCTATGGACTGGAAGGCGATCTGCCGGATGTGATCTGTTTCCGGATACAGCAATCCGAAATGCTGCCATCATTTAAACAAAACAATATCGACGAAGGCATGCTGAAGGGCATGACCGCCCTTGTCAATGTACTGCAACCGCAGGCAGACACCGATATAGCTTCTGTGGAAGATAGTACCACAGCTGCCGATACCAGCCACGCTGCTGTAATGAAAATAGGAGATGCAGGCAGTACACCGGAAGACCAGAATGCTCCATTCGATGTGGCAACCCTTGAGCAGGATACTTATGACGGACCAGGCATCGGAACGATAATGCTCTATATATTCTACGCGTTATTTGCCACCATCTTTGTGGTAAAACCCGGTATCGTCAAAAAGAATAAGGATCTCCCTCAATTATTCAAGGCGACTGTATGGCACAAGCTCTGGGTCTATACATTACCATTTGTGTTGCTGCTGATATTGATGGGCATTCCGGGAGTTTATCACTGGTGGGTATTACCGCTCATTATGTATTGCAACCTGCTGGCCTATCTGAGTTATCGCGCTTTCGTCATCAATAAAAAAGCAGGTGTTTTACTGCAAGGCTTCGACCGCAATGTACAATACGAAACACTCAACCTGGCGCACGCCAATAGCTGGTTGTCTTCCATCATTTTTCCTCTTCCACTGCTGGCCTATAAACGATGGCACATGGCACGGATGGATAAGCTACGCTATGACCCTTACAATTGCGCATCATGTCATCAGCCAATGCAATTACTTAAAAAGGGAAAAAGGAAAGAAATGCTGGAACCTGTACAGGCCGCAGAAGACAAGGTAGGGTCTGTCATTTATGACGTATGGTACTGCAAGCATTGTGATGAAAAAATGGTTTTGGGCTACCGGAACCTCCGTACAGAAGCAACAAATTGTCCTTCCTGCAGTGCCCTCACCCTGGTGGCGGGTAGCAGAAAAGTGCTACGACGGGCCACGACCAGCCGTGAAGGGGAAGGTATCCAGCATTATCTCTGTAAAAACTGTAATTATACCCGGGATGAAACATATGTTATTGCTAAGTTATCTTCCGGAGGATCTTCTGGTTCCTCTTCAGGCTCATCCGGATCTTCATCCTCGTCTGGTGGCTGGGGAGGGGGTAGTTCAGGCGGCGGCGGTGCCGGCAGTAGCTGGTAAAAAATCCGATCCCTGATCATGATCATTGTTTATTGTCCGGAATAGGGATATTTTTGCATTTATGAATTCTGAAAAACAACTGAGGAAAGGACCTAACTGGTGGCGTCAATTTGACTTTTTGGGGATGCACCTGCTGCCGATTCTGGCTATTTTCACGCACGTGACAGCATTTGACTGGATCTTATGTGCCGCATTGTATGTAGCTCGTATGTTCTTCGTAACAGGCGGGTATCACCGCTATTTTTCCCATCGAACTTTCAAGACCTCCCGTGTATTCCAGTTCATCCTGGCCGGAGGTGCGCAGAGCAGTTTACAGAAAGGTGTGTTATGGTGGGGTGCTAATCACCGTATCCATCACAAACACAGCGATACTCCTGAAGATCCGCACTCAGCTAATATATATGGTTTCTGGTACGCTCACATGGGCTGGATCATGGGACCTGAATATAAACCAACCCGTTACGACCTGGTAAAAGACTTCAAACAACCAGAACTGTTCTGGCTGAATAAATATCACTTCGTACCCGGACTGGTACTGGCTGTAGCCGTATACTTCGTAGGTAATAAAGTGAACGGTGCAGGCTGGTTCGACTGGAGTGCCGGTCTCTCTACCCTGCTCATCGGTTTCTTCCTGAGCACCATCTTCCTGTATCACGGTACCTTCACCATCAACTCCCTGATGCACAAATGGGGTAAGCCAAGGTATAACACAGGCGATTTCTCCAAAAATAGCCTGATCCTGGCCCTCGTGACCCTTGGTGAAGGATGGCATAACAATCACCACTACTATCAAAGTGCGACCCGTCAGGGTTTCTTCTGGTGGGAGATCGATATTACCTACTATATCCTCCGTACCCTTGGCTTCTTTGGCATCGTATGGGATATCAGGGGTGTTCCTGAAAAAGTAAAGTCCAGCAACCTGCTCACTGAACAGGCGCAGGCAGAAGTAAAAGCAGCTAACAGAAGACTGGTAGATGCCAACAGATAAAATCATTCACCTTATTTAAATACTGAGGCTCAGCGTGTAAGACACTGAGCCTCATCTGTTTTATAGTATTATCCTCTCCACTCCCAACCTCTCCCCAGTCTCGCCTTTCCCGTTTTCCTTTCACAATTCTCGCTGCACTTTATTGTCTCAGAATACCTGGCTGGTTCGGGTATCGATATGCTTGCATTATAGTGGTTTCTATATCCTATAGGCTCTCTACTATAGCATTACAGGCACTTTCTATAGCCGTCGCTATAGAAAAGTGGGTGTAATGTAGGCGTAGAGAGCCTATAGGATATAGGTGCCGGTACATCCGAAACGAATCTTATATGCATACTGATAGGTTAGGTTCCTTTATAGTCGGGATACGGTAGGCCATACCGCGGCTTTCAGGCTGGGATCGCTGGCTGAGTTCTTTGAAGCTACTTTCTATTGAGCATTTGGAATCGTATGGGCTTTGGAATACACATTAAACCCCTATCAATCGTATGAGCGCGCTTCAAACAACTTATGCCAGCGATTCCCACCTGAAGCCGCTATACTGAACACCTACGCCTATAAATAGGGCCTCATAATTACCGGCCTATAATACATCGAAGCCTATGCTCATTATCAACCTGAAAAGCCGGACCACTACATTCGCAGGGAAAGCGAAAGTAGCATACGGTTTCAGATGGGAATGGCGGGCCTTCGGCTCTCGGGTGACACGACCGGTGCTGCCCAATAGATATCCCACCCCAATTCGCTTGACAATGCCAAATAGCATTCCAGAGAGGCGCCGACCGCCATCCCATACTGAAACCGAAGCTACTTAGCGTACAAATTCACCAGCAACCACACTCAATAGTATTCCCGAGAGGCCCCCATACCGAAACCAAAGCTACTTAGCGTACAAATTATAGTATTCCCGAGAGGCCCCCCATACCGAAACCAAAGCTACTTAGCGGGAAAAAGAACAAACAAATCTTTGATCCAAACATCTGATGTTTTATCCAAACATCATACCTTTGTAAAACATCAGACGTTTAAACAATGGCAAAAGCAATCAAACTGGCCGACCAGGTCATATACAGCCTGCAAAAAGACATCTCCTTGGGAAAGTATAAACCAGGTGACCTCATCCCAGCAGAACCCGTCCTTATGGAGCAGTTCGGCGTCGGGAGATCCACTATCCGGGAGGCAATCAAGACCCTCTCCAACGCAGGTATCCTGAAAGTACAACAAGGCGCAGGTACCTTCGTCTGCGATCCTAAAACGACGACAGAACCACTTGACCAGCGACTCAGACGAGCCGCCATGCAGGAAGTGAACCACGTACGCCAACTCCTGGAAGTGGAAATAGTACAACTCGCCGTACAGCACCGGCAACAAGCCGATCTTGACGCCATGAACTCCCTGCTGGAAGAAAGATGGCAGGCAATTACTGCGGACGATTATAACGCCTGTGCAGACGCCGATATACGCTTTCACAAAGCCGTAGCGACAGCCTCTCACAATAGCGTACTGGCAGACCTCTACCAGACATTCACCAACGTGATCATGGACGGCTTCCAACAGCGGGAAAAACCACATGTATCACAATTCCAGCGAACGCACGACCTGCACGTTCAACTCGCCGCCGCCATCGCTGCACAACAATCTGGCAAGGCCATTGAAACAGTAAAAGCCATCCTTGAAAATAATTTCTAAATAAATTGTCATGTCTATTCTGGTATTCACATTAATTCTCCTGGTCGGCGCCTTTACAGCCGGTATGCTGGGATCCCTCACCGGTCTCGGAGGAGGCGTTGTCATCATTCCCCTGCTCACCCTCGTCTTTCATGTCGACATACGTTATGCTGTAGGTGCCTCGCTGGTAGCTTCGATCGCTAATTCCTCCGGAGCAGCGGCAGCGTATATAAAGGAGGGGATCACCAATGTCCGTATAGGAATGTTCCTGGAGATCGCCACTACTTCCGGCGCAATTATCGGCGCAATACTGGCAGTATATACTCCTACGCACCTGGTAGCGATACTCTTTGGTTTTGTGCTGTTATTCTCAGCTGCCATGACCATGAGAAAGAAAAATGAGCATGGCAACAACGATAGTAATAGCAAACTAGCCCGCATTATGCGACTCAACAGTTCTTACCCTGTGGATGGTCAGGAAGTGCCTTATAAAGTAAGCGGTGTAGCAGGTGGTTATGCCCTGATGACAGTGGCAGGCGTGGTATCCGGTCTGTTGGGTATTGGTTCCGGCGCACTGAAGGTCCTGGCGATGGATGGCGTCATGCGTATCCCTTTCAAGGTATCCACTACTACCAGCAACTTTATGATCGGTGTAACAGCTGCCGCCAGCGCGGTGATCTATCTGCAACGCGGATATATTGATCCGGGTATTGCCATGCCGGTAGTACTGGGCGTATTGGCAGGAGCATTCGGCGGATCAAAATTGCTGATGAAGCTGAATACACGCAAGCTCAGGCTCCTCTTTTGTGTGGTGATCAGCGCACTGGCGCTGGAAATGATCTATAATGGTTTTACGGGTAAATTATAAGCAAATGAAAAGGCTATTTTCGAAATCATTCTGGCAGGAAAGGGACGTTGAAATGTTCATAGGTCAGCAATTACGCTGGGGCGTGATCACTTCCAGCATCATCGCCTTCATAGGAGGTATTATCTACCTGATCAATCATGGTACAGCCATGCCCTCATATACGGAATTCACCGGCGCCCCGGAATACGTACGACACCTGCCGGGCATTTTCCAGGGGGTACTACGATTAGATGGCAGAGCTATTATTCAACTGGGCGTAGTGGTGCTACTGGCTACTCCTATTACCCGTATCGCCTTTTCTGTACTGGCTTTCGCCATGGAGAAAGATAGACTATATGTGGTGATCACACTCATCGTGCTGAGTGTCATTACATTCAGCATCTTCAGCGGACTGGGAGGCTGATAGCTGATGGCATCACGAGCTACGCTCGTGATGCAGCAACATATTCATCGCATGACTGAAAGAACCTGCACGGGCAATCTCGCCATTATTCACGAAGAAGATCTCATCCGCATTCTCAATGGTGTTCAACCTGTGTGCGATGATCACACGGGTGGTATGCGCCGGTAGCTTTTGCAATACTGCTTCCAGCTGCTGTTCAGTCACCGTATCGATATTGGCAGTAGCCTCGTCCAGTACCAGCAGGTCCGGATCACGGAGTACCGCACGCATAAAGGCGATCAGCTGTTTTTGACCCAGGCTGATACCGTCATTACCAGATACCACTTTTGTCGCCAGGCCTTCCTCGAACCGCTCCAGCAAAGTATCCAGTCCTGCTTTTGCAATAACTTCTTCCAATTGTGCAGTGGTATATTCAGCGTATCGTGCGTTTCCGTAGATGATATTCTCCTGGATCGTACCAGAGAAAAGGAAAGGCTCCTGTAAGATAAAACCGATCTGCGTTGCGCGTTCTTCCGGCGTATATGAACGGATATCCCGTCCGTTCAACATCACCTCTCCAGCCGTAGGATCATACAGTCGCGCTATCAGGGATGCAGTCGTCGTTTTTCCGCCGCCGGTAGGTCCTACCAATGCATAAGTCTTTCCGCGTTCCATATTGAAGCTTACATTCCGCAGAATGTCCTTGCTTCCCGGATAACGGAAATTTACATTGTTGAAACTGATCAGCGGCGCATTCTCTTTCGCTGGTCCTGCCGGTATCACCTTCAGATCAGATTCCAGCTCCAGGATCTGCGAGATCCTGTCCCATCCCGCCATGGCCATCTGGAAGTTGGTCCACAGCGCTGCCAGCTGACGGATAGGGTTATAAAAATGGTTAGAGTAAGACAAATAACTGATCAGCAATCCCACCGTAAATTGCCCTACAGAGATCAGGTAAATACCATACACCAATACCGCCAGCATGGCCATCTGCGAACAGAAAGAAAACACCGGCGTAAAAATATTGTTGAACAAACCTGCCGATACCGCCGTACGATAGCTCTGCTGATTGGCCTGGTCAAAACGTTTGCGGAAATAGTCACGGCGATTGAAGGCAATGATCACCTTAAAATTGCTCAGGCTTTCCTGTATCTCTGCACTCAGTCCGCCTGTACTTTTCATATTGGCGGCATTCTTACTCTTCACCAGCGGAGAGATCAGCCGGGTGAAAACCAGTAACATGAAACCCGGCAATAAGGTGGCCACGCCCAGCTTGACGTTGATGCACAGGAGGAAAATACCCGCTCCTGTCATCGACATGATACCGCTGGCAAACTGCACGAGCGATTGTGAGAAGAACTGGTTCATCTTATCCGTATCGTTATTGATACGGGAGATAAGATCGCCTGTTTTATTCTGATTAAAAAAGGCAATAGGCAGCTCCTGCAGCTTCACAAACACGGCATTCCGGAGGTTATACAACATACGCTGGCCCACTCCTCCCATCATTAAACTCTGCCAGTAGGAAAATCCGAAATTGACCAGGTACATGCCCAGCAGGATGCCCGAACATAACAGGATGCCGGAGAACTGCTTCGACTGTACATAGTGGTCGATCGTATAACCAATTACAAAAGGCGCTGTCAGCGTCAGCGACTGACTGACGATCATGATACAGAACGCCCTGAGCAAATCCTTGTGTTCTGCTTTTATATATGCCAGTAGTTTCAGGAGACGTTTACCTGAAGTACTTTTCTGTTCCGTTTTGTCTGTATTATTCAGGTTGTAATTCATAATTGCTGGTACTACGTTGGGAATTAAAGATCTGTACGTATTCAGGACATGTCTGCATCAGCTCCGGATGGCTGCCTGCGGCGATTACCTCTCCATCCATCAGGAGAATGATCTGGTCAAAATGTTCTACAGATGCTATTTTTTGTGTAACGGAAATCAAGGTCAGGTGCGGATAATTCTCCTGGACGTTTTCAAGTATCCGCTGCTCGGTGTTGGTATCCACTCTCGCAGTAAAATCATCCAGCAACAAGATGCGTGGATTTATTGCCAGCGCCCTTGCCAACATGATACGTTGCTTTTGTCCGCCGGATAAGCTGGCGCCTCTCTCAGATACCACTGTCTCCAATCCCTCCGGCAAACCTGCTATAAATTCCTTCAGCTCTGCGGTGGCAATTGCCTGCTGCATAGTGGTCTCGCTTACCGCCTCATTGAAGGCAATATTCTCCCGCACACTCATATTGAACACAATGCTATCCTGGAATACCAGCCCTACCTGTTGTAACAGGGCCGCTTTATCATATTCATCCAACTCCGTATTATCGTAGCACACACGCCCGCTCTCAGGTTTCAGCAATCCCACGATCACATTCAGCAGCTGCGTTTTACCCGCTGCAGTCGGACCGATAATCGCTGTCCGGGTACCCGCTTTCACAGAGAAGGACACCTCTTTCAGCACGGGTTTTCCATCCATTGACAGGGAGATATTCTCCACGGTCACATCCCCGTCCAGTTGTTTTTTTACCGTTCCTTTATCCTGTACTTCCGGTGCATACAGCACTTCGCTGATACGCTGGAAAGCAGTAGATGCCTGTGCGATCAGGTTACTCATAAACCCAATCACGATGATCGGGAAAATCAGGAGGGCGATATAACTATTGAAAGCGGCAATATCCCCCAGCGACATCTCCCCTTTTATCACAAAATGTCCTCCCAGCAACAGTGTTGCCAGTATCGACATCCCCGCCAGGAAACTGATAACAGGTACCAGACCGGCAAACATGCGGACGATTGCGATACCTAATGTCTTCGACTCCCCGTTCGGCGCAATAAAACGGTCGTATTCCAGTTGCTGTGCATTCACTACCCTGATCAGGGCAGCACCCGTAATACTCTCGTTGATCGTCTTATTCAACTTATCTACCACCTCTCTGCTGATGCGGAACATCGCCCGCACTTTTTTCAGTACGGTCCAGAAAGCGATCCCGATAAAAGGAATAATAGAAAGAATCACCAGCCCCAGTTTCCAGTCCCTGCTCAGCAGCAGCACACAGCAGCCGATGATCATAAAGGCAGAAGAAGCAATGGAAATAATCGCCTGAGAGATAAAAACTTTAATGCTGTCAACATCGCCCGTAAGGTTCGTCAGCAGTTTTGAGGGATTTACGCGCTGTATATACGAATAATCCTGCCGCGAGATCCTGTCAGCAAGAGAAGTACGCAAACTACGTCCTACCCTTTCCGACATATATGTCTGAATGACACTTTGCAGGTAGGTAAAAACAAAAATAGCAGCGGCGGCGGCGATGAACTCGGTTACCAGGTCCCTCACTACAAGTGTTCCTTTGGAATAGGCATCGATACCTTTGGCAGTCAGCGCGGGCAGGACCAGGCTCAGTCCATTGCTACATAAAGCCATCAGGATCAGTAAGAATAGTTGTCCTCTGTAGGGGCGCAACAAAGACATCAATCCTGATTTTCCTTTCCCTGTCGTGGCAACAGGTGTGTTTGTCTTCTTCATATCAATAACAAATATATGGCAGCTGGCAGACCTATTTACTGCACAAGACCAATTTACATGAAAATTAAGCGCTTTATAATACGCAGGTATAAGGACACATGGGTAAACGCATTGATAAGAGGACGAACAGGATCAACAAATATTGTATATGAGAAAAAAAAAGTCCTCCCGGCATTAACCGGAAGGACCTCGACGCGTCCGCGTCCCAGATATTTTTTATGGAGCAACCCGGTTAGGCGATACCAACCGAAGGTTTCCATGAATATTCTGTAGATTGCATGAATACCTCCTTTTCTTTAGTGAGTTATGAAATTACGCATTTTCTCCGGATAAGCATTCATAGTTTGTCAATTTTAGTGGTAACTTTTGTGTGATTTTATGATACAGATCGAAACCTATATTGCGCAACACTTGACCCATCTGGTCAAGAACTGCTGGTACCTGGAAGTCCCTGCAAATTTACCACAGCCTTACCTGGAAGACATCCTGCCAGACGGGCATCATGAGATTATTTTCCATTTGCATCCGCATACAGGCAAACGAAAATTCAGTGACACAGATTGGATCGAAGAGCCTGCTGCTTTTATCGCCGGACAAACACTCACCACTTACACCCTGGAGCTTATGCCGGGAGCGCGTTTATACGGTATTCGTTTCTATCCGCATACGCTATCCGCCTTTCTGAAAATGCCGGTTCCGGATCCGCTTACAGGTATCACACCTTTGAGTGATATTCTTCCGCTGGATAATTTTATGGATTGTATCACGGACCATCCGCACACGACTTTCCGTCACTTCGAAAGACTGCTTACCAACATGATCGCCGGCCTGCAACAGCCTTCCGGCAGTTATGATTATGTACATGCCGCCGTACGCGAAATAATGCAGCACAGGGGAAATATTTCTGTAGACCAGCTGCTGCACCGCACCGGCGTATCAGCAAAATATCTTGACTCCCTGTTTAAAAAGCAGGTAGGACTAACACCCAAAGTTGTCAGTAACATTATCCGCTTTAACCACTTCGTTGCCTGGCAAAACGCACATCCCGAAGAAAACTACACAGCTGGCGGCTATGAAACCGGCTATTACGATCAATCTCACCTGATCCGTACATTCCGGCAGTATACGCAGCAATCCCCTAAAGCCTATTTCAACAGCAACACCTGGATCAATAACGTTTTTGTCAATATCTGACTGTTCACTTTTTGGGGACCGGTATGGATAGTACTTTACAGGCCCTCATTTAAGAATATAATACCTACTTATAAAGTCCCGCAATCGTCTCCAGATAATGCTCAATAGGCATGGAATTACGCATCTCCATCAACTGCTTACCCTGCGCTCCCACCAATGTCCTGAACTGCTGACTCTTACCCGTAGCCAGGTCATAGATCACATCCACAATCGTCTGCGGATCATCCAGCAATGAAGGATCTACATTTGCCATCATTGATTTAACCTTATTCGTGATATCATCATAATCACGGATCTCAGGATGTTTATTCCAGACAATACGGTCTTTGAAATTATTACCCGATGATCCCCCCTGCTCTACCAGACGTAACTCAATATTCAATGGCTTCAACTCATAATAAAGCCCTTCTGTCAACCCTTCCAGCGCAAACTTAGACATGTTGTATAACGCCCCTACAGGCACGGCCGTTGTAACGCCCATAAAAGAGCTGATATTAATGAACATGCCTCCCTTATTTTCCCTGAAGTGCGGCAGAAAACCACGTATCACGTTAATAGGACCACGCACATTCGTATTGTACTGCCAGTCTATCACCGATTCATAGGCAGCCTCAAGCGCCCCATAACTTCCCACACCCGCATTGTTCACCACCACATCTACTTTCCCAAAAGCAGCTATCGCATCACTCACAGCGGCCTGTACCTGTTCTACATCGGTCACATCCAACTTGAAAACGCGGATGTTCTCATACTGCGTCAACGCTGTCTCATTCTCCGGCGTACGCATGGTAGCGGCTACATTCCAACCCTGTTCTGCAAAATACTTTGCACTCAATTTACCTAAACCATCACTGGTACCTGTAATAAATATTGTCTTCTTCATATCTGATCGTTGAATTGTTATTATAACGGAACTTTTGTTCCGCAAATATATACATAACGGAATAAAAGTTCCTAATAAATATTTTCTATTCCGGAATTAAAATTCCGTTTTGTATATTTGCATTCTAATAGTATCACCTATGGCAAGGACAAAAAGATTTGACGAAGAAGAAATGCTGCACAATGCCATGTTATTATTCTGGCATAAAGGGTACAATGGCACATCTCCGCAGGAAATACTGGATGAACTGAAACTGAGCCGTTCCAGTCTGTATGACACGTATGGCGATAAAAGAAGTCTCTTTATCAGCGCGTTGAAACGCTACAGGAATACAGTTACTGCCGAGATCATTGCGTTCCTGGCATCATCAGAAAATATACCCGAAGCGCTAAAAACATTGTTTCAACGCACAAAAGCACAATGTTTCGTAGGAGAAGACAAGAGAGGTTGTTTTATGGTCAATTCCAAAGTAGAACTCGCCCCCCATGACGAAGAAGTAGCTACCATCGTAAAAGAAAACAGGGAAGCATTAGAAAACGCCTTCACCGCAGCCATCAAAAGAGGACAGGAAATGGGCCAGATCTCGAAAGACAATCCACCCCGTTCCCTCGCAAGATTTATCATGAATAACCTCTGGGGCCTAACCGTGCACTCCAAATCTGGCGCCGACAAAAAAGTATTCGACGACATCATCAGGATAACCTTATCCGTTATAAAATAATCGGAGCACCCATATAAAGCAGCATCACAATAAGCGGACCGCATAACCTCCAATAGCGACAGCGGAAGTAGCACCGGTTTCAGATGGGAATGGCGGGCCTTCGGCTCTCCGGTGACACGACCGATGCTGCCCAATAGATATCCAAACCCAACTCGCTTGACAACGCCAAATAGCATTCCAGAGAGGCGCCGACCGCCATCCCATACTGAAACCGAAGCTACTTAGCGGGAAAAAGAAGCTACGCGTAAATAACCACGCATAAAAAAATACGCGCATAAAAAAACGAGGTCATATCAAAACCGACACAACCTCGTTTTATTTAATAAATTAACATCAGAAATCTGTAGACATCGTCAACTCCTCCCGCTCCTTAAACGCATTCTTCAGCAACTCCAACTTCGCCAATCCCCTCGCATACGCATCCGACCCCAACAAAAGATACACCGGCGGCTTCTGCTCATTCACAATTGCGATCAGCGCATTCGCCGCCTTCTCCGGACTCCCGATCTGCGTACCATCCATATTCTTATACCTCTCATGAGAGCTCCGGATCGCCGAATATTCCGGAATAGGCTCTTTAGCAATCACCAGCGATTCCTCAGTCAGGAAACTAGTCCTGAACGCCCCCGGCGCCACAACCGTTACCTTGATACCAAACTCTTTCACATCTTCCGCCAGCACCTCCGACAATCCTATCACGGCATGTTTAGCAGCACCATACACCGCCCATCCCGTAGCCGGCGCAATACCCGCAATAGAAGAGATGTTAATGATATGCCCTGACCGCTGTGCCCTCATATACGGCATCGCCTTACGGATCACATTCAAAGTTCCGAAAACATTCACGTCAAAACTATCCCTCGCTTCATCGTCACTCAGTTCTTCAATACTGCCGCCAATGCCATAACCAGCGTTATTCACCACCACGTCAATCCTGTCAAACGTCGCAATTGTTTTATCTATAGCATTCGCAACACTTGTTTCATTCGTTAAATCTGTCTCTAAGGGAAGAAATTGTTCAGACTCAATACCTACTGCATTGATCAGATCTGCTTTTTTTCTGGAAGTAGCAGCCACCAGCTGACCCGTTGCCAGTAATTGCTTCACCAGACTAAGCCCCAGTCCTTTCGATGCACCTGTTACAAACCATACTTTTTTGTCGCTCATCGTTCGTGATTTTAATAATACAAAGCTACTACAGCCAGTATCACCAATACTTATATCAATCAAAGCGATGATTGCAAAATTCAAACAGTCCTAAAAGAAGAAGGGGTAACGGTGGTTTGCTTCTTGAAAAAGTTGTTAAAATGGGCTGGTTCTTCAAAGCCCAGGCAATAGCTGATCTCTGAAATATTCCAGTCAGTATGTTTCAACAGGGCTTTGGCTTCCCCGACCAGTCTTTCCGCAATATGCGCTGTAGTCGTTTTACCTGTAGTCTCCTTGATAGCGCGGTTCAGATGGTTCACATGCACGGCCAGGTGGTCGGCAAAGTCCTTGGCCGACCGCAGGGTGAACCGCTGGGAAGTAGACTCTATAGGGAACTGTCGTTCCAGTAGTTCTGTAAATATAGACGTGATCCTCGATTTGGCATCCGGATGTTTATATAAAGTATCTATAGGCGTCATTTTCAACGCATAATGGATAATTTCCGTTACATAGTTCATCAGCAGGTCATACTTATATTTATAGTCTGACCCTATTTCGTCCAGCATCTTCGTAAATATCTGGCTGATATGCTCATCCTGTTCTTTATTGAGCATGTACGAGGGCTTCCCGCCGGGTGTAAACATCGGCAGCTCATTGATGTTCCCTCTCATCCGCTCTGTGAAGAACCCCTCCTTAAATATGCAGAAAAAACCTGTTCTCTCTTCTGACAGTGGTTCGAAGGTATAGGGTACATGCGGATTGAAGAACATCAGCGCAGTACCGTCAAGTTCAATACTTTTATCGGCGTAATGGTACAGGGTCTTTCCACGCACCAGGTTGATCTTGTAAAAATCCCGGCGACTATACTTAAAAGGCGTAGCACCATGCACGCCTGCCAGACTGTCTTCCAGGCTGAATACGTTGAAATGCCCTATATCCTGCTGAAGATTTTCCGGTAACCAGTTA
The DNA here is from genome assembly GCF_003014595.1 of Chitinophaga ginsengisoli. GTDB lineage: Bacteria > Bacteroidota > Bacteroidia > Chitinophagales > Chitinophagaceae > Chitinophaga > Chitinophaga ginsengisoli. The sequence goes on along the minus strand of NZ_PYGK01000007.1, from coordinate 5,982 downwards.
AACTTCTGCTGATAGAACTCCTCCAGTGTTTGTGTTGTTGCCATGCAGTGAAGTTACAAAATTCAAACAAATTACTCATACCGGGTGATGGTAACCGGCCCCGTCAGCCCCGAAACCTGCACCGGCCAGCCTGCCGCATTAAAAGGAGTATAGTTGATATTCACGAAATTGATCTCATGATACCGCCTCCAGGGTACCTGGTGCTGGTCCATATACCTGATCCTGTTCGCCATCAGGTTCGCCACTTCTATCCTGATCTCATTACTTCCTGCTTTTAAATATTGCCCGATCCTGGCCCTGAAAGGGATCGCCCAGAGTATCCCTGCATCCTGCCCGTTCACCCACACATGCGCACTCTCATGCACGTCCCCTATGTCCAGCACATATTCCCCGGCCTTCTTCTCCAGCAAGGTGAACGTCGTGCTATATACCCCTGATCCGCAATAAGCATTAGCTGCCGTATCTCCCAACGCCGTCCAGGGCATCAGTTTATCCAGCTGACGCGTAACTGGCATAAAAGGCCATCCCTTGGTAAAGGTCAGTTGCCAGCTGCCAGATAGTGTTAGCGGTACTTCCGGACTATCCAGGTATTTCCAGTCAGCCATCGCTCCTGCCTGTACCCCCTTTCCTGTATGCACAATCATTGCTTCCCCGGGCAACAATTGTAATTTCACAACAGTCCTGCCTCCCTCCTCCTTGCGTAGCGCTATGCCCGTATTGCCGGTCTGTGGGTCCAGCAGCATCACCTCACCTTCCGCTTTATTCAGCGGCAGGTACTCGTCTATCTTTTGCGGTGTATGGTTCACCAGGTAGTACCAGGTGGTATTCTTTTCCTTTCTGCGGATGAATTTAAGCCCTTTACTGGCCAGCTTCTCCCCTTCAAGGCCTACTTTCCATAATGTTGCCTGTACGTCACCAGCAAGGATCAACCTGCCTTTTCCACGCTGCGCTACGGTCAGCCCGTCTGCAGCTGGTTTGAATGACAGAGAGACCAACAGCGCTTTCAGGGCCTTCCTCCGCTTACCCAGATCTCCGAGTCCTGGCACATCTTCCGGCAAGGCTTCCATTACCACCGTAGCGCCCTCCGTCGCCAGCCGGATCAGCTGTTGCATTGTTGCTACCGGCATCAGTCTTGTCTTCGGTATTACGATCACTTTATAGGCGGATAATTGCACGCGACCACTATCCTTTCCGTTACGCACATCAGCCCTCGCCAGCTGGCGGTCAGAAATAAAGTCCAGGGAATACCCTGTCCGCTGCAGCTCCTTCACCTGCTTATAAAATGCCGTAGGGTGTAACCATTCGTCAATAGAATGCACCATCAGGGGCATATCATGCCCCTTTGCCCGGTACCAGGTATCGTATACCGGCCAGTACACCAGGAGCTCATTGTCAGGTACGCCCGACTGCAACACCGACTGCACACGGGTAATATATTCGTTTAGCCCAGGCAAATGCGGCCAGAAACTGTTTGTCGGTACAAAATTCACAGCCGCATAAAACAACCATCCCGGCCATGGTACCTCTGGCGGAGAGAAAGTATTACCATGATAGAACACATGATTGACACCCGACAGGAATGCCTGCTCTACCTCCGGCTTACATTGCGACAACGACGTCTTAAAATGTTCCGTCAGCCAGGTAAAAGTCTCACTGGATATCAGCGGATGCCCTTCTACATGTCCTGCGGAAGAGGCAAACTTCAGCATCACCGGATCAGGATCTACATTCCGTATATCCGCACTATCTCTCCGTAAACCGGGAATCGGGAAATAAGTCGAGCCATAAGTCTCACATTCCGGAATATCCACCGCCGCATAAAGGTCCAGCAGATTTGCCGGTGATCCGTGCGCCTGGTTCTTCGACAAGCTCTTATACCCATGCGCCCACTGTGTCCAGGGACGCGTAAAATTCTCCAGCAACAGTTCCGACATCGTTTCCCGGTAATCAGACTTCACTCTCGCCACCAGGTCCGTACTGTCATTACTGGCTAGTTCCCGCAGATACTTCGACAGATCATACCCCCTCTTATGCTTAAACGCCATCAGGAACGCAGGCGTCCAGTCAGCGTTATATACCTCATAACTATCATTGTAAAAAGACCGTACGCCCGGCGCCCTATGCTTAAACGCAGTATCAAAACGATGCAGATATACCCGCAGCCCCTCTGCCGATAAATGGTCAAGTGTATACCCTTCCCCTCCCGGCGCTGCACGCTTTACCTGTTGTAAGGTCCTGCCATCAAACAGGGCATAAAGCTCCCATTCACCGCTGGCGGGCGACCAACGCAAACGTCCTTCTTTATCCACCTTATCCATCAGCAACACAACCTGATTCCCATTGTAAGCAGTGAGCGCCTGTAATGCAGCGCCCTCCTGTTTTACATCGTTTACCCGTATAGGTTGTGAAAGTGATTTCCCCGCAGAGAGATGATAGTGTTGCATAATAATTTTGGAAGCAGCATAGGCTTTCGTCACCTGCGGACCACCAAAAGGCCAGCCCGTACCGGTAGTCAGGTCTACCCCCATCTGCCGCTCTCCGGCAGCGGCAACCGTATAGCGTAATAGATCCGTCCAGCGTGGAGAAAGAAAACTGACATATTGCGACTCATACCCCATCGCACCATAAATAGGCGCAATCTCCACACCGCCAAAACCAGCCTGGTGTAATACCTCCAATGAAGAAGCCAGGTTCTTTTCATTCACGGCACTGCCGATCCACCACCAACGGGTCCAGGGTTTTGTTTCTTTCTTAATAACAGGCCAGGCCCCCTGCTGCGCACAGACAGGCCATACAAACAATAAGAACAGGCCTGTTAACAACAGCCCGCCGTTTTTTTGGATTACAGTTTTCATAACGTCATTTATTATTCTATTGCCGACCAGTCAAATTCGGAATGTTCGGCCGGCGACTCCGATCGCAGCATTAACCTGGATAGCTCTTTTACTTTCTGCGGATAGCTGGCAGCCAGATCATGCGCTTCCGGCTTACGCCCATTCAACGCTTTGCTGTAAGATAATCCATCTATTCCGGATAAAGTAGGGGAATGTGTAAGATCGGTTAACGTAGGCAATATATCCCAGAAAGCACATTAAATACTACTAACTTGTCCGGAAGACACTTTAACCGGCGCTCTGACGGGCATAACAATCTATAAACACAAAGGCCGGACATAATGCCCGGCCTCCTGCGTTTCAATAATATGTAAAATCAACTATTCTGTCACTTTGAATGTGGATACCGTATTCTCAAACGTCGCAAAATATTTATCTTCCTCGCCAACCTTGGTAATGCCCGTAATACCATAAGCAACACCATTCTTTGGTACGATATACAATACCGCAGCAACATGCTTGCCGCTTTGTACCGCTGTATATTTCAGCCATTTAGCAGGAATGCCATTGATTTCTTTGTCGCCCTTCCCTGCTACCGTAAATTTCTCCAGGTATTGTTCCATAGCACTCACCGTCTTGTCAAAATATGCCTGCAGAGAATTGCCGCCCATATTCTCTGACACCACATTGACATTCGCCCTGAAGCCGCCTGTAGCCTCCGGCGCCAATATTATTGTTGATTTAACACCATTTAACGTAGTATCTATCCGCGTCCATCCTTTAGGTCCTTCAATGGTGAATTTACCCGCACCCGCATTCATGTTCGGCGCAGCCTCCTCTAATATTTCCTTTGCGCTCTTCGGAGAATTATTGCCACTCTTACAAGCCGAAAACAATAATACCCCGGCAACGGTTAATAACGAAAAGTACTTCATAAATTCATGTTTATTAATTCATAAAGATAAGTGCATTTTATTTAAAATGAGTATATCTGCCATAACTACCAAAGCCGCCCGTACTATTCCCGTTTACAGATTATTACCCATTTTCTATATTTAATACGTGATTTTCATATTAATTATATTATTTTCAACCTAATCTTATTGTCACTGCCTTTGCAAGTTATGTGATACGAATATTCAAACAGATAGCATTTTATGGTCAGATACTACGCAATATTCAGAGATGGAAGTCATAGCCCATTACACAGTCTTGAATCAATATCAGCTTTACCCGAGTACTCCTACATTCTCATGACAACAGACACCTACAAATCCAATGGTTATGTTGAATCTACCATCTACCAGTTTGTAAATGCCAAAGGAGAACTCGAATTACTCAGGATCGGCAACTGGGAACTGTTGTACATCAGTCCCTGGACATTCAACTCCGACGGACTTCGCTACTGCCTGTACAATCACCTCACAAAAACCGCGCACGAATTTCATGGTGAAGAAACCGGCCTGACCTTCTTCAAACATGATCTCTTTCCTAAACTGCGTGAACTCTCCATCATTCCCGATTACCACCAGTACCTGCTGAGTGAAAAAGTAGACCTGCTGGAAGAAGAACTCACAGAACTAAGAAGACGCCTTTACGAGGTGGAAAAAGTACTGAAAAGATAATCGCTGCTATCTTAACCGGATCATCTATACAACCGCTTTTAACAACATAAAAAGCCTAACTTGCCGTATCAGAATCATATAGGCAATGGCTAAATCATCAGAAGAAATCATCATCATAGGCGCAGGCGCCGCCGGACTTATGGCTGCAAGGGAATTATCCGGACAATACAAAACAACCATCCTGGAAGCGGAAGAAACTATTGGCGGACGTATAATGACCATCTCCTGGAAAGGGACCAAAGAAGCAGAAGCCGGCGCCGAATTTGTACATGGCGAACTACCGCTTACATTAGGACTATTACAGGAAGCAGGGCTCAAATACCACCTCATAAGCGGTCAGATGTTCCGCGTTACCGATAATGGAGAATGGAGCACACAGCATGAAATGATCCCCAACTGGGATGAAATACTGGAGCTGATGGAAAAAAGCCCTGCCGACATGACCATGCAGGACTTTCTTAATCAGCATTATCCCTCCGAACAACATGCTGACCTGAGAAAGAACATCCAGGGATTCGTACAGGGATTTGACCTTGCAGATATTACGAAAGTAAGCGTCGGATACCTCTATAACGAATGGACAAACGAAAGTGAAAAAAACTTCAGAATAGAAAAGGGTTATGGTGCCATGACCAGCTTCCTGGCGGAAGAATGCCGCAAACAGCAATGCAACATCGTTACCAACGCTCCTGTTACAGCTGTTGAATGGTCCGCAGGAAAAGTACAGGTACAAACCGCCGATGGCACCACCTGGTCAGCAGATAAACTGCTCGTCACCATTCCACTCGGCATTCTGCAAAAGAATACGATTTCCTTCTCACCAGCCATTCCTTCGTATATCAAAGCAGCCAATGACATCGGCTGGGGAAGCGTCATCAAAGTAATACTGCACTTCAAAACACCATTCTGGGAAAAACATGCACAGCAGATGGCCTTTCTCTTAGGAAAAACGCCCATCCCTACCTGGTGGACACAGTACCCTGATCAGGCAAATGTCCTCACCGGCTGGTTGGGAGGCCCTCCATCCGCTGCCTACACCACAAAGACAGACAAAGAGCTACTGGCACTGGCTTTCCAATCCCTGGCCACGCTTTGCAACGAAACAGAAGAAATGGTGTGGGAGCAATTTACCAACGGGCATGTCTTCAACTGGGATACCATTCCTCATGTTGCAGGAGGTTACAGCTATGGCACACCTGCATCAGTAGCAGCACAGTTAGTGCTGAATACACCCATTGACAATACCATCTACTTCGCCGGCGAAGCCCTGTACAACGGTGCTAGCCCCGGTACCGTAGAAGCTGCGCTGGTCACAGGTAAAACCGTTGCCGCCAGAATAAAAGGAACCTGATTAACACAGAACCTCCAGGTAATGTCTCTTCTGTAACTGGATGGTAGTTCACACAAATGCACTTACAACACAGGAATGGGGCTGACTAAAAAGGTCAGATTTCAACAAAAATTAAAAATATATAGCTCGCCACGGTGGGCTATATATTTTTAGTAATATTCATATTCATTAG